>NZ_JBBOVN010000001.1:0-2306827 GCF_038006585.1 Lactococcus sp. FSL W8-0209 | reverse complement strand
CAGCATTTTTGAAGTGTCTCACTAATTTTTGTCTCTCTATTTCATAAGACCTCATTTTTTGATGATATGAAAAAACTAAAGAATCATGCAAAGATATAGCACCGTCATTTTGATATTTCCGCCATTCTTTTAAACTTTCAATAGTGTCGTTATCCAAAAACACAGAACGATTACTCTCTTTTGTCTTTGCGCTATCCTGTATCACATTGCTTTGTTGAATTAGAGTTTTAGACACATTGAGATAATGGTTGTTAAAGTCAATATCAGACCAAGAAAGAGCCATAGCCTCCCCTACACGTAAGCCAGTTGCAAGAAGTAGTTTGTATAAAGTTTTACTCTTTCGATTGTCCGTGCTTGGTTCTAAAGTATCAAGATACAACAAGAATTGTTTTAGCTCCTCATTATCAAAATACTTAATCTTTTTAACTGTCCTTGTCTTTAACTTAGGAGGGAAAACCTTTATAGCTGAATTATCCTCGATAGCTCCTAATTGCATACCATAATCAAGAATACGTTTGATGAAGTTAAGAAGTAGCTTATAATCCTTACATTTTCCTCGCTCACGCTTACCGTTGATTATTTCGGCTGTATTTGCGTTATTAGCCCATTTATTGACAAGTTCCTGCAATAACATTGGCGTTATCTTAGAGAGCTTGTACGAGCCAATAGGAGGCAGTATATAATTACGTAAGTAATTATCAGCAACACTTATACTATTTTCCTTAACTGTCAGCTTATAACTCTCAAACCAACTCAAAGCCAAGGATTCAAAGTTATCAAAAACCACTTTTTCCCTTGCAATTGTAGACCCATTATTGATAAACTTATTTATAGCTTGGCGTGCTTTAGTTTCACACATCTTTTTACTTTTAGCAGTTACACTTGTTCTTACTTGCTTACCTGTGAGATTATCCACACCCAAATAAACGTTAGTTCGGTACACCTTTGTACCGTCTTTTTTTATATATTCTTTAATATTCATAATTATTTCTTCCTTTCCATTTTGTACTAATGTCAGGCAAGGCATGTACGAGGATTGAGAAATATTATTATTAGAGATATTTAGTTAACTGGTTTATTAGTTTATAGAGTTATTAAATTCTCTACTGATATAGTATATTTTACGGTATCAACGGTAACAAAGTATTATAAAGCTATATAAATAAAGGGTTTATAGTGATACCATTCTCTAAAAGAAGAGTAATTATAAAGTATCAACGGTAACAACTATAAGAAACAGACTGATAGTTATTTAGAAGTGAAAGAACGCCAAGCAAAACTAAATAATTTTTTAATAGCCCAAAATATAATAAAACTTTTAATTGTTTCTTTGATTGCTTTAAACATTTATATTTCCTCCTATCAGCTTTTAACGTGGTTCAGGTTTGCACGTATTGGGGTTAAGTAAAAAAAGATTCAATAATTTACTTATGGAATTGGTGGAAAAAGGGGGGAATTTGTTATAAACGACTATTATTTCAATGATTCCGCAAGCGTTAGAGTTTTTCTATCAACTACTCTTATATCTTCATTTTCGAGCCGAACAATATAACAATTTTGCAAAGTTGTAGATTCATCGCCAGTAACAATTGTGGCAGTCTGTCCGTCTGATAGTTTGATAACGTCGTCTTTTTTCATGGTGTAAATTCTTTCTAATTTTATAGTGGATATAAGCCACTTTGATTATATTGAGGAGTTTGAAATACTCCGTCACGGATGATATGAATTAAAAAATATATTCATACCTTTGGTTTTCACAGATATGAACTTTCGTAAATTTCTGATAGTTAAGGTAAAGTAAAAAAGTTACTTGCCCTAATTAGATTGTGGCAATAGTCGTAAAATGCGACCTCAGGTAGTTTAATAAAAAATGTAATGAGTATGTTGTTATTTTCTAATTTGAAAACCAATACAAAAAAGTGTAAGATGAAAGTATAATGATTTTGAGATGTCATTACTTTCAAGTATAAAGCTACTCTTTGGTGTGGCTTTTAAATGTACAAATTATAGAATATGTTGTATAATCTATTTATTCCAAACATAAACTTTTCATGAAGTTTTGCGTTAAGCGTCCTATTTCAAACTAGGGCGCTTTTTTTATTTTCTATATTAAATCCAGTTGTTTCATTTTATGCAATATCTTCATTATTGCTGACCTCGGCAAAATTGGCTGTTATGCGTTTAGAGTAGTTTAGAGTAGATTAGAGCGAACCTATAGAGATTTGTACAAAAATGTTCATATCCTATTCTTGGTTTCCGAAAAAAGTGAAACCAAAAACATATAAATAAAAATGAGATTGTGCCAATTTGGCACTAACAAAGTTTAGACAAGGTTAATCACAAAAATGTGAGAAAGTATTCGGAGTTGTCGGAGCTATTAAAAAAGGGAGGAACGAATCGTTACTACCTAGGGAGTCGAGAATCACGACCCCCTTAATAACAACAACGAAATTTTCGTTTTTGCCACTTGTGGCAGAAAGTTGGGACGATTAACGGAGGGAAAAATCACTTCGTTAATACTTAGCTTGTCAGTTACTTGCAAAATGTAAGCAAACTGACAGCGGTTCAGGGTGTAAAGATTTTAACGCCCTCAAAATTGTGGAGGTTATCAACACTAGACAAAGTCTATACCGACATCACGTCGGTCAGGGGTAACTTTGAGGTGTACCCATTCAAAACAAAAATGTTATAGCTCCGTAGTTACAAATACACAGCAAATTCTAGCAACATACAAAATTTACATGCTGTCAGTATCATACTGAACAAGCGTACCTAAAAGTACACTTGTTAATTGTTGGCAAATGTTGGCATGAAATTGACTTATCAGGGTATAATCCCAAAATTTATCTAGAGTTTATATACTAATATAAATCAAAATGCGATTCAGAATCTGGTTTAGCTAACAGTGGTTTGCCATTCTTGTCTATCAACGGTGTTATTCCACAACCGTCAGAATCTTTATTAACCACCATATATTGTACGCCAGTATTTTTATCAGTAATTATTTCTACACCGCTTAAAATACCTCCAGAAGTTCTTTCAAAGCGATCTTTTATCTCTTTTTTTGTTATCATTGTTATAATCATTCCTTTCCGCTTCGTTCCAAGACACAACACGAGATGAAAAAGTGTTGTACTATATTCACACCTCTTTTTCTCAAATCAAAGTCTCTTTGCCGATATATATTTATATAAAATTAGCTGAGCAAGTGATTTGTTTTATTAAAGATTCAAGTTACCTGTTGCAAAAAGAAGTAATAAGGCACCAACTATTCCAAAAATAACTCCAAGAATTCGTTGTTTAATAAAACTTACATTTCCTAAAAGCACTCTAACTAAAATAAACTGTCTACTAGCAAAAGTAAATAGAAGGCCAATACCCAATATAATACATGAGATAAGTGCTAATGGGTTATGACTAAAAATTTGAATAAGGTTATCTGATTCGTTCGTAATATTATCCACTTTATTTTCCTCTTTCGCGTGCGCTCAAGCGCTTTTTATTTTGCATTCCTAAAATTTAGGACTTGCTATATAGATTTGAACCTTAGCATTTCTTAGCATACTGGTATTGGACTGTTATAAGCAAGTATTTTATAAGTCTCCTGTAAGGAATTGCGCTCTTCCCCCAAAGAAACTCCAGTCTTCATCACTATTAACGGTCAAATTTATCATTATATCTTCTGCCCTTATTTCAAGTTTTTCATTCAATCTAGAAACCAATTCTTTATAAAAATTAACTTTTTGTTCCACAGTTCGTGGGCGAGTGACTAAACTAAAAACTATTACTTTATCTGTACGATTTACTCCCAAACCAGTATCAAGTATCTGCATTTCAAATATTTCATGTTGAGTTACAATTTGATAGCGGTCTCCCTCGGGTGCTTCAAAAGCTTCTAACATGACCCGATAAGAGATCTCAAGTATTTGCGTAATTTCATCAGTTGAATAGCTATCTTTAATCATATCAAGTTTCATTAATGGCATTTTTTCTCCTTTTATCCATTTTTAGTGAGTGGAAACACTTTAATTAAGCACTATAGTAATTCAGAATTTACCACTGGTTTTATTTTATCTAACTGTAAACCGTTATATTCAAACCAAGCAAATCCATTTCTATCTCGGCCTTTTTGAGAATCTAATAACTGATGAGTTTCATCATAACAACAAATCGCTGCCCTTGATAAAGACTGCTCAGTTTTACAACAAGGGCAAATAACTCTATTTCTCCTGTCTGTCACTCTTGCGATTAAGTTTTTGTTTCCCTTAAAAACAAGTCGTCCACCAATTGGAATATTTAAATAATCAAAAGTTCTGTTTGGACGTTGCCCAATTTTTCTTTCTTTAATTGGAATTATTTTTTTAATGATCTCTGAGTTATACTCACTAGGATGTATTAGCTCATTTTCAGAATTTATTGCTAGTAGCGAAAAAGCAGATTTAACTTGATTAAAACTAACCGTGAACCACTCCTTTTTACTTGATTGTCTTTTGTCTGTAAAGACATTATGAAGTAGTCTTTCAGCTTTTTGATAGTTCTCTAATCTGAAAGCAAAAAGTAATAGTGTAGGATTACTGTCTGGCATTCCTGTATTATTAAATTGCTTCAGGCGTTTATGTAAATTTTTGGTTTGCCCTATCTTTATCATCCCTGGGAATGATTTGTTTTCCAAAGCGTAAACATACCCTTTTTCAGACATTATTATTTTCCTCTCAAACTCTAAGCGCTCTAAAAGCGCTTTTTATTTTGCATTCCTAAAATTTAGGAATTGTTTTATATATTTGAACCTTAGCATTTATTAGCATGTTGAGAAATGTTGAGGTTCACAGCTATATAGACTTTAGCACTATTAAAATTCTAATCTATTGCTTTTTTCATTTCATGAATAACTCTTCTTAATTTTGGCAAAGGTAATTCCATCAGGTCAGTAAACTGTTCTTGTGGTAGTCTGTAGTGTTCTCCAAACATTTTCTCATACTCAGCTATAATTACAGCCTTTTCCATTTTTTCATCTAGGTTATCAATATTCTTTAAGTAGTCCGATAGTTTCATGTTTCCTCCTTTTTTTACCCCACCAAATCAAACCAGCACAGCTCATACAGCAACGCACACGCCTCGTCATAGGCGTTGTGATGATAGCCGTAGAAGCTCTACTTCTTATTTTTTCGATTATAAATTTTACATGAGTTTGGTTTATTCCTTATCGTCATCTATAAGTTTCATTACCGAGCTATGTCTTAAACTGTTGAAATCTGAAATAGGATTTAGAGCTTTGTTGATTTCGTAAGATTTATCAAACAAATCTTTGTCGAATTCTGTTAGATTATCTTGACATACCGATGCAATTATTTCCACGGCTTTTTTCGCCACTTCAACGTTTTCTTTGACACTCTTTCTAAAAATGAACTCAAACCATATTCGCCTTAGTTCTTCATAAATATATTCATCTTTACTTGAGTCCTCAATCCCTAATAATTGACTTTTTGTAACACCTAGAACATCAGCTATCTTTTGAATTTCTCCCATTTTAGGGGTTCTTTTCCCGTTTTCCCATGCCGATATAGATGATTTTGCTTTTCCTACCCTTTTTCCGAGTTCTTCCATAGAAAACCCTCTAGCTTTTCTGAACTCTTTGATGTTTTCAGCAAACTTTATATCATTCATTCTCTTACACCTTTTATTTTATTAAAAATATTATAGCACAAAAAGTTTTGTTTTTGCGTACCTTTTTAATTGACAATGCAAAAAAAATAGTTTATTATAGTACACATAAACGAAACGAAGGAGATTTAATATGACTTTAGACGAGCTTATTAAATCTAAAGGTTTCATGATTTCATTTGTCCAACAAGAATTAGGACTGAAAAAATGGAACTTTTGGAATAAGAAAAAAGACCCAGAAAACGGCTTTAGTATTGCATAACTTAGAAAAATAGCTAAAATTATAGGAGTAGATGAAACGGCAGTCTTTGAAGCCGTTAAAATTAGCTCAAAAAGTACACAAATTCAGAACGACAAAAAATAAATCATCAAAGAGAACAATCGTTGATAGTTATGAGTAATTTCTATCTAACGAACGTACACAAGGTATTCACGTCCTTGTAAGTATCTTTGCTGATTCCACAGCCTACGCATGGCTCTAAACTGCTGACCTAACAGACCGCAATGTCTTTAAACTACGTAGAAATGAGGATAAATGACCCCATTAGTATTATTTGACAGCCTAGACTTGTCTAAAGCAAATAATGAAGATTTTTATACGACTACCGAGATTATTGCTGAACAGACAGATATTATCTATGATTCAGTTTCTCGATTGGTTCGTAAATATAAAAAGAAACTTGAAGAAATAGCACCGCTGACATGGCACTTTGAAAGTTCCATGAAGAAAGGTTCACGCGGATTTGAAATCCGTGTAAACAACCGAGGAAACGCAAGAAAAGTTTATCATCTCAACGAACAACAAACTTTATTCTTTATTCCATTATTAGGAAATACACCAGCAGTTGTGCAATTCAAATTTGATTTAGCTGCTGCTTTTATAGCTATGAGAAATGAGTTACAAGCTCGCAAGATTGCAAGAGCAGTCGAGAAACCAAAAGGTGTTAATCTTCATCAAGCTATTTCTGAGTGGGAACACTTTCCACGTCATGGTAATACATGGCACACCATTATTAGAAGTTTGCTTGCTACTACTGTGACAGGACTAACTAAAAAGCAGATACAAGCTAGAGATACAGACTGGCGAAAAGAAAAAACGCTCCTAGACCTCTTAAATTCAGAGGAAATGGAACGTTACAAAATGCTTGAAAGTATCGTAATAGCAATGATTGAAGCTGGTTCTGATTATGAGCCTATCAAAACAGCTATTAAAGCCACAATGACAACAAAAAAGCCGTAACTGATCCCCATCAAAACGACTTTAAATATTAAGTAAGGCAAGCCTTTCGTGGCTTTGCTTTACTCCATTCTAACAAAAATTATCAGCAAAATCAAAGCTGATTGACCTTTGAAAACTGAATAAGAGTGAACTTCTTGAAAAATGATTTATTTTTAATTTGTGGTGCAATAATTCTTGACATATATAATTAGTGGTGTTATAATTATATATGTAAGGTTAATCAAGGGTTACGGCTTAGGCAAATGAGTACTGATTAACTTGCAATTTTAGTAAGAAAGGTGCAGGATTTGACTGAGGAAGAAAAAAGACGTGTAGGGCGACCTACCAACGACCCAAAAGAAACAAGGATGTCTGTAAGTTTTAATGCTGAACAGGCAAAACTAATCAGCGATTATTCCCGAGAAAAAGGGATAACTAAAGCTGAAGCAGTACGTCATGGCGTAAACAAATTAAAAGTAAAATAAAAAACTACTAAACTTCTCCCCGACCAAAGTTTGAAGTTAAGTAGTCCGCACCGAGAGTTTCACTCGATAAATAAATTATATCAAGAAGTGAACTCTTTTTCAACACGCATTTTTTAAGGCGCGAGAAATGGAGTTTTTTTGTACCATTTTTCGCCCGATTTATAGAATTGGAGCTAACAATTGAATAAAATAATCGACGTAATTTACCCCACTCACGGCATACGCACAGGCGCACAAGTGCAGTTTGACCCAATCGCTCATACTTGGACGGTTTGGACGAAACAAGGCTTAGAACGCACGTTTAAAAACGTAACTTCATACGCTAGATACATGACGAAAGGTTAAGGGGTAAAGCATGAAATTCAAAACATTTAATTTAAGAGCTTACCGTCGCAAAGACGAAACTATACTTTCATTTGATATCAAAGGTGGACGGATACCAACAAGCAGAATCCTTTATATTAAAAAAGGCAACCCTTTTAAGATGAAAATTTCTCATGAAATTGCTGAAAAGTACCGCATTAAGCAAGAAATTAAACAAACAGAATATAAGGGGTTCGTTACAGAGGGCGTCGCGCAATTAGCTGACATCATAGAGAAAAAGATTATCTTGATGGACTATCACACCGCAAATAAAAAAAATTGGCAAGACTGGATGCGCATTTTTGCTTATGAATACCTTTATGACGTAGCTTTTAACCGTGGTATTCGCCATGAAAGACAACGTAGGAAATCAAAAGAAACAGTTCTATCAGCCTTTGATATTATCAGTTCCGAAGATGTTTCAGAGCTTTCTCATGAGCTAGGAATAAATGAAGACAGACTGACTTATGCAGTGCTGGAAGTTATCTCTAAACGTAAAAACGGAGGCACTCCATGAATGAAGACACACTAACAACCCTTGTGGCTCGTGGTTTAGTTGATTCTGTGATTACAGATTTTAACCAGTATGCAAATAAGCTGTTAGAACTAAAAAAAGAGCGAAAATTGCCTTATATTTCTAGGCAAGAAGTTATAAAAGAAATGGATATATCAGACGGCACACTTGATACTTGGGAAGATAAAGGATTGAATCGCTATAAACCAAGATACAAAACTTCACTTATTTACTATTTAATCGATGATATATGTAAGTTCATCATCATAGATACTTAGCAACTTGTCAGGCAAGGCAAATTTATTAAAGGATTGAGAAAATGACAAATATTATTAGAGCTTGTCCCTATGTGGCTGGTATTGATAGCGTAGGCATGCAAAACTTAAAAGCCTATCACACGGAGCTGACAGACAAGCAAATCGAAAAAATAGACCCATTGAATGCAAACACAGGCACAGTTGATTATAGCTTTAAAGTTAGTAAATACAAGCACGGTGTCCGATTTGAGGGCGAAAAAGAGGGCGGAGAAATCAGCTTATTTGATGAGGTAGCGAGATGATAGAACACCACCAAGGTTATACGGCTATAAAACGGTACGGACGGAATAGTTTTAGACCGATAGGCAAACACCCATTTAAGATGATTCACAACGCACGAGCGGTCAAATATGACTTGATACAGCAGTTTGAAGCGAGTACAGGCATAATTTTACCAAGTGGAGTAAAGAAAGCCTTATGCAGGCAAGTAAGCCCAGTTTTGGGAAAAGAGCTTGCTGTTATCAAATTACAGATAAAGGAAAATAGAAAATGACATTAAAAAATTTGAGTGATGATGAACAACAAGCACTTTCTGAATTTATGGAGAGTGGCAAAGCTTACGAAATGCTGAAAACTCAACCAGATACTGAAATAAAAGCCATTACAATTGAAGCCTTATACAAAGGCGAAGATTTACTCGCAGTTACACCACAGTTTGATGAAATATCAAATCTTGAAGCAGTCAGTATCTTACTTAATGTATTGGTAGCTGATGCAAGACAAAGCACAGACATAGAGAATTTTATCAAGACCATTATTTCTATATGGGGAACTTATGACGAAGCGGAGGGGAAATCATGAAATTAAGAGAACTACAAAAGCTTGATCAAAACATTATTAAAATGCTGGCAGACCATAAGGGGATTGATAGAGCAATCAGAGGCGAAGTATTGGCTCAATCCTTGAATATTGATTTGAGAACCCTACAAAGTCGTATTTCTAGCTTACAAAAGAAACGTTGTGCCATTGGTACGATTGACGGATTAGGCTATTTTATCCCAACTGATGAAGCTGAACGCACGGCGGGAATCACTAAAAAAGAAGAAATGGGCTTTTCGATTCATGATGCTGTTTCAGGCTATAGGCGTGCAGATTTGGAATGGCTTGATAAGATGATTGATTAGGAGGACTGACATAGTGAATTGTTATTTATGCGGTAAACCACTAAAAGAAAATGAAGTCATTCCCTATCAAGAGCGACAAATTTGTGATGAATGCGAGTATCGATTGGAGGTTGATGATTGACACCAAAAGAACAAGCCCTAAACTGTATTAGTCGTGGCTTTTCTGTTATCGCTGGTTATCCAGCAGGTAAAAGCGAGAGAGCTGTTATAAAAGGAACTTCAAGCGGAACTCTTGACGAAATCACAGTGAGTGAATGGTTTGATGAAATACCAAACCGCAACATTATGATTAATCTTAGAAACAGCGGTTTGATTTGCATTGACTTAGACCAACACCAAAACGGACAGAATGGCAGAGCTGTATTCAGTCGCTTGTGGAATGAACACAGCGAGGGCGAAATATTAAGTACCTATGTTGAAAAGACACCCACAGGCAACGGCTTGCACGTTTTCTTTAAAGTTCCGAAAGAGCTATTTAATCAGCCGATTGTCAGTGAACTAGCGGACGGCGTAGAGATAAAAACACACTTCACACCCATATATCCGAGCAAACGTACAGACGGCGATTATATGCCTTTGAATGATACAGAAACTAACGAGCCTTTAACTTTCGATAGTCTTTGCGATTGTCCTGACTGGTTACTTGAAATGATACAGCGACCACAAAAAAGACAGAACACAACGCTAGGCAGTCGAACTTATGGCGCTGAAATGTGGGAACTATTCAACCAAGGCGCAAGAAAAGGGAATCGAAACAATGACACGAACCGTATTCTCCACTACTGGAGAAAGATTGGCATTGATAACAATAGTTGCATGGACTTATTGCGAACCTTTAACAATCGAACCAGTCCGCCCTTACCTGATGACGAGCTGGCGACCATTTGGAAAAGTGTATTCAAGATGAGATAGAAAGGAACTCATGGCTGACCAATTAGATAAACTTGTGGCAGAAACGCCACAGGGAAACGTAAGAAGTCCCAAACCTCAAATAGAGGACTTCACGGAATATGGCGAGGGCGGAATAAAAAGCGTAAGTATTACAGCTTATAGCGAAGCCGTCCTTGATTGGATTGAGCAAGAAAAAGAAATCATTAATAACCCTGATTATGTCAAAGCACATACTCAAACGCTTAAAGCCGTTAGAAAACTATTCTTTGAACACCGTAACTTATTTTTAAGTACACCTAAAGAGGACGGCAAGTCACCGAAATCATTAACTCCTTTAGAGACAGCAAGAATCATTTATAAAACGCTCAAAGTCATCAAACTAGACCACCAAAGCGGACTGTTAGGCGTTTATAACCCTGAACTAGGGATATATGAAACAAATGAAAACTTCTTTCATCGGCTCATTTACTGGCTAGAGCCGTCATACAGTCAGGCACGGTCAAAAGAAGTCTTGTTCAAACTTGAAACCTTAGCAGAGGTTAAACAACAAACCGCAGAAGCTCATCTTATCCCAGTTGCGAACGGTATTTTCAATAAGAAAACACAACAATTAGAGCCATTTAGTCCTAAGTACGTATTTACCTCAACGATTGCTACAAAGTACAATGCCAAGGCAAAAGTACCTCATATTAACGGCTGGAACGTAGACGACTGGTTAATTGATTTAATGAGTGGAGATAAAGAGCTTGTTAGCCTTTTATGGCAGATTATTTCCGCAAGTACCAACGGCAACTATTCCTATCGTAAAGGCGTGTGGCTCGTCGGTAAAGGAAATGACGGAAAAGGGACTTTTCAGAGCCTCATCATGAACTTAATCGGACGTGAGAACGTCGCAAGTGTCAAAGCTGAACAGTTTTCTGAACGGTTCGCCCTTTCTCAAGTAGTGGGTAAAACATGTATTATCGGAGATGACAGCCAAGTCAGTTACTTAGACAATGCAGGGAACTATTTCAGCGTGGTTACTGGCGACCCAGTACCGATTGAAGCGAAAGGAAAGCAACCAACTTTGGCAGTATTTAACAAGCTAGTTATTCAATCGACTAATTTCTTACCTAAGTTCAGAAACAAGTCAAACGGAACGTACAGACGGTTGCTTATTGTTCCCTTTAACAAGTCTTTCACGGCAGATAATGACAACTGGAAAATCAAAGATGATTATATTAAACGCAAAGACGTTTTAGAGTACGTGCTTAAAATCGCTTTATCGCTTAACTTTGAGAAGTTTGACGAACCAAAAGCCACACAAGGGCTGTTAGATGACTTTAAAATCTCTAATGACAATGTATTGGCCTTTGTAAATGATATGTTTGAGGAGTTCGTCAGCGACTTCTTACCCTCTATATTTTTAAGTAGTTTATACCGTGCATGGTGCGATACTGAGGGCGTAAAACCGTTCACTAAGCGAGAGTTTGAACTTAAATTACCTGATTATATTAAAGAAGAATGGGAAAAAACAAGCAGACGACCGAGTGGTGCAGGTTTTAATCGAGCTGTAGATTTGCACCGAGCGAATGAATCGGAACTGTTTAGACGTTTATTTCATTGGGATGATGACAAGCATAAAAGCATGACCAAAGGTTATTTACGTAAGAAAACGAGAAAATGACACCGATGTACGGTAACACTGAAACCGCAGTGGTATCGGCTTAAATAGCTCAACAACAACGATTATAGCCAATTGAAACCGTGGTACCGTATTTTTCCTACTTCGCTAGGAATTTATCAGAGGAAATAAAAACATGAAAAAAGCACGATGTCCGACAAAATGAATTTACTGATTTGAATTAGAAGAATAAGAAAGGAGTAAAAATGCGAGCAAGGTCTCCAACAAAATCAGTTGTTTTAACTCATTTATAAAAAGCGCAATTAACGTAATGAAATACAGGCCTTATCTGTAGTTTCGATAAATTGGTATCTTTACCAATAGAAAATAAGGAATCAATACAATGAATCAAACACTAAATACACTCAATGAGCTGTGGATTGAAGCAGGCGAAAAAGTAGAAAATTATAATGATAAAATCAATCAAATGCTCAAAAATGAAAACTTTTCAGCTCAAACCTTAAGAGATTTAACCGCAAAGAGAGATCATGCACAAGCCCGTTGTGATGCACTTAGAAATCAAGTCGTCGAAGCACAATCGACGCAAGTTGCTCATCTTCGCTCAAGCGGACAACTTCCCTTAGGAAATGGAGAAAACCAAACCGATCAATCTTTCATTTCAGATTTCAAAGCCTTAATGAGAGGCGATTCTAAAATCACAAATCTAGTCACTTCCTCTAAAGATGAATCAGGCGAAGCGGCTGGTTTAACCATTCCACAAGATCTAAGAACTTCCATTAATGTTTTAAAGCGTCAGTATGATGTGATGGAGCAATATGTCAACGTTGAAAATGTGACTACAGCGTCAGGTTCACGAGTTTATGAGAAATGGACAAATATTACCCCACTCACAAAACTAGATAGCGAAGATGAAATCATTGGAGCCAATGATGATCCCAATCTTAAGCTTGTTAAATATCAAATTGGGCGCTATGGAGGAATCACAACAGCGACCAACTCCCTACTTAAAGATAGTGCCGAAAACATTATGTCATGGTTGACGGGTTGGATTGCTAAGAAAGTCGTCGTTTCTCGTAATAAAGAAATCATCTCACTCATGCAAGCAGCCCCTAAAAAACCAGCGCTCTCTACTTTTGATGATATTATCACTATGATTAATACGGCAGTCGATCCAGCAATTAAAGCAACTTCTATTTTAATTACCAACACGAGCGGACTCAATCAACTTACTTTAGTTAAAGATGCGCTAGGGAATTATTTGTTACAACCTGACCCCGTTCAACCTGATCGCTATTTAATCAAAGGAAAACGAGTGGTTGAAATCAGTGATCATTGGCTTCCAAGTGGTGGAGAAGCAAGCAGTCCGCTTTATCCGCTCTATTATGGAGACTTTAAACAAGCCATGACTTTATTTGACCGTGAAAATATGTCACTACTTCCAACCAATATTGGAGGGGGTGCCTTTGAAACGGATACGACTAAAATTCGTGTGATTGACCGCTTTGATGTTCAGCTTACGGATACAGAAGCCTTTGTGTCTGGTTCGTTTACAGCGATCTCAGATCAAAAGGGAAACATTCATACTGCAGCTACACCTACACCTACACCTACAACTACCAACTAATCATAAGGAGAAATAATAATGGACATTCGTCATATTGAAGAAAAAACAAAAGAATTAAAAGCACAATCAATTCCTCTGGTTCAAGCCGTTGAAAAAACCCAAGCCTTAGTCAATGAGTTAAGCACAAAACTTGAGAATATGAAAGTAGATAAACAACAGCCAGATATTGATGCGACTCTTGCACAAATGGCTAAAGAACGAGATGCTCGTGTTTTACTTGATGAACTGACGGAACATCTTACCAAGCAAAAAGAATCACTTCATCAATTTTGGAATAATGAAGAAACCAATTATGCCATTAAAACTGAGGCTAATCGCTCACAAGAATATTTGAGCCCAACAGAATCTCAATTAATTGAGGGATTAATTGATAATACTTTAAAACGAAAATTAAAAGCTTATGGTAAAGAAGTGGAAGAAGCTCGAAATAAAGCCATTGAGATTGTGGATTATCTGAAAGAAAACAATTATGATCAATCCGTTGGTAATGCTCTCCATCCGTTAGTTGAAGCCAAAAACTTTTATTACTTTAGAATGGCTCAGTTGATTAGTTCTACATTTCAACATGAATTGATGGAGTATTTGCTTGAGGAGGGGCTGATTACAAACTATCCTGGCTATTATACCCCACGCCGATAAGTAGGGGAGGCACTTAAATAGAGCCTTTAATATGGTATAATAGAACTATCATAAGTCCCAGAGATGGGCAGTGGTATAATAGTACAGGAAAGTATCTCTAATTGTGGAGGTACTTTTTTGTTTAAGAGGGATGACATGATGAATGAAGTTAAATTCAATATTAGGCTTTATTTTACGGGCGGGATGAAACGCTTAACGGATAGGATAGACAGCACAGACAACCTCACACCACAGCGCATTGTATTGAATACAATGACAGAGCTGTTTGATTCATTGAGTGAGGATGAGATAGAGATGATCAGGCTTAGATACATGAAAGGCTTAACACTATCAGAAGTCGCAAGTCGTTACTCGATAAGTGAACGTACTGTTAGAAATCATACCAACCCAATCATTAAGCAAGTAAAAGAAATTATATCTAAAGCTAAAGTTTTAAATAAGGAACCTTAGTAATAGAAACTTATATCAAAAAAATGTATGATAATAACATTAACAAATAGGAGGAACTAAAAATAAAAATAAAAACAAAAACAAAGACAAAGACAAAGACAAAGACAAAGACTATTATTGTAATGACAGTGATTTTCCTCTTTTCACTAATAATATTTTATAAATCTACAAAAAACACAGCCGAACAAAAAGTAAATAGCACACAAGTTCCACTTATTTTAATACCAGGTACCAATGGGGACGGAGATCAATTTGATAATTTTATGAACATGATAACGAAGAAGATTGGGAAGAGAGACATTCTAAAAATTAATGTTAAGACTGACGGCACTACAGAATGGACATCTTCTTTAACCAAAAAATCTATTGCTCCTTTTATTGTAATAAGCTTTTCCGATAGTTCCGAAAAAGGGGTAGAGAAACAGGCAGAATGGACTGATATAGCTATGAAAAAAGCTCATCAGCTCTATTCTTTCAATTCTTATAATGCATTGGGGTATTCAAATGGAGGGTTAGTCTGGACAATCTACTTGGAAAAAATGACACAGAAGTCAACATCACAAATGAAAAACCTTATCACATTGGGTACACCATATAATTATCTTGATTCAAATGCCAACCCTTATCCCAATAGTTCTTCGTTAACCGAAACAGATATGTTAAGACGCATGATAAACAAAAAAGGGAAAATCCCTCATAGCTTGCGAATGATCTCAATTGCAGGAAACTATAAGAATAACGGCGATGGGGTTGTACCTCTCACTAGTGCACTTTCAAGTAGTAAAATATATAAGAATCAAGCCAAAAGTTATGATGAAAAGATTTTTTATGGGATTAATGCAAGTCATGGAAAATTAATTGAGAATGATCAAATTATTGACTATATCTCAAATAAAATATACTAACCCTCCCCCCGTATATTTTTACAGGGAAAGCACACACATAGGTATCGTCTTGCGTGAAAACCCAATTTTGAAAATTTTTATATAGGGGGGGTCAAAACACTAAAACATTGATTTAATCACGTTTATAGGCAAAAAAAGGGAAAAACACTTCCCTTTCTTGCCTTTTTTTACGTCGTTTTAGCACTAATAATCGTTGGTAGCATGTCTCACAAAGCAACTTACCTTATTTTTCTCATTTTTGGTGTATAACTTTTGGGGGTCAATTATGCTTGTTATTCCTATGGTTGAGCGATTTAGTCTCATAAAAAAACTTTTGAAAATTGGTCTGTGGCATAAGATGAGACCTATGTGTGTGGTTTCCCTAGTATAAGTATAGGGGGGAGGGTATTCATTTTTTAATAATTTTTTTACGCTTTTATACAAAAAGTCAGCAAAATTAAAAGCCGTATATCGTGGATATACAGCCCCTTGCCTGACAAAAATTTGTTCATTTTTTTAACGCTTTTTACTACGTTCGTATTTTTTTACGCTTTTTACTACGTTTAAAAACATGTATATTGTGGTCTAATGGGTCGTGTTTTTAGTGCATAATTGTATAAAACGTGTATTTTATCCTCTATTTGGCTCTAATGGGGAGCTGTGATAAAATAGAACTATGTTAAAAAAAATTGAAAAAGCTTATTTATTTTTAGAAGAAAATGTGGAAATGTTGAGATGTCCAATTTGTCATGGAAAATTTCAATTGGCAGCCTATGCCTTAAAATGTGAAAATAATCATACTTATAATTTAAACAAGAAAGGTTATGTTAGTTTTTTACAAACAAAAGCTGACACAGAGCATTATACGCGTAAAATGTTTGAACCACGTAGACGCCTAATTCAAGCAGGGATGTATCAAAATTTACTGACAGAAATTCAAAAATCATTTGTCAGTGGAAATTTACTTGATGTTGGAACAGGTGAAGGTTCATTTTTAGAACTCCTAGAGGGTGCGGGCGCGAAGTTTGCTTTTGATATTGCTAAAGATGGAATTGAAATGGCAACCGAATTAGATACGAAAAGTTTTCTGTCCTTAGCTGATTTAACTAATCTCCCTTTTGCTGACGAAAGTCTGTCAGTAATTTTGAATATTTTTACGCCTTCAAATTATGCAGAATTTCATCGAGTTCTGACAGAAAATGGCCGGGTCATTAAAATTATTCCTGACAGAAATTATTTACGTGAGTTGCGAGAAGTTTATCAACTTCCAGTTGATTATGATAATCAAGCAGTTATTGAGCATTTTAAAGAAGAATTTCCTAAGAATACTCAACAAACAATTGATTATACTTTTGAAATTCCAGAAAATTTGCGTCAAGATTTCTTATTGATGAGTCCATTAGAATGGTCAGTTTCTGAGGAAAGAAAAAAATTTGCAAAGGAAAATCCGCCAAAAACAGCGAGAATTCATGTGCAAATTTTAATTGGAATAAAATAAAAAAAACTGTCTATTAGGCAGTTTTTATTTCATCATAAATTTAATCGCTTTAGCAATTCCTTTTTTCACGGAAATATAAAGAGCAAGCGAGAGAACAATAGAAACTGGAATAGCAATCCAGCTTGCCAATAAACTCACCAAAATGTAAGTAGTAAAAACAAGAAAAATTGAGAAAACAGCAATATTAGTGAAGAAGCTTAATTCTTCAATTCTTTTGTTGACTTGTCTTTGCTCAAAACTTTTACTTTCGTTATAATCGACATATTCTTGCTTCTCATAAAAATCTTTTAAATTCTTTAATTCCATAATTTTCTAGCACTTTCCTATATTATGTAATCAATTATAGTATAAAAAGCACAGGTTTACGTTACCCAGAATTTAAATGTATTACCATTTAGGTTAGTTTGGGTTAAAATAAAATTAACCTATACTTTTTTATGAATAAATATCATTTTGAGTAGTAAATTTTAGTAAGAGGATGAATTAGAAAAAACGTGTAAGAGAACAATATGATATAATTATCACTATGATTACTATTACTTCTACGGCAGAAAGCCTAGAGCAAGCTAAAGCATTGCTCGAAGCTGGAGTCGACCGTTTATACATTGGTGAAAAAAATTATGGTTTACGCGTACCAACTGCCTTAACCAACGAAGAGATTCAAAAAATTACAGAACTTGCACATGATGCAGGAAAGACAGTGACTGTCGCGGTCAATGCTCTGATGCATACAGAGATGATGGCAAAAATAAAAGATTTTTTAGATTTCTTAGTTGAAATTAAAGCTGACCGAATTGCAGTAGGCGATGCGGGTGTGATTTTTGTTTTGCAACGTGATAAATATGAGTTACCATTTACTTATGATGCCTCAACCATGGTTGCTTCTGCCCGCCAAGTTAATTTTTGGGCCAAACAAGGGGCAATTGAAGCTGTTCTTGCACGTGAATTGCCAAAAGAAGAACTTGCTGATATGACCGATGAACTAGCTGTACCAGGCGAAATTTTAGTTTATGGTGCAACAGTGATTCATCATAGCAAACGTCCATTGGTGCAAAACTATTATAATTTCATCAAGACTGAGGAAAAAGGCAAAGACAGAGAAAGAAATCTTTTTGTCTCTGAACCTAAGAAAGTTGATACACATTATTCAATCTTTGAAGATAATCACGGGACGCATATTTTTGCTAATGATGATTTAGATATGATGACAGAACTTTCAGATTTAGTAGCAATGGGTTATGACCATTGGAAATTGGATGGAATTTTTACTCGTGGTGAAGATTTTGTAGCGATAAGCAAACTTTTTGTAGAAGCTAAAAAGCTGATTGAAGCAGGCGAATTTACAGAACTTAAGGCTTTCCAACTAGATGAAGAAATCCGAAAAATACATCCAGCAGGACGGACATTATCACACGGTTTCTATGATTTGGACAAAGATGCCATTAAATAAAAAAAGGAAAGAAGTTGTTAATTTACTGACAGCTTTTTTTTGATGAAAAACTATTGTCAAAGGTTCGTAAATCATTTATAAATAATTTTAAAGAAAATTCATAAAACTTTTAATTAACTCTTGAGGAGAGAAAATAATGATTAAATTTCAAAATATTTTTTTCCGGTGCTAATACTGATTGTCTGGCTCATTATTTTTTTCTTTAACCCAGGAACAAGAGAAAAAATAATTTTGACGCTCATATTGATTATTGGGGCACTTATTCTTTTCGTTATAAATGATATGAGAAAATCAGGAAAATAAAGTTGAAATAGAGGATTTACTGACAGAAATGTAAAAAGCTTTATCAATAATTCTGTCAGTAAAAATGAGAGATAAGCAACATAATGTCAAAGAACTTTGTCACATTTGAAGGTTTAAATTTGGCAAGAAATCCTGTAAAATAAAGAAACAAAGAAGTTTTGGCTCGCAAATTTACTGACAATAAATTTGACTAAGATTTTTTCTTTTTGGAGCCTTTTCAAAATACTTACAATCTTGAAAATTGGAGAATTGAAACATGTCAATTACAAAAACACGTCCAGAGGTGCTTGCACCAGCAGGAACACTCGAAAAACTAAAAGTCGCTATTGATTATGGCGCAGACGCAGTATATATTGGTGGACAAGCCTATGGCTTACGTTCACGCGCAGGTAATTTTACTTTTGAAGAAATGGCTGAAGGGGTCGCTTATGCAAGTGCCCACAACGCTAAAGTTTATGTAGCAGCCAATATGGTGACACATGAAGGGAATGAAAAAGGGGCGGGCGAATGGTTCCGTACATTACGTGATTTAGGAATTTCAGCGGTTATCGTTTCTGACCCTGCTTTGATTGCCATCTGCGCTGCTGAAGCACCAGGTTTGGCCATTCACTTGTCAACACAAGCGTCTGCTACTAACTATGAAACCTTAGAATTCTGGAAAAATTTAGGACTTGAACGCGTAGTTTTAGCGCGTGAAGTTTCTGTAGAAGAGTTAAGAGAAATTCGTCAACATACTGATGTTGAAATTGAAGCTTTTGTTCACGGAGCCATGTGTATTTCATACTCAGGACGTTGTGTCTTGTCAAATTATATGAGTATGCGTGATGCTAATCGCGGTGGATGTTCACAATCTTGCCGTTGGAAATATGATTTATATGATATGCCATTTGCTGGCGAGAGAAAATCGATTACCGGTGAAGTCACTGAAGAATTTTCAATGTCAGCCGTTGATATGTCAATGATTGAACATATTCCTGATATGATTGAAAATGGAGTTAATTCGCTCAAAATCGAAGGAAGAATGAAATCAATTCACTACGTTTCAACAGTTTCTAACGTTTATAAAGCAGCTATTGATGCCTATTTGGAATCACCAGAACGTTTTGAAGAAATAAAACCAGCCTTAGTTGATGAATTATGGAAAGTAGCTCAACGTGAATTAGATACTGGCTTTTATTATGGAACGCCTGATGAAAATAAACAACTCTTTGGGGCTCGTCGTAAAATTCCTGAGTACAAGTTCGTCGGAGAAGTTGTTGACTTTGATGCTGAAACAATGGTAGCTACAATTCGTCAAAGAAATGTTATTACAGAAGGTGACCAAATTGAATTTTATGGCCCAGGATTCCGCCACGTGGAAACAGTGGTCAAAAATCTTCGTTTGGCAGAAACAGATGAACATATTGACCGTGCACCAAACCCAATGACCCTTTTACATATTGATGTTCCTTTTGCGGTTAAAGCAGGGGATATGATTCGTAAAAATGGCTCAGGTTTGATTAATCTTTATGATAAAAAAACAGGTCTTGCTAAAACAGTACGAGCTTAATAAAAATAAAAAGAGAATTTTTGCTGAAATTCTCTTTTATATCATTTTAGGACTGATAATTTCAGAATTGTCAAACTTCTATTTTTTATAAAATTAAGGCAAAGTGCTATAATCAAAGAAAGAAGATAAAGAAAACAAGGCTTGACTTTATTCTCTTTAAGTAGTCTTTAAAATTCATTTTATACAAAGGAGTCCCAATGATAAAAGCAATTGCCTTAGAAAATGTTTGGTTAAATTTTTCAGATGAAACAAAAGCGGCTTTCAAGAAAAATAAAGCTTACCAGTTTCAATTTAAAAAAGAAGAAGAGCTGACAGAATCAGATTTTCTGGAAACAGAAGTATTAGTTGGTCTGCCAAAGCCTGATTTATTAGCAAAATATAAAAATTTAAAATGGCTCCAACTTTTATCAGCTGGAACCAATGGTTATACTCAAGGAGCAAATTTTCCTCAAGAGGTAGTTTTGACAAATGCAACAGGAACTTATGGACTTACGATTTCTGAGCATTTACTAACAATGGCTTTCGTTCTTCTAAGAAAATTTGACCTTTATCAAAAACAACAAGAAAAAGAAATCTGGGAAAATATTGGTCAGATTCAATCTATTTATGGCTCAACAGTATTGGTTCATGGTTTAGGTGATATTGGAAGTCACTTTGCACAAAAGATTCAAGCTTTGGGAGGTCATGTCATTGCAGTCAAACGAACTGTTTATGGTGATGAAGAATTTGCTGATGAAGTCTATGCCGAAACTGACCTAGACAAAGTTTTACCGAGAGCTGATATTATTGCTTCAAGTGTCCCTGGGACCCATGAAACTTATAAATTATTTAATCAAGAAAAATTTGATTTAATGAAAGAAAATGCTATTTTCCTAAATGTTGGTCGGGGAACAAATGTCGATTTAGAAGCCTTGTGTGATGCTCTTGAGTCTAAAAAAATTGCTGGGGCAGGAATTGACGTGACCGACCCAGAACCATTGCCTAAAGGTCACCGGGCTTGGCATACAGAAAGACTATTAATCACTCCTCATGCTTCGGGCGGTTATACTCTTCCTGAAACATGGCGTCGCTTTATGAAAATATTGGAAAAAAATCTCGATGCCTATGCAAATGGTAAGGAATTGACGAATATTGTTGATATGAAAACAGGATATAAACGAAATGCTCACAAATAATATTTCAAAATCAAAATTAAGTGGAAAAAATATCGGTATTTATTTTGGAACTTTTGCTCCTCTGCATACGGGGCATCAGCAACAAATCTATAAATGTGCAAGTTTGAATGACGGGGTCTTGCTTGTCGTTTCCGGTTATGATAATGACCGTGGTGCCCAAATTGGCCTACCTCTTGAGAAACGATTTCGTTATTTGCGTGAAGCTTTTAATGATGAAGAAAATATTAAAGTTTCGATGCTTAATGAAAATGATTTACCAGAAATGCCTAATGGTTGGGACGAATGGGCAAATCGTTTATTTGAATTGATTCATCATAATACATTGGAGAGAGATTTATCAGTCACTTTTTATGTCGGCGAATTAGAATACGCAGTAGAATTGAAGAAACGATTTCCAGCTGACGGGAATCAATATGCTGTTGAAATTGCTGACAGACATGATATTTCACTATCAGCTACACAAATTAGAGAAAATCCGCAAGAACACTGGACTCACATTAATCGCGTCTTTAGAAGACATTTTTCGAAAATTGTAACCGTCATGGGTTCAGCTTCAACAGGTAAATCAACCCTTGTTCGCCGTTTGGCACGTTCCATTAATGCCCCGTTTTCAGAAGAATACGCTAGAGAATATGAAGAAGCTTTTAATATTGATGATGATGAGTTGAAAATGGATGACTATGCTCGAATGATTACAGGTCAATATGATGCAAATTCTCGCGAAGTCAATTCTCCTGCTAACCAAGGAATTGTCTTTTTAGATACTGATGCCATTGTGACCAGAGTGTACGCTAAATTATACTTACCTAGAGAAGATTTCGAGCAGCTTGAACCTCTATTCAAGAAAACAATTGCAGATGAACGAATGGATTTAATTTTAGTCATTCCACCAATTACAGAATATATTGATGACGGCTTTCGTCATATGGAATGGGAAGAATCACGTCATGAATTCCATGAAGAATTGATGCGTCAATTAGCTGAGTTTGGTTTAATGGATAAAGTTGTTATTTTAGATGACGAAGGAGATCACCGTGATCAGGAAGGATATTTAACACGTTATCATCATGCAATTGATGCTGTTCACGAATATACTGGTGTAAAAATTGACCGATTGAGCTATTAATTTTACTGACAGCTTTATTTAGAAAATAAAAAGTTACTGACAGATTTGTCAGTAACTTTTTTGTTCTTTATAAGAGCTTTTCAATCTTAATTAATTCTTCGTCAGTAAATTTCAAATGTTCTAAAGCTGCCACATTTTCAATGATTTGTTGCGGACGGCTTGCGCCAATTAAAGCAGAAGTGATGCCTTGAACCTTGTCATCTCTTTCTCGTAAAACCCAGGCCAAGGCCATTTGAGCTAAAGATTGTCCACGACTTTGAGCCAAATCATTAAGCGCTTGGACTTGTTCCAATCTTTCTTTCGTAAGACTGTCATCATGCAAAGTTGCATAATGAGGGTCACGCATTCGCGAATCTTCAGGAATACCATGTAAATATTTTCCGGTTAAGAGTCCTTGGTACAAAGGTTTAAAGGCGATTGTTCCTATCCCCGCCTCCGTCAAAGTTTCTTGCAAATCATCTTCAATCCATCGATCTAGCATTGAATAACGAGGTTGATGAATCAAGAGTTTAAAGCCTAACTTTTCAGCCGCTAAGACCGCAGCTTCGGTTTCTTTGGCGGAATAATTGGACAAACCTACATAAAGTGCTTTTCCGCTATCCAGAGCGCTTTTTAAAGCCCCCATTGTTTCTTCAATCGGTGTATTTGGGTCAGGACGATGTGAATAAAAAATATCAACATAGTCAAGTCCCAAGCGTTCCAAAGATTGATCAAGACTAGCCAGCAAACTTTTTTTACTGCCCCAGTTTCCATAGGGGCCAGGCCACATTAGATAACCAGCTTTAGTTGAGATAATTAACTCATCACGCAGTTTTTGGAAATCGTCTTTCAAAATACGACCAAAATTACGTTCTGCCGAACCGGGTTTTGGTACATAATTATTGGCCAAATCAAAATGAGTAATTCCTAAATCAAATGCCGTATGAATCATGTCTCTCGCATTTTCAAAATTATCTACCGAACCAAAATTATGCCAGAGTCCTAATGAAAGAGCAGGCAATAATAAACCAGATTTTCCAGCTGGACGATAAATCATATGGTTATAACGAGTGGGATTGGGAATATAAGTCATCACTTTCTCCTTAAAAATAGAAATATAAAACGATTTCAGGGAATTATAGCAAATGTAAGCGTCAAATGTTATAATTTTAGGATAGAAAACATTTTTTGATAACAACAAGCGAATCAATGGAGTAAAAATATGTCCAATTTAACCAATGCTGAATCCTATACTTGGCAAATTATTCAAGAAAACTATGAGAAAATTCCACAATTATCAATTTCAGAATTGGCAGAATTGGCTCATGTTTCTCTCTCAACTGTCAATCGAACAGTAAGAAAAAAAGGTTTTGAAGGTTATGGTGAATTTAGATATTCGATTCGTGAGAAAAAACTTCCTGAAATCAATGGTTTTTCCAAAGAAGTCTTGGGGGCTATTGCTAAAAATCAAGAAGAACTTTTGAAAACAATAGAAAATATCTCTGCTGAAGAAATTGAAAAAGCTGTGGAGTTGATTCAAGAATCAGAGGAAATCTTAATTTTTTCACGAGGCTTATCAACAAACGTTGCTGACGAACTGATGAAAAAGTTGCAACTTTTCCGTAAGCCCGTCAGTTTGCATGATGATTCAAAATACATGGCTTACTATGCCCGTTTTGTTAATGAAAAAAGCCTAATCATCGTTTTATCACTTTCAGGAGAAACAGTAGAAATTTTAAATGCTCTAAATATTGCCAAAGGACAAAATCCCAAAATATTATCCTTAACTGTTAATGCTAATACCAGTCTGACCAATCTTTCGGATATAAGTTTGATTGGATACAAGAGTAGTCTTGAGGTGAATTATTTTGATTTAGATGTTCATAGTAGACTCTCATTATCCATTTTATCAAGAGTTCTAATTGATGCTTACTCCATTTATACTTTAAAACAATAATGCTTCGATATCAAGTCATATCGAGCTTTTTTTTATAAAAAGAGCAAAATAGAAAGGGTTTCCAAAAGATAAGCTGAAATTGGAAACCCTTTCTTAAATCAAAGTGTTATACTCTAAATGTGAGCGATTTCAAAATGAAATTGAAGACTGTTTCGCTTTTAAAAACTTATCCAAAATAAAAGTTTTCCCAACCAAGGATTACTCGTTTCAAAAGGCAAAACAGTAGCTTTGTAGATTTACTTATGAATTAAGTAGATTTAGTATAAAGGAGGATCCCCATGAAAGAGGGAAAAATGAAACAACGTTTATCGTACGCTTTTGGCGCATTAGGACATGATGTTTACTATTATTCAATTAGTACATTCTTCATCGCCTTTGTAACGGCACAAATGTTTGCTGGCACACCACATGAGGATGCGATGATTGCTTTAGTCACTGGTTTAGTCGTTATTATTCGTTTAATCGAAATTATTTTTGACCCAATCATTGGTTCAATTATTGATAATACCCACACAAGATGGGGAAAATTTAAACCTTGGTTGGTTGTTGGTGGGATTATGTCATCTTTGATGATTATGCTCATGTTTTCAGACTTCTTCGGACTAGCAAAAAGTGATAATCGTACATTATTTGCCATTGTCTTCATCATTGCCTTTATTATTCTTGACGCCTTTTATTCATTCAAAGACATTGCCTTCTGGTCAATGATTCCAGCGCTATCAGAAAAAAATTCTGAACGTGAAACACTTGGAACTTTCGCCCGTTTTGGCTCAGCAATTGGTGCGCAAGGGGCAACTATTTTAGCGATTCCAATCACAATTTTCTTTACTAAAGGTGGACATGCTCAAGGAGCAAGAGGATTCTTTGCTTTTGGTGTTATTGCCGCTTTGGTCCAAGGAATTTCGGCTTTGGTAACCGCTTGGGGAACTAAAGAACAAAAATCAGTTATTCGTCAAGAAGGAACCAAAACAAATACATTGGATGTATTTAAAGCGCTCCTAAAAAATGACCAATTAATGTGGTTGTCACTTTCATATATTTTATTTGCCATTGCTTATGTGGCAACAACAGCAACTTTGATTTTGAACTTTACTTTTGTTATTGGAAATGCTAGTCTTTATTCAATTACAGGAATTGTCGGATTCATTGGTTCAATCATTCTCGTTCCAATGTTTCCGATTTTAGCTAAAAAATTTGGACGACGCAAAGTTTTGACTGGAGCAATCATTTCAATGCTTCTTGGTTATCTCTTGTTCGTTTTAGGAAGTTCGGTAGCAATGACTGTTGCTGGATTAATCTTCTTAACTGCGCCATATCAACTTGTTTTCTTGTCAGTATTAATGACAATTACTGACTCGGTAGAATATGGTCAATGGAAAAATGGAGTACGTAATGAAGCCGTAACGCTTGCCATGCGTCCATTGCTTGATAAAATTGCCGGTGCTTTCTCAAATGGTATCTATGGATTTGTGGCAATTTCAGCAGGAATGACAGGTTCAAAATATATCTCTGGTCACACTTACGGTGTGGCAACATTTAAACTCTACTCATTTGTAGTTCCAGCCATTTTGATGATTATCGCTTTAGCAATTTATTTATTCAAAGTTAAATTGACTGAAAAACGTCACGAAGAAATTGTTGCAGAACTCGAAGAACGTTTAAAATAGGTAAATAATTTACTGACAGCTTTTGTAAGATAGAAAATAAAAAGATGAAATTCGTTTAAAAGGTCATCAGTAAATCTGTCAGTAGAATTTTTAAAATTTGATTAAAGGTCATTATAGTTAGGAAATATCATGGAAATTAAAATAAGAGATTTTGGCTTAGGAAGTGACTTAATTAGTCTAACCAATAAAGCAGGTGTCACAATTTCTTTTACAAATCTCGGCGCTCGGATTGTTGACTGGCAAAAAGATGGAAAGCATCTGATTCTAGGCTTTGATTCAGCTAAAGAATATTTAGAAAAAGATGCCTATCCTGGTGCAACAGTTGGACCCACAGCAGGAAGAATTAAGGATGGTTTGGTCAAAATTTCTGGAAAAGATTATATCTTAAATCAAAATGAAGGCCCTCAAACCTTACATGGTGGGGAAGAAAGTATTCATACTAAACTTTGGACATATGAAGTTACCGATTTAGGAGCTGAAGTTCAAGTCAAATTTTCCTTAGTTTCTAATGACGGAACAAATGGTTATCCTGGTAAAATAGAAATGTCAGTAACTCACTCTTTTGATGATGACAATAAGTGGAAAATTCATTATGAGGCCATTTCTGATAAAGACACTGTGTTTAATCCAACTGGGCATGTCTATTTTAATTTGAATGGTGATGCTAGTGAATCTGTTGAAAATCATGGACTTCGACTGGCCGCTTCAAGATTTGTTCCTTTAAAAGACCAAACAGAAATTGTTCGTGGTGATATCGTTGATATAAAAAATACAGACTTGGATTTCCGTCAGGAAAAACAATTATCAAATGCCCTCAATTCTAATATGGAACAAGTTCAATTAGTTAAAGGAATTGACCATCCTTTCTTGTTAGACCAGTTAGGACTTGATAAAGAACAAGCTCGTTTAACGCTTGATGATACTTCAATTTCAGTCTTTACTGACCAACCAAGTATTGTGATATTTACAGCAAATTTTGGTGATTTAGGAACTCTTTATCATGGGAAAAAGCAGGTGCACCATGGTGGAATTACTTTTGAATGTCAAGTTTCACCTGGGTCTGAGCAAATTCCGGAGCTTGGAGATATCAGCCTAAAAGCGGGAGAAAAATATCAAGCAACCACAATTTATAGCTTGCATATAAAATAAAGAAATAAATTTATAGGAGAGAAGAAATGTCTATAGTTGTAGAAAATAGTACTGTATTATCAGCATTAACAGAAAAATTTGCAGAAGTTTTTGGAGATACAAAAGAAGTTGAATACTTTTTTAGCCCAGGACGAATTAATTTGATTGGTGAACATACCGATTACAATGGGGGATATGTTTTCCCAGCATCAATCACAATTGGAACAACAGGACTAGCTCGTCTGAGAGAAGATAAAAAAGTCAAACTTTACTCAGAAAATTTTCCTAAATTAGGCGTCATTGAATTTGATTTAGATGAAGTTGAAAAGAAAGATGGTGAGCTTTGGTCTAATTATGTTAAAGGAATGATTGTCATGCTTAAAGGAGCAGGATATGAAATTGACAAAGGTTTTGAATTGTTGATAAAAGGAGAAATTCCTACAGCATCTGGCCTTTCATCATCAGCATCACTTGAGCTTTTAGTCGGCGTTGTTTTGGATGATTTATTTAACTTAAATGTTCCACGTCTTGAATTGGTTCAATTAGGACAAAAAACAGAAAATGATTATATTGGTGTTAATTCTGGAATTTTAGACCAATTCGCTATTGGTTTTGGTGAAGTCAAAAAAGCAATCCTATTGGACTGTAACACTCTAAAATATGAGATGGTTCCTGTTGAACTTCGTGATTATGATATTGTTATCATGAATACTAACAAACCGCGGGCTTTGACAGAATCAAAATACAACGAACGTTTTGCTGAAACACGTGAAGCGCTCAAAAGAATGCAAACGAGATTGGACATTCAATCACTTGGAGAATTATCAAATGAAGAATTTGATGCCAATACTGATTTGATTGGGGATGAAACATTAATTAAACGTGCACGTCATGCCGTTTATGAAAATAATCGAACTAAAATTGCTCAAAAAGCATTTGTTGCAGGTAATTTGACAAAATTTGGAGAACTTCTTAATGCTTCACATGCTTCTTTGAAAGATGATTATGAAGTCACAGGACTTGAACTTGATACCTTAGCAGAAACTGCTCAAAAACAAGCCGGTGTCTTGGGGGCCAGAATGACTGGAGCCGGATTTGGCGGTTGTGCAATCGCTCTTGTTGCTCATGACAATGTTTCAGCCTTTGAAAAAGCCGTCGGCCAAGTTTACGAAGAAGTTGTCGGTTATCCAGCAAGCTTTTACGTCGCTCAAATTGGTTCTGGTTCAACAAAGTTGGATGTTGAATAAATCAAATAATATTAAAAAATTTTTATGAGTGATTTAAGTGAGTTAACATTAAATTAGTGATAGCACAAATTCAAGCACTCAAAACTAAGTGCTTGAATTTTGTATTCATTTCCAAAACTCACTAATCAAGACAAAGCAAGAACTTTACTTACAGAAGTAAATTAGAAAGTATTTTATGTCAATTTATCAATCAATTCAAGATTTTATTAGTCTTGCTTTACAAAATGGAACGATTGAGCCACTTGATGAGCTCTATCACAGAAATCAACTTCTTCATTTTCTTGGTCTAAATGATTGGGCAGAAGTCGATAAAGAAGCTCACGAGAAAGATTCCTTGATTTTAATGGATCAACTTTTAGCGATTGCAAATGAAAATAATATGATTGAAAAAGGACAAGATGAATTTTATGAAGCTGCTCTGATGAATTTTATTACACCACGCCCAAGTAAAATCAATCATGATTTCTGGGAAAAATATAAAACATCTCCAGATGCAGCAACTCAATATTTTTATGAACTGGCACAGCAAGTGAACCAAGTAAAAACTCGAGATATTGCACGTAATATTGCCTTTAGTCATTTGACAAAATATGGAAAACTTGAAATAACGATTAATCTCTCAAAACCAGAAAAAGACCCCAAAGCCATTGCGGCAGCTAAATTAGTAAAGGTTTCCTCTTATCCAGCCTGTCAACTTTGTTTGGAAAACGAAGGATTTTATGGCATAGGAAATAAACCTGCTCGTTCTAATCATCGAATCATTCAAGTTTCAATTAACGGCGAAGACTGGGGCTTCCAATATTCTCCTTATGCCTATTTTAATGAACACTCGATTTTACTAAATTCTAAACATCAACCAATGGAAATTAATAAACGTGCTTTTGATAATTTATTGGGATTTCTAGATCAATTTCCTGATTATATGATTGGTTCTAATGCAGATTTACC
Organism: Lactococcus sp. FSL W8-0209; assembly: GCF_038006585.1. Taxonomy (NCBI): domain Bacteria; kingdom Bacillati; phylum Bacillota; class Bacilli; order Lactobacillales; family Streptococcaceae; genus Lactococcus; species Lactococcus sp. FSL W8-0209. Next base: position 2,277,005 of record NZ_JBBOVN010000001.1, on the reverse strand, counting down.
AATTGTTGGAGGGTCAATTTTGACCCATGACCATTATCAAGCTGGCCGTTATGAATTTCCGATGGCAAAAGCAGAACTTCGAGAAGAAATTAAACTTCAACATTTTCCAGATGTTTCTTGTGGAATTGTGAATTGGCCAATGTCTGTTCTAAGATTATCAAGTAAAAACCAAGTAGAACTTTCAAAAGCTGCAGATGAACTTTTAAAAAAATGGCAAGTTTATAGTGATGAAAGTCTTCAAATCAAAGCTAAAAGTGCTGACGGAAAGTTTCATCATACAATTACTCCGATTGCTCGAATTCGAGAGGGGAAATATGAATTAGATTTAGTTTTACGAGATAATAATACAAGTGAAATTTATCCAGATGGAATTTTTCATCCACATCCAGCCCTACACCATATTAAAAAAGAAAATATTGGATTGATTGAAGTGATGGGACTTGCAATTTTACCAGCCAGGTTAAAGACAGAACTTTTGGAAGTTGAAAAATATCTCTTGAATCAAGAAAATGAGATGTCAGAAATTCACAGACCATGGGCTGAAGAATTGAAAAAGACAGAATATTTTTCAAAAGAAACAGTGCATGAAACAGTTCAGGGAGCAGTTGGAGAAGTATTTGAACAGGTGTTGAAAGATGCCGGAGTGTTCAAAGATAATCAAGAGGGACAAGCTGGTTTCCATAGATTTATTAATTTTATAAATGCTTAATCCTAAAACTAAGTTTAAAATTTATTGAGTGATATTAGCTATCATAATTGTTAGTGTTTCCAAAAAGTGATACAAATTCTCAATAATTTGATATAATGTATAGAAAATGGAGGTTTTTATGACAGTTGTAGTTCTTGGTGGAGCAGGATATGTGGGAAGCCATGCGGTAGACATGCTTCTTAAACGTGGTTATGATGTGGCAGTGGTGGATAATTTAGTGACAGGCCACCGTGAATCTGTTCCAGCAAATGTACGCTTTTACGAGGGTGATGTGCGTGATCATGCTTTCTTAGCTAGTGTTTTTGAAAAAGAAAATATTGAAGGAATCATGCATTTTTGTGCTTACTCTTTAGTGGGTGAGTCAATGCAAAAACCTTTAATGTATTTTAATAATAATGTTGGTGGTGCTCAAGTAATTCTAGAAACGATGGAAGAATTCGGAGTAAAACATATTGTTTTCTCAAGTACAGCAGCTACATTTGGAATTCCAGAAAAAAGTCCAATTTCAGAAAAAACACCTCAAAAACCAATTAATCCTTATGGTGAAAGCAAATTAATCATGGAAAAAATGATGAAATGGCAATCGCAAGCAACTGATATGACTTATGTCGCTTTGCGTTATTTCAATGTTGCTGGGGCTAAGGATGATGGTTCAATTGGTGAAGCTCATAAAAATGAAACACATTTGATTCCAATTATTTTGCAAACAGCACTTGGCCAAAGGGAATTCATTACTATTTATGGTGATGACTATCACACGCTTGATGGAACTTGTATTCGTGATTATATTGATATGGAAGATTTGATTGAAGCACACATCAAAGCACTAGAGTATCTTAAAGCGGGCGGTCAGTCTGACCAATTTAATCTCGGTTCAAGTAAAGGTTATTCAAATCTTGAAGTACTTGAAACAGCACGAAAAGTAACAGGTAAAGAAATTCCAAGCCAAATGGGTGAACGCCGTGCAGGAGACCCAGATGAACTAGTTGCTGATTCAACAAAAGCTGGTGAAATTTTGGGTTGGAAAGCACAAAATGATTTAGAGCACATTATTACGAACGCTTGGAAATGGCACCAAAGTCATCCAAAAGGTTACTGATAAATTATCTAAAGTTCGAAAAAAAGCTCAATTTTTTGAGCTTTTTTATATGTAATCGTCATGAAAATGTAATGATAATTGTGATAATTATTAATAAAAAAATTTGATATAATGAAGTGGATGAAAAAAAGACAGTTAAGAAGAAATAAAAATAAATTTAAAAGGCTTTCTCTGACTTTTATTGCTTTAGTTATCGTTCTTTCTGGAACAATTTTCGTCCTCTCTTGGTCGAAAGCTCAGCATTCACATGCTAAAAGTGATAATGGAACGAGTTTGTCAACGACAGCGGAAGTTAAGGAGAGTACTTCCTTAACTTCGAATTCGAATAAGCAAATAATTTATCCTACGATTTATATTGCAGGTTCAAGTGGCAGTGTTACACCAGTGGATTGGTTAGTTCAACGGCTACTTCCGATTGAAAATGTACCCGCTCATAAATCTTTGTCAATTACTGCAGATACTAATAAAAATAATATATTAAAAATTGAAGGACAAATTTCACAAGATAACCAGTATCCGATGATTGAATTTGGGACAGTAAAAGGAACTGACTCTGGTTCGATATATTCTGCAGGATTACAAAAAGTAGTATCTTATTTGATGCAGAATTATCAGATTCCTTGGATTAATCTCGTCGGTTATTCTTCAGGAGGGACCGGTGCTGTGTACTATATGATTGATACAGCCAATAATCCAAATTTCCCTCCTGTTAATAAATATGTATCTTTGGATGGGGAATACAATAAAGGAACTAATCTCCAATACGGAGAGAGTTTGACTAATGTCATACAAAACGGACCATTAATTAAAACACAAATGTATCAATACATCGAAGAAAACTATGAAAGAATATCTCCGAAAGTTCAAATGTTGCTATTGGAAGGAGATTTTAATAGTGCAAAGCAGACAGATAGCGCTATTCCTTGGGCAGATAGTTTTTCAATTTATCATCTTTTCAAGAACAACGGAAATGAAATAACTTCAACTTTATATCCAACTAAAACGAGCCATTCACAAGCTCCAAAAAATCCAACTGTAGTAAAATATGTTAAAAATTTTCTATACGGAACACCATAAAAAACTCGGAATTAAGATTCCGAGTTTTTTTGAAGAGTTTCATAGTAATGATGTTTTTTTTGTAAAATAAAATCTAAGTGACCTTCTAAATCAGTAATTTGTTGGCGTAAAATTCGCTCTTGTTCAACTAAAAGTGAAATACGTTGAATAATTGTTGAATCGCCTTGTTCTCTTAAGCGAGAATAATCTTGGATTTTTGCAAGAGGCATTCCTGTTGCTTTAGCTCTTTTGATAAAGTAAATCCATTCAAGGTCAGCTTCTGTAAACTCTCGATAATTACTAGAGTTTCGAGCAGGTTTTAATAAATCAAGTTCCTCATAATAACGAAGAGTAGCGATTGGAAGTTCTGTCAGTAAAGCTATTTCTGAAATTTTATAAGTTTTAGTCATTTTTTTCTCTTTTTCGCTTGCCCTCAAGTTAACTTGAGGGTTTATAATGATTTTATCATAGAAAGCTGGTAAATAAAATGAACAAAAAAGAAATTGGTTTAAAAAATTTAGCGAAAATTGACGGAGTAGCTGCTGAAGTTGTTTTTGATTCACTCAAAGATCTTGCACCAGACTTGAATGATATGATGCTAGAATTCGCTTTTGGAACGATTTATGAGCGAGGAGTTCTCAATTTTAAACAGCGTGAAATGATTACTATCACCAGTTTGTTGACTCAAGGAGGCTGTGAAAATCAATTGCGCGTGCATATTCAAGCTTCGTTAAATGTTGGACTAACGCAAGAAGAAATTATTGAAACTTTTATTCACTGTGTTCCTTATGTCGGTTTTCCAAGAGTTTTGAATGCTATTTTTGTTGCTAAGGAAATTTTTACTGACAGAAAGTAAAAAAGTTACTGATGAATTTCTGTCATAGGATAGCTGTTACTGCTTTAGCAGTTTACAGATATGCTAGTAGTTTCATCAGTAACTTTTTATTGCTCTTGTTCAATGGTTCCAGCATTAACATGGAAAATACTCAGATTTTCAGGTAAATTTTTAAGATGATCAAGAGTGGTTGTAGTTATAAAAGTTTGTGTTTTACCCAAACTTGTTTCAATCAAATCAAGTTGACGATGATTGTCTAATTCACTCATGACATCATCTAAAAGTAAAATCGGATACTCACCAGTCTCTTCAAAAATTAAATCAATCTCTGCTAATTTAATTGAGAGAGCAACGGTTCGTTGTTGTCCTTGACTACCAAAATCAGCAACATTGATCTCATTGATAAAAAATTGTAAATCGTCACGATGAGGGCCAACTGATGTTTGATGCCTAAAAATATCATGGTCTTGTCTGCTCAATAATTCTTTTGAAAAGTCAGTTTTCACATTTTGATTATAAATGATTTTTAAATTTTCTTTACCATGAGTAAGTTGCTCATGGATTTTTTTTGCATGAACTTCAAGTTTATCAATAAAATTTTGCCGCTCAAGCATGATTTTATTACCATGTTCAGCTAATTGTCCGTCAAGAACACTTAAAAAATTTTTATCAATTTTGTCTTTATCAAATTTTAAATAAGCATTCCGTTCTTTTAACGCACGATTATATCGCATGGAATCATAAAGGTAAACCGCATGAATTTGTCCTAGTTCAATATCCATAAATTTTCTGCGGGTAGCAGGAGAACCTTTGACCAATTCCAAATTTTCAGGTGCAAACATCAAGATTTTTAGTTGACCAATGTAGTCGGCTAAGCGATTTTCTTTGAGATGATTGGCTTTAGCAATTCTCCCTTTGGGACTTAATTGAACTTCAAGTGGAACAGTTGCATGAGCTTTTTCAACGACTCCTGAGACCTTCATTTCTTGTTGCGACCAAGAAATGAGCTCTTTATCGTGACTTGTTCTGTGACTACGAGTGAGTGCTAAAAAATGAATCGCCTCAAGGATATTTGTTTTCCCTTGAGCATTTTGTCCTAAAAAAATATTGAGATTAGGGTGAAAATCAAGTTTTAATTCCTCATAATTACGAAAATTTTTGAGTTCAATTACTTTGAGTTTCATTATTTTCTACCAGGAAAACGTGGCGGAGCTTTTTTAGCTGGTTTTGTCGTCTTGTTTTCCGCGTTCATTTTTTTCACAATAGCTTTAACACGCGCTTCTTCAGCTTTTTCTGCTTCATGTTCTTTAATCGCATCAGCGTCAGCTTGCTCAAAAGTAACTTTTAAATCAAAAGTTGGAAATTCTAATAAATCTCCGTCACGGAGTTTTTTGCCACGACGATTTTCAGCTTCGCCATTATAGAAAATATTTCCTTCGTTTTCAGCAAGGAAAATTTTTGCTTGACCTCCTGTTGAAATTAATCCAAGTTCTTTCAAAACTTGTCCGAGTGTGATATATTCTTCAAATAAAATGTATTTTTTCATAGTCTTATTTTAACATAAATCTGAAATTTAGTTCATTGGAAATTTAGAAATTTATTGAATAAAATAAGGAAACTTTAAGATAAAAATTATTCGTCATTTTCGTTAGGAAATCTCACAAAATTGCTTCAGTTTTTGGTATAATAAAGGTTGCCTTAATAACTAGAAAAAGCTTGATAAAATAGGAAAGTGATAGTCAATTGACAGAAATTAAAATGGCAGATGGAGTGATGCTTCATCTCATTAAAGAAAGCAAATTTAAAACAGTAAGACTAATGGTTCGTTTTCGTGAAGAAATGTCAGCTGACACCCTTGGAAAACGTGTCCTTATTTCTAATATGCTCGAAAGCACTAATGCGGTTTATCAAACCGGAAAAGATTTTAGTCGCAAATTATCTGAAATGTATGGCGCTTCGTTTACGACAGGAGTGGCTAAAAAAGGGAAACAACATTTACTTTCTCTTAATATGAGTATCGTAAATCCTAAACTTGTTGATTTTGATACTTTGGGAGCAGCAGTCGATTTCTTGAAAATTGCAATTTTTCAACCCGATGCTGCTAATGGTCAATTCAATCCCGAAATTTTCAAAAGAGAGCAAAGAAATTTATTGCATTATTTGGCCTCAATGAATGATGACCGTTCTTATTATGCCAGTCGTCAGTTGGCTAATTTATTCTTTGAAGATGAAAATCAAGCACTACCAAGTGTTGGAACGAGCGAATTGATTGCCAAAGAAAATCCAAAAGCCGTTTTTGAATATTATCAAAAAATGCTGACAGACAATGCCATTGATATCTTTGTCTTAGGTGATGTAGATGAAAAACGAATGATTGAACGATTCTCAGACTTCAATTTTACTGACAGAGCTGTCAGTAAAGAAATTTTTTATCAACAATCACTGACAGAAAGCTCAGTAGTGACAGATGAAAAAGAGGTTGCTCAATCTATTTTGCAATTCGCTTATCAAATGCCAATTGCTTATGGAGACAAAAACTACCTTGCTTTGCAAGTGATGAATGGACTTTTGGGAGGTTTTGCTCATTCAAAACTCTTTACCAATGTTCGGGAAAAAGCAAGTTTAGCCTATTCAATTTCTTCAACTTTTGATTCTTTCACAGGTTTTCTAAAAATTGCAGCTGGAATTGACGTTGAAAATTATGAAGAAGCCAAAAGTTTAATCTTTGAACAATTAGAAGCCATAAAATCAGGAGATTTTACAGAATTAGAAGTTGAGCAAACCAAAACAATGTTACGAAATGCTTATTTTGTGGGGCAGGATTCGCCGTCAAACACTATTGAGCTAGAGTATGTAAAAGCACTTATTCCAGATAAATTTTTACCGATGTCTGAATTTTTAAATGCCCTCGAATCTGTTTCAAAAGCCGATTTGATTAGCGTTGCAAAATCATTAAATCTGCAGGCAGAATACTTTATGAAAGGATTTACTGTGAATCAGGAAAAAATGGAGGTCAGCCTTGAAAAGTAAGTTTTATGAAAAAATAGGTGAGAGATTATTTACAGATATTTTGCCTAATGGCTTGACAGTTTATTATCTTCCAAAAGCAGATTACAATCGAACTTACGGCTTGTTCACTACAAATTTTGGTTCACTTGATACAAGTTTTGTCCCATTGGGAGAAAGTGAATTTCAGACTTTTCCAGAAGGAATCGCCCATTTCTTAGAGCATAAACTTTTTGAAAAAGAAGAGGGTGATGTCATGTATAAGTTTGGAGCTTTGGGAGCTCAAACTAATGCTTTTACAAGTTTTTCAAGGACTTCATACCTTTTTTCTACTCGCGAAAATTCTTATGAATGTACAGAACTTTTACTTGATTTTGTCCAAAAACCTTATTTTACAAAAGAAAATGTTGAAAAAGAACAAGGAATTATTCAACAAGAAATCCAAATGTATCAAGATGACAGCGATTGGCGTCTTTTTGCAGGACTTTTGGAAAAAATGTACCCTGATTCTCCTTTAGAAGCTGATATTGCTGGTACACCGGCAACAATTAATGCCATTACGGCAGATGATTTGTATAAAAATTATGAAGTTTTTTATCATCCTAAAAATATGAATTTGTTCCTAACAGGTCCTTTTGATATTGAGATGATGTCAGACTTTGTAAGAAGTAATCAAGCTAAAAAAGACTTTGCTGATTTAGCAGAAATTCAAAGAAAAGAAATTAAAGCGAGCGAACCAATTTTGGGAGAGAGTTTGGAACTTGAAGTCGCCATGCCAAAATTTGCTTTGGGTCTGCGCGGTGAAGACCAACTTTCAAGTGACTCAAAGACCCTATTTAAATATAAATTAGCCAATCAACTTTTTCTCGATTTGCTTTTTGGTAGAACCAGTCAGCGCTATGAAGAGCTTTATAATTCAGGCCTAATCGACGATTCCTTTGGTTTCTCCTTTGATTTGGACAAGAGATTTCATTTTGCAGTGTTGACTGCTGACACAGAAAATCCGCAAATTTTAGGTCAAACTTTGCAAGAAGCCATAAAAAGTTATAAAATAGATAGAGATTTTAGTGAGGAACATCTCGACTTACTCAAAAGAGAAATGTTGGGAGATTATTTTAGTTCATTAAATTCGCTTGAATATATTGCGAATCAATTTTCATCAGAAATTTATGGTGACTTAACTTTCTTTGATTTCCCTGAAATTTTGAAAGAATTAAGTCTGTCAGAAATTGAAAAATTTGCTGACCAATTTATTTCTGAGATGAAAAAAGTAGAATTTACAATTTTACCTAAATAAATCCCTCTGTCAGTAAGACAGAAAAGCTAAAAATCTACTGACAGAAATTTAAGGATATCCGTAAGGGACTAAAGTCCCAACGGATATCCTTTGACAGAAATTCAAGCCTATTAAAATCTTTCTGTCAGTAAAATAAAAAGTCGCTCAAAGTTTCAGTGAAACTTTGTCAGCGCAATTTCTAAGGCGAGATAGTAAAAATCTCCAAAATAAACAAAGAACAGTGATAATTAACAATCGATGTGCAGTACAAAAATGAAGGGAGGATATGTTGACAATCAAAACAATCGGACAAGTCTTAAAAGAAAAGCGGACATCGCTTGGACTTGATCTTTCTGAAGCAGAACAATTAACTCAAGTACAAAAATTATATATCGTAGCACTGGAGACAGATGACTATAAAGCCCTACCGGGTGACTTTTACATTAAAGCTTACCTCAAACAATATGCAGAAAAATTGGGGTTGAATGCAGATAGAATTATTCAAGCCTATGATGAAGGCAAAGGAATCACAGTTGAGGATAAAGAGGATATCCTAGAAAATTATCATTTTGTGAAACCGAGTGAGCGAGTAGAACCTGAGGAAGAAGTGCCAAAAACATGGCGTCATTATGTACCAATTATTTCTTTATCAGCAGCGGCATTATTAATTGTAGTAGGTGTTTTTGCAGCGGTAATTATGAATAAACCAGAAACACCAGATTTAATAACCAATGATTATTCTTATTCAAAGAGTGAAGTTAGTACTTCTAAGTCTTCTACAAGCTCTACAAAACCATCAGAAAGTAGTACACAAGCAAGTAGTAGTACACCTGAACCAACAATTGCTATCTCAGGCTCAAGTTCGGCATTGATTGCCACAATTTCTAATATTTCTGACCCTATAAAAGTTGATTTTTCAGTTGCAGCAGGACGAACAATTTGGGTTGGCATGACGAATTCCAATGTTCCAGCAACTGGTCAAACATTATCTGATGGAGCCAATAGTCTGTCTGCTTTAGTGACAACAGGCGCAGAAAATTCAGTAATTACACTTGGAAGTGTTCAAGGGCTTACCATTACGGTTAATGGAAAAGCTCTTGATTTATCATCACTAACCACAACTGGACCAAATAAAATTACTTTACAAATTAATCGAACGACAAGCAATTCAGCTGCTCAATAAATAAAAGTTGAGGCTTATTTTAAGCTGTAAAAGGAGAACTATGAAAGAGAAATTACCCAATCAATTGACAATGGCAAGGATTTTTATGATTCCAATCTTTGTGATTTTATTTTATTTACCAGAAGGTGCACATTTTAATGGTTTTGTTTCACAAGACCATAGTTCAGTGATGTGGGTTATCGCAGCAATTGTATTTGCCGTAGCCTCATTTACTGACTGGCTTGATGGATATCTCGCCCGTAAATGGCATGTTGTCAGCAATTTTGGTAAATTTGCTGACCCATTGGCCGATAAAATGCTCAATATGGTTGCCTTTGTTGTTCTTGTTGGACTTCATGTTGTTCCAATGTGGGCTGTTGCAATTATCATTTGCCGTGAGCTTGCGGTTACAGGATTGCGCCTCTTATTGGTTGAACAAGGTGGAGTTGTTATGGCGGCTGCAATGCCTGGTAAAATCAAAACTGCCACACAAATGTTGAGCGTTATTTTCCTTTTCATTGGGAATCCCTTGTATATAGGAACAATCCTCTTTTATGTTTGTGTCTTCTTTACCATTTATAGTGGCTATGACTATTTTGCTAAAAATATGCAAGTTTTTAGAAATGCTGATTAATCATTTCCAAATAGAAAATAAAAAAATTCAAGTATTTCTACTTGGATTTTTTTATTTGGAGTGCCAGATATGGCACGAATAAAAGAAGTCGAAAAATCAGCTGTTATAATGATTTTGAAAATAAAAAAGATAAAACTCGATTGTAAATTTAGCAACAAGTAAACTCCTGCAATAGTAGAGAAAAATAGTTTTCAATTTTATATAAACAACCAAAATGATTATTTGTGTAACCTAAACTAATATTTATTGGATAATCCAATTAGAAAAAGGGAAGAAAAGATTATGAAAAAAGGACTAAAGTTCATTCTTATAATTATTTTTGCGGTGATTATCTACTTTGTTGTAAGTTTTACCTATAGCAAATTCAGTAATAATCCAACCCCTGAAAATAATTCATCAGTGGATATGAATATTGTAAAAAATGGTGATTCAATATTTTGTGATGAAGTAGAAGCTTCCACTTACCCTACCCTACCCAATGGGTGACATGGAAATCATATAGTTCAAATACAAATATTCAAAAAGCCACTCGTGCAGTTCAAAAATCAATTGTTACTACTGCAGTAGTTCTTCTTTTGGCCAAAAAAGGCAATGCAAGTTCTGGAGAAATTAAGACAGCCGTAGCAGCTGCCTTGACACCTGCCATTTATGATTATATAGCTGATTCAAGTAAAAATGTGTATTTTACAGGAAAAATCGAAGTTAGAATTGTAGGAAATACAGGGTTATTTTATAATCCTAAATCATATCAAACAAGAGTTACTATTACATCATATAAGGATAGTGCACATAAAAAACTTATAAAGACAGCAGTAGAAACTAGATACGGACATCCCGGAATGACTTATGGATTCTGAGGTCACAAGGCTCTATGATGCCGATTTGCATCATAAGTTTAAAAAAGAAAAAATACATGGGTTCACAATAGAAAGGAGATTTTTTGCACAAATGAACAGAAAATATTATTACAAAAAAAGTCTTGCGCCCTGAACCTAAAAAGGAGACAAGCAAATGAAAAAATTTAAAATTGGAAGCCTCATCGCACTACTACTGGGATTAGTTCTGTTTACAGGACTAATCGTTAATGCTGATGAATTCACAAATGTTGGAAGTCTTTATGATAAAGCTGTCAACGAAAACATTATTGACCCCAATCTTTATCCAAAAGCAAATTGGGAAAAAGACGAAATTTCTACTATGCGCCCCTCCTATGAAGAATACAAAAATTATGATTCATCAATCACTTATGAATCATGGTTAAAACTCAATAATTATGGTGTTATGACTGACACAAAAGAACCAGTCTTACAACTTAAAACCCCCGCTGAGTCAAATATTAGACTGAGAACGGCACAAGATAATATTGACAAATTCTGTCGTGATACCCAAGCCGGTGATATTTTAATCGTTGGTGGAGACTTTCCTACGGGAGTAATTGGACATGCAGCTATCTTAAATGCGGACGGTTATGTTTTAGAAATGCCAGGTGGGGCTAATTGGTTTTGGGGAATAGCAGATAATAATCGTCAACTCCCTAAAAGACAATGGATTACTGAACATATTAAAGAATGGACATCTGTTTACAGAATAAGAAATACTGGTTTAGCAAGACAAGTTGCTCAATATGCAGATACTCATTATTATTCTACCACTGGAAGTATAACTAAAAACATTCATATTGATTATAGAATTACCACTGATATTAAAGGAGTAAATCCTAACTATTGTTCAAAATTAGTTTGGCAAGCTTATTATTATGGCACTGGTGATTTACCGGTTATGTATGGGATAGGAAGTGGAGTTGTCGTACCGACAGGGTTACCCGCTTTATTTACCCAAGCATACGCTCCTTATCAGGTAGGAAGATACTAAACTATGACAATCAAAAAAACAATTCCTATTTTACTGACCATTTGGCTTTGGCTCTCTGCTCCCTTCTTTAGTCAGATTAGTTTTATGAATAAGTCTTTTGAACTTATCGGTAAGATGTTAAGTAATATAAGTCCGGTTGATTGGCTGGTGCCTGTCTTACTATTGTTAGGAATTCCCGCTTTTTCCTTTATCTTCTATCTTTACTTTTATATCAAAGAAAAAAATAATGATTTAAATCTAGTCTACCTTCTATTTGCTACGCTTTGCTTTTTAAGCCTTATGGTTTTCGGTGTTATTACATCAATAGGATTAGGCTATCTTTTATGATAAGGAGAAACCGATTATGTTTTTAGTGACTATAGTATTTCTAGCCTCAATCATTTTTGTAGCAGGAATCTTTTTTCTAATCGTTAAATTGGTATCCAAGATAAAAAAGTCGGACTGACATTGAATCGAAAGTAGAAGACCCTCTTCAGGGTCTTTTTATATCTTAAAAAACTGATTCAGGACTTGAAAACGCAAACAAATAGTTATATAATAAAACGATATTATTAAAAGAGTGATAATTAGATGAAACAAAAGTCACAAAATTATGGTACTTGTTTCAAAGAGTTGCGTCAACTGGCAGGTTTTAAATATAAAGATTTAGAATCAATTATTTCTAAAAATGGAATTGTTAGGTTTGAAAACGGGACTTCAAATATTTCATTTGAGAGATTAGCTGAACTTTTAAAATTTATGGGTTATACTTTGAGTGACTTTATGTATTTATCTGGAGAAAGTCGAGTTGATGAAGTTTATGGGGAAAAGTTTCATATCATTCGCTACCAGCAAGGCTATCGTGATGATTTTTTTATTCCAGTTGGCGTAAATCCTGTTCGTTTGAAGCTATTTGAAAGTGGAAAAATTTTGCTACCGTATGATGTGATTGATGCAATGCTTGGGCTCATGCATATTCCGGAACAGGATTTTTCTTATATTATCAATGGAAGTAAGGATGATTATTTTGTTCATTATATCAACTGGTTGGATAGGATACAGTTAAGAGAAGAATTTGCGGAAGCAGAAATGATTCAAAATGAAGCACACAAATATGCGAATAATCAAGAAATAAAAGGTAAGATACTTAAAGAAAATTTTGAAACTTTGAACTATAACAATGAGTGGCTTGAATTGCATTCGCAAGAAAGATTGACCAGACAATACACTGATTACCGTGTCTTAGAATTAACTGCTAAAGCTTGTCATCAAATATTAAATGATGAAGAAGTAACAGAAATTGGTGATTTTTTATTTGGAATCGAGCTTTGGCTTGAATATAGTTTAGGAATTTTGGCTTTAAATGCTTGGCAACTCCCTTACTCTTTAGTTTATGCAATATTATCAGATATTAATTTACATGAGAAAGAATATAAAGGAAAATTAATTTATCGACGTCGTATTGTACAGACTGCCGGGCGATATGCTATGACACTCATAAGTAGAGGGGAAACCCAAAAAGCAAGTGACTTATTATCAATGGTTCATCATTATGCAGAAGCACTTGATACACATGTCCAAGGACTTTATCGCTTTGCTTGGGCTTATTTAGATTATAGGAATGGAAAAATAGAAGGTCAAAAAGAAATGCTTAGAGTGATTGCCTTATTTGACTTTTTAGAAGTTCCTATTAGTCGTGATTTTGCTCAAAAATATTATAATCGCCATGTTCTTAATTTAGAAGAATCATAGAAGTTAAAATATTTTCTAAATCCTACAAAAGTTGCTTGCTTTGGCTCACTTTTTGCGTTACAATAATAGAAAAGAGAGTGAGTGTTGGTGAAAGCTCATAGGGTTTGTGACAGTGTTTATCGGTGATAACATTATAATCAATCTGAGGCTCTGATTTTCTAGGAGCAAATTTAGGTGGTACCGTGCAATGATGCACCCTAGAGCGAGAAGCTTTAGGGTGCTTTCTTATGTAAACGGTATCTTTGAAATGAATGTTCAAACCCAATGAATAATCATAAAGATTTCTACTCCCAGTTAACCGAAAGGAAAAAAATGAAACTTCAAAAACCAAAAGGAACAGCAGATTTACTGCCTGCTGAAACTGCAAAATGGCAGTACATCGAAGAAATTGCTCGTGGTGTTTTCAATGATTATAATTTCAAAGAAATTCGGACACCAATGTTTGAAAGCTATGAACTTTTTAGTCGTGCAACAGGTGAAACAAGTGATATTGTTACCAAAGAAATGTATGATTTTGAGGATAAAGGAGGACGTCATATTGCGCTTCGTCCAGAAGGAACTGCCTCAGCTGTTCGGGCTTATATTGAGAATAAACTCTATGCCCCTGAAGTAGTAAAACCAGTGAAGCTATGGTATGACGCACCAATGTTTCGTTATGAACGTCCACAATCAGGACGTTTACGTCAATTTCATCAATTTGGTGTAGAGTGTTTAGGAGTGAAAAATCCAGCAGTTGATGTAGAAATTATTGCAATGGCTGACACACTTTTCCGCCAGTTAGGAATTACTGGTCTTAAACTAGCTCTAAATACACTTGGAGATATGGAAAGTCGCATGGCTTACCGTCAAGCATTGATTGATTATTTGACTCCTTTTGAAAATCAACTTTCAGAAGATAGCCGTCGTCGTCTCAATGAAAATCCTTTACGCGTTTTGGATAGTAAAGAAGCAGAAGACATCGCAATTGTTAAAAACGCTCCAGCTATTTTAGACTATCTCAATGAAGCTTCAAAGGCTTATTTTGAAGAAGTGAAAGCCTTGCTTGAATCCTTACATATTGAGTACACTATTGACCCAAATATGGTTCGTGGTTTAGATTATTATAATGATACAATTTTTGAATTTATTGTTGATTTTGATGGCAAAGATTTGACTGTATGTGGTGGTGGACGTTATGATGGGCTAGTTGAATATTTCGACGGACCAGCAACTCCTGCCTTTGGTTTTGGTTTAGGAATTGAAAGACTTTTGATGATTGCTCAAAAACAAGAAATTAATTTCATTCCTGAAGAAACTTTGGATGTTTATATTGCTGTAATGGGCGAAAAAGCAAATCTTGAAGCAACAAAATTAGCTGAAAGCCTACGTGAACAGGCCTTTAAAGTCGAACGTGATTTCTCAAATCGAAAACTAGGAGCGCAATTTAAAACGGCTGAAAAATTGGGTGCTGAGTTGATTATTACACTTGGAGAAGATGAGATTCGCACAGGTCAAATCAAAGTGAAACATAATCAAACACGTAAACAAGTAGAAACAACACTTAAAGCTGTTCATGAATCATTTGCACCGATTTTTGAAGAGATTTATGCGGATGAAGAACTTTAAGTGACTTAAAGCAGGGGTGAATTGATGACGGATTGTCCATTTTGTCAGATGAAAGATACAATCTTTGAAAATGAATTGGCACAGGCATTTTATGATGCCTATCCAGTCAGTGAAGGTCATATGTTGATTACGCCTAAAAGACATGTGTCTTCATATTTTGAGATGACCAAAGCTGAAAGAAAAGCAATTGAAGAACTTTTAGACTTATCAAAAGATAATTTAACTGAGAAATTTCATGCCGAGGCCTACAATATTGGCATTAATGTTGGTAAAGCAGCTGGACAAACTGTTTTTCATTGTCATGTTCATCTAATACCGCGGCATCATGGAGATGTAAAGAATCCAACCGGTGGTGTTCGTGGTGTCATACCTGAAAAACAAAACTATAGATAATAAAAAGAAAGAGGAGTAAAATTTTACTTTGTGTACTAGAAGAGTAAAATTTACATTTATATGAAACGTACAAATTACGCGGGAAATATTACAGAAGAATACTTAAATCAAACGGTTACGGTTAAAGGCTGGGTAGCCAAACGCCGTAATCTTGGTGGATTAATTTTCATTGATTTACGTGACCGAGAAGGGATTGTCCAAATCGTTGTCAATCCTGAAACAGCAGCGGCTGATGTGGCAGAAGCAGCTGATAAAGCACGCAATGAATTTGTTCTTGAGGTGACAGGTAAAGTTGTTGAGCGCGCAAGCAAGAATGACAAAATTAAAACTGGTGGTATTGAAATTGAAGCGACTGCCATTGAAATTTTGTCTACTTCTAAAACAACACCTTTTGAAATTAAAGATGATGTTGAAGTTCTTGATGATACTCGTTTGAAATATCGTTACCTTGATTTACGTCGTCCAGAAATGCTTAAAAATATCACAATGCGTCATGCGACGACTCGTTCAATTCGTGAATATTTGGATGGAGCAGGATTCATTGATGTTGAAACACCATTTTTAAATAAATCAACACCAGAAGGAGCGCGTGATTATCTTGTTCCATCTCGTGTTAATAAAGGTGAATTTTATGCTCTTCCACAATCACCACAATTAATGAAACAGCTTTTAATGACTGCTGGACTTGATCGTTATTATCAAATTGTTAAATGTTTCCGTGATGAAGATTTACGTGGTGACCGTCAGCCAGAATTCACACAAGTCGATTTAGAAACATCATTTTTGTCAGAAGAAGAGATTCAAGATTTGACAGAAGGGTTAATTGCTAAAGTCATGAAAGATGTGAAAGGAATTGATGTCACTTTACCTTTCCCACGTATGAAATATGATGATGCCATGAACTTTTATGGTTCTGACAAACCTGATACTCGTTTTGAATTGTTACTGACAGATTTGTCAGCACTTGCTAAAACAATTGATTTCAAAGTTTTCCAAGAAGCAGAAGTTGTTAAAGCGATTGTTGTCAAAGATGCTGCTGACAAATATTCTCGTAAGGCAATTGATAAATTGACAGAACAAGCCAAACAAAATGGGGCCAAAGGCCTTGCTTGGGTTAAATTTGAAAAAGGTGAATTTGCTGGTGGCGTTTCTAAATTCTTAGCAGAATCTACTGACAGCTTTGTTAATGAATTGAAATTGACTGACAATGACTTGGTGCTCTTCGTTGCTGACAGTCTTGATGTAGCAAATTCAGCTCTTGGTGCGCTTCGTTTAACGATTGGTAAACAACAAGGATTGATTGATTTCCGTCAGTTCAATTTCCTTTGGGTCATTGATTGGCCTATGTTTGAGTGGTCAGATGAAGAAGAGCGTTATATGTCTGCTCACCATCCATTTACTTTACCAACGAAAGAAACACAAGCTTTTTTATCTGCTGACGGACATAGCAAAGATTCTGATTTGAAAAAAGTTCGTGCCCATGCTTATGATATTGTTTTAAATGGTTATGAACTTGGTGGAGGGTCATTAAGAATTAATACCCGCCAACTTCAAGAAGAAATGTTGAGCGCTCTTGGCTTTAAATTAGAAGATGCAAACGAACAATTTGGTTTCTTGCTTGAAGCACTTGATTATGGTTTCCCACCACATGGCGGTTTGGCGCTAGGTCTTGACCGTTTCGTAATGTTGCTTGCTGGAAAAGACAATATCCGTGAAGTAATTGCTTTCCCTAAAAATAACAAAGCCTCTGACCCAATGACACAGGCTCCATCCATAGTTGCTGAAAAACAACTGGAAGAATTGAGTATTAAACTTGCAAACAAAGATCAATAAAATTCTCGGCGGCCTTCTAGATAGAATTGGACTTTATCAAGTTTTAAAATCTATTGGCGCTGAAAAAATGGCAAATAAATTTTCGGCAGCAGTTGTTTATGCTGTCTTCTCATCATTCGCATTGAACTTTTTCTATCAGCCAGGACATGTGTATGCTTCTGGTGCGACGGGGGCAGCTCAGGTTGTTACTGAATTAGTAGCAAGAATAAGTGGTCATAATATCTTACCTATTTCTGCTTCTTTGATATTAGTAAATGCGCCACTTTTCATTCTTGCTTGGCGAGGAATAGGCAAACAGTTCACCGTTTATACAGTGATTACAGTTGTTATGAGTTCAGTTTTCATTCATTTTATTCCAGTGACGTCCTTAACTCATGAGCCAGTTATTAATGCTGTCTTTGGTGGGGCAATTATGGGATTTGGTGTTGGGAATGCAATGAAATCTGGGATTTCTTCTGGAGGGACTGATATCGTCAGCCTCTATATGCGTAAGAAAACAGGAAGAAGTGTTGGAACTTTGGCATTTCTGGTCAATGGTGTGATTATTTTTACAGCCGGAGTTCTTTTTGGCTGGGAATACATGCTCTATAGTTTAATTGCTATTTTCGTTAATTCTCGTGTACAAGATGCAATCTTTACAAGACAAAAACGTCTTCAAGTAATGATTGTAACTAAAAATCCAGAATTACTGACAAAGAAATTAGTGAATCGTTTTAAACATGGAGTAACCATTTTACATGACGCGGAAGGTGGCTATACACATACCAGTCAGACCGTCCTCATGACTGTCATTACAATGTATGAATATCAGGAATTCAAGGATATTATTCAAAAATATGACGAACATGCTTTTGTATCAATATCGGAGAATGTTCGAGTGCTTGGAAAATTTGCAGAAGTAGAAGACTAACTGCTTAGGTTTTACATTGAAAAAAGAAAGATAAAAGGGAGAAAGCCAAAAGGAGGACTTTCTCCCCTTATTATCTGAAAAAATAAAGGAGGAAATAAAATGAAAAGATTTGCACGAGTACATTTTTTGTACTTGCTTGCCATCGCAATTGGTACTGGAATTTATGCTTTTGGCTTTGTCGCCTTTAATATGGCGAATCACTTAGCTCAAGGAGGGGTCGCCGGACTTTCTTTGATTTCTTATGCTTTATGGCATATTGACCCTTCTTATGTTCAACTTTTAATCAATATTCCTCTTTTGATGATAGGTTATCGTTTTTTAGGAAGAAGAACCTTTATTTATACAATTTGGGGAATAGTGAGTTTAGCTGTTTGGATCTGGATTTTCCAAAGGGTCAGTTTTACAATTAATATTGGAAATGATACTCTAATAGCCGCTTTACTCGCCGGAGTTTTTTCAGGTTCAGGAATTGGATTAGTCTTTCGCTTTGGTGGAACAACAGGTGGGACGGATATTCTTGCTAAGTTATTTCAAATAAAAAAAGGAATTCCTGTTGGGCGAATGCTTTTTATCTTTGACTCTTGTATTTTGGCTCTATCTTTAAGTTATGTTGACCTTAAACATATGATGTATACTTTGATTGCCAGCTTTATTTCAATGCAAATGATTAATTTGATTCAAAATGGTGGTTATACAGTTCGGGGAATGCTTATTATCACAAATCATCATGTAGAAGTTGCTAAAACAATTATTGAAGAAATTGGCCGAAGCGCAACATATTTACACGGTGAAGGAGCCTATTCAGGAACTTAAAAAGAAGTGCTTTACGTTGTTCTTAACCCAAGTGAAATACAAGAAGTAAAACAAATTCTATCGGTAATTGACCCGAATGCCTTCGCTTCAGTCATCAATGTTCATGAAGTTGTGGGAGATTTCTCTCCTAAACGGGGTAGATTTAAAGATTTAAAAAAATAAAATAGCTCATTGAGCTATTTTTTTTAAGATATTTAAGTTAAAAAGGGAGAAGTTTTCAAAAGTTGACTAAATTCTAAATTTAAACTACAATAGATTTAAACGTCCTTGCCCTCGGCAAGGATATTTCATCGAAATTTTTGAGGAATATTATGAAAAAATTATCTAAGGTGCATTTTTTGCAACTTCTTGCTGTTACAATTGGTACAGCAATCTATGCCTTTGGTTTTGTTGAGTTCAACATGGGGAACCACTTGGCTGAAGGTGGAGTCGCTGGGCTTTCATTGATTGGTTATGCTTTATTGAATATTGACCCTTCCTACACCCAGCTTATCTTAAATATTCCACTTTTAATTCTTGGCTATCGCTTTCTTGGGCGCCGAACCTTTGTTTATACAATTTGGGGAATCGTGAGTCTTTCAATCTGGATGTGGATTTTCCAACGGATTCCAGTCGCAATTAATGTTGGCCATGATTATTTAATCGCTGCTTTGCTCGCTGGTGTATTTGCCGGAACAGGAATTGGTTTAGTTTTCCGTTTTGGTGGAACGACTGGTGGGGCCGATATTATTGCCAAGCTTTTGCAGATTAAGGCTGGGGTCGCTGTTGGGCGAACTTTCTTTATCTTTGATGCTTGTGTGATGTTACTTTCATTAAGCTATATTGATTTACGCCATATGATGTACACTTTGATTGCAAGTTTTGTGGCAGCACAAGTAATTAATGTGGTTCAATCTGGTGGTTATACGGTTCGAGGAATGCTTATTATCACGAATAACCATGCTGAAATTGCTAAAGCAATTATTGAAGAAATCGGTCGTAGCGCGACTTATTTACATGGAGAAGGGGCTTACTCAGGAAATTCTAAAGAAATTCTATATGTTGTTTTAAACCCTGGAGAAATTCAAGAAGTAAAACAAATTTTGTCTATTCTTGACCCGAATGCTTTCACATCAATTATAAATGTTCATGAAGTCATTGGTGATTTTACTTATCCACGCAGTCGTTATAAAGTGGCTAAAAAAGGAAAAAAATAGCTCCAGAGAGCTATTTTTTATTTTTGTCAGTGAAATTAATTATCTTGAAAGACGTGCGCCTTCAATTTCACCGGTAGATTTGACTCCTTCAACAGAAAAACTATCTGCATTGATTCCAGTTTTGATATTTTCCAACTGCTTAATTGTCTTATCTAACTGAATCAAGTTTTGAACATTGTATTCAAAAGTATAATTACTAATTTCTCGTTTTGCTTTCTTCAGGTGAATAATAGCTTTTTCGATTTCTTCAGTGGCTTTTGTTGTACGCATATAGAAAACCCTTTCTATTTTCGGAATTGTGTGAATATTTATTTCTATATTTATTATAACTAAAAAACCTGGAAATTTCCAGATTTCATATCGTTTTATTTGATTCCATTCACAAAATTATCGAGAATAGTGATAATTTCTGCTTGTGATTCTGCTTGATTGACAGCAACTTTTACTTTTGCTGCACGAGAAGCTCCTTTTAGGTAATATGCTGCATGCTGACGAAATTCTCGGCTAGCAAGATTATCACCTTTTAATTCGACGAGACGTGCCAAGTGAAGTTTTGCAATTTCCATTTTTTCCGCAACTGTTGGTTCAGGCAATAGCTCACCTGTTCGTAGATAATGCTCGGTACGATGAAGAATCCAAGGGTTTCCAAGGGCTGCTCTTCCCATCATGACCGCAGTGACGCCTGTTTCATCAATCATGCGTTTCGCATCTTCAGGAGTCTTGACATCGCCATTTCCGATGACCGGAATATTGACATTTTCGGTCAATTTTTTGAGCCAGTGCCAATTTTCTTGAGCATTTCCTGTATAAGCTTGTGCTTTGGTTCGTGCATGCATAGAAACAGCCGCTCCGCCTCCCGCTTCAATTGCTTTAGCATTTTCAACTGCAAAAAGGTGGTCATCATCCCAACCAACTCGGATTTTCACTGTTAATGGTCTTGAAATAGCTTTAGAAACAGCAGAGACCACATCATAAACTTTATCAGGATCAAGCAAAAGACGAGAACCGGCTTCGTTTTTAGTTACTTTGGGTACTGGGCAACCCATATTGATATCAATAATATCAGCAACAGTATTTGCTTCAACAAATTTGGCTGCTTCAACCAAAGTATCTACTTCACCCCCAAAAATTTGCATTGAGAGTGGATGAGGTACCCCTTCAAAATCCATCATTTCCAAAGTTTTTTTGTTGCGATGTTCAATTCCTTTATCAGAAATCATTTCAGTTACAACAAGTCCAGCTCCAAATTCTTTAGCAGTAGTCAGAAAAGCTTTATTCGTAATTCCGGCCATTGGTGCTAACACAATTTTATTTTTTATTTCGATATCGCCAATTTTCCACGATTCGTTGTAAATTTTGTCCATAGTCATAAAGAATATTATAGCAATTTTTTGAGATTTCACAAGGTTTTAAGGCTTAAAAAATACTGACAAAATTGTCAGTATCTATTTTTTTACTAAATAATGTAATTCAACAAATTGTCCGTAGGTTTTTGTATCAATCAGTTGAAGTTTCTCTTTGTAATTTCCTGACGGAAAAAGTGGAATTCCGCCTCCTAGTAAAACTGGGGCAATGGTAACTTGTAATTCATCAACCCAATGATTTTCAAGAAAAAGTTTGATGACTTCTCCGCCGCCAACAACCCAGATATTTTTGTCAGTATCCGCAAAATTTACTGACAGCTCTGTCAGTTTTTCTTTGTCAATAAAAACGATATTGTCAGTAGAAGAAATTTCTTGATGAGTTAAAATATAAGAAGTTTTGTCAGAATAAGGCCACTGACCGGCTTGCTCTTTTTCTAACCAATCATAAGTCTTTTTCCCCATAATGATTGTATCAATACCACTATAAAAAGCACCATAGCCGTTATCACCCTCACCCTCAACATCAAAAAGCCATTGGAGACTTTCTTCTTTGGTGGCAATATAGCCGTCTAATGTAGAAGCAATAAAAAGTTTTACAGTCATTTTTCTCAATTCTATTTACTGACAGAATTTCTGTCAGTAAAATAATTAGTTATTTTACTTAAGGAGTGCTTTTAATTCATCTTCAGAATACTCATATTTGTTTTCACAGAATTGACAAATAATTTCAGCACCGTGATCCTCGGATATCATTTCCTCAATTGGTTCTCTTCCTAAAGATTTAATGCCTTCAAGGAAACGTTCCTTACTACAATCACATTTGAATTCCAAAGGAAATTCACCAAGATTTTTGTATTCCATATCGCCATAAATATTGTCTAACATCGTTTTTAATGGTTCTTCACTGGTCAGCATTGTTGCAATTGAAGGCATACTTTTGATATTATGTTCAATTTCGGTAATTTCTTCGTCAGTAGCATCTGGCAAAGCTTGCAACATAAATCCACCAGCAATTTTGACTGTATCTGAGTCTTCATTAAGCAAAACATTCACACCAACAGAAGAAGGAGTTTGTTCTGAACTTAAAAAATACCAAGCTAAGTCTTCGCCAATTTCACCAGTAATTAAATCAACTTGACCACTATAAGGTTGTTTAAGTCCCATGTCTTTGACCACAACTAAAAAGCCATTACCAACAAAAGGAGCAACTAATACTTCACCAGTTGAAGCTTTTTTATAGTCGAGTTCACGATTTTTGACATAACCTTTGACATGGCCGCGGCTGTCAGCGACTGCGATGATTGGACCCATTGCCCCATCACCCAGAACTTTAACTGTAATTTTAGTATCACCTTTTTCATTAGCTCCTAAAATTTGTCCAGCAATCAATGTACGACCTAAGGCAACCGTCGAAGTTGGCCATGTTTGATGGCGTTCCTGTGCTTCTTTCACAGTTAGGGTTGAATCCAAAGCAAAAGCTCTGAAATGCCCATTTTTTGAGATTGATTTGATAATTTTATCCATGAGTCTATTGTACCACAAGACCCCAACTGACCTCAATAGAGCACAAAAATTGTCAATCAATAAATGATATAAAAGCAAGAAAAAACCTCAGATTTTCCTTTGATGTTTGAGAAAGCTTAAAAGTGTTTGTTAAGAATAAAGGATTTTGATAAACTAATAGCAGTAAATAAATTTTTTGAACATATTATTACTAAAAACAACAAAAAAATGATAATGAAGATGAGAGAGGCCTGCTATGGAATTTGAAGATTATTTTAAAAATGATGAGTTAATGAACATTGTCAGAGAAACTGTAAAATTGGTCTTTCCTGAAGTACAAGAACGGATTTCCTATGGAATGCCTGCATGGTTTAAGGATAAGAATGTCCTTATTTATGCAAGTCCTCAAAAAAAGCACTTAGGAATATATCCCAAACCAAACTTCATTGAAAATAATAGTGCGTCTCTTAAAGAACAATACGAATGCAGTAAAGGGACCATAAAAGTCCCTTATGATGTTGAAACCAA
The DNA here is from genome assembly GCF_038006585.1 of Lactococcus sp. FSL W8-0209. NCBI lineage: Bacteria > Bacillati > Bacillota > Bacilli > Lactobacillales > Streptococcaceae > Lactococcus > Lactococcus sp. FSL W8-0209. The sequence goes on along the minus strand of NZ_JBBOVN010000001.1, from coordinate 2,253,480 downwards.
TGAACTCAAACGCTTAGTTAGTGAGATTGTAAAATGGAACTTGGGCCATTAAATTTAACTGATATTCTGATAATAAACTATAAAAATTATTTGTATTTGTAAATTTATGTATCCTGAAACCAATTATTAAAAGAAAGAATGTGAATTATGCGAACTGTACCACTTGGACCAATATTAATATTTATTGCTTTTTTTATATTAATTTATATAGGACTAGTCATAGCAATTATTTTAACTGCTTTTATCAATGCAGTTCGTAAAAATGAAAATGTAGATGAATCATTTTTAGATAGATTTGAACGTCTTAATAAAGAATATTTTTATACGATGTTTAAGAAAGGTTACAAGCCTAAAAAAGAAGCTTTGCCCGAATGGATTCGTTGGATTAGTAAGCCCTGAGAATGGTATTTTAAAATAATCATATGTAAAAACTTAATATAAATTAATTGAACAAATACAGAAGTAAAGGATAATAAAAATGGATATGAGAAGAGCTAAAAGACAGGTCACAGATATTGAGCTAATTAAAAAACTGGTTGAAGAAATACAAGTAGTTCGTCTGGCCATAAATGGAGAAATTTACCCCTATGTAGTACCAGTAAATTTCGGCTATTCTTGGGATAATAATGATCAACTAACATTGTATATTCACGGAGCAAAAGAAGGAAAGAAAGTATCAATGCTAGAAAAAAATCCTTTAGTTGCTATCGAAATGGATAGTCATCATAAGCTAATCGAAGGAAATAAAAATGCTTCAACTTATTCTTACGCTTATCAAAGTTTGATTGGTTTTGGAAAAGCAGAAATGATAGAAAATTTGGACGAAAAGAGGGCGGCATTGGAGCTTTTAATGGAGCATGCAGCAAAAGGAAAAGAATACGACCCCATGCCAGAAAAAATGTTAGAGCGAGTTGGAGTAATAAAAATTGAATTGGACTCATATACTGTAAAACAAAATATCCATCCTGAGGAAAAAAATTAGAAATTTTGGGGACCTATATTGTTAAGCTACATAAAAATGTTCTTTAAAAGAGAATGATTTTATATAAATTATGAAAATTTGGAGTAGAAAATGATTAGAAAAAAGGAGTGGGAGAAATCCTTTAAAAATGTAAATGGGCGTGAGCCTAATGAAGAAGACTATGAAAAGGCTCTTTCACTAGGATTGGTACGCGAGGAGTCTAGTGTTCCAAACTCTAATAAAAAAACAGTGCTTGTTTTAGGAACTGTTATTGTGAGTCTTTTAATATTTGCGATAGGAATTTTATTAACGATCTTTTTCTATCCCAGTCCAAAGAGTTCACAAGCAAGTTTTGCTAGTAGCACTTCTCAATCTTCCAAAAAAGAAAGGGAGTCTACAGATACTGGCTCTTCAATTAATTACAAGGATTCATCAAACTTATCACAAGAAGATCAGGAAAAACTTGAAGAAGGATATAAATCTATTGAACTTGAGAAAGAGGATTGGCATAGACAAATGTTGCGAGATATCATTACCATGTATGCTGAACCAAAAATAAGTTATAGTGACAGTCAGTTTCAAGAAACATATGATAGCGATTATAAGCAGTGTACAGAAGCGATTGAAAACAAAGTAAAAGAAATACTCCCTGAACATTTAAGAGCTTATACTGAGGCTCATTATGAAAATGGAGGATTAGGACTTCCTACTTTTGATAATATAATAAATGAAGCAAGAACATATTATAATTCAACCACTAAAAATTGGACATATCCTCATGATTCATAATTTTTCAATCACAAAATAAAAAAACAAATTTATATGGAATAAGAGTTTAACAACTAGGAGTAGTTATGAAAAAAATTATCTTATGGGGTCCTACTTTTCTTGTAATATTAACACTATCGTCATGCTCAAAGAATAAAAATAGCAAGTACGATTCAGTAATTTCAGATTTAAAATCAGAACTTGCTGTTAAAGGGGATTCGAAGCTTACTTTTGATAATTATGAATGGAGTTATAAAGTCGTTCATAATGTGACAAATGCAGATATTTCTAAAGGAGATATGATTGAAGTTTATCCAAAAAAAGAAAGAGATTCAAAAAGGCTATTTAATATAAATATAGATTCACAAATGGGGGATTCTTATGCACAAAGTAAAATTATAGTCCTGCAAAAAATAGTTTCTAAAATTGCTAAGAAGCTACCTAACGATAATTCTGAAATTACTCTAGGTTTTAAAAGTCAACAAAAAAGTAAAAGAATTGTCCCAGTTGCTCGTTCTCTAAAATCTATGGATGCATTTCCGATAAATGATTGAGAAAATAAAGTTTTCTAAGACAATTAGCACTAATAATCCGAAAAAATATAGCTTATTTTGCTAAAATATTAAAATTTGTATTAGGGTACAAACTATAATCTCAAGATAAATGTAATCTATCATCCAACTGGATAAAATCCATTTTTATAAAATAGAAAGAATTTAGAACATGAAAAAAGGCGACATCATCATCTTAGCTGATGGACAGAAAGCTACCGTTATATTTGGTGATGAATCAAATTATCAACATAGCTGTATTGTAAAATTGGAAAATGGTCAATTAAAAGTAGTTGAAGAAAAAAATATCTCGCTTCTTTCACTAAATTAATAACTCAAATGTCAGATAAGTGATAATAATTGTATAATGGATATTTTGCTAGCTCTTAACTGAAGAATATTGTCCTGTCTTTTATTCGTTTTCTAAAATTTAAAGAATCGAAACTTACAAGTTGTAACAAAAATAATAAATATCCATGGAAATTGTTCAAAGCATTTAAAGTTGTCAATCTTAAATCCGTTGCTTATAGCTTTTTATTTAGTAGAATAATGAAAAAGCTCATCCTCAATAGCTTTGAGAGGTTAGAAAATGGTTAATATGTTTTCAGTTATAATAAATTCAACGGTTATCTACTGGGCAACAGCCCTAGATTTACTTATATTACTAGCAATATTATATGTTCGTTTTGATAAAAAAAGTCATTTATCTATTACTTTGGGACAAATAATTGGTTCTTTTGCACTTGTAGTAGTCAGTTTATTTTTTGCGGTCATCCTAAAACTTGTTCCAGAAGAGTGGATTTTAGGCTTACTGGGCCTGATTCCTTTAGGACTAGGAATAAAATATTTATTCTTTGGGGATGATGATGACGATGAAGAATTAGATGAATTGCTACAAAAAAGGAAAAATAAAAGCTTGCTTGGAACTGTTATTATCATTTCTTTTGCGAGTTGTGGAGCGGATAACATTGCTTTGTTTACTCCATTTTTTATGACACTGTCAGCAAATAATTTGCTATTATCTATAATAATTTTTGCCTTAAACATATTAATTTTAGGGCTTCTTGGAAAAACAATTGCAAAAATTCCTCACCTTCATGACGTTTTAGAAAAAAACAGTCGTTGGATTCTTGCTTTTGTTTATATAATACTTGGAATAATGGTTTTACTAGAAAGTGGAACAGTCTCCAAAATTCTCAGTTTTTTGTAAAACATAATTTAAAGATTAAAAAAGTTCCGTATTTCCGAACGATAATTTAGATTTAATCAAAAGCATCAGGATTTTTTAAGTAAATCTTGATGTTTTTTGATAAAATAAAAAATAGTGCGATAGGAGCTTTCAAGAAATGATTTATCTTTTACTTTTGATAAATTAGTTCAAAAGTTGAAGAAGTTTTTTAGAAATGCCAGCCAAGCGAACTTGGAGCGTGCAAAATATTTTAAGAAAAGTGGATAGTCAAAACTATCCAAAAGGAGAATATTATGCCATCAGTAGTAGTTGTCGGAACGCAATGGGGAGACGAAGGAAAAGGTAAAATTACAGATTTCCTAAGCTCAAATGCAGAAGTTATTGCCCGTTATCAAGGGGGAGACAATGCAGGTCATACCATCGTCATCGACGGCAAAAAGTTCAAACTTCACCTCATTCCATCAGGAATTTTCTTCCCTGAAAAGATTTCCGTTATTGGGAATGGTGTCGTTGTTAACCCAAAATCACTGATTGAAGAAATCGCTTATCTCGCTGAAAATGGAGTTTCTGCAGAGAGCTTACGTATTTCAGACCGTGCACATGTTATCTTGCCTTACCATAAAAAATTAGACTTCCTTCAAGAAGAAGCCAAAGGCGATAAGAAGATTGGGACAACCATTAAAGGGATTGGGCCAGCCTATATGGATAAAGCAGCTCGTGTCGGAATTCGTGTTGCAGACTTACTTGACAAAGAAATCTTTGAGGAACGTTTACGTACAAACCTTGAAGCTAAAAACCGTGAATTTGTAAAAATGTATGATTCAGAACCAATCGAATTTGAAGAAATTTTTGAAGAATACTATGAATACGGTCAACAACTTAAAAAATATGTGACAGATACTTCAGTTATCTTGAATGATGCCCTTGATGCAGGAAAACGTGTCCTTTTTGAAGGTGCGCAAGGGGTAATGCTTGATATTGACCAAGGAACATATCCATTTGTAACTTCATCAAACCCAGTAGCTGGTGGGGTAACGATTGGCTCTGGTGTGGGTCCATCAAAAATTTCAAAAGTTGTTGGTGTTTGTAAAGCCTATACTTCACGTGTGGGTGATGGTCCATTCCCAACAGAACTTTTTGATGAAGTTGGACATCAAATTCGTGAAGTAGGACATGAATATGGAACAACAACAGGACGTCCACGTCGTGTTGGTTGGTTTGACTCAGTCGTAATGCGTCATGCAAAACGTGTTTCTGGCTTGACTAATCTTAGTTTGAATTCAATTGACGTTCTTTCAGGACTTGAAACAGTAAAAATTTGTGTTGCTTACGAACGTAGTAATGGTGAACAAATTACTCATTATCCAGCATCACTTAAAGAATTAGCAGATTGCAAACCAATCTATGAAGAATTGCCAGGATGGTCTGAAGATATTACTTCATGCCGGACTTTAGAAGAGTTACCAGAAGCTGCTCGTAACTATGTTCGTCGTGTTAGTGAACTAGTTGGCGTACGTATCTCGACTTTCTCAGTAGGTCCTGGTCGTGAACAAACTAATGTTTTAGAATCAGTTTGGGGCGTATAAAGTCCAAATAAAAAAGCCAGAGCATGCTCTGACTTTTTTTGTTTACAAGAAGGGTCCGAAGACTTGTGAACTAGAGTTTTTATTATTGACGTTGACATCAATTACATTATAAAAAGCATTAGAAGTATCAGCTACATCCCAGACAGCCAAAACAATGTGATAACCAGATCGATCAGTTGGAATGTTAATCGTGTGAGAGAGATTATTTGTTGCAGGAGAACCATCGTGATTGATTGTCCCTATAAGTTCTAATTCTGAACGTTTTAAAGGTGCATTTTGGTCCCAACCTGTTTTGGTCATATAGTAGTGCCACTTCGTTGTTTTATGAGATGCAGTGTATTTCCAAGTGAAGATGTTAGAACCTGTACTAATAGAGGTTTTTTTCCAGTGGGAACTAGTTTGATTATCTAGAACAAAGTCGCCTATTTGCCCTAAGCCTCCATTTGCAGAAGCGATCCGACCATCAGCGGGACCAGATTCTGGGAAGCCTTTAGGTGCTTCTAAAGATTGTGGGTTACTAATAACATTTCCATAAATATTAAAAGCGGCGGTCCAACCTAAACTTTGATAATCCAATTGTCCTTGATAGCCTCTGGCTGGTGGTGATTGAACATAACCATGAGCTGATACAGTATCTGTTTTAATTAAAAGGGAGACACTGAGTAGACCTGCAGCAACTAATAAACCAGTAAGTAGTTTTTTCATAAATTTATTCCTCTCCTATTTATAGCTTTTTCCATGGGCCAAATTCTCCTGATTGGTCAGGTTGTTGGCCAGTATTTCACCATTTTGCTTCATAATTTACTCCATTAAAAGTAACACGATCACCTTGAACATAAACTTTATCCTTTTGCCAAGTATTATTTTCCGCTGATGTGTCCAGTGTCATAAATGTAGCTCTGGCCGTATCAGAACGATTACCTGAAGGGTCAACTGCTACAACTTCAACGTTGTATTCAGTTTTTTTGGATAATCCAGTCACATCTTGTAAGCCGGATGTACTTTTAAAAGATTGAGTACCAATCTTAATTTCATAGTGATCAATGCGGACATTGTCTGTAGATTTTCCTTGAATTGTGGCAGTAGAAGCAGTCACATTGCTAATCGAAATTGTGGGCAAGGTGGGTTTTTCAGTATCTTCAATCGGTTGATTGTTAAAGAGCATTGGGGTGTATGTATTTACAAAAATATTATTATATTTTTCACCATTTGAATTGGTTCCAGCATCCCAATTTACTGACCAAGTCATTAAACCTTTTATTTCGTTACCAGAAGCTTTTAAGCGATTCAATGCATTTTTTACGGCATTGGGGTCTTTCACATAACCTGTTGCAGCAGCGTCATTATTAGATGGTAGACCAATAACGAATTTACTGGCTGGGATTTTAATAAACCCATCTGTTCCTGTTACGAGACGTTGAGTTAAACCATAGAGAAAATCTTCTTTTTTTTCGTCATTTGATTGAGAAATCCACATATTTAAATCACTATCCCAGAAACCATCTCCTCCTTGATTATAGTATTGAGGATTGATGAAATCATAGTACGAATCTAAATTGTTGATATATGGTGCATATTTACCTGAACTTGTTAAGTAAGGAAATTCTGGAGCCATCGTAATCATAAAGTTTTTACCATCTTTTCGATAATGGTCTTTAACTTTTTTTAAAGCAGATGGGATAACAGTTTGATTATCTGCTGCTTCAATTGCAGCCTGTTCTAAATCAATATCTAATCCATCAAAGCCGTAAGTATCTACAAGACGAATGATTTCATTAACAAAATCACTTTCCTGACTTTTCTTTAATTCAATATGAGCGTCAGCTCCTCCTAAAGCGATTAAGACGCTCTTACCTTCGGCATTTAATTTTGAAATTTCGGCTCTGAATTCAGTATCAGTTTTGTTATAAGGCTTGAAAGTGGGAAGGGTTTGTCCTTCAGGTGTTTTCATAAAGGAAACATTAATTACATTGTAGCCTTCTTGTGTACTTGAAAGATTGAAGTCAGCAGAACTTCCTCCTTTATAACCATCTTTTCCTGTTGATTTCCAATTGTGCCAATAACCTACAAGCACTTTATCTTTTGGATTGACCATTTCACTAGCTGCATCTGCTAAGACTTGTTGCCCTCCTAATACAACAATTCCTATAGATGCTGTTACCAAAAAAGCCTTAATTTCTCTACGTTTTTTCACTGAAATCATAAATATCTCCTAAACAATAGTGATTTTAAAGATTCCGGAATCTTGTTCTGTAAGCGCTAACTTTATTTTAACAATTTTTTTCCTTAACTAAAAATAAAAAGGTTTATAAAATAATTATTTTTGAAGGATAAAAAAACACTAATATTCATAAAATATTAGTGTTTTTCTTATTTTAAATCTTTAAGTAAAGAATCTAACCATTCTTTTTTAAAAGTTTCTCTTTGAATAGCAAAATCTAAAACCAAATAGTGGCCACTTTTTTTATTTTTTTCATCTTCACCAAAGAGGTCTTTTTGACGTTTAATCAGATATTCCAGTTTTTTCTGGTGGACAATACTTTCTTCTTCAATTAGTTTTTGGAGATTTTCTTCATTTTTGTCATCGAGAAAATAAAGGCGGAGCATGAATTCATCTTTTTGAATTGGATAGCGGTCAACAGGGTGTTTTAACCACTCGTTAAATAGTTCGATTCCTTTTGGAGTAATTTGATAGGTTTTTTTCTCTAACTTTTCACCTACAATGTGTACATCAAAAGTAACGGCTTGATCGTTTAATAATACTCTAAGTGAAGGATAAATTTGCCCTGTGTTGGCTTGCCAAAATTCACCGACTTCACTTTCAAACTTTTTCTTAAGGTCATAACCACTTAATGGTTCGGTCTTTAAAAGTCCAAGTATAATATAAGATAATTTATCTCTATGGCTCATATTTTTTCTCCTTTATTTCCATGATACACAAAAAATAGTAAATTGTAAATTTTTGATGTAGAATTTAAATTTCATTTTTAAAAAACTATCTATTCTATTATATATAACGAAATTTAAGGAAATCTAAATTGATAATTATTTAATGTTGATAAGCTGGTATTCTATTGATTTCTCAAATAAAGAAGAGACAAATTAAATATTATTTGTCTCTTCTTCATTATTTTTGACATAAAAATTAATGCTTAATCATTTTATAATTTTGGTCAAAGTATTTTCCGTTACGAATATCATTTGTCATTTCTTTGTAAGGAGCTTGTGCGACGACTTCGTCATTATCTTTGCCTGCTTCAGCAGCATAAGTGATTTTTGCAAATTCTGGAACTAAATATTTAGGATAAGTTTCATATTTTTCGCGAGATTCATGCATTAAGTCAATAAAATCATTTTGGAAGCAGACAGTGATTTCTGGATGTTCCTCTACCCATTTCGGGAAGAAAATCATGCCATGTAATTTTCCTTCATTTGGAAGAAAATCTAAGGCAACATCAGTACCAGTAGGTTCTGTCCATGTAATTTTATAAATTCCTTCGGTTAACATCACTAATGAAACTTCTTGATCTTTGACCCAGCGGCCAGCGACCATTCCGCCATGGATACGGTAATCAATGGTATGATCGTTTTTGACGTAGAGTTCATATTCCCAACCATTATCATAGGTATAGATAAAGTGTGTTCCGACAAAATCTTCTAAGCTTTTAAATGTTTTCATTAAATTTCTTCTTTCTAAACGTGTTTTATAAACATGTTTTAAATATATATTTATTATAAAATACGTTTTTTATTTTGTCAAGATAAAAAAATACACTTTCTTAAAGTTGACAAATCTTATGAAAGTGATAAAATTAAGCATAGATGTAAGAAGAGTAGATTGTCTATGAAATTTGAGGGAATTGTGGTCACCGACTGAAAGCCACAATATGGAATTGCAATTGAAGTTCACCTTACTAAAGAAAGCTATTTTTAATCTATCATTTAGAGTGATAGTCTAAAATGTAGGCTTTTGTGTGAATTAAATAATTAAATTAAGTGATAAAATAGGATGGTACCGCGGCTTTCGCTCCTTTGGAGATGAGAGTTGTGGTATTTTTATTTTCTATTAAATTTGGCTCAAATCTCTTTTTAATAACAAATATATATTTTTCATAAGTTGAAAGGATAAAAATGAACTTACAAGAAAAAATTGAAGACCTTCGCAAGCGGACTTTGTCTGACTTACTCTCTGTTGCTGATGAAAAAACACTGAATAATTTAAGAACTATGATGCTCGGTAAAAAGGGTGAATTGACTGAAATTCTGAAAGGGATGAAAGACCTAACTAATGAAGAACGTCCAGTTATTGGCGCACTTGCCAATGCTTTTCGTGATGAGTTTGGGGCAAAATTTGAAGCTAAAAAAGTGGAAATTGAACAAGCAGTAATGAATGCCGCTTTAGAATCAGAAACTTTGGATGTGACTTTGCCAGGAAAAGCTCAGAAAAAAGGAAGTCGCCATATCTTAACTCAAACGCAAGAGGAAATTGAAGAAATTTTCCTTGGAATGGGTTATGAAATTGTTGATGGCTATGAAGTGGAAACAGACCATTATAATTTTGAGCGAATGAATCTTCCAAAAGATCATCCAGCTCGTGATATGCAAGATACTTTCTATATCACTAATGAAGTTTTACTTCGTACGCATACTTCACCTATGCAAGCTCGGACAATGGATGCTCATGATTTCTCTAAAGGTGGTTTACGCATGATTGCTCCTGGTCGTGTTTATCGTCGTGATACAGATGATGCCACTCACAGCCACCAATTTCATCAAATTGAAGGTTTGGTTGTAGATAAAAATATCACAATGGCAGACCTTAAAGGAACGCTTGACCTTGTCATGAAAAAAATGTTTGGTCAAGACCGTGAATTACGCTGGCGTCCAAGTTATTTCCCATTTACTGAACCTTCTGTTGAGGTTGATATTTCTTGTTTCAAATGTGGCGGAAAAGGCTGTAACGTCTGCAAACATACCGGCTGGATTGAAATTCTTGGTGCAGGTATGGTCCATCCCAATGTGCTTGAAATGTCTGGTTTAGATTCTTCAGTTTATTCTGGTTTTGCTTTCGGGCTTGGTCAAGAACGTATTGCGATGCTCCGTTATGGAATTAACGATATTCGTGGATTCTATCAAGGGGACGTACGATTCTTAGAGCAATTTGGAAAATAAAAAAAGTCAAAAAACTGTGAATAGAAAGTGAAATAAAATGCAAGTATCATATAAATGGTTAAAAGAGTTGGTGCCTAATCTTAGAGCGACATCGGCTGAATTAGAACAAAAGATGTCTACGTCTGGGATTGAGGTTGAAGGCGTGACAAGTCCAATGGAAGGTTTGTCAAAACTTGTTGTGGGAGAAATTTTATCAAGTGAAGATATTCCTGACACACACTTACACATCACACAAGTGAATGTTGGAGCTGAAGAATCATTGCAAATTGTTTGTGGTGCGCCAAATGTTCGTGTGGGTATGAAAGTAATTGTGGCACTTGTGGGTGCTCGAATTGCTGATAATTATAAAATCAAAAAAGGTAAAATTCGAGGAGTTGAATCTCTCGGGATGCTCTGTGCTCTTGATGAAATTGGGATTGATGAAAAAATTAATCCAATGAAGCATGAGGATGGTATTTTTGAAATGCCAGCGGATGCTAAAGTTGGTGATAGTATTTTCTCTTATCTTGATATGGATGATGAAATCATTGAATTATCAATTACACCAAACCGTGCGGATGCTTTGTCAATGCATGGGGCAGCTTGGGAAGTTGGCGCTATTTATGGTTTACCCGTTCAATTAGAAAAGAAAGATTTAGTAGAAGCTTCTGAATCAGCAGCAAGTAAAATTGCAGTAAAAGTTGAAACAGATAAGGTACCAACATATAAAATTCGTTTGATTGAAGGGGTTAAGATTGCTAAATCACCACAATGGTTGCAAAACCGTTTGATGAATGCTGGTGTGAAACCAATCAACAATGTAGTGGATGTGACGAATTATGTTTTGATGGCTTTTGGTCAACCTTTGCATAGTTTTGATTTTGCTAAATTTGGTTCTGATGAAATTTTGGTTCGTCAAGCTAAGGCTGGTGAAAAAATGACAACCTTAGACCATGTTGAACGTGAATTAGATGATTCTGATATTGTGGTTACCGCAAATGGACTTCCTGTAGCGCTTGGTGGTGTTATGGGTGGCGCTGATAGTGAAATTACTGACGAAACAACAAGTGTTGCCCTTGAAGCGGCTCTATTTGATGGGACTTCAATTCGTAAAACTTCTCAAAAATTTGCTTTGCGTTCGGAAGCATCAAGTCGTTTTGAAAAAGGAATTAATGAAGGAACGGTTCGTGAGGCACTTGATTTTGCAGCAGCAATGATAGTTGAATTGGCTGGTGGAAAAGTTCTTTCAGGTGTTGTTGAATCAAATGATTATCAACCTATTTTGCCAAAAGTATCAATTACTTTGAGTCGTGTTAATAGTGCTTTGGGAACAGATTTATCTCTTGAGACTGTGGAAAAAATTTTTGTTCAACTTGGCTTTGGGGTTGAAGTTGAGGGTGAAAAATTTACTTGTGAAATTCCATCACGTCGTTGGGATATTCATATTGAAGCTGATTTAGTTGAAGAAGTAGCTCGTATTTATGGCTATGATAATTTGCCAAGTACTTTGCCTTCCTCACAAAATGCTGGTGAATTGACTCAAATGCAAAAATTCCGTCGTACGGTGCGAACAGGTCTCGAAAGTTCAGGGCTTAATGAAGTTATTGGTTATTCGCTTGTAACTCCAGAAAAAGCAACTGAATTTGTGGGTCAGCTTGAAACAACAACGCTTATGATGCCAATGACCGAAGATCGTCAAACACTTCGTGCAAACATGATTCCAGGACTTTTGGATATTGTAAATTACAATCAGAATCGTAAAAATGCTGATGTGGCAATTTATGAAATTGGCAATATTTTCTTACCAAATCCAGATGATATTCGTCCGATAGAAGTACCAAACCTTGCTTTTGCTATTTCTGGAAATGTTGTGGATAAATCATATAATGGACAAGCTGTTCCTGTTGATTTCTACTATGCTAAGGGAATTGTGGAAAACCTTCTCGAAGCATACAAAGAAGTAGAATTTATTCCAAGCAATAATCAAGCAGCGATGCACCCAGGACGGACTGCTGTCATTAAAATTAATGGTCGTGTGGCTGGTTTTGTAGGACAAATTCATCCGGCGACAGCTAAAAAATACGACATTGCAGAAACTTATGTTGCAGGTCTTGATATGCAAGTGATGCTTGAAGAATTACCAGCTCAAACTATCTTTACTGACATTCCGAAAGTTCAAGCGGTTCACCGTGATATCGCACTTTTGATTGATGCTGAAGTGACACATGCACAAATTGTTTCTGTCATTAAATCAAGTCGTGTCAAAACACTTAGCCAAGTTGAGTTATTTGATATTTATCAAGGCAAAAACTTGCCGGCTGGTAAGAAATCAATGGCTTACAGTCTCACTTTCCAACCTGTTGAAAATACAATGACAGATGATGAAATTACGGCTGCGGTCAATAAAATTACAAAAAATCTTGTGGAAAAATTGGATATAGAAATCCGTTAATTTGAAAAATTACTGACAAAAAAACTGTCAGTAAAATCTCTATTGGTATTTTACTGATAGAGATTTTTTTGTAAATAAATAATAAAGAAGTGAATGAAAATTTGCTTTCAGTAAATTAAAAGACTCTTGCGGAAGTGTTGTTTTGTATTTATTTTAAAATTATGTTAATCTTGGTAAAGATATTGCAATTAAAATCCTGAGGGGATATGTTAGAATAGACAAAGTATGAAGAATTTAATTCCTAAAAAAATAAAACAAGTTGGAATACTTGTGGGAGCTTTGCTGTTGATTTTGTCAGTACTACCATCTAATCTCTTAGGAGTAACAAAGGTAAATGCTGAGAGCTCTCAAACGGAAGTCAACCAAGAACTTACAAACTTCCAAACAGAACTCGATAGCAAATTAGCGCAGGCAAATAAGATTTATAGTCAAGCGCAAGAAGCTCAAGAAAAAGTTAAGCAGTCAAAGAGCAAAATCACAGAATATGAAAGCAAAATTGCTGAAACTGAAAATGATATTGTTCAACTCAAGGCTTCTGTCGCAAAACAAATGCGGGCAGTACAATCAAATGGTGGGGCTACGTTCTCATATATTGATGTCGTTGCGTCATCAAAAAATCTCTCAGAGATGATTACACGTTTGACTAATCTGAACGTAGTTTTGACAGCCGAGGCTGACCAAGCTAAATCTTTGATAGAAAAAGAAGCTTCACTTAAAACAATGAAAGTTAAATTGGAAGAAACGCAAGAATCTCTTGTGAAAAACCAAAATGACTATCAAGGACAAGTAGACAGCTTGCAAAGTAGTATTTCATCGCTTAAGGATAAAATTAGTTCTAATAAACAACTTTTGAGTGAAATGCAAGAAAAAGCAGCAGCAGAACAAAAAGCTCGCGATGAAGCATTGGCTAAATCGGTAGCTGAGGTTAAAGCTAAAGCGGAGCAAGAGAAGGCTAAGATTTCATCAAGTTCGTCAAGTACTCAAAACTCAAGCTCATCAAGTTCTCAAAGTTCACAGGCTTCAAGCGATAAAGGAACGGATAGTGCTAACAATGGCTCATCTACAACAACTTCTGGTGGTCGTACTTTAAATGTAGAAGCAACGGCTTATGCTTTGAATGGGATTACAGCAACGGGAATTGATTTAAGTAAAAATCCAATTTGCATTGCGGTTGACCCAAGTGTTATTCCTTTGAATTCTCTTGTTGAAGTTCCAGGATATGGAATTGCAATTGCTGGTGATACTGGGGGAGCAATTATTGGGAATATCATTGATGTCCATTTTCCAACTAATGACCAAGCAATCGCTTGGGGACGGAAAAATATTCAAATCACTGTTTTGAGTTAATAAACATTAAAAAATAATGAAAGGCTTACAGTTAAGCCTTTTTTTGGTATAATGAGAACATGATAAAAAATGGACGTATTGTCAAATCTTTGGCAGGCTTTTATGATGTAGAATCAGAAGGTGAAGTTTATCAGACGCGTGCGCGTGGTAATTTCAGAAAAAAAGGAATGAAACCTGTTGTGGGAGATTTTGTTGAATTTTCTACTGAGGAAAATTCAGAAGGTTATATTTTAAAAATTGGTGAGCGAAAAAATTCTTTAATTCGACCATCTATTGCTAATATTGATCAAGCTGTGATTATTATGTCAACAGTGAGCCCAAATTTTAGTTTGAATTTATTAGATCGATTTTTGGTTTTTTTAGAGCATAAAAATATTCACCCGATGATTTACATTTCTAAGTTGGATTTACTGACAGAGATGCAGGAAGGCTCAGATAAGAATAAAAAAACTTTTAATCAGCTGACAGATTATGAACAGATAAAAAGTGATTATGAACAAATTGGTTATGATGTTTTTTTTGATGCTGAGCATTTGGTCAGTAATTTAGCGGGAAAAGTAACTGTCTTTATGGGTCAAACTGGCGCTGGTAAGACTACTTTGCTAAATAAAATTGCACCAGAAATGCAACTGGCAACGGGAGAAACTTCAGAAAAACTGGGACGTGGGCGTCATACGACACGTCATGTTGAATTTTTTGAATTGGCTGGTGGCTTAATTGCTGACACACCGGGATTTTCTAGTCTAGACTATGAAGTGACGAATCAGCCGGATTTAAATGCTGCTTTTCCTGAAATTTTAAGAATCAGTCATGATTGCAAGTTTCGCGAATGTACACATACGCATGAACCCAGCTGTGCAGTCAAGCTGGCACTAGAAAATCATGAAATTTTAGAGAGCCGCTATGATAATTATTTACAGATTTTAGATGAAATTAATCACACGAGGGAAACTTATGAGAAAAAACGAAAAAAACAGGGCTAAAGATAATATTTGGTTAAAACAAGCTGGTTTTTTTGCCCTTGTTTTAGCATGGATTTTAGCGATTTATTTTAAAAATGATTTGTCAAAAACAATGATGATTATTGTATTTATCCTCTTGGTTATTGCAACTTTCTTTGTTATTTTTTGGTTAAACCGTGTCTTTTTTGGATTAACTAATCAGCCCAAAGAGGATAAAAAAGATTTAGAGAGTTCACAGGACAAAGAAAAATGAAAAAAAGATTGAAAACAGAAGCCTTTTTAGCGGTTATTTTTGCGCTTATTTGCCAAATTTTAGAAATGTTTGTCTTCAAAAGTGGAAGTCTGGCCTTTGTGATGAATTTCTTGACTGTCATTGCTTTAGGCTTAGCAATTATGCTTGGAGTTCGTGCGGCAACCGTTGTAGAGCACAAACGTGAGGGTGAATCTTGGAAAACAATTATTAAAGAAGAACTTCATGATGATTCATCAGAAAATAGTGGTGAATAAGTGTTTTTAGTTTCAAAAGATAAATTACTAATTCAAGTTATTTAGAGAGAGGATAGAAATGAAAAATAAAATTGCTCCATCAATTTTGTCAGCAGACTTTGGAAATTTTGCAAGAGATGTGAAACGTTTAGAATCTGCTGGAGCTGACCTTGTACATATTGACGTAATGGACGGACATTTTGTGGATAATTTAACCTTTGGAGCTGGCGTTGTTTCGGCACTTCGCGCACAAACTCATTTATTTTTCGATGTTCACATGATGGTTGAAAATCCTGAAAAATATGTGGAGGATTTTGCAAAGGCAGGAGCTGATAGCATGAGTATTCATGTTGAAGCAACTCATCATATTCACGGAGCACTTCAAAAAATTAAGAATGCCGGCATGAAAGCTTCGGTAGTTATTAATCCTGGAACTCCTGTAGAGGCAATTAAAACTGTTTTACCACTTGTAGATATGGTCTTAGTAATGACAGTGAATCCTGGTTTTGGGGGCCAAAAATTTATTCCTGAAATGATGGATAAGGTGCGGGAACTCGCTCAAATTCGGACTGATAAAAAGCTTGATTTTGAAATTGAAGTTGATGGTGGAATTGATGACCAAACAATTAAAGTTGCTAAAGCTGCCGGAGCCAATGTTTTTGTTGCAGGGTCATTTATTTTTAATGGTGAAGTTGAGAAAAATATCGAAAAACTTCGTGTAAATTTATAAAATTTTCAAAAAGTTACTGACAGCTTTTCTGTC
The DNA here is from genome assembly GCF_038006585.1 of Lactococcus sp. FSL W8-0209. Taxonomy (NCBI): domain Bacteria; kingdom Bacillati; phylum Bacillota; class Bacilli; order Lactobacillales; family Streptococcaceae; genus Lactococcus; species Lactococcus sp. FSL W8-0209. Next base: position 2,237,264 of record NZ_JBBOVN010000001.1, on the reverse strand, counting down.
AGTAAACTTTAGGAATTGATTTAAATTTTTTAGAAATGTAGGAAAATAAAAAATCAAGATGGAAGTCATAATTATTATATTACTTATACTTTTGATTTTACTGTCCCTTGCCAATTTTTTCAAAAAAACTGACAAAGGAAATACGAGTCATCAGTTAAATTATCTTAATCAAAATTTATCGGAAATGCGCTCAGATATTAACCAGCAACTTGCGCAAAATAGACAGGAACTTTCTAGTAGTTTACGTTCGGTCAATAATGATTTTTCGGCACTGACAGAAAATATCAATAGTAAGTTTGATTGGCAGTTTAAAGATTTACAAAACTCAAATGAGCAAAAATTAGAAAAAATTTCTGTAAGTTTGGTAGAATCTACTGATAGAACGGTTAGTAAACTGTCAGAACTGACAGAGTCAATTACCGCCAAATTTGACCATAAATTTAAAGAATTACAAGATTCAAATGATAAAAGATTGAGTCAGATTCAAGAAACGGTCGATGAAAAATTGCAAGAAACATTAAATCGCAGAATTTCGCAATCCTTTGAACAGGTAACTTTACATTTGAAAAATGTGGAAGAGGGCTTGGGCGAAATGAGAAATCTTGCCAGCGATGTGGACAGCTTACAAAAGGTAATGACCGGTGTTAAAACACGTGGGATTGTTGGTGAAATTCAGTTAGGCCGAATTTTAGAGCAAATGTTTACAAGTAGTCAATACCGTGAACAAGTCAATATCCAAGGGGGAAATGCAGTTGATTATGCTTTGATTTTACCTGGGAAATCTGATGATTCAGAGCTTTTATTACCAATTGACTCAAAATTCCCGATGGAAGATTATCAACGCTTGCAAATGGCTTTAGAATCAAATGACAGTCTGGAAATTGAGAAGACAAGAAAAGCATTGTTTAATGCCGTCAAAGCTCAAGCCAAATCAATCAGTGAAAAATATATTGTTCCACCAAAAACAACAGATTTTGCCATCATGTTTTTACCAACTGAAGGGCTGTTTATGGAAGTGGTCAATAACCCTGAACTTTATGAACAAATCAGTCGTGATTACAAGGTTAATGTGACTGGTCCAACGACAATGACAGCCGTCTTGAACAGTTTGCAAATGGGCTTTAAAACTTTGCAAATCGAACAAAAATCAGCTGAAGTTTATGAGCTACTAGGTGCTGTCAAAACAGAATTTGGTAAGTTTGAAGGTTCACTGAAAAAAGTTCAAGAACGTCTGCAACAATCTGAAAAAGAGATTAGCAATCTAATCACCACAAGAACAAATGTGATGAATCGTAAATTACGGAATATTAATGAAATTGATAATAGTAAAAGTAGTGAACTTCTAGGGATAGATAATGAATAAACCTCTCTTTCTAGTTTAAGTTCGATATCTAAAGAAGTAGTCGCTCTTAAAAGCGATAAAAAATTAACATATAAAAGTGGGACGTAAGAAAGAAAAACATTTATTTCTTTGGTGAAATGAAGCGCCCCTGTAAATTTATTTAACTGAGTTCGGGCTCGTAGAAGCGCGTGAAATAGAGACTGGATTGTATTCAGAACCACAATTTTCATCACTTCTGAATGCTCGTTCTCACATCTTAAAGGAGAAAACATGGTGCTCATTAAAAACTTAGAAATTGGCGAATTTTTTGAAGGGTTTTATCTGATTAAATCAGTTGAATTACGTCAAACTCGTGCAGGAAAAGACTTTTTAGCTTTAAGTTTTCAAGACAGAACAGGAACAATCAACGGAAATATTTGGGATGCAAATCCTAAGGCGGTTGAACAATTTAGAGCTGGACGTGTCGTGCATATGAAGGCTCTCAAAGAACTTTATAATGGAATGCCTCAAGTCAATAAAATACAATTACGTTTGGCGACAGATAGTGAACCTAATCAACCTCATGATTACCGAGAAAGTTCTCCTGTTCAAGAAAAAGATCTACGTGAATATGTTCAATCAATCGTCTTCCGTATTGAAAATGCGACTTTAAATCGAATTGTACGGACGATTTTGAAAAAATTTGATAAAGAATTTTATGAATTTCCTGCTGCAAAAACTAATCACCATGCTTTTGAAGGAGGTCTTGCTTTCCATACAACCACCATGCTTCAATTAGCAGAAAAAGTTTGCGAAGTTTATCCACAACTCAACGAAAATTTGATGTTTGCCGGTGTTTTACTGCATGATATGGCAAAATGTTTAGAGTTTACAGGTGCGGAAAATACTTCTTATACTTTGCGCGGAAATTTGCTTGGGCACATTGTTTTGATTGATGAAGAAGTGAGTAAAGCCGCCATTGAACTTGGCTTTGATGATGATAATGAAGATTTATTAATGCTTCGTCATTGTTTGTTGAGTCATCATGGTGAGTTGGAATATGGTAGCCCTGTTCGTCCGCAAATTATGGAAGCAGAAATGATTCATCAAATTGATGTTATGGATGCCAATATGATGATGATGACTACGGCGACTCAAACGCTTGACCCAGGTCAATTTAGTCAACGGGTTTGGGCTTTATCTAATCGTAATTTTTATAAACCGAGAAAAGATTAAACCGACGGTTCGAGTGAATAAAAAAGCTGTTTTACACCTAAATTTGAATAATTTGGTGTGTAACATCTTCGCACTTCATGCTAGGCTCTCCACTCTCGCAGTCGAGTGGGACGAAGTGTTCCATTGTTAAAAGAGGAGCCCAAAAGGCTCCTCTTTTGTCTATTTCCACAGTCATTTGAGTCATAATTTAACTTTTTGATTTTTTGTGGAAAGTACTTTGTCAACATTCTGAAGTGTGGCGTACGTTTTTTTACTGACAGAAATTTTTGTCAGTAAAAATGGTAAAATAGAGGAAGTTAAAAAAATATAAGGAGTTTTTTATGAATTACACTTTAAAAAATGACCACTTAAATGTTGTTGTGGATACTTTTGGAGCAGAAATGCATTCTATTCAACATGATGATATTGAATACTTGTGGCAAGCAGATGCAAAATTTTGGGGACGTCATGCTCCAGTTCTCTTTCCAATCGTGGGGAAATTGAAAAATGGGGAATATCGCTATAATGACAAAACTTATAAAATGGGCGGACACGGTTTTGCACGTGATAATGACTTTGAATTAATTAAGAAATCAGCTGATGAACTTGTTTTTGAACTTCGCGACAATGAAGATAGCTTAAATCACTATCCCTTTCATTTTGTTTTCCGTGTTTCTTATAAACTAGTAGACAATAAAATTAGAGTTCGTTATGAAGTGAAAAATGAAGATGAAAAATTCATGTCTTTTGGCGTTGGGGCTCACCCAGCTTTCAATGTTCCTTTAAAAAATGGAACTTTTGAAGATTACCAATTAACAATTTCACCAGATGAAAAGCGGACATTTATTCCACTTGATCCACCGTCAGGAACTTTGAAACTAGATGAAAGAGTTGAAAGTCAAGTCAGTCAACTTCCATTAACAAGAACACTTTTTGATAAAGATGCTTTAGTTTATACTTCATCAAAGGAGATGAAAGTTTCATTGATCAATAAATTAGATGACCACGAAGTCAGCCTAACATGGAAAAATATGCCTTATTTTGGTTTATGGTCACCTTATCCAAATGAAGCACCCTTTGTTTGTATCGAACCTTGGTGTGGAATTGCAGATGATGAAAATACTGATGGAGATATTACCAACAAATTTGGAATCAATCAATTGGCACCAGAAGGAAAATTTTCTTGTGAATATACCATTGAAATTAAATAATCAAAAAAGACTCTCGTATTTTTACGGGAGTTTTTGCTTAAAAAAAATGCTAGAATTAATTGAGATAGGCTGTCAGTAAACTTAGGAGTTACAAAATTACTGACAGAATAAAAAACGACTGACAGAAAGTAAAATAATGACCACAATTCTTCTCAACGCCTTGAGTATCATACTTGTTTTATTTTTAGCTCTCCTACTAAAGAAAATTAGAATTCTTCATCAAAAAGACGGAGCAATAACTTCAAAAATGGTTGTTTATCTGACCTTGCCAGCAACAATTTTAATTGGAGTCAATCATACAAAACTCTCTAATATTTTTTTTATTTTGATGTTTATGGGACTTTTTTCCAATCTTCTTTTAGTTTTTCTAGGAAAATTTATTGGGCGAAAAGCTACTGTTGAAGAACGTGGACTTTATATGTTTGATTTGTCAGGTTATAATATCGGAAATTTTTCAATTCCTTTTGTTTCTAGTTTTTTTCCAGCAGCAATTCCATTTCTTGCCATGTTTGACATGGGAAATTCATTAATGGTGACAGGGACTACTCAAGCAATTGTTGAACTTTCAAGTGGCAGAAAAAAACACGGCTTTATCTTACAAGAAATATTTGGCGTCTTATTTCGTAATCCACCCTTTGTTGTTTATATTTTTATGTTTATTTTAGCAATTTTTGGCCTATCTTTTCCGGATGAATGGCTAATTCCAATTCGCCCTTTAGCAAATGCTAATACTCTTTTATCTATCTTTACGATCGGGCTTTTTATGGAATTTCGTCTGCCAAAGGGAAAATTAAAACTTGTCTTAAAAATATTGACTTGGCGCTATTTGCTAGCTTTTATTTTAGCTAGTTTAGTTTATTTTTTCCTTCCATTTCCAGCCATAATAAAAGAAATTCTTTTATTAATCTTCTTTTGCCCAATGTCCTTTTTACATATGATTCAGGCTATAGAACTTGGAAATGATAAGGCCTTAGCTGGATTGACAATAAGTTTATCCATGTTTATTTCTTTAATTTTAATGAGTATCATTGTAATAATTTTGTGAGGTGAAAAATGAAAAATCAAATAGAAAAATTATTAGAGAATTTTGTACCAGAAGGTCAGCAAGAAAAAACAGATTATAAAGTTTTTCAAGATTTTGCAGCTGATGAAAAAAATTTGAATCGGTCTTCTATTGCACATTTTACAGCAAGTGCATTTGTTTTGAATGAAAGTCATGATAAAATTTTAGGAATTTATCATAAGATTTATCAAAGTTGGGGTTGGGTAGGCGGTCATGCTGATGGCAATGCTGACTTATTAGCTGTAGCGGTAAAAGAGGTTCAAGAAGAAACGGGACTGCGATCTTTCAAAAAACTTTCAGAAAAGCCAATTTCAATTGAAGCCTTACCTGTTTTTGGACATCATCACAGAAAATATGGTTATGTCAGTGCTCATATTCATCTTAATGTTACTTTTTTATTTGAAGCAAATGAAAGTGATTCACTTCAAAAGAATACAGCTGAAACAGAGGGATTAGCCTGGATTCCCCTAGAAAAATTTTCCGAAAAATCCTCAGAAAAAGAAATGAGAGTAATCTATGATAAAATCATTGCTCGAATTATAAATAAATAAAATACAAAATGAGACTTGCCATAGGCAAGTTTTATTATAAGATTAAAAATTTTAAATTAGACCATCACAGAATTAAAATGCGAGACTATTGCAAAAAAATCACGAAGGGCTATAATTGAGTCTAATTCTATTTGAAAGTTGAGTGATTTATGCCGGTAAAAGTGATTGAAGGTCTGCCCGCAATTGATGATTTGCGAGCGGATAATATTTTTGTTATGAATGATGAACGAGCGAAGAATCAAAATATTCGCCCTTTAAATTTGCTGGTGGTTAATCTCATGCCGCGTAAATTAGTAACTGAAAGACAAATTTTACGATTACTATCGAACACTCCATTACAAATTAATGTTGACTTTTTATATATGACTTCTCATGATTTTAAAAATACGAAACAAGGGCATTTAGATTCCTTCTATAAATCTTTTTCTGAGATTAAGAGTCAATATTACGACGGATTAATTGTCACAGGAGCTCCGGTTGAGCAGTTAAACTTTGAAGAAGTGGACTATTGGAGTGAGCTTTTGAAAATTATTGACTGGTCTAAAAGCCATGTCTATTCAAGTCTGCATATTTGTTGGGGGGCACAAGCGGCACTTTATGCTCGCTATGGTGTAACTAAAGAAAATCTTCCGCAAAAATTGTGTGGTATTTACAAAAGCTCAGTAGAGCAACCTAAAAATCAATTATTTAGAGGATTTGATGATTTTTTTAATTATCCACAATCGCGATATACCCAATCAAATCCATCAGAAATAAAAAAAGTACCTGATTTGGAAGTCTTGTCAAGCTCCAAAGAAACCGGATTTTCAATTTTAGCGAAGAAAAATTTGCGTGAAATTTACCTTTTTGGTCATTTAGAATATGACCGTGAAACTTTAGCTTGGGAATATGAGAGAGATAAAGAAGAAGGACTGAAACCCAATCTTCCCCAAAATTATTTTCCGGAAAATGATGATAAAAATAAGCCAAAAAGCACTTGGGCTTCAGCAGCTTCCCTCTTTTTTTCAAATTGGTTGAATTATGCGGTTTATCAAGGAACGCCTTATCTAGGAGAACGTCTGAGTCAACATTTGAATGAAGAAAATTATGATTTTAATCAAAAAGAGTAAAAGTAAAAAATAATGAGTTAAAAAATGAGGAAATTTATGGATAAAAGATTAGATACTTTATTGGCGCAAGTCGGAATTCATCAAGATGAGGCAACGGGAGCTTTAGTTAGTCCTTTGCATTTTTCAACGACCTATCAACATCCAGAATTTGGTCAATCGACTGGCTTTGATTACACCAGAACCAAAAATCCAACAAGAGCAACCTTGGAAGAAGCCCTTGCTTCAATTGAATCAGGACAATTTGCTCTAGCAACTTCGTCAGGAATGGCTGCAATTGTCTTGGCCTTTTCAGTTTTTCCAGTCGGTTCCAAAATCGTTGCCAGTCGAGATTTGTATGGAGGTTCATTTCGCTGGTTTGATGAACAAGAAAAAGAGGGGCGATTTTACTTTTCCTATGCTAAAAGCGAAAAAGAAATGCTTGAGCTAATAGATGAAAATACTGATATTGTTTATATTGAAACACCGACAAATCCAATGATGGTTAAATATAATATTGAAAAAATCGCCAATAAAGCACAGGCATATCATGCAAAAGTGATTGTTGACAATACTTTTTATACCCCAATTTATCAAAAACCATTAGAATTGGGTGCGGATTTAGTGATTCATTCGGCAACAAAATATTTATCAGGACATAATGACGTCTTGGCTGGAGCGGTCATTGTTTATGATGAAGATCTTTATGAAAGATTATTATATCAGCTCAATACTACAGGAGCAGTTCTTTCTCCGTTTGACAGTTATCTTGTCATGCGAGGTTTGAAAACTTTAAGCCTCAGAATGGAGAGGGCAACTAAAAATGCCCAAAAAATTGTGACTTTCCTAAAAAAACTTCCATCAGTAAAAGAAGTACTTTACCCAGGATTAGGTGGCATGATTTCTCTAAAAGTTACTGACAAAAACAAAATTCCTGCTATTTTAAATCACTTGAGCGTTTTTACATTTGCTGAAAGCTTAGGAGGTGTTGAATCTTTAATCACTTATCCAACAGCGCAAACTCACCATGATATTCCACTTGAGATTAGAGAAAGTTATGGTTTAACAGATGATTTGCTTCGCCTTTCGATTGGGATAGAAGATGTTCGCGATTTAATAGAAGACCTCAAAGAAGCTTTAGAAAATTAAAAAATTACTGATGAACAAACTAGCATATCCGTAAACGCTATCTACGCACTGCGTGCTACGCTGTCCTTTTTGTCTATCCGCTAAAGCGAATGACAAAAAGGCGAAGCGCCAACGGCTATCCTATGATGAGACTACCAGCATATCCATAAGTGCTAAAATATGTTCTGTCAGTAAATTTTTTACTGATGGAACTACTAGCATATCTGTAAACTGCTAAAGCAGTCACAGCTATCATGACGAAAATAAAAAAGAGAGTATAAAAATGACAAAATATGATTTTACAACCATTCCAAATCGACTTGACCACAATTCTGTAAAATGGCAAGAAATAAAAGAGAATCCTCATAAACTTCCATTATGGGTGGCTGATATGGATTTTCTTGCCTTACCAGAAATAAAACAAAGTATCCATGATTACGCAGACTATAGAGTTTATGGATATGCCTATGTTGAAGAAGATTTAATTAAAAGCATTCAAAATTGGGAAAAAAATCAACATCAGTATGACTTTTCTAAAGAAGCTTTAATTTTGGTTGAAGGAGTTGTTCCAGGAATTGGTCTGGCCATTCAAGCATTGACCAAAGAAAATGATGCTGTTTTAATAAACACACCTGTTTATCCCCCGTTTGCCAGAACAGTTAAGCTAAATAATCGAAAGCTAATTGAAAATAAACTGATTGAAAAAAACGGGGAATTTCTAATTGATTTTGAAGTTTTTGAAAAAGAAATTGTTGAAAATTCCGTGAAATTATATATTCTTTGTAACCCCCACAATCCTGGTGGGCGCGTGTGGACGAAAGAAGAACTGATAAAACTTGGCCAAATTTGTAAAAAGCATAATGTGATTGTCGTTTCTGATGAAATTCATCAAGATTTAACATTGTTTGGTCATCAGCATCAGACCTTTAACACTCTTTCAGAAGACTTCAAAGATTTTTCAGTTGTTTTATCTTCTGCCACTAAAAGTTTTAACATTGCTGGCGTGAAATGCGCTTATGCAATTATCGAAAATCAAGATTTACGTGAAAAATACTTACAAAGAAGACTAGCAAATAATCAACAAGAAATTAGCACTTTAGGAATGCTAGCCACCAAAGTTGCTTATGAAAATGGAAGTGAATGGTTAAATGAACTCAAAAATGTGCTTGAAAAAAATATCACTTATATTGAGTCAGAACTTCATCAAAAAACAAAAATCAAAGTAATGAAACCTCAAGGAACCTATTTGATTTGGCTTGATTTTTCTGAATATCAATTAGAAGATAAGGTATTGGATGAAAAATTAGCAGAAGAGGCAGGTGTGATTTTAAATAAAGGAATAAGTTTTGGAAAAGCCGGACAAGCGCATGCCAGATTAAATGCTGCTGCACTATTCTCATTGATTGAAGAAGCAAGCAAACGACTCGTAGAAACATTCAAAATTTAAGGATTTTAGTCGAAAATGTGTTTTTAAGAATGAAAAATATGTTAAAATCAACTTATGAATGATATTTTACAACTCACAATTGTTTTAATTGCCTCTTTAATTGCTACTCTTGTTTCAAGACGCCTTAAAATTCCAGCTGTCGTTGGACAAATGCTTGTTGGGATTTTGATTGCTCCATCAGTTTTAGGCTTGGTTCATAGCGGTCATGTTCTAGAAGTGATGTCTGAGATTGGGGTTATCTTACTCATGTTCTTAGCGGGAATTGAGAGTGATTTAACTGTTCTAAAGAAAAATTTTAAAGCATCAATGCTCGTTGCAGTTGGTGGTGTAATTGTGCCATTAATTGCCTTTGGACTTGTTGCTTTTGGCTTTGGTTACGGAATATCGACCAGTTTCTTTTATGGAATTGTTTTCGCTGCGACCTCAGTGTCGATTACGGTTGAAGTCTTGCAAGAATATGGCAAGCTCAGTACACGTGCAGGTTCGATTATTCTAGGAGCAGCAGTTGTTGATGATATTTTAGCTGTATTGATTTTATCAATTTTTACTAGTTTTAAAAATGGTGGTTCTGGTTCTCATCTTTTCTTCCAATTTTTGCTTGAACTTCTCTTTTTTGCCTTTTTATTTCTTGTGCATAAGCTTATTCCAAGATTTTGGAAATTCGTACAAAAACTACCCATTGCCAACAAAAATACGATTGTTGCCTTGATTATTTGTTTGGGATTAAGTCTACTTGCTGATAGCGTAGGAATGTCAGCAGTAATAGGTAGTTTCTTTGCAGGACTTGCTATTTCACAAACAGAGGTAAGTCATAAGATTGAAGAATATACTTCAGCAATCGGTTATGTTATTTTTATCCCAGTATTCTTTGTACTTATCGCCATATCTGTTCAATTCGATAGTTTAATTCATCATCCTTGGATAATTTTACTCTTTACCTTCTTAGCGATTTTGACAAAATTTATCCCCGCCTATTTTGTTGGAAAAGCAAGTAAATTAAGTACTGGTGAGAGTATGTTGATTGGAACAGGAATGATTTCACGAGGGGAAATGGCTCTGATTGTGGCTCAAATTGGTCTGACGAGTGCCATTATCACAGATGAAGTTTATTCGGAGCTGGTTATCGTGATTATTTTAGCAACTGTATTGGCACCATTTTTAATTAAAATGGTCCTGAAAAAATATGATAATTAAGAAAAAATAAAGAATAAAAGACGAAAAATTTAAATTTTTTTAAATTTCATCTTATTCCTCCCAAAAAGATCAAAAAAGTGGTAAAATAGAAAAAATGCTTTTAGAGAATAGCGAACTTGCTAGGCTCTAAAAAATTTTGCCTAAAATTAGCAAAATTGCCTTTTAAAGGCAGTTTACAAATCTGAACTTTGCTTAGCAAAGGGATCTAGCGAAAGGAAAATCAAAATGTCAAAATTTCAAGTCGTAGAACATCCATTGATTCAACACAAACTCTCAATCTTGCGTCGTAAAGAGGCATCGACAAAAGAATTCCGTGAACTTGTTGATGAAATTGGAATGCTCATGGCCTACGAAGTATCAAGAGATTTACCCCTTGAAGATGTCGAAATCGAAACACCCGTTCAAAAAACGACGGTTAAACAAATCGCAGGTAAAAAATTAGCGATTGTACCAATATTGCGTGCTGGTATTGGGATGGTAGACGGAATTTTGAAATTGATTCCAGCTGCTCGTGTAGGGCATATCGGAATGTATCGTGACGAAGAAACACTTAAACCAGTTGAATATTTAGTTAAACTTCCAGCCGATATTGCTGACCGTCAAATTTTTCTTGTTGACCCAATGCTTGCGACTGGTGGTTCAGCAATTTTAGCAGTTGATTCTCTTAAAAAACGAAATGCTAAAGCAGAAAATATTAAATTTGTTTGTCTTGTTGCTGCACCAGAGGGAGTGAAAGCTCTCCAAGAAGCACATCCAGATATTGAAATTTATACTGCAGCTTTGGATGAAAAACTTAATGAACATGGTTATATTGTCCCAGGTCTTGGTGATGCTGGAGACCGTTTGTTCGGTACTAAATAATAAATTTATCCCTATTTCAAATAGGGATTTTTTTTATTTTATAAAAAAAGTAATTTTTTGAATCAAAATAGTTTACAAGTGTAAATTTATTTGATAAGATTACATATGTAAACAATAAAAATAAAAAAGGAAGTAATTATTATGTCATTCATTAAATCATTAGAAAACCGTCGCACAATCTACGCTCTTGGAAGAAACGTTCAAGATGAAGAAAAAGTGATTGAAACAATTAAAGAAGCTGTACGTTTTTCACCAACAGCTTTCAATTCACAAACTGGACGTCTTTTGATTCTCACAGGTGATGCCCAAGATAAACTTTGGGATGAAATTGTTGCCCCAGAACTTAAAGCAGCCATGGAAGCACAAGGTGTTCCTGAATCAGCTTGGGATAACACACGTGCAAAACTTGATGGATTTAAAGCTGCTTTTGGTACAATTCTTTTCTTTGAAGACCAAGCAGTTGTTAAAAATCTTCAAGAACAATTTGCTCTTTATGCAGATAACTTCCCAGTTTGGTCAGAACAAGGTTCAGGAATTATTTCTGTAAATGTATGGACTGCTCTTGCTGAACTTGGTTTAGGCGCTAACTTGCAACACTACAATCCATTGATTGACGAAGCTGTTGCTAAAGAATGGAATATTCCAGAAAGCTGGAAACTTCGTGGACAACTTGTATTTGGTTCAATCGAAGCACCTGCCGGCGAAAAAACATTCATGGATGATGCAGACCGTTTCATCGTTGCCAAATAATCAATTATTTATAATGACCGTCAGTAAAATTTACTGACGGTTTTTTATTTTGTAAAGTTGAACTCTTAAAAGCTGCATGCTATAATTGTCCAAAAGGAAGTGAAAATGAAAAGGATAAAAATGTGGCGATTTTTACAAGATAAAAAATATCCAGCCCTTGATTTTTTGAAGTATGTTGGACCAGGATTGATTGTTGCGGTGGGATTTATAGATCCAGGAAATTGGGCTGCCAATCTTGCTGCGGGTTCTCAATTTGGTTATAAATTACTTTGGGTAATTACGCTATCAACAATTATGTTGGCTTTTCTCCAGCATAATGTGGCCCACTTAGGGATTGTCACAGGAAAGTGTTTGTCAGAAAATGCGACCCAATACCTTAGACCCTGGCTCAGTAGAACAGTTTTGGTAACGGGAGTTTTAGCTTCTATTTCGACAGCAGTTGCTGAAATTTTGGGTGGAGCAATAGCTTTGCAAATGCTCTTTAAATTACCAATTGTGGTAGGAGCAATTTTAACAGCTGATTTGGTTATCTGGTTTTTGTTTAGTAATTCATATCCTAAAATTGAAAAAGTTATTATTGGTTTTGTAAGTTTGATTGGGATTGCACTTTTACTAGAAATTTTTATTATTCCACATATTAATTGGGGAAAAGCAGCAAAAGGAATGGTCATTCCTTTTGTTGATGCAAAATCAATGCCAATCATCATGTCAGCCCTAGGGGCCGTTGTCATGCCACATAATCTATTTTTACACTCGGAAGTTATTCAAAGTCGTCAGTGGAATTTAAAAGATGAAGCGGTGATGGAAAGACAATTGCGTTTTGAGTTCTTTGATACAATTTTTTCAATGTTTCTAGGTTGGGTGATTAATTCTGCAATTATTATCATTGCTGCGGCTTTATTTTTCCCTCGAATTGTAACAGAAATTAATCAAGCACAAGAAATGCTCGTTCCTCTCCTTGGTCCAGTGGCTGCAATTATTTTTGCGATTGCTTTTCTTTTTGCAGGAGTAGCCTCATCGGTAACAGCCGGAATGGCAGGTGGGTCAATTTTTGCAGGAATCTTTGCAGAACCTTATGATGCACAAGACCCACATAGTAAATTAGGTGTTTTAATCACAATAATTGGAGCAACGATTGCTATTTGCGCTTTAAGTTTTGTGACTTCGCCCTTTAATATTTTAATTTATTCACAGGTTTTCTTAAGTATCCAATTACCAATTACTATCTTTTTGCAAATTTATTTGACAAGTTCTAAAAGGGTAATGGGCAAATATAAAAATGTTTGGTTTACAAAGTGGCTCTTATTAGCGACAGGAGTTTTTGTAACTTTACTCAATATCGTATTAATCGTCGAAACTTTTAAATAATTCCGAAAAATTTGGTATAATAGTATTGTAAGAAGATTAAAAAATAAGGAGAAATTGATGCAAGCAAAATTAGTTAATAAAGTAGTTATCAAACGTAATGGACATGTCGTTGACTGGGATAGCTTCCGCATTCAAACGGCAGTATTCAAAGCTGCAATCAATGGTAAATACAAAGATAAACCGCTCCACGCCAATATGATTGCTAATAATGTAACAAAAGTCGTTGAAAAAGTAATTGCTGAGCTCTCTTTTGAAAAAATTGAGATTGAAACGATTCAAAACCAAGTGATAAAACAACTCAATGATTTTGATAAAGATGTGGCACGCGATTTTCTTGCTTACAAAACAAAGCAAAATATTGAGCAAAGACATTAATATAAAAAGAACTCATTGAGTTCTTTTTTACTCGTCAGTAAAAATTACTGACAGAACTTTTAATCTTGGGCTGTCAGTAATTTTATTTAGTATAATTTCCTTCTTGACAAATTTTAGGTCAAGCTTTACAATATAAGAAGAGACATGTTTTTAGTGAAAATTTCTAAGAAATCAGGCGGTTGATGCGAGCCTGAAAATGGCAGCTAAAAATACCACTCACTACTTACAGATTTTTTGTAAGTTAAATTCTTTTTTGGACAACAGAAAAGCGTCTCTGACACGTTACGTCAAAGAAGAGAAATTTACTGACAGCAATTTTATAGCTAAAAATTGAGTACTTTTGTAAGCAATAATTGCTAGCAAGAGCTTAACGAATTTTGTCAGTAAATAGAACAAAGGTGGTAACACGCAGATCGCGTCCTTTATAGGATAAGATTTGCGTTTTTTTATTTCCATAAATTATTGACAAGACTTTTAACAAGTAATTCATTGCTCCCAAGCAATTCGGATTTTTCTGTCAGTAATTTCCAACTAAAAAAACATTAAAGAAAGGCACATAAAATGATTAAAATAACATTTCCAGACGGTAACGTAAAAGAATTTGAGGCGGGCGTAACAACATTTGAAATTGCTAAATCAATCTCACCTAGTCTTGCCAAAAAAACACTTGCAGGTAAGGTCAACGGAAAATTAATTGATGCCACTCGAGCAATCAATGAAGATAGCAACTTTGAAATTGTAACACCAGACCATGAAGATGCACTTGGAATTTTACGACATTCAGCTGCTCACCTTTTTGCTCAAGCAGCAAAACGCCATTTCCCTGATATTCACTTGGGTGTTGGACCAGCTATTCAAGATGGGTTCTATTACGATACAGATAACGAAGCCGGTCAAATTTCAAATGATGATTTGGCAACAATCGAAGCTGAAATGAAGAAAATTGTCAAAGAAAACTTCAAATCAGAACGTAAAGAAGTAAGCAAAGAAGAAGCAAAAGAAATTTTTGCAAATGATCCATACAAACTTGAACTCATTGAAGAACACAATGAAGATGAAGGTGGACTTACTATCTATACTCAAGGTGAATATACTGACCTTTGCCGCGGCCCACACGTTCCATCAACTGGTGTCATCAAATTTTTCCACCTTCTCAACGTTGCAGGTGCTTACTGGCGCGGTAATTCTGATAACAAGATGATGCAACGTATTTACGGTACAGCTTGGTTTACAAAAGAAGAATTAGAAGAAAATCTTAAACTTCGTGAAGAAGCAAAAGAACGTGACCACCGTAAACTCGGTCGCGAACTTGACTTGTTCTTTAATGACGCAGAACTTGGTGCGGGAACTGCTTACTGGCTCCCAGCTGGAGCAACAATTCGTCGAATTATTGAACGTTTTGTCGTTGACCAAGAAGTGAAAAACGGTTATCAACACGTTATCACACCAGTCATGATGAACCTTAATACTTATAAACAATCAGGTCACTGGCAACATTACCATGAAGATATGTATCCACCAATGGATATGGGTGATGGCGAAGAAATGGAACTTCGTCCAATGAACTGTCCGAGCCATATAGCTATCTATAAACATCACGTTCACTCTTATCGTGAACTCCCAATTCGTATTGCTGAATTTGGGATGATGCACCGTTATGAAAAATCAGGAGCACTCTCAGGACTTCAACGTGTCCGCGAAATGACTTTGAATGATGGTCATACTTTCGTCATGTTAGAACAAGTTCAAGAAGAATTTAGTAAAATTCTTCAATTGATTATGGACATGTACCGTGACTTTGGAATCAATGATTACAGTTTCCGACTCAGTTACCGTGACCCTAAAGATACAGTGAAATATTTCCCAGATGATGAAATGTGGGAAAAATCTCAAGCCATGCTCAAAGCGACAATGGATGACATGAATCTTGACTACGTTGAAGCAGAAGGAGAAGCAGCATTTTACGGTCCTAAACTTGACATTCAAGTTAAAACTGCACTTGGTAACGAAGAAACACTTTCAACTATTCAGTTAGACTTCCTTAATCCTGAAAACTTTGACATTTCATATATCGGTGCTGACGGGGAAAAACATCGCCCAGTCATGATTCACCGTGGTGTAATCTCAACCCTTGAACGTTTCATTGCCTATCTTATTGAAGTTTATAAAGGTGCTTTCCCAACATGGCTCGCTCCAACTCAAGCAACCATTATCCCAGTAAATAATGAAATTCATGCCGATTACGCATGGAAAATTCAACGTGAACTTCAAGATAAAGGGTTCCGCGTTGTTGTCGATGAAGCCAATGAAAAAATGGGCTGGAAGATTCGTCAATCACAAACACACAAAATTCCATATCAAATCGTTATTGGAGACCAAGAACAAGCTGATGGAACTGTAAATATTCGTCGTTATGGCTCAAAAGAAACAAAAGTCATTCCGCTTGAAGAATTTATTGAAAATATCAGTGCAGATGTTGCTAATTTTAGCCGCGTTGATTAAAGAAAAAGAGACTGTTGAAAATCAGTCTCTTTTTTATTTATATTGGAGGATTATAAGGTATAATAAATTGTATTAAAAAGATTATTAAGGTGAAGTATAAAGGGATATGGAAGTGATTAGCAGTTTTTATTTATTTTTGGAAATTTTAGGAACCGTAGCATTCGCTATTTCGGGGACCGTAGTGGGGATCAATCATAAACTAGATATTTTTGGTATTCTTGTGATGTCAGTAATAACAGCTGTTGGTGGTGGGATATTTCGAGATTTACTCTTAGGAGCAACACCGCCTACAGCATTAAAATCGCCATTTTTTATAGTTATTTCGATTATTGCATCAATAGTAGCTATGCTTGTAGCACTAATAATTAAATCAAGAAGAGAAGCATTGAGTATTTTTAAAGCAGCACGTTTCTATAATAATCTTCTCCTGGTTTCTGACGCAATAGGTTTAGGAATTTTTACAGTATTAGGGATTGATGCTGGAATAGCACATGGTTATTCACAAAATATCTTCTTCATTGTATTCTTAGGAGTATTGACAGGTGTCGGTGGTGGAATGATACGCGATGTGATTGCAAATCAAGTTCCAATGATTTTTAGAGAAAACATCTATGCCCTACCATGTATTATTGGTGGAATTCTATATGTATCCCTTCAATCGGTAATCAGCCATAACTTAGCTTTATTTATTTCTGTCATCTTTATCGTTCTCATCAGAATCATTTCAGAACAAAGAAAACTAAATTTACCAAGAATTGAATATTAATGTATTTAATAAAACATGACAACCGTGGGATTTTCCGGATGTAAGATAAAAAAAGTCGTAAAAGCCACAGTTAATTCTTGACAAGATTAGGTAGGTTTGATAGAATATAATAGTTGTCGCAAGAGACGAGGGTCTTGAAGCGATAAGCTAGACCATTGAAAACTGAATAAAGAAGAATGACTCATGTGATGTAGTAAGATACATCAAAAATCTGTCAATCAATAATGAAAGACAAGCCAGTCACTTCGGTGACTTAAATACTTTATTTGAGAGTTTGATCCTGGCTCAGGACGAACGCTGGCGGCGTGCCTAATACATGCAAGTTGAGCGCTGAAGGTTGGTACTTGTACCAACTGGATGAGCAGCGAACGGGTGAGTAACGCGTGGGGAATCTGCCTTTGAGCGGGGGACAACATTTGGAAACGAATGCTAATACCGCATAAAAACTTTAAACACAAGTTTTAAGTTTGAAAGATGCAATTGCATCACTCAAAGATGATCCCGCGTTGTATTAGCTAGTTGGTGAGGTAAAGGCTCACCAAGGCGATGATACATAGCCGACCTGAGAGGGTGATCGGCCACATTGGGACTGAGACACGGCCCAAACTCCTACGGGAGGCAGCAGTAGGGAATCTTCGGCAATGGACGAAAGTCTGACCGAGCAACGCCGCGTGAGTGAAGAAGGTTTTCGGATCGTAAAACTCTGTTGGTAGAGAAGAACGTTGGTGAGAGTGGAAAGCTCATCAAGTGACGGTAACTACCCAGAAAGGGACGGCTAACTACGTGCCAGCAGCCGCGGTAATACGTAGGTCCCGAGCGTTGTCCGGATTTATTGGGCGTAAAGCGAGCGCAGGTGGTTTATTAAGTCTGGTGTAAAAGGCAGTGGCTCAACCATTGTATGCATTGGAAACTGGTAGACTTGAGTGCAGGAGAGGAGAGTGGAATTCCATGTGTAGCGGTGAAATGCGTAGATATATGGAGGAACACCGGTGGCGAAAGCGGCTCTCTGGCCTGTAACTGACACTGAGGCTCGAAAGCGTGGGGAGCAAACAGGATTAGATACCCTGGTAGTCCACGCCGTAAACGATGAGTGCTAGATGTAGGGAGCTATAAGTTCTCTGTATCGCAGCTAACGCAATAAGCACTCCGCCTGGGGAGTACGACCGCAAGGTTGAAACTCAAAGGAATTGACGGGGGCCCGCACAAGCGGTGGAGCATGTGGTTTAATTCGAAGCAACGCGAAGAACCTTACCAGGTCTTGACATACTCGTGCTATTCCTAGAGATAGGAAGTTCCTTCGGGACACGGGATACAGGTGGTGCATGGTTGTCGTCAGCTCGTGTCGTGAGATGTTGGGTTAAGTCCCGCAACGAGCGCAACCCCTATTGTTAGTTGCCATCATTAAGTTGGGCACTCTAACGAGACTGCCGGTGATAAACCGGAGGAAGGTGGGGATGACGTCAAATCATCATGCCCCTTATGACCTGGGCTACACACGTGCTACAATGGATGGTACAACGAGTCGCGAGACAGTGATGTTTAGCTAATCTCTTAAAACCATTCTCAGTTCGGATTGTAGGCTGCAACTCGCCTACATGAAGTCGGAATCGCTAGTAATCGCGGATCAGCACGCCGCGGTGAATACGTTCCCGGGCCTTGTACACACCGCCCGTCACACCACGGGAGTTGGGAGTACCCGAAGTAGGTTGCCTAACCGCAAGGAGGGCGCTTCCTAAGGTAAGACCGATGACTGGGGTGAAGTCGTAACAAGGTAGCCGTATCGGAAGGTGCGGCTGGATCACCTCCTTTCTAAGGAATATATACAAAGACGTGAGCATTCAACTTTATTCAGTTTTGAGGGGTTTAGTCATAAACCTAAGCAAGAATCAACTTCTTGATTGTGGGGCCTTAGCTCAGCTGGGAGAGCGCCTGCTTTGCACGCAGGAGGTCAGCGGTTCGATCCCGCTAGGCTCCATTGTCAGACAAGACGTTAAAATCACTTGAACATTGAAAACTAAATAACAATATCTAATAACGATAAATAAACCAAAAGCTGTGAATTTTAAAGAATTTACAAACTTATACTTGAAAAACGATGATTATAAATCATCATGGCAAAGTTAATAAGGGCGCACGGTGGATGCCTTGGCACTAAGAGCCGATGAAGGACGTGACTAACGACGATATTCTAGGGGGAGCAGTAAGTACGCATTGATCCCTAGGTCTCCGAATGGGGAAACCCAGCTGCTACTAGCAGTTATTCATGAGTGAATACATAGCTCATGTAAAGGTAACGCAGAGAACTGAAACATCTAAGTACCTGCAGGAAGAGAAAGTAAAAACGATTTCGTAAGTAGCGGCGAGCGAACGCGAAGAAGGGCAAACCAAGAAGCTTGCTTCTTGGGGTTGTAGGACTGCAACGTGGACTTAAGCATTATAGTCGAATAACCTGGGAAGGTTAATCAAAGAGGGTAATAATCCCGTAGACGAAATAGCGCTTATACCTAGCAGTATCCTGAGTAGGGCTGGACACGCGAAATCCAGTTTGAATCCGGGAGGACCATCTCCCAACCCTAAATACTCCTTAGTGACCGATAGTGAACCAGTACCGTGAGGGAAAGGTGAAAAGAACCCCGAGAGGGGAGTGAAATAGCACCTGAAACCGTGTGCCTACAAGAAGTTCGAGCCCGTTAATGGGTGAGAGCGTGCCTTTTGTAGAATGAACCGGCGAGTTACGTTATGATGCGAGGTTAAGTTGAAGAGACGGAGCCGTAGGGAAACCGAGTCTGAATAGGGCGACTTAGTATCATGATGTAGACCCGAAACCTAGTGACCTATCCATGAGCAGGGTGAAGGTGTGGTAAGACGCACTGGAGGCCCGAACCAGGACACGTTGAAAAGTGTTTGGATGACTTGTGGATAGCGGAGAAATTCCAAACGAACTGGGAGATAGCTGGTTCTCTCCGAAATAGCTTTAGGGCTAGCGTCGAAATGTAAGTGTATTGGAGGTAGAGCACTGTTTGGGTGAGGGGTCCGTCTAGGATTACCAATCTCAGATAAACTCCGAATGCTAATACACATGTTCGGCAGTCAGACTGCGAGTGCTAAGATCCGTAGTCGAAAGGGAAACAGCCCAGACCAACAGCTAAGGTCCCAAAATATATGTTAAGTGGAAAAGGATGTGGGGTTGCATAGACAACTAGGATGTTAGCTCAGAAGCAGCTATCATTCAAAGAGTGCGTAATAGCTCACTAGTCGAGTGACCCTGCGCCGAAAATGTACCGGGGCTAAACATATTACCGAAGCTTTGGATTGATATTTTATCAATGGTAGGAGAGCGTTCTTAACCGCGATGAAGGTATACCGTGAGGAGTGCTGGAGCGTTAAGAAGTGAGAATGCCGGTATGAGTAGCGCAAGATAAGTGAGAATCTTATCCACCGTAAGACTAAGGTTTCCAGGGGAAGGCTCGTCCGCCCTGGGTTAGTCGGGACCTAAGGCGAGGCCGAAAGGCGTAGTCGATGGACAACTGGTTGATATTCCAGTACTAGATATGATCGTGATGGAGGGACGCAGTAGGCTAAGAGATGCCAGTTAATGGATTCTGGTCTAAGCAGTGAGGTGTGAGATGTGTCAAATGCATTTCTCTTTAACATTGAGCTGTGATGGGGAAGCAACTACGGTTGCGAACTCTCTGATGTCACACTGCCAAGAAAAGCTTCTAGCGTAAAGTCATATCTACCCGTACCGCAAACCGACACAGGTAGTCGAGGCGAGTAGCCTCAGGTGATCGAGAGAACTCTCGTTAAGGAACTCGGCAAAATAGCCCCGTAACTTCGGGAGAAGGGGTGCTGGTGTAAAAGCCAGCCGCAGTGAATAGGCCCAAGCAACTGTTTATCAAAAACACAGCTCTCTGCTAAACCGCAAGGTGATGTATAGGGGGTGACGCCTGCCCGGTGCTGGAAGGTTAAGAGGAGTGCTTAGACGTAAGTCGAAGGTATGAATTGAAGCCCCAGTAAACGGCGGCCGTAACTATAACGGTCCTAAGGTAGCGAAATTCCTTGTCGGGTAAGTTCCGACCCGCACGAAAGGCGTAATGATTTGGGCACTGTCTCAACGAGAGACTCGGTGAAATTTTAGTACCTGTGAAGATGCAGGTTACCCGCGACAGGACGGAAAGACCCCATGGAGCTTTACTGTAGTTTGATATTGAGTACCTGTAAGTCATGTACAGGATAGGTAGGAGCCATTGAAATAGGGACGCTAGTTTCTATTGAGGCGTTGTTGGGATACTACCCTTGACTTATGGTTACTCTAACCCGCTGGCATAATCGGCCAGGGAGACAGTGTCTGACGGACAGTTTGACTGGGGCGGTCGCCTCCTAAAGAGTAACGGAGGCGCTCAAAGGTTGGCTCAGATTGGTTGGAAATCAATCGTAGAGTGTAAAGGTAAAAGCCAGCTTGACTGCGAGAGCTACAACTCGAGCAGGTAGGAAACTAGGACTTAGTGATCCGGTGGTACCGCATGGAAGGGCCATCGCTCAACGGATAAAAGCTACCCTGGGGATAACAGGCTTATCTCCCCCAAGAGTTCACATCGACGGGGAGGTTTGGCACCTCGATGTCGGCTCGTCGCATCCTGGGGCTGTAGTCGGTCCCAAGGGTTGGGCTGTTCGCCCATTAAAGCGGCACGCGAGCTGGGTTCAGAACGTCGTGAGACAGTTCGGTCCCTATCCGTCGCGGGCGTAGGTAATTTGAGAGGATCTGTCCTTAGTACGAGAGGACCGGGATGGACTTACCGCTGGTGTACCAGTTGTTCCGCCAGGAGCACGGCTGGATAGCTATGTAGGGAAGGGATAAGCGCTGAAAGCATCTAAGTGCGAAGCCCACCTCAAGATGAGATTACCCATTCGTAAGAATTAAGAGCCCAGAGAGATGATCTGGTAGATAGGCTGGAAGTGGAAGAGTTGCGAGACTTGGAGCGGACCAGTACTAATCGCTCGAGGACTTTACCAAAAGAGTCAAATATAATATGCTTATGGTTTAAAAGTTAGAAGAATTGTTATTTAGTTTTGAATGTTCAAGGTAACATTTAATGATTTGGTCATCATTGCGATGGAGATACACCTGTTCCCATGTCGAACACAGAAGTTAAGTCCATCTACGGCGGAAGTACTTGGGGGTTGCCCCCTGGGAGATAGGCGAGTGGCCAAGTTTTGGGAGTTTAGCTCAGCTGGGAGAGCATCTGCCTTACAAGCAGAGGGTCAGCGGTTCGATCCCGTTAACTCCCATTGGTTGTTTCAGCCATTAAGTGAATAAAGGTTCTGTAGTGTAGCGGTTATCACGTCGCCCTGTCACGGCGAAGATCGCGGGTTCGATTCCCGTCAGAACCGTTAGTAGAAATACTAATGACTCGTTAGCTCAGTTGGTAGAGCATTTGACTTTTAATCAAAGGGTCGCTGGTTCGAGCCCAGCACGGGTCATAATCCTAGCGGATGTGGCGGAATTGGCAGACGCACTAGATTTAGGATCTAGCGCTTAACGGCGTGGGGGTTCAAGTCCCTTCATCCGCATACTAGGTATTAGCCGACTTAGCTCAGTTGGTAGAGCATCTGATTTGTAATCAGAGGGTCGCGTGTTCGAATCATGTAGTCGGCATTGTCGTAAGACACAAAGTTTAAGTGCGAACGTAGTTCAGGGGTAGAACACAACCTTGCCATGGTTGGGGTCGCGAGTTCGAATCTCGTCGTTCGCTTGATAATTCTCCCAAGTGGGAGTTTTTGGATAATACCCGGGGTGGCGGAACTGGCAGACGCACAGGACTTAAAATCCTGCGAGGGGTAACCTTCGTACCGGTTCGAAACCGGTCCTCGGGATATGCTAAGATTAATAGTTATTAAACTATTAATCTTTTTTTATCTTTCTTTAAAAATGGCTTAATAAAGCGGTTACTTTGTATTTTTGTGAGCTTGGACTAGAAAAATACTTCACAAAATGCTATACTAGGTAGGTAATAAAATATTCGGAGGAATTTTGAAATGGCAATCGTTTCAGCAGAAAAATTCGTACAAGCCGCTCGTGATAACGGATACGCTATCGGTGGTTTCAACACAAACAACCTTGAATGGACTCAAGCTATCTTGCGTGCAGCAGAAGCTAAAAAGACTCCAGTATTGATCCAAACTTCTATGGGTGCGGCTAAATACATGGGTGGTTACAAAATGTGTAAACTCCTCATTGAAACTCTTGTAGAATCAATGGGAATCACAGTTCCAGTTGCTATTCACCTTGACCACGGTCATTTTGATGATGCTTTGGAATGTATCGAAGTTGGTTACTCATCATTGATGTTTGACGGTTCACATCTTCCAATCGAAGAAAACCTTAAACTTGCTGAAGAAGTAATCGCTAAAGCTCATGCTAAAGGCATCTCAGTTGAATGTGAAGTTGGTTCAATTGGTGGTGAAGAAGACGGTATCGTTGGTGAAGGTGAACTTGCTCCTATCGATGATGCAGTTGCAATGGCTAAACTTGGTGTTGACTTCCTTGCAGCAGGTATCGGTAACATTCACGGTCCTTACCCAGAAAACTGGAAAGGTCTTCACATCGATCACCTTGAAAAATTGAACAAAGCACTCGTTGAAGCTATGGGACACAATGTGCCAATCGTACTTCACGGTGGTTCTGGTATCCCTGATGATCAAATCAGAGAAGCTATCGCTAATGGTGTAGCTAAAGTTAACGTTAATACTGAATGCCAACTTGCTTTCGCAGCTGCTACTCGTAAATTCGTTAATGAATTTGATGCTAATGAAGCAGAATACATGAAGAAAAAACTTTTCGACCCACGTAAATTCTTGAAACCTGGTTTCGATGCAATTACAGCGTCTGTTGAAGAACGTATCGACGTATTCGGTTCAGCAAATAAAGCTTAATCAACTTTTTAAACATGATTAAATAAACGTTTGTCATTTATGATGGACGTTTTTTTATTTTTCAATTTGCTTTGATATAGCATAAGGTTCTATCTTAGTATATAAGTTTAATAAGTATTTTCAATTTTATCGATTATGTGCTATTTAAAAAGTTTATCTGGTTGTCGGAAATCTATCATTGCTTACAGAATGATGAAAGAAAATTTGACTTTAACAAATTGGCACATTGAATTCCTGATTGCGCCAGAAGAATGCTTGCCTTGCAATTAAAAAATTTTATCGATTCAGATAATTATAAGGAAGATAATTTATGAATATATATAAATATCATACTTTTATGATATTTTTTAGCAAAATTTTGTCTACTTTACGAAGAATCTGGTATAAGCTTTATTGATTGACCAATTATACAGCTAAAGAGTGTATTCTAGTAATTCCTTCATTAATTGTTCTTAGGATATTTGAAATTTCTACATTAGAAGGCATTTGAGAGGGAATAAAAAAATAAATATAAGAATCTATTTTATGCGAATGCTACCTTTTTAAAAGATTACCTAGCTGAGGCTAAGAAGAGTTGTGAAATATGAGCGGACGATGTATAAGTTTTTTGACTGAATTTAATTTTTCTACATTATTAAATTTGTAATAAATATGTTATTTTTTAGTAATTTCACTTAGAAATGTAAGATAAAGAGAACAGAATATTTTTTAGGGACGATAGTAATCATTTGTTTTAGAGAGAGTATTGGTTATTTCAACTAAGTCATAAGCAACTTATTATAAAATATGATTAAATATGGCTTTGTCACTTATGATGGACATTTTTTTATATGATTTTGCTACTAGCTATATCGTATAATAATTTTTTCAAAAAAAAATGGAAATCTGTTCAATAAATAAAAGTGATTAATTTGACTTGCTTGTGTTTAAATGTTACAATTGTGTAAAAGTAGATGTCTTGAAAGAAATGATGTTGAAATTATAATACATACCATGGAGGATTAACTAAAATTGACTAATAATGATAAAACTAAGCGCTTAAAAAAGGAAAAATTTATTGCGGGAACAGCGCTGATTTTAGGAATGACGGCTTTTGGCGTGACTGGCCATGCTGATGGAGTAACTGTTGGAAGTAGTTCAGATGCTTCGTCTGCAATTACAAATAGTTCAGATGCATCATCAAGTACGGGTAGTTCAAGTTCATCATCAAGTACAGGTAGCTCAAGCACATCATCAAATTCAAATGGTTCAAGTTCATCGTCAAGTACAGGTAATTCAAGTTCATCATCAAAACCAAGTACTTCAGGTTCGACATCAAAACCAAGTAATCCAAGTTCATCAACAAATAATAATTCAACTAGTAATTCCTCTACGACAACTCAAGCACCATCAACTTCAGTTTCTACCACAGCTCCTTCAGCATCAACTTCTACAGCTGCACCCTCTAATTATTCACAGGATAATGCCTACTATCAGACATCAACTGCAGCACAAATTCCTAATTCTTCAGCAGATTCAGCTCCTTCTATTTACGCTGGCCCTGTTTTGAAAACAATTGAAGCAGCTAAGTCAATTGATAAAATTGATACTTCTAGTACAGAAGCCTTTATTAAAAGTATTGCGGACCGCGTGAGAATTTTAGCCGGTAAGAATAATTTGTATGCATCAATTATCTTGGCACAGGCGATTTTAGAATCTGGTTCTGGTCAAAGTAATATGAGTCAGCAGTATTTTAATATTTTCAATATTACAGGTGCTTATTTAGGAAAATCAATTTCATTTAAGACGGAAGAATTTTCGGGAAATAATCCTTATTATATTGAACAAAGTTTTAGAGTTTATAGTAACTATGACCAAGCCTTGGATGATTATATTAATTTAATGATTAAAGGGACAACTTGGAACTCAGAAATTTATGCTGGCGCATGGAAGTCACACGCTAAGGCTTATCAAGAAGCAGCTCAAGCTTTGCAAGGTATTTTTGCTACTGACCCGTCATATGCTCAAAAATTGATTGAAATTATTCAAGAATATAACTTAAATTTTTATGACAATGTAGATAGTACGACAAAAGTTGTAGATGATAAAGTTCCTGAAAGTCCACTGGTGGCATCAAAATTAGATAATTCAGCTTATCCAGATTACAATGGTGTGGAATATCCAGGTGCTGATAGCTATGCTTTTGGTAATTGTACACAGTATGTTTATAACCGTATCATTCAATTAGGTGGGCTCGTTGGAACACATATGGGAAATGGTGGAGAATGGGGAATTAATGCCCAAGCTCAAGGTTATTTCACAACAACAGTTCCAACTGAGGGTTATGCTGTTAGCTTCCCACCAGGAGTAGCTGGTTCAAGTTCAGAATATGGTCACGTAGCTTTTGTTGAAAAGGTTTATTCAGATAACTCTATTCTCGTTTCAGAGATGAATGTTAAAGGTAATAATATTGTCAGCGAACGCCATATTTCTGCTGGTGTAGCTGCTTTGGCAACTTATATTCAACCTAAATAATTACTGACAAAATTAATTAGTGGTTCTGTCAGTAAAATAGGAGTATTGAATCTTTTATTTAGTTAAAAAAAGAAGATGTTAAAAATCAGCCCAAAGGCTGATTTTTATTTGGTAAAAGTTTGAGATAATAAATGTACGAGATAAAGATAATCTCAATAAAAAAAGTTTTTAAGATATTGAATGCTTGAATGAGCAGAGAAAGGATCTAAAAAAATGGCTAATAAAAAAGATAGAATTATGGATTTGATGCGTCGTGGAATTATCACGGAAGATGAAGCTTTAGAATTACTTGAAAAAAATGGTTCAGTGAATGGAGAAGCTTCTGATGATAAAACCGAGAACAAAGAATTCACATATACAGATAAAGAAGGATATGTGAATCACGATGTAGATTTTCCTGATGCAATGAAAAATGTTGCAGAAAGTTTGTTTGCTAGAGGTAAAGAAATTTTCCAAGGGGTTGCAAAATCTGTTGATGATAATATTGATTTTTCAAAAGGATTTCCTAAGGTTAAATCAATTTCTCACACTGTAGAAAAAGATATCAACGAAGATTTCAAAAATGTTAATCTTAATCTTAAGAGTGGTAAAGTAAATATTTTACCGGGTGAAAATGCCCATGTAAAAGTAGAATATAAAATTTACGGGGCAGTTGAAGATGGTAATGTAGAAGCTTACATTGCTGAAAAAACTAAACTTGAAGTTGAAGATGATGTGCTTGAAATTGAAGCAAATGGTCGAATTTCTGCGAATATTGAACTTTACTTACCAGTAAAAGAATATGAAAATATTGAGATTAATACACCTCATGCAGAACTTAAAGTTGAAAAAATTTCCAGTCAAAAAATGAATATTAATCTTATGAACGGAAATGCTGAAGTGCTTGAAGTAAACAGCGATGAGTTGAAGATTAACAATAAGAATGGTGAAATCAAAGTAATTGATGGCACGAATTCAGATTTAGAATTAACTGGAGTTAATGGTAATATCAGAATTACAACTGCTTTTGAATCTGGTGATGTCTCACTCGTAAACGGAAATATTTTGCTGACCGAAAAAACAGGAACGGCTCACAAATTAAATCTTAAAAATGTGAATGGCGATATCAAAGTTTCTGTACCAGAAAGTTTGGGCTTGGTTGGTCATGTTCGCACAATCTTTGGCGGATATAAGACACGTTTAAATCTTGATAGTCCTTTTGAAGCTGGCCGTAATGGAGCAGCGATTGTCCGTCAAGGTGCTGAGTCATTAACCTTTGAATTTGAAACAAAATCAGGAACGATTTGGCTTAAAGATACTGAAACTACTGACAAAGAAGAAACTGAATAAAATTTTACTGACAGGAATTTTATAAGAGTTCTGTCAGTAAATTTGAAAAGAAAGGTGAGAAATGGCTAAGAAAACTCTGAAAAGATCAAGTAGCAATCGAGTCATCGCAGGAACCGTCGGGGGACTTGGTGAATACTTTGGCTTGAGCCGTACAGTAATTAATGTAATTCGGGTTCTGATTGTGCTTGGTACTTTCGGAAGTTGGGGAACATTACTCATTGTTTATGTGATTGCGAGTCTATTGATGACACCGTCACAATGTTAATTCAACGATTATAAAGAAAGGATAAATTATGTCTCAAAGACAATTAACAAAATCAGTGACAAATCGTAGAGTCAGTGGTGTCATTGCAGGGATTGCAGAATATTTTGGTCTGGGTCGTGATGTTGTGACGATTCTACGTATCCTATT
This sequence comes from Lactococcus sp. FSL W8-0209, assembly GCF_038006585.1. NCBI lineage: Bacteria > Bacillati > Bacillota > Bacilli > Lactobacillales > Streptococcaceae > Lactococcus > Lactococcus sp. FSL W8-0209. The sequence goes on along the minus strand of NZ_JBBOVN010000001.1, from coordinate 2,209,239 downwards.
TGTTGTTCTGGCTTTTGGAAGCTGGGGCGGATTGATTCCATTGTATTTCGTAGCAAGTTGGATTATTCCAAGTGCTAGACCACGAAATTACTATGATGATTCAGAAGATGATTATCAAGAAAAATGGAATCGTAAAGCGCAACATTTTGATGAAAAAATGGACCGTTGGTCAGAACGTTATTCAGATAAAATGAATAATTGGGCACGTCGTTATGAAGATAAAGGACGTCAAAATCAACAAGATTCAAACCAATGGGGAAATCCATGGGATGAACCAAAAAGTCGTAAGACTAAGGAAGCACAACCAGTTGAAAAAGAAAAAGAAGATGACTGGTCAGATTTCTAAAAAAGTTACTGACAGAAAGTTCTGTCAGTAAAATAATTCTGGTCCACCATGACCTAAAACTGGCCTCCTATATAATATAATAATAATAACTGAAAAAATGGACTGATTAAGTCCATTTTTTTAGTGAGATTTCGCCACTGGAAAGTATTTTTTGCTGACCATTATCTAAATTTACGATAAGCTCACCTTTAGAGGTTAAATCTGTGGCTCTTCCGGAAAAAGTTTGTCCAGATTGAACAAATTCAACTTGTTTGCCAAGAATAAATGAGTGAGATTTATAAATTTGGAAAAATGAACCCTCTGATAAACGATGAAATTCAGACCAGATTTCGGCAATTAATTCCGAACGACTGATGCTTGCTTGTTCATTATAAAATAAAGAAGTGGCTCTTTCTTCGATTTCAGTTGGAAATTGGGAAATAGAAAAATTAATTCCGACACCAATGATAACTTGAGCTTCTTGAGTTGGATTAAGTGATGTTTCGGCAAGAATACCAACAAATTTTTTATCGTCTAGATAAATATCGTTAACCCATTTAATTTGAGGGTTTTTGTCAGTTAATTTTTCGATTGCTGACACAATGGCAGCTCCTGTCAGCAGAGTGAACTCTGGAAGTTTTTCTAGTTCAACTTTGGGCTTGAGTGACAAACTCATATAAATTCCGCCAGACGGCGCAGCAAAATACTGACGGCCAAAACGACCATAAGTTTTATTTTGTCTTTCAGTTAAATAAAGACAATTTTCTTGTCCGTCTAATTTAGCATCTTTTTGAGTTGATTCAGATTCAGCGACAATTTTTACATCAGTCAGCCAAGGATTTTTTTGTAAAATAATAGATTTTTCAAGTTTGTCGTTCATTTTTTTATTATACCATGTGAAGTCGACTGTAAGCGAGAGAGAAAATTAGGAAATTACGTTTCTGCACTTGCGCAAGTTCAAAGTTATCTATTTTCTAGAGTCTAGGAGGCTGACCTCACTTATAGGCAAAATCTTTAGCAATTTACTGACAATGAAAATTTTCAGAAAAATCTAATGATAGTAAGTATTTGACTTTCAATAATCTACGGAGTATAGTTTTATTAGAACAATGTTAGGAAAGGGAAGAATAACTTGGTATTTGAAAAAACAGTTTTGAACAAAGCACTTGCAGTTGCTTTCGATATCCCCATTGCAGTAACTTATTGGGATGGAAAAACAGAAAAGTATGGTGAGGGAGAAACGCAAGTTCACATTACTTTTAATAAAAAATTCTCATTTAGTGAATTGAGCTCAATGCCAACCTTAGTATTGGCTGAAGCTTACATGAATGAAGAAATTGAAATTGAGGGGAGCATTCAAGAGCTTGTTACATCAGCATATCGTAAGGCTGGTAGCTTTTTAACAGACCAATCTGGTTTTGGGAAATCAATGATAAAACTTTTGGGAAATCATTCTCAAAAACAATCTCGTGAAGATATTCATAGTCATTATGATATTGGTAATGACTTTTATAACAAATGGCTTGACCCAACGATGACTTATTCATGTGCTTATTTTGAACATGAAGATATGACTTTGGAAGAAGCACAAATTGCTAAAGTTCATCATATTTTGGACAAACTCGATAGTAAACCTGGGGGACGTTTGCTTGATATTGGTTGTGGCTGGGGAACTTTGATGTTTAAGGCTGTTCAAGAATATGGTCTTTCAGCAGTCGGAGTGACACTCTCAGAAGAACAGTATTATTATGTTCGCAAAAAAGCGGATGATTTGGGACTTTCTGATAAAGTGAAAGTTTATTTGGTTGATTATCGTGACCTCAAAGAAGAACCTTTTGATTACATTACATCTGTCGGAATGTTTGAACATGTTGGGAAAGAAAATTTGGAAATGTATTTCCAAAAAGTTTCTGATTATCTCAAACCAAATGGTCGTGCATTGATTCATGGTATTACTGGACAACATCGCGGTGCTGGTGTGGATCCATTTATTGAAAAATACATTTTCCCTGGAGGTTATATTCCAAATATCGCTGAAAATGTTGAACATATTATGACTGCTGGTTTGCAAATGGATGATCTTGAACCTCTTCGTCGTCATTATCAAAAAACGCTTGAAATTTGGAATGAAAATTATCTCGAAGTTTTTGATGAAGTAGAAAAAGAAATGGGTAAACCATTTGCAAGGATGTGGACACTTTATCTTCAAGCCTGCGCTGCAAGTTTTGAAGCTGGAAATATTGATGTTGTTCAATATCTTTTGACTAAAGGTGCTTCAGGTCAAGGTTTGCCAATGACCCGCGAATACATGTTTAAAAAACATTAAGTTTGACAATTGATAAGTTGAAAAACAAGACCATTCAGCATTTCGGGTTTGAATTATCATAAGGACAACTTATTTAAAATTTATCAGTAGATTTATTTTAGAATCATGTAAAGGAAAGAGTGCATTTTTTCCGAAAAAGAGGTAAAATAAGAGAGTTACGAGTCCCGAAAGGATTTGATTTATTTTAAAAATTACTGATGAAAATACTAGCATATCCGTAAGCGCTGAAGCACCAATGGTTATCCTATGAAGGTTTTTCGTCAGTAAATATTAGATAAGTTTAAAGACGCCTTGTAACCAAAATTTAGATTGGGGGACATTTTTAATGTCAGAAAAACATTTATTTACATCAGAATCAGTATCAGAAGGCCATCCAGATAAGGTTGCAGACCAAATCTCAGATGCCATTCTTGATGCCATTCTCGCACAAGACTCACATGCACACGTCGCTTGTGAAACGGTCGTATATACAGGGACGGTCAATGTCTTTGGTGAAATTTCAACATCAGCTTATGTTGATATTGCTCATGTCGTTCGTGAAACAATCAAAAAAATTGGCTATACAGATAGCGAAAATGGATTTGATTATAAATCAGTGGGCGTTCACGTCTCACTTGTTGAGCAATCAAGCGATATTGCACAAGGGGTAAATGAAGCCGAAGAAGTTCGCGATAAAAATGGCCAATTAGTTGACCCGCTTGATTTGATTGGTGCTGGTGACCAAGGAATGATGTTCGGTTTTGCTACTAACGAAACTGCCGAATATATGCCACTCGCCATCTCACTTTCACATAAATTAGTTAAAAAATTAGCTGATTTACGTAAATCAGGTGAAATTTCATACTTGCGTCCTGATGCAAAATCACAAGTAACTGTAGAATATGATGATAATGGCAAAGCAAAACGCATTGACACAGTCGTTATTTCTACTCAACATGCTGCGTCAGCAACAAACGAAGAAATTCACGATGATGTGATTAATAAAGTCATCAAGGCTGTTATTCCAGCTGAACTTTTAGATGATGAAACTAAATACTTCATCAATCCAACAGGACGTTTTGTTATTGGTGGTCCTCAAGGGGATTCAGGCTTGACCGGACGTAAAATTATTGTTGATACTTATGGTGGGTATGCTCCCCACGGTGGTGGAGCTTTCTCTGGTAAGGATGCAACAAAAGTTGACCGTTCAGCTTCTTACGCAGCACGTTATGTAGCCAAAAATATTGTGGCAGCTGGACTTGCAGAAAAAGCGCAAATTCAACTTTCATACGCCATTGGTGTTGCGACACCAACATCAATCAATGTTGATACTTTTGGTACAGGTAAAGTCTCAGATGATGAACTTTTAGCAGCAATTCGTAAAGTATTTGATCTTCGCCCAGCAGGAATTATTCAAATGCTTGACTTACTCCGTCCTATTTACGGACAAACAGCAGCTTACGGGCACTTCGGCCGTACAGATGTAGAATTACCATGGGAACAAACAGATAAAGTTGAAGAACTTAAATCCGTTTTAGGTAAATAATCGGCCTCGCCGACCTTCGTTCGGTCTACGTCGCCATTGTCTCCTCCGCTGTCCTTTCTCGCTAATGGGCTAAAGCCCAAAGTCGAAAGGCACTTCGGCCGTACAGATGTAGAATTACCATGGGAACAAACAGATAAGGTTGAAGAGCTTAAAACAGCTCTTAAAAAATAATAAAAAAAGCGGATTTCCGCTTTTTTTATTTTCAACGAGTAGAATTGCTTTAAATAGAATACTTAATCCTGTAAAATAGAAGTAACAAGAAAAAAGGAGCTTTTATGAAAAAAATAATCACTAAAGATTACGCCACAATGAGTGAACTTGCTGCAGCGATTGTTCTTGATAAGATGATGCTTTCAAAAAGGGTAAATCTTTCGCTTACAGCGGGAAATACCCCTCTTGGAATGTATGAAATTCTTATTGATAAACTCCAAAAAATGAATTTTGATCGCTCAAATATCCATTATTACAATTTTGATGAAGTACCACTTGCTGGTGAACGCTATGGATTAACAATGAGTGCTTTAAAGACAGCTTTCTATGATCGAGTACATATTGATGATGGTAATCTTCATGAATTAAATGCTCAAAATAATCAAGTTTTTGACCAAAAAATCTTACAGGACGGTGGGATTGATTTGATTGTTATGGGGATAGGAGAAGATGGTCATTTTTGTGCAAATATGCCAGGACATACAAGCTTTGAGCGAGAAATTTTTGCTGTTCCATTTGAAGAAGGGGATGAGATTTATCAGTCAATCAAAAATTTGACAGATAAAGAACCGGCTTCTCCTTATGTCACTTTTGGTCCACGAACAGTTCTAGCTAGCAAGCAACTTTTAGTTTTTGCTGACGGAAAAAAGAAAGCAGAGATTATGAAAAAAGTTCTTGAGGGTCCAATCACAGAAGAAATTCCAGCTTCTATTTTACGGACGCATCCAAATATTACTTTTATTTTGGATGAAGAAGCAGCTGCTTTACTTGAAAATTAGTTGATGAAGACAGTTAGTAAAATAACTGTTTTTATTTATTCGTGAAGGATGTCAATTTATGATGACATAATTGACTCTAAATTATTCTGAAAGCGTTACACTATCTTTCATTGAATAATGAGCCTTAAAATGATATAATAAATGAGTGTTTACTATGTAAAATACATTAATTTATAATCAAACTGTGAGTAGAATTTATTGGAATTACTACTGACTTTAGAGGAGACTAATGGACATTATTTCTATCGTTCTCTTGGTCTTATTGGTTGTATTAGTTGTCGCATTTATTTTTTACGCTCAAAATATAAAGAAAAATAAGCAGGATGCTGAATCTCTTTTTAATGAAGCTGAAAATAAAGCAAATGAGGTGATGGCGAATGCTAAACGTGAGGCGGAGTCTTTGAAAATGGAGGCTGAAGCCTTCAAAAAAGAAGCCCGTTACACCCTTCGTGAAGAAGAACAAAAGCAACGTCGTGAAATCGAAGATGAATTTAAGCAAGAACGTCAGGAGTTAAAGGAGACTGAAAAGCGCCTAAAACAACGTGAAGAAATCTTAGACCGTAAGGATGATACCTTAACGAAAAAAGAAGAAAACTTAGATTCTAAAGAGGAGAGCCTCGTTAGAAAAACTGATACGCTCAGTAAGCGAGAAGAACAATTAGCGCATATTGAAGAAAAGAAACGACTAGAATTGGAGCGTATTTCAAATTTGAGCACAGATGATGCTCGTGAAATTATTTTGAGTGAAACTCGAGATGGTTTGACAAAAGAAATGGCTCAAATTATTCGTCAAAGCGAAGAAAAAGCTCAAGTTGAAGCAGATAAGCGAGCTAAAAATATTATCTCACTTGCTATTCAACGCGTTTCATCTGATTCTGTAGCTGAACAAACTGTTTCGGTTGTCAATTTACCAGACGATGGTATGAAAGGTCGGATTATCGGTCGTGAAGGTCGTAATATTCGTACTTTTGAAGCGTTGACTGGGATTGATGTCATCATTGATGATACGCCAGAAGCTGTTGTACTTTCAGGATTTGACCCAATTCGTCGTGAAATTGCTCGTATGACTCTTGAACAATTAGTTCAAGACGGTCGAATTCATCCAGCGCGAATTGAAGAGTTGGTTGAGAAAAACCGCAAAGCACTTGATCATAAAATGCGTGAATATGGTGAACAAGCAGCCTTTGAAGTTGGGGCGCATAACTTGCATCCTGACTTGATGAAGATTATGGGACGTTTGCATTTCCGTACTTCATATGGACAAAACGTACTTGATCACTCAGTAGAAGTTGCTCATATTGCTGGTAATTTGGCTGGTGAAATGGGAGAAAATGTGGCACTTGCTAAACGTGCAGGTTTCTTGCATGATATTGGTAAAGCACTTGACCATGAAGTTGAGGGAAGCCACGTTGAAATTGGAACAGAACTTGCGCGTAAGTACAAGGAAAATCCAATTGTCATCAATACAATTGCGAGTCACCACGGTGATACAGAACCTTTGAGTAACATTGCGGTACTTGTTGCGGCGGCTGATGCTTTGTCAGCAGCACGTCCTGGAGCTCGTCGTGAATCAATTGAAAATTACATCAAACGTTTGAAAGACCTTGAAGCAATTTCAACAAGCTTTGAAGGTGTGGAAACAGCATTTGCCTTGCAAGCTGGACGCGAAATTCGTGTAATGGTTAAACCAGAAAAATTAACGGATGACCAAATTGTGATTTTGGCGCGTGATGTGAAAAATCGAATTGAGGATGAAATGGATTATCCTGGTAATATCAAGATTACTGTTATCCGTGAAACTCGAGCGATTGACTATGCAAAATAAAAAACTGTCTTTTGGCAGTTTTTTATTTCTTATTACGAAATTATATTTCTTTTTTGTTACAAAAACTAGTTTTAAGAGCTAGCTTTTGATAGAATGAGATTAATCGTTGATTAAGAGATGGAATTAGAGATATATCGGAGGAAAAAATGCGTGAGCGTGGTTTATTAATTGTTTTTTCTGGGCCTTCTGGTGTTGGAAAAGGAACAGTTCGTGCTAAAATTTTTGAGAGTGAAAACAACTTTGAATATTCAGTGTCAATGACAACGCGTAAGCAACGTCCTGGCGAAGTAGATGGAAAAGATTATTATTTCCGGACACGTGATGAATTTGAAGAAATGATTCGCAATGGTCAGATGCTGGAATATGCTGAATATGTTGGAAATTATTATGGCACACCTTTAACTTATGTCAATCAGACATTGGACGAAGGAAAAGATGTTTTTCTAGAAATTGAAGTGCAAGGTGCGCTTCAAGTGAAGGAAAAAGTTCCAGATGGTGTTTTTGTCTTCTTGACTCCACCAGATTTGGAAGAATTGCGTGGACGTTTAGTTGGACGTGGGACAGATTCGGCTGAAGTCATTGCTTCACGACTTGAAAAAGCAAAAGAAGAAATTCGCTTGATGAGTGAATATGATTATGCCGTCGTTAATGACAAAGTTGAACTTGCTGCCGAACGTGTTAAGAAAATTATTGAAGCTGAGCATTACCGAGTGGACCGCGTGATTGAACGCTATGTTCATATGATTGATGATGTGAAAGTTTGATTTAATTGGAAAAAATTACTGACAGATTTGTTGGTTTAATGCGAAGGAGCTATCAGTTCTACTGATAGTCCTGCCAGAAATGATTAAGTTGATAAATTTTACTGACAGAATTTTGTTTTGACGATAACAAGTCTGTCAGTAAAAATAGAATGAAAAGTTTAGAAAATGAGGTAATGAATTATGATGTTAGAACCTTCAATTGACAAGTTATTGGACCAAGTTGATTCAAAATATTCTTTAGTAGTTTTGGAAGCAAAACGTGCGCATGAATTGCGTGATAAAGAACGTCCAACAAAAGAATTTAAAGCTGTAAAAAATACTTTGCGTGCTTTGGAAGAAATTGCTGATGGAACAGTTAAAATTCACCCATCACCTGAATTGAAACGTGAAACTTTAGTTGAAAAACGCGAATTGGAACGTTTGCAAGCTAAGATGAAAGAACAACTCATCAAAGAGCAAATTGCTAAAGAAGAAGCTGAAGAAGAAGCAAAACAAAAAAATAGCCGCGCCGCTAAAGCAGCTGCTGCAGAATAAATTTTTTAAGCGTTAATTGGCGCTTTTTTTATTTCTAAAAGTTACTGACAGCTTTGTCAGTAAGAAGCGGATAAGTCAAAAGCAGGAAAAATGCTTTTCTGTTATAATTAAAGATAAGAAAACGGAGGTCAAAAATAAATGAAAATTGCTAAAGTCATCGTTGATGTGCCTCTGATGCAGACGGATAAACCCTTTTCTTACAGCCTTTCAGCTGAATTTGAAAATTTGCTTGAAGTGGGCATGCGGGTTCATGTTCCTTTTGGAAGTGGAAACAGGCTTGTTCAAGGAATTGTCATTGGATTTGAAGATGAAGAACTTGAGCCGTCAGTAAATTTGAAAGGAATTTCTGAACTACTCGACGTTGAGCCAGTCCTAACGGATGAACAACTTTGGTTGGCAGATGAAATGCGTCATTCAGTATTTTCTTATAAAATTTCATGTCTAAAAGCCATGTTACCTAATCTTTTGAATTCTAATTATGACAAGCTCCTAAAATCAACTGACGGAACTTCTGTCAAATGGTCACAACTGACAGAAGCAGAAAAAATCTCGTCAACAAAGGCTGTGCGTTTGGGTCATCTGTCAGTAGAATATTTAGCAAAATCTAAAGAAAATAGAAAAACAGAAAAATTCTTATCTATTCCAGATATCGAAAAACTAGCTGAATTTGAAATTGAAAAGAGAGCTAAAAAACGCTTAGAGTTGAAATATTTTCTATTACGACTTCAAGAAGAAAAAATTGCGGTCAAATCATTAAATTTTTCTTCACAAATCATTAAATTTTTCGTTGAGCATGACCTAGTCAAAATTGAAGAGGTTGAAATTTCGAGGACGAAAGAAAAATTTGAAGCTGTGGAAAATGACAGTGCTAAAATTCTCAACTTCGAACAAAATGCAGCTTACGAAAAAATAATTGCATCTTCTGACAAACCCTTTTTGTTGGAAGGAATTACTGGTTCCGGTAAAACAGAAGTTTACTTACAGACCATTGACCATTTTCTCAAACTCGGTAAAACAGCAATTATGCTTGTGCCAGAAATTTCACTGACGCCACAGATTACGAATCGATTTATTGCTCGTTTTGGAGATAAAGTGGCGATTATGCATTCTGGTTTATCTGATGGTGAAAAATATGATGAATGGCGAAAAATTAAATCTGGCAAAGCTCAGGTAGTTGTCGGTGCACGTTCAGCTATTTTTGCACCTGTTGAAAATTTGGGAATTATCATCATTGATGAAGAACATGAAACGTCATATAAGCAAGATTCAAGTCCTCGTTATCATGCAAGAGATATTGCGCTTTTGCGTGCAAAATGGCATGGTGCAAGACTTGTTTTAGGTTCTGCAACGCCAAGTTTAGAAACGCGAGCACGTGCCATGCGCGGAGTTTATGAACTTTTATTACTGACAAAAAGGGCAAATGAAGCAGCAATCCTGCCAGAAATAAAAATCATTGATATGCGCAGTGAAATTTCTGACCAATCTGCTAATTTCTCACACTCTTTACTGACAAAAATAAAAGAAAAAATTGACAAAGATGAACAAGTCATTTTGATGTTGAATCGAAGGGGTTATTCTTCATTTGTCATGTGCCGCGAATGTGGTTTTGTTGTTGATTGTCCCAATTGCGATATTTCCTTGACCCTTCACATGGATACCCGAACTTTGAATTGTCATTATTGTGGTCATGTCGAAGGAATTCCGCAAACTTGTCCTAATTGTCATTCACGAAAAATTCGTTATTACGGTTCAGGAACGCAAAAAGTCGAAGAAGAACTTCGAGAAATTATGCCTGAAGCACGAGTTTTGCGAATGGATGTAGATACAACTCGGACAAAAAATGCTCATGAAAAAATTCTTGAAAAATTTGGTAATCATGAAGCTGATATCCTCTTAGGAACTCAGATGATTGCCAAAGGTTTAGATTTTCCAAACGTAACCTTAGTGGGTGTCATTAACGCAGATACTGGCCTAAATCTACCTGATTTTAGAGCGAGTGAGCGTTCCTTTGAATTGTTAATGCAGGTGGCTGGACGAGCTGGACGAGCAGATAAAAAAGGTGAAGTCTTCATTCAAACTTTCAATCCACATCATTACGCCATTGAAATGACCAAGGCTCAAGATTACGAAAAATTTTATGAAATGGAAATGAGATTTCGTCGTGAACTTTCCTATCCACCTTATTATTTCACCGTTCAAGTGCTTGTTTCTCATCAAGATGAAGAAGTTGCCATTCAAAAATCTTATGAGATCGCTCAATTACTCAAGCAAAATTTGACAGAAAAAGCTAAAATTTTAGGGCCAACCGCCAGACCAATTGCCAGAACACATAACCTTTATCATTATCAAATCTTAGTTAAATATCGTTTTGAAGAAGAATTAGAATCAGCTTTGAATCAAGTGCTTGAATTAACCCAGATTCGGGATAACAAAAATTTACGAGTATTGATTGATAGTGAACCACAAAATTTTGTATAAAAATTTCCACAGGTGGAAAAGTTGAGAATTTGAAAACAAACGAAAGTTGGTGTGGAAAATGCAGAAAATAGAACTTTTTCAACAAACAATTGACGCATGGCTGACCAAAGACATCAAAAAGTTACTGACAGCCCTGTCAGAAGACATTAGCTACACCGAATGCTACGGGGCGCAATACGAAGGAAAAGCGGAAATTGAAAAATGGTTTCGTCAGTGGAATCATCCTGTGGAAAATAAAGTGAAGTCATGAACTGTGGATAAGTCTTATGTAGATAAGGAAACTGGGTTTTTCACATGGACTTTCCACTATGTTTATAAAGGGGAAGAAAATATTTTTGACGGTCTTTCTCTTGTTAAATTTTCTGGAAATAAAATTTGTGAAATTCAGGAATTTGAACAAAAACATGAAAAATTTCGGCCGTTTTTGAAATGAAATGAGGTAAATATGGTTGAGAAATTTGATTTATTGAAGCATTTTGGAGTCTATGGTGTGGCAATTGACAATGATAAATTACTAGTCATTGAAAAAAATTCAGGTCCTTATCAAACTCGCTTTGATTTACCTGGAGGTTCGCAAGAAGTTGGTGAATCAATGGTTGATACATTAGAGCGAGAAGTTCTTGAAGAAACTGGCTTTACGGTTCTTTCAAGTACTAATAATCGCCTGTATTCCGCTTGGATTTATGAAAATGACCGTCGAGTCGTCACACACCACGTTTTCAATCTTTTTGATGTAAAATTAAATAGTGTAGCCAAAAAATTACCACAATTTGTTGCTGACGGAAAAAATGATTCTGACAGAGCAGTCTGGAAATCGATTAAAAACTTGTCAGTAGAAAATTCATCTCCACTTGTCCTAAAAGTAATTGCCGAAATCAATAATTATCCCCATGTGGATAAAGCTGAAATTTACAGAGATTGGAAGGTCAACTATGGAAGCAAAAATTATCCCAAGCCTTTGGTTTGATAACAATGCCAAAGAAGCAATGAACTATTATGTATCTGTATTTCCAAATTCAAAAATCAAAAACATCGAATATTATCCTGATGAAAAGCTAGATGAGCATTTCGTAGGAATGTCTGGAAAAGTATTAAATGGTGAATTTAGTCTGAATGGCCTTGACTTTATCTGCCTTGATGGCGGTACAATTTTCAAATTTAATGAAGCAGTTAGTTTTACTGTGACTTGTAAAAATCAAGCCGAAATTGATGATTATTGGTCAAAACTTTCTCATGTTAAAGAAGCCGAACAATGCGGTTGGTGCAAAGATAAATTTGGTATTTCTTGGCAAATTATTCCAGAAAATCTTGGACAGTTAATGGCAAAAGGCGATAAGGCTGTTCAAGTATTAATGAAACAAAAGAAAATTATTATCGAGGAGTTTGAAAACTTATGACAAAAACAAAAATTATCTTTATGGGGACACCACAATTTGCTGCGACCGTTTTAAAAGGTTTGATTGATTCTAATCAATATGAAATTTTAGCAGTAGTGACTCAACCAGACCGTAAGGTTGGTCGGAAACAGGAATTAAGAATGACACCAGTTAAAGAACTTGCCTTAACGGTTAACTTGCCTGTTCTTCAACCAGAAAAACTTTCTGGCTCAGTAGAAATGACTCAAATCATGACGCTCCTTGAATCAGGAGAAGTTGGAATTGTGACTGCCGCCTTTGGACAATTTTTGCCAGGTAAATTATTAGATGTTGCTCAATTTGCAGTCAATACTCATGCTTCTTTACTACCAAAATATCGCGGTGGGGCACCTATTCATTATGCTATTATGAATGGCGAAAAAGAAGCTGGTGTAACCATCATGGAAATGATTCGTAAAATGGATGCCGGTGACATGATTGCTCAAGATTCTACTCCAATTCTTGAGGATGATAATGTTGGCACTATGTTTGAAAAGTTAGCTCTTGTTGGACGTGATTTGTTACTTGAAACATTGCCAAAATATCTGACTGGCCAATTAAAAGCTCAAGCTCAAAACGAAGATGAAGTGACTTTTAGTCCTAATATTTCGCCAGAAGAAGAAAAAATCGACTGGAATAAATCTGCACGTGAAATTTTCAATAAAGTTCGTGGAATGAATCCATTCCCAGTTGCTCATACCACATGGAATGGCGAGCGTTTCAAGATTTATGAAACAAAAGTCGCTGATGATTCTGTCAGTAACTTACAAGCTGGTGAAATTGTGGAAAAAACGAAAAAATCATTAAAAGTTGCCACAGGCGAGGGACTTCTTGAACTTCTTTTCGTTCAACCAGCCGGTAAACCCAAGATGGATATCGTTAGCTTTCTTAATGGCCTAGGTCAAAAAATACAAGTTGGGGATAAGTTTGGCGAATAAATTTGTCCACAATAATAAATTAAAAGTTCTATCAATTTTAATGATAGAACTTTTTTTACTTCAAAATTTAGCAAGCAAGTTAGGGTGTAATAAAAAGAAAGCGAATTACTTTAAAAGTTGCTTGAACTTTGATATATTAAAAATGTACAGGAACTGTACTAGAAAGAGGTATTTATGATTTGGTCATTAATCGTCGGAGCTATTATTGGTGTAATTGCAGGAGCAATTACAAATAAGGGCAAATCAATGGGATGGATTGCTAATATTTTAGCTGGTCTTGTTGGGTCTTTTGTAGGGCAAGCGCTTTTAGGCTCTTGGGGTCCAAGTTTAGCTGGTATGGCACTTATCCCTTCTATTGTTGGTGCTGTCATCGTTGTTGCTGTTGTTTCATTCTTCTTAGGTAGAGCTAACAACTAGATAGAGCAGCAAAAGAGAGGAGGTATCGTGTCAAAAGGAAAAAAATTTATTTTTATTTTGGCTGATTTATTCTTTCTCACCATTCTTATCCCCATATTATGGGATTACTTTAATTATATGAATTTTCGTTGGGAGCTTATGCCCACATCAGAAATTCCTTACATTGGGAATCATCTTTCCCAATATATATTTATCAGCTCTTCAATTTTAGGAGCATTATTGTTAATTTGTTTGCTGATTCTTATTTTTTATCCAAAAACTTATCAGGAAGTTCTACTAGATGATAAAACAGGAAATCTAACTTTAAAAGTTTCAGCAATCGAAGGATTGGTCAGAGAAATTGTTAGTAACAACGGTTATATCAGAAATCCAAAAATCAATGTGACTTTATATCAAGCCAAAATAAAAATTGATGTTAAAGGAGAAATTATTCCCAGAGTTGAGATTGTCGAAAAAACAAAAGAAATTGAGCAAGAAATTAAAGAAAGTATCCAAAATTTCTTTGGTATAAACTATGACTTAAAATTAAAAATAAAAGTTAGCTCACTTGCTGAAAATAAAAGTTCGACAAGTCGTCGTGTAGAGTAAGGAGGTGGAAATGAATCTTTTAGAAAGATATCGCTATCCGATAATTGGAGGAATAGTAGGTTTAATTATAGCTATTTGTATCTTCACAATCGGATTTTGGAAAATGATTCTTCTCTTCTTACTAATTGGCTTAGGAATTTTCGTTGGCCTTTATCTTAAACGTACGGGAATCATTGAACAACTGTTAAAGAAAAAATAAGAAAATACTAGGAGGAAATTATGGTACAAGAAAACACAAAAACAGAAGTAACTGAAGTTAAAGGTAGCTTGACTTACGAAGATAAAGTGATTCAAAAAATTGTTGGACTTGCCCTTGAATCTGTCAATGGACTATTGTCTGTCGATGGAGGATTTTTCTCAAATCTGACAGGAAAACTAGTAAATACAGATGATGTTACAGCAGGTGTCGGTGTAGAAGTTGGTAAAAAACAAGTTGCAGTGGACCTAAAAGTAGTCACAGAATACAAGAAGAATGTTCCTGATATTTATCAAAAAATTAAGGATGTCATTCGTAAAGAAGTTTCTGATATGACTGATTTAGAAGTTGTTGAAGTTAATGTTACAGTTGTTGATATTAAAACAAAAGAACAACAAAAAGATGATGAAAAAAGTTTACAAGATCGTGTGGTTGGCGCAGCTCAAACAACAGGGAAATTTACATCTGATCAAGTAGATAAAGTCAAAGAAAAAGTTGATGACATGGGTGATGATGCTCGTGTAAAATAAGAATCAATTTAACAAAAAAACTGACAAGATGTCAGTTTTTTTGTTACTTTCAAGAAAATTTTACTTTAAATAGAAAACGGTTAAGTATTATATATAGTACAAACGAATCATGAAAAGAGAGTGTTTTTAAGAAATTTAAGGAAAATCATCTGACGAAAGTCATTGACAGTCATTGACTACTAAGGGTATAATAGCTCTATGACAAAAAATGCAAGACAAACCGCACTCGATGTATTGAATGACATTTTTGGCAATGATGCTTATGCCAATATTTCATTGGATCGAAATTTGCGAGATTCTGAACTATCCACAGTTGATAAAGCTTTTGTGACTGCCCTTGTATATGGAGTGGTTTCTAAAAAAGATTTATTGGAGTGGCATATTACTCCCTTCTTGAAAAAAGAACCAAAACCTTGGGCAAAAATGCTCCTATTACTTACAGTTTATCAAATCTTATTTATGGATAAGGTCCCAACTTCGGCAGCAGTAGATGAAGCAGTCAAAATCGCTAAACGTCGTGATGGCCAAGCAACGGCTAACTTTATCAATGCTGTGTTACGCAATTTCATGCGTTCTGAACATCGAAATGAAGAACCAAAGGATTGGGAAACAAAATATTCAATGCCCAAACTTTTATTGGATAAAATGGTTCGTCAATTTGGTGGAAAAAGAACAGGAGAAATTTTAGAAAGTCTTGAAAAGCCAAGTCACGTTAGCTTACGAAGAATTGACCCAACCGTAGAAATTGCAGGATCGCGTGCTTCTCTACTGACAGAAAGTGCTCTAATTGCTGACAGTGGAAATTTTGCAATGACAGAAGAATTTCAATCTGGCAGAATTACGATTCAAGATGAAACAAGTCAATTAGTTGCCCCTCAACTTGATTTAGAAGGAACAGAAGAAGTTCTTGACGCTTGTGCAGCTCCTGGTGGTAAAAGTACTCATATGGCTCAATATTTAACAAGTGGCCATATCACAGCACTAGATTTATATGATCATAAACTTGATTTAATTAATCAAAATGCAGAGCGTCAACATGTTGCGGATAAAATTACTACTCAAAAAGCCGATGCGACAATGATTTTTGAAGAATTTGGTTCAGATAAATTTGACCGAATTCTTGTGGACGCTCCGTGTTCAGGTATTGGATTAATTCGACGCAAACCAGATATTCGCTATAGAAAAGAAAGTTCGGATTTTGTCGATTTACAAAAAATTCAGCTAGAAATTCTGAACAGCGCCTCGAAAAGCCTGAAAAAAAGTGGTATAATGGTATATAGTACTTGTACAATTTTTGATGAAGAGAACTTTGACGTTGTTCGTCAATTTCTAGAAAGTCATCCTAATTTTGAACAAGTTGAAATTTCTAGCGATAAGGCAGATATGATTAAAGAAGGATGTATTTTTATTACTCCAGAAATGTATCATACAGATGGCTTTTTCATCGCGAAATTTAAGAAAATAGGCGAATAACTGCTGACAAATATTTTTTTAATTCTGTCAGTAATTTTTAGACCTAAAAATAAAACTTTATTCTTGTTAAGGAGAAAAAGTGGAATACAGTATTTTATCAGATATCGGTTCAAAACGTAGTACTAATCAAGACTATGCCGGTACTTATGTCAACCGTGCAGGTTATCAGCTTTTTTTATTAGCTGATGGCATGGGAGGGCACAAAGCAGGTAATGTCGCAAGTAAACTTACCGTAGAAGATCTCGGCAAACTTTGGTCAGAGACATTTTTTGATGCGGGAACACCAGAAGCAACTCTTGAGATTTGGCTAAAAAACCAAGTTCGTAATGAAAATGAAAATATTGCCAGCCTTGGAAAACTTGATGAATACCAAGGAATGGGAACAACTCTTGAAGCCTTGGTTATTAAAGCAGGAATGCTCGTTTCTGCCCATGTAGGTGATAGTCGAACTTATTTAATGCGCGATGGTGAATTAAATAAAATAACCACAGACCATTCTTTAGTTCAAGAGCTTGTAGATGCAGGACAAATTACCGAAGAGGAAGCTGAAGTTCATCCGAATAAAAATATCATTACTCGTTCACTTGGGCAAACTAGTGAAGTTCAAGCAGATATTCAAGTTTTAGAACTTCAAGTTGGGGACATTATTTTGATGAACTCCGATGGTTTAACAAACATGGTTTCAACTACCGAAATTATGGAAGTTTTAGAGCGTGAAGATTTAACTTTAGATAATAAATCTGAAGCTTTAGTTCGTTTAGCCAATGAACATGGAGGTTTGGATAATATTACCGTCGTTTTGATTAAGTATGATGAAACGACAGAAAGCGAAACACCAGCGCAGGAGGTTAGTTGATGATTCAAATCGGTAAAATCTTTGCCGATCGTTATCGGATTATCAAAGAAATCGGACGCGGCGGAATGGCGAATGTTTATCAAGGTGAGGATACTTTTCTTGGTGACCGCTTGGTTGCAATAAAAGTGCTACGTTCAAATTTTGAAAATGATGACATCGCGATTGCTCGTTTTCAGCGAGAAGCATTCGCCATGGCAGAACTTTCACATCCAAATATCGTAGGTATTTCTGATGTTGGTGAATTTGAAAGTCAACAATACATTGTCATGGAATTTGTTGACGGCATGACACTTAAACAATACATCAATCAAAATGCACCTTTAGCCAATGATGAAGCTATTGAAATTATTACTGAAATTTTATCAGCAATGGACATGGCCCATTCACATGGTATTATTCACCGGGATTTAAAACCACAAAATGTTTTAGTTTCCAGTAGTGGAACTGTAAAAGTAACGGATTTTGGAATTGCGAAAGCACTCTCTGAAACTTCACTTACTCAAACAAATACAATGTTTGGTTCAGTTCATTATTTATCACCAGAGCAAGCGCGTGGCTCAAATGCAACTGTTCAATCAGATATTTATGCGATTGGAATTATTTTATTTGAACTTTTAACAGGTCAAATTCCCTTTGATGGAGATTCTGCAGTTGCTATTGCTCTAAAACATTTCCAAGAGAGTATTCCAAGCATCATTAATCTCAATCCAGAAGTTCCGCAAGCTTTGGAAAATGTTGTCATTAAAGCTACAGCGAAAGATATTAAAAATCGCTATACTGATGTAGAAGAAATGATGACTGATGTGGCAACTTCAACGAGTCTTGACCGTCGTGGGGAAGAAAAATTAGTTTTCAATAAGGATCATGATGAAACAAAA
The DNA here is from genome assembly GCF_038006585.1 of Lactococcus sp. FSL W8-0209. Taxonomy (NCBI): domain Bacteria; kingdom Bacillati; phylum Bacillota; class Bacilli; order Lactobacillales; family Streptococcaceae; genus Lactococcus; species Lactococcus sp. FSL W8-0209. The sequence goes on along the minus strand of NZ_JBBOVN010000001.1, from coordinate 2,191,182 downwards.
ATTATGCCTGCCAATCTAATTAATCCTTATGACACCAAGCCTCTGATTGATAAAAAAGAAGATAATGATTCACAAACAGATGAAAAAGCTGCAAGCTCAGAAGTAGGAAATAAAAACAAAAAATCTAAAAAAGGCTTGATTATTGGTCTTGTTATCCTTCTTTTAGTTGTTGGCGGTGCTACTTTGGCTTGGGTTGTCTCAACACCAACTAATGTTAAGATACCTAATGTGACAAACTCGACACTTAGCCAAGCAAAAAGCAAAATTAAAGATGCAAAACTTAAAGTAGGAACAGTTCATAAACAACAAAGTTCAACGATTGCTGAAGGAAATGTTATCAAGACTGTCCCAACTAGTGGAACAACCGTGAGATCTAATAGCTCCGTTGATATTTATGTTTCTACGGGAAATGAAGATATCATCAAAATGAAGGACTTTGTCGGTGAAAAGATTGATGAGGCGATGGCAACATTACTTAAGGATTATGGTATTGATGAAAGCCAAGTCACTCAAACTTCCGTTCCTAGTGATTCTTACCCAGCAGGTACAATCATTAAACAAAGCCCTAAAAAAGGTTCTAGTTTTGATACCAAAGGGAGTGAAAAAATTACCTTTGAAGTTTCAAGTGGAAAACAAGTTGAAGTTCCGGATTATAAACCGAACGGTCAATATATGACTTATTCACAGTATCAAGCTGCTTTAAAAGCTGCAGGATTCACTAATATTACACTAGACCCTCAAGCAACAACGAGTCAACAAGCTGACGGTTATGTATATTCTGTTTATCCGACTGTTGGAGCGTCTGTTGATCCAACTCAAGAAATTGTAGTCACTTATAGCGTCTATACTGCTCCAAGTTCAAGTTCAACAACTTCTGAATCAACAACGACGCCTGAAACTTCGTCAAGCACAACTTCAAGTACTTCAAGCTCTACAACAAGTCAGCCGTCAACAGATAACAACAATAGCAACAAAGAATCTTCAACAACGTCATCAAGTAGTTGAGAAAAATAGACTAGGAATCTCGTGTTCCTAGTTTTTTGATAAATAAGTTAATTTACAAGAAGCTTGTAAAATTAGGCAAAAAAGTGTATCATGGTAGAGTAGTTTTTTACAACCCGTTCTTGGTTTCATGCTTGCCAAGCTGTCACTCGGACTGGGCAATACAAATAAAGGAGAAAAACTCATGGCAATTTCAAAAGAAAAAAAACAAGAAATCATCGCTCAATACGCTCGTAAAGAAGGCGATACTGGTTCACCTGAAGTACAAATCGCTGTATTGACTTGGGAAATTAACCACCTTAACGACCACATCAAATCTCATAAAAAAGACCACGCAACTCAACGTGGTTTGATGAAAAAAATCGGTCACCGTCGTAACCTTCTTGGATACCTTCGTGAAAAAGACGTTCAACGTTACCGTGAACTTATCGCTTCATTGGGACTTCGTCGTTAATAAAAAATGCCATATGGCATTTTTTATTTTATAAAATAAAAACTAAAAGGAGCATTTTCCTTCTAGTTTTTTTATTTTTAAAGATTTTTTTCTTTTTCGATAGTAGCGCTAATAGCATCAATAACTGTTCCGATAAAATGGTTTTGTTCTAAACTCACTACACCAGCGACAGTAGTTCCACCAGGACTTGAGACTTTATCAACTAATGACCAAGGATTTTCACTACTTTGGAGAATCATTTCAGCTGAAGCGCGAACCGTTTCGGCAACAATTGCTGTGGCTTGATCTTTAGGAATACCATGCAATACACCGGCACGTGCCATGGCATCAATGAACATATAAATAAAAGCAGGGCTTGAACCGGCAATTGCTGCAAATGTTGAAAAATCTTTTTCAGCAATTTCATGGACAGAACCAGTTGATTTAAAAATTTCTTGAACTGTAGCATAAGCAGAATCATCAACAAATTCATTTTTGACAATGGCTGATGTTGACTGACCGATTTGTGCATTGATATTTGGCATCACTCGGATGATCGGTTGATTTTCTGAATCAGCCAGATGTTTCAAGTCAGATAAAGTGAGTCCCGCAGCAATTGAAATTAATGTTTTATCTTTAGTTAAATGATTGATTAATTTACTTAAAACAGAGGGAAGTACTTGAGGTTTAACTGATAGAATGATAAAATCAGATTCTTGAACAAGTTCTTCATGATTACTTGCAGCCGTAACATTAAGAGTTTCCGCTTGATTTCGAGTTTTTGTTAAATTGTGTCCGGAAATAATGATTTTGAATTTATTTTTGTCAAGTCCAGAAATAATAGCTGTTGCCATTTTTCCAACTCCAATAAAACCTATTGTTTTCATAAATAAAATCCCTTCTTTTCTTTTCGTCCATTTTATCATAAAAAGTAATAATAAATCACTTTAGTAGCATCGTAAAATAAATCAGATTTTTTTTAAATCTTAGTACTAGCCTGTATATTTAGCGCATATTGAGAGGATTTGAATTAAAAAGATAACGAAAATGCCCCTTGATTATGGTATAATTAGGTAAACATTTTATTTTATTTGTAATAATAAAGGAGAAATCTATGAATAAATTCGCAATTGTCCTAGCGGCTGGTAAAGGAACTCGTATGAAATCAGCACTTCCGAAGGTCTTACATCAAGTGGCTGGAAAATCAATGCTTGCTCATGTTCTTACAAGTGTTTCTGAAGTAGAAATTGCTAAAAATGTAGTGATTGTTGGTCATGAAGCGGCTCGTGTAATTGCAACTTTACCAAAAGGGACTCAATTTGTGAAACAAGTTGAGCAATTGGGAACGGGTCATGCCGTTCGGATTGCTGCGGATTTATTAGCAAATGAAGATGGAGCAACTCTTGTTATTGCTGGTGATACACCATTAATTACTGGACAAACGTTAGAAGCACTTTTTGATTATCACTTTGCACAAAATGCAACAGCAACTATCTTGACAGCAATTGCACCAAATCCAACAGGATATGGACGAATTATTCGTGATGAAAATGGCTCAGTAGAAAAGATTGTTGAGCAAAAAGATGCGAATGATTTTGAAAAATCAATTACCGAAATTAATACTGGAACTTACATTTTTGATAATAAGTCACTTTTCAAAGCCTTGAATGAAATCACAACTGATAATGCCCAAGGAGAGTATTATTTAACAGATGTCATTGAAATTTTCAAAAAAGCTGGTCAAACGGTAGCGGCTCATATTCTTGATGATTTTGACGAAAGTTTAGGAGTTAATGACCGTGTTGCCCTTTCACAAGCTGAGTTGACGATGCGCAAACGAATCAATCATCAACATATGGTCAATGGTGTAACGCTTATTGACCCTGCGACAACTTATATTGACAGTGAAGTTAAGATTGGTGAAGAAACTGTGATTGAAGCAAATGTAACAATAAAAGGAAATACCTTTATTGGTAAAAATGTTTTGATTACAAATGGTAGCCGTATTGAAAATTCAGAAATTCATTCAAATTGTGAGATTCGTAATTCAACGGTTGAAGAAAGCAGAATGAGTGTTGGAAGTAATGTAGGGCCTTATGCTCACTTGCGTCCCGGAACTGTTTTGAGCGAAGAAGTTCATGTTGGAAACTTTGTCGAAATTAAAGGTTCAACGCTTGGTAAAGGTACAAAAGCTGGTCACTTAACTTATATTGGAAATGCAACGGTTGGTGAGAAAGTGAACTTTGGTGCTGGAACAATTACAGCAAACTTTGATGGTAAAAATAAATTCAATACTGAAATTGATGACTTTGCCTTTATTGGTTCGAATTCAACAATTATTGCTCCATTGCATATCGGTAAAAATGCCTTAACAGCAGCAGGCTCTGTTGTAACAGAAGATGTACCAGATGAAGCAGTTGAAATTGGACGTGGAAAACAAGTGAATAAACTTGGACGTGCTAAAAAAATGCCACATTATCGTGGTCAATAATTAACAAATAAAAGAAAGAGTTTCTCCTGAAGCTCTTTCCTTCGATTTTGATGAGAAAACTATTCTTTAAATTCTTTAAAGAAGTTTTCGGAAGAAAGGACACAATGTTAAATTTTGATGATAAAAAATTTGAAGAAAAAACTTTAGCTAGAGAAGAAATTTTTAGTGGGAAGATTTTTCATGTTGTAAAAGATGTAGTTTCTTTGTATGATGGGCAAGAGAGTTTTAGAGAACTTGTTTTTCATAATGGAGGAACAGCGATTGCACCTGTTCACAACAATAAGATGATTTTAGTTGGTCAATATCGTAAAGCATTGGAAAAATTTATTTTTGAAATTCCGGCAGGAAAACTTGAAAAAGGTGAAGAAAAAGATCCCAAAGCTGCGGCCTTAAGAGAGCTCGAAGAAGAGACTGGATATCTGGCGCAAGATTTGACAGAAATTACAGCTTTTTATGGGACACCCGGTTTTTCATCAGAGAAAACATTTGTCTATTTCTCATCAAATTTAACAAAAGTGGAACATCCAAAACCCGCTGATGATGGTGAATTTTTGGAACAAATTGAAGTCACTTTAAGCGAAGCAAAAAAAATGATTGAACTTGAACAAATTGCGGATGCAAAAACAATTATGGCTATTTGGTATTGGGAAATGCAATATTTGAAAAAGGAGCTTGAAAATAATGCCTAAACCTCTTTTAACAGATGAAGTAATTGAACAAGCAAAACAGGATAAGAAAAATCTTGAACGCAGATTGCAAAGAGAGCTTGAAGAAGATACTGAAATCGCTGAAAAATACGATAGTATTGAGAAAAATTTAAGCAAAAATGCTGTTTATAAAAGTCGAAGAATTGAAAATGCCAAGGCTCAAAAACGTGGGAAAGTAATTAATAAATGGCTTTTCATCGTTACATTAATTGTTGTTCTATTGGCAGTAGCTTTCTTTTTGTACTACTTTTAGAGAGTAAAAAGATTAGAAAAAAGGTAAAAAAATGAAAATAGGAATTATTTGTGCGATGGATGAAGAAATTCGCATACTTGTTGAAAACTTAGAAAATGCAGAAAAACATACTCGTCATGGTTTAGTTTTTCATACAGGTTCAATTGGCCGGCATGAAGTGGTCCTTGTCCAATCTGGAATTGGTAAAGTGATGTCTGCTTTGGCAGTTGGATTTTTGGTTGACATTTTTGATGTCGACGCCATTATCAATACCGGCTCAGCGGGAGCAGTTGCTCAAGGTTTAGCAATTGGTGATGTTGTGGTTGCTGATAAACTTGCTTATCATGATGTTGATGTTACTGCTTTTGGTTATGCTTATGGGCAAATGGCTCAACAACCTTTATACTTTGAATCAAGTAAGTATTTTGTTTCTGAATTGAAAAAAGTTTTAGAAAATGTGCATGTTGGATTGATTACTAGTTCGGATAGTTTTATCAGTAGCTCTAGTAAAATTGCTGAGATTAAAGAGCATTTTCCAGATGTTTTAGCCGTTGAAATGGAAGGGGCTTCTATTGCTCAAGCTGCAACAGCACTTGGAAAACCATTTGTAATTATTCGTGCGATGTCTGATACTGCTGACCATGATGCTAATGTTAATTTTGATAAATTTATTATTGAAGCAGGGAAAAAATCAGCTGAGGGCTTGATTCGTTTACTCGAAGAAATGGTATAAAATTGGAATCTATCTTTTGATAGATTTTTCTTTTTATGAGAACTAAGAGGAAGTGAAATGTGAAAAATCAAGGATAAAAGGTTAGAACTCTTAATTGAGGAAGTTAATATTTTTTTGAATAATGACCAATTGTTTGAGCACTGTTTGGCAGTAGCAAAGACGGCTGAGGCACTGACAGAAGAATTAACTGATTCTAATGAAAGACGTTCGCAAGCTTTTATTGCAGGACTTTTACATGATATTGGTGGAATTTATCCAAATGATCAAAGAGTAGAAAAAGCAGAAATTTTTAATATCGAATTACTGACAGAAGAGCGTGAATTTCCATTAATTATTCATCAGAAACTTTCTAAGTATTTGGCGAGCCAACATTTTAAAATTACTGATGAACAAGTTCTGTCAGCAATTGAATGTCATACTACCCTAAGAAAAAATTTTACAGAATTGGACTTGATTGTTTTTCTTGCTGACAAAATTAGCTGGGATGGTGGAGATAATGCGCCATTTAGGCAGGGATTACTGACAGCTCTGTCAGTAAATTTGCAAAGTGCGGCACTTTATTATATTAATTTCATTATTGATGATGGATTGAAAGTTGCCCACCCATGGCTTTTAGAAGCAAAGAAAGATTTAGAAAATCAGCTTTACTAGCTGATTTTTTTGATAATTTAGATTATAATAGAAGAATATAAAAAATAATAGAATATCATTATTAAAAATTGATAATGATTATTTTTATCGAAACTTTTGTCAGAAGTTTCGATTTATTGGGAGGTATTATGACAGTAACATCAGATTTCACACAAAAACTATACGAAAATTTTGCAGAAAATACAAAATTGCGTGCGGTAGAAAATGCCGTGACTAAAAATGGTTTGCTTTCATCACTCGAAGTCCGTGGTTCGCATGCTGCAAATTTGCCTGAGTTTTCAATTGACTTGACAAAAGACCCTGTAACGAATCAAAAACAATCTGGACGTTGCTGGATGTTTGCTGCTTTGAACACTTTCCGTCATAAATTTATCAATGAATTTAAAACAGAGGATTTTGAGTTTTCACAAGCTTACACTTTCTTCTGGGATAAATATGAAAAATCAAACTGGTTCATGGAACAAATTATTGGTGATATTGAAATGGACGATCGTCGTTTGAAATTCCTTTTACAAACACCACAACAAGATGGCGGCCAATGGGATATGATGGTTGCAATTTTTGAAAAATATGGAATTGTTCCCAAAGCTGTTTATCCTGAATCACAAGCTTCAAGTAGCTCACGTGAATTGAATCAATACTTGAATAAACTACTCCGTCAAGATGCTGAAATTTTGCGTTATACAATTGAGCAAGGTGGAGATGTTAAAGCAGTTAAAGAAGAACTTTTACAAGAAGTCTTTAATTTCCTTGCGGTAACTTTAGGTTTGCCACCACAAAATTTTGAATTTGCTTTTCGTGATAAAGATAATGAATACAAAAAATTTGTTGGTAGTCCAAAAGAATTTTACAATGAATATGTTGGAATTGATTTGAATAATTATGTGTCAGTAATCAATGCTCCAACTGCTGACAAACCTTATAATAAGAGCTACACAGTTGAGTTTCTTGGAAATGTTATCGGTGGTAAAGAAGTGAAACATTTGAATGTTGAAATGGACCGCTTTAAAAAATTGGCCATTGCCCAAATGCAAGCTGGTGAAACAGTTTGGTTTGGTTGTGACGTGGGTCAAGAATCAAATCGTTCAGCAGGACTTTTGACAATGGATTCTTATGATTTCAAATCTTCATTGGATATTGAATTTACTCAAAGCAAAGCAGGACGTCTTGATTATGGTGAGTCGTTGATGACGCATGCCATGGTTTTAGCGGGTGTTGATTTAGATGCTGACGGAAATTCAACTAAATGGAAAGTTGAAAATTCATGGGGTAAAGATGCCGGTCAAAAAGGATATTTTGTTGCCTCTGATGAATGGATGGATGAATATACTTATCAAATTGTTGTCCGTAAAGATCTTTTAACTGAAGAAGAATTGGCTGCTTACGAAGAGAAACCTCAAGTACTTCTACCATGGGACCCAATGGGTGCTTTAGCTTAATTTGCAAACAAAGAACATTTAACTTTAGGTTAAATGTTTTTTTATTGACTTAAAGTTCACTTCAAGTGTTAAAATAAAAGAATGAATATAAAAAAAGCTGCTGAATTATCGGGGATAAAAACAGATAATATAAGGTATTATGAAAGAATTGGGCTGATTCCTAAAATTACACGGACAGAATCTGGAATAAGAAATTTTACAGAAGCTAATATTAGAACTTTGAAATTTGTCAAACACATGCGAGATGCAGGTGTGCAAGTTGAACCTTTGACCCGTTATATGGCATTAGTGAATGAGGGAAATCCCGAAACGAAAGAAGAAAGAATTGAAATTTTGAAGAACCAGGTTGAACAATTGAGAACAGAAATTATTGAAAAGCAATCTGCCTTGGATTATTTGACATTCAAAATTGAAAATTATGATGAAGTGATGTTGCCAAATGAAATTAATTTGAACCAAAGTTCAAAAGAAACAATCAAGATTTAAATAGGAAAAGAATAAATGGAACTTCGATTATTAAAATATTTTTGGACAGTTGCAACTGCTGGAACAGTATCCAAAGCTGCTGAACAGTTATATATTACGCAGCCAACATTATCTAGACAAATTAAAGAACTTGAACGCGAACTAGATACACAACTTTTTATGCGTGATGGGAAAAAACTGATCTTAACTGAAGATGGACAATTTCTTAAAATTAAGGCTGAGGAAATTTTACAGCTGACCAGTAAAACAGTACAAGTTTTTGAAGACCGAAAAAATGCAGAATTATCTGGTCATCTGACGATTGGTGCTTTAGAAGGTTGGACAACTTCCAGTATCGCTAAAACGCTCCAAAGACTGACAAATAAATATCCATCAATTACTTTTACAATTTTGTCAGGGAATGCTGATGATATCAAATGGAAGATTGACAACGGACTAGTTGATGTTGGTTTTTTGTTAGAGCCAACATCAACTGAAAAATATAATGTTGAAAAAATTGGCTTTCCTGAACGTTGGATGATGCTCACTCAATCCGATTCAGAACTTGCAGAATTAGATGAAGTAAGTCCAGAAATATTTAAAAAGCAAAGAATATTAATTTCAGAACGACCAGAAGTTCGTCAATTTATAGCCGATTGGGCAGACTGCCAAGTGAGTGATTTAGAAATTATTGGCGGCTTTAATCTCGGTTTTCATCTTTTTGAAATTGCTCGTGCAGGAATTGGCGAAGCAGTTGTTACAGAAGGGGCGCTTATTCGAGATTATCCTGATTTAAAAGCTATTCCATTGAGTCCGGAAGTGAAAACTTTAAGTGTGCTTGCTTGGAAAAAAAATATTCCACTGACTCCTCTTACAAGAGCATTTATTAAGCAATATCTTCAAGATAATGAATAAAAAGTTACTGACAGAAATTAGAGCATATTTGTAAAGACTAAAGTGTCAACAGCTATTCTCAGACAGCTCTGTCAGTAACTTTTTTGTCAGTATTATGCTTACAAAGCATAATAAGAACTAAAATAAGCATTTCTAATCAGTGAATTTTTATTTTAAAATAAATCTATGAAAAATAAAAAAACATTTGGTCTTATCCTTTTTATTATTTTGTTTTCCTATTTCCTTATTTTAATGGATAACTCAATAATATTTACAAGTAGCTTAAAAATTTCTCAAGATTTAAAAATGAATGAATCAACTTTATCTTGGGTTTCTAATGCTTATACGATTACGTTTGGTGGTTTTCTTTTATTAGCAGGACGCCTGGGTGATTTATTAGGGCGAAAAATAATTTTCCTTCTTGGACTTTTCATTTTTGGATTTTCTAGTTTAGTTGTCGGTTTGTCAACTTCTTCAGAAATGATGATTATTGCCAGAGCAGTTCAAGGGATTGGTTCGGCTATTCTTGCTCCAACAAGTTTAGCTTTATTAATGGATACATATAAAGGGGATTTAAGAGTTAGAGCTATCTCATATTATGGAGCAACTGCGGGAATTGGCTCAAGTTTTGGACTTATTCTAGGTGGCTGGCTCACTTCGGCTCTTTCATGGCGTGTTGGCTTTTTATTAAATGTTCCTTTTAGTTTATTATTAATTATCCTAACTCTTGTTAATGTTCATCAAAGCGATATCAAAGCTAGCAAAATTGACTTTTTGGGAAGTTTTCTGTCAGTCCTTATCTCAGTCCTATTTGTTTTCGGAATTACGGTAAGTAATTTGTTCATCATTATCCTCTCATTCATTTTAATTATCTTATTTATACTTTGGGAAAAAAAGTTAACTTATGCATTAATTCCTTTAGAATTATTTAAAAATAAAGTACGGTCGGGTTCGTATGTTGCACGCTTTGCCTTTATGATGGCAATGTTGACTTACTGGTTTATTCTGCTACAGATTATGCAAAAAATGTATCATTTTTCACCATTGCAATCCGGACTTGCTTTTCTTCCTTTAACAATCGTAAATTTTATCGCGGCTCTTTTTCTTCCTAGATTAACTAGAGCATTAGGAAATAGTAAAGTAATGATCCTAGGACAAGTGATTTTACTGACAGGAATGATTTTGTCATTAGTTTCGCAACCAGAATGGGGATATTTCTATGCGATGATTTTTCAAATGATGATTATTGGATTAGGGCAAGGTTGGCTTCTTGCTCCGCTGACGGCAGCGGGAGTAGAAGAGGTCAGTCCAGAATTATCAGGAGCTGCATCAGGTTTGACAAATATGATGCATCAACTTGGAGGACCTGTTGGTTTATCTATTGTTGTGTTATTTAGCTCAAATATTGTTGACTTAAGTGCTTATTATCATTTGGTCATGGGATTCATCACCGCTTTTCTGTCAGTAGGCCTTCTTGTCTTAATTTTTACTAGACCAGACAATAATAAAAAATAAAAGGAGAAAAAATGCAAACAAAATTAACATTAAATGATGGCAATGTCATTCCCCAATTCGGTTTGGGACTTTATCAGCTTCCAGAAGGAACAGAAACGCAAAATATTGTAAAAACTGCCTTGGAATTAGGTTATCGTCATCTGGATACGGCACACGCTTATCAAAATGAAGCTTCTGTCGGTCAAGCAATTCAAGACTCAGAAATTTTAAATTCTGAAATCTGGATTACAAGCAAGCTTTGGCCTTCTGATTATGAGCAAGCACAAGAAGCAATTGAGCGAATGTTAAAACGTCTAAAAGTTGAACAAATTGATTTACTCTTATTGCATCAACAGGTTGGAAATTATCGAAAAGCATGGATTGCTTTAGAAAATGCTGTAAAAGAGGGAAAGGCGAAATCAATTGGAATTTCAAATTTTGATGGAGAAAGATTAATTGATTTATTTAATTTTGCTGATATCAAACCGAGTGTCATTCAAGTAGAAACTCATCCTTATCATCAACAAGTGGAATTACGGGAATTTTTGAAACCTTATGGTACAAAAATTGAAAGTTGGTATCCTCTGGGACATGGCGATAAAAACTTACTTGAAGAAAAAATATTTAAAAAAATGGCTAAAAAATATAATAAAACAGTCGCACAAATCATTTTGCGTTGGCATATTCAAGAGGGAATTATTGTTTTTCCACGCTCAACGCAAAAAGAACATTTAGCAGAAAATATAAATATTTTTGATTTTGAATTATCTTGCTCCGAAATAAAAGAAATTCGTAAGTTAAATAAAAAACAACCTTATTTTACGATGACCTATGAGGAGCAAGAAAAAAACTTTTTGTCATGGAAACTAGAAGACTAAAGCACAGATTCTCATGCTTTTATGCAAAAGTGATATACTTTAGAGAGTTAGAACTTTTAAAACAAAAAATAAAATCAAGCCTAGATGGTCTTGATTTTTTCTATATTTCATTGAAAAAAGGAGAATGTGATGAAAAAAATTGCAATTATTGGTGGCGGAATAATCGGTATGACCTTAGCCAATTATTTAGATACTGATAAATTTGATATTAGTCTTTTTGATGATGAAAAAAATCAGGCAACTAAAGCAAGTGCTGGGATTATTTCTCCTTGGCTTTCTAAAAGAAGAAATAAAAAATGGTATCAATTGGCAAAAGATGGTGCAGCTTTTTTTGAAAAAATGAAAAATGATTTTGAGTTAACTGAAGATGTTTATGAAAAATGTGGCACTCTTTTTTTGCGACAAAAATCAGACTTAATTGAGTTAGAAAAGTTGGCAATTGAAAGAAAAAAAGAAGCTCCCGAGATGGGTGAGATTAAGAGACTCTCGGAGGAAGAAACTGTTGCTTTATTTCCATTATTAAAACCAAGAGAAAGTTTGTATCTTTCAGGAGGTGCAAGATTAGATGGAAAAGCTTACTTATCGTCATTAAAAAAGCGAGCTCAAAAAAGAGGGGTCAAATTTTATTCAGAGCGGGCAACAATTGCTCGAGCGTTAGATAAATGGCAAGTCATTCATGAAGGTGTGACGGAAGTGGTAGATGATTTAGTTTTATGCCCGGGGCCAGCTTTAAAAGAACTTTTGGAATCAATTGGCACACAAGTGGATGTCAAGCCACAAAAAGGACAATTAATTTCATTTCAAACGGATTTTGAAACAAAAAATTGGCCAGTTTTATTTTTAGAAGGGGCTGCAGATATCATTCCCTTTCAACATGGTCAAGTTCTTTTGGGAGCAACCCATGAAAATGAAGAGGGTTGGGATTTGTCAGAGAGTCAGGAAGCTTTTGAAAGTTTGACAGAGGGGGTCAAATCTTACTTATCGGATACAAAACTAATTGACTTTCCATATCATTATCGTGTGGGAACACGTGCTTATTCTTCTGACTTTTCGCCTTTTTTTGGTCCGCACCCTGACTTTTCTTCATTAGCTTTTGCTAGCGCTTTGGGGTCATCTGGATTAACTACTGGTCCTTACATCGCCTATTTACTTGCCCAATATTTTAATCATCCAGAAATTTCTTGGGATAGTTCAAATTATCAAAAAGACATAAAAAATTATATTAATATAGAAAAAACGAGCAATTAAAAGGCTTATTATCACACTAAAAAATTATGTAAATCATCAGAAGAAGAACTTTTGGTGTTTTACATAATTTTTTTTGTCAGATACATAATGATCCAAAGTAACGAATTGAGTCAGGTTTTTTTGTCTAAAAATGATATAATGATTTCATGGAAAATACAGATTTGATTTACGGACTACATGCGGTCACGGAAGCTTTAAATGGAGACCTTGTCAACAAACTTTACGTTCAAGAAGATTTGCGTGGTAAAAATGTTGAAAAAATAAAAGAATTAGCACGACTAAAAAAAGTTAATATTTCATGGACACCCAAAACAGAATTAAATAAATTAACAGAAAACGGTGTTCACCAAGGCTTTATGGCAAGAGTGTCCGAATTTGCTTATGCAGATTTAGAAAAGATTCTCCCAGCATTAGCCGAGAAATCTGATGCCACAATTTTAATTTTAGATGAGTTAACAGATCCTCATAATTTAGGGTCAATTGCTCGGACAGCTGATGCTACAGGAGTCGATGCAATTATTATTCCTAAACACCGTGCAGTTGGAATTACTCCGACGGCTGTCAAAGCTTCAACTGGTGCTTTACAACACGTCCCTATTGTCCGTGTTACTAATCTTTCTCAGACCATGGATAAACTTAAAGCTGCTAATTTCTGGGTTTTTGGAACGGACATGGACGGCACAGTTTACAGTAAGTGGAATACCAAAGGTAAAGTTGCCTTGATTATCGGAAACGAAGGGCATGGAATTGGTCAAAATCTTAAAAAACAAGTTGACGAAATGATTACAATTCCAATGACAGGACACGTTCAAAGTTTAAATGCATCAGTAGCAGCAAGTATTTTGATGTACGAAATTTTTAGAAATCGACTATAAAAATTACTGATGAAAGCTTTAGCGCTTGGAATCATTAAAGCCCAAACGTATGACTAATCTGTCAGTAAATTCAAGAAATTATCAGCAAGTTGAAACAGCAGAAAGGATTATTATGACTTTTCAAATCATGACAGACTCAACAGCAGACCTGAGTCCGTATTATATTAAAAAACATCATCTTACAGTTTTGGGAATGACTGTAACTGTTGGAGAAGAAACTTATGAAACTATAGGTGAAGCCGCATTAGATAATTCCACGCTTCTTGCAGCAATAAAAAAAGGAGCTACTGTCCACACGTCCCAAATTAATTCAGGACAATTTTTAGAAGTTTTTAAAAAATTTGCATCTGCAGATGAAGAACTCCTTTACCTTGCTTTTTCGTCAGGACTTTCTGGGACTTATCAATCAGCTCTGATTGCTCAAGATATGGTTTTAGAAGAATTCCCTTCTGCAAAAATCACTGTTGTTGATACACTGGCAGCAGCTTCTGGAGAAGGTTTTCTTGTTGAAGAGACTGTAAAGTTGCGTGACTCTGGAAAAACACTGACAGAAACGCTTGAAGTTTTGTCAGATATTATTCCACGTTTACAAAGTCGCTTCATGGTTGACGACTTAAACCATTTGGCAAGAGGTGGAAGAATTCCTAAAGCTGTTGCTCTCGTTGGAACAATGGCAAATATCAAACCTCTTCTTGATGTTGACCCTGAGGGAAGACTTCGGCAAGTGACCAAAGTTCGAGGAAAGAAAAAAGCAATTAATCAACTCCTTGAAAAGAGTCTTGATGAGATGGATACAGCCTATCCCCGCCTACTTATCTCTTATTCTGGAACAGATGAAATAGCACAAGAAATTAAAAAACAAGCCATGCAAAAAAAGGGGATTAGTGATGTCGATGTTCGTCCACTTAGTCCAACAATTGTAACTCATACAGGTGACGGGACAATCGCAATTTTTTCAATAAGTAGAAAAAGTAGAGAATAATTCAATAAAAAACGAAAAAAATCACAGCTAAACTCTTGTTTTACTGTGATTTTATGTTAAAATAATTAATGAGTGTAATTGTATACAAAATTATCTGTACACTTACCTAATTTATTAAAAAAATATGAATCGTGATGTGTGAGGGAAAGGAGTCGCTTTTATGGCCAAAAGTGGACTTTATACAGGCGTAGATATCGGGACAAACACAATAAAGGTGCTTGTTGCTGAATACGTCTCAGGTGAAATGAATATAATCGGTGTCGGAAATGCAAAATCCGATGGCCTTAAAAATGGAATTATTGTAGATATTGAGAAGGTGGCACAAGCATTGCGTAAAGCTGTAAATGCTGCCGAAGAACGCGCAGGAATCACGATTGACAGAATTAACGTGAGCATCCCAGCGAATTCCCTCGAAATGGAACCTTGCCAAGGAATGGTTCCTATTGTCAGTGATACTAAAGAAATCACGGATAACGATGTTATTCAAGTTGTTCAAAATGCTTTGATGCGTGGGATTGTTCCTGAAAGAGAAATTATCGCTGTTGAAACGAAAGAGTTTACAGTTGATGGATTTACAGGTATTTCAGACCCTCGTGGAATGTTTGGTGTACGTCTTGAGATTCGTGGGGTCGTTTACACTGGACCTAAAACTCTTGTTCATAATGTTCGCAAAGTTGTTGAACGCGCAGGATTGCTCGTTGACAATATTGTAATTGCTCCTTTGGCAATGGCACAATATGTGCTTACAGAAGGTGAACGTGAGTTTGGAACAATCATGGTTGATTTGGGTGCTGGACAAACAACAGTTAGCATCGTTAAAGAACAATCATTAAGATTTACACATACTAGCCCCGAAGGTGGCGATTATGTAACTAAAGATATTTCAACAGTTCTTAACACCTCTGTTTCTGCAGCGGAAGATTTGAAAGTCAACTATGGTGAAGCAAGTACAGAACGTGCTAGCCAAGATGAGTACTTCCTTGTTGATGTTGTAGGTAAAGAAGAACCAGAACAAATTACAGAATATTATCTTTCACAAATTATTGAAGCACGTATGACTCAAGTTTTTAATCGTGTACGTCAAGATTTGGAACACGGACATACTTCAGAAACTCCTGGAGGTTTGATTTTGGTCGGTGGAACGGCTGCAATGCCTGGTGTTGTTGATTTAGCAACAAAAATCTTAGGAATAAATGCTCGACTTTTTGTTCCAGGCGAAATGGGATTACGTAATCCAGCATTTGCTCAAGTGATTAGTGTTGTTAATTACATTGGAAATCGTAGTGATATTGATATTTTAGTATCTCAAGCATTTTCTGGTGATTATGCTTATACGACGACAGAAGAAACTTATGTTGCTCCTGTTCCAACAATTACACCACAAGCAACAACAGTTGCTGACGTAGAAAATGATTTCTACGTTGAACCTCAGGCACGTCCAGTAGTAGCTCAAAAAGCTTCTGAGCCTGAAGAAGAAAAAGAAGGTCTCGTTGACCGTGCCAAGAATTTCTTTGGCAATCTCTTTGATTAATCTGAAAGTAAAAAACGGAGAAATAAAAACATGGAATTTTCATTTGATACAGACTTAACTTCTGGTGCTGTAATTAAAGTTATCGGTGTTGGTGGCGGTGGTGGTAATGCCATCAATCGTATGATTGAAGAAGGTGTTTCTGGCGTTGAATTTATCGCCGCTAATACTGACGTACAAGCATTGCGTAGCTCAAAAGCAGATACAGTTATTCAACTTGGGCCAAAATTGACTCGTGGTTTGGGTGCTGGTGCACAACCTGAAGTTGGTAAACGCGCAGCTGAAGAATCAGCTGAAACAGTATCACAAGCCCTTGAAGGCTCAGATATGATTTTCATCACTGCCGGTATGGGTGGTGGAACTGGTACAGGTGCTGCACCAGTTATCGCACAAATTGCTAAAGAACTTGGCGCTTTGACTGTGGGTGTTGTTACTCGTCCATTTGGTTTTGAAGGATCAAAACGTTCATACTTTGCAACTGAAGGAATTGAAGCTCTTCGTGCAAATGTTGATACACTTCTCATTATTTCAAACAATAACTTGCTTGAAATTGTTGATAAGAAAACTCCTTTAACTGAAGCTTTGCGTGAAGCTGATAATGTTTTACGTCAAGGTGTTCAAGGGGTAACTGACTTGATTACTAACCCAGGAATGATTAACCTTGACTTTGCCGATGTTAAAACAGTAATGGAAAACAAAGGTGATGCCCTTATGGGTATCGGTGTTGCGACTGGTGAAGAACGCGTTATTGAAGCAACTCGTAAAGCAATTTACTCACCACTTCTTGAAACTACAATCGAAGGCGCAGAAAATGTCCTTTTGAATGTTACTGGTGGTATGGATATGAGTTTGATTGAAGCACAAGATGCTTCAGAAATTGTTATCCAAGCAGCTGGTAATGATGTTAATATTATGTTGGGTACAGCGATTGACCCTAACCTTAAAGACGAAATCCGTGTAACAGTTGTTGCAACTGGTGTTGCTAAGGAAGATGCTGACGAAGCTTTGGGTTTGCAACCTGAACCACGTCGTCAACCTAACTTGACTCACAATTCTAATATGCAACATGCTCAAACAAGCCGTCCAATGCAAAGTCAACAACAAACGCAAGTGTCTCCACAAGGGCAAAATCAATCTTCTGCATTTGGAGATTGGGATATTCGTCGTGAAACTTCAACACGTCAAAACGTAAGTAACACACGTGATACTTCTTCAGTAACAAGTTTCGGCGGAGTTCCAACAACAGATGAAGATCTTGACACACCACCATTCTTCCGTAAAAACTAACCAATGACGATTAAAGAGAATGTTAAAAGAATACTGAGTAATGTAGATGCGGCAAAGGCTGCGTCTTCTTATTCTAATCAGTCAGTTTCAGTCGTCGCTGTGACCAAATCTGTTGATGCTAATCTTGCACGTGAAGTTTTTGAAAATGGAGTTTCACATTTAGCGGAAAATCGAACAGAACTTTTTTTGGAAAAATACGAAGCTCTTAAGGATTTAGAAATTACTTGGCATTTAATTGGTAATTTACAAAGACGTAAGGTTAAACAAGTTATTAATTATGTTGATTATTTCCATGCTTTAGATTCTCTGAAATTAGCACAGGAAATAAATAAACGTGCTGAACACACCATTAAATGTTTTATTGAACTTAACATTTCTGGTGAGGAAAGTAAACATGGATTTTCTGTCAATGAACTTATGGAAATATTACATGAGTTTTCTGAATTGGAAAATATTGAGATTGTTGGTTTGATGACAATGGCTCCGTTTGATGCGACTGAAAGTGAATGTAATGACATTTTTGGACGAATGAAAAAATTACAAGTTGAAATATCCGAAATGAATCTTTCAAGAATTCCTTGTACTGAATTAAGTATGGGAATGAGTAGAGATTATGAGATTGCCATTAAAAATGGTGCAACTTTTGTTCGAATCGGTACAGAATTTTTTAAAAATCTATAAGTCTTAAGATTAACGTAAACAACGGAGGAAAATATGGCATTTAAAGATTGGATGAATAATCTACGTGATTATTTTGTAGAGGATGATGAAGAGTTCAATGAACCTGCACGTCCTGTGCAAGAATCTAGGCCAACGGTGGCATCTACGCCAAAACCAAAGGTTGAGGAACGCAAAGCACAGCCGGAATATCAGACTCGTCGTCCTGCACAATCAACTTCAAAAGCACAAACACAAACAGCAGCGCCAAAACGCGCTGGTTCAACATTCACAAAACCTATGCCTGAAAAAATCGTACAACAACAAACCGTTTCACAATCTCAATCAGTGGCTGCAACGGTTTCTACTATTGCAATTAAAGAACCACGTGCCTATGCAGACATCATGGAATCAGCACGCATCGTGAAAAACGGTGAATGTGTCCTTGTTAATTTTAAATTTATGGGTGACGCCCAAGCGCGTCGTTCAATTGACTTCATGACTGGGGTGGTCTTTACTCTTGATGGTGATATTCAAAATGTTGGTGGTCAAATTTTCTTGATGACTCCAGCAAATATCACAGTCGATGCAGCGAAAGAAATGTCTATCTTAGCTGGTCAAAATTTTGAAAGTTACGATATTTACTAATGCTTATTACACTTACAATAATAAATTGGCTTTTACGCTTACTTGATGTTTATTCAATTATTCTAGTTATTTACGCCTTAATGAGTTGGATACCAACTCTTTATGGAACTTGGTTTGGACGTATAATTGTTAAAGTTTCTCGTCCCTACTTAAGTTTATTTGAAAATTTACCTTTACAATTTTGGGGATTAGATTTTTCAATCGTTATTGCTTTTATTGTTTTGAAATTTATTCAAAGATTTATTGTTATTGTATTTAACGGAGTATTCTATTGATTACTGAAAATGTCTATCAACACTTTCAAGAAAAGGAAAGGCATTTTATTGATCGTTGTTTAGAATGGATAAATCGAGTAGAAGAATCTTATTCGGTGATAAGTACATTTTTTCTTAATCCCCGAGAAGTGGATATTTTAAAAACACTGGCAAATAAGAGAAATGTTCAGATTTTTTCTAGTGAGGAACTAGCAAGAACGGAATTAGTCAAAATAATTTTGGCGCCAGATTTTTATGTTCTTGACAGAGAAGACTTTGATATTTCTTTGCTTGAAATTAATTATGCTTCAAAATTTGTAGAACTTTCACATTCCCAAGTCCTTGGAACTTTTTTGGGACAGGCTGGTGTTAAACGGCAAGAATTGGGTGATATTATTGTTAGTGACAATAAAATTCAAGTTTTTGTCAGTAAACATCTTGTTGAGAGTTTTAAAGCAATAGAAATAATTGGGCGAGCAGCGGTCAAAATTCAAGAAATTTCTTTGGAAAGCTTAGTTGAAGAAACAGATAAAGCTGTCAGAGAAGTTGTTCTTGTGGATAACTTAAGAGTTGATAAAATGATTGCAGTCGCTTTCAAAATTTCTCGCAATATTGCTACAAATATGTTAGAATCAAAGAAGGTTAAGGTTAATTACCTAGAAATTGATAAAAAAGATTTCTCTGTTGGTCTTGATGATTTGATTAGCGTTCGAGGTTTTGGGCGTATCAAAATATTAAGGATTTTAAATTTTACTAAAAAAGGAAAACAGAGAGTTGAAATAGAACTTATAAGAAATCGAAAAAAATAGATTCTAAGATGAAAATCAGATTTATAAGATTTTCTAAGGATAAAGAGGAGTGATTGATGACATTAAATAGTTTAGATGTTCAAAACAAAACTTTTAATCCACAATTTCGCGGCTTCAGTAAACATGAAGTTGATGAATTTTTGGATATCGTTGTTCGAGATTATGATGAATTCGCTCAAACAATTAAAGATCAAGAACGAGAATTAAAGGCATTACGCGAACGCGTGAAATATTTTGATGACATGAAAGATTCACTGAACAAGTCAATTGTTGTTGCTCAAGATGCTGCTGATAATCTTCGTGAACAAGCCAAAAGTGAAGCTGATACGCTTAGAATTAATTCTGAAAAAGAATCTGCTGATATTATTGCAAATGCAGGACAAAAGAGTTCTTTAATTATTGAAGCGGCTAAAAAAGAAGCTGGATTTATTTTGAATGCTGCTTCTGATGATGCTCGTAAATTAGTACGTGATACTGATGATTTGAAACGTAAAATGCGTCTCTATCACCAACGAATGACTTCAATTATTGAAAATCAACTTGCGTCTATTCAATCGGATGACTGGGCTGAAATCTTTAGACCTACTCAAGATTATGCAATCAATCCTGAAGAAAAATTGCAATCAATCATTGAAGAACATTTGGAAAATGCTGAAACTACTTTGGCAAAAACCCAAGCAATTAAACCTTTAACAGATGAAGATATTGCACAAGCAAATGAAACATCTGATGAACCTGAAACAGAAACAATTGTTTCAGAGGAAATTGTTGTTGAAACCGAAGTACCTGACGAAGTAAAAGAAGAAGTAGAAATTACTGACGAAGCTAATACTACTGATGATTCTAACGAAGAGTCAGAAGTTGAAGCTCCAAAAGCAGATGATTCAGAAATTTTCCCAGAATTAGATTCAAAAGCACCAGCTGAAACAGCTGAGGTTGTTGAAAAAGATAATCAAGAAACAATTGATTTAAGCGAATTAAAAAATTAAAAATCAGACCAAGATAAGAAAAAATATAATTCAAGCAAGCGAGTGATGATGGAAGACTCGTATTCCCTATTTTTCTTATTATCAGCTGATTGGAATTCTAAAGTTACTGACAGAATTTATTTTCTCAAAGAATTTTTAGAAAAATCTTGGACTGAACTAAAAGTAAGTTCAAGCGTCTTGCACGTTACGCAAAAGAGTTTCTGTCAGTAAATTTTACTGACAGAAAAAATGAAGGTGGTACCACGGTTTTTCGTCCTTTGCGAAAAATCGTTTTTTTTATTCAATAAAAACAAAATCGAAAGAAAGAAGAAAATATGAAAATCAAAGATACTTTGAATTTGGGGAAAACAGCTTTCCCAATGCGTGCAGGCTTGCCAAATAAAGAACCAAACTGGCAAAAAGACTGGGCAGATGCGACACTTTATGAGAAACGTCAAGAATTAAATGAAGGAAAACCCTCATTTATGCTTCATGATGGGCCTCCTTATGCGAACGGAAATATTCACCTCGGACACTCTTTGAACAAAATTTCAAAAGATATTATTGTTCGTTATAAATCAATGGCAGGATTTCGTGCTCCTTATGTTCCAGGTTGGGATACTCATGGTTTGCCAATTGAGCAACAACTTGCTAAAGCAGGCATGAAGCGTAAAGAAATGGATTTGCTTGATTATCTTGAGGAATGTCGTAAATACGCGATGAAACAAGTAGATATGCAACGTTCAGATTTCAAATCCCTTGGTGTTCTTGCTGATTGGGACCGTCCATATTTGACACTATTGCCAGAATATGAGGCAGCTCAAATTCGCGTTTTTGGTAAAATGGCTGAAAAAGGATATATCTATAAAGGACAAAAACCAATTTATTGGTCACCTTCATCAGAAAGTTCACTGGCTGAAGCTGAAATCGAATATCAAGATGTTCGTTCAGCATCAATTTTTGTGGCATTTAAAGCTAAAGATACTAAAGGTAAATTACCAGAAGATGTAGAATTTGTAATCTGGACAACAACACCATGGACAATTCCATCAAATTTGGGAATCTTTGCTCATCCTGACTATGATTATTCAGTTGTAGCAGTTAATGGTCGTAAATTTGTGATTGCCTCAGAAATGCTTGAAGCTGTTGCTGAAAAATTAGAATGGGAAAATCCAGAAGTCCTTCAAACGATTAAAGGTTCTGAATTAGAATATATGGTTGCAAAACATCCATTCTATGACCGTGAAACTTTAATCATGAATGCAGATTATGTTACTCTTGATTCTGGGACTGGCCTTGTACACGTTGCCCCAGGACATGGTGAAGATGACTACTTTGCAAGTCGTAAGTATAAATTGCCTGTTCTTTCACCAATAGATAACCGTGGTTATTATACTGATGAAGCTCCTGGACTTGAAGGACTTTTCTACGATGAAGGAAATAAAGTTGTCAGTAAATGGCTAGAAGAAAAAGATGCTTTATTGAAACTCGAATTCTTCACTCACTCATATCCACATGACTGGCGTACTAAAAAACCAGTAATTTTCCGTGCAACACCACAATGGTTTGCTTCAATCGATGACTTCCGTCAAAATATTTTAGATGAAGTTGAAAGAGTAGATTGGGTAATTCCATGGGGGAAAACTCGTTTATTCAATATGGTTCGTGACCGTGGCGATTGGGTCATCTCACGTCAACGTGCTTGGGGGGTTCCATTACCAATTTTCTATGGTGAAAATGGAGAACCAATTATCACACCAGAAACAACAGAACATGTAGCTAAACTTTTTGCTGAATTTGGTTCAAAAGTTTGGTTTGAACGTGAAGCAAAAGACCTTTTACCAGAAGGATTCACTCATCCAGCGTCACCAAATGGTGAATTTACAAAAGAAAAAGATATCATGGACGTTTGGTTTGACTCAGGTTCTTCTTGGAATGGTGTCCTTAACGAACGTGACTACCTTAGCTTTCCTGCAGACCTTTACCTTGAAGGTTCAGACCAATACCGTGGTTGGTTTAATTCATCAATTACAACCTCAGTTGCGGTAAATGGCGTTGCACCATATAAAGCAGTTCTTTCACAAGGATTTGTTTTAGACGGTAAAGGACGTAAGATGTCTAAATCAATTGGAAATACAATCGTGCCAAAAGATGTCACTAAGAAATTTGGTGCTGACATTCTCCGTCTTTGGGTGGCCTCAATTGATACTGAATCAGATGTTCGGGTATCAATGGATATTCTCAGTCAAGTTTCTGAAGTTTACCGTAAAATCCGGAATACATTGCGTTTCTTAATCGCTAATACATCTGATTTTAATCCAAAAGAAGATGCAATTGATTTTGCAGAACTTCGTCCAGTAGACAAATATATGCTTGTGAAATTTAATGAACTTGTAAAACAAATTCGTACAGCTTATGATAACTATAGCTTTATGACTGTTTACAAATCAATCATTAATTTCATCACAAATGATTTGTCATCTTTCTATCTTGATTTTGCTAAAGATGTTGTTTATATTGAAGCAGCAAATTCACCAGAACGCCGCTCAATGCAAACAGTTATGTATGTTATTTTGAAAGATTTAGTGAAAATTCTTGTACCAATTTTGCCACACACGGCAGAAGAAACATGGACTTACTTGGAACATGAACCAGAAAATTTTGCTTATCTTGCAGAAATGCCAGAAGCAGCAGAAATTCCTGGAAGTGAAGAATTGTTAGGAAACTGGCAAGAATTTCTTGATTTCCGTGATAAGATTTTGAAAGCTTTGGAAAGTGCTCGTGAAGCAAAATTGATTGGTAAATCATTGGAAGCAACAGTAACTATTTATCCAAATGAAGTTGTGCGTACTTTATTGACGGCAATTGATGAAAATGTTGCTCAACTTTTGATTGTATCAAACTTTGTAGTTGCCAACGAACCAGTAAATAATGCCCCAGAGTCTGCAATGAAATTTGATGACCTTGCAGTTCTTGTTGAACATGCGGCTGGAGAAGTTTGTGATCGTTGCCGTAGAACAGATGAAACAGTTGGACACAATGCTAATGAACATCTC
Source organism: Lactococcus sp. FSL W8-0209 (assembly GCF_038006585.1). Lineage (NCBI taxonomy): Bacteria > Bacillati > Bacillota > Bacilli > Lactobacillales > Streptococcaceae > Lactococcus > Lactococcus sp. FSL W8-0209. The sequence continues at coordinate 2,167,451 of NZ_JBBOVN010000001.1, read as the reverse complement.
AAAATGCTTTGTGAACATTGTGCACACATCGTTGAAACAGAATTCCCTGAAATCCTTGAAGAAGGTTTTGAAGATTAATAAATAAAAAAAGTTACTGACAGTTTTGTCAGTAACTTTTTATTTTAAAATTAATAATTACAATACCGCAAGCATTGATGCAAGTACGCTGAAAAGCGTAAGAACAACCATGATAATCACAACGACCATGGTTACTTTTTGGAAAGTACTTTTTTGTGGTTTTTTATATGCCATAAGTTCCTCAATAAAAATATTTTTAACTAATTGTAACAAGAAAAAGAAGACTTTTCAATTAGTTTGAGTCTTTCTCCTTATTATTTTCTTTTGGAGTCAAAAATTTAGCAAATGGATCTTCCATTTTTTCAGGAGAAGGAACGCTTTTTTTATCATCATCAGTCACTAAATCAACAGTTGAGATGCCTAAATCGTCCATCATTTTATCAAAATCATCACGTTTTCTAAAAGTTAAGCCCATTGTGGTCTCCTTGAAATAAAATATTTAACAGTGCTCAAAAAGAGAAGAGCAATACTAGAACTATTTTACTACTTCATAGATAAAAAAGCTAGATATTTGAAAAAACTTCTTGAAAAAATGCGATTAAAAGCTGATAAGACTTGCATTTCAAAACTATTTTAAGTATAATGATAAAGAACGGTAGTTTGCTTTATGCAGACTACCTATAATAAAACAAATTCCCCAAAGGAGACATTTTTAAAATGGCTAAAGAAGTATACGACCGTAGCAAACCACACGTTAATATTGGTACTATCGGACACGTTGACCATGGTAAAACTACCCTCTCAGCTGCAATCTCTAAAGTATTGTCTGACAAAGGTTACTCTAAAGCGACTGACTTCGCATCTATCGATGCTGCTCCAGAAGAACGCGAACGTGGTATCACAATCAACACTGCTCACATCGAGTACGAAACTGAAAAACGTCACTATGCCCACATTGACGCTCCAGGTCACGCGGACTACGTTAAAAATATGATCACTGGTGCTGCCCAAATGGACGGTGCAATCCTCGTTGTTGCTGCAACTGATGGACCAATGCCACAAACTCGTGAACACATCTTGCTTTCACGTCAAGTTGGTGTTAAATACCTTATCGTCTTCCTTAACAAGGCTGACCTTGTTGATGATGAAGAATTGATGGAACTCGTTGAAATGGAAGTTCGTGACCTCTTGAGCGAATACGACTTCCCAGGTGACGATATTCCTGTAATCGCTGGTTCAGCACTTGGTGCTTTGAACGGTGAACCACAATGGGTTGCTAAAGTTGAAGAATTGATGGACATCGTTGATGAATACATCCCAACTCCAGAACGCGACACTGACAAACCACTCCTTCTTCCAGTCGAAGACGTATTCTCTATCACTGGTCGTGGTACAGTTGCTTCAGGACGTATCGAACGTGGTACTGTTAAAGTTGGTGACGAAGTTGAAATCGTTGGTATCAAAGAAGAAACTAAAAAAGCTGTTGTTACTGGTATCGAAATGTTCCGTAAAACACTTACTGAAGGTCTTGCTGGTGATAACGTCGGTGCACTTCTCCGTGGTATTCAACGTGACGAAATCGAACGTGGTCAAGTTATTGCTAAACCAGGTTCAATCACTCCACACAAACTTTTCGAAGGTGAAGTTTACGTATTGAGCAAAGAAGAAGGCGGACGTCACACTCCATTCTTCGACAACTACCGTCCTCAATTCTACTTCCACACAACTGACGTTACTGGTTCAGTTAAACTTCCAGAAGGAACTGAAATGGTAATGCCTGGTGACAACGTGCATATCGACGTTGAATTGATCCACCCAGTTGCGATTGAACAAGGTACTACTTTCTCTATCCGTGAAGGTGGACGTACTGTTGGTTCAGGTATCGTTGCTGAAATCAAAGCTTAATTATAAATCTAAGCAAATTGGAGCTGTCATTTATGACAGTTCTTTTTTTATTTAAAATTTTTCTTAAAATAAAAACTCCCCTTGGGGAGTTTTTTTAAATTTCTGATTTTGTAAATACACCGCGGTCAACAAGTGCATCCATTTGGAAGTAAAATTTATTTTGAATCATTTCACTCGCATTTTTAAAAATATCAACATTTCGTAAACCGGATTTGTCAGTAACTGAAAGTTTAAAACCACTTAAATCTGGATTAACAATAATTTTCAATAAAAATCCTTCGTTTGAATTTGGAACTTCTTCAAGAAGTCTTTTAAATTCAAAATTACCAATTTTAGTTTGAATAAAAGTTGTATCTTTTAAAGTGAATTTTTTAACAGTAGGCGCAAGTTGATAAACATATTTGCTACCTTCCAAATGTTTTTCGGTGATAAATGCCATTGTGAGTCTCCTAAATAAATTGTTTATTTTTTTAAAATAGAACTAAGTTTCTCAACGAAGAGATTAACTTCATCAATTGTATTCATTTCTGAAAAAGAAATACGTATGTTTTCTTTTAGTTTTTCAGAATTTTTCCCGTAAACAGCTTCAAGAACATGGGAAGGTTCGATTGTACCGGCTGTACAAGCAGAACCGGTTGAGATTGCGAAACCAGCTAAATCAAGTTTGGTCAAGAGTAAATCATGATTTTCATTCGGAAAAGCAAGATTTAGAACGTGAGGCATACTTGGACCAAAATTATTTTTATAAAATGAAATCTTTTGTTCTTCTAGTTTAGTTAGTAAAGTTTCATTAAGTTTTTCAACTGCTTGATAATTTGATTCAATATTTTCAAGGGCAAGTTCTAAGGCTTTAGCTAAACCAACAAGAGAATGGAGATTTTCTGTACCAGCCCGTCTTTTTTCTTCTTGTTCTCCCCCATGAATCAAAGCATCAAAATGTAGCTTTTCGTTATAGTACAAGAAGCCGACCCCTTTTGGTCCATGAAATTTGTGCGCTGATGCTGAAAGGAAATCAGCCGAAACATCCAGAGGATGCACTGAAATTTTTCCCATTACTTGAGTAGCATCAACATGAAAAACGGATTGATGTTGCTTCAAGAGCTCTCCGACTTCCTTTACTGGAAGAAGTTGGCCTGTTTCATTATTAGCCCACATCATGCTGACTAAAATTGTATCAGGACGCAAGTTTTCTTCTATAAGTGAAGCTGGGAATGTTCCGTCTGCTTTTGGTTTTACAAAGCTAACATCAAATCCATAACGGTCATGAAGATATTGAACAGTATTTAGAACAGAAGGATGTTCAATAGCTGTTGTGATGATATGATTTCCTTTATCTTTATTAGCCAGTGCATAACCAATTAAGGCTTGGTTATTAGCTTCGCTAGCACCAGAAGTAAAAATGATATTGCGACTTGGAACTTCTAGAGCATTTGCCACAGTTTCACGGGCTTTACGAACAATCTGACTTGAAGCACGTCCGAGGCTGTGAATACTAGAGGGGTTTCCAAAATTAGCGGATAAACTTTCTGAGATTGCGGTGATAACATCAGGAAGTAGAGGTGTTGTAGCAGCGTTATCTAAATATATAATTTGATTTTCCTACCTTTCATAGTAATTGCTGGATATTTTATAAGGAAATCATTTAATTCCATCAGGATTAAAAGTCCCCTTATCTGTAAGCTCTATTTTACCATTTTTTTATTCTTTTTATATGAAAAGCAATGAGATTATTATTTAAATATCTTATAATCTTATTCAGATCAATTAATGTGATTTATTGATGGTATATTTCTAATAATAATTATATAATATTCTTAGGGAGGTTTTATTATGGTTGAAGAATATAAAAATATCTTAGTTGCAGTAGATGGTTCAGAACAAGCTTATGATGCCCTTCGTGAAGCGATTGACACAGCAAAATTAAATCATTCACATCTGAAAATATTGTATGTTTTAAATGATAAGTTAGCAAATATTCCAGTACATTTAGACACAATGACCTTGTATAAAAGTGTACAGGAGCATTCTGATTATGTTGTAGAGCAAGTTCAAGAATATCTTAAAGGCACAGAAGTTGATTTTGAGATTGTACGTTTAATTGGCAGCCCTAAAAGAGAAATTATTAATTATACAAACGAAAATAATATCGATTTAGTTGTAATTGGGTCAACTGGTCTTGATGCGATTGATCGTTTTATCATTGGTTCAACAACACAGTATATTGTTAACCATGCCTCTTGCAACGTAATGGTTATTAAATAAAGAAAAGAAAAAGTCGTCAATTGAGATGACTTTTATTTTATAAATTAATATATCAAAAATAAAAATACCAACTTAGTGTTGGTATTTTTTAATTGCTTAAAGTGTTTCTATAAGAATTACTTTAATCTTGAGGTTTTTCATGTTCAAAAAGTGGAGAAACTGGGCGTCCTTCGTGGATACGAAGAATAGCACTGGCTAAGTATTCAGCTGCACTCAAATATTTTACGTTTAAAGGTTTGCGATGGTTTGTTACAACAGAATCTGTGACCAAAATTTCTTTGATATCTGCTTTTTCAAGAACATCAGCGGCTCCGCTAGTAAATAATCCGTGGCTGGCAACTGCATAAATTTCACTTGCTCCCGCTTCGCGTACAACATTTGCAGCGTTGGCAAAAGTGACCCCAGTGTTCAAAATATCATCGATAAGAATAACTTTTTTACCTGAAACATTACCGATAACATATCCGTTTTCACGGTTTTTGTCATCATCTTCATAGTCAACAATGGCAATTGCTGACTCTAAGTATTCAGCAAGTGAGCGTGCACGTTTAATCCCAGAATTTTTTGGTGCAACAACAATCACGTCATCACCAAATAATCCACTCTTACGGTAATAGTCAGCAAAAAGTGGGACAGTAAACAAGTTGTCTACAGGGATATCAAAGAAACCTTGTACTTGGACAGCGTGAATATCGAGGGTTAATAAGCGGTCAGCTCCAGCTTTAACAATCATATCAGCAACTAATTTAGCTGTGATTGGTTCACGAGAAGTCGCAGTACGGTCTTGACGAGCATATCCAAAGTATGGGATAACAACATTAATTGTACGAGCAGAAGCACGTTTACATGCGTCAATCATGATTAGTAATTCCCAAAGGTGATCGTTAACAGGGCAGCTTGTTGATTGAACAATAAAGATGTCTTGACTACGGACACTTTCTTCCATGTTAATCATAATTTCACCGTCGGAAAACTGTTTTGAAGAAAGTTTTCCTAGAGGAACTCCTGTAAACTGGCTAATTTTCTCAGCAAGACCAGGGTTTGAGTTTAAGGCAAAAAGCTTTAAGTGTGAATCAGAGTAAACCACGATTTCTCTCCATTTTCTTTTATGAAATAATATAGTTCTATTTTAGCAAAATAATAGTGATTTTCCTAGTCTATATCTGTAAATATCTTTGTGAATTAATTTGAAAATAAAATTTGAGAGTATTTTGAATAATTTTTTCAAGCAAAAAATTTTTCACAAACTTAAAATTCTAATAAATTACAAAAGCGCTTTAAAGGTTATGTGTATGTAATTGAAAACATTTTCAAAAAAACGAGAATACAAAGTTTGTGAAAGTTCATGCAAAGTCTTGCGTTTGCAAAAGCGAAGTGTTACAATGGTTCTGTAAGGTTCGTGAAAGCTAAGTGTTACGAACAAATTATTTATTTTTAGGGGAATTAAAAATGAAAAAAACAAAAGTGATCTCACTTCTTGCAGTTTCAGTACTCTCAGTTTCTTTACTTGCCGCTTGTGGAAGTAATAACTCTTCAAGTAGCTCTGATAAAAAAACAGAACAATCATCAAAAGCAGAAGTTTTTGCTGGTGCAACTCAAGGAACAAACAACTTCTCTGATTTGCAAAAAGGCTTTGCTAAAAACGGAGCTTGGTTGAATGCAACTAAAGGTGATATGGATGCTTCTGGGAAAACTTTGACTGTTGAAGGTCTTTTCTTAGGTGACGGACAAGTCGCTCGTAAATTGGCAATCTACAATCAAGATAGCAGCCACAAAATTACTGACCGTTATACTTTGACAGTTGATAAAATTGAAGTGAAATCTCCTGGTTTCTATATTTCAAATGGTACTGTTAAAGGGAATGTTGATGTATTTGCAACTGGCTTCCACGGACAAACCGGTACAGGTGTTGAAGGACAAGCAACAATTGATGGTAACTTGACTTTTGCTAGCCAAGACCTTCTTGATGCTTATAATAAATTACCAGATGCTCAAAAAGTTAAAGTAACTGGTACAACTTCAGTTGTTAAAGGCGATGTTGTTTCATTCAAACCTGGTGGAATTACAGCTGGTGCTCACGGAAATGTAACTTATTCATTTGAAGGAAATGGTACAGATACAGAAACTGGGGCAACAACTGGTACTGCTGATGTTTCAGTATTGAAAAAAGCACTCGGTAAAAATGGTGCTTGGCTTGTAGCTACTAACGCTGATGTTGATGCTTCAGGTAAAGACCTTACAATTGATGGTACTTTCCTCAATGAAAAATCAGCTGTTCAACGTACACTTGCAATGATTAAACAAAATGATCAACACCAAGTCACTAAATCTTATACTTTGACAGTTAAACGCTTGATTGTTAACTCACCTGCTTTCGATCTTGAAGGTGGTAATATCAAAGGTGACGTTTATGTCGGTAAAGATGCTTCAATTATGGCACGCGACATGAAAGGGACTGATGGTCAATCAATCCAATCTGAAATCACTGGAAATCTTTACTTTGCAACTCAAGAACAACTTGATACTTACAAAGCTCTTCCAGCTGCAAACCAATTTAAAGTCTCTGGCGAAGTTGCTGTAAAAGCCGCTAACTAATGAACTAAAAATTGTCTAAAAGGCTCTCTATGAGCCTTTTTTTCTTACTTAAAATATAGTATAATGGGACATACGTGTAGTTCTATACAAAAGTGAATCTGTCAGTAAAAAAGTTACTGACAGAAAATAAAAAAGTTTTTGTCAGTGAAAAATTACTGACAAGAGGTTCAGTAATGACAGATTGATTTTTGTTTAGAAAAACATAAAGCTAAAATATATTACAAAAGCAGGAGACTGGACTGTTAGAGAAAGTTCATAGCATTTCAAGTCAAGGAGAAAAACATTGGCAAAAGAAACATTTTCAATCGAATTTGCAGGTCGGACATTAACTGTTGAAACAGGTCAAGTTGCAAAACAAGCAAATGGTGCTGTTGTTGTACGTTATGGAGATACAACTGTTTTAACAGCCGCTACAATGGGTAAAATGGCTACAGGTGATTTCTTCCCACTTCAAGTGAACTATGAAGAAAAAATGTATGCTGCTGGTAAATTCCCAGGAGGTTTCAACAAACGTGAGGCACGTCCGTCGACTGATGCGACATTGACTGCTCGTTTAATTGACCGCCCAATTCGTCCTATGTTTGCTGAAGGTTTTCGTAATGAAGTTCAAGTCATTAATACTGTTCTTTCTTATGATGAAAATGCTTCTGGCCGCGTGGCAGCTATGTTTGGCTCTTCTTTAGCGCTTGCAATTTCTGATATTCCATTTGATGGACCAATTGCAGGTGTTGAAGTTGCTTATATTGATGGAGAATATATCATCAATCCAACTGTTGCAGAAAAAGAGGCATCAAGTTTGGAGCTCTCTGTTGCGGGAAATATCAACGCAATCAATATGGTTGAATCTGGAGCCAAGGAACTTTCAGAAGAAGTGATGCTTGGTGCACTTTTGGCAGGACATAATGCTGTTAAAGAATTAATTGAATTTCAAAATGAAATTGTTGCAAAAGTTGGAAAAGAAAAAGCTGAAGTTGAACTTTTGCATGTTGATGAAGATTTAAAAGCCGAAGTGATTGCAGCTTACAATTCAGATTTGCAAAAAGCAGTTCAAATTGAAGAAAAATTGGCGCGTGAATCTGCGACAAAAGCAGTTAAAGAGGCGATAATTTCTGTTTACAGTGCAAAATATGAGAACGATGAAAATCTATCAATCATTTTGCGTGATCTTGCTGAAATTCTTGAAGGAATGGAACATGCGGAAGTTCGTCGCTTGATTACTGAAGATAAAATCCGTCCTGATGGACGTAAGATTGATGAAATTCGCCCGCTTGATGCTGAAATTGACTTTACCCCACGTAATATTACACATGGGACAGGTTTATTTACTCGTGGTCAAACCCAAGCTTTATCAACATTGACTTTGGCACCAATGAATGAAGCACAAATCATTGATGGTTTGAATGATGAATATAAAAAACGTTTTATGCATCATTATAATTTCCCACAGTATTCTGTTGGGGAAACAGGACGTTACGGGGCACCTGGACGTCGTGAAATTGGTCACGGAGCGCTCGGTGAACGTGCTTTAGAACAAGTATTGCCTTCTTTAGAGGAATTCCCTTATGCCATTCGTTTGGTCGCTGAAGTTTTAGAATCAAATGGTTCGTCATCACAAGCTTCAATCTGTGCAGGAACACTTGCACTGATGGCTGGTGGTGTACCAATCAAAGCACCAGTTGCTGGGATTGCGATGGGCTTGATTTCTGACGGAACAAATTATACTGTTTTGACAGATATTCAAGGGCTTGAAGACCATTTTGGTGATATGGATTTTAAGGTTGCGGGAACTCGTGACGGGATTACTGCGCTACAAATGGATATTAAAATTTCAGGAATTACACCAGAAATTCTTGCCGAAGCTCTTGCACAAGCAAAAACTGCACGTTTCCAAATTCTTGATGTAATTGAAGCAACAATTGCACAACCTCGTGAAGAGTTGGCACCGTCAGCACCTAAAATTGATACAATTACAATTCCTGTCGATAAGATTAAAGTTGTCATCGGTAAAGGCGGCGAGCAAATCGATAAAATTATTGCTGAAACGGGCGTAAAAATTGATATTGATGACGAAGGACTTTGTTCAATTTTCTCTTCTGACCAAGCAGCGATTGATCGTGCTAAAGAAATTATTGCTGAACTTGTTCGTGAAGCAAAAGTTGGTGAAATTTACGATGCAAAAGTGGTTCGTATTGAAAGTTTTGGTGCTTTTGTAAATCTATTTGGTAAGCAAGATGCAATGGTGCATATTTCTGAAATGGCTTGGGCTCGGACAGAAAATGTTGAAGATGTTGTGAAATTGGGTGACACTGTCAAAGTTAAAATCATGAAAATTGATGACAAAGGTCGCGTAGATGCATCAATGCGTGCTTTAGTTGAGAAACCAGAAGGTTATGTTGAACCTGAGCGTAAACCAAGAGAACGCCGTGAAAATGGTGACCGTCGCAAAGGTAACGGAAATAACCGTGGTAATGGTTTTGACCGTCGTAATAATGACCGTAATAACCAGGGAAATAAAGTTGGAAACCACAGTTTTGAGCGCCGTGAACGTAAATCACATATTGATGAAGAGTTTCCAGAACTCTCAACTAAAAAACCAGAATAAGCTCAATCATAAAATGGAAAAGCTGTAAAAATAGACCTTGAAATAAAATAAAATTTACTGATAAAAATGCTAGTCTATCCAGAAGTCTTAGAGGGATAATGGATAGATGATAACCGAAATGTGATTATTCATGCTTGGATTTCTGTCAGTAAATTATTTGTTTATTTAGCTCGTAAATAATCACTGACAGGTCTGTCAGCAAAAAATATGTCAAATTATAATCTCAATCCAGAACTAGATGAACGTTTGCGAGTTTCATTAGCGAATCCAGGCTCATTTATGGAAGACCTCTCATTGGTCTATGCTTTTCATCAATTTCCAGTATTGGCACCAAAATCAGTTTTCTTCGTTCCGATTGAAGACCACAAGGCACTACCTGTTTTTACAACAGAAGAAGAACTTGAAGTTTTCCTGTCAGAACTGACAGACTTTGAGACGGAATGGGAATTGCACTCATTAATTGAAATTTTAGACCAATTAATGGAAACGGATATTGATATTTTAGCAATCAATCCTAAATTACCTCAAGATGAAGATAAAGGCAACACCGTTTACTTTGGGACACCAGAATTAATGCAATTTTTAGTTCATTATACTGAAATTTTGAATAAAGTTTTTAGTCCGGAAAATCTTGAGGCTGAACAAAGAGAAAAATATTATTTCGTCCCAGCTTTCGTCACAACAAGTGGTCAAAGAACTTTCCCTAATCTAATCAATCAGGACAATGAAGAATATCTTCCTTTGTTTGATAATTTAGATAGTTTGGCTAAATGGCACAATGAAGCCTACTTTAGCCAAGCCTTTAAGGAAAATAATGGACAAGTTCTACTTTTAAAAATTGATGAATTATTAAATGGAGAAGATGAAGTCATAAATGACTTAGGAAAAAGCCTAGGAATTACGGTAAATCCTTTGGACTACTCACAAGAAGAAGTTCAAAATTCAATGGTCACTTGGGAAGAATTAACAAGGGATTAAATCAATTGAAAGCTTGATTTAGTCAATTACACGTTTTTGAATCAACAAGGCCCACAATGCTTATGGTATAATTTACTATAAGTATTTTTTAACGAAGTAGGAAAAAATGAACGAAAAAAAGAAAGGTTTTTGGTCTGAAGCAATTCGAGTGACCAAAGAAAATGATCCGGCAGCTAGAACTGCCCTGGAAGTCTTTTTGACCTATCCAGGAGTAAAAGCTCTTGCAGCTCACCGAATTTCACATTTTCTTTGGCGTCATCATTTGAAACTTTTGGCTCGGATGCACTCACAATTTTGGCGATTTTGGACTCAAATTGAAATTCATCCAGGAGCAGAAATTGCCCATGGTGTCTTTATTGACCATGGTTCTGGATTAGTTATTGGTGAAACTGCCATTGTTGAAAAGGACGTCAAACTTTATCACGGAGTTACCTTGGGGGGGACAGGAAAAGATAAAGGGAAACGTCATCCAACAATTAGACAAGGGGCATTAATTTCTGCCCATTCTCAACTTTTAGGCCCTATTGAAGTTGGAGAAAATGCAAAAGTAGGGGCGAGTGCTGTTGTGGTAACAGATGTTCCGCCAGAAGTAACTGTTGTTGGAATACCTGCAAAAGTTGTTCGAGTTAAAGGTAAAAAAGATGTCGAGCGCATCACAAGCCTTGAAGAAAAAAGAGAAGCAAGCTATCATTCATCACATTTGTGAGGAGAAATGAGAAGTGAAAAAGAGAAAAGTAGCGATTTATGAGGGACATGTACTTGCAACTTTAAAATCATTTACAGATGCTGTTATGTCTATCATTGCAACGATTATGGTTTTAGAATTTCCTTTACCAAAACTTATTGGCAATAATCAGTATGATTTTCGTGAAACAAGCAGCTCACTCATTATTTTCTTTGTGAGTTTTCTGGTTGTTGTTTCTTATTATTTTCAATTTGGTAAGTTTTTTGGACGTATAAAGAAAATTAGTGGTTGGCAGATTTTTGCTTATACAATTTTTCTCATGCTTGTCTCACTTTTTCCCTTTATGACCCAAATTGATAATGGAATTCATCCCGCATACTTCACAATCATCTATGTTTTATATATTATTGTGACCTCACGGTTTGCTTCTTTGATTATCAAATATACTTACCGCCTGAATGAAATAATAATCAGTAGACATCAGTCACGAAAACCTTGGGATTTGATTGTGATGTCTGCTCTTGCTATTGTGATTTCGAGTATTGGATATCCTGCTTATACGGGGATTCCATTGCTCTATTTACCAATACGTTCTCTTATCACCTCTATTGTTTATGATGAAGATTAAGAAGGAAATAGAATGAAAATATATAATACTTATAGTCGACAGCTAGAAGATTTTCAGCCGATTGAACCTGGAAAAGTAAAAATGTATGTCTGCGGACCGACCGTTTATAATTACATCCATGTGGGAAATGCTCGTTCTGTTGTTGCTTTTGATTTGGTTAGAAAATATTTGGAATTTCGAGGATTTGAAGTTCAATATATCTCTAATTTCACAGATGTCGATGATAAAATTATCAACGGTGCAAAAGCTGCAAACATGACTACGACAGCTTTTTCTGAACGTTATATTGCTGCTTTTTATGAAGATACTGATGCTTTAAATGTTAAAAGAGCCAGTCAAAATCCGAAAGCAACAGAATTCATCGAAGCGATGATTGAGTTTATTCAAGAACTTGTGGATAAAGAATTTGCTTATGTTTCTCAAGGAGACGTATATTTCCGTGTATCTAAATCTAAAGATTACGCTAAATTAGCGAATAAAAATCTTGCAGATTTACTTGCAGGGGCTTCTGGACGTACGGATGAAGAAACAAAACTTAAAGAATCACCAGCCGATTTTGCTCTTTGGAAATCCGCAAAAGCTGATGAAGTTTCTTGGCAAGCGCCCTGGGGATCTGGCCGTCCAGGCTGGCATATTGAATGTTCAGTCATGTCAACTTCACTATTAGGCGAAACAATTGACATTCATGGTGGAGGAGCAGATTTAGAATTTCCACACCATACAAATGAAATTGCACAATCTGAAGCAAAAACTGGACAAAGGTTTGTTAATTATTGGATGCACAATGGATTCGTAAATGTTGATGGTGAAAAAATGTCTAAATCACTAGGCAATTTCACAACTGTTCATGAACTCCTTCAAGTAGTTAATCCACAAATTTTACGTTTCTTTTTAGCAACTACTCATTATAGAAGACCAGTCAATTTTACTGATGATGCACTGACAGAAGCTGAAAATAATATCAAAAAAATTGAAAATGCTTATCGTCATTTGGATGAGCAAGCTGAGTCTAATTTGTCAGCACTTACGACTTTCAGAAATGATTTTGTTGCTGCCATGGATGAAGATTTCAATATTGCCAATGGAATGACTGTTTTTTATGACTTTGTTTCTTGGGTTAATAAAGGAAACGGTGGGCCTGAGGTCAAAGAATTTTTTGACCAAGTTTTAGAAATTTTAGGGATTAAATTTAAATTTGAGCAAAGTTTGGACAGCGAAATTGAAGCCATGATTGAAGCAAGACAATTGGCACGAGAAGTCCGTGATTTTGCGAAGTCAGATGAAATTCGTGACGCTTTGAAAGCTCAAGGGATTGTTCTTGAAGATACAAAAGACGGGGTACGGTGGCATCGTGAATAAGCAACAAGCAGAACTTTTGAATGGTATTGCATTGGCCTATATTGGGGATGCGATTTATGAGGTCTTTGTGCGTGAGTACTTATTAGATAAAGGCCTGACAAAGCCCGCCATGCTTCAAAAAAATGCAACGAAATTTGTGTCAGCTAAAGCACAAGCAAAAATTATTTCTGCAATGGATGAAGTTGATTTTTTGACTGAATATGAATTGACTTATTTTAAAAGAGGGCGTAATGCTCATTCTAAAACGACGGCCAAAAATACCGATGTTGTTACTTACAGAATATCAACGGGTTTTGAAGCTGTTGTTGGAATTCTCCATTTAACGCAACAAAAAGAGCGACTTCAAGAATTTTGGGATTTTTCCCTTAAAACAATTGAAGCAGATCTGGTTTAAAGTTTATTAATTACAAAGATCAAAGTATTAAGCAAATTATTTTAAAAAAAGAAAAAAATCCGCTAGAATAGGTATGCAAAGATACAAAGAAAAAAATCAGCGGAAAGAAGAAGAGATGTATAGAGTAGTTACAATGTACGGCACCGATGAACCATGGTGGTTCTTCGACGGCTGGAAAGAAGATATAGTTTCAGTAGATGAGTTTGATGATTTTTATAAAGCTTTAAAATGTTATAAAAAAGAATGGTTTGAAATGGCTGAGAATTTTAAAGAATTCACTAGCAAGTCTGGCTTGCAAACAGCATTTTGGAAAAACGGAGATGAAGAATGGTGTGAAGACTGTGTAGGTTATTTACAGCGCTATCACAGCATTGCTTTGTTGGAAGACTGGCATGCGATTCCGCTAGAGAAAAAGCGCTCAGGTTATAGTAAAAAATCTGGAGAACTCCCAGAACGTTTCTGTTCAATGAAAACTGAAAATTAAAAAATGAGAAAGTTTACTGACTGAGTAAGCTTTCTTTTGTTCTGATAGAATAATCGTAAGCATTTCATTGGTAAGAAACTTGAAATTATATTATAATTATTTTATAATATAAATCTAATGTTAGGAGGCGCTATGAAGAAACCGTTAATTATATTAGATGGATTTTTAATATTACTTATCGCAGTTCTTGGACTGGCATTATTTCATAATGTTCAGGAACAATCTAAAGAGCATTCACTATCGAATTCAACAGCAAGCACACAAAATTCGACTGAAAATAAAACAGAAACAAATAATACAGGAATCAAAATAAACACCAAAGAAATCAAAAAAGAAAATTTTATGACACTATCAGGTCTTTGGAAGAATAGCTCAATTGCTAAGAAAACTAAAACTCTTGTTATTTCAGGTCCTTCGGCAACTTTTGAGGGTCAACAATATGACTTAACTTTGGAAGGCGTGAGTTCTGAAAATGAGCTACCTTATTTGAAGTTGATAGGTGAAGGAATTAACTCAGGGAAGTTTATAGGTATTTATCCACAAGGGAGTGCTATTCCAGTAAGATTAGCTAATGGTAAAATTGATTACGCAGGTCAATATGATCCTACTGACAAGAAGAAAGATCGTATCATTCTTTTTAATGATTATATGTCTGCTCAAGATATCATTGAGCAAGTTTTATACCGTGAATTGGAAGAAATCTTTTAAAAACAGTCTAAGATTTAAAATGATAAGAAAATAGTCTTGAAAAAATGTTTAAAATGAGTTAAAATATCATTATCTTAGATAAGAACTCGATGGTCAAAGCTCGGGAAAATATGACAAGGGACTTTTAAAAGTTACTGACAGAAAAATCAATTGTGATTATTTTCTGTCAGCAACTGATGAGAGGATTTTTTGACATATTTTTCACGGCTTTGGCTTTTTTATTTGCAAAATATTTACTGACAGCTTTTAACAAGGCTAATTAAGGACTATAAAAGCTGTCAGTAAAAGAATGATTAATAACTCTGTCAGTATTTTTGCAAGAACTTTTATCAAAATATAAAGAAAGGCGAATTTAAAAAATTCGTAGTAAAAAATGAATTTTCAAGAAAATTATGATGTTGTTGTCATTGGAGGAGGACATGCAGGGGTTGAAGCTTCACTAGCAGCTGCACGGATGGGCTCTAAAACATTACTCATGACGATTAATCTTAATATGGTTGCCTTTATGCCATGTAATCCATCAATTGGTGGCTCAGCTAAAGGAATTGTTGTCAGAGAAATTGATGCGCTCGGTGGTGAAATGGGTCGCAACATTGATAAGACTTATATTCAAATGAAGATGCTTAATACCGGAAAAGGTCCAGCAGTTCGAGCTCTTCGTGCTCAAGCCGATAAAGATGAATATGCCGCTTCAATGAAGAATACAGTTTCTGACCAAGAAAATTTGACACTCCGTCAAGGAATGGTTGAAGAACTTATTCTTGATGAAGAAAAGAAAAAAGTCATCGGAATCAAGACTTCGACAGGAACTAAATATGGTGCTAAGGCAGTAATTATTACTACAGGAACAGCTTTGCGTGGTGAAATTATTATTGGAGAACTTAAATATTCTTCAGGACCCAATAACTCTCTTTCATCAATTGGTCTAGCAGATAATTTACGTGAAATTGGATTTGAAATTGGTCGTTTTAAAACCGGAACTCCTCCACGCGTTTTGGCAAGTTCTATTGATTACGATAAAACAGAAATTCAACCAGGTGATGAAGCGCCTAATCATTTTAGTTTTATGAGCTCTGATGAAAATTATCTAAAAGATCAAATTCCATGCTGGCTCACTTATACTACTGAGAATAGTCATACTATTTTGCGTGATAATTTACACCGAGCACCACTCTTTTCAGGAATTGTTAAAGGAGTAGGGCCACGTTACTGTCCTTCAATAGAAGACAAAATTACTCGCTTTGCTGACAAACCTCGTCATCAACTCTTCCTTGAACCAGAAGGACGGAATACAGAAGAAGTCTATATCGGTGGCCTTTCAACTTCAATGCCTGAAGATGTCCAATTTGATTTAGTTAAATCAATTCCAGGACTTGAAAATGCTCAAATGATGCGTCCGGGTTATGCTATAGAATACGATGTGGTGATGCCTCATCAACTCCGTCCAACACTTGAAACAAAATTGGTTTCTGGACTATTTACTGCGGGACAAACCAACGGAACCTCAGGCTATGAAGAAGCAGCAGGGCAAGGCTTAGTAGCTGGAATAAATGCAGCCCTTAAAGTTCAAGGAAAGCCTGAATTTATCTTAAAACGTAGTGAAGCCTATATTGGGGTAATGATTGATGATTTGGTAACTAAGGGAACGCTGGAACCATATCGTCTTTTGACATCACGTGCAGAATACCGTTTAATTCTTCGCCATGATAATGCTGACCGCCGTTTGACTGAAATTGGCCGTCAAGTGGGCCTTGTTTCAGATGAGCAATGGGAACATTACCAAGCAAAAATGGCTCAATTTGATCGTGAAATGAAACGATTGAATTCAGAAAAACTCAAACCTTTGCCTGACACACAAGAAAAATTAGGAAAATTGGGCTTTGGACCAATTAAAGATGCGCTGACCGGTGCAGAATTTTTAAAACGACCTGAAGTTCACTACAATGAAGTCATCGATTTTATCGGACAAGCACCAGAAAAGATTGATCGTACCGTCATTGAATTGATTGAAACTGAAATTACTTATGAAGGTTACATCAAAAAAGCAATGGACCAAGTGGACAAAATGCATCGCTTGGAAGCGAAAAGAATTCCTAAAAATATGGATTGGGATAAGCTTGACTCAATTGCTACTGAAGCCCGTCAAAAATTCAAAAAAATAAATCCAGAAACGCTGGGACAAGCGAGTCGGATTTCAGGTGTAAATCCTGCTGACATCAGTATTCTCATGGTTTACCTTGAAGGAAAATAATTAAAAATTTAAATTTTACTGACAAAAAGTTACTGACAGAAAATTTTGGGGAGAGTCCTTGTGTTTTGGCACTGAGGAAGCAACTTAAAATTTTCGTCAGTAACTTTTTTTCTTGTGGAATACTTTAAAAGTTGATAAAATAGGCTTAAACAAGGAATGAGGAAAGAGATGACAGAAATAAAAAATATTATTTTTGATTGGGACAATACACTTTTCCCTTTTAAAGAAAAATATTGGGAATTAGCTCACCGCCAACTTTTTTCAGAACAATTAGGACCATTTACTGACCAAGAACTCAATCATTTCATGGAGAAATACCATGAATTTGATGAATTGCTTTGGCCACAAGTCCATCAAAGAAAAATGACGATTGAAGAGCTAAGAGAAGAAAGATTAAGTTTGACTATCGAATATTTTGATTTGAAAGTCGATGAAAATTATCTTACAGGCTTTTTCAAAAAATTCTTGAATAGATTGTTTGAATTGATAGAGCCTGATGAACAACTCATCCAAAATCTAAAAAACCTTTCCAAAAACTACAAACTTGCCCTATTAAGTAATGGGGGTCATGTGGAGCAGAGAGAAAAATTACGTCGTTCTCAAGTTGAAAAATTATTTTCGGTTTACATCTCTGGTGAAACAGGCTATCTGAAACCAGATGCGCGTGCCTTTAAAAATGTGCTCACTCAAGAAAATTTCCAAGCGTCTGAGACCTTAATGGTTGGAGATCTTCTCGAACATGACATCAAACCCACCCAAGAGTTGGGAATGAAGACAGCATATATTGGACCTGAAAAAGAAACGATTGCTGATTATGAATTTACAAACATTCAAGATTTTTTTGATTCATTTATAGAAAAAAACGGTGATTAACCGTTTTTTATTATTGGACTAGTTTTAAAGAGTCAGCAGTTAAATAAAGTCTGTCAATAGGCTTGTTAGACAACCGATAAATTCCATTTTTGTTAAAAGTAATCTTTTTTTCTTCAAAAGTTTCGTTAGGACTTTCAAGGTAAAAAGTAAAATCACCAACAAGATTACCAGTAATAACAAGAGCTATGTTATTTGAACCACGTATAACCTTTAACCAACTATTAGAATTTAAAATATATTGGATGCCCGCTTCGTCATCAAAAGATAGAATATGTGAAAATTGAATAGAGGGACAAGTTGTTTTATGATTTTCGACCATTTCCTCAAAAATCGAAATTTCATCATATTCAATCAGCTGGTCAAGAACTTCACTGACCAATTGCGCAGTTAACAAACGGTCACTTGCAGGAATAATTGAATGTTCATTTTCGTTATTTGAACCATCAGTAATATAAAGCTCATGCATTAAACCCATGGCATACATTCTTTTCCGATGAATTGACCAGTTTTTTGTTTTTTTGATATCTTCAGTAAGATGAGTTAAATCTAGTGGAGTCATAGATAATCCTTTCTATTTTTAATTTGATGCTGATGACACTTGAAAAAGTCGTAGAGAATTGTCATCCATCACTTGATAGGTTTTGAGTTGATTGGGAGTTTCTGTAGCACTGGTAATAAAAATTGTAATGAGTTGAATATCTGACATTTTATTCTCCTTTCGATAATTTTAGTTTATTATAATCATTTTATCATTTTATTTTCATTTTATTGAATGATATGGTGTTTGAAATTATAGAAAAAATGCTGAATTGACAAGATTAAAGCCATATTCTAAAATTGTATTCTATAAGTGTCAAAAAATTAGAATTATAATCAGAATTAGAGATAAATTTTACTATAAATAATTAAAAAAATTAGGACTTGACAAGTCTTTAAATAATTGATAGAATAATAGAGTTGAAAAGCAGAAGCACCCGCTTCTCGCCTTAGAGGTTATAGCCCTGGGCAAACGAATGGAATTATTCAAAAACGAATGTTTTCATGAGCGGGGCGAGATTGTCGTTCCGCTTTTGTTTTTCTTTAAAAAAGAAGTTGCCTAAATCTTAGTCAACTTTCACATCATATTAGAAGGAGAACGAACATAGCTAAACAAGACAATAGAAAACCTATGATGAACGGTGCAATCCGTGCTCGTGAGGTTCGTCTCATTGGCGCTGAGGGTGAACAATTAGGTGTCACACCAACGTCTGAGGCGCTAATGCAAGCTGAAAATCTTAACATGGACTTGGTTTTAATTTCAAACCAAGAACCACCTGTTGCAAAAATCATGGATTATACAAAATTCATGTTTGAGCAAAAGAAAAAACAAAAAGAAGCAAAGAAAAAACAAGCTGTTGTTTCTGTAAAAGAAGTCCGTTTGTCACCAGTAATTGACCAAAACGACTTTGATACAAAGCTTCGTCAAGCCATCAAGTTTCTTGAAAAAGGCGATAAAGTTAAGGTTTCAATCCGATTTAAAGGTCGGATGATTACTCACCAAGATGTGGGGCGTCAAGTAATGGACAAGTTCGCGCAAGCAACAAAAGAAGTTGCTGTTGTTGAACAAAGAGCCAAAATGGATGGTCGTCAAATGTTCTTGCAACTTGCACCTATTAAAAAATAGGTCTTAACAAGACAACCATCTGAAAGGTTAACCTTTCACCTCTCTATTCATTGAAAACGAATGTTTAAAATGAATAGAGGTGCAGAATAATTTTTTCTGCCAACTGATATAAATTAAGGAGAATTACAATGCCAAAACAAAAAACTCACCGCGCATCTGCTAAACGTTTCAAACGTACAGGTAACGGCGGTCTTAAACGCTTCCGTGCTTACACTTCTCACCGTTTCCACGGTAAAACTGTAAAACAACGTCGTCAACTTCGTAAATCTTCTATGGTTTCTAAAGGGGACTTCAAACGTATCCGTCGCATGGTTGCGACAATGCGTTAAGCGAACATTGTTCGCTGCATTGGAGCAATCCTCGCAGGAGCGTAAGCGACTAAGAGGGACAATGAAATAAGTCATCTAATTTTCTTGCTCCAGCTCAATAAAAAAATAAATTTGTCATTATGACAAAATTGAAATCTACTAAGAATTAAAGGAGAACACACATGGCACGTGTTAAAGGTAGCGTTGCAACTCGCAAACGCCGTAAACGTATTTTAAAGCTCGCTAAAGGTTACTACGGAGCTAAACATAAACTCTTCAAGACTGCTAAAGAGCAAGTCATGAATTCATACTACTACGCATTCCGCGATCGTCGTCAAAAGAAACGCGACTTCCGTAAATTGTGGATTGCACGTATCAACGCAGCTGCACGTATGAATGGTCTTTCATACAGCAAATTGATGCACGGTTTGAAATTAGCTGATATCGAAGTAAACCGTAAAATGCTTGCTGACATCGCAATCGCTGATGCTGCTGCATTTACTGCACTTGCTGAAGAAGCAAAAAAAGCTTTGGCTAAATAATTATCTTAAAAAATCTGCTGGTTTTCTAGCAGATTTTTTATATTTTAAGCAGACGCTCTCTTAATTATGACATTAGGAAAGTGTTTTTTTATTCCGAATATACTAAATTGTTGCAAAAATTAATAAAAAAGAATATAATACCATAAGTCCTTGTTTTGAAATAAAAGTAATTTGTTTTCAATAAAAGACATTTAGTATAAATAAGAATACAGGATGGAGGTAAATGTGGAAAGTGAAAATATTTTGGAAGCAAAACAAGTGAATGTTGCTTTTCGGATTGCTGGTAAATTTCAAAAAGCAATTTATGATATTGATTTAAGTCTTAGACGTGGAGAAGTTTTAGCCATTGTTGGGGAATCAGGTTCTGGGAAGTCAACTTTTGCAACTGCTGTTATGGGATTACATAACCCAAATCAAACTCAAATTACAGGCTCCATTTTATTGGATGATGAAGAAGTGATTGGTAAAACGGGTGATTCCATGGCAAATATTCGAGGAAGTAAAGTTGGAATGATTTTTCAAAATCCACTCACTGCGCTTAATCCATTGATGAAAATTGGGCAGCAAATCAAGGAAATGTTGGCCGTGCATGATGTTTATCCAGAAAATCAGTATGAAAGTAGAATCTTTCAACTTTTAGAACAAGTAGGAATTCCAAATCCTAAAAGAGTCGTTAATCAATTTCCCCACCAACTTTCAGGCGGGATGAGACAAAGAGTAATGATTGCAATAGCCATTGCCAATGACCCAGATTTGATTATTGCTGATGAGCCAACGACTGCTTTAGACGTTACCATTCAAGCTCAGATTTTAGACTTGATTTTAGAAGTACAAAAGAAGAAGAATGCTGGGGTTATTCTAATTACTCATGATTTAGGGGTTGTTGCTGAAGTTGCCGATACAGTGGCGGTGATGTATGCTGGACAACTCGTCGAAAAAGCTTCTGTTGAAGAGATTTTTCAAAATCCCAAACATCCATACACCCGGTCACTTTTGCGTTCAAATCCATCTGCCGAAACAGTTTCGGATGATTTATATGTGATTCCAGGGTCTGTGCCTTCTCTGTCAGAAATTGAATATGACAAAGATTTATTTCTCGCTCGAGTGCCTTGGATGAAAGAAGAAGCTCAAAAAGTAATTTCGGAAAAAATGACTGAAATTTCTCTAAATCATTTTGTTCGAGGTCAGGCTTGGAAAAAATTTGAATTTCCAGATCAAAAATTGAAAGGGGGTGAAAAGTGAGCGAAATTCTTAATTTAAAGGACTTAAAAGTTTATTATCCTATTCGATCTGGTTTCTTTAATCGAGTGACAGATAATGTTTTAGCCGTTGATGGAGTAGATTTAACGATTCATGAAGGAGAAACTGTCGGTTTAGTTGGTGAATCTGGCTCTGGAAAATCAACGATTGGCAAAACAATTGTTGGTTTAGAACAAATGACATCAGGACAATTGATTTACAAAGGACAAGATGTCAGCAAAAAAAAGATAAGAAACCACCTCAAATACAATAAAGATGTTCAAATGATTTTTCAAGATGCATTTTCGAGTTTGAATCCACGGAAAACAATTTACGATATCATTGCGGAGCCTATTCGAAATTTTGAAAAATTAGATGCTAAGACAGAAAATAAACGGATTCATGAATTATTGGATATTGTTGGACTACCTAAACAAGCTTTAGAACAGTATCCTTTCCAATTTTCTGGAGGTCAACAACAAAGAATTGGAATCGCACGGGCAGTTGCTACTAATCCTAAGTTAATTGTGGCAGATGAACCAGTTTCGGCATTAGACTTATCTGTTCAAGCTCAGGTTTTGAATTTCATGAAGCTCATTCAAAAAGACTTGGGAATTGCGTTTCTTTTTATTTCTCATGATTTAGGGGTTGTCCGCCATATGACCGATAATATTGCAGTCATGCACAACGGTCGAATTGTCGAAAAAGGAACACGAAGAGATATTTTTGATGAGCCACAGCACATTTATACTAAACGACTCTTATCTGCTATCCCTTCGATTGATGTTACAAGAAGAGCGGAAAATCGGAAAAACCGTCTAAAAGTTGAACAAGACTTTGAGGATAAAAAAGCAAACTTTTATGATAAAGACGGACACGCTTTGCCCTTACAAAAATTAAGTGAAAGTCATTGGGCTGCTTTGCCAAAAGGAGGGGAAAATGTGGAAAGTAATTATTAGACGTATTTTATTGATGATTCCTCAATTATTTATCTTGAGTATTCTTATTTTCTTCTTTGCTAAATTGATGCCTGGTGATCCTTTTTCAGGGTTGATTGGTCCTCATACCGACCCACATGAAGTTGAAGCATTAAGACGGGCAGCAGGTTTATATGACCCTTGGTGGGAGCAGTATCTCAGGTGGCTAGGGAATGCCATACATGGGAATTTAGGAATGTCCTATAATCTCAAAGAGCCCGTGATGACTGTCATTGGACATAGAGCGGTTAATACTTTTTGGATGTCACTTTTGTCAGTTATTTTAACTTACTTATTTGCTATTCCAATGTCGATAGTTGCAGCTCGAAATGAAGGAAAATGGCAAGACCAATTGTGGTTGACCTATAATTCAATTACTTTTGGTATTCCACCTTACGTATTCTATCTCTTGATTATCTTTATCTTTGGTTATAGTCTTAATTGGTTTCCGACAGGTGGGACGGTAAGTCCAAATGCGATGGGAACCATTCCTGTTTTCTTTAGTAAGATTTATCACATGATTCTTCCGGCTTTTAGTTTGGCGGTCTTTGGAACAGTTGGAATCTTTACTTACTTCCGGTCAGGAATTTTAGATGAACAAACACAAGATTATGTACGAACGGCTCGAGCCAAAGGGGTTAAGGAAAAAGTGATTTTTAGACGTCATATTTTGAGAAATGCCTCATTACCAATTGCTTCTAATTTTGGATTTGTGATTACTGGACTCTTGGGAGGAGCAATCTTTGCTGAAACAATTTTTGGCTATCCTGGCTTAGGACAACTTTTTATTACTTCAATCACTGGGCGAGATTATTCAATGATTACGGCTTTGATTTTATTAAATGGTTTTTTGGGACTTCTTGGAGCCCTCCTGTCGGATATTATCATGGCAATGGTTGACCCACGAATTCGGATTCAATAAGGAGTGAAAATGACAGAAAAAAAACACAAAAATTCTTTATCATTAGTTCACTCAATCAAAGAAGAACTAAAGAATGACAAATTAGCACTGATTTCAGCACTTTTCCTAGTTGCTGTCTTTCTAATCGTTTATATTTACTCGATGTTTTTAAAACAATCAAATTATGTTGATGTTAATATTATGGACCAGTATCTTGCACCACTGACAAATGGACATTTACTGGGAACTGATAATGGTGGTCGAGATATCATCATGATGTTAATGATTTCTGCACGAAACTCTTTCAATATCGCTTTTGCAGTTACACTTATTACTTTATTTGTAGGAAATATCTTAGGGGTAATAACGGGCTACTTTGGCGGGAGGTTTGATCTAATCTTCATGCGTTTCACTGATTTTGTCATGATTTTACCATCATTGATGATTATTATTGTTTTTGTAACTATCATCCCACGGTTTAATTCTTGGTCTTTGATTGGGATTATCAGTATCTTTAGTTGGATAGGGACAACGCGTCTGATTCGGGCAAGAACAATGACGGAAGTCAATCGAGATTATGTTCGAGCATCAAAAACTTCGGGAACCTCTGATTTTAAAATTATGTTTCGGGAAATATGGCCCAACTTGTCCACCTTAGTCATTGCTGAAGCAACGCTTGTTTTTGCTGGAAATATTGGTTTAGAAACAGGGCTTTCTTTCTTAGGTTTTGGACTTCCAGCAGGGACACCATCTTTGGGGACAATGATAAATGAAGCGACTAATCCAGAAACAATGACTGATAAGCCTTGGACTTGGGTTCCAGCAACAGTGGTCATCCTAATTGTGGTGCTTGCCATTATCTTTATTGGAAATGCGCTAAGACGAGTGGCTGATCAAAGACAAGCTACAAGATAAACAACATTCAAGAGTGATAAAAATGTTTATCTATTAAAAATGGATATGATAAATTAAATATTATATTGAAGTAAGAAATAAAAAGAAATTATTGGAGAAACTAAGATGAAAAAATTAAAAGTAACTTTATTGGCAAGTGGTGTAGTTTTAGCAGCTGCCCTCTTAAGTGCTTGTGGCTCTAACCAAAGCTCAAGTACAAGTACGAAAAAATTAAAAGCGGGGAATTTTGATGTTGCTTATCAAAACCCGGACAAGGCAATCAAAGGTGGAGATTTAAAAATCGCTTATCAAAGTGACTCACCAATGAAAGCTGAATGGTTGGCTCCACTTTCAGATGACGCTACCTTTGGTTCTATGTCTGGTCCTGGTGGTGGGCAAGATGGTCTCTTCTTTACCAACAGTTCATTTAAATATATCAATGGTGGGCCTGCTAATGTAAGTCTTGACAAAAATGCAAAAACAGCAACGATTACCTTGCGTAAAGATTTGAAATGGTCTGATGGCTCAGAAGTGACAGCTAAAGACTATGAGTTCAGTTATGAGCTTACCGCTAATCCTGCTTATGGTTCCGACCGTTGGACTGATTCTCTGGCAAATATTGTTGGCTTGAGTGATTATCATGCGGGTAAAGCTAAAACAATCTCAGGGATTACTTTCCCAGACGGTGAAAACGGAAAAGTCATCAAGGTTCAATTTAAAGAAATGACGCCTGGAATGAATCAAACAGGAAATGGTTATTTTCTTGAGACTGTAGCTCCTTATCAATATTTGAAAGATGTCGCCCCTAAAGATTTGGCTTCTAGTCCAAAATCGACAACAAAACCTTTGGTTACAGGCCCTTTTAAACCGGAAAATGTTGTTTCGGGTGAATCTATTAAATATGTCCCAAATCCTTACTATTGGGGTGAAAAACCAAAATTAAATTACTTATGAAATTGTATCAACCGCTAAATCAGTCGCGGCCCTTTCTGCTCACAAATATGATTATATCAATGATATGCGCGCAAGCCAGTATAAACAGGTGAAAGATGTCAAAGGCTATAAAGTTTTGGGTCAACAAGAATTATATATTAGTTTGATGTATTATAATCTTGGTCACTATGATGTGAAAAAGTCAATTAGTGTTCAAGACCGCAAAACACCTTTGCAAGATCAAAATGTTCGTGAAGCCCTTGGTTATGCTCGAAATGTCGCAGCAGTTCAAGCAAAATTCTCTAATGGACTTGCCACACCTGCTAATGGATTGATTCCACCAATCTTCAAAGAATTTACTAGCCCATCAGTTAAAGGTTATGAAAAACAAGATCTTGCTAAAGCGAATAAACTTTTAGATGAAGACGGTTGGAAATTGAATAAATCTACAGGCTACCGTGAAAAAGATGGAAAAGAATTATCGCTTGTTTATGCAGCTCGTGTAGGTGATGCAAACTCCGAAACCATTGCCCAAAACTACATCCAACAATGGAAGAAAATTGGTGTGAAAGTTAGTCTTTATCATGGAAAACTGATGGAATTTAATTCTTGGGCTGACCATATGATGACTCCGCCAGGTTCAGATGACTGGGATATCACTGACGGTGCATGGTCACTCTCAGGAGAGCCTTCTCAACAAGATTTGTTCTCAGCAGCAGCACCTTATAACTTTGGTCACTTTAATGACCCTGAAATTACAAAAGATTTGAATGATATTGACTCGACCAAAGCTGAGGATTCAACTTATCGTAAAGCTGCTTTTATTAAATATCAAGAAGATATGAATAAAAAGGCCTATGTTATTCCAACGGCTTATGCTATCAACTATACCCCAGTTAACAAACGGGTAGTTGGGATGACGCTTGACTATGGTGCAATGAATACTTGGTCAGAAATTGGTGTTTCATCTGATAAGATGGCAACCAAATAGTTTTGTTTAACTTTTGTTTACAAGTTTTTTTGTAAAAATACCCTCACTTTAGTTTTCGCAATTCTAAAGTCAAAGAAGCTCAAATTTATGATTTGAGCTTCTTTTTTTTGATGATTTTTAAGATTTGAACTTACGAATTTAAAAATTAATTAATTTAAAAATGCTATAATAAGCCTAACTAATAATTAATCGAGGGGGCAATATGCTAGTAAATTTTAGAGATATTCAGGCACAAAACTCAAAAGAATCCGGACTAAAAAAGAATATATTTTTTAGAGGAGGTCAGTTGACCGATTTAACAGCTGAGGATAAAAAAATTCTTACGAATAAATTCCAAATTGGGAAAATTTATGATTTTAGGGGGCAAGAAGAGGTCACTACTCAACCAGATGTTGAACTCAAAGGAATTAAATATGAAAATATAGATATTTTAGCTTCTGAAACTTCAGGAAATAATGGCTCTTTACAGGATATGATTATTAATGCCACAGATATTAGTGAAGCGATGATGAAAACTTATGAAAGTATCGTCATCAGTAAGTCTGCTTTAGAAGGATATCGAGCTTTTTTACTGGATCTTTTAGAGCAAAAACAAGCTGTTTATTTTCATTGTTTAGCTGGAAAAGATAGAACTGGATTTGCTGCTGCCTTGCTTTTAAGACTGGCAGGAGCTTCTGATGAGGAGATTCTGAAGGATTATCTCAAAACGAATATTGCTCGCAAAGAGGTGAATCAAGAAATTATCAATTCATTGAAAGAAAAACTCACTGAAGACCAAATCGAGGGATTACAGATTGCTCTTACTGTGGATAAGAACTATTTATTTCATGCCAGAGAAATAATGAATGAAAATTTTGGTTCTTTTGAGGGCTACTTAAGTGAAGGACTCTCACTTGAGAAGGATTATATCGAGCATTTTCAAAGCCTCTATTTAAATTATAAATTATAAAAAAGTGATTTTGAACTCTTTTGCTAATTGATGTATAATTAAGTTAATAGAATACATTGGAGGTACAAAAGATGATTGGATGTAGTAGTTTTACACTAGAGAGTCAAGATAATAAACATTTTCTTTCTCGTACAATGGATTTTCAAATAGAAATGGCGGAACAAATTCTTTTTATTCCAAGAAACAAGGAGATAGGAATTGCCCACTCTAATGAAGAGACAATTGAAACATCCTATGCTTGTTTAGGGATGGGTGCGATGGAAGAGGGGCATCCAGTACTCTTTGATGGAATCAACGAAAAAGGGTTAATGGGTGCGACTTTGTATTTCCCAGGCTATGCTGACTATAGTGAGAATATCCAAAAAAATCAAAAGGGAATTTCACCTGATATGGTTATTCCAACGGTCCTCACTCAAGCTAGTAATTTAGAAGAAATCATTGATTTATTTGATAAGAAATTTGTTATTATTAATGATACTAATCCAACCTTAGGTCTTACGCCTCCTTTACATTTTATTTTTTCTGATTCTAGTGGTCAAAGTTTGATTATTGAACCAAGGCAAGGTGGACTTTCAATTATAAAAGATTCAATTGGAGTGATGACAAATAGTCCAGATTACCAATGGCACGAAACTAATTTAAGAAATTATCTTTCTTTTACACCTAATCAAAAAGAAAGTATCGAACTATTAGGAAAGACATTAAAACCATTTAGTCAAGGTTCAGGTACTTTTGGCTTTCCAGGAGATTTTACGCCTCCTTCAAGATTTGTTAGAACAGCTTATTTAAAAAACTACGCTGAGAAACCAAGTAATGAATTAGCCGCTATTACGCTTTGTCATCATATATTAGAATCTGTAAGTATTCCAAAAGGAATTGTTATAACTGAGCATGGAGCAAATGATTTCACTTGTTATTCGGCATATATGTGCTCAGAAACTCTAAGTTATTATTTTTCAACTTATGGTAATCAAAGAATCAGGAAAATAAGTTTGTCAGAATCCTTGAAAAATGAGAAGGAATTTAAAAACTTTCCTATTGTCAATGAGGAAGATATTTTAGAGTTAAATTGATAAATATTTAATCGAGTAAATAGGAGGGATATTCATTAAGTTCTTTGAATTCAAGAAGTATTTTTTAAATATTAGTTTTAAGTATAGCAAACCTAAAAAGAAATTCGAGAAATAATAGAGAGAAATTAAGGAAAAAATAGTGATTTTAAATTTATTTATAATAGTTTTAATGATTTTTCTTACGGCATTTTTTGTTGCGGCTGAATTTTCGCTGGTAAAAATACGTAAAAGTCGTTTAGAAACATTAGAAAAAGAAAATAATAAAAGGGCAAAATTAGCACTTAATATCGTCAATCACCTTGATTCTTATTTAAGTGCCTGTCAACTTGGAATCACTTTGACTTCGTTAGCAATTGGGTGGGTAGGTGAAAGTACAATGCATAGTATTTTAGCTCCCCTCTTGTCTTATGTTCCTCTACCTTCTGCGTTATTAGACAGCTTGTCTATTATCTTAGCCTTTTTATTAATTACTTTTGTTCATGTGGTAATCGGAGAACTTATTCCAAAATCTTTAAGTATTACAAAAACTGAAGGAGTTGTCTTAACGGTTGCTGCTCCGCTCCATTATTTTTATAAACTTACCTATCCTTTTGTGTGGTTATTAAATGCTTCAGCAAGTTCAATTGGTAGATTGTTTAATTTAAGTTTGGCTACTGAAGGTGATGAAATCCATTCAGAAGAAGAGTTAATTTTAATTGCTAATCAAAGTTTTATTAAAGGGGAAATCAACGAAAAAGAGTACGAATATCTCAACAATGTCTTTGAATTTGATGATTTGATAGCTAAGGATATCATGGTGTCGAGATTAGATATGGAGACGATTCCCGTTGATGTTTCGATTGAAGAAGCTTTAAAATTTGCGATTAAAAAAGGGCACACTCGTTTCCCTATTATTGCTAAAACTAAAGATGATATTCTAGGCTATGTTACGCTCCAAAATTTGATTAAAGAGTATTTAACTGCTCCTGGTCAAGAAATAAAGAAAATCATGCAAGAACCTATTATATTTATTGATACTATTCCTGTAAAGTTATTACTCTCAGAGATGCAAAAAGAGCATAAACATTTTGCTATTTTATTGGACGAGTATGGTGGGACAAGTGGACTTGTGACAATTGAGGATATTCTTGAAGAGTTAGTTGGTGATATTCAGGATGAAGAAGATCATGAGAAAGAATTGGTAATAAAGCTTTCTCCGACTACTTATCAGGTAGATGGTAAATTGCTTTTATCTGAATTTGAAGAACTGTTTAATATTGATTTGGCTCAAAATAATTTAAGTAAAACGATTAGTGGGTTTATTACAAATTATTCACTAGAGCAAAATGAGCCACTTGAGGTAGGACAGACTTTCGAATTTGATAATTTAAAAATTACTATTATTGAAATGGATAAAATTACTCCTCATATTTTAGAAGTTAAACGAGTGTAGATTGTATTTGAGGTATAAAAAAACGGAGCTTTAAGAGGCTCCGCTTTTTTTTATTTTATTGACGAACGACGAGGACATCGCATGGTGCATTTTTGATAATGTAATCCGCCACTGAACCGATAAAGATACGTTCAATGTAAGAAAGACCAGTAGCTCCAAGAACAATGAGGCTAATTTCTTCTTCTTTTGGAAGAGTTTGGCCAAGCATGACTTTTGGAGAACCAAATTCAACACGAGTTTTGACTTTTTTAACGCCAGCTTTTTTTGCTTCGTCAGCAAAGTCATTAATGAGGTTTTCAGCACCTTTGTGTGTATCATCAGCAACAACTGAATCATAGGCTGAGATAGATTGGAAGGCACGAAGGTCAATGACGTTAGCGATAACGAGTTCAGCATCGTTACGAAGTGCTGTTGCAACTGCTTTGTCAAAAGCTTTAGTAGCTTCTACCGAACCATCAATACCAACAAGGATTTTCTTATAGTTATCTAACATAGGCGACTCCTTCATAAGTTTTTATCTATATTTTAATTTTACTCTTATTTTGTCAATTTGTAAAAAGAAAACTGTTAAAAAATAGTTTATGGTATAATTGATGAAGTGAATTTCTTTAAAATAGTGGAAAAAATTACTGACAGAAATAGAAGTTCTCTATTGAAAGTCTGTCAGCAAATTTTGATGACTTATGAACTTAAAGAAAACTGTAAGAAATAGGTGAAAAATATGACTCGATATGCTGTGGTGGATCTGGAAGCGACCGATGCTCATAGTAGTGAAAATAAAATTATACAGATTGGGATTGTTCTTGTTGAAGATGGAGAAATTGTTGAAACTTTTTCCACTGAAGTCAATCCACATGAACCTTTGCTTCCAAGGATTAGTGAACTGACAGGTTTGTCAGATAAACAGTTAAAGACGGCTCCTGAGTTTTCAGAAGTTGCTGCAAAAGTACGAGAATTACTGACAGACAGTGTTTTTGTTGCTCATAATGCTAGGTTTGATTATGGACTTTTAGAAAAAAGTTTTCTTAATGCTGGCTTGGAATTTAATGAAATGTTGCGTGTCGATACAGTCGATTTGGCGCGTGTTTTTTATCCAACTTTTGAAAAATATGGTTTAGAATCATTGAGCGAAAAGTTAGATTTGGCACATGACCATCCGCATGCCGCAGTTTCGGATGCGTATGCTACAGCTGAATTATTGCTGAAAATAGAAGCGAAAATCCAAAAGTTACCAAGAAGCGTTTTGGAAGAGTTGCTTAGACATTCGGACAATTTACTTTTTGAAAGTAAAACTTTTTTACAAGAGCAGTTGGATAAAACAAAAATTCGACCAGCTGGCTTTAAAGTGGTTCATAATATTGCGACACGTAAGTTTAGGGCTTCTGTCAGTAAAAAAAATCCCCTGACAGCCTTGTCAGCAAATTTTTCAGAAAATATCAGTAGATTGGGCTTGTCTTCTCGCTCAAAACAAGAAAAATTAGCTCATTTAATGGAAACAGAGCTTACACATTTACAAGCAAGTTTTATTGAGGCACCGACAGGACTTGGAAAAACTTATGGTTATTTACTGCCAATTTTGGCCTCAGGAAAAGGTTTGGTCGTTTCAACAGCAACCAAAGTTCTCCAGAAGCAATTAGTAAATGATGTGGCACCAAAACTTGGGAAAACATTTGGTTTAAAAATGGCCAAGATTGTTGGGACTAAAAATTACATTTCTCTGAGAAAATTTTCTGAGCTTTTATTAAATAATACTGACGGCAAAAATTTTGAAATTTTTAAAATGAAAATTTTAATTTGGCTGACAGAAACAAGGACAGGCGAATTGGATGAAGTTTCAAAAGTCATGACTAATGATGACTATTTTGAAGGCATTCGCCATGATGGCTATGTCAATACAAAACAGCTTCATTATGAACAAGATTTTTGGTTGAAAGCCCAAAAAGAAGCTGAACAGGCTGAAATTAAAGTGGTGAATCATGCCTATTTGATTGAACGTTTAGCTGACTATCCTGAAACTTTTTTGGAAAATCGTGTTCTTGTTGTTGATGAGGCTCAACAATTATTTCCTATCATGGAAAATGCGGGTCAAAAATCTTTAAAAATTACTGACGAACTGATAAAAATTGATGCTGAAACAAGTGAAAATCCCCAGCTGACCAAAAGGCTTCAAGAAAGTCTTGTTTTTCAGCTTAATAAAAAAGAGCTTGATTTAAATAAAATAAAGATAGATGCTGATGAACTTGGCTTGAGAAATCTGTCAGCACTTTTAGAAGCTGATAATCAAATTGTCTGGCGTGAAAATGGGATGCTTTATGCGAGTGACCAAGATTTCTATAATTTTGAACGATTGATTCCTAAAAATACCAAACTTTTTATGTTGGGAGCGACATTGTCATTATCTAAAGACAAACCGTCATTTCCTGACTTGCTTGGTTTTACAGACTATCGCTTTTTCAAAATTGAAGGAAATCAAGCCACTAATCAGCAATTGCTGACGGTGATAGATGCGCCTAATATCAAAAATCTAAGTTTAATTGATTATGCAGATTACACAGCAAATTCAATTGGAGAACTTTCAAAATTGAATTTGCCAATGGTGGTCTTATTTACTTCAAAAATGGCTTTGACTTTTGTTGCTGAGAAATTATCTGCTGAAGGGTTTGAGATTTTAGCACAAGATATTAATGGGAGTCCAGCCCAAATCAAGAAAAAGTTTGATAAAGGTGAAGGAAAAATTTTATTAGGTTTGGGTTCTTTTTGGGAGGGAGTCGATTTTGATAAGCAAAATCAAGTGATTCTTGTTATTCCAAGACTTCCTTTTGCAACGCCTGATGATATTTTAACTAAAAAATATGCGCAAAAGTTTGAAAATCCTTTCTATGATTTTAATGTTCCAATGGCAACTTTAAAATTACGGCAGGCCATTGGTCGGGTAAATCGTCGTAAAAATCAGTACTCAAGTATCGTCGTATTAGATAAAAGACTTGCAGGGAAATCTTACGCCAAAAGAATGCGAAAAAATCTTTCAGAAACTTTACCTGTAAAAATGCTGAATTTACTAGACACAATCAGCGAAATCAAGAATTTTTTGATATAATAAAACATGTTTAAGCAAAAACTTAAAATGGGAAATTGGACAAATTATTTTTTCCTAATCATGAGAAATTTTACTAATAAGCCTTCAAATAATCTTTGAAAAAAAGATTTTCTCAAATTTTGAAAGAAGAAAAATATGAAAAAGCGAAAAATGACTCGACATTCGCAAATTATAATTGGAATTTTAGTGATAATTTTAGCCATTTATTTGTCTATCAGTCTTTTCTTTTGGAAGAGTCTAAATCCCTATCATTCCGTTCGAGCGCAAGCGATTGACATTGCCACAGAAAAAACAGATTTAGTTAAAGCGACAGGATTTGATATTGCTGCAACTGACACCGTGACTTATTCAATTGTTGGCCTTAATAAAGCGAATCAAGAAATTGGAATTCTAATTCCAAAAAAATCTGGTAAAATTAAAGAAGTTAAATTATCGCAAGGGGTTTCACCAGCAAGCTTAACGACAAAAGATACGAAATCAGTTGTCTTAGCGCTTTACAAAGGGAAACCGGCTTGGGAAGTAAATAATAGCAATGGTTTTAAAGTTTATGACTTTGAGTCAGGAAAAGAGTTGATATGAAAAAAAATTCTGATTTTGTATTAAAAATGGATGAGTCCGTCACTCTTGCTGCGGCAAATCGCGCAAAAGCATTAAAAGCACAAGGGCGAGATATTATTGACCTGACACTTGGTCAGCCAGACTTTTCAACACCAAAAATAATTGGTCAAGCAGCTATTGAAGCAATCGATAATGGCAAGGCGAGCTTTTATACACAAGCTGGTGGACTTCCAGAATTAAAAAATGCAGTTCAACATTATTGGACGCGTTTTTATAATTATGAAATTCAACCAAATGAAATATTGATTACAGCTGGAGCAAAGTTTGCCCTTTATGCTTACTTTATGGCAACTGTTGACCCTAACGATGAGGTAATCATTCCTGCTCCTTACTGGGTTTCTTATGTTGACCAAGTGAAAATGGCTGGAGGAAATCCGGTAATTGTAGAAGCCAAGCAAGAGAATAATTTTAAAGTTACGGTTGAGCAATTAGAAGAAGCAAGAACAAGTAAAAGTAAAATTTTATTACTCAATTCACCTTCTAATCCAACAGGGATGATTTATTCTAAAGAAGAATTAACAGCCATTGGAGAGTGGGCTCTTGCTCATGATTTATTAATTTTGGCAGATGATATTTATCATCGTTTAGTTTATAATGGAGCGGAATTTACAGCAATTTCAAGTCTATCTGATGAAATTCGGAAAAGAACGACAGTGATTAATGGTGTTTCTAAAACATTTGCAATGACTGGTTGGCGGATTGGACTAGCTGTAGGTGATCCAGAAATTATTTCTGCGATGACTAAGATTGCGAGTCAAACGACTTCTAATCCAACTGCTGTTGCTCAATACGCAGCAATAGAAGCTTTTGAAGAAAGAGATAATAGTTTTGAGATAATGCATGCAGCATTTGAAGAACGTTTAAATATCATTTATGGTCAACTTTCTGAGGTTCCAGGATTTGAACTTGTAAAACCAAATGGTGCTTTCTATTTATTCCCGAAAGTGACTAAGGCAATGGCGATGAAGGGATATAGCGATGTGACTGATTTTACAACTGCTATTCTTGAAGAAGCAGGTGTAGCCTTGGTTACAGGAGCAGGTTTTGGTTCGCCAGAAAATGTGCGCTTGAGCTATGCAACAAGTCTTGAAAATTTAGAAGTTGCAGTGGCACGTTTAAAAGATTGGATGAATGAATGATCGATAAGAAAGAAGCAAAATTGGCCTATAAACTTTCAAAAAAAGTTGGAGCAGTTGTTGCTTATAAGAATCTCGAAACGAATGAACGCTATATTGATATAGCACCAGATTTAGCAGGTGTAAAAAATCGTTTTGAATTTGCCAAAAAAACGGGAATTGGCTTACCTTATGCCATTGAAAAAGCAGCGAAAACAGCTGATTTTGAATTGGAAGTTCTTGAAGAATTAGAAAAAGATGAGCTGCAAACCACTAAAGAATTCAAAGATGATTTAAAAACTTTAAAAGAAATCTGGGTTGAAAAGTTATAAAAGTATTAGTAAGGACCCCATTAAAAACTCAAATCTCCGCTTTGTGTCAGCTTTTTCTGTCTGCGTTGTCAGTCCTCCTAGACGGTGCCCGCACCGCCTTCGTCTGATTTACTACCAGACAAAAAAATCTGTTCACAAATCAAAAAAGCAGTTTTTAGAGGTTCCTAAAAAAAATTATAAAATAGAAATATAGATAGAAGGACTTATTTATGAAAGACTTAATTTCAATCATCGACGTCAAAGACCACGTTGGTGAAACGGTAAAAATCGGCGCTTGGGTTGCTGACAAATCAGGTAAAGGGAAACTTCAATTTCTTCAACTTCGCGATGGAACAGCATTTTTCCAAGCTGTTGTTTTCAAACCAAATATGATTGAAAACTTTGGTGAAGAAGAAGGAACAGCTAAATTTGATGAAATTAAACATCTCTCACAAGAAACTTCAGTTTATGTGACAGGTGTCGTTAAAGAAGATTCACGTTCAAAATTTGGTTATGAACTTGATGTGACTGATTTGGAAGTGATTGGTCAATCACATGATTATCCAATTACACCAAAAGAACACGGCGTTGAATTCCTCCTTGATAACCGTCATTTATGGTTGCGTTCAAAACGTCAAATGGCAATGATGCAAGTGCGTAATGCAATCATCTATGCAAGTTATGATTTCTTTACGAAAAATGGCTTCATTAAATTTGATAGCCCAATTCTTTCAGGAAATGCTGCTGAAAACACAACAGAACTCTTTGAAACAGATTATTTTGGTAATTCTGCTTTCTTGTCACAATCAGGACAACTTTATCTTGAAGCTGGAGCAATGGCTCTTGGACGTGTTTTCGACTTTGGACCAGTATTCCGTGCTGAAAAATCAAAAACTCGTCGTCATTTGACAGAATTTTGGATGATGGATGCAGAATATCCATTTGTTACTCATGATGAATCATTGGATATTCAAGAAGCTTATGTGAAAGCTTTGATTCAAGGTGTTTTGGATAATGCTGCTTATGCTCTTGAAACACTTGAACGTGATACAAGCATGTTGCAAAAGTATATTGATACACCTTTCAAACGTGTTTCTTATGATGAGGCTATTGATTTGTTGCAAGCACACGAAAATGATGAAGATACAGATTATGAGCATGTAGAACATGGGGATGACTTCGGTTCGCCTCATGAAACATGGATTTCAAATTACTATGGTGTTCCAACATTTATCGTCAACTATCCTGCAAGTTTTAAAGCTTTCTACATGAAACCAGTCCCTGGTAACCCAGAACGCGTTTTGTGTGCTGACCTTTTGGCTCCAGAAGGCTATGGCGAAATCATTGGTGGTTCAGAACGTGAAACTGATTATGATTTGTTACTTAAGAAAATTGCTGATTTCGGTTTAGATCCTAAAGATTATGATTGGTATTTAGAACTTCGTAAATTTGGTTCAGTTCCTCATGCTGGTTTCGGACTTGGTCTTGAACGTATGGTTACTTTTGTCTCTGGGACAGAACATATTCGTGAAGCAATTCCATTCCCACGTATGATTAACCGTATCCAACCTTAATAAAAATAAAAAACCTCTACTTTAAGAGGTTTTTTATTTTTACTATTAAGAGGTTTAATGCTAGTTTTAAAAGAATATTGTATGAAATGATTAATAAATTTGGAGAATGATAGCCTTTGCAAGACTGTGATATAATTAACTTATGAAAAATAAAGAGGAACCTCGGATGAAGTGGTCGGATGATGAATATGAAGCAATGATAGATTTGGCAACAAGGCAGTTAGCTGAGCGAATGGCTGAAAGAGCTTTGATGACTTATGAGATTTATAAATATGATTATCTTGATTCGCAGTTTGTGGCCGATTTTATTGCAGAGTTTGTCATTAGTGCTTATCGTTCATATTTAATCAAACCAGAAAATCTTGATGAAGAGGTGATGCTTTTACTATTTGTCAACATGGCTTATGAAAATATGCGAGGATTGCCAGATGAAGTGGCACAATACCACAGACTTTTTAGACAACTTTGTGACCTTTATTATGAACAAGGTTGTTTACGTCATGCTCTGATTGACGAAGCAGACTATCAGGAAATGGTTTTGGCAATTTTAGCTGATATTTTTATGGAAGTGAAAATGAGAAAAAAATTTAAAAAGTAATTTTGTAATCTTAAAGGGGAGAAAATGGATTTAGATGCTTACCAAAAAGCAATTATCAAATTTGATTTGAATGAAAAAATAGAGAGTCAAAATGAAGTAGATTTTGCATTTGTGGATAAAGTTTTGGGATTATCTGGTGAAGCAGGTGAAGTGGCTGACAAGGTAAAAAAAGTTATCCGCGACCAAGAGGGAAAGCTGTCAGTCAATGATAAAAAGGCCATCGGTCAGGAGCTTGGTGATATTCTTTGGTATGTAGCAACGAGTGCACGTTATCTAGGAATTTCTCTTGAACAAATTGCGAGTGAAAATATTGAGAAATTAGAGAGTCGATTGAGTCGTGGCAAGATTTCAGGCTCAGGGGATGAGAGATGAAAATATTGATTGTGGCTGGTTTGCCAGATTTTATACCTAATGAAAGTTTTGATAAATATATTGGTGTGGATAGAGGGTCACTATTTTTAGTGGAAAAAGGTTATCAATTGGCTCTGGCAATTGGTGATTTTGATTCTGTCAGTAAAACTGAACTTGATAAAATTTCTGTCAGTACTGACAGATTGATTAAATTGCCTGCTGAAAAAGATCTGACAGATTTAGAAGCAGCCTTAGATTTTATTTTAGAACATTTTGCTGATGCGGAAATTGTAATTGCTGGTGCTTTAGGTGGACGTTTGGACCATTTACTGACCAATGCTTATTTAGCAACACGACCAAAATATCAAGCCCTTGCTCCAAAAATGACTTTAGTTGACCAACAAAATTTGGTGACCTACTTGTTGCCTGGTCAGCATTTACTAAAGAGAAAGCCAACTTACCAATATGTTGGATTTGTTCAAGTAGAAACAAAGGATAGTTTAGCCATTGAAGAAGCAAAATATCCTTTGAAAGCAGAGGATAATTTTAGTCAAATCTATGCTAGTAATGAATTTATCAGTGACCAAATGAAAGTTTCATTCAATCAGGGAATGGTCATTGTAATTTATTCAGGCGATTCGCATAAAAAATAAATAATAAGAGGTTAAGGAGAACGGAAAAAGTATGATTATTGGAGTCATTGGGGCAACATCAAATATTGCAAGTAAGGCTTATTTACCAGTTTATGCGAAAATGCAGGCGGACCATCGTTTTATTTTGTATTCTCGTCAGTGGGAAAAAGCTGAAGAAGTTCGCAAACATTATAAATTTGAATATGCGACAGAGGACTTGTCAGCACTAGAAACTGTGGATCTGGTTATTATTCATGCGGCAACTTCCCAACATTTTGAGTTAGCTAAAAGATATTTGTCAGCGGGAGTTCCTGTTTTAATGGATAAACCTGTTTCAGAAAAATTATCTGAAGTAAAAGAATTGCAAAAAATTGCTGACCAAAATAATACCTTATTTGTCGTCGCTTTTAATCGCAGATTTGCACCACAAACAGCTAAATTAAAAGCTCTCCCAGATAAAAATATGGTGAAAGTAAGTAAAAATTTAGCAAATTCTGCCAGTGAAAAAATTACATTTTCAATGTACGATATTTTTATTCACCCTCTGGACACCTTGATTTATTTGCTAGATGATGAGATTTTAGAAGTCAATTATTCATTAAAGAAGAATCAAGACGGGCAATTAACAAGAGCAATTGTTATGCTAGAAACAGCGACAACGAGTGGAATTGCCACAATGAACTTAGAAGCTGGCGCCTTTACTGAAGAATTTACAGTAGAAAGTCCTAGAGAAAGCCTTCGCTTGTCAGAACTGTGCGAACTTGAAAAATTTACAGGAATTGACCGTCAAAAATTTGGAATAAGTGGTTGGCAAAGTGCGACATACAATCGTGGTTTTGATGAAATCATTTCTGCCATGGTTCTAGCGGTTGAAAAATTTGATGGTCAAAATCGTCAAGAATTACTGACAGAACTTAGACAAGAAAATATTCTAAAATCCCACGAAATCATTGACCAAATGTTAAAATGAAAAGTTACTGACAGAAATATTAGACTATCTTAAAATGACTGACAGAGTTAAAAAATTTCTGTCAGTATTTTTTTAGGCTGAGCCTTGCATTATTGTCAATAAAAAAGTATAATTATAAAAAAATTAAGAAAAGGAGTCCGCATGAAAACACAACAATCTACAGTCTTTTATTTTTGGTGCAGATAGTTTGTGTTTATGCAATTGGCGTAGATACAACTTTTGAGTATACTCAAGTTTCTGCGCCGGGATTCAAAGAAGACCGGATAGTAAAAACTATCTGGTCTTTCTTTTTTAATTTTTTTACCCTTTCTTTCGACTCTAAAGTAAAATTAATCGTAAAGACCGACTCCAAGCAGGGTTTTGCTAGATGAATGGAAGGGAACTTATAAAAGAAAGCTTTGCTTTCACACATTAGAAAAGAGGAATTTTATGGAAAATTCTACGGGCTTGAAGTCTTCTTTAAAGACTCGCCACATTGTTATGCTCTCACTTGGGGGAGCGATTGGTTCAGGACTATTTTTAGGTTCTGGAAAAGTCATTGCACAGGCTGGGCCAAGTGTATTACTCTCATACATCTTAGCTGGACTGACACTTTATGTTGTGATGTATGGTGTTGGGGAAATGGTCATCCATCAAGATGAACATAAGGCTGGAATGGCCGGAGTTGTTGCTCCTTTTATTGGGGACCACTGGGCGCATTTTGCGGACTGGGTTTACTGGGCAACTTGGATGGCCGTCCTAATTGCAGAAGAAGCAGGGGTATCAACTTTCCTTGCCATGCTAATTCCTGGAGTGCCATTATGGGTTTTCGCCCTGATTGTAGCAGTTCTAGGAACAGCAATCAATCTCTGGTCAGTTAGAGCTTTTGCCGAAACGGAATATTGGCTTGCCTTTATTAAAGTCGCTGTTATTTTAATTTTAATTGCACTCGGAATTTATTTATTAGTTATTAATGATGCTCATCTTGGTTTTGTTGCTGATACCGCTCAAAAAGTATCGACTAAAAGTACAGCACCAAGCTTTGCTCCTAATGGCTTTTCAGGATTTTTAACTTCATTATTGGTTGTTATTTTCTCATTTGGTGGTTCTGAATTGGCAGCAATTACAGTTGCTGAAACGGAAAATCCAAAAGTAGCGATTCCGAGAGCTATTCGAGGTGTTTTAATTCGGATTATTAGTTTTTATGTTATTCCAATCTTTTTATTCTTGCATTTATTACCATGGAGCGAAGTTTCAAATCCAGATGCAGCAAGTCCATTTGCTACAATTTTTGCTCGAGTAGGAATTCCACACGCTGATAAAATCGTTCTCGTAATCATTGTTATTGCAATTTTTTCAGCGGTTAACTCAGCAATTTATGCCACTTCACGCTCACTCTATTCACGCATTCAAGGTTCAAATTCTTATGTAGGTCAAAGATTGGGCAAATTATCTAAAAACCAAGTCCCAACGAATGCGATTTTAGTTTCATCATTTGTTTTGTTTATTGGTGTACTTTTGTCAGCAATTTTGGGTGATGGATTTTGGCAATTTGTGGCTGGTTCGATTTCATTTACGATTACAATCGTTTGGATTCTCCTTTTAGTTGCTGCTCTTGTTTTATATTTTAAACATAAAGAAGTAACGAATTGGCTTGTTAAGTTGGCGACACTTGTTGTGCTTATCGCTTTAACGATTATCTTCATCATGCAAATTGTCACTAATCCATGGACTTTGTCAGTCTTTGCTTTAGTGATTTGCCTCCTTTCTTACTTTACTTACCGAAAGAAAAAAGCATAATAATAAAAAACATTCATTTTAAATGAATGTTTTTCTTTTGTTTGAGTTCTAGGTATTCAATAAACTTTTCTTTGATTAAATCATTTTTGATAAGTGACAATTTTTGTTTGCGAACAAGTTTATGTTTAAACCACCATTCACAAGACATGGCATCATTTTTATTATCAAAATCAACAGAGGCAAGCAGCTTAACTGGCAATCTTGTTTTTGTGTATTTCGCCCCTTTACCAGAGTTATGAGTAGCAAGTCTTTTTTCTAAATCAGTGGTATAGCCACAGTAGAGAGTCTTATCTGAGCATTGTAAAATGTAAGTAAAATATTGGTTCATAAGTTTTTTTCTAAAATAGTGAGAAATTCAAAAGGAGTAAATTCATGAGTAGGCTCCCAAATCTTTTGAAATTGATTAATCATTCCATTGTGAGAAACAATGAGAATATTTTGAGCAGAAGGAAAAAGTTGAGGAAGTTTTTCTAAAAATATTTTAGCACGTTCATGAATTGAAGCAAGAGATTCAATACCTAAAGTAAGATTTTCTTCATTTTCTATATTAAGTTGTGCCCAATCTCGATTTTCTTTTGTTTGATTTTCCAATTTTCCAAGGCCTCGTTCACGTAATAAAGGTTCAAAGAGTAGTAAGGCTCCTATTTTATTAGAAATTATCATTGCAGTTTCCTTAGCACCTTGTAAATCTGATGATAAAATCAAGTCAAATTTTACTGACGAAAGTTTGTCAGCTAAAATTTCGGACTGTTGAATTCCTGTGCCAGTGAGAGGACTGTTCAACCAACCCATCAGCAAATTTTGCTGAATACTTCGCGTTTCACCATGTCTGACTAAATATAATTTCATAGTCAGATTATACCATTTAACGTAGCCAAAGTTAAGAGCTAGCTTGCCATTCGTGGTATAATAAGAGTATGATTACTTCACTTACGATTCTTTCAAGTCTTGCAATAATTGTAACCGCAGTTATTGCTTTTGCGGAATATCAAGCTGGAAAAAGACGTCATTCAACCACTCTATCTATCGAAATGCTTCATAAGCAAAAAGACGATTTTATTAAATGGTTTTATGATTATCTTCATATCTCACAAGTGTTGATGCGAGTAACAATTCAACTTAACATGGACCGCTTAGAACAACGTCATTTTGAAAGTACAAATGACTCTAGTAATCAGCGACGCATTATTCGTATTAATGAGAATACGATGTCAAGAGATCGTAATGCAGCAGATTTAAATTATCAAATGGTGCTTTTAAATCTGGTGATTGATGACCGTAAGCCTTATTTTGAAAATACTCAGATCAAGGTCCGCTCAAATTTTGAAACATTGATGCATGACATCAATGAATTTACAAGAAGAATTCATATAGAATATGATGAAAAAATGAAAGAAACGGATGATGCAGGTTGCCGTTCCATTATGAATGAAGCTCGAAAGATGGCTAGAAATACGATGGAAGCTATCGAAAAATCTAACCATGAAATGGGTGAGCAAGTCAAACATGATATTCAAGCACTCGAAGATGAAGTAGAACATTATTTTAAAAAATAAAGAAACATGGATGTACAAGATTAGAGAGTAGTTCATGGTGCACGTCCGACTCGACTAGTGGGTTTTGCCCACGTAGCGAGAGCCATTTCGTCTATTAGCACGAATGGATACCTGGTGTGTGGAGAATGCGCCAAAGTGTGCATTCAAAATAAAGTAAGCAAAGGAAACATAAATGCCACAAGATAAAATAGTAATACACGGTGCACGTCCGATTCGACTTGTGAGCTTTGCTCACTTAGCGAGAGTGGAGAACGTGCCCACCTATTCAGACCAAACAAAATAATAAAAGGAAAATAAATGCCACAAGATAAAATAGTAATACACGGTGCACGTGAGCACAATTTAAAAAATATAGATGTTGAAATTCCAAGAGATAAATTAGTTGTTGTTACTGGGGTTTCAGGGTCTGGAAAATCATCTCTGGCCTTTGAAACTTTATATGCAGAAGGTCAACGTCGATATGTTGAATCTTTGTCAGCTTATGCCAGACAGTTTTTAGGAAATATGGATAAACCAGATGTTGATTCAATTGATGGTTTGTCGCCAGCAATTTCTATTGACCAAAAAACAACTTCTAAAAATCCTCGTTCAACAGTCGGGACAGTTACGGAAATTAATGACTATTTGCGTCTATTATATGCCCGTGTTGGGACGCCATATTGTGTGAATGGTCATGGAAAAATTTCGGCACAGTCAGTTGAAGAAATTGTTGAACAAATTCTTGAGCTTCCTGAAAAAACACGTTTACAAATTCTCGCTCCTGTCGTGCGTACCAAAAAAGGGACTCATGTCAAAATGTTTGAGCGTATCCAAAAAGATGGTTATGTTCGTGTTCGTGTTGATGGCGAAGTTTATGATATTTCAGAAGTTCCAGAACTTGATAAAAATAAAAAGCACAACATTGAAATTGTCATTGACCGTATTGTTGTAAAAGAAGGAATTCGTTCGCGTCTGTTTGACTCTGTAGAGGCTGCGCTTCATCAGGCTGAGGGTTATGTTATTGTTGATAAAATGGATGGTTCAGAGCTTTTATTTAGTGAATTTTATGCCTGTCCAGTTTGTGGATTTACTGTTCCAGAACTTGAACCACGTCTTTTCTCATTCAATGCTCCTTTTGGCTCATGCCCAGATTGTGATGGTTTAGGAGTTAAATTGGAACCCGATGTCGATTTATTGATTCCTGATACAAGCAAAACACTCCGTGAGGGAGCAATTATCTATTGGTATGGGAAAGCCTCAACTTATTACCCAGCTCTTTTAGAGCAAGCAATGGAGCAATTTGGTATTGATTTAGATACACCTTGGGAAAAACTGTCAGAAAAAGAACAACAAATTGTTTTATATGGAAATGGAGATAAACTTTTCCATTTTCTTCACGAAGGAGATTTTGGCTTACGTGACCAAGATATGACCTTTGTTGGGGTCATTCCTAATCTTTGGCGTCGATATCGTTCGGGAATGAGCGAGTCAGCTAGAGAAATGGCGCGTTCTTACATGACTGAATTGACTTGTACGACTTGTCATGGTTATCGTTTAAATGATCAAGCACTTTCTGTTAAAGTGGGAGAGAAAAATATTGCTGAATTTTCAATTCTGTCAATTGGCGATACGCTTGATTATGTGAAAAGTTTAGTTCTTTCTGCAAATAATGAAATTATCGCAAAACCTATTTTGAAAGAAATTAAAGACCGTTTGACTTTCTTGAAAAATGTTGGTTTGGATTATCTCACGCTATCTCGTTCAAGCGGAACACTTTCTGGTGGAGAGTCACAACGTATTCGTTTAGCGACACAGATTGGGTCAAATTTATCAGGCGTTTTGTATATTTTGGATGAACCATCCATTGGTTTACATCAAAGAGATAATGACAGATTGATTGAGTCTTTACAAAAGATGCGTGATTTGGGGAATACCTTAATTGTCGTTGAACATGATGAGGACACGATGATGGCAGCCGATTGGCTTATTGATGTTGGGCCTGGGGCAGGTGATTTAGGAGGTGAAATTATTGCCTCTGGAACACCAAAACAAGTCATGAAAAATAAAAAATCACTGACAGGGCAATATTTGTCAGGAAAAAGAGCCATTCCAGTTCCCAAAAAACGTCGAGCCATTGATAAGAAAAAAATGGTTAAGATTACAGGTGCAAGTGAGAACAACTTGCAAAACCTTGACGTTGAGTTTCCAATGGGAGTTATGACGGCTGTAACTGGGGTTTCTGGTTCTGGTAAATCAACTTTAGTTAACAGTATTTTAAAGAAATCATTAGCTCAAAAATTGAATCACAACTCAGAGAAACCTGGTAAGCATAAAAAAATTACTGGTTATGAAGGAATTGAGCGTTTGATTGATATTGACCAAAGTCCAATTGGTCGAACTCCACGTTCAAATCCGGCTACTTATACCAGCGTCTTTGATGACATTCGTGATTTATTTGCCAATACAAATGAAGCAAAAATTCGTGGTTATAAAAAAGGACGTTTCTCATTTAATGTTAAAGGTGGACGTTGTGAAGCCTGTTCTGGTGATGGAATCATCAAAATTGAAATGCATTTCTTGCCGGATGTTTATGTTCCATGTGAAGTTTGCCACGGCAGACGCTACAATTCAGAAACTTTAGAAGTT
The DNA here is from genome assembly GCF_038006585.1 of Lactococcus sp. FSL W8-0209. NCBI lineage: Bacteria > Bacillati > Bacillota > Bacilli > Lactobacillales > Streptococcaceae > Lactococcus > Lactococcus sp. FSL W8-0209. The sequence goes on along the minus strand of NZ_JBBOVN010000001.1, from coordinate 2,122,581 downwards.
CATTATAAAGGGAAGAATATTTCGGAAGTGCTTGATATGCGCGTGTCTGATGGCTTGGAATTCTTCCGTCATATTCCAAAAATTGAACGTAAACTCCAAACGATTGTTGATGTAGGTTTGGGATATGTGACGCTTGGACAACCGGCAACTACTTTATCAGGTGGGGAAGCTCAACGGATGAAATTAGCTTCTGAATTACAAAAACGTTCAAATGGTAAAGCTTTTTATATCTTGGATGAACCAACAACTGGTTTGCACAGTGAAGATATTGCGACCCTGATTCAAGTATTAGACCGTTTGGTTGAACAAGGAAATACGATTGTTGTCATTGAGCATAATTTGGATGTCATTAAAACAGCAGATTACATCATCGACTTAGGTCCAGAAGGTGGTGCTGGTGGTGGAACAATTCTTGCCAAAGGAAGACCAGAAGAAGTTGCAAAAGTTGCTGACAGCTATACTGGTCAGTATTTGAAAGCAAAATTGGAAAAATAAGACTGATGGAAATTTGACTTGTAATTAAAAGACTTGTCAGTAAATGTAGAGGGTTGATAAAACTGTCAGCATGTTCCTCTGTAATTAAAATACTTAGTTCAATAATCGAATTGACAGAACTGCCTAAAAAATGTTCACCTTTGGTTGCATTTGAAAGAAGTGCCAGCATAGCTGACAATTCCTTTATTCACCGATAAAATGTTTCCTCCGGTCGCATTTTACTGACAGGATTTATCTTAGAAATATTTATCAGATAAGCTTTCTGTCAGTAAATTTTACAATAAAAAGCGTAATCTATAAACTTAGATTACGCTTTTAAGGAAAGAAAATGGATAAATTTAAGGAAATTTTTGAAGCGATTAAAGCTGACCCACAGAACAAAAAATATACAAAAGAAGGGATAGAGCCGCTTTATTCTGTCCATAAAGAAGCAAAGATTTGTATTATTGGTCAGGCACCAGGCATTCGAGCACAAGAATCACGACTCTTTTGGAATGATCCGTCAGGTGACCGCCTGCGTGATTGGCTTGGAATTGACCGAACTACTTTTTATGAGTCAAATAAAATATCTATTTTGCCTTTAGATTTTTATTTTCCTGGAAAAGGAAAATCAGGTGATCTGCCACCTCGGGCAGGTTTTGTTCAAAAATGGCATAAAGCACTTTTAGAAGAAATGCCTGAGATTGAACTTTTTATTCTAGTAGGTTCTTATGCCATAAAGTATTATTTAAATTTAAAATCATCAGCAAAAACAACAGAAGTGATTCGTGATTTTGAAGCCTACTTACCAAAATATTTTCCGCTTGTTCATCCCAGCCCACGAAATAATATTTGGTTAGCCAAAAATCCGTGGTTTGAGCCTGAACTTTTACCAGAACTAAAAAAAAGAATTGCTCAATTAATGAAATAAATTACTGACAGGCTTTCAGTAACTTTTTTCATGGCTTAGTCTTCAATTAATGAATTGTTCTTTCCATTTGAATATGTTGAATTCCGGCTTCTTCAAAAACTTGTCCTACCTCATTAAAGCCGTATTTGCTATATAAACCTTTGGCAGAAAGTTGTGCATGAAGTTCTAATTTATTTAATTTGCTTTCTTTAGCAAATTCAATCAGACGGTCAATTAAAAGCTTTGCATAACCATGACCTCTTGCTTCTTTTAAAATAGCCATTCGTTGAATTAGCGCTGTTTTTTTATCCAAATCAGCAAGCAAACGAACGGTACCTTTGGCAAGACCATCGTCATAAAGAACGAAATGAACAGAAGAAGCCTCTTCAAGAGCGTTTCCAACTTCAAGTTCATAAGGAACGCCTTGTTCTTTGACAAAAACTTGATTACGAATTCGTAAAGCATCAAAATAAATATCAGACATAGTATCACGAGTTACTCTAATTTCCATAATTTCTCCTAAAGATTAGTTTGCTTAAAAGCCTTGGATTTATTATAAAGCTTTCTATAAACACTTGCAAGCATTGGAATTACTACATTTCAATGCTTTTATTTTTGTTCAAAAAGTAATTAACAGAGTTTTTAACAGAGTTCCAATTAAAAGTTGGCATACTTAGTAAATAGTTCAAGCTCTTTATTTTTCTTTTCAGGCTCGAGATGCGAGTATAGGTCCATTGTCATTTGTAAGGTTGAATGTCCTAATCTCTCTTGTATAACTTTATATGTCATACCAGCATTTAGGCATAAACTAGCGTGTGAATGTCTAAAACCATGAAATGATAAAGAAGTAAGTTTTGCAGCATCCTCTATCTTTTTTAGCCGGTAGTTTAGACCGTGGTAGTCCATAACATTACCTTGCCATGTCGGAAACACTAAAGATTGATGTGGATTTCCTAAGCTCATAAAATGTTTTTTCTGGAAGAAGTACCAACGTTTTAAAGTTGAAGCTGCTTTGGAATCAATGCTGATTACTCGATTACTTTTATTTGTTTTCGGTGTATCTTGTATAACAGTACGTTGTACTTGGACTAATGTCAAATATTTAGACACAAAATGAGCTATATTTTCTTAAAATAATTTTCTTCTTTCTGATTTGGAGTTAAACCATTGTTGGCGGAATGAGGATTATAATTGTTATAAAATTGTTCGATGTATTCAAAGCAAGAGAGTTGAACTTCTTGAATGGAGTGATAAGTTCTGCGATTAATTTCTCGTTGTTTAAGATACTTGAAAAAGACCTCAGTCACGGCATTATCATAAGGATATCCAGGCTTGGAGTAAGAAGCAAGCAATTGATGCTCATCTAATAGCTTTCTAAAGGAAGCTGACTTAAATTGACTGCCTTGATCAGAATGAAAAATGATTGGTTCTTTAGGTTTTCTTTTCTTTATAGCTATCTCTAAGGTATCACAGGCGAGTTTGGCATCAATTCGATCACTTACTTTCCACGCAATACATTTCCTTGAGTAGAGGTCAAGAATAGCACAGAGATAAATATGTCGTTTAGGTCCTATAGAAATATAAGTGAAGTCAGTTGTCCACACTTGATTTGGGGAGTTCGGGTTAAATTCTTGTTTCAGTAGATTATCAGAAGAAAATTCGGGCGATTTGTTTGAATAAAAACGAGGTTTAATGGTTGACATTTTAGGGAGTGTCATAGACTTGAGAAGTCTTAAGATACGCCCTTCAGAAATATTGACGCCATAATCACGCAGGAGAATAATTTTAAAAGCTCTTGTTCCGATTCTTTTCTTGGCTTTCATATAGATTTCAAGAAGTAATTTTCTCAAGCGTTGATTTTCTACTTCACGCTTCGAAGGCCTCTTGTTTATGAAGTTATAGTAGGTGGAACGATTGACATGTAAAACACGACAGAGCATAACTGTCGTGTGTTCAAATCGGAGTCTATAGATGGCTTTCAATCTTACTTGGAGTTTTGCATGAATATGGCACTCGCTTTTTTTAAGATCAGATTTTCTTCCTCTAGTTGGGCATTCCTTTTTTGTAATTTTTGAATCTGTTTAGCAGTCAACACCGTATTATCTTCAAGACGCACTTGAGAGTACTGCTTAATCCATTTTGCAAGTGCAGAAGAAGATACCCCATAATCTTTACAGAGTTCAGTTTGTGTTTTACCAGTTTGATAGAGATTAACGAGCGATTGTTTGAAATCCTCGTCGTAACGTTTAAAACCTGACATAAAAGTCCTTTCATTTTTGTGTCTTAATAGACAGATTATAACACACAATTTTCTGTCCACTTTTATAGTATAGCTCCAAAAACAAATGACTATGGAGAATTATACAAAATACATGGTTCAATAAAAGATATAAATTCAATTTGTATAACTGAAAAAGATTATAAACAAAATGAATCAAAACTTGCAATTGTTAATGCAAAAATTCTGTCAAACTTGACAGAAGCTCCAATATTATTCTTAGGTTACTCTTTAACAGATGAAAATATACGCTCATTGTTATCGGATTATTCGGAAAATATACCTTACGACCTGCAAGAAGCAGCAGCAAGGATAGGTGTTGTTGAGTATAAAAAAGGAGAACAAAGTATTCAAGATGTAGTTTCAAGTATTCCAGATTTAGGAATGCATTATACTAAAATAAGTACAGATAATTACAAAGAAATTTATGATACAGTCTCTAAAATCGAACAGGGATACCTACCTTCTGAGATTGCAAAATATGAGGGGCTTTTTAGAAAAATAATAGAAGTAAAAGGTCAAGAAAATCAGTTACAAAGTGTTTTAGCTAGCTTTGTCGATATAAGTCAAACTACATCAGAAGATCTAAAAAATAAAAATATAGTGGTAGCTTTTGGAGATGATAAATATATTTATAAAATCCCTAGCTATGTAGATTATATCAAGGAATATTTCAACTCAAAAAATGAAATGCCCCTGGAGATAGCTTTAACATTTCTTACTAATCAAAGCATGAGGACTGATATCCCCTTTAATAAATACTTAAGTAGAATTAATGACTTGATTGAAAATGCTAAACGTGATAAATATATACATAAACTAACAAAATGGGAGAAAAAGTATAAAGAGTCTGGCTTGGATAATTTTATTGAAATTTCTAAAACTAAGGTTAGTAAGATGTATTTACAAAGTTTGAAGACTGCACATTCGCCTCAAGAAGTCTACGATTTGACTGGAATTAAAGAGTACTCAAAAATATATTATATAATATCTAATATAAGAGATTTTGATGAAACTGAAATACGAACTTTTATAAATAATATTTTGGAAAAGAAATCCGATAATTCTTTGAATAAAACTGAATATCGAAAGTTATTTATGGCATATTGCTTATTAATTGAAAGATAAATAAAAAAGCTCCCGATGAAGGCTTACGCCAACGAGGAGCTTTTTATAGGCAGGGGATAAAGCGAACATTACAAGCGGGTAACTGTTTTTATCTTACTTACATTATAGATAAAAAATTTAATTAAAGCAAGTTTTTTCTTTAAAAAAATTAAAGCTTCATTTATAGATTTCGCCCTCCGGGGCGTTTTTCTTTTGCAAAAAAATCCTACTAGCAGCGGACTAGTAGGATGATTTTAATAATGAAGGAGGTGGGAATTGAACCCACTAAATAATAATATTCTCCCAACCATTTCGGGTTTCCTTCTTGATGATATCTATAGAATACCAATAAAAGATAACGCTGTCAAAAGAAATGCTTTTATCTGTTATAAATAATAAATATTCTTAAGCATTTTTATTATTCGTTTAAGAAAAGAAGAATATAATAAGTCTATTCCAAAAATAAACTTTTTCATAAAGTTTACTCCTAAGCGTCCCTCTCCTAGCTGGGGCGCTTTTTAATTCTAAGGTTTGCAAACGCATTCAAAAAATGATAGAATAAAATTGTGAAAATAATAACATTTACAGGAGGTGCCTGAGATGAAAGATGTTTACAAGAAAATTCTGGTTCCAGTTGATGATTCAAACCAAGCTATGAATGCGCTCCATGAAGCGATTGCAGTTGCAAAAAGGAATGAAGCTGAATTATTTATTCTGAATGTTAAAGATGAAACAAGGTTAAGAGGAACCTCAATTGCTTTAGCAATGAGCCTAGATGAGATTGAAGAAGAGTCAAAACAAATTATAAAAAACCTAACTAAAGATTTTCCTAAAGATGTCGCATTTCAAACGGTGACTTTTATAGGAAATCCAAAGAAAGATATTGTTAAATTTGCTGAAGATAATGCAATGGATTTAATTGTGATTGGGGCAAATAGTAAAAAATTAGTAGATCGTATTTTGATTGGTTCTACAACTTCTTATGTTGTTGAAAAATCACCATGCAATGTTATGGTTGTAAAATAATCTTCTATAATTATTGACAAAATCTAATCAGGGGGTTATAATAAGTTACCCTAAACAATCTTTGAGAATTTTTGCTGATAAAATGCTCAAGATAAAACTCCTAAGCGCCTAATTACCCTAGGCGCTTTTTTGTGCTACAATATATTCGGGATGTTTGTGGGATTTCATCCTATTTCTAGAGTTAAGCTGCTCTTCGGAGCGGCTTTTTTATTTATTTTATATGTTTAATTAGTATTCTTAAACATGGGTGTCAGCATTTTGCTGGCATTTTTCATAAAGTTTTAGTCCTAATGTCCCTCTGAACAAGGGTCATTTTTTGAATTGTCTATATAATTCTTGACAAAATAAAATGATAAGAGTAAACTAAGAAAATCAAGATCTAATCTTGATATCTCCTAATCTAAGGGTTCTAAAACTCTTAACAAATTATTTAACGCCCTTTATAGGGTGTTTTTTCATAAATTTATGCACAAAAAAAGCTCTAATCAGTAAATTTTAAAGTTACCAATTAGAGGATGATAGTGTTAGTACAAATTCAGAAAAAATTTCGTATATACAAAAAATAAGAGGTACTAACAATTTAAATATTATCAATTTTTCAGACAATTGTCAATTATTTATAGTAGTATGTTATAATGTATTTAGTGGATGAGAAATTGATTTCTTTTACAGTATCTTTGATAATCTGCAGTTCCATCCACATATATCTAATATAATAACCAAGATATGTGCTGCAGATTGTCATATTTCGGTTCTTTAGCTCAGTTGGTAGCTAACCGTTCGGTCGATGGTTCGAGTCCAGCAAGAACCATAAATATATAGTAGAAACTCCTTAAAAGGAGTTTTTTATTTTGACTCTTTTGTGCGTTTTAACAATAAAAAAATACCAACGAAAGGTTGGTATATATGAATTATTGATATATTTTATAAATAAATCACTGTTCCTCTTTACAACAAAAAGCAGGGATTGATCCTGTCTTCTAATATTGTTTTTTAACAAACTCCACTGCATCAGTAGTCCCTAATGTGCCATCTTTACTTACTTGTTGAAATTTTATATGGCTCTTATCAATTGGAGTGATATGAAATTCAATGCCCTTCTTATCAATAAGTAGAATTTCTTTACTATCTTTATCATCTATATATTCTTGTGAACATTTAGCGATAGGATGCTCTCCATCTCTAATTTCCCAGTCATTTTCATCTTGTTTAATGATAGTGTAAGTTACATCCCAGTCCTTACTATACCAGTCGCCTTGTAACCAATCCGAACTATCTTCTCTAGTTTGACAACCACTCAATACGATTAAACTAAAACCTAAAGCTAAAATTGTAAATAATATTTTTTTCATATTGTTCTCCAAGTATATTTTTAAAAAGAATATCAAAATGTAAATGATTATGCAAGGTATTTTAATCAAAACAATATTCTTTACAAAATAACGTGATGGTAATATAATAGTTCTACAAGTAGTATTTTAATAGTGTTTCAGGAAGCACCTTTTGGCGAGGGTGTTATTCTTGTTTGATATACTTTATTAAAACTGTTTAAAGGATTGACAAGTTTCAATGAGAGCGTTATAATATCTATATACTGCTGTGACGCCATTTCTTATTTAGGAGTGGCGTCCTCTTATTTTGGAACAAATAATTAGTAATATCTCTTTTTTAATAGTATATTTGCATTAAAGAGGTCACAGTCTCTTGTTATTCATAGCTATAGAAGTCGTGCGCTGCGGCTTCTATTTTATTTACAAAACAATAAGTTTATGGTATACTGATAGATGACTTTCTAGAGTTATCGCTCCTTATTTGGAGCGTTTTTCTTTACAACGAAAGCAGTAAATTGTATAATAATCTTACCTTTTACATTAAGGTTATAAATAACTCCCAAAGCATCGTTCTTGACTAAGTGACGGTGTTTTTTATTTGAAAACAAATACAAAAAGTAGTAGAATGAATTCATCTTACCTATATAAGATGACGTCTGCCCTTAAACAGGGCTTTTTGTTCTAGTTAAGGAAGTAGATATATACTATATTTACCCAAAAATATATAATTTTTCATAAATTTACTCCTAAGCGTCCCTCTCCTAACTGGGGCGCTTTTTTGTGCTATAATATTATTGGACATCGATGAAGAGTTTTACTCTCCTCATTAGCTGCTCTTCGGAGTGGCTTTTTTTATATCAAAAAAGCACTAGCATTAAGCTAGTGCCGAAAAGTGATTAGAGCAAGGTATGAATAATATAGTGCGGAACTAGATTAACTTGCAATAACTTTTATAATATTATCAATTTTATGAACAATTGTCAATAATAATATGTTATAATATAGTCGGGATGTTTGTGAGATTTCATCCTATTTCTAGAGTTTAGCCACCCTTCTGAGTGGCTTTTAAAATATAAAAAGACCGCTAACCCAGCGCTAGCGGAATGTAAACGTATTCCAAGAAATGGATAAGCCAAATCTTTTACCTACGAAAGTAATAATATCAGAAAAATTAATCATAGTCAAGTTTTTTGTATGCGTTTACTTATAATGTATTAAGTTCATACTATGCTATAATAATAGTGTCTCCGCTTAGTGTCTAGGCGGAGATTTGCTCGAATGGCGGAATTGGCAGACGCTGCGGACTTAAAATCCGTTGGTTATTAAACCGTGAGGGTTCAAGTCCCTCTTTGAGCATAGTAAAAAAGCACTAAACAAGTGCCTAGTCATGATTCTCAATTTTACGCACGGCGATGCAATGAATAATGTTTGTATATTTTTTTAACAGAGTTTTTAACAGCGTTACGATATTAAATCAGGTTAATTTAAATAACTTGAATTTTTGTTTGAATGCCTTTGTAGCGCAGTAAATCAGTTTATGGTATTATAGATAGTGTCCAAGTCATAAGCCTTGGATTTATTATAATATAAATAGTCTAAAAATAGCAGAAATAAGTTATTTAAAATAACAATTATTCAATCATTTATTTTAAGAAAGACAAAAATATATTAAATAAAGGAAATTTATGTTCAAAAATAGTAAATTATTCTTCTGGACAGTGGAAATATTAGCCGTTACTTTGTTAATCTTTCTCTTGTCTCAGATTGATTTTGTATTTCAACCCATTAAAACATTGTTGACGCTCTTATTTGTCCCATTTATTATTGCAGGTTTTTTATATTATGTTTTTAATCCTGTTGTTACTTTCATGGAAGAGAAGTTAAGAATAAAAAAGGTATTAGGAATTTTTATTGTTCTTTTATTAATCTTAGGAATGATTATTTTTGCAGTTGCCTCAGTCATTCCGAGCTTAATTTCACAGTTGACAAGTCTAATTAATGCAACTGGGAAAGCTTATCCACAAGTTAGGGCTTGGATTGAAGGGCTTCAACATAATCCACGATTCGCTCAAATCTACGACCAACTTGATGTTAATAGTCTTGTTGAGAAATTAAATCTTTCGTATACTGATATTTTGCACAATTTGCTTAATAGTATCACGGTTAGTGTTGGAAGTATCGTTGGTATCATTACAAGCATTGTTATGGTAATGATTTTGGTACCAATCTTACTTTACTATATGCTTAAAGATGGTGAAAAGATTATTCCGTTTTTGAAGGAAAATGTTTTGACCGAAGATAGATTGAATATCTTTGAACTTCTTGAAAATATGAATCATACGATTTCACGTTATATTTCAGGAGTTGCGCTTGATGCCTTGCTTGTCTTTATTGTCGTCTTCATTGGTTACATGGTTCTTGGAATTCCTTATGCCTTTCTTTTCGCACTCTTTGCTGGAGTAACAAATCTCATTCCTTATGCGGGTCCATATATTGGTGTTTTACCGATGATAGTAACGGTGGCCTTTAATCGACCAGTAACAGCACTTATTGCCGTTATCTATGTCCTTGTTTTGCAACAGCTTGATGGTAATCTGGTTTATCCTAAAATTGTGGGGTCAGCTGTTAAAGTTCATCCAGTAACCGTTATGATTCTCATGTTAATTTCTGGAAGTTTGTATGGAATTCTAGGAATGATTATCGCTGTTCCTGCTTATTGCTTAGTCAAAGAGATTGTTAAATTTGCCAATAGCCTTTATAATAATCATAAAGCCGAACAAAGAAAAATTATTTCAAAATGAGAACAAAAATATGATATAATAATTCTATCTAAATTGTTAACTCTCATTTTCATTAAATTTGAGTTGGCAAAGTTTTGAGTGTTAAAATAAACACTATAATATTTTTCTCAAGGAGCACTAATGTCAAACCCTGATCCCGAGAGTGTATCGATACTCTTGCAGATTCTTTTACTTATTTTTTTAACAGCTTTAAATGCCTTCTTTTCAGCCAGTGAGATGGCCATGGTCAGTCTCAGCCGGACGAAAGTAGAACAAAAGGCTAGCGAAGGTGATAAGAAATATATCAACCTTGTTAATATCCTTAATCAACCAAGTAATTTCCTCTCAACGATTCAAATTGGGATTACTTTGATTAATATTTTAGCGGGGGCTAGTTTGGCCGAAGCCTTATCTTCACGTTTAGCTCCACTGTTAGGTGGAACAGCTCTAGCTAAAACTTTGGCTCAAATTATTGTTTTAGCTGTCTTAACTTATGTCTCTCTCGTATTTGGTGAACTTTATCCGAAACGAATTGCCCAAAACCTCAAAGAAAAATTGGCCTTAAGAGTCGCACCACCTATCCAATTTTTGGGAAAAGTGATGAAACCTTTCGTTTGGTTTTTGGCAAGTTCAACAAATGTCTTAAGCCGATTGACTCCGATGAAATTTGATGATTTGGATGAAGGGATGACTCGAGATGAGATTGAGTATTTACTCAATACAAATGATGAAGCACTTGACGCTAATGAGCGTGAAATGATTACTGGCGTGTTCAGCTTAGACGAGTTGGTTGCGCGTGAAATCATGGTTCCAAGAACAGATGCTTTCATGATTGATATTAATGATGATTCACGTGAAAATATTACCGCTATTCTAAGTGAAACTTATTCACGGGTACCAGTTTATGATGATGATAAAGATAATATTCTGGGAATTTTACATGTGAAAAAACTTTTAAGATATTCTTTTGACCATGGTTTTGATGATATTGACTTACGAGAAATACTTCAAGAACCTTTGTTTGTTCCTGAAACAATCTTTGTTGATGACTTAATGCGTCAAATGCGTAAAACTCAAAATCAAATGGCTGTATTATTAAACGAATATGGTGGTGTTGAAGGCGTAGTTACCTTAGAAGATTTACTAGAAGAAATCGTTGGTGAAATTGATGACGAAACCGATATTGCTGAAGAAGAAGTCTTCAAAATCGGTGAAAATCTCTATGTTGTCCAAGGGAAAATGACCTTGAATGACTTCAATGAAGAATTTGATACACATCTTGAAAGCAATGACGTTGATACAATTGCAGGTTATTTCTTAGCGACAACTGGTAAAATTCCAGCCAAAGGACAACAAATTGTCTGCAAAGTGGACAATGATGAAGACCATTTTTCACTGACAAGTTTAGAAGTCTCTGGAAAACGTGTGGTTAAACTTCGTGTTGAATTTGATGTCGAACCAGAAGAAACAGAAATTTAAAAAAATTACTGACAGAAATTCTGTCAGTTTTTTTATAGAATAAAACTGATAATTATTTAGATAAGCCCTTACATTTAGGGGCTGACAAGAAATAATTTACTAAAACTTTTTACTGACAGAGCCCTTGTCATTAACTTTTACTGACAGAATTTGATTTGATAAAATCAATGAATTGCGGTATGATAGGGGTGTGAAATAGTGTTTTGAATTGGAGAAGATGATGTCAGAGAATATAGATGAACTTAAAAAAGTTACTGGACTGATTCATTCAACTGAATCTTTTGGTTCTGTTGATGGCCCTGGAGTCCGTTTTATTATTTTCATGCAAGGCTGTCGGATGCGTTGCAAGTATTGTCACAACCCTGATACTTGGGCATTAAAGTCAGATAAAGCGACAGAGCGTACCGTAGAAGATGTCATGGATGAGGCACTTCGTTTTAGAGGTTTTTGGGGAGAGAAAGGTGGAATTACCGTTTCTGGTGGTGAGGCGCTCCTTCAAATTGACTTTGTATTAGCTCTTTTCAAATATGCAAAATCTCTCGGTATTCATACAACACTTGATACAGCGGCTCAACCATATTTGACTGATAAATATGTAACCGAAAAAATTGATGAGTTACTAGATTATACCGACTTAGTATTATTAGACATTAAAGAAATAAATCCAGAACGACACAAAGAATTGACAGCTAATAAAAACGATAATATTTTAGCTTTTGCACAGTATTTATCAGACCGTGGTAATGCAATGTGGGTTCGTCACGTTCTTGTTCCTGGTGAAAGTGATTTTGATGAAGATTTAGTTCAATTAGGTGAATTTGTAAAAACTTTAAAAAATGTCTTGAAATTTGAAATTTTACCTTACCATACAATGGGCGAATTTAAATGGCGTGAATTAGGTTGGAAATATCCGCTTGAAGGTGTGAAACCTCCAACAAAAGATCGTGTTCATAATGCTAAAGAAATCATGAATACAGAATCTTATCAAGATTACTTAGAACGTATAAGATAAAAAATAAAAATGAATTTGAAGTTATTCAGATTCATTTTTTTGTTACAAAACGGACAATCGAATAAAATCAGTCCTAAATGAAAATGAAAATGTGCTTAATCAGCCATTTTTTGGTATAATTTAAGGGATGATAACCCAAATAATTTTTAGTTAAAACTAGAAGTTTAAGTGGGAAATTAAAATTTTTAAAATGAGGTAAAAAAATGTCTGATAAAATACTTGTTTTTGGTCATCAAAAACCTGATACTGACGCTATCGGCTCATCATATGGATTTTCATATTTGAGCAACCATCGTCCAAATGGTGCCCTTAACACTGAAGTAGTTGCCCTTGGAACTCCAAATGAAGAAACACAATTCGTATTGGATTACTTTGGCGTGAAAGCTCCACGTGTAGTAAAATCAGCAAAAGAAGAGGGTGTGGATACAGTAATTTTGACTGACCACAATGAGTTCCAACAATCAATCTCTGATATTGAAGACTTAACAATTTATGGTGTAGTTGACCATCACCGTGTGGCTAACTTTAATACAGCAGCTCCTTTGTTTATGACTGTTGAACCTGTTGGTTCTGCGTCATCAATTGTTTACCGTAAATTCCTTGAAGCAAATGTTGAAATCCCTAAAGAAGTTGCTGGACTTTTACTTTCAGGTTTGATTTCAGATACTTTGCTTTTGAAATCTCCAACGACTCATGTGACAGACCATAAAGTTGCTAAAGAACTTGCTGAAATTGCTGGTGTTAACCTTGAAGAATATGGACTTGCAATGCTCAAAGCTGGAACAAATTTATCTACTAAAACAGCAGAAGAATTGATTGATATTGATGCAAAAACTTTTGAATTGAATGGTTCAAATGTTCGTATTGCACAAGTTAATACAGTTGATATTCCAGAAGTTTTAGAACGTCTTTCAGATATTAAAGCAGCTATTAATGCTTCAATGACAGCAAATGGATACGATGACTTTGTCTTTATGATTACTGACATTGTTAACTCAAACTCTGAAATCATTGCTTTGGGTACACATCCAGAAAAATCAGAAGCAGCTTTCAACTTTACACTTGCAGATGACCACGCCTTCCTTGCTGGTGCTGTTTCACGTAAAAAACAAGTTGTTCCACAATTGACTGAAAGCTTCAATAAATAATGACTATTAAAATCTATAATGAAAATCGGCTGACAAGTCAGCCCTTTTTTAAAGATTTGATAGAATATTTAGCACAACATGATGAAGTCATGCTCAGACAGATTCATAAAGATTTTGCTGACGTAAAAAATATTGACCGGCAAATTGACTCATTTATTGCTGCTGGGTTAATCTTACGTTCTGATAAACGTTATTCGCTGGGCTTTCATGTTTTTAATGACAGTGAGTTTGATTGGGAAACTTTAAAAGACAAAATTGCTGAACCACAGAAAAACATCTACGAAGCTCCAATTTTTATTGAAAAGGAGTCACGGATTGAAAAGCTAATATCGCAAAGTATGCTTTATCAATCTTTGACTAATCAAACGAATCAAGTTATCTTGAATTTCATGACATCTTTTTCTTACAAAGAATATCCACAGAATACTGAAATTCCACAATCACTTGCCAATTATTTTGATAAAGTGGCCAAAAATTTACCTTTAACTCCGCTTGAAACAGAGGTTTATCAAATGATTGGCGATGTTGACCCAGAATATGCGCTTAAGTATATGACTACTTTTCTTTTGAAATTTATGCGTAAAGAAGTTGTCAAATCTAAGTCGGATATTTTTGTCAATGTGCTGGAGAAATATAACTATATTGAAAAAATTTCGGAAAAAGAATACAAATGTCTTTTGAAATTTTCAGAACAAGTGATTCCAGAGCAGAAATATGCTGATGCTAAATCTTTCATTATTGCTCAAATTCAACAAACCACAGCTATTGAGCCATTCATCTCACTTGGAGACAAATAGGCTATTAGAATAAATTTAAGGAGAACAAATGAAGTACGAAAAACTGTTACCACGTTTTCTTGAATATGTTAAAGTAAATACACGTTCAGATGAAAACAGCACAACAACACCTTCAACTCAAGCGCTCGTAGAATTTGCCCACAAAATGGGTGAAGATATGAAAGCCCTTGGTCTCAAAGATGTTCATTATCTTGAATCAAATGGTTATGTTATCGGTACAATTCCTGCAAATACAGATAAAAAAGTGCGCAAAATTGGACTTTTAGCTCACTTGGATACCGCTGATTTCAACGCAGAGGGTGTTAACCCACAAATTTTGGAAAATTATGATGGTGAATCTGTGATTAAACTTGGTGATACTGAGTTTACACTTGATCCAAAAGATTTCCCAAATCTTAAAAACTACAAAGGGCAAACTTTAGTTCATACTGATGGAACAACTTTGCTTGGTTCAGATGATAAATCTGGTGTAGCTGAAATCATGACTTTGGCTGACTATCTTTTGAATATTAATCCTGATTTTGAACACGGTGAAATTCGTGTTGGATTTGGTCCTGATGAAGAAATTGGTGTAGGTGCTGATAAATTTGACGTAGCTGACTTTGATGTTGACTTTGCTTACACTGTAGATGGTGGACCACTTGGAGAACTTCAATATGAAACTTTCTCAGCAGCTGGTGCAGTGATTGAGTTCCAAGGTAAAAATGTTCACCCAGGGACAGCAAAAAATACAATGGTTAATGCATTACAATTAGCAATTGACTACCACAATTCACTTCCAGAATTTGACCGTCCTGAAAAAACTGAAGGCCGAGAAGGTTTCTTCCATCTTTTGAAACTTGATGGTACACCAGAAGAAGCAAGAGCTCAATATATCATTCGTGACCATGAAGAAGGTAAATTCAACGAACGTAAAGCTTTGATGCAAGAGATTGCAGATAAAATGAATGCTGAACTTGGTCAAAACCGTGTGAAACCAGTTATTAAAGACCAATACTACAACATGGCTCAAATCATTGAAAAAGATATGTCAATTATTGATATTGCTAAAAAAGCAATGGAAAATCTTGATATTGTCCCAATTATTGAACCAATTCGTGGTGGAACTGATGGGTCTAAAATTTCATTTATGGGACTTCCAACACCAAACCTTTTTGCAGGTGGTGAAAACATGCACGGACGTTTTGAATTTGTTTCTGTACAAACAATGGAAAAAGCAGTAGATACTTTGCTTGAAATCATTCGTTTGAACAATGAAGTAGTAAAATAAAAGAAAAAGAGAGAGTAATTAGTTTTTTAGCTCGATAATAAAAGAACAAGTCGCCCAAGAAGGTTTTTGATTAAAAATCTTCATGAGCGGCTTGCTTTGCGCTTATCTTATAATTTTCAGACTAATTGCTACTTTTCGATAACTTTCTGCTACTGTATAAAATATTATTCTGTTTCTAAATATTTTACTGACAACTTTGTTAGTAAAATTGAGCTATTATTCAAGACTTTAAAAATAAAATTGACTGATTATAAGTCAATTAATGTAAAAGGAAAGATTATGTCACAAAACACAAAAGGTAAACTCTCACTCGTAGGACTCTCGTTGATGATATTTACGACGGTCTTTGGTTTTGGGAATATCCCTGTCGCTTTCTACCAAATGGGCTACGGCGCCATTCCTTGGTATATTATTGGAGCCCTGCTCTTTTTCCTCCCTTTTGCCTTTATGGTAACGGAAATGGGTTCAGCATTTAAAGATGAAAAAGGAGGAATTTATTCATGGATGAGTGAGGCGGTTAACCCCACCTTCGCCTTCGTTGGAACATTCATGTGGTATGCTTCTTATGTTATCTGGATGGTAAGTGTTGCCAATAAAATTTTGATTCCAACGGTCAATTTGATTTTTGGTAACTCAACACACACCCCTTCATTACTTTGGATTTCAATTGCAGCTGTAGTTTGGATGGCATTGATTACCTTTATGGTCTCAAAAGGTGTGGAAACAATTAAAAAATTCACCTCTATTGCGGGGGTTGCCGTTCTTTCACTCAATGTTATTTTAATTCTTGGTGCTGTTCTTGTACTTATTGTTAATGGTCATCCAGCAACACCAATTAATCTTGCTGCTTTTACTTCGTCTCCTAATCCAACTTTTGATGGTAGTATTGTTGCCTTTATTGCCTTTCTTGTATTTGCTGTCTTCGCTTATGGTGGAGTTGAATCAATCGCTGGTTTAGTTGACCAAACTCACGAGCCTGAGAAAAACTTCCCACGAGGAATCATCACATCAGCGCTTATTATTGCTGTGGGTTATGCTGTTGCTATTCTTAGTGTTGGTTTCTTCGTTGATTATTCACAATGGATTCCAGCCATTAAAGATGGATCAATGAACCTTGGGACTGTTCCTTACATACTTTTGCAAAACCTTGGTGAAGCAGTTGGTCATGCACTTGGACTTTCTACTCCTGGAGCAGATATGCTTGGTGGTATTTTCGCCCGTTATATCGGTCTTTCTATGCTTCTTGCTTACATGGGCGCTTTCTTTACCTTGACTTATAGTCCAATCAAACAGTTGATTACTGGTACACCAGAAAAACTTTGGCCTGGTAAATTAGGAAAACTTGATGAAGAAGGAATGCCAAAATTTGCAATGTGGATCCAATTTGCAATTGTTACCTTAATTATTGTTTTGAATTTCTTGACTTCACAAGGTGGAGCAAGTCAATTCTTTCTCATTTTGACTTATATGGCTAATGTTTCTATGACTTTGCCTTATCTCTTCATCGTTATTGCTTTCTGGTACTTCAAGAAGAATAAAAATATTGCTAAACCAATTGAATTCTTTAAATCAAATTTTGTTGTGAACTTCTTGACAATTTTGGTCTTGGTTGTTGTTGGTGGGGCTAACTTCTTCACAATTATTCAACCAATTGTGAATTATGTTCAATTACCAGCTGTTGACCAAACTGGTAAAGCATTATCTGAAATGTTGACATCATTTATTTCAATGATTGGTGGGCCACTTATCTTTGGTGTAATTGCCTACTTCATGATGCGCAACTATAGAAAGAAAAATAACTTGTAATAAAATTATTTTAAAAAAATAAAAGCTGAGTTTGCTCAGCTTTTTTTATATTCAGATATTTTGTCGATAAAAAGCCTTCCATATTTTTCGAGTTTAACAGGTCCGACACCAGAAATTTGTAAAAATTGACTTGGACTATCCGGCAGAACTTGAGCCATTTCTTTAAGGGCACTATCAGAAAAAATCATGAAAGGAGGGACGCCTTCTTCCTTGGCTAGTTCAAGTCGAAGTGCACGAATGCTTGCAAAACATTCTTCATCAAACTGATGTGAAACGGTTGATTTTGGTTCAATGAGTAGGCTGGCTCTGCGATAAACTTTGACTTGACCTTTGAGAACTTTTAAACCTTGAGGTGAAAGAAGTAACAAGGGGAATTTGCCTGACGTAATATTTAAATAACCTTCGGCTGAAAGAAAATCGATTAATTCGCCGACTGTTTTTTGCGAATAGTTTTTCATGATTCCAAAGGTAGATAAAGATTCAAAATTCCATTTGGCAATATTTTTATTTTTGGAACCGATTAAAACTTGTGCTACGGCTGTTTTCCCAAATCGTTCTCCCATTCTTACCACACAAGAAAGGACTTTTTGAGCATCAATCGTGATATCAAGAAGTTCTCTTTCATCAAGACAGTTGCTGCATTTTTTACAGTCTTCGCCTTCATCGCCAAAATACTGTAAAATATAGCGTTGCAAACAGGTTTCGGCACTTGTGTATGCTTGCATTTGTCGAAGCTTTTCGTATTCATGTTCCTTGTGCGCTTCATCACCTTCACTTTGCTCAATCAAGAAATTACGAATTCGTAAATCATTTGGTGAAAAAAGGAGGATAGCATCAGATTCAAGCCGGTCCCGTCCTGCTCGTCCAGCTTCTTGATAATAACTTTCAATTGTTGCGGGAAGGGCATAATGAATCACAAATCGAACATTTGGTTTATTGATTCCCATGCCAAAAGCATTAGTGGCAACCATTATTGGCACTTCGTCAAAGAGAAAAAGTTCTTGATTCATTTGACGTTCCTGTTCGCTCAATCCAGCATGGTAACGAACGGCTTTGAAATGATTATGGTTGAGCCATTCACAAATTTCTTCAACTTCTTTACGAGTGCTGGCATAGATAATTCCAGCAGCCTCACTTTCTTGATTTTTAAGATAATTTTTAAGAAAAGTTCTCTTATCCATCCCTTTGACTACTTCAAAACGTAAGTTTTCTCTAAGAAAACCGGTTTTAATAGTATGACTGGGGGAAATTGAAAGAAGTTTTTGAATATCATCTGCAACTTTTGGTGTCGCAGTGGCCGTAAGGGCTAAGACGGTAGGATTTGTTGGTAAATATTGGAGATGAGAGGCAAAATCGACATAACTGGGTCTGAAATCGTGCCCCCATTGTGAAATGCAGTGTGCTTCATCTATGGCAACTAAATCAATTGGAAGTTTTTGTAAAAAGGCATTGAAATAGTCTAATGAAAAACGCTCTGGTGCTACAAAAAGAAGCTTGATTTCGCCATTTTCAACCTGTCGCATTCTTTGATAAGATTCGGAATCCTCTAGGATAGAGTTAATAAATGTTGCTGGAATTCCGGCAATATTCAGCTGGTCGACTTGATCTTTCATCAAGCTAATAAGTGGGGAGATTACGAGAGTAAGCCCTGGTTGAATAAGAGCTGGTAACTGATAGCAGATTGATTTTCCAGCTCCTGTGGGTAAAATACCAAGAGTGGCTTGTCCATCTAGGACTTGTTCAATAATTTGTTTCTGACCATTTCGGAAATTGTCATAACCAAAAATTTCTTTTAATTTAGCTTCTAAATTCATTCTTACTATATTATACGTAAAAGAAGAAGAAAAATCACAAATGACTCATAAAAATTGATAACGAATGGTTCAAAGATTACATTAAAAGAACCAAGATGTTTTTGTTACTTTAAATGATACAAAATGAAGTTAAAAGTGATATAATAAAACAAAAGAATGCGTTTACAAAATTTTATATATAGAGGAGACTTTCTTATGAAAGCAGCAGTAGTAAGACACAATCCAGATGGTTATGCGGACCTTGTTGAAAAGGAACTTCGAGCAATCAAACCTAATGAAGCTTTGCTTGACATGGAGTATTGTGGAGTCTGTCATACCGATTTGCACGTTGCAGCAGGTGATTATGGCAACAAAGCAGGGACTGTTCTTGGTCATGAAGGAATTGGAATTGTCAAAGAAATTGGAGCTGATGTAAGATCGCTTCAAGTTAGTGATCGGGTTTCAGTGGCTTGGTTCTTTGAGGGATGTGGTCACTGTGAATACTGTGTATCTGGTAATGAAACTTTTTGTCGATAAGTTAAAAATGCAGGATATTCAGTTGATGGCGGAATGGCTGAAGAAGCGATTGTTGTTGCCGATTATGCTGTCAAAGTTCCTGACGGACTTGACCCAATTGAAGCTAGCTCAATTACTTGTGCTGGAGTAACAACTTACAAAGCAATCAAAGTATCAGGAGTAAAACCTGGTGATTGGCAAGTAATTTTTGGTGCTGGAGGACTTGGAAATTTAGCAATTCAATATGCTAAAAATGTTTTTGGAGCAAAAGTAATTGCTGTTGATATTAATCAAGATAAATTAAATTTAGCTAAAAAAATTGGAGCTGATGTGATTATCAATTCTGGTGATGTAAATCCAGTTGATGAAATTAAAAAAATAACTGGCGGCTTAGGGGTGCAAAGTGCAATAGTTTGTGCTGTTGCAAGGATTGCTTTTGAACAAGCGGTTGCTTCTTTGAAACCTATGGGCAAAATGGTTGCTGTGGCACTTCCCAATACTGAGATGACTTTATCAGTTCCAACAGTTGTTTTTGACGGAGTGGAGGTTGCAGGTTCACTTGTCGGAACAAGACTTGACTTGGCAGAAGCTTTTCAATTTGGAGCAGAAGGTAAGGTAAAACCAATTGTTGCGACACGCAAACTGGAAGAAATCAATGATATTATTGATGAAATGAAGGCAGGAAAAATTGAAGGCCGAATGGTCATTGATTTTACTAAATAAATATAAAAGAGGCGATGCAGATGAATTCAAAAAATTTGGTCAATTATTCAAGTGATGAATTTAACAATCTTTCGCAATTTCAACAAGAAGAAATTACAAACAATTTTAAAGAAGCTATTTTGTACAAAATGAAAGAAAAAAATTTGCATATTGATGAGGTAAGTGAAAAAGCTGGCTATTCTTCACGGGATCTTTCAGCATTACTTTATTCGGATACTGTAAGTTATGAAACTCATGCGGAATTACAAAGAATTCTTGCTGTTGTTAATTCTTTTGCCTAGTCAGAAGAAAAAGAAAAAACGACTCCTATTGAGTCGTTTTTTTATGATTAATTTACTGACAGAATTTTTGTCAGTAAATTAGAGATATTTTTGAGCAGCAGCTGTATCTCCAATATAAGGTTGACGTTTTCCGTCTTTTAATTGGAACATATCAGTTCCTTTTCCGGCGATAATCACAGCATCGTCAGTACTTTTAGTTTTACTGACAGCTTTTTTTATTGCCAATTCACGGTCAAGTTCAAAATCAAGTGTGCGACTGACAAAAGAAGCAATCTCGTCAGCAATTATTTTAGGGTCTTCTCGATTTGAATCATCAGTAGTTAAAATGACATCAAGTCGCGGATGTTTTTCAATCACTTGTCCGAAATCTTTCCGGCGACTTTCGCCTTTATTTCCGGTTGAACCAAGGACTAGAACAAGCTGACCAGCATGGTGTTCTTCAACAACTTCAACAAGATTTTCTAATGACAGGCCGTTGTGAGCATAATCAATATAGATGTGAGCGCCATTTTTGGCAGTAAGAAGTTCCATGCGTCCTGGAACAACAGCAAGAACTAAACCGTCATGGATATTTTCTAATGAAGCACCTAAAGCTTTAGTTGCTAATGCTGTAGCTAAGGCATTTTCTTGGTTGAAGCGTCCTAATAAGCGAATGTCAAATGCTCCACTGACAGAACCGTCAGTAACAAAATGAAGTCCTTTTGATTCAATAATTTTATTTTCAGAATCAGCACCATAGAAAGCATGTGGAATTTTACGTTCCTTAAGTTCCTCTTTAATGATAGCAAAGTGATTCATTTCGGAATTAGCAACAAAATAACGTGAATTTTTGAGAAGTTGACGTTTGCAGTAAAAATAATCTTCAAGCGTTGGATGTTCAACTGGGCCAATGTGGTCAGGAGAAATGTTTAAGAAAACTCCAACATCAAATGTTAAACCGTAAACCCGTTCTGTTTTGTAAGCTTGGCTTGAAACTTCCATGACCAAATGTGTCATTCCATTTGTCAGAGCTTTTGCCATCATTTCTAGTAAATCAAGACTTTCAGGAGTTGTCAATTCTGATTTAAAATAATTTTTTCCATCCAAAGTTGTTTGGGCAGTAGATAAAAGTGCAGTTTTGCCACCGTTCATTTTGTCAAGTATTGCTTTAGCAAAATAAGCAGAAGTGGTTTTTCCTTTTGTACCAGTCAAAGCTAAGGTTTTGAGTTTATTTTGTGGAAAATCATAAAAGCTTGCAGCGATTAAAGCCATTGCTCGTTTAACATCAGTGACAATAATTGCTGGGAGAGCTACTTCATAATCAAATTCTGAAACATAAAAAGCAGCTTCTAAGTCTGTTAAATATTCTTTTTTAAAATTCAAACCCTTGGCAAAGAAAAGGGTATTTTCTGTTGATTTTCGTGAATCATAAGAGAGTTGGTCAAAGTTTACTTCCTTTGGCCAGTTGAAATAATATTCGCCAGCAGAAGAAATCTCACGGAAATTATTATCTTTTTTTAGTATTTCTATAACTTGTTCAAGCCTAATCATGTGAGGAATGCCTATTTATCGCTAAATTCGCGATACCTTTCTAAAACAAGGAAACTAAGGGAAAAATCCCATTACCCTATATTATAGCACAAGCCAAGAGCTGGTGCATGTCCCATTTGTTTATAGATGGTAATAGATGACATCGTGAATTAATGATCTAAAACCATTCTTTTATTGTCAAAATACAGAACTTAGGGTAAAATGGAACAATGGAAGATTCAGAAAAAATAATGAATACAGGTCAGCAGTCACCAAAAACGGCTGCAAAATCAAAAGATCAGATGCTCTCTGGTGCTGCTTGGCGGACTGGTGCGGACATGATTGGGAAAATACTAGGGGTAATTTATATTATTCCTTGGTATGCTTGGATGGGGCGTTTTGGTAATGAGGCCAACTCCCTCTTTAGTATGGGTTATAATATCTATGCTCTTTTCCTATTGATTTCAACAGTGGGGATTCCGGCGGCAATTGCGCGTGAAGTGGCTCGCTATAATACATTAGATGACCCTAACATGGCTTACCGGCTCGTTCGGCAAATGCTCGGAGTGATGCTGGTTCTTGGAATTGTTGCGTCAGGGCTCATGTTCTTTCTTGCAGGTCCACTCTCAGCCCTTGTTGGCGGTAAGGATAGCGCAGATTTAATTCCAGTCATGAAAAGTTTAGCATTGGCTGTCTTGATTTTCCCTTCAATGTCAGTTATTCGAGGATATTTCCAAGGTCTGAATCAGGTGAAAGCTTATGCTATGAGTCAGCTTTTGGAACAAATTGTTCGGGTCATTTGGATGCTAGCAGCAACTTTTGCTATCATGAAGTTAGGTTCGCATAATTGGCAAAATGCCGTGACACAATCTACCTTGGCTGCTTTTATTGGGATGTTAGGTTCCTACGCTGTATTATTCTATTACTTACAGAAATCAGGAAATCTTAATAAATTAATTAATCCTGGTCCTGTAAAATCTAAAATTAATGCTTTAGAAATTTTTAGATCAACATTACACACAGCCATTCCATTTATTGTCATTGGTTCAGCTATTCAAATTTTTAAAATTATTGATAACTCAACCTTTATGAATATGATGCCTTGGGTAACAAACTATAGTCATAATGAATTGCTTGTTCTGATGAGTTATTTCTCAGCAAATACTGATAAATTAACGATGGTCTTGTTGGGTGTCGCATTGACGCTTGGTTCTGTTTCAGACCCTCTGATTACAGAGCATTATGTTCAAGGGAATCGGCGTGAACTTGCAACGTTAGTGGGTTATAATTTCCAATTATACGTTGGTTTTATGCTTCCTGCCGTGATTGGAATGTCATTGTTGACTAAACCGATTTATACAATCTTCTACCAAATTCCTTCTGGATTACAAAGTAGTTTGTTTGTCTTTGCTATTTTACAAACTTTCTTGTTAGGACTTTATATGATTGTCTATCCTCCACTGACAGTAATGGACCATAAACGTTTGGCAATGCGAATCTTTACCTTGACTCTTGTCATTAAATTAGTTTTGCAAGTTCCAATGATTCTTATTTTCCATACTTATGGACCTTTACTTGCGACCACTGTTTCATTCTTAGTTGGTGTTTTCTTATTCATTAGAAAACTACATGAGTTAACTCATTTTTCAATTAAGAATACTGTTCGCGGAATTCAAGGGGCAACTTTACTGACAGGATTTATGGCTATTGTGGTTATTATTATTGAAATCATTTTAGGTTTTATTTTCGGTAAGAGCCCAGGTCGAATTGCCTCAGTATTTATTGCTGCCATTGCCGGTGGTGCAGGATTTTATACTTATCTTTGGTTTGCTGCCAAACTCGGACTTCTAGAAAAATGGTTTGGTCCAAGAGGTTTGTCACTTCGTCGAAAATTACATATCTAATAAAAAAATAAGTCTGTCAGTAAAAAAGTTACTGACAGACTTATTAATAAGAGTTAAAAAGGATAATAAATGACAGAAATTACCGAAAATACAAAAAAGATTTTAGAAGTTATTCTAAATTTAAAAGAGGGGCAGGTCATGAGTTATCGAGATGTGGGAGCTTTAGCTGGATTGCCAAATGGTGCACGGCAGGTTTCTAGAATTTTGCATTCGATGTCTAAAAAATATGAACTGCCATGGTGGCGTGTAGTGCGTTCTGACAGAACAATTGGATTGCCAGAGCCTGCTAAAAGTGAGCAAATGGAACTTCTAAAAAAAGAGGGAATTTCTTTTACAGCTCAAGGGAAAATAATTATTGAAGATGAACTGCTCTAATAAATAAAAAGTACTTCTATATTTTAGAAGTACTTTTTGTATTCAATTAACTATTACCAAATTTTAAGACGATTTTCTGGTGCACGATACATCTTATCTGTTTCTTTAACATCAAAAGTTTCGTAAAATTCTTCGAGATTTGTTGGAGGAATATTGGCACGAAGTTTAGCGGGTGCATGAACATCCATTGACAAAAGCATTTGTTGGAATTCTTTACTTGCTTTCATGCGCCAAATCTTAGCCCACTGACTAAAGAATGCCTTCAAATCAACGTCTTTCTCATCTTTAGCTGCTGTCAGTGCCGCTGTAATTCCTCCTTGGTCAGCAATATTTTCTGACACAATGAGTTTTCCGTTTGCTGGACCAGCTTCGGTTTCTACGCCGTCAAAGAGTGCAATCATTTCTTTTTGCTTTTCTTCAAAAGCTTCATAATCTTTATCTAACCACCATTTGTTCAAATTTCCTTCTTTATCGAATTGGGCGCCGTTGTTATCGAACGCATGAGAAATTTCATGAGCAATGACTGCGCCGATTCCACCGTAATTTTGTGATGAAGATTGTTCAAGAGAGTAAAAAGGAGCTTGCAAAATTGCTGCTGGAAAAACAATTGTATTACTATCAGGACTATAATAAGCATTGACCATATGAGCAGGCATATGCCAGCTTGTTTTATCAACATCTTCTGAGAATTTTTCAAAAGTTCGAGCAGTCAAAATTTCATCGAATTTAAGGGCATCTTCATAGAGAGAGCCAGAAGTTGTTTTTAAACGACTATAAATTTCAGGCAATTTATCTGGGAAACCAATGAAAGGAGTAATAGCATCCAATTTTTCAATGGCTTTTTCAGCTGTTTCTTGACTGAGCCACTCATTATTAGACAAACGTGCTTGGTAAACTTTAATCATCGCAGTGACCATCCGTTTGACATCGGCCTTAGCAGCTTCACCAAAATATTTTTTACCATAGAATAAACCAATCACTTGGCTAAAATAAGACTCAGTCAAATCAAGTTGATGTTTTTCTTGACTTCTTGCTTCTTGAACATTTGAAAGGAAACGTCCGTAAGCTCCACCAAGAATTCTAAGGTCTTCATTGAAGAAAGAAGTAGCGCCACGTGCAATTTTTGTCAGCATCCAAGCTTTAATGAGCGACCAATTTTCTTCATTGATAAGTGAATCAAATGATTCGTAAAAACGGTCTTCATAAACAATGACTTTATCAGGTTCAGTTTTTACTAAATCTTTAATTAAAGATTTTAAATCCAGGTTTTTAACTTTACTGACAAAGTTGTCAGTAGAAATTGGATGATAAAGTTCAGCATATTTTGCCCACTCTTCAGAAGTATTTGCTGACGGAACTAAAAGAGCATCGAATTTAAGGGCAGACTTTGCAATCTCTTCTGCATTTTCAACATCAAATGTCTTTAAAATTTCGCTTGTATTTTTAGCCCAAAAATCAAGTAATTCTTTTTTTCTAGGGTGTTCATCATTATAATAAGTGGTATCAGGTAAAATCAAGCCCGGACCAGAGAATCCAAGAGAATAGTGAATAGCATCTTTCATATCAGGTTCAACACTAAAAGAAAATGGAAGAGGAGCCTGTGAATGGAAAACGAGTTGAGTCAAATTATTTTTAAAATCTTCAAAAGTATTTAAAGTTTCAACTTTAGCAAGTTCATTTTTTACGGCAGAAAAATCCGCTTTTTCTCTTGCTTGCCAATCTCCTGCTTTATTATAAAATTTGATTGCTTCAAGCAATTCTGGATTATCAGTAGGTAGGTTTTGTGATAACTCAGCTAAATCTTTAGCCAAATTTTTCTCATTTTTTAGTACTAATTCATCAAAAGCTGAAATTCTTGGTTTGTCAGCAGGAATTTCTGCATTTTCTAACCAATCAGCATTAACAGTAGCGAATAAATCATCTTGAATCCTTGTCATATCGACCTCCTATTATGGATATTTTTTATATTATATCACACTTACAAAAAAGCGCTGACGAATTCCATCAGCACTTTTTAACAGCAATTTGAAAATTAATGTAAACTCGTAATTAAATAGTTCTGAAACGATAAATTTTAGCAATTTTGCCAAAAAGTTCAGGGACTTCGGCAAGGCTTCCAGCATCACGGCTTAGACAAGTAAGCTTTTCATCTTTTACTGAAAGCTTGGCAAAATGGTCATGTTGCAACAAGAAATTATGGATCAGCTCTGCAAAATTTGCGTCAGTAAATTTTACAAAAAGTAAATCTCCATTACCAGGAGCTTCCGCATCTAAAGGACCCCCAACGAGTTCAAAAACTGCATCGTAATCATCAGGAAGTTGCTTTGTGAGCAGTTTGATTGTTTTGCGGCTTTCTTGTAGCGCCCAATTATTATCACCACAAAATACAAATTGTTCAGTACTCAAAGAAATGGGCTCTCTTTCAAGAAGTTCAAGCTCATCAATTCGATTTTGAATATAATTTAGCAAGTTTTGTTTATTATCTAATGTAAGATATTCAAACAAAAGCTTTGCCTTATTATAACTGTACTTGTCATCTTTACCAAGAAGGTATTCAGTTGTGACATTAAAATAATCAGCAATTTCTGTCAATCTTTTGGCAGAAGGTTCTTTTCCCAAGCGATAATTAGCAAGGGCGTTTCTGGGATATCTCAACTCTCTTTCGACCTGGTTGAAAGATTTCTGAGAATCAATAACTAAAGTTTTTAGACGGTCATAGAACATTAAAATCACCTCAACATGTATTGAATAAATATTTTTAATATTTGTAACAAATACATTATATCATATAGTTATTAGATATAAAATACCTAAAACTTAAAAAAATAGCAATATTTAAGTTAAAAAATTAATTGTTGCAAATTCTTTAACGAAATTGACATCTATAACGTCGTGTGGTATTATAAAAGTAATCATAGGAATACTCAATATGCTTTTTGAGAAGAGAAAGGGAAAAATTGAAAGAAATTTATGACAAAATCCAAGACATAAATATTATTTTGAAAAGATCATTTATTGACCTTGGAAAACCACTAGCTTATCAAGAGGTGGTAGAGAAAAGTGCCAAAGTTTTAGAGTCTAGCCTTTTTATCATAGATACCAAACGAAATTGTTTAGGTTATGGTTTTACTGATTCTGATAATTCTTATCAGGATGATATAAGCCTCCAAAATTTTTTTATCTATCAAAAAATATCAAAAGATATCTCTAGTCAACTATTAAATCACTACGAAATGAGCGCAAGCCTACCAATGGCCCAATCAATTTTAGAACCAGTGAAAGAAATTTCGAGCAAATTTCCAAATAAATTTCTCAGCTTTCTACCTATAGAAGGAAATCATTTGAGATTGGGAACCCTTTTTCTACTGACAGATTCTCCTCTGGAAGAAGAAAAGAGAATATTGGTAGATTTTTTATCAACATTTATAGGGAATCAAATGTCTTATATCATGTTGGTAGAACTGGAAGGGCAAAGACGAAATGAAACCTTTGTTTCTTTAGTTCAATCATTATCTCGTTCAGAATTAGAAGCATTTAAAAGCATCATTGAAAAAATAGACCGTTAAACTAAAAAAAACTTGAAAATTTTCATATAAAATAGTATAATAGAAATAATGGTTTGTCAGCAAAATCTGTGGGATATATTGTCCCCATAGGCTTTGTAAGCAACGAAACACTACTGTTTTCGTTGCTTTTTTGGCGTCTTTTATATTGAATAAACCAGAAAAGTTATAAAAAAGACAAACTACAGACTTTTCGGTTTTTTTAATTAAAAATTCATCAAAAACACAGACTTTTTTAATCAAATCTAAAAAATAGAGGAGAAAACACTTGGCAGGACATGACGTAAAATACGGTAAACACCGTACAAGACGCAGTTTTTCACGTATTAAAGAAGTAATCGGTTTGCCAAACCTCATCGAAGTTCAAACATTAAGTTATAAAAACTTCCTCGATGAAGGTCTTGCAAATGTCTTCAAAGAAATGTTTCCAATCGACAACTTTGCGGGTACAATGGAACTCGAATTTGTTGGTTATGAAATGAAAACCCCAAAATATACTGTTGAAGAAGCTCGCGCACATGACGCAAACTATTCAGCACCTATCTATGTAACCTTCCGTCTTGTAAATAAAGAAACTGGTGAATTAAAAACACAAGAAGTCTTTTTTGGTGACTTCCCACTCATGACTGAAATGGGGACATTTATCAATAACGGTTCAGAACGTTTGATCGTTAGCCAATTGGTACGTAGTCCTGGTTCATACTTCCATCTTAAAGCTGATAAAAACGGTCTTGAAAGTTTTGGACATACAACAATTCCTAACCGTGGAGCTTGGTTTGAGTTAGATACAGATGCTAAAGGCATTGGTTATGTTCGTATTGACCGTACACGTAAATTAACTTTTACAACTATGCTTCGTGCGCTTGGATTTGGTTCAGATGAAGAAATCCTTGAATTGTTGGGAGAAACTCAACTTTTAACAGACACTATTGCAAAAGATGTTCATAAAAACCCAGCTGACACGCGTGTAGAAGAAGCGCTCAAAGACATCTATGACCGCTTGCGTCCAGGAGAACCTAAAACAGCAGATAGCTCACGTGGCTTGCTTGTTGCTCGTTTCTTCGATCCAAAACGTTATGACTTCGCACCTGTTGGACGTTACAAATTTAACAAGAAATTAGCGCTTAAAAATCGTTTGCTTGGTTTGACTTTGGCTGAACCGATTGTTGACCCAGAAACTGGTGAAATTCTTGTTAATACAGATACTCTTGTTACTCGTGATGTGCTTGATTTAATCGAACCATTGCTTGATAACGGTCTTGGAAACTTTGTTGTTGAACCATCTGACGACGCTGTAATTCCAGAACCAATTACTTTGCAAAGTATCAAAGTTTATTCACCTAAAGATCCAGAACGTGTTGTTACATTACTCTCAAATGGTAATCCTGATGCAGAATGCCGTGTCTTGACACCAGCCGATGTGATTTCAAATATCAGCTACTGGCTTGGTCTTGCTGAAGGAATTGGTAAAGTAGACGATATTGACCACTTAGGTAACCGTCGTATCCGTTCAGTAGGTGAATTGCTTCAAAATCAAGTACGTATCGGTCTTTCACGTATGGAACGTGTTATTCGCGAACGTATGTCATCTTCAGAAAATGAAAATATCACACCACAAGGTTTGATTAACATTCGTCCTGTAACAGCTTCAATTAAAGAATTCTTTGGTTCATCACAATTGTCACAATTTATGGACCAACACAATCCTTTATCTGAGCTTTCACACAAACGTCGTTTTTCTGCCTTAGGACCTGGTGGTATCTCACGTGACCGTGCTTCATATGAAGTACGTGACGTTCACTATACTCACTATGGCCGTATGTGTCCTATTGAAACACCTGAAGGACCAAACATCGGTTTGATTAACAACTTATCATCATATGCCAAAGTAAACGAATATGGTTTCATCATGTCACCATACCGTCGTGTTGACCGTGTGAACGGTGTGGTTACTGACGAAGTTGAATATTTAACTGCCGATGAAGAAGACAACTATACTGTTGCCCAAGCCAACTCACCATTGACTGAAGATAGCCGCTTTGCTAACGAAACAGTTATGGCTCGTCATACTGGTAACAATATTGAAGTTGAAGCTTCAACAGCAGACTATATGGATGTTTCACCTAAACAGGTTATCGCCGTTGCTGCTGCATGTATTCCATTCTTGGAAAACGATGACTCCAACCGTGCCCTCATGGGTGCCAACATGCAACGTCAAGCAGTTCCATTGATTGACCCACATGCACCTTGGATTGGTACTGGTATGGAACATCAAACTGCTCGTGACTCAGGTACTGCGCTTATTGCAAAACATGCTGGTGTTGTTGAGTATGTTGATGGTAATGAAATTCGTGTTCGTCGTACTTCTGGTGAACTTGATATTTACAATATTACAAAATATCGTCGTTCAAACTCAGGAACTTCTTATAACCAACGTCCATTGGCTCGACTTGGAGAAAAAGTTGAGAAAGGGGACATCATTGCTGATGGACCTTCTATGGAAAATGGAGAAATGGCCCTTGGTCAAAATCCACTTGTTGCTTATATGACTTGGGAAGGTTATAACTTCGAGGATGCGGTAATCATGTCAGAACGTTTGATTAAAGACGACGTTTATACATCAATTGCCATCGAAGAATATGAATCAGAAACACGCGATACAAAACTTGGCCCTGAAGAAATTACTCGTGAAATTCCAAACGTTGGGGATGAAGCACTCAAAAACCTTGATGAATCAGGAATTATCCGTATTGGTGCTGAAGTTAAAGATGGTGACTTGCTTGTTGGTAAAGTAACTCCTAAAGGTGAAACTGATCCAACACCAGAAGAACGTTTGCTTCGTGCAATCTTCGGTGAAAAAGCTCGTGAAGTTCGTGATACATCACTTCGTGTTCCTCACGGAGGTGGCGGTATTGTTCATGACGTTCGTGTATTTACACGCGAAAATGGTGATGAATTGCCATCAGGCGTGAATAAACTTGTTCGTGTCTTCATCGCTCAAAAACGTAAGATTCACGTTGGGGATAAAATGGCCGGACGTCATGGTAATAAAGGGGTTGTTTCAAATATCGTTCCAATGGAAGATATGCCTTACTTACCAGATGGAACACCTATTGATATCATGTTGAACCCACTTGGGGTACCATCACGTATGAATATCGGACAAGTTATGGAGCTCCATTTAGGTATGGCTGCTCGTACACTTGGAATTCACATTGCAACTCCAGTGTTTGATGGAGCATCTGATGAAGATATCTGGGATACCGTTAAAGAAGCTGGAATGGCCGATGATGCGAAAACGGTCCTTTATGACGGACGTACTGGTGAACCATTTGATAACCGAATTTCAGTCGGTGTCATGTATATGATTAAACTTCACCACATGGTTGATGATAAACTCCATGCTCGTTCAGTTGGTCCTTACTCACTCGTTACACAACAACCGCTCGGTGGTAAAGCGCAGTTCGGTGGACAACGTTTTGGGGAAATGGAAGTTTGGGCACTTGAAGCCTATGGTGCTGCCAATGTTCTTCAAGAAATCTTGACTTACAAATCAGATGACGTGATTGGACGTACGCGCGCTTATGAAGCTATTGTTAAAGGAGAACGTATTCCTAAACCAGGTCTTCCTGAATCATTCCGCGTATTGGTTAAAGAGTTACAATCACTTGGTCTTGATATGAAAGTCCTTGATGCTGACCGTAATGTTCTTGACTTACGTGAATTGGATGAAGATGAAGTAATGACTCGTCCAGATAATACAGAAATTACTCCTGAAATGCTTGAAGCACAGGAAGCTATTGTTGCACAAGCAGAAGCTGAAGAAGAAGCTTTGATTAACGCTGATACTGAAAAATAAGATTTTGTAATTAATATTTTGAGATAGATTTACTGACAAAAATTTCTGTCAGTAAATCTCTAATCTCATAATCGTCTAGCGTTAAATTTATTAGAAGTGGAGAAAGAATTGGTTGATGTAAATAAATTTGAGAGTATGCGTATTGGTATCGCATCTCCACAAAAAATTCGTTACTGGTCATTCGGTGAAGTTAAAAAACCAGAAACAATTAACTATCGTACACAAAAACCTGAACGTGAAGGACTCTTTGATGAACGTATTTTCGGTCCTCAAAAAGACTGGGAATGTGCTTGTGGAAAACTTAAAGGTGTTTTCTACAAAAATCAAGTCTGCGAACTTTGTGGTGTTCAAGTAACAACTGCAAAATCACGTCGTGAACGTATGGGACATATTGAGCTTGCTGCTCCAATTTCACACATTTGGTACTTCAAAGGAATTCCATCACGTATGGGACTTGCTCTTGATATGAGTCCACGTGCACTTGAAGAAGTGATTTACTTTGCAAGTTATGTTGTGATTGATCCTAAAGAAACTGATCTTGAGAAGAAACAACTCTTGACTGAACGTGAATATCGTGAACAACTTTTGAAAAATGGTTTTGGTTCATTCGTTGCAAAAATGGGTGCTGAAGCGATTCAAGATTTGTTGAACGATGTTGATATTGATAAAGAAGTTTCTGAACTCAAAGAAGAGCTCAAAACAGTTACTGGACAACGTCGTGTAAAAATTATTCGTCGTTTGGACGTTTTGTCAGCTTTCAGAAAATCAGGAAATGCTTTATCTTGGATGGTCTTAAACGTATTACCAGTTATTCCACCAGATTTGCGTCCAATGGTTCAATTAGATGGTGGACGTTTTGCCACATCTGACTTGAATGACTTATACCGTCGTGTTATTAACCGTAATAACCGTTTGAAACGTTTGATGGAACTTAATGCTCCAAATATTATCGTTCAAAATGAAAAACGGATGCTTCAAGAAGCTGTTGATACTTTGATTGACAATGGTCGTCGTGGTCGTCCAATCACTGGTGCTGGTAACCGCCCATTGAAATCTCTTTCACACATGTTGAAAGGGAAACAAGGACGTTTCCGTCAAAACTTGCTTGGTAAACGTGTTGACTATTCTGGACGTTCAGTTATCGCTGTAGGTCCAACACTCAAAATGTACCAATGTGGTGTTCCGCGTGAAATGGCGATTGAGTTGTTCAAACCATTCGTAATGGCTCAACTTGTTAAGAAAGAATTGGCTGCTAATATTCGTGCGGCTAAACGTAAAGTTGAACGTCAAGATTCTGATGTTTGGGATGTACTTGAAACAGTTGTTAAAGAACACCCTGTTCTTCTTAACCGCGCACCTACGCTTCACCGTTTAGGTATTCAAGCTTTTGAACCAGTCTTAATTGATGGTAAAGCCATCCGTCTTCACCCACTTGCTTGTGAAGCCTACAACGCCGACTTTGACGGTGACCAAATGGCCATTCACTTGCCATTGTCTGAAGAAGCACAAGCTGAAGCACGTCTTTTGATGCTTGCTGCTGAACATATCTTGAACCCTAAAGATGGTAAACCAGTTGTTACACCATCTCAAGATATGGTCCTTGGTAACTACTACCTTACGATGGAAGAAAAAGGTCGTGAAGGCGAAGGAATGATTTTTGCAACTCCTGAAGAAGTTGAAATTGCAATGCGTAATGGTTATGTACATTTACATACTCGTATCGGTATCGCAACAAAATCACTCAACAAACCTTGGACAGAAAACCAAAAAGATAAAATCTTGGTAACTACTGTTGGTAAAGTTATTTTCAACTCAATCATTCCTGAAGGAATGCCTTACTTGAACGAACCAACTGATGTTAACTTGACAACTTCAACTGATGACCGCTTCTTTATGGATGCTGGTCAAGATATCAAAGAAGTTTTGGCTGGAATTGATACTGTTCGTCCATTCAAAAAAGGATATCTTGGAAATATCATCGCTGAAGTCTTCAAACGTTACCGTACAACAGCTACATCTGAGTACCTTGACCGCTTGAAAGACCTTGGTTACCACCAATCTACTTTAGCTGGTTTGACTGTGGGTATCGCCGATATCCCTGTTGTTGAAGATAAACATGAAATCATTGATGCTGCCCACAAACGTGTGGAACAAATCACTAAACAATTCCGTCGTGGTTTGATTACTGATGATGAACGTTATAACGCTGTTACAGGCGTTTGGCGTGATGCAAAAGAAGCCCTTGAAAAACGATTGATTGATGAACAAGATTTGACAAACCCAATCGTTATGATGATGGACTCTGGAGCCCGTGGTAACATCTCTAACTTCTCTCAACTTGCTGGTATGCGTGGTTTGATGGCCGCTCCTAATGGTAAAATCATGGAATTGCCTATCATCTCAAACTTCCGTGAAGGTCTTTCTGTCTTGGAAATGTTCTTCTCAACTCACGGTGCCCGTAAAGGGATGACCGATACGGCCCTTAAGACAGCCGACTCTGGTTATCTTACTCGTCGTTTGGTTGACGTTGCCCAAGATGTTATCATTCGTGAAGACGACTGTGGAACTGACCGTGGACTTGTAATTTCTGATATTGCTACTGGTAAAGAAATGGTTGAACCACTCTTTGAACGTTTGGTAGGTCGTTATACTCGTAAATCAGTGCTTCATCCAGAAACTGGTGAAATGATTATTGCTGACGACACTTTGATTTCTGAAGATGTTGCCCGTAAAATTATTGATGCTGGTGTTAAAGAAGTAACTATCCGTTCAGTATTTACATGTAAAACTCCACATGGTGTATGTAAACATTGTTATGGTATCAACTTGGCAACAGGTGATGCTGTTGAAGTTGGTGAAGCTGTTGGTACAATCGCCGCTCAATCAATCGGTGAACCTGGTACTCAGTTGACAATGCGTACATTCCATACGGGTGGTGTTGCGTCAAGTTCAGATATCACTCAAGGTTTGCCTCGTGTTCAAGAAATCTTTGAAGCACGTAACCCTAAAGGGGAAGCAATCATCACTGAAGTAACTGGTACAGTTGAATCAATCGTTGAAGATCCTGCTACACGTACTCGTGAAATTACTGTTAAAGGTAAAACAGACACTCGTAGCTACACTGTAGGTATGGCTGATGTCTTGATGGTTGAAGAAGGTGAATTTATTCACCGTGGTGCACCTTTGATTCAAGGTTCTATCGAACCTAAACACTTGCTTCAAGTTCGTGATGCCTTGTCAGTTGAAACTTACTTGCTCGGTGAAGTACAAAAAACTTACCGTTCACAAGGGGTTGAAATTGGTGACAAACACATCGAGGTAATGGTTCGCCAAATGCTTCGTAAAGTTCGTGTCATGGATAATGGTTCAACTGATATCCTTCCAGGTACTTTGATGGATATTTCTGACTTTGAAGCTTTGAATGAAACTGCACTCTTGAATGGTGAAATGCCTGCAACTGGTCGTCCAGTCTTGATGGGTATTACTAAAGCCTCTCTTGAAACAAATTCATTCTTGTCAGCTGCATCATTCCAAGAAACAACTCGTGTCCTTACTGATGCCGCAATTCGTGGTAAAGAAGATCACTTGCTTGGTTTGAAAGAAAATGTTATTATCGGTAAGATTATTCCTGCTGGTACAGGTATGTTCCGTTACCGTAACATTGAACCTTTAGCTAATTTAACAAATGCTCCAAAAGTAGAAGAAGTTGAAACAGAAACTGTGGAAAACTAATTTTAAATCTAGAAAATAAATAAAAATTACTGACAGAATTTCTGTCAGTGATTTTTTTATTTTTGTCAGTAACCTTTTTTATTAAATTTACTGACAAAATCATTAAAAACATAAAATCTCTGTCATTTTTGGTAAAATAATTCTATGACTTATTATCTCCTTGCAAATCCCAATTCTGGTGCAGGTAAAGGTGCTCGGACTTTGGAGACTTTGATTCCATATTTGGAAAAAAATAATTATGAATATCGACTTTTTAAAACTAAAGCTGCTGGCGAAGAAGGCGCTTTGGTCAGACAAATATTAGACCTTAAAAATCCGGATGACCACTTAGTTATTATTGGTGGGGATGGTACCATTTCACTTGTCATTAATGAACTTCCAGAAGAAGAGGCCTTTTCTTATATTCCTTCAGGTTCTGGCAATGATTTCGCCAGAAGCTTAAAGTTGAAACTTGACCCAATTGAATCTTTTGAAGCTGCTCGTAGAGGAATTAATCATGAGATTTTTATCATGAATTATCAATCTAAAGGATTGAGTGGCTATGCTCTAAATAATATTGGAATTGGTTTAGATGCAACTATCGTGAAATCTGCCAATGAAGGAAAGCTTAAACAAGTGCTTAACAAATTGAAATTGGGAAGTTTTTCATATATTTTGACTGCCTTGCACGTTTTGATAACTAAAAAACCATTTACAGCTTTAATTGAAGTAGAAAATCAAGAAATTTCACTAGAAAATGCCTTTCTGATGACTTTTACCAAACATCCATACTTTGGAGGTGGAGTAAAAATTTCTCCTGAGGCCACCAATGAAAATGCAGATATTCACCTTGTTGAATATAATAAACATCACTTATTACGGACTTTTTCATTAATTCCAAGTGTTCTTCGCGGAATGCATTTAAAACATCCCTTATTTTTACACCGAGTGAGTCCTCAGTTTTCTGTAGAATTAGCAGAAAGTCAACCAGTCCAAATTGATGGAGAAATTCATGAGTTAGTTGCTGCTGACAGACTTTCAATCAGTACTGAAAGAAGAATGATTATTTACTGACAGAATAAAAAAACTCCAATTATGGAGTTTTTATTTATTTTCAATTAATTATTATACAATAATTGTTGTATTTTTATACTTTTTATATTATAATTATGCTATTGTTTTTTTATAAAAATAGAAATTATAAAACAGAAAAGAGAAAATATGAACTTTGATTTTTTACCGAAATATCTGCCCTATTTTAATGATGGGATGATTGTCACAATTTTGATTTCAGCTTTCGTGGTTTTGATTGGAACACTCTTAGGGATTGTCACAGCCCTTGCCAAGATTTCTAAAATTGCTCCATTGCGCTGGTTGGCAAATATCTATATTGAAATTTTCCGTGGAACACCAATGCTCGTTCAAATTATGCTTGGTTTTGGCTTAATGGGAAGTCTATCTTTACCAACCTTTCAAGTTGGGATTTTACAACAAGATTTGGGGCGCTTGATTCCAGGGATTATTGTAATCTCATTGAATTCGGGGGCTTATATGGCGGAAATTGTTCGGGCTGGAATTGAAGCTGTTCCTCTTGGACAAAAAGAAGCAGCCTATTCATTAGGAATTCGCCCAAGACAAGCGATGGCAACCGTTATTTTACCTCAGGCTTTGAGAAACATTCTACCAGCCGTCGGCAATGAATTTGTGACAATTATCAAGGACAGCTCGCTTCTTTATACAATTGGAGTAATGGAAGTTTTCAATGGTGCACAAACAGTAGCAAATTTGACTTATCAAACCATTAGCCCGATGTTATTTGTAGCTCTCTACTATTTTGTAGTCACTTTTGTTGTCAGTCGCTTACTTGTTTTATTTGAAAAGAAACTCGGGAAAGGATATGCAAAATAATGAATGAATATTTAATCGAAATAAAAAATCTGCATAAATATTTTGGAAAAAATGAAGTCTTAAAAGGACTTGATATCCAAATAAAAAAAGGTGAAGTTGTTGTGATGATTGGCCCCTCTGGCTCTGGGAAATCAACTTTTTTAAGAACGATGAACTTATTAGAAAAGCCAACAGATGGTCAAGTCTATTTTGAAGGAGTTAATATTGCTGATAAATCAGTGGATGTCTTCAAACACCGAGAAAAAATGGGGATGGTTTTTCAACAATTTAATCTATTTCCTAATATGACAGTCCTTGAAAATCTATGTTTGGCTCCAGTTAAAACGGGTAAAATGACCAAAGAAGAAGCTAAAAAAACGGCGGAAGATTTACTTCAAAGAGTTGGACTCTCAGATAAAGCAGAGGCTTATCCACAAGCATTGTCAGGTGGGCAACAACAAAGGGTAGCTATTGCTCGTGCTTTAGCTATGAACCCAGATGTGATGCTTTTTGATGAACCAACGTCAGCACTTGACCCTGAAATGGTTGGTGAAGTTTTAGCCGTGATGCAAGAACTTGCCAAAGAAGGCATGACAATGGTCGTTGTAACCCATGAAATGGGATTTGCTAAAACAGTTGCTGACAGAGTTTTGTTTATGGCTGATGGAACAATTGTTGAGCAAGGAAAACCGGCACAAGTTTTTGATTCTCCAAAAGAAAAAAGAACACAAGACTTTTTAGCAAAAGTCCTATAATTTAAAAGCTTATAGTTAAAGAGAATATCAAAAAAACGGCATGTCTGCTGTTTTTTTTCTGGTCTGTGGTATAATACTAATAAGACTGGTAAAGTGATAGAAGACAAATTATAGAAAAGAGAAAACAAAATGAAATATG
Organism: Lactococcus sp. FSL W8-0209; assembly: GCF_038006585.1. Lineage (NCBI taxonomy): Bacteria > Bacillati > Bacillota > Bacilli > Lactobacillales > Streptococcaceae > Lactococcus > Lactococcus sp. FSL W8-0209. The sequence continues at coordinate 2,084,148 of NZ_JBBOVN010000001.1, read as the reverse complement.
AGGATATAAACGAAAATACTATAAAAATCACCTTGTCTTTTGATGATTTGACAGATTATGATATCAAATTATCAGACTTTTTCGGAAATCAAGAAGTCATTGAACAATTTTTCTATGAATTGGTTGATGAGCTTGGTTTAGAAAATCGCTTTGGAAATGTGGGAATGTTAACTTTTCAAATCCAACCTTTTCCTCAAGGTGTTCATATGATTGTTCATGAAGAAGCGATGCTAGGTGAAGGTGGAGAAATTCCAGATGACCCAGAAGAGTTTGAAGAATTGATGACTGGTTTTTATAATAAATTAAATGAAATAGGGGCAGATATGGCGCGCGAGCGAGGAATTACTGATTTTAAACCTGGGCTTGGTTTACCAGGAACAAAAAAAGACGAAGCTGAACAAGAGCCAGATTTTATTTATTACTCTATTCGTTATGAAGATATTATGTCTGTCTTAACAGGAATAAAAAATGTGAAGTTTGCTGATGAAGAATCAGAGTTTTATCGTTATGATGGCAATTTTTATCTTGTTGTTTTGGATAATCAAAAAGAAAAAGGCAAGATGCATGTTGAAAGTACCCGTTCACGAATGATGGAATATGGGGAAGCAACAAAAATGAGTCGAGAATTTTTGCAGGAGTATGGTGAATGTCTTATTGCGACACGTGCTTTAGATGTTCTTAGAAAAATCTAAATATGGTTGATACATTAAAAGAAATCCCCTTTGCACTTAAGTTCCTAATTGTTATTATTATCACTTTTGGTATCTCTGTGATTTTAACGCCAATTATGACTTTTGTGTCCAAAGCAATTGGTGCGGTGGACAAGCCTAACGAGCGTCGTGTGAATAAAAAACCAATGCCCTCTGCTGGAGGTTTGGTCATTTTCATTGCTTTTGCGATTGCGACCTTGTTTATTCTGCCACATATTGTTCATAATCAGCCTCCCATTCATTCGCAACCTCCAGTACATGGCGCAAGTCATCAGCCAATTCAGCTAGTCAGCTATTTTAGCTACATTTGGCCCTTTATTGTTGGTGCTGGAATTGTTGTTTTGACTGGTTTGATTGATGATATAAAAGAAATTTCACCTAAAATGAAACTTTTAGGATTGACAGTTGCGGCGAGTTTTATCTGGTTCTTTACCAATGCCCGCTTTGATAATTTAAAAATTCCTTTCGGGGGGCCTTTACTAATCTTTCCTGCTTGGTTATCCTTTATTTTTACCGTTTTTTGGATACTTGCGATTACTAATGCAATAAATTTAATTGACGGATTGGACGGACTAGCAAGTGGAGTATCAATTATTTCACTGACAACAATGGGAATTGTTTCTTACTTTTTCTTACCTAATCCAAATGTATTTTTACCGATTACCATTTTTATAATGGTGGCTGCAATTATGGGATTCTTTCCTTATAATTATCATCCAGCGATTATTTATCTGGGAGATACGGGAGCTCTGTTCCTTGGTTTTATCATCTCGGTTGCTTCTTTGCAAGGATTGAAAAATGCAACGGCTGTAGCCGTTTTGACTCCTTTATTAATTTTAGGAGTACCAATTACGGATACAATTATGGCAATGATTCGTCGTAAACTTAATCGTCAATCAATTGCAACGGCTGATAAACGACATCTTCACCATCGCCTAATGGCACTTGGTTTTACTCATCGTGGAGCTGTTCTAGTCATTTATGGAATTGCATCGATATTTGCATTTATATCCATTCTTTTGCAATTTTCAAGTCGTATCGGTGGGATTCTCTTAGTGATTGCTTGTCTCTTTGGATTGGAAATATTTATTGAACTTGTTGGAATTTTAGGCGAAAATCGGCAGCCAGTCTTAAAAGCACTGAAATTTGTTGGAAATTCTAGTTATCGTGATAAAGTTCTCCATTCTGATGAAGATGCAGATACAGATGAAAATGAAGAAGATATTGAAAATCATTCAATGATAAATGAGGAAATTGATGAACCAACACAAGAATTCCCAATTCAAAATTATCGTAGAAGTCGAAATAAAAAATAAGAAAAACCTCTAATTTTAGAGGTTTTTTTGATATCTAAAAATGCCTGTAGTCATTTATTATTTATATTGCGATTAATAAAAATAATGTATGCGAAAATAACAAATTTTGTCAATTTTTTGTTAGAATAGATACTATAAATGTCAAATACAATTGACAATTCAAAGGAGCGAAAAAATGGCTACACTTGAAATTAAAAATCTTCATGTGGCGATTGAAGATAAAGAGATTCTCAAAGGAGTCAATCTAGTCATCAACACCAATGAAATCCATGCGATTATGGGACCTAATGGGACTGGTAAATCAACATTATCTGCTGCAATTATGGGAAATCCTAATTATAGCGTGACACAAGGAGAAGTTCTTTTTGACGGTCAAAACGTTTTAGAAATGAGCGTTGATGAAAGAGCTCGTCTTGGACTTTTCCTTGCCATGCAATATCCATCTGAAATTCCAGGAATTACGAATGCAGAATTTTTGCGAGCAGCAATGAATGCTAAACGTGCTGAGGATGACAAAGTTTCTGTTATGGAATTTATCAAAAAATTGGATAAAAATATGGAAGTTTTGAGCATGAAAGAAGAAATGGCTGAGCGCTATCTCAATGAAGGCTTTTCTGGTGGTGAAAAGAAACGTAATGAAATCCTTCAACTTTTGATGTTAGAACCAACTTTTGCCATTCTTGATGAAATTGACTCAGGACTTGATATTGATGCTTTAAAAGTTGTTGCTAAAGGTGTTAATTCAATGCGTGGTGAGAAATTTGGGGCATTGATTATTACTCACTATCAACGTTTGCTTGATTATATTACACCAGATGTTGTCCACATTATGATGGATGGTCGTGTGGTGAAAACAGGTGGCGCAGAACTAGCTAAACGTCTAGAAACTGAAGGATATGTCAATATCGCTGAGGAACTTGGATTAGAATATAAAGAAGAAGTTTAAGGAAAGGAGATAGTAAGTTATTTTTGCTTACTGACAGAGCTGTCAGTAAGTCTAAAGTTCATTAATTTACTGACAGAATGTTTTGTCAGCAAATTAATGAATTCAGTTAAGAAAATGCAAACTTGCTAATATTAATTATGAATCAAGAAATCTTAAACTTTTCACAAATGCATGCTGAACCAGCTTGGTTATCAGATTTACGTCAAAAAGCTGCACTTGAATTTGAAAATCTAGAATTACCTAATATTGAACGAGTAAAAATTAATCGTTGGGGCTTAGACCATTTAACAATTTCTGAAAACGAAGAAATTGGATCTGTTCCTACTTTTACGGAAATTCCAAATCATCCTTTGCTTGTTCAAGTCGGAAGTCAAACAGTTATGGAACAAATGACACCAAATTTGGCTGAACAAGGCGTAATTTTCACAGATTTCAATTCAGCTTTAACCGAAATTCCTGAACTACTTGAGGAAAATTTTGGTTCTGTGGTTCCATTTAATGAAAGTCGTTTAACAGCAGCAAATACTGCGACATTTAATTCTGGATTAGTTCTTTATGTTCCAGATGGTGTGGAAGTTCTTGAACCCATTGAATCAATTTTGATGCAAGAGGGTTCATCAGAAGTTCCTTTTAATAAACGAATATTAATTATTGTTGGGAAAAATGCCAAAGTTGACTACCTTGAACGTTTGGAAACAAGTGGAGAGCAAAGCTCAAAAGCAAAAGCAAATATTGTCGTTGAAGTAATTGCAAAAGCAGGAGCTCAAGTCAAATTTGCAGCCATTGACCGTTTAGGAGAAAATGTTACAGCTTCAGTTGTTCGTCGCGGATTGATTGGTGATAATGCAACAGTTGACTGGTCTGTTGGTGTCATGAATGACGGAAATGTTGTTGCTGACTTTGATAGTGACCTCAAAGGGAATGGTTCTCATTCACAAATTAAAGTGGTTGGGATTTCAACAGGTCATCAAACGCAAGGAATTGATACAAGAGTGACTAATTTTGGTCTAAATTCGGTTGGTCATATCTTGCAAAATGGTGTAATTCTTGATAAAGGAACTTTGACATTTAATGCCATTGGTCATATTATCAAAGGGGCGAAAAATGCGGATGCCCAACAATCTTCTCATGTTTTAATGCTTTCTGATAAAGGACGAGGAGATGCAAATCCAATTCTCTTGATTGATGAAAATGAAGTAACTGCGGGTCACGCAGCTTCTGTTGGTCAGGTAGATGAGGAAGATTTATTCTATCTTCAATCTCGTGGACTTGATGAAGAAACTGCTAAAAGACTTGTTATTCGAGGATTTCTCGGTTCAGTTGTCAGTGAAATTCCTGTCAAATCAGTCCAAGCAGAATTTATTGAAACTATTGAAAGAAAGCTGGGCATGTAATGCTTGAAGGCATCAAAAAAGATTTTCCAGTATTGAATCAAATTGTTAATGATGAACCTTTGGTCTATTTGGACAATGCGGCAACGACTCAAAAACCTTTGAAGGTTTTGGCTGCGATAAAAGATTATTATGAAAATGATAATGCTAATGTCCACCGTGGTGTTCATACTTTGGCAGAGCGAGCAACTGAAAAATACGAAGCGGCGCGTGAAAAAGTCCGTCATTTTATCAATGCTAAATCAACAAAAGAGGTTTTGTTTACTAGAGGAACAACGACTTCAATCAACTGGGTTGCTCAATTTGCTGGGCAAATCTTAAAAGCAGGTGATGAAATTGTCATTTCGATTATGGAACACCATTCTAATATTGTTCCCTGGCAAGAAGTTGCTAAGAAAACTGGAGCAATCTTAAAGTTTGTCTATCTTAAAGATGGTCAGCTAGATATGGCTGATTTACGTAAAAAAATCACTAATCAAACTAAATTTGTATCGATTGCTCATGTTTCTAATGTATTAGGGACAATTAATCCAGTAGAAGAAATTACCAAAATTGCTCATGAACACGGTGCTTACATGGTGGTTGATGGTGCACAATCTACACCACATATGGCGATTGACCTTCAAAAAATGGATGTCGATTTCTTTGCTTTCTCAGGTCATAAAATGATGGGACCAACCGGAATTGGCGTTCTTTACGGCAAAGAAGAACTTCTAAATCAATTTGAACCTGTCGAATTTGGGGGAGAAATGATTGATTTTGTTTATGAAAGTCATTCAACATGGACAGAACTTCCTTGGAAATTTGAAGCTGGCACACCTAATATTGCGGGTGCTATTGCTTTAGGAGCTGCGATTGATTATATTCAAGAGCTTGGAATTGACCAAATTCATCAACATGAAATTGAATTGATTGATTACCTCATGCCTAAACTTCAAGAAATTGAAGGCTTAACCATTTATGGACCGAAAGATAATGTAAAAAGAGGCGGTCTAATTACTTTTAATATTGAAGGACTTCATCCGCATGATGTCGCAACTGCCCTTGATATGGAGGGAGTAGCTGTAAGAGCTGGTCACCATTGTGCTCAACCTTTATTGAATTATCTCGAAACTCCGGCAACTGCTAGAGCAAGCTTTTATCTTTATAATACAAAAGCTGATTGTGATAAATTAGTTGAAGCACTTAAAAAAACAAAGGAGTTTTTCAACCTTGATTAATATGCTTAATTGGGTCGCCTCCCTCCCACTTTGGTTGGCAACCACATTTCTATTTGTTGTTGTTTTCTTTAGAGCTCAATGTACTTTTTGGTTAGGAAAATTGAGTTATCATGGAATTTTGAAAACGAAGTGGGGCAAAAAACTTGAGAAAAATTCAGAGACTTCCGCTGGAATTTTAGCCATTCAAAAAATGGGTTGGCCAATTATTCCTCTGTCTTTTTTAACAGTCGGTTTTCAAACTGCTGTTCAATTTGGCGCTGGTCTAACAAATTGGTCTTGGTATAAATACACATTGGCTGCGATTCCAGGTTACTTAGCTTGGGGATTTATCTATGCCTCAGGAGGACTAAGCCTATTTCGTTCACTCGTTCAGGGTTCGATTGACTTACTCATTCTATTTATCATCATCATTTTAGCTGTGGTAATTGCAGCAAATCTCGTCCTTCGTTATATTCGTAAAAATGGAATAAAAACGGATGATTAGAGAACAAGAATAATCAAAAAGTTACTGACAGAAATTTTATAAGTCATTAAAGAAGGCTGTCAGTAACTTTTAGAATTTATTTTTATCAATATTAAAATAAAGAAAGTGTGAAAATGTGGCTTTATCTAAATTAGATAATCTATATCGTGCAGTAATTCTTGACCACTCATCAAATCCACGTCATGCTGGAGAATTACAGACAGGATGTATGGTTGACCTCAACAATCCAACCTGTGGTGATGTGATTCGCCTGACTGTTGAATTTGAAAATGATGTCATTTCAAACATTGCTTTTAGCGGTCATGGCTGCACAATCTCAACAGCTTCAGCTTCAATGATGACCGTTGCTGTTCTTGGAAAAACAAAAGAAGAAGCAAAAGAGCTGGCAACTATTTTTTCAGCAATGGTGACTGGTGGAACTGACGAACGACAAGAAGAACTTGGGGATGCTCAGTTTCTTGCAGGGGTTAGTAAATTTCCAGCTCGAGTAAAATGTTCCACTCTGGCTTGGAATGCCCTAAAAAAAGCCATTGATGTTGGTGAAGCACAAGAAACAGTAATTCATGGCGAATAGCTAAAAGTTACTGACAGATTTTTTATCAGTAAATAAAAACTCGTCAGTAAAACTGAGGAGCCTGTCAGTAGCGACTGAAAAGAGTTTTTTGCCAATGAATGAAGGACTTGTCAGCAAAGCTGGAAAGTCTGTCAGTAAAAAGCGATTGAATTGAGCTTTTTATCAATGGATAAAGGATTTGTCAGCAAAGCTGACAAGTCTGTCAGTAATAAATATGCCAAAGAGGAAGAAAAATGACAGAAAATAGTACACAAGAAGTCGTCAAAGACCTCGAAGAATATAAATTTGGATTTCACGATAATGCAGAACTTGAATTCACAACAGGTTTAGGTTTGACCGAAGAAGTCATTCGCGAAATTTCTGAAACAAAAAATGAACCTGAGTGGATGTTAGAGTTTCGTCTGAAATCTTTTGAAGCTTTTAAAAAATTGGACATGCCAAAATGGGGCCCAGATCTTTCTGGTATTGATTTTAATGATATTGTTTATTATCAAAAACCATCAGCAAAAGCTGCGCGTTCTTGGGAAGACGTTCCTCAAGAAATCAAAGACACTTTTGAAAAAATTGGTATTCCAGAAGCTGAACGTTCATATTTGGCAGGAGCTTCTGCTCAATATGAATCAGAAGTTGTTTACCATAATATGAAAGATGAATTTGAAAAATTAGGAATTATTTTCACTGACACTGATTCAGGATTACGTGACTATCCAGAAATTTTCAAAAAATATTTCAGTAAACTGGTGCCACCAACGGATAACAAATTGGCGGCCTTAAATTCTGCCGTTTGGTCTGGTGGGTCATTTGTCTATGTTCCTAAAGGAGTCAAATGTGAGATTCCGATTCAAGCCTATTTCCGTATTAACAACGAAAAATCAGGACAGTTTGAGCGGACATTGATTATTGTTGAAGAAGGGGCGTCTATTCAGTACGTTGAAGGATGTACTGCACCAACTTACTCTGCAAGTTCACTTCATGCAGCAGTGGTTGAAATCTTTGTTGAAGAGGGTGGTTATATGCGCTACTCTACTATTCAAAACTGGTCAGATAACGTCTATAATCTGGTTACCAAACGTGCTGCTGCAGAAAAAAATGCGACGGTTGAATGGATTGACGGAAACTTAGGTTCAAAAGTATCCATGAAATACCCAGCCGTTCATTTGAATGGACCAGGAGCGCGGGGAACAATGCTTTCAATCGCTTTTGCTGGAGCAAACCAAAATCAAGACACAGGTGCTAAAATGATTCATAACGCACCAAATACTTCAAGTTCAATCATTTCTAAGTCTATTGCCAAAAATGGTGGAGCAGTCAATTACCGTGGACAAGTTACTTTTGGAAAAAATTCTAAAAAATCCGCTTCTCATATTGAATGTGACACAATTTTGATGGATGATTTATCAAAATCAGATACCGTACCATTCAATGAGATTCATAATTCACAAGTTGCCTTGGAACACGAGGCGAAAGTGTCAAAAATTTCAGAAGAACAACTCTATTATTTGATGAGTCGTGGACTTACAGAAAAAGAAGCAACTGACATGATTGTCATGGGCTTTATTGAACCCTTTACCAAAGAATTGCCAATGGAATACGCTGTTGAATTAAATCGTTTGATTTCTTATTCAATGGAGGGTTCTATTGGGTAAAATAAAAAATCTGCTCCCTTGATTTTGGGGAGTATTTTTTTATGATTTATATCTTACTTAGTTTGTGATATTAGAGAAAATAGGTACAATGAAAACTCTGATAGAATCACTTTAAATAATAAAGAGGATTAATCTAAATTTTATTTTTTCATAATTCGTTGAATAATAGTTTCAACAGGCTCAATTTTTTCAAGATAAGCAGAAGAGCTACCAGCCATAAATGCACCATTGATTAAATCACCTTTTTCTACTGCGGCTTTCAATGATTTATTTAAAGGATATTCTGATGAGATATTTAATAGTCTGGTCAGATGGCCATTCTTATCTGAGATTAAACTTGTTCCATTTTCTTCACTTTTGCAGATTAATTCTTGGTAAATTGGTGAAATTTGACATTCTTTTGCCAATAAAAAGGCGGTGCCAACTTGTACTCCATTTGCACCTAAAATATTAGCCAAAGAAGCAGTATGGTGATCATAAATTCCACCAGCAGCGATGAGCGGTAAGGGACAGATTGGAGCAATTTCTTTGAGAAGTGAGGCCAAGTTTTGGCTACCCACGTGACCTCCTGCTTCATTTCCTTCTACGATGATTCCGGAGATAGGAAGATTTAACATTTTTAGAGCAATTTCTTTATTGGGAACCACAGGGAAAAGTTTGATATTATTAGCAATTATAGTATCAATAATTTCTTTAGGACTCCCTGCACCAGTTGTCACTACTGATATTTTTTCTTCACAAATCACTTCTAAAAGTTGCTTGATATTTTTATCGAGTAACATTAAATTAACACCAAAAGGCTGTGAAGTGAGACTTTTTGTTTTTCTTATCATTCTTCTCAGCTCATTTGCTGTCCGTCCGCCACTACCAATAATTCCCAAAGCTCCATTGTTTGAAACAGCAGCTACTAATTCAGCATTAGAAGCCCAAGCCATTCCACCTTGAAAAAGAGGATATTTTATTCCTAATTCGCGATACCAAGTCATTTCATTCTCTTTCTATATTTTATTAAAGTTTATGAAATGTAGGTTCCTGCCAATAGCCAATCTCAGAGCCATTAACGGAAAAAATTTTGCCTGTCATTTCGCTTTCAATTAAATCATTAATAATAAAATTAGCGACATCAGAGCTTGAACCCATTTTCCATTCATCAGGGATATTCTGACCATAAGTTTCTTTTAAACTTTTTAATACTGGTAGAGTCATATCAGTTACGGCGGCAGGGGAAACAGAATTTACTCGTATCATACTTTTTTTCAATTCTTTAGCTAGTGTTTTCGTAAAAGCAATGATGCCGGCTTTGGACGCCGCGTAGTTTGCTTGCCCAAAGTTACCAAATAAAGCTGATTTTGAAGTTAGTGTAATGATTTGTCCGCCTTGATTGATTTTATCAAGCAAAGCGTGAGTACTATTAAATACACCAGTCAAATTGACAGAAATGACTTCATCCCAAATTTCTGGGCTCATTTTCTTAAAAGTACTATCAGCAGTAATTCCAGCATTATTAATTAGAATATCAATATCCTTTATTAATTTGGCTGCATTAGCAACGCTAGAGCGATTAGAAACATCTAGTGGAAAAGCTTGGATTTCTGTTTTGGGAAATTTTTTTCAATTCTTCAGCTCTACTTTTTAAACTAAGTGGGTCACGGCCAGTTAAAATGACTTTGTGATTGGCTTGAGCAGCTTTCTGAGCAATTGCCCAGCCGATTCCCCTTGTTGCACCAGTAATCAAAATTGTTCGTTTGTTCATTGCTTCCATTCTCCTTTTAGGATTAATGTTTGATTTCTGTCAGTAATTTGAAAAGCGTTTTGATTAAATATAAAACAAAAGCGTTCATTCAAATAAGCTGGTGAGCAGAAATTTGCTTTTAAGTATGATAAAGGCACAGAATAGAACTCTTGATACATCTCTTCTAAAATAAATAATAAAAAATTTCCAGGTATAATGGGATTTTTACCGTAGTGTAAAGAATTGGTATCTTTAACTGATTGAAGATAATCAATTAAATCAGCCTCATTGATTTTTTTGTATAATTTCATTCCAGGAATCCTCAGATAATAGACTTAGGTTAATTTGTGCCAATAACTTTGTATTGCTAGTTATTTCAAGACTTAGATTGATTATATATTTTTTTGAATGACGAGTGATGTGTTCACTTAGTAAATAAAGTTTCAGTTTATCAAATGAATAATTAGAAGATGGATAACGAATAATTTCTTCGGATAGTAACCAATTTTCTCCATTTTTAAGACTGTGGGGAATTCCTTCTAATTCTTGCCACAATTGTGGAAGTAAGGAGAGAAAATTTTTTTGGCCCTCTAATTTAAAATGTCTTGGAAGACTTTTTTGAGCGATTAAAATCATTTTTGATACCAGTGATTACCTATCAGTATACTGATTCCCATACCTCCAGCTACGCACAAAGTTGCGATGCCAAGACATGGTTTTTGCACTTGGTTTAGGCGATTTAAGAGTCGAGAAATTAGAATGCCACCAGTTGCACCGTAAGGATGACCAAATGCAAGGGCACCACCATAAGCATTTAATTTTATATCATCAAGCTTAAAATAATTTTGGAATAAAATGGCCTGACTGGCAAAGGCTTCATTTAATTCGATAGCCTCAATATCATTAAGTTTAAGGTTAAATTTCTGTAAAAGTTTTTCAGTTGCTTTTATTGGGCCTAATAAGAAATCTGATGGAGATAAAGCAATAGTTGTTTGTCCTAAATAATAGCCTTGAAAATCAAAAGGATTATTAGTGGATGACAATATGATTGAAGAAGCACCATCGTTTATTGGGCAAGAGTTTCCAGCAGAGGCTGTTCCGTTAGTGGTAAAAGCAGGGGTTAATTTGCTCAAAGCTTCCATTGAGGATTTAGGACGAACAGTTTGATCGCTACTTATTGTAAATCCTTCATCTTGATAGGGAAAAACTTCATTTTCTAAAAGTTTTCCTTCAATAGCTTGAGTCGCTTTTTTATGACTATTTAGAGCGTAAAGGTCTTGAACACTACGAGGAATATTGTATTTTAGGGCTGTCATATCGGCAATTGTTCCCATGTCGAAATCTTCATAGGGTTCAGGAGCCATTTTAAATCGTTTAATCGGCTGATAACTCTCTGAATCAAGCATAATATTGGCTTGAGATGTGCTTTCTACCCCTCCTGTACAAATAATGGAAGCTTCACCAGAAATAATGTAGTTTGCAGAGCTAATCATAGCTGTCAGTCCAGAACCGCACTGCTGGTCAATTGTAAAAGCTGGGACCTGGCTAGAAAATCCTGCTTTTAAGGCACAACGTCGAGCTAAATTTCCTCCTTGATTAGTCACATTTCCCAAAATAATATAGTCAATATCAGCTTTTTTGAGAAGTGGATTTTTATTAAACTGTTGTTTAATTAGACTTTGATATAAAGTTTCAGGAGAAATTTTTTTATAAAAACCATTGATTTTTCCTATAGGTAAACGGTTTGCTGCTATGATACCGACGGGATTTTTAAAGCTCATGATAGACACCTCTAAAATATTCTTTTTCTAATTCTTTTCTGGATATTTTTTGATTTTTAGTAAAATTAAGAGTAGGAGTTTCTAAATATATCTGAGGAAGTTTGTATTTAGGAAGTCTTTGAGCTAGTATTTTGATTAATTTCTCTTTCTCGATAGGGTTTAAGAGTAGTAGAGCAATTTTTTGACTATATCTTTCATCAAAAACTCCAAAAGCGATGCAGTCTTCACATAAATCTTTTGCCATACGCTCAATTTCTTCTGGAAAAATTTTATTTGCACCATGTTCGATAATGTCAGACCGACGTCCAAATAAATAAAGATGATTATTTTTTAAGGTTCCTAAATCATCAGTTGTCCATGATTGTGGATAAGGTTGATTAAGATAGCCAGAAAATAAATAAGGACTTTTAACTGTAAGACGATATTTTGGTCCTAAAGTGAGCTCTACGTGTGGAAAGAGTTTTCCTACAGATGATGTTTTTTTACCATCATTAACTACTTGCCATGAAATAAAACTTGTTTCAGAGCTTCCATAAAACTCAATCATTTGAGTTTGCGGAAGTTTTTTTCTTACTTTATTAATCGCCTCTGGGCTCAGTGTTCCTCCACCTAAAAAAATAATCTCTGGAGAAGTTAAAGCAAATAATTCATTGAGGTTATTTAAGAGGTAGGTTGGGACGGTAAAGAGAACATAGCTTTCCTTAATATTTATAAATTGTGAAGGATTTGTAATTGCTAGGAAGGTTTTTCCTAAATATAAAGCACACATGAGTGTGTGAAGTCCTAATGAAGTAGTGAGTGGGCTAGTAGTTGCAAGAGCTTGTGATTTGCTCAAATGAAATAAATCATCACAAACTTCAAAACCCATTTTCCAAGATTCCCAGTTACGATAATAGATTTTGGGCTGTCCAGTTGTCCCAGATGTGCTTGCTAAGAACAAAGTATCCTCAGGGATAAGTCCGAATTCAAAAGACTTTTTCTTAAAAGATTTATCCACGACAAGTGGGTAATTTCCACTTTCGATAATTGCGAGAAAATCAATAATAAAATTCAAGGGACTATCATTTATTAGAGTAATAACAGTTTTAGAGGAGTGGCTATAATCTGTTAATTTTCTTTGTATTAAATCATTGATTTGTTGGTAGCTATAGGAAGTTTCGTCTATTTTAAGAGCTGGATAATCAGTAAAAAGTGCGGTCAGTTTTGAAAAATTAAATTTATTTTTTTCCATCTAAAATTTTCCTTTGTGTGAATAAAAAGCAAACAATAAAATTAATAGTTAACCTAAATTTGATTTTAGGGTTACTATTTGATATGATATCAGTATAATAAAAAATTCTTTTATTGTAAAATATAAAATCAGGAGTAGCAAATATGACTAAGAATCAAAAAGTCAAAACATTAACGTATTCAGCCTTTATGACTGCATTTATTATTATTCTAGGATTTTTACCAGGAATACCAATTGGTTTTATTCCTGTCCCAATTATCTTGCAAAATATGGGAATAATGATGGCTGGGGGACTTCTTGGCCCCAAATATGGTACAATTTCGGTAGGAGCATTTCTTATTTTAGCTTTAATTGGCTTACCTGTTTTAACGGGTGGAAATGGCGGAGCAGCGAGCTTTTTAGGGCCTTCGGGAGGCTACCGAATGGCTTGGCTTTTTACACCATTTTTAATAGGTTTTTTCCTTAAGAAATTGCAAATTACAGCTTCAAAGAATTGGATTGGAGAATTAATCATTGTTTTAGTGTTTGGAGTTATTTTTGTTGATCTAGTCGGAGCAATCTGGCTATCTATTCAATCTAATATTCCATTAATTACTTCGTTGATTTCTAATTTAGTTTTTATTCCTGGTGATTGTATCAAAGCCATTTTGACTGTTCTTATCGTGCGACGTCTTAGAAAAGAAGGAGGCTTTGAAATGTATTTTAGAAAGTGATAATTATGCGAACAACAAAACAATTTGTCTTGTTAAAACTTCTTCAACAAAAAGGAAACTGGGTTTCGGGTGATGAATTAGGTGAGGAGCTAAAACTTAGTCGAGAAAGTATCTGGAAAGCAATTAATACTTTAAAGCGCAAGGGCAATCAAATCGAAAGTCGTAAAAATTTGGGCTATAAGTATGTTGGAAATGATTCATTAGATGAAGATACGATAAATTTTTATAGTGGAATGAAATTTGAAGATAAAATTTTTGTTTTTGATGAGGTGACTTCTACGCAAGAGTTAGCGAAGCAATATTTGTCTTCACATGAGGTCAAACAACCTCTTATTTTTGTTGCAAATAATCAAACGGAGGGACACGGTCGGCGTGGCCGAAATTTCTATTCTCCAAGTGATACTGGATTATATTTTAGTCTTATTTTACCCAACCCCAGTCATGATATTTTGAAAATAGGATTATTGACGACAAGTACGGCAGTGGCCGTTGTCAAGGTCCTTGAACAATTTTATAAAGATAAAAACTTTCAACTCAAATGGGTTAATGATATTTATTTGGGAACCTATAAAGTTGGCGGAATTATCACTGAAGCTGCTTTAGATTTAGAATCAAGCTCTGCTGGAAATTTCATTATGGGAATTGGCTTAAATCTGTCAACAAAAGATTTTCCAGCAGATTTATCCGAAAAGGCTCAGGGAATAAATCCTGAGTTTAAGATAGACAGAAATCAGCTTTTAGCAGAAATGGCTAAAGAAGTGATAAATAATTTCGCAAATTATAGACAGCCAGATTTAATTGATGAGTATCGCAAGAGGTCATTGTTGTTTGGTAAAAATGTGACTTTAAAATTGGGAACAAAAGCTGTTAATGGACAAGTAGAAGGAATTTCTGATGACGGAAGCTTGATTTTAAAAGCAAAATCAGGAGAATTACAAACTTTTAAAAGTGGCGAAGTTGTGAAAGTTGATTGGTAATGAAAGGTGAATTTTATTGCGAGAAAAAATCTGGGGGAAAGTGATAGATGAAGAAGGCAGGTGTACTCATTATCACCAAGAAAATGATATTGTCGCCCTAAAATGTTCAGATTGTGAAAAGTATTTTTCTTGTTATCATTGTCACGATGAATTAGAGAATCATTTATTTAGGGCTACTGATAAAGAAGACTTTCCAGTACTTTGTGGCCATTGTGGAACAAAATTAAATTTTAATGATTATTCGCGAGGAGAGTGTATCAAGTGCAGCTCCGCTTTTAATCCAAATTGCCATCGACATTGGCAAGTTTATTTTAAAGAATAGGCATATGCTTTTAATATTATGAAGGAAGAAATGAAATGTTATTTACTGAATTAGCAAGAGAAAAATCATCAATATTTTGGGAAAGAAGTTTTGAGCATCCTTTTATTCAAGGATTAGTGAGTGGAGAATTAGCTCCTGAGGTTTTTCGCTATTATTTGTTGCAAGACCGCTATTATCTCGAACATTTTAGTAAGTTATATTTTCTTATTGCCGAGAAATCTGATAGTGAAGAGATTCAAGCACATTTAAGATTAAATGCCGAAGAACTAAAAAATGGAGAGATTTTTGTTCGCGAGGGATTTTTTAAAGAATTAGAGATTGGTGAACGAGAAATTTTAGAAACGCCGGTTGCTCCCACTGCTTATCATTATGTTTCTCATATGTATCGTCAGCTTATTGATGGCACTGTTAATAGTGCAATTGCGGGAATGTTGCCTTGTGCTTGGCTTTATCATGAAATTGGTTTACGATTAATTGAAGTGGGGTCGCCCAATCCTTTGTATCAAAAATGGATTGAAACCTATGCGAGTGAAGAAGCTACCGTCCAAATCGCAAAAGAGTGTGATATTATTAATCGGCTTTATCAAGAAAGTGATGAACAAGAGCAAGAACAGATGATTGAGGCTTTTCTGATTAGTAGTAAAATGGAGGCTGATTTTTGGGAAATGGCTTTGGTCTTAGAAAAATGGTAGTTGAAATTTTTCTGTAAAAGTAAAAAAGTCTTATATGACTTCTAATATAAAAAAAGATTAAATCTATTTCAGTTAATTCTTGCAAACGGATACACAAAATGATAAAATATATTTATCCTTATAGGAAAGCGTTTACCTAAAAGTCATGGTTACGTAAATAAGCTATAGCGAGTAGCTTAATTTCTTTCAAATCCCTCCTAGTCAGGGGGATTTTTTTGATGAAATTTTATATGGAATCTATAGATAATAAATGTATTTTCTACTTGAAAAAGTCCCTTTGAAATTAATTTACTTTTATATGAGAAAAAGCTTGTCACTGTCATCTTTAGATGTTATAATTTATTGTGGTGCAAAATTTTATATGCTAGTTAGGAGAAGTAGTGGAACATTCAGCTACTCAGCGCGAATCCCAAAAAGTATGGACGGCTATTAAAAATTGGTTTCTAGTGGACAAAGTTTTTCTGATTTCGTTTATTATTGCAATTATTGCCATTAGTTTGGGTGGAGTGACAACGCGTTTCTTTAATTATCACGTCATCGTTACGGTTTCAGGTTTGATGCTTGTAATTGGTGGTTTTAAAGAAACAGGTTTGTTACAGTATTTGGGACAATCCTTAGTCAAAAGAAGTACAACAACGCGTCAGCTCGTTCGATTTACGACGCTACTTACCTTCTTTTTAGCCGTTTTTTTTACAAATGATTTAACAATTTTGACGGTTTTACCGCTCTATTTAGCGATTACTAAAGAAATTAAAAACCGAAAGTCAGTTTATATTGGAGCAGCATTGATTGTTCCGGCCTGTCACATTGGTTCTGCCTTACTTCCGCAAGGTAATCCGCATAATCTTTATTTGTATTCTTTTTATAAAGTAGCAGCACATCATGGTGGTGTCGCTTTAACTAATTTGGACTTTTTTAAAGGAACAGGCGCTTTATGGATTTTGGGTTTATTGATTTTGATGATTGCTTGTCAATTCATTGATAATGAGCCTTTGGTGATTGAAACTAAAGTGACGCAATTTAATAAAGTTGAAACTTCTATTTTTGTTGTTTTGATGTTGTTGATGGCAGCTTCTGTTTTTGGCTATGTGAATTTTTATCTTGCTGGAGCAATTGTTGCTTTAGTTGTGTTAATTTATCGTCCGAGACTTTTTAAAGGAATTGATTATCATCTTTTATTTACATTTATCTTTTTCTTTTTGATTGTAGGAAATATTGCTAATATCAGTGTGTTGACTGATTTTATCAGTAATACTTTAGTTGGACCGCAGGCTTCTTTTTTAGGAACTGTGATTATGAGTCAATTTATCTCTAATATCGCGGCCCCAATTTTGATTTCTCCGTTCACTCCTCATGCTGCTTCTTTGGTGCTTGGAGCTGATATTGGGGGAATTGGTACAATTGTTTCGTCAATGGCAACGCTGATTGCTTACAAAGTTATTAGAATGAATGCGCGTGGTGAAACGCGAGGATTTGTAAAATATTTTACAATTGTAAATGCAGGATTTGTTGTGATTCTAACTTTGATTGGTTTAGTTATTGTGACAATTGTTGGTTAAGATGTAAAAGTTGGAGCATCCAGCTTTTTTATTATGGAAAATTTTTACTGACAGGGCTGTCAGTAATTTTTTATTTATCTCTGATAAAAAAATGTTAAATAAAAATGTGTAGAAATTTCTGTCAGTAATTAATAAATGGTGTATAATAGTTAAAAATGTAAAGGAGAAGGAAATGGAGTTTAGATTAGCGAAAAAGTCTGATGCTAAAAGACTTTTAGAAATTTATAAACCTTATGTTGAAAAAACTGCCATTACTTTTGAGTATGAAGTCCCAACGATTGCAGAATTTGAAAAGCGAATTGAAAAAATAGGAAGTCGCTATCCTTATATTGTGGCGATTGAAAATGACAAAATCATTGGTTATGCTTATGCTGGCGCTTATCGAGAACGGGCAGCTTATGATTGGGTGGTTGAATTATCAATTTATTTAGATGAAAATGAACGGCAACATGGCGCTGGTAGTGCCCTTTATCAAAAGTTACTGACAGCTTTATCGGCATTTAATTATCAGCGTGCTTATGCTTGTATTACCTATCCAAATCCGGCAAGTGTTGCATTTCATAAAAAATTTGGTTTTGAACAAATTGGACTTTTTCCAAAAGCGGGTTATAAGTTTGAACAATGGTATGGTATTGTTTGGTTAGAACGCTCTCTCCAAACTACTGATAAAGTTTCTGCGATAAAATTACTGACAGATTTGTCAGAGAATGAACTAGAAAAAATCTTGGCTAATTAGTCAAGATTTTTTATTATTTTATTGAAAAAGTAAAACATTTTGTGTTTGGTAAGAAAAATATTAAAATAAAATTAAATAAATTAAAAGTAGAAAGGAAGAAAAAATGAACAAATTTATCTGGTCCATTTTTATCCCCGTCCTGATTTTTGCAGGACTATTGACAGTTATTGGTTTTACCCTTGAGAGTCGGCATTTTTACTGGCTTCAATCCGTCGAGCTCATTTATCTTTTTGGAAGTTTAATCTTTACTTTTGCTGCTTTTTGGATTTGGCATCTGGGGATAAAATCTCGAAAAATGAAAACTCTAAAAGTTTTATGGCTCATTCTGAGTTTAGTTTTTCTAATTGACCTAATCAACACAGGAGTTTATTTAGCTCAGGGTCAAGGATGGCTGTGGGGTATGAGTAGTTTTAGTTCTGCTGGACCTGCTTTTTTTGCAAGCATGCTCCTTTTGAGCCTAAGTTTTTTAGGATTTAGAGGTCAAATGAAGAAAGAAAATTAAAATGACAAAATTAAGACATTTTTTGTCATACCTAAGAGGGAAAAGGAGGTTAAAAGTGAAAATAAAATGATATAATTAGAAAAAAAGGAAGAGTAAGGAAAATTATGACATTAAAGATTGACAAAGTTCGAAAAAGCTTTGGTGATAAAATCGCTGTTGATAATCTCAATATGGTTGTTAAACCAGGTGAAGTTATGGGCTTAATTGGTCAAAATGGTGCTGGGAAAACAACGACTTTTCGGATGATTCTTAATTTTATATCAGCTGACCAAGGAAAAATTACTTGGCAAGATGGACCGATTACGCAAGAAATCAAGCAAAAAATTGGTTTCTTACCTGAAGAACGTGGTCTTTATCAAAAGATGACAGTTGAAGACCAAATTCTTTATTTTGCGGAACTCCATGGAATGAAACGAGCAGATGCCCGGATAAAGCTACAAGACTGGATGAAACGTTTAGAGGTCGTTGGTAAACCAACTGACAAAGTTCAAACCCTCTCTAAAGGGAATGCCCAAAAAATTCAATTCATTGCCACTTTGATTCATGAGCCTGAATTTTTAATTTTGGATGAGCCATTTACAGGGCTTGACCCAGTGAATACAGAACTCTTGCGAAATGAGATTAAACGGAGTCGTGATAAGGGAGCGGCGGTTATTTTCTCCAACCATAATATGAGTGATGTTGAGCTTTTATCTGACCATTTGTTAATGCTAAAAGGCGGTCAAACAATTTTAAATGGAACGGTTGAAGCCATTCGAGATTCTTATGGGCGTACCCGTATTTATTTGGAGTCTGATCTGCCCAATGAAGAGCTCTCTGTAATTACAGGAGTTGAATCAATTGAAAAAAGAGGAAGTGGTCGTTCAATAAAAATATCTGAGGCAGAAGTTGGACGTGAAATTTTCCAAAAAGTGGCTAAAGATGGCTATGTTCAAGCATTTGTTCAGTCTCCACCGTCACTAGATGAAATTTTCCGAATGGAAGCAGCTGAGAACAATCAAGAAAATTTAAGTGCAAGAAGTGAGGAAATAAAATGAAAAATCAAACTTGGCTTGTTGCAAAAAATATTTACCGAAGTCGTGTCAAAGGAGTGGGCTTTTGGGCACTTGTCCTTTCACCATTTTTGCTAGGAGCGATTTATTTAATTATCGGTTTAGTCATCAGTAGCGGGGCTAATCAAAGTCCAAAAATGGCTGTAGTCGATAATCCTGCTCTAACTCAGATTCTTTCTAAAAATGACACTTTAAAAGCAGATATTCGTAACGGGTCTTCTTTAGATGACGCTAAAAAAGACCTTTCTTCCGGAAAAATTGATGGATTTTTAACCGAAGATAATGGAGCTTATACCATTGTCACTGATAATAAATCGAGTGTCAAATTTGACCAATCAAGTTTTCAAACTGCGCTGACTCAAGTGAATATTTCAAAAATAGCACAACGTCTCAATCTGTCAGCCGCCGATGTTAAAGAACTTCTTAGTCCAGCTAAGTTTACAATGAAAACACAAACAAGTTCTGGACAAAAGTCAACAGGTGATGGACAGACTGGCGCGAATATCGCAATTGGCTCCATTGCCTCGATTTTAATTTTCACATTGATGATGATGTATGTGGGAATTATCGGACAGGAAATTGGTAACGAAAAATCTAGTCGAATTATGGAGACGTTACTCGCGGCCACTAGCTCAAACGTACAGTATTATGGGAAAATTATTGGTGTAATTCTACTATTAGCGACTCAGCTTGGAATTTATGTGCTTGGTTTTGGGATTGCTTATCCTTTTATCAAAAATTTAGATCAGATTAAAGCAATTGGTGCCATGCTTTCAGGGATTACTTTCGGTTTCGGAATTTATTTGGTAGCCATGTCTTTAATTGGGATTTTAGGTTATTTAATTCTCGCGTCAATTGTGGCATCTCTGGTTAATGAACAAGCTCAGGTGCAACAAGCTACTCAGCCAATTGCCTTTTTAGCGATGATTGGTTATATTGGGGGAATTGCTGGCTCGACTGTTCCGGGGAATATTGTTTTGAAAGTTCTTAGTTTTATTCCATTTATCAGTCCAACATTGATGACTAGCCGACTGGCTATTCAATATTCAACAACGACAGAAGCCTGGATTGCTCTTGGATTACAACTTTTAGCAACACTTGCCATAGCAAAAGCGGGTGAGAAAATTTATGCGCGAAATGTTCTTTCTTACAGCGACGAAAAAATTATGAGTCAACTTTTTAAAGGACTGACAGGTCGAAATTCAAAGAAAAAAACAACTGACAGACTGGTCAGTGAAAATGGTGAAAAGAAAAATCCATGGCGGAGAAATTCTCCATTGCGTCTGGCTCTTGTCATCATTATCATTCTAATAATTTTGGCTTATCGATTCATCTTTAAATAAAAAATATTTTATAATTCAACTCTTGGAAACTTTCCAAGAGTTTTTTCGTATATAAAAGTATGGATAAGATTTTAGAAAAAGTAAAAGAATATTGGAAAATGATTGTTTTAGTTGTTTGTGGGCTCATTGCTGGTGGGATTTTTTACGTTTTAACCAACGGTCAAAAGCCAACTACAAATCTGTCAGTAGAAAATTTAAGTTCTGTCAGCAGGCAAAGCTCTGTCAGTAAATTTAGTGAACCTAATGAAAAATCTGTCAGTAAAATTATGGTTGATTTAAAAGGTGCGGTGGCAAAACCTAATGTCTATCAAATTTCGTCAGATGAACGTCTAGTTGATCTAATTAAAGAAGCTGGTGGTTTTACTGACCAAGCTGACCAGAAATCAATTAATCTGTCAGCAAAATTAAAAGATGAAGAAGTAATTTATGTCCCAAAAATTGGTGAAAATTCAAGCACAGAAAATACTGACAGCTCTGCTAATTCGGTCACTAGTCAAGTCTCAACAACCACTGAAAAAATAAATATCAATCAAGCAGATTTGACTGAACTACAAAAATTAACAGGTGTTGGTCAGAAAAAAGCTCAAGACATCATCGATTTTCGGACGAAAAATGGTGATTTCAAATCGCTTGAAGACTTGGGAAAAGTTTCTGGTTTTGGAGATAAAACACTAGAAAAATTGAAAGATGAGTTGTGTTTTGAATAAAATTCCTTTGATATTTTTAGCTTATCTTTCTGTCATCTTGTTTTTTTTAATCTTCAATTTTAATTTACTTTGTCTCATTTTGTTCATTTTTTCAAGTTTACTTGCCTTATATAGAAAATATTATTTAGTCATCCCACTTTTATTAGCTATGGGAAGTTTTTTCTTAGTAGTAAAAATGGATACGATTAAGAATAGTGAAAATCAGCCAACCACTCTTTCCAAAATTACAATGATCCCCGACACTATCCAAGTTAATGGTGATTTATTAAGCTTTCAAGGAAAAGAAAGAGGCCAAAATTATCAAGTTTACGAGACTCTAAAAAGTAAAAAAGAACAAAAATTTTATCAAAATCTAAGTCAAAATTGTCAGCTGAGTTTCACAGGAAACCTTCAAATTCCAGAAAAACAAAGAAATTTTAATGGATTCGATAATCAAAAGTATTTAGCGAGCCAGAATATTTATCAGCAAATTACGATTGATAAAATTAATAAAATAGTTTTAAACGACACTTTTGACCTCCATGTTTTAAGACGAAAAGCAATTGTCTGGTCACAAACTCATTTTCCAAAGCCAATGAATGATTATATGACTGGCTTACTTTTTGGGTTTTTAAGTAAAGATTTTAATCAAATGGGAGACATTTACAGTTCATTAGGAATTATTCATCTTTTTGCCTTATCGGGAATGCAAGTTAATTTTTTCATTGATTGGTTTCGTAGAATTATTCTTCGACTAGGAATAACGAGAGAAAAATTAAATATTTGGCAAATTCCCTTTTCAATTTTTTATGCATTTATGACAGGATTTTCGGTTTCAGTATTACGAGCATTATTTCAAAAAAATATTCGTCTAAATCCTTTAGATAACCTAGCAGTGACAACCTTTCTTATGATGATTGTCAGTCCTAAATTTTTACTGACAACAGGAGGACAACTAACTTTATTTTATGCTTTTGTTATTTCAATGATTAGTCATAAATTTTCAGAACTAAAAGGAATAAGAAAATTACTGACAGAATCATCAGTGATTTCTTTGAGTGTTTTACCTTTACTCATTTTGGATTTTCATATCTTTCAACCTTTTTCAATTTTACTGACGATTGGCTTTGGCTTTTTATTTGATGTAATCTTATTGCCTTTACTATTAGGAACTTTTCTCTTGTCTCTAATTGGCTATAATTTTAATATAAATCATATTTTCAAATTCTAGAATGGCTAATTCATGAGGTTGATTTACCCTTACATTATCCTTTGGTTTTAGGAAATCCTAGGCCAATTGAATTATTAATCTTGTTTTTCCTAATCGGATTATTAATTGATAATCTCTTTAAGAAAAGAAGACAAATAATTTTTGCTGGCCTAATTGTTTGTAGTTTTTTTATTTGTAAAAATCTAATTTACCCCAGTATCACAGCAGTTGATATTGGCCAAGGAGATAGTATTTTTTTGCAAGATAAATTTAATAAAGAAACAATTTTGATTGATACAGGCGGACGATTAGCCCTTCCGCAAGAAAGGTGGCAAAAACCTCAAAGTCAAACAAATGCTGAAAAAACACTCATTCCATATCTTGAATCTGTTGGAGTGAGTCAAATCGACCAGCTCATTTTGACGCATACGGACGCTGACCATGTTGGAGATTTTTTGAATTTAGATGATAAAATAAAAATAAAAGAAATTTGGGTTAGCCCCGGTGAATTGACAAATAATCATTTTGTAGAAAAATTGAAGAAAGCAAATGTTACTATTCACATCAGCAAAGTTGGAGATAAAATTCCAATATTTGATAGTGCATTACAAGTTTTATCAAATGGTTATACAGGAAAAGGGGATAATAATGATTCTATCGTGACTTATGGAAATTTTTATCATACAAAATTTCTATTTACAGGGGATTTAGAACAAGAAGGAGAAAAAGAACTGCTCAAGAATTATCCTAAATTGAAAGTTGATGTCTTAAAAGTAGGTCATCATGGCAGTAAAACAAGTTCAAACCCTGACTTTATTAAAGAAATTAATCCCAAACTTGCCCTCATTTCGGTTGGCAAGGAAAATCGATATGGGCATCCCAATCAAGAAACGCTAGAAACATTAAAAAAATACCAAATCAAAATACTTAGAACCGATCAAAGGGGAGCGCTTAAATTAATGCAAATCAATCAACAGTGGCGAATCCAAACAGTTAGATAAATGAAAGGAAAAAGTGAGCAAAAGACATCTATAAAATGTTACAATAAAGAAGACGTTGAAGGCCTGTAGAAACGTAAAAATACTACCATTATTTGATTTCTAATGTACCCCAAAAATAAAATGGAGTAATGACTTCACAGCGCACACTTTGAAAAAAGTGAAAGAAGGTCAGAATAAAAGAGAAAGGAAATTTCAAAAATTAAGGGATTGAAGAAAATCCACTTTTAATAGGTAGAAAGTTGTCAACAAATGATAACAACATAAATTTATTAAGGAGATATTTTATGGCAATAATTAATATCGAATACTACTCAGAAGTTCTTGGGATGAATCGAAAAGTTAATGTTATTTATCCTGAATCAAGTAAAGTGGAAGATTTTACCCAAACAGATATTCCGGTGCTTTATCTTTTGCATGGAATGAGCGGAAACGAGAATTCTTGGATAATTCGTTCAGGAATTGAACGATTGATTCGGCATACTAATTTGGCTATTGTCATGCCCTCAACGGATCTTGGTTTTTATGTGAACACCACGTATGGTATGAATTATTTTGATGCGATTGCTCATGAACTTCCAAAAGTAATTAACAATTTTTTCCCAAATCTATCCACAAAAAGAGAAAAAAATTTTATCGCTGGTTTATCAATGGGAGGATATGGAGCTTATCGTCTCGCATTAGGAACTGACCATTTTAGTTATGCGGCTAGTTTGTCTGGCGTTTTAACTTTTGATGGAATGGAAGAAAATTTCAAAGAAAATCCAGCTTATTGGGGAGGAATTTTTGGAAATTGGGAAACTTTTAAAGGGTCAGATAATGAAATTTTATCTTTGGCAGATAGAAAACAAGAAAACAAACCCAAACTTTACGCTTGGTGTGGTAAACAAGATTTTCTTTTTCAGGGAAATGAATACGCGACAGCCGAGTTGAAAAAGTTAGGTTTCGATATTACTTATGAAACCTCAGACGGCGTTCATGAATGGTATTATTGGACTAAAAAAATTGAATCTGTATTAAAATGGCTCCCAATAAATTATAAACAAGAAGAACGCTTGAGCTAATCTAAAAAATTTTCTCTGTTTATTCAGTACAAAATTTAAAAATTTTGTCTATCAAACGCTTACAAAGACAAAAATGAGAGAAATGATGAAATTCTCATGCTTCTCTTTGACAAAAACTACGAATAGTAGTAGAATTTCTTAGTAAAATAAATTTGCGAAATCGCAATATAGAAAGAGGTCTATAATGACAATTACACTTGCCGCTCTTGGAGCAATTGCTATCGGTCTTGCAGCACTCGGAGCCGCTATCGGTGATGGACTTATCGTTTCAAACTTCCTCCAAGCCGTTGCACGCCAACCAGAACTTGAAGGAAAACTTCGTGGTTCAATGTTCATGGGTATCGCCTTCGTCGAAGGTACATTCTTCATCGCCCTTGCTATGGCATTCCTTTTCCGTTAAAATTTTTCTCAACAAAATTTTAAAAACAGAAAGGAAGAACAGGTATGGAATCAACATGGACCTTTAATATTGGGCCAATTCCATTTGATGGAACAATCACAGTAATGACTTTTGTGACTGTCCTCATTGTGTTCGGTCTGGTATTCTGGGCGAGCCGCAATATGCAGCTCAAACCCAAAGGTAAACAAAATGTTCTTGAGTGGGTTGTTGATTTTGTCAATGGAGTTTCCAAAGATAACGTCGGCCCTCATGAAGCACCACGCTTTGCGCTCATGAACTTTACCCTCTTTTCTTTCCTTCTTATTGCCAACTGCATTGGGCTAGTAACTAAAATTAGTACGCCAGGTGATGTTTCCCTTTGGAAATCACCAACTGCAAATCCAACAGTCGATTTGACACTTGCACTACTTGTTGTTGTAATGTCAAATACACTGGGTGTACAAAAATTCGGTTTTAAAGGTTACCTCAAAGTTGCCTTCTGGAAAGATCCGAAAGGTCTTCTTCCAATGAATATTCTGGAAGAATTTACAAATGCACTTTCACTTGGTTTACGGCTTTATGGGAATATCTTCGCGGGTGAAATCATGCTTGGTCTTATCGCCGGTATGATTCAATCAACCATGTGGATGCTTCCAGTTGCGTGGATTCTTGAAGTTGCATGGATTGGCTTTTCACTTTTCATTTCAGCCCTCCAAGCTTATGTCTTTGTCCTTTTGACAAACTTGTACATTAGCCACAAAATTATAGCAGAACATTAAGAAAGGAGTAGAAATTGTCAACATTATTATTAGAAGCTGCTCCGAATACCGTTCTCGGTAACATCATCGTTGTATCTGGTGCATTTATTATCTTATTGGTATTGTTGCGCCTCTTTGCATGGAATGCAATTACTAGTGTTTTTGCAAGTCGTGCGAAAAAAATATCTGATGATATCGATGCAGCAGAAGCGAACAACAAACAAGCTGCTGACTTGGTTAAACAACGTCAAGCAGAACTTGCAGGTTCAAAAGAAGAAGCTGCTAAAATCATTCAAGTTGCAAACGATACTGCCTCACAAAACCGTGCGAAAGTACTTGCAACAGCAAATGAAGAAGCAACTAGTTTGAAAAAACGTGCGCAAGAAGATATCGAGCAAGAACGCAAAGAAGCTCTTAACACAGTTAAAGGCGATGTTGTGGACATCTCAGTTCAAATTGCTGAAAAGCTTATTGGACAATCATTAGATGCTTCTGCACAACAGGAATTAATCGACTCTTATCTCGCTAAGTTAGGAGAATAAGATGACAAAAGTAAATTCACAAAAATACAGTAAAGCTTTACTAGAAGTTGCCCAAGAAAAAGGACAACTTGAAGCAATTCTTGCTGAAGTTAGCGAAATAATTCAACTTTTCAAAGAAGATAACTTGGCTGCTTTTTTAAGTAGCGAAGTTTATTCATTCTCTGCAAAATCTGAATTGATTGATACTTTACTTCAAACTTCTTCAGAAGTAATGTCAAATTTCCTTAATACCGTTCGTTCAAATGGTCGTTTAGGAGATTTGGGTGAAATACTTGATGAAACTAAAAATGCAGCAGATGATATGTTTAAGATTGCTGACGTTGAGGTGGTTTCAAGCATTGCTTTGACAAATGCTCAGATTGAAAAATTTACAGCTATGGCGAAAGCAAAATTTGACCTAAATGAAGTAACAGTAATTAACACAGTCAATGAAAAAATTATCGGTGGATTCATTGTGAATTCTCGTGGAAAAATTATTGACGCCTCACTAAAAACACAATTGGCTAAAATCGCCGCTGAAATCCTCTAATCAGGATAGGAAAATTTTCTTTCTCTGCTCAAAACTCAGTGGAAAATTTTTCAAACTCATACTGTTAAACTTTTGAGAACATGTAAAGGTGATTTCAAATCTTACCTATCATGCTTAAACGGTATAACTGCAGTTTAAAGCTAAATAGCCTTGAACTAGTAAAAATTTCTAGAAGGGAGCATATTTTTGGCAATTAAAGCTAATGAAATCAGCTCACTGATTAAAAAACAAATTGAAAATTTCACACCAGATTTTGAAGTTGCTGAAACTGGTGTCGTTACCTATGTTGGTGACGGTATCGCCCGTGCCTATGGCCTTGAAAATGCGATGAGCGGTGAGCTTGTTGAGTTTTCAAATGGTGTCCTTGGTATGGCGCAAAACTTGGATGCGACAGACGTTGGTATTATCGTACTTGGTGATTTCCTCTCAATTCGTGAAGGTGACACTGTAAAACGTACAGGTAAAATCATGGAAATCCAAGTTGGTGAAGAACTCATCGGACGTGTTGTAAATCCACTTGGACAACCTGTTGATGGACTTGGAGAACTTAATACTGGTAAAACTCGTCCTGTTGAAGCAAAAGCTCCTGGTGTTATGCAACGTAAATCAGTCTCTGAACCATTGCAAACTGGTCTTAAAGCGATTGATGCCCTCGTTCCAATTGGGCGCGGACAACGTGAATTGATTATCGGAGACCGTCAAACAGGTAAAACATCAGTCGCTATTGATGCAATCTTGAACCAAAAGGGTCAAGATATGATCTGTATCTATGTTGCGATTGGACAAAAAGAATCAACTGTTCGTACACAAGTTGAAACGCTCCGCAAACTCGGTGCGATGGATTATACAATCGTCGTAACTGCGTCAGCTTCTCAACCTTCACCACTTCTTTACATCGCTCCTTATGCTGGAGCTGCAATGGGTGAAGAATTCATGTACAACGGTAAACACGTCTTAGTTGTTTATGATGATTTATCAAAACAAGCGGTTGCTTATCGTGAACTTTCACTCTTGCTCCGCCGTCCACCAGGTCGTGAAGCATACCCAGGTGACGTATTCTACTTACATTCACGTCTTTTGGAACGTGCTGCCAAATTATCTGACGATCTTGGTGGTGGTTCAATGACTGCATTGCCATTCATTGAAACACAAGCCGGAGATATCTCAGCTTATATTGCAACAAACGTTATCTCTATTACTGACGGTCAAATTTTCCTTGAAAATGACTTATTCTATTCAGGTGTACGTCCTGCCATCGATGCTGGTTCTTCAGTTTCTCGGGTTGGTGGTGCTGCACAAATCAAAGCCATGAAGAAAGTTGCTGGTACTTTGCGTCTTGACCTTGCGTCATTCCGTGAACTTGAAGCCTTTACTCAATTTGGTTCCGATCTTGATGAAGCGACTCAAGCAAAATTGAATCGTGGTCGTCGTACCGTTGAAGTTTTGAAACAACCATTGCACAAACCATTGGCTGTTGAAAAACAAGTTTTAATTCTTTATGCATTGACTCATGGTCATCTTGATGATGTTCCAGTTGATGATGTTCTTGATTTTGAAACAAAAATGTTCGATTTCTTCGATGCAAATTATGCAGAACTCTTGAACGTGATTACTGAAACTAAAGATTTGCCAGAAGAAGCAAAACTCGACGAAGCAATTAAAGCATTCAAAAATACAACGAATTATTAATAAGGAGGCTAACTAATGGGAGCTTCACTTAATGAAATAAAAACTAAGATTGCCTCAACGAAGAAAACAAGTCAAATAACTGGAGCCATGCAAATGGTTTCCGCTGCGAAACTTCAAAAAGCTGAATCTCATGCCAAAGCATTTCAAATTTATGCTGAGAAAGTTCGTAAAATTACAACTGATTTAGTTTCCTCAGACAAAGAGCCAGCAAAGAATCCAATGATGATAAAAAGAGAAGTCAAAAAAACTGGCTATCTTGTAATTACTTCGGATCGTGGACTTGTCGGTGGCTATAATTCAAATATTTTGAAATCTGTCATGAATACTATCCGTAAACGTCATGCTAACGAAAGTGAATACACTATTCTTGCACTTGGCGGTACTGGAGCAGATTTCTTCAAAGCACGCAATGTTAAAGTTTCTTATGCCCTTCGTGGTCTTTCAGACCAACCAACTTTTGAAGAAGTTAGAGCGATTGTTACAGAAGCGGTAACTGAATATCAAGCAGAAGAATTCGATGAACTCTATGTTTGCTATAATCACCATGTGAACTCATTGGTAAGTGATGCACGTATGGAAAAAATGCTGCCTATTTCTTTTGAAGAATCAGGTCAACAAAAACCATCTCTTGAAATATTTGAATTAGAACCAGATCGTGAAACAATCTTAAACCAATTGTTGCCACAATACGCTGAAAGTATGATTTATGGTTCAATCGTTGATGCTAAGACAGCAGAACATGCTGCAGGTATGACAGCAATGCGTACTGCAACTGATAATGCTCACTCTGTTATCAATGATTTGACTATTCAATACAACCGTGCTCGTCAAGCATCGATTACGCAAGAAATTACGGAAATCGTTGCAGGAGCCTCAGCGCTTTAATTTACTGATAGAAATTGTGTCAGTGATGGCTTTGAATCTTAATTGTTTTTGTCAGTAAAATTTTTACTGACAAACATAAAAATGAATAGAAATTCTGTTCTTTGACAGAAAATAAAAACAGGAGGAAAAACATTGAGTTCTGGTAAAATTACTCAGGTTATCGGTCCCGTCGTTGACGTGGAATTTGGTTCTGATGCCAAATTGCCTGAGATTAACAATGCCTTGATTGTCTACAAAGATGTCAATGGCCTAAAAACAAAAATTACTCTTGAAGTTGCTTTGGAACTTGGTGATGGTGCAGTTCGTACAATCGCTATGGAATCTACTGATGGCTTGACTCGTGGACTTGAAGTCCTTGATACAGGTAAAGCAGTCAGCGTTCCTGTTGGGGAAGCTACTCTTGGTCGTGTTTTTAACGTCCTTGGTGATGTTATTGACGGTGGGGAAGAATTTGCTGCTGATGCAGAACGTAATCCTATCCATAAAAAAGCTCCAACATTTGACGAATTGTCAACTGCAAATGAAGTTCTTGTAACTGGGATTAAAGTTGTCGATTTGCTTGCACCTTACCTTAAAGGTGGTAAAGTTGGACTTTTCGGTGGTGCCGGAGTTGGTAAAACCGTCCTTATTCAAGAATTGATTCACAACATCGCCCAAGAACACGGAGGTATTTCTGTGTTTACTGGTGTTGGGGAACGTACTCGTGAAGGGAATGACCTTTACTGGGAAATGAAAGAATCAGGCGTTATTGAAAAAACTGCCATGGTCTTTGGTCAAATGAATGAACCACCAGGAGCACGTATGCGTGTTGCCCTTACTGGTTTGACAATTGCGGAATATTTCCGTGATGTTCAAGGTCAAGACGTATTGCTTTTCATTGACAACATCTTCCGTTTCACACAAGCTGGTTCAGAAGTTTCTGCCCTTTTGGGACGTATGCCTTCTGCCGTTGGTTACCAACCAACACTTGCTACTGAAATGGGGCAATTGCAAGAACGTATCACTTCTACTAAGAAGGGTTCTGTTACATCTATCCAAGCGATTTATGTCCCTGCCGATGACTATACTGACCCAGCGCCAGCTACAGCCTTCGCTCACTTGGATGCAACAACTAACTTGGAACGTCGTTTGACACAAATGGGTATTTATCCAGCCGTTGACCCACTTGCTTCATCATCACGTGCGCTTACACCTGAAATTGTTGGTGAAGAACACTATGAAGTGGCAATGGAAGTTCAACGTGTCCTCCAACGTTATAAAGAATTGCAAGATATTATTGCCATTCTTGGTATGGATGAATTGTCTGACGATGAAAAAATTCTCGTTGGACGTGCACGTCGTATCCAATTCTTCCTTTCACAAAACTTCCACGTTGCGGAACAATTTACTGGTCAACCTGGTTCATATGTACCAATTGACAAAACTGTCCATGACTTCAAAGAAATTTTGGAAGGTAAATATGACGAAATCCCTGAAGATGCTTTCCGTGGTGTAGGTCCAATTGAAGATGTACTCGAAAAAGCAAAATCAATGGGTTATTAATTCGATTTCTGATGAATTGAGAAAGTGAAAATACTCTATTGCCTAAAAAAATTACTGACAATAAATTTTGTCAGTAAAAGTTGATTGAATTGTAAAATTTGAGTGACTGTTAGAGTTTTGTTTTTAGAAAAGTATTTTTTATCTTTGTAATTTAAATTTTCATAGAAAAAATTGGAGGAATCGAATGTCTGAAAACGTCATGACACTTCAAGTAATTACCCCTGCTGGTATGATTTACGATCACCATGCAAATTACATTACTGCTCGAACTACGAATGGTGAAATTGGTATTTTGCCAAATATGATTTCAACTATTGCTGGACTTGAAATTGATGAACTTAAAGTTCGTCGTCCAGATGATGAAACACACGTGGATTATATTGCAGTTAATGGTGGAATTATCGAAATTAGAGATAGTCTTGTAACAATTGTTGCGGACTCCGCTGAACGTAATCGCGATATTGATGTTTCGCGTGCGGAACGTGCAAAAATTCGAGCTGAAAAAGCACTTGAAGTTGCTAAAGCTGAGAAGAAATCAGATGAAATAAATAGAGCGGAAGTAGCACTCCACCGAGCGCTTAACCGGTTGAATGTTTCGTCTCATAGATAAAAAGCACCTACGGGTGTTTTTTTATCTCAGATTAAAATATTGCAAAAAAAAAGACATTAATGTTAAAATTATAAACAGTAATGATTTGAGAATCTAAGAAATAAGTGAGGGAGAATGTGATTCTTGATTATTGTCGAGATCTGTTTGATATCCTAGAAAATTTAGAAGGACTTTTAAAAAGTTCAGAAGAATTAAGAGAGGATTATCGGCAAAAAATAACAGACCAGATAGCGCGTCAGGCATCGATTTTAGATATTCTAGTTTCAATTGGAATGATTGTTTATTTCATGCCAGACAAGACAGTATTTTTTAGTAATCTGATTCCAGCGACAGGGCCTGTTGACCTGTTTTTTAGAATGTCTGCAATTACTTTTCTCTCTTTAGTTTTGGGTTATGGTGCCAGATTAGGATTGACTTGGCTTTGGCAACGAAATTTTTTACCGGCTGGAAGAAAAGATATTGCACGGTTATTTAAAAAGAAATATTTAAGAAAACAAAAAGAGATAGTTGATCAGATTCAAAGAGTTTTGGACAGTGAAATGATAAAAGATTCAAAACTGCCGAGCGATTATATGAATACAAAAAGTCTTAATTACATTATAGATTGTTTGGAAGCAGGGGAAGTCAGTAGCTTAAAAGAAGCCATTGATTTATTAGAATTAGAATCGCGTGATTCACATGTCCATTCTTTAATTAAGACTGAAAATAATACTATCACAAGAGCATGGACCTTGATTAGAAATGACAAAGAAGAAAGGAGTTAAATGAAAAAAATTAAATTAATAATTAGAGAAAAAAATGTAATTTTTGGACTACTTTTAGTAATTTTTGTTGTTGGATTTTTTCCGAATATAAAATTTAACTCTGACTCTCTAAGTCATGGAAATGTAAAAATTGAAAATAGAGTTGCTGCGGATACGATAACTGATGTTGCTGAAAAAGAAACAGTAACAATTAATTTTTATGATTCGGTGAATCGCAACTCTAAAGTCCAAAGTTCAGAAACAATGACCGTTAATGTTGGTGAGTATGTTTGGCCCGTTAATTTGGGTGATACGGCAGATCAATCATTAAAAAATGTCTATCATATGTACCAAATTCCTCAAATTGCTAATTATACTTATCAGTCTAGTAATCAATCATCACCCTTACTTGTCACTGATAATCCAGCAAATAATGTTATAAATCTTTATTATAAGAATGATAAACAACAGAGTCAGGTAACGATTAATTTCTTTAATTCAGAAAATCAGTCCTCTAAAGTTCAAGATTCAGAAACAATGACCGTTAATGTTGGTGAATATGTATGGGCAGTTGATTTTGGTGCAATGGCGAATCAGTCGTTAAGTAATGTCTACCATATGTACCAAATTCCCCAAATTGCTAATTATACTTATCAGTCCAGTAGTCAATCATCACCCTTACTTGTCACTGATAATCCAGCAAATAATGTCATAAATCTTTATTATAAAAGGGATAAGAGTCAAGTAACAATAAATTACCTTGATTCTGATAGCGGTGAATCGATTAGTCCTTCTAAAAATGTAGACGTCAATGTTGGCGATTATGTTTGGATTATTTCTTTTGCTAATAAAAGTACAAAACAGTTCAAAATGGGAATTTATTGGTGTGTTGCTCCCCCGATTACAGGTTATTCCTTTGACCATGGAACACCAATTAAAGTAAAAGAAAATCCAGAAGAGAATGTGGTTAATCTCTACTATAATGCTGACCCTCTTCCTGCCAAATATACTTTTAATTATGAATATGCAAAAGATACACCAGATCAATCTGAGGCGCTTCCTCCGTCGCAAATAGTTGAAAAAGGGGATTCAGTTTCATCTAAGCTTCCCTACGGTTATTCAATTTCAGAAGTTATAGATGAGAATGGTAAAGTTTATTCAAGCCCAACAGAAGCACTTGAAAAGCAATCCGGAAGTAACCCAAAAACTTTTAGAATAATTGTTTCAGCAAATAAAAGCAGTTTAAAATTAACTGTTCATGAGCCAAATGGCGAAATTAAAATAGAGGATTTCTCTGGACTTTATGGGGCAACTTATCAGCTTCCAATTGAGAAAAAATTGATTTTTAATGGAAAAATTTATCATGCTATCATCACAATTACTAAAAGAGATTGGCGGATGGACACTAGTATCAGTCTTGCCCAAAGTCCTGATGAAATTGCTTCTTTATTAAAAGATAATATTTTAGTTGGAAAATATGACAGTTCAGTCATTTCAATCGATGTCTCTTATAAGGAAGAAGGAATAGTACCAATTCCTCCTTCTGATGGTGGAGATAATAGTAGCTCGTCAACTCAATCTTCAGAAAAAACTGCGGACAAAACGGATAATGAAAAAAATAATGAAGATAAAATAGTTTCTTCAACTACCACTCCTCCACCAGCAAGTAAAGAAAAAGAAAGCTCAGTAGAGAAGAAAAAAGAAGTCGAACAAGCTCATTCAGAAAATAAAGTCATACCTAAAAAAGAAATAAAAGTTCCCTTAGCACCACCAACTCCATCATTTTCTACGGCGGAAAAAGTGATAGCTAGCCCATCAGTTACAAGTGAAATCAACCAAGAAGCACACATTCTTAAAATGAGAATTGCAGGTGCAGCTGGACTTGCTACTGGTACTGTCTCAGCTTATGGGATTTTACGAGCTTTAAAAATGATGATTCAACATTTTGGTAAGCTAGGTAAATTTTAGATAAGTGAGTAAATTTCATCTTACTAAACTAAATTGAATAT
Source organism: Lactococcus sp. FSL W8-0209 (assembly GCF_038006585.1). Classification (NCBI taxonomy): domain Bacteria; kingdom Bacillati; phylum Bacillota; class Bacilli; order Lactobacillales; family Streptococcaceae; genus Lactococcus; species Lactococcus sp. FSL W8-0209. Next base: position 2,049,577 of record NZ_JBBOVN010000001.1, on the reverse strand, counting down.
AAAAAAAGCACCCTGAGGTGCTTTTTTATTTTATTTATGCATTCAAAACTTTTGATAAGAAGTCTTGTAAACGGGGATGTTTTGGGCTATCAAAGAGTTCTTCTGGTGTACCATCTTCCAAGATAACTCCACCATCCGTAAAGATTACGCGGTTAGCAACTTTACGTGCAAAGCCCATTTCGTGAGTAACAATAAGCATTGTCATTCCTTCTTCGGCCAATTTTTGCATAACGGCTAGAACGTCACCAACCATTTCAGGGTCAAGTGCTGAGGTTGGCTCGTCAAAGAGCATAACGTCAGGATTCATTGCGAGGGCACGGGCAATAGCAACACGTTGTTTTTGACCTCCTGAAAGCATTTCAGGCATTGCATCTTTTTTATCTAACAAGCCAACTGTTTCAAGAAGTTGAATTGCTTTTTTATCTGCATCATCTTTTGACATCTTTTTCAGTTCAACTGGAGCATAAGTAATATTTTGCATCACAGTCATATTTGGGAAAAGATTGAAATGTTGGAAAACCATTCCAACGTTTTGACGAACAAGGTTAAGATTTGTATTTTTATCAGTAAGGTTAAATCCGTCAATAATAATATCGCCAGAAGTAGCTGTTTCAAGCCCATTTAAAGCTCTAAGAAAAGTTGATTTTCCAGAACCTGAAGGGCCAATGATGCAGACTACATCACCTTTTTCAAATTTTGTTGTAATTCCTTTTAGAACTTCGTTTTTTCCAAAAGATTTGTGAAGATCAGTGACTTCGATTTGAGTATTGATTCCCATATTAGTATGTTCTCCTTATTTCATTCTTTTTTCTACACGACGTCCAATCCACATCAAGAAGAGGAGGACAATCATGTAAACTAAACCAATTAATCCATAAACACGGAAGGCTTGGAAGTTACGTGCTACAATAATTTGACCTGTTTGGAGCAATTCAACAAGTCCGATAACTGAAACTAATGTTGTATCTTTCAATGTGATGATGAATTGGTTAATCAAACTAGGGATTGTAATTTTAATGGCTTGAGGTAAGATAACTTTGCGCATTGATGTCAGGTAAGTCACACCGAGTGAACGACTGGCTTCCATTTGTCCAGAAGGTACAGCTTGAACACCAGAACGAACGATTTCTGCAATATAAGCAGAAGAGTTCAAAGTAAGGGCGATAACACCCGCTGTAAATTCATTAAGTGGTGATTGATGGCCCGTAATGATTTGTAACAAGTTAGGAATTCCGTAGAAGATAAAGATTGTTAACACTAAAAGCGGAATTGAACGGTTAAGGTCAACATAAATGCGTGCAATTGTACGAAGAATCTTGCTTGGAGCTACTGAGAAGAGTCCAAAGATAATTCCGACGATCATTGCTAAGATAAATGAGAGAATGGCAAGTTCAAGTGTAACGAGTAAACCACGGCCAATTTGTTCCCAGTTATTTTTTAAAATACCAAAGAAAGTATTTTCTTTTGCACTTGATTGGATTGTTTTAGCATCACTAGCTAAATATTTATCAATGATTTTATCATATTCACCATTGGCACGGAGATTTGCTAAACCATTGTTAAACATTTCAATCAACTCTGGATTGCTTCCTTTTTTAACAGCGAATCCATATTGTCCGTCAGGAATTGGCTTAATTGGTGTGGCAAATTTTTGCCCTTGTTTAATGGCGTATTTAATGACGGGTTCGTCATCCATTAGAGCATTGATAGAACCGTTATTCAATGATGAATACATGGTTGTTGCATCAGTGAAAGTTTTTACAGTGTAGCCATATTCTTTTGCATGGGCATTAAGATAATCAAAAGAAGCAGTTCCGTTTTTAGCACCAAGTGTTTTACCTTTAAGGTCTTTCCATGACTTGATAGAGTCATCTGTACTTGATGTGGCAATAGTTAAGTTTGAAGAATAGTAAGGACTACCATAATCGAAAACTTGTTTACGAGCATCAGTGATTGACATTCCTGACATCATTCCGTCAGCATGTCCAGATTGAACAGAGTCAACAGCTGCTTGGAAACCAATGAAATTCCATTTTAGTTTGAAACCTTGGTTTTTAGCAATAGCGTTAAGCAAGTCAACGTCGATACCAGTGAATTGTTTATTATCATTTTGGAATTCAAATGGAGCGAAGCTATTATCTGAAGCAATGGTGTAAACATCTTTTTTAGGTGTTGCTTTTTTAGTGGCAGTAATCCCATATTTTTTGAGGATTTTATCATAATCTCCGTTTGATTTCATTTCAGCGAGTGCTTTATTGAAACCATCAACGAGTGTTGAATTTTTGCCTTTCATTACGGCAAAACCATAACCTCCTGGAAGGGAGATTGATGGGAAGTTCATTGCTAAATCTTGCCCTTGTTTCATAGCGTAAGAAATAACTGGAACTTCGTCCATTGCTCCAGCAATATTACCAGAGCTTAGAGCGGCAAACATATGAACACCGTCAGAATAGGTTTTGATTGTGTAACCGTATTTCTTTTGATTTTCTTGAAGCCATGTCTGTGCAGCAGTCCCATTTTTTGCTCCAACTGCTTTACCTTTAAGATCACTGTAATCAGAAAGTTTAGAGTCTTTAGTTGTAGCAATGGTTAATGCTGATGTATAGTAAGGATTTGAAAAATCAAAAGTTTCTTTACGTTCGTCAGTGATTGTCATTCCTGCAATTACACCATCTACTTGTCCAGCTTTAAGGTTTTGGAGAGCTGCATCAAAACCAGGATATGACATTTCTAATTTCCAGTCATTGATTTTAGCAACTTCTTGCATGATATCAACATCAATCCCTACCCATTTTTTCTGACCATTTTGAAATTCAAATGGAGCGTATGAGCTATCGGATGCAATTTTTACAGTTGTCTCGGCCTTAACCGAAGGTGCAACTAGGAAAGCTGTAACAGTGGCAATCATCATTGCCAGAGCGAAAAATAATTTCTTCATTTTGTCTCCTCGAATATGAGATTTGAGCTTGTCTTCTTTTAAATATAAAAAAATGAAAATTAAAAAAATGTTCTTCTAAATAAGTGTTGGAATAACATTCTTTTAGTTTCCTATATTTATTAGGAGCTAAGCTCAGTTTATTTTATTCTGGAAAAATTATACCACAAAACTTGTTTATAAGCAAGCTGATGTTAGGTTTTCTGACATTGTGTAACTGTTGAATTTGAGATTTCTCTGATAAATTATAAGAAAGTTGTTATTGTCAAAAAGGGCTTTTTGTTGTAAAATTGAACGAGTGCTTGAATGAATTCCTTATGTATGTATTCTATTTAAGTAAACAGAACTATTGTAAGAATTTTTAACTTTTGAAAAGGAATATTATGTTTGTACAACTTTCGATTTTTGGTTTCTTTAATGATTGGATGGCTAATTTTGCCCAGATGCCTAATGGTCATATTTGGATATATGTTGTTTTAGGGGCGATTATATTTATTGAAACAGGATTAGTGATTTTCCCCTTCTTGCCTGGGGATTCAATTTTATTTTTTGTTGGTTCTTTGGCAGCAATGTCAAACGGAAAATTATCCATTGGCTTATTGATTTTGGTGATGGGGATTATTGCCTTCATTGCTAATCTGTTAAATTATGAAATTGGTCGAAGATTTGGGGATGTCATTCCAAAACATAAATGGCTTTCTCGCTTCTTGAAACCAGAATACATGGAAGAAGCTCATCAATTTTTTGAAAAATGGGGTTCTTGGGCCATTTTCTTAGGGCGATTCATGCCAATCATTCGGACGATTGTTCCATTTACAGCTGGTGCTGGTAAAATGCCACATAAAAAGTTTATTTTCTTTAACTTCATCGGTGGTTTTGTTTGGGTTATTGTTGCCTTAGGTGCAGGCTATTTATTTGGTGGAATTCCTTTTGTTAAAAAACATTTTGAAATCATCATGATTGCCATTGTCTTTGTGTCACTACTACCGGCAATTATTGGCATTTTGAAACGCGTTCTTGGAAGTCGCAAGGAAGCTTAACTTTATGATAAAATAGGACTTACAAAACTGTCAGTCCTTTTTTTATCGATTGATATGTCAATGACAATAGAATTTACTGACAAAGACGCTAGTATAGCTGAGCCTTTTGCGTCTTGCGCAAATATGGATATATTAGTAGTTTCATCAGTAATTTTGGAGAATTTTTATGAACATTAACGGCTACACTCGTATGGCTGCTGTTGTAGCAAACCCAATTAAACACAGCTTGTCACCTTTTATTCATAATCTGGCTTTTGATTTAACGAATGAAAATGGTGTTTATTTAGCATGGGAAGTTGAGGCGGAAAAATTGCCAGCTATTGTGGAAAATGTTCGTACTTTGGACATGTATGGACTTAATATTTCAATGCCTTATAAAGGCGAAATCATCAAATTCATGGATGAATTGAGTCCGGCAGCTGAATTAATTGGAGCTGTTAATACGGTAGTTAATCAATCAGGGAAATTAATTGGACATAACACAGATGGTATAGGATTTTTCAATAGTTTAGAAAAATATCATTTCAATATCCAAAATAAACAAATGCTTATTCTTGGTGGAGGGGGTGCAGCAATTGCAATTATTGCTCAGGCGGCTTTGTCTGGAGCTAAAAAAATTGTGGTCGCAGCAAGAAAATCGGCCTCATATATTCCGCTAAAAGAGAAATTGGAAAAGCTGTCAGTAAAAACAGGGATTGAAATTTTACTGACAGACTTATCTGAAGCTGATAGATTACAAAAAGAGTTGAAACAGACCGATTTATTAGTAAATGCAACCTCAGTCGGAATGGATGGAGAATCTTTGCCGCTGGAAAAGAACTTAGTTCTTCCTGAAAAACTTTTGGTGGTAGATGCTATTTATAAAGTAAGAGAAACACCATTTTTACGTTGGGCAAAAGAGCAAGGAGCTCAAACTGAAAATGGACTTGGCATGCTCATTGGACAGGCGGCGGAAAGCTTTTATTTATGGACAGGTAAAAAAATGCCTGTTGCAGAAATTACATTAGAAATGGAGAAAGAAGCATGAAATTAAATGTGAATTTACCAGAACATCCCTATGATGTCATCATCGAAAATGGGGCCTTGGCTAATATTGGAACTTGGGTTTCTTCATTGTGGAAGAAGCAGAAAATTGTTTTGATTTCTGATAATCATGTCAATGGACTTTATGGTCAAAAAGTTGTTGACCAACTTGAAAAAGTAGGTTTTGAAGTGGCAACTTTTGAATTTCCGGAAGGAGAAGCCAGTAAAAATTTACTGACAGCCGAAAATGCTTGGAACTTTTGTGCCGAATTTGGATTGACTCGTTCTGACGGAATTATTGCACTTGGTGGTGGAGTAACAGGTGATTTAGCTGGTTTTGTAGCCTCTACTTACATGCGTGGTATCCATTTCTTACAAATTCCAACAAGTTTGACCGCCCAAGTGGATAGTTCTATTGGTGGAAAAACAGGAATTAATTCCAAAATGGCTAAAAATATGATTGGGACTTTTACACAACCTGACGGGGTTTTAATTGACCCAGAAGTTCTGCAAACGCTCGGTCAAAGAGAATTTCGTGAAGGACTGGGGGAGGTCATCAAGTGCGCCCTAATTGCTGACAAAGACCTCTGGAATTTACTGACAGACTTGTCAGCGGATAATTTGGTAGAAAAGCTTGATAAGATTGAAGAAATTATCTATCGGTCTTGTGAAGTAAAACGAAAAGTGGTTGTTGATGATGAATTAGACAATGGTGTACGGCTCTATTTGAACTTTGGTCATACAATTGGACATGCTGTTGAAAATACTGCAGGCTATGGCAAAGTGATGCATGGTGAAGCAGTTGCTATTGGAATGGTTCAAATCAGTAAAATTGCCGAACTCAAAGGTCTTATGCCCAAAGGGATTACTGACCAGATCCGAAAGATGGTCAAAAAATTTGGTTTACCTGACGAATATCAACCTTGGGATGAAGAGCTTTTATTTAAAGCCTTAACTCATGATAAAAAAGCACGAGGAAGAATCATCAAAACCGTTATTGTTCCTGAAATTGGCACCGCTAAAATTAATGAAGTGACTTTTGAAGAAATGAAAGATTATCTCCAAAAATAACTTGAGTTATTCTAAGAGAAACCCTATCTAAAAATTACAAAAATGTGGTAGCATTAAAAAACTCCCAGCTTTTATAAAAGCTGTAAAAACACTTATTTAAAGGAGAAACGATGTATATTTACCTAGCTTTTGCTTTAGTTGGCGGTTTTTTACTTGCTAATCAAAATCCAATCAATGCGGATTTACGAAAAATAGTTGGCTCACCATTTTTGGCCTCTGGAATTTCCAACTTTGTTGGTTCGATTTTTTTAGGAATTATCACTTTAGTGACAAGTCAAACACTTTTTCCTAGTTTTCAATTTGTTGGCTCACACCCAGCATGGATATGGATTGGTGGGGTTCTTGGTGGGATTTTCCTAACATCTAATGTTTTACTTTTTCCAAGATTAGGAGCTGTCCAAACAGTGATTTTACCTATTTTGGGTCAAATATTGATGGGGACACTTATTGATTCATTTGGCTGGTTTCATGCCATGCAACTTCCGATGACTCTGATGCGCTTTTTGGGAATTATCATTACTTTAGCTGGGGTTATTGTCGCGGTTGTTCTTCCTAATTTAAAAGAAAAAGAAGCAGAAACGCACCAAACTAACTTACTAGGCTGGCGAATTTGGGCGGTCATCGTTGGGGCAATGTCAGCTGCTCAACAAGCAATTAATGGCCGATTGGGAGTTTTACTTGAAAACACTGCACAAGCAGCCTTTGTTTCGTTCTTCATTGGATTTTTAGCTATTTTTATCGTGTCGCTTTTTATTGACCGCCGTTTGCCAAAAATTTCAGAATTAAAAAAAGCAAAACCTTGGAATGGAATTGGTGGATTTTTAGGAGCCTCATTCGTTTTTGCAACAGTCGTTGCTGTTCCGCAAATTGGTGCAGGGTTGACAATTATGATGGGCTTGATTGGACAAATTTTAGGCAGTATGTTGGTTCAACAATTTGGTTGGTGGCGCTCAAGTAAATATGGCATTCAAATTTGGCAAATTGTTGGGATTATAATTATGCTGACCGGAATAATATTCATTAAATTTTTATAAAGTAGCTAGTAATATGGAACAGGGCTTCACGCTCACTACCTTCCGTCTGCGTGTTCACTAAGCAGTAATACCTATAAAAGAACTTAGAAATTGAGGATAATCACTCTAAAATGTTTACTCAAAAATCATTTGAAATTTTTAAAATAGAAGGTTTAGAACCAAGAATGACTAAGATTCGTTCTGAAATTCAACCTGTTTTTTCTGAAATTGGTCAAAAGTTACTGACAGAGCTGTCAGTAAAAATTCCAAATCAAGAATTTTACTTTCACATCGCTCAACATCGCAGAAGAACAGCAAATGCGCCTGAAAATACTTGGTCAGCAATTTCCACAAAAGCCCGTGGTTATAAAATGGAAGCCCATTTTCAATTAGGAATTTGGGAAGATTACGTTTTTATTTATTTATCAATGATAGATCAGCCTAAAAAGCAAAAAGAATACGCCAACTTACTGACAAATCTGTCAGTAGAAAAGTTACTGACAGAAGATTACGTAATCTCAAAGGACCATACAAAAGCAGAAACTTATCCCCTGTCAGCATTTAGAGAAGCTGCTGAACGCTTAGGAAAAGTAAAAAAATCTGAATTGGAAATTGGACGGCTTTGGCCTAAAGAAAGATTTAACGGCAAAGAGGACTCAATAATTCTAGCGGAAATGATAGAAACAATTGACCAACTCCTACCGATTTATCAAAAATTAATGGAGGCCTAATCTAATGACAACATTTATTTGGGATTTAGATGGAACACTAATTGATAGCTATGAGGTGTTTTTAGAAGCCTTGTCCGAATCATTTGCAAACTTTAACCTACCATTTGACCGAGAAACAGTATATAATTTTATAAAAGGTCAGTCAGTCAATGCTTTACTAAAAGAACAACCCGTTCCTTTTCAAGAAATAAAAGAAGATTTCACGACAAATTCAACAGCTAAAAATGACAAAATTAAATTAATGGTTGGTGCAAAAGCCGTTTTAGATTGGACTCAAAAAGAAAAGATTCAAAATTTCATTTATACTCACAAAGGGAAAAATGCTTATGATTTGCTTAATCAGCTGGAAATTTCCCCCTATTTTTTAGAAATAGTCACTTCTGAAAATGGATTTAAAAGAAAACCTCATCCTGAAGCAATCAATTATTTACTTGAGAAGTATAAATTAAAGCCTGAAGAAACCTATTATATTGGTGACCGAATCCTTGATATTGAAGCTGCCCATAATAGTGGTATTCATTCAATCAATTTTCTGTCAGCAAAAAATTCACAGCAAATCAATAAATTAACAGATATTATTCAAATTTTTGAAATGAAATAAGTAAAAAGTTACTAAAAATGGAGGTATAAAATGCGTTATTTTACAGCGGGAGAATCCCACGGTCCAAGACTTACAGCAATTATTGAAGGAGTGCCAGCTGGTCTCTCATTGTCAGCAGAAGATATTAATATTGAACTTAAACGTCGTCAAGGTGGCTATGGCCGTGGCGGACGGATGAAAATTGAGTCTGACCAAGTTGAAATTACTTCAGGCGTTCGACACGGAAAAACAATTGGTAGCCCGATTACACTTAATGTTACAAACCGTGATTTCAAGAATTGGGAACAGATTATGGCAGCCCAAGATGTTGAAGATAAAATTAAAAAACAACGTCGCTTGACCAAACCACGCCCAGGACATGCTGATTTAGTTGGCGGAATGAAATATGAATTTAAAGATTTACGAAATGTTTTAGAACGTTCGTCAGCGCGTGAAACAACAATGCGTGTTGCGGTTGGAGCTGTGGCAAAAAAACTACTTCACGAATTAGAGATTGAAATAGCTAATCATGTCGTAAATTTTGGCGGACGAGAAATTACAAGTCCAGAAAATTTAAGTGTTCAAGAGATTCGTCAGACAGCTGGCCTTAGCGATTTATCTATTTTTGATGAGAGTCAAGCAGAAGAATTACGCAATTACATCGACCAAATAAAAAAAGCTGGAGATACAATTGGTGGAATAATTGAAACCAGAGTAGAAGGAGTTCCGGCTGGTCTTGGTTCTTATGTCCAATATGACAGAAAGTTGGATGCAAAAATTGCTGCTGCGGTTGTTTCTATCAATGCCTTTAAAGGAGTTGAATTTGGACTTGGATTTGAAGCAGGAAAACGACCAGGAAGTCAAGTGATGGATGAAATCATCTGGTCTGAGGATAAAGGCTACACTCGTTCAAGTAATCAGTTAGGCGGTTTTGAGGGAGGAATGACAAATGGTGAACAAGTCATCGTCCGTGGAGTCATGAAACCTATTCCAACATTGTATAAACCCTTGATGTCTATTGATACCGAAAGCCATGAACCCTACAAAGCAAGTGTAGAACGTTCTGACCCAACCGCTCTTCCAGCAGCAGGAGTTGTGATGGAAAATGTAGTAGCAACGGTAGTCGCTCAAGAAATCTGTGATAAATTTAATTCAGATACAATGAATGAACTGAAAATTGCTGTGGATAACTACAAAAAACGTTTATCAGAATACTAAAAAAAAAGCCAGTCTCTGGCTTTTTTTTTATATAATAAATAACTTACGAATTTGTAAGTTTTCAGACGAATATTTCTTGTTACAATGAACTTATCAAGAAAAGTTAAGGAGAACAAAATGAAAAAAATACTTTTTGGAATAATAGCACTTATCATCCTCATCGGTGGATCGGGATTTGCATGGTACAAAGTAACTTATGGTGGAGGAACTTACTACGTTCAATTCACTAAAGACGGAAAAGAAAAAGAAGTCAGTGACGATTCAGGAAAAAAATTCAAAGAATATGATTATGATATAAAATCATATCAAAAAAATGGGAAAGAAAAGAGAGTTACATTTATGGCAGACCACAATCTCCGTAAAGAAGCTTACCTGAAATTAACAGTTAATTCCGTTAAAGGCGTAACCTCTTGGGAAGAAGTAAAAAAATCAGAGGTTCCTAAAGAAGCTCTTAAGAAATTAAATAATAACTCATAAAAACAGTCTCAGAAAGAAAGAGGAAAGAACATGACATTTTTGCAAATTAATATTATGCTAATGACCATTACAGTTATTTTGGCTTCACTAATGGGCGCTTGCCTCCTTTATTCCATGAAGACAATGCGAACACGCTTAGCTAAAATAAATAAAAAGAACGAAATCGAAAGATAAGATAGGAGAAAAACATGTTACTCGAAGTAAAACATCTCAAGAAAATTTTTAAAACAAGATTTTCAAAAGAAGAAACCACAGCCCTAGTTGACATTGATTTTGGTGTAGAAGAAGGCGAATATATTGCCATTATGGGGGAATCTGGTTCAGGAAAAACAACCTTGTTGAATATCCTATCAACTCTTGAAAAACCAACTTCTGGACAAGTACTCTTAAATAAAGAAGACATCACAGCTATTAAAGATAAAGAAATTTCTGCATTTAGACGTGATCATCTTGGTTTTGTCTTCCAAGATTTCAATTTACTTGATACCCTTAATGTCAGAGACAATATTTATCTTCCACTCGTTTTATCAAAATCAAGCGTAGAATTAATGAAAAGTAGACTAAAAATTCTCGCACCTAAACTAAACATTGAAAATCTCTTAGAAAAACAACCTTTTGAACTTTCAGGAGGACAAAAACAGCGGGTTGCTGTAGCCCGTGCCTTGATTAGCCAACCTGATTTAGTTCTTGCCGATGAACCTACAGCTGCTTTGGACTTTAAAAACTCAGAAGACTTACTCAATCTTTTTGAAGAAATTAATGATAGTGGTCAAACTATTATCATGGTTACTCACTCAAGTTTAGCTGCAAGCCATGCGAAACGTGTTCTTTTTATAAAAGACGGTGTCCTTTACCACCAACTTTATCGTGGAGAAAAAAGCTCAACTGAATTTGCAAAAGAAATCACTCTTTCAATGACTGCTTTTTTGGGAGCAGCAGAGGATGAGGAGGTGCCCTTGAATGCTTAGTCTAAAGCTTGCGGCCAATAATATTAAAAAAGGTTTTAAAAGTTTTGCTCCTTTTTTAATGGCCTCTATTACGATGTTCGTAATGATTTTCGTTACCGCGTCAATCGCTTTATCTCCCTCAATTAGTAAATTAAAAGGAGGGAGTTCTCTTTCACAAGTGATGGGATTTGCATTAATTGTTTTATCTATTTTTGCAGTTCTTATCTTAGTTTACAGTTATCGCTTTTTACAAACCCAACGTTCTAAAGAATTTGGACTCTATGATATTCTTGGGTTTGGTAAAACAAGAATCGTAGGAGTAGCATTTTTAGAATTACTCTTAAGCTATATCATTACGGTTATTGTTGGAACGATTTGTGGGATTGCTTTTTCAAAATTCCTCTTCTTAGTGTTTGTAAATATGATTGGAGGAAATTATTTTAATCTAGTCATTAGTCCCACAGCGATTTTATTACTTGCCATTCTCTTCTTTGTTTTCTTTTTAGTTTTGATGATGATCGGAGTTTGGATTATCTGGCGTTCTTCAAGTCTTGATCTTCTAAGAGAAGAATCAAAAGGTGAAAAAGAACCAAAATCAAATTTATTTTTCGCCATTGCTGCAGTCATTCTTTTAGGAGCTGGTTACTATATCGCTTTAACGGTTGAAGACCCAATGGCAGCAATAATGAAATTCTTTATTGCCGTTTTACTTGTTATCTTTGGTACTTATCTTTTCTATATTAGTTTTACCGTTTGGTACCTTAAATTGAAAAAGAAACGTCCAAGTTACTATAAACCAAATAATTTCATTACAACAAGTTCTATGCTTTATCGAATGAAAGCAAATGCTGTTGGTCTAGGGAATATCACTATTTTGTTATCTATGACAATCGTGACCGTAGTTGTCAGTTTAGGAGTTTTTCTTGGAACTGAGAACTCAGTAAAAACTTACTATACCAGAGAAGCAAAGACTTTTTCTGTTGCAAATAATACAGATACAAAACAAGATATTGAACGAATTAAAAGTGCCGCAGCTAGCAAAAATATAGATATCAAAAATATATCTGATATGTACTTTGCTCAAGATCTACAAGCCGATAGAGTCAAGTCGTCTAAAGATCAATTTATTACTGCAAATAAGCAAGGAGCAATGTTTGATAAAAATTCATATTTTGCAACCTTAACAACCGCTCAAACACTTAAATCATTAGGAAATAAAGATATTCCTTCTTTAAAAGATAACGAAGTCTTACTTGTAGATATATCGAAAAATAAAACTTCATTTGATAGTAAGATTAAATCAATTCAATGGTATGGAGAAACTTATCAAGTTGCAGACACGCTTAAATCAGTCAAAGATTTTCCAGCAAGTGGTGTAACAACAATTTCTTCTAAAGTTATGATGATTGTGTTTGCTAACAATCAAGCTTTTGATAAAGGACTAGCTAATTTCAATAAAACAATTAGTGGTAATCAAGGATTTTCAAATCTTGCATCAACATCAATCATCTTTGATATCAAACCTGTTGATGAAAAACGATTTACTAAAGCTTTCAAGGAAGAGTTTAAAGATAATAAAGATTTATCGATTTCATATAGAAGTGAAGCTTTGCAAGATCAACGCGCTCAAATTGGAGGATTTGTCTTTGTTGGATTTGTTTTAGGAATTAGTTTCATTCTTGGAGCTGCATTAATTATCTACTACAAGCAACTCTCGGAAGGGGCACAAGATAAACGCTCATTCAAAATTCTACAGGAAGTGGGACTTTCAAAAGAAGAAGTTCAAAAAACAATCAAATCACAAGTTCGTTTGATATTCTTCCTACCATTAGTTATCACTATCGCCCATTTTGCTGGTGCATATCTTATGATTGAAAAAATAGTAATGTTGTTTGATATTAAAGACCGTTCAGTTATCTTTACTATTTCTTTAGCAACAATTGCAATTCTTGCCCTTATTTATTATCTCATTTATAAGGCAACGAGTCGTGTTTACTACAAAATTGTTGAAAGATAAAAAAGAAGGCATAAATATGCCTCTTTTTTTGTTTAAATCCATATAGAAGAAACAAGGGAAGGAAAAAGCTACAAAAGAGAGCTACTTTTGATATAATAAAAGGAACAAAAACAATGGTTTTCTCGGCACTAAATGTATCTTTTGTTAGAGAAAAATAGTTACCTTTAGGGAAAGGAAAATATGACGATCTATCTTCATTCAATTCAAATTGGAGTTCTTCTCTTTTTTATATTTTTATTTATATCATTAATTCCATATTTGATTGTACAATATCGTCGGTATGATCGGATTAATTTTTGGCGCTTTTTTGTCAATTTTTCATTTATTCTTTATCTCATTTGTGCTTATGCCATGACAATTTTCCCTCTTCCTCCTGTGAGTGAGGTAGCAAAAATGACAGGTCCAAAGCAAAACTTAGTTCCATTTGAGTTTGTTCGTCAATTTATTTTATATAGTCCTTTTAATATAAATGAGCCTTCAACTTGGCTTGCAGCTCTAAAAGATTCAACATTTATCCAACCATTTTTTAATCTACTTTTAACCTTGCCTCTTGGCCTTTATTTAAGATATTTATTTAAACGCTCATTTAAACAAACTTTTATTTTAAGTTTTTTATTAACTTTATCATTTGAACTTATCCAAAGGTCAGCCCTTTTTGGACTATATCCTCGACCTTATCGTTTGTTTGATGTTGATGATTTAATGATTAATACACTTGGAAGTTTAATTGGATTTGGAATTGCGGTTATTTTTAGTCGATTTTTACCAGATTTGGATGCAACTAAGGTTGAAAGTTCAAGAGTTAGTCTTTCAAGACGTTTCATTGCCTTTTTAGTTGATTTGGTTCTTATTTTTATCATTGGAAGTCTTTTTCTACCAATAGGCTATTATTCAGAATTAATAATTTTAGGACTTGTCCCGCTAGTTCTTAAAGCAACACCAGGGCAATTATTATTGAGAATTGAAATAAAAGCTAAAAATCGTTTCAGAATTGCTTTGCGCCAATTTTTATCTTTTGGAAACTTTGCTTTGATTATCGCAGCAGAATATTTTCTTCAACGTTCAGCTACCATAGCTCAGGATCAATTGGGACAAAACTTTTTACTTATTTTACTCTTTTTAGGATTGAGTCTTTTACCTCTACTAGATGTTTTAATTGCTTTTCTCTCGAAAACAAGAAAACTTTGGTATGAAAGAGTGAGTGATACAGAAATAATAGCAAAATTGAAAACAAATGAGGAGTGAATATGACTAAAATATTTATTGTAGAAGATGATGAAATTATTGTGAAAGCAATTAAGATTGCCTTAGAAAAAGAATTTCAAGTCAGAAGTGTTTCCAATTTTCGAGCAGTAAAACAAGAAATTATGGAATTTGAAGCAGATTTAGTATTAATGGATATTGGGCTACCATTTTATAGTGGTTTTTATTGGACAAATGAATTAAGAAAGCTTTCCCAAATTCCTATTATCTTTATTTCTTCGGCGTCGGATGACATGAATCAAGTAACCGCCATGAATCAAGGAGCTGATGATTTTGTAACCAAGCCATTTTCATTAGAAATTTTAAATGCAAAAATAAAAGCTTTACTGCGCAGAAGTTATTCTTTTTCAGGGATTGAAAAGTTAGAATTTGCTGGTTATGTTTTATCTGAAAATACTTTGATTTCAACTCAAGAAGGTAAACGCGAAGAAATTGAGCTAACAAGTTCTGAAAATAAAATTTTAACTCTTCTTTTTCGTGGAAATGGTGAAGTGGTGACCAAGGAAAAAATTTTACAAGAGTTGTGGCAAACAGATGAATTTATTGATGCAAATACTTTAAATGTAAAAATGACTCGTTTACGCAAAAAACTTGGTGAAATTGGCTTTGATAAGCATATTATGACAAAAAGAGGAAGTGGTTATGCTCTGGTTTAAATTTTTTAAGTCTAAAATTCCACAAATTGGTGTCTTTTTGCTTATGTCAGCTATTTATATTGTGACATTTTGGCTTTGGCATCTACCAATGATGGCATTTGTTAACAGTACTTTATTTGCTGTCATTATTTTTATTATTTACCTTATCTCATCCTATTTTCGCTGGAAAGCAAACTGTGAAGCTATTGAGAGAGTAGTGAAAGACAACGAAGAGTTGCAAAAAAAGTTAGAACAACAAAATCTTGCTGAGCGTGAAATGGAAGATATTATCAGAGTCTGGTCGCACCAGATGAAGGTCCCTTTGGCAGCTATTGATTTAATGACTCAAACTCAAGTTAATAGTGAGGAGCTGAAGAATCAGGTTTTTTCTTTAGAAAATTATCTAAAAATTCTTCTGGAATATCAAAGAATCAATAATTTAGCTACTGATTTCAGATTTGAAAAAGTGAGTATGGCTTCACTTGTGAAAGAATTAGTCAAAAAATATAGTAGCTTTTTTATTCAGAAAAACCTTTCAATCCAAATTGAAGGAGAATGGTTAGTCAATAGTGACCAAAGATGGTTGAGTCTGGCTGTTGAGCAATTACTGAATAATGCTGTAAAGTATACCAAAGAAGGTGGGATTCTAATTAAAATTAAAACTGGTGAATTAATCATTCAAGATAGTGGGATTGGGATATTAAAAGAAGACCTTCCTCGCCTTTTTGAACATGGATTTACTGGATATAATGGTCGGATTCAACAAAAGTCAACAGGTCTTGGACTTTATTTATCTAAATTAATTTTAGATAAATTAGAATTTGAAATTTCAATTAACTCTGAAATTGGAAATGGGACGTCTGTGACAATAACGAAAGAATAAAAATGAAAAAAATATTAATCATTGGACTTGGTCTCATTGGAAGTTCAATTGCCTTAGGGATAAAAAGAGCTCATCCTGATTTTGAAATTCTTGGCTCTGATCGTCAGGAAATTCAAGAAATTGCTCAAAAGCGTGGAATTATTGATTCTAAAGTTAGCTTAGTTGAAGGAGCTCAAAAATCAGATATTATTATTTTGGCTGTTCCAATTATAACCACTTTGGAGCTTTTGAAAAAGCTAGCAACTTTGAATTTAAAAAAAGGTCTTTTGATTACAGATACGGGTTCAACCAAGAGTGAAATTGTTGAACTGGCAAATCAACTTTTTGATGAAGACAAAGTACGATTTATCGGTGGACATCCGATGGCTGGCTCTCATAAATCAGGAGTAATGGCGGCAGATATTAATTTATTTGAAAATGCTTATTATGTTTTGACCCAAGAAAACCAAGAATTACGTGATTTACTTAAAGGACTTCATGCCAAATTTATTATTTTAGATGCAAAAGAGCACGACCGAGTCACTGGGCAGGTTTCTCATTTCCCGCATATTTTGGCTTCGGCCCTTGTTTGGCAGTCAGATGATTTTTCAAAAGAACATCCTTTAGTGAAACATTTAGCGGCTGGTGGTTTTAGAGATTTAACTAGAATTGCAGAGGCTGACAGTTTGATGTGGACAAGTGTCTTATTATCAAATCCAGAAATTACGATTGATAGAATAGAAAATTTCAAAAAACAATTAGATGAAATTGCTTTAAAAATTGCTAATAAAGATTCTGCAGCTATAGAACACTTTTTTGAACAAGGTAAAAAAATTCGTCAAGCCATGGAAATTCATAAAGGGGCTTTGCCAAACTTTTATGATTTATTTATTTCGGTTCCCGATGAAAAAGGAGTTGTTTTAAAGGTTTTAGGCTTACTAGAAGATTTCTCAATAACAAATGTAAAAATTAATGAAGAAAATCGCGAAGATATTCATGGTCAACTTCAAATTTCATTTAAGAGAGCGGAAGATTTAAAAGAAGCACGAGAAATTATTGAAAAAGCAACTGATTTTACAGTTGTTTGATAAAGATTAAAGATAGGACTTTCTTAGTCTTAAAATCTTAGGAAAAATTGTTGAAAATAAAAGGGCTCTGAGCGCCCTTTTATGCTATAATAAATACTAAAAAATGTTTAGGATAATATAATATAATGAAATTAAAGATAAATTCGCAAGGTTTAAAAGGACGTTTAAAAGTTCCAGGAGATAAATCAATCTCACATCGTAGTATTATGTTTGGCTCTATTGCTAAAGGAAAAACTGTTATTTATGATATTTTACGTGGAGAAGATGTCTTATCTACTATTGAAGCTTTCCGTGCGATGGGAGTTGAAATTGAAGATAAGGGTGAGGTGATTACTGTCCACGGTAAAGGAATTTCAGAACTTAAGGCTCCTGAAAAAGCACTGGATATGGGAAATTCCGGAACTTCAACTCGTCTTTTATCGGGAATTTTAGCAGGCCTTCCTTTTGAAACTACTTTGTTTGGTGATGACAGTTTATCAAAAAGACCAATGGATCGTGTAGCAACTCCTTTACAATTGATGGGGGCAGAAATTACTGGTCAAACCGATAAGGTTAAATTACCGATGACAATTAAAGGAAGCACGCATTTGAAGGCAATTGAATATGTCCTTCCGGTGGCTTCGGCTCAGGTAAAATCAGCTGTAATTTTTGCTGCTTTGCAGGCAGAAGGGCTGACGAAAGTTGTTGAAAAGGAAAAAACACGCTCACATACGGAAGAAATGTTAGTTCAATTTGGTGGAGAACTAAAGGTTTCTGATAAAACAATCCTTGTACCTGGTGGACAAAAACTTGTGGGTCAAAAAGTAGTAGTTCCTGGAGATATTAGTTCGGCAGCTTTTTGGTTGGTTGCGGCCTTGGTTGTTGAAAATTCAGAACTTATTTTAGAAAACGTTGGAGTTAATGAAACAAGAACTGGAATTATCGAAGTCATTCAAGCAATGGGTGGACAGTTGGAAATTTTAGAGCAAGATGATGTGGCAAAGGCTGCAACTCTAAAAGTAAAAGCTAGTCAATTGAAAGGAACTGAAATTTCAGGTGATTTAATTCCTAGATTAATTGATGAATTGCCAATCATTGCTCTCTTAGCCACGCAAGCTCAAGGCGAAACAATTATTCGAGATGCGGCTGAGCTTAAAGTAAAAGAAACTGACCGAATTGCTGTTGTCGCGAATGCTCTTAATAGTATGGGGGCCAAAATTCAACCAACAGATGATGGAATGATTATTCAAGGTGGAACGAAACTCCATGCTCCAGAAAATTCAATTAATACTTTAGGGGACCATAGAATTGGAATGATGGCTGCAATTGCAGCACTTTTGGTTGAAAATGGGGAAATTGAGCTTGAACGTGCCGAAGCAATTCAAACAAGTTATCCAAGTTTCTTTGACGATTTAGAACAATTGTCGGAAAATATTTGAACTTAAGTGATTGGAAATAAAAAATGAGTATCATTTTAATTGGATTTATGGGTGCGGGAAAGTCCACAGTAGCAAAACTTTTAACAGAAAATTTTACTGATTTGGATCAATTAATTGAAGAAGAAATTGAGATGCCAATTGCTGAATTTTTTGAATTATTTGGGGAAGCTGATTTTCGTAAAATTGAAAATGGGGTTTTTGAGCTTGCGCTTCAAAAGAATATAATTATTGCAACGGGCGGTGGAATAATTGAAAATCCAAAGAATTTAGAGGCCCTTGATAGAGAAACTGGAGTTGTCTTTTTGACCGCTGATTTTGAAACGCTTTGGGAACGAATTTCGATGGATTTGCAGAATGTTCGTCCTCTAGCGCAGGATAAAAAGGCCGCTCAACTTTTATTTGAAAAAAGAAAAAATGACTATGCAAAAGTGGCCGATTTAACGATTGATGTTACTGATAAAAGTCCTGAGCAAATTGTAGAAGAGATTCGTGAAAAATGGGGGATAAATTAAGATGAAAATTGCGTATTTAGGACCTCGTGGCTCTTTTTGTTCGGTGGTGGCTGAGACAGCATTTGTATCAGAAGAATTATTTGCTTATGATAGTATTCTGGATGTTATCGAAGCTTATGATGAAGGAAAATGTGATTTTGCTCTTGTTCCTATTGAAAATTCGACTGAAGGAACTGTGAATATGAGTATTGATAAAATTTTTCATGATTCTAAGGCGACAGTTGTGGCTGAATTTGTTTTGCCAATTTCACAAAATTTGCTGGCTCTTTCAAAAGAGGGGAAAATTGAACATATTTATTCCCACCCTCAAGCGCTTGCACAAACACGAAATTATTTACGAGAGCATTATCCACAGGCAAAGGTTGAAATTACTGATTCTACTTCAGCAGCAGCTGAATTTGTGAAAAATCATCCAGATTTGCCAATTGCAGCTGTTGCTAATTCTTACGCGGCTAAAATGTATGATTTAGAGATTGTAGCTAAAAATATTCAGGATTTAGCAGGAAATTCTACTCGGTTTTGGTTATTGGGAAAAGAGAAAAAATCATTTGATTTACTAAAAACAGGTGAGAAGGTGAGTTTGGCTTTGACTCTACCTGATAACCTGCCAGGAGCGCTTCATAAAGCGATTTCTGTTTTTGCTTGGCGTGATATTGATATGACAAAAATTGAATCACGTCCTTTAAGAACAAGGCTAGGTCAGTACTTTTTTAATATTGATTTAGTAAATAATGAAAAAAATAATTTAAAAATTCCTTATGCTCTTGAAGAACTATCAGGTTTGGGAGTAAAGGTTCGTTTATTAGGAAATTATGCAGTCTATTCATTGGGAGAGGTGTAAAGGTGAGAATTTATTTTGTACGACATGGTAAGACGGAGTGGAACTTGGCGCGACGTTTGCAAGGACAAAAAGGAGATTCACCTTTATTACCAGAATCTTATGAAGCGATTGAACGAGTTCATAAGTTTTTAGAACCAATTGAATTTGACAAAGTTTTGTCGAGTCCACAAAAAAGAGCTTTGATTACGGCAGATTTACTGACAAATCAAAGTGTGAGTACTGACAAACGATTGTCAGAATGGAATTTTGGGGAATTAGAGGGTTGGTTCATTAGCGATGCAATTGCTAAATATCCTAAAGAAATGCATGATTCACGCTTTGAGTTGGATCAATTTGATGGAAGTGCTTTTGGAGCTGAATCTGTGAGTTCTGTCTTGAATCGCTTTGATTCTTTGGCTCAGGATTTGTTGAATTCTAAAATAGACAATGTACTTTTGGTTGGTCACGGGGCTTCTGGAACGGCTGGAATGCGTCATTTAGCTGGCTTTCCAATTGCTGAATTACGTTCAGTTGGTGGTTTAGCTAATAATACGGTCACTGTTTTAGAATCAAATGCTGGCCATTTTGACTTAAAAATTTGGGATAAACAGCTATGATTGAAAAAACTTATTTTACTGGTTCGATTGAGGCAATATTTTTCTCCAATCCCAGTAATTTTTATAAAGTTCTACTCATTGAAATTGATGAAACTAATGCTGAATATGATGATTTTGAAATTGTAGTTAACGGGACAATTGGGGATGTGGTTGAAGGAGATTCTTATACTTTTTATGGTCAATTGACGCAGCATCCTAAGTATGGGGAACAATTACAGGTCAGTCAATATGAAAAAGCAGTGCCGACTTCTGGTGCTGGTTTAGTTAAATATTTTTCTTCAGATAAATTTCCTGGAATTGGTAAGAAAACGGCAGAAAAAATTGTTGAAACTTTTCCTGAAAATACGGTAGATTCAATTTTAGAAGCGCCGGAAAAATTGGATGGCCTATTGACCCTAGCCAGAAAAAATTCATTTATCAAACGATTACGTGAGAATCATGGAATGGAAAAAGTGCTGACCAAGCTTGCAGAATATGGCTTACCAAGCAAAATCACTTTTCAAATTTATGAACTTTATAAAGAAGAAACGATTGAAAAAATTGAGGAAAATCCTTATCAGCTTGTGGAAGATGTTAAGGGAGTTGGTTTTAAAACAGCTGATAAGATTGCAAGTAGTTTAGGAATTGAAGCGGATAGCCCTAATCGATTTCGAGCGGCATTGATGCATGAGGTCAACACGCATTCGCAATCAACAGGTGATACTTACATTGAAGCCAAAAATTTACTTGAGATGACGATAGATTTACTTGAAGAAGCTCGTAATGTCGAGGTCAATCCGTCTGCTGTTGCGGAGGAAATTAATGGTTTAATTGTTGATGGAAAAGTGCAACAAGAAGGGACAAAAATATTTGAGAATTCTTTGTACTTTGCTGAGGACGGGATTCGGAAATCACTGACAGCATTAACTAATCGTTCTGGTAAAGATTTTGCTGATGAAAAGTTACTGACAGTATTGGCTGAAGTTGAAAAAGATTTAGAAATTACTTATGATGATTTGCAAAAGCAAGCCATTATTGGTGCAATGAATCAGCAATTTTTCATTTTGACTGGTGGACCAGGAACTGGTAAAACAACAATCATTAATGGTTTTATTGAAACTTATGCCCGTCTTCATCAGCTAAATTTGGACCCAGACCATTATAATGATGACGTCTTTCCTATATTACTGGCAGCACCGACTGGTCGAGCTTCAAGACGGATGAATGAGTTGACTGGTCTTCCAGCAGCGACGATTCACCGCCATTTGGGTTTGGGACAAGATGAAGCAGAAGATGCTCTTGGAAATGAATTGTCTGGTGCTCTTTTGATTGTTGACGAATTTTCTATGGTTGATACTTGGTTAGCTAATAAACTTTTTCAAGCGATTCCTGGTTCAATGAAAGTTCTCCTTGTTGGAGATGCTGACCAGCTTCCTTCTGTGGGGCCAGGACAAATTTTTGCGGATTTACTAAAAATTCCAGAAATTCCGTCAGTAAAATTGGATAAGATTTTTCGTCAAGGGGATGATTCTACCATTACTGATTTAGCTCACCATATCAAAGATGGGCAATTGCCAAGTGATTTCACGGCGAAAAAACCTGACCGTTCTTATTTTGAGGTCAGTGCTAATTTTGTTCCTCAGATGGTTGAACAAATCGCAAGTGCATGGCAAAAAAGAGGGAATAATCCTTTTGAATTACAAATCTTAGCGCCTATGTATAAAGGAATGGCCGGAATTAATGCAATGAATGTTCTTTTGCAAAATCTCTTTAATCCGCTTAATGATCGACTTGAATTCGCTTTGGGTGATATGAAATTTCGTGAAGGAGATAAAGTTCTTCATTTAGTAAATGATGCTGAGGCCAATGTATTTAACGGAGATTTGGGACAAATCGTAGAATTGATTGCAGCAAAATATACTGACAGTAAACAAGATGAGTTGGTGATGGATTTTGATGGTCAAGAATTGACTTATCCAAGAGCGGAGTGGTATAAAATTACTCTGGCTTATGCTATGTCCATTCATAAATCTCAAGGTTCGGAGTTTTCCACAGTTATTGTGCCAATGGTTTCTTCGTATTCACGCATGTTAGAGCGAAATTTGCTTTATACGGCAATTACAAGGGCTAAACAAAGTCTGATTTTACTTGGTGAAGAACGAGCTTTTGCACAAGCGGTGGCGCGTGAAGGGGCGAATCGAAAGACCTATTTGATTGAGCGATTTATGGGAGAAAATCCAGCGGCTAAAAATCTGTCAGTAGAAATTGTGAGTGAAAAAGTTACTGACAAAAAAGAAAGATCTGACAAAGAGAAGAAGCCTGCAGCGCCAGTAGAATTACAAGGGCAAATTCGTTCTGTCAGTAAAAAAATGCCAGCACAAGTAGAAGAAATTTCTTTATTTGAAGATGAAGAAATTGCAACACTGGATCAGGGAAGCTTGACAGAAGCACTTATTTTGTCAGGAAATTTTGACCCTTTAATTGGTTTAACTCAACAAGACTTTTCAATCTTTAATAAATAAAAAATACTGACAGAAATTGCTGTCAGTATTTTTTTGTTTCTATCAGTACTTTTTGATATAAAAAAATCTGCCAAAGAGACAGACATTTTTAATTAGCCAAGTTTAGCAGCAAGACGTGCTTTATCACGTGATGCTTTGTTAGCATGGATAAGGCCTTTTGAAGCAGCTTTATCAATTGATGAAGAAGCAGCTCTGTAAAGTTCTTCAGTAGGTGCAGCTTCAAATTTTTTGATAAGAGTACGCATTGCAGATTTTTGTTGTGCGTTGCGTTCGTTTGCTACTTTATTCAATTCAGCACGTTTGATTGCAGATTTAATGTTTGCCATTTTTTGTCTCCTTTTATTACTTTTCATAGAAAAGCGGTTGATGTGATGTCCCAGGTGGGCACACTACACCCTCCAAGATTTTTCTAATACCTATCAATTATACAGGAAATTTGAGTTTTTGTAAACTATCGGCCTTACTTTTTTAGAAAAAATAGAAAAAATATTTTTTACTAAAATAATAAATAAATAAAAATGGAAATCAAGTAAAATAGCAAATTTTCAAAATTTTACAAGCATTAAAAATAAATTTCTAAGCATTTAAAAAGAAAAATTTAATCTAAAAACTAAGTAAATCGTATTGACAAAGAGAATTATCGTGTTATAATCAAGTCATGAATTTAGAAGAAAAGCCGTGGTTTAACGACGCAGAATATATGAGTTATGTCGGTCATCTATTAGAAATGGATGAGCTTAAAAAGCTTGATGGGATTACACATCACTATACTTCAACACGCTTGCAACATTGCTTAAGAGTAAGTTATGTCAGCTATCTCATTGCGAAAAAACGTGGCCTCAATGCTAAAGCTACAGCTAGAGCTGGACTTTTGCATGACCTTTTCTATTATGATTGGCGCAATACAAAATTTGCTAAGAGCCATGCCTATGTGCATCCTCATATCGCCTACCGTAATGCGCGCAAACTGACAACCTTGTCAGCTCTTGAAAAAGACATAATCATCAAACATATGTTCGGTGCGACAATCAATCCGCCACGCTATAAAGAAAGTTGGATTGTTACTGCTGTTGATAAATATGTAGCTACCCTTGAAGGGTCAGTTAACCTCAAGTACAAATGGAATCGCCGTAAGCATTTTAAACGTTTACCTTATTTCAGTATTGATTAAAAAAGTAAAAAATAAAACCTATCCATTGATAGGTTTTTTTATTTAGAAATAAGTCTGTCAGTAAAATAAAGCAAGTCTTGTCAGAGATTTTTCATAATATGATAAAATTAGTATGTAAGCAATAAATTCCATTGCACTAAAATAAGGAGGTATTTTATGAAAAATGTAAAAGTATTTTATAATGAAAAATCTGGTAATAATGATGAAGACAAAGTTTTGAAAACAATTAAGGACTTTTTTGCAAGACCAGAAAATTCAGCCTCTAAACTTGAATTTATCAATCCAGAAAGCCCAGAGGATGCAATCCGTCTTGCTAAAAAAGCCAGTCAAGACCAAACAGACCTTGTGGTTGCTTTAGGTGGCGATGGAACAATTAATAAAATTTGCGGAGGAGTATTTGAAGGAGGAGCAAAACCGATTCTAGGCATTGTTCCTAATGGTACGGTTAATAATTTATCAAAATCACTTCATATTCCGCAAAAATTAGAAGATGCACTTAATAATTTAAGGCAAGGCGAAATTCAAAAATTTGATATTGCCAAAGTCAATAATGATTATATGACATCAAGTTTAACATTAGGGATTTTAGCAGATATTGCCCAAAATGTCAGCGGCTCTGAGAAGAAAAAATTTGGACCTTTAGCTTATCTAAAAGATGCTTATAAAGTTATCCGCTATAATAAAACCTATCGAATTAAAGTAAAATATAATGGTAAAACCAAGTCATTAAGAACAAAATTATTATTGATTACAATGACAGATACAATTGGTGGAATGCAAGCTTTGGCCCCCACAGCTAAAGTTGATGACGGACTTATCCGTGTTTATTCATTAAAAGAAATCAATTTATTTAATATCCTTTTTCATTTGAACAAACTTCGCCGAGGAAAATTTGATGATTTTCTTGAAATGACTCATTTTGATACTGACCATTTAGAGATTCTCACACATTCAAAGAAAAAGAAAGATAATCCATATTCAAGAATTGATGGGGATAAAAGTGATCCGCTTCCATTAGACATCAAGGTTTATCGAAAAGCACTGACAACCCTTGTTCCTAAAAGTGAATAAAAGGCTGTCAGTAAATAATAGAAATAAAAAATCAGACCTAAGACTTATGATATAAAGTCTGTATGAGCCTGATTATAAAAGGATTAAAGAGTTTCTTGGGAAATAATGTTACGTTTTTTGTTACGCTTGGTTTGAATAATTAAGGTATTTCTCAAATAAGCTTAGTTCATTTTTAGCTGTTTCAGGTTCAAGATGAGCGTAGATATCCATAGTCATTTGTAACGTTGAATGTCCTAGCCTAGTTTGGATAGCTTTATAACTCATTCCTGCGCTTAAACAGAGCGTAGCATGAGTATGTCTAAAGCCGTGAAAGCCGATATTTGGTAGGCCCACATTCTCAAAACAATCAAGTAAAGTATTTCTAAGTAGTCGACTATTAAGCACAGAGCCATTGAGATTTGGAAAAATCAAAGATTGATTGGGGTTTCCATATTTGAGGAACTCTTTTTTTATTTCAAGCTGCCATTTAGATAAAAGATTTAGTGTAGATTTATCTATATCTATTGTTCGGTTACTTGTTTCTGTTTTGGTAGAAAATTGAATTTGATTGCTGTCATTTACCGTTTTTGATACCGTAACAGTTCCCTGTTTGAAATCAATATCAGACCAGCTCAATGCAACTGCTTCGCCAATTCTGAGACCGGTTGAAGCTAGAAAAGGTAAAAGATTTCTTAATAGCCGCATTTTCCATTGAGGGGAAGCCTGATTATCTAAATAATCAAATAAACTTTGAAGTTGAGATTTAGTAAAAAACTTGATCTCTTTTTTTGTAGATTCTACTTTGACATTAGGCATCAGAACAGTTAAACATGGATTGGATGAAATAAGGCCATTTGAAATAGCATACTTCATAATTCTATTGATTATAGTATATAATCTCTTATAATCGCTCATTTCGCCTTTTTTTCGTGCCTGACGCCCGTTTAAAGGTTTACTAGCGATAGTTGCCCATATATTAATTTGATGCTGTAAAATGGCAGTTGTGAGTTTATCTATCTTATACTTCCCAAATGCTGGGATAAGATATAATCTTAAATTTTTTTCAGTTTGTTTGACAGTTGCTGATTTTCTATTTATTTTATAAAAATCAAACCATGCTGCAGCAACTTCATCGAAAGTTTTTAAGACTTTAACTTTTTTAGTACAACCATTTTTTATAAAATCATTTTGAAGTCGTGAAAGTTTAACTTTTATGTCTTTTTTTGTACGTCCAGTAATAGATGTTCGCACTTGTTTACCTGTCAACACATCAGTGCCGATATAAGCCCCACGGAGAATATATCGCACCTCTCCGACTTTTGTTTTGTATTCTTTTATATTTAGTTTGTTCATGTTGATTTGTCTTTCTAGCACCGCCAAGCGCAAAAGTCAAAACATGAAATTTTTTACAAAAATAAGATGAAATATTATTTTAAATCTTCATTTCTATTTTGCTCTTGAATAAGTAATCGCCCATACTCGAGCCATTTTTCGTTGTTTTCATCTGAGAGATCTGTAGCCAAATTGTTTGCTACTTCCTTATATCGTTCATGCATATCTATTTTTATGAGTTCTATGTTATTTAATTTTTTCCCAGCTCCAAAAGATTGTTTGAGGGTAGAGCCTATATTTGGATTATATCTATATTCGTTAAAAATTTGTTGACGTCGTTTTTCAAAGTATCCTGGAGAATCAAAGCCTAAAAGTTCTTCATTTTTATTAGTGGTATAGCCAATTAAATATGGTATTGAAACTTCAAAAATTTCTGACAGCTTTTGTAATTTATCAGCCTTTGGAACCACTGTTCCCTTCTCCCAGTTAGTAATTGTTGATTGAGATTTCACCCCCACCTTTGAAGCAAGTTCTTTTCTATTTAAACCTTTATTTATACGTTCTTGTTTAATTCTTTCAGCAGTGATATTCATGGAAAACTCCTCCTTTTCAATGATTGTACCATAATTAAAAATTTTATTCCAATTTTTTTGGAGTTTAACGCTTGACATTCCAAAAAAATTGGAATAAAATGAACTTATCCAAAAAAAATGGAGTTTGAGAGGGAGGATCCATGAACTATATTACGACGGATATTGCAAAAGCTATACGCAGAAAGCGTGCGGATTTGGGATTGACAAAAAAGCAAGTCTATACTCAATTAAATATTTCTTTTAAAACTTATAAAAAAATTGAAACCAGTGGTTCTAAAGTAAAAAGTAGTGTATATCAAAAAATAACAAATTGGCTTGCTAAAGATTACTAAAATTATAAATTAAGAAAAACTAGAACGCACCGCCAGCGCAAAATTGAAAGCAAGAAAAAGACCGCGATTGTCGATAAACTACGTAGAAATGAGGATAAATGAATGAAATTACAGTAAGCCTTGATGTCATCATCAAAAATAAAAATGTGATTGTCAATAGTCTAAGTGTCGCTAAAGCATTTGACAGACAACATAGTCATATTTTAAGAAGTATTGAAGATATTAAACGAGATTGGGATAGTTTAATTCAGTCCAAAAATGGATTGAATAGAAATATAATTTCCCTGAAAAGTCAGGGCAATAAACAAGTTATTTTTACTGACTATTTTAAAGAAAGTGAATATATCGCGGAGAATGGACGTTTAGTTAAATTCTTTGAAATGAACCGTAACGGCTTTATGTTATTAGCCAATTCTTTAAACGGTAAGCGAATTTTACCAATCAAACTAGCTTTTATTGAAAGGTTTGACGAGTTAGAGCATATAACCATAGAGCAAGCCAAAGAAACAGAAAAGCGTAAAAACCTTAATCAAGCTATTAAACGAAGTCCACATTTCAAGCCATTTTACTACTCACGATTTTCTGACTTCCTTTGCCAACTGATTACACATAACAAATATAAAACTGTCAAAAAATTGAGAGAGGACAAAGGATTTTACGGTAAGCAATATAATAAAATTCCCCTGAAGTCATTACTTGATTCAGAGGAAGATTTAAAAAGATTGCAGAAATTAGAAAATAGTATTATTGCATGGCTTGAACTTGACTACAGTTTTCGAGAAATCAAAGAATTTTTGACAAAAGAAAAAGCCCAACCGCTACCAACGAAAAAGGCTTAATTCAAAACTTAGCATGATTCACGAGCTAACGTGATTTTATGCTCTTATTTTACCATAATGAGAGGAATTTTCAACATGAACACACCAACAACCAAAGAAACTTATATCTTAGATGACACCGTAGCCTTTGAACTCATGGACTTATTAAAAGCCAAAGCAAGACATTTTATCCAGCTTAATGAGTATGTCTACCGCTTGTTTGACGGTCAATCAGTTGTGACTTTCACAACTTTAGAAAATGACATTCAAGTAGAAATGGTTAAGGGGTAAGAAAATGGCAACAATAGATATTACTGAAAAAGCCACAGGCATGCAATCATCTACTTTCAAAATAGAAGATTTAGAGAAAGCACGAACTTTTGAAAATAAACATTTTGTAATTCTCTCTGTAAAAATGAATTCTGAAATTGGACATCAAGTTTTTTTAAAAAGCGTAAAAAACAAAAAAACAGTAATTATTTTCAATCAAAATAAAGCTCCTCTTTGTATCAAAGTATCTCGTGAGTTTGCACAAAGTTGGAAACTGAAAAAACAAGCCGAAATTAAGAAAAGAGATAAAGTATGAAATTTATAAAAATGGATGTTGTTAGAAGCGATAAACTTAATGATTGGTGGATAAAATTTAGTGGTTCAGAATTTAAACGGGCATTAATTGTCAATGAATCTAAAGCGCCAAAGTGGCATCTACGTCTTAAACGAGGAGGAAAATCATGAGTATCTTATCATTTGAAGCAGAACAAGAGCTAACACAATCAGTATTAAGCCATGTTGATAAATTAGTTGAGGCAAGAATTGAACAAAGTCGCTTGTTCCCATATGTGCAACAAGCTGAATTATTGAAAGAACTGAACATTTCAACCACATATTTAGCTAAACTTCGGGCACACGGATTAAAGCAAGTGGTTTTAGAAGATGGAGATCGTACTGTTTGGTATAAAAAAAGTCAATTGGAATCCTTGATGGATTCATTGGCTGAATAGGGGGAAGAAGTGACAGAAGTTAAAACTGATTACGGAGATTTGGAAAAACAACGCAAAGCATGGGAACGGTTAGAAAATAATCTAAAAAAGGTGATTAATCTTCCCTGGGAAAAATTTGGAAACATTGATGGCGCTAAGATTCCTCAAAGTCTTGATTTAGTCCATATCTTGTATCGTGATATTTATGAATATCCTTATCTGTCAGTAAAGTCTACAGGAGAAAATAAAAGAATCAAAAGACCTAGTTTGCATTTAAACAATGGTCAAAATACTGTATCTATTTTCTACGGTGGAGTTAATAAAAAAGCTGAAAAAACTGACGATGGAGAAGATAAAGAAGTAGTTACATTAAAATCAAGTAAAAGTATTCCTCGTTTTGTCAATGTGATTTTAGATTATCTATTTGGAAAGATTGCTTTGCATCATGGATATTTATATGATATTTCAACCTCACAATTCAAACGATTGTCAGAGATGGATATTGCTCATGAATATAAATTAGGGAAACGTTCTGACTTTACAGCTAGTGAAGTTGTAGAAATTATATCTTTTATAGATGAACAGATAAGCTTAAAACCTCTTAAAGAAATAAAAACATCTATTATTGCTTGTCATGACTTTCAATTGGATTTACATCAAAAGAAAATTTTAAAAGATTGTTCTATCAAAGACAATGAATGTTATTTTAAAGTGTTTGATTGCCAACTCTCTGATGTAATTGAGATGTCAATCTTGAACGCTAATTACTTAGGAATGGTGATAGATGATGCAGATAGTTTGCATAATGCGCAACTACAGCCAATCTATCAAATGCTAGTGGCATGTCGTGAAATTACTAAGACAAGGTTCTTTGTGAGTAAATCTGGAACACGTACTGGTAAAGGGTTGCGCCATAAAGTAATTTCATCAATTTTTGATACGAAACATGTCAATCTAGACGAACTCTCAAATAAAGCAACGGCTGCAATGGCTTGGGCTGGATTTGATGGCGGAGAAATGTTACTGGTGACTGAATCAGGAGAAATCGGAAAGAGCTTAGAACGTTATTTGAAAATACTGGCTACTGAAAGCACATATCGTGGTCGAGGTATTGGCCAAAACTATGCGGATATTAATCTGACTGGTGTACTGTCTATTGATTCAAATGAAAAAGTATTATTTTCTTCTGAGATGAATAGCAGGGCTGTGAACATTGCTTTTAAGAATCGTCCTAAAGGGGAAACTGATAGCGAACGTGAATCAATCTTTGCACCCTACTGGGAAGCATTCACTGAACAACGAGTATCTGAGACCAGTCGAGAAGCAAGGGCGCTTGCAGGAGTCGCTGCTTTGTATTCTTCATTTGTCTATTGGAGACAGAATAAATTTAAGTTCAATTTTAAGCAAGTGGAAATGGACAATTTCAGCAGTGATCACTTTGATTTTGATGATGTACAAATTTATATTATAGAGGAGCATATCAAAGGTAACAAGACAATAATCAAAACGGATGAGGTTCAGAAGTTATTGAAAGAAACCTATTATGGAGCTGGAAGTCCTAAGCGAAGAAAAGAAGCCCTTGATATTATTGGATATTTTGAAACTACGAGAAAATTTCCAACAAGAGATGGTAATCGAAAAACTTTTAGAGTAATTGCAATAGGGAATCCTCGTCGAGCATCAAAAGCAGTCACAGTATTTCTTGAATCAATGTATGAGCCACCTTAGTGACCACAATTTGACCACATATTTACCACGTTTTATTAATAGCTATAAATAGCAGTATTAAAGGAATGACCACGTAAAATACGCAAAAAACGTTTTTTGTTTTGATTAATATTTTTATAGAGTTTATATACAGGTTTTAGTTATACCAATTTTAAAGGTTGATTAGAGTATATATTATTACTTTATAGGAAATTCATAAAAAAACGTGTCCTCCGTGTCAATGGCTTAGTAGAGCTATTTATAAGCGTGGTAAATATGTGGTTGACCACGCAAAAAAAGTGTGGTCTAGATAACGATTTTAGAAACCTATAGTTAGCAAATGAAAAAAACTATACCAATTTAGAAAAAGAGGTTTGATAATGAGTTTTAATTTTACAAAGACAGTAGTCTTTACAGTCAAAGAAAAAATGCCATTTAATATTCCTTATGATGAAGAGGAATTTGAGAAATTTAGTCATGCACTTTTAGTCGATAAAAATGCGGAGTGGCTAGGTGGCTACTTATTTAACATAAAAAATATTGTTTCAATAAAACGAGTTTAAACATAAGGAGATAAAAATAATGAGCGATAAAGTAATTATGGTTTACACAGTAAATGATGCATCAGCATTTGTCTTTAATCAGACACTGGATAATATGAAAGTCATTGGCAAATGGCAAGATAACCCTGACCAGTTATTTAAACTAGGCACTACCGTATTTAATGGAAGTCATGTTGTGGCGATTAAAGTCGCAAAACGTGGGCCACTTGGTACAGTACCAGAATAATAAAGGAGAAATAATGAGGGTAAGACACCCACCAAAATCAGTTGTTTTAACTATTTTACAAAAATAGTTATCAACCTAATAAACACAAGGGATTACAGGGACTATCAATAGTTCCGATTATAATATATATTTACTAACAAATAAATACAGGAGAAACCATAATGAAAACATTTGAAGAAATTGAAGCAGAACTTATCAATCAAAAAGACGGTAATTTATTGGAAATTGAGAAGTTTAAAAATAATAAAGAAAAAGCGGAAAGAACCTTGAAAATCGCTAATGAGGAATTAATCAAAGCCGAGGAGACCGCTGACTTAGTAGCTTATGATAAAGCAAAGGGGGATATATGGACATCACAACACGCTATTGAATTGTATCAAAAACAGTTAGACAAATTGGAAAGCACTCCATTAGTGACCAAAGATGATTATAATCAATTGGTCTCAGATATTGAAAAGGCTGCCGATAAGTTACAAGATGAGTTGAATATTAAGGGCGCTAAGCTAATGGCAGAACTCAAGGCATTGGCTGATGAGTCTAACTCAGTCTACCATAAAGCTGATGAGTTGTTACGCATTGCACAATATGATGTTTATAAAGACGCCGATTGTTTAGTAGCGTCAAACGGTACCAGAATAACGCGAGCGGTAGAATATAAACGCACCAACTCAGTCCGAAATGTTTATAACTTTAAATATCTTGGCAACACATTTCTTGATGATATGAACGCATAATAAAGGGGGGACACCATGACAGAAACAATCAAAGACAACAGCCAACAACATACAGGCAATTGGGTTGAGGACATCCGAAAAGGCGCAGAGATTGAACGCAAAGAACGAGAGGAGACAAGCAGACAGCGGAGCAAAGAAGCCTTTAACAAGATGAGAGATAAGGCGAACGCCGAACGTGATGAGATTAATGGATTGATGAAACAAGTTGCTGAAAGAAACTACAATGATAATAAGTTACAGCGTGACAAAGAAATTGAAACTGCTAAACAAAAAGCTATGCAACAGATTGAATCTGAATATGAAAGCAAGCACGGAGTCGATACCGACAAGACGGAACGAACTAAGCAAGCATTGAGCAACTTACTAAAAGGTTTATGATTAATAAAAAAATATTTATATTAATTTATTATTTATTAATTTTATTTTTTAAATCTGAAAATATTTTTAAAGAAACTATGGGGGGGATGAGACCCCCTCAGCGGGTAACTCCGTACTTCACGCCGTCACTGTACATTTTTTCTCGTGTATGTGTTTAACAAGCAGAAAGGAGGGGAGAAATGAGCGTTATTCGGTGCAAAACTTGCAAAAATTTGTTCAATACCGCCAAGCAAGAAAGATATTGTAGCGAAGAATGTAGAAAAGAAGCTCGTAAGAAAGTTCGTAAAAAATGGGAAACAAAGAATCCTGAATATATGAAAAATTATATGCGAGAGTATCGCGAAAAATAATCTCGTAAGTTTAGTTTAAGTGTAGTACAAAATACAAAACAAATAAAAAGTCCCCTAAAGGGCTATGATATAATAGTAGTTAAGAAATCAGTTTTTAAAGCCCATTGCAGTGGGCTTTTTTTGTTTATATTCTAGTGATATAATGATAATAATCACATGTAGAAGAGGAAATTATGGGAAATAAAATTCAAGATAATGATTCTATAAATGAGTTAGGAAAAATTATTAAAACAACAAAGGTTTTGAATCCTATTTTAAAGTTATTAAATATTGATTCTGGAATAGACATCAATAAGATAACAAAAGAATATGCTGATTTATTGACATTAAACGATGACTTTAATACGTACTATCATGATAGGGGATGGATTGCTCATGAATCACTTAACATAGATGTTTTGAAATTCTGTGTTAGTACCGCAAAAGCTGGGGATATTGATCGTGGTGAAGAAACTCTGATAGAGTATTATGAAGGTGAATTAAAAAATTTTGAGAAATATTCTTATAGAAAGCATTTTTATGATAGACAGGAGCTATTAAACCTTGCGATAGAAGATTATTTTTCTGGACGATACCACTCTTCTATACCGATAGCATTATTAAGTGCTGATGGAATAATAAATGATATTGAACCAACGGGACTATTTGCGAGAGAAACTGACTTAGAAGTTTGGGACAGTATCTCTGGTCATGGGAGCGGATTAAAGTCTTTGGTTTCGCTATTAAGTAAAAATCGAAAAAAAACTAGTACGGATTCTATATCTCTTCCATATAGAAATGGTATTTTGCATGGAAGAGATATAAATTACTATAACAAATTCGTTGCCATTAAATCTTTTGCATTATTAATATATTTAGCAGATTGGATAAGAGAGAAATCTAGTGAAGCTGATAGGATGAGAAAAAAAGAAGAGAAGGAAACAAAAACATGCGGAGAATTTTTTAAAAGCATAGTCAACACAACTAGGGAACAAAAAGAAAATGAAAAGTTGCTAAAGGAATGGGAACCGAGAGTTTTTGAAGTAATTCCATCTACCTATGAAAGTAATTCTCCAGAAGAAAAGGTCTTTGAGTTCTTAAAATGTATAAAAAATAAAAATTATGGCACACCTACCTCTATGTACCCAACTTTTATTCTAGGGAGTTCCTCAAGAAAATCAAAAGCTGGAATACTTAGAGAAAATTTTAAAGATATAACGATTACTAATTATGAAGTAGTTAAAATTAATGATAGTGCAGCAGCAGTCACTATGATAACGGTGAAAATAGCTTATGAATATAAAGGAATGTTAAAAGAAAAAAATGTAGATTTTAGAGTAATATATGAAGTTAACGGAGAAGTAAATAATCGACTTAAATTAAATGGTAGCTGGAAAATTACAAATATAGAAGGTATTAGCTACATGATGATAGAATGACAAAAAGTAACTAATTTTTTCTCGATTAATAAAGTTTTTCAGTTCAGAAAAAAGTAATGTGAAGAATGCGACGAAATAAAGTATTCTTTGTTGCTTGGAGGTTTTTTGGATATGGTAACTTAATAAGAATGAACTATAAAATTAACCCTGACTTCGGTCATTACTTTTTTTATTTTTCAGAATATGATATACTATTTAATAAAACTAAAAAATGGTGGTAGTAGTATGAAATTTGAAGGAACTTGGCTTGTTGTTATTATACTAAGTATTGAGGTTTTAGTTTTCGGCGAATTTGAGCAGTCTAATCAAATTCTTTTGATAGGGGGAATTTCTTTTATATTATCTACACTATTTGAAGCTTCTACTTTAATTAGACACTTTATTAAAAAACAAACTAAAGTATAACCCCGCTTCGGCGGGTGTTTTTTGTTACATATATATTAAAAAAGCTATAATTCATAAATTCCAGTTTTTTTGATAAGAATTTATGGTATAATAAACAAGTTTGTCTAATAACTTGACATTTCACTTACTTTCAAGTACAGTATAAGTGTAATTGAAATAAACATTTTTTGATTTCAGTAAATCTAAGGAGGTATGATCATGGCATATTCTATTTTTGAGATAGCTGACTGGTTTTTAGCTAAAGAATCTATGACACCAAAAAAACTCCAAAAACTGGCATATTATGCAGAATCATGGAGCCGAGCATTGTTAGATCGTTCGATTGTTCAAGATACTGAGTTTGAAGCATGGGCTCACGGACCTGTTTCTCCAGAATTATACGATAAATATCGTGATTATGGGTGGAACGATATTCCTAAAAATAATAAATTTGTCGATATAAGTGATGAAAAAGATCTAGATTTATTAGAGTCTGTCTGGCTAACTTATGGAGAAATGTCAGCGAATGCTCTAGAAGCTCAAACACATGTGGAAACACCTTGGAAAAATGCTCGATTCAGAGGTCAAGCTGACGAAGGGGATTTTTGTAAAGAAAAAATATCTAAAGAAGATATGGCTAATTTTTATAAAAGTATATATGCTGGTGACTAATGCCAGTAATATTAGCTAATAATGTTGCACCTAAAAGCGCAGGGACAAAATTAGATAAGAATCAATTAAAATTTAAGATTGCTTTAACAGGTAACTTATTTAATAATTATGGATTTAAAGATTTAAAACCTGAAGCTATTAGAGCATTTCATAAATTTATTGATGAAACTGTCGGTAAAAAACTAACCATAACAAATGCAGAGAGTAAATTATTAAGAACAAAAGGTAAACCAAGCTTTAAAGAACTAGTAAATGGGAAAAAGCGGGATATAGTACATTTTGGGCAAGGTAATACTCCATTTAGAGTATTTGGCTATTATAACGATGATGGCTATTTTGTTATTTGTCGTATTGATCCAAGCCATAAATTCCATAAAACATAATTATTCTCGCCCTCCGGGGCGTTTTTCTTTCGACATTATTATGATATAATTTTCGTAAAGAGAGGAACAGCTTATGAAAAAAGGTAGTAATGGATTAGGAATCGAAACAGGTTTGTGCTTAGGGGTGGCATTTGGGATTATTTTTCATAACTTAGCTATGGGTATTGGTATCGGATTGTTATTTGGGCTTGCTTTTGATTACAGGAAAAAGAAATAATACTGGTTCTAGGACATTTTTCTTTGTTAAAGTTAAGAAGTTTGCTATAATTAAACTTCTAACACTGATCCCCCTTAATTGGGGGGTCTTTTTTTGTTAATAAATGTTACTGTTTTTCTTAAGATAAATTAGTATAATATCCTTATCATAAATGCTATTCCAAATACAAGTACAAATAACTAAGTGTTTCGGGAGAGATAAAGCGCCCTTTTCCAAAGCGAGGGCGTTTTTCTTTACAACGGAAAGCAGTAAATTGTATAATGATCCTACCTTTTAAATTAAAGTTATAAATAACTCCGAGAACATCGTTTTGACTAAGTGACGGTGTTTTTTATTTGAAAACGAATACAAAAAGTAGTATAATGAATTCATCTTACCTATATAAGATGACGTCTGCCCTTAAACAGGGCTTTATGTTTTAGTTAAGGAAGTAGATATATACTATATTTACCCAAAAATATATAATTTTTCATAAATTCATTACTAAGCGTCCCTCTCCTAACTGGGGCGCTTTTTTGTGCTATAATGTATTTGGGATGTTTGTGAGATTTCATCCTATTCCTAGAGTCAAGCCATTCTTCGGAGTGGCTTTTTTATTTTGTTTTATATGATATAATGAGGATCTTAAACATGGGTGTCAGTAAACCGCAGGCTTTTTTTATTCGATCTAATAAATTATTTTAACTAAGCCATTTTTAAGATATCGCATATGATATAATATCTTTAGAAATATTAAATGAATGGATAATTTATGTTGGAAAATTGGAATTGGTCTACTATTTTTACGGGTTGTGCTGTGTTAGTATCGATATTAGCGTTATGGCTTCAAAGAATAGATTTAAAAAAACAGGCAAAGTATCAAAGAGATACATTTGAATTACAAAATATAATAGATTCAAATAAAACTATAATACAACTTATAGGCGAGATTAACAGCATGGCTAATGACCAAGTCAATGTGCTTGTCTCTTTACCTGAAAAAATATTTTCTGAAAGCTATTATCACGAAAAATATATACATACAGAGGGTGACGGAAAAATATATCATAATACTTATAAAACGTATTATGATAAAGTTATTGATGCTAGAAAAGAGTTTAAAGAAACTCAAGCAATAATAGTAGGAAAAATGGATTTAATATCTATCTTAACTGAACCAAAGTATTATTCTAAAGACATTTATAATTATCTTAAGGAGCTTTTTGTGTTTTTTAATACTAAGCATAATGAAACGAAAGAGTTTGATGTGAAGAACTCTGAAAAAAATGAAGAACAAATAAAAGAAGAAATAGAAAAATGGAAGATTACATTATTTGAAGGATCAGGGAAAGTAAAGGAGAAGATAGTAAACGAAGCAAAAAATATTCAAGTTAAAACTGAGGCAGAGAAGGGGAAGCTTTTGTAGCGTAAAATTATACTTATATTTTATAGTATTTATCATATGATATAATGAAACTATTAAACATGGGTGTCAGCAATTTGCTGGCATTTTTTATTTTGAAAACTTAACATATTTATCAAAAAAAGGTAAAAAGTTAACATGCATACCCTATGTAACCATTTCACCTTTTTTCTTTAAAAACGTCAACTTTTCGTGTTATAATATATTATCAGCTCGAATGGCGGAATTGGCAGACGCTGCGGACTTAAAATCCGTTGGTTATTAAACCGTGAGGGTTCAAGTCCCTCTTTGAGCATAATAAAAAAGCACTAAATAAGTGCCTAGTCATAGTTTTCAATTTTACGCACGGCGGTGCAAGTTATAGCGAACGTAACATTTTCTAAGTGTTACGTTTTATGTTACGTTCCAAAATTTGGTAGAATATAGTTAGATTAATAGAAATGTTGATATCAAGGTATTTAATTGTATTAAATCAGAGTAAATAACCATATATTATTAAAAAATAGGACCTAAGACTGATGACAAAAAGCCCAATTTTTGGTAAAATAGTCTTAGAATTAAATTAAAAAGGGAGGCCAAATATAATGAAAAATATGAATGATAATGATGTTATCTTTGACCAAAGAAGCGATGGATTGAATGCATTTTTCAGTAAAATTTATGCGTTGATGGGAGCAGGAGTATTAGTTTCTGCACTCGTTTCTTGGATAATGATTACATTTTTCTTAGATAACATGACAGCAATTCTCCAAAGTGGAAGTTTATTCTTCCTTGTACTCTGGATTATTCCTTTAGTGATGGTAGTATCACTTCAAGGGTTAGCAATGAAAAACTCAAAAATGGCACTACCGATTTTTATCGGTTATGCGGCATTTATGGGATTCTTGATTAGCTTCACTCTTTTGATGTATACCGCCACTGATATTACTTTAGCCTTTGTTACGGCAGCAGCAATGTTCTTTGGTTTATCTGTTTATGGACGATTTACTAAACGTAATTTATCGGCAATGGGTAAAGCATTTGGTGTTGCAGTCTGGGGCTTGATTATTGCAATGCTTCTTAATCTCTTCTTTGCAAGTTCAGGACTTACAATCCTTATTAGCCTAGTAGGTGTTGTGATTTTCGCAGGGCTAATCGCTTGGGATAATCAAAAAATTACACAGGTTTATAATGCAAACAATGGACAAGTAAGTGATGGTTGGGCAATTTCAATGGCACTTTCACTCTATCTTGACTTCATCAACATGTTCCTCTTCCTGCTCCGTCTTTTCGGTATCGCAGGTGGAAATCGCGATTAAGCGAAAATTACTGACAACACATCTGTCAGTAAAATAATAATAAAAACTCTGCTGTCAGCAGAGTTTTTTCCTTTCATAAATCTTTGACAATCACATAATTAATTTCCAAAGGACCATGAAGTCCAACCACAAGTTGCATTTCAATATCACCAGAATTTGAGGGGCCAGAAATAAAATGAAGGGTTGACCCAGGCTTCTTATGTTCATCAAACCAAGCCGCAGCTTGGGTAGAACGAGGAACCATACGACTTAGTGGAATTACAGAAATATAATGAGTGGGTAAGAAGTGTAGAGAACGACCTTGGCCGGCTTCTGATTCGACTACAATCGTTGCTGATTCAGCGAGGAAAAATTTAGGAACAGCCACGACGACATTAGAATTTTGAGCGGCATTAATATTTTCATCACGATTTTCTTTACCAATTTTCCACTTCACCAATTGGTCTGAAATAACATTCACTCCTAATTTTTCAAATTCATCTGTTGAAGGAATCATGACTTGTCCACCACCAGATTTTTCAATTAATTGGCGAATCACTTCATTCATTTCAAAAGAAGAGGTTTCGATTAAATTAGCAGAAACTCGACTGGCTTGCTCCTTGGCAATATCCAATAATTCCTCAGTAGTTAAATGAGCCAAATGTGTCTCAGGCAAATCTGAAATTGGAACATAAGGTTCAAAAGGAAGTTCTACACCCCCACGTTTTTCAAATAAAGTTTCTAAAAATTTACTTCGATTTTCAATAGTTCCTGTCATGTTTATTTACCTGCCTTATGTTTTTTATACCACTGACGAAATTGTTCTTTATGTGGCGGAGCAATTGGTAAATCTCGGACATCTGTCCAACCTTTAGCTAGAGCAGGAGCTTTTCTAACGGCGCCATAGTTAAATAAAGAACCCTCAACGCTGACTTCCTTAGCTTTGGGTAACATATTAAGACCAGTGTGAGCCATATTTATTGCCATCCCAAATAGTGCTGGGCTACTTGTTCCTTTCCCAATCGTATTCATTTCAAAATTGACAAAAGAGCCATCATGATGCATTGAAAGATCATCTTCCATCACTTTGCGATGTTCAATTAAAAGTTCATGCAAAGGAATTTTTACCGGACAAGTTTCAGTACATGCACCACATAAGGTTGAAGCATAAGGTAAATCACCATATTGTTCATAACCTCCTAAAACGGGAGAGAGAACTGAACCGATTGGTCCAGGATAAATCGAACCATAAGCATGCCCACCAATTTGACGATAAACTGGGCAAACATTCAGACAAGCACCACAACGAATACATTGTAAAACAGCTTCAAAAGCAGTTCCAATCGCATTTGAGCGTCCATTATCAACAATGACAACATGAAAATCCTCAGGACCATCGGATTCGTCGTCGGCCTGCTGACCGGCAAAAGTGACATAAGTTGTCAGTTTTTGACCAACGGCCGAACGAGCGAGCATATTATCTAAAATTTCAGCTTCTTTGATTGATGGAACAATTCGTTCCATTCCCATCAGAACAATTTGTGTCTTAGGAATTGAAATTGTTAAATCAGCATTTCCTTCATTGGTAGATAAATTAATGTCACCAGTGTTGGCAATGGCAAAGTTACAACCGGTAATTCCGACTTCAGATTTTAAGAAAAGCTTACGCATGGTATCCCTAGCACAGCGAGCCAAATTAACTGGATCATTATCACCTTCATAGCCTAATTTTTTAGCAAATATTTCACGAATTTGATCACGATTTTTGTGTAAAGCTGGAAAAACAATATGTGAAGGCTCATCCCAATCAGCAACTTGCAAAATAAATTCAGCCAAGTCTGTTTCCAAAATATCCATATCATCAGAAAGCGAAACGAGCATTGGGTCAATGTCAACTTCCGTGGTCACCATTGATTTTGATTTGACAATCTTTTTCGCGTTTTTTTCAAGAACAATCCGTTTAACATAATCATTGGCTTCTTTAGCATCAGCCGCAAAGAAGACATGACCGCCACGAGCCGCAACATTATCTGAAAACTCTGTCAGATAATGGGGTAAATATTTTAAAGTATGTTGGCGAATGGATTCAGCAATATCACGCCATTCTTGCCAATTTCCAAGCTCATCACGCGCAGATTCTCTTTTCTCCCATTGAGCATCCTGCGCTTTGGCTACCGCAGCTTTAGCAAACTGGTCTTTTTTACTCTCTTCTAAACGTTCAGCGAAAGTTTTTGTACTTGTAGAAAGTCCCATTTTCTCCCCCTATGCTTTGATAAATGCTGGGTTTTTCACAGCATCTATTCTTTCTAAATCGACATTCGTGTTTAAAATTTCAGCAATATGCATCACTCTTATTTTTTTACCTTCGCGATTCAATTTTCCACCAATATTCATCAAGCAGCCTAAGTCAGCAGAAATTAAGATTTCAGCACCAGTTGATAGAATATCGTTTGTTTTTTCAGTGACCATCATCTCTGAAATCTCAGGAGATTTAACTGAAAAAGTTCCGCCAAAGCCACAACAATTTTCCAAATGAGGAAGAGGAAGAACTTCAAGCCCTTTGACTTTATCCAATAAAATGAATGGAGCTTCTCGTTCACCCAAAATTCTAGTCATGTGGCAAGAACGATGATAAGTTGCTTTTTCGCCATTAAATGTGGCACCAAGATCTTCAAGACCTAAAACCCGATAAAGAAATTGGGTGAATTCATAGGATTTATTCGCTAAATCAATTGCTTTTTGCTTATAAGGGTCACCTTCATCGAACATATGGGGATATTCTGTAAACATCCCTGAGCAAGAACCAGCAATCCCAACGACATAATCAGAAGATTCAAAAGCATCAATCTGATTTTTGATTGTTGGCATGGATTCTTTAACTAACCCTGAATTATAAGTAGGTTGTCCACAACAAATTTGTTCTTCTGGCAAATCTGTTTCAATCCCCAAACGTTCAAGGACTTCAACCATGGCAATTCCAACTTGTGGAAACATCAGGTCCATCACACAAGTGGAGAATATTGAAACTTTCATAAGCACTCCTTAGTATTTTGAAATCTTTGTTAAAAACTAGACATCTCCTAGAGATGTATGCTCTTTCATTATAAGCCGATTTATTTACATTTTCAAAAAAAGGAGCTGTCAAAAGAATTTGACAGACTGTCGTTTAAAAATTATTTTGTAAAAATAAAAATACCAATCATCGATTGGTATTTATTTATTCGGGGTTAAAAAAAGTTTTTCAAGCTGTCTAGCTACACCATCCTCATCATTTGTCCAAGGAAGAATTTCACTGGCGTAAGGTGTGAGTCTAGCAGAGGCATTTTTCATAGCATAAGCATTGGGAGCTAATTTAAACATCTCAATATCATTATGTTCATCTCCAAAAGCAATAAGATTCTCTAAAGGAATATCAAGAACTTTAAGCAGATGATTAAGTCCAGAGGCTTTGGAAATTCCTTTAGGAACAACTTCTAATATGCCGTTCGGTCCACCCCAAACGCCGACATCTATCTTGCCATTATAATGACGTTTCATTTCCTCTGCCAATGCTAATTTATCTTTTTGGCGAGTGGAAAGGAGTACTGCATGAGGATTTTCAGTAACTCGGTCTGCACGAAGTCGATTATAGGGTTGAAATTTTTCTACACCAAAGAGCTTGGGCTCGACATTACGGAAAGTGTTTAGAAAGAATTTTCGACGATATTCAACGGCAAAGAAATGGAGATTAAAGTTTTGTTGGTGCCTCAAAAGGTCAAAAATGAAGGAACGATCAATATAATAAGATTTTGTATGTTCCCAGTTTTTATCATTAGGCATTGAAATCAAAGCCCCATTAAAATTAATGACTGGACTTGTCAACTCAAGCTCACGATAGACATCTAAAGACATTCTAAAAGGGCGTCCGGTTGTGATACAGATAATATGTCCGAGTGATTCTACCTGTTTAAAAATATATTTGGTATAACGGCTGATTGAACGTCCATCAGACTGCAAAGTAGTACCATCTAAATCAATTGCAATCAGTTTACGTTCTTTGTAGTTCTCCATTCAAACTCCCCTTATTCTAAAATTTATTTGTCAATTCATTCATTATATCATAGTTAGAAGCAGGAGCGGAACTCTACCATGTTCTACGAACAAGAAATTACTTTTTGAAAAACTTGTTCGTCATTACCGAACAATTAATGGATTTAGAGTAGTTTTTATGCTAAATTTCTTGTTTCCTTAACTAAAACTGATTAGAATAATAATATAATGTTTTTTATTTTATGACGTGTTTGCTTAAAAAGCAAAGACAACTTTTTATCAAAGGGTTGAAATTTTAATCACAGACCCTAAAAGGAGAAATTATTCGTGAACAAGTTCTTTAAACTTGAAGAAAACGGCACAACAGTTGGCCGTGAAATAATGGCTGGTTTGACTACATTCTTTGCTATGAGTTATATCCTCTTTGTTAACCCACAAGTTTTGGGTACAACAGGAATGCCTGTCCAAGCAGTTTTCTTAGCAACTATTTTGGCCTCTATTGTTGGGACACTTGCAATTGCCTTAATCGCTAATGTTCCCTACGCTTTGGCACCTGGAATGGGCCTAAATGCATTCTTTGCTTACACTGTTGTATTATCGCTTGGTTATACTTGGCAAGAAGCTTTGGCAATGGTCTTCATTTGTGGGATTATCAATATTATTATTACTTTTACTTCCATTCGTAAAGCAATCATTCTTGGAATTCCTGAAAGTTTACAACACGCAATTGGTGGTGGTATCGGTATTTTCATTGCTTATATTGGGATTAAAAATGCAGGAATTTTGCGTTTTATCGCTGACCCAGGAACTTATGTGAACAACCATGGAACTATTACAGCAAATTCATCAATTGTTCCAGAACTTGTAACTTTTAATAACCCAGGTGTATTAGTCGCACTTGTTGGGATTGTAGTGACAATGTTCTTTGTTATTCGTAAATGGCGTGCAGGAATTTTACTTTCAATCTTAGTAACAACTATCT
Source organism: Lactococcus sp. FSL W8-0209 (assembly GCF_038006585.1). NCBI lineage: Bacteria > Bacillati > Bacillota > Bacilli > Lactobacillales > Streptococcaceae > Lactococcus > Lactococcus sp. FSL W8-0209. Next base: position 2,005,811 of record NZ_JBBOVN010000001.1, on the reverse strand, counting down.
TGGCCCTTTTGACTGGTGTAGTTAAAGTTGATGTGAATACTTTATTTGCTGAAAACAACTTAGGAACAGCTATCAATCAAATGAGAACAACCTTTGGTGCTGCTTTTGGTCCAAAAGGTTTTGGCTCTTTATTCTCAGACTCATCACGTTATATTGAAGTTTTGATGACAGTCCTTGCTTTCTCATTGACATCTATCTTTGACCCAATTGGTACCTTTATCGGAACAGGTCGCGCAACAGGAATCTTTACAGATGAAGATTTGAAAGATATGGAAACAAGTCATGGTTTCTCTTCTAAAATGGATAAAGCCTTGTTTGCTGACATGATTGCCACTCCAATCGGAGCAATTTTCGGAACATCAAATACAACTGTTTATGTGGAATCTGCTGCCGGAATTGGTGCAGGAGGACGTACTGGTCTTGCATCTGTTGTAACAGCAATTATGTTTGCTATCTCAAGTTTATTCTTGCCACTTCTTGCAATTGTTCCAACACAAGCAACTGCGCCAATCTTGATTATTGTTGGGATGATGATGCTTGGTTCATTTAAAGAAATTAAATGGGGTGATTTGACTGAAGCAATTCCTGCTTTCTTTGCCTCAGTATTTATGGGACTTGCTTACTCAATCTCTTATGGGATTGCAGCTGGTTTCATCACTTACATTCTGGTCAAACTGTTCACAGGAAAAGTGAAAGAAGTAAAACCTGTCATTTGGGTTGTTGCACTTTTATTCTTGATTAACTTCGCTGTTTTGGCAGTGCTATAAACATTGAAAACTCATCAAAAATTTTTGATGAGTTTTCTTTTTAGAATTTCTGGATTATAATGCTAGAAGTATAATCATTCTTTCAAATAAAACAAACTTACTAGTTATTGGAATCTGATAAAATTGAAATGGAAAGAAAAGACAAATAGGATATTCAAAATAAAAGTAATAAATTACGAATATTTAATAAATTGTGTTAAAATCTAATCATGAAAAAAATTATTTCTCTTATCGTGAGTTTTTTTGCAGTCTTTGTTATCGGTATATTCATAGGCCATTCTATTCTTCCACCACACCCCCTTGTAGCAGCAAAAGACCGTCCTATTTATCCGACGATTTATATTACTGGCTCAAGTGGTTATGCGTCAACGATGGATACAATGATTAATAGCGTTACTGCAGACAAAGACACCCGTGCTAAAAAAGGGCTGACAATTGTCGTTGATACAGAGCATAATTATTCGCTTAAAGTGACTGGAACAATTGACAAACGTAATTCCTATCCGACAATTGAGGTCGGAATGGTCAAAGGAACTAATAATTCCAATAAATATGAAAAATCATTAATGGCTATCATGTCTTATCTGGGTAAGCAGTATAATGTTGCTTATGCCAATGTTTTGGGTTACTCAGCTGGTGGCGGTGGTGTTTACCATTATTTAATTGACCATGGTTATGACCGGAGCCTTCCGCCAATTAAAAAATTTGTTTCTCTTGATGGTCAGTACAATGCTTGTACAACACAACCTGACCAAACGCTGGCACAAGTTCTTGCTGATGGACCAAAAATAAAAACAAAATACTATGATTTTTGGTTACAAAATTATGAACGTGTGGATAAAAATATCCAAGTTGTTCTACTAGAAGGAGCTTATGATACTAAGAAAGAAACTGACGGTACAGTTCCTTGGGCTGACGGCTTCTCAATTTATCCTTTATTGATAAAAAATGGAAATTCTGCTACTCATTATCTAATTGAAGGACCGAACACTAACCATACTGCAATGCCAGATAATCAAAAGGCAATAGGCTATGTCAAAACCTTCTTTTATGAATAAGCCTGATTTAAAAATGCTAAATTGTCCCTATTTGGGGACAATTTTTTTATAATATATTTACTATAAAATGTCAGGTAGTCAGCAAATAGTTTATTTAAAGCATAGAGCCTGATGTATTGACAGTTGGCTTTAAGTAACGGTATAATAAAATTATGGATTTGGAAAATGGAATATTTATTTTTGGAACAGTTCTAACAATATTTTTTGCAGGATTGACCTTGATTTTTTGGTGGAAAATCAGAAAACTGAAAGATTTAAGAACTTTACGATTAGGGCGTTTATCTTTTTTTGCTTTACTTTTTTTGTGGGTGACTATTAATGGAATTATTGGTTCAGGATTAGTATTAACCGAATTGCATCAAAATGTACTTTTATTATTACTCATTGCTGAAGCAGTTGTGATGTTCTTAATCATACCAATGATAATCGGTATTATTGTACCTATAAGTATCGTTGTGTTAACAATAAAGATGTGGCGCAGAGAATCAAAATCGATAGGGAATCTTTTATTGCCTATTGTTGTGTTGACCTTTTTAGTAGTTGACTGGATTCATCTTTCAATGGGGAGATTACCGGATAGTTGGATTTGGTTAAAAATATTAGGAATGGTTTATCCCGTTCTTTCAATTTATCTTGCTTGGCAATTTGGAATTTTCTTTTTATCAAGTTGGGTCTATGGTCGGCGTGTTCGAAAACAAAGAGCAAATTACTATGTTGTCCTAGGCGCAGGGTTAATTCAGGGAGAACATGTGGGTAAATTGTTAGGAAATCGAATTTTGGCAGCGGTCAAAGCTGTCCGCGATAATGAAACAATTTTAGTTTTTTCAGGTGGACAAGGTCCTGATGAGAAAGTTTCTGAAGCTAGAGCTATGCAACGGTATGCGGTTGAAGTTCTTGGTTTTCCGATTGAGCGGACAATGCTTGAAGATCAATCAAGAACAACATATGAAAATTTAGTTTTTTCTTCTCAATTGATTAAGGAAAAATTTATTTTCTTCACTTCTGATTACCATGTTTTTCGAGCAGCTCTTTTTGCAGCAATGTTAAAACTTGAAGCTCAAGGTGGGAAGGGTGGAAAGACAGCTATGTATTATCGTGTTCCAGCTTTTATTCGTGAATTTATTGCTGTTTTAAATTATGAAAAGAAAAAACATATGATACGAGTAGGAATCATTGTGGCTATCTTTTTGAGTATTGCTATTGTTTCACAAATTGGCTATTTTTGGAATCAAAGATAATAAAAAGTTACTGACAACTTTCTGTCAGTAACTTTTTTGGTTACAAATAAATACTTTTTTCGTATAGTAAGATATGTTGACAGCAATTGATGAAAATGGACAAGTAGTAAACTTATTAGAAATAGAAGTAAAAGAACTGACAGGAAAATATTTTTGTCCTTCTTGTAAATCAGAGTTATTTATAAAAAATGGTGAAATAAAGATGCCTCACTTTGCTCATAAATCTCTCAAAGCTTGCGACTTATGGCTTGAAAACGAATCTGAACAACATTTAGGATTAAAAAAAGCACTCTATCAATGGTTTAAAAAAACTGATAAGGTGGAAATTGAAGCTTATATTCCTGAATTTAAGCAGAGGCCAGATTTATTGGTAAATGATAAAATAGCTATTGAAATTCAATGTTCTCATCTTTCTATGAAACGTTTAAAAGAAAGGACAGAGAATTATCAAGTCCACGGTTTTACGGTGCTTTGGCTTATGGGGCAAGATTTATGGTTAAAAGACCAAATAACAGAACTTCAAAAAAATCTAGTCTATTTTTCAGAAAATAGAGGTTTCTATTATTGGGAGTTAGATTTCAAAGCTCAGAAGATGAGATTAAAATCCCTGATTCATGAAGATTTGCGTGGAAAAATTATTTATTTACAAGAAGAAATTCCTTTTGGGGAAGGACGACTTATTGAGCAATTACGACTGCCTTTTTTATCACAAAAGTTACTGACAATACCACTTATTGTTGATCTTAAACTAGCGGAATTTATTCGTCGGCAACTTTATTATTGTTCACCAAAATGGTTGAAACTTCAGGAAAAATATTACCAGAGAGGTGAAAATTTGTTGAATTTGACTTTTGAACGTTCTTTTATTGCGCCTTTGGGATTGAACTTACTTGAAGTTTTTGATGATAAAATTCCTTTACATAAATTTACTCAAATTAAGCAGAATATTAACCTCTATTATGAAAACTTTTTAATAAATTTTCAGCAAAATAGCTTTAAGGCAGTCTATCCTCCCCGTTTCTATGCTATAATGAAAAAGCAGAAGAAGGATATGAATAAATGAAATTCTGCTAATAAGTTTTTAATGTGAATAAAAATTATTTTGAGTAAAAAGGAGTGATCTTCATGGCTAAGAACAGAAATGAAATTCCTGAAAAATTAACTTGGGATTTGACAACAATTTATAAAACAGATAAAGAATGGGAAGCAGAGCTAACTAGAATAAAAAGCGAACTTTCACTCGTTGAAGAGACGGATCCTGGTCATTTACTTGATTCAGCTGAAAGTCTTCTGATAATTACCGAAAAAATGCTATCCATTTCTCAACAAGTTGAAAAACTATATGTTTATGCTTCAATGAAAAATGACCAAGATACCAGAGAGGCTAAGTATCAGGAGTATCAGTCAAAAGCAACAGCCCTCTATGTGAAATTCGGAGAGGTCTATGCCTTCTATGAACCTGAGTTTTTGAAAATTTCAAAAGAAGTCTATAACAAATGGTTGGGGGAACTTAAAAAATTAAAAAACTATGACCATATGTTTGAGCGACTTTTTGCTAAAAAAGCTCATATTCTTAGTCAAAAAGAGGAAAAGTTATTGGCTGCGGCTGGTGAAATTTTTGAAAGTCCTTCAGAAACTTTTGAAATTTTTGATAATGCAGATATTAAGTTACCTATGGTCAAAAATGAATCTGATGAGATGGTCCAACTCACACATGGAAATTACTCTTCCTTAATGGAAAGTAAGAATAGAGAAGTACGAAAAGCAGCCTACAAAGCACTTTATAGTAATTATGAACAATATCAGCATACTTATGCAAAGACCTTACAGACTAATGTAAAAGTCCATAATCTTAATGCCCAAATCCGCTCTTATGATTCAGCCCGTCAAGCTGCTCTGGCTAATAATTTTGTTCCAGAAAAAGTTTACGATGTTTTGATGGAGGCCATTCATCAACATTTGCCACTTTTACATCGTTATATTGAACTACGCAAGAAAATTTTAGGAATTACTGATTTAAAGATGTATGATATCTATACTCCATTATCTAATTTAGATTATAAATTTAACTATGAAGATGGAGTGAAAAAAGCAGAAGAAGTTTTAGCGATATTTGGTAAAGAATATAAAGGAAAAGTTAAAGCAGCTTTTGAACAAAGATGGATTGATGTCGAAGAAAATATCGGAAAACGTTCGGGTGCTTATTCAGGTGGATCTTATGATACCAATGCTTTTATGCTTCTCAATTGGCAAGAAACGTTAGATGATCTTTTTACTTTAGTTCATGAAATGGGGCACTCAATGCATAGTGCTTTCACGCGTGAAAACCAACCATATGTTTATGGGGATTATCCAATCTTTTTAGCTGAAATTGCCTCAACTACAAATGAAAATATTTTAACTGAAACTTTATTAAAGGAAAGTAAAGATGATAAAGAGCGCTTCGCCCTTTTGAACCACTGGCTTGATAGTTTCCGTGGAACTGTTTTCCGTCAGAGTCAATTTGCCGAATTTGAACAAAAAATTCATGAAGCAGATGCTGCCGGCGAAGTTTTAACAAGTGAATACTTAAACTCACTTTATGGCGAAATAAATGAAAAATACTATAATTTAGCAGCCAAAGAAAATCCAGAAATTCAATATGAATGGGCTAGAATTCCACATTTTTATTATAATTTCTATGTTTTTCAATACGCAACAGGTTTTGCTGCGGCAACTTTCTTAGCTGAAAAAGTTGTTCATGGTTCAGATGAGGATCGTCAAAAATATCTTGAATATTTGAAGGCAGGTTCCTCAGCTTATCCTTTAGAAGTAATTGCCAAAGCTGGAGTTGATATGGAATCTACCGATTATTTAGATGCCGCCTTTGAGCTTTTTGAAAATCGATTGAGTGAATTAGAAAAATTAGTTGAAAAAGGAGTTCATCTTTAAAAATGGTTGAAACATATAAACGTACAAGTAACCCCATGATGAATCGACCAGTTGTCAAAGCAGAATTAGTAGAATGGATGCGTTCAAGTCAAACACAAATAACCGGAGAACTTGCAGAAGTACTGAAATTTGCTAAAGAAAATAATATTCCAGTTATCCCACATGAGACAGTTATTTATTTTCAAATGTTGTTGAGTTTGTTGCAGCCAAAAAGAATTCTCGAAATCGGAACAGCAATTGGTTTTTCGGCTCTCGTGATGGCTCAAGAGGTTCCAAATGCGGAGATTGTAACAATTGACCGTAATCCTGAAATGATTGAGTTAGCCAAAAAAAATCTGGACAAGTATGACCATCGAAACCAAATTATTCTTAAAGAGGGCGATGCTGCAGATATTTTGAAAGAGTTATCGGGCTCATTTGATGTAATCTTTATGGACTCAGCTAAATCAAAATATATCGAATTCCTACCAACTGCTCTAGATTTACTATCTGAAAATGGAGTGATTTTAATGGATGATATTTTTCAAGGTGGAGAAATATTGACCCCAATTATGGAAATCAAAAGAAATCAGCGGGCGCTAGAGCGTGGCTTACGCAAGCTTTTTGATGAGGTCTTAGATAATCCGAAATATTTAACAAGTATTCTCCCGCTTGGAGATGGCTTGTTGATGATAAAAAAAGCATAAATTAAACTTTTAGGTTGTCAATTCGCTGATTCATTTTTTGGTGTATTTAAAGCTTTATTTAATTTTTTATGATATAATTGCAACAAGTTAAAAATAAAAGGATGTTTTAGGACATATTAACTACAAACATCGAATCATGCGAAGGAGAATATCTTGAAACTCAAAAAACTCGGATTAGTTATGACTACTGTCTTTGCCGGAGCCGCATTGGTAACCTTATCTGGTTGCTCAAGTAGCGATTCAGCAAGCAAGGATATCATCACAATGAAAGGTGATACCATTCGCGTTTCTGATTTATACAAGGAAGCCAAACAATTTCCATCACAACCGACAAATACATTACTTCAAAATTTAACTTTTGACAAAATTTTTACTAAAGACTTTGGAAAAGAAGTAACTGATAAAGATGTCAGCAAAAAAGTTAAGTCAATTAAAGACCAATATGGTAGCCAATTTTCATCTGCTTTGCAACAACAAGGCTTGACTGAAGCAAGTTTCACACCATACATGCGTACACAAATGCTTGAACAAGCAGCGATTGACCATGAAATCAAAGAAACTCAATATACAGATGCTAACCTTAAAAAAGCTTGGGAATCTTACCATCCAGATGTAACAGCTTATGTTGTTTCTGAAACATCAAAAGATGCAGCAACAAAAGCGTTGGATGCCGCTAAAAAAGATGATGCTGGTAAAGCAAGCTTTGAAAAAACAAATGCTGAAAGCAAAGTAACATTTAATTCAACTTCAACAAGTGTTCCAACAGAAGTTCAAACAGCTGCTTTCAAATTGAAAAATGGCGAGTTTTCAGATGTCATTGAATCTACAAGTTCATCAACAGGTGCTACTTCTTACTATATTGTCGAAATGGTAAAAACATCTGAAAAAGGAACTGACATGAACAAGTACAAAAAAGAACTTCAAAATGTCATTAAAACTGAAAAAGAACAAGATACAACATTTGTAAGTGGAGTTATTGCTAAATACCTCAAAAAGAATAACGTAACTGTGAAAGAATCCGCATTTGCATCACTCTTCTCACAATTTACACAAACATCAAGTTCTTCATCATCTAAATAATTTAGATAATAGAAATTAACTTTAAAGAGAGCTCTAAATGGTGAGAATGAGCAAGTTAAAAAAAGTGCTTATAGCAGCGATAACTGCTTTAACAACCGAACTAAGATGATAGAAATTCTATCGTGAATAAGGGTGGTACCGCGGTATAACTGTATACGCCCCTTTGTTTACGGTAGAATTTTATTGTTTTATTGTGAAAATATTAACAAAGTATATGAAATAAGTTTATTGTTAGACTTTAAACTTTATATAAAAGGAGAAAATAATGAAAACCATGACTTCCGCAGAAGTTCGCCAAATGTTCCTCGACTTTTTCAAATCAAAAGGTCACACTGTGGAACCTTCTCAAAGTCTTGTTCCTGTAAATGACCCAACTTTGCTTTGGATAAATTCAGGAGTAGCAACGCTAAAAAAATATTTTGATGGTTCAGTAGTGCCAGAAAATCCTAGATTGACTAATGCTCAAAAGGCTATCCGGACAAATGATATTGAGAATGTTGGTAAAACAGCACGTCACCATACTATGTTTGAAATGCTCGGTAACTTTTCAATTGGTGATTATTTCCGTAAAGAAGCGATTGCTTTTGCTTGGGAATTATTGACAAGTTCTGAATGGTTTGAATTCCCAGCAGAAAAACTTTATATCACTTATTACCCAGCTGATAAGGATACTTATAATCGTTGGGTTGAGGTTGGGGTAGACCCAACACATCTTGTGCCAATTGAAGATAACTTCTGGGAAATTGGTGCTGGTCCTTCTGGTCCAGATACAGAAATTTTCTTTGACCGTGGAGAAGTTTATGATCCAGAACATGTGGGCTTAAAATTGTTGGCAGAAGACATTGAAAATGACCGTTATATTGAAATCTGGAACATTGTTCTTTCACAATTTAATGCCGATCCATCAATCCCTCGTTCAGAATATCCTGAATTGCCACAAAAAAATATTGATACGGGAATGGGACTTGAACGAATGGTTTGCATTATTCAAGGCGGAAAAACAAACTTTGATACAGACTTATTCTTACCAATCATTCGTGAAATTGAAAAACTATCTGGAAAAACATATAGTCCAGACAGCGAAAATATGAGTTTCAAAGTGATTGCTGACCATATTCGCTCACTCTCATTTGCTATTGGTGATGGTGCTTTGCCAGGAAATGAAGGACGTGGTTATGTTTTACGTCGCTTACTTCGTCGTGCGGTTATGCATGGTAAAAAATTGGGAATTCAAGGGAAATTCTTGGCTTCACTCGTTCCGACTGTTGGGAAAATCATGCAATCCTATTATCCAGAAGTGCTTGAAAAAGAAGACTTCATCATGCAAATTATTGATCGTGAAGAAGAAACTTTCAACCGCACGATTGATGCGGGTCAAAAATTGATTGATGAACTTTTGGTAAATCTTAAAGCTGAAGGAAAAGATAGACTTGAAGGAGCAGATATTTTCCGCCTCTATGATACTTATGGTTTCCCTGTGGAATTGACAGAAGAATTGGCAGAAGATGAAGGATTCAAAATTGACCACGAAGGATTCAAAGTAGCCATGAAAGCTCAACAAGAGCGTGCACGTGCTGCTGTTGTCAAAGGTGGTTCAATGGGCGCTCAAAATGAAACATTGTCATCTATCGAAGTAGAATCAGAATTCCTTTATGAAGATAAGACTGCTCAAGGAAAATTGCTTGTTGCTATTCAAGACGATGAAATTGTTGATGAAGTTTCTGGGAAAGCTCAACTTGTTTTTGATGTGACTCCTTTTTATGCTGAAATGGGTGGTCAAGTGGCTGACCATGGAGTAATTAAAGATGCTGAGGGTCAAGTTGTGGCTAATGTATTAGATGTACAACATGCGCCTCATGGCCAAAATCTTCATTCTGTTGAGACTCTTTCACCACTTAAAGTTGGAGAAAGCTATACTTTAGAGATTGACAAAGAACGCCGAGCTGCTGTTGTGAAAAATCACACAGCGACTCACTTACTTCATGCTGCTTTGCATAATGTTGTTGGGAATCATGCATTACAAGCAGGTTCACTTAATGAAGTTGAATTCTTACGTTTTGACTTTACTCACTTTGCACAAGTGACTAAAGAAGAATTGGCTGAGATTGAACGTCAAGTTAATGAAGTAATTTGGCAATCATTAAAAGTTGAAACAGTTGAAACTGATATTGCTACAGCCAAAGAAATGGGAGCGATGGCCCTCTTTGGTGAGAAATATGGGAAAAACGTTCGCGTTGTAAAAATTGGTGACTACTCTATCGAACTTTGTGGTGGAACACATACACAAACAACTTCTGAAATTGGTTTATTCAAGATTGTTAAAGAAGAAGGAATTGGTTCTGGTGTTCGCCGGATTATTGCTGTAACAGGTCAAAAAGCTTATGAAGCCTTTAAAGATGCTGAAAATACTTTGAATGAAGTAGCAACAATGGTTAAAGCGCCGCAAACTTCACAAGTTTTAGCAAAAGTTACTAGCTTACAAGATGAGCTTAAAACAGCTCAAAAAGAAAATGATGCTTTGGCTGGAAAACTTGCAGCAAGTCAATCAGATGAAATTTTCAAAAATGTGCAAACAGCTGGTTCTCTCAACTTTATCGCCAGTGAAGTCACTGTTCCTGACGCTCATGGTTTGCGTAATTTGGCAGATATTTGGAAACAAAAAGAACTTTCAGATGTTCTTGTTTTAGTTGCTAAAATTGGTGAAAAAGTAAGTCTTTTAGTAGCTTCTAAGTCATCAGATGTAAAAGCAGGTAATTTAGTTAAAGAATTAGCACCTTTTGTTGATGGTCGTGGTGGTGGAAAACCAGACATGGCCATGGCTGGTGGTTCAAAAGCAGCAGGAATTTCTGAACTTTTGGCCGCAGTTGCTGAAAAATTAGCCTAAAAAGATAAATATCGTAGATTTTCTACGATATTTTTTATTTTCTGGATATGAGTCAGTAAATTTTTATGGTAAAATGATGAAAATACTTGAAAGAGATGCCTAAAATGAAGATTACAATTTTTGGAGATTCAATTACCAATGGTTTTGGAATGGATGAAGGGGGTTCGTCAAATATTATTGCAAGATTAATTGAGAAAAATGAGCCCAAGCTGAAAGTGGTACTTCATGGAATTAATGGAGATGATACTTATGGTGGACTTCTACGTCTAAAATACGTTCTAGAGGAAGAAGCGGACTTAAATTTTATTTTTTTTGGGGCAAATGATGCTTCACCTTATCATTTGATTCGACCGGCAGAATTTCGCGAAAATTTATTAAAAATGATTTCGCAGTTGGGTGTAGAAAGAACGGTTCTAATTACTCCTCCTTTTTATAATGATGATGAACCAACACATTATAGTAAGCTTTCCGAGGTTGAACTTTTTAGAGAAGTCACATTAAATTTAGGCAAAGAAAAATCGCTTAAGGTGATTGATATTTTTCAGATAATGAAGAGCTCTGAAAATCCTAAAAATTTGTTGAGAGCTGATGGTTTACATTTTACATCAAGGGCTTATGAGTTGTTGGTCAGAGAGATTTTATCTGTCATTAAAAATCCTTAAATAAATGTTCATTTTGTGGTAAAATGAGGGCATGGTAAAAAATACAGAAGATAAGCCTTTAGCTCAGAACAAAAAGGCTCGGCATGATTATGAAATTTACGAAACTTTTGAAGCAGGAATTGTGCTGACAGGAACGGAGATTAAGTCTGTTCGTCAGGCAAAAATTCAATTAAAAGATGGATTTGCCAGAGTTCGTAATGGAGAAGTTTGGTTATCAAATGTTCATATTGCTCCTTTTGAGCAGGGCAATATTTTTAATGTTGAAGAATTGCGTACGCGAAAACTATTACTAAATAAAAAAGAAATTGCTAAGATTGATAAGGAATTATCAGGGACAGGAATTACTTTTATTCCTTTAAAAGTTTATTTGAAAAATGGCTTTGCTAAGGTTTTGATGGGGCTTGCCCGTGGTAAGAAAGATTACGATAAACGTGAAACGCTCAAACGTAAAGAACAAAATCGGGATATTGCAAGACAAATTAAAGCTTACAACCGTTAAAAAAATCACTGATAAATCTGTCAGTGATTTTTTTACTGACAGAATTGGCATCTTGCTGATAATTCTTTTATTTACAGCTAAAATATGCCTTCTTTGTCATATTTTATTGACAGATTTACCGTCAGTAAAAAAGTTTTCAAGATAAAAATATCGTTTACAATCCATTTACCTTGTATTTACTAAGTGTTTACACCCAGTGCCTTCTTTCGATGATAGAATAGTTTTGTAAGCAAAAACGCTTAACAACTTATTTAGAAATTAATTGGAGAAACTTCTCATGAAAAAGAAAATTCTTGTTGGTCTTATTACTGCTGGTGCATTGTTAACTTTGGCAGCTTGTGGTTCATCAAACGGCTCATCATCAAGTAGCTCAAGTTCTTCTGACAAAGCTCTGTCAGGAAAAATTATTGCTGGAGGTTCAACTGCTCTTCAACCATTAGCACAACAATCGTCAACAGAATTTATGGCAAAAAATACTGGTGTTCAAGTGACTGTGCAAGGTGGTGGTTCTGGTGTTGGTTTGACACAAGTTGCAGCTGGTTCTTTCCAGATTGGGAACTCTGATATTTTTGCTGAAGAAAAATCAGGAATTGATGCTTCTGCAATTACTGACCATAAAGTAGCAGTTGTTGGTTTTGCACCGATTGTTAACGCAAAAATTGATGTTAAAAACTTAACTTCTCAACAATTGCAAGATGTCTTCACAGGTAAGGTGACAAACTGGAAAGATGTGGGTGGTTCAGACCAAAAAATTACGGTTATCGGACGGACTGAGGGTTCTGGAACTCGCGTAAACTTTGATAAATTCGCACTTGGTGGAGCAACAGAAGTTAAAGGCCCAACACAAGATGCTTCAGGTTCAGTTGTTCAAATGGTTGGTCAAACACCAGGAGCGATTTCATATGTGGCACTTTCTTATGTTGATACAAGTAAAGACATCAAAGATATTTCAATTGATGGTGTTGAGCCAACAGAAGCAAATGTCGTAACTAATGACTACAAAGTTTGGTCTTACGAACATATGTACACCAATACTAAGAAAGAAACTGCAGCAGATAAAGCTTTCATTAAATATGTGGCAGAAAACAAAAAAGACATCAAAAAATTGGGATACATTCCAATCAGTGACATGAAAGTTGAACGTGACGCTGACGGAAATATCACTAAAAAATAACACTGACAGTAAGTCAATTTCAAAATAATTTATGTCTGTCAGTAAATTTAACAATTAATAAATTAGTTTATAACCATAGGATTCAAAGCAATAAAAATTTTCTTCTTCATAAATTAAAATTTAAAAGTTTGACTCCTTTTTTATAAAAATTTTATCAGTGAACATAAACAGGATGAACTGATGAAAGACTATCTTTAAATTTTTCTTCATAATTCTTTCCCTAAAAGACAGGAAATTGCTCACTCTTTTTCAGAGTTGGGCATTTTCCCGTATTATTTACAAAACATTTACATAAGAACGCTATCATCAACCGCTCATTGATAGGTCATTATGGTATAATTAATCTATGAAGAAGAAAATTTTTATTGCTTTGATGGCCAGTGTGAGTTTATTTGCATTGGCAGCTTGTGGTTCTGGAAATAAACAGGTCACAGCGGGTGGCTCAACTGCCTTGCAACCCATGGTTGAACATGCTTCTATGGCATATATGAAGCAAAATCCTGATGAAATTATTATGGTTCAAGGTGGTGGTTCTGGTGTCGGATTGGCTCAGGTTGCGGCTGGTTCTTTCCAGATTGGGAATTCTGATATTTTCGCTGAAGAAAAATCAGGAATAGCAGTTGATAAAATTATTGACCATAAAGTTGCTGTCATTGGTTTTGCACCAATTATCAACAAAAAGTTAAAAGTTTCAAATTTGACTCAACAAGAACTGATTGATATTTTCACTGGTAAAATTACCAACTGGAAAGAAGTAGGAGGTCAAGACCAAAAAATAACGGTCATTGGTCGTACTGCTGGTTCAGGAACGCGAGTAAATTTTGATAAATATGCTTTGAATGGTGCCACAGAAGTGAATGGTCCAACCCAAGATGCTTCAGGTTCTGTTGTTCAATTAGTTGGGCAAACGCCAGGGGCTATTTCATATGTTGCTTTCAGTTACACCAATAAACCTGGTGTAAAGGCGGTTAATGTTGATGGTGTTGCGCCAAACTATGATAATGTAAAAACTAATGCATGGAAAATTTGGTCATATGAGCATATGTACACCAATAAATCTCGTAAGAACACAATCGAAAATAAATTTATCGAATACGTTCAAAATGATAAGAAAACCCTAGAGCAGCTTGGTTATATCCGTGTTTCTGAAATGAAGGTTGACCGTGATGCTAAAGGAAATGTTGAAAAAATTAAATAATTACTGATGGAAATTAAACTTATCCTCCGTCAGTAAAAAAATTAGTCAAAATAAGTTTAATCAATAACTTCATTTGCATTAATCAGATAGATGCAAATTAACAAAAATAGTTAGGTCCCTATGGAAAATTCAAAAATCAAAGAAAAATTGCTTTCAAGCAATAAAAATTCAAGACTTGAAAAATTTGGTAAGAGTTTAACTTTCTTATGTATTGCCCTTATTGTCTTCGTTGTAGGTGCAATTCTTGTCTTTGTTGCTCAAAAAGGTCTGTCAACTTTCTATTCAGATGGTGTTAATCCTTTCCGTTTCCTTTTTGGAACAAATTGGTCACCGGGTAATCTTGGCCCTGACGGTAAACCCGCAGTTGGCGCATTGCCGATGTTTACGGGGTCATTGATTGTTACTGTACTTTCAGCCCTTGTTGCCACTCCATTTGCGATTGGTGCGGGAATTTATATGACAGAAATTTCACCAAAATATGGTAAGAAAATTTTGCAACCTGTCATTGAACTTCTTGTTGGTATTCCTTCAGTTGTTTATGGCTTCATTGGTTTGACTGTTGTTGTTCCAGCCATTCGTAATGTTTTTGGTGGAACTGGTTTGGGTCTCTTGTCAGGTGTGTTTGTACTCTTTGTCATGATTTTACCAACTGTAACTTCAATGACTGTGGATGCTATGAAAGCTGTCCCTTCTTATTATAAAGAAGCGTCACTCGGACTTGGTGCAACGCGTTGGCAAACAATTTGGCGTGTTCTTCTAAGAGCCGCAACACCAGGGATTTTGACCGCTGTTATCTTTGGAATGGCGCGTGCTTTTGGTGAAGCTCTTGCTATTCAAATGGTTGTTGGTAATGCCGTTACCATGCCAAAAGATTTGATTTCACCAGCTTCAACCTTGACTTCAATCTTGACATCAGGAATTCCAAATGCAACACCTGGTATTCAATTGAATGCACTTTGGTCACTTGCCTTACTCCTTTTGATTATGTCACTCTTTTTCAACCTCGCAATGCGTGCTATTGCTAAGAAAGGAAGTCTTAAATAATGAACGCTAAACGCTCTGACAAGATTGCCACTGGTGTCCTTTACGTCCTTTCTGGCATCATTGTTCTTATCCTCGCTTTTTTACTGGCTTATATTTTAATTAAAGGTTTGCCAGTTCTCTTTAAAGACCCTAAATTTATCATCACCGCGTCAAATCCATTGACAGGTGGTGGGATTGCAGTCCAACTTTTTAACTCTGTTTATCTTTTGATTGTCACTTTGATTATTTCTGTTCCTTTATCACTTGGCGCAGGAATTTATCTGTCTGAATATGCGAATCAAAAACATTGGTTAACTGGTGTTGTTCGCTCAGCTATTGAAGTTTTATCTTCACTTCCTTCAATCGTTGTTGGACTTTTCGGGATGTTAATTTTCGTATTACAATTTGGTCTTGGTTTCTCAGTTCTATCAGGTGCCTTGGCACTAACTGTGTTCAACTTACCATTGATGACTCGGAATGTTGAAGAATCACTTCGAGCAATTCCAACTTCACAACGTGAAGGTGGTTTGGCACTCGGAATGTCACGTTGGGAAACGGCAACACAAGTCATTTTACCAGCTGCTGTGCCCGGAATCATTACTGGGGTTATCTTATCTTCAGGACGCGTTTTTGGTGAAGCTGCGGCACTGATTTACACTGCTGGACAAACGAACCTCCCAATTAACTGGGCAAACTGGAATCCGATGAGCTTGACTTCGCCACTCTCACTTTTCAGACCAGCTGAAACTTTGGCTGTTCATATCTGGGCACTTAATACCGAAGGAACGATTTCAACAGCACAACAAATTTCTGCAGGAGCTTCAGCAGTATTGATTATCTTTGTTCTCCTCTTTAACTTGGGGGCACGTTTCCTTGGAAATCGAATTCACAAGAAGTTAACATCTTCTAACTAAGAAAATCAAAGATTTTATAGAGAAAGAATAATTATGGCAACAACATATGACTGGTCTCAGCGCAAAATTATGGTGCCTGAGAAAGAAGAAATTGCATTATCAACAAATGATTTGCGTGTTTTCTATAACGGAACAAAAGAAGCAATCCATGGCGTGACAATGTCTTTTCCTAAAAATGAAATCACAGCACTTATTGGCCCTTCAGGTTCTGGTAAATCAACCTATTTACGTGCTTTGAATCGCATGAATGACACGATTGATGGCGCTCGGGTGACTGGCGAAATCAATTATGAAGGGGTCAATATTAACGAAAATAAAGTGAATGTTTTTGAAGTTCGTAAGCAAATTGGGATGGTTTTCCAAAGACCTAATCCATTTCCAAAATCAATTTATGAAAATATTGCCTTCATTCATCGTCGTGATGGCGTGAGAGACAGAAAAAAACTGGATGAGATTGTTGAAACTTCATTGAAGCAAGCTGCTTTGTGGGATCAAGTAAAAGATAATCTTAATCAATCCGCACTTGCCATGTCCGGTGGACAAGCACAGCGCTTATGTATTGCAAGAGCATTGTCAGTAAAACCAGAAATTATTTTGATGGATGAACCAGCGTCAGCTCTTGACCCAATTTCAACAATGCAAATTGAAGAAACAATGATGGAACTTAAAGAAAATTATACGATTATCATTGTGACTCACAATATGGCTCAGGCTTCTCGGGCCTCTGACAATACAGCTTTCTTCTATTCAGGAGATTTGATTGAGTATGATAAAACAAGCACAATTTTTACTCAACCTAGTTTGCAATCAACAGAAGATTATGTTTCTGGTCACTTTGGTTAAGAGAAAATAAAGTTTAAAATTACTGACGGAATTTTCGTTAGTAAAAAAACTACTGACGGATTCTTGATTTGTCGAAAAACTTGTCCGTCATATGACAGTCGTTTGTACTTTAGTACATTACGAATGTGCTAGTAGTTCTATCAGTAACTTATAAAAAGGTAAAATATGGAAAAAGAAGCAGTTTTAACCGTCAGCGACTTATCGCTTTATTACAGCAAGAAAAAAGCGTTGAATACGATAAACATGACATTCTATAAGAATGAAATTACAGCGCTCATTGGTCCCTCAGGATGTGGAAAATCAACGCTTTTACGTTCAATCAATCGAATGAATGATTTGATTCCGACAGTAACAATTACTGGAGCCATTGATTATAAAGGTAAAAATATTTACAGTCCTAAAGTTGATACTGTTGATTTACGTAAAGAAATTGGCATGGTTTTCCAACAACCCAATCCCTTTCCATTTTCAATTTATGAAAATGTGGTTTATGGATTGCGTTTAAAAGGAGTGAAAGATAAAGCACTTCTTGATGAAGTGGTGGAAAATTCACTCAAAGCAGCAAATATTTGGGATGAAGTTAAGGATATTTTGCACAGTTCAGCACTTGGACTTTCAGGTGGGCAACAACAAAGGGTTTGTATTGCCCGTGTCCTTGCTGTCAATCCTGAAATTATCCTAATGGACGAACCAACATCAGCCCTTGACCCAATTTCAGCGGCTCGTGTCGAAGAAACCATGCTTGAACTTAAAAAAGATTATACAATCGCGATTGTTACACATAGTATGCAACAAGCATCACGAATTTCAGACCGTACCGCCTTTATGTTAGACGGAAATCTGATTGAGTATAATGATACGAAAAGTATTTTCTTAAATCCAGAAAAACAAGAAACTTCTGATTATATTTCTGGTAAATTTGGATAAATTTTACTGACAGCCTTTGATGCTGACTTTAAAATGGAATGGACCGTCTAGCCAAAAGGTGAAGCGAGATATTTCATTAGCATTCATTAAAGAAAGCGAAATAGCATTGATTTAAATGAATGTATCATAATAACATTACTATAAAAACAAAGAGGGGTAATTATGTTGCGTACACAATTTGAAGAAGATCTTAATAAACTTCATAATCAATTTTACTCAATGGGCACGCAAGTTTCTGCTCAATTGAATAAGGCCGTTCGTGCCTTTGTTAGCCATGATCGTGATTTGGCTGAACAAGTCATTGAAGGCGACCATGCCATTAATGACCAAGAAAAAAGTCTTGAAAATCAATCATTAGAAATGATTGCACTTCAACAACCGGTTTCTAGCGATTTAAGAACAATCATCACCGTTCTAAAAGCATCATCTGACCTTGAGAGAATGGGTGACCACGTTGCATCTATTGCTAAGGCAACCATTTCACTTAAAGGTGAAGAAAGAATTCACGTGGTTGAAGAAGATATTAGCTTACTCGGTGAAAAAGTTAAATCTATTGTTGATGCTTCACTCAATGCTTATATTCAAGGCAATGATAAACGGGCTCATGAAATTGCTGAACAACAATATGTCATCAAAAGCATGAGTCATGAAATTCAAGAAAAAATTCTTGACGGAATGAAAGAAAACTCTGAAACAGTAACAACAGGTAAAGAATACTTGTTGACACTGGTTTACTTAGAACGAATTACCGGTTATGCGGTCAATCTCTGTGAGTGGATTGTTTACTTGAATTCTGGAAACATTATTGAACTGTAAAATAAAAAGTTACTGACAAGAATTGCTGTCATAGGATAGTCGTTTGTACTTTAGTACATTACGAATATCCTGGCAGTTCTGTCAGTAACTTTTTTTATTGCTCATAATCAATTTCAATGACTTGGTGGGTCAGATATTTATTTTCAGCAAAGTCCATTTTGATGACATAGGGCATCTTTCCAGCTAAAGATTGAAAATCTTGAAACTGAAAGTCTGGTTGATAAAAATTTAAAATGGTAGAAAGAGAAGTACCATGTGTTCCGATTGCAACTTTTTGATTGTTAGAAGTTGCTAAAATCTGTTCAAGGGCTGAAATATTACGATTTTGAACTTCACGTAATGATTCTCCGTCAGCAAATTTATAATCAAAATCATTCCATTGTCGCTTAGCAAAGGGCCAAAAATCAGCTATTTCATGGCCAACATTTCTTTCTCTAAAATCAGAAATGAGTTGAATTTCAAGATTTTTAGAGTGAGCAAGAGGATTCAGGGTACGAATAGAACGTTGAAATGGACTGGAAAAAATTTGCTCGATTGATACATTTGCAAAAGCATCGGCCAAGATAAGTGCGCGTTTTTCACCCTCGGCAGTCAGCGGAACATCCATATCGTCATAGGCTGCATTATCTCTAAGAGAATGTCGAATAAAATAAACTTCAGTCATGTGACTCTCCTTTTTGATGTTCTAGCCTTCTAAGATTTCAATTTTTAAAGGCTGTGTGGAAATTTCTGCTTGCCCTCCCAGAGGAAAAGTAAAAATCGGTTGAGTATGTCCAAAATCGACATCATAGACGACTGGAATTGTTTTTAAATGAGGATATTTATCTAAAATAAAGTGTAAAATTTCCTCGGTCATCCCCTCTTCCTTAGGAAAACGACCAATGACTAAAGCGGAAATGTTAGGATAAACTTGTAAAAAATGAGCTAATTCTCGGTCCCAATCATAAAAATCTTCACCTTCAGCGTTTTCTAAAAAAGCAATTGGTTGATTGGATTTGACCTGAGCATTGGTTCCTGTCACAAGCATCAAGGTATTTAGATTTCCGCCAATAATTTCCCCTGTCGCTTTGCCATGGTTATATATTTTCCAGGCAGCAGGCAGAAGATGACGAGCTTGAGTGGGGTCATACCAAGCATCACTCGTGTAAAAATCGCAGGCATTTAAAGAATAAGTTGACTGACCAGCGACTGCATTTTGCCAAGAATCAGTTTGAAAGTCTTGTAATTCATCCATTAAAAAGGCGATATAACCTGGCCCATAGTAAGTGACTAAGCCGGTTTTAGCGAAGATAGCTTGGTGAAGAACAGTGATATCAGAAAATCCACAGAAAATTTTAGGATTATTTTTTACAATGTTCCAATCAATATAAGGAAGAAGTTCATTTGAGTTAAAGCCACCAATGGTACATAAAACAGCTTTAACATTAGGGTCTGAAAATGCTGCATGGAAATCTGCAAGTCGTAAATTAATCGAACTTGATTCAAGCAAATCATTTTCTAAAATATGCTGACCAAAAGTAACCTGATAACCAAGTGCTTCAAGACGAGCTTTTGCTTTTAATTTATCTTCAAATTTTCCAGTCCGAGTCAAAGAAGAACTAGGTGAAATCACACGGATTTCATCCCCCTCTTGTAATTTTTTAGGAAATATTTTATTCATTTATCAAAGCCCTCCGTCAGTAAATTGAACTAATTATAGCATTTACTGACAGCATTGTCATCAAAAATATTTAAAGATTTTAATTTAGGATTATATTTTGAAAGTTGCTGACAGAAATTTCTGTCAGTATTTTTTTATGTTCGATTAACTTTTGGAATATATGACAAAAGAAAAATAAATACATTTTTTTTAAGTCGTTAACCAAAGATACTGTGTAAGAACTGACGATAATATAAGAAAATAAAAAAACTAAGAAGACGTTATAATCCAAGGCTTTCGAGCAATAAAATCATCTTTTGGCATATATTCCAAAACTTTTTCACAGAATTTTCAGAGTGCTATAATGAAGTTGCCAGTTTAAAAACTGGAGATAAATTTAATATTAATCAACTACCATAAAAAGAAGGTAATAAAATGAATAGTAAAAAAATAATTGAAAACCCCAAAATTAAGGAATTAGTGCAAACGGACAAAATTCTTGAAGTCTTTGCCTGTTCGGCGGCTAAAAAAAGTGTGCAAAATTTACCTATGGCCGTTGTTAAGAAAGAAGAAATTGGCGCCTAAATAATAAAACAAGAAAATGTAAAAAGAGATATTTTTACTTTTGAATAAAAAGGTTGATTAATATTCTGAGTTTTATTGTAACGCTAAGAGCAAAAATAACTTTATTTTCACATTTTCTTGTTAGATTTTAAGGAGTAGGTATGTATAGATATAATAGAAAAGACGGAAAAATAGTTTTAGTAGATGAATTCACAAGAAACTATGTTTCTTGTTCAGATGTTTCAAGGGGGGAGAAAAAACTTGATTCTCAACCTAGAATATTTAATAATTATAATTCGTATAATGCATACATTAACCAAATTGATACTTTAAGTACTGTCTACTATAATGTTACTTACTCATGTAATTTACATTGTCCTTACTGTTATGCACCCAAAAATAAAAATTATATTTCTTTAGAAAATAATAGATTATTTTTAAATAAACTGGTGAAATTAAATACTCAAAATATTGTTCTTATCGGTGGAGAACCGATGATGCATCCCTATTTAGATAAACTTATTGATGATATCTATAAGGCAGGTATACATTCAATTTCAATAATTACAAATGGCACTATATTAAAAAAGGAAGTTCTTGAAAAAATCATAGAATATAAGATAGATATACAAGTATCAGTTGACGGACACACGGAAGAATTAAATTCCCCAACCAGAGGTAAGGGTAGTTTAAAAAAAGTACTATCAAACATAAAGATTTTACAAGATAATAGTGTAAATTATGCGGTAATGCAAGTTTTAACAAAAGAAACAATAAAATTTTCAAAAGAGTTTTCTGATTATTTTTCAAATATGGGAATAGCACACGGATTTTTTCTTGTAAAACAGGCAACTGATAAAGAAAGACCCACCTTAAAAAGTATTGTTAATTTATACGATTTTTTATTAAAAAAATATGGAGAAGTACAAAAAGTTTTTGATTGTGCGAAGTCTTCCGACCAAATGCAATTTGATAAAACAGGTTTTCCAATAACACATTGTGGTGCAGGAATAACGATGTTAAGTATAGATCCACTTGGGAATGTCTATCCTTGCGTTAAATTACACCGTTCATCATTTCTTATCACGAATTTATTAAAAGAAAATTCGGGAGATGAAATACTTATGAATAGAAAAAGAGTAATTACTGAAGAATTAGTGGATAATTTGGATAAGTGTCAAAGTTGTAATATTAAATACATCTGTGGGGGAGCTTGCAGAGCAGAAGAGTATTATCAAAGCATTCATAGTGAAAATAAATATTCTCAGTGTGACTTACAAAAAACTAACTTAGAATATTTCATGGAGCATACCAATGTATAAAAAAATGTCTTTATTTCTTGGAATAAATCTACTAGTATCATTTGCTGGCACTTTGTTTCAGATGAATATTCTTTGGAGAATTTTTACCAATCATGAGCAACTTCAGACCATTGTTCTTGTTTTAAGCTCATCTTTTATTCTTCAATCCATTTTTTCACTTGTAGCTGGTGTAATTGCTGACTCCTATCCTAAAAAGAGATTATTATTGATAAGTATTGTCAGTTTTATTTTGGTTGTTATTGGAGTTTATTTCATAAAATTTGATAGTGCTCGAATTATTTTTTATCTCATCTTTTCGGCAATTAGTACCTTATTCCAGCGTGGAATCATTACCCTTGTTGTCTCAGCTCTATCAACGAATGAATATATAAAATATGACTCTATCAGCGTTTTATCCACACAGGTCACAGCAGTTTTAAATAATATTTTAGCAGGTCTTATTATTACTTTTCTTGGACTCAATTATATTTATCTTTTAGTGTTCTTGCTATTTATTTTGTCCCTATTTGTGACTTATTTCTTTATTCCTAATGAAAAAAAGCAGGAGATAAAGAAAAAAGAAAATACTTTTCCTCTCTCGTTTATTAAAGAAAAAATATTGTCAGATAAGAAAATAATTATTTTCATGATTCTTCTATTTTTCTTAAATTTAGATTATGGATATATTCCAAATGTCCTACCTTTTTTCATGTTACAAAGTACAAAAAGTCTTTCTCCCTTGTTTTTATCATTATTAAAGTCCTCCACTAATATAGGCGAAAGTTTGGCATCTATCGTCATTATTCGCTTTAGTAAAAAAGTCTCACAAATGACGAAAATTGGTCTTTTAGGTTCAGCTTTTTGTTTTATTTTTTTGCCAATGATTAATAAATTTATATTTGTTACCTTTCTTGTTCTCCTTTTTTATGGATTTTTTGATACCTTTACTCAACCCTTGTTTAGCTATTTTGTAAGTTCTATTGATTCCTCCGTTCGTGGGCGGATTATTGGGGTCATTGATTGTGTCGTCTATATTGCAGCCCCTATTGGAATGATTCTTGGAAATGCAGTTAGCCATTTTGGTTTGATTCCACTTGGAGCTGCAATAGCGACTGTATTTTTACTGACCTACCTGATACTAGTTCAGACAAAAATTTATCGAAATATTGATTTAGAGGCAAATAATGAATCTGAATAAAAAGTTCCTAAAAAACGAGTTAATTTGGCTAACTTCTATAGGCTGTGAAATTATTGAAACTGATTCTTATATTATCGTGAAAAATAAACTGATTAAAACAGAGGATTTTAATTTCTTATTATTGAAAAGAATAATTCCTGAGATAAAAATAATAAAAATAATGAAAAATCACCATTTACAATTTTTAAAAGTTGCTGAGAAGATTGTATCATATACGAATTTTATTAAAGAGCGGACTGAAGACATTAACTATGTCTCAAATTATAATAGAGAAGCTTTAGATTTTCTAATGAAAAAAAGTGATAATTTGTATATATCCTCAGAAAAAAAGTGGGCGGTCATATTTCCACAAGAAAGATTATTTTCAAAAACTATTGTTCCTTATACGATTTGTTGGGGAAGTGATAGGATAGGGAAAATTTGTCTAGTATTTTTAGATGATATCATTGGAATTTACGATTTTGAAATTTATCCTCCATTTAGAAATAAAGGGTACGCTAAGCAGTTCTTTAGTTCCTTATTAGATAAAGGTAGTAGTAGTCAAACACATCAAGTCTTTATTCAAACTTGGCGTGAAAAAATTTCTGCTAATAATTTATATTTCTCTCAGGGTTTCAAAGTTTTAGATAAATACTATTATTTCAAACTTAAGAATTTTTATTAGCAATAGTTGAATCACAAGATTACTGACAGAAATTTTGTCATAGGATATTCGTTTGTACTTTAGTACATTACGAATATCCTAGTAGTCCCATTAGTAATCTTCAACAAAAAAATCTACTAACAAGTCCAAAAAATTTCTGTCAGTAGATTTTTTAATTATTTAATCACTTCAAGTCCACCCATATAAGGACGAAGGACTTCAGGAACAGTGATTGAACCATCTTCATTTTGATAATTTTCAAGAATAGCAGCCACAGTACGTCCAACAGCAAGTCCAGAACCATTCAAAGTGTGAACAAGTTGAACTTTACCCTCTTCGTCACGATAACGAATTTGGGCACGACGGGCTTGGAAATCTTCACAGTTTGAACATGAAGAAATTTCACGGTAAGTATTTTGTGCAGGAATCCAAACTTCTAAATCATAAGTTTTAGCAGCAGAGAATCCCATGTCACCAGTTGACAAAGCCACAACACGGTAAGCAAGCCCCAATTTTTGCAGAATATTTTCAGCGTTTGCTGTCATTTTTTCAAGTTCATCATAAGATTGGTCAGGTTTAGCAAATTTAACCATTTCAACTTTATGGAATTGGTGCAAACGAATCAAACCACGCGTATCACGACCAGCAGAACCAGCTTCAGAACGGAAAGAAGGACTCATTGCTGTGAATTTGATTGGCAATTCTGCGCCATCCAAAATTTCCCCACGGTAGTAGTTGGTTAAAGGCACTTCAGCAGTTGGAATTAAAACAAAACCACGGTCATCTTTCAATTCAAAAGTGTCTTCTTTAAATTTAGGATATTGACCCGTTCCAAACATTGATTCTTGATTAACCATATAAGGAGTAATCATTTCGGTATAACCTTCTTTACCGTGCTCATCAAGCATGAAGTTATAAAGTGCACGTTCAAGTCTTGCGCCAGCACCTTTGTAGAAAAGGAAACGTGAACCAGTGACTTTACCACCACGTTCCCAATCCAAAATTCCTAAATCTTCACCCAAATCCCAGTGAGCTTTAGGTTCAAAATTGAAAGTTGGAGTTTGACCAACACGACGAACCTCAACATTATCATCTTCATCAGCACCAATTGGTGTACTTTCATGAGGAAGATTTGGCAACATGATAATGATTTCATTCAAGTTTTCTTCGATTTCAGCAAGTTCAGCATCAATGGCTTTGATTTCAGCAGAAACTTTTTGCATTGCAGCAATTTGTGCGCTGGCATCGCCTCTTGCACGTTTTACTTGAGAAATTTCATCAGAAACGCTATTACGTTCAGCTTTCAAAGCCTCAGATTTTACAATGAGTTCACGACGTTTAATGTCTAAGTCATGAAGTTTTTCAAGTTTCTCTTTTTCAACACCACGAGTGGCTAATTTTGCAGCAACACCGTCAAAATCAGCACGAATTTTTTTAATATCAAGCATAAGCTCTCCTTTATTTTTATATAAAACTTACTGACAAGAATATTTTAGAAAAAGTTCTGTCAGTAGAAAAAAAGCGCCCAAATTCAAAAAGAATTAGGGCGCGGTAATCGCACGGTTCCACCTAAATTATCTATTTATTTACTGACGAAAACTGATATTCAAGCTGTCAGTAAAAATAGAACTCAAGTCGCTTGTAACGTAAGCAGACGTTCTCATTTTCATAAGAAAATTAACAGAAGTAGAAAGTCATTATTTCATTTTACTTGTTTTCAGCACCACAAGCTCTCTAAAAAAATTTAATAAGACCCATTTCTAGATTTATTTTACCATTTTGTGAATTACTTTGTCAAAAATTTTTAAAATCATCATTTTAAAATCAATCATTACTTTTTGAAAGCGCGACGGAAAGGGTCAAGCAAACTAGGTGCTCTGACAATATTTTCTTTACCCACATATTCAGCAACTTTTTTCAAAATAGATCCGGAATCCTTAGAAGAAAATCGTACCTTAGCTTGAGTGTCTAAAATCAAAGAAAACTGCTGACCAAGTTTTCCACTGATTGAAACATCAACTTCGGCGCTTTTAATACTTGACCAAGTAAAGAAAATATTTTGTCCTCGGCGTGGATTTTTATATTCAAATTCAAAACCAGCATCACCCAAGATAATTTTTCCATTTTCAACCACACCTAAATAGGCTGTTCCTTTTGTTTCATAAAAAATTTCAGAATTATTAGTTGCCAAAATCGCCCTCATTTCGTTTATACCTGTATTATAACATATCTATATTATATCAAGAACTAAAGAAGATAATAAAAATAGGCCCAACGAGGGATATGGTTTAAAGAATAAATATAAAAATGTTATCATTAGATTATAAGAAAAAACTAATAAAGGAGGTAAAATGACTTTAATCGGAGTAAAAATTGATAGACTATTTCTCAGAGATCTATTCATACTATTAGTTGGTGTAGGCCTTTATATTCTCTCTATTCAACTTTTTGTCGTTCCTAACGCGATGGCTAGCAATGGAATCGCAGGATTTTCAGTATTTATTCACTTTGTTTTCGGAATGAATCCAGCTTTGACTTTTTTTGCAGTCAATATTCCACTCTTTCTTTTGAGTTGGAAACTACTTGAGCAGCGGGAATTGTTACTGACCATTCCTGGAGCGCTGGCCATGAGCGGATGGATGATGATTTATGAAGCCATAGGAATTACTGGTTTTCAAATGGACTCATTGATTACTGTGGGAATTATAGACGGAATCCTCTCAGGAATTGGTGCAGGTTTAGTTGTTCTATCACAAGGAACATTTGGCGGCTCTATTCTACTTGCGCGACTTTTCGAAAACAAGTGGAAAGTGCAAATAGATAAAACGCTCTTTGGTATTGATATTGTAGTTATGCTATTAGCAGTCGTGACTTATCTTGCCATTCCAAATTTTTTTGTCACACTCTTATCTTGTTATATCTTCAGTAAAGTCACACGTTTCATCGGACGACCCTCATACCGCCAACAAATTTTACAAAAAGTTGGATTAATAAAAAATGAGTCAAACTGTTCTTGCACAACTAATGAATGTTCTTGCTCTAACTAACAAAAAAATCCCAGATTGGGATTTTTATTTTTTCTTCTTTCTCTTAAAAGCATTTTTAAAAGTTCCGAGGAAACTAGGGGATTTAACCACTTTATCGTTTCCTAAATAATGACGAATCCATTTTAAAACAGTTCCTGAGTTTTTCGATGAGAATCGAACCTTAGAGCCATTTTGTAAAACGATTGAAAATTGTCGACCAACTTTTACCTCACCTTTGAGGGATTTTGAAACATCACCCTCAACACGAGCCACTGCCGTCCAAGGAAAAGTCATATTTTTTTCAACATTTCGGTCATTATAAAACTCAAAAGCAACATCACCAATCAGAATTTTTCCATATTCAGCAAAACCTAAATAAGCAATTCCTTCTGTTGAATAATCAGCCTTAGTATTTAGTGATTGAGCCACAGATTCTCTCCATTTCCTAGATTAATAATCTAAAAACCATTATACCATAAAAACGCTTTACTTGCCTTAAATACTTCAATTTATTAGAGAAAAATAAAATAAAAAAACCAATCCAAAGATTGATTTTTTTATACCAAATCGATTACATGATTTGAGCCCAACGACCGAGGATACCCACGACGAAGAGACCAAAGATAATAACGATTGGAGAAACTTTTTTCTTAAGCAACCACATGCAAAGGAATGTGATAAGCAAACCAGCAAGACCAGGAATCAATTGATTCAAGTTATCTTGAAGGTAAGTTACTTTTGTAGGATCAAGAGAAAGTTTGTTACCAACTTGACCAAGAATATCATGAAGTTGTGTACCAGATACAGAACCTTTAGGGAATTCTACATAAGCACCTTTTTGTAAAGGAATTTTTGAAACAACGGCGTTAGGACCATTAAAGTTAATTGTTACCCAACGTTGAATCAATACACCAAGGACGAACATACCAAGGATAGATGCACCTTTAGTAACAGTTTGGAGAAGTCCTCCACCAAGGTCTTTAGTGATTGCAGAACCTGATTTATAACCAAATTCTTGAGTGTACCACAAGAAAGCGATACGGATAGCGTTCCACACGATGAAGAAGAAGAGTGGAGCGATAATTGATCCACCAGTAGCCAATGAAGCTGCAATCGCACCAACGATAGGACGTACTGTAAACCAGAAGACAGGGTCACCGATACCGGCAAGAGGACCCATCATACCAACTTTAACCCCTTGAATAGCGGCATCATCGATATCAGCACCGTTAGCACGTTCTTCTTCAAGGGCAAGAGTTACACCGATAATAGGAGCGGCAACGTATGGGTGAGTATTAAAGAATTCCAAGTGACGTTTCAAAGCTTCTTTAGCTTCTTCGCCAGAAGGGTAGAGTTTTTTCAATGCTGGAATGAGCGAGTAAGCCCAACCACCATTTTGCATACGTTCGTAGTTCCAAGAACCTTGGAGGAACATTGAACGCCACATAACGCTACGACGGATTTTCTTATCAAGAGTTACTTTATTTTCAGACATTTTTTAGATCCTCCTTTCTTAGTAGTCGTTCAAGATGTCGCCAATTGGGTCACCTGATGAAGATGCAGTACCATTTCCAGAACCACCAGAAGCTTGGAGGTTAAGGTAAACGATAGCGATAACAACACCGAGGACACCAGTTGCAATCAATGTTAATTCAGAGATTGGTGCGAGAGCGAAACCAAGGAAGAAGAATGGCCATACTTCACGAGTAGCCATAAGGTTGATAACCATTGCATAACCAACGGCAACAACCATCCCACCACCGACAGCAAGACCGCCAGAGATAACTGGAGGAATAGCAGCAAGTGCTTTTTGGATAGCATCTGGTGAGATAACCAAAAGAAGTCCAGCAGGGATAGCAATACGCAAACCTTGACAGATAAGCGCGATGAAGTGCCACATTTCAACACCTGAGTATGAACCTTTTTCAGCAGCACGGTCAGCTTGGTGAACGAGCACAACTGAAAGCATACGTACAAGAGTAGTCAATACAAGACCAGCAGTTGCAAGCAAGATAGCAGCAGGAACGATAGTACCCATGATGTGAGTCAAGTCAAAGTTATTTGATTGAACCATCAAGATAGATGATGCGACAGAGGCAAGGGCAGCATCGGGTGCGACAGCGGCACCAACGTTAGCCCAACCAAGAGCGATCAATTGGAGTGAACCACCGAGGATAATCCCTGCAGAAGCATGACCGGTAACAATACCGATGAGCGAGCAGGCGATAATTGGTTGGTGGAATTGCCATTGGTCAAGGATACCTTCAAGACCAGCAAGGAAGGCAACAACAATGACCAAGATTACAGATAAAACACCGTATTCCATGTTTTTTATATCTCCTTAATTATTTGGCTGCCTAATATTCAATTTTAGTAATCAGAATATCAGACGAGCTTATTCTGATTATTGTACGTCAGCTTTGTTAATCAAACCAAAGAGGTCAGATTTAGAGTCAGCTGGAACTTTACGTACGTCGAATTTAACTCCGAGGTCACGCAATTTTTCAAAAGTAGCAACGTCATCTTTGTCCATAGAAAGAACTTTGTTGAGCATTGTTTTACCAGTTGAGTGAGCCATAGAACCAACGTTCAATGTTTCAATTGGTACGCCACCTTCGATTGTTGCAAGAGCGTCTTGTGGAGTTTCGAAAAGAAGAAGGGCTTTAGTGTCACCAAAACGTGGGTCTTTAGCAACTTCAATCATTTTCTTAATTGGTATAACGTTAGCTTTTACACCAGTTGGAGCCGCTTGTTCAATGAGTTTCTTACGAAGTTCATCTTTAGAAACGGTGTCAGAAACGACGATGATGCGGTTTGCTCTTGAGTCTGGAGTCCAAGCAGTTGCAACTTGTCCGTGAAGCAAACGTGAGTCAATACGAGCGAGGTTAATTTTAATTTTACCATCACCGATGACTGTTCCTTCAGGAATCGCACCTTGAACAGCAGCCGGAGCAGCTGCAACAGCAGTTTCTTCAGCAGGTTGAAGTTCTTCAGGTAGTACTTTAATACCGCCTTTGGCTTCTTTCATAATATCTGCTACGACTTTATCCACCCCGGCAGACGCATCCATCATGCGTTCTGTGTAGGCTTGGATAAGCATAGGCAGGTTGAGGCCTGTGATGATAGCAATCTTGCGCTCTGGATTTTCACCCATCACTGCACTTGCTTGATTAAATGGAGAACCGCTCCATAAGTCAGCAAGGACAAGTACTTCATCTTCAGCATCAAATGTTGCGATGGCAGCTTCGATTTTAGCATGCAAATCAGTTGGTCCTTCGCTAGGCATAAAAGTAACAACTTGTACTTTTTCTTGCTCTCCGAAAATCATAGAACCAGATTGTTTGATGCCTGCGGCGAATTCACCATGGCTCGCAATAACAATTCCGATACTCAATGTGAGTAACCTCCTATATAAGATTATAATAAAAATTATTACTTAGTTATTATACTACTTCAAATCAATATTTGCAAATGTTTTCATAAAAATATTACACTTGTTTTTTAAGGAATGGAAACCCTTTATAAATAATTTGTATAGATAGCTTTATAAAGCGTTTTTTGGGTCGTAAATAAAAAAAGATTATCAAAGTAAGATAAATCTTTTTGAAAAGTAACAGGAATCGAAAAACTTATGGTAGAATAGTAGTTGATAAAATAATACACTAATCTCTCTCGATTTTAAGTGCTCCTGTAGGACAGGATTTTATAGCTAAAAGAAGTGAATTATCATCGGAAAATTCTTTTTGAACTTCCTCCGTATCATAAAATTTGACGATTCCATTATCGTGATAATCAAAAACTTCTGGCGCATGGAGATTACATAAACCACATGCGATACATTTGTAGGGAATTATTTTTATCTTCATATAGGAAATGATAATAAAAAAATAGTAAAATTGAAAGGAAAAGGTCGTGTCAACAAAAGAACCCTGGAATAATGAAATTTATCGTGCGATGAAAGAAGAATCGACTGAAATGAAAAGACATGATAGAGGTAGAGATGAAAGTAAACGTCCGTTAACGACGCGTTTTTTGACTTTTCTCGTTATCCTCATGTTTATTCTTGTTGGGCTAGGTATTGGCTTTATTTTATGGAATAACCAAGTACGAAATACAGCTAGTATCGCAAAAAGTTTTCATCAATCTTCATCAGTAGCTAAAACCGAAGAATCAACCAGTCAAGCCGCGACCTCTTCCTCAACAGAAGCGACTCCACCTGCTAGTAGCAGCAGCACAGTTGCCTCATCCTCTAGCAGTAGCGTTGAGTCTGGAACAACTTATACAATTGCTACCGGAGATTATCCAAGTACGATTGCAGCTAAGACAGGAATTCCTTGGGCAACGATTGCTAGTTTGAATGGAATTACAGCTGATGGATATAATGCTGATGGATCAGCTATTCATGCTGGACAAGTTTTAAAATTAAAATAAAAAATCACTGACAGACCTTTTTACATAATTCTGTCAGTAAAAATTGAACTAAAATAGGAAATAAGGTAAATAAAGAGATTCTATGAAAAAGATTCAAATTGCAATTGACGGTCCAGCGTCAAGTGGAAAATCAACAGTTGCTAAAATTATTGCACGAAATCTTGACTTAATTTATTTGGACACGGGCGCTATGTATAGAGTAGCTACTTTTGTTGCCTTGCAAAAGGAAACAGATGATGCAAAAGAAATCATTGAATTTATTGAAAAAAATCCAATTTCTTTTATGAATGGTCAAAAAGGTCAAGAAGTTTTAATGGGCTCAGAGAATGTTACAGAAGTGATTAGAACAAATGAAGTTACAAATACTGTTTCTAAAATCTCAGCTATGACCGAAATTCGTGAATTCATGGTTGCAGAACAACAAAGAATTGCTAAAAATGGTGGAATTATCATGGATGGACGTGATATTGGAACAGTTGTTTTACCGAAGGCAGATTTGAAAATTTTCCTTGTTGCTTCAGTTGATGAACGAGCTGAACGACGTTATAAAGAAAATCTGTCTAAAGGAATTCCAACCAATCTTGAGCGTTTGAAAATTGAAATTTCGGAAAGAGACCGCAAAGATAGTACACGAGCAATTTCTCCTTTGAAACAAGCAGAAGATGCGATATTACTTGATAGTACTGGAAAAACAATTAATGAAATTGTTCAATTTATTGAAGACAAAGCTAAAGAACTCATGTAAATGAGTTCTTTTTAATTATTAGATAGTCTAAAGATTGGTAAGATTTTGCAGGAATTATCAAACTTTGATATAATAATATGACAATGAATGAAAAAAAGTATAAACGCTTAGAATATTTGAGACATAACATCAATTATCTCACAATCCGAGAGCGTCAAGAGTACTATGACTTACTCAATGAACTAAAAAAAGCTGGAAATCAATCTGAACCCGAAGAATTCGAGGAATTTGAAGAATACGTCGAGCCAGAATATGGATATTCCGACTATGAACCAGAAAGCTTTCAAAAAAATACTTCCTCTTCTAATGGTAGAAATGCTAGTCGAAGAAATACGCGAGAAAGTTTTTCAAATCAAGAAAACAATAGAAATAAACCATCAAAAAAAGAAAGTAAATCTTCTAAAAAAGCTAAATCTGGCAAGAAGAAAAAACGTCACTGGTTAAGAACAATATTAACAATTATTGTTGTGATTATTGCAGTCATGATTGGTTTCTTTGTTTATGGATATCAAAGGGGCGTTAAACATGAGGGAAGCGTCGCTAAACAAGAAAAGTTCACAAGTTTAAAAAATTCGGACGGTTCTGTAAATATTCTTTTGTTAGGAGCAGACCAAAGACCATGGCAATCATCAGGTGTTGCTCATACCGATACTATTATGGTTTTACATGTCAATGGTAAGAATCATCAAACACAAATCGTGAGCTTTATGCGTGATACCCTTGTCAATATTCCTGATGTCGGCTCAAGTAATACTCCAGACTCAAAAATAAATTCTGCCTTTACAATTGGAGAACAATACAATAAACAGGGTGTGAATTTGATGAGTGAGACACTGAAAAATAACTTTGGCATTAATTGTCAATATTACGCAGTCGTCGATTTTTCAAGTTTTGCAACGATTATTGATTCTTTGTTCCCAACTGGCCTAAAAATTGATGCAAAATTTTCGACAGTGAATGGTGAGAATCTTTCTGCCGTACCTGTTCCCGATGATTTAGCTGCAACAGAAGGAAAAGTTTCAAGTGACAAAGACTTGACAGCTGAAGAAGCAGCCGCTTTAGGTTATCCTGATGGTGGTGGAACATTTATGATGATTAAACCAGGAACTCAAAAAATGGATGGACGAATGCTCTTGAATTATGCCCGATTCCGTCATGATGATGAGGGAGATTATGGACGAGTAAAACGTCAACAACAAGTTTTAGAAACAGTAATGTCTAAAATGAAAAATCCACTCTCATTGTTTACTGCTTCAAGTGCGTTGGGAACAACAAGAGCAGTTACAATGACGAATATTCCAAATTCATTTTTCTTAACTAAAGGAATTACAGCTCTTCTGGATATGAAAAATGGTATAAAATCAACAACGATTCCAGCTAATAATGACTGGGAGAATGCCTATGATATGTATGGAGGTCTAGGACTTTCAATTGATATGACAAAATACAAAGCGAAAGCCCAAGAACTTCTTGGTCAATAAAGAGAAAATTACTAACAGTTTTGTTAGTAATTTTTAATTTTAAATATTCATATGAAAAAAATGATGACAATTTTTTTCTTTAGTTATTGATTAATGGCTTATAAATAAATTATAAATTTGTATTTTTATGATATGATATGAGTATGATAATAAGATAAGTAGGTCTAATCCAATGATGTTTAATTATATTTATACTACTTTTTTGACAATTTTATACACAGTCGTGATGTCACTTTCTCTAAGTTTGTATCTAAAAGAACGAAAAAAGAATTATTTATTGGTAAGTCTTTATTTTTTGCTCCTTATTTTAAACGGTTTAATAGTGACCATGTCCGAAACTTTTCAAATATTTGCAAATGACTATAATCGGCAATTTATGGTTAATCCAATCATTGAAACCATTTATTATTTGGCAACTTTTGGTATTGCCTTAAAATTAGTGACCGAATTATTTGAAGAAAAAATAAAAACTTATCAATATGGTATTTATATTGCTTTTGCTTTATGGCTTATTGTTGTTCCTTTTATGGCAAATTCAGCGCTAAAGGTCTGGCTCTATTATTTTCCAAGCCAACTACTAATGGTCTGTTTTGGAATTTATTTATTAATCCATAATCGAAAAATGATTCCTAAAAGCAGTTTAGGAAAGTATGTGAAATTAATTGGAAGCCTAGCGATAATTTTTGGATTAGCTATAGTAGTAGAAGATACTTTTATTATTTATTTTAGAGATATTTATCATACAAATATGCTTAAAATTCATAATAGAAATGTTTCAGAAGACATTTTTCATATCTCACTTTGCCTTATTGCTATTAAATATTTTCTAACCAATTATCAAAAAGGCAACGAAGAAGTTGCTGTCATCGGTTTCAAAAATGAAAAAAATGAGACTAATGATTCTGTAAGTAATTTTGAAGAAGATGAATATTACTTTGAAAGATTTATGGATAAATATGGAATCACTCAACGGGAAGGAGAAATTCTTGAACTTCTCCTTCAACGTAAACACAATCAAGAAATAGCCAATCAATTATATCTTTCTCTAGGAACAGTCAAAACCCACACTCACAATATTTTTATAAAACTCCAAGTTGAAAAACGTTCAGAAGTTTGCGAAGTCTGGGAAGCGTTTGAAAAATCAGAGCTTACTCAATAATCCTAAAACTCCATTTTTTAATGGAGTTTATATTTATTTTGATTAAGAAAGCGGTTAAAATAGTTCTAAACCTTACTAAACCTTTTTACTCAACCCTTTGCTATCAAAGGGTTTTTGGCTTTTTTAAAAGATTAAATCCTAGAGTTGATTGTTTTATATTTTTGCTCTTGATATACTGAAATCGTTCCCAAGAGGGAAGTCAAATAACTATTTTATTCAGGAGGAATAAAGAAATGGTAACAACAAACAAACGTGATTTCATCACAACAGAAGATTACACTAAAGAAGAAATTCTTGATATTGTAACACTGGGCTTAAAAATCAAAGCAGCGATTAAAAATGGCTACTATCCACCACTTCTTAAAAACAAATCACTAGGAATGATTTTCCAACAAACATCAACTCGTACTCGTGTTTCCTTTGAAACAGCTATGACTCAATTAGGAGGACATGCGGAGTATTTAGCACCTGGTCAAATTCAACTCGGTGGTCATGAAACAATAGAAGATACAAGCACAGTTCTTTCTAGATTGCTTGATATCATCATGGCGCGTGTTGATCGTCATGAATCAGTTAATAACCTTGCAAAACATACAACCATTCCAGTTCTTAATGGGATGTCAGACTATAATCACCCAACACAAGAAGTCGGTGATTTGACTACAATGATTGAACATTTACCAGCTGGTAAAAAATTAGAAGATTGTAAAGTTGTCTTTGTCGGTGATGCGACTCAAGTTTGTTTCTCATTAGGTTTAATCGCAACTAAAATTGGAATGCACTTTGTTCATTTTGGGCCTAAAGGCTACCAACTTAATGAAGAACATCAAGCAAAATTAGCTGCAAATTGTGAGGTTTCTGGTGGTACTTATGAAGTAACAGACGATGAAGAATCAATTGTTGGTGCAGATTTCCTTTATACAGATGTTTGGTACGGTTTGTATGATGCAGAACTATCAGAAGAAGAACGTCTAGCAATTTTCTTCCCTAAATATCAAGTGACACCTGAGATGATGGCAAAAGCAGGAGTACATACAAAATTTATGCATTGTCTTCCAGCTTCAAGAGGTGAAGAAGTTGTTGATGCGGTTATTGATGGTCCACACTCAATTTGTTTTGACGAAGCCGAAAATCGCTTGACTTCAATCCGTGCCCTCCTTGTTTGGTTGATGTCTGATTATGCTGAAAAAAATCCTTATGATTTGAAAGCACAAGCTAAAGCTAAGGCTGAGTTAGAGGCTTACTTAGCAAAATAAGAAAGAGTATCATTTATGGAAAATGGAAAGAAAAAATTTAGTCTGTTTAGTGCTATTCTTTCTGTCATTTGTGTTGTTTTTGTTGCCGAAGCAGCAGCACCGGTTGCTGCTATTGGTAACTCGCAGTTCTTTTGGTGGATTGTTCTCATCGTTGCTTTTCTCTTGCCTTATGGTCTAATTACATCTGAACTTGGAACAACTTATACTGGTGAGGGTGGACTGTATGATTGGATTACAAAAGCCTTTGGACATCGTTGGGGAGCGCGTGCTTCATGGTTTTATTGGGTAAACTTCCCATTATGGATGGCTTCACTTGCTGTACTTTGTCCTGATTTATTGCATA
Source organism: Lactococcus sp. FSL W8-0209 (assembly GCF_038006585.1). NCBI lineage: Bacteria > Bacillati > Bacillota > Bacilli > Lactobacillales > Streptococcaceae > Lactococcus > Lactococcus sp. FSL W8-0209. Next base: position 1,969,325 of record NZ_JBBOVN010000001.1, on the reverse strand, counting down.
CAATGTTTGGCTTTCAATTAAATACAGGTATTTCACTATTAATTGAATTAATTTTCATCTGGGTTATTGTTTTGATTAGTTTATATCCAGTAAGTGATAGCGTTTGGATTTTAAATGGCGGCGCAGTAATTAAGGTATTCTTAGCATTAGCATTAGGAGGCTTAGGAATTTATTCAGCTTTGACTAAGGGAGTAGCAAATCATTATACTTTAGCATCATTATTTCCAAGTTTTGATTTGCATAGTCTATCATTTATCTCAGTAATCATTTTTAACTTACTGGGGTTTGAAGTCATTTGTACTTTTGCTGACAGTATGGAAAATCCTAAGAAACAAATCCCACAATCAATCATCATTGGTGGGATTGTAATTGCAGCGATTTATATGTTTTCGGCCTTTGGGATCGGTGTTGCTATTCCAACCGATAAATTATCGACAAGTTCGGGATTAGTAGATAGTTTCCAAGTGATGCTAGGTACACCAACAGGTTGGTTCATTAGTTTAATTGCTTTCTTGTTTATGCTGACTTTAGTGGGTAATATGGTTTCTTGGTCACAAGGGGTTAATAATATTGCTAGTTATGCTGCTGATAATGGCGACATGCCTAAATTCTTCTCAAAAAGACGTGCTTCTAATGGAATTTCTTGGGGTGCAGCTTTGATGAATGGGATTGTAGCGACATTTATTGTTGTGATTGCTCCATTATTACCCAATCAAGATTTGTTCTGGTCATTCTTCTCATTAAATTTAGTTCTATTTTTATTGAGTTATATTCCGGTCTTCCCTGCCTTTTATAAATTACGCAAGATTGACACTGAGACTCCACGTCCATTTAAAGTGAGTGGGAGTGACGGAATCTTGAAAGTATATATGGTCTTACCAATGATTATTATTATCATATCATTAATTTTTACAGCCATACCTTTGCAATATAATAAGGCATCATTGACAGAACAATTACCGATTACAATTGGCGCAATTATTTTTATTGTGATTGGTGAATTAATTATTAAATTTAAAAAAATAAAAAAATAGGAGAGAAAAAATGGCAAAACGTATTATTGGTACAACACCAAAAGAAGATGGTTTTCGGATGCCTGGTGAATTTGAAGCTCAAGATCAAATTTTTATGATCTGGCCCGAACGTCCAGATAACTGGCGTGATGGAGCAAAACCTGTTCAGATTGCCTTTACTAATGTTGCTAAAGCAATTAGTAGATTTACACCAGTAACAATGTTAGTTTCACAATCCCAATATCAAAATGCTCGGTATCAATTACCCGCTGACGTGCGTGTGCTTGAAGTTTCTAACAACGACTCTTGGGTTCGTGACTGTGGGCCAAGTTTTGTAATTAATGATAAGGGCGAACTTCGAGCAAATGACTGGACTTTTAACGCTTGGGGTGGACTTGTTGATGGTCTATATTTTCCTTGGGATCAAGATGATCTAGTGGCACAAAAAGTTTGTGAATTAGAACGTGTTGACTCTTATCGGACAGATGATTTTGTTCTTGAAGGAGGTTCATTCCATGTTGACGGTCAAGGAACAGTTTTGACTACTGAAATGTGCCTTTTATCTGAAGGACGCAATCCTCACATGAGCAAAGAGGGCATTGAAAATAAACTTAAAGAACATTTGAATGCTGAAAAAATTCTTTGGCTTGGGGATGGAATTGACCCAGAAGAAACAAACGGTCACGACGATGATGTTGCTTGCTTCGTAGCACCAGGGGAAGTTGCATGCATTTATACTGAGGATGAGAAGTCACCTTTTTATGAAGCAGCACAAGATGCCTATAAACGCTTGAGCCAAATGACAGATGCTAAAGGACGTCAACTCAAAGTTCATAAATTGACTTGTCCAGCTAAAAATGTAACGATTAAAAAACAATTTAGAATTGATACAGTTGAAGGAACAATGCCACGTGAAGACGGAGATATTTGTATTGCTTCATATATGAATTTCTTGATTACAAACAAAGGAGTTATCGTGCCACAATACGGTGATGAAAATGATGCTCTAGCATTAAAACAAGTTCAAGAGATGTTTCCAGACCGCGAAATAGTTGGCGTGAACACTGTTGAAGTAGTTTATGGTGGAGGAAATATCCATTGTATTACTCAACAACAACCTAAAGCCAAATAAGGAGTAGAGAGGATTTAACAGAAAATGGCAAAACGTATTGTAGTTGCTCTAGGGGGGAATGCTATTTTAACTAGCGACCCTACAGCGCAAGCACAATCTATGGCACTTAATAAGACTGCCGAACAATTAATGCCTTTAATAAAAGACAATGATGTTGAAATGGTTGTCACTCATGGAAATGGACCGCAAGTTGGTAATTTACTTTTGCAACAACTTGAAAGTAATTCAGTTAAAAATCCGGCAATGCCACTTGATACAGCTGTTGCTATGACCCAAGGACAAATTGGTTATTGGATGGCACAAGCTTTTACAGAAGCTCTTGCTAATAATGGAATGTCTGATGTTCCATTTGTTTCTGTAGTGACAAGAACAGTAGTTGATGCTAATGATGAGGCTTTTAAAAATCCGACAAAACCTATTGGACCTTTTTATAGCCAAGAAGAGGCTAAAAATATTCAGACTCAATATCCTGATTGGAAATTGATTGAGGATTCTGGACGAGGTTACCGAAGAATAGTTCCTTCACCTTTACCTCTCAAAATTGTTGAAGCTAACGCAATTAAACCATTGTTAGAATCATCAGCTTTGGTTACAGTATCTGGTGGCGGAGGAATTCCTGTTATTGAAAAAAATAAGGGATATCAAGGAGTTGAAGCGGTAATTGATAAAGATTTTTCGGCAGCAAAATTAGCAGAACTTGTTGATGCTGATGAACTAGTTATTTTTACCTCTGTCGGTGATGTCTTTTTAAATTTTGGTAAACCCAACCAAAAAGCGTTAGGAGTTGTACCAGTTAGCGAAATGCGTCAATATCTAGAGGAAGGTTATTTTGCGGCAGGTTCTATGAAACCAAAAGTGGCAGCAGCTGTCGCTTTTGTCGAAAATACTGGTAAGCAAGCCACGATTACTTCACTTGAAAATGTGGAAAACTTTGTTAAAAGTGGGGCAGGAACACGGATTCTTCCTGATTGATTAAAAATATCATTAAAAGGTTACTAGGAAGAAAGAATTCTAGCAACCTTTTTTAAAGGAAATTGGCCTAAATAATAGAGCTTGTTAAAATTTTTTTGTAAAGCGCCAGTATGATTTGTAATCACCTTTCTATCTAGGATATAATATAAAAGTACCTCTTAGCGTTGGGGTACAAAAGCAAATTCTACGGAGCTTCTCGGATATTGGAGTTCCAAAAAAAGTTCCTGTTAAGTCAGGAACTTTTTTATTTTAAAAGAAAAAACTACTGTAAAGTTACAATAGCTTTTAATATATATTAGTCATCAAAAAACTAGATATCATACTTTCCTGTATGCAAGTGTCTAATAGTTTCGCCTCCGGGTAAAGGAGGTAAGCCAAGAGAATCTTCACGGCTAAAGGCTTCAAGTAATCCAGGAGTTAAGTGAGAATACTCAACTGTTTCCGGACTAATCTTATGAAGAATTGTGTCCCCTTTTCCTTCAGTAACTTTTTTAGCAAAGTTAGGGTCAATCAAAGTTCCACGAGCAACAGCAATTAAATCAGCATAGTTTTCAATCGCATCAGTCGCTGTATCCTCCCCAAAAATACCACCGACAATAAGAAGTTTTGTTTTATCATCTAAGATTTCTCTAAAAAGTTCAGCATAAGATTTTTCGCTATTTTCAGGTTTAGAATTGTATCCTGCCCATAATGAAAGATGGATATAATCAAGTTCATATTTAATTACTTCAGAGATAAGTGAGAGAGCTTCTTTATAATCATAGCCAACATTTTTTCCATGAAGTTCTTCAGGAGAAATACGGTAACCAATGATAAAGTCTTTAGGAGCATATTCATCAACGATTGCTTTTACTTCTTTAACAACAGCTAGCGGAAAGGCCATTCGATTTTCCAGTGAACCACCCCATTTATCTGTGCGAAGATTAGAAAGTTTTGAGAAAAATTGTTGAATTAAATAATGATTGGCACCATGAATTTCAACACCGTCAAAACCAGCATCAATTGCACGTTTTGTGGCTTTACCAAAATCAAGAATGATATCATCAATCTCTGTTAGTGTGAGTTCAAGAACAGGGTAATCTAAGAAAGAAAAATCGATAGCAGAAGGAGCCACCACATCTAATCCATTAACATGACGTCCTACAGCGGCTCGCCCAGCATGATGAATTTGAAGAATAGCTTTATTTCCATCTTTTTTTAGAGCCTGTGCAGTTTTTCGTAGTCCTTCAAGATGAGCGTCAGAATAAGCTCCTAATTGTTCAGGATATCCTGGCACATATGCTGGTCCACCATTTTCACTCACATAATGGAATTCTGTAATTAACATACCTGCCGCTTGTGAACGGGCAGAGTAATATTGAATAGTATCATCAGAAGCGAAACCACCTTTTAAACCAGAATGAGTTTGCATTGGAGACATTACAATACGATTGTTTAAAGTTGCCCCATGACGTAAGGTAACATGATCAGTTAATTGATTTGACATATTTTTATCCTGTTATTATTATATTTGGAAAGTATATTATTAAAACTATAATTCGAGAAATATCGATATTAAGAAATAAAAAGAAAGTTAATTATAACTCTTCTAATATGAAATTTTTAAAATCGGAAATCATCTCCTCGTTTCGACGATAATAGGTCCATTTACCAATGCGAGTAGCAATTAATAAATTGTCTTTTTCTAACATAGATAAATAATGAGAAGTAGTAGACTGAGTTAAGTTCAGTAATTTTTGGATTTCACCTACACAAACACCCGTTTCAACTTCATCTACTTTAGTTTCGTTGTAGAAATGTTTTTTTGGTTCTTTGAGTAAAGTAAGAATCTTCAATCGATATTCATTTGATAGGGTTTTAAAAGTTTCTACATTTTCCATAAATCTATTATATCGAAAAAATACGATATGTCAATATAAAAGATTTTGGGAGTAAGTTAAATACCTATCGTTTGTTGGTTTTTTTTCTTAATTTCAAATAAACTAAAGAACCATCTGTAGAAATCTTATCTCCCCCACCATTTCTACTTCGATAAGGATTTGTGAAATGAGTATATAGCTTCCTTTCTTCAACTAGTCCATGCTCGATGAGTTCATTTGCGATAAGATTTCTTTCTTCATCTATATTCTCATCAATACGATGAGTAATTTGTCCTGTAAATAAAGAAAATCTAATACCAATATCTAAAGAAGCGGCACAGACCCAATCAGACTTTACTCCCCCAGGGAGGTAATAATCTTGTGGAGTTTCCCATAATCTGATATGATGCCTTTGTTTAGGACTGCCAGCAATTTCTTTTTCAAAGGCGAGGTCTTGTTTTTTAGAAAATAAGAAGAGAGAGCTAACGGGTGCAGTGGGATAGCTTTGATGTAATAAGCTTGATTTTATAATTTTGAGAGATGACCTTAAAGTAATTTTATCTGATTTTGTCCACCCCATTCTTAAAAAAGCAGCTTCTATATCCTCTTTTGAACCGTCAATTAATAAATTTACCGAATCACCTAATACACCATCAGAAGTTCTGGACCTTCCAATAAAGTATTCCGGTAGATAAATTTTTGTGATGATTTTTGTGATATTCGGAATAATCAGATAGGACAAAATTAGCCATGTGACAATATATAAAAAAATATGAATCTTACGAGTTAATATATCTCTGAAAAATAAATCATAAATGGTATATCCAAAGACAACTGCTACTAAAACACGAAAAGTACGAGCGGTGAAATTTATAATTTTAGTTTTTTGATCCATCGATATCATCTTTCTTATTTAGAGGTTAATGAATATTTTTTGATAAAGTATTATAGATTTTTTTGACACAAAATCTATTTATATATCTATTCTAATTTAAAAATGACTAAAATACTAGAGAGAGTATTGACCAAAGATTTAGAAATAAATAAAATAGATTCGGAAGAAATTGACTATATTATCAGAAAATTATAAAATAAGCTATCTGAAAGGTTAAAGGAGTGAATAAATGGTCAAAAAAGCGAGTGAAGCAGAAATCTTAGAAGAACTTTATGATTTAATTCTTAGTAAAACATTGAATAGCAAAGAACGTGAAGTTTTAGTGAAGAGTAAGAATAATTTAGAAAAGGGAAATTATACTCCGAAGGTAATCAACGATCTCCAACATTCTCTAGCGCCTCTTGCTAGAAAACAGGAATTATCTAGTGAAGTTGTGAGGTTTTATCTTCAGTTGTCGCAACAATTTATTGAAAGAGGTCAACGTGGAAGTTGGCTTTCGCTTTAATGATAATAAATCTTTCCTTTAGAATGAGCAAACAATTCAATACACTTTATAATAAATTTTTTATAAAATAAGAGTAGTTTTTATTTTATATATTATAAGGAGATTTTGAAATGGTAAAAAATATATCGTTGGATTGGTTTTTGGGAATTTTATTGCCTTGCTTATGGATTGGTATTGTTTCTGGACTAATTTCTGGAATGGTAAAAATTGGTTGGGAAGCCATTCTTCCTCCTCGTACAAAAGAGCGAGATGAAACAAATCCTCCTCAAAAACTTATGCAACAAATTGGCTTTCCCCAAAAAATTACTCATGCTTACTTTTTGTATTCTAAAGACCAAAAAGTGTATTGGTTTGCCTTGATTCTTCATTTCAGTTTTTCAATTGTTTTTTCATTTATTTTTGTTGTCTTATCACAAATATGGAGTGGTATAAGCTTAGGCGAGGGGGCTCTTTACGGTATTATTATCTGGTTTTTATGGCATATTCTGTTAATGCCTATTACTAGAACGGTACCACAACCTTGGAAACAACCTTTTTCAGAACACTTTTCAGAATTTTTTGGACACATCGTCTGGGCTTGGTCAATAGCTGCTGTGAGTTTTTATATGATTGCTACTCACTATTCAGATGTTCTTTCACTTTTCTAAAATAAAAAGAGCCATTCTTAAGAGGGCTTTTTTTATTTCAGATTTGATGAGAATTTATTCACTTTAAAGAGATTTTCTTCAATAACAAATTCCCACTTTTGTACGTCTTTTTGATATGTTTGTCTATCAGGCAGGGGATCTTTTAGCATTTCATTATATCTGGACATTGACCTTGAGGTGACAAGGTACATAAGGCTATCATTTTCATCAAAAGATAGAGAATATTTCGCTTTAAGGGAAATTTCCACAGTAATTTTATTCTTGAATTGGTGTAGGTTGTTTATTCCTTCAATCTGAATATCAAAAATGGATTCTTTTTTTCCATACATATCATTGTATACAATATGTTTATCCTGTTTTTTTAGTAAATTTTTACTGTAAAATTGGCTGTTTTGATATAGTTTTGACTGATTCCATGAGCTAAGAACAGCTAAAACAAGAGCTTCAATCTCATCAGCCTTAATCACGTCTTCTGAGATATTTTTAGCGGTAATATATTTTTTTTTAGTTAATTTTTCAATTAACAATAAGGCAAGTGGTGATAAAACTAGAATAGGGATTAGAAGTAGTTTCAGGGAAAATAGATTCATATTAATTTGTGGTCTCTACGGGGCTTAAATAAGCTTTAAATTCGTGATCTGTTGAAATGTCTCTTGTTGTGATAGTGCACTCATCAAATTGAGTGAGAGTTGATGAAACTGTAGCTCTATAGGCAGAAACAGTAATCTCTTGACTTAATGTTGAGTCGGGAATGCTATATGCTAAGGTCACTTCTTCCAAGTCCATAAATAAATCTCTGAAAGTTAATTTTTTTATTTTTACTTTTGTTTCGTTTAAATTTTCTGAGGCACTCCATCCAAGACCTAAAAGAGTGTCAAAATCGGAATATGAAAGTTTTATTGCAGCATCAGAGATATTTTTGTCTTTAAAGTTGACTGACATCGTTTTATCCCGAGCACCTCCAGTAAAGGAAATATCAAAGAAGAGAAATTTAGGTGTGGAGATGGTTAGAGTGGCATCAGGATCCGGAGAATCATGATTTAAATTAACTTGGGCATTTCCTTTGGCATTCGACCAGTTTCCTGCAATTGCCTCTTCAAAATCCTTTAAAAAAGATTGATTTTGAGCTTTCCATGCTTCATTAACTGAAGTCATATTATTTTTAATTGGAGTTATTGCTTTTTTATACTGAACGGAATTTTTCCGATAGTAGATCATCTTTTGCTTTTTATTGCTTAGTGTCAAAATGTTTCCCGAAATATCAAAAGATGTTTGATATTTGTAGGAGTTGAGATAACTTAATTCATGTTTCTTTTCATTAAATTGATAATTTTTTTCTTTAGTGAAATTAACGATAGAAGTACTCTTATTGGGAAAATCTAATAATTTGAGATTACTTGTTACTTGTGTGGGTTCTTGTAAGAGTTCCCACTGACCTTTTATTAGTGTACTTTCTGACTTTGTTAGTTTGCTACATGCTGAAAGAGAGAAAAAAGTTGTTATTAGTATAGCTACTACGATAATTTTATTTTTCAATTTTTTTACTCCGTTTTAGAAACATCTCCAGAAATTTGAACCCCTTCATTACCACATTGTGTGATGAGTAAGGCAGTATCAAATGATAATTTTCCGTTTTTATATGAAAGTTCGGAAGGGGAAAAGCTTTGAGAAATCGTGCCAGTATCAGTTGTTACATCATAGGAAAAAGCAATATATTTGATACGGCTAAACATTTGTTCGGCTGTGAGGTCTTTAATGATATTTAAAAGTTTCTTAGGATCTACTGGAATATGATCTGAAGGTTCTAATCCTAAAATGCCATTAGGTTGATAAGAAGCATAAGCGTTGTGAATTACTTTCTGGTCAAAATTTGTCAAAGAATCAGAAGAGGCGTGAAATGAAAGATTAGTTCCACCATCGAAAGTTAATGTTTGCATTCCGGGCGCCCAAGCCACACCTTGCCCAGTAGTTGTTACCGACTTAAAGTGGCCTGCCCATGTTCCAATCATTGCTACCTTGAGTGATTTTTCAATGATGTCTGTTTTTGCTTTCCAAACTTCATTCAAATGAGTCACTGATTTTTTCTCTTTGGCTTCTTTGTCGTTAATTTCTTTGGTCTTTTCTTTTTCAAGCTTACTTCCTACTCGATAATAAACATTTCCACCAATATCTGAACTCGTCGTATCAAATTTTAAAATATCCTGACCGTGTTCTAACTTATAATCATAACTGTATGAACCAATAATAATTTGTCGACCTAGCTTATAGTCGTATTCATTAGTAGCAAGTGTGACTTTTTTCTTATCAAACTTGATTTTTTCACTGGTAGATGCGGTTAAATCTAACAGTTTATGTGCATCTGCAGCACTCGTTGTTTTCGGAAGATTGATTTTACTTTCGGAATACGAAATCCATTCTCCTTGAATAGCTTGGTGAGGAGTAGTATTAGTTTTAACGCTATCTTTACTTGAAGTTTTACAGCTGCTTAAAATTCCAATAGAAAAAATAGCAAAGATGATAATAAAAAATTTTTTCATAAATTTATATACTCCAATTTTGGTGACATTACGGCTTAATTATAGCATATAAAATTTTTATTTATGAATATAATTAGAATATAAAGAAGAGATAAAAAAGGGCGCCGATAATTATTATTATCAGTGCCCTTTTTATCTTGTTAATGAAATATTTACTTTTTTATCCTTTATCTGCACCAGCTGTGATTCCATTGACGTAGAATTTTTGCATGATGACAAATAGGATTGTGATTGGGATGGCAATGATAACACAGCCTGCAATAAATTGTGTGAAGAAGGCTGTGGCAGCTCCTTTTTGCGAGTGAACCATGCTATATAAACCATAGGCAATTGTAAAGGTTTCTGGATGGGCTTGATTATTTCCTAAAATGATTCCAGAAAAGATGAAGTCTGTCCATGGGGCGATGAATGCCATTAAAGCAGTATAAACAATGATTGGGCGAGAGAGAGGCAAGGTGATATGCGTGAAAACTTGCCATTTGTTTGCTCCATCAATTGTTGCAGCTTCATCAATTGAACGTGGGATGGTGTCAAAGAACCCTTTAGCGATGTAGAAACCTAATCCAGCTCCACCAACATATACCAATATCAAACCACCGAGGTTTAACATGTTCATTGCTTTTAATATATAATAAAGAGCAATCATTGACATGAATCCAGGGAACATTCCGAGAACGAGGGCGATTTGCAAGAATGGTTTACGGAAAGCAAAACGTAAACGGGAAAGTGTATACGACATGATAATCGTAATAAATGTAGAAAGTGTAGCAGAGATAACGGCTACAATAAAGGTGTTAATAATCCATGAAACGAAGGGGAAACTACCACTTTTATTTTGGAAAAGTTGGATATAATTCTCAAAGGTAAATGTTTTTGGGATGATTGTTGAGACAAACCCTGTATTGTTTTGAGTCAGACTGGCTAAGACAATCCAAATAATAGGGAAAATCCAAACAATTGCTAAGAGAGCGAGTAGAATATATCTCAAACTTAATGAGATACGGCGTTGCGTTTTATAAGATTTCATTTCAATTAGCCCTCCTTAAATGCATTTGTACGACGGTATGCTACTAATGAAATTGATGCATTAACAATGAAAATTAAGATACCAAGAACAGCGGCTGCGTTATAACGCTGAGTTTGACCGAATACGAGGTTATAGAGCCAAGTAACAAGAAGATCGGTTGAACCTGCTCCTTGGTAGTTTGGATTCATTGGCCAACCACTAGTCAAGAGGTAAATAACGTTGAAGTTATTGATATTACCAATAAACTGTTGAATCAATGCAGGAGTCATAACAAAGAGAATCTGAGGGAAAGTGATAGAGCGGAAGATGTTCAAACTATTTGCTCCGTCAATACGAGCAGCTTCTATTTGATCTTGGGGGAGATTTTGGATAATTGCAGTAGACACAAGCATTGAGACAGGAATACCAATCCACATATTAACAAAAATTACCGTAATCCGTGCGACCATTGGGTCAGAAGCTGCACCAATAAAGTTTATTGGATTAGAAATAAGATGAAGATTCATCAAGATTCCATTTAAAGCTCCTTGTTGGTCCAAAAATTGTGCCATCATCAATAAGGTTACAAATTGTGGAACGGCAAATACGATAACAAAAATGGTTCTCCAGAATCCTTTAAATTTAATTCCAGTAGATTCAATGAGAAGAGCTAGTAATACACCTCCAAGGAATGTTGTAGCTGTTGCAACAATTGCCCATACTAAGGTCCATCCCAAAACTGGGAAGAATGTGCCAGCTAAATCACCGGTTAAAACATTAGCAAAAGCTTGGAATCCAGTCCATGAGAAAGCAGTAGCATGAAGGCGATCATAGTTTGTGAACGCCATTGAAATCATATATACAGTAGGTAATACGGTAAAAGCTAATACACCAATCAATGGAACAGCCATCAAAGTTGCATAAAGTTTTTCGTCAAGTAAAGAAGCGAGTTCTTCTTTATTTGTTGGGATATGTTTACCTTCTCGTTTTAAATAATAAAGATGCTTATTTGAGCGGTAGTTGAACCAATAAAGCAGTATAAATAAAATCACAACAAGACAGGCAATAAGTCCCCAAAGTAGAATTAAAACAGAGTTATCTGGCTGTAAAGTTTGTGGAAAACCAGAGGCATCGGTAATTGTTCTTTTTATTTTATTTGGGCCTAAGCTACTAAGAAGAGAGAAGGCACTGATTCCAGAGAAAAGAAGCCAGCCAATAAATGCAATTTCAAGAATTAAAAGTGTGAAGCCTTTTACCCATTGTTTATTTTTAATTTGGTTCAAACCCATAACAAAGAAGGTTAATTTTGTTACTGTGTCCCCTTTTGAGAAAACTTCGCCTAATTTAATTGATTTTTCTTCAGGAGAAATCGTGCTTTCAGTGAGTTTTCTTTTTTTCTTTTTAGTCATAATATTTCCTTTAAAAATTAAGAGGTTAGGCTGAAGGAGCCCAACCTCTTATTCACATATAACCATTAGATTGTCTCTTATTTAGAGATGCTGTCTTGGAATTTTTGTAATTGAGCTTGATAGTCAGCTGGTTTGATAGAGCCAGTGTAAGCACCGTTCATCAAAGGACCAGCATTATTCCAGAAAGTTGCCATTTGTGGAAGTTTAGGCATTACTACAGAATTTCCTTCTTTAGACATTGTAATAACTGCTTTGGTAACGTCTGAATTCTTCACAGCGTCATTCATTTGAGCGTCGTTATTTGTAGGAACATCTCCTTGAGAATTAAAGAGTTTCAACTGAGCAGATTCACTTGAGAGATATTGAGCAACTGTTTGAGCAGCAGCTTGACTCTTAGAAGCTGAATTGACTGCAAATCCTTTAATACCTTGGAATGATTGGAGTTGTTTAGCTTGTCCATCAATGTTGATTGTTGGGTAAGGAGCAACTGCGAAGTTATCACCTAAAATCTTTTTAATGTTAGCAGTATCCCAAGGACCGTCAAACATGGCAGCAACTTTACCGGCTTGGAGTTGATTTAAGGCATTAGTTGTTTGAATTACATTTTTATTTGATTTTTGTGCAGCAATCCATTCAAGTGCTTTAACACCATTTGCCGATGCAACATCAGTAGATTTCACATCTTCGCCTGATTTACCGAAAAGGGTTGTGCCAGCTGTAAAGAATACTGGATAAGAGTAGTAAGGGTCGGTGTAGTTAGCAGCAAATCCAGCTTTAGCAGTCATTCCTTCCCAAGTTTTGATATCGTCAGCTGACAATTTAGACTTGTTATAGAAGAGGACAAGAGATTCTGTTGATTTAGGGAATGCATAAATCTTGTCTTTGTAAGTTACACCATTAACAGTGACATCAGAGTTGTCTTTTTTGATTTCGTTAGCGAATTTTGTAGCAACTGGATTGATATAACCTTTATCAGCCATATCACCAAGTTGGTCATTTGGTACAGCGAAGACGTCAGCATATTTAGAAGGGTCTTTAGCGATATCTACTTTAGCATTTGCTGAACCAGATGCATTGGCAATAATTTGAACTTTAAGGTCTGGGTATTTTGAAGCCAATCCTTTAGCAACGTCTGTATATGTTGCTTTTTGTTGTGTGTCTACATAAACACGAACTGTTCCTTTAATGCTGTCTGAGCTAGAAGATGATGATTTGTTAGAACTTGCTGATGAACCGCAAGCTGCGAGGGTTGCGAGGGCGAGTACAGATGCTCCACCAAGAGCAACTTTTTTCCATGATTTCATTTTGTGTTTCCTCCTAATGAAAACGGTTTATTTTATACACTCCTCATTTTACGCAACCGTTTGCTTTTTGTCAAGGAAAAAAATATTACATTTTGATTACTTAGAAATTGGTTTATACCGAATTTTTAGCGTATTCTTTAGAATGAAAAATAAATGTTTTAAAAAATAATATACGAAAATTGTCGCAAACGGTTGCGTCAATGAAAGCGTTATGATAAAATATGATTAATGTGAGATTTATCTTCTCCAGATGTGGTGGAAATGACACTATCGAAAAGCGACGGAAAAGGTGCTTTTCGCTGTCCTTGAGATTAATTGAAAATAGTTTAAGACAGTACAGCCATCAAAAAAATTTGGAGGTTCTATTATGAACAAAGCTGCAATTTATCATCGTCCTGAGTCGGAATTTGCTTATCTTTATGCAAAAAATCTGATGCATGTTCGTCTGCAAACACAAAAATCTGATGTGGAAAAAGTCGAATTATTTTATGGCGATCCTTATTCGTGGGAAGGGCTTGATAACCCTAAAACACAGTATTGGGCTAGTCAAAAAGTAGAGATGAAAAAGTATCTTTCTACTAATATCAGCGATTATTTTGAGGCCGAAATTACTGTTGCAACGAAACGAGTAGATTACTTATTTGTCATTACAGGTTTGGATGGAGAAAAAGTAGTTTACACAGACCAAGGAATGTTTGATTACGATGAGAGCTTGGTGACTAAAAAATATGGGGCTTTCCGTTTGCCTTATTTCCATGAAAGTGATCGTTTTAAAGCACCTGAATGGGTCAAAGAAACGGTTTGGTATCAAATTTTCCCTGAACGTTTTGCCAATGGGGATACGAGCAATGATCCTGAGGGTACAAAAGCTTGGAATCCACAAGATGTTCCTGACCGTCAAGATTTTTATGGGGGAGATTTGCAAGGGGTGATTGATCATTTGGAACATTTGACTGAACTCGGTGTGAATGGCATTTACTTTACTCCTATTTTCCAAGCTTTTTCTAATCATAAATATGATACAGAAGATTATATGGAAATTGATAAGCAATTTGGGGATAAGGAATTGTTTAAAACTTTGGTGAAAGAAGCACATGCGCGTGGTATTAAAGTCATGTTAGATGCGGTCTTTAATCACATCGGAGATACGTCTGCTCAATGGCAAGATGTATTGAAAAATCAAGAAAAATCAAAATTTGCGGATTGGTTCCATGTTAATAGTTGGCCAGCAACTTATACTCCAACTGATGATTTTGAAAATGCTGAGAATGCAACTTATGATACTTTTGCCTTTACTCCACACATGCCAAAACTCAATACGGCTAACCCAGAGGTTGAAGCTTATCTTTTGAAAGTAGCTGATTATTGGATTTCTGAGTTTGATATTGATGCTTGGCGTTTGGATGTGGCGGATGAAGTGGATCATACTTTCTGGAAAAAATTCCGCACAACTTGTGATGTGGCAAAAGATGATTTTTATATTTTAGGTGAGGTTTGGCATTCTGCACAACCTTGGTTAGTTGGCGATGAGTTTTCTGCCGTTATGAACTATGCTTATACCGATGCGATTAAAGATGGTTTGATTACGAAGAAGATTTCTTTGGAACAAATGGTTTCTAATATTAATACGCAGCTGACATTATACCGTAAGCAAGTGAATCAAATGATGTTTAATGTTTTAGATTCTCATGATACACCTAGAATTTTGACTGTTGCAAAAAATAATAAAAATTTGATGAAATTGGTTGAAACATTCACCTTCATGCAACCAGGTGTGCCTTGTATTTATTATGGGGATGAGTATGCGGTGACAGGTGGGATGGACCCTGAGTGTCGTAAGGTGATGCCTTGGGAAGAAAAAGATCAAGATTTAGAGATGTTTGAATTCTTTAAAAATCTGATTGCTCTACGCAAACAATATCAAGGAATTTTAAGTGATTCAGAAGTAGAATGGAAAATCGTAGATTCAGAAAATGGCATTGTGAAATTTGAACGTGGATCTCTGAAAGCTATTTTCAATATTGGCGAAAAACCGGCTTATTTTTCAGCTGATGAGGTGGTTTTCTCTAATTTGGTTGACCAAAATAATATTTTACAATATGGTTTTGTAATCTATAAATAGAAAATGGATTCTGTCAGTTCACTGCGACCGAAAGAGTCATTGAATCGGTAAATAAAGAAACTATCGGCTTTGCTGATAGTTTTGTCAGTAAAAATTGCTGACAGAATCTTTGGTTTAGTGAGTATTTTACTGACGGGATTAGCTTATAAAGCAGTCAGTAAAATTTTAATTGAGTTCATTCTCCTATATCCTGGGAAAATAGGAAAATGAACTCACATCTTAATGGAGTAGTTAATATGAAAGAAAATTGGTGGCAAAAAACAGTCGTTTATCAGATTTATCCGCGTTCTTTTATGGATGCTAATGGTGATGGTGTTGGTGATTTGCAAGGAATTATCTCTAAATTAGATTATCTTGAAAAACTTGGGATTGGTGCAATTTGGTTGAGTCCAGTTTATCAATCGCCAATGGATGATAATGGTTATGATATTTCTGATTATCAAGCAATTGCTGATGTTTTTGGGACGATGGCGGATATGGATGAATTGCTCAAGGAAGCTAAAAAGCGAAACATTCAAATTGTTATGGATTTGGTAGTTAATCATACTTCAGATGAACATAAATGGTTTGTGGAAGCTAGAAAATCAAAAGATAATGCTTATCGTGATTATTATATTTGGGCTGATGAACCCAATGGTTTGCAATCTACCTTTTCTGGTTCTGCTTGGGAATTTGATGAGGAATCGGGCCAATATTTCCTTCATCTTTTTAGCAAGCGTCAGCCAGACTTAAACTGGGAAAATACTCAGGTTCATCAAGAAGTTTATGACATGATGAATTTCTGGATTGATAAGGGAATCGGCGGTTTTCGCATGGATGTGATTGACTTGATTGGGAAAGAAATTGACCAAGAAATCACAGGAAATGGGCCTAAATTACATGAGTATTTGCATGAGATGAATCAGGCAACTTTTGGTCAGAAAAATTTGCTGACCGTAGGTGAAACTTGGGGAGCAACACCAGAGATTGCGGAACTTTATTCTGATCCTAAACGTCAAGAGTTATCAATGGTTTTCCAATTTGAACACATCACAAATGCTTATCTTGATGAGGGTGAAAAATGGGATAAAAAGGAATTTTCAGTTTCAAAACTTAAAGAAATTTTAGCCAAATGGCAAGCTTTAGAAAAAGGTTGGAATTCACTTTTTTGGAATAATCATGATTTACCACGGATTGTCTCAAATTGGGGAAATGACGGGAAATATCGTTTGAAATCAGCTAAAGCTTTTGCGATTTTATTGCATTTGATGAAAGGAACGCCTTATATTTATCAAGGTGAAGAGCTTGGAATGACGAATTATCCTTTTGAATCAATTGAAGAAGTCAATGATATCGAGTCACGGAATATGTTTGCTGAACGCTTAGCTGCTGGTCATTCTGAAAATGAAATCATGGATTCAATTCGTCGTGTTGGTCGTGATAATGCAAGAACACCGATGCAATGGACGGCTGGAGAAAATGCAGGTTTTACTGATGGAAAACCTTGGCTCGCTGTCAATCCTAATCATGAAGAAATTAATGCTGATCAAGCCATGAGTGATCCTGATTCTGTTTTTTATACTTATCAAAAGTTGATTGAACTTCGTAAACAACATGATTGGGTCATTTATGGGGACTTCAAGTTGATTGATTCTGAGGCTGATGTTTTTGCATATTTGCGGACTTATAAGGGCAAGAAATATTTGGTCGTTGCCAATTTATCTGATGAAGAAAATCAATTTAAAACAGGATTTGTCTGTCGTGACTTATTGATTCACAATGAAAATTTCCTGCCTGAACTTTCTCAGATTAAATTAAAAGCTTGGGAAGCCTTTGCTTGCGAAGTGGAATAGTTAAAGCGCAAAAGGGTGAGGTGAAAATGAGCGAATTTAAAAGAATGGTTGCTGGCAAACTCTATAAAGCAAGTAAGGTTGAACCAGAATACAAACCTGATAATAATCGAGCATTAAATCAAGAAATTAACCAACTCAATCTACTTGATACAGAAAAAATTGTGGCACTTGAAAAAGAACTTTTTGGTCAAACTGGCGATGAGTTATTTGTAAATCCACCGCTTTACATCGACTATGGTAAAAATACAAGAATTGGTCAGCGCTTTTATGCCAATATGGACTGTATTTTTCTGGATGTTGCACCGATTACGATTGGCGATGATGTGATGTTTGGACCTCGCGTCAGTCTGATTACGGCTTCTCATCCAATAGATGCCGGAGTTCGACAGCGTGGACTAGAATATGGAAAAGCGATTACGATTGGTAACCGAGTTTGGCTTGGTGCAGGAGTAATTGTTAATCCGGGCGTTACGATTGGCGAAAATACAATTGTGGGTTCGGGAACGGTAGTGACGAAAAATTTGCCAGCAAATGTGATTGCAGTAGGTAATCCAGCACGAATTCTCCGCGAAATTACTGATTCTGACCGACTTTACTGGGAAGAAAAAGAGAACGAATATTATGAAAAATAAGCTTTTACTTCTGTCAGTAACTTTACTGGCGACGTGTACTTTAAGTGCTTGTCAAAAAGCAAATTCAAAAGATTCATCAGTAAAAAAAGCGGCTGTCAGCCAAAAGGTTGATAGGAGTTTGTATCGTAATTTTTATGAAATATTTACGAGTTCATTTGCCGATTCAAATCATGATGGCGAAGGTGATTTAAATGGGGTCACGCAACATTTAGACTACTTGAATACTGGAAAATCCAATTCTACAACGGATTTGAAAGTGCAAGGACTTTGGATGACACCGATTTTTGCTAGTCCTAGTTATCATGGCTATGATGTCACTAATTACGAAGAAATTAATCCTAAATTTGGGACAATGGCTGATTTTGAAAATCTGATTGCTCAAGCTAAAAAACGAGGAATTGCTGTGATTTTAGATATGCCATTTAACCACACGGCGACTGATAATGTTTGGTTTCAAAAAGCACTAGCTGGCGACAAAAAATATGTGGCTTATTATAATTGGTCGGATACAGCAAAAGAGGGTTATAGTTTAGCCAGCAATGGCAAATACTATGAGTCAGAGTTTGATAAATCAATGCCAGACCTCAATCTTGCCAATCCTGAGGTCAAAAAAGAAATTGCAAAAATTACGAAATTTTGGTTAGACAAAGGTGTTTCTGGTTTTCGTTTGGACGCTGTCGGTTTTTATTTCTCAAATGATGACAAAAAAACGACGGTCTTTACCAAATGGCTGACAGACACGGTCAAAAAGCAAAATCCAAAAGCTTATTTAGTGGGCGAAGTTTTTTCAACGGCTTCTGTAATTGATGATATTTATCAGTCAGGTATTGATTCATTATTTGACTTTCCGAATGCTTTGCAATCGAGTTCAAGTCCAATTAATTCGGCTTTAGTCTTAGGTGAAGGTTCTTTATTTGGTCAACAAATTGAAGCATGGGACCAAGAAATTCATGCGGATAACCCGAAAGCCATTGACGCTCCTTTCTTGAGTAATCATGACACAGACCGATCTGCAACCCTTTTAAGTTCTTTATCCATGCAGAAAATGGCTGCTCAAACTTATCTTTTGATGCCGGGAAATCCATTTATTTACTACGGTGAGGAATTGGGGCTGACAGGTTCTGGCATTGACCAAAATAAACGTTTGCCAATGTCGTGGAATGCTGCTGGGACAGATTCTCCCAAAGCGGATATTTCTGTGCCAGGTGCGACAGAAATTGCCACAACTGACGGAGGCTCAGTAGCTCAACAAGAAGCCAATCCAAATTCGCTGCTCAATTGGTACAAAAAAATCTTGCGGGTCAAAGCAAAATATCCTGAAATTGCGACTGACAGATTGAAAAATATTTCTGTCAGTGAAGAGAGCTTGTCTGTCATTAATTATGGAAAGGATTTGACTATTATCAATAATTTTTCCGATACAGAAAATGTGACAATGAAACTCCCAAAAAGCATTGTTGGGACAAAAATCACTGACCAACTTTCTGTCAGTAGTTCTCAAGCAAAATTAACTGATAGAAAATTGACAATACCAGCTTACAGCACCGTTATTTTGAAAAAATAAATAAGTTCAGTTTAGGGACTTTAAAAATGAAAATGTAAAACTATGAAAAAAATAAAAACAAATGATTTTCACAAGATGGTAGGTTATCAGATTTATCCAAAATCTTTCAAAGATAGCAATGGAGATGGCATTGGCGACATCAATGGCATCATTGAAAAAATTCCTTATCTACGTGAATTGGGGATTGATTTTATCTGGATAAATCCAATTTACAAGAGTCCACAAGTTGACGGGGGCTATGATATTTCTGATTATCAAGTCATTGATGAAATGTTTGGCTCACTTGAAGATTTTAAAAAATTACTAGATAAAGCGCATGAAAATGGCTTGAAAGTCATCATGGATTTGGTAGTCAATCATACATCAGACCAACATCCTTGGTTTTTAGAAAGTCAAAAATCAAAAGATAATCCTTACCGTGATTATTATTTGTGGGAAGACGCTAGCCCTAACCAAATGCCAAATGATTGGATTTCCTTTTTTGGTGGTTCAACTTGGGCTTATGATGAAAAAACAAAACAAGCTTATTTTCACGTTTTTGCCAAAGAGCAGCCTGATTTAAATTGGAAAAATCCCAAAGTCCGGCAAGAAATTTATGACATGATTCGCTGGTGGTTAGATTTGGGAATAGATGGCTTCAGATTAGATGCGATTTCACACATTCAAAAAATGCCATGGAACTATAAAATTAAATCTTGGAAAGGCGACGGCCCGTGGGTGCCTTTCATGAATGTTGCTGGGATTGAAACATATATGTCAGATTTGAAAGCTATTTTTGATGAATATGGTGCTTTGACTGTTGGGGAAGCTTCAGGGGTTCGCTCCAAGCAAGCGCCCGACTGGACCGATGAAGCTGGCTATATCAATATGATTTTTGAATTAGAACATAATGTCAGAAAATCAAATGGCAATGGTCAGGGCAGTATTTATGGCTACAAAAAAGTCATTATGCGTTGGCAAGAAGATTTGCTTGAACGGGGTTGGAATGCTTTGTATATTGAAAATCATGACCAACCAAGAAGTATTGATACTTTTGGCGATGGTTCAATAGAATCAGCAAAAGCGTTGGCTGTCAGTTATATGCTCTTAAGAGGAACGCCTTTCATATATCAAGGGCAGGAATTTGGGATGACTAATTTTCCATTTACTGACGCAAAGCAATTACGAGCTGATGAGATTAAAAAGAAATATGAAATGTTAATGACAGAATTGTCAGCAAAGCTGTCAGTTCCTCAATCTGCCGATTCAACATCTTCCGTTGGTCGCGTTGAACTGACAGAACTGTCAGCAAATCAAGCACTAGCAGAAGTCACCCAAAATAGTCGTGAGCACTCAAGAACACCAATGCAGTGGGACAATTCTAAAAATGCAGGATTTACAAGTGGACAAGCTTGGATGGAAATGAATCCAAATTTTTCTGTTATTAATAGTCAAACTAATCAAGAACTCATTGAACTTTATAAAAAATTGATTGAATTACGGCATCAAGAACCAGCGATTTCAGAGGGTTCAATTAAATTTCATTTTAAAAGACATCCTCAAGTTTTAGTTTATGAACGAGCTGAATTTTTAATTATTGTCAATTTGGCTGACAAAAAAGCTCATTTAGATTTTACAAAACTTGACAGTTTTACTGACAGCTCTGCTGAAAATTCTGTCATTAATTATCAACAAGTCTTGGGCAGTTCAAATCAAAAATTTCAAGAAAAAATGGTTCTGTCAGCCTGGGAATATCGGGTTTATAAAAAATAGAAGGTGAGAACAAGATAACACTATGAAACAAATCAAAAGAATTATGGGCATTGACCCTTGGAAAATTACATCAAATCAGATTGAAAAAGAAGACCGTCGTTTGCAAGAATCACTTACTTCTATTGGAAATGGTTACATGGGAATGCGCGGAAATTTTAGTGAAACTTATAGTGGCGATAGTCACCAAGGAACTTACATTGCAGGGGTTTGGTTCCCAGATAAAACACGTGTAGGTTGGTGGAAAAATGGTTATCCTGAATATTTTGGTAAAGCAATCAATGCCCTCAATTTTGCTTCTGTCAGAGTTTTTATTGATGACAAAGAGGTTGATTTAGCCGCAAGTCATGTGACTGATTTTAATCTGTCGCTTGATATGGAAAAAGGGGTACTCACCTATACTTATGTAGCTTATGGAGTACGTGTGACTGCCGAAAGATTTTTCTCAATTGCTCAACAAGAACTTGCGGTTTTTGCTTTCATGTTTGAAAGCTTAGATGGTGAAATTCATCAAATCCGTACAGCCTCAATCATTGATGCAAATGTTCGTAATGAAGATTCCAACTACGATGAAAAATTTTGGACAGTAAAAAACCTTGATAATACAGCTACAGGTTCATTTATTGTCACTGAAACAATTCCTAATCCATTTGGAGTTGAACAATTTACGGTAGCAGCTAAACAAAGCTTTGCAGGCGATTTTACTCGAGTTAAGCAAGAAACAAAAGAAAGTTCTGTTTTAGATGTTTACGAAGCAAAATTAATAGAAAATGCACCACTCACCTTTATCAAAAATGTTTTAGTTGTCACAAGTCGTGATATTGAACCCTCGAATTTAACAAAGGTGCTATCAAATTTGACCCTTGAAATTTCTAAGAAAACATATCATGAATTTTATAAAGAACAAGAAATCGCTTGGAAAAAACGTTGGGAAATTGCTGATGTACAAATTGACGGTTCAGCAGAAGCTCAACAAGGGATTCGCTTTAATCTTTTCCAACTTTTCTCTACCTATTACGGCGAAGATGAACGTTTAAATATTGGCCCTAAAGGATTTACTGGAGAAAAATATGGCGGAGCAACTTATTGGGATACAGAAGCCTATGCCGTTCCATTATACTTGGCGCTTTCTGATGAAAAAGTTGCTAAAAATCTTTTAAAATATCGTCATAATCAATTGCCGCAAGCACAACATAATGCCCGTCAACAAGGACTTAAAGGTGCTTTGTATCCAATGGTTACTTTTACAGGTGTTGAATGTCATAATGAGTGGGAAATTACATTTGAAGAAATTCACCGTAATGGAGCAATGGCTTATGCGATTTATAACTACAGCAACTACACGGGAGATGAAACTTATCTTGCTCATGAAGGCTTAGAAGTTTTGATTGAAATTGCTCGTTTTTGGGCAGATCGTGTGCATTATAGTAAACGAAATGATAAATACATGATTCATGGAGTCACAGGCCCAAATGAGTATGAAAATAATATCAATAACAACTGGTACACTAATAAATTGGCAGCTTGGGTTTTGACTTATACTGCTGAAAGTTTAGCGAAATATCCACGCCCAGATTTAATTGAAGGAGCTGAAATTGCTCACTGGGCAGAAATTGTGGATAAAATGTATTATCCAGAAGATGAAGAATTGGGTATCTTTGTTCAACATGATGGCTATTTAGATAAAGATTTGACTCCAGTGGCTCAACTTGACCCTAAAAATCTTCCATTGAACCAAAATTGGTCTTGGGATCGAGTGTTACGTAGTCCATATATTAAGCAAGCAGATGTGCTTCAAGGAATTTATTTCTTCGGCAATCAATTTTCATTAGCCGAAAAACAACGAAATTTTGATTTTTATGAACCATTAACTGTTCATGAAAGCTCACTTTCTCCATCAATTCATGCGATTTTAGCAGCAGAGCTTGGCATGGAAGACAAGGCTGTTGAAATGTATGAAAGAACAGCTCGTCTTGACTTAGATAATTATAATAACGACACAGAAGATGGACTTCACATCACATCAATGACTGGCTCATGGTTGGCGATTGTTCATGGTTTTGCCCAAATGAAAACCTGGGATGGTCAATTGAGTTTTGCCCCACTTTTACCACAAGCATGGACGGGTTATGCCTTTCACATTAACTATCGCGGACGTTTATTAAAAATTTCTGTTGGTCAAGAAGTGAAACTTGAATTATTACGTGGCCAAGCCTTAAATCTTGAAATCTATGGTGAAAAAATTGAATTAAAAGATTTTTATGTTACAAAAACAAAGTAATTTGATGTCTTTAAATGACTTTTTTATCAAAAATCTAAAAAATAGTTGAAAATTAATCGAAAATTTGGCAAAATAAAATTTCAGAGTGTCAAATAAAAGAAAGAGAAAGGAGCGCTGAGTTGAGCTGGGTTTAGCTAGTCTCAAGTGAAAATATGGCAGTTACAATTAAAGATGTTGCAAAAAAAGCTGGTGTTAATGCCTCAACGGTCAGTCGGGTCATTAAAGATAGTTCAGAGATTTCGGACAAAACAAAAGTAAAAGTTCGCAAAGCCATGCATGAATTAGGTTATCGAAGGAATGCAGCGGCTCAGATTCTAGCTTCGGGAAAAACAAATACAATTGGTGTTGTTTTCCCGCCAGTGGCTGACAAAGCGAGCCAACCTTTCTTTATGAAAATATTGACCTCAATCAATGAAACAGCTCGTGATTACGATGTTTCAATCGCTATTGCGACTGGCCATTCAGCCAAAGAGTTGAAAAAACAGATTGAACTTCAATATTCAGAAAAGCGAGTTGACGGATTTATCGTGCTTTACGCTGGAAAAAATGATGAAGTTCGCGATTATTTATTAGAAAATAAAGTTCCTTTTGTTTTAGTTGGAACTCCGGCTGAAGGAAAAAATGAAATTACCCATGTGGATAATGATAATATGCTGCTTGGACGCGAGGCTGTTCGTCATTTAGCACAATTAAAACATCAAAATATTTCATTTGTGACCGATACGAAAGAAACAGAAGTTTTTGAAGAACGTTATCAAGGTTTTAAAGATGAATCCGAGAAACTTGGGCTCAATCATGACCTCTTGTTTATGGATGCTAATTTTTCCTTGCGAAACGAAACAGCTCTTGTAGTTATGGATGATGTCTTGTCTTTAAAAGTTGTGGAACGTCTAAGAAGTCAAGGTTTAAATGTTCCAGAAGATGTGAGTTTAATTACTTACAACAACTCTATCTTTGGAGCAATGATTCATCCTTATTTAACAACTTTTGACATTCATATTGAGCAATTAGGGGCAAGTGCAATTAAGAAAATCTTGGACTTACGAGATAAGAAAGAAAATTTGCCAGAAAAATCAATTATTCCTTTTGAATTAATTATTAGAGAATCAACAAAAGCTAGAATTTAAGTTCTAGCTTTTTTAGTTTTGTTTAAGATAAGGTTAAGCCTAGTACAAGACAAAAATATGATAATAGTGTAAAATAATAGAAAGGGATGGGCGCAGTTTTATTGACTTTCCAAGCAATTTAACTAAAAATAATTTATAAATTATGAGCCCTAAAAAAAGTGAAAAGGGATGGATTCAATGATTAAAATTTTATTAGTGGAGGATGATTTATCACTCTCAAAATCTGTTTATGATTTCTTAAAATCATTTGCGCAAGTCAAACAGGTTTATGATGGTGTTGAAGGACTCTATGAGGCAGAATTGGGAATCTATGATTTAATTTTGCTTGATTTAATGCTTCCAGAAAAGAATGGTTTTGAAGTCTTAAAGGAATTACGTGAGCAAAATGTAGATACGCCAGTCTTAATCATGACTGCTAAAGAATCTTTGGATGATAAAATGCACGGATTCGACATTGGAGCAGATGATTATTTAACAAAACCTTTCTATTTAGATGAACTAAAAGCACGTATTCAAGCACTTTTGAAACGGACAGGTAAATTAGAAGATTCAAACGGTTTGACTTATGGAAATATTCGTTTGAATTTATCAAATAAATCAACTTTAGTTGATGATCAACCTGTTGATTTAATCGGAAAAGAATTTGATTTAGTCGTTTATTTAATGCAAAATCAAAATGTTATTTTGCCAAAAGAGCAAATTTTTGACCGGATTTGGGGCTATGACAGTGATACAACAGTTACTGTTGTTGAAGTTTATATGAGTAAAATTCGGAAAAAATTGAAAGATACAGAATTTGTCAATAATCTTTCAACCTTGCGAAATGTTGGCTATATCCTGAGATAAAATTTTACTGACAGCTTATTGTATAGAGGTGAAATTCATCTATTAAATTAACAAAAAGTTCTGTCAGTAAATCTATCTAGAAATGAGACCTCTTTGAAGAAAATAATTAAAAAAATTAAATCTTCAGCTATTGTAAAAAATGATGGGAAAAATTTCCTTCATTTTTTTCTAGCTTTTACAGTCATTTTTGTTGCTTTAGCCGTGATTATTATTCAAGTCATGCAATTAGGAATGTATCGAGCGACTGACCAAAATTTACACAATTTGGCTCAAAACCGAGTGTTTTTGGAAGAAGCAGCGAATAATCAATTAGGAACAAATAATTCACAAGATAGTGGCTTTTATGGACCAAATAATAGTGTAATTTTTTATGATTCAGAAGGAAAAAACTTTATGCCATCAACGGGCTCAAATGCAAATATAAGTACAAACTTTGGCATGAGTCTTTTGCAAAAAGCAATGAAATTTAATGAAAAACATATAAATACAATTCAGACAGTATCTGTAAAAAATCCTTATGGAGATAATTTGCACTATCGTTATTACACAACATCGCAATTTATCATTACAAATTCTGATGGTACTGTGACGCCAGTTTATATGCAAATTTTTTCAAACGTTGACCAAATTCAAGATGCCATGAGCCGGGCCATGTGGGTCATTGTGACAACAATGATTACTTTCTGGCTACTATCAATAATTATTAGTCTATATCTTGCAAACTGGACTTTAAGACCTATTCTGGCTGCTTATGAAAAACAAAAAGAATTTGTTGAAAATGCTTCACATGAATTGAGAACACCTCTGGCAATCTTGCAAAATCGTCTAGAATTACTTTTCCAAAAGCCGACAGCAACAATTATTGATGAATCAGAAAATATTTCTGAAAGTTTATCAGAAGTTCGTAATATGCGATTATTAACAAGTAACTTACTGAACTTAGCTCGTCGAGATTCTGGAATCAGAATTGAGCCAGAGGCGACTACGGCAACTTATTTTGAGAATATTTTTAATAGCTATGAAATGCTTGCTGAAAACGCAGGTAAAAAGTTTTCAGGCCATTTGAAATTAGATGGAACGATTAATTTGGACCAAGCCCTGATTAAACAATTGCTAACCATCTTATTTGATAATGCTCTTAAATACACGGGTGATGAGGGTGAAATCTCTGTAGATGTTCAAAAAAATGGAGGATTCTTAGTTTTTGCTGTCGCCGATAATGGTGAAGGAATTTCTGATGAAGATAAGAAAAAAATCTTTGACCGCTTTTTCCGAGTAGATAAAGCAAGAACACGTCAAAAAGGTGGCTTAGGTTTGGGTCTTTCTCTGGCCAAACAAATTGTTGAAGCTTACAATGGGAAGATTACAGTTGAAGATAATAAACCTAAAGGTACAAAATTCATTGTTAGAATTCGTGTGGACAGCACAATTTCAAATCCTGCAAAAATTTTCCAAAAGTTGTAAAATATGATAGGAAAAAATTACTGACAAATTATGATAAGATAATAGTAACATTCAAATTATGACAATTTTGTCAGTCGATTTACTAGTTTTTAAAGACAATTTCTGTTAGTAAATAACTAAGTAAATCTAAAAAGGAGAAAATCAGAGATGTCAGTGTTAGAAAAAATAGACAGCCCAGCGGATTTAAAAAAAGTATCAAATCAAGAACTAGAAGAATTAGCTTCAGAAATTAGAACAGCAGTTCTTCATAAAGTATCAAACATCGGTGGACACGTTGGCCCAAACTTGGGTGTGACTGAATTAACAATTGCCCTTCATAAAGTTTTCAATTCACCAATTGATAAGTTTATTTGGGATGTTTCTCACCAAACTTATCCACATAAAATTTTGACTGGACGTAAAAATGGATTTACTGATGGACATTTCCATGACATCACACCTTACACCAGTCAAAGAGAATCAGAACACGACTTTTTCACAGTTGGCCATACCTCAACTTCAATTGCTAATGCCTTAGGTTATGCCAAAGCGCGTGATTTGACAAATGACAAAGGCAACATTGTTGCAGTCATTGGTGACGGTTCACTTTCTGGGGGACTTGCTATGGAAGCCCTCAATAATGCCGGAGATTTCAAAGGAAACCTCATTATTTTAGTTAATGATAATCAAATGTCAATTGCTGAAAATCATGGAGGACTTTACCGTAACCTTGCTGAACTTCGGGCGACAAATGGTCAAGCCGAAAATAACTTCTTTAAAACTTTTGGTTTAGATTATAAATATCTTGAAAATGGAAATGATATTGAATCTTTAATTCACCTATTTGAAGAAGTAAAAGATATCGACCATCCAATTGTCCTTCATATTCATACTGAAAAAGGACGTGGTTATCAACCAGCTCTTGAAAATAAAGAAGCTTTTCACTGGCACATGCCTTTCGATTTAGAAACTGGTCAATCAAAAGTGATTGATTCTGGTAAATCTTATAGTTCAGTTATGTTGGATTACATGGATAAAAAGGTTTCAGAAGGCCTTCCTCTTGTTGCCATCAATGCAGCAATTCCAGGAATCTTTGGACTGAAACAATTTGCAGCTAAATATCCTGACCGTTATATTGATGCAGGAATTGCTGAGCAATTTACCATTACTTTTGGTGGTGCAATGGCTGCGGCAGGTGCTCGTCCAATTATTTTCCACAATTCTACTTTTGTTCAACGTGCTTATGATCAATTTTGGCATGACTTAGCAATTAATGAAGAACCAGCAATTGTTATTGTTAAAGGTGGAGTTATTTCAGGTTCAGATGAAACACACCAAGGCTCATCAGCCATGACTTGGATTTCAAACATTCCAAATATCAAATATCTTGCTCCAACTTCTGAAGAAGAATTTATTTCAATTCTTGATTGGGCTCTTGAGCAACATGAAGAACCAGTTGTGATTCAAATGCCAGAACACGGCTTAGAATCACGTCCGACTGTTCTCACAGATTATTCAACCCCTTCATATCAAATGACAAAATCAGGCGAAAAAGTTGCCCTCTTGGCACTTGGCGGCCTTTATTCACATGGTGAAAAAGTAGCTAAAGTTTTGGCTGAAAATGGAATTAATGCAACCCTAATAAATCCACTTTTCATCAACGATTTGGACCAAGCTTTCCTTGAAAACTTAGTTGAAAATCATCAAGTTATTGCAACGATCGAAGATGGAATTCTTGACGGAGGATTTGGTCAAAAAGTTGCTTCCTTCCTTGGTAAGTATGATGTTAAAGTTTTGAACTTTGGTGCGAAACGTGAATTTAATGATTCTGTTCCAGTGACAGAACTTTATAATCGTTATCATTTGACACCAGAACTTATGGTTGCTGATATTCTTAGTCTTTTGAAATAAAAATTTACTGACAGATGTTCCAGAATATTTCTGTCAGTAAAAATAAAGAACTGATAATGTCTGTCAGTAAAACTAGCAAGAATGATGATAAGTTCTTACTTAATAAAGTGAAATAGATGAAAAAAGTATTAGTAAAAGCAGTACATGGCTACCAACGCTGGATTTCTCCAGCCTTGCCACCAGCCTGTCGCTATTATCCTACCTGCTCCAATTACATGATTCAGGCCATTGAAAAACATGGACCAGCCAAGGGTTTGGCAATGGGGACAGCACGTATTTTACGTTGTCACCCATTTTGCCAGCCAGGATATGATTTAGTTCCAGACCATTTTAGTTTGCGAAGAAATTGGGCAGAACCAGAAAAAGAAGAAGACTCAAATTAATTTGAGTCTTTTCTATTTATAAAATTATAGAAAACGCTCCAAAAAATAGATGAAATCGCTATCAAATGTCATAAAAAAATGTTAAAATTAAAAAAAGAATAAAAAAGGAGTGTCATCTATTATGCCATTTAGTAAAGATTTTCTCTGGGGCGGAGCAACTGCAGCTAATCAATGTGAAGGCGGCTATAATCAGGGAGGACGTGGGCTTGCCAATGTCGACCTTGTTCCACACGGAAAAGACCGTTTTCCAATTATTACAGGGGAAATGAAGCACCTTGAATTCGATGAAGACCATTTTTATCCAGCAAAAGAAGCGATTGATATGTATCATCATTGGAAAGAAGACCTCGCACTTTTTGCTGAAATGGGATTTAAAACCTATCGAATGTCTATTGCTTGGACAAGAATTTTTCCAAAAGGTGATGAACAAGAGCCAAATGAAGAAGGCTTGCAATTTTATGAGGATATTTTTAGAGAATGCCAACGTTTAGGAATTGAACCCTTAGTAACCATCACTCACTTTGATTGCCCTGTCCACCTAATTAAAGAATATGGTGGCTGGCGTAATCGAAAAATGGTTGGTTTCTATGAAAATTTAGCCAGAGCAATTTTTACTCGTTATAAAGGATTAGTTCGCTATTGGTTGACATTTAATGAAATTAATATGCTCCTACATGCTCCATTTATGGGAGCAGGACTTGTTTTTGAAGAAGGAGAAAATAAAGAACAAGCCAAATACTTAGCCGCTCATCATGAACTATTAGCATCGGCTTTAGCAACAAAAATTGGACATGAAGTTGACCCAGAAAATAAGATAGGCTGCATGTTAGCTGCTGGAGATTACTATCCATTTGATTGTAATCCAGAAAATGTTTTTGAAGCTCAAAAACAAAATCATGATAATCTCTTTTTCATTGATGTTCAATCACGTGGAAAATATCCAAACTACCTTTTAAAGAGATTAGAGCGTGAAGAAATTACACTTCCGATTGAAAAAGGCGACTTAGAAATCCTTGCTGAAAACACAGTTGACTTTATTTCATTTAGTTACTATGCAAGTCGAGTCGCTAAAGTCAAGGATGAGGATGCAGATAAATCAGCTGGAAATATCTTTGAATCTGTAAAAAATCCTTATTTAGAGGCCAGTGAATGGGGTTGGCAAATTGACCCACTTGGTTTAAGAATCACAATGAATTCTATTTATGACCGCTATCAAAAACCATTATTTATTGTAGAAAATGGTTTAGGAGCAGTAGATAAACCTGATGAAAATGGATTTGTAGCTGATGATTACCGAATTGATTACATGGCTGCACACATCAAAGAAATGAAGAAAGCAGTTGAACTTGATGGCGTTGAACTATTAGGTTATACTTCTTGGGGATGTATTGACTTAGTATCAGCAGGAACGGGTGAGATGAGCAAACGTTATGGATTCATCTATGTCGACCGAGATGATTATGGTAAAGGAAGTTTGAAACGGACGCCTAAGAAATCATTTAACTGGTACAAGAAAGTTATTGCAAGCAACGGTGAAGATTTAACAAATGAATAATTAAAAAGGGGGGCTTTCCTCCTTTTTTTATCAAACAAAACATTTCTTTGATTTAAGATTTTTATCTAGCAAGAAAAATTTACAATAGTTAAGCAAGTGTCCATTAAAAGGAAGCAGTGCTAGAACTTTTTTATGAAATATGATAAAATCGTGTATTGCGTAATTTTTAAATCCGCAGTCATGAAGTATGAAAAAGCCTCGATGATATTTAAGAAATTTAAAAAGTTACAAGTGAGATAAGAATGATGAGGATAAGAAGTGAAAAGTATTAAAAATACATGGAAGTTGTTTGCCCTAGACTGGAAGCGAATATTTAAAAATCCCGTGGCGACTTTTTTAATTGTCGCCCTAATGATAATTCCCTCTTTATATGCTTGGTTTAATATTAAAGCCCTGTGGGACCCCTATGCCAATACTTCGCAACTGCCAATTGCGGTCTATAGTGCAGATAAATCGGCAAGTTTTCAAGATAAAACCATCAATATTGGTGATGAAGTACTGAAAAATTTAAAGAAAAATCACCAATTAGGCTGGAAATTTGTTGATTCCAAAGCAGATTTAGATAAAGGTGTGAAATCTGGGAAATACTATGCTGGGATCTATTTACCAAAGGATTTTTCAAAGGATCTCTTAAGTTTCACCACGGGTGATATTAAAAAACCACAAATTGTTTATTCAATTAACGAAAAAATCAATGCCATTGCTCCCAAAATAACATCAAAAGGAGCCTCTTCTCTACAATCGCAAATTTCTGAAGAGTTTATCAAAACGGCAAGTAGTACCCTTTTAAAAACCTTCAATACAATTGGTTACGATATTGATAAAAACATGATAAGTATTCAGAAGGTTAAATCAGCGATTTTATCAACTAATGATAATTTAGGAACCATTGATAAATACACTCAACAAGTTGTTGACCTTCATGGAAAAATGCCAGAAATTAAAGAAAAACTGGCAAAAGCTAATGAATTTATCACTTATTTACCAGAAGTAGATGCTTTAGGTCAAAAGGTCATTAAATTAAATGATAAAATGCCAGAAATTGATAAAAGTTTTTCACTCGTTTTGACCCTTCAAGAGAAAATACCTGAGATTCAAAATGCTGGAAAACAAATCTCGATGATTGATGATGACTTTGCGTCAGTAGAAAGTACCATGACTCAAGGTATTCAAGAAGCCAAACAAGGTTTACAAATTATCAATCAAGTCCAAAAATCAATGCCAGACATTAAAAAATTGGGACAAGATGCTGATAGTTTGGGGACTATAACCTTGGATGCGGCTAATAAATTACAAACAGCACTGCCAGCAATTACAAGTAGTTCTAAGGTTGCATTAGAATCTATTAAAGATTTTTCTAATGATACTTCGACAATTATTGGTGTGATTGAAAAAGCGATTGATGACAATCAACTTACTCCAGAAGAAAAACAACAGATTAATAGTCTTATCACTACTTTCGTCACTAATATCAACCAACAAAGACAGTCAATCAAAACAACGGTTGACTATCTCAAGCAAATTCAAGAAAGTAACGGAAGTCATGATTTAGATTCAGTAATTGAAAATCTAACTAACTTAGAATCATTACTTTCAAGTCTTAATGACAGAATGAATCATCTTAACGATTTGATTCAAACAGGGGATGTTTCTGATGTCAAAAATTATTTTGATGAAATTAATAGTTTAGCCACTAATATTTCTAATATAGCAAGTCAAATCAATGTAGATGAAATTAATTCAACTATTAAGCAAGCTCTAACAACCTTAATTAATACCATAACAGACGCTAAAGGTTTATTAAATCAAGCTCAACAAATCGACTTTGATGCCTTACTAAATTCAACAAGTCAAACAGTTTCTAATGCTATTACCATTTTAGAAAAATATCAAGGCGAAATGCCAGCCATTAAACAAGAAATTCATGATGCGAATGTAATGTTAAATGGCAATATGACAACGATTGTTAATGCAATTAATGAAGGAGCTAATCTCTATAAAAATGAGTTTCCTACTCTTAAAACTAAGTTAGGGACAGCTTCTGATTTCTTTAAAAATGATTATGCTGGTGTTCGTAAAGATTTGACAGATACCTTAACAATGGCAAATGATAAAATGCCTGATGTTGAGTCTGCTTTGAATCAAGCCAATGATTTAATCCAAAATGATTGGCCTGAAATCAAATCAGGAATTCAAAAAGCAGCCGCAGCCATTCAAAAAGGTGAAAAAGAAGTTGACTTAGGTGAAATCGTCAAACTCCTAAAATTAGATGCAACCAAAGAAAGTGACTTCCTGACACAACCAGTTGAAGTCCAAGAAAATCAAATCTACCCGATTGCCAACAATGGTTCAGCAAGTACACCTTTCTATACTGCGCTTTGTCTGTGGGTCGGTGCAGTCTTACTTTCAAGTTTGGCAACAACGGAGGTTCACTTATCAGATAAAGATAAAAAACGTTATTCTAAACGTGAACAATTCTTTGCTCGAATGGGAAGTTTCGTAGCCATTGGACTTGCTCAAGCCTTGATTGTAACGCTTGGAAATTATTTTGGTTTAGGAGTAGATGTAAGAGATCCATTCTACAGTGTTCTCTTTGCCTTACTAATATCCATAGCCTTTATGATAATGGTTTATGTTCTGGTCGCACTGTTTGGCAATGTAGGTAAAGGAATAGCGATTATCATCCTGGTTCTTTCCATTTCTGGTGGTGGTGGGAACTATCCAATCCAAGTTTCTGGAAAATTCTTCCAAGCCATTAATCCTTATTTACCATTTACTCACGCTGTCAACCTTTTACGAGAATCAGCGGGAGGAATTTACTGGCCAAATGCTTGGTTTGCGATAATTATCCTTGTAGCAGTATCAATTGTGTTTGTTGCAATAGGTGCCTTCCTCTTCCCACACTTTGAAGATAAAACGAAGAAGATTTCCGAAATCGGAAGCAAGAGTCATTTCTTCCATTAATGTTAAGAAAACTACTGACAGACTGGTCAGTAGTTTTTCTGTTATTTATAATCATAATGAGCAAATAGTAAGGGAGAACTTGTGCTATAATATGTCTATGACAAAAGTAAACGAAGAACGTGTACAAGAAATTTTTAATAGTATTTCATCAGATTATGATAAAATGAACGCCATTATCAGTTTTAAACAACATGATTTATGGCGTGCTAAAACAATGAAAAGAATGGGAGATTTAACTGGTCTGTCTATTCTTGATTTGTGTTGTGGAACTGGAGACTGGACTTTTGATTTATCTGAAAGTGTCGGCCCTTCTGGTAAAGTAATTGGTCTTGATTTTTCAGAAAATATGCTCGAAATTGCTAAGGCTAAACTCAAAGAGGAAGCGAAGAAAAATATTGAATTTCTCCAAGGAAATGCAATGGCATTACCTTTTGAAAATGAAAGTTTTGATGTAGTTACGATTGGTTATGGTTTAAGAAACACACCTGACTATCTTACTGTATTAAAAGAAATTTTTCGTGTATTAAAACCAGGGGGCAGAGTAGTTTGTATCGAAACTTCACACCCCACATTGCCAATTTATAAACAAGCTTTTGAACTTTATTTTAAAAATGTCATGCCCTTTTTTGGTAAAGTTTTTGCCAAATCTTTAAAAGAATATCAATGGCTTCAAAAATCAGCAGAAGATTTTCCAGATGCCAAGACACTTGAGGAACTTTTTAGAAAAGCTGGCTTTGTTGCCGTAGAATATCAAAAACATGGCGGTGGAGCAATCGCAAGTCATTTTGCCACTAAATCCAAAAAACCTAAATCAAATATTCGTATTGGTAAAAAGTAATCGGTCAATAAAAAATAAAAATTTCGAGGAAAAAATATGCCTTATAAACGTTATGGGGAAATTTTTAAAAAACTACGAGAACAAAAGAATTTTTCGCTTTCTCATTTTTCAGAAATAGGAATCTCAAAAGCGAGTTTATCAAGATTTGAATTAGGTCAAACCATGATAAGCTTTGAACGCTTGGATAGTGCGCTGCAAGAGATGAATGTGACTTTAGCTGAGTATGAACATTTTATCAATAATTTTTCAATGGATTATAAAGAAGAATTTTTAGAAGATATAATTCTTGCGGATATTGCAGATGACGTCGATAAACTTCACAATCTCTATCTAGAAGCTATGGAATATGATTCAAAAATGCTAGCTTATTGTGCTAAAAGTCGTTATGAAATCCTGACACAAACGGAAGCTGACGATGTGGTTGAATATCTCTATGATGTTGGAGAATGGGGCTATTTTGAGCTTTCGATTTTTTATCTGACTTTGGATAGTTTCAGTGAACGAGAAATTATGTATTTGATGAAAGAACTCTGGGGGAAGAGTAAACACTTATATGGTGTTTTTAAATATCGCAGAAGAGTTCTTCAATCTTCGTATCGAGCGGTCGTTTTGCTTTCCTCAAAAGGAGCTCGTGACTCAGCTAAAAGTATCTTGCAAAAAAGTTACCCTAAAGATGATTTCTACGACCTCTATGTTGAAAATCTAAGAAATCTGGCACATGGTTTTTATAGCTATTGTTTCAAAGACAAGATAAGCGGTGAAAAGCAAATCAAAAATGCCATTGAAATTTTTCGACAAGTTGGGTATAAAGATTTAGCAGATTATTATCAAAAACGCTATCAAAAGCTTTTAGGAAAATTATTAACATAAAAAAGTCTCCAGATTACTTCGTTGCATTTCTGCAATGATTTAAAAATGAGGCTTTTTTTCTGCTAAAATAAAATTAAAGATAAAAGAAAGCGCGCTTGAAAATTAATGGAAAGGAGAAATATATTAAAAAAATTTAATAGGATGAACAAAATTGCACAAAAATATAATAGAAAGAAGGAAATTCTTATGAAACCAAAACAAATTTAAGTAATCCTAATAGCTTTAGCAGTTTTTTCAGAATTTTACTCAATATCAGTGTCTGCCGATTCAGTTGTTTCGAATTCTCAAGAAGTAATAGCTCCTTTAAGAATACTACCACGGATGAATATGGAATTTGAAGGTGGTAGTTCAGATAGTGGATATTGGACCAATACTTCTAATCTAACATTTATTCAAAACACTGCTTCTGGAGTACTTTATTATGATCAAGTAAATCATAAGTATGTTTTTGCTCAAACGAGAGGTCCAATGGGAGCCGCAATTTACGTATTTAATGCTCAAGGAGTAAACTGGTAGAAAGGAGAAAATATAACATGTTTAAAAAGGAGAAAGAAAATAAAGAAAAAATCCTAAAACGAATTGATGAACTTCTGAAAAATAAGTCAGAACTTAAATCACCTGAGAAAGAAATATTATTGGATTTTCGCGAACGAATTGAAAAAAGTAAAAACCTTGAATTTGAATTAGTTCATTTTAGAAATGCTTTACTTCCCTTGGTTATTAGTTCTCAACTTTCTCAAGAAGTCTTGAGTTTTTATAAAGAACTTCGAGCTGAAAGAAAAGTAGCTTGGGGAGAAGGAAGTTCTTTGTTGACAGGAATTTCTCAATTTCCACAAAAAAGAAAGTGATGTAGATTATTAGAGAAAAACTCAGATGAATAATTCTATTTACGCTGTATAATCTGATTATTTTAAAAAAGAGGTATTAAAATGTTACTTAGTATCGCTATACTATTGATAATCTGGGGGGCTTATTTAATAGGAAAAAAATATAAAGATTCTTTTTTAATCAGCTATGGCCGAAGGAAAAGAGGATTGATTATCATTGTTTCGTCGTTGTTACTGCTTAGTTTCTTTGTTTTTGTAAAAAATGATGGCTTGTTCCCAGTAGTTTTATTCTCTATTCTTTTAATTGGCTTAGGTATCTATTATTTAATACATGATAGTAAACGAGATTCTGAGGGAAAAAAAGAGAATTAAACTTAACAAGGAGGTAGAGTGATGGTTTTAGTTTTATGGTTGGTAGTGATTGTCATTTCATTTCTTTTACAAATCTATGTTTGGCCACGAATTCCAAAATCAATTTTTAAGTATAGAGGTTTAGTCTTATCTCTCTCTCTCATTATTCTTATTTTTGTTGTAAGAATACCACTAGAAATTACTGCATTGACACTTCCATTTTATTTGATGATGTTTTTCGGGCTCTTTCTTTTTTGGAAAGATAGAAAACTTTAAGTAAATCTGTAGTTAAAAAATTAAAGGTACTCGATTGAGTGCCTTTTTGAGTAAATTTATACAGGTGATGTGTATATTATTAAAAGTACAAAACATAAGAAATCTATTTTATGGTATAATAATCTTGCTTAAAAATTTATTAAAATAAGCGTTAGTAGGGAAGTAGTAATGAAATTAAAAGATATAGAGAAATCAACAAATAAAAATCTTTATCTGCTTTTTCTAAGTGTACTCGTGGGCTTGACTGCGGGTTTTTTGGCCAGTCTTTATCGGTTGACACTGGAAAAAGCTGAAACTTGGGGCTTGAGTATTTATCGCTTCGTTAGCTCACACCTTATTTTTATTCCCCTCCTTATTTTGGGTTTGGCTTTCTTAGCGTTTGTGGTTACTTACTTTATGAAGAAATACCCGATGAGTTCAGGTTCTGGGATACCACAAGTTAAAGGGCAATTACAGGGTTATTTTAAAAATAATTGGTTCACGACGGCTTTTGCTAAATTTATCGCTGGGACTTTAGCAATGTTTGCAGGTCTATCACTGGGGCGTGAGGGTCCCTCAGTTCAACTTGGGGCTTCAATGGGTCAGATGGTTTCTAGCCGGTTGGCTGAAACTGAACGTCATAAAAGAATTCTAATTGCTTCTGGGGCATCTGCTGGTTTATCTGCTGCTTTCAATGCACCTTTGTCAGGTGTCATGTTTACTTTGGAAGAAGTATTTAAATACTTTTCTCCATTGATTTTATTAACTTGTATGACCTCAGCAATGGTTGCTGATATGGTTGCACGAATAATGTTTGGGAGTGGTCCAGTTTTTCATTTCCAAATTGTTGGTTCAATTGAACTCTCAAATTATTGGCTACTTATTATTTTAGGAATTATTTTAGGATTTTTCGGTGCTTTTTATAACTGGACACTCCTCACAAGTCAAAATTTGATGAAGAAAATAAAAAGTCCATTTCTTCGTGTTTTACTTACTTTTTTAGTGGTTGGGGCAACTGGTTTATTGTTTCCTAATATAATTGGGAGTGGCCATCGTTTAATGGATTCCTTTAGTTTAGGAATGGGATTAGCCTTTCTATGTTTGATTCTCATTGGGAAATATCTGATTTCAATGGTATCTTATGCTTCGGGGGTGCCAGGAGGAATTTTCTTTCCCCTATTAGTTTTGGGTGCTAGTCTTGGAGCTGTTTTTGCGACAATTGTCATTTCACTTTTTCATCTTCCAAGCCATTTGTTTGCCAATCTAGTAATTTTAGCGATGGCTGGGACTTTTACAGCAATTGTTCGAGCACCGATGACTGGAATCCTTCTTTTGGTGGAAATGACTGGTTCATTTGACCATTTACTTCCTTTGGCTCTTGTCTCTTTAATTGCCTATGTCGTTGCTGATTTATTACAATCTGAGCCAATTTATGATTCTTTATTAGAGAACATGTTGAAAGAAAAAGAAATTGATGTTGATGATTCGGATAAGCAGATGATGTTTGAAACAATTGTTCAATTTGATTCAGTTGCGGATCGTAAGAAGTTGTCAGAGATACATTTACCAGAAGGATGTTTGCTTGTTTCGGTTCATCGTTCAGGTAAGGATATTATTCCACACGGGAATACCGAATTACAAGCAGGAGATTATTTGACCTTTTTGATTAGACGAGAAGATGAAGTGATTGCTAGAGAACAGCTTCGTCAGGTTTTAAATGAAAAATAAAAAAGTGATATTCTATCACTTTTTTTAGTTGCTTAAATATTGCCAAAGGATTGATAAAAACAGACTCACAGCATAAGCGCTGTTAAATAGAACCATATTTCTCAGTGAATAAACAAAGCTGCGAGGACTTGGAACTTGACTAGCATGAGATTTTAGATTCTTTCTGATAATTGGAAAAGTGAGTAAACTAAGTAAAGTTGGCCATTCAAATATTCTAAAGATAAATCCAAGAATAATAGCTAAATAGGAAGAATACATCAAAAGTTGAAAAAGTTTGATTCCGTTTGAACGACCGATATAATAAATTAATGTGTAACGATGATTTTTTATATCGCTATCTAAATCACGTAAATTATTGGCCAGCATGATGTTTGCAATGGTAAAAATGAGTGGTAAACTTGCAATTATCATGGCGATGGCTGCAAAAATACTACCAGTAAAGCTAAAAGAGTCGTTTGTAAAATCAAGATTTAGGTTAAAAATAGGTGATTGAGCGCTGTTGATTAAGATGATCATTGCAAAAATTCCAAAGCCCATTGTCCCACCAGAAAAAATTTCTCCTAAAGGCATACGTGAAAGTGGAATAGGACCATAAGTATAGAAAACGCCAATAAAGAAGACGATTCCACCAAGAATAAAGAAAAGCCAGCCAACAAAATAAGCGAGGAGAAATCCTAAAAAAAGGCTCAAAATAAGCATAAACAAGATAATTGAAGCTATCAATCGGGTGGAAAGATTGGCTTGACCAATGATGCTTTCTTGCTTTTTGTATTCTTCATCTTTGGCTTTTTTGAAATCTTGATAATTGTTAATAGCAGTTACGGTCATATCAAAAAGGAGCATAGCTATTAAAAATAAGAGAGATAGGCCAATATTTATCATTTTAAAATAGCTTAAACTAAAAAGTAAACCAATAATGTAAGGGAAAATACTGGCGATTTTAGTTTTAATTTCGACGAGTTCTAAAAAATTTTTGAGGGACATAACTACTCCTGAAAATATAATTTGAATAAAAACAGCCGTTATTTTACGGCTTTTACTTATTTATTTTTTGAGAAAATAATTCTCTATTTTTTAATCATATTAAAAATATTTAAGCAAAAATGTTAACAAATGTTACTCATTTTACTGAAGTGCTTTCATTTCTATTGTAATTATAACTGATTATAGGTTAAGAATCAACATAGACTTGAAGATTATATTTAGTAATCTTTGTTAAGATAAATATAAAATATGCTAATTTTAATTGATTTGTGAACGGTTTAAGTCTCCAATAGTTCGTACTAAAGATACTACAATATGAGAATAAGATTTGAAGGAAAAGACTTTATAATCAGTTTTGTGAGGGATTCTTAGCATTTATTTTAAGGTTCGGTTAAGTAATGGATAATATAATCATCTCTCATGAGTGGTGGAGAAAATTTACTACTGATGTTAAATTGTTTTTTAACTCACAATAAGTTGTGAGAAATGAGTTTTTAAACGTCCATAGCGTGCAATGACGTTAAACTGCTTACGGTAATCCTACACAAGCGTTCGGACTTTATGATGTGTATGGGAAGTAACCATGTTAATAGAAGATAGACTGGATTCAGTTTGAATCCTATGGAATGTTCTTAGTGGCGAAATCGAAAGGTCTAAATGAAATTAAGTAAAGTTGCTATTTCAACGGGATTAGTTGCATCATTCATGTTTATTGGGGGCGGAATCGCTCATGCGGATACACCTAAATCAACTCATGAAGTTGCTATAGAAGTAATTAACGGAAACTACGGAAATGGAGATACTCGTGTCACTAACCTTCAAAGTAAAGGTTTTGATGTGAAAGCAATCCAAACAGAAGTTAATAACATTCTTACAGGAACAACAACTCAAGTTTCTGCAACAACTAAAACTGCTGAAGAACAACCTACTAAAGTTACATCAGTTGCACCAACTCAAGCAACACAAAGTGTTTCTGGTGGGCTTAATATGAGCCAAACTTCTGGACAAGTTGACATCCAAGCTCTTGCTAATTATATGGCATCGAATACAGCTAATGCAGCGGGCTATTCTGCTAGCGAATGGGCTTATATCATTACTCACGAATCAAATGGTGGGATTGATAGTGTGAATTCAAGTTCAGGTGCTTATGGTGCTTTCCAATTGCTAGGCCATGGCGAATATGCTGGAATGACTTTGGCAGAACAAATTGCGATGGCAAGTAAACTTCCTGCTGGTAGCTGGGTTGTTTATAACTAAGCATTGATTAAACCTCGTCTTAAAATCTTTGATAAATAAATCAAACTTAGTGGCTCATAGCAATCAACTCTCAAGTTCGTTTGGGATTGATTGAGTATAAAAAAGAACACCGAATTCGGTGTTCTTTTTTATTAGATGGCCCCTGCCAGAATCGAACTGGCAATCACTGCTTAGGAGGCAGTAGTTATATCCAATTTAACTAAGAGACCAGAGATAAATTACTGACAGCCTTACAAAATATTTCTGTCAGTAACTTTTAATGAGCTTTATTTATTGTCAGCATCAAAAACAATGCCAGCACTTTGACGCATTTGGTATGAAGTTTCTGAAACTTCTTGGGCAAATTGATGTAGGTCATAACTTGCAGCAAAATCATTATTTTCTAAGATTTGGGCAAAGTCAACAGCTTCATCATAAAGAGAGTGTTTTGGAGCTTCAATGTCGATTCTAGTTTCTGAACCATCCATAGTAATGAATTTGGCAGAAGTAATCGCATTAACACCATCCAAAATTAAAGTTCCATCAGTAGTATAGATTTCACTAGGAAGATATGAATTCACATTTCCTGCGCATTTAATCGAAACTTTGTAATCTTGATAGTCAAGAATTCCAACACCAGCTAAATCAACGCCTGACGGAAGTAAAACTGCATCATAAGTTGCTTTTTTTGGTTTGCCAAACCAAAAGATTGCAGCATACAAAAGATATACACCAAGATCGGCTAAAAGTCCACCAGAGAATTTTGCATTAAATTTATTAGGGATTTCACCGTTTAAAAGAGCAGGCATTTTTGATGAATATTTTGAATAAGTAAAGTCTGCCCCTTTGACTGTTTTGTCAGCAAGAAAGTCTTTAATAATCGAAAATGAATGTTCATGAATATTTCTGGCTGCTTCAAAGAAGAAGACCTCATTTTCTTTAGCAAGCTTAATAATTTCTGTCAGTTCTTTAGGATTTGAAAAGGCAGGTTTTTCAACAATGACATTATGTCCGGCTAAAATTGCGGCTTTAGCTTGCTCAAAGTGGAGGGCATTTGGACTGGCAATATAGATAATATCAAGTGAAGCTTTAAAAAAATCGTCAAGATTATCGAATTTTTGGATGTCTTTAAAATCGGCAGAAAACTGATCAGCAGATTCGAGCCGACGGGAATAGACCGCAGAAAACTGAAATTTTTCAGTCATATGGGCAGCATCAATAAATGAGCGAGCAATCCAGCTCGTACCAATTACTCCAAGTTTTAGCATCAAATTCTCCTTTATAGGTGGACAGAATCATTCGTTAGAAGATTCTAAAATTCTGTTAAAAGCTTGTTCTATTATATCAAATTTTTTCTTAAAGGTCATTGCTCTACTATTGAATTTTCAGTAAATAAATTATAAAAATAAGAATTCCAAAGATTCCATGTCACTTATTAAGAGCTTTTGTCAGTAAAATTAAGAGTTTTTGATGTGAACGCTTAAAAAGTAAAAAAATTGTCAGTTGATGACAAAAAGCTCAAAAATTGTGGTAGAATATATAGAAGAAAATTTGGAGAATTAATTTTGAAGAAAACGTTGATTATTGGTGTCACTGGTGGGTCAGCAAGTGGAAAGACAAGTGTTTCACATGCTATTTTAGAAACTTTTTCAAATGAACGAATTGCAATGATTGAACATGATAGTTACTATAAAGATCAATCGCATTTGACTTTTGAAGAACGGACAAAAACGAACTATGACCATCCATTAGCCTTTGATACAGATTATTTAATTGCTCAATTAAAAGAGCTTCAATATGGACGAGCGGTTGATATTCCGATTTATGATTATGCAAAACATACGCGTTCACAAGAAACTTACCGTCAAGAACCTGTTGATGTTTTAATCGTTGAGGGAATTTTGGTTTTAGAAGATGAACGTTTGCGTGATTTAATGGATATCAAAATATTTGTTGATACAGATGACGATGTGCGGATTATCCGTCGAATTCGCAGAGATATTGAAGAAAGAGGAAGAACTCTTGATTCAGTAATTACACAGTATTTAGATGCTGTTAAGCCAATGTATCATCAATTTATTGAACCCACAAAGAGATATGCAGATGTGATTATTCCTGAAGGGGTATCAAATACTGTTGGTGTTGATATTATTACGACGAAAATCGCTAGCATTTTAAACGACTAAAAAAAGCTGTCTATGACAGTTTTTTTGTTTTTGGCTAGTGAATCTCGTGAAAAATTGGAAAAATAAAAAGGCTAATTGTCCTTAAATAGCAATAATGGTAATGCTTACTTTTTTTGTGAAAGTATGATATACTTAATTCGTAACAATTGCAGAAAGGAAATCCGCAACTTAAAGCGGTGGGTTATGAGAAATTTGTAACCAAGGGATTTTGTCAAAATGGAACTTTTTGAATCACTGAAACAAAAAATTAGTGGAAAAGGCTTAAAAATTGTCTTTCCTGAAGGAACTGATGCACGTATTTTAGGTGCTGCCAATCGTCTTAACGCTGATGGACTAATTACACCTGTCTTTATTGGAAATGTAAAAGAAGTCACTGAAACATTGATTTCACGTGGAATTAATCCTGAAGGCTTTGAGATTTATGACCCAGAAAATTGTGGACGTTTTGAAACGATGACGGAAACTTTTGTGGAACGTCGTAAAGGTAAAGTTACAGAAGAACAAGCAAAAGAGCTCTTGAAAGACCCAAATTATTTTGGGACAATGCTTGTTTATATGAAAATTGCTGACGGAATGGTTTCTGGCGCAATTCATTCAACTGCTGATACTGTTCGTCCGGCCCTTCAAATCATTAAAACGAAACCAGGAGTAAAATCTGTTTCTGGTGCTTTTATTATGGTTCGTGGTCGTGATGACAATGAAAAATATATTTTTGGTGACTGTGCGATTAACATCAAACCAGATGCACCAACTCTTGCCGATATTGCTGTAGCTTCAGCCGAAACAGCAGCACTCTTTGATATTGACCCCAAAGTTGCCATGCTTTCATTCTCAACTAAAGGTTCTGGGAAATCAGAAGATGTTGATAAAGTAGTAGAAGCGACAAAACTTGTTAAAGAAGATTACCCTGAAATTGAAATTGATGGTGAACTTCAATTTGACGCTGCTTTTGTTCCAGCGGTGGCTCGTCAAAAAGCACCAGATTCAACTGTTGCTGGTCGTGCCAATGTCTTTATCTTCCCTGATATTCAATCAGGAAATATTGGATATAAAATTGCTCAACGATTGGGTAATTTTGAAGCGATTGGGCCAATTTTGCAAGGTTTGAACGCACCTGTTTCTGACCTTTCTCGTGGAAGTAACGAAGAAGATGTCTATAAACTTGCAATTATCACAGCTGCCCAAGCTTTAAAATAAATAATGATATTCTGTCAGTAAATTTGTAAATGAATAATTACTGACAAGTCTGTCATTAATCCGCCATTTGAGGCGGATTTTTTTGTTGGTCTAAAAATGTTATAATTAAAGAATCAAAAAGGAAATGAGAAAAAATGAGAAAATCAAAAATTTTTGCTCTAGTAGGGTCGATTATTTTTTCAATTTTGGCACTTGTTGGGCTAATTAGTTTTTGGGCCATTATTTATATGCCAGAGAATTCAGAAATTATGACAGAACTTCAAGATTCAGGATTTGATAAGCAATTATTGTCTACCGCAGCAATGATTGCAGCTCTGATTTTAATCGCTTTACTAGCTTTAAATTGGGTGGCTTTTGCAAGATTGACAAAAGAAAAAGGTTGGGGAATTTATTTCTTAGTTGTTGGTATCTTTTATTGTGTAGCCTCTGTTTTTAACGGTGTTGGCTTAATTTTGACCTTACCAGTTGCCCTCTGTTTCATTCTTGCTTATGTCTATCGAAGACGAGAAGTCCTTGAAAATAAATAAAAAAATTACTGACAGACTTTCTGTCAGTAATTTTTTATTAGACTTTACATGATGCCCCAATGATTAAAAGCATTGATGATT
Organism: Lactococcus sp. FSL W8-0209; assembly: GCF_038006585.1. Lineage (NCBI taxonomy): Bacteria > Bacillati > Bacillota > Bacilli > Lactobacillales > Streptococcaceae > Lactococcus > Lactococcus sp. FSL W8-0209. The sequence continues at coordinate 1,924,557 of NZ_JBBOVN010000001.1, read as the reverse complement.
CCGTGGTTAGTATTTTCTGTAGAGATAAAATCGGCTAACTCTTTTAATTCAGGAACAGCATTTCCCATTGCCGTTCTGTGGTCAGCTGCTTTGAATAAATCTAAATCATTGCGACCATCACCAAAAGCAAAAGTTTGACCAGTGAAATTTAGCACCTCTTTGACATGATTAATTCCTGTCCCTTTATTAGTTGTGCTGTTTGTAACATCAATCGAACTTGGAGAGTTCATGAAAAAGTTAAGTTCAGGAACGCGTTCTTTATAATAATCAACTTGGCTGAGTTGATTGGTCAAAACCAAGAGCATATTGACTTCCTGAGAGAGGTAACGTCTAGCATCTGCCTGAGGCATTGGCATATGAGTGTAAGCATAAGCGGTTTTAGCTAAGTCAGTTAATTCACTCACCCAATAACCTTGACTGTCATAAAAAGAAAGAGCTTCTGAGTGAGGACTTGCTGCCTCAAGTAATTTTTCAACACTACTTGTCGGAATTTCTTCTTTATATATTGTTTCACCATCTAAAACAATATACTGTCCGTTCATGGCAACCGCTCCACTAATCCCAGTTAAACTCATGATTTCATCAAGTTCAAAATGTCCACGGCCAGTAGCAATGAAAGGTAAAACACCATTTTCGCGAATCCGATGAATTCCTTCAATAACTTCTTGGTCAAGTTTACTTTGACTGTTAAGCAACGTTCCGTCTAAATCGAAGAAGGCTAAAGCCTTATAATCATTGATATTTTCCATAATTTTATTGTATCAAATTTATGATATAATTGTAAGTGGAATTATCCATTCTTTTATAAAGAATTTAAATGACTGACAGAACTGTCAGTTTGTGTTAACTATAAAAATAAATAAATATAATTAATATTGTTTTACTGACAAACCTGTCAATATTATTAAAAATGAGTGAAAGTAAAAAAATGCCTGCAAAGAAAAAAACAACCAGAAGAAATACTAAAAAAGAACAACAGAAAAAGGCCGCAACACGCAAAATGATTGCTTTTTTTGTTGGGCTTCTTTTAATCTTATTTGCGCTTGCTCGCCTAGGAATTGTCGGAGTCTTACTTTACAACATTGTCCGCTTATTTGTTGGTTCTCTTGCGATTATTTTTCTTCTCTTGCTTGCTGGACTAATGATTATTTCCGTCTTTCGTAAGCAAGTTTTAAAAGAAAATAAAAGAATTATTCCAGCCATTATTTTAACTTTTATCGGCCTAATGTTTGTCTTTCAAATTCGATTTCATCAAGGATTTAATGAAACTTTTCATCTTATCTGGTCTGATTTAATGGCTGGCCGTGTCATTCATTTTGTCGGCTCAGGTGTCATTGGAGCATTAATCACCGAGCCTGCTAAAGCCTTGTTTTCAGTCATTGGTGTCTATATTATTGCTGCAGTACTTTGGTTAGTTGCTATTTATCTCATGATTCCAAGACTTTTCCCTAAAATGCGTGAAGATTTACATCAACGTTTAGCGAAATGGAAAGAAAAGCATGCCGAAAAAGCAGAAGCTAAAAAAGCAGCGAAAGCACTTGCTGAGCTAGAAAAAAAACAAGCAGTAGCCGAAAGAGAAGAGCTTCCAGAGGCAGCAGAAAATTCATTATTTACCTCAGCACCTACTGAAATTCCAATTAATATTCCGGAAGCGCCTTTTGAAGAAAATGAAAATGAAACTGAAAGTCCAGTTTTAGCAGAAGTTCCTCTTGATGATGAACCTGTCAATTTTTCAAATACTAATAACTACAACGGTAACTATAAATTACCAACTATTGATTTACTGGCAGAAGTTCCTGTCAAAAATCAATCAGGCGAACGTGAGAATGTTCGTAAAAATATTGGTATTTTAGAAGAAACTTTCAAATCTTTTGGGATTGGTGCCAATGTTGAATCGGCAGTCGTTGGTCCATCAATTACAAAATATGAAATCAAATTAGCGACTGGAACAAAAGTTTCACGCGTTGTTAATTTATCAGATGATTTAGCATTAGCCTTAGCTGCCAAAGATATCCGAATTGAAGCACCAATTCCTGGGAAATCTTTAGTCGGCGTCGAAATTCCTAATGCCGAAGTTGCAATGGTTGGTTTCCGCGAAATGTGGGAGGCTGGCAAAACTAATCCAAGCAAATTGTTAGAAATTCCTCTTGGTAAATCATTAGATGGTGGAATTCGCACATTTGATTTAACAAGAATGCCTCACTTATTGGTTGCAGGATCAACTGGTTCAGGTAAATCAGTGGCGGTAAATGGTATTATTACTTCAATTTTGATGAAAGCTTTGCCTAGTCAAGTGAAGTTTCTGATGGTTGACCCTAAAATGGTCGAACTTTCTGTTTACAATGATATTCCTCATCTATTGATTCCAGTCGTAACAAATCCACGTAAAGCTTCACGTGCCCTTCAAAAAGTTGTTGACCAAATGGAAGAACGCTATGAACTCTTTAGTCGTTATGGCGTCCGTAACATTGCTGGATATAATGAAAAAGTACAAAGATATAATGCAGAATCAGATGAAAAAATGCTTGAACTTCCTCTGATTGTAGTCATTGTTGATGAATTAGCTGATTTAATGATGGTTGCCAGTAAAGAAGTGGAAGATGCAATTATTCGTTTGGGACAAAAAGCTCGAGCAGCAGGGATTCATATGATTCTTGCAACGCAACGTCCATCTGTTGATGTCATTTCTGGACTAATTAAAGCAAATGTTCCTTCAAGAATTGCCTTTGCTGTTTCATCTGGAACAGATTCACGAACAATTTTAGATACTAATGGGGCTGAAAAATTACTAGGTCGTGGGGATATGCTCTTTAAACCTATTGATGAAAATCATCCGATTCGTTTGCAAGGGGCTTTCTTATCTGACGATGATGTCGAATCTGTTGTGACCTTTATTAAAGACCAATCAGAAGCTCAGTATGACGAAAGCTTTGACCCCGGTGAGGTAGATGAGAGTCAAGTTGGTACGGGCGCTTCAAATACAGGTTCTGGTGACCCCTTATTTGAAGAAGCACGAAATATGGTTATTATGGCTCAAAAAGCATCAACGGCTCAATTGCAACGAGCTTTAAAAGTTGGATTCAATCGCGCCTCTGACTTGATGAATGAGTTGGAAGCGCAGGGAATTGTTGGTCCTGCTAAAGGAACGACTCCTCGTAAAGTCCTTGTTAGTCCAGATGGAGAATTTATTGGAGGAGTAGAAGAGTGAGTGAGGAACTATATTATCGACACTATTTTCTACAAATCTATGAAATCTTACGAGAAGATGAGCAAAATAAAGAACTTTCAATCAAGGAAAAAAATGTTTTAGCTGATTCTTTGGTTTTAAATGAACGCAAAGAACCAGTTTTACAAATATTAGGTCAGCTTTATATGCGCTTAGAATTTTGGAATCGGCCTGCTGATGATGAGATTTTAAAAGGCGGCATGAAAGCCCCAGTCAGAACACTTTATGAAGAATTAAAGGCAGATAAAAATATCACTTCTTCACAAAAATTTATTCCAGGAGTTGAAGCGTATCGACCGATTACATGGAATGACGCCTTGTATGGAAATAAAATGACGGAAGATGATGGCTTTATCGGTGGGGGCTATGTCACTTTTGACTCTAATGAAAAATATAAATCAATGGAAGAAAGAATAGCTGTACCTGATAATGAAATTGTTAGAAATGCAAAATCAAGTTTTGCTAAACTCTTTCAAGTTGGTTGTTTAGGTTTTGCTTTGCTCATCCTGCTCCTTGTTCTCTTGGGGTTTGCTTTAAAAATGGTAACGAGGTAGTTAAAAATGACAGTATTTGATGAATTTAATGAAATCAAAAGAAAAGGACTCCCTCAAATTTTAGTAATTTTTGGTGAGTCAAGGGAACTAGTTGGAGAATTGAAAAATCAGCTCTTAACAGAGGTTAATTTCGAGCCAACGGATTTGAGTCAGGCTTATTATGACTTAACTCCTAGTAATAGTGATTTAGCCCTTGAAGATTTGGAATCTCTCCCTTTTTTCTCAGATTCTCGGTTGGTAATCCTAGAAAACTTGGTTAATTTAACAACGGCTAAAAAAAGTGTTTTAGATGAAAAACAGTTGAAGCGCTTTGAAAATTTTTTAGATGATCCGCCGGAAACTACGCAACTTGTTTTAATCCTTTATGGAAAATTGGACAGTCGTCTTAAAGTTGTTAAAAAATTAAAAGCTAAAGCAGCTTTGCTTGAAGCACAAGAATTAAAGAGTCAAGAATTAATTCAATATTTTAGTCGAATAAGTCCTTTACCAAAGGCAGTTTTGAGTTTAATCGCCGCCAAATCAAATGATAATTTTTCAGTAATGAAGCAAAATATTGACCTCGTTCAAACTTATGCACTAGGGCGAGAAGTGACACTTGATGATGTGGAAAAAGTCGTCCCAAAATCGCTACAAGATAATATTTTTGCCTTAACTGATTTAATTTTTAAAGGAAAAATTGATGAGGCGCGTGATTTAGTACATGATTTGACCTTGCAAGGGGAAGATTTAATTAAAATATTAGCTATTTTGACAAATTCTTATCGTTTGTATTTACAAGTCAAACTTTTCCAATACAAAGGTTGGCAAGAAAATCAACAAGTTGCCTTTTTAAAAATGCACCCTTATCCTGTAAAATTGGCCAATCAATTGGTTAGAAAATTAAACGTTAAATCCTTAAAAAATGGACTTTCTGATTTAATTAAACTTGATTTTGATATAAAAACAAGTGCAGCTGATAAATCCTATCTTTTTGATATCACTTTAATCAGGTTGACCTTGAAAAAAAACTGAAAATCTGTTATCATAAGTATGGACATTTTATAATGATGATGAAGAGGTAAAAATGCCGACATTTAAATTTACGCCTAAAGATATCTATGAAGCAGACTTCTCTACAAAGATGCGTGGTTACGATAAAGAAGAAGTCGATGAACTCCTTGATGATGTTATTGCTGATTATGAAACTTATCAGACTGAAAACTTGCGTCTTCAAGAGGAAAATGAGTTTTTGAAGAAAAAGATTGCTGAATTAGAAATGCAAGTTTCTAAACCAAATCAAGCAAATCTTGATGATACACAACGCTTTGACCCTAACCAAATTCTTCAAGCACGTTCAAGTAAACCAAAAGTGGAAATGCGTAATCCAAGTAATTTTGATTTACTCAAACGAATTAATCGTTTAGAACAAGCTGTATTTGGACCTAACGGCATTGCTAGTGAAAACAACTAAGAAAATATAAAATTGAAATGTTTTATGTTCTGCATTAGGTTTAGCAATGAGCCTATTTGCAAACTTCACAAGATGTGAAGGCAAAGATTTTGGTAAATGAACTTTATTGTTCTGCTTAATTTTTGATAAAAACAGTTTTCGGATAATCGCGCGATTTTTTTGTAAATCGTGAGGAAAGTCCATGCTCGCGCGTTGCTGAGATGCACGCAGTGATTGTGCTAGGTCAAACAATAAACCTAGGTAGGAGCGTCATGCCTAACGGCTGGCCAAAACGCTAAGTCTTTTGATATGCGTGAGTAGCCTGTAAAAGTGCCATAGAGACGAGTCTTAGAGGAAACTCTAAGAATGGAACGTGGTAAACCCCTCAAGCGAGCAACCCAAACTTATGGTCGGGGCACTTGACTAGCCAAAATGAAGGCGTGGTCGAGGCTGAAATTAAGAATTTTGGCAGACAGATGATTATCGAAGGGGAGATTCACGAATGTGAATTGAACTGGAACAAAACATGGCTTATAGAAAACTGTATGACACAGGCTGGGGCTTTTAGCCTCGGCTTTTTTTGATAAATAATGTTTAATTGAAATAGATAGAATTATCTCTGCTCATTTTATGCAGAGAATGGAAAGTTAAAAAATGCAAAAGAAATTCAAGTTATTAGCAACTTCTTCAAGTGGTTTAGAGAGTTTAGTTGCTCGCGAACTTCGTAATCTGGAAATTGAAAATGTTTCAATTGACGACCGTTCACGTGTCTTCTTTGAGGGAAATTTGGCAACAATTGCTAAGGCGAATCTTTGGTTAAGAACGGCTGACCGTGTAAAAATTGTAGTTGGGGAATTTAAAGCTAGAACATTTGATGAATTGTTTGAAAATGTTTATGCGCTTCCCTGGGCGGAGCTTATTCCTTTTGGAAGCCAATTTCCTGTCAGCAAAGCTAAAGCAGTGAAATCAACTTTACATAATGAGCCGTCAATTCAAAGTATCACTAAAAAAGCGATTGTCAAAAAATTACAGACGACTTATCATCGTCCTGAAGGTGTTCCAATTCCTGAAAATGGAGCTAAATTTTCAATTGAGATTGCTTTACACAAAGATATGGCAACTGTATTGATTGATACGACTGGCGATTCTTTATTTAAACGAGGCTATCGTTCAGAAAAAGGAGAAGCTCCTTTGAAAGAAAATATGGCAGCTTCGATTATTTTATTAACCAATTGGTTAGCAAATCCTCGTCGTGCTTTTGTTGATCCTACTTGTGGTTCTGGAACATTTACAATTGAAGCAGCAATGCTGGCTTTAAATATGGCACCAGGAATGAATCGTCCATTTGCTTTTACTGCATGGCCTTGGTTTGATGAAGAAATTTTGAAACAAGAAAAAGCTTTGGCCAAAAAACAAATTCGTACAGATTTAGAATTGGATATTCAAGGTTTTGACATTGATGGAAAAATGATTGAAATTGCAAAACATAATGCACTTGCGGCAGGCCTTTCAGATGTGATAAAATATAAGCAAATGCGACTTCAAGATTTTAGAACTGATAAGCTTGACGGTGTCTTAGTTTCTAACCCGCCTTATGGAGTGCGTTTGGAAGATGAAGAAGCTGTTGCAGCTCTTTATGGTGAAATGGGTAAAACTTTTGCGCCACTAGAAACTTGGAGTAAATACATTTTGACGAGTGATGTCGCTTTTGAAAAGCATTATGGGGCAAAAGCAACTAAAAAACGCAAACTATATAACGGAACACTTAGAACAGATTTGTATATGTATTTCGGAAAACGTATGAAATAAATTTAACTGACAGAACAAAAAGCTATTACTAAAACAAAAAAATTTTAGTGATGACGGCTGTCAGTAAAAATTCAGACGAGTTTGAGCAACTCTCGTTGTCTGATTCACCATTTTATTGGAATTGTGGGAATCTTATTCGGAGGAAAAATGTCAAACAAAAATAAAAAAAATAGAAACAAAAATAAAAATAACAATAATAAGCCAAAAAATGAGCAACAAATTGGTGAAAAAACTTTGAAACTTCAAGATTTACAAGATTTTACCGTAGGGCAAATTGTTGAAGAATCAAAACGTGTTGATAAAGAAAATGAAGAAAATGAGTCTGTTTTAGATAAATATATTCGTCAGCACCGTGGAGAAATTGAAGAAGCCAAAAGTAAAAATTTGGATGAATTCATTCAGGCAGAACGTACAAATATAGAAGTTCCGGTTGAAGAAGAAAAAGAAGCTAAGTCAGAAAAACTTCAAGAAGTTTCCAAAGAGGAAATCGACGAGAATGATGAATTAGCAGCTTCAAAAATTGAAACTGAAAAAGTTACTGACAGTTCTGGTTCTGATTTGTCAGCAGAAAATAAAGACTTAGAAGTTGCTGACAAGGAAAGCGAAGAAACTAAAAAATCAAAAAATGATTTAGTTTTAGATCCAGTTGTGATGGTCGACGCTCCTGTCAGTACTTTGCCAGAGCAAAAAGAAGCTCCACAAGTTGAAGAAGTCAAGAAAACTGAACCAACTGACGAAGAAGAAGCCGAAAGTCCACAAGATGAGAAGGTAGTTGCTGCACCAGTTATGATGTCAGCAAACGAAGTTCCAATGGACGAGCCAAGTGAACCAGAAATTTCTGAAACTGACGCTGACACTAAAACTGATTCAATAATTGACGAAAAATCAGAAATTGAACCAAAAGTAACAGAAGAACCAGCAGAAGAAATTAAATCTGATTCAAAAGAAGATTCTACTGAAAATAATCAAGTCCTTGAATCGGGAGCTGAGGAAAAAGTGACAGAGTCACCAAAAGAGACAAAAAGTGATATTCCTGATAAAGTTATTACTGCTGAATCAGTTTCACCTCACTTACTAGCTGAAACAACATCCTTTAAAGCAGATAAAGTAGAAGAAAATGCGGCAAAAATTACTGACGAAAAGTCAAAAAATCGTAAAAAACCAATCATTATTGGTCTATGTGCAATTGTCTTAATTGCAGCTGGAGCGATTGGGTTTGCTCAATATAATAGTCATCAAAAAGGGAAAACGGTTCAAACTTCTCAAAGCAGTCAGAGTGATTTAGATAAATATCAGAAACAATACGATGCTTTTTTCATTGACAAATCACATACTATTTTGAGAAATAGTCAATTTAGCAAGTTATCAGCTCTTGAAACTTTAGTTGATGCTCACAAAAATTCCATGGCATGGTCAAATGCAGTTTCTGATACAGAAAGCCTAAAAGACCAAATTAATGCGATTAAGAAAGTGAATGCTCTCTTTACTAGCGCAGCAATTACTGACGGAAAAATTGATTCAGCAGCTAAAGTAGTGGCAAATGTAAAAGTTCCAGAAACTCCTAAAACAACCAATGAAACCCTGAATAAATTACTGACACAAGCCATTGATTTAGCTAAGAGCCAAGTTGCCAAGGAAAGTTCAGCTAAAGCGTCTGCAAGTGCAGCAGAAGCTAAAGCGAATCAAGGAGCTACTAGCCAAAGTTCTACATCAAGTACAGCTAGTCAAAGCAATTCTACGACGACTCCTTCGTCAGCAGCTTCAGCAGGTTCAAGTACAAATGCCAGCACAAGTAGTAATACTAATGGTTTGAGTAGCAACGGAGTTAATTTAGAAGTATCAGCAGCACGTGTCCAACCTCAAGCTGGAGTCAACACGAATGATCCTGCTTTCACATGGGGAGCTGGAATTAAAGAAATGGTTCTGAATAAAGCCCGTGAACGCGGCTATATTACAGGAGATAATTATATTTTAGTTCCAACAGCGATTCATACAACCAATGGTTCCCAAGGTTTCCCAGCCGGAATTGTTAGTGGTTATTACAATCTTTATGCACCAGATGGTCGGTATTTAGTATCAATCAATGCTAAAACAGGTTTCTTTGTTGGTAATGGTTCTGGTCATGCTGATAACTTAGATTATGACGCTTAGAAAATAAAAAATAATCATCATTCAGATGATTATTTTTTTTACTGACAGAAACTTACTGACAGAAACTTACTGACAGAAACTTACTGACAAAAAACTTACTGACAAAAAACTTACTGACAAAAAACTTACTGACAAAAAACTTACTGACAAAAAACTTTCGCCAAAATCAGCGAAAGTTTTTACTTTTATCAATTAATCGATTAGAAAATTAATAAGTCATGGTCAGTATGAGTGAAACTTTCACAACCATTTTCTGTTACGTAAAGACAGTCTTCAATACGCACACCTACTTTACCAGGAATATAAATTCCAGGTTCGTTAGAGAAACACATTCCTTCTTGAATTACGAGGTCATTTCCGGCAACAATAGATGGATATTCGTGAACGTCCATTCCGATACCATGTCCAAGGCGGTGATTGAAATATTCACCATATCCTGCTTTAGTAATTAAATCACGAGCAACAGCATCAACTTCATGTGCAGTTACACCAGGTTTAATGAAGTCCATGGCTGCTTGTTGAGCTTCCTTAACGATTTTATGGATTTCAGCATCAAAGTCATTAGGTTGACCAATTGCGATGGTACGTGTCGCATCAGAAGCATATCCGCCACTCATGACACCCAAGTCAAAGAGCAAAAGTTTATTTTCTTGAATTTCAACATTTTCAGGTGCACCGTGTGGATTAGCAGCGCGAGCTCCTGATAAAACAAGCGTGTCAAATGACATCTGTGGAACACCCATACGTTTCATTTCGTATTCAATTTTTGCAACGATATCAGATTCAGTCACACCATGACGTTCAGCAGCAGTGGCAAAACCAATTTCAAAACACTTGTCAGCAAAATCACCAGCAACTTTCATTTTTTCAATTTCATCTGCTGACTTAATCAAACGCATTTGTTCAATCAAAGGAGTCAAATTCACAAAATTAACATTACCAAATTGTGCTTTTAAGCCTTCAGTTTTAGCTAAAGGAATATCTGAAAATTCAACCGCAATTGATTTAACTTCGGATTTCACATGATTTTTAACAACTTCCCAAGGGTTTTGAGAATCTTCGTATCCGAAAATATCCAGACCACTTGTGTGTTCTTTAGCTTTTTCCACTTCCAAAGCAGGAGTAAATAACATCGGAGTTGAATCTCTAAAAATCATCAGCCCAGCAATTCGTTCATGGGGATCAATTGCTAGCCCTGTTAGATAATTTAGAGTTGTCGGATTAGTGATGAAAGTCATATCGACTTCCTTGTCATTCAGAAAAGCTGAAATACGTTCAATTTTGCTCAAAATGGTTCCTCCAATATTTATGAAAATGAGTTTCTTAAATTCTCGTGAAAATAAAAAACACTATATCCCCTATTCTACGCTATTTTTATTAAAAAATCACGTAAAAAAACATAGCTGAAGGTTGAAAAGGTTTACAGTTAATGATATAATTTGTAAATGAAAATGGTTTTCATAAATACTATGAATAAAAAGAAAAGAAAGAGGATAGCCAATTATGGTAGAATCAACAACAACAATTTATGATGTGGCACGTGTCGCCGGAGTGTCAATGGCAACCGTTAGTCGTGTTGTAAATGGAAATGCAAATGTAAAGGAAAAGACGCGCCAGAAGGTCTTAGACGCTATTGCTGAGCTTGACTATCGTCCTAATGCAGTTGCGCGTGGACTTGCAAGTAAACGTACAACAACAGTTGGTGTTATCTTGCCAACCATCACTTCAACTTACTTCGCAGCGATTACTCGCGGAGTCGATGATATCGCTTCCATGTATAAATACAACATGATTTTAGCTAATAGTGATAATGATGTTGAAAAAGAAGAAAAAGTTTTAGAAACTTTCTTATCAAAACAAGTTGATGGAATCGTTTATATGGGTTCATCTTTAGATGAAAAAATTAGAACTTCCCTCAAAAATTCAAGAACACCTGTTGTTTTAGTTGGAACAATCGATGGAGATAAAGAAATTCCATCTGTTAATATTGATTACCATTTGGCTGCTTATCAATCAACTAAAAAATTGATTGATAGCGGAAATAAAAAAATCGCTTATATCATGGGTTCATTGAAAGACGTTGAAAATACAGAACGTATGGTTGGTTATCAAGAAGCTTTGCTTGAAGCAAATATTGAATTTGATGAAAACCTCGTTTTTGAAGGTAATTATAGCTATGAACAAGGAAAAGCACTTGCTGAACGTTTACTTGAGCGAGGAGCAACTTCTGCAGTAGTATCACATGATACAGTAGCCGTTGGACTCTTGTCTGCAATGATGGATAAAGGAGTGAAAGTTCCTGAAGATTTCGAAATTATCTCAGGTGCAAATTCACCAATTACTCAATATACATATCCAACTTTAACTTCTGTTAACCAACCCCTTTACGATTTGGGAGCAGTAGCAATGCGTCTTTTGACAAAATTAATGCTTAAAGAAGATGTTGAACAAAATCAATTAGTTTTGGATCATGAAATCTTTTCTCGTCGTTCTACCAAATAAAAAATCAAGCCCTTTTGAGGGCTTTTTTTATTTAAAGTAAAAAGTATTTGACATTTGAGAGAAAAGTCGCAATAATAGAGAGATGATAAAAAGAATTTATTCAATAGATTAAATGAATAAATTGTTAAGGAGTTTGATATGCAAGAATTAGATTTAATTATTGTTGGAGCAGGTCCTGTTGGTCTATATGCGGCTTTTTACGCAGGAATGCGCGGTTTATCAGTTGCAATAATTGAATCAGCGCAAGTTCCAGGTGGTCAACCCCAAAATCTTTACCCTGAAAAATTAATCTACGATATTGCTGGCCTACCAGCAGTGACAGGGGCAGATTTGACAAAAAATCTTTTAGAACAACTAGCACAAATCTCTCATCGATTATTTCTTGGGGAGAGCGTTCAAAAAATTGAAAAAGAAGAGGGGATTTTTTCTGTAACTACTGATAAATCAACCAGAAGAGCCAAAGGCGTTTTGTTGACGACTGGTGCCGGCCTTTTGAAACCTCGAAAGTTAGGAATTGATAACGAAGAAACTTTAGCCAATGAAGGAAAAATATCTTACTTTATCACTTCTCTAAAAGAGTTTGAGGGAAAAAATGTTGCGGTTTTTGGTGGAGGAGATTCGGCTTTAGATTGGTCATTAATGCTTGAAAAAGTAGCTAAAAATGTTCATTTGGTTCATAGAAGAACTGCTTTTCGTGGTCATGAAATTACAGTTGACCGAGTGATGAATTCTAATGTTCAAGTTCATACGCCTTATACTTTTTCAAATTTGATTGAAAATGAATTAGAATTAAAAAAAGTAAAATCAGAAGAAAGCTTGAACTTTTCGATTGATAAAATTTTGGTTAATTATGGTTTTTTAACAAATCAAGTGACTTTAGCTGAGAACTTAGAAGTCAGTCGTAATGGTCGTGTTAAGGCCGATTCAATGATGCAATCCAATATTGAGGGACTTTATATCGCAGGAGACGCAAGTGATTATCCGGGGAAAATGCCCTTGATGTCCGTTGGTTTTGGTGAAGCAGTCCATGCGATTAATGCCATGACGAAAAAACTTGAATTTGACCACCCACTTAGAGGGGGACATTCTTCATCCATTTTTTAAAATAAAAAGCGTATTCTAAATAGGGGTACGTTTTTTTTATGAAATACGGTATAATAGAGAAAGAAAAATGACTTGAACTTAGCTTCATTAATAAAAATGAGCCAAGTTTTATGAGTGCTTTGTTTAAAAAGCAAAATAAAAGTAAATTGGGAATGTTTGATGATATTAAATTTGATTATTTTAGTAGCCTTGGTTTGGGCTTTCATGGTTGGTTACTCACGAGGCTTGATTTTACAAGTCATCTACAGTTTTGGTACGATTATTGCGGCCTTCATTGCAGCCAGTAATTATAAAGAATTAGCACAAAAATTGAGTATTTGGGTTCCTTTTTCAAATGCCACAGAAAACTCACATCTCTTACTTTTTAGTGATAAACTTCTTTTTCAACTCGATGATGCTTTTTATGCGAGCATTTCGTTTTTAGCAATTTTTATTGTCGTTTATGCTATTATCCGTCTTATCGGTTTATTTTTACATTTTGCACTTAGTCCTCTGGGAAGAAATGGAAAAATCATTGCTGGAATTTTAGGATTTGCGGCGACTTATTTTGGTTTACAAATGGTCTTGATGGTCTTGAGTTTGGTTCCTATTGCAGCGGTTCAAAGTCAACTTGATGCTAGTATTCTAGCTCGTTTTATGGTTTTACATACACCGATTTCATCAGGAATCTTGCAAAACCTTTTTATTGAAAATATTGTCCACATTAATCCTCTAGGATAGTGCTAGGGGAGAAATCTACAGATACAACTTGAAATTTAAATAGAATGAATAAAAAAATTCTCCAAATATTGGAATATGATAAAGTCAAAGAACAGTTCATGAATGCTTTGACGACAGCGCAGGGTCAACAAGAATTAAAAGATTTAAAACCTTTGACAGATAAGGAAAAAATTCAGCTCCTTTTTGATGAAGTTGCTGATTTTCGCTTATTGACCCAAGAAAATGGCCTATTAAATTTAGGAAAAACAAATGATTTAACAGAAATACTCAGACGTCTAGAGCTTGAAGCCAGTCTTTCAGGCAAGGAATTCGTTGAAATAAAAAAAGTGATTCAATTAGGAATTAATATTCAACGCTTTTTTGATGAAGCTGAAAATGTTGAAACACCTTCACTAGCTATTACTTTGGAAAAATTGGTTGATTTATCAGCATTAGTCAAAAAATTAGAAATTTTTGATAATGCGGGAAGTCTTTATGATAATGCTAGTCTCGAATTGATGCATATCCGTGCTTCAATCAAGAGTCATCAATCAGAAATTCGGAAAATCATGCAGGAAATGCTGACCAAAAATCTCTCATCTTTGAGTGAAAATGTCATCACTATCCGAAATGACCGACAAGTGCTTCCTGTAAAAGCAGAAAACAAAAATAAAATTGCTGGTGTAGTTCATGATATGTCTGCTTCAGGTCAAACGCTTTATATTGAACCAAATGCGGTTGTTTCATTAAATAATAAACTTAATCAAAAGAGAATTGAAGAACGCCAAGAAATCACAAGAATTTATCGTGAGCTTGCTAGTCAATTAAAACCTTATAGCTTTGATATAAGACAAAATGCTTGGCTGATTGGTCATATTGATTTTGTTCGTGCCAAGTATCTTTATTTAGCAGCGAATAAAGCGACACTTCCAGAATTAACAACCGATAAAGATATTACCCTTTTTGCAGCTCGCCATCCTTTGATTGAAGCAAAAATAGTTGTGGCAAATGATATTAAATTTGATGCAGGGCTCAATACGATTGTTATTACCGGTCCAAATACGGGTGGGAAGACCATTACTTTGAAAACAGTTGGTCTGTTGACAATATTGGCTCAATCCGGTCTGCCAATTTTAGCAGCTGATGGCAGTCGAATTCATCTTTTTGATGATATTTTTGCCGATATCGGTGATGAGCAATCCATTGAGCAAAGTTTATCAACTTTCTCAAGTCATATGACTAATATTGTTCATATTTTAGCTCAAGCAGATGAAAATAGTTTGGTCTTGTTTGATGAACTTGGGGCAGGAACTGATCCAAAAGAAGGAGCGGCTCTTGCAATTGCTATACTGGAAAATTTACGTGAACGAAATGTGAAAACCATGGCAAGTACTCATTATCCTGAGTTAAAAGCTTATGGGGTCGAAACGCAACGAGTAATCAATGCAAGTATGGAATTTAACATTGATAAAATGCAACCCACTTATCATTTGCAACTGGGAGTGCCTGGGCGTTCAAATGCCTTGGAGATTTCTAGAAGATTAGGTCTGCCAGAAACTATTATTTCAGTAGCCAGTCAACAAATTTCTGACAGTGAGCATGATGTCAATCAGATGATTGAAAAGTTGGAAGAAAAAACGCGTGAAGTGATTGAAAGTTCAAGAAATATAAAAAAAATTGAACGAGAAAATCAAAGTTTACATAAAGATTTGACGAAAGTCTATAATCAAATTAATCGCGAGCGCGAGTTTGAATTAGAAAAAGCACAAAAAGAAGCTCAAGAAGTAGTTAAAAAAGCGAGTCTTGAAGCGCAAGAAATTTTGAAGAATCTCAATGATAAAGCAGCGTTGAAACCACATGAAATTATTGCTGCTAGAAAAGAACTTGAAGGTTTGGCTCCAACCATTGATTTTTCTAAAAATAAGGTTTTGAAAAAAGCGAAAGCACAAAGAGGACTTAAGCAAGGGGCTGAAGTTAATGTCACTTCTTATGGTCAGCGTGGTAAATTGATTCGTTTAGAAAAAGATGGACGTTGGACAGTTCAAATGGGTTCAATCACGACTCGTTTAAATGAAGATGAATTTGAAGTGATTGAAAGTCCAGAACAAATTCAAGCCAAAACTAAAAATGTCAGCAAGAAGGTGACTTCTAAAGTCAAAGCTCAACTTGATTTACGCGGGATGCGTTATGAAGAAGCAGAACTGGAATTGGATAATTATATTGACCAAGCTCTACTTGCAAATTTGATTCAAATTACGATTGTTCATGGGATTGGAACGGGTGTTATTCGAGAAATGGTACAGAAAAAACTTCAAAAACACCGTCATATTAAATCTTATGAATATGCACCAATTAATGCTGGTGGCTCTGGAGCAACGATTGCTATTTTGAAGTAAAATAATAAATTTCTCAAAATCTATTTTCTTGAAATTTTAAGTGAATTACACTAGAATAGTCTTACTGAAGAAAATTATTTCAATGAAGGAGATAAAATGGAATATAATATTACTGATGCAACGTTTGATGAAGAAACAAAAGAAGGGCTTGTTTTAATTGACTTTTGGGCAACTTGGTGTGGTCCATGTCGTATGCAAGCGCCAATTTTGGAACAACTTTCAGAAGAACTTGACGAATCAGAACTTAAGATTTGCAAAATGGATGTTGATGAAAACCCAGCAACAGCTCAAGGATTTGGCATTATGTCTATCCCAACATTGATGTTCAAAAAAGATGGTGAAGAAGTAAAACGCATTGTTGGTGTTCAAACAAAAGCACAACTTAAAGCCGTTATTGCTGAATTATCATAATAAAAATTACTGACAGAACTTTTTTCTTCTTGAAATAAAGTTTGTCAGTATTTTTTTATATTCAATTCTAGTGAAAAGTTCTGTCAGTAAAAGAGAGTGGAAGTATGGTACATACTGACAAGTCTGTCAGTAAAATGAGCGTGACAAAAAGCTTTTAAAATGATATGATTGAGAAAGAAAAATTTCAAAGAAAATAGGGATTTGGAAGGTCAAAAAGACTTTTCAAATTTTGAGGAGTTTAATATGTCAAAGAAAAAAGATACTGAACTTGAAATTATTGATACAGCTGACGGAGCTGTCATTAAAAGTGGAAAAAAAACAATCGCCGAAATTAAAGAAAAATCAGGAAATTTTGTCATTGTTTTTTCAGGTAAAGAAATTGCTACAGTGACTTCTTTTGAAGCAGCTCTTGAGGAAGCAATTATGGCCTATAATCTTTCGATTTAAAGATTTATTTGTGATTGATTTGAAATTTCTAAGTTATAACTTGAAATTAATAAGATAATTTGTTAAAATATTTCTTGTCGTCATAAAACAATCTTGGGGTATAGCCAAGCGGTAAGGCAAGGGACTTTGACTCCCTCATGCGTTGGTTCGAATCCAGCTACCCCAGTAAAAAAACGTAAAAGGAAACGCCGTTTCCTTTTTTCTTTTTGCGAAAATATGCTAGAATAGGGGAAAGCATTTATGAAAATGTAAGGAGAAGTTTATGAGAAAAACAAAAATTGTTGTTCCAATCATGCTGACAGAGTTAGCAGAGCTTGAGAAAGTTTCTGTCAGTGATTATCGAACAGCAGATATTGTTGAATGGCGTGCCGATTTTTTGTCAGCAGATGAAATTTTAGAGATGGCTCCTAAATTCTTTGAAAAATTTAAAGAAAGTAAGATTTTATTTACTTTAAGAACAGTCAGAGAAGGCGGAAATATTCAAGTTTCTGAAAAAAAATATTTACAGATTTTACAAGAAATTTTGACTTACAATCCCGCATATATCGATGTCGAATTCTTTACGCACGGCCCTTCATTTGCCGCTTTGAAAGATTTTCGGGATAAAATGGTACTCTCTTATCATAATTTTGATGAAGTTCCGTCCGATTTAACCAATCGGTTGATTAAAATGCACGAAGAAGGAACTGCCTTTGTTAAAGTTGCTGTGATGCCAGAACGTGAATGTGATGTTCTTGATTTATTACAAATCACTCGTGATATGACTTTAGAATACGGTGAACATTTTATCAGCATGGCAATGGGTGACTTAGGGCGACTTTCAAGAATTTCTGGTTATTTGACTGGTTCTTGCTGGACTTTTGCAAGTTTAGACAATTCTAGTGCGCCTGG
Source organism: Lactococcus sp. FSL W8-0209 (assembly GCF_038006585.1). NCBI lineage: Bacteria > Bacillati > Bacillota > Bacilli > Lactobacillales > Streptococcaceae > Lactococcus > Lactococcus sp. FSL W8-0209. The sequence goes on along the minus strand of NZ_JBBOVN010000001.1, from coordinate 1,906,938 downwards.
GCAAATTTCTCTCAAAGAAACAGAGTATATTTTGGATATCTTAGAAAAATAGAAAAATGATCTGGTCAGAGATATTGTTCGGTTATGACAGATAATTTTTTTACTTTTATTTGGACCAGTAGAATGGACCAAATGCTTTGTCAGTGAAAATGTTATAATAGATAATGAAAAAGGACGCTTTGTTCATTAGAAATTAAAAATAGGATTAATTTACTGACAGCTATTCTGTCAGTAAAAAAGGAGAAAAAAGTGGTTATTAGCCGTTATTCACGTCCAGAAATGGCAGAGATTTGGTCAGAAGAAAACAAGTATAAAGCATGGCTTGAAGTCGAAATTCTTGCAGATGAAGCTTGGGCAGAGCTTGGGGAAATCCCAGCAGCAGATGTGAAAAAAATTCGCGAAAATGCAACTTTTAATGTTGAACGCATTCTTGAAATTGAAAAAGAAACACGTCATGACGTGGTAGCTTTCACACGCTCTGTCAGTGAATCATTGGGTGAAGAACGCAAATGGGTTCATTATGGTCTGACATCAACAGATGTCGTTGATACAGCTTATGGTTATCTTTATAAACAAGCTAATGATATTTTGCGCAATGACCTAAAAAACTTCGCAGAAATTGTTAAAAATAAAGCTTTAGAGCATAAATACACAGTAATGATGGGTCGAACTCACGGCGTTCACGCTGAACCAACAACTTTTGGCTTGAAATTAGCCACTTGGTACAGCGAAATGAAACGAAACATTGAACGTTTTGAACATGCTGCGAAAGCTGTTGAAGCTGGGAAAATTTCTGGTGCTGTTGGAACATTTGCTAATATTCCTCCATTTGTTGAAGCCTATGTTTGTGAAAAATTAGGGACTCGTCCACAAGAGATTTCAACGCAAGTCTTACCACGTGATTTACATGCAGAATACTTCCAAACGTTGGCACTCATTGCGACATCAATTGAACGCATGGCAACAGAAATTCGTGGATTACAAAAATCTGAACAACGTGAAGTTGAAGAATTCTTTGCTAAAGGTCAAAAAGGATCGTCAGCAATGCCACACAAACGTAACCCAATTGGTTCTGAAAATATGACAGGTTTAGCCCGCGTCATTCGTGGACATGCAATTACAGCTCTTGAAGATGTTAGTCTTTGGCATGAACGTGACATTTCACACAGTTCTGCTGAACGTATCATTGCACCTGATACAACAGAATTATTGGATTATATGTTGAACCGCTTTGGGAATATCGTTAAAAACTTGACTGTTTTCCCAGAAAATATGAAACGAAATATGGATGCGACTTTTGGCTTGATTTACAGCCAACATGTCATGTTAATGTTGATTGAAAAGGGAATGACGCGTGAAGCAGCTTACGATTTAGTTCAGCCTTTGACTGCACAATCTTGGGATGAACAAGTGATGTTTAGACCATTGCTTGAAGAAAATGAACAAATTCGTCAGTATTTGAATGATGAAGATATTGATAAAGCTTTTGATTACAATTATCATTTAACAAGAGTCGATGAAATTTTTGACCGTGTCTTTGATTAATAAGAAAGCCTACTAAAAAGTAGGTTTTTTTGTTATTAAAACGAAATATAAAAAGGATTGACAAATTTAATGAAAACGGATACAATTGTAAATGTAAATATGAGAACGTTCCCACATGTGAAAGGAGGAAGTAATGACAACCATCAAACAAGTTGCGCTTGAAGCAGGAGTTTCAAAGTCCACTGTTTCACGTTTTATTGCTCAGAATGGCTATGTAAGTGATGAAGCCAGAGAAAAAATTGAACGAGCAATTAAAAAACTAAATTTCAGACCCAATCTTTCTGCCCAATCTTTAAAAACGAAAAAGAATCAGCTTGTTGGACTATTATTGCCAGATATCTCCAATCCTTTTTTCCCAATGCTAGCCAAAGGAGCAGAGGAATTTTTAAAAGAAAAAGGTTATCGTGTGATGCTCGGAAATATTGGTGAAAAGAATCAATCTGAGCAAGATTATTTGAAAGTTTTGATTCAAAGTAATGCTGCTGGCATCATTTCAACCCATGATTTTAAAGAAGACTTTCCTGATTTGGATATTCCAACTGTAATCGTGGACCGAGTAGGCCATAAAAGTAACTATGGTGTTTTTTCGGACAATGAGTCAGGTGGACGATTAGCAGCAAAAGTGATTGTAACAGCAGGAGCAAAAAAAGTTGCTGTAGTCAGCGGTCCTTTGAATGCCACAAATATCAATAATCGTTTTAAAGCAAGTATTGCTTATTTAAAAGAAAAACAAGTTGATTTTAAAGCTTTTTACAGTCAAAGTTATGATTTTGAAGAAATTCAGAAAGAGGCGAGAGAAGTGCTTGCCAATGAAGAAAACTTTGATAGTATCATTGCACCATCGGATATTCATGCCATGGCTTATATCCACGAAATTCATCGGTTAAATAAGAAAATTCCTGAGGATATTCAAATTATTGGTTATGACGATATTCAAATGAGCCAATTCATTTATCCAGCACTCTCAACCATTCATCAATCTGCTTATCAGATGGGGCTTGAAGCTGCTCAACTTATTTATAAAATCGCGACTGACCAAGTAATTGAGAAGTCTAAAATTGAACTCCCTGTTCATTATGTAGCGCGTGAAACAATTCGACAAAAGAGAAAAGAATGAGGAAAAATTAATGACAAAAGTAAGTGTTATAGGAAGCATTTCAATGGATTTAGTCACAAGGACTAACCGAGTGCCAAATGCTGGAGAAACAGTATTTGGTGAAGATTTCGCTATGGTTCCCGGTGGAAAAGGAGCGAACCAAGCCGTTGCTTTTGCCAGACTTTCTCCCAATGAAGTAAGTATGATTGGAGCAGTAGGCAAGGATGCTTTTGGTGAGAGTATTTTGCAAAACTTCAAAGAAAATGCAGTTCTTTTTGAAAATGTGGGAACGGTACCACAAACAACAGGGATTGCTCAAATTACTCTCTATGATGACGATAATCGTATTATTATTATTCCAGGTGCTAATAATGAAGTTCTACCAAGTTATCTAGCAGACCTTTGGGAGAAAATTAAAGAAAGCCAACTTGTTATTCTACAAAATGAAATTCCACATGAAACAAATCTAGCGATTGCTAAATTCTGTAAAGAAAATGCGATAAAAGTTCTTTATAATCCAGCTCCAGCAAGAAAAACAGATTTGGAAATGATTGATTTTGTTGATTATATCACACCGAATGAACACGAATGTAAGGAACTTTTTCCGAATTTAGCACTTGAAGAAATTCTCAAAAAATATTCAAATCGTCTGATTGTCACCTTAGGAAGTGAAGGAGTCATTTTCCACGATGGAGAGACTCTTCAAAAAATTCCTGCCATAAAAGCTAAGGTTGTAGATACAACTGGTGCAGGAGATACATTCAACGGAGCCTTTGCCTTTGGTTTGACTGAAAACTTATCAATTAGTGATTCTATCAGATTAGCTGTCGTTGCTTCTCATTTATCTATTCAAAAATTTGGTGCACAAGGCGGGATGCCAAAGCTATCAGAAGTTAAAGCAAAATTAAAAGAACTTGAAATTAATCTCTACTAAAAAAGAAAGAGAGTTAAATTTATGAAAAAAGAAGGAATACTTAATAGTGAATTAGCAAAAATTGCTGACGATTTGGGCCATACTGACCAAGTTTGTATAGGAGATTTAGGACTACCAGTACCAATAGGTACCCCCAAAATTGATTTAGCCCTGACCAGAGGAAAACCCAGTTTTCAAGAAGTTCTGGACATCTATTTGGAAAATATTTTAGTTGAAAAAGTCTATCTTGCTGAGGAAATAAAAGAAAATAATCCTGAACAGTTAGCGATTTTACTGACAAAATTATCAGCAGATGTTGAAATAGTTTTTGTCAGTCATGAGACCTTAAAATTAATGAATCATGAGGTCAAAGCAGTGGTGAGAACAGGAGAAAATACACCTTATTCAAATATTATTTTACAATCAGGTGTCGCTTTGTGAAAAAGGAGGAGGTCAATTTTGAAAATAGAAATGAAGAACATTTCTAAATCATTTGGAACGAATAAAGTTCTTGAAGCAATTGATTTAACGATTAATTCAGGAGAAGTTCATGCCTTAATGGGAGAAAATGGGGCTGGAAAATCTACTTTGATGAATATTCTAACTGGTCTATTTCCAGCTTCTGGTGGGGAAATTGAGATTGACAGTGAAAAGAAAATTTTTAAAAATCCTCAGGAAGCAGAAGGATTTGGAATTAGTTTTATTCATCAGGAAATGAATACTTGGCCTGATTTAACAGTCTTAGAGAATCTTTTTTTAGGACGAGAGATAAAAAATAAATTTGGTATTTTAGATACGAAGGCCATGCGAAAAAAAGCAAATTTTGCTTTTGAACAGTTGGGAGTAAAAATTGATTTAGACAAAGAAATTGGTAATTTATCAGTTGGTCAGCAACAAATGGTTGAAATAGCTAAAAGTTTTTTGTCTGATTTAAAAATTTTGATTATGGATGAACCAACAGCAGCATTGACCGAAAGAGAAACAGAAAGATTGTTTTCAGTTATTGCTGGTCTTAAAAATCAAGGGGTTGGAATTATTTATATTTCTCATCGAATAAAGAAATTTTTAAAATCACAGATTGTGTAACTGTCATGCGTGATGGTCTAGTCATTGATACGCAAAAGACGAAAGAAACCAATGTTGATGAATTAGTTAGAAAAATGGTTGGTCGGTCAATTACAGATTACTATCCCCAAAAAAATGCTGAAATTCGAGAAATTGTATTTGAAGCCGACCATTTATCGGCAGAATTTTTTAAAGATATTTCATTTTCAGTTCGTTCAGGTGAAATTCTCGGATTTGCAGGACTCATGGGAGCTGGTAGAACTGAGGTCATGCGAGCAATTTTTGGAATTGATAAGCTAAAAATCAGGCACGATAAAAATTAATGGAAAGAGTCTAACTATCAATAACCCGGCACAAGCAATCAAAGAAGGAATTGGCTTTTTAACAGAAGACCGAAAAGATGAAGGACTTGTTCTTGATTTCTCAATAAAAGATAATATTACTCTTCCGAGTACAAAGGATTTTATTCATCATGGCCTCTTTGACGATAAAACAGCAACAACTTTTGTTAAGCAACTCTCTGAGCGTCTTAATGTTAAAGCGACAGATGAAGAACAAATAGTTGGTTCTCTATCTGGAGGAAATCAACAAAAAGTTGTCCTCGCCAAATGGATTGGCATTGCGCCAAAAGTTTTAATCTTAGATGAACCAACACGAGGAGTCGACGTGGGAGCCAAGCGTGAAATTTATCAATTAATGAATGAACTTGCTGAACGTGGTGTTCCAATTATTATGATTTCAAGTGATTTACCCGAAATTCTTGGTGTTGCAGACCGAATTGCAGTGATGCATGAAGGAGAAATAGCAGGAATTTTAGCCAAAAATGAAGCAACACAAGAAAATGTGATGCAGCTCGCAACAGGAGGACAATAAGTGTGAAAGCTCTATCTCAAAAATTCAGTTCTTTAACGACAATGATTGCTCTGATTGTTTTGATGATTATCATTACGTGTATCAATCCCAACTTTATGACGGCAAACAATTTGCTAAATTTACTCTTACAAGTCACGGCTAATGGATTTATTGCCTTTGGGATGACCTTCGTAATTCTAACTTCAGGAATTGACCTGTCAGTTGGCGCAATTTTAGCCCTTTCAAGTGCAGTGTCCGCAGGTTTTATAGCCCAAGGAATGCCTTTACCGCTAGCAGTAGTCTGTGCGTTAATCATTGGTGCTTTTCTTGGAGCGATCAATGGTGCACTTATTGCCTATGGGAAATTGGCCCCTTTCATTGTAACTTTAGCTACTCAAATGGTTTACCGCGGAGCAACCCTTGTTTTTACTGATGGTAATCCAATTACTAAACACATGGATGGCTATTTCTTAGCCTATATTGGACAAGGTTATTTACTGGGTATTCCTTTCCCTGTTATTTTAATGATTCTTGTTTTCATTGTTTTATGGATTTTGCTTCATAAAACAGCCTTTGGTAAATCAGTTTATGCTTTGGGTGGTAATGAAAAAGCTGCTTATATTTCAGGAATTAAACTAAATAAAGTAAAAATTGCCATTTACACTTTATCTGGAGCAATGTCCGCAATTTCTGGTTTAATCATCAGTTCTCGTTTGTCATCAGCAACGCCACAAGCAGGATCTGGCTATGAAATGTATGCAATCGCTGCCGTTGTCCTTGGGGGAACCTCTCTAATGGGAGGGAAAGGGCGAATGTTTGGAACAATGATTGGGGTATTAATCATTGGTGTTCTAAATAATGGCTTAAATATAATTGGTGTGTCAGCCTTTTGGCAACAAGTCATCCAAGGATTAGTTATTCTCGTTGCAGTTCTTATCGATGTCATTCGTAGCAAACGGAAATAGGAGAGTTGAACATGAAATTAGTAAAAAAATTAACTTTTGCTTTTGTAGCTACTTTAGCAGTCTCAACTTTGACCGCATGTAGTCTTTATACCGGCATTCCAGGCCGTGATGGAAAAGAAAAAGTAGAAGAGGTAACGCATAAGAAACCAAATGAATTAAATATTGGTGTTTCTATTTCGACAACAAACAATCCTTATTTTGTTTCAATGAACAATGCGATTAAATCAATGGCCAAAGAAAAAAATACAAAATTAACGGTTTCTGATGCCCAAAATGATTCTGCAACACAATTAAATAATGTTCAAAATTTCATCAGCCAAAATGTGGATGCGATTTTAATTAATCCTGTAGATTCTGATGCCATTGTTCCAGCCATTAAAGCAGCCAACAATGCGCATATCCCAGTGATTGCAATGGATAGAGGTTCAAATGGTGGAACAGTTTTAACAACCGTTGCCTCTGATAATGTGGCCGCTGGAAAAATGGCAGCTCAAGCCGTTGAAAAATTGGTTGGGAAAAACGTAAAAGTTCTGGAACTTTCTGGAACACCAGGAGCTTCGGCAACAATAGACCGTGGTAAAGGATTTAATAGTGAAGCTAAGACCTTAGGTTTAAATATATTATCCAGCCAATCAGCTAATTTTGACAGAACAACTGGTTTAAATACCACTCAAAATATGCTCCAATCTCATAAAGACGTCCAAGCAATCTTTGCGCAAAATGATGAAATGGCACTGGGAGCAGCTAAAGCTGTGCAAGCCACCGGACAAAAAATAGCCATTTTTGGAATTGATGGTGAGTCTGAAACACATGATGCTATAAAAGCAGGGACAATGACCGCAACGATTGCTCAACAACCGGCTAAAATTGGTGAAATGGCTTTGCAAGCTACCTATGATTATTATCAAGGTAAAAAAATAGCACATATGATAAATTCGCCAATCTATCTTGTGGATAAAGATAATGTTGATGAGCACCAATGGTAGTATAAAAACAAAAATTCTGTCGCTAGGACAGAGTTTTTTTATTTTTAAAAATAAAGATGAATAATGAATAAAAATATAAATTTGTCCAAGTGACATTTTTAAACTTCGCAAAAAGTAAAATTTATAATATAATAGATAGCTGGGGCTCTTTTAGGTTTGTAAAACTAAAAAGAGTTTATCCTCTAAAAAAAGGAGAAAAAATGGGAGAAAATACTGTTCCTCAAAAATCTAGTGATAATGCGGGTTCAATAGTGGCTTTAATGGTGGCCCTATTGGTAGCAATCTTTGCTTTTCAGCTCAATGCTTCAATGCTCTCGCCTGCTTTGGTTACCATGCAGACCCAATTACACACGACAGCTTCGTCTATAGCACTAACACAAACCATCTTTTTTACAGCTGCGGCCTTATTTGCTCTATTTTTGCCTCGTTTGGCGGATTTGATTGGACGAAAAAAAGTTCTAATTGGAATGCTTACTTTGACAATGATTGGTTGTCTTATCTCAGGATTTGCTACAAATGTGGGGATTTTGATGATTGGTCGTATTTTACAAGGTGCTGCTGGCCCTGTGGTTCCGCTTTGTTTAATTATTCTGCATGTGAAAGTGCGTGATGAGAAGAGATATGCAAAATTAATGGCCATACTCACTTCAATCAATGGTGGAATTGCTGGGGTTGATGCATTAGCAGGTGGTTGGCTAGTAAGTCATGGTGGATTTCGTTCTGTATTTTTTGTTATGGGAATTACTGCGGCACTTGCTATTCTTTTAGTAAGTTTTGGAACGCAAGAGTCAACTGCAAAAGATAGACCAAAAATGGATTGGAGCGGAGTCATTCTTTTAGTATTGGCAATGGGTGCGCTCTTGAGTGCGGTGAATGCCTTGCAAGGAAGTTTTGGAAATCTTGGACTTCCTAATTGGCTTTTAGCTTCAGTCTTGGCTCTTTTAGGTTTGATTTGTTTTGTTGGATTTTGGCAAGTTGAAAAACGAGTGAATCATCCAATGGTTCCTATTCATTATTTGAAACAAAGAAGAACTTGGGGGTTATTAATTACAACTCTCCTAACGATGACTGGTGTCTTTGCAATTATGAATGGTATTATTCCAGCTTTGGGTCAAGATGGTAAGTTTGGTTTGGGACTTGGGGCAGATATGGTTTCTCTTGTTACCCTTACTCCTTATGCGCTTGCTGGCTTATTCTTTGGACCTGTTTCAGGATTCTTGGCTGCTCGCTTTGGCTTTACAAAAGTCCTTCGGGTTGGACTTTTAACGACGATTATCGGTATTGGTTTGGCCGTTGTTGGAGTGCTACAACCTTCAATCTGGCTTTTATTGTTGGTATCTACCTTCATTGGGATTACCTATGCTGGAATAACAAATATTATGTTAAATGGTCTGGGAATCGTGCTTTCACCAGAGGATAATCCAGGTTATCTTCCGGGCTTAAATGCAGGAATGTTTAATTTAGGAGCTGGTATCAGTTTCATTATTTTGTACGCAGTGCCAACGCTTTTACATACCAGTGTTGGTGGAAGTAGTTCTGGTTATATTTCTGGAATTGTCACAGGATTGATTCTTGTTATTATTGCTTTCTTTACTTCATTTTCAATTCCAGATTCTAAAAATGTAAAATAAATTAGTTACTTATAAAAAACTCTGTTGGAATTCCGGCAGAGTTTTTTTATTCGGGTAAATTATCAAAGTATTCAGGAAAAGCTTGTAAAACTGCCATTTCTTCGTCAAACATCAAGTGCAAATGCTTGGCAGCCGCTGTGACAGTTTTTTCTCCATCATGATTTTCAACAGCGGAGAGTATTTCCTTGTGTTGCTCAATCAAGGTATTCCATGGTAAATCAGAAATCGCAAGACGTAACCAACGGAAACGATTGAACTGAATATTAATGGTTTGAAGCCAGTCCCAGACTTGGGCATGGTTAGTCATTAAATAAAAAGTTTTATGAAATTCTTCATCAGCGTTAAAAAAATTGTGATATTCAGCTTTAGCAGCATATTGTTCTTGAAGTTCAATTGCATCTCGTGCTTGGTTGAGTAAAAGATTATTATTCTCTAAAGCCGCAGCTTCGGAAACAATTTTGGCTTCTAAATTTTCTCGAATGAATCGAGCATTGATGGCAGCATCTAAATCAATTTTTGTGACGAAGGTCCCTGATTGAGGGATGCTATAAATGAGTCCATCACGACGTAAACGAAGAAGTGCCTCTCTGACAGGAGTTCGGCCTAATTGCAAATCAATTTCGATATTTTTTTGTGAAATTTTTTGTCCAGGACGATATTCATTCCTGAGAATTTTGCCTGTAATTTGTTTATAGGCCTGATTCTGTAGATTAAAATTCAATTCATTCATTCTGTAATTATAGAGCAGAGGGGCGGTAAAGTCAAATAATAAAGGTATTCTTTTAAAATAATGTCTTTTTTTTAATATATTCTTGACAACGGTTTCTTAAAAGTGATATACTAGTTTTCGTAGAAGAAAAACTGATATATCACTTTTCGAGATTTAAAGGAGAAATCATGGTGAAATTGCTTGATGATTATTTGATAAAGGGTGAGGAATTTAAAAAAGCAAAAATTAAAATTCCTAACTTTAATCAAGACAAAGTTATAGAGTCAACAGCTGATAATCCAGTCTGGGTCCACTTTGGTGGAGGAAATCTTTTTAGATGTTTCCATGCGGTTGTCGTCCAAGACTTACTCAATCAAGGAGAACTCAACTCAGGTCTTATTGTGGCTGAAACTTATGATGATGAGGTAATTGATAAAATCTATCGGGCCTATAATAATCGTTTTCTGTCAGTGACAATGAAAACAGATGGAGCTTTTGACAAAGAATTGATTGCGAGTGTTGCTGAAAGTTTTTATTTTAATGCAGAAAATACCGAGGGTTGGGCTCATTTAACAAAAGTCTTTGAAAATCCATCTTTGCAATTGACAACTTTTTCGATTACAGAAAAAGGTTATTCACTACGGGATTCAAAAGACCAATTGACGCCTTTGGCACTTGAAGATATGCAAGGAAGAAGCAAGCCTAAAACCAATATGGGGGCCGTTACTTATCTCCTTTATGCAAGATTTAAAGCTGGTAAATTTCCGATTGCCATGGTCAGTACAGATAATTTTTCAGAAAATGGTTTGAAATTGCAAGAAGCGATTTTGACCATTGCTAAAGCTTGGGTGGAAAATGAAATCGTAGAACAAGATTTTTATGATTACCTTATCAATCCTAAAAAAGTTAGTTTCCCCTGGTCAATGATTGACCGAATTACACCCAATCCGTCTGAAAAAGTTGCAAAATTACTGACAGCTGATGGTTTTGAGGATACAGAAATTTTACATAGTCAAAAACATACAAATATTGCTCCTTTTGGTAATACGGAAGAAGTTCATTATTTAGTGATTGAAGATACTTTTCCAAATGGCAGGCCGGCATTAGAAAAAGCTGGAGTTATCTTGACTGATCGTGAAACAGTCAATGATGCTGATCAGATGAAAGTTACCGCTTGTTTGAACCCCTTGCATACCGCTTTAGCTATTTTTGGAAGTTTATTAGATTATCATTCAATTTGGGAAGAAGTTGCCAATCCAGATTTGTTAGCACTTGTTAAGAATTTGGGGTATGGCGAGGCTTTGCCTGTGGTTAAGAATCCGAAAATTATCAATCCGAAAGATTTTATTGACCAGTTATTGACTAAACGTTTACCAAATAAAAATATTCCAGATACACCACAGAGAATTGCGGCAGATACGTCACAAAAAATTCCTGTTCGCTATGGCATAACGATTGGACACTATATTGCCAATCCAAGATTTTCTGTTAAAGAATTGGAATTTATTCCATTAGTCATTGCTGCTTGGTGCCGTTATTTAATCGGAATTAATGATGAGTTAGAAAGTTTTTCTCCAAGTCCTGACCCTCTTCTTGAAGAGTTGCAAGCTTTTGTTGCCGAGGTAAAATTAGATGGTAGTCAGCAAGAAATTCATGATATTCTAAAACCTATCTTATCTAATCACCAAATTTTTCCAAATGAGATGTACCAAACAGGGCTAGCTCAAAAGATTGAAAATTACTTTAAGCAAATGCTTCAAGGCAAAGGAGCAGTGCTTAAGACGCTACAAAATGTCCTAAAGGAACACGGAAAAAATTACTGACAGACTACTTATTTAGAACTGTCAGTAAAAAATATCTGAAAATTTACTGACAGAATGTTTAATTTTGAGCTGTCAGTAAAAATACTGCTATCAGTTTTCCATTTCTGCCAAATTGTGAAAAGAAAAAACTGACCAACTTTTTAATCAAGCTTTAAATAAAGTTTTGGCAGATTTGCAAAATCAAAATTACGAAATCATTGACGTAAAACTTTCAGCAGGTCTTACCGCTTGGTGGGAAGCTATAGCACGCTATTTGATTTTATATAAATAAGATAAAGGAATAAAAAAATGGAAATGACAATGCGTTGGTTTGGTTCAAATGCAGATAAGATAAAACTTTCTGAAATTGCCCAAGTTCCAGGTGTTAAAGGAGTCGTTGGAATGATTATGGACATTCCAGCGGGAGAAATTTGGCCAAAGGAGAGAATCAAAGCACTTAAAGAAGAAATTGAAGCCGCAGGTTTAAGTTTAAAAGTAATTGAATCTGTCAATATTCATGATGATATCAAAATTGGTTTGCCAACTCGTGATAAATATATTGAGAATTATAAAGAAACGATTCGAAATCTTGCTGAGTTTGGGATTGAAGTGATTTGCTATAATTTTATGCCTGTATTTGACTGGTTGAAATCAGATTTGGATTATCGTTTAGCTGATAATTCACAAACAATGGCTTTTATTGCTAGGGATATTCCAGCAAACCCTCAGGAGATAATTGACCGCGTTCAAGCAGCGGATGGTGGCTTTTCACTCCCAGGTTGGGAACCTGAAAGATTATCAGAAGTCAGAGGACTCTTTGAGGCATACAAAAATGTCGATGAGCATAAATTGCGTGAAAATTTTGCTTATTTTCTAAAAGCAATCATTCCTACATGTGAAGAAGTTGGGATTAAAATGGCGGTTCACCCTGATGACCCTCCTTATCCGATGTTTGGGCTTCCTCGGGTGGTGAAAAATCGGGAAGATTTAGATTGGATATGTAATGTTGTAGATAGTCCGTCAAACGCGATTACGCTTTGTACGGGGTCGATTGCTGAAGATCCAGCTAATAATGTCTATGAAATTATGGCTGAATTTGTCAAAAGAGACCGAATTCCTTTTGCACATGTGCGGAATATTAAATTTTTGCCAAGTGGTGAAAAAGATTTTTATGAAGCTCCTCATCTGTCGGAGTATGGTTCGCTTGATATGTATAAAATAATGAAAGCCATGTATGATAATGGTTTTGATGGCTATATTCGTCCAGACCATGGTCGAATGATTTGGGGAGAAACAGGACGCCCAGGCTACGGTTTATATGACCGAGCACTTGGAGCAAGTTATCTTAATGGGCTTTGGGAGGCGCTTGAGAAAACGAATCAGTAAATAAAAATGATATGAAGAAATCTATTTTAAAGAACTTTTTGTGAAAAAATGTGCGGAGAATACTCTCCGCTAAAATTAAAACGTTGGAGTAAGCGTTTCACAAAGTTCACAAATTAACAAAGTTTATGGAAAAATTTGTCAATTTTCACTGACAAAAATATAAAAATAGGAGAATCTGTTTAAAATGGCAGAAAAACAAAAAACTTCATGGGTTTATACCCCAAAAGCAATCAATACAAGGCGTGGTCTTCTTTACGGTTTGACTGATTTAATGGGCGGAGGCTGGAATAACATTGTTTCAGGAGTCATCTTTGTCTTTGTTCTTTCACAAGGAATTAGTCCTCTTTTTACAGGAGCAGTTTTGGGAATTGGTCGGATTATTGATGCCATCTGGTCCCTCTTTTTTGGGGCAATTACTGACCGTTTTTATCGAACAAGATTAGGACGAAAATATGGCCGACGTCATTTCTTTATTGCACTTGGCGGAATATTATTTGCGATTTTATTTCCAATGTTTTGGATTTCAACTAGCAGTTGGCAATATTATCTTTGGGTTTATGTTGCTATTGAGGTAGCGATTTCCATGATTTTAATTCCTTGGGAAACCTTGCCTACGGAAATGACGCCTGATTATAAAAAACGAACCACTCTTTCAGGGAGTCGAATGTTTATTTCAGCAACTGGAACGGCTATTGTCTTCTTTACCTTAGCTGTACTTAAGTCATTTAATAATCCTAATGCTTATCTTTATACGGGAATTACTTGGACGGTCATTTTTGTCATTGCCATTTTCACTTCATGGCGAGCAAGCTGGGAGCGTCCTTTAACTCCAGAATTTCTAGCAGAATTAGATGCTCAACCACGACTTGGATTTAGTGGATTTATGAAAAAAACAGTGACAGATTACTTTGGCACTTTCAAAAATAAATCATTCAGAAAACATTTATTGGTTTATCTCCTCTCATTTACAGGAAAAGATTTCTATTCTACACTGCTCCCAACTTTTATCGTGATTGGATTGTCCGGAACATCGGCAAATGCTCCGTGGGTTCTCCAAGCACTCTCAGCATTTGGTATTCTATCAACCATTGCCGCAGTAAAATTAATGGTCACTCGTGGTCCGAAATATTTATTTACTTTGAGTTATTTGGCGATTATAGTGGCCATGTTAGGTTATTTTGTTATCTATTTGACAGGGATTAATAATCCAATGTGGATGCTTGTGATTGTTTCCATTATTTATCAACTTGGACGAGGAATTTTAGAATTTACTCCTTGGAATGTTTTCCCTTTTATACCCGATGTTGACCGAATTTTTACACATGGTGATAAAGCAGGCGTATATGCTTCTGTCATGACTTTCTTTCGTAAATCAACAGGGGCACTTGCAACATATATTGCTGGTTGGGCTCTTGAAGAAATTGGATTTAATTCCACAACAATGACGACTCATGCAAATACACCATTAGGTATTCAACACGGAATTATGTTGATTTTCATCTTTGTTCCAATTGGCTTGTTAGCAGCCGCATTGATTGCAGCTCGCACCTTTAAACTTAATCGAGCCAATCATGATATTTTAAAAGCAGAATTGCAACGTCTTGAAGAAGGAGGCTCAAAAGTTGATGTAACTCTTGAAACACGTCAGGTCGTTGAATTACTGACAGGTCACTCTTATGAAAAATGTTGGCCTGACCAAGCAGACATTTAATGACAAAAGCTTAAAAGTTTACTGACAGGCGCTGTCAGTAAATTTATCGGAGAAAAACGATGGAAAATCAATTGTTAACACTAAAAAATAATGAGCTTACTGTTCAAATTAATCCAAAAGGGGCCGAATTAACTCATGTAATTGAGAATAAAAATAAATTTGATTTTATTTGGAATGGCTCTGAGTGGCCAAAACATGCCCCAATTTTATTTCCGGCTATTGGACGTTCAACTGATGATGAATATTTGCTGAACCAGAAGATTTATCCGATGCAACAACATGGTTTTGCTTCAGATTATTTCTTTGAAATTATTGACCAGAAAGAAGACCAGATAAGTTTGTCATTAAAAGATAATGAGGAAACTTATCAATCCTACCCTTTTCAATTTGAATTAAAAGTCACTTATCAACTGGTCAGTAAAAAATTGAAGATTCAATTTGAAATAAAAAATCTGTCAGTAAAAAAATTGACATTTGCCTTAGGATTTCATCCAGCTTTTAACCTATCAGCAAATTTTGAAGATTACCAGATTTCCTTTGAAACTAAAGATAGGACTTTAAAACAATTTGAAATTGTCAAAAATCCATTTCCTTATCGTTCGGGAAAAATCATAGAAATTAATAAAGCTGTCAGTAATTTTCCACTTGAAAGAGAATTCTTTGAAAAAGGGCTCGTCATTTTTGACAATAAAATCGAGAAGGTAAAACTTTTTTCACAAGATACAGATTATCAAATGACCATGAAAATGGCGGATTTCCCTTATCTTTGCTTGTGGACAAAAGAAGACGAAAATCTTTCTTACCTCTGTATTGAACCCTTCCAAGGACTGCCTGATATTCTCAATCAAAAACAAGAACTCTTGCAAAAAGAAGGAAATATCAGCTTAAAATCAAATGAATCAAAAACTTACGAAGTTGAATTAACTTTTAATAGTAATAAAGGAGAATCATGAAATTTTTATCAGAAGATTTTTTACTAACGAATGAAAGTGCCAAGATGCTTTTTCACAAACATGCAGAAAAAATGCCAATTATCGATTATCATTGCCATCTTGAACCCGCAGAAATTTATGAAAATAAAAAATATGAAAATTTAACACAAATTTGGCTAGGTGGGGATCATTATAAATGGCGTTTGCTCCGTGCGAATGGCATTCCTGAAAAATTGATTACTGGAGATGGAGAGGATTATGAAAAGTTTTTAGCATTTGCTAAAACACTTGAAAAATCATTTGGTAATCCAATTTATGAATGGACTCATCTGGAATTAAAACGATTTTTCCATATTAATAAGTTGATTTCAAGCGAGACAGCCAAAGAAATTTGGGATGAAGCGAACCAAATGCTTGCCACAGATGATTTCAGACCACGCGCATTGATTAAAAATTCACAGGTAAAAGTTGTTTGTACAACAGATGACCCTGTTTCAACGCTTTCTTATCATAAATTATTAGCCAAAGAGGAAAAAGATTTCAAAGTTTTACCAGCTTTAAGACCAGACCATTTAATTTCGATTACTGACGGACATTTTGCAGACTATTTGACAGAGATGTCAGCAGTTTCTGGAATTGAAATAAAAGGTTTTAAGACGATGATTAAGGCACTTGAACAAAGATTTGAATTTTTCACAAGCCTTGGTGGACGTTTGTCTGACCACTCCTTATCTACCTATACTTTTGCAGAAACTAAAAACGTGGATTTAGATTCTATCCTTCAGAAAGCCAAAGAAAATCAAACTTTAACAGACCTAGAATATAATCAATACATTACGGCATTAATCCTTGAAATTATGAAATTAAATAAAAAATTTGAATGGACAATGCAACTCCATGTTAACGTCAACCGTTCTATCAATGGCCCAGCCTTAAGTAAAATTGGTGAAAATACTGGATTTGATAGTATGGGTACTCAAGCTAATATTTCTGAGGAATTAACCAAACTCTTTAGCAAAGCAGCAGAACTTGAAACCATACCAAAAACCATTCTCTACTCCCTTAATCAAAACGATTGGCTTGAATTAGCCACATTGATTGGCTGTTTTCAAGGTGAAGGAGTGCAACAGTTACAACTTGGAGCTGGTTGGTGGTTCAATGACACCAAAAAAGGAATGGAAAACCAATTAGAGATTTTTGCTTCACAAAGTTTATTGTCCAATTTTGTCGGAATGTTGACAGATTCACGGAGCTTTTTAAGTTATCCACGTCATGAATATTTCCGTCGCGTCCTCTGTAATTTTGTTGGACAGTTGATTGAAAACGGTAGAATCCCTGATAATGAAGCACTTGTTGGAAAAATGATTGAAGATATTAGTTATAATAATGTGCATGATTATTTTGGATTTTTCAAAGATGAGGACTCTAAGTAATGACTGAATTTATAACACTTGGCGAACCTTTAGTAGTTCTTGCCTCAGAAAATCAAGATATAAGTTTAGATGCAGCTGAGCATTTCAGCAAATATTTAGCTGGTGCGGAGCTAAATGTTGCGATTGGTTTGAGTCGTCTAGGACATAAAGGAATTTACCTTTCTAAAGTCGGAGAGGATTCATTTGGGAATTTTATTATTGAATCAGTCAAAAAAGCGGAGATTGAAACGACCTATCTCACCAAAGATAAAAACTATTCAACAGGCTTTTATTTAAAACAAAAAGTAAGTGAGGGCGACCCAAAAGTTGATTATTATCGCAAAAATTCTGCAGCGGCCAATTTATCCATTGCTGAACTAAAAGCTCTAGATTTATCAGGGATAAAAATTGCGCATCTCTCAGGAATTTTTCCAGCCCTTTCAGAAACTAGTTTAAAAACTTTTCAAGCATTCAATCAAAAATTAAATGAAGCAGATATTTTAACCATTTTTGACCCTAATTTACGACCTGTACTTTGGGACAATCAAGAAAAAATGATAAGAACAATCAATGATTTAGCAAAGCAAAATCAAGTCATTCTGCCAGGAATAAATGAAGGTGAAATCTTGACCGGTTCATCTGAACCAGAAAAAATCGCTGATTTTTACCTTGAGCAAAGCCCTCTCACAAAGATTGTAGTTGTCAAATTAGGTGCTGACGGTGCTTTTGTAAAATTAAAAAATGGTGAACAATATTTTGTTTCTGGATTTAAAGTAGCAAAAGTTGTTGATACGGTTGGAGCAGGAGACGGATTCGCCGTTGGTCTTGAGTCTGCCTTACTTGAAGGAAAAACCTTAAAAGAAGCCGTCAAGCTCGCCTGTGCCGTTGGAGCATTAGCAGTTCAAAGCTCAGGAGATAGTGAAGGTTATCCCACAAAAGAAGAACTAAAAGCATTTTATGAGGAGATGTAGTCATGCAAAGAGCAGAATTATTAAATAAAGTGATTCAATCAGGAGTCGTCTCGGTCGTCCGAGCTGAGAGTGGCGAAAAAGCATTAAAAATCGTAGAAGCTGTCGTCTCAGGAGGAATCACTTCTATCGAATTGACCTATTCAGTTCCGCGAGCTAACGAAGTTATTTCTGATTTGGTAGCCAAGTATCTAGGAACAGATGTAGTGATCGGAGCGGGGACAGTTTTAGATCCGACCTCTGCTCGTTTGGCCATTGTTGCAGGGGCTCAATTTATTGTCAGTCCAAGTTTTAACAAAGAAGTCGCAAAGATATGTAATCTTTATCAGATTCCCTATGTTCCGGGAATTTTAACTCCACTCGAAGCTCAAAAAGCTTTAGAATATGGGTCAGAGTTAATCAAACTTTTCCCAGGTGATATTACAGGTCCCAAAATGATAAAAGACTTAAAAGGTCCATTTCCTTATATTAATATCCTTCCATCGGGAGGAGTAAATGTTGATAATGTTGCTGAATGGTTTGCAGCAGGAGCAGTAGCTGTAAGTGCTGGAGGTGGGGTTACAGCTCCAGCAGCCAACAACAATTATAGTGGGGTTACTGAAAATGCAAAGAAATTTATGGCAGCATTTAAGGCAGCTAAGAAATAAAAATTAGCTATTAATTTTCCCTCTTGAATAATAAAAAACTTCATTTTTTGGAGTTTTTTTATTTTCTAAAGTTCAGTCCAATTATTTTTATTAAGTAAAAGTAATTTGGGCTGTAAGCGCTATATTTTGGTAAAATAATTGAGTTATAATAAAAAATACAAGGGAGCGTTTTTATGATTAATTATGATTTAGACATTCTCTTTTTTTCAAAACATAAATTATGGAAATTAGAGCGAATATTGGAGGTCACTAATCTAGATAAAGAAAAATTTTATCGAATATTGGAGGAATTTAATCAAAAATTAGAAAATCAAGGTTTAAAAAAATTAGATTATAAAAATGAATGCTTAGCAATTTTTGATAAAATAGAAAATTTTGAAGAAACTCGTTATTCTATCAATCAAAAGACATTTATTTTATCAGAAGTTGAAAGACGTTCCCTTATATATCTACTTATTTTTACAAATGAATCTTCCCTCTCAATAGCTCTTTTTCAAAAATATCTTCAAGTAAGTAAAAATACGGTTTTAAGTGATTTAAAAAAACTTAGAGAGGAGCTTATGAGCAAAAATATTCAGATTGAATATTCAAGAAAAAAAGGATTTTACCTTAATTTTGAGGAGAAAATTTTACAGGAGAAGGCTTGGTATTATTTGCAAAATTTATCTGAGGACGCAGGATTTTATACCTTATCAAAAGTTTTAAATGATAAGGATCCATTAACTATTTTTAAGAATAATCAGCTATTGAAAAAGATAATGCAAGAACTACAGATTGAGATTGTTTATAGTCGATATCTTTCGACATTACTGTTTGCAAGTCTGCTCAAGTGTAGAGGTTTTGAAAAGGGGAGTGAAAATATTAATGAGCTACTCAAATCATTAATTATTGGGATGTCGGATGGAAAAAATACAATTGAGCAAGACAATGGTTTATACCGAATGGCCTTTAACATTATGGAAAATGTTATGAAATTAGCAGCAATTGAATTCGATGATTTCACAAAGACCTTTATGGCACTATTAGCTCACCTAACTCCTGCATACTATCGATTAAAAAATCATTTTGAATTAAAAAATGTCCTGCTTGAACGGATAAAAAAAGAGTACTACTCCTTGTTTTTACTGATGGATAACGTCCTTCAACCATTAAAAGAAGAGGTCGGTGAAATTTCAGAATCTGAGAAAGCTTATTTTGTTATTTTATTTGGTGGAGAGATTTATAAAAATAAGTACTCAGGTAAATCATTAAAAGCAATTGTACTCTGTGTAAATGGAATCAGTTCGAGTTTAATTATGCAAAAAAGACTAGAGAGTTTATTCCCGACAATGGAATTTATTCTGAGTGCTCGAGTCTCTCATTTTGAAAAATTACCTATAAATTCATATGATATTATTTTTTCAACGGTTCCTGTAAAGTCAGACAAAAAAGTTTATCTTATGTCAGCTTTTCCAGAGCAGCGTGAAGAAAATAAGCTCTATAATCAAGTTTTACAAGATTTTCAGCTCCCAGGTTTTATAAAACCATCTGCTCAAACTATTTTAGATTCAATAGAACCTTACATTATTATAAAAAAACCAGCAAGTAAACTGGATTTAATAAAAATTATTGAAAAAAAATTAAATCGTACTAGAAAAGAAGGGAAACTATCAGGAGTTATGCTAACAGATTTACTTACAAAAGAAAAAATAAATTTTACCAATAGAGAATTGACCTGGCAAGAAGCAATTGAATTAGCTGCACAGCCCCTTCTTGATAAACATGAAATTGAAGAGCGTTATATCAAAGCTATTATTGATAAAGTAGAAGCTTTCGGCCCTTATATTGACTTAGGATTGGGAATTGCCCTTCCTCATGCTCGTCCAGAGGAAGGGGTCAAAAAATTAGGAATGTCATTTTTAAGATGTGAACATCCAGTAAAGTTAATGAACGATGATAAGCATGAAATTAAACTTTTTATTGTTTTAGCAGCTATTGATAATGAGACCCATCTTAGAGCTTTGTCAACACTTACTAAGATATTATCAAATAAAGAACGCTTGGGTCAGTTACTTGCAGCAACAAATGCAACAGAAGTTGAACAAATACTTTTAGAAGAAGAAGGAGAAAAATAATATGAAATTTGCATGTGTATGCCAATCTGGGTTAGGAACGAGTTTTATGGTTCAAATGAACATTCAGTCATTATTAGAAGAATCAGGAGTAAATATTGATAATTTCGAATTGGAGCATATGGATGTTGGGTCAGCAACACCAGATGCAGCGGATTATTTTTTTGTTGAGGCAACATTAGTATCTGCTCTTCCTAATATTCCAACAGAAAAAATTATGCCACTTCAGTCAATTATTGATAAAGAAGTTGCGCGTGAAGCACTTTATAAAGTGCTTGATGAAAATAACATAAGTCATCAATAAGAAAAAATAAATCGAATCTATAAAGTACAAAATTTTTCTAGACTAGAGGAGAAAAATAAAATGAATGGTATTTTAAACTTTATTGTATCAGTCGCAACTACTCCAGCGCTTTTAGTTGGATTAATTGCAATGTTGGGATTGATTTTGCAGAAAAAAACAGCAAGTACAGTTATCCAAGGTTCAATTAAAACATTTGCAGGTTTTTTGTTTTTGACCGGAGGTGCGGGGATATTAGTTACCTCATTGAATCCCTTTGCAACGATGTTTCAACATGTCTTTAATGCTAAGGGAGTTGTGCCCTCCAATGAAGCGGTGGTTGCTTTAGCATTAGTGAAGTATGGAACACCAGCAGCCTTAATTATGATTGTGGGATTTATTGTTAATGTAATACTTGCACGTTTTACAAGATTTAAATATATTTTCTTGACTGGGCAAGCAATGCTCTATGTATCAACAATGTCAGCTGTTGTACTTATTTCTGCTGGACTAGGAAATGGTTGGTTGACAATCTTGTTAGGAGGAATATTTGAAGGAACATTGCTGACAGTCACACCCGCTCTAACTCAACGCTATATGCGGAAGATCACTAGTAATGATGGAGTTGCAATGGGCCATACTGGCAATATAGGCTATGCTCTATCCGGTTGGCTTGGAGAAAAATTTGGAAATAAGGATCCAGAAAAATCAACTGAAAAATTAAATATCCCTAAAAACCTTGGGTTTTTGAGAGATTCTACTGTTTCTATTTCTCTAGTAATGATGGTTGTCTATATTATTTTAGCTTTAATTGCAGGTCCTCATTTTGTTGAAAGTCCAGCTTTGTCTGCTGGAACTAATTATATTGTCTATGCGGTCATTCAAGCAGGGACTTTTGCAGCAGGATTTGTGGTTGTTCTTCAAGGTGTTCGTATGATTTTGTCAGAAATTATTCCAGCATTTCAAGGGATTGCTAAAAAGCTTGTTCCTAACTCCAAACCAGCATTAGATGTTCCAATAGTATTTCCTTATGCGCCCAATGCTGTTTTAATTGGATTTTTTGTCTCATTTATTGTTGGAGTTATTTCTATGCTAATAATGCTTGGCTAGGAACAACTGTGATTATTCCTGGTGTTGTTGGTATCTTCTTTTGTGGAGGAGCAGCAGGAGTTTATGGCAATGCTTTTGGAGGTTTGCGTGGGGCGATTATCGGCTCAACAGCGAATGGATTACTGTTAGCTTGGGGTCCACTTTTAATTCTGCCTGCTTTAGGTTCGTTTGGAGCGAATTCTGCATCGACCTTTGCAGATTCAGATTATATTGTTTCAGGAGGATTGCTTGGGGGAATTGGCAAAGCTGGATCAATAGCATTAATTTCCTTTATAATAATTTTTCTCTTGATTGTATTAATGACGAGTTTGATTTTGAATAGAAGAGATAAAATTAATTCAAAAAGCAAAGAATTATAATTGAAAAAATAAATTTTTTGAAGATTTATAAAACAGGTCAACCGCAACCTTTCCCACCAAAATTAAAAAGATTTTCATATAAAAACATAAAAAAAGAAAAAAATTTTAATTTCAGAGAATGAAAACCGTTTCTAACTTGTGTTATAATGTGAGTATAAATAAAAAATATGGAGAAATCTTATGTTTGATACTACTGATCAATTGGCTGTAAATACGATTCGTACTCTATCATTAGATGCGATTCAAAAAGCAAATTCAGGACATCCTGGACTTCCAATGGGCTCTGCACCAATGGCTTATGTACTTTGGAGCAAATTTCTTAATGTGAACCCTAAGACAAGTCGTAAATGGTCAAATCGTGACCGTTTTGTCTTGTCTGCTGGTCATGGTTCTGCAATGTTATATAGTTTATTACATTTGGCAGGTTATAATGTAACGACTGATGATTTAAAAGGTTTCCGTCAATGGCAATCAAAAACACCGGGACATCCAGAAGTTAATCATACAGATGGTGTTGAAGCAACAACAGGTCCTTTAGGACAAGGAATTGCCAATGCTGTCGGAATGGCAATGGCTGAAGCACATTTAGCAGCACAATACAATAAACCTGGTTTTGATATTGTTGACCATTACACTTACGCCTTAAATGGTGATGGTGATTTGATGGAAGGTGTTTCACAAGAAGCAGCTTCACTTGCAGGTAAATTGAAACTTGGTAAATTGATTCTTTTCTATGATTCAAATAATATTTCTCTAGATGGTGACTTATCAATGTCATTTATTGATGATATTCAAAAACGTTTTGAATCATATGGCTGGCAACATTTATTGGTAAAAGATGGAAATGATTTAGAAGAAATCGCAGCAGCTGTTGAAGTGGCTAAAGCTGAAAAATCTAAACCAACAATCATTGAAGTTAAAACAGTCATTGGTTTTGGTGCCGAAAAACAAGGAACTTCAGCAGTTCACGGAGCTCCTCTTGGAGCTGAAGGTGTTGCATTTGCCAAGAAAGCATATGGTTGGGATTACCCTGAATTTACAGTTCCTGAAGAAGTATCAAAACGCTTTTTAGAAACGACAGTTGCGCGTGGTGAAGCGATGGAGCAAGTATGGCGCAGTACTTTTGATGATTATTCTGAAAAATACCCTGAGCTTGCTGAGCAGTATGCAAAAGCTTTTGAAAATGAGACACCAGAGCTTACTTTGACCAAGCATGAAATGGAAACAAGCAAGGCCAGCCGTGTAACTTCACAAGAAGCTATCCAAGAATTATCAGCTCAAATGCCAAATCTTTGGGGTGGGTCTGCTGACCTTTCGGCTTCAAATAATACAATGGTTAAAGTTGAAGAAGACTTCATGCCAGATAACTATGCTGGACGTAATATTTGGTTTGGTGTACGTGAATTTGCAATGGGAGCCATTATGAATGGGATTGCTTTGCATGGTGGAACTCGTGTCTATGGCGGAACATTCTTCGTCTTCTCAAACTACATGCTTCCTTCTGTTCGGATGGCTGCTCTACAAAGCTTGCCAGTCACTTATGTTTGGACACATGATTCCATTGCTGTTGGTGAAGATGGTCCAACTCACGAACCTGTTGAACAATTAGCTTCTGTTCGCTCAATTCCTAATTTGGATGTAATTCGTCCAGCTGATGGAAATGAAGTAGTGGCTGCATGGCGTCGTGCTGCATCAAGTAAAAGCCGCCCAACCGCACTTATTTTGACTCGTCAAAATCTTCCAGTTTTACCTGATACTTATGAATTGGCTGAAGAAGGTCTGAATCGTGGGGCTTATATTCTTTCCAAAGAAGAAGGAAAACTTGAAGGAATCATCATTGCGACTGGTTCAGAAGTAGCATTAGCTCTTGAAGCTAAGAAAACTTTAGGTTCTGGCATTCGTGTCGTTTCAATGCCTTCAATGAATATTTTTGACGAACAAGACGCAGCTTATCGCGAAGAAATTTTACCAAAAGCTGTAAGACGTCGTTTAGCGATTGAAGCTGGTACAAGTTACGGATGGGGTAAATATGTTGGACTTGATGGTGCAACAGTTACAGTAGATACTTGGGGCGCTTCGGCACCAGCAAATATCGTTCTTCCAGCTTACGGATTTACTGCTGAAAATGTAGTTAAAGCATACAAAGAGCTTGACTAATATTGAAAAAGGAGTTCTGATTTTTTGTCAGAGCTCTTTTGATTACAAACAAGTCTGTCAGTAAATTTTAATTAAAAAATAGAAAGGAAATAAGATGGGGATTTTACTTGCAATTGTTGTGGGAGTAGCTTCAATTTTGAACTTAATGTATGGACAAAATCAGCCAATCCAATATTTACTGACAGTTCTGTCAGTAATATCTTTAATCATTTATCGTGGGAAAAGAACTAAAAGGGTTCATTATAATGGATATGGTCAGAATTATTTTACGATAGGATTTACTATTTGTATCCTTAGTTTTGTGGGAACGGTAGGAATTTTGATTGGCTTCTTGTTTCATTTAGCATAATATGTTAAAATTTAACTATGCGATGAGTCGAATAATTCTACTTTGTAGAATTTCGAAGCTAAGGAATACTGGGAAATTGGGTTTTCCGCGCAGGAAGCGTGAGTATTTGTCAAATTGTGTGAACCTTTTTGACACACTTTTAGTGCCTTTAAAAGCCCTCGAAAGAGGGCTTTTTTTACGTAACGATTAAAATAATTAATAAAAAAATCTTGTTATAATCAGATGAATACAATGCTGAAAAAATATATAAACAATCTATTGTAGGAGTTAATTATATTTTCGATGTTATTATTAGCAAGAGTTAAGAAAAATATGATAAAATTGAAGTGTCAACATCTTTATATATTTTTTAAAATAGAAAGGAAATTATCATGGATGTTTCATGGATGACAAAATATATTGCTGAGGGATTGGGAACTATGCTTCTCGTCTTGCTTGGTAATGGTACAATTGCTGGGGTAACCCTCAAAGGCTCTAAAAATGAGGGCATGGGTGGTCTTGCAATTGCATGGGGATATGGAATTGCGATTTTAGTTCCTGTACTTGCTTTTGCAAATGTTTCAGGTGCACATATTAACCCAGCAATTACAATTGGACTCGCTTCAGCTGGCTATTTCCCTTGGGCACATGTTGCACAATATATTTTGGCACAACTTATTGGTGCAATTATTGGTCAATTACTTGTTGTAGCGATTTATAAAGAATACTTAGCTAAAACTAATGACGGAGCAATTTCTTTAGGCGCTTTTTCAACAACTAACGCTTTGGATAATGGTTCAAATCGTGGAAAAGCAATTTTTAACGGATTTATCAATGAAGTAATCGGTATGTTTGTATTTGTTTTCGGAATTCTCAGTTTTACAACGAACTTCTTTGGTGCAGAATCAATCAAATGGATGACAAGCTACGCTCAACAACAAGGAGCTGATGTTACAGCGAATGCAACAGTAAGCCAAATTTGGGCTTCTGTTTCAGGCGCTTCATCATCTAAAATGATTGGTGCGCTTGCTATTGGTTTGATGTTTGTTGGTTTGGTTACAGCATTTGGTGGACCAACTGGTGCAGCATTGAATCCAGCACGTGACCTTGGTCCTCGTATCGTTTATAGCTTCTTACCACAATCAGTTGTTGGTGAAAATAAAGACGCTAAATGGTGGTACGCTTGGGTTCCAGTTGTTGCCACAATCGTTGGTGCAGTAATTGCAGCTACAGTCTTTAAACTTATGTTTAAATAAAAACAAAAATTTCTGTCGAAAGGCAGATTTTTTCTTGCCCTTATAACTTAAAAGCGCTATAATAATTATAATTTACTGAAAAGGACAGACAATTATGACACAATATAATATCGCCGTCGTTGGTGTTACTGGTGCCGTGGGTACACGTATGCTTGAACAATTAGAAGAATCTACACTTCCTATAGAAACCGTACGTGCGCTTGCAAGTAAACGTTCGGCAGGAAAAATTGTTGAATTTAAGGGGCAAGAGCTTGTTGTAGAAGAATTGACTGAGGAGAGTTTTGAAGGCATTGATATTGCTCTTTTTTCAGCCGGAGGCTCAGTATCAGAAAAATATGCCCCTTATGCTGTAAAAGCTGGAGCTGTTGTCGTAGATAACACCTCATTTTTCCGTCAAAACCCTAATGTCCCCTTGGTTGTTCCAGAAGTTAATGCACATGCTTTGGAAAAACACAATGGAATAATTGCCTGTCCTAATTGCTCAACGATTCAAATGATGGTTGCTTTAGAGCCGATTCGTCAAGCTTATGGGCTTGAGCGAGTAATTGTCAGCACTTATCAAGCGGTCTCTGGTGCGGGTCAATCAGCAATTAATGAAACAAATCGTGAACTCCAAGAAGCACTTGATGGAAAAGCACTGACAGAATTGTCAGCAGAAATTTTACCGTCTGCTGGAGATAAAAAACATTATCCAATTGCTTACAATGCGCTTGCACAAATTGATGTATTTACTGACAACGATTATACTTATGAAGAAATGAAAATGACAAATGAAACCAAGAAAATCATGGAAGATGATTCAATTGCGGTTTCGGCAACTTGTGTCAGAATTCCAGTTCTTTACGGTCATTCTGAGTCAGTTTATGTTGAAACGAAAAAAGTAGCAGATATTGCTGAGGTTAAACGTTTGATTTCTGAATTCCCAGGAGCTGTTTTAGAAGATGATGTTGCTCATCAAATTTATCCACAAGCCATTAATTCAGTTGGTCGTCGTGAAACTTTTGTGGGTCGTATTCGCCGTGATTTGGATGCAGCAAATGGGATTCATCTTTGGGTAGTTTCTGACAATTTACTCAAAGGAGCAGCTTGGAATTCTGTTCAAATTGCTGAAACGCTACATGAACGTGGCTTAGTTAGACCAACTCATGAGTTAAAATTTGAACTGAAATAAGCTCTGTTAAATGAGTTATATCAGTAAAATTCGTGAAAAAATTGGTCATGAGCTTTTGATTTATCTGGGAGCTGGCGTTATTGTCTATTCTGATGAAAAAATTCTCTTACAAAAACGTAAAGATAACGGAACTTGGGCTTTACATGCGGGTGGTATAGAAGTTGGTGAAGAACTTGAGGAGACTGCTCGCCGAGAATTATTTGAAGAAACGGGACTAAAAGCAGGTAAACTTGAGCTTTTAGGAATTTATTCAGGACAAGACCGTTTTATAACTTATCCCAATATGGACCAAGTTTATATGCCAGGCATTTATTATATTTGTCGAGATTTCACAGGGAGTTTAAGACCACAAATGAGTGAAGTTGAAGAGCTGAAATGGTTTAAATTTAAAGAAATTCCAAAAAATATTCATGAGCCAAATCGCCGTGTTATCAAAGATTTCATCCAATTAATTGCGAAAGAATAATAATAAATTAGACTGTATAAAAATAAAATTTTTGACCTCGTTTACTAAAGTATGCTATAATGGGTCAAATAAAATTAGAGGTTGCGAAGACGAAGAAGTTAGTGGAGCGGTGAACGCACTGAAGCTGATGGCGGCGTTCTTTGCCGAAAGAAAAATTGTCACAAAATTTTTCTTGGGCTGTGTGGTTAAATCCTACAGACTGTCTTTCTGTCAGTACTGACAGAAAGGAGAGCTAATCAAAATCATTTTTGACGAACTTTTGAGAGCCTCTTTTGCATAAAAAGAGGTTCTTTTTGACCTCTTGACAAGAGCTTGTCAGTAAGCTCACACATAAGGAGAAATTATGTCAGCAAAAGAAACAATTGAAAAATTACAAAATGCACGTATCATCACGGCCCTAGTGACCCCTTTTAAAGAAAATGGCCAAATTAATTTTGGAGCATTTCCTAAGCTCATTGAGGATTTACTTGCTAATCATACGGAAGGCCTTATCTTAGCTGGAACAACGGCTGAATCGCCTACTCTTACTCATGATGAAGAATTGGCAATTTTTGCTGCGGTTAATAAAATAGTGGCTGGCCGTATTCCATTAATTGCGGGTGTTGGGACTAATGACACACGTGATTCGGTTGAATTTGTCAAAGAAGTTGCTGAACTTGGTTATATCGATGCGGGACTTGCAGTGACTCCTTATTACAACAAACCTTCCCAAGAAGGAATTTATCAACATTTTAAAGCCATTGCTACTGCGAGTGATTTGCCAATTATTTTGTATAATATTCCAGGAAGGGTGGTCACTGAAATTCAGGTAGAGACCATCTTACGTTTAGCAGAACTGGAAAATGTAATTGCCATCAAAGAATGTACAAATACTGATAATCTGGCTTATCTCATTGAAAAGCTACCCAAAGACTTTTTGGTTTATACTGGAGAAGATGGGCTAGCTTTTCACACTAAAGCTTTGGGAGGTCAGGGTGTAATCTCGGTTGCCAGTCATATCCTAGGTCAAGAATTTTTTGAAATGTTTGCAGAAATAGACCAGGGCTCTATTCAAAAAGCAGCGGCTATCCAAAGAAAAATATTACCCAAAATAAATGCACTTTTTAGTGTCACAAGTCCGGCTCCAATCAAAACGGTTTTGAATGCAAAAGGATATGAAGTTGGTGGCTTACGTTTACCACTTGTAGTTTGTACTACTGAGGAAAGTAAAACAATTCTTGAAAAAATTGGAAATTAAAAAATACCCTTTTAGGGTATTTTTCTTTATAAAAGTTGGTCAATATTCAATTGATTTAATCTTATCATTCGATTCCAAAAGACTCATTAACGAAGCGACTTCATAAGCTTTTGGTAAGTTCAAATATAGCTCTGTTTTTAAAGAATTATTTGATTTTTTTTCAACTTTTATACTAAGAATTTTGACATCTTCCTCTTTCAGCTGTTGTTGCAACAGTTGAAGACCTTCAAAATCTTCTAATTGAAGAATAAGATGATCGCTTGTCGCTGATTTTATCCATCGATAATTTTGGTGTAAAATAATTTGAAAAAGTAAAATAAGTAAAGTAGCTACAATACCTATAAAATATAATCCAGAACCGATAGCCATCCCAATACCAGAAGTTGCCCAAATTCCAGCCGCAGTAGTCAATCCATTAACGGATTGATTGTGAACAAAAATCATTCCAGCTCCTAAAAAGCCAATACCACTTACAATTTGAGCCGCAATTCTGGAAGGATCAAGATTGACTCCATGGGTACTGATGATGTCCATAAAACCATATTTTGAGACAATAATCATTAAAGCAGCACTCAAAGCAACAATTAAATGAGTACGTGTACCAGCATTTTTGGAACGGCTATTTCTTTCATAACCAATGGCATATCCACATACCCCAGCTAATATTAATCGAATTAACCAATCAAGTTGTGTTAAGAAAGTAATCTGCATAAAATTTCCACCTTGTCATTTAAAACTTACCTTCCATTATATCGCTATTTTGATTAGAAAAAAAGTAAGACCCATAAAAAATGAAACTGACTTGCTTTTTTACTTGCTTTGGGTTAAACTTATATTAGTGTATCTCGGTAGAGATTGGAATGCCAATCTCTTTTATTTTAATTCTAAGTAGAATTATCTTTTCAATATCGCTTGTCCCACTCGACCGATTTCGAGAGTGAATATGGCAAGGAAATTGCTAAAAACAGGACTGTAAATTTACTGACAGAATTTGTCAATAACTTACAGATTCTTTTATATCGAAAAAATTATAAATTACACTGACAAGAAAGGTTTTTATGTCTAATATTAAAATCACTCCATTAGGTGGTGTGCGTGAATTTGGTAAGAACATGTATTTAGTTGAGGTTGAAGAGCAAATTTTTGTGCTTGATGCAGGACTTAAATATGCTGAAATGGATCAACTTGGTGTTGACTTTGTTATTCCTGATATTACATATCTTTTAGAAAATGCGGATCGTGTCGCAGGAATTTTCTTGACTCACGGACATGCTGATTCAATTGGGGCTTTGCCTTATATCGTTTCTGAATTAAAAGTTCCTGTTTTTGGTTCAGAATTAACAATCGAACTTGCAAAAATTAATGTCAAAAATTATGCTGACAGTCGCAAATTCAACGATTTTCATGTTGTAACTGAAGATACAGAAATTGATTTTGGTAAAGCCGTCATTTCATTCTTCTCAACAACACATACAATTCCAGAAAGCTTAGGAATTGTGATTTCTACAAATGACGGAAACATTGTTTATACAGGCGATTTCCGTTTTGATCCAGCTGTTGCAAAAGGCTATCGTACCAATATGCGCCGATTGGCTGAAATTGGAAATAGCGGAGTCCTTGCTTTACTTTCGTCATCACCAAATGCTTTGTCAACAATGCAATCTGCTAGCGAGCATGAAATTTATGAAAAAATTTATGACTATATTGATGACAACGAAGGACGGGTCATTATTGCTTGTAACGCAGGTAATTTAGGTCGAATTCAACAAACGATTGATGCTGCCATTAAACTTGGTCGTCGTGTTGCTTTTACAGGCGAAGATATGGACCAAATCATCGAAACAGCAACTCGTCTTAACAAATTACAAATTGTTGATAAAAAATCAATTATTAAACCAGCAGAAATTAAAAAATATGCTGATAATGAGTTAGTTATTTTAGAAACAGGACGAATGGGTGAACCACTTAAATCTCTTGGAGACATGGCTCATCGTCGTCATAAATACGTTAAAATTAAAGATGGAGATTTAGTACTTGCTGTTACAAGTCCATCTGTCTCTTATGAAACAACAATTGCTCGTATTGAAAATGAAATCTATAAAGCTGGCGGAGTCATGAAAATGTTGGCTTCAGATTTGAAAATATCTGGTCACGCGAATGCTCGTGATTTGCAATTCTTACTTGATATCTTCCGTCCAAAAAATTTGATTCCAATCCAAGGTGAGTATCGTGAACTTAGTGCCCATGCTGATTTAGCAATGGAAATGGACATTTTACCAGAACATATCTTTATCGCTAAACGTGGTGAAACAGTCAGTTTAGAAAATGGAGACATGATTCCATCTGGTGTTATTCAAGCTGAAAATGTTATGATTGACGGTTCAGGAGTTGGAGATATCGGTTCAGTTGTTTTACGTGACCGTAAAGTGTTATCAGAAGATGGTATTTTCATTGCCGTTATCACAATTTCTAAGACTGAACGTAAAATCGTCAGTAAATCTCGTGTTCACACTCGTGGTTTTGTTTATGTTAAAACTTCACGTGATTTGATGCGTGAAGCTGGTGAGTTGGTCAACGAAACTGTTGATAAATATCTTTCTGGAAAAGAATTTGATTGGGCAGAAATCAAAGGTTCTATCCGTGATGCTCTTGGAAAATTTTTATATGAGCAAACAAAGCGTAAACCAGTGATTCTTCCAGTAGTTATGGAAGCGCGTCAACCTCAAGATTTAAATAAACGTTACACTAAAAAAAATCATAATAAAAAATAAAAGTTACAAAACCTCCATTTTTTCGTATAGAAAGTTAGGAGGTTTTTTATGTCTCAAAAATCAATAAAGAAAATAACGATGACTGTTGGAGTGGGATTACTGACAGCCACTCTTAATCCCACCTTCTTGAATCATCAGTTGCTGACAGAATTGCCGGTGGAGGCCACGACAAGTAAAATTACATATACTGATGAGCAAAAAGTTACTTACAATCTTGATAAAGTTTCAATGACAGCTGAAGTTTCCTCCTATGCTGGCTTAGCGGGAGCTGATATTGTAATTCCAGATATCATTGTAAATAACGGTCAAACCTATGCAATAACATCAATTGGAACTTATGCATTTTCAAATAGTGGAATTCATTCGGTTATTATCGGAAATAATGTTGTAGATATTAATACGAGTGCCTTTCAAACAACAACAGCTTTTCCTGACTATTATAAGAAATCACTGACAGAAGTAGTTTTAGGAGCAAAAGTCCAAAATATAAAAACAGATGCTTTTGCTGGAAACGCCATAAGTAGTATAGAATTTCCAAATTCTGTCCTAAAGATTGCGACAAGAGCTTTTGCAAATAATAATTTAACAGAACTTTCATTGGGTCCAAATATCACAGAAATTATGGCCAAAGCCTTTCAAAGTAACCAAATTACTACAATAGAATTTGCTGATGAATCATTGACAATAGTAGATTCAGCAGCCTTTTCTGGGAGTCCCGTTCAAAGCTTGACTTTGGGAATTGGAGTGACTTTGGCTGATGACGTATTCAATAAAACGAGTCCTTTATTTGGTCAGTTATCAGATTTACCGACAGATGGAATTCGGACAATTTCTGTCAATTCTAGTGGTCTTTTGGATAAAAGTTGGATAAATTCTGACAGTTCAAAGTCGGCTTCTGTGATTACAGAAAATGCAGATACAGCCCCTGTCTCTTCTTCCAATTCAGTAGAGCAAGTTGATGTTGCCAGTTCAGAATCAACACAAGAGGCAAATTCGGCTTCACTCTATCCAATATCTGAAGCGAGAAGTGTTACAGATAATACTTTAAATTCAATCTCTTCTTTAGACAGTAGTATTTCTAGCTCACAAACAGAGAATAGTCAGTCAGGAGCTTCCAGTACAGCAGAAATCAGTTATGATTCAGAAAACTCAAATAGTTTGTCTTCTTCAAACCAAATCAATTCCAATTCAAATAGTGAAAATGATTCAAACCAATCCTCATTA
This sequence comes from Lactococcus sp. FSL W8-0209, assembly GCF_038006585.1. Lineage (NCBI taxonomy): Bacteria > Bacillati > Bacillota > Bacilli > Lactobacillales > Streptococcaceae > Lactococcus > Lactococcus sp. FSL W8-0209. The sequence continues at coordinate 1,873,848 of NZ_JBBOVN010000001.1, read as the reverse complement.
GGTTCGAGTATGTCCTCTAACGAAGAAAGTGAGCATTCTAATTCTTCCAATATCAACGAAACGAATAATAGTTCAGAAATAACCAATATTTTACCATCATCAAATCCGGCAGAAAGTAATTCAGTATCAGATCAAACAAGTTCTGAAGCTTCAACCAATTCAAATAGTAGTATCAGTTTATCCCCCTCAAACATAAGTTCGACTTCTGATTCAGAATCAGCAATTAATTCGCCTGATTTCTCTAATGTAGCAGAAGTAGCTAATAATTCCTTAGCTTCCATAAACAATAGTTCAAGTTCAGTTTTATCCAGTACAAGCACAGCTGATAATTTAGAAATCAATCAATCTAGTTCTGATAATCTTACAAAGGATAGCACGGAAATATCTACTTCAGGAGCCGTTTCGACTTCAAATCAAACAAGTTCTGAAGCTTCAAGCAATTCAAATAGTAGTATCAGTTTATCCCCTTCAAACATAAGTTCGACTTCTGATTCAGAATCAGCAACTAATTCGTCAGATTTTTCTAATGTAGCAGAAGTAGCTAATAATTCCTTAGCTTCCATAAACAATAGTTTAAGTTCAGTTTTATCCAGTACAAGCACAGCTGATAATTTAGAAATCAATCAATCTAGTTCTGATAATCTTACAAAGGATAGCACGGAAATATCTACTTCAGAAGCCTTTTTGTCTTCAAATCAAACAAGTTCTGAAGCTTCAAGCAATTCAATGAGTAGTATAAATTCACCATCATCAAGTATGAGTTTAACTTCCAACTCAGAATTAGCAACTAATCAGTCTAATTCTTCCGAAGCAACAAAAGTAGATAATAATTCATCAACTCATTCTTCAGATGTTTTAAATAGTGATTCAAATGATAGTTTAGGTTCAGATTCTTCAAACCTTAGTAGTATCCCTAATTTGGAAACGAATCAAACTATTTCGTCCAGACCAAGTGAAGTAAATAATATATCAGAAAACCCTAAGAAAGTTTCTTCTTCAAATTCAGTTCAAGAAAACTCAACAAACCATGAGATGTCTACTAACCCAAAAAGTAGCATAAGTTCACCTGTCAGCACAACTTCTAGCTCACAACCAAAAGAGAGTCAATCGAATCTACTTAATACAACAGAAGGAATCAACAATCCAATAACTTTTAATAATTCTTCATCAGAAAATTCTGCTGCCTCTATTCTAACTAGTTATTCAAATAATAACTCAGAATCATCAGAAACAGGATATTTAAATATATCTAATAAGGCACAAAGAGACAATCATTCAGAAGTTTCTCATAGTTTGACAACTTCAAATTCAAATGAAAACAACGTGTCTTCAATACAATCACAAGCAATTTTAGAAAGCTCTAAAAGCTCAACAAATAAGAGAAGTTCATCATTATCAATTATAAACTCAACTTCTCACCCACAAAAAGAAGATAATCAGGCAAATTCTTCTGATGAAGTAAAATCAAATAATAATATAGAGTCAATTATAGGTCAATTAAATTCCATAAGTAACAAAACTCATGTGAATTTTTTGACTAGCCAAAAACTATCAGTAATTTACACCTTACCAAGCAAATCGAAAGTGATGAATGAAAAAAATAAAAATTCAAATACAATAAGCGAAGAAAAACTCATCAGAACTCCTCAAAAAAATGATGAAAGTCAAAATTTAGGACAAATAACTGCTCTTGACTTATCTTTTAACAAAGAAGCAGAGACTATGAAAGATTTTAAAACAGTTGCGACTAAAGTTCCTGATAATGAAAATGGTGATCGTAGTCAAAATAATAAAACGAATAGTATTGATAAAGGTAAAGGTTTTTTCAAAAGGTCTGAATTTAATTATAAATTACTTGATAGCGACAATCATATTTTAAAGGAAAATGTTCTTTTAAAAAAACATGGTCTTATAAGTGACAATTTTTTCATTGGTCTAATAACAATTTTAGGAGCTTGTTTTATTTTCATATTTATATTATTTAAAAAGAAAAAAAGAGTGAAAAAAGATATCGACTAGAACTTTTGATGTATTCAATTTTAGCTAAAGAAATGTTATAATGAAGTAATTGTAAAAAATAGAATTGGATTATAAAATATGGCATTTGAAAACTTAACTGAACGCTTACAAAACGTTTTTAAAAATCTACGTGGAAAGAAAAAAATTACTGAGACAGACGTCACAGAAATTACAAAAGAAATCCGAGTTGCTCTCCTTGAAGCCGACGTTGCTCTCCCAGTTGTCAAGAAATTTATTAAGGCAATCCGTGAACGAGCTGTCGGTGTTGAAGTATCAGAAGCATTAAACCCAGCTCAACAAGTAATTAAAATTGTTGATGAAGAATTAACAGCTATTTTGGGTGGTGGCGAAGCTGAATTACTTAAATCTCCTAAAATTCCAACAATTATCATGATGGTTGGGTTGCAAGGGGCAGGGAAAACAACTTTTGCTGGTAAACTAGCCAAAAAGCTCAAAGAAGAGCAAAATGCCCGCCCTTTAATGATCGCAGCCGACGTTTATCGTCCAGCAGCGATTGACCAATTAAAAACCTTAGGTGAGCAGCTTGAAATTCCTGTCTATGATGAAGGAACTGCTGAAAAACCAGTTAATATTGTTCGTAATGGTCTCTTAAAAGCTCAAGAAGAACGTAAAGACTATGTTTTGATTGATACTGCAGGTCGTCTTGAAATTGACGACACTTTAATGAACGAATTGCAAGAGATAAAAGCACTTGCTGAACCAACTGAAATTTTGCTTGTTGTTGATGCAATGACTGGTCAAGTTGCAGCACAAGTTGCTAAAACTTTTGATGAAAAATTGGACATTACAGGTGTGATTATCACTAAACTTGATGGTGATACACGTGGTGGTGCGGCATTATCAATCCGTGAAATTACAGGAAAACCAATTAAATTCACAGGGACTGGTGAAAAATTAACAGACCTTGAAGTTTTCTACCCTGATCGAATGAGTTCACGAATTCTTGGAATGGGTGATATGCTCACCTTAATTGAGAAGGCTCAAGCAAATTATGACGAAGAACAATCAGCAAAACTCGCTGAAAAAATGGCTGAAAATCGTTTTGATTATGAGGACTTTGTTGAACAACTTGATCAAGTGACAAATATGGGACCAATGGAAGATATTATGAAAATGATTCCAGGAATGTCACAAATGCCTGGTTTAGATAAGGTTAAAGTTGATCCTAAGGATGTTGCTAGAAAACGAGCAATGGTCTTGTCAATGACACCGGCAGAACGTCATTTAGAGGCTGAACTGTCACCAGCCCGTCGTCGTCGGATTGCCGCAGGTTCTGGAAATTCATTTATTGAAGTAAATAAATTCATTAAGCAATTTAATCAGTCCAAAGAAATGATGCAAGGAATCATGAATGGTGATATGAATGCTATGATGCAAAAAATGATGGGTGGAGCCGGTGGACAAATGCCGAATATGCCTGCGGGTTCTGGAATGCCCGATATGTCATCTTTGGGTGATTTACAAGGGATGATGGGTAATGGTTCAGCAAATGGGATGCCCGATATGAGTTCTATGTTTGGCGGTGGTTTAAAAGGTAAAGCAACTGAGTTTGCTATGAAACAAGCCATGAAACGTGCTCAAAAGAAAATGAAAAAAGGTAAGAAAAAACGCTAAGTAAAAAAACAGGAGAAGTCCTGTTTTTTTACTTAACCGCTTTTTCTCTTTGAGTATATTCAGATTTAAGAATCCCCATAAAATAGCTATCATGATATCTACCGCCAGCAAAGAATTGTTCCTTAATCGTTCCTTCAATTTTGAAACCTAATTTTTTATAGATATGAACAGCAGGAGCATTATCAATATCTACCCATAAATAAACTTTATGCATATTTAGAGTGTTGAAAGCATAGTCAACACCTGTTTTTAACGCTTTTTGAGCGTAGCCTTTTCCAGAAAAACCTGAAATGATAATGATTTGAATTTCGCAGGTACGATGAATGTAATCAATAGACATAAGTTCCACAATTCCAATAAAAGTATCATTGGCTTCAATTACAAAGCGACGTTCAGTATTATCATGGATATGTTTATCATAAAGACTGCTTAACTCGTCTAGTGATTCATAAGGTTCTTCAAACCATAGCCGCATTGTTTCAGCTTTATTATTGATGATATGGATATTTTTTAAATCTGTTCGTTCCAATGCTCTGATTTTCATTGTTGGTTCATTTGTTAATGTAGTCATTATTCTACTCCTTGATGATATTTCTTTATAAAATAAAAAGCCTTGTTATTTAATTATAACAAGACTTAAATTTTTAAGCGACTATTTGAAAATCCCAAAACCGCCGTCCCAAGAAATTTTTTCAGAAGCAGCTAAAGTAATTTGCAGAAAACCAATAGCTTCTAGTTCGCGAGCCCTTTTTAGTGAACCAGCGTCTAATAGACTCAAACCACTATTTTCAAGAGATTTAATAATGGTCTCTTTTGCTTCCTGACTATCACTAGCGAGTAAAACGGTTGTTTGATGTTCATTTGCCACTTTTTTTGTTGCCAATGTATCGGAAAAAGTCGTATTAAAAGCCTTAACAATCATTGAATTTGGGAGTTGTTTAGCAATGAGAGCCGCAGCAGAAGTATCCGAAGGCACTAATAGACTATCAAATGTTGTGAAATCAACGGGATTTGTAATATCGATAATTATTTTTCCTTGTAAATCAGTCGAATATTCTTGGATGATTCCGGCAATTGCGACATAAGGAACAGCTAAAACAACAATTTCACCCAATTCTGTTTTAGCTGAGTTTGATAAGATATAGTTGACTTTATTACCAGATGAACTAAAATTATCACCGATTGCTTTTCCCATTTTTCCTTTACCAAAAATACTAATTGTTGCCATAGTCTTCCTCCTCTAAGATTGATATTGTTATTAATTTGATTATATCATTGAAAAAATGAAATCTATAGCAATATACCTTGCAAAAATTAAGTGATTAATAAATTTTTATTGACAGTTAGTTAATATTTATGTGATAATGGTTAGATACACTCTTTTAGAAAGGGAGCTAAGGTTATGAATTCAGAATTGACCTTTAAACAAGGTTTAAAAGATACATTACCAACAGTTTTTGGCTATATTGGAATTGGAGCAGCATTTGGAATGATTGCTCATAGTGCTGGTTTCAATCTTTGGACGATATTATTACTATCATTAATTGTTTATGCAGGATCAGCACAGTTTATAATTATCACCATGTTAACGGTTCATAGCCCACTTTTATCTATTGTTCTAAGTGTATTTTTAGTGAATTCTCGAATTATTCTGATGTCAATGACAACAGCAACCTATTTTAAAAATGAAAGTTTACTAAAGAATATTTTTATTGGAACTTTGTTAACTGACGAAACTTTTGCTTTGGGCATGAATAAGCAAAATTATACGGATGGAAAATTAAGCTTTTCTTGGTTTAATGCGTCAAATTTACTGGCCTATTCGGTTTGGGCTTTTTCTAGTCTTTTGGGAGGACTTTTAGGTAATTTATTAACTGATCCACAAAAGCTTGGCTTAGGTTTTGCAATTATTGCGATGTTTATCGGATTGCTTTATTTACAACTTATTGGTGATAAAACTTTAGGATTTAAATTACAATTAATCATCGTTGGAATTACTATGGTTTTATTTTATTTTGGTTTAACCATTATTCCTAGTAATTTGCTAGTTTTGTTTGTTACTTTGGTAGTTTGTGCAATAGGGGTGGGGGTAAAACATGTATTCTTTTAATTTTATCTTATTGACAATAATTATTTGTGGTTTGGTAACTTTACTTTCACGAATTTTACCCTTTATTTTACTCAAAAAAGTTAACCTCCCTCAACCGCTTGTCGAATATTTGAGTTTTGTTCCAGTCGTTATTATGTCAGCTTTGTGGGTTTCCAATCTTTTTGTTCAACATTTGGGGCACTTGCCTTCAATCAATTGGAATAATTTATTCGCTTCACTTCCGACAATTCTTGCCGCAATTTTGACGAAAAACTTATTAATCATCGTTATTGTAGGAGTTCTCTCCCTAGCGTTTATTCAAGTATTAATGTAAAAAATCAATCTTTAAATAATATTTTTTAAAAATAAAAATAACCAGAGCTTTTTGAACTTTGGTTATTTTTGTTTTTTTGAATCTGAAAATTTGAGCAATATAATCGTCAAAAGTAATCCTATGATGATTAGAAGGAGAGGTTTATAACCGTCACTTCCCGTAAATGGAAGGCTCCAATTTGTATTTGAAAGAACGCTTGTAGTTAATGCTTGACTAATCGTTTTATCGGGTTCAATTTGAGTTGCACTGATAATATCCTTGGGATTTAGACTTATTTCTGATGGAATTGATAGGCTAAATTTACCATTAGTATCAACGCTTGTTTGAGAAGTTGTTCCATTTGGGAAAGTGACAATAATTGTACTTCCAGTAATACCTGTTCCAGAAATAGTTGAGTCACCAACACGTACAGTATCGAGTGTTGGTGGGGCAGATTGAAGTTGTGAGCTATTTACAAGAGTTGTTACTTGTGCACTATTTTCCAAATTAGGAGAAATTTGAATAGCTGTGAGCTGGTTACCTGCGACCAAGTTTATATTTCCAGGTACCGTTACTGACCAAGTTGAATCAGGATTAACTGATCCTCCTACATTATTTCCATTTGGAAATGTGACAATCACACTGCTTCCAGAAACATAAGAGGGGACAGTTCCTTTAATAGTTGTTGCATTAGGTGAAATCGTATCGAAAGTTGGACTTTGAGCAGTACCAGAATTATTTGGAATAACAGTTATTGTTGAAATTGTACTGACTGATTCGGCACTTGCTCCTGTTCCAACAATTTGTGTTGCAGATAGTTGATTGCCAACACTTAATATAAGATTAATTGGGAGGGCTATAGACCAAGTACCGTCATTTTCTACGGTAATTGTTTGGATACTGCCATTCGGAAAAGTTACCGAAACGCTTGCCCCAGTTACACCAGTTCCAGAGACGACAGTATCAGTAGCTTTGACGGTATTGAAAAGTGGAGCTGGAGATTGTAGGGTATACATAAAACTGGCTTTTGAAGTTGTATCAGCGATTACAGTTTCTATTTTCAAATATCCAGTAATCAGAACACTCATAGCGAGAGTTAGGAAAAATATTTTTTTCACGAAGTACATCTTTCCTTTCTTATGGGGCTGATGTTAATGTCCAAGTTAATTTATCTATTGCCCAGCCATTAGTAGTTGTCAAAAGAGGGCTTGCAAACGAGAGTTTGAAGACGGGCATGATATTAACGGTCTCATAACCTGTATTTGTATTTCCACCTTGCGGATTAGTATTGGTAAATATAATTGATGGAGTAGTTGATAATTGTTCTTGATTGGTATTTTCCTGCCCACTTGAAATACCTGCTGATGAAGTTGCAGAACTTTTTATCAAAGTAATGTTTCCACCAAATAAATTTCCGCTATCTGATAGTGATAAAGACCAAGTTGCAGGAGTTGAGCGGGTATCATATATTTGTGCGTAGATATTGGGGTCTTCTCTTGTAACTGCTGTCCCATTTGAATTTAGCATTGGAATATTTGTCCAGTCAGGTGGCTGATTTGCTGTGCTATAAATTCCAAAGTTAAGGTCGGGCACTGATTTTATTGTCAAAAGTCCTGCTGGTAAAACGGAGAGTGAGACCGTTGTTGAGATACCATATTGAAGCGTTGTGAATGTCAGGTCGATTGTTTGGGTTGTTGTTGCGGAACCATCCAAGGATTTCAGCCAATTAAAAACACTGGTTGCATTTGAGAGAGAAGTTGTTGCGGAAGAAGAAGCGATTGTTGCTGAAACATTAGCACCAGCTGCTCCTGTTGAGGTGATAGGGTTCATTAGGTCAGTACTTAGGGCCGCTGCTGTAGAATTATTAGTTAGTAACGTTTTAACTTGAGACATAGTTAAAGTGACATTTTGTGCTGAAATTGTTCCTGGGATAATTAATATTTGTACTGTTTGACTATTTGTTCCTCCCATACCATCAGGAGCCGAAAAAGTAAGATTAAAGGTGGTTCCTGAAGGGATGACTGTCGCGGATAAATCTGAAATGATTTGATTGTAGAGTTGAGTGTTAGTGTAGTTATCAGAGAGCATGTAGCTTGCTCCTGCATCAGCCCACCCACTAATTTTTATATTACTTGAAATATCAGTATTAGTTGCGTCGGTTGCAGTAGCTCCTGTTAATTGAAGCAAATCTTTAGCGATTTCATTATCAAAATTACTGTCAGCAGCATTTTGTCCTTTGATAGTATTCATGTCCTTAGCAATACTATTAACAACTTGAGTAACTGTGGTTACATTATTGGCAGAAAGACTTCCAGCAACGACCGTTATTGTGCCTGAGAAAAGAATTCCGTCGGCGGTAATATATTTGATAGTGATTTTAGTACCAAGTTTTTGATAGTTAATGCCATTATTGATTGTATTGCTTGTGGTGGAAAGGGCGTTTGAAAGATCGGCAGCAAACTGACTTTGTGAGTTGTAAACGATTGGTGTGATTGAGTTTGTACCATTAGTTATATCTGCTTCAGTTGCTTTAACAATATTGTTTGAACCATCATAATATTGGGCAGAAGGTTTTAGATAAGCAGCTAAAGCCGAGTAGACGTCGCTTGTACTAGCAATTGCAGTAAGTTGGCTGACTGATATGTTTGGATTTGAAATGTTTGTTGTTGAAGTTTCAAGTGGGGGTGGTCTAGTATTACCATTATCGGTTACAGAATCATTAGGTTTAACATTATAAATTAGAAAATTAGTCCCTGTTTGTCCACTATTACTAATCAGATTGTTCCAATTTGTTGGATTAAGGAAATTGCCAGATTGACTTGTTCCATCTGACCCATCAAACCAACTTCCTGGGAAAAATCCCCAGTTATGTCCAGCTTGATTTGTAAACATCCAACTTGAAATGGAAGAGGTAACCGGATAATTTAAGGAAAGACTAGAGTCTGAAATTTGGCTTGCTGGTCCATCACTTCCGCCAGGAACATAAGACGTATAGAGCGTATTGCTGTTATAAATGGGAGAATCATTACTTGCTAGAACAGCATTGGTGCTTGGACTGGTTGCTGTATGATTTGGCCATTCCCAATCAATATAAGAAGGTGTAGCTCCAACGGTTGGTGTGCGGACTTCTGCATGGCGGATATAATTCCCTGTGCCAATGGTAAGAAAAGAAGCGGGAGAAATTTGAGCATTTACTGTCCAACCAAATGTTGAACTTGCAGGATAAATTAACTCTGCAAGATTATTATAAGTTGTGCCGTTGACACTATTGCTAAAATAAGAGGCATAGGCATAATTTTTGTCTAAGCTAGAACCAATAAATCCATTTGTGCCACTGCTTGATGACAAACTAGGGTTAATATTCCATTGTCCGGCACCTGTCGAGGTATTTGTTCCATTGATTTGGAATTGACGGATATTACCAAGAATACAAACAACTTGATTGGCGGAAATACCGTTTATTGTGGTTGGAGAATAATCTCCGATATAGGAGAGACCTGTTTGTTGGTCATAACCATTGATTTCAACGGGGTTAATCTTTGTTGCTGTTTGACCTGAAACTGGAATAATCAGCATCATATGTTGAAAATTTGAACCAGTTGAACCCCAAATTGCCGTTGTTGATTTAAGATTGTTCTCATTGATATTTAGCCCGCGACTAATAAGTGGTTGCCAAGTTAGAATGGATTGGCTAGTGTAATTTCCACTAGCGTTTTGTGTTTCTTGGAAATAGGTAGCTTTTGTTAATTGAGAAAAATTCGATGAAATGATTGGAGCGTAATTATTTGCCCAAGACCAATTGTTACTGAAATAATAGTCTTTGAGATAGGTATTTGGAGCGACATTCCATGCACCGACTTGAATTAAGATATTTGTGGGTTGTAAGCCAGCAGTTGGAGTAGTTGAAATACCTCCTTGACTTTTATCAACAATCCCTGAACCTTCATACATGTTTAAGCTTCCAAAATTAGCATAGTTATTTTGATAATTGCTTGCATTCGTTTGAATTCCGCCACCATTATAAATGTAGCCTGTGGCACTTAAATCAAGTTCGTTGTAGGGTAAAATATTTAAGTTGGTAAAATTGTGAACAAGGTTGGTTGCTAGTATCACTTGATTGGAACTTGAAGCAGAGCTGGAGCCAAGGTTTATCGTTGCTGTATTTTGGGTGGTTGTTGCGTTTGTGAAATTATCGTTTCCGTCTGCACCAGCTGAAATTTGTTTCACTCCTGCAGCATTGATATTCATGATTGTTGTGGCTAATAAGCCATTGGTCGTTGCCAAGTTATATGCTGTGGCGTTAATATCATTACTGAAAGTATAATCTGGGCTGTTAACGGTCACTTTGATGATACGGGTTGTTGAGAGAGGAGGTGGACTTGCTTGACCGTCTCCATAAATGGTGTTCACGCTTGTATTTCCTGAAATTCCTGAGATTCCAACATTGATATCTCCTGTTATTGCTCCACCTGTTGCTGAATTCCCCATTAGTGTTAAAATGCCGCCATTTGTTCCGGTAACATCAACGTTGACAGTTCCTGTAATTTTATCTGTGCTTGTTTGTCCACCACCATAAACTTGAAAAATACCGTTTGTGCTGTTTGTATTGAAGGCGACGTTTGTATTTCCGTTGACTGTGCTTGTATTATTTCCACCACCGTAGACATTGAGATTGTTTCCAGAAGTGTTTGTGACCGTCAGGGATGTATTTCCAGTGACAGTTCCTCCATCAGAACCGCCATAGATATTAAAAGTACTCGAGCCAGTAGCTCCTATCCAAATATTTGTATTTGCTACGCTTGCTTGTTTTGCCCCGCCATAAAGATTGATTGCACCAGTGAAAAACGCGCCTGAACGAATGGCAAGATTATTTCCATTGGCATAAATGCTACTTGAACCAGCGAGAGTAATATTACGAAAAACGGTTGGAACGGATAGATTTAGAATTGATGGAAGTGTAATTTGATTAGCATTTGGATCAAGATTGGCAGTAGAAGTATTAAGGTTATCGGTTGAATCCGAAATAAAAGTGAGGCTTTTCGCATTTACAGTGGTCACTTTTGATAATTCTTCTTGGTCAGTACTGGTTAAGCTATATGCAGATCCAAAATAAATAACATAGTCAATTGGGTTTGCAATAGTATCATCGAGAGCAGAAGCAAGGCTTGAATAATTAGTTTTGGTGCCATTATTGCTGACAATGGAAATGCTCGTTCCAGAAACTTGTCCTGAAATTGATTTACTGTAACCAAAACTATTATTGGCTAAAATTAGTCCGGGAATGTCTGTGGCAGCATAGACTTTGTTTAAATTTGATAAATTGGAAATTGCAGGTTTGAATTGATTAGGAAGGAAATTATTGGTGATTTTTTCAAGTGGCGAAAAAAGCTCTAATAAAAAATTTGCTGGAGTTAGAATTAAAAATATTAAAAGAAGAAAATTGAGAATTAATTTTGATTTTATAATTTTTTTAGGCATAGAATTAAATTTATTAGTGTGGATGCTTTTTAAAAAACGTAGAAAATAGTGTATTATTAAAATTACGTTTTTTAAGTTTCTTTTTCAATTCATTATATCACAGAAAAGAAATATAAAGATAAGAATTGATTATTTATATTTTTAGGAATTTGATTTTATTAATAAAAATTTATCAATTATTTGTAATTCCCTCTCGTATTTGTCGACATATCTTGCTATAATAAATGATTATGATAAGAAAAAATATTTTGAAAGTTCAACGAATTGTAGTTAAGATTGGAACGAGTTCGTTGATTTTGCCAAATGGAAAAATAAATTTATCAAATATTGACGAGCTGGCTTTTGTTTTATCTGATTTGAATAACAAAGGATATGAAGTGATTTTGGTGACTTCTGGAGCGATTGGTGTCGGTTTGAATGTGCTTGGTATGGATAAACGTCCCAAAGGAATTGCTGACCAGCAGGCTTTGGCTTCAATCGGTCAGGTTGAATTAATGAGTCTTTATACGCAAATGTTTCGTCGTTATTCGCAAAAAGTTTCTCAGTTACTTTTGACACGTGATGTGACTGATTTTCCAACGAGTCGTGATAATGCTGAAAATGCACTAAATGCATTACTTGGGCTTGGAATTATTCCAATTATTAATGAAAATGATGCTATTGCGGTTGATGAAATGGATCATCAAACAAAATTTGGTGATAATGATAAATTGGGAGCGATTGTTTCTAAATTGGTGAATGCTGATTTATTGATTATGCTGTCAGATATTGATGGACTTTTTGATAAAAATCCAACAATTTATGATGATGCGAAAATTTTTAATGAAATTCATGAAATTACTGATGAATTACGTCAAATGGCTGGTGGTGCCAGTTCGCGTTTTGGAACTGGCGGTATGACTTCAAAATTGGCGGCTGCACAGATTTTATTTGAAAATGGTCAAGAAATGGTTCTGACCAATGGCGAACGGATTCGAGATATTAAAGAAATTATCGAAGGACGTGAGATTGGGACTTATTTTCATCAAAAATCTTGAGAAAGAAGGATAAAACGATGATTGAAGAACTTGGATTAAAGGTTAAAAAGGCGAGCAAAGAAGTAGCAAAGCTATCAACTGCTGACAAAAATGTTTTTTTGCAAAATTTAGCTGACAGCCTTATCGAAAATACTGACAGAATTATTTCTGAGAATGAAAAAGATTTGGCTAACGCTCTGGAACATGGAATTTCTGAGATTATGGTTGACCGTTTGCGTCTAAATGCGCAAAGAATTTCTGATATGGCAACAGGGTTGAGACAAGTTGCGGAACTTCCTGACCCAATTGGGCAAGTATTGCAAGGTTTCACTAATCTTGATGGACTTAAGATTTTGCAAAAAAGAGTGCCACTTGGCACTGTTGGAATGATTTTTGAAAGTCGTCCAAATGTGACTATCGATGCTTTTTCTCTTTGTTTTAAAACAGGAAATTCTGTTTTGCTACGCGGTGGGTCTGATGCGATTTATTCTAATATGGTTTTAGTTGAAATTATTAAGGAAAATTTGTTGTCAGCAAAAATTACTGACGGAGCAGTTGAATTGTTATCTGACACAAGTCATGCTGAAGCAGAAAAAATGATGCAGGCAGATAAATTTTTAGATGTTTTGATTCCGCGAGGGTCAGCGCGATTGATTAACCGTGTCAAAGAAAAAGCAACGGTTCCTGTCATTGAAACTGGGGTGGGTAATTGTACAATTTTTGTTGATGAATCTGCTGATTTAGAAATGGCGACAAAAATTGTGATAAATGCCAAAACGCAGCGTCCTAGTGTTTGCAATGCAGCCGAAAGTTTAGTAGTTCATGCAAAAATTGCTGACGAATTTTTACCAAAGTTGGAAAATGAAATCAATAAAGTTCATGAAATTGAATTTCGTGCTGATGAGCGTGCGCTGAATATTCTGTCAGCTGGAATTCCTGCAACTGACGATGATTTTGGGACAGAATTTTTAGATTATATTCTGTCAGTAAAAACGGTTGATAATTTGGATGAAGCAATTGAGCACATTAATACTTATTCAAGTCGTCATTCAGAAAGTATTGTCACTCATGATTATTTCAATGCGCAAAAATTTCAAGATGAAATTGATGCGGCAGCCGTTTATGTTAATGCGTCTACAAGATTTACTGACGGTTTTGTATTTGGCTTAGGTGCTGAAATTGGCATTTCAACTCAAAAACTTCATGCCAGAGGGCCAATGGGCTTAGAGGCTCTAACCTCAACAAAATATCTGATTGATGGCACAGGACAAATTCGTTAAAAATAATAAAAGACTCGGCTTATAAAAAGTCGAGTCTTTTAATTCATCAGTAATTTTATAAATTGACAAGTTCTGTCAGTAATTAAATTTCATATTGAACATGTTTTTTATGTTCGTCAGTAGTTTCATCAAGTTCAATGGCTGAGCGACAAACTTTCTCACTTTCTAAAAGCTTACGAACAGCGATTTTTGCATCTGAGAAATCTTGATTTTCGGGAATCACAATGTGAATCATTGCTGCATTTTGCTCACCGTCAATTGACCAAATGATAAGTTGCGTGACAGCAAGTACTTCAGGAAGTTGTTCAAGGGATCTTAGAAGATTTTTGTAATCAATATCTTCGGGGACTGATTCAAGAAGAATACGTAAAGTTCCCCAGAATTTTGGAATGGCTTTGGATAAGATGAACAAAGCAATTAGAATAGAAAGAAGTGGGTCGAGCCAGTACCATTTTACAAAATGAAGGACGATTGAAACAATGAGAACTCCCAGCCAACCTAAAACGTCTTCGAGCGCGTGAAGATTTAAAATACTTTCATTTCGTGAGGAACCACGAGCCAAAAGCCATGCACCAAAACCATTGGCGACGATTGCAAAAATAGCCAAACCAAGCATACCTGTTGCTTCTACAGGTTGAGGGTTGAAAAATCTAGGAACGGCTTCGAAAAGCACAATGAAACTCCCCGTAATTAAAATGACACTTGTGAGTGAGGCGCCGAGTAAACTAAAACGTTGATAACCAAAAGAGAAGTGTTTGTCTTCTTGTTTTTTAGAGAATTTTTGGAAAAACCAGGCTAAACCGATAGCAACGGCATCACCTGTGTCATGGACGGCATCAGATAAAATAGCCGTAGAATTAAAGAGCACCCCAAAAATAAATTCTAAAATCGCAAAGAAGAGGTTTAAAGCAAAAACGATTGTGACGTTTTGTGAGACAAGTTTATCCAGATGATTATGGTCATGCTCGCTTTTTATTTGTTTATTTTTAAGGCTCATGATTTCCTCCCTCTTGTTCATCCAAATGTTCTGCAACATCTTTCAAAAGATGTAAAATATGGCGGTCATAGATACTGTAAGTGACCGTTTTTCCAATTTTTTCATTCGTTAAAATTCGTGCATTTTTTAAAAGTTTTAGTTGTTGACTGACAAGAGATTGAGAAAGTTGTGTTTTTTCAACAATCTCATTTACGGTTAGGTTATCAGTGGCTAGGCTGGAAATAATTTTTAAACGTCCGTCGTTAGAGAAAAGTTTAAAAAATTCAGCAATATCTTTTTCGTTAATCATATTATTATATTATAATTTTATAATATATTTGTCAAGCTTTCTTTAAATATTTTATTTTAAGTTATTTTTGTTATGATAAACTGAAAGGAGAAGTTTTGCAAGATTTTATCCAATATATTTATTCTGCCTTTGAAAGAATCGCAGACTTTAGTGACCAGCAAAAAATAATTTTATTAGGTTTGATTTGTGGGCTTTTAATAGCTATCTTTCTTTATCCCTTATTAAGAATTTTAGTGACGCTTTTACATGAATTTGGTCATGCTCTGGCGGCGAAAATTACTTTTGGTAAAGTTTATAGAATTCATCTTAATCATGATAGTTCCGGCCTCACCCAAACAAGTGGTGGTGGGAGAAGCTTCTTTGTTTTATTGATGGGCTATCCAATGCCTTTACTTTTTGGCTGTCTCTTTAGCTGGTTTTTGATTATCAATCATCCAGAATTCATTCTTATAAGTCTGTTGATAGTCAGCCTTTCTGTTCTAATCGTCGTTAAAAATTGGTATGGCTTTTTGATTTGTTTGCTAGGAATTTTAATTACAGGGGCTTTGCTTTATTTTGGTCAAATTCAGATTTTTAATTTTATGGGTGGAGCTTTAATTGGTTTTCTGATTTTAGGGGCATTCATTGACCTTAAAGTAATTTTTCATAAAAATGAAGAACTTTCTGATGCAGATTTACTCCATGAGAAATTTCAAATAATCCCTGCTTTTGTTTGGAAATTAATTTTTCTTTTAATGATGTCATCTTGTCTATTTTTGATTATAATCACTTTCAAGACTTTATTCTCTAAATAAAAAATAATTTTTGACAAGTGACGAGAACTTTGCTATAATCTATCTAACCTTTAAGATTGTCCAGAGAGGCAGGCAAGGTCAGAAATTAATAATGTAATAATATGATGGATACTGTCCATTTTCTGATACCTACCTGCATTCTCTTTTGAGTGCAGGTTTTTTGTATGTTAATGGACAACTTAGAAATGGAAGCTAAATCGCCAAATGAAAGATTTGTTAGTTTACTGACCAATTGATCATCAAGAATGAAAGGAGCCACAATGGCTAGAAAAGAAATTATTGACGAAATCACAATGAAACGTGCAATTACACGTATCACTTACGAGATTATTGAACGTAATAAAGAGCTGGACAAATTGGTTTTGATTGGGATTAAAACACGTGGTGTTTATTTAGCAAAAAGAATCCAAGAACGTTTGCAACAATTAGAAGGTTTGGAAATTCCTTTTGGTGAGTTGGATACACGTCCATTCCGTGATGACAAACAAGCTCAAGAAGACACTACAGAAATTGACATCGATATTACAGGAAAAGATGTCATTCTTGTCGATGATGTGCTCTACACAGGTCGGACAATCCGTGCGGCAATTGATGGAATTGTAAAACTCGGTCGTCCAGCTCGTGTTCAATTGGCTGTATTAGTTGACCGTGGACATCGTGAATTGCCAATTCGTGCAGACTACGTTGGGAAAAATATTCCAACAGGTCGTGATGAAGAAATCATTGTTCAAATGTCTGAACACGATGGCAATGATAGTATTTTAATTAAACGTGAAGATTAAAAAATTTCTGTCAGTAATTTAAAGTAAAAAATATGCTGTCAGTTACTGACGAAAGAATTAACAAATATTCAACTTAGAGTTTTAGGAGAAAAAAGTGCACGATAATGATATTATCTTAAAAGTTGATGAGAAACCAGCTGCAAGTCAGTGGTTTGGTCTCTCATTTCAACATTTGTTTGCCATGTTTGGCTCAACGGTTTTGGTGCCAATTTTAGTTGGGATTAACCCAGCCATTGCCCTCTTGAGTTCTGGACTTGGTACACTTGCACACATGAGTGTTACAAAATTTAAAGTGCCAGCATACATGGGTTCAAGCTTTGCCTATATTGGTGCGATGACTTTACTGATGAAAAACGGTGGAATGCCAGCCATTGCTCAAGGGGCAATGACCGGTGGATTGGTTTATCTGATTGTCGCTTTAATTGTAAAATTTGCAGGTAAAGGCTGGATTGACAAAGTTTTACCGCCAATCGTCGTTGGGCCAATCGTTATGGTCATTGGATTATCACTTGCTCCAACAGCAATTAATGATGCCATGTACACGGACGTTGCAAATTTAAAAGGATACAGTTTAGCATATATCATTATTGCCCTCATCACTGTGTTATCTATTGTCATTTACAGTATCTATGGCAAAGGATTTCTGTCAGTTGTTCCCATTTTACTTGGAATCATCACAGGATATGTTGCAGCAATGATTATTGGTAAGATTACAGGGATGGACATTGTTTCATTCACTGGAATCTCACATGCTAAGTGGCTGACCATTCCACCAATGGAAATTCCATTTGCCAATTACAAGTGGGCCTTCTATCCGTCAGCAATTTTGACAATGGCACCGATTGCTTTTGTCACAATGACTGAGCATTTTGGCCACATTATGGTTTTGAATTCATTAACTAAAAAAGATTACTTTAAAGAACCAGGATTAGAAAAAACATTAACTGGTGATGGTCTAGCTCAAATCATCGCCGGATTTATTGGTGCACCGCCGGTGACCTCTTACGGTGAAAATATTGGAGTTATGGCAATTACAAAAATTCATTCGATTTATGTTATTGCTGGAGCTGCCGTTCTTGCTATCGTTGTCTCATTCATTGGGAAAATTACAGCACTCTTGCAATCAATTCCAGCACCCGTCATCGGGGGAGCATCAATTGCCCTTTTTGGAGTAATTGCAGCTTCTGGTTTGAAAATTTTAGTTGAAAATAAAGTTAATTTTGATATCAAACGAAACTTACTAATCAGCTCAGTTGTTCTTGTTATCGGGATTGGTGGAATGATTATTAATATCACTCAAAATTTACAAATTTCATCAGTAGCCATTGCAACAATTCTCGGAATTGTTTTAAATCTTGTCTTGCCAAAAGATCCTAGCGAAATTTAAAAGATTCAAAATTACTGACAGAATCGTCAGTAATTAAAAAAGTGAACTTATAACTGATAGAAATCCTATCGAGATTTCCATCAGTAGATAAAAATTTTGTCAGTTTACTGACAAAACAATCAAATATATTGTCAATAAAACTGTTGTGACAGAGAGCACACAGTCAGGGTAAAGGAGACCTCATGTCAGTAAAAAATGGATTAGTTCAACTCGAAAACCTCACAAGTATGGAAAAATTGAGTGTTGATGAAGTCATGGGACTTATCAAAAGAGCCTCAGCTTTCAAAGCAGGAACAGCAGAATTTGATTTAGAAAAACAAACTTTTGCTTCAAATCTTTTCTTTGAAAATTCTACAAGAACGCACCATAGTTTCCATATTGCTGAGCGTAAATTAGGCTTGGATGTTCTTGAATTTGATGCGCAAGCAAGCTCAATTAGTAAAGGGGAAACTCTTTACGATACCGTCTTAACACTTGATGCACTTGGCGTTGATATCTGTGTTATACGTTCAGGAGTAGAACATTACTATGAAGAATTAGTGAATTCAGATAATATTCATTGTGCGATTGTTAACGGTGGAGATGGTTCAGGGCAACATCCAAGTCAATGTTTACTTGACTTGATGACCATTTATGAAGAATTTGGCAAATTTGAAGGTTTAAAAATCGCAATTTCCGGAGATTTAACCCATTCACGTGTCGCCAAATCTAATATGATGATGCTCCAAAAATTAGGAGCTAGACTTTACTTTACAGGCCCAGCAGCATGGTATAGTGAAGAATTTGATGATTACGGGCATTATGCCAACCTAGACCGAATTTTGCCAGAGCTTGACGTTCATATGCTCTTACGCGTTCAACACGAACGTCATGATAGTGGCGAAAGCTTTTCTAAAGAAGGTTACCATAATCATTTTGGACTGACAGAAGAACGAGCAAAAATGTTGAAACCAACAGCCATTATCATGCACCCAGCTCCAGTCAATCGGGATGTTGAAATTGCTGACAGCCTTGTGGAAAGCCCACAAAGTCGGATTGTTCAACAAATGAGCAATGGTGTTTATACTCGAATGGCAATTCTTGAAGCAATTCTTGCTGGAAAAAAGCTAAATAATTCAAAGCGCTGACAACAAGAAAAAATAATTGCTAAAGCAAAATTCAAAGGAAATATTTATTATGAGCAAAAGACTTTTAATTTTAGAAGACGGAACCATTTTTGAGGGAGAATCTCTTGGTGCAAACTTGGATGTTACAGGTGAACTTGTCTTTAATACAGGAATGACAGGCTATCAAGAATCAATCACTGACCAATCGTATAACGGACAAATTTTGACCTTCACTTATCCAATTGTTGGAAATTATGGGGTCAACCGAGATGATTATGAATCAATTCATCCAACCTGTAAAGCCGTAGTTGTTCATGAAGCAGCGCGCCGACCTTCAAACTGGCGGATGCAAATGTCTTTTGATGAATTTTTAAAAGCAAAAAATATTCCTGGAATTACAGGTGTGGATACTCGAGCGATTACTAAAATTGTTCGAGAACACGGCACTATGAAGGCCTCACTTGTACAAGCAAGAGATGAAGTAGAGCATCAAATGAGCCAACTTCAAGCGACAGTATTACCAACAAATCAAGTTGAAACAAGTAGTACGACGACCGCTTATCCATCACCAAATACAGGCAGAAAAGTTGTCGTTGTTGACTTTGGCTTGAAACACAGTATCCTACGTGAACTCTCAAAACGGGAATGTAATCTCACCGTTGTCCCATACAACACCAGTGCTAAAGAAATTTTGGAAATGGAACCTGATGGTGTTATGTTGACTAATGGTCCTGGGGACCCAACAGATGTACCAGAAGCAATTGAAATGATTAAAGAAATTCAAGGTAAAATTCCAATTTTCGGTATTTGCTTAGGTCATCAATTATTTAGTCTTGCAAATGGAGCAAAAACCTACAAAATGAAATTTGGACACCGTGGATTTAACCATGCCGTTCGTGAAATTGCAACAGGACGAATTGACTTCACCTCACAAAATCATGGATATGCCGTTTCATCAGAAAACTTACCTGAAGACCTAATGATTACCCATGTTGAAATCAATGACGACTCAGTTGAAGGAGTGCGTCACAAACACTTCCCAGCTTTTTCAGTCCAATTTCACCCAGACGCAGCTCCTGGACCTCACGATGCCAGCTATCTTTTTGATGATTTCATGGATCTCATGGATAACTTTGAGAAATAAAGTGTTGGTATAACCGGCTTTACAAGCGTTAATGTTCCGTATATTTGCCAAAAGTAGCAAAAAAGTAGCAAAAATAAAAAACCTGTTTTATAGCAGGTTCTTTTTTTATAGATTATTAAGTGCATCAACAATATCTTTCTTTGCCTTTTTAGTAACGTGATTATATATTTTAAGAGTTACTTTTGCATCAGAATGTCCAACTCTTTCCATGATAGATTTTAATGGCATACCGAGTTCTGAGAGAAGTGAAACATGAGAATGCCTAAAAATATGAGATGAAATTTCTTTGTCGATATGATTCGCTTTTGCAGCTTCTTTTAATTTTAAATTAAATGAGTTCAATACTAATGGATTTCCTCTACTGGATAAGAAAATATAGTCATCATCTTCAGCAGAGAAATGAATTAAATCGAACTGTTTTCTCTCTTCAATTATTTCTATGGCCCTATCTGGCAAGTCAACTACACGGAAACTGGTAGAAGTCTTAGGCGATGTTTTTTCAGCTTCTGTGATACTTCGCATAAAGCTATCAAGCGTTCCCTCAACTCTTATTGAACCGTCATGATAGTTATTCCACTTTAAGGCTTGAAGCTCTCCATATCGCAAACCAGTAAGCCATAGGAACTCTGACATCCTAGAATGAAGCAAACATCTTTTTTTATTAGCTAAATATGATATTATTTTTTCTGCTTCATCTCGTTCAAGATATTTGTTCTCTATCTTTTCACGCTGTTTATTTTTATCCTCTATTTTAAGAGCTATTTCAGTGTCTTTTACAGGATTATTCTGTAAATAATTTCGACTGATCGCAAATTTGAAAATTGTTGAAATCAAAGCGCGGATTTGACTAGTATAATTATAAGAGTACGTCCCAAATGTGTACATTTCATCAATAAGTTTAGTTATCAGTTTTCCATCAATATTTTATATAAGCATATCATCAGAGATTACCGTATGTATTCTCTTTAAATTACCGTCAACTTGCTTCCAAGTTTTTCTCTTGTTTTTTGCCTGGTAGTAAGGGAACCATTCATTTAGAAGTTCGCCGAAAGTTATATTTTTTTGAGCTGGGTCAGTAGTAGTGATAGCTTCTATTTTTTCAGATAAGAGTTTTATCGCTTGTTTCTTAGCTTGTGGTGTATCTTTTTCTAGAGTTACACTTGCAGTCTTTGTTTTCTCAGAATACGGGTCAATATATCTCTCACAATATTTATATTTTCCATTTTTTAAGCTGACTATCCACATTTGATTTTTACTCACTTTCTTGCTAAAATTGAGTACAGTAAAAGGGCTTCTTTTGAAGTGTTTATACTGTATTTGAGATTAAATCCACCCTGGTCCGACCAAAGATAGGGTGGATTTTTTGATTAAAATTTACCAAACTAGTCCTGCAGCAGCAATTTCTTTTTTTGAAGCAAATTGTCCGTTAGAACGGTGCCATCTGCCATTTGCATCCCGAATATAACCACTAGAATTTCCATTTTGTTCAGTTTGAGCAGCAGCTTGTGCTTGAGCAGCAGCTTCGGCTTGTCTAGCAGCTTCGGCTTGTTTAGCGGCTTCGGCTTGTTTAGCGGCTTCGGCTTGTCTAGCAGCTTCGGCTTGTCTAGCAGCTTCAGCTTGTCTAGCAGCTTCGGCTTGTTTAGCAGCTTCAGCTTGTTTAGCAGCTTCGGCTTGTTTAGCAGCTTCGGCTTGTTTAGCAGCTTCGGCTTGTTTAGCAGCTTCGGCTTGTTTAGCAGCTTCGGCCTTTTTAGCGTCCTCAGCTTTTTTAGCTTTGGCAGCTTTTTTAGCGTCCTCAGCCTTTTTAGCTTTGGCAGCTTTTTTAGCGTCCTCAGCCTTTTTAGCTTTGGCAGCTTTTTTAGCGTCCTCAGCCTTTTTAGTTTCGGCAGCTTTTTTAGTTTCTTGCTGTCTAATTCTACTTTGTTCCATTTCTTCTGGATGTGTCTGAGCATACCCATATCCACCCATGATTGTTAAGGCAAGGAAACTAAGAAGTATATAACGTACTTTAAATCTGGTATTTTTTTTTAAAATATATTTTCTAATAACTGTTACGATAGCATAAATGAATAAAATAAATCCTAAAAGTATTGCAATGATTCCAAACCAGTAGCTTAAAGCTAATATAACAACAATTACTAGTATTTTGAACCATAATTTGTCATCCCACAAGTTTTTTAGTTTTTCCATAAATTTTCTCCCAACCTAGCTTTTAACGAGATTCAAGACATTGCTCGTGGTTTTATAAGTTCAATCCGGCCCGTTCGTCCACCAAACTTGGACGGATTTTTTATTTTACGAATTTATTTTTTGTCTATTCTCAATAGATAATTGAACTAAAAATCTATAAAAATCTGATACATCTAGTTTTTTAGGAAAAGAGAATTCATGGGTGGAAAGGGTAGTGGTTAAAGCTTTGTAGTACGGATTGGAAAGATAGGTAATGTACATATTTGTATCATCAAAACCGAATCCAGCCGCAGTGTAACGGACATCGACAATGCTGTCTAAGAAAATTTGTGTGATAGCTTTTTTCTGTCCAGTAACTCCTTGAGCATCAATAAACAAAAGTCGGTTATTGGTTACAATAATTTCATCCCGAATTAATTTATAAGATGAAATTATTTGCTCATTTTCAACGAGCATATGTGACCAATTATCTGTTGCCGTTTTGGTACTTTGTGCTGATGCATTACCCAACATTCCTTGCAAGAAACTCCCAGAATCAGCACCAGATACAGCCTTATCAACTTTGCGAGTAGTATCTGAAATTTTATCAGATGCGACTTTTGCAGCTTTGTCAGCGACCTTATTCAGATTATCTAATAATCCCATAAAAACCTCCTGTCCAGCTTTTATTGAGGTTCAAGACATTGCTCATAATTGTTTTATTTAAACAAATCCCAAATTGAGAAAGTTGTTTTCTTATAAACTTTGTTGTAAACTGCTTTTTTCGGATTTTTAATCATCCCCATGCCTTTTTTTCCATAACCAGGAATAAGGGCTTTTTTCACTTTACGTTTATATTTTGCAGTTGTTCTAGCTTTAAAACTTTTTGCTAAGCTAGGCTTTCTCATTCCAAATTTCATATTTTCTCCTAAAATTAAACAGTACCCAATAAATGCTGAAACTCTATTTCTGCCATATTATAGAAATTATGGCTTAGATGATAACGATCCAGAAATTGATAAATATTAACAGCTTCAATTACATCAAAATAACTAATGTAATCTACGATATAATCATGCATTTCTTGCTTATTTATACTAACTTTTATTTCATCTTCAAATATTTCAGTGATAGCTTCATGCAGCTCTAAATATTCATTTTTGATGATTGACTCAGCCAATTCAAAAGGTGCATCTGTTGTATTCACAAATACATTGAAATATTCATAGCTTCCCCCATTGGCTTCAAATATTTCCCAAAGCAGAAGAATCGCTTCGTGGTTAGCTCTAACTTCTTGTGGATTGATTGCATCAAAATATTTTCCACGATGGTTATCTTTATTAATGATATGAATCAATTCATGAGCAACTTCGAAAGGAGTTGCTTCATCAGAATTATAAATCATTACCCTAGCATCAACATTAACAACTGCCGGTAGTGGCATAGATTTAATATCACATATTTTAAATCCACATTTTTCAATTTCTTTAAGGAGATATTCTAAAAGCTCCTGTCTGCTCATAGAAACCTCCTATTTATCTTCTAGCTCTTTTCCTAGAGCTTTTTTCATAGCTTCTTTTACTTCATCAGTTAGAGGTCTGCCATCAAATGAAACCCACTTGTCCCAATCAACTTTACTATCGTCTACTAAATCGGCAAGGTCAAATTTTTCTTGTTCGTTTTTAATGGAAACAATTTTAGATTTCTGCTCTTCTTGTTCTTTCAATTGAGAAGAAGCAGTATCAAGAACTATTTTTTGACGAGGTTCGTCAAGTTCGGAGCTAATTTGATTTATTTTATCCAGAATCGTAATTGACTGTTCTGATAAATTTTCATTCATCAATTTACTTAATGGAATAGAAAATATTTTTGCGATGTCATTTAAGACACCCGCTTTTGGCGTGTACTTGCCTTTTTCCCATTCACTTACAGATGAAGAACTTTTTCGCCCAAGTAAATTAGCAAGTTCTAATTGCTCCATATTATTTTTTTGTCTAAGATATTTTAAATTGATAGCAAAATAATTTTCATTACTATTATTCTTTTTCATAGATATATAATAACACATGTTTCGGTAAAAGTGAAATATATTTCTTGTTTTTTATATTATTTTTCGGTTTTTGTGAAGTTTACTCTTGACTTCGGAAAAACCGAAGTGTATAATTAACTCATAAAGTCAAACAAGCGAACAAACAAAACAGTTGCGAAGCTTCTGTGAATGTAGTTACACGTTGTATTCAACTCAGCGTAAGTAGCAAGTTTGGCAAATAAAAAGCCCCAGAGGGGCGGGAGGAGAGAATATTATGGATAATAACTATGGCTCTAACACAGGAGTGCTTTTAATAATTAGCGTTGTTTTGGCAATTTTGTCTATTATTTTAGTCTTCATGTAAATAGGCTTTATATTCTATTGTATCAGCTTTTTTATAAGTCTGATAACTTTGTATCAAGCTATTGTCGTTTCTGGTTTCATAGCACTTATTACCAAAACTTATTGGATAATAAAATGAACCTTCAGTAGTCTCTATATAAACAAAAAGATTATCTTGTTCAGAAATGCTACTCGGTGTAAAATCACCAAAGTAAAACGAATAGAAATCGGATGCTTCGGAGTAAGGGGCTATGGTTGTGGGAATTGTAGAAGTAGAATAAGTGCGGTGATGATTCTTGAATTTGAAATCAGCTAAAATTTCTTGTGAAATTGGTAAGCAATCTCCTTCGTCATATCTATATTTATTAGGGTGAGGTAATCCGTTGAATGTTGATTTGTTTTTATCAAATAACTTCATATGTTTGATGGTTATTGGTTTAGATGAATGATTAATAAAACTCATTCTAACAAAAAGAGTGTTTTGTTCGTTAGAGTCAATACAAAAATCAGAATTTACTCCGAGATTCATCTTAGCTTTTCTATAATTCTGAAAATAAATCCAAAACGAAATTAATAATGATAGACCTGACATTGTTATTGTTAAAAAATCTTTAAAGTTCATAAGAACCTCCAATATAATTTTAGTTTAGTCACTTACATTATAGCACGGAGTTATGATATCGCTCACAATGAGCAGGGAAGACTGGCGAACAGGTTCGATTCCTGAACTTCCCTTACTGCGTATGCAGAAATTTAATAAACAGAAAGGATAATAATATGAACATTATCGAAGCAACAAAAAAAGCCTTAAAAGAAAATAAGGCAATTACAACTCCTGAAGACAAAGAACATGGTACTGTTTTTGTTCCAACAAATTCAATGCCGCTTGGTATCGTTATTGTGCCAACAGAGCCTGGTCTTGAAAAAGTTGAAGGAATTTATAAAGAAAAATGGACTTCAGCTTGTAAGTTTTGGAACCCTAAAGCTGAAGACCTCTTAAGAGATGATTGGGAGTTATTTTAATTTTAAAATCCAATCTGCAATTGTCTTGATAGTATTAATATTTTTGTTTTCAAAATATATTATCGTCTTATCAAGCAAATAGGAATCAATAATGGTATTGTTTCCATACTTATTAAAAACATATTCAGACCTAGATAATTCATTCATAGTTTCCAGAACATCATCTGGTAACCAATCAGGTACTAATTCGTAGATGTCAGAGATATGTCCAATTCTCTTTGCAGAGTTTTTCGAAACACCATTATTAATTTTACTAAGATACTCTTTATAAATTATTGCAAGTAGTTGTTTAGAGTCTTTAGTTAATTGAATATCATCCATATCGCCTACCTCCTTTCTATAATATTTTAGGGTTAGCACTGTTAGAGGTAGCGCTTACTCTAAAGATATTATAGCACCGAGGTTAATAACAAAAACATTAAATTTAAACTACAATTAAGAAAGGAGCCAGTATGGCAACAGCAATTACAGATTTAAGAAAACTAAATCGTTTATCGCAAAGTCAACTCGCAGAAAAGGCAGGATTGACTCAGAAGACAATCGGTAACTATGAAAAAGATATTAGCTTTATCCGAAATGCTCAATACAAAAATATTGAAAAAGTAGCAAAAGCATTAGGAGTATCTGTTGATATTATTTTTTTAGAAGATACTTCGGTTTTTCTGAAACGGATTAATCAACAAAATACAAAAGTAAGCTAAGAAAGGATTCAAAAATGAACGAATTACAAATTACAGAATTAAATGGTCAAAGAGTTTTGACTACTCAACAAATTGCTGATGGTTACGGAACAAAAAAACGGACTATCGTTGATAATTTCGGAAATAATAAATCACGATTTAAAGAAGGTAAGCATTTCTTTTTATTAGACGGAGAAGAACTGAAAAAATTCAAAGACAACAACGAAAATTTCGGTGTAGTCGGAAATCGAGCACCTAAACTTTACCTTTGGACAGAAAAAGGAGCATTACTTCATGCGAAATCTTTAGGAACTGATGAAGCTTGGGATATGTACGATATTTTAGTTGATACTTATTTCAAAGTTCAAGAAGAAAAGCAATTACCACAAACTCCTGAACAACAAATCGCAT
Source organism: Lactococcus sp. FSL W8-0209 (assembly GCF_038006585.1). Taxonomy (NCBI): domain Bacteria; kingdom Bacillati; phylum Bacillota; class Bacilli; order Lactobacillales; family Streptococcaceae; genus Lactococcus; species Lactococcus sp. FSL W8-0209. The sequence goes on along the minus strand of NZ_JBBOVN010000001.1, from coordinate 1,846,868 downwards.
TACTCGCTCAAGGTAATGTGAACTTGAATAAAAAAGTCGAACAAATCGAAAATTCAGTTCTTGATTTGACTGACCGTTTCGGGCTCCCTTCAAATAAAGCTAAAGTTTTGCAAAAGAAAGTAGCAAGCAAAGTTTATATGTTTACTGGTGGTAAATATTCAAATGCTCATAAGAAGTTAGGAGCTAAGGTATTCAGAGAGTTTTATAAAGATTTGAACAATCGCTTCGATGTTGTGAAATATAGCGATATTTCATTAAGTCGTTATGATGAAGCGCTAGAATATCTTGATATGTGGCAACCCTCGTTCAATACAACGCTTGAAATTCGTGGATTGAACTCACAAACCAGTTTTGATTTTGAAGCTTAGAAAGGAAACAGAAATGACTACAATCGGAAAAGTTAAAATAGTTGAAATCGAAGATGGACCATTCATGACAGACGGAGAAATTGCTAAGTATCTGTATAAGACAGAAGTGTTAGATGAAAAAGGGAATATCGACAAAAAATCTAATGCTTATCTTCGGGCGCAAGGTAATATCAAAAAATTTGCTGATAATGCTCCTGATGGTTTTGTGATTGATGTTGACGGACGACTTACTCACTTGATTGCCTTCTTAGCATGGTCAATTTGGAGCAAGAAGTATCGAGGAATGTCTAGGGCGCCTAAGTTTATTGATTATTTTACAGAAAATAAAAATACACTAACTTCAATTTTATAAAGGAGCTGTGATGACCTACACATACATAGTCAACCCAGAGACGGGTGAAATCCTGTTTGACCTGGTACACGACTTAATCACACAAAACATCAGAGCAATCAAGCTCATTGCAAAGAAATTAAATGCGGTGCTCCGCTAGAAAGGTAGAAAATGAATATTATCGAAGCAACAAAAAAAGCAGTAGATGAAAATAAAGCCATCTACCGCAAATCACTTCCACATATTAAGTTTGTTCCGACAAACTCAAAAAATGTTGCATTTATCGTTTTTTCAGACAATGATGATAGAGCTGGGGGAATGTGGAATCCAATGGCAAAAGACATATTGTCTGATGATTGGGAAGTTCTTAATTAAGTCCAAGAGACTTAGTTATTACTGAAGAAGCGATTGTTGCCAACATTGATAAAGAAACACTACCAACCTTAGATGCAACTACTTTTGTTTCACTCCAAACCTTGGAGTCTCTAACATTATCTAGAAACTCATGGCCTTTCCAAGTTAGACTGCCAACAGAAACATAAAAAGGCCTTGCATTAACCCAATCAATTGTTGCAATGATAAATCCAGCTTCTTCTAGTCGAATAATAGTATATTCTATTTCCTCTTTAGAGAACTCAGAAGATTGACTTTCTTCAAAATCTTTCAGATGAAGGAAACTACCAAATTGATACTTATTCTCCACATCTAGAAGCACAGCACGGACACATTCTTCATTTAATTTCAAATCAACTTTCCTCCTTTCCATAAAACTAAGCAAATACCGCAAATATCTGCTCACAGTAATTATAGCACTCGGAGGATTAAAACGCATACATAGAAAGGGCATTAAAAATGTTCGGATTTAAAACAGAAGAAGAAAAAGCAATTCTTGCTGATTATGACAGGCTTTTAGCTGAAAATAAAGATTTGCTAGCTCATGATAAAGCGATGGAAGAAAACCGCAATGAGTGGATGGATTACGCTAAAGCCATTGAAGCTAAACTTGAAGCAGTTGAAACAGAATTAATTATTCGTCGTAAGAATGATGAATTTCGTCAAAAGTTGGCGGTGATGAAATGAAAAATCAAGTAAAAACAATTAATCATCTTGGACAAGTAGTTTATCAAGAGTCAGTCGAATTTTATAAAGAAAAACTCTCAGTTTACTCAAAAGATTTTCTTCAAAATTCGCTCATCCCTCAGCTTTATGAATGGTCAAATGCTTATAAAGCAGCGGTTGAACTGACAAAATAAAAAAGCCCGCACTGGCATGCGGACTAAGACGTGATATACATCTTTATATATTTTTATATCTAGATTATATCACGTTTCAACAAAAAAAGAAACGGAGAACATTATGGAATTACAACTTATACCAGTAGATGCAGATGGACAAAGGGTTGACTTGAATCCATCAGCTATAAAAGATATGGATAATGCCACACTTACAGGGTTCTTAGCTCAGGCCAAGATTATAGCTGACCTTTATAAAAAGGGCGAAACTGAGGTTAAAAAACGGCTTGATGAAGGTCAACAATTCAATCGTTTGAGTTATGGCAAAGCAGCACAACAAAAAGTCTTAACCATGACTAATAAACAGAAATATGACTTAGTTAAGGCTCATGGTTGGGATTGTGTAGAGCCAATTACTTTAACTAAGCTCAAGAGCAAGTTTGGAGATGGAATAGAACAAGAGCTTGAGCAGTCCGTTGTTTATAAAGATAAGAAAGCACCTCTTAAATGGGATGCGTGAGGTTCGATAAATGAAGAATATAACTCAAAAGCTTATCAAAGTTCAATCTGAGTTAAAAGCACCCAAAGGACAGAAAAATACTTTTGGTAATTATAACTATCGGAGTGCAGAAGATATTCTTGAAGCTGTAAAACCGCTTTTGTCAGAACAAGGTCTATTGATGACAATCACAGATATTATTGAGCAAGTAGGAGAACGTTACTATATCCAAGCGAAAGTTACCATTACTGACGGTGAGGATATGGTAGAGGTTACTGGATATGCTAGAGAATCACTCAATAAAAAAGGAATGGATGATAGCCAGATAACAGGAACGGCTAGTTCATACGCTCGTAAATACGCCATGAATGGCTTGTTCTTGATTGATGACACAAAGGATAGCGACAGCAACGAAAATCGCACAGAACGCGAAAATAGGGCTAAAAAAGTCGATGTGGAAGCGGAACGAGAAAAGCAAGCCAAAATTGCAAAACTTAACACCCAATTTGAAAATGGGCTGAAAGCAGCAAAAGAAAAAGGTGCTCCAATGGAGCTTCTAACTGAGTGGAATAAATTGCAGAAAGTGCAAGCCATTAAAGAAATTGCAAAATGGATTAATGAAAATACGGAGAAAAAATCATGAGTATTATAACAACAGTAGTTCAGGTCAATGATAAAAATACTAGAACAGTCAACACTCAAAAAGGGGAAAAGCAAGTCATCAGTACTCCTATTATTAAAGATTCAACTGGTAAATGGGTTTATGCATCAGCGTTTATTAATTTTAGAGTTGAAAATGGAGATATTTTGACGATTAGTGGACGAATTGAGCAAAAAGAAGATGGTCAGTATTTGAATAATAACTTTGCTTTCCCTACGGTGGAACGCTTGTATAAGCCCAAAGGAGCTGCTTCAAATTCATATCCTGCTAAAGATATTCCAAATATTGGCGAAGATATGGAAATCAACGACGAAGACCTACCATTTTAATTAAGTTATTGCTGGAGGGTGGCGGAACGAGCCGTAAAGTCAATGAGTATTTAGTGTTTACACATAACCACTCATCGCCAGCTTTTAATTTGAAAAATAAAACTTGAAATAAATATAGAAGAAAGGAGAAAGTTTGGAACAAAGTACAAAATTCTTCAATCAAATCCCAGTCCCAATTATAGAGGCTGATGATTTAAATGATTTTGAAAAACTTCTTTTTAGTGAAATATACACGATGGCTAATTCATTTGGAAGTATCTTTCCTTCAAATGCTTATCTTGCTAAAAGATACGGCAAGACAAAAGGAACTGTTTCAGCTAATCTGAAGCGTCTTGAAGAAAAAGGATACATTAAATTAGAATATGAGTTTGAAAATGGAGAAGTTAAAAAGAGATATATTTATCCCTATGTTGATAAATCGGTAGGGGGTATACCGAAGAATCCGCATACCCCTACCGAAGAATCATTAGAGGGTATACCGAAGAATCGTAAGTATAATATATCAACTAATAAATCAATTAATAAATCAAATAATAATATATCGGACAAGTCCGATAAAGAGTCTGATTTAGAAACTAGGTTTAATAATCTTTGGAAAATATATCCTAACAAAAAAGGTAAACCTAAAGCTCTATTAGCTTATAAAAGAGCTGTAAAATCTGGAACGACAGACGAAGAGATTAAAACGGGTCTTGAAAACTATTTGTCAGAAATTAGAGTTAAAAATACCCAACAGAACTATATAAAACATGGTAGCACATGGTTTAACGGCAAAGGTTGGGAAGATGACTATGATTTAACGCCTATTCAAGGATTTAAAAATAGCAAAGTTGTCAAATCTGCTCCTAACTGGTCTAATCAAAGATTTGAAAAAGACGAAGAAACGCTGACAGCGGAAGAATTCGAGGAATATATGAATGGCTTGGACTCTTAAAAAACGTGCTCTTGATGAGGGGCTATCAGAATATTACCGTAGCTTTATTCCTGGGATTACCCATAAACAATACTGCAGATATGTTGAAAAAGCTTATGAAGAGGAAATAGTATTAAGTCCTATCACTTTTATCGCAATAGTTAAAGGTATTGATAATGAAAAAGCAACCGAAATATTTTTTGAAAAAAATAAAGAACTGACAGATTCAGGAGTAATTCCTGCAATTGCTAGATTTGGAGAAGCAAGTGAAGTTTGAAATAGCAATAGAGCCAATGGCAAGCCCAAGACCTAGATTTAGCAGTAAAGGCGGATTTATAAAAGCTTATATGCCTAAGGAATACATGGCTTGGAAAGCTCAACTCTTGTTCAAGTGGAAATTGCTGAAATTGAAACAGGAAGTTTCAGGAAAACCACTATTTGTTAAATTGGGCTTCTATCTTGAGCCACCAATAGCAGTATCAAAAATAAAAAAGAATCAAGTAGCACTTAAAGCAGAAGCAATGCCAGTGGTTAAAAAGCCAGATATTGATAATTTGCAGAAATCTGTACTTGATGCACTAAATAAACATGCATGGCCAGATGACAACCAAATCAGTGATATCTATGCTAAGAAGCGCTACAGTTTGCGACCGCGGATAGAAATTGAAGTTACAGAAGTAGAATAGCTATAATTCATGAAAAATACGGTTACATTGAGCGCTTAAACCATTTCATGGATAATTTATCACGAACTAGCTAAAAGCGCTTAGAAGCTAAAATATGAGGTAGTAATATGTTCAGCAAAAATGAAATAAGGCGTGGAGATAAAATATGCTTCCGCGACACAAAATTCTTAAAAGTTATCGAAGTTACTGACAAATACATAACGGTTGAAAAAGACCAGTTCACTAAAAAATCAGTTAAGCGTGATGATTTTAGAATTGTAAAAATAAATGGAAGATACCATGCATGTGAACTCTTTGACAGAGTTGTGAAGTGAGGGATGAGATGAAACTAAGCGAGATTGAAGCGGTAGCGAAAGTCGTAAAAGAGGAAACTTCTCTTGAATATGGTGAATTAATATCAGAAGATAGCCAAGGATTACCAAATTTGCCAGTAGGGACAATGCTTTATAGTGCAGAGCAAATGCAAGCATTCGTGCTTATAAATGTGAGTATTGCTCTTGCTACGCATGAATTATATGAAGCGGAAGTATGTGGATTCCATTTGAACCAATTGGAAAAAGAAGAAATTGGAAAAATTATTCAAGAATTATTTACGGAGGACACGAAAAATGACTAAGGAATGGGTCGTCCAAGCAGAAGTAAACGGCAGATTCGGAGTAGTAAGACGTAGTGATGCTAACGGAACACGCAGAGCTTTTGATACTCGTGAAGCAGCGCAAAAATATTGTGATATGAGAAATGAGGAGAAAAATGATTAAGTTTGAAGAAGAAGCGATTAAAGAAGCTAAAAAAAGTAAATTTATAATGAACTCTTATGATGGAGAATTTACTGCTTCTGATATTGGGTTAAATATAAAGTTAGGGAGAGTCGCTTTCAACTTTCCGTGGTTAGAATTTGCTAAAAACTGGCACTCAGAAGAAGAGTTTCAGGAGCTATTGGATAAATATAGTAGCCTCAATGATAACTATGAAAAAGAAGTAATTAAAAGTTCTATACTAGAATCGCAAATCATTGGTTTAAAATCCCAACTCCAACAGCAAGCCCTGCCAGTCGTGCCTGAGTGTGTGGGTATTTGGATAAAAAAATGCCAAGAATTAAACTGGATGATTACTGACGTGTTAGCACCAGAAGGTTGGTCATCAGACTTTGCTAAAGATACTGAAAAATGGTTGAAAGAAAGTAAAGAAAACTTTAATTTGCTTGCTCTAGCTTTTATCACTGGCAAATATCAAGTCGAAAAACCGCAGCTGTTCAGACTGAAATTAAAAAATGCACCAATTAGTAATTACTATTTATGGCTAAATCAGGCTACGGGTAAAGTTTTCGTTGACAAAAAGTTCCTTGATTGGACTAACCATGACAATGTAAAAAATATATTTACAGAACAAGAAATTGCTAAAATTTCAGACGGTGCTTTTGTAAATAACGAAGCTTTTGAGCTTGTGCCTGTGGAGGACGGAGAATGAAAAGACAATTTGTAAAACTAAATAAAAATGCGACACTTCCAGAAAGAGCGACAAAACACAGCGCAGGTTATGATATTTCAGCAAGCGAAACAGTTACGATTCAACCTGATGAAATAAAAATGGTAAGTACAGGTCTAGCTGTTCAACTCGGACATGACGAAGTACTGAAATTATATGACCGCTCAAGCAATCCAGTTAAGCGTGGCATTGCATTGATTAATTCAGTAGGAATTATCGATTCAGATTATTATCCTAATGAATTCAAAGGCTTGTTTATGAATATCTCAAAAGAGCCTGTAACGATTGCTAAAGGACAACGAATTATGCAAGGTGTATTTGTCAAATACCTTACAACAGACGATGACAACGCAAATGGAGAGCGTACGGGCGGATTTGGCTCAACTGGGGAGGTTTGAGAATGAAAATTGATTTACCAGAACTTGAGAGAAAGTTAAGCTATGGAATAAATTTAACCATCAAAGAATCAACTATTTTGCTTGAAAGCATGGAAGGTTTTATTGATGACAAAATCGAACTCCAAGAACAGCTTAACACTGAGAAAAAGAAGCTGACAGAAGAGATAGAATCAATAGAAAAATATCTAGATAAATATGGAATGTCATCTTATGGTGCTAATACTCGTCAAGCCTATCTTGAGGGATTGAAACAAGCACTCGCAGCGATTGGAGGGGATGATGAGTGAAATTTATATCGAAGGTAGATTTAAAATGCCAGTTGTTAATACTGACGAATTTGGCTATGACGAAGAAGAAGTTAAAAAGTTTGACTGGGAAGATTTTGCAAAAGATGAATTCTGGAACAGTTGTGATTATATGGGCGAACTAGAAGATAAGTATGACATTACTTTTCATAAGGTCCAACCCCAGCTCACGATTCCGAAAAGCATTGCAGATTTACTTGATAAGTTTATCGAAATTGATTTTGATGATATGGGTCACGAAGATTGGTGGATTCAAGAAAACGGGCTTATTGAGTGGTTTAGTAAAACCCCTAATTGCTATATAAAAGATGCCTACCTCGCAGGCAAAGCCCTCGGAGTTGATTTAGTGAAAGTGATTTAAGGAGAATTGAAATGAAAATTGTATTAAATAAATGTTTTGGCGGATTTGGTTTGAGCCATGAAGCTAAAATGATGATTTTTGAAAAAAGAGGAATCAAAGTATTTCCCTATCTATTCAAGTTTGGTGATGAAGAGTTCTTATATGAAAAATTATCTAAAGAAGAAGCGGTTTCTATTACTAGAGACATAACCTATTTTCAAAAAGACCCTCAGCTTGATAGTTTTTCCAAAGATTGGGGAGAAGAAGATGAATTTGACTCTATTTATTTAGGCTTTGATGATGATAGAGGCAATAAAGACCTCGTAGAAGTTGTAGAAAAACTTGGTAAAAAAGCAAGTGGTAAATATTCAGATTTAAAAGTTGTTGAAATTCCAGACGGTGCAAGCTATGAAATTAGCGACTATGATGGAATCGAAACTGCTCACTATGGCTTTCAAACAGGAAGTGTTTAGAATGACCGACAAACTAATATCGCTGGTCAATGACTGGTGGGGGAGGGATTGAATGTACGAAAAAAAATCATTATATATTAAACCAACAAATGAGATACACGATAGTGGTTTCAAAATGTTAGAAGTTGGCTATGTAAATAATGGAGAATGCAAATCCATAGGACGATGTTCTGATGTTATAAACTTTGGCTTTTGTGGGATGGATATTATGCCAAAAGACTTAAATATTGATGTGAATCCAAACGGAGCAATAAATATTTGGTCATTTAATGACGAACTTGAATGGAAAAGACCTATTTTATCTAATGCTCAAGTGATTGTTAAAAACAAGGAGGACAACCAATGAAACTTTTGTGTAAGCTGTTCGGGCATAAGTGGACGTTTGAAGATAAAAAATTGCTTCTATTGCCATATGGAAAGCATCACTGTGAGCGTTGCGGATTGCTATATAAATATAACGAATCAGAGTCTGATACATACGTTAAATGGCTTGATAAACATATGGATTGAACGCAAAAAAAAGCCCAAATCAAAGATAAGGGCTTCGGGGGATTAACAAAAATTAACGTGATGATATGTCCATGCAAGATAAACAAGGTCTAACCTGGAGTGATGGATATATTTCTTTAACATATTCCATGGCATCAAGGTCATTTTCAAATTGTTTATTAATAAGATACGAATCAGTGACTGTCGGGCGATTAGGGCAAGCACCTTTGTGTACTTCATGATAACCGCTAAAGTCGCCAGTTTTATTTACAACATAACTCATGATTAAATCCTCCTTCAAATAGTTATATTGTATTATTTTAAAACTTTTATTAGTCTAGCACAAGGAATATGACTTGAATAAAGGAGATAATAAAAAGCCCAAGCTGACCAAGCTTGAGCGAAATACTGAACAATATTGCGAATTTTTTTGGTCATCAATATTATAGCACATATAACTATAATTCATACCAAAATAAAAATACCCGAACTGACCAAGTTCGAGCGGGTGTGATAAAAAATATTTTCTATATTTTTTTGTGGTCTAACAAATTATATCATATTGAGCTAGGAACTCGCTAAACTCAACTGGAGGAGAAAATGTCACAAGAAATTACCGTTGATTTTTCAGAACTAATCGCTAAAGCACAAACTAAAATTGATAGACTGCAAGCCATGATTCATGATGTTAGAGGTCAAAAGATTGTTTTAGATGATATCAAAAATAATCATATACCTAGGGATACAAAACTTGGATTCAACTTAATGGGAGTTTATAAATGTTTTATTAAGATTGATGTTGGCACACTCATCCCTTTGTTGGAACAAAACATTGAAGATAATACATCTCTTATTAATGAGTTGGCTAAATAACTAGGAATTGAGGTTGAATAGAATGAAGAAAATCAAAAATATAGCAATTTCCACTGTTTTAGGTGCTTCAGCGCTTATCGGACTATCAGCCTGTTCACAAGCTGATAAAGTGAGCCAAAACGTAAGCAATGATGCAGATAATTTTAAAGTTGAACGCAGAGTGGTTATTATCAATACTCGCACAGATAAAATAGAATTTGTTGCTAAAGGGCTTATCTCTGTTAATACTGAGGACAGTAAGAAACTAGTAATTCTAGCAAAGGTAGGGAAAAGTCAGTACAAAAAAGATATTATTAATTTAACAAATAACAACATGTATACCGTTGAGGACTTATCAGGAGCGAACGTAAACAGTTATAAATATGAAGTGACGTGGTTACCTGAGTCAGTTGTTCCTGTGAAAATTGTTGGAGAAAAATGATGGGGATTTCCATAGCAAACTTTTTAATTACATTACTGACTTATCTTTCAATATGGTCAGTAATTGTAGTTATATTCATTGGACTGATGAGCCTGATAGCTTACTGGGCTTATTTAGTATATAAATTTCTAAGAAAGATAGGAAAATAAACAGCAAAAAAAACTCCACACTTGGTCAGTAGTATGGAGCAACTAATTATCAACTTAGTTTGTGTAATATTTTTGACCAATGTATATTATACACTATTAAACAAAAAAAGCCCGCTGGGAACGGGCTTCGTCAACTGAATTTCTAACTTAATTATACCACAAAAGGAGATTTTGATGAATGGCAGATAAGTTAGATAGAATTATAGGAGATTACGTGAATGGCAGACTTGAAGCCAGAATAAAATCAATTGAAAGCAGATATCTTTATAAGCAAAAAGTAGATAACTTAGGCATTCGCACAGCTTACTCTGGTGGTTCTGAACAATTGAGCCATGTTATAAATCAAGAAAAGCTTGAGAGTGACGAAGAATACCTTAAACTTAAGGAGCAACTAGAGATATTAGACTTTTGGTTTAAGCCTTTGATACCAGATGAAAAAAGAGTTATTGAACTAAAATATAGCGGTTATGCTGGCTTGTACTGGTACCAAGTAATGCAATATTTAGATATCGAAGGAATTAAAGATATTGGCTTGAAAAAAGCTAAGACGATATTCTATAAGTTCAGAAATGATATCTACCGACAAATGCAACACTGTTTTTAGGGCATATTTTTGGACAAAAATTGGCATGAAATTGCCTAAAATTGGCACCTCAACCCTTGTTTTTGCTGATATACTTGTATTATGAAGTAAAAGGCAAAAACACAAATATCATAAGTATCGGTTTGAATTTGCTTCATAAGCTTGTTAGGGTTCGACTCCCTGACTTGCTATATCTACATTTGTTCTATGTCTGATTATACTAGTCCAGTCATGAATAATATAAATTATTAGTGCGGTTGGAACTAATTAGCAAGAGTAAACGTGTGTGGCAACGTTACAGCGAGGTGGATACCTCTATGCTGTATGGATTCAAGACCCTGACTTGCTATTCGATTGCATTGCTTAATACCGGTGCATGGAAAATATAGTGTGGCGAATGAAGTCCATTAAATGCAGAGAGGGATGCAGCTATTATATTTTATTACAGGTTGTCCACTGGGCAGCCTTTTAATGTTGATGAGAGGAGATGCTATCTTGCCAATGACTGGACGTTGTCGTGAGACTAACTGCCACGCTATGGTTATTAGACCACTACACTATTGTACTAAGCATGCTGATAAAGAAGCAGCATATCAAGCAAGCAGAGAGCGATGGGCTAATCGTACTGATAATACTAAAAGATATAAGGACTATAATAAGCGCAAGCGTGAGTATAGCGACATTAAAGTAGAGCAGAATAAGTTCTATCAAAGCAAGCAATGGAAGTCTATACGTGATGTAGTAAGACGTAGAGATAACTTCCTTTGTCAGTACTGTAAAGCACATAACAGAGTAAGAACTGGTAAGATTGTGGACCACATCGTGCCTGTTGAGTTTGACTTGAATGGTAAGACCGTCATGGATAACTTGGCTTTCTGTTGTAGCAAATGCCACACAAGGAAAACTAAGTGGGAACAAATTTATTATGGAACTGGTTACGGAAATCAAATTAAAAATGTAATCCCCATAAAAAATGTAAAAGATGTCCCTGATTTTCAAAAAAATGAACGATAATTTTTAACAACCCTCCCCCCTATCTTTTCACAGGGAAAGCACACACATAGGTCTCATCTTATATCAAAACCCAATTTTTAAAATTTTTATATAGGGGGGGTCAAAACACTAAAAGAAAGGAGAAAAAATGACAGCTAAGAAGTTCAAAGACAGTAATGACGGGAAGTTGTCCTATCGTGCACCTAAGCACCTTTCTCCTCTCGCAAGTGCTTGTTGGCGTAAAACTGTTCCCTTTCTTGATGAACAAAAGCCAGTTGATAAGATTGATTCGTTTTTAGTTGAAATGTACTGTACTCAGTATGAAATTTATAGAAATTCATATGAACATCTAAAAAAACATGGTGAAGTTCAAGAAATTTATAAACCAGTTCAAGATATGACTGGTGAAATTATTGACAGACAATTTCAAGGTTTCAAACGTAATCCAATGACTCAAATTTACTCAGATGCAATAAAAAATCTTACAAAAATTGGTTCTGAGTTAGGTTTATCTCCAAAATCACGTTCTGAATTGATGGAACTTAATATGCAAACAAACGAAAATGAAGATGACGGAATGGGGGATTTCTTCGATGAAGATTGATTTAACTCAAACCCATGATGTTATCGGTACATATCATTCGATAAATTATGAAGATATTAGAGAAGAATATCAAGACCCTGCTACAAAATATGCTTTTGATGTCTTAGATGAAAAGTACACAACAGGATATTTAATGAAGTTAGCATGTTTTAGGCATTTACAGGACTTAAAAAGGATAGGAAATGAAGATTTTCCTTTTAATTACGAAGTAAAACATGTAAAAAGGTTAATGAAGTTCTCTAAAATGGCCCCAAACGTTGATACGATGGAACCAACTAAATTAATGGAGTGGCAGAAGTTTATGTTGTCTCTACTAATAGGTTGGAGGAATAAAGAAGGTGGGAAACGTTTCAGCCGTGCAATTATATCTGTAGGACGTGGTCAAGGGAAAACTTATATGTTAGCCATATTAATGGCTTATTCATTTTTTGTAGAAAGTCGTGGTTTAAGTAACCAAGACTTTTTAGTTTCATCAATTAATGCTAAACAAACAGGTAAATTATATGGCTATTTAAAATCGATGATTAATGTTCTTAGAACAATTAATCCATGGAAAAATATAGCTGATAAAACTGACCTGAGTTTACAAGCTGACAAGATTATTATGAGGAATCATAATAATGTCATTCGTCCAATCTCTCATGAAGCTGGACAATATGATTCATATCACTTTACAACAGCTATCTTCGATGAAATAGGCGAAGTAAAAAGCCGTGATAAGATTTCTAAGATTGTATCAGGGCAAGTTAAAGTTCCTAACCGTCAATTTGTTCAAATTTCAACAGCATATCCTGACCCTACAGTTCCCTTTCATGAAGATGAGAAGATGCTGCAACAAGCTATGGAACAAGACTTTTTAAGAGATGCTGATACTTATCTATGTTTAATTTGGAGTAATGATAGTTTAGATGAAACTTATAAGCCAGAAACTTGGGTTAAATCAAACCCTTTATTAGATTTAGCTTCAGAACATGATAACCTCATGCAAGGACTGCTTGATAAGCGTGATAATGATGTACTTACAGGTGCTGTTCATGATTTCCAATGTAAGAATCTTAATATGTGGCTTTCATCAGATATAGACAGTTATTTAAACCTAGCAGATGTTGAAAAAGCGATTGTTCCTGAATTGAATATCTATGGTCAACGATGTTATGTTGGTGTTGACTATTCTATGTCATCAGATAATACAGCAGTTGCTTTTGTTTACCCGTATGTAAGCGAAGAAGGGCAGGCAAAATGGCATGTTGAACAACATTCGTTTATTCCTTTTCAAGCTGCAGGGTCAATTGAAGCCAAAGAAAAGCAAGATGGTATTAACTATAGAGAACTTGAAACTAAAGGATTCTGTACAATCACAAGTCATCAACAAGGATTAATCAATGATGATGAATTCTATGAGTGGATTGTAAATTATATAGAAGAAAATTCACTTGACGTTTTATTTTTTGGATATGATGCAATGGGAGTGACTAAAGTTATTCAAATGCTGCTTAATAATACTGGATTTAATTTGCAACCTATTAGGCAACGGACAGGAGAACTGGCAAAGCCCACTAAATTCTTACAAAAGATATTTGTTGAAGGAACAATTAGCCGTCTGGATGACAAAATAATGGAAAAAGCATTATTAAATGCTGTTTTGCGTGAAGATTCAGTTGGTATTCAAGTAGATAAGCGAAAAGCTACACTTAAAATTGACGTTGTTGATGCAATTATAGATGCTCTATATCAAGGTATGAATCATTTTGAAGATTATGGAATGGCAAATGATAAAAGCTGGCAAGTTGAGCATATGACACCAGAACAAGTAAAAGAATGGGTTACTAGCCAAGAATCTGGCTTATTAGACCTTGATGACGAAATAGATGATGATTGGGGATTTGATGAAGATTTTTAAAAACTTATTTTCTTTAATTTGGAAAATATTTGATGTACTTATGTTTATTGCTTTTGCAGTAACCATAACAGTGACAATGTTTATGTGGAATATAACAGCTGGTGGCGTTGCTTTATCAGTTGTTTTTATTTTAGCCGGATTAGTTTCTGAATCTATAGAAAAGAAGGGAGGTGATTGATTTTGCCAATATTAAACTTTATCAACCAAACAAATGATCCGCCAGAAGTTGGTAGTGTTCAAAGCTATTTTCCAGATGGAAATGATGCTCAAATAATGGAAAGTTTGCTTGGTGATAATAATGAATGGGTTTCAGCTCGGGCAGTATTAAGAAATTCAGACTTATTTTCTATTATCTTGCAACTATCTAGTGATTTAGCAATAGTTAAAATCAATGCTGAAAAGAAAAAGAATCAAGGAATCATTGATAATCCAAGTACCAATGCTAACAAGCATGGATTTTGGCAATCAATGTTTGCACAGTTACTTTTAGGAGGCGAAGCATTCGCTTATCGTTGGAGAAATGCTAATGGCGCTGATATGAAATGGGAATATTTAAGGCCATCTCAAGTAAATACTTATTATTTCGAGTATGAAAACGGAATGTATTATAACATCACTTTTGATGACCCTAAAATAGAGCCTATTTTACAAGCTCCACAGAGCGATTTGATTCATATGAAACTACTATCAATTGATGGTGGTAAAACTGGAATTAGTCCACTTTACTCTTTAAGACGTGAATCAAAAATCCAAAGAGCATCTGATCGATTAACACTTAGTTCATTGAATAGTTCATTAAATGTTCCTGGTGTACTTACTGTTAAAGGTGGTGGACTTCTTAGCGATAAAGATAAAGCATCTCGTTCTCGTTCGTTTATGAAACGTTCAAGAAGTGGTGGTCCTGTAGTATTAGATGACCTTGAAGAATTTACTGCACTAGAAATTAAATCAAATGTAGCTCAATTATTATCACAAACAGATTGGACTTCTAAGCAATATGCTAAAGTATATGGATTATCTGACAGCTTTGTTGGCGGTCAAGGAGACCAACAATCATCAATCCAAATGATGACTGGGCAATACGCAAGCGCATTAAATCGCTTTTTAAGACCTGCCATAAGTGAATTGGAGTATAAGTTAAGCGACCATATAAGCGTTAATATGAGACCGGCTATTGACCCTCTTGGCGATAATTACTTATCTACTATCAGTACTGCTACAAGATGGGGCGCTGTAGCTGAAAATCAAGCTACATATATCTTGCAAGAAGCAGGATATATTCCTAAAGACCTACCAGCCCCTGAAAATACAAATAAAAAGACAACTGGCCAAAGTAATGAGCCAGTACCATAGGAAAGGAGGTGGTCATGGTGATTATTCTTAGAAAGGAGGTAAATGATGACAGTAATCGAAATCAAAGGAACAATTGTTGGTGATGAATATGGCATGATGTATGACTATTTTGGACTAGGAGATTTATTAACTTGGCCCTCAAAGGTTAAAAATATTTTAAACAGTTCCGAAGATGAAGAAGTTATTTTAAACATCTCATCAAATGGCGGTGATGTTTTTTCTGCTTCTGAAATTTATACGAAGCTTAAAAATTCAAATAAAAATGTTGTTGTAAATATTGAAGGAATCGCAGCATCAGCGGCATCAGTAATTGCAATGGCTGGAGATACAGTAAATATTTCTCCCACGGCACAATTGATGATTCATAAAGCTAGTAGTGGCGGTCAAGGGAATGCTGATGACTTTGAGCATGAAGCTAAAGTTTTAAATGGTGTTGACCAATCTATTACTGCAGCTTATGAATTAAAAACTGGTATGAAACAATCTGATTTGTTGCAGTTGATGTCTAATGAAACATGGATGACAGCACAAGAAGCTGTAGATAAAGGATTTGCAGACAATATTATGTTTGTGGATGCTAATAAACCAGTATTTTCTAACTCAATCGGCAATATTCCAACTGCTGATAAACTTAATGAATTTATGAATTTCATGAATTTCAAAAATCGGAATAACCCTCCGAAAGAAGAACCAATTATAGAAAACAAACAAGCCGATTTACGTTCTCGTAAGTTGGCTATTTTATTAGAAAAATAAAGGAGACTCAAATGGGAGTTAAATTAACAGTAAATCAATTGAACGAAGCATGGATTGCTTCAGGAGATAAAGTCACAGACTTTAATGACCAAATCAACATGGCTCTTAATGATGATAATTTTTCAGCAGAGGCTATGTCAGAATTAAAAAATAAACGTGATAATGAAAAAGTTCGCCGTGATTCATTGAGAGAACAACTTGTTGAAGCTCAAGCTGAGCAAGTGGTTAATATGCGTGAAGAAGATAAAGCGCCGCTTACTAAAAAAGAAAATAATCTTAAAGAACAATTTGTTTCAGATTTCGTGAATATGGTTCGTAACCCTATGGCATTTATGAATACTGTATCTTCAAATACAGACAATGGGTCTGATGGAAACGACAGTGCTGCTGGGCTTACTATTCCACAAGATATTCGTACAGCTATCAACACATTGGTTCGCCAATATGATTCATTGCAACAATATGTCCGTGTTGAAAACGTTACTACACTAAGCGGTAGTCGTGTATATGAAAAATGGACTGATGTTACTCCGTTGACCAGAATGGATACAGAAGATGGAAAAATTCCTGATCTTGATAATCCACGTTTGACAATCATTAAATACTTGATTGGTCGCTATGCAGGTATTATCACAGCTACAAACTCTTTGCTTAAAGATACTGCTGAAAATATTCTTGCTTGGTTATCTTCTTGGATCGCTAAGAAGGTAGTTGTTTCTCGCAATAAAGAAATTATTGCATTGATGGGTGCAGTTCCTAAAAAAGCAACAATCGCCAAGTTTGATGATTTGATTGATTTGGCAATCACAGGAGTTGATCCTGCAATTGTTGCCACTTCATTTTTCTTGACAAATGTTTCAGGATGCAATGAAATCTGTAAAGTCAAAGATGCTTTAGGAAATTATCTTGTTCTGCCAGACCCTAAACAACCAGACCAAATGGTGATTAAAGGCAAACGAATCGTTGTAATTGCAGATCGCTGGCTTCCAAATGGTGGAACAACAAATGCTCCAGTTTATCCACTTTATTATGGAGATATGTCACAAGCTATTACATTGTTTGACCGTGAAAACATGTCATTACTTCCAACAAATATTGGTGCTGGTGCATTTGAAACTGATACTACTAAAATTCGTGTAATCGATCGCTTTGATGTTAAAGTTACTGACTCAGAAGCTTTAGTTGCTGGTTCATTTACTACAATTGCTGACCAAGTAGGAAACTTCAAAACTACAACAACTACTGCCGGATAATCAGGAGGGATTTAAATGAGCGTAACTGTTGATGACTTACTAGATCAGTTATCAGAAGATGATGATCGCAAACCACAACTTCAAATTTATTTTGATACAGCAACAGCATATGTGAAAAATGCAGTGAGTTCTGATACAGTTGACGCTCCATTTTTCAGTGTAGAAAATGTTTCTCCGATTTATGATGTAGCTGTTCTTAGTTATTCAATGGATTTGTGGATTAATCGTTCTACAACTATGCCGCCTACTACTGCTGTAGATCATATGGTTGGGCAGTTGAGAGGTCTTTATTCTTCATGGAAGGAGGTGCAGGATGGTCAAAACTTACAAACCTAATGATTTTAATAGAAAGTGCCAGATTGGAGTTACTAAAACAGTAACTACTCCTACTGGAGGTAAGGTTGAAAAAATTGACCCAGCAACGGTTTTAAATGTTCGATTCGCAGCTAAAATGAGATCACTTGCGCTTCAATTTCAGATAATTGGTACAACTACGGCTGATACATTCGACATTGCAATTAGACATAATAAGCTAGTTACAAAGAAAATGTGTGTTCAAATAGATGATGTTCTTTACAGCATTATTAATATTTCTTCAGATGAATCTGCAAAGCTTATTAAATTTGATATTTTGACTCTTCAAGCGAAGAAGAAAGGAGCTTAATATGGCTACTTTTGAGGAAGCAATGCAACTAATCATTAATCAAGCAGAATCATTAAGCACAAAGATGACTGTAGAAGATAAAGCCGAAGTTACTAAAGCTGGCGCTAAAGTATTTGAGCAAGCATTAGCTTATGAAGTTAGAAATAGACACTACCGTCATCGTGATACTGGAGAAGACCCACATTTAGCAGATAGTATTGTTATGAAAAATAAGAATATTGACGGAGTTAAAGATGGTCAAAGTGTTGTAGGATGGGAAAGAAGTACGGAAAAAGGCACTCATACAAAAGGCTATATCGCTAATATCATTAATAATGGTAGTCGTTTTCCTCAGTTTACAACACGTTCTGGAAGAAAATATAAAAAGCCTGGTGAAGTTGCAGTTCATGCAGATCATTTTATTGAAGAAACAAGAAAAAATCCTATTGTTCAGCAAGGAATATTAAAAGCTGAAGCTGAAGCAATGAGGAAAATAATTAATAGAAAAAAGAAGGAGAATAACTTATGAAAAGACCAGTTGAAATTGTTCAAGATATAATTGCAGCCAGCGGCTTTCCATACAACGAAATCTTTCTTGATTCTATTCCTAGTGAAAAATTAGATTCTAGTAATGAAACGCAAGTTTTATTGACAGAATCTGATAATGGACCAAGTGATTATGGTAACTCAGATTTTATTTCACTCATGTATGGTGTTTATATTCAAATCTTTTACTCGAACGCTGAAGATTCAGATATAAATATTGTTCAAAGCGAAATTAATCTGATGAAATCATTTATAAATAATGATTGGCTTATTGCACAGTCAAAAAGTCACTATATAGACCCTGACACAGGTCAAATTATTAAAAATTTAACGGTGCAACGCATCATGACGTTAAGCGAGATAGCAAATAGCTAACTCGTTTTTTATTTAAGAAAGGAAATTAAAATGGCAACAAAAGGTTTGAAAATGGTAACTCTCGCTCTTTTAGATGATACTGGAACGATTGTAAAAGGAGCTGGCGGTTTATCAACTGATGGTACTTTCCCAATCACTGATGAAATGTTAGGTACAAAGACTGCAAATATCACTAATGTATCAAGTGCTCCAACAATGATTTATGGTAATGATGGTCAAGTAGATGCAGATATTGCAAAAGGCACTCCTTCTGTAGCATTCGACTTCAATGGTTTGCCTTTTGATATCAAACAAAAACTCCTTGGACGAGTTAATGATACTAAGGGTGGATATACTCAAGGTCCTGTTCCTAAAGTTGCGGCTTTGATTCAAACGACAACAATTGGTTCAGCCTCTCCTCAATATATTGGATTTGCTGCAGGTAAAATGAATGAAACTGCATTGAACTTACAAACAAATACCAATGCGGTTGTACGTGTGGATGATGCATTGACATTTACTGCATTCTCTGTAAGCCGTTGGGGTGGAGAAGCTATCAAATTCTTTGATGGTGGAGATGCTAAATTTACTGAAGCTGCAATGTTAGCAGATGTATTTAACGGTTATACTGCTCCGACTACTGGCGGTTCAGGTTCAGTAACTGGTGGACAATAATAATTAAAGGCGGAGCAATCCGCTTTTTATATGGAATAGATAGAAGGTCTATTATATTAGGTTCGATACCTGACTATTCCTTTACAAAAAGTAAAATAGAGGAGAGTTACAATGAAATTATCATTACCAGAAATTAGAGAAGAATCATTTGAAGTTAAAACTTCAATTAAGAACATTAAAAAAATGCATGCCTACCAATTGGAACTAGCAAAAAGCCAAGAAAAACTTGCTTCAGTTCAGGATGGAACACTAGAAGAATTAACAAAAGCAATCGCTCTTGATGATATGTCAGTAATTAATAATGCCGAAAAATTTATTACTGAAATTCTAGGTTTAAATAAAAAAGAAGTAGATAAATTAGAAGAATTTGATCGTGGTCAATTTATGAATTTGCAGTCTAAACTTGTTCTTTCACTTCAAGGGTATGATGATGATCAAATCGATACTATGTTTACTGAGGAGGTTGACTCTGCCGAAAAAAAAGTTCAAGCATTGAAGAACGAAAAGTCTACCACCACAACCAATTAATAGATTTACAACTATTTGAAAAAAATATTATCGAAAATTGGCACTGGACATTAGAGCAAGTAGATAATCATGATTATTATGACTTAATTGATGTATTTAAAGCTAATGAAGATAATAAGATGGCTTCATTCGATGATTTGAAGAAGATGTTTGGACAATAATATTCATGTCAATACCTAATGTTTAGGTATTTTTTTATACTCAAAAATTAGAAAGGAGTAAAAATGGCAGATATAATGGTTGATTCAGTCACCACAGGGATTGACTTGAATGAGACAAAAGCTGTTGAGGCTATTAACCGCTTAAAATCAGCAGTTAAAGATAGTACTCGTGAATGGCAGATTAATGAAACTTATGCAAAATCAGCAGGGGAAACAGTTTCTGCAGCTAAAATTCGTTATGAAGGTTTAAGCGATGCTATTAATAAACAAGAAAAATATATAGCAGATTTGAGCAAGGGCTTAGAATCTATTAATAGAAATAGTGAACAAGGCGAAAAATCTTACCAAAAATACAATAAGCAGTTACTCGATGCATCTAGAAATTTAACATCAATGAATGCACAATTAAATCGTGCTAAATCAGCTTATGAGTATCAACAAACAGGTATTGAAGATTTAAATAAATCTCTCAGTGCTAATGACAAACTCATGCAGTCTCAAATTGATTTATATGAGAAGACTCGTAATAAAATGGGAGCTGCTAAAGCCGAAGTTTCTGGTCTATCTACTTCATACGCAAAGCAAACTGAGATTTATAGGGCCCAAGTAACTGAGCTTAAACGATTAGAAGCTGCCGAGGGTACAAGTTCAGAAACGCTTGTTAAGCAAAAAACAAGGGTAAATGAAGCTGCTTCGTCATTATTGAACTACAGAAATAAACTTTTAGAAGCTAACTTGGCAGTCACAAAGATGCAACCGTTTAATTCTGAGTCTCTCATTGGTAAAGGTTTAAATACTGTTTATCAAACAACTGAGAAAGCTACCGATGTAATGGCAGCAGGATATCAGAAAGTAAAAAGTGCAGCTTATCAAAGTGCTTTTGGGATTGCTGCAATTGGTGCAGCTGCAGTTAAGGGGGCACAAATGGCCTCTGAACTTCAAAACCAATATAAAACAACTTTTAACTTATTAGTAACTGGCGGCGAACAAGCTAAAGAAGCTCAAGAAAATGTTAATAAAATGCAAGAGCAAGGTTCGGAACTTTCTGTTAAGTATGGTAAAACTCAAAAAGAAATAGCAGATGGATATCAAGAACTTGTAAAACGTGGATATACGAGTGCTCAAGCTCTTGGTGCTTTGCCCACCATGTTGCAAGCTTCGGTAGCTTCTGGTGATGATTTTACTGATGTTGTACATAACTCAACAGCAGCGCTTGAAAGTTTTGGTAAACGAGCTGATGATGTTACTGGAATGACAAAAAATACAAAAGAAGTTGTTAACCAGATGGCCTATGCAGCAGATATGACAGCAACTGATTTCCAAAGCATGGGTGTAGCAATGGAATATGTAGGGGCATCGGCTCATCAAAGCAAATTAAGCTTGTCAGAAACAGCATCTGCAATTGGTATTCTTTCTAATAATGGTCTTGAAGCTGATAAAGCGGGTACTGGACTTAGAAAAGTGATTGTTTCGCTACAATCTCCAAGTAAAGATGCTGCTGAAGCACTAGCTGGAATTGGTTTAAGCACAAAAGATTTTGTAGACCAAAACGGAAATATGAAGTCAATGACGGAAATTTTCGGATTGTTAAACCAACATACAGAAAAACTAAGTTCATTCCAAAAAGGACAAATCTTCCATGCTTTATTTGGAACTACTGGTCAACAAGCGGGTGCAATTCTTTCTGAAAACGTTAAGCAGTTAGGCGAACTCGATGATAAGGTGAAAAAATCAGCTGATGGCCAAGGGTATGTTGTTAATCTTGCAAATAAGAATATGCAATCTACTCAAAATGAATTAAAACAATTTAAAGCAGCCGGAGAGGCTGTTTTAATTATGATTGGTCAAAGGTTCTTGCCAGTTCTATCTGATGCAGCCACTTCAATGGCTAAGGCATTTAATTCTAAAGAAGGTAAGCAAGGCCTTGAAGAAATAGCTAAATGGATTGCGGAAATATTCCAAAAGCTCGTTGATACTGTCAAATTTATCGGGGAACATAAAGATTTTGTTGTAAATACAGCTAAAGTTTTCGCTAGTATTTGGGCAGTTAATAAAATCGGCGATGCTCTAGCGATGGTTAAAAAAATTAATAATGAGCTTAAAATAATGTCAGGTATGAATGCTTTATCTGATGCTTTATCTGGAGGAGGCATTAAATCTTCTGTAGGTAAAGGTGTTGTATCTGAAGCTGGAACAGTTGCTTCAACAGTAACAAAAGGTAGCGTAGCTGCTGAAGGTGAAGCGCTTGTTGCCTCTGGCGGTTTATCAAAAGCAACTTCCTTAATTCCAAGATTATTAGGGATCATTGGATCTGTTGGCGGAAGTACAGTCTTGTCTGGCGGAATAAATGCAGGAGCTGAATTACTCAGTAAAGATAGTACAGCTCAAAAAACTGGCGGAGTTGCTGGCTCACTTGGTGGAGCAGCGGCAGGAGCAGCGATTGGTTCTCTTATCGCTCCTGGTATCGGTACAGCAATTGGTGCAGCTATTGGCGGGATGGGTGGTAAAAACTTAGGCAAAAAACTTGGAGATTTGATTAATGATGGTTTAAAAGAATCTTCATTAAAAAGCGAAAAGTTACCAGTTGTTAAGTTCGACCCTAAAGCACCAACAAAAGATATGAAAGAGTTCTCTAAGGACTACCAAGGCTTCTTGGATAAAATCAAAAAATCAGCAACTATTGATATTGTAGATGAGAAATCACTTGAAAAAGCTAAGAAAGCAACTGCTGATGCTTATGCGAAGATGTCCAAAGATATTGATAAGTTTTATCAAAATCAAGAAAAGGATTCTAAAAAGCAAGTTGACCTTCTAGTTAAAAACGGTGTATTGAGCCAAGCACAGGCTGACAAATTAAACAAAGGCCAAAAAGATTCAGATGAGAAACAAAAAAATGCTCAGAAGAAGAATCTTGATGAGATGAAGAAAAATACTGATAATTACTATGCTAGTGTTTCTAAAGAGCAAAAAAGAGCTAATGACGCTAATACAAGATTAACTAAAGATCATGATGCTGAAATTAAAAAAATTAAATCTGGAAGTACCGACGCTCTTTTAGCATTGGAAAAGAAATACGGTAAAAATTCACCTCAATATCAAAAAGAGATGATGGCTGAAATTTTAAGAGCAACAAATTCTTTTGATAATAAGCAAGAGCAAAATAAAAAAGAGCATAGTAACAATATGAATAAGATTGAAAAAGACTATGCTAAAACGCAAACTAAAGCTGAAGAGCAGATGAATAATCAAATCAATACTGCTACTAAAATCGCTCAAAATAAACAGCTTGATTTACTTGATGATTTAAAAAATAAAAAAGGAAAATTAAATCAAAAACAATTAATTGATACCCTTGAAAAGGCTGATGATGAATATAAAGGAGTTAAGGATAAGGCTCAAAAACAAAAAGATGATGTTGTAAAAGCAGCAAATGAACAATATAAAAAATCCGTTGCAGCAATTGATAAACAACGTGCAGAAAATAGTTCTATAACAAAAGCTCAATATGATGAAATGATAAAAACTGCTAAAAAGCAACGTGATGATTCAATTGGTCATGCTAATGAACAATATAAAGGCGTAGTAGATAAGGCACAAAAAACTCATAAAGAAACAATTGACTTTGCTAATGATAAGGCTGACAAAAATGTAAAAGCTGCTGCAGGAGAACAAAAACAAACGGTAGAACAGTATACAAAAGGATTTAGAGATTCAAGAGACTTAATTAACTCATTTGTTGACGGGATTAATGGCGTTCTTAACTTCCTGCACAAAGGGTGGGGGAATATCGGTCACGTTAGCCTTAAAGGATATGCTGTAGGTACTCGTGGATTAGCTCAAGATGAAACAGCTCTAGTTGGTGAAGAAGGATTTGAACTTGCTCACCATCCAAACCATGGTATTTTTGCGGTTGGCCAACAAGGACCTGAAATCCGTAATCTGAAAGCTGGAACTTCAATTCTCCCTCACTCAATGTCAAAAGAGTTTCTATCATTAACAGCTAATTTGCCAGCTCATGCTGACGGTGTATCTGGCTTCTTATCAGATGCACTTGGATGGGTAAAATCAACATACAAGGATGTTACTAGCGTTATTTCAAAAGGACCTAAAGGTGTTGTAGAAGCTATTTATAATGGCTTAGGATTAGATAATTTAGAAAATGACTTTCCGCCAGTTGTAACTAGGATGGCAAAAGGTTCTGCTCAAACTGCTGAAGATAATTTTATTAAATTCTTACAATCATTCTTCAAAAAAGCTGAATCAGATGCAGGAGGTTCACAAGGTTCGCCATCTGGTTCTGGTGTTCAACGTTGGGCTGGGCAAGTTAAACAGGCGCTTGCGGCTAACGGATTGAGTACAAGCCAAGACATGGTTGACCGTGTCCTTCGCCAAATAGCTACAGAATCAAGCGGTAATGAAAAAGCTGTACAAGGAAATATTGGAGATATTAATAATATTACTGGTGATCTTGCCAAAGGATTGATGCAAACAATTTCAGCAACATTTAACGCATATAAATTCCCTGGACATGGCGATATTTTTAATGGATATGATAACTTATTAGCTGCTCTTAATTATGCTAAAAGCCGTTATGGTTCAAGCTTATCATTCTTAGGAAATGGGCATGGTTATGAAAATGGCGGAGTCATTGATGCACATGGATTTTATGAAATAGCTGAAGGAAATCGTCCTGAAATGGTTATTCCGCTTGATCCTCAAAAGAAGTCAAGAGCGAGTCAACTTTTGAACCAAGCAAATAGAACTATTAACGCTAATAATTATGAAAAAAATTCTAATAGTAATATGGAATTAGCTTTAACTCAAGCTGTTAATCTACTTTCTCAAGTTCTAGGAGCGACAAAAGAACAAACAACAGCTCTTAAAAATCAACCTGCACCAATTATTGATGAAAATAGTTTCTTTAAAGGTGCAGCTCCAACAATTAAAAAAACACAGGATTCATACCAAAATAGAAAAAATAGATTAGGAGGTATTATGATTTGACATTTACGATAAGTTTTAATGGTCAAAATATTTCCGACTTGGTAGATGGATTTACTTCAATCGAACGAAATTTTGGCTCAACATGGACAAATAATCTTGGACCAGAAGGAACTACAAGATATGGTCAAGAATTTATTAATAATTATATTAATGCGAAAACAATTACAATTTCTTTCATTAAAGATGGTATTCCGAAAGATTGGGTTAATATTCGCCAACAAATTGCTAGTGTTTTAGATGTTTCAACTCCTTCACCATTAATTTTTAGTGATGAGCCAAATAAAGTTTGGTATGCATTGCCTGATCAATTACCTACTTTTTCTGAAGATATATCTTCTTTAAGGGCAACAGGAACTTTAACATTTATTGTACCGTCAGGTGTTGCTATCTCAAGCTATACACAAGAATTGAATTCAAATAATTCAGGAGGAACAAATGGTTCCATTATAGTTAATTCAGATAACTCAGTAGATGTTTTGATTAATAATCAAGGGACTATTCCTGCATATCCTACGTTTAAATTTACTCATAAATCTGATAATGCATTTATAGGTATTGCAGGTCAAAATGGAGTTGTTGGATTGGGAAGTCAGGATCAAACTTTGATTGACTCAAAAACAACTGAAACAACAAGAGTAGAATCTCAATGGCTTTTAAACCCATCTGGTATAAGCCAAAATAGTAATTTTAGTGGACATTTTAATGTGGCTAATGATGTTGGCAACCCTCAAAATGGTCAATTATTAACTGCAGGAAATCTTGTTTTTAAAAATGATGGATTAAGATTACAAGATGGTGGTGATCCTCCGTCTAGCGGAACATGGTCAATGCAAGGGGCTATGCAAGTCTATAATGTTCCAGCTGATAAAATAGGAAATGTTGGAACAGCTAATTTTACTTCAACTTTTAATATTTGGGCGCAAGCAACAAAAATGGGGCAAACTGGGCTAATACAAGTTTTATTTTGTGATTCTAACAATAAACTTATGGCTGGATTAGGAATATATAAAGATGATACAAGAGGAAATAGCTTTAGAACTCAACTTTATATTGGTGGTAATCATCCCAGAACATGGAAAACATTTGGGCCAGGAGGACAAGAATTAAATAATGGTGGTCATGGAGATGGAAAAGTTCCTAATCCAAACTTATATTTTAATTCTACAACTGGATATTTTACAATTC
The DNA here is from genome assembly GCF_038006585.1 of Lactococcus sp. FSL W8-0209. Lineage (NCBI taxonomy): Bacteria > Bacillati > Bacillota > Bacilli > Lactobacillales > Streptococcaceae > Lactococcus > Lactococcus sp. FSL W8-0209. The sequence continues at coordinate 1,820,378 of NZ_JBBOVN010000001.1, read as the reverse complement.
AAAAGAAAGATAGAGTTTTCAATTTTACATTTGGCAATAGAGGAGGAAATTACCCTATTACTATTCCAGAGCTTGGAAGTACTAAATGTACAAAAGTATTTGTATATATGGGTCAATTAAAAGGAAGAGATGTCAACACACAATATATAACAAATCTATCGCTTAGAATGTTTAATTTTCAAAAGAATGATGTTACCAAAACAATTGATAGCAATACAGATGTTACAACATTTATTCCAGCAGACAATCATCATTATGGTAATAGTGAAGTTGTTGTGGTAAATATGAGCAGTTCAAAAATATATAGAAGAGAAGGACTTACAATTGCTAATGATGAGATGATTACTGGTTCAGAACCATTTTCAGTTCCTCCGGGTCAATCAATTGTTAATTGCTCATTTGGAGATAATACAGTGCCTCCTGATATTGATGTAACTTGGAAAGAAAGGTATCTATAATGCAATTAAACATTCATGACTCAACATTAAAAAGAATTGGTTTTATCAATAATGATCTACCAGATGCACTTCACTATTTTAATGATAATTGGCATCGTTATTTAGCGGAGGGAACATCTACTTTTGACTTTTCTGTTAATAAGGTAAATCCTGATTATGCCTTGTTGACTTTACAAAGCTATATAAGCTTTAGTTACGATGATGAAGATTATTTATTTAATATAATTAATATTCAACAAGATCATTATTCAATGCAATTACAATGCGAAAATTTAAATCTTGAACTGATTAGTGAGGATGTAGAACCATATAATAATAATCTTCGCCATAGTATTGTTTGGTATCTTAAAAATGCAGCTAAAATTACAGATAATGTTGTTGAAATAGGTAATAATCCTTTTTCAACTATTGATGAAGATACATCTAATCCAATACTCTCTTTTGATAGTACCGAAACAAAACTAGCTCGTATAATTTCTATTTGTAATAGTTTTAAGGCTGAATTTCAATTTAAAACAAATCTAAAAGATGACGGAACACTTCAAAATATAACATTAGATTTATATCAAACTGGAGGAGTTGGGCAATTAAGAAAAGATGTAACGTTATATTATGGTAAAAATATTGATGGTATAACCTCAACTGGAGATAGAACATCTACATTTTTTAATTCAACTACTGTTACTGATTCAAACAACAAATATAATTGGTTATCAATAGAAGGAAAATATTATAATTCTGATGGTCAATTAGAATTTTATAAAGATGCTGGTAGTAATACAGCATATGCTCCTTTATCAAGAGATATGTTTCCTTCTCAAATCCTATCTCCATCTTCAGATCAATATACTAATAAAAATATTCAAACATCCGCAAGTTCAAATGATGATTTATGGGATTATGCTGTAAGTCAGTTTAAACTTTATGCTTATCCTCAAATGACTTATGAAGTAATAGTATCAGTAAATGCTGTTACAAGTGCTCTTGGAAATAACAAAAAGCTAAATATTGGGGATACAATAATTGTTCAAGACTCAACTTTTGACAAGTCAGATGGTGGATTAATTTTATCAGCAAGAGTATCTGAACAAGAAATAAGTTTTACTAATCCTTTAAATAATAAAATTACTTTTACTAATTTTGTTAAATTAAAAAGTGATATCTCTGCCGATTTATATGGCAGAATGAAAGAGTTGATTGACCAAAGCACTCCATATAGATCGGATTTAGAAACTACTAATGGGGTACAGTTTAAGAATGGTACGGGATCAACTGATTTGTCAGCTCATATCTATTTTGGCTCAGATACCACTGAAACTATTGCAGACAGTTATGAATGGTCGAAAGATGGAACAGTTGTCGCTCCAACACAGACTATTACAGTTGATGCAAGTGGAGTTGCGGATAAAGCAGTCTATAGCTTTAAAGCAACAATTGCGGGTAAAGTAGTCGCAAGTCAGTCGGTTACTATCACTAATGTGGATGATGGAACTAGCCCGATTAATCTAGTTATTGATTCATCTAATGGCTATCAATTTAAAAATAATATCATTAATACAACTTTCACTGCGATACTTTATCAAAATAATAAAGAAATTGATAGTGAGGGAACAAAATTTGCTTATATATGGTCTAAAACTAACTCTGATGGAACAGTAGATACCGCTTGGAATCTTGCTCATCAAACAAGTCAGAAATCAATTACAATCACAAATAGTGATGTTTGGCAGAGAGCTACATTTGATTGCACTGCAGAACCACTTAATTAATAGGAGGAACAAAATATGTCAATTGTCTCAAGTGGACAAATCACAATCACAGATTTATCAGATGGGATGCAACTCAATGCTTTCATCACAGCGAGTGGGGTGACTACTCAAACTTATGATGCAACAGCTCAAACATGGTCACCAAGTTATGCGACTACTCCACAAGTTTTAACGCTCAACCTTACTAAAGCAGGGAGTACAACTTCTGTTATTAGTGGGATTTCAGGAACTATTACTTGGACACGATCAGATGGAACCACAACAACAACTATCACTTCAACTACTAATACTGACACTCAATATATGAGCGGAACTTCAAATAGTGTGTTGACAACAAAAGTCAATGTTCCAATTGCTAACTCAGCATCACGATTCACTGCTTCTGGATTATGGGTTGACCCTAATACAGGTTTAAACGTTCCATTCTCAGCTGTTTTAGATTTAACGGTTGTGCAACTTGCTAAATCAGCAGTCCTTGCAAATGTTTATGCTGGAAATGGTGGAGCATTCTATAATTCTAAACCTGCAAGCTTAACAGTTAACGCTGATTTGTATAAAGGGGGGCAACTTTCTGCAGGGAACAAGCAAATATTCTTCGGTTATGCAGATAGTACTGTAACTACAACTGGTTCAACTGGTTATAACTCAAACCTTGGATTAGGTTGGCATTTATGTACTTCATCTACAACTGGTCAAACTCCTAATGTAGCAGCAGGAACAAATACTACTTCTCAAGGGATATTAACAGTTCTACCAACAGCTGTTACCAACTCACAAACTTTTAAGGCAGTAATCATTGACCAAGTAGGTGGTACAGCAGGAACTGCAGTTAGTGGCATCGTTACACTTCTTGATTATACAGACCCATTAACTTGTACGATTGATAGTACAGCAGGTAGCATTTTTAAAAATGGTTCTGGTACAACAACACTTACTTGCCGAGTATTTCAATCTGGTGCTGAAATTGATACAGCTGGAACAACCTATACTTATAAATGGTCTCAACGTGACCAAAATGGCGTATTAAATGCTAATTTTGGCGGTACAGGAAATCAATATAAAACTGGTAAAACAATTAGCGTTGCGGCGACTGATATCAATGTCAAAGCTCAATATACATGCGAGGTGAATCAATAATGAAAAGTACATTTTATGCCAATATCGAACTTGGGGGAGAAATCACACAAGTTAGCTTTGAAGCAACAAGCGCAAGTGATGTGATTGAACAAATCTGGCGGACTTATGGTATCTCCACTCCAATTATTGAAATTTGGGCGGAGGTAACTGATGACGATAGTAGCAAGCAATAGCACCACTGTAAGTAACGTTTACGATGGGACAATAACTCATTATGCATATGCTTATAGTGCTGATGGAACAGATAGATTTACGACTGTTTATCCTAACTTGAATTTGTTAGTTAATAGTTCTGCTAAGACCAAAGCTGGATTCTTTAAAAACTTTGACAAAGTAGAAAATGACTATGGTGAAATGACAATAAAGGGTACTAATACCTATGTCAGCAGAGACCTTTGGGATGGTTTCTCTATTTTACCTAGGGATTATAAACCAGGTGATAAATATACAATGAGTATGGATGTCATGTTTACAAGCTGGAATCTTCCTGCTGGAACGACTCTTACAGAATTTTGGTTTGGTCAGCGATACCTTGGTCCAATATGGAAAACAATATGTTCTATAGATTTACCTAAAGACCCTAGTCAAATGCTGAATCAGTGGATAAGAATAACACAAACTTCAACGATACCTCCTTATCCAGACCCATCCGTAAATGCACAAGCCATCTTTCAGACTAGATTCACTGGTGCAAGTGAGGGTAGTTTTACATTTAGAGTTAGAAAACCGAAACAAGAACCAGGTTCAACCGCAACTCCATACATGCAATCAGCTACAGAAGTCACAACTGCTGACTGGCCAAGCTATATCGGTCAGTACACAGACTTTACATCTACAGCATCCACAGACCCTGCTAAATATGCACCTTGGACTGTATTTAAGGGAAATGACGGTAAAGATGGCGCAGATGGTAAAGACGGAATAGCAGGTAAGGACGGTGTTGGACTAAAAACCACTGTTATCACTTACGCTATTTCAACAAGTGGAACGACAGCACCAACTACTGGTTGGACGAGTTCTGTTCCCAGTCTTATAAAAGGTCAGTATCTCTGGACGAAAACAGTATGGAACTACACGGACAACTCATCTGAAACAGGTTACTCAGTAACTTATATTTCTAAAGATGGGAATAACGGTAATGATGGAATTGCTGGTAAAGATGGTACTGGTATCAAAACTACGACCATTACATATGCAGGTTCTACAAGTGGAACAACGGCACCAAGTAGTGGATGGACTTCTACAATTCCGACAGTTGCAGCAGGTAGTTATCTGTGGACTAAGACTGTTTGGACTTATACGGACAATACCAGTGAAACAGGGTATTCAGTTGCTAAAATGGGAAATGATGGAGCAACTGGACCTGCTGGTCCTGCTGGTCCTCCTGGAAGTAATGGTAATCCAGGTAAAGTTGTTTCTGATACTGAGCCTACAACAAAATTTAATGGGCTAACATGGAAATACTCCGGAGCAAATGATATCACTGCTAGTGATGGTACAAATATATTAGCTGGAACAGAATACTACTGGAATGGGACAGTTTGGGCTTTATATGAAATTAATGCTCATAATATCAATGGAGATAACCTATCAGTAACTAACGGAACATTTAAAGATGGGAAGATAGAGAGTGTCTGGGGAAACAATGATGTAAATGGGACAACTACTATTGAAAAAAATCATTTAATAATTCACTCAAAGAATCCTGCAGAAAACAATGAAAATTCAATAGGTCTTGATAATACTCAGGGCTATGCTCACCAGTATATTGATAATAACACTGGACGAACCCGTATAGTTCAAGTTTCATTTCAAGGTTTTTCTATTACTGACAGTGTTGGAAAGTATGTAAACATAACACCAGAAGGCGTGGATTCTTCGGAAAAACATACTAAGGAAGTTCCGCTAGGTTGGGGTCGTACGGCAACGCTAACTCGCGTTGGAAACATAGTTACATTATCCTCAGAGAAACGTTTTACCTCTACTCCACCAAACGGGAGTTGGCAGACTGGTGTGGCTATTCTTCCTATAGGTTTTCGGCCTATTGTAACTACTATGATATACAATCACGATTTAACTTCCCCCTCAAAATTTGGTTGGTACAAATTTAATACAGATGGTAGCGTAAACTTAATGAGTTTAGGAAACGTTACAACCAGCGACTATATGATAACATTCTCTCAAATGTGGTTTACCAAGGACCCATTCCCAAGTTAGAACTAAGGAGAAAAAATGAAAAAGAACAAACAAACTCAAGAAACTACCGACATTCTTATCGGTGAAAACATTGTTGCCAATTTAAGCTTTACCGCTTATGAAGCAGGAGATTTACAAGTTCAGCTAACAATTAATAACCCTCAAGATTTTCATAATTCAGAAGAAGCTAAAAATGATATGAACGGTCTTATGGAAGCAGCACTTCAAGCTTCAAAAGATAAATTGAGCACTTATGTAGCGACAGAAAAATAGAAAGCAGGTATTATGGAGGAACAAGCATGGCGAGAAGCACTCGAACGACTTATAAATAGTAAGTAAAATGACTTACTTATCAATGGATAGGTTTTTATTATGGAAAGGAAAAATACAAATTGGAGTATCAATTATTAGGAGTTTCAGGGCTAATCTTAATTATATTAGGATTGACATGGTTAAAAGATGGGGAAAAAATGGACCCACCTTTGAGAAAAAGAATCATTATTGATTTAACAACAATCGCTTTGTTTTGGATTGTTTTTGAGTTTTGGCATTTCTCAAGCTCAAGAGCTTATGAAAATGAAGTAAATTGGATTATCAATGGTTCGCTGGCTTTCTTTGGGGCACGAATGATTCAATTGATTTGCCAAGTTAATCCAATGTTTCAAGAGTTGGTGAATTACTTGAAATCTAAAAATGGCAAAACAGATGTTATTGAAAATGAAAGTACAGAGGAAAACAAATGAAAAAAGTAATCAAAAAAGCTGCCATTGGAATGGTAGCTTTCTTTGTTGTTGCAGCAAGTGGACCTGTATTTGCAGCAGTTGGTGACCAAGGGGTGGACTGGTCAAAATATAACGGAACTTACGGTAATTTTGGTTATGCTCATGATAAATTTGCTTTTAGCCAAATCGGAGGAACTTACGGTGGAACCTTTGTAGACCAAGCGACTTATTCAACACAAGTTGCATCTGCGATTGCTCAGGGTAAACGAGCGCACACTTATATTTGGTATCAAGTCGGAGGTTCGCAAGAAGTAGCAAAAGCGGCACTTGATCGCTATTTGCCCAAAATTCAAACACCTAAAAACTCTATTGTTGCCTTGGATTATGAAAGTGGAGCAAGTGGAGATAAACAAGCGAATACTGATGCGATTCTTTACGGAATGCGACGTGTAAAAGCTGCTGGATATACTCCAATGTATTATTCTTACAAGCCGTACACTTTGGCCAATGTCAATTATAAGCAAATCATCAAAGAATTCCCTAACTCATTATGGATTGCGGCTTATCCAAATTATGAAGTGACACCAGTTCCAAACTATAGCTTTTTCCCAAGTATGGACGGAATATCAGTATTCCAGTTCACATCAACTTATGTTGCTGGTGGACTTGATGGAAATGTAGACTTAACAGGAATCACAGACAATGGCTATGGAGAACAAAAAGGGCAAGAAGTTAAACCCGATACTGTTACACCGGCCATTAATAATGGTAAAGAAGCTAATGAAGTTAAAGGAAACGATGTAGAAGTTGGCATGACTGTTAAAGTAAACTTTGGAGCTAAAAATTATGCTACAGGACAAACAATTCCTCAATGGGTAAAAGGTAAACCACATAAAATCATCCAGAAGAACGGTGATACAGTCTTGCTTGATGGTATTATGAGCTGGTTATCTGTTCATAATGTTGAAACTATTGATGCATCAACTAGCCAACCCGCAACAACCTCAAAAAGTTACATTGTAAAACAAGGTGATACACTTAGTGGAATTGCTTCAAATTGGGGAACAAACTGGCAAGAATTAGCACGTCAGAACAGTTTATCTAATCCGAACATGATTTATACTGGTCAGGTTATTCGCTTCAAAGGAGGCCAATCTGGGGCTACAGCACGAACTTACACAGTGCACTCTGGCGATAATCTTTCATTAATTGCAAGTCGTTTAGGAACAACTGTTCAAAGCTTAGTTTCAATGAACGGTATTTCAAACCCTAACTTGATTTATGCTGGTCAAACTTTAAAATATTAAAATTAACCCTGACTTCGGTCAGGGCTTTTTTCGTGTTTGTGTTTTATATAGGTAATTGCTATAATTAATTCAAATTAGATTTTAAAACTAGGAGGAACTTATGGAAAATTTGACAGAAGAAGAGATAAAAAGACATATAAAATTAAGCAATAGTGGAGAAATATCTAAAGCGGTAATATTTGATTTGAAAATTAAGGAAGTAAAAGAAGCAGTTCTAGAGATAAGTCATGACTCTAAGTTTACTCTCAGATTTAAATTAGCAAATCTAGACCCCGAGTTCAGGTATGTTATCTTTACCCATATAAACAAATCCGAAGAACCTCAAAGCACTGTATTTGAACATATTATAGAACCTTTTGATAAAAATATTATGGTTGAAGAATCTGGTGATTTCAAAGCTGAGGGCCTTATGAAATTTCCTACTGATAATTTGTCGGAAGGAAATTACTTCTTAACTTTGACATTAGCCAAAGTCTTGTCTGTAGTTGAAGTAAAAGAATTAAATGATGAAAAATTCAACGGTCTTATTCAAGACTCAAAAAAATTAACATTTGAAGTCAAGGAGAAATGATGGAAAACCGAGATTTAATAGTATTCCCTATTGATAAAAATGAAAGATCGAGCGTAAAATGGGAAAGAACTGATGAATATGATATAATGAAAACAGATACAAAATTAAGAGGAGGAGATAATATGCATCAAGAAACTTATTCTAAAAATGAAATTGATTTAAAATTTGAGAATTTGAGCGATAGAATGGATAATAAATTTGAGCTGTTATCTCAAAAAGTTGATAATGGTTTTTCAAATCAAGTTTTACAAATTAATAACTCCTTTTCGGAATTCAAACAGGCGTTGAAAGATGAACAGAAAAAGAACGCAAAGAACGTGAACAAGCTAAAAAAGAATCAATAAGATGGTATGTGGGAATAATATTTACAATAATTGGGACTGGCATAGCTATTGCTGGTACAATTGCTGCATTTCTTGCATTGACATAGCATATTCTCCGCCCTCCGGGGCTTTTTTCTTTGTTCTCGTTAAGAAGTTTGCTATAATTAAGTTTCTAACACTGACACCCCTTAATCGGGGGTCTTTTTTTATTAATAAATGTTACTGTTTTTCTTAAGATAAATTAGTATAATATCCTTATCGTAAATGCTATTCCAAATACAAGTACAAATAACTAAGTATTTCTGGAGAGATAAAGCGCCCTTTTCCAAAGCGAGGGCGTTTTTCTTTACAAGGAAAGCAGTAAATTGTATAATGATCCTACCTTTTAAATTAAAGTTATAAATAACTCCGAGAACATCGTTTTGACTAAGTGACGGTGTTTTTTATTTGAAAACGAATACAAAAAGTAGTAGAATGAATTCATCTTACCTATATAAGATGACGTCTGCCCTTAAACAGGGCTTTTTGTTCTAGTTAAGGAAGTAGATATATACTATATTTACCCAAAAATATATAATTTTTCATAAATTCATTCCGAAGCGTCCCTCTCCTAACTGGGGCGCTTTTTTCTTGACAAAAAATGATGATAGCGCTATAATTAGTTACCATAAATAATCACTGAGTATTTTAATCCATGAAATACTCACTGCATATTTTGCTAAACGCCTCACTCTCGTGGGGCTTTTTTTATATCAAAAAAGCACTAGCATTAAGCCAGTGCCGAAAAGTGATTAGAGCAAGGTATGAATAATATAGTATAGTATAAAACTAGATTAACTTGCACTAACTATTATAATATTAACAATTTTATGAACAATTGTCAATGATATTATGTTATAATGTAGGCGGGATGATTGTGGGATTTCATCCTATTTCTAGAGTTAAGCTGCTCTTCGGAGTGGCTTTTTTCAAATAAAAAAGCTCTAGCTGGATGACTTCAAGGAGTCCAACTAGAGGATGATGTGTGTTAGTACAAATTCAGAAAAAGTTTCGTGTATACAAAAAATAAGAGGTACTAACAATTTAAATATTATCAATTTTTCAGACAATTGTCAATTATTTATAGTAGTCTGTTATAATATATTTAGTGGATGAGAAATTGATTTCTTTTACAGTATCTTGATAATCTGCAGTTCCATCCACATATATCTAATATAATAACCAAGATATGTGCTGCAGATTGTCATATTTCGGTTCTTTAGCTCAGTTGGTAGCTAACCGTTTGGTCGCTGGTTCGAGTCAGCAAGAACCATAAATAAACGGAGAGTGAAGCGTGAATGTAAAACAAGTATTAGAGCTAATTGCTGACGGGAACATAGTAGTATTAAAATTTAAAGATAGTGACGAAATTATGGTAAAAGACTATAAGAATTCCGATATATTTGATGATTTTATGAATTGTAAAGTCATTGAGGTGAATACTGCCCGTGTTATAAACGAATTTGAAGAAGAAGAGATAGAGATTACAGTTGAATTAGAACGCTAGAATTACTTTCGCTGAGTCTAGAAAGAACCATAAATAATTAGGTAGCAAAAAAGTAGCAGAAATAGTCTAAAACCGTAAAAAAGTAAGTATATCTAATTTCATTAAAAGTGCTGTAAACCCTTTGAAATAGGTGTTTTAACAGTTTTGTAAGATGATAAAAAACGTCGGTAGTGCATGGATCTCATGGATAACTTCAAAAAATAAAGTGTTGATATAACTGATTTTGAGTGTGTGACAGTATACTGCTCATTGGATAATAAAAAAACTCAGAACTACTGAGTTTTTTTATTATCTATTTTTGTATAAGATTGTTACTGCTGAACTTATTATTATGATTCCGATTAGTACAAAACTAAGATCAGTATTGCTATTAACACCAGTTTCTGGTAATATTTTTATATTTCCTTCTTCTGAAGCTTTTGTGATCTTGTTATCCAAGACAATAGAATCTTTTGAAACATTTAATGTATTTTTATTTATAGAGTGAGCAGGTTCAGGATTTGGAGCAGGTTCAAGATTTGGAGTAGGTTCGGGATTTGGAGTGGGTTCAGGGTCTGGAGTAGGATCAGGATCTGGAGTGGGTTCAGGGTCTGGAGTAGGATCAGGGTCTGGAGTAGGATCAGGGTCTAGAGTAGGATCAGGATCTGGAGTGGGTTCAGGGGCTGGAGTAGGGTCTGGATCTGGAGTAGGGTCTGGATCTGGATCTGGATCTGGATCGGGCTTAGGTGCCTCATTAATCTGAATCATATTTGTTATTGAATAGGGAGTTACATGCCGATCATTTTCAGGAAGTGCATCTGTAACGTTAAGTTGAAATGTCTGGTTTCCAGAACTAATATTAGAAGTATCTATGATAATATCAAAGGTACCCGTATGGGAATTATTATCAATAGTGATATTTGAAATAACTACATAGTCAAGGTTAGAGTTCACAATTATGTCTTGAGTTGTAAGGGAGTCACCACCATAATAACCGAAGGTAGCCCTCCCAGTGATAATGTCACCTTGTGTTACATCAACAATTCCAGAGTCAAGTCCCATATTGAAAAATTCAATCGTTGAAATACCATACCATTCTTGTTCGGCTTTTGCAGAAATATCCGATGATGGAGTATCAAGTTGGTCCGCCATTGAAGGTGAAGTAGTGAATAGTATACATGTTAAAAGAGTACATGTAGATAATGCAACAATTAATTTTTTCATTTTTAAAACTCCTGTAAGATATAAAATACATTTTAACACATTATTTCAATAATTAAAAAGACACTTTTACAAAATTGTCTATTATTTTACTAAAAATACTTTGAGGTTATTGAAAATATAGTCTTAAATTAGAGAATTTCAGTTATAGGGAACTTGGATTAGTTGTTAATGATTCTTATTTTCTCCGAAGCCGAAGATTCAAACAAAGTATAAGTTATTAAATATTTTTTATTATTCATTTAAGAAATAAGTTCTATAATAAATCTATTTCAAAAAAATAAACTTTTTCATAAATACTTCTAAAGCGCCTACTAATCTAGGCGTTTTTTCATCGTCTCGTTTACAAGTTTTATTACTTCAGAAAGTGAATAAAATATTTTTAGAGGCATTATCAAGCATACAAAGTAATTTTAGAAGTTGAGGTTCAAAGTTATACTCAAAATATTAATAATAAAAAAGCATAATGATAGGTTTTTTCTAAGTTAGTTTTTATCGAGAAGAAGATGTTCCTCACTTATTTACTGGTAAAATAATCAAATTTCCTCATGAATTTTTGTTTATAAACTTTAAATTTCAACCATCTATTGATTACGCATTTCTATAATTATATGTAGCATGCACTTATAAAAAGTGAATTCTTTTTGTAAGTTTAAAAAATACGCAATATGTTATAATCTAGAGATATGAAAATTAAAAAAATAGTATTTTCACTTATTATTCTTATAATATGTACTTTTATAGGAGTCTTTTACTACGTTTTTAAAGTTGAACCTTATCGTTTAGTAGTCAATGAGCATCAAGTGAATAATACAAATTCTAAAGAAAATTTGAAAATTGTTCAGTTGTCTGATTTACATATAAAAAAAGATTTTAATGCTGATCGATTAGATAAAGTGATTCAAAAAACAAATGAACAAAATCCTGATTTTATTATTTTCTCGGGAGATTTATATGATAATTATTCACAATACAATGAAAATGAAGCCGTTATTTCTAAGTTAAAAAGTCTGAAAGCAAAATATGGAAAAATTGCAATTTGGGGCAATCGAGATTATGGTGGGGGAGCTGTCAGAGAATATGCAAATATTATGGCTGAATCTGATTTCTCTCTTTTAAGAAATGAAAATCAAGTTTTTACTTTGGATAATGGTAAGAAAATTTTATTCACAGGTTTGGATGATGCTTTGTTAGGAAATCCGCAATTTCCCTCGCCAAATCAAATGGCTGAAACGAGTTATGATATATTATTGACTCATGAGCCGGATGAAGTTAGCCAATATCAAAATAAGGGTTATGAATTAATTCTTTCTGGTCATAGTCATGGCGGTCAAATAAACATCCCACTTATTCCTCAAATTCAAAAGAAAGCTACGGCATTGATGAGCCATGCGAATAACTATACTGGTGGACTTTATCAGTTAGGAGCAAATGAAAAACTTTATGTTAATACCGGGATAGGAACGACTCATTTATCAGCCAGATTTGGTGTAGCTCCTGAAATTGCCGTTTTAACTTTTTAGATATCTAGATTACTAAATGAAATCGCTTGACATTTTAGGTGACCTATTATAGAGTTTAAATAGAATACATTAGTTTAGATAGCATAAGGCTAGGCTAAAATGGAGGATTTGGATGCAAGGAAAAAAGGTTTTTTTGCTGCTTGGTATTATAACAGCAGTGGGTGCTTGGAATATCGCTAATGGAACTCAGGTGAGAGCAAGTTCGAAAAGCCCAGTTTATCGACTTTATAACCCTAATAGTGGGGAACATTTTTATACCACAAATTTTTATGAAGGAAATTCTCTTAAAAATTTGGGTTGGCGTGACGAGGGGATTGGTTGGCAAGCAGCAAATTCTGGTGAACCAGTTTATCGGCTTTATAATCCCAATGTTAAAGGTGGGGATCATTATTATACCTTGAGTAAATATGAAGCGCAAACTTTGGTCAATCTAGGTTGGCGTTGGGACAATAATGCAAATCCTGTCTTTTATTCAGCTGGAACAGTCAATCTTTATGTTTCTTATAATCCTAATGCTCAGTCAGGTGCACATAATTATACAACGAATATATTTGAGCAGAATAGTTTATTATCTGTAGGTTGGAAATATGGAGCTATTGCTTGGAAAACAATGCCTTCTGACAGTTTGCCTGGAACTCCAGCGGGTTGGACGATTGATAGACCAATGAATATTGATAATTATTCAACCCAAACTTATGCTTATAAACAATGTACTTGGTGGGTCTATAATCGAGCGAAAGAGTTTGGGATTAACTATGGCCAATATATGGGGAATGGTAAGGATTGGCAAAATCAAGCAGGTTATCAAGTTACATCAACTCCTCAACTTCATAGTGCCGTAAGTTTTAAGGCAGGGCAAGACGGAGCTGATGCCACTTATGGTCATGTTGCCTTTGTAGAAAAAATTCGTTCTGATGGTTCAATATTAATTTCGCAATCAGGAACAGGTTATAGTACTTTATTTTCTTATCAAGTTTTAAGCAAAGATCAAGCTAGTCGCTTACGTTATGTAATTGGAAAATAGGTTTCTTTAAAAAATCAACTAATCAAATTACTTGAGGGCATCCTTTTATCAAGGTATAATAGATATATCTTTATTTCAGATATTAATTGTTAATTCTAGAACTCATCGGTTGAACAATCGGAAATCAACAATTAATATCTGATTCAAATAGGGAAAAGAGAATTCTCCTTCGGGAGGATTTTTTAATAAAGAAATTTTTTGCATTCTAAGTATGAAAGGGGAGAATATGAGACTTTGGCATGAAGCTTTAATCAAAAAGCTTCCAAGACAGCAACTTTTGGGACAGCATCGTGAATGTTGTGCCCTTCGAGGAAAAGGCTGGGGGAAACCACATTCAACAGTTAATTATGTTTTTTATTATTCGCCCTATAAACTTTTTCAATATCATTTACAAGTCATGACTGAAATGAGAAAAAGAGGCTATCATCCGGATGAAAAATGGCTAAATCCTTTATATCGGGGACAAACTTCTAAAGTATATATAGAACTAGAAGAAGTGGTTCAAACCTTCCCGATCTATCCTGAACATAATAATGATTATCTTGAAGACTGTAAAGAAAATTTGAGAGAAAAGGGAATAATAATCTAGAAAATAAAAAGAGGATTTCCTTTGAAAAGGCTAAAATGATATGATAAAATCATGAGTATAAAATGAGAAAGCGAGTGACTCATGATTATCGATTTAGGAAATGTCTGGGATGCCTTGAGTGCGATTGGAACTATAGCTGTAGTTATTGTTTCGCTTTATTTGGCAAGAAGAGACTATCGAAAAAAATTAGAAGTTGACTATTGGATTTCTTATAAAATATTCTCTGGAGAAAAAATATCTTTGTGGTCTATTGATCTTGTAAATATTGGATCCGTTCCCGTAAAGATTTATGAAGTCGGTCTTTATCAAAAAAGTTGGTTAAGAAAAAGGCGGAAAAAAATAATATTTATGATGCCTAGAGATTTCGAGTACGAAAGTGCCAAACTACCAATTTTACTTAATCCGCAAGAAGATGCAACTTATTTCATAGCTAAAAATGAGTGGATAACTAAAATAAAAGAACTCGGAATTAATCAACGTAAGATTGGACTTTATGCTAGAGATACTACTGGAAAATATTATTATAGAAAATTTTTATTGGAGTAAATTTACTTTTTTTAAGAATTGAAAAGTTTGTAAAGTTTTTTTCTTGACAAAAGAAAATTTTAACTTGAAATTTATCTATAAATTTGATAGAATATTTAAGTATTCGTACAACTTTGGTCTGGCAAACAGTCCAAGGCAGAAAGGAAATTCTAACGATGAAACAAAATATCCATCCAAATTACCAACCAGTAGTCTTCATGGACACTACAACTGGATTCAAATTTTTGACTGGTTCAACTAAAGGTTCTAAGGAAACTGTTGAATGGGAAGACGGAAACACTTATCCATTGATCCGTGTTGAAATCTCTTCAGATTCACATCCATTCTATACAGGTCGTCAAAAATTCCAAGCAGCGGACGGACGTATCGCTCGTTTCGAAAAGAAATACGGCAAACAATAATAGAAATGGTCATTCGACCATTTTTATTTTTACCTGTAAAAGTTGTCATTTGACAGCTTTTTATTATGAAAAAATATAGAAATAAGATAAAATAAAGAAAAATAATTAAATTGTGGGAGAATATTAAAAGATGAAATGGTCTTTAAATGAATTAACGAAAAAAAAACAGATTAGTTTCAATGAAGAATTAGATCTACGCGAAGAGTTGCTCAAACGTTCACAAGAAATTTTGGATTGTCAACCAATTGAGGTTAAAGGTGAAATTGCTTATGATGATGATTTATTCTATTTAGATTATAAAATTAAAACAGTATTGACATTGCCTTCGTCAAGAAGTTTAAAACCAGTCGAGTATCCAATTGATCTTCTTGTCAATGAAATTTTTGCGACTGAAGAGAGTTTGAGAGGGAATCAAGAATTATTAGACAATGATTTGATTATTGTTTTGGATAAAGATTTAATCAGTTTAGATGAATCAATCACTGATAATCTTTTATTGGAAATTCCTTTGCAAATTTTTGCTGAAGATGAAGAGGCAGAAGAGTTGCCGGCTGGTAAATTCTGGTCTGTTTTGAGTGAAGAAGATTATGCCAAACAACAAGAAGAAAAATTGGAAGAAAAGAAATCCCCTTTTGATGGTTTGAATGGATTATTTGATTAGACAGCTCTCATTTTCAAAGGATTTCAGCCTTAAAGCATAAGAAAGCGAAAACAATTTAAAAAAAGCGTCAAATAGTTTGTACATAAATTAAATTTATCTTATAATAGTATTATAAGAAATCGAATTATACAGTTTTTTTAACAAAGGAGAATGATATGACTTCAAAGAAAATTTTGATTATTGAGGATGAAAAGAATTTAGCGCGATTCGTCTCATTAGAATTAGAACATGAAGGCTATGCGACTGAGATTAAAGATAATGGTCGTTCCGGTCTTGAAGAAGCAACTTCAAAAGATTATGATTTAATCTTGCTTGATTTGATGCTTCCTGAACTTGACGGTTTTGAGGTAGCCCGTCGTTTACGAAAAGAAAAAGATACACCAATCATTATGATGACGGCGCGTGATTCAACGATGGACCGTGTTGCTGGTCTTGATATTGGGGCTGATGATTATATCACTAAACCTTTTGCGATTGAGGAACTTTTGGCGCGTGTTCGTGCTTTCTTCCGTCGTGAAGAGCATGGTCATGCCGTTGAACGTGCTGAAAATACTTCTTTCCGTGATCTTGTGATTGATAAAACGAATCGCACAGTTCATCGTGGTAAAAAAGTAATTGATTTAACACGTCGTGAGTATGACCTCCTTTTGACATTGATGCAAAATGTTGGCGATGTTGTGACTCGTGAACATTTAGTTTCACAAGTTTGGGGATATGAAGAAGGAACAGAAACAAATGTTGTGGATGTTTATATTCGTTATCTTAGAAATAAAATTGATGTTGAAGGTCAAGATAGCTATATTCAAACTGTTCGTGGCTTAGGTTATGTAATGCGTGAACGCAAATAAAAAATAATATGAAAAAATTATTTACTTTCAATAAGAAAAAAGAGACGGTTGAGGAAAGTTCGGCTAAGCGGTCTATCATGCTTAGGTGGGCTTTTGCTAACACCGTTTTTTGTTTTATTACTTTTACTTTGTTTGCTACTTTGACTTATCAATTGACAATCAGTTCTTTTATTAAAGAAGAACAACAATTATTAACTCGCTCTATGGATAGTGTTGAGGAAGTCTTAGAAAAAGCAGATGCTCCTTTGAATTCATCGAATTTGAACACATATATTGAAGCGACATCAAAGATTCAAAATGGTGAGTCTGAAGGAATGAGTTTGGGTAGTATCATTGGCACACGGAAAGCATTTTATATTTATGATTTAAATCATAAATTATTGTATTCAACGAATCGACATACTTTTGGTTTTCAGAATCAGGCTAATAATGAAATGAAAGAGATTCGGGGAGAGAATCCAGGTTATTTAGTTCAGAGAAAAATTATTTCTAAGTCAACAGGACAAGTTGTAGGATACTTACAGGCTTTTTATGATACGACGACTTATCATCGAATTTCTAATCTTCTTTTGATTGTCTTGTTAATTTTAGAAATTGTTGCCTTGATTATCGCTCAGTTGATTGGTTATTTCATGGCTAATTACTTTATGAAACCATTGGAAAAGCTTTATCAGGGCATGCAAGAAATGGCAAATGATCCAACAAATGATTTTGAACCGATTGAAATTCAAAGCGGAGATGAAATCGAAGAGTTGGCTCACGTTTACAATGATATGATGTTGAAGATGAAGGCATATCTTGAACAGCAAAATCGCTTTGTTTCTGATGTTTCTCATGAATTAAGAACACCTTTAGCTGTCTTGGATGGACATATTAACTTGCTGAATCGGTGGGGGAAAAATGATCCAGAAGTACTAGATGAATCATTGCAGGCAAGTTTAGATGAAGTTGATCGAATGAAGAAAATGCTTGAGGAGATGTTGGCTCTTGCTCGTCTTGAAAATGTTGATTTATCAAGTGAAGAACTGGATTGTGATGTTGGAAAAGTTTGTAATCGGGCCCTTAAGAATTTTCAGCTTTTGCATGATGATTTTGAAATAGTGCTTGATAACCGGCTTATTTATCCCACTCATGCGCGAATTTCAGAAAATCATTTTGAACAAGGCTTAAGAATTCTGTTAGATAATGCTGCTAAATACTCTCCTGATGATCGTAAAGAAATCGTGATTACTGTTTATGAGGATGAACAGTTTGTGATTACGAGTGTATCTGACAAAGGAATTGGAATTTCAGAAGAAGATATTGATCATCTTTTTGAACGTTTCTTTAGAGCGGACAAGGCTCGCAATCGAGAAATTGGTGGAACTGGTTTAGGTTTACCAATTTTAGCTCGATTGGCAGAAAATTATCAAGGGGAAATTGAGGTAAATTCAGAACTGGGTCTTGGTTCAACTTTTACACTAAAATTCCCGAAAATAAAATAAAGAATAAGAGAATTGCTAAAAGGCAGTTCTTTTTTTGTGGCATATGTTATATTTTATAACATCAAATATAAAAACAATTGACTTGTTTAGAAAGTTGTGTTATATTTTATTACATGATTAAATTATCAGAAAATATTGATAAATATTCTGTTTTAATCTCGAACTTTTAAAGGAGAAATTTTATGGACACAGGCTCAATTGCATTTATTTTAATTTGTGCGGCATTGGTATTTTTGATGACGCCTGCATTAGCATTTTTTTATGGGGGACTTGGACGCCGAAAAAATGTGTTAAACACAATGATGATGTCTCTCGCACCAATGGCTCTGGCTTCTATTTTATGGATAATTATTGGCTTCTCATTTTCATTTTCAGGAAGCAATAGTTGGATTGGTGATTTCAACCATTTGTTTATGAATGGTGTGGATATGGCTAAAAATTCACTTTTCCCTGCTAATCATATTCCAGATGGACTTTTTTCTGGTTTTCAAATGATGTTCTCGATTATCACAGTAGCTCTAATTACGGGATCTGTTGTTGGAAGAATGAGATTTACACCAATTTTGATTTTTATGACTGCTTGGTTAATTTTAGTTTATTATCCTTTGGCTCATATGGTTTGGGGCGGTGGATTTTTGGCTCAAATTCATGCGATTGACTTTGCAGGTGGAGATGTTGTTCACATTTCAAGTGGGGTGACAGGACTTGTACTTGCGTTAGTGCTTGGAAAGCGTCGAGATTATGAGCGTTTAGATTATCGTCCACATAATATTCCTTTTGTTGTTTTGGGCGCTGGTCTCCTATGGTTTGGTTGGTTTGGCTTTAATGCTGGGTCAGCACTTGCTGCCAATGGTGTGGCAATTAATGCTTTTATGACGACTAATACAGCAGCTGCAGCAGCAATGTTTTCGTGGATGATTGTTGAAAAAATATTGATTGGTAAACCTTCAATTGTGGGTGCTTGTTCTGGTGCGGTAGTTGGTTTGGTGGCTATTACTCCAGGAGCTGGTTTTGTTTCTTTATGGTCGTCATTGATTATTGGTCTTTTGGTTAGTCCTTTGTCATACTTTATGATTTCTGTAGTTAAAAAGAAATTGGGATATGATGATGCTTTAGATGCTTTTGGTTGTCACGGTATTGGCGGGATGTTTGGCGGAATTATGACAGGAATTTTTGCAACGCCGGCTTTGGCACCAGAAAAAGGATACGCTGGTTTGATCTATGGCTCTGGGAAATTACTTTTGGCTAATGTATCTGCGGTTGTTTTCACAGTTATTTTCACTGCTCTTGTGAGTTGGGTCATTATTAAAGTAATTGCCTTGTTTATGCCAATTCGTGTATCTGACCGTGCTGAAGCTATTGGACTTGACGACAGTGAGCACGAAGAAACTGCTTATCCAACCTTCTTAGGTTTGGATTCTTAAGTTTAATTTTACTGACAGATATTTCTTATATAAAATTGTGAGTTTGTCAGTAAAATCAATTTTGAATGATGTCTTTGAAGTATGCTGACAAGTCTGTCAGTAAAAATGTAAGATACAAAGAGAGAAAAAATATGAAAAAAATTGAAGCGATTATTCGGACAGATAAATTAGAAGATTTGAAAGCAGCCCTATCAGATAATGGCTTGGTGCATGGGATGACAGTTTCTCAAGTTTTGGGTTATGGTGAACAAAAAGGATTTACAGAATATGTTCGTGGTCAACGAATTGAAACTACTTTACTTTCAAAGTTAAAGATAGAAATTGTATCAATCGATGAAAAAGTTGATGATATTGTTAATGTAATTATTAAAGCAGTTCAAACGGGCGAAGTGGGAGATGGTAAAATCTTCATTCAACCAGTTGAGCGTGTAATTCGAATTAGAACCTCAGAAGAAGATGCTCAAGCGCTCTAAGTCTCATACTTTATAACAGGATAAAGTGTAGATGCTTGGAGACTACCTTTCCAGATTCACTACTGCTGACTCTCGGTGTAACAAATAGTATATTTGTAAGTCAGCAAAGCTAACAATGACTTTTCTAGGTTGGAAATGATTCTTCTTGATGAGTTCTATATTATTAAAAATTAAGCTGACAAATAGGTCAGCTTTTTGTGTTTTTTTGAAAAAATTACTGACAGACTTGTCAGTAAATAAGACTGTTGAAAAAAAGCCCGATTAGGGGTAAAATAGATTAGATAAAGTCGTCAGTGAAATATTTTACTGACAACTTAAAAAGGAATAGAAAATGAAAAAAATAACGAAATTTAAAGATCAAAAAATCTTAGTTCTTGGACTTGCCCGTTCTGGAATGGCTGCTGCCCTTGTGCTCAATGAGTTGGGTGCGATTGTTACGGTCAATGATGGCAAACCTTTTGAAGAAAATAAAGAAGCGCAATTACTTTTAGAAGAAGGAATTAAAGTCATCACAGGGAGTCATCCTATTGATTTATTGGATGAAGATTTTGCACTAATGGTTAAAAATCCAGGAATTCGTTATGATAACCCAATGGTTGAACGAGCTGAAGCATTGAAGATTCCTGTAATTACTGAGGTTGAACTTGCTTATCTTATCAGTGAAGCTCCAATTATTGGAATTACCGGAACCAATGGGAAAACAACGACGACAACATTGATTGCTGATATTTTAAATGCCGATGGTCAGTCAGCAAAATTGTCAGGGAATATTGGTTTTCCAGCGTCAGAAGTAGCCGAAAAAGCGAGTGCTTCTGATACATTAGTGATGGAACTTTCAAGTTTTCAATTGATGGGCATTGATAGCTTCCGCCCTAAAATTGCCTTAATTACAAATTTATTTTCAGCTCACTTAGACTATCATGGTTCGCAAAAGGCATATGAATCTGCAAAATGGCGAATTCAAGAAAATATGACCTCAGATGATTTCTTGATTCTCAATTTTAATCAAGAAAAATGTCGTAATTTGGCTGACAAAACGAAAGCGACTGTTCTTGCTTTTTCAACAAAAGAAAAAGTTAATGGTGCTTATTCTAAAGATGGAAAAATTTATTTTAATGATGAATATATCATGGAAGTTTCTGAACTTTCACTTCCTGGTGAGCACAATCTAGAAAATGCTTTAGCAGCCATTGTAGCTTCAAAATTACAAGGGACAAAAAATGAAGCGATTGTAGAAGTGCTGACAAGTTTTGCTGGTGTAAAACATCGTCTGCAATATCTTGGTGAAATTGAGGGTCGTAAAATCTATAACGACAGCAAGGCTACCAATATTTTGGCTACTCAAAAAGCACTTTCTGGTTTTGATAATAGTAAACTTTGGCTTTTAGCTGGCGGACTTGATCGTGGAAATGGTTTTGAAGAGTTAGAAAAAGATTTGCAAGATTTGAAAGGAATGGTTGTTTTTGGTCAAACAGCAAATAAATTACGTTTGACTGCAGAAAAATTGAATATTCCCGTTTTTGATAGTGAAAATGTTGCAAAAGCCCTTGAAGAAATTCTACCTCAAACGCAAGCAGGAGATACAATTTTACTTAGTCCAGCTTGTGCAAGTTGGGACCAATATAAAACTTTTGAAGAACGCGGTGATTTATTCATCAAAGCCTTTGAAAATTTGAAAAAATAAAAGTACTGACAACTATTGAATTAATTTATGTTAAAATTAATTTTACTGACAGAAAGAATAATTACGATTCATCTTGCTGACAGCTATCAGTTTTAATTTGTACTTTATTTCTATCATTATTTTCTTGTTTATTAGAGAACAGGATTTAATGAAACTTGGGTACAAAAATATTTGTCAGAGAATCCCCAAACTATTGGAGAAAAACAAACATGCGAATTATCATTACAGGTGGCGGCACAGGCGGTCATATTTATCCAGCGCTAGCTTTCCTTAAGTATTTGGAAAAAGTAGAACCAGATACAGAAGTGCTTTATATTGGAACGAAAAAAGGCTTGGAGGCAAAAATTGTCCCTCAAGCAGGAATTAAATTAAAAACAGTTGATATCCAAGGATTACGTCGTTCACTTAGTCCGCAAAATTTAAAAACAGCTTATAAGTTTTTTAAATCTGTCTCAGATGCTAAAAAAATTATGAAAGAATTTAAACCGGATGTTGTTTTGGGAACTGGTGGATATGTGGCAGGGCCAGTTGTTTATGCTGCTGCGCAATTAAAAATTCCAACAATTATACATGAAGGAAATTCTTTCCCAGGAATAACTAATCGTTTTCTTGCTAAAAAAGTTGACCGAATTGCAGTAGGTTTTCACGCAGCAGAACAATATTTTCCAGCGAGCAAAACGACTTTTACTGGAAATCCAAGGGCACAAGAAGTTGCAGATGCAGCGGCTCAAGTAGAAAAATTTGAAGAGCCAACGGTTGTTATTTTTGGTGGCTCACGTGGCGCTTTAAAACTTAACAATGCTTTTATTGAAGCCCTTCCTGAATTAGCACAACGTTCATTTAAAACCGTTTATGCTTCAGGAGAGATTTATTATGATGATTACAAGGAAACTTTTAATCAATATAAAGAAAATTCTAATTTAGATATTCGTCCTTATATTAATAATATGACAGAACTTTTGGCAAAAAGTCAGCTCTTTTTAGGACGGTCTGGTTCAACAACTATTGCTGAAGTTACCGCTTTAGGCTTACCAGCCGTTTATGTCCCAAGTCCAAATGTGACAGCTGACCAACAGACTAAAAATGCTCAAGAATACGTTGACCAAGGTGCAGCTATTATCATCAAAGACGAAGACCTAACGGGTCAAACTTTGGTTGAAGCTATTTCAAATATACTCGAAAATAATGAGAAGTATCAAGAAATGCAAGCAGCTAGTCTAAAAGCGGGCGTTCCAGATGCTAGCCAACGCCTTTACAATCTAGTGAAAGAAATTAGTAAATAAATGAGTGAAAAAGATAATAACTTAACCCCTTGGCAGCAAAAACATCTTGAATATCAGAAAAGAAAAGCAGAAGAAGCCAAAAAAGAAAAGAAAGCAAATCAACCTAAAAAGGTTCATTTTTCTTCACCTTTTCTTAAAAGTCTCCCAAAAACTGAAAAAAACTTTGATGACACTAGAGACGAAGCTGAGTCAGCTGAGTTGTTAGAAGAAGGCTTTGAGACTAATAACGAAGAAACTCAATCAAGCGAAGCTCCGATTGAAAATGAAAAAATTATTGCTCAGTTAGAACAACTTTCTCAAGAGAATGAATATGAGTATGAAGAAGAGCAAATCAAAAGACCTTCGAGATTTTCTTCTTTATTTAAAGGTTCAGCTCCACTTTTAAAGAAAATGTGGCCAGCCTTAGCAATTGTTGTTCTGGTATTCGTTGGCTCTCTTTATTTGATTTCACCTTTAAGCAAAATATCAACTTTTAGTGTTTCTGGAAATGCGAATGAAAGTAGCGAACAAGTTGCATTAGCTTCTGGAATTCAAACAAGTGATAGTATTTTTAATATCCTAAATAATAAGGAAAAAATTGAAGCGACAATTGAACAAAAATTCCCTAGAATTTCTGCCGTTACAATCAATTACCATTTTCCTAATCGCTTTGAGGCCATTGTAAAAGAACATACAAACAGTGTCTATGTCAAACGTAATGATCAAACTTACCTTGTCTTAAATAACGGTTACGTGATTACAACACCAGTTGATGCAACTAAGCTTGAGAAATTGCCAGTTTTACAAAATTTTAATGATGAAGAAGTTAAAACTTTTGTAAATGCTTATGAAACGCTTAAACCAGCAATAAAATCACTGATGACTAATGTTACTAAAACTCCTACAGATGCGACGAAAGATTTCATTGCCATTGATATGAGTGACGGGAATCAGGTTCGAGTTTCATTGAGTCAATTAGCTGACCGCCTGCCATATTATCCAAGTGTTGCTAAACAAGTTCAAGCACCACAAGTTGTAGATATGGAAGCTGGTATTTATACGAAGCCAAAAGCTGCTTATGATGCTTATCTTTCAAAATTATCTACCTCAAAATCAGCATCTATTTCTGCTCAAAATGCGAAAAAGACTGATGCAAGTAGTGAAAATACTGCTCAAAGCACAACAACAAGTTCAAATTAAAAATAAAAAAAGTGATAATTTAGGATTGTCACTTTTTTAGCACAGAGTAAGCTATAAAAAAAGCTGATAAAATGCTATAATAGATAGCACGCATTTTTGTGGAAAAATAATAAATAAACTATATAAAGAAAATTTAGAGGAGAAACTGTATGTCTTTGTTTTTAGATACAGCACGAATTGAAGTAAAAGCTGGTAAAGGTGGCGATGGTGCAGTTGCTTTTCGCCGTGAAAAATATGTTCCAGATGGTGGACCTGCCGGTGGTGACGGGGGAAAAGGCGGTTCTGTAATCTTTAAAGTTGATGAAGGAATGTCAACTTTAATGGATTTCCGTTATAACCGTATTTTCCGTGGTAAACCAGGTGAAAAAGGGATGAACAAAGGAATGCACGGTCGTGGAGCCGAAGATTTGATTGTTCATGTTCCTCAAGGAACGACTGTTAAAGATAACGAAACTGGTGATGTTTTAGTTGACTTAATCGAAAAAGACCAAGAATTTACGGTTGCTAAAGGCGGTCGCGGCGGTCGTGGAAATATTCGCTTTGCCACACCACGTAACCCAGCACCTGAGGTAGCAGAAAATGGAGAACCAGGAGAAGATAAAATTCTACTTTTAGAACTTCGTGTTTTAGCAGATGTTGGTTTAGTTGGTTTTCCATCTGTTGGTAAATCAACATTATTGTCAGTTGTTTCAAATGCGCGTCCTAAAATTGGCGCTTACCATTTCACAACAATCACTCCTAATATTGGAATGGTTCAAGTAGGTTATGGAGATAGTTTTGTTATGGCAGATATGCCAGGATTGATTGAAGGAGCGCACTCTGGTGCAGGACT
This sequence comes from Lactococcus sp. FSL W8-0209, assembly GCF_038006585.1. NCBI lineage: Bacteria > Bacillati > Bacillota > Bacilli > Lactobacillales > Streptococcaceae > Lactococcus > Lactococcus sp. FSL W8-0209. The sequence goes on along the minus strand of NZ_JBBOVN010000001.1, from coordinate 1,795,198 downwards.
GGGAATTCAATTCTTGCGTCATATTGAACGTACACGTGTCCTTCTTCATGTTCTCGATATGTCAGAACTTGAAGGACGAGATCCATACGAAGATTACAAAACAATCAATGATGAATTAGAATCTTACAATTTACGTTTGATGGAACGTCCACAAATTATTGTTGCAAACAAAATGGATATGCCAGAAGCTGCCGAACGTTTAGCTGAATTTAAAGAAAAATTAGCTGCTGATTTAGGTTTTGATAAAGAAATGCCTGAAATTTTTGAAGTTTCTGGCCTGACTAAAACAGGACTTCAAGGTTTGCTTGCACGCACAAGTGAATTACTTGCACAAACACCAGAATTCTTACTTTACGACGAAGATGAATTAGCGGATGAAACAGCTTATTACGGCTTTGAAGAAGAAGAAAAACCATTTAAAGTTTCTCGTGATGATGATGGTGGATGGCGCTTATATGGTGATAAGATTGAAAGACTCTTTATCATGACTAATTTTGATCATGATGAATCAGTTATGAAATTTGCTCGCCAAATGCGCGCGATGGGTGTTGACGAAACACTGCGTTCAATGGGAGCCAAGGATGGCGACTATGTTAGAATTCAAAAATTTGAATTTGAATTTGTAGATTAAAAATTTCAATATTTTCGGAGATTAAAAATGGGATTTAAAATTATTGGTGACCGTGACAAAGACGGAAATTTTATTGCCTCAGCCGATTATTGGACCGATGAACGGATTGATGACTTGTTAAAGAAATACAATCCTCATGGTAAATTGACTTTATCAAAGGCTAATCAAAAGAAAAACGATGAAAAAAAGACTGATTAATTCAGTCTTTTTTTACTGACAGCTAGAATAGTGACTTCTGTCAGTAATTTTAGGTTCAATTATTTCTTGAAAAATAACTTTATTGACCGTTTTGGATTGGTCAGCAACTTTATAAAGTGCATTACGTTGAAGGGTTTGAACTTGAAAAGTTGGAGTGATATTCAAAGATTTATTCAGATTATCAGTAATAATTTGATTGGGGTTAAAAGAAATATCATCGGGAATCAAAGAAAGAATTGCCGATTTTTCATAGTAGCGTTCCGAAATGTTTTGATTTGCAACATGAAAACTTAAAGCTTTAGGGACTTTGGGGGTTTCAATAGGAAATCCCGCAATGACAGCATTAAAAGAAATATGTTGACCAAAATTAACTTGCTTACTTTTATATTTTTCAAGCTCAGTCCTAAGCAAAAGTTCAGCTTCCTCAAAATTTAAATTAGGTTGATAATAAAATTTCTTGCGAATATTATTGGTAATCAATTCAAATCCGGTAATTCCAACAACGAACCCATTTGGATTACTTTCAAATTTTTTAAAATGACTTTGGGTAAGAACTTCATTGGTTGTAATTTGTCCATCTGAGATAATACTGATGAAATCAGGCAACATAACAATATTTATAAAACTCATGGCATAAAATCCTTAAAAAATTCTGTCAGCAAAGTGTTCAGTAAATTTTACTGATAGAAGAGGTCTTGATTTTCAAATGTTTCTTATCATTGTATCACTTTTGGTAAATTTTGTACTATATTTTCTCATAATAAAAAAACAATTTATAAAGTAATAAATTGTTTTTTTAGTAAACATAAAGATTTATGGAAAAAAACAGCAGAAAATTCTTTTTTATTAGCGGTGTTCTTTCCGAAAAATTGAAGTTTTTCTGAAAATTACATTAGAATTTATAGAGAAAGAGAGGTCTTTTATTGATTACAAAGATAAAAATTTGTAAATGTAAAGATTAAGAAAGGAAAGAATATTGAAAAAATTAGTATTAATTATTTTATTGCTATTCTCATCGTCAAATTTATTGACGACCATGGGTTCAGCAGATACAACAAGTTATGATACAAAAGGTCAAGTAGGATTTACGGGAAATTGGGTAGGACCAGAATCAAGTTCAAGTAGTAAAGAGAATCCTAAAAAAGACCTTCCAATTACTCAGACCATACTCCCAAAAACAGGAGATATGGAATTCTCATCAATGGTAACTAGTTATGTTGGCTTATTAATTTTGGCAAGCATAATAGTTTATAAAAAAGAAAGAGGGAGGTTAACTTTATAAAAAATAAATAATAGTCGATTACTGCACCTTTTTTAAGGATAAAACAAATGGAGAAACTTAATGGATAAACTAATTTTAAAATCAACAACACTTCTTGCCGGCATACTGATTTCTGCCCCTATGATAATCACAACCGCTAGTGCGGCGACTACAGGTGGGGATTACACTTCAAGTGCAAATTTGACTTTACAAGCAGGAACTGGTCCAGTCGACCCTCTTGATCCAACAGACCCAACTAATCCTGTAACACCAGTAGACCCAGGTACTCCAGGTGCTTCTGGAAATCTTACTGTCGATTATGGTTCAACCCTTTACTTCGGAACCCAATCAATTTCCACTCAATCTAAAACTTATTATGCACATCCTGATATGGTAAAAGATCAATCTAACGCTGTAAAAGTAGTGCCTAACTATGCTCAAGTAACAGACCAATCAGGTGAGCTATCAGGTTGGACATTAAGTTTAACACAAGTTTCAGATCTTCATATGACTACTGGAACATCAACAGATCCTGGATATGCACTTAGTGGTGCACAAATTAGCTTTACCGGAGGCACTCTCCTTGGAGGAAATGGTATTACCGCTGGGAAGCCAAGTGATGTTGTCGCTTCAGGAACGCTCACACCAGGAGTAGCAACAAAACTAGTTTCAGCTGCAAAAAATGAAGGAGCAGGAACTTGGTTATATAATTTTGGTGATGTAGATGCCTATGATGCAAGTTCAGTTGATACAGCCAATACCACAGATCATACTAAAGTGGCAACAAAATCAGCAATTAGTTTGGCTGTTCCTGCAGGTTTGATTGAGAAAGCGGCACCATATACTACAGATTTGTATTGGAGCTTGCAAGCCGTTCCAGGAAATGATTGGGATGGAAATACATCTGCGGTTACACCAGCACCATAAGTCTGATTTTGATAAAAGGAGAGAATAAATGAATAAAATTTTATTAAAATCAACGGTACTACTAACTGCTGCATTAATCGTGGGACCAATAATTGCCAGTGAAGCCGATGCCGCAAGCACCGGTGGAGATTATACATCAAATGGTTATGTTAACTTTGCTGAAGGGGACAATACTGGAATTAACCCCGTTGATCCTTTAGACCCCTCTGTCCCTGTAGGACCAACAAATCCTGATGGTACCGACCCAACACCCGGAACAGGAGGAGCACTTTCAATCGATTTTGCTTCAAGTCTAAGTTTTGGAACACAAAAAATTTCTTCAAAGGATGCCACATACTTTGCTCATGCACAGTGGATTAGCAAAGATAAAGATGGAAGTGCAGTTGATATGACACGTCCTAATTATGTTCAAGTTACTGATACACGCGGAACCTGGGATGGATGGACCTTGACTGTTGCAGAATCCGATCAATTTCAAAATACTTCAGGAGAAAAGCTAACCGGAGCAGAACTATCTTTTAGTAAAGGTTATACCGATGGAACCACTGCTGCAAAACCCGGTTATATCAATAACACTAATTTTGTTGTTAGTACAGCTGCTAGCAAAATTTTAGGAGCTGGTCCAAATCAAGGGATGGGAACTTGGGTATATGGTCTAGGAGCTAATGCAGATTACCAAGAAAATGGTGGAGCGCATCTGGGTAATGAAGCAGTTTCTACAGCATCACCAATCAGTCTTAAAGTTATTGCTGGTACAAATAAAGCGACGTCATATACGACACAATTAATTTGGTCCTTAACGAATACCCCAGGAAATTAAATGTTTATAATTTCTAAACTATGAAAAGGAGGGTACTGTGAAAAAAATAAGATGGTTAAGTATACCTCTCATCTTAATGACATTAGGATTGGAAATTCGAGTTAATGCAGCAGAGGTCCAAAGCTATAATTCGCAAGGAATAGTTGGTTTTGGTCCAGGTAGCGGAGTTCAACCCCCTGTTAATCCTAACAAACCTGATCCAACTTTACCTGTATTTCCACAAAATCCAGATGGTTCAAAGCCTAATCCAGGGGGAAATGGCTCACTGACAATTGATTTTGCTTCAAGTTTTGACTTTGGAAATCATAAAATTTCTAATAAAGATCAAACATATCTAGCTAAAGCCCAAAAGTATTTTGATTCTGAAGTTTTAACACCGAATTATGTTCAAGTAACCGATCGTCGAGGAACATTTGCCGGTTGGAACTTAAAAGTAGTCGAGAAAACACAATTTACTCAAATTGACTCAGGCCCTCAGAAGTACAAAGTACTTAAAGGAGCAACGATTAATTTAAAAAGTTCAGAAACAGCTTCTTTTACTAATGAAAAATCTCCCAAAACACAAACAATTTTGGGACTTATTCCCGGTGTTGAAACTCAAGTAGCTCTTGCCTCAACCGGCGAAGGAGCTGGAACTTGGGTAATTCGCTGGGGAAACGATTCAATGGTCACTGAAGATGGCTTAACAACAGCAGTTTCATTATTTGTTCCTGGAGATACCCCCAAGGATGCGACTGCTTACACTACAACTTTAAATTGGATATTGTCTGATTTACCGACAAACGTGCCAAATTAATTTGTAACACACATTATTATAGAAAAGAGGACATTATATGTCTAAATCAGTAACAAAATATCTCTCTCTAGCAACTTTAGGGATATTAGCAACATCAGTAACTCCACAACTTGCCAGTGCAGCTACAACACAATCATATGGCACGCAAGGAGAGGTGACTTTTACCGCCGGAACAGATACCACAGGTCCAGTTGACCCGCAAGACCCAACTGTTCCAGTAAAACCAACGGAGCCAGATGGTGTAAATCCAGTAGGACCGACAATGCCAGATAGTGGTTTAACTATTGTCTATGCTTCAAGTTTTGATTTTGGAAGTCATCCTATAAGCAATAAAGCAGAAGTTTACAACGCTGCTGCACAAAAATTAGACGATAATACGACACGTACCAACTATGTTCAAGTTGCAGATAATCGTGAGACTTTCTCAGGTTGGAATTTAAAAGTTCAAATGACCGACTTCACAACAGCAGATAGTAATTTAGTAGCGAACGGTCATGGTACATTAACAGGAGCAACAGTGACTCTAGGTGATGCTGAGATTCAAGGAGCTGGTACAGCAAACCCAGCAGATATCTCTTCAGCTACTACAGATTTGACACCTGGAGTACAATCAGCAACAATATTGGGAGCGACGGCTGGTCACGGCTCTGGTAATAGTTTACTTGACTTTGGGGGGAAAGATGGAGCTACAAAAGACACAGCCATCAAACTTTCTGTTCCAGCAGGTGTGGCAGGTGCAGCCAAGTATACAGCAGATTTAACCTGGACACTTGACGATACACCATCTAATTAATATTTTTAGTGGTGAGAAACAAGCAAGGGAGATTTCATGCAAAGAAAATATAAATTTAAACTTGTGACTTTTATAATGTTGCTATCACTGTTACCGACTATAAATTTTAATGGATTTTCTTCAGAAAGTAAAAAAGAAAATGTTAAGATAAATTCTCTTGAAAAGATGCTTTCTTCTCAAGGGGTGTCAGCAGCAACTCAGACACTTATAAATCGTCAAAGCGTGAGTCCCAGTGGCACTACTTTCAATGGAAATTCAGTTTCACAACCAAATCGTACTCCACTTCCACAAAATTCAGTTGAAGATGCGATAATGCCTAATAACTTTAGATGGCAACAAACTATCGCTAATCTAACGTTACCAACCAATCAAGTTACTGCTGTACAAAATGGAACAATTATAGGAAGTTATCCAACTACAGATGCTGGTGTTCAACAAGCGCTTTATGCAATGTATAGTGCAACTAATGCTAGCACTTCGGATTTTGTCTTATACTATGGAGCTAATACAACACTGAGTAATTCAGTCCTAAAAGCAGTAGTTTCTAATCCAAGCGCGACTAATATGACATTTTGCACACTAAAAGGGCATGCTAAAAGTTTAACCTGGATTTCAAATCCAGCCGATCTACTTACGAGCTCAAATAGTTCTCAGCCCTCAGGAACAAATTATACTGTAACCTTACCTTCAAATGTCTATTTTGGAGTTCCAACTATTTTTCGCAATGTAACTGTGGCTGCAAGTGGGGATAATATTTATGCCCAAGGGAACGCATTTGCAACGACAAATGGCTCATGGATAACTGGTGCTCCTAACATTTATGGTGGAACGGACAATAGTGATATATCTGGAAATACAAACCTATATATTGGAGCAACAGGAAGTACTGCGGGCTGGAATATCTATGGTGGTAATGCATCGGCTGGAACAATATCTGGTAATACTCATGTTACGATTGCCCAGTCATCATCTACTATAAATAGTGTAACTGGTGGAAGTGCATCAGGAGCAACAATTTCAGGAAATACAAACCTTGATATAAGTGGAGCTATTGCTTCTCAGATAACAAATATCTACGGTGCTGGAATTGGTACTTCTAATTCTCCTGTTAATGTGAATGGGAATGTTACAACTTATGTTAACTCAACAAATGGAAGTGCAAGATACCAACTTTATCAAGGTGGAACAGTTTATGGAAATATAAGTGGTTCAATCTATAATACTTTAAGTGGGGCAGGAGGATGGACTGGCGCAACTAGTAATATAAATGGTGCTGGTGGTCCAGCATCAACTTTTAACGCAGGTTCATTCCAAGGGAATATAGGGACATCTGGTGCCGGAAATGTTATCTCAAATAGTTACAATACATCATCCTTCACAACAGGTCAAGCTTTATTTACAGGTGGTAATGCTGGAACAGGCGCTTCATATGCTCAGGCAACCAACGCCACTACCGCGGCTCAAGGGATATTATATGCTAATATTACTAACTATATTAAATCTGCTTTTACAACTGGAACAGCTGGGGCAGTTTATGGAATAGTTGGTGGTAATGGTCATGATTCTCTAAAAATTTCTCCATCACAATGGGGACTTGGAAGTCAGACTGGTCTTGATAGTGCAGTTGGTGTAACAGATGCTAAAGCTTATGCACAGATTCCATCTACTACTGTAGTTTCAAATGCCCAAAAAATTACTAGTAATGCAATTTATGGCGATGTTTATACTTGGTTACAATCAGGTGTTATGTCAACAACATCGGGTGGTGGAGCAAACGATTGGACAGGTTATTCATATGGTGCAAGTTCAAATGGGTATCTACAAGGACAATCAGTTTTAGAAGCTGGAACGGCAAATGCTGATAATTCTGTTGGAGGTGCCGGAGTAGTATATTGTAGTGCAATGGGAGGTACCGCAGAAACAACTCTTGCAGCCCAAGGAACAGTTGCTTATGGTAAAACTGATACAAGTTCTGCCATTAATTCCGGCTGGGATTTATGGGGAGGCGGAGGAACGGTATGGACCTATCGTCAAGCCTTTTTACAAAACGGTAATTCCTATCTTATTCACAATAATGATATTGCCCGTTGGACCTATGGAGGTCAATCTAATGGTAGTCAGGTCGGAAATTCATACAATATTTTGAATGGGGCTATTGTTGATACTCTTGAAGGTGGTGGTTATACCGCAACTACAAAATGGGGAAATACTACAGCACAAGTCAATCAAGGGCAAGTTAATTGGTTCTTGTCAGGCGGTTCTTGGGGAGATTTGTATAATACTGGAAGTGCAACAGTAAATGTTTACAACGGATATATCAACGCTATTACCGGTGGAAACTATGGTCAAGCTGGAGTAGAGACAATTGCTGGTGATTCTACAGTCAATGTTTATGGAGGTGATTTCTCAGGTTCGCCAAGAACAGGAACAAAACAACTTTGCGGAGGTCCGTTCTTTAATGGGGCATCCTCGATTTTAGGAAATACAGCTTTAAATGTTGATTTGACAGGTTCAACTGGCTCAAGCTTCCAACTTCCTTCTGGTACATATTTATCAGGAGGAGCAGGTTATAACAATACTGTGACTCACGTTGGTTCTGGAGTAAATAACAGTATTAGTGTCAATATATCAGCAAATGCTGCATCCGGAAATGTCTTAAATGGTGCTGTTATTTACGGCGACGGGCAGTCAACTGGTTCAAATAGTACATATACAAATGTTGGTACAATCAACATGACCATTAACGCAGATGGCAACACTGTAGGTTCGGTTTATGCAACTAATTATGTAGCCATGCCAGCTTCAGGTCAAAGATACAATACGAATATAAAAATTGGGGATGGTACTACCATTTCTGGTACGATAACATCCGGAGGAAGTAGTGATAATCTAACTGATGCGATTGCCGCAGCTAATAACAATAAATCGGCTATTACATTAGGAAATAGTACTTCACATAACCCAATTACCATAAATGGTTCACTTATCAATTTTAACAGTGCAGAAATTACTGAAAAAGCAGTAGTGAATGTAGCAGGTTCTTTTAAAAATGGAGGTGGAGCTACAGCAGCAAACCACGCTGCAACTTACTCCAAACATGGTTCGATTCAAATGGATACTGATTCTACTCTTGGAATTACTTCAACATCATCCGTTGTATCAGCAAGCCAATTAGTTGCCTATCCAAATGCAATACTTTCTACACCCTATGTCCAAACATCTGGATTGATTAATTTATCCGATTTAGATCTTTCAACCAATAAGGGTAATCTATTTTGGAAGCCGATCGGTAATCCACCAACAAGTATTAGTAATACCTATAATGGAGCCTATTGGGGAACACAAGCGGCATTCCCAATTTTGACGTTTAATGGTGGAGATACTTCTACAAAATCTGGTGCAGTAAATATTAGTCCTAATAATTTTTCTGGTGTAGATTCAGCCAAAAATTATGCATTTTTAGGGGATTATACAATGTCTTCCCTCTCCACCCCAAGTAATCCAACTTGGATTGGTTATGTTGTTCCAGGGCAGGTACGTGTATATAATACAACTGGTGATGCAGATTCAGGAAATTGGCAACATCATTTAAAATCTAATGTTACAACAGGGAATCCCGTTGCTGGTCAAACGATGCAAGCATGGGCCTCGGTAGCATCTGATACTGATGCAAGTTCGATCAAAGTAATGTATGTGATGGGATATAGTGATAGCACAACAGCTCCCTTTAGCTTCACCGCTAAAGCACCATATTACATAAAATCTAGAACAGCCACGGCATTTGATGGAAAGATTTTAAATAATTATCCATCAACTAATCCTAATTTTGATGTCAATGCTGGAACTACTGGTGCTACACGTAACTTTGGTACGAGAGACTATTTTGTAGGAAATCAACAAGATGGCACAAACGATCAAGCAATATATGGAAGTTATATTGTACAAAATGTGGTTACTGGTAACACCACTAGTCTAAGTGCTGGAAACTATATCCTACCGAATAAAGGTTCGGCAATAAATGCATCATCATTGACTCAAGCACAACTCCAAAAAATTGTTGGTTTAAAAGGAGTGGGTGTAATGACAGATATTACGACGAGTGGTGATCCATTAAGTTCAATAAATAATGCAGGTAATACGATTCAAGATCCTACAACTAGTGATACTAATGTAAAAGATAAATCATATGCAGAAATACCTGTGAGCTGGACTTTGGGAAAAAGTTCAACTAATAGTAACATTGTTGTTGTACCACAGGCAGCAGTTATTTCATCAGATAGTCAGACAGCTCTTAATGTTTATGATGCAAGTATGACAAGTGATGATGCACACGATTTAAAAGATCAAAAAGATCTGGATGGTAATTGGACCTATGCTTTAGCTTTTAAAGCGGATGGAACGATAGAAGAACCAGTGATTAGCAGTCCGTCAAATTTGGTTACAACCTTGCAAACTATACAAGCCAATAATCCAATCATTGATGGAGATGGTAATATTCGTCCTGTTACTTATACTTATAATGGATTATCAAAAGATATTACACTTAATTTAACTTTTGGCTCTATAAGTCTTTCTACACCAAATTCTTACGACTTTGGTACATTAGACGTAAGTCCTAAACCATTAATTTCATGGGCCACAAGTCCTGCCAGTGATGTGATTGTTACGGACACACGGACAGGTTCTGCCTTGAAGCCATGGTATGTGAGTGTCGCACAAACTCAAGATTTAAAAGGTTTGACAAATAATAATAATTTGGCTTCATATCTTTTCTTCAAAGACAGTACAGGAAGTAAAGTAATTACAAGTGATGCCTTACAGATTTATGCCAATACTTCACCAACTACTGGTACTTTTAAGTTAAATCAAAACTGGAATTCAACCTCTGGTGAAGGAATCCAATTGAATATTCCGGTTGATCATCAAGAGAAGGGAACCTATGAGGGACAATTAACTTGGTCTTTAAATAATGTACCTTCTAATTAGTTGCGTATAGCAATTTTATACAAAGTGGGATTAGTCCTACTTTGTATAACGGACTTATTTTAATTTTATTATAAGATTTTAATCAAAATACTACAGAGATGTAGTTCTAGAAAGAGTACATAATGAAAATTTATCAAAAAGTTTTACTGATCATTGCCACTATATTTACTTTAGGGACTGTCAGTAAAGAAGTTCATGCAAATGAATTTAATTTTTCTGTGAACCCGGTTCTTCCAGAAAACCAAATTGGCGAGAGCGGATACTTTAATTTACAAATGAGTCCAGGACAATCGCAAACTTTGACGATTACTCTAAAAAATACTACTGACAAAACAGTAGTGGTTGAAGAAGAAATAGCTAGTGCGACAACAAATATTAACGGTGTGGTTGAATACTCACCAAATAAAATTAAAGCAGATTCAACACTAAAGTATAATCTAGTAGACTATGCCTCAATTCCAAAAGAAGTATCACTACAACCAAACTCTTCACAGCAAGTAAAAGTGAGTGTTACTATGCCAAAGGAAAATTTTAATGGTGTAATTGCTGGTGGAATTACTTTTAAAGAAAAGGACTCAGAGAAAACAAATTCAAATTCTAAGGGATTAAGTATTCAAAATAAATATGCTTACGTTGTTGCTTTACTGATGCAACAAAATAAAAATACTGTTGCGCCTGACTTGAAATTAAATAGTGTAGAGCCTAGTCAGGTTAATTATAGAAATGTAATCAATGCCAATTTACAAAATCCAATGGCTGGATATCTAAATCAAATGTATGTTCAAGCAGAGGTCAAAGGTTTAAGTAATTCTAAATTATCTTATAAGTCAAACAAAGAGATGCTGCAAATGGCACCAAATAGTAATTTTGATTATCCTGTTTCTATTGGTGATGGAAATAAGCTTGAAGCGGGTAAGTATCGTCTGTCGATGACAGTATATGGGCAAAAAAATAATGACGGAAAGTTCACTTATGTTGATTCAAAAGGAAAAAAACAAAAATTTGATTATCAATGGAAATTTACAAAAGACTTTACAATATTAGGTAAAACAGCAAGTAAATTGAATTCAAAAGATGTAACTGTTAAAAAGACTCCATGGTATGAAAATTGGCTTATCTGGTTAGGTTTATTATTAATTCTTTTAGCTCTTTTCTTCTTGTTCTTTATTTTATGGAAGAGACGTAAAAAAGAAGAAGAGGAGCAAGATTTAGAAAAAGAAAAATTAAAAGCTCAACTTGAAGAAATGAGAGAGCAAATAAGTAAAGAAGATAATTCTGATGAGATAGATGTTTAGGTTCTACTTAGATTTTTGAATCATGATTATTTACATTTATTAAAGTTAAGTAAAAGTAAAATAAATTGGAGGAGGTTTTTTATGGCCGAGAATCAGCTATTCTATCCACGGTTAGAAGAATTAATAAGAATATCAAAAAAATCTTTTAATCAAGTTGAAAGAGATCTAGGATATCCTAGAAATGCGCTTCATAATTATAAAAACGGTGTGGAACCTTCGGGAATTCGATTGATTGAATTGTCACATTATTTCGGAGTAACACCTGAGTATTTGCTAGGAATAAACAATGACCCAAAAAATAACGGAACCAGAATTATTTTTGAAAGTCTTAATGATTATCAGAAAAAAGATTTATGCATTATTTGTCAAGAATGGTTGTTGTCTTCAAAATAGAGTAAAGAAAGTATAAACTATAAATAAAAAAAGCCTTATAAGGCTTTTTTATTTATAAAAATTAATTAGAATTTAATTATTTTTTGGGGCGAACGAACATTGCATCCCCAAAACTGAAGAAACGATATTTTTCATCAATCGCATGTTGGTAAGCGTCAAGAACAAAATCACGGCCAGCAAAAGCAGCGACTAACATGACCAAAGTTGATTTTGGTAAATGGAAATTGGTGTTAAAAGCATCAACAACTTTCCATTCATAGCCAGGTTTAATGAAAATGTCAGTCCAGCCAGAATCGGCTTGGATATCCCCATCAAATTTACTACCGATGGTTTCCAAAGTACGGATTGATGTTGTTCCAGAAGCAACAATTTTGTGTCCACTAGCCTTAACAGCTCTCAATTGAGCAGCCGCCTCTTCAGTTAGACGATAAAATTCGCTGTGCATTTGATGCTCATCAACATTATCCACACTGACAGGACGAAATGTTCCCAAACCAACATGAAGTGTTAATTCAACAATTTTGACTCCTTTGTCAGCAATTTTTTCTAACAATTCAGGTGTATAATGTAGGCCAGCAGTTGGAGCAGCAGCAGAACCATTCTCTTTTGCAAAAACTGTTTGATAACGTTCTTGATCCTCGAGTTGTTCGTGGATATAAGGAGGAAGTGGCATTTCGCCTAAGCTTTCCAAGATTTCAAGGAAAATTCCATCGTATTTGAATTCAACAATTCGTCCACCATGATCAAGGACTTCTACAACGACAGCTTTCAAACGACCATCACCAAAAATGACTTCCTCACCAACTTTCATTTTGCGAGCTGGTTTTGCCAATGTTTCCCAACGATTTTGCCCCATATCTTTAAGCAAGAGGAGTTCAATATGTCCACCTGTTTCAGCGCGTTCACCGTGGAGACGGGCTGGGAGTACCCTTGTGTTATTTAGGACAAGAGCATCGCCAGCTTCAAGTTCATCAATAATATTATAGAAATGTCTATCTTCAAGCTCTTCAGTTTTAGGATCAAGAATCAACAAACGTGATTCAGAACGTTTTTCCAAAGGAGTTTGGGCGATCAATTCTTCTGGCAAATCAAAATCAAAATCATTTATATTCATAAGTTGTTTTTATTTTACTCCATTCCGTAAAAGGATTCTAAAATACATTTATTTCAAATTAGTTTAGTTGATTTATAGGTAATTTTTCTCTCAAATCACTAAATCAATTGGTTGATAAAAAAAGCAATGCATATTGTTTTATTATATCATTTTTTGGATAGACTAGCTTTAGGAAGAACGAGATTTATTGTATGATCAAAACACCGTTTTTGTAAGATTATTACTAAATAATATAAGAAGTTGTAAAAAAGAAATTTTAATATTACAATGGTAAAATAAAAATTAAAAGGAATTTTATGAAAAAAAGGAAAAAAATGATTGCTTGGATTTTAGTAGTTTTATCCGTTGTTTTGGTCGGTGGCTATTTTGCAATAGGAAACTATTTTTATGACTTAGCTGTTAACGCACGTACCAATAAATCTTTTTTAACTGCCGGGAGCAAACAGAAACCTCTTTCTAAAAAAGAAGAAGAAAGAAAAAAGGAAAATAAAATATTTTTAGCGGATGTAAAATCCGACGCTTGGTATGTTACCTCCTCTGATAAGTTGAAGTTGAAACTCTATGCTGCAGATTATAAGCAACCAACTAAAACAAATAAATGGGCTATTGTTGTTCATGGGTATGGTGGACAATCGACCGATATGGCAAGTTGGACACGTCATTTTTACAATAAGGGTTATAATGTTGTTACACCAGATTTAAGAGGGCATGGTAAAAGTCAAGGGGATTATATCGGTATGGGCTGGGATGACCGTAAAGATATGTTGCTTTGGATTGCCAAAATTATTCAAAAAGATCCACAGGCAGAAATTGTCCTATTGGGCGTTTCTATGGGAGGAGCAACGGTGATGAACACTTCAGGCGAAAAACTTCCCTCTAATGTCAAAGCAATTGTGGAAGATTGTGGTTTCACATCAACAGGCGATGTTTTTGCCTATCAATTAAAACAATTATATGGATTACCAAAATTTCCAGTTCTTTATGCGGCAAATACCGTTGTCAAAATGAGAGCTGGTTATGATATCTTTAAATCTTCGGCAATTAAACAAGTAGCCAAAAGCAAAATGCCAATTTTGTTCATTCATGGTGATAAAGATACTTTCGTTCCATTTAAAATGTTAAATCCTCTCTATGATGCAGCAAAAGTTGATAAAGAAAAGCTGATTGTTCATGGAGCGGGTCATGGAGAATCAGAAAAAGTTAATCCAGACTTATATTGGAGCCATGTTTGGAATTTTGTTGGAAAATATATGTCTTAATTGATTACAAGAAAGTCCTTTTTTAAAAGGACTTTTTATTTTTGTTAATGTATTTTTTGAAGACAATTTTTAGTTGACATGGAGATAATTTATGATATAATGAAAGTGTAGAAAAATTGATATATACCAATTTAGAAATGGAGCATATAAAATGAAAGTTATCGTAGTAAAAAATCAACTTGAAGGTGCAAAAATCGGACTTGACCTTCTTAAAGAATCAATGGCTAATGGCGCTAAAACATTGGGACTTGCAACAGGCTCAACACCAGTAGAATTTTACAACCAAATTGTTAACTCAGACCTTGATTTTACAGACATGGTTTCAGTAAACTTGGATGAATATGTTGGACTTGACGGTTCAAATGATCAATCTTACCGTTACTTTATGACTAAACATTTGTTTGGAGAAAAACCATTTAAAGAAAACTTCTTACCAAATGGTAAAGCAGCTGACCTTGAAGCAGAAGCAAAACATTATGACCAAATTATCGAAGAAAATCCAATTGATTGGCAAATTCTTGGAATTGGTCAAAATGGACACATTGGTTTTAATGAACCAGGAACACCTGCTGAAATTACAACTCATGTTGTTGACCTTCAAGAAAGCACAATCAAAGCCAACGCACGTTTCTTTGAATCAGAAGCAGATGTACCACGTAAAGCAATTTCAATGGGACTTGCTTCAATTATGAAATCAAAAAATATTGTTTTGATGGCTTATGGTAAGGAAAAAGCTGAAGCAATCAAAGGAATGGTTGAAGGAGAAGTGACAACAGAGCTTCCAGCATCAATTCTTCAAAACCACGATAATGTTACTGTTATTGCTGATGAAGCAGCTGTTTCATTGTTGAGCAAATAAAATAAAAAAAGTCCTGTCAGGACTTTTTATTTACTGACAGAAATTCTGTCAGTATTTTTTTATCTTTTTTTATACTTACGGTGATTATCAACGACTTCTGAAACGGAGTAATCTGTCTCATCATTGAAAGAAATATTATGATTCAAATCTAAATATTGATTGAACATGTTTTCGTATTCAGGAATTGATAGACGTGTTCTTGCATCCAACATTGATTGATGCTCGATTTTAAGTAAATGATTTTCGTAACCTTCAACAAGTTCACCAGAGAAAAATTCAGCAACAGTACCAGAACCATAACTAAAAAGCCCAATACGCTGACCAGCACTCAATTTATCAGAGTTTTCCAAAAGTGAAATCAAACTCAAATAGAGAGAACCGGTATATAGATTACCCACACGACGATTATAAACGATACCATGTTCAAATTGTTCCATTAATTCTTCAGCATTGGCTGGCTTTTCTGATTCAAGCATTGGCAATAAAGCTTTTTTACCCATTTTAGTATAAGGGGTATGAAAAGCGATAGCTGTAAAGTCTTCAAACTTTAAATTTGTTCTATGGCTATACTCTTTCCAGATTTTAGCAAAAGCATCGATATATGTTTCGTTTGAAAACTTACCATCAACAGAAGGATAAGCCTGACCAAAAGGACGCCAAAAATCATAGATGTCTTGAGTTAAAGCAACGTTATCATTATTTAAGGCCAAAATTTTAGGATTGGCCGTGATAAGCATTGCAACACTTCCAGCTCCCTGAGTAGGTTCTCCACCAGTATTTAGCCCATATTTGGCAATATCAGAAGCAATAACTAAAACTTTAGTATCAGGATTCAAAAGAACATGGTCGCGAGCAAGAGCAAGGCCAGCAGTAGTTGCATAACAAGCCTCTTTCATTTCAATGCTTCGAGCAAAAGGTTGAATGCCAAGCAAATCGTGAACAACAACGGCTGAGGCCTTTGATTCATCAAGACTTGATTCAGTACCAACGATGACCATGTCAATGGCATTTTTATCTTCCTCAGTCAAAATACTTGCTGCCGCGTTAGCAGCAAAAGTAATAATATCTTGAGTAGCAGGATTGACTGCCATTTCATCTTGCCCAATACCAATTTGGAATTTTGCAGGGTCAACATTACGAGCATTTGCTAAATCCCTCATATCAACAAAAGTATTTGGGACAAAAAATCCAAGTTTATCTATACCGACTTTCATATTTTAAAAATTTCCTCACTTATTATTATAAAAGAAAGGAACTCCTTTCAATGTCTTTGGAATGCTTTAATTTTATCATAAAAATACGTTAAATTCTTTGCTAAGATGTTTTCTTTCTATAAAATACACACATTTAATTTTTTGTTTAATTAATAAAAAATGGAATTAAGTAAATAGTATGTATTTTAAATAGTACAAAAAATGCTTGAATAGAGTCATTGATTAGATATTGTTTATTAATTTAATGTAAAGAGACTTTGACAAAAGTAGTTTAAAATATGCTATAATGGCTTTCGGAGGTTCATTCGTGAAAGAAATTGTAATCATTGACGCCTTAAGAACACCAGTTGGAAGATACGACGGTGCTCTTGCTGAATATTCAGCAGCAGAACTTGGAACACATGTTGTTTCAAACTTATTGTCAAAACATGAAAATATAAAATCAGATGTTGAACAAGTTATTTTTGGAAATGTTCTTCAAGCTGGTAATGGTCAAAATATAGCACGTCAAATTGCGATTCATAGTGGTTTATCTAATACAGTGCCCGCTTCAACAATCAACGAAGTTTGTGGTTCAGGAATGAAAGCAGTGATTTTAGCCAAACAACTTTTACAGCTTGGTGAAGCAGAAGTTGTAATCGCTGGTGGGACAGAATCTATGTCTAATGCCCCAATTATAAAGAATCGAAAAACTCAAGAAGAAACATTAAGTATGTTAAATGATGGCTTAGTTGATGCCTTCTCAGGAATTTCTATGGGAATTATTGGTGAAACTATTGCTGAGCAATTTGATATAAGTCGAGCAGACCAAGACGCTTTTGCACAAAACTCTCAAGAAAAAGCGGTCGCTGCAAGTCAAGCTGGAATTTTTAAAGAAGAGATTGTTGCGATTGGAGAAGTCGGAGTCGACGAAACACCACGTCCTTCTTCTAGTTTAGAAAAATTAGCCACTTTAAGGACAGCTTTCAAAGAAAATGGAACTGTGACAGCAGGTAATTCTTCTCCTGTTAATGATGGAGCTTCAGCTGTCATTCTTGCAACAAAAGACTATGCTGAAAAACATGGGATTCCGTACCTAGCAGAATTAGTTGATAGTACAGAAGTTGGAATTGACCCTGCTATTATGGGAGTTTCACCAATTGAAGCTATCAAAAAATTAATTAATCGTTCAGAGCTTGAACTTTCAGATATTGACCTGTTTGAAATTAATGAAGCATTTGCAGCATCAAGCCTTGCTGTCAATCGTGAACTTGGTTTAAATGAATCACAAGTTAACATTTATGGTGGTGCAATTGCACTAGGTCATGCTATCGGTTCAAGTGGTTCTAAAATTCTCACGACTTTGTCTTATGCCTTAAAACGTGAGCAAAAACGCTATGGAATTGCAAGTCTTTGTATCGGTGGAGGCCTAGGTTTGGCTGTTCTTTTAAAAAATCCTAACCTTTAAAAATGATTGTGGTTTAAACAAGTAATTTTTAAGAAATTAATGGAGGAATTGCCCAGCTTATCTGGGCATTTTTGGAAAATATGAGAAAAAAATTTTATCAAATGTCGCCCAAAGAGCGATTAGATTCATTGAATCTGTCAGGAGATACTCAGGAAATTTTGAGTGAAATGGCTTTAGATACAAATATTTTAAACAATCTAATTGAAAATCAAATTTCCGAATTTGAATTGCCGATGGGACTTGCTCAAAATTTTGTCATTAATGGAAAAGAATACATCGTTCCGATGGTTACAGAAGAACCATCAGTTATAGCTGCTGCGAGTAATGGAGCAAAAATAGCGGAAAGTTTTACGGCTAAAATAGATGAACGGTTAATGCGTGGGCAAATTGTATTTTATGACGTAAAGAAACCAGAAGAAATTATTAAGAAAATATCTGAATGCAAAAATGAAATATTTGAACAAGCTAAGCTTTCGTATCCTTCAATTATTAAGCGTGGGGGCGGTTTGAGAGAAATTTCGAGCAGACTTTTTTCAAGTGAGAAATTTATTTCAGTTGATTTCAAAGTGGATGTCAAAGATGCAATGGGTGCCAATATTATTAATTCTATATTGGAAGGTGTAGCAGCACTTTTTCGTGGCTGGTTTTCTGAGGAAAAAATTCTGTTTAGCATCCTTTCAAACTATGCAACTGAATCTTTAGTAAAGGTGAGCTGTGAAATTCCAGTTGATGCTCTTTCAAAAAAATCAAATGGTTTAGAAATTGCTCAAAAAATTGCAGTTGCTTCACAATACTCAAAAATTGACCCTTACCGTGCTAGCACACACAATAAAGGAATTATGAATGGGATTAATGCTGTAATTCTTGCGACAGGAAATGATACGCGAGCTATTTCAGCAGCAATTCATGCTTATGCAGCAAAAGAAGGGACATATCAAGGTTTGGCTAAATGGGAAGTTCATGCCGAAAAGTTATTTGGAGAGTTAGAAATTCCTTTACCTGTGGCGACCGTTGGTGGTGGGGTGAAAGTCTTACCTAAAGCACAAGCGGCAATGGAAATTTTAGGAATCACAGATGCTAGAGAACTGGCCAAAGTTATCGCCGCAGTTGGTTTAGCACAAAATTTAGCAGCTTTGCGCGCACTTGTTTCAGAAGGAATTCAACAAGGACATATGAGCTTACAGGCTCGCTCTTTGGCATTATCCGTGGGTGCAAAAGCAGATGAGATAGCAGTCATAAGTCAGCAACTTCGGCAGGAAAAAGTGATGAATCAAGAAGTAGCTCGCCGTTTATTAAATAGTCTCAGAAACTAAAAAAGAACTGTCAAGATTTTTTCTTGACAGGGCGAAATTAGTCTGCTATAATATTAAATATAATAAAAATAGAAATAGGAAATATAAAATGTCTGTAAAAATTCGTTTGACTCGTATGGGTTCTAAGAAAAAACCTTTCTACCGTATCAACGTTGCTGATTCACGTGCTCCACGTGATGGTAAATTCATCGAAACAGTTGGGACTTATAACCCACTTGTAACTGAAGAACAAGTAACTCTTAAAGAAGAACGCGTATTGGAATGGTTGAGCAAAGGAGCACAACCTTCAGATACAGTTCGTAACCTTCTTTCAAAAGCTGGCGTTATGAAAAAATTCCACGAATCAAAACTTTCTAAATAATTTTTGAGATAAGCTGCTTTTTAGCAGCTTTTCGTGAATAAAGAAATCACATATATTGAACTTGAAGATTTTTCAAGTTAGAGTAGAGGTAAGAAATGCAAAAAGATGTGAAAGAATTAGTTTTAACAATTGTTAAACCATTGGTTACTCAACCAGATGAAGTCTCTTTGGAACTCATTGAGGGTGAGGAATTTATGGAATATCACCTTAAGGTTGCAGAGGGTGATATCGGTCGAATTATCGGACGTCAAGGTCGGATTATTCAAGCAATTCGCACAGTGGTTTACTTTGTTCCTGTAGAAGGGAAAAAAGTTCGACTTCTTGTTGATCAATAAGAATTAGAGGCTCACTTAGTGGGTCTTTTATTTTTGTTACTGATTCGGCTTTTAATTATTTTAAAGTAAATTAAATATTAAAAGAGTTGGAAGAGTGAGGTTTTTTAGATTAAACGAATATTTCTAATAATAATCAAAGACTTCTTTAAGATTCACTTTAATTGTATGAAAAATTATGTTAGAATGAAAAATATTGATTAACAATTGTAGAAACAATCGGTTATAAATATAAATAAACTGATTTTTTATATAGGTGGAATAATGGATAAGAAAAAAGGAATCTTATTAGTAGCTTTGGGAACTCCGCGCTCATGTGAAGCAGATGATGTGAGGGATTATTTAAAAGAATTTTTGGGTGAGCCTCTTGTTATACAAAAACCAAGATGGCTTTGGTTGCCAATTTTAAATGGAATTATTTTAAAAGTTAGACCGCAAAAATCAGCAGAGATGTATAAACAAATCTGGACAGATGAAGGTTCCCCTTTGATGATTTACACAGTAGCGCAAGCAAAACAACTACAGGATATGCGCGAAGATTTTGATGTTCGTTTTGCCATGACTTACGGAGAGCCACGCATTGATAAAGTAATCGCTGAGATGAAAGAATCTGGTGTTGAAGAAATTACTGTTCTTCCACTTTACCCTCAATATTCTTTAACAACAGTTGAACCTGTAATTCAACAAGTTAAAAAAATTGATGATAAGATAAAAGTAATTAGAGATTTCCACAAAGTAGAATCTTATAGCGATTTACTGGCAGAGTCTATTAGAGAAAAGTGGCAAGCAAATGACTATGATAAACTGGTCCTTAGCTATCATGGAATTCCCTTGTCCTACGTGACCAAGAAAAAAGATGCTTATGAAGAGCAATGTAAAGAAACAACACGTTTGGTAGTAAGTAAACTTGGCTTGAGGGAAGAAGAATACGAGCATACTTATCAATCAAAATTTGGTCCTGAAAAATGGTTAGAACCTGCGACTATTGATAGAGTTGCTGAACTTCCCAAAGAAAATGCTAAAAAAGTATTGATCTGTTCACCAGCATTCGTTGCAGATTGTTTAGAAACTTTATTTGAATTAGAAATTGAAAATAAAGAAGTATTTGTTGAAAATGGCGGAGAAACATTTGATTTTGTTCATCCTTTTAATGACTCTTTAGACTTTACTAGAGTATTAAGTGAAGTAGTTGAGCAAAATAGACTCTGAGAAATAAAATCATTATTTTATTAGTTTTGGCCTTTAAATTTTATAACATTACTAAAGAGAAATAGGATTTGTTATAATGGTTCATAATATGCTAAAAATAGTAAGGAAATCCAATGAAAAAACAGTATGAAATTGTTTCAATGAAAGACCATTACCGAATTCGCCTTGGAATTTTTGAGCCAGACCAAAAAGCAAAAGCGGTAGTACAATTAGTTCATGGATTTGGTGAATACACAGGTCATTATCTCTATTTAATTAATGAATTAGTCAATGCTGGTTTTGTTTGCCTAATGCACGATCAGAGAGGACATGGCGTTTTAGCAGCTGCTAACCCAAAACTTCAAGGACGAGCTAGAGCTTACGAGAGCCTAATTAGTGATGCCTTAGAAGTGAGGAAGATAATTGGTAAAAAGTATCCAAAACTTCCGGTTTATCTGTTTGGACATAGCATGGGTGGAAATATTTCACTCAATGTTCTTCTGAGAAATATTGAAAATCAAAAACTTTACCAAAAAGCAGTAATTGAATCTCCTTGGCTAGCGCTGACAAATCCACCAGCCGTGCCGCTTCAAAGACTGGCAGGTTTTTTAGGAAAAATAAGTCCAAAAATTCGAGTTCGTACAGGTTTAAAAGTTGAAGCAATTTCTCACCGAAATGATTTAGTAGATTTAGTAACTAAAGATGGAATCTACCACGAACTTCTTTCTTTGCGACTCTTTTCACAGATTATGGAAGCGGGGCGTTTTGCACAAAGTCAGGCTGGAAATTTGAAAATACCAACTTTATTATTCTGTGGTGAGTCAGATCAGATTTGTTCGCCCGTGGTCATTCGTTCATTTGCAAACAATGCTGGGAAAAACTTAGAATTAATAGAGATTGCAGATGGTTACCATGCACTCCATTTAGATACAGAGGCAGAGAATTTTATTGAAAGAACTAAAGATTTTTTTCTAAAAGAAAATTTTTAATTAGTATCAAAATAAATATAATAAAAGAGTCATTCAATTTGATTGGCTCTTTTATTAATTAAACTAAGGGGGAATTTTTTTCATTCAAGGAAAAGATAGCTTTCCTTGAATAATAGACTTAAAAAATAGTTTTATTTAAATCAGGACTTATTAGGTATGGTATAATTGTAGAATGGAAAAATTTTACAAGGTAGGAACAATTGTTAACACACAAGGACTTCAAGGAGAGGTTCGCGTGATGCCATCGACAGATTTTGCTCAAGAACGCTTCTCAAAAGGTTCAGTTTTGGCACTTTTCGATGATAAGGATAATTATATTCAAGATTTAAAGGTGAAGTCTGGTCGCCCACAAAAGAATTTTTATGTCGTTAAATTTGAAGGATTTTATCATATTAATGACGTTGAAAAGTATAAAGGATATATTGTCAAAATTGCAGAAGAAAACCAAGAGGATTTAGATGATGGCGAATTTTACTATCATGAAATCATTGGCAGTGATGTTTATGAAAATGATGTCCTAATTGGTCAAATTTCTGAAATACTTCAACCAGGGGCTAATGATGTTTGGGTTGTTAAACGTAAAGGAAAACGTGATTTATTATTGCCTTATATTCCGCCAGTTATCTTAAATGTAGATGTGAGTCAACACCGAGTGGACGTATCTATTATGGAAGGATTGGATGACTAGAAATATGAGAATTGATATTTTAAGTATCTTTCCGGAAATGTTTGGCCCACTTAATCAGTCAATCGTAGGTAAAGCTCAAGATAAAGGTATTTTGGAGCTACATACACATGATTTTCGAGAAAATGCAACGAATAAACAACGTCATGTTGATGATATGCCTTATGGTGGTGGTCAAGGGATGTTATTAATGCCACAGCCAATCTTTGACACAATGGATAAAATACCTCAGAAGTCTGAAAAACCTGCGCGTGTTATTCTTTTAGACCCAGCTGGGAAAAAATTTGACCAAAAAATGGCCGAAGAATTATCTCAAGAAGAGCAATTAATTTTTATTTGTGGACATTATGAAGGCTACGACGAACGTATTAAAACATTGGTGACGGATGAAATTTCATTGGGAGATTTTGTTTTAACTGGTGGAGAAGTTGCAGCAACGGTGATGGTTGATGCGGTTGTGCGTTTAATTCCGGGTGTTTTAGGAAAAGTAGCTAGCCATGAAGATGATTCTTTTTCTAGTGGACTTTTAGAATATCCGCAATATACTCGCCCAGAAGATTTTAGAGGGATGAAGGTTCCTGAGGTATTAATGAGTGGTCATCATGAAAATATTCGTAAATGGCGGTTAAAAGAATCTTTGAGAAAAACCTTAGAACGCCGTCCAGATTTATTGGATAAATATCAAGCTAATGAAGAAGAGTTAAAAATGCTACAATTATTGCGTGAAAATGTTCAAGATGTGGTAGAATGAAGTAGTGTTAAGATTTTAGTTGAATATTGGGGAATATCCTTTAAATTTGGATGATGAAATCTTTGTTCTTATTGTTCATATCTGGATATAACTAAATTTATAATAAAAAAATAGGGGATTTTAAAATGGCTTTAACGATCGAACGAGAACAAGAATTTGTTAACCAATTTCATTATGATGCTCGTAATTATGAATGGGAAAAAGAAAATGGAACACCTGAGACTAATCTAAATGTTCAATTTCAACTTGTTCCCAAAGAACAACTTGAAAAACTTGGTGAAGGTGACACTGGTATTCACGCTGTTTTGACTTACTTGATTGTACTAGATAATATTGTACTTTCTGGTTTTGTGAGTCAATTGAACTATGTACGTGGTCAAATTATTAAGGAACAAGAAGAACTTGAACAAGAGGAATTAGCCCAACTTGCGGCGCCTTTGTTTGAACTTCTTAAACGCTTGGTCTATGAAACAACAGAGGTTGCCTTAGACCAGCCTGGAATAAACTTGGAATTTTAATTAATAGAATAGAATTTATGAAATTAGCTGTTATTACTGACTCTTCGGCAGATTTTGCTGAAAAATATAAAACTTACGAAAATCTTTTTGTCTTAGATATTCCAATTTCCATTGATGGAGTGGATTATGATTTGCAAAAAATTTCTCATGAAGAATGGTACGATCTTATGGCGGAGGCCCAAGAAGTACCTAAAACTTCGCAACCTAGAGTTGCTGAACTTGATAGACTTTTAAAAGACTTAGAAAAACAAGGGTATACTCATGTTTTAGGTCTGTTTTTGCCAGCAGCAATTTCTGGATTTTACCAAAATATTTTTTACTTACAAAGTGAATATGAGCAAATGAAAGTAGTATTTCCTGAAACTTTTATTACCTCAAGTCCGTTGGGCTATATGGTGGAAACAGTATTGGATTTGGCAGAAGCTGATGTCGAATTTGAAGAAATTATCGCAAAGTTTGAAGAACAAAGAGACGGTGACCGTGCTTATATGCTTGTCGATGATTTGCATTGGTTAGCAAAAGGTGGACGTTTGTCTAATGGTGCGGCTGTGCTTGGGACTTTATTAAATATTAAGCCTGTGCTAACTTTTAGTACTGAAGGTAAGGTTGAAGTTTTTGAAAAAGTTCGGACTGTGAAAAAAACGATGAGCCGGATGAAGGAACTTTTGTTAAAAGATGCCAAAGATCCTTTGGCATACAAAGTTTATGTTATTCATACTAGAGCTGAAGATCGGGCACAAGAATTATATGATTATGCATTATCTCAAGGTTTTGATGATGTGGAAATCGTCACTTTTGGGCCTGTTATCGCAACTCATTTGGGCTTGAATACAGTGGCTTACGGTATTTCACCAAAAAAATAAAGCACGTTTTTACGTGTTTTTATCTAAAAATAAATATTCTGAATAATAAAAATAATAGCTACTTCTATAAAATACTAATTTCTTTATAAATGAATGGGGGATGAAATTGAATAAAATTAAAGTGATTGTTGCTGGATTTCGTGGAAAAATGGGAGTTACTGCGGTACAAATGATTCTGAATGCTCAAAATTTTGAACTTGTGGCTTTATTAGGAAAGAAAGAAGAAGTCTCAGAAGCGTTTGGAGTTCCTGTTTTTAGTCGAAAAGAGGATTTGATTGGATTTGATGCTGATACTTGGCTAGATTTAACGGCTCCTGAAGTGGCTTATGAGAACACTCGTTTTGCTTTAGAAAATGGTTTTAGACCAGTGGTTGGAACGACTGGGTTTACCGATGATGAAGTAGCAGATTTAATTAAATTTTCTAGAGAAAAAGAATTGGGTGGTCTTATTGCACCAAATTTTGCCTTGGGTGCGGTTTTATTGATGCAATTTTCTAAGCAGGCTGTTAAATATTTCCCAGATGTGGAAATTATTGAATTGCACCATGACGGGAAAAAAGATGCTCCTTCTGGAACCGCTGTGAAGACAGCAGAATTGATGTCTGAGGAACGTTTGGCTCATCATCAAGGGGCAGTGGATGAAAAGGAAGCTTTAGCTGGTGCTCGTGGTGCCGATCTTGAAGGAATGAGAATCCATTCGGTTCGTTTACCTGGTTTGGTGGCTCATCAAGAGGTTATTTTTGGTTCAAAAGGTGAAGGGCTGACTTTACGTCATGATTCTTATGATCGTTCAAGTTTCATGACTGGTATTGCTTTGGGAATTCGTAAGGTAATGACGGTGTCTGAGTTAAAATATGGTTTGGAACATTTTTTGGATTTATAATATTTACTGACGAAATAGACTGTGACCGAATGATTAGTGAGGGATTTTATGAGTGAATTAGAGATTCGTAGATTAGAATTAAGTGATGCAGAAGCTTTTATGGTTTATATTGCCAATTGGGCAACAGATACAAGTCCTTTTAAAATCGATGCTGTTAAAGCTTATGCGGAGCTTTCTTTGGAAAATTTTTCGGACTATGTGGAAAAAACTCATAGAGAAGAAACTTTTGCTGAAAATCCCGATTGGTCAACAGCAACTAAATATTTTGCTTTTATTAATGGGCAAATCGTTGGTGAAATTTCTTGTCGTTGGCAAATCGAAAAAGGAATTTTGTTAGAATGGGGTGGTCATATTGGTTATGGTGTGGCTCCTGATTTTAGAGGGCATCATTTTGCTGAAGAAATGGTTAGATTTGTTCTTCCTAAATATCGGAAACGTAAGATTTCTCAGGTAATGATTTCTGCTGACAAAGAGAATTTGGCGAGTCGTAAAAGTATTGAAGCAAATGCGGGTATTTTGGAAAATATTGTAGATATTGATGGTGATGAAATTTGTCGTTACTGGATTAATTTAGAAGAACAATAGGATAAAATTACTGATGGATTGCTAGGGTTAATCTGGCAGAGCGTCAAGACAAATTCACAGGTGAATGATACAGGGCAAAGCTTAAGAAACAGAAATTGATGAGAGCTAAAAGTGCTGACAGGTCTGTATAAACTTTCTGTCAGTAAAATTTTAAGGTGTACAATGGGGCTATGCCCCGTTTTTGTTTAAAAAATGATAAAATAATAGATATGAAATTAGAAAAATTACCCGAGGAGTTTGTACAGGCCAAGCCGGTTTTAGAAAAAATAATCGAGCATGGGTTTGAAGCTTATTTTGTGGGAGGTTCTGTACGTGATATATTGCTTGGGCGAGAGATTCACGATGTGGATATTGCAACAAGTGCATATCCAGAGGAAATTAAAGATATTTTTCCTTATACCATTGATGTGGGAATCGAACATGGAACAGTACTTGTTTTAGCGGGAAAATCAGAAGCTGAACATTATGAAATTACTACTTTTCGGACAGAATCAAAATATACAGATTACAGACGGCCAGATCATGTGGATTTTGTCAGAGATTTACGAGAGGATTTAAAACGTCGTGACTTCACGGTCAATGCTTTTGCTTGTGATGTTAACGGGCAAATTATTGATTTGTTTGCTGGACTGACGGATTTGAAGGAACGCAGGCTAACAGCGGTTGGTAGCGCTTTGGAACGTTTTAATGAAGATGCTTTACGGATTATGCGGGCCATGCGATTCGCAGCAACTTTAGACTTTCAAATTGAAAATAATACTTTCTTAGCCATGTGTGAGTCGGCTCACTTACTGGAAAAAATCTCAGTTGAACGAATTTTTATTGAATTTGATAAGTTGTTGTTAGGTCAGGATTGGCGAAATGGTTTGACCTTACTGCTTAAATCAGGGGCTTATAAATATTTACCAGATTTGCAAGATTCGGCCTTGAAAAAAGTACTGACAGACTTGTCAGTAGATTTCCATTTTCAGAATTCTGAGCAAGCATGGGCAGCTTTACTGACTAGATTTTCCAATGTTGATGTGAAAACATTTTTGCGAAAATGGAAAGTGTCCAATGAATTTGCAAAATTTGTAGCAGACCTTGTATCAGCTTATGAACTTGACTCTTGGGATTTGATGAGTCTTTATCATTTTGGTTTAGAAAAAGTGCTTTTGGTTGATGAATTGAAAGTGGCTTATGGTTTGAAGATTGATAGAGAACAAGCTGTCACTATTAATAACCAACTTCAAATTCATGATAAATCAGAGATTGTCATTGCTGGAAAAGATTTAATGGAAGAATTTTCGCTTGAACCTGGTCCAGAACTTGGTAAAATTTTAAAAATTATTGAAGAAAAAATTGTCAAAAATGAATTGAAAAATGAGCAGGCTGCTATTTTTGCAGAAGTTAAAAAAATGCTCTGATTAAATTTTACTGACAGAAATTTTGGCAAATAACCAATTGAAATTTAGTATTTATTATAAATACAATTTCTTGGTTTCTAAGTAATGTATTTTATAGATTATAAAGGAGAAATAAATGAAAATTGAAAATCGCCGTAAAGGCTCATGTACAACAGTTCTTGTGGGAAGAAAAGCATCAATTGATGGTTCAACCATGATTGCTCGTAATGATGATGGACACGAAGCTTTGGATCCACAACGCTTTATTGTGATTCAACCTGAAGAACAACCTCGTCATTATAAAGCTGTTTTATCTGGTTTAGAATTAGATTTACCTGAAAATCCATTACGTTATACTTCAACGCCAAATGCAGTTTTAAAAGAAGGGATTTGGCCAGCGGCTGGGATTAATAGTGCTAATGTTGCGATGTCTGCAACAGAAACAATTACTACTAATCCAAGAATCTTGGGTCTTGACCCTTATGTGGAAAATGGGATGGGTGAAGAAGACCTTGTAACACTTGTTTTGCCATACATTAAAAGTGCTCGCGATGGGGTTGAGCGTTTGGGACAATTACTTAAGACTTATGGAACTTATGAGCCAAACGGGATTGCTTTTGCTGACAAAGAAGAAGTTTGGTGGTTAGAAACAATCGGTGGTCATCATTGGGCAGCAGTTCGTATTCCTGATGATTCTTATGTTGTAGCGCCAAATCGAATGAATATTGATGAATTCAAATTTGATAATGATGATTATATGTGTTCAAATGATTTGAAACAATTAATTGACGCAAATCATTTAAATCCTGATTTTGAAGGTTATGAAAGTCATTATAATTTGCGTCATATCTTTGGTTCATCTTCAATCAAAGATTCTGTTTATAATAATCCACGAACTTGGTATGGTCAAAACTTCTTGGGGAATCCATCTGAAGATCCACAAAATCAAGAACTTCCATTCATTTGTGAAGCCAGTCGAAAAATTACTGTTGAAGATGTTAAATTTGTTTTATCAAGTCATTTTGAAAATACAAAATATGATCCTTACGGCAGCACAAATAGTCCAGAAGAAAGAAAACTTTTCCGTCCAATCGGAATAAATCGTAATCATAGTGTTCATATTTTGCAAGTTAGAAATAATGTTCCTGATGAATTAGCAGGAGTTCAATGGCTTGCTTTTGGAGCAAACACTTTCAATCATGTTGTACCATTCTACACTGCAATTAATGATACGCCAGCTTCTTATCGTGATGCTAAGGGAGAATATGATCCAACAAATATGTACTGGTTGAGCGCAACAACAGCTGTTCTTGGTGATTCTAATTATGATTTATTTGTTGATTTACGAAATACTTTTGAATTAAATACCATGGCAAAATTCCATGAAATTCAAAATGAGACAGATAAGAATTTTGAAACAGCTGAAGATAAAATTGCTTATTTGACTCAAGCAAATGAAAAATTAGCAGAGGTAGCGTTTAAAGCACAAACGGAACTTTTGGGACGTATGGTCGTTCTTGGTTCAGCTAATATGAAATTGCGTTTTGATTTTAATGACTAATTTATTTTAAAAAAAATTGTAAAAAAGTAGTTGAAAAGCTACTTTTTTTAGTTTTCTTTAAAGTACAAAATGGTATAATACTAAATAAGTCTCAAAAATAGAAAAGGGAAAGAAATGAATTCTAGAAAAAGTAAAAAAGTGAGAAAAGGCCGAGGAGGTAAAATTTTTGCGATTTTATTATCCATTGTTATATTTTTTGCTTTAATTATTTTTGGAGTAGTCATGATTGGTCGGCAAGTCATTTCAAGTCAAACGGATAATATTGCTGCTAAATTTTTACCAAGCTCAGGAAGCTCAGAAGGCGCAGATAGTGTGACTGATGCAGTGAGTCAAATGGGATCGGCAACACCATCAGCTATTGCCACAAAATTAAATGAAAATGCAGATGTAATTAAGAGTCAATCGCAAGGAATGATAAGTTCAGCAAAAGCAACGAGCACTGGCTCTAAAGTGACTTACACCTTGGAATCCTCTAAACTCAATAAAGCAACCGTTGGCGCCCTTTTATTAGCAAGTGGTGACCAAGTTGAAGAAGTAGCGGATAAGGTGTTAGATTCAATGAAAAAAGCTGGGGTTGCTCAACCTAAATTGCAAGTTGATTTGACTGATGATAAGGGGAATGTCATCAAAACGTTGAATTATAGTGCTTAAAATTGGATTTTACAATAAAAACAACATTTATTCAGTTAAATGTTGTTTTTTGGAATCTTAAGTGATAGAATATTCTAATAATTACTTAATTAGGAGGAAAATTATGAATATCTCAGAAGAAGTACGTCCCGGAGCCAATAGATATGTGAGTGGTCAAGGAATTTTGCAAGATTTAGAAAGCTATCTTGCGTCTTTTAATAAACTTGCGATAATTACTGGGGAAAAATCTTTTCAGGTTTTTCAAGATTTTTATCCTAAAGACTTAAGTTATCCTGTTTTTCATTATGATGGCTCGGCCTCTATCGAAAATGGGAAAAAACTGGCCAAAGAAATTGGTCAATCCGATGGCCTTCTTGCAATTGGCGGAGGGCGTTTGATTGATACCTGTAAAGTTGTAGCACAGGAGCTAAACTGTGAGTTAATTATTATTCCGACCTTGGTTTCTAATTGTGCTCCTTACACACCGGTTGCAGCTCTTTATCACCCTGACCATACTTTTGATAAAGTGGGTTATTTAAATAAAGTGAGCTATTTAACTTTAGTTGATTATGATTTTTTATTGGCAACACCTCATGATTATTTTGTTGCTGGAATCGGGGATACACTCGCCAAATGGTATGAAATGGAAGGAATCGTTCGTCAGGTTTCACAGGAAGAACTTACAGCCTCAGTTCGTTTGGGATTTGCGAGTGCAAAGGAAATTTTTAAAATATTATTTGCTGATTCTAAAGCAGCACTTAATGATTTGGCTGAACAGAAAGTGACGCCAGCTTTTGGGCGAATTGTTGATACAATCATTGAACTTTCAGGAACAGTTGGAGGTTTTGCTGGGACTTATGGACGGATGTCAGGGGCTCATGCGCTTCATAATGGCCTATCACTTTGCTCAGAGACACATCCTATTTTACATGGCTCAAAAGTCGCTTATGGAGTCTTGGTACAATTGGCTTATACGGGAGATACTTCAGAAATTGAAAAACTCTTGCCATTTTATAAGGAAAATCATTTACCTGCTTCTCTAGCAGAAATTAATTTGCCATTTGATTTGGAAAAATTGCAAGCAGTAGCAAAATTTGCAGCCAGTCCTGTAGAATCTTATCGTTTGATTGATTCAAAAGTTACTGACGAAAAAATCATAAGTGCCATCAAAGCCTTAGAAGCTCTTGTCAGTAAAAATAAGGCTTGACATTCTGTCATTGAATCTAAAAGTTACTGACAGAAATTTTGAAAAATAGAATCAAAGTTTCAAGGTCAAAAATGAAATAAGGAAAAAGGAATGACGATAAGTTTACAACAACTCAAATATTTTATTGAAGTAGCAAGAGTGGGTTCAATTAATCAAGCTGCTGAAATTCTTTTTATTACACAACCTTCATTGTCGAAGGCGATTAAAGACATTGAAGCGGAAGTTGATTTGTCGCTTTTTCAACGGTCAAGTAAAGGAATTTCGCTGACAGCAGATGGTGCAGAGTTTTTGGGATATGCACGACAAGTTGTAGAACAATCTGATTTATTGGAAACACGGTGGTTGGACCGAAAGCCCTCTCGAAAACTTTGTGCGATTTCGACCCAGCATTATGCTTTTGCGGTGAATGCCTTTGTCAATATGGTCAAAAAAACAGAAAGTCAGGGGATTGGAGAATACGAATATACTCTGCGAGAAGCTAGAACTTATGAAATTATTGAAGATGTAAAGTCACTGCGCAGTGAGTTAGGAATTCTTTATAAAAATTCATACAATGCAAATGTTATGGATAAGATTTTAAAAGAAAATCGATTAACTTTTCATCCGCTTTTCTTGGCGGAGCCGCATATCTTTGTCAGTTCAACAAATCCTTTAGCTCATAAAAAATTTGTAACATTAGAAGATTTAGAAGAATTTCCCCGCCTATCCTATGAACAAGGAGAACACAATTCTTTCTATTTTTCAGAAGAAATTTTATCTACGGTTTATGCTAAAAAAGACATTAAAGTAGGAGACCGAGCCACCATTTTCAATTTGATGATTGGATTAAATGGATATACAATTTCAACTGGAATTGTCAGTCAAGACTTGAATGGTGACAATATTGTAGCCATTCCCTTAGCAGTGGAAGATAATATTGAGATTGGTTGGATCTCACTAAGTGAACTTCAATTGACCAATCAGGCTGAACTTTATTTAAAAGAATTGGAAAAAATTGTACATCCTTTTGATGTTCGTGAAGGTAAAAAAAATACTGACAGAAATAAGTAGTTTACTATCCAGCTTTTTTATCAGTAAAAAATTAAAGCCGTCATTACTGACAGGCTTTTTTGTGGTATAATCAAAGGTAATATAAGAGAAATTAGGACGAAAAATGGCAGACTTCATCGCACAAAATTTAAGTAAATCAGTTGGAGAAAAAACGGTTTTCAACAAAATCAATTTTATCATTCATGATCTTGACCGAATTGGTCTTTTGGGAGTTAATGGTACGGGTAAAACAACGCTCCTAAATGTTATTTCAGGACTTTCAGGATTTGATGGAGACCGCACGCCCTTTGATCATCCACAAAATTATAAAATTACATACCTTACTCAGGAACCTGATTTTAATCCAAAAGCTACAATTTTAGACACCGTCTTAGATGATTCGCTTCCGCAAATGCGAGCAATTAAAAATTACGAAGCAGCCCTTTTAGATTATGAAAATTTATTTAAGTTAGAACGTGCCCAATCAGAAATGGATGCTTTGAATGCTTGGCAAGTAGAAGCAGATGTCAAAACAATTTTGACTAAACTTCAACTTCCTGACCCTGCCACTCTAATCGAAAGCCTTTCAGGTGGACAAAAAAGACGGGTTCAATTGGCTCAAGCTTTAGTCAATGATTCCGATTTATTATTACTTGATGAACCAACCAACCACCTCGATGTTGAAACCATCGCTTGGTTGCAACATTATCTAAAAAATTCTCGAAGAACCGTTCTTTTTGTCACGCACGACCGCTATTTCTTAGATAATGTTGCAACACGAATTTTTGAACTTGAAGATGCGGGGCTTAAAGAATACCAAGGAAATTATCAAGATTATCTTGCAAAAAAAGCTGAAGATGAAGAAAGAGAAGCCGCAGCAAGTCACAAGGCAAAACAACTTTATCAATCTGAATTAACTTGGATTCGTAAATCACCTCAAGCGCGTGCTACAAAACAACAAGCACGGATTGACCGCTTTGAAGACCTTAAAGATTCTATGAAAACTAGTAAAAATCTAGGAGATTTAGAACTCAACATTGCGAGCAGTCGCTTAGGAAAGAAAGTAATTAATTTTAAAAATGCCGCTTTTTCTTATCCTGACCGACAAATTTTTAAAGATTTTGAATTAATCGTTCAAGGGCATTCGCGCTTGGGGATTGTTGGTGATAATGGCGTCGGAAAATCAACCTTACTCAATATCATTGATGGTGAGCTAGCATTAACTGACGGGATTTTGGAAATTGGTGAAACAGTAAAAATTGGATATTTCAGTCAAGAAATTCGAGGACTTGATGAAAATAAACGCATGATTAACTTTCTTGAAGAAGTTGCATCTGCTGCACATAACAGCAGCGGTGAAAATATTTCAATTGTTAATTTATTAGAGCAGTTTCTATTCCCAAGAAGTAGTCATGGAACACTGATTTCTAAACTTTCAGGTGGTGAGAAAAAACGACTCTATTTACTTAAAATTTTATTATTACAACCCAATGTGCTTTTGCTTGACGAACCAACCAATGACTTGGATATTGCAACCTTAACCGTACTTGAAAATTTCCTAGGCTCTTTTCCGGGTGCTGTTTTGACAGTTTCTCATGACCGCTATTTCCAAGATAAAGTGAGCAACGAATTACTTGCCTTTGAAGATGGGCAAATTAATCATTATTTTGGGGCTTACAGTGACTATTTAGCCGTCAAAATGGAAGAAAAATCTGCTGACAAAGCTGTCAGTAAAATTGAAAGTCCAATAAGTACTGACAAAACTGAAAATACTGACAAAACGAAACTGACCTATATGGAAAAGAAAGAATGGGAAACCATTGAAAGTCAAATTGCTGAAATCGAAGAGCGAATTTCTGAGATTGACACAGAAATGAATGAAAATGGTTCAAATACAGAACTCCTACTGAACTTACAAAAAGAATTAGACAACAAAACAAAAGAACTTGAAGAAAAATATGAACGTTGGGAATATCTATCAGAAAGGGCCGACTAAAACATTATGACAACGCAAGAACTTATTGAAACCTTACAAAAATTTCCGGCAGAAGCAACTGTAAAAATCATTCAAAACGATATCAGTGGTGACCGCTTTTTTGATGTTAATACAGTAGAAAATCTGGCCAGAGTCCGTGTTACCACTGAAGGAGTTGAAACCGTAGATACCGTGATTATTGGTATTTAAACCCAGAGACGAAAGAAGGATCCAAATGTTAAAAATCGGAATTATGGGTGCCGCTAAAATTGTTCCAAGATTTGTAGCAGGTGTAAAAGAGAGTGGTCAAGCTGAAGTTATTGGGATTGCCGCCAGAAATAAGGAAAAAGCACAAAAAGCCGCTTTGGAATTAGAAATTCCACAAGTTTATGATGATTATGCAAGCTTAGTAAATGCAGCAGAAATTGATTTAATCTATATTCCACTCATCAATAAACAACATTATCCTCAAGCAAAAATGGCTTTAGAAGCAGGTAAAAATGTACTTCTAGAAAAACCATTTACCTTGACTCTTGAAGAAAGTCAGGAATTATTCAAGATAGCAAATGAAAAAAATCTTTTTTTGATGGAAGCTCAAAAATCTGTTTTCCTACCTGTGATGGCCCAAATCAAAAAATGGCTTGATAACAATGAAATTGGTAAAATATCTCGTCTTGCAATAAATGATTTCAGACCCCATACCAACCGGGAGAGCTGGGCCTTAGACTTAAAAGAAGGCGGTGGCGCTTTTATCATGCATGCCAGCTATCCACTCTCTGTCTTACAATTCTTATTTGGAACAGGTTTTGATGCAGCAAAAGGAATTTATTGGTCTTCTGAAGAAAATAAAGCAGATTTAGATTACGAAATTCTCTTAAAAAAAGCAGAAATTATGATTAATATTTCACTTAGCACGCGCTTAGATAAACCAAATACATTTATCATTTACGGTGAAAAAGGAGAAATTTCAGTTCCAAATTATTGGAAATCAAACCAAGCCAGTCTTATTAAAAATGATGGAACGGTTGAAAAATTTTCTCATCCAATGCCAAGTGAATTCAGCTATGAGATTGATGAAATTGCTGAACTGATCAATAAGGGCAAGAAAAAAAGTGAAAAACTTTCCCCAGAAATGACAATGACGACAGTCAAAATTGTGGAAGACCTATACCAAGAATGGTTTGGTAAAGAGTGGCCAAATATAAAATAAAAACACTAGTTATCTAGTGTTTTTTCTTAA
Source organism: Lactococcus sp. FSL W8-0209 (assembly GCF_038006585.1). Lineage (NCBI taxonomy): Bacteria > Bacillati > Bacillota > Bacilli > Lactobacillales > Streptococcaceae > Lactococcus > Lactococcus sp. FSL W8-0209. The sequence goes on along the minus strand of NZ_JBBOVN010000001.1, from coordinate 1,759,710 downwards.
AAATTTAAATTTCCCTTTAAAACGTTGTAAGGCTAAATAACGTTCACGTGCTTTGTGCATCGCTTGGTAACGTTTAGGATCTTTTTTATAGTATTGTTGATGATATTCTTCAGCTGGCCAAAAAGTTTTTGCCTCTTCAATCGGAACAACAATTGGTTTATCCCAAATTCCAGATTTCTCTAAGGCAATTTTACTTTTTTGAGCAGCAATTCTTTGTTCTTCACTTTCAACAAAAATCACTGGACGATAATTTGCACCTCGGTCATAAATTTGTCCGTCAGCATCAGTGGGGTCAATCAATGACCAATAAATATCTAATAGTTCATCATAAGAAATCAATTCATTATCAAATAAAATTTCAACTGCTTCCGTATGGCCAGAAGCTTTTGAGAGGACTTGGTCATAAGTAGGGTATTCGATATGTCCACCAGTATAACCACTAGTTACAGCCAAAATACCTGGACGTTCTTCAAAAGGTTCAACCATACACCAAAAACAACCACCAGCAAAAATAGCTCGTTCTGTACTCATTTTACACCTCCATTTGCTCTAATTTAATTATATCATGTGAAAAAAATGCCACCTCATCATTTGACTCGAACTTTAAAAATTTTGAATTTGCCTTTTTTGTGATAGAATAGTTAAAAATAGAAAAGGGGAACGATTTTTTAATGCTAAAAACAACTTTTGCAAATGCGGAATTCGCTAATCCATTCATGAACGCTTCAGGAGTCCATTGTATGACAACTGAGGATTTAGAAGAATTAAAAGCCTCTCAAGCAGGGGCCTATATCACCAAAAGTTCTACATTAGAAAAAAGAGAAGGTAATCCACTCCCACGTTATGTTGACTTAGAATTAGGCTCAATTAATTCTATGGGTCTGCCTAACCTAGGTTTTGATTACTACTTAGATTATGTTTTAAAAAATCAAAAAGAAAAGGTTCAAGAAGCGCCAATCTTCTTTTCCATTGCTGGTATGAGCGCAGCCGAAAATATCGCTATGCTTAAGAAAATTCAAGAAAGTAATTTTTCAGGAATTACAGAATTGAACCTTTCTTGTCCAAATGTCCCTGGGAAACCACAGCTTGCTTATGATTTTGAAGCCACTGAAAAACTCCTAAAAGAAGTTTTTACCTTCTTCACAAAGCCTTTAGGTGTAAAACTTCCTCCTTATTTTGACCTCGTTCATTTTGATATCATGGCAGAAATCCTCAATCAATTTCCGTTGACTTATGTTAACTCAGTCAATAGTATTGGGAATGGACTTTTTATTGATTCAGAAGCAGAAAGCGTAGTTATTAAGCCTAAAGACGGTTTTGGTGGAATTGGTGGAGCATACATCAAACCAACAGCGCTTGCAAATGTTCGTGCTTTCTATACTCGACTCAAACCTGAAATTCAAATCATTGGAACAGGTGGTATTGAAACAGGACAAGATGCCTTTGAACACCTCTTATGTGGAGCTACAATGCTTCAAATTGGTACAGCTTTACACAAAGAAGGCCCTGCAATCTTTGATAGAATTATTAAAGAATTAAAAGAAATTATGGATAAAAAAGGCTATCAATCAATTGCTGATTTCCATGGAAAATTAAAATCATTATAAAAAATTATCATAAAAAGCTGAATTTAAACAGCTTTTTTCTTATCTTATAAAAGAAATTTAAAAATTACTAAAAGAGATGATATAATGTAAAAGATTAAACAAACAAGGAGAAATATATGGAAATTTTTATGACTTTTATCGTTTATTCTTTTATTGGTTGGATATGGGAGACCTTTTATTGCTCATTTAAAGACCGGCATTTTGTTTTTAGAGGTTTTTTATTAGGCCCTTATTGCCCTGTTTATGGTTTTGGCGTTTCTGCCGTCTTACTTTTAGTTCCAGATACCGGAAATTTATTCAGTCTTTATCTTAATACGATTGTGATTGTGACAGTCGTTGAATTCATTGGAAGTTGGATTTTAGAGAAATTCTTTAATATGAAGTTATGGGACTACTCAACTCTCCCTTTCAATATTGAAGGAAGAGTAGCTGTTCCCGTTTCATTATTTTGGGGTGTAGGTTGTATTATCTTAATTAAATTAGTTAATCCACCTGTTCAAAATTGGATTCATGATTTTAATGAATTAACCCACAGTTGGGGTGTGATTTTGATATTAATTATCTTTCTGGCTGACCTTGTTTCAACATTTATTTTTACGATTTCAACCAAAAAAGAAGTCTTGGCTACGATTGATGATTCTGACAAAGAAAATGCAGCAATCAAAGAATTTCGTCTTAAACATCTCTTTGCAAACCATGAAACAGCAGCAAATCGGATAAAAGTATTAGAATTACTTAAAAATAAACCTCTAAAATTAAAACATTATAATTTGCGCAGAATTCTCAAAAACTATCCAAATATGAATTTGACCAAAAAACGATAATTTAAAAATCGTAAGCGTTTTTAGTAGCCTTAGAAATAAATTCGTGGCATAATGAGGTCATGAATAAAACATTTGAAAAAGAAGAAATTTTAAATGAACTCTATAATCTTATATTAGACCGAAATATTCGTGAATGGGAACGCCAGTGTTTACTTCATACGAAAGATCAATTAGAAAATCAAGGTCAACTTGCAGATGAGTTAGCAAAATTAGAAGTGACCTTAAGACCACTGGCATTACGCTATAATCTTACACCAAAGGTCGCTGAATTTTATCAAAAAATTTCCAACAGCAAACTCTTTGGTCGAGGAGTTGGTGGCATTATATAAGCCCTTAGTTCTCCTTATGCTTTAAAAGCATAAGGAGTTTTTAAAAAAGTATTTTAAAAAAAGTAAAATTCATTTTATAATAAATTCAATAAAAGAAAAGGAAGTAAAAAAATGAAATCAGCTTATTTTGTCGAAAAAAATAAAATGGAAGTTAGAGAATTTCCCAAAGCGCAACTTGTAAAAGAAACAGATGCTATCATAAAAATTGTTCGTGCCTGCGTATGTGGTTCCGATTTATGGTGGTTCCGTGGGATTTCTGAACGTCAGCCTGGACCGGTAGGGCATGAAGCTATTGGTCTGATTGAAGAAGTAGGCACCGGAGTTAAAAACTTTAAAGTAGGAGATTTTGTCATTGTTCCCTTTACGCACGGTTGTGGACACTGTCCAATTTGTTTGGCAGGCTTTGAAGCCAATTGTCCAAATGCAAAAGATGGTGTGAATGGCGGCTATCAAGGAGAATTCTATCGGGCGATTAATGCTGATGGTGCACTTGTCAAAATCCCGGGTCAACCAAGTGATTATTCTGATGACCAGTTGGCTTCATTGACGACTTTAGCTGATGTCATGCCTACAGGTTTTCATGCAGCCAAAGCAGCAGATGTCCATGAAGGTGATACGGTGGTTATCTTTGGTGATGGAGCAGTTGGACTTTGTGCAGTGATTTCAGCTAAACTTTTAGGAGCAAAACGGATTATTGCAATGAGTCGCCATGAAGACCGTGCAGCACTTGCGCGTGACTTTGGTGCAACAGATATTATTGCTGAACGTGGTGAAGTAGCGATTCAAAAAATTATGGACTTAACCGATGGTTATGGTGCTGACGCTGCCTTAGAATGTGTCGGAACAAAACAAGCAATTGAATCTGCTTTTCAAGCGGTAAGAGCAGGCGGGCGAGTAGGTCGTGTGGGAGTTCCTCATGATGTTAATTATAATGAATGGATTGATTCTCTCTTTTGGAAAAATATTCAACTTGGAGGTGGAGTAGCCTCTGTCGCACGCTGGGATAAGGAAATCTTACTCGAAGCAGTTTTAAGTGGAGAGATTAATCCAGGCCGTGTCTTTACAGCAGAATTTATCTTAGATGAAATTCAAGAAGCATACGAAGCAATGGATCAACGTACAGCAATTAAATCTCTATTGAGAATTTCAGAGGGATAAATAAGAAAATAGTAAATAAATCAAAAGTCTACCAAAGTTGGTGGGCTTTTTTGTATTCTAAAAGTCTTGTTTTTAAATTAAGTTAAAACGATTACTTTATTTTTACTAAAGTTTCTAATTAAGCGTATAATGTTAAATAATCAGAAAACAAAAAACATTCACTAAAAGGAGGTTTTGCATTGGAAAATCAGAAAAAGCACTTTCAGATGAAGTCATCAAGTAAATTTTGGTTACTTAGCACTGGAATTCTTTTAAGTTTGTTAGTGATTAGTCACCCTTTAGCAGTAAAGGCTGATGAAAATTCGGCTGTTACCCCACCAAACCAAACAGAAGCTGTCACCAATCCAACTGTAAATTCTTCTCTTGCCGTGTCTGATTCGACAACCGAAGGAAATACAGAAAGTTCACAGGCAGAAATGCAAACTAAAGCGGCAAGCTCAATCACTTCACAGGCAAGCACCGCTCCAAATGCCAGTTCAGTTTCATCATCTTCAACCAGTTCGGCTCAGACTTCAAGTGTAGAAGCAAGCTCTAATTCTTCAGAGGTTTCAGCTTCATTGAGTTCAAAGGCCTTAACTTCAAAAGCCCCAAGTGTTCCTCTTGATTCATCAAAAGCAAATGTCACAATTGCTTCAAGCCTATCGGCGAGCGGAAAAATCATAAGTCCTGCTCTCACAAATGGTTCAATTGCCAGCCAAGCCAATGGTCAAGACCCTGTCATAAGCTCGATTTCTGCGACAGGTTCAGTCGCCAATGATATTACGGGTCCGTCCACACTGGATGATGTCAGTATTACAATCAAGGCTAACAACCTTGTGCCAAATAACTTTTTAACGCCTGATGGTCTTCATTGGTCGGCAAATACAGAGGTTATTCCAATCACAGGTCAGGTAACAGATCAAATCAGTACTGAAAACTTTGGACAAACGGATGGCCCGACCATACCTGCGACCACTTATACTATGAATGCAGGAGATTCTGGACGAATTACTAATGTTGGAAGGACCCTAGCCGGAACCAATCTAGATTTGATCTACAAAGTCATTTCAACAGATGAATCAAGCTGGCAAGCCCCCAAAGAAAGTACGTCTGACTGTCCGATTGGATTGGCTTTTACAGGCGAACAAAACATTGCCAACTCCGACGGAAACTCGATTGTCGCCCTCTACTACGGGGCAAATAATGTCAACCTCAATTATCAAATCGTCGCCCATAACACGAATTTTCAAATCCCTGTTCTCGCCTCTTTTATCACAACGGATATTGATATGGCACAAGGATTCAAGACCAATCTTGCCAACCTTTTAACGGTCATTCCAAAGACCACTAATCTTGCGACCGATTCAAGTGGTGTTATTTATGATACGACAAGCCCTGATACCGACTTGAATGGTCAAGCTAGTCTCCCTTATGGCGGTTATCTGGGTGTCGGTTTTCTGTCAAACTTTGACTATGATTTTTACAGCCCAGCACCAGTACGTAGTGGAGATTCTTATCAATATTCGCAAGGGGTTCGCTATGACCTCTTTGGTTCGGCGCTTCAAGCGCATTTAACCACACAAGTTCGTGATATTGTTTATCTTAACTATTATGATGCGGACGAAAACAATCAGCTTATCGTTCCCCAACATCAATTTATCTGGTTTCCAAATGTTTCTTGGAATGTTCCAGTAAGCACTTTTCCACATTATCAATACGGTTGGCAAAACCAAAAGACCAAAGGAAACACGATAAGAGTTGGTGATTATTATCATATCCAAAGTACAGTTACGTATGATTATTACGGGACAGACGGGGTTTATCTCGGTCAAGAATCCACCACGGGACTTTATGGACACGCTTATTCGGTGAAAGTTCCTTATCAATTTGGCAATTACTTTATCGAAGGAAGCACTACGCGCTCAGGACTTTATCCAAAACACGATGAAACGCTTGATGTTTACTATAAATACGTCCCACCAATCGTTTATTATAATACGAGCAATCCTTATGCGACGACTTACTATGCCAATGGTTATGAGTATGTGCCGAATTACATTGCGCCAGTTGTTTATTATGCACCAACTTATGGCTATTACGGTGGAGGCTACTCTTACTCTGGTGGTTATGGTTATTCATCAGGAGGAGGATATAGTAATTCTAACGGAACTTACTATCCGACTTATGTACCACAACCTGCTTATTATACAAAAGAAGCACGACTTGTGGCAGAAGATAATTATTACAGTGGAGGTAATGGTGGAAATGATGGAAACTGGGGGTCAGGCTTGTGGGACGCAGAAAAGTGGGGATTGATAAATTATGGATTGACAAAAGGAGTTAATGCTGCCACTTACGGAATGTTCCATGAGAATCCTATTGGTGCCGTACTTGATGCTGGAGAAATGGCTATACAAAGGAAACCAGTGGATGAAATTGTTGCTAAAACATCAGCGCACTTGGGAGTAAGCTTGCTACCGCAGGAGTTGCTGCCGCATTCGGAAGTGTGGGCGGACCGTTAGGTGCACTAATTGCTGTTGGTGTCGTTCTCATAGGAGGTTGGATTGATTCTCAATATGATAAAGCTTATGATAAAGTATCTGATAAATCAAAGAAAAAGAAAAAATAGTAATACCTATAACTTTATTTTTCCAATTGTGAAAGTACCGAATTTCTTTTACTATACTGAAATAGATGATAGAAAACTTTATAAAAAAAGTAAAAATCAGGAACAATTGAATGAAGATGATGAATTATATAGGGTTGATCCATTATCAATTGGAGGAAGCTCTAAGTCTTCAAGCTACGGAATGTTGTTAGCTCTTATTCCTCTGAGTATTCCATTTTTTACAGAGAAAGTTGTTGAAAGAGAATTAAAGTTGCTCAATCTACTTTTGGTTTTCGTTATAGTTTTGTGTATGCTTCTTTTTTGGTATTTAAATATTTTGTATTTTGAATATAAAACAGTAAAATCTTTTGAAAAAAGTACAATGAAAAAAGTTCCTGTTGATGAAGGAGAAAAAAGAAATATGAAGAAGAATTTGTTAAGAACGCGCCTTGTTTTTCTTATCATCTCTATTTTATCTTTAGTTCTGGCAATATATATAGGGGTTAGATTTTTCCTTTTTTCTGATATTAAGTATTTGTGGATTTTCGGATTTGTAACGTTTTTTGGTACATTCTTTATTTCTGAGTACATATCAATAAAAAGAAATTTAAAAATATTGGACAGTTGTTTTTGATTATAGATGATTGGCTATACGACCATAGAAAAGGGAAGAAATGAAAAATAAAAATTTTCCTCGAATAATCACTATTGCAGGAGATATTGAAAATATATATGGGTATGATGTTAAAAATAAGGAACTATATATAAAAAGTAAGTCAAAAATGACGGGTATGGAAATACTTCCTATTTTCGTAATATCTGGTGCATTTCCAGCTTCTGTAATGAATTTTGTAGAACATCATTCTATAAATATTTCTCCTGTAAAATGGTTGGTTTTGACAACAGTTGTCTGTGTACTCTTATCTTTTGTCCTAGCGAGAATTTTATTATATCTTTCGGAAAACTTTTTTAATTACAGAAACTTTGAAAAATTAGAAGATAGTAAAAAGGTAGAAAAACTTTATCAAATGCAGGACAGTAAAACAGGGGAAATCATTCTGATAGTTTTGCTGTGATTTGTGGAAGTGTGGGGATAACGTTAGCCGGTCTTTACATCGACTCAGGTGATGTAGGAATTTGGTTAATCTATATTACTGATTTAATTCTTGTGAATTTACTTGTGTATATCTACTGGATTTACATCAGGAGGGCAAGAAAATTTAGAACTTTAGCTCTCATGGAATTAAAAAAAGAACAGGAAATTGAAAAATGAAAGAAGAGATTGACGAAAATAAAGAAAAAGAAGTGATTCAAAAAGCATATAAATATAATATCTTTCTTGGAATCTGGATTATCGCTGTATTCATCATTTTTTTGCTACAAATAACAAAAATTATTACAGACCAATATTTAACTTTAGGTTTTGGTTTAATTATTTTAATTTATGCGATTGCTCTTCATACCCAAAATCATAAATTAAAAATAAAAAGTATTGCTTCGATTTTAGTATATGGTCTTAATATCTTGAGTGTTATTGGTGTTGTTTTGATTATTTTAGCAAATCAGGCGCATAATCTTTTGGAGTTAGCGGTAGGGGTCTTATTGGGATTGGTGTCGCTTATCTTACAAGTTTTAGCTGCTATTTTTGCACTATTGTCAGCGAGAAAATTGCGAAAACTCTATCCTGATATTCTTGATAATAGAAGAAAGAATACAAATTAGTATCTTATTTTTTACAAGTAAATATTTGATAAATGCTATTGAATCAAAATAGCAGACTGTGTTATAATGAAAGGAATAAAAAGATAGGAAGATTCATGACTTACGCAGACAAGATTTTTAAACAAAATATCCAAAATATCCTTGATAATGGTGTTTTTTCAGAAAATGCACGTCCCAAGTATAAGGATGGTCAAACCGCAAATAGTAAGTATGTAACAGGTTCTTTCGTTACTTATGATTTGCAAAAAGGTGAGTTTCCAATTACCACTTTGCGTCCAATTCCAATTAAATCGGCAATTAAAGAATTGATGTGGATTTATCAAGATCAGACAAGTGAACTTGCTGTTCTTGAAGAAAAATATGGAGTCAAATACTGGGGCGAATGGGGAATTGGCGACGGTACGATTGGACAACGCTATGGGGCAACAGTTAAAAAATATAATATTATCGGAAAATTATTGGATGGTTTAGCTAAAAATCCTTGGAATCGCCGTAATATCATTAATCTTTGGCAATATGAAGATTTTGAGGAAACTGAAGGACTTTTGCCTTGTGCTTTCCAAACAATGTTTGATGTTCGCCGTGAACAAGATGGTCAGATTTACTTGGATGCGACTCTTATTCAACGTTCAAATGATATGCTTGTTGCGCATCATATTAATGCCATGCAATATGTCGCTTTACAAATGATGATTGCAAAACATTTTTCTTGGAAAGTTGGAAAATTTTTCTATTTCGTAAATAATTTGCATATTTATGATAATCAGTTTGAACAAGCAAATGAGTTAGTTAAGCGAACAGCTTCTGACAAGGAGCCCCGTTTGGTGCTTAATGTTCCTGACGGAACAAACTTTTTCGATATTAAACCAGAAGATTTTGAGCTTGTGGACTATGAACCGGTAAAACCTCAATTAAAATTTGATTTGGCAATTTAGATTAACTAAAAAGTTACTGACAGAACTCTGTCAGTAACTTTTTATTGATAAAATTTAAATATTGTTCGTTGACGAACAAAAAAGATTGTGTTATAATGGTTCGTATGCGAACTAAAAAAGAAGCAATTGGACGACTTTTAAAAGTTGCCAGTAATCAAATGTCACGAGAGTTTGATAATTTTGCAGCTCAGCTTGATTTGACGGGTCAGCAAATGTCAATATTAGATTTTCTTGGAAACCAGAGTGAAGAAGACTCAGAAAAAGAAATCAGTCAGACGATGATTGAATTAGAATTTAATATCCGACGTTCTACAACAACGGAAATTTTGCAACGTATGGAAAAACGGCAGTTGATTAAGAGAAAAGCGAGTCCAACAGATGCTCGTCAGAAATCGGTTGAATTGACTGAAGAAGGCAAACAATATTTACCCGAAATTAGAACATATATCCAAGGACATAATCAAAAAGCTTTAGCGGGTTTGTCGGCAGAGGAGATTGCTGCAGTTGAAAAATTTCTTAATAATTTTAGCATGCAGAAAGGAAAAGAATGAACACAGAATTAGAAACAAATACAGCCAATCATAAAATTAGCGCGAAAACGCGCTTTTCAATTGTCGCCGTGGCCCTTGTGGCTTTTATGGGGATATTAGCGGAAACAAGTTTGAATGTCACGTTTCCAACGCTTGAAAAGACCTTCGGACTTCCACTGAGTACGGTTCAGTGGGTAACAACTGCTTATTTATTAGTTGTTGCGATTGTAATGCCAACAAGTTCATATATTAGTCAACGTTTTCAAAATAGGACTTTATTTTTTTCAGGATTAATCTTTTTTACCCTTGGGGATTTACTGAGTTTAATTTCTCCGAATTTTACTATTTTAATGGCGGGACGCTTAATTCAAGGAATCGGGACTGGTATTGCCATTCCATTGATGTTTAATCTTGTCTTAACTAAAATTCCGCGTGAGAGAGTAGGACTTTGGATGGGATTTGCTGGGATGATTTTGAGTATTGCCCCAGCGCTTGGACCAACTTATGGTGGACTTTTAACAGGAACTTTAGGTTGGCGAATGATTTTTGCAATTATTTTGATTATCCCAATCTGTCTCTTTCCTTTAGGAGCTTGGGCTATTGAGAAAAGTGAAAAAATACGTCCAGGCAAATTTGATTTTATTGCTTTTATATTTTTGTCATTAGTAATGACCAGCGCTCTTTTAGCTTTAGATTCACTTTCGAGTGCTCATTTTTCATGGATTTGGTTAGTGGTCTTTATCTTGGGGTTGATTGCTTTTATTTGGCGTTCAAAAACAAGTACGTTGAATTTTATTGATATCAATGTTTTTAAGAGCCCAACTTTTACTTTGTCTGTCCTAGTTTATTGTATTTTACAATTTGTCAATTTGGGAATTAACTTTATCATTCCTAACTTCTTACAAGTTTCGTTAGGAGCTACAAGTACATTAGCAGGTTTTGCTTTATTGCCTGGTTCATTAATTGGTTCAGCAGCTCAAGGTCCAATTGGTGCGCTCTATGACCGCAAAGGGGCCAAGGGAATTTTATATAGTGGAAATACTGTATTCTTTATCGCTCTTGTTTTATTAACGATTTTTACTAAGAATCTGACTTTACTGGGTGTGATGGGACTTTATGTTGTATTCACAATCGGTCGTTCTTCAAGTTTTGCAACAACCATGACCAATAGTTTAGCTCAACTTCCTCATGATAAAGCTGCCTCTGGTAATGCTTGGTTTACTACAACTTCTCAATTTGCAGCGTCAGCAGGAACGGCTACAGCTAGTCTTATTGCAACAAAATCAAGTAATTTAACAACAGGAACTCAACATGTATTTATGTTTTTCCTTTGTCTTGCTTTGCTTAATTTTGTCTTCTATACTTTGATTTTGAACAAGAAGATAAAATAAATCTGATTAAAAAAAGTTTCGTAATGATACGAAGCTTTTTTTATAGTTTAATATAGTATGCTTAAAAAGCATAATTATTGATATAAAAAGCATTTCACGGCAGCTAAAAAATATTTTATAATAAAATCATCAAAAAGATAAAGCGATGTGAAGCTTTTGAGTTGACTTGAAGTGAACTTCAAGGAATATAATGAAAATAGAAGTTAAAAATGAATGGAGAAAAAATGTCAAATAATATTGAAAACAAAGTCGTCATAATCACAGGAGCCTCAAGCGGTATTGGCCAAGCAACTGCTGAATTACTTGCTAAAAAAGGAGCCAAAATTGTACTAGCAGCAAGACGTGAAAATCGTTTGCAGGAGCTGGCTGATAAAATTAAAAAGGCTGGTGGCCAAGCAATCTATCAAGTGACAGATGTAACTAATCCAGAAGATAATAAAAAGTTGGTACAATATGCGAAAGAAAATTTTGGAAAAATTGATGCTATTTTCTTGAATGCAGGAATTATGCCAAGTTCCCCTTTATCAGCTCTTCATGTTGAAGAATGGGAAAATATGGTAGATATTAATTTAAAAGGTGTACTTAATGGGCTCGCTGCTGTACTGCCTGAATTTACAGCTCAAAAATCAGGACATGTGATCACAACGAGTTCAGTTGCTGGCCTAAAAGCATATCCCAATGGTGGTGTTTATGGGGCAACAAAATGGGCGGTTCGTGAATTAATGGAGGTACTCCGAATGGAATCCGCTCAAGAAGGAACTCATATTCGGACAGCGACTATTTATCCGGCTGCTATAAATACTGAGTTATTGAATACAATCACTGACAAAGCAACAGCAGAAGGAATGACAGCTCTTTATGAACAATATGGGATTAGTCCAGAGGCAATTGCTCGCATTGTTGCTTTTGCTCTTGAACAACCTGAAGACGTTAACGTCAGCGAGTTTACTGTTGGACCTACAACACAACCTTGGTAAAAAAGGAGAAAAAATGGAAATTGATGTAAAAAAGTTTTCTAAGCTACAAGATATTTATATTAGCCCAGACCCGCAAGAACATCGTCCTGCTTGGATTTGGTTTGCTTATATTGATGATGATTTAGCGGTAGCAGCAGGTCGTGGGACGGCGTCAAGTTGGTGGAATTCGGCAATGATTTCACGTAAGGGGCAAATTCACATTGACGGGAAAGTCTATCAAGTGGAATTTGGACCTGTGACGGATAAAGAAAATATTGATAAATTTATTGCTTCTTATCGACAACGTGCGGGTCAGAGCTGGGATCCTGCTTGGGAGAAAAATTTTAGACCAACAGTGATGCGCCTAACATTTTTGAAGGAACTTGGAAAAAGTACAAGATAAAATAATTAAAAATTTGGAGGTTAAAATGGAAAAACAAACCGCAGGACATGAACAACTTGGAGAATTTGCCCCAAAATTTGCTGAATTAAATGATGAGATTCTTTTTGGAGAAGTCTGGAGTCGTGAAAAAGAACTTTCAGCACATGAGCGTAGTGTCATTACGATTACTGCTTTGATTGCAGGTGGAAATTTTGAACAATTAAATTTTCATATGGCAAAAGGAAAAGAAAATGGAATAAGTCAGGAAGAAATTTCAGAAATAATTACGCATCTGAGCTTTTATGTGGGGTGGCCAAAGGCTTGGTCGGCTTTTAATATGGCTAAAAAAATTTGGGGATAAGAGGGGAAAGCTATGACAATTACGGTCAACATTTTGTACCAAGGTAAGGGTGAGAATGCCCGTCTTTTTGCTGGCGAAATGGTCAGTTCTGGACTCGTCGATAAAATACGTCAACAAAGCGGAAATTTACGTTATGAATATTTTGTCCCTTTGGATAATCAACACGCAATTCTATTGATTGATGAATGGGAAAACCAAGAAGCAATTGATCTTCATCATAAAAGTCCGATGATGGCAAAAATTGCTGAATTGAGAGAAAAATATCAACTGCGCCTAAAGGTAACTCGTTATCAGCAGATTGATTAGAAAAGAGAGAACGAAATGGATAAAAAAGAATTAGACAATGCACTTATTTTTCCTCAGGGAGAAAAAAATCCTTATGGTGCTTATTTTACTGGTCAATCTTATTTAGAAGGAATGATTGCAGATAAGGACTTGCCCTTTGGTGTTGGAAATGTGACTTTTGAGCCGGGCTGTCGTAATCATTGGCATATTCATAAAGAGGGTTATCAAGTTTTATTGGTTACAGCCGGTGAGGGATGGTATCAAGAAGAGGGGAAGGAGGCCCAACTTTTACATGCGGGTGATACGATTGTTACTCATGCAGGAGTTAAACATTGGCATGGAGCGACAAAAGATAGCTGGTTCAGTCATGTGGCCATTACCGCGGGAGAAGCAGTTTGGTTAGAAGAAGTTTCTGATGAACAATATGAAAACTTATAAAATAAAAGAGTATTTCCGAACATTCAGCAAAACCGAACAATAAATTGAAAAAGTTCTAGTTTTATCCGCTAGAGCTTTTTTTATTTGGCTCATTAGAATAGAATAAGAAGCATAAAGAATTCCTTAAATGGATGGAGGATATTGTGGAAAAAGAAAAGTTGCTCTATGAAGGAAAAGCTAAGAAACTGTATTTTACTGATGATTCAGAGGTGCTCTGGGTGGAATATTGTGATCAAGCGACTGCATTAAATGGTGCTCGTAAAGAACAGATTACGGGAAAAGGTGCTCTAAATAATCAAATTACTTCATTAATTTTTGAAAAATTAAATGCTGAAGGTTTAGAAACGCATTTCATAGAAAAGATATCAAAAACCGAACAATTGAATAGAAAAGTTTCAATAATTCCTTTAGAAGTTGTTTTAAGAAATGTTGTTGCTGGTTCTTTTGCCAAACGATTTGGTCTTGAAGAAGGAATTGTTTTACAAGAACCAATTGTTGAGTTTTACTATAAGGATGATGCTTTAGATGACCCATTTATTAATGATGAACATGTTAGATTCCTGAACATTGCAACTTATTCAGAGATTGAATTTTTAAAGAGTGAAACGCGTAAAATCAACGAGATTCTGAAAAAAATCTGGGCTGAAATCGGCTTAACTTTGGTTGATTTCAAACTTGAATTTGGCCGTCTTGCTGACGGAAGAATTATTCTTGCTGATGAAATTTCACCTGATACTTCACGTCTCTGGGATGCGAATGGTCAGCATATGGATAAAGATGTTTTCAGACGTAATATTGGCGATTTAGTTGAAACTTATACTGAAGTTTTGAATTTGTTAGAAAATGCGAAATAAATGAGTTCTAGTTTTTAGGACAGTTCCTCACATCTTATATAGAAAGAATTTTAAAATGACTAAAGTACGTGTTTACGTGGCTTACAAAGCCTCAATTCTCGACCCTCAAGCCCAAGCAATTAAAGCGGCAACTCATAAAATGGGTTATCAAGAAGTTACAGAATTAAATGTTGGAAAATTTTTCGATTTTGAATTTGATGCAGAAGCTGAGATTGCTCGCGCAAAAGCAATTGAAATTGCCAATGAATTGTTGGCAAATCCAAATATGGAAACTTATAAAATTGAAATTTTGAATGAACAAAGCGAAGGAGCTAATTAATGAAATTTGCAGTCATTCAATTTCCAGGGTCAAATTGTGATTTTGATTTACTTTGGGCAATTCGTGATGTTATGGGAGCTGAGGCAGAATTTGTCTGGCATGATGAGAAGTCGCTTGCAGGTTTTGACGGAGTGTTGATTCCAGGGGGCTTTTCTTATGGTGATTATTTACGCTGTGGTGCGATTGCGTCATTTGCCAATATTATGCCGGAAATCAAACGTTTGGCTAAAGAAGGGAAACCTGTTTTTGGCACTTGCAATGGATTTCAAATTTTGGTTGAATCTGGGCTTTTACCGGGTGTATTGATTCGCAATGAGGGTTTGAAATTTGTTTCCAAATGGCAAGCTCTTAAAGTTGAAAATAATCAAAGTAATTTTACGACTGAATATGCCAAGGACGCTTTGATTAATTTACCAATTGCTCACGGTGAGGGGCAATATGTTGCTGACGAAGCTCAGCTTGCTGAACTTAAAGCAAATGGGCAAATTATTTTCACTTATGCTGACGAAAATCCTAATGGGTCAGTTGAAAATATTGCTGGAATTGTCAATAAAGAAGGAAATGTGCTTGGGATGATGCCTCACCCTGAGCGGGCCATGGAAGAACTGCTTGGTGGCGCTGATGGAGTACATTTGTTTGCTTCTGTCTTGAAAAACTTTGTTGGAAAATAAAAAAATTACTGACAGAATTTAGATTTTAAAAAACGAATCTGTCAGTAAATTTGTAATTTGAAATAATTGAATTCAGAGCGCTGAAAGCTTTTAAAGTAGAGAATATACAAGTTGCATTTCTATTGGAACGTATATTCTTTAGACTACTAATGCAGTAAATTGGGCTGTAGTTTTCTACGTTTTTAAGCAAGCGTTTCTCATATCTTATAGGAGAATAACATGACTTTGGAGATGTCACCAGAACAGATTCAAGAAAGCAAAATTTACCGTGAGTGGGGACTGACGGATGAAGAATATTTGAAAATCAAGGATGAGATTCTTGATGGCCGTTTGCCAAACTTTACGGAAACTGGAATGTATGCCGTGATGTGGTCAGAACATTGCTGCTACAAAAATTCAAAACCTGTCTTAAAAAAATTTCCGACGACTGGGCCACAAGTCTTGATGGGGCCTGGTGAAGGAGCTGGGGTTGTGGATATTGGTGATGATTTGGCGGTTGTTTTCAAGGCTGAATCTCATAATCATCCATCTTACGTTGAACCTTATGAAGGTGCAGCAACTGGTTCTGGTGGTATTATTCGTGATATTTTTTCAATGGGAGCTCGTCCAATTGCAATTTTGGATAGTTTACGTTTTGGGCCAATTGACAATGGTAAAACACGTCATATTGTGGACCAAGTGACAGCCGGGATTGCAGGATATGGCAACTGTATTGGAATTCCGACGGTTGGTGGCGAAGTAGCCTTTGATGAATCATACGCTGGAAATCCTTTGGTGAATGTCATGTGTGTGGGCTTGATTGAACATAAACATATTCAAAAAGGACAAGCTAAAGGTGTGGGGAATTCTATTTTTTATGTCGGAGCGAAAACAGGACGTGACGGCATTCATGGGGCGTCTTTTGCTTCTAAAGAATTTGGTTCTGGTTCAGAAACACAACGTTCAGCGGTTCAAGTCGGTGATCCATTTATGGAAAAATTATTGCTTGAAGCTTGTATTGAAGTCATCCAAAATCATGGCGATATTTTAGTCGGCATTCAAGATATGGGAGCAGCTGGATTGGTTTCATCTACATCAGAAATGGCTTCAAAAGCGGGATCAGGTCTGCGTCTTAACTTGGATAATGTGCCTCAGCGTGAAACAGAAATGATTCCTTATGAAATGATGTTGTCTGAGTCACAAGAACGTATGGTTTTATGTGTCAAAAAAGGACATGAACAAGAAATTATTGATTTATTTAAAAAATACGACCTTGATGCTGTGAATATTGGGCAAGTGACTGATGATGGCTTTTATACGCTTTATCATAAAGGGCAAATGGTTGCTCATGTTCCAGTTGATTCATTGGCGGAAGATGCTCCAACTTATTACCGTGAGGCAAAAGTCCCTGAGCGCATTCAAAAATTTGCTGACAGCGAGAAATATCTCCCAGAAATTACTGACAGCGCGGTCAGTGAAATTTTCAAAAAAATTTTAGCTCAACCGACAATTGCCAGCAAGAAATCAATTTATGAAACTTATGATTCGCGCGTGATGACCAACACTGTTGTTGCACCAGGCTCAGATAGCGCAGTTTTACGCGTGCGTGGCACCAACAAAGCACTTGCGATGACAACGGACTGTAACGCGCGCTATCTCTATCTTGATCCAGAAAAAGGAGGGGCAATCGCCGTTGCTGAAGCGGCTCGTAATATCGTGGCCTCTGGTGGAAAACCGCTTGCGATTACGGACTGTTTGAACTTTGGAAATCCGGAAAAACCAGAACAATTTTGGGAATTAACAACAGCCGCTGACGGAATTTCACGTTCATGTTTGGCCCTTGATACACCTGTCATTTCAGGAAATGTCAGTCTTTACAACGAAACAAACGGTTCAGCGATTTTGCCAACGCCGATGATTGGCATGGTGGGCTTGATTGAGGATGTGAAAAATATTACGACTCAAGAATTTAAAAAAGCAGGGGATTTGATTGTGCTAGTCGGTCAAACCTTTGATGATTTTTCAGGTTCTGAACTTCAAAAAATGCTGACCGGCGAAATTTCTGGCACCATTGATTTTGATTTAGAAACTGAAAAATCCAATCAAGACTTTGTTTTAAAAGCAATTACTGACGGATTGGTCAGCTCAGCACATGACTTGGCAGAAGGCGGATTGGCGATTGCTCTAGCTGAATCTGCTTTTGCAAATTGCTTAGGCGTTGATGTAAAAGTTAATTTGACCAATGCCCAACTCTTCTCAGAAACGCAAGGCCGCTTTGTCCTCTCAATTTCACCAGAAAATCAAGCTGCTTTTGAAAAATTACTGACAGAAAGTTCGGTCAGCGGCGAAGTAATCGGAAAAGTTACTGACAGCGGAATTTTGGAAATGAATGAACTTTCTATTTCTACTGACGAAGCTGTCAGCATTTATGAAGGAGCACTCCCATGTCTGATGAAATGACAAGCGCAACATTTACTGAGCAAGAGTGGTCGCATTTTGAATCGAAGACATTAAATGAAGAATGTGGACTTTTCGGTGTTTGGGGACATCCTGATGCCGCTCGCCTGACCTATTTTGGACTTCATGCTCTCCAACATCGCGGGCAAGAAGGTGCAGGGATTTTGGTCAATAATAATGGAAAACTCAATCGTCATCGTGGTCTGGGTCTGGTCACAGAAGTTTTCCGTGACGAAAAAGATTTAGAAGAGCTGACAGGCTCAGTAGCCATCGGTCACGTCCGTTATGCCACGGCTGGTTCAGCAAATATCAATAATATTCAGCCTTTCCAGTTTGAATTTCATGATGGAGCACTTGGGCTTGCCCACAATGGAAATTTAACCAACGCCCAATCATTGCGCTGTGAACTTGAAAAATCAGGGGCAATCTTCTCCAGTAATTCAGACACAGAAATCCTCATGCACTTGATTCGCCGTAGTCATCATCCAGAATTTATGGGCAGAGTCAAAGAAGCGCTCAATACGGTCAAAGGTGGCTTTGCCTATCTCATTATGACTGAAAACTCAATTGTCGCAGCCCTTGACCCTAATGGATTTCGACCACTATCAATCGGAAAAATGAGCAACGGTGCACTTGTTGTGGCCTCAGAAACCTGTGCTTTTGATGTCGTTGGCGCCACTTGGATTCAAGATGTTCAACCCGGTGAAATCATTGAAATTAATGATGACGGCATTCATGTGGACCAATTTACTGACAGCACCAACATGACCATTTGTTCAATGGAATACATCTATTTTGCCCGTCCTGACAGTAATATTGCTGGAGTTAATGTTCATACTGCCAGAAAACGTTCAGGAAAAATTTTAGCCCAAGAAGCCCAAATTGATGCTGATATTGTCATCGGTGTGCCTAATTCATCACTCAGTGCTGCTTCAGGCTACGCTGAAGAATCTGGCTTGCCTTACGAAATGGGCCTGATTAAAAATCAGTATGTGGCAAGAACTTTCATTCAACCGACTCAAGAACTTCGTGAACAAGGCGTTCGCATGAAATTAAGTGCTGTTCGAGGCGTTGTAGAAGGCAAACGCGTCATTATGGTTGATGATAGTATTGTGCGTGGGACAACCAGCCGTCGCATTGTCAAACTGCTCAAAGACGCAGGCGCAGCCGAGGTTCATGTGGCAATCGCCAGTCCCGCTCTCAAATATCCATGTTTTTATGGCATCGACATTCAAGACCGTGACGAACTCATCGCAGCCACACACACGACAGATGAAATCAGAGAAGCGATCGGAGCGGATAGTCTGACCTATCTCAGCCAGTCAGGACTTGTTGAAGCAATCGGTCATGATAAGCTTTGCTTGTCCTACTTTGATGGCGAATATCCAACGCCGCTGTATGATTATGAAGCTGACTATTTGGAATCTTTAGCGAAAAATAGCGTGAAATAAAAAAACTAGAGTACTCACTCTAGTTTTTTTTGCTAAATTCTAAAGCGATTATTTTAGATTACTCCTTTTAATATGTTAGGATAAGAAATAAAAGCAAGTGAGGTGAGCAAATGATTATTACAATAGTTGGAGGAACTGGACTAGTTGGTCAAGGTATTTTCAAGGAACTTGCCCAAGTTGCAGATTATGAATTACACAGTTTATCAAGAAATGGTAAATCTAAAGCTCATCTCGCTGAGCCAGTCATTTACCATGCTACTAATCTAATCGAACCTGGGGATTGGCAAGATCTTTTACAAAAATCAGATTGGGTGATTGATGCGGTAGGAATTCTATTTCCAAGTAAATCAAAGGGAACAACTTATGAAAAAAATAGTATTCAACCAGCAAAAATAATTATTGATACAATAGTTAACTCAGAAAATCAATGTCTTTTTATTTCGGCAAATGATGGTCCTTTTTTTATGAATGACTATATGAGAGCTAAAAAAGAAGTGGAGGCTTATGGTCAAAAACGTTTGAAATCAAGATTTGTTTCTGTTTTTCCAGGAATTGTCTATGATGCTTCACGAAAAAGCAGTTACTTTCCAGCACGCCTATTGGAGCCACTCATAAAAATTCCGATTTTTTCTTTCTTAAAAAGTTATCGTCCAATTAAACGAAGCCAATTTGCTAAAGAGATTCATAAAATTATCGAAGGAAAAGAAAGTTCACTGACCACTCGTATTAAATAAAAGACTCATGTTTAGACATGAGTTTTTCTAATTTACTTTGATTTTTTAAGAAGTGGAACTATTTTTGGATAAATAAGATAGGTGATGATAATTAAGATAATCAATGATGTAGCAATAAGATTCCATGATTTCATTAGTTCAATACTTCGAGCCGTAGGAATAGGGGTTGAAGTAATAACGAACAGGGTCTTGATAGATAAGCCGTTTTTCATGATGATGAGTGAACCTAAAAGCATCAACAAAAATTGGTGAAGAATACTTCCGATATTTTGAATGGTATATTTTACCCAGATACGTTTATCTTCAACGATATTAACAGTACTTTCATAGTCTTGAGTTAAGCTTGAATTTAAACTTCCTTTAAATAAGCTAGTAAGGAATAAACCTAGAGCAAATAGAGGACTAAAAACAATCAAAAGTAAACCTAGAAAAATGCCGATTAAAGAGTAGGTTTTGACATTATTTCCAAGTAAATTTTTGACCTTAGAGGCAAAGACAATTCCTAAAACATAAGGAAGATAAAACTGTAAAAATAAATGCTGATGACCATAAAAACCAGCGACATACAAAGAACAAAAAAGAAATAAATAATTTCCCACTGCCCCATTAATAGCTGTCAAATATGATAATTTACGAGGGATATTTCTTTGAATTTTATTTTTGAAAAAATTCGTAGCGACAATATATAGGATGACCAAAAAGAAAAATCCGAAAATGAAATAATCAAATTCTAAACTATTGGCAAGTAATCGACTTGAACGTAATAGAAAGAGGCAAACAAAAAATAAAGCAAATAAAATAAGATATTTATATGAAGCTTTTTCTAAATCATTTGGATCAACTTTGTAATTATCCAAATTTCCAACTAATTGGAAGGAGAGAAGATAAACTATTCCATAGAAGACAAAGAATAGGGGATATTTTAGAGAAGGGGATAAGACAAAAGAAAAGCCAAGGGCTAAAAACAAAAGTAAGCTAACTAAGGTTTTTCCTTTGATAAGCTGGTTAGTATTTTTTAGATAATAATTTACCGAAGTGTTTGACATCGGTAACCAAGCTGCACTGACTCCTAAAAGGATACCGGATAAAGTATAGAAAGGAAAGTAGAAAGAACCCATAAATCCTAACAAGGAACCAAGTAAACCGGCATACAATGAAATTTTTAAAAGACTATAGCTGTTAATTCTTGTTTTTATTCCCCTTATAAAGAATACGCCAGTCATTCTGAAAGTATAAAAGAGCAAAAAAGGAAGGAGGGCAAGAAGCGAGGTTCCTTTTGCAATTTGAATAAAAATCATGAATGGAAGGACAATAATTGTATTACTTAATATTAAGAGGGCAGACTTTCCCAAAGAATTTAGATGTTGAGTCATTTTTCTCCTATCTTTTCTATTTTGACATCTAAATCCATTATAAGGCAAAGTGTATTAAAAAGACAGCTTCACTATGATTAGTACATAAATAATTCATTTAAAAAGTGTAAATAATTTTTTATAAATAACGAATCAAAAAGTTTGACCATTACTGACCAAAGTATTATAATTAGAATGTAGTGAGAAAAAGATAATAATCACTACTAACTATGAAATCGAAATGAGGTGTTTTTATGGACATCGAAAAAATGACAACAACGATGCAAGAAGCACTTGGTTCAGCGCAACAAATTGCGCAAGTTCGTCATCACCAAGTGATTGAAGTTCCACATTTATGGCGAATTTTTGTTCAACCTAATAGTTTTGGGGCGAACTTTTATAAAGATTTAGGGATTGACCTAGATGACTTTACAAATTTAATTGAAAAAGAAATTGACAAAATTAATTCAGTAGAAGGTTCAAATATTACTTATGGTCAAAACCTAAGTCCAGATTTGTTCCAAGTATTTACTGAAGCAGACAAAATTGCGCAAAAAATGGGCGATGAATATCTATCAACTGAGATTATTCTCCTTGCCCTCTTTGAATTAAAACAAAATCCATTGACCAGTTATTTGGTTAGCCATGGACTAACAAAAGCAAAAGCGCAAGCTGCGATTGAAAAATTACGCGGAGGTGATAAAGTGACCAGTCAAAATGCAGAAGAAACATACAAAGCACTTGAAAAATATGGGGTAGATCTCGTTGCTCAAGTTAAATCAGGTAAACAAGATCCTGTCATTGGACGTGATGAAGAAATTCGTGATGTCATTCGAGTGCTTTCTCGTAAAACAAAAAATAACCCCGTTCTTATTGGTGAACCTGGGGTTGGTAAAACAGCCATTGTTGAAGGATTGGCACAAAGGATTGTCAGAAAAGACGTTCCTGAAAATCTGAAAGATAAAACAATCTTTTCACTTGATATGGGTGCCCTGATTGCAGGAGCGAAATATCGTGGTGAATTTGAAGAACGTTTGAAAGCAGTCCTTAATGAAGTGAAAAAATCAGATGGACAAATTATCCTCTTTATTGATGAACTTCATACGATTGTTGGTGCAGGTAAGACCGAAGGCTCTATGGACGCTGGGAACCTTTTAAAACCAATGCTTGCACGTGGTGAACTCCATTTGATTGGGGCAACTACCTTGGATGAATATCGTAAATACATGGAAACAGATAAAGCACTTGAACGTCGTTTCCAAAAGGTATTGGTTACTGAACCTACTGTTGAAGATACAATTTCAATCTTGCGTGGTCTAAAAGAACGTTTTGAAATTCACCATGGAGTGACCATTCATGATAATGCTTTAGTCGCAGCAGCAACCCTTTCAAATCGTTATATTACTGACCGATTTTTACCAGATAAAGCCATTGACTTGGTTGATGAAGCCAGTGCAACAATTCGTGTAGAAATGAATTCACTCCCAACTGAACTTGACCAAGCTAATCGTCGCTTGATGCAATTAGAAATTGAAGAAGCGGCCCTCAAAAAAGAACGAGATGATGCTTCTAAGAAACGTCTTGAAATTATACGTGGTGAAATTGCTGAACTTCGAGAAGAAAATAATCAACTCAAAGCCCAATGGGAAGCTGAGAAAAAAGAAGTGGGCAATATTTCTGAAAAACGAAATGAATTAGAACATGCTCGCCACGAATTGGAAGAAGCTCAAAATGAAGGAAACTTAGAAAAAGCAGCAGCCCTTCGTTATGGTAAAATTCCTGAAATTGAAAAAGAACTCAAAGCTATCGAAGAAAAAGCAAAATCAGATGATTTATCCTTAGTTCAAGAATCAGTCACTGAAGAACAAATCGCCGAAGTGGTTGGACGCATGACAGGCATTCCAATTACCAAGTTGGTTGAAGGGGAACGTGAAAAATTACTTCACTTGCCAGAAACACTGCATCAAAGGGTCGTTGGACAAGATGAAGCTGTTGAAGCCGTATCTGATGCCATTATCCGTGCGCGTGCAGGAATTCAAGACCCTAACCGTCCACTTGGTTCCTTCCTCTTCCTTGGACCAACTGGGGTAGGTAAGACGGAGCTTGCGAAAGCTTTGGCTGAAAATCTCTTTGATTCAGAAGAGCATATGGTTCGGATTGACATGAGTGAATATATGGAAAAACACTCTGTCTCTCGTTTAGTTGGAGCACCTCCAGGATATGTCGGTTACGATGAAGGAGGCCAATTGACTGAAGCCGTTCGTCGTAATCCTTATACAATCATCTTGCTTGATGAAATCGAAAAAGCACATCCAGATGTCTTCAATATCTTGTTGCAAGTTTTGGATGACGGCCGTTTGACTGACTCTAAAGGTGTTCTCGTTGACTTTAAAAACACAGTGTTGATTATGACTTCAAATGTCGGTTCTCAATATTTGCTTGATAATGTTGGAGAAAATGGTGAAATTTCGGAAGAAACAACTGAAAACGTGATGTCTCAACTTCGGGCACATTTCAAACCAGAATTTCTAAATCGAATTGATGATACCATTCTTTTCAAACCATTGGCACTTGAGGATATTAAGAATATTATCGTTAAAATGACTAGCCAACTTTCACATCGTCTTGAAGAAATGGATGTTCAACTTGAGTTGAGTGAAGAAGTAAAAGTTTGGATTGCCGAAAATGCTTATGAACCAGCTTATGGTGCACGTCCACTCAAACGTTATTTGACAAAAGTCATCGAAAATCCATTAGCTAAGCTGATTATCGGAGGAAAAATTCCACCAAAATCAAAAGTTATTGTAACACTTGTAGATAACAAGATTGACTTTGATATTCAAACGATTGCTGAATAAATAGAAAAAAACCGTTAGCTGATGCTGGCGGTTTTTTATATTTGATAGACAATTACAGTTGAAATGATTTGTTATTTCCGAACGATTCAATCGAAAAGTTTCAGTACTACCCGCTGGAACTTTTTTTATGTTTGAAAATCATTTAACATGGAAGTAGAATAAAATAAATCAGAAAATGGAGAATGACAGTGTCTGAGAATGCGTATGCAAAATCTGGGGTAGATGTAGAAGCAGGATATGAGGTGGTTTCTCGTATTAAGAAGCATGTAGCTAAAACCGAACGTTTGGGTGTGCTTGGGGCACTGGGTGGTTTTGGTGGAAGTTTTGATTTATCCGTGCTTGATGTAAAAGAGCCTGTATTGATTTCAGGGACAGATGGTGTGGGAACTAAATTGATGTTAGCCATTCAAGCAGACAAACATGACACGATTGGGATTGATTGCGTAGCCATGTGCGTCAATGATATTATTGCTGCTGGGGCTGAACCACTTTATTTTTTGGATTATATTGCCACAGGGAAAAATATTCCTGAAAAATTGGAGCAAGTTGTGGCTGGAGTGGCCGAAGGTTGCTTGCAAGCAGGAGCAGCGTTGATTGGTGGAGAAACAGCTGAAATGCCCGGAATGTATGATGAAGATGATTACGATTTAGCTGGTTTTGCTGTGGGTGTGGCTGAAAAATCACAATTAATTGATGGCGAAAAAGATGTGGAAGCGGGCGATGTTTTGCTTGGTCTTGCCTCATCTGGGATTCATTCTAACGGATACTCTTTGGTTCGGAAAGTTTTTTCTGACTTTGATTTGAATGAATCGTTGCCTGAACTTGACCAATCTTTGATTGATACTCTTTTAACTCCGACAAAAATCTATGTCAAAGAGCTTTTACCTTTGATTAAACAAAATAAAATAAAAGGGATTGCTCATATTACAGGCGGAGGATTCCATGAGAATTTACCAAGAATGTTCGGAAATAGCTTGTCAGCTGAAATTGTTGAAGGTTCCTGGAATATTTTACCAATTTTCAAAGCTCTTGAAAAATATGGGGATATCAAACATGAAGAAATGTATGAAATTTTTAATATGGGAATTGGAATGGTAATCGCTGTTGCTCCTGAAAATGCCGAAACTCTCAAAAAAGAGTTGAATGCATTTGAAATTGGTAAAATGGTCAAAAGACAAGATTCAGCAGTAGTGATTAAAAAATAAATTTTTTTCATTGAGAATAGGGGATAGCATGAAAATTGCAGTATTTGCATCAGGAAATGGCTCAAACTTTCAAATACTAGCTGAACAATTTCCAGACCAAGTGAAATTTGTTTTTTCAGACCATCATGATGCTTATGTACTTGAACGTGCTGAGCGATTAGGGGTGGCAAAGGCGAGTTTGGAGTTAAAAGAATTTTCTTCAAAAGTGGATTATGAAAAGGCCTTGGTGGAAATTTTAAAAGATCAAGAAATTGATTTAATTCTCTTGGCGGGCTACATGAAAATTATTGGTGCGACGATGTTATCAAAATATAAGGGAAAGATAATCAATGTTCACCCTTCTTATCTTCCCGATTTCGCTGGTTCACCTCATGCGATTGAAGAATCACATGAGGCAAAAAAGGGGTTGGGAATCAGTATTCATTATGTTGATGAGGGTGTTGATACTGGGGAATTGATTGCTCAAATCCCGCTCGCTTATCACGAAGATTTAGAAGTCTATGAGCGTTCTGTCCATGAAGCAGAGCACAAGCTCTATCCAGAAGTCGTTCGCCAAATTATACTTCATCAGCAATGATGAAGTTTTTTTTCTTACGTTTTAGCTTAATAAAAATAAGAGAAAATTTTCAGTTCTTTTAAGAAAATAAAACATCTAAAATACTTTTGTAAGCGCTATTTACTTTTGAAATTTAAATGCTAAAATGTAGTGGTAACATAATCTTAAGTAAAATAAGAGAAGGAAAAATGGTAAAGTATCTTAAAGAATTCAAATTTGAAAATTTTATGGTTTTCTTACTTATCACGATTGATATTGCTCTTGCGGTCTTGAGTTCGGTCTTTTTAGCAAATGTGCTCAATTCTTTGATTGCAAAAGAGATGAATCAATTTTTCTTATGGTTAGCTATTGATATTATCCTTTGGGTAGTCGATAGTTTTGTTCAAGGAGCGCGTGATGTTTGGAAAGAAATTGCCATACAAAAACAGCTTAATGCTGTACGCCGAGATATCATTGAGCCTCTGACGGAAATTTCTTATTCTGATTTTGAGAAAAATAGTAAGGAAGATTATAATTCGTGGTTAAATAATGATACAAAACTACTTTATGATAATGGTTTCCACCAGATTTATTTTGTTTATACGGGAATTGTTGCGATGCTATTCTCAGGCATTGCTATTATCTTTTTCCACTGGGTATTGCTTTTGACAACTCTTTTGGTTGGAGCGCTTTTGTTCTATTTTCCAAAAATGTTTAAAAAATCAGTGGAACGAGATACGGAACAAGTGTCGGAGCTTGCTAATGATGCCTTAGCGACATCTACGGATTACTTGCGTGGTTATGAAGTGCTCTATCATAATAAACAATTGGGACTTATGCAAGAGCGAACCATGGGGAAATTTAATCAATTAGCTACGGCGAATGTGAAATTAATTTTTACCCGTGCTTGGATGCAGTATTCTTTATTAGGGACAAGTATGTTAGGGCAGTTTTTGATTTTAGCTGTGGCTGGTTTTCTTATCATGAATGGGCAAATTGGCATTGGTGTTGTCATGAGTGTTGGAAATTTGTCAGGAACAGTAACTAATTACTCAAAAAGTGTAGCGAATAGTTTAATATTGCTCAATGCAACGGGAAAGCTGTTAGAGAAATATGGAAAAATTACTGACGAATCAAAAGTTACTGACGGAGAAGAAGTGACAGCTTTTGAAAGTAAGTTAGAATTAAAAAATCTGGCTGTTGCATTTCCTGATGGGCAAAAAATTGAGTATCCAGAAATTGTCATTGAAAAAGGGAAAAAATACGCGATTATTGGCGATAGTGGAAGTGGAAAATCAACCTTGATTAATTTGCTGGTTGGGAATAAGCAAGACTATGAAGGAGAAATTTTATTAGACGGGAAAGATTATAAAGGAATTAATCGAAAATCTTTGCCTCGTGTGATGAGTGTGATTATGCAATTTCCCTATCTTTTTAAGGAAACAGTAGAAGAAAATTTGACTTTAGGGCGTAAAATTTCGCCAGATATCTTTGATAAGTCGATTAGAATTGCTTGTGCTGATGACTTTGTATTTAATAAACTTGATACGGTTTATGATAAAAATTTATCAGGAGGTCAGCAAGAAAGATTATCTGTTGCTAGAGAATTAATGGGCAGTAAGCCAATTTTAGTGATGGATGAAAGTACGGCGAGTGTTGACAAAAAAACAGCTCTAGCTGTAGAAAAAAATATTTTAGAAAATCCTGATTTGACGGTGATTATGATTACACACCATCTATATGATGAAACTCAAAGTTATTTGGATGAGGTGATTCATTTAGGACAGGAAATTGCTTAAAAAATAAATTTATATTAAAAAGACACGTGCAAGTGTCTTTTTATTTTTACTTAAATTGTAACAATTTTTCTAATGAGTTCATGTATTTCTTCAATTGACTTATCTTGACCGTTCATTAACCATTTACGCCAAAGAGCATAAACTCCATTTGCGACAAAAGTAATGAAATATTCGTCATTTGTTTTTTCATAAAATTTCTCAATTTCTTCAATATAAATCTGACGAATAATTGGTTCGTAACCTTGACTTTCAGAAAGGAAGAGGTCATTTTTGAATTCTTCAAAGAATTTTAATTGGTTTTCAATTTTTGAACTGGCAGAAACATTCTGACGAATGATTTCAAAACTTTGAGAAATTTGAGGCTGATAGTATTGATAAATGACCTGGTCAATGGACTCAAAGTTACGATAAAAAGCCATTCTGCTAACTCCGGCTCTTTTACAAACGTTTGAAACGGTGAGTTGAGCAAGAGTTTTCGGTTTTTCGGATGTTTTTTGAATTCCTAATAGTTGCAAAATTGCTGTAGTAATAAAATCTTTTGTATCGTTTTTGATAGTTTGGGAATAGTTTGTCGCTGCCATTACACTTCTCCTGATTGTGTCACACAAGCTTTTCAAAGGCTTGTATTTTTTACACTTCTATCGTACAATAATTTTACATAAGTTTCAAGTGTAACAGATGTGAATTAAGAAAAATAGAGGAAAAAATTAAATGACAAATACAAATAAAAAAACAATTCTTGTAACAGGTGGTTCTGGATATATTGCTATGTTTATCATGATTGCTTTATTGAAAAAAGGCTATCGAGTACGGGCGACATTGCGGACGATGTCTCGACAAGAAGAAGTGAAAAAAATGATGGCACAAGGCGGAATTTCAGATTTTACAGATTTAGATTTTGTCCACACTGATTTGACAAAAGAAGAAGGATGGAGTCAAGCCATGACTGGTGTTGATTCTGTGATTCATGTGGCTTCACCAACACCTTTGCAACGTCCTGACGCTGATGATTTAATGGTGAAAATGGCTATAGATGGAGTTAAGTTTGTGATGAAAGCGGCCAAGGAAGCAGGAGTTAAACGAGTGGTTTTGACCTCAGCATCGGGAGCAGTTTTAGCGGGGCATAAGGATCATCCAGAAATCTTCACAGAGAAAGATTGGACAAATCTTGATGCTCCAATTAATGCATATCAACGTTCTAAAACGATGGCGGAAATGGAGTTTTGGAAACTTGCAGAAGCTTATGGTATTGAAGGAGCATCGGTTTTACCTACAGCTGTTATGGGTCCAATTCTTGGAAATGATTTTTCACATTCTAGTGCGGCTATAAAAAATATGTTTGAAGGTAAAATGTCCAGACTTTTAAATTTAGCATTTGATTATGTTGACGTTCGTGATGTTGCTGATTTACATTTGCTAGCTCTTGAAAAAGATGAAGCGATTGGTCAGCGTTTCATTGCAACTTCAGGCCAAAATATTACTTACAAAAAGCAAGCCGAGTTTTTGAAAAAGGAATTTGGTACAAAAGCTAAAAAAGTATCTACTCAGGTAATTCCCGACTTTTTAGTTAAAATTTTAGCTCGATTTGATAAAAGTTTGGCGATGCCAGCTACATTTTTGGGGCAAAACACAGCTTGTTCAAATGAAAAATCAATTAAACTTTTAGGCTGGAAACCACGTTCAGGTGAAGCAGCGATTATTCAAACGGCACAAACGATGTTGGATTTGGGAGTTATTAAAGTTGATTAAGAAAATTATGGTTTTGAAAATTTTCTATTTCCGAACGTTGTAAGCTAAAAAAGACCAAAGTCAGACTTCTGGTCTTTTTCTTCTCTCTAAAAAAGTCTAAAATAGAAACATATTGTGAAAAAAATTGGAGAGAAAAATGCATCCACATTTAAAAGAAGTTTTATTTACCAGAGAACAAATTGCCGAACGTGTCAAAGAGCTTGCGGAAGTTGTTTCACGCGATTATGAAGGAAAAAATCCACTTGTTGTTGGAATATTAAAAGGGTCAATCATGTTTACGGTTGATTTGCTTAAAGAATTATCAATTGATGCTGAAGTTGATTTTATGGATGTTACCAGTTATGGTTATGGGATTTCATCTTCTGGAGAAGTTAGAATTTTGAAAGATTTATCAACCGTGGCTCATGGACGTGATATTTTGATTGTTGAAGATATCATTGACACTGGAAATACTTTGCTCTATCTTAAAAAATTGCTGACAGGACGTCAAGCACATTCAGTAAAAATTATCTCTTTATTAGATAAACCAAGTGGTCGTAAAGTTGATATTGACGCTGATTATGTTGGCTTTGAAGTACCGGATGCCTTTATTGTGGGCTATGGAATTGATTATGCCGAACGTTACCGTCAGTTGCCATATATTGGAATTTTCAATGAAGAGTTTTTAATCAAAGACTAAAAGTAATTTCCGAACAATTATAATAAAAAAAGCCCAGTTTTAAAACTGGTGCTTTTTATTTCCAAACGATAAATGTAAAATAAAGACATGATAAATATTTACTGACAGTTCTGTCAGTTCTTTTATAAGAAAAATATTACTGACAGAATTGTCAGCAGAAAACTTGGAGGAAATCATGTCAAAACGTGCACTTATCAGTGTTTCAGACAAAGAAGGTATTGTAGAATTTGCTAAGGAAATTCGAGAATTAGGTTGGGAAATTATCTCAACGGGTGGAACGAAAGTCGTTTTGGACCAAGAAGAAATTCCGAATATTGCAATCGATGAAGTAACAGGATTTCCAGAAATGATGGATGGGCGCCTTAAAACATTGCATCCACTAATTCATGGAGCCCTTCTTGGACGTAGAGACTTGGAAAGTCACATGAAATCAATGACAGAACATCATATTTCTCCAATTGATTTGGTTGTTGTGAACTTATATCCCTTCAAAGAAACTTTGCTTGCTGGGGGAAGTCAAGCAGAAATGATTGAGAAGATTGATATTGGTGGCCCTTCAATGTTGCGTTCAGCAGCTAAAAATCATGCGTCAGTCACAGTCGTTTGTGACCCAAATGATTATGAAAAAGTACTGACAGAGCTGTCAGTAAAAGGTGAAACAAGTTTAAGTTTTCGTCAGCAACTTGCAGCAAAAGTATTTCGCCACACTGCAAGTTATGATGCTTTAATTGCACAATATTTGACAGAAGAATTTCCGGTAGAAAATGTAAAACCAGAAAAATTAACCTTGACTTATGACCTTAAACAAGGAATGCGTTATGGTGAAAATCCGCAACAAAATGCAGATTTTTATGAGTCAGGAATACCTACGACTTATTCAATTGCCCAAAGTAAGCAAATTCATGGTAAAGAACTAAGCTATAACAATGTTCGTGATGCAGATGCTGCTTTACAAATTGCAAGAGATTTTGAAGAACCCACAGTTGTAGCCCTCAAACATATGAATCCATGTGGGATTGGAACAGCAACGGATATCGAAAAAGCTTGGGATTATGCCTATGAAGCAGACCCAGTTTCAATTTTCGGTGGAATTATCGTTTTAAATCGAGAAGTAACTTTGGCAACTGCGCAAAAAATGAGTAAGATTTTCCTTGAAATTATTATCGCACCCTCTTATAGCAAAGAAGCCTTGGAAGTTTTAAGTAAAAAGAAAAATATTCGACTTTTAACCGTTGATTTTTCTAAAAAAGAAGCCTCAGAAAAAGAAGCGCTTGTAACAGGGGTTCTTGGAGGACTACTTGTTCAAAATCAAGATGTCATTGTTGAAAATCCAAAAGAATGGACAGTGGCGACTAAAGTTCAACCAACTGACAGACAAATGGAGGCCATGAAGTTTGCTTGGAAAGCAGTTAAGTTTGTCAAATCAAATGGGATTATTGTGACCAATGACCACCAGACGCTTGGTGTTGGTCCAGGCCAAACTAACCGTGTGGGTTCAGTAAAAATTGCCTTAGAGGCAACCGCTGATAAATCAGTAGAACTTCAAGAAAATGCGGTTCTTGGTTCGGATGCCTTTTTCCCATTTGCTGACAATATCGATGAAATTGCTAAGGCAGGAATTAAAGCAATCGTTCAACCAGGTGGCTCTGTACGCGACCAAGAAGTGATTGATGCCTGTGATAAATATGGAATTGCGATGGTCTTCACAGGACTTCGTCATTTTAGACATTAATAAAAAAGTCTACCTTTAGGGTAGATTTTTTTCTCTAATTTAATATTAAAATTTCTAATGTAAAATCATCTGTCTATTGTCATTGAAAAAATTTTCAAGTTTCAGAACATTCATCTTTATCTCCTTTTCTGATATAATGTAGGGAATGCAAAGAATACATTAAGCAAAGGAAAAGAAATGACTGTACTACTTTTTGATATTGATAACACCTTACTTGATTTTGATAAAGCAGAATATGATGCTTTGGGAAAAATTTTTACCCACTATCAAATTGAAGATAATCAGGAAAATCGTGCGACTTACTCTCGTGAAAACAAAGCGCTTTGGCGTTTACACGAATCAGAAAAACTTTCACGAGAAGAACTTCTATCTACTCGATTTGACCATGCTTTTAGAGCTTTAAATGTGTCAGTAAATTATAATCCAGTTGCTGTTGATGATGAATATCAACTTTACTTATCACAAGGTCATGAGCTGATTAAACATGCCAAAGAATTACTGACAGAGCTGTCAGCAAAAGGAGCAGAAATGTATGTGGTTAGTAATGGAACATCACGTGTTTCTCGCCCACGAATATTTGAGTCTGGAATCTCTGACCATTTTAGAGAAATCTTTATTAGTGAAGAAGTGGGTCATCATAAGCCTTCCCTTGCTTTCTTCGATTACGTCTTTGACCACATTGAAGCGGCCAATCAAAAAGATTTTGCGATTGTTGGTGACTCGTTGACAACAGACATTTTAGGTGGTAATAAGGCTGGCATTAAAACCATCTGGTATAATCCAAAGCATTTGGAAGTTAGTGGAGAAGCCCAGCCAGATGTGCAAATTCAAGATTTGCTAGAAATTCCAACATTAATAAAAGCTGGTAATTAATACAAAAAACTGTCAAAATATTGACAGTTTTTTTGCATTTTCAATTAGGATAATTAAAGCAAATTCTTCAATATTCAGGAACTTCTTCCTTGCCAGCAGCAACATCAATCATTTCTTTAGAAAGTGGTTTTTCGGGCATAAATAGACCGAGAATCAATGAAAGAATCATTAAGGGAACAATCCAGAAAAAAGTTCTCCCAAAAGAATGGCTATTGGTCAGGATAATGGCAAAGATTGCCGAAGCAAAAGACCCACCAAGACTCTTGAAAAAATTGAGGGCGCCAGTTGCTGCACCAATTTGTTGATAAGGAACTGCATTTTGTCCAGCCACAAGAGCTACTTGAATCATAGCACCTTGCCCAAAGCCCATGATAAATAAAGCCAACAAAATCAGCCAGAGCGCTGTATGAGCAGCTAGTCCAATTAATAAAAGACTTGCTAGACCAATCAATAAACTACCGAGTACAGCTAAATATTTGTAATGTCCCGTGTGAGCAATGACTTCTCCAAAAAGACTGGAAGCAATCATTAAACCAATCAGCATGGGAATGATACTAGAACCAGCCGCCGTTGCTGAATAGCCACGAATTTCGGAAAAATACATGGGCGTAAAAACCATGCCCACAAAGAGTGCTGCTGTTGCCAAGAAAAATTGCAGACTTGAGATAGAAAATATACTAGATTTGAAGAAAGAAATGGGTGTGATTGGTTCTTTAGTATGACTTTCAACAAAAACAAAGGCAATAAGAGATAATAAAGCAACAAGGAATAAGGAGATGATTTGCAAAGAAGCCCAAGCAAAAGTAGAACCAGCAAGCGATAAGGTGAGCAAAAGCGTTGTAGTCCCAACTGTAATCAAAAGACTTCCTGAAATATCAATTTTTACTCCTGAATCATGGTTAGGATTAGCTAATTTCAAATAACTTGCGATTAGAATTAAAGAAAGAATACCAATAGGCAAGTTGATAAAGAAAATCCAGTGCCAACTAAAGATATCCGTGATAAATCCCCCAAGAAATGGTCCAGCAATCAGAGCCACAGCAGGAACAAGCCCAGCAATTCCTAAATAACGAGAACGTTCGCGAGCAGGAACTAAATCAGCAATGACCACCATACAGAGTGTATTTAAACCACCTCCGCCAATTCCTTGAAAGGCGCGAGCAATGATGAGAAACCAGATATTATCAGAAATTCCCGAAAAAAGTGAACCGATAAGAAAAATGCCGAGTGCGATTTGCAATATGGCTTTACGACCAAATAAATCGCCGAGTTTTCCAAAAATTAAGGTAGTTACTGCCGAAGTCAAGAGATAAGCAGTCGTCACCCAGGTGATTTGGTCGCTATTTCCAATCGCCCGAGCAATGGTCGGAAGGCTTGCAGCCACAATCGTTTGGTCAAGGGTAGCAATAAATAAAACGAGCATGAGCGGAATCATAAGAATCCAAAGTTTTTTATTTTTCATATTAAGATGTGATTCATCTAGCTTTAGAGAAGACGAACACAGTTCCTTTCCAAGAAATTAAGTAACTGAGTTACTTTTTATCTTTATGAAAATGATTATACTCGGTTACTTTTTGCTTGTCAAGAGAAAAAGTTACCGAGTTACTAAAAATGTGTTATACTAGAATTATGAGTAAAAGAGAAGATAAAAAGATGGCTAAAAGATTGGAAATTCTCACAAAATCAATGCATCTTTTTGAAGAAAAAGGCTTTGATAACGTAACTGTGCAGGAGATTGCTAATGAATGTGGAATCGCCAAAAAAACACTTTTTCAATACATTTCATCTAAAGAAGAGCTCGTTTTTGATAATGAGGGTGAACTTTTAGAATTGATTATTAAAGTTTTAAAAGAAATTCCAGCTGATAAAATCTGGGAAACTTACAAAAATTGCCTCTTGAATACTTCGGCGAATAATGAAAAAGAAGTTTTTTTTAATCTGCCAGCGATTATTGAAGAAAGTGATATTTTAAGACGCCGTCTACTTGAGATGTGGCATACTTACGAACAAGAGTTGACCAAATTTCTTAATGAGGAAAACACTTTTTCTTTATTATCATCTGAGATTCTTGCGGCTCGCATGGTTTTAGCCTTACGATTACTTTTTGCTGAAAAATATGAAGTCAATGAAATCTTAAATCAGATTTAAAAAACACTGTTTTGATAAACAGTGTTTTTTAATTATGCTTTTGCTTTTTTTCGTAAGAATAGCGTTAAAATGAAACCTACAATAACGAAAAGGAGGAGTAACCAGAAAGTATGGTGGAAGGCAGTTAGATTTGCTTGTAAAGGAGAAAGTCCAGTCTGTTTTTTGATTTGACCACTTAAAAATGCTGTCAAAAAGGCAATGGCAAATGAGTTGACTACTTGCATCATTTCATTTGTTAGTGGAGTAACTCGACTGATATTTTTCATTGGAACAGATTGAAGGGCGTGGTTATTAACTTGCATATTGACCAGACCTTGACTTAAACCAAGTAAAATAATAGCACAAAGTGTGAAAGCTAAAGAAGAACTAGGTTTAATTTGACTAAAAAGACTAAGACTTATAGCTCCCAGAGTAAAACCCGGCAGAACTGCAGCTTTTGTCCCAAATTTATCAAAAATACGCCCACCGATTGTCATTCCTAAAAAACTAGCAATTGCCTGCGGAACCATGATTAGCCCTGTATTTTTAGAAGAAAGTCCAACGACATTTTGTAAGTAAAGTGGGACAAGAAGCATGGCCCCGAAAACAACGATTTGATTGAGCCACATGAGCGAAATTCCTTTTGTAAATTCAGGAATTACAAAAGCTCGAAGGTGTAAAAGAGGATTCTCAACACGTAGTTCAACAATAATGAATAAAAGCAACATGATTATACCAAGGCCTACAAAAGAGAGGGCAGTAGGATTTGACCAGCCTTTATCTGTCCCAACGTGTACACCATAAATTAAAATTGGAAAGGCAAATGGAGAAAGAAGAGCCCCTTTTAAGTCAATTTTACTTGCTTTATTTGCCGGAAAATTTGGGAGAAAGAGGAGAACAAAGATTAGGGCTAGAACTCCAACCGGAAGATTAATCAAAAAGACAGTTGACCAATTGAAGTGTTTAACTAAGAAACCTGAAAGTGCAGGACCTATTGTTGGAGCGAGCAACATTGGTAATCCTAGAAGACCCATCATTGAACCTCGTTTTTCCATTGGAATAATTTTAAATGACATTCCAATTCCGATTGGAGCAACAACGCCACCAGTTAAACCTTGAGCAATTCTCCAAATAATAAGACTTTGCAGTGAGTGAGCATTAGCTGCAAGAAATGAAGCGATAGTGAAAAAAATGATTGCTAAAGCAAAAACTTTTTTATCTGAAAAGCGGTCTCCCAAAAATCCAGCAAATGGAATAACTGTGGCCATAGCTAAAGTATAAGCAGTAATGACCCACTGACTATTTGAGAGATTTTGATGGAAAGCAGACTGGATATGCGGAAGAGTGACATTCATAATGGTTGTATCCATCATTACTAAAAGCATTCCAATTGCAATTGTTAAAACCGCAGGTAAGACTTTTTTTAAATTAAAATCATTAGTATTATTCATAAAGAACCTTCTTTTATATTTTTAGAACACCGTTCGGTAAAAATAATACCATTGTTCTAAAATAAAGTCAAGAAAAAAACTTCCTCAGGAAGTTTTTTATAAATTAATTAATTTTAAGCATTTTTTCAATTCCTGAAATAATAAGCTGTAAACCAAACTCAAAACTTTCAGAGGAGCCAAGACTGGTGAGGCTTTCAGTTCGCCAATATTTGTCGAGAAAAGGAGCCAGTTGTACCAGAGGAATTTTGACAGTAGAAACGGGT
Organism: Lactococcus sp. FSL W8-0209; assembly: GCF_038006585.1. NCBI lineage: Bacteria > Bacillati > Bacillota > Bacilli > Lactobacillales > Streptococcaceae > Lactococcus > Lactococcus sp. FSL W8-0209. The sequence goes on along the minus strand of NZ_JBBOVN010000001.1, from coordinate 1,723,117 downwards.
TTTTCGGGTTGCTCTACTAAACGATCACTATCTATTTTACTGGTGTAAATAAAATTTAGAAAAAGGTTAATGGTGTAAAATTTGTGATCATCAGAAAGCTTGAGATCATCTACAATCATTAAAAGTTTATCAAAGAGCCGAAGATAGTTCTCAGATTCTGGTGGATAATCCATCATCAATTGTGCGAGGTTTGGATAAGCTTCTAAAACAGCATAAATATTTTTACCATAGACGAAAAGGCGGTCTTGCCACGTTTTCTCATTTGCTGGAAAAATAATTTCAAGGCTTGCTTTATCAATAAGTTCTGCAAAAAGTGCTTCTTTATTTGAAAAATGGTAGTAAAGAGAAGACACTGTCATTCCTAGCCGACTAGCTAACTTACGCATTGAAAATTCTGTGAGAGGAAGTTCTTCTAAAAGTTCCCAGCTGCTACTAATAATTTTATCTTTGGTTGGTTGAGTCGCCATAAGTTTTCGCTTTCTTTTTCTACTTAAATTTATTTTACATGTTTTTAATGAAAATTGCGATAGAAAAGCTGATAAACAAATTTGTCATTTAAAAATTTCAAGAGGAAAACTCTGGCTAGAATTGAGTAAATACCGAACAATCTCTCTTCTTATTTGTTGAAACTTTTGTTCAGGCTTTTTCTTTTATCACAAATCTTTTAAGATAGAATTATAAGATATATAAAGCAAGAAAAGATAGATGAGCTATCGTCACTTTGACTTTTATTATTCGTTCAAGATTTGTTGAATAATAAATAAAATAGCTGAATACACAAGTTTGTGTATATAAAAAGCGTTTGGAATATCGGAGAAATGATGAAAATTTTGGTAATTGGTTCTGGCGGCCGCGAACATGCCTTAGCAAAAAAATTTATGGAAAGTCCTCAAGTTGAAGAAGTCTTTGTAGCTCCAGGCAATTCAGGAATGGAAAAAGATGGAATTCAAATAGTTGATATTTCCGAACTATCTAATGATAAATTAGTTGAATTTGCTCAAAATCAAAACATTGGACTAACGTTTGTTGGCCCAGAAACTGCTTTGATGAATGGCGTCGTCGATGCTTTTATAAAAGCAGAATTACCAATTTTTGGGCCAAATAAAATGGCCGCAGAGCTAGAAGGTTCTAAAGATTTTGCAAAATCAATTATGAAAAAATATGGGGTTCCAACGGCTGATTATGCTACTTTTGATAGCTTAGAGCCTGCTCTTGCATATCTAGATGAAAAAGGAGTTCCTCTTGTTATTAAAGCTGATGGGCTTGCTGCTGGAAAGGGTGTGACGGTTGCCTTTGATATTGAGACCGCTAAGTCAGCTCTGGCCGATATTTTTTCTGGTAGTCAAGGAAAAGTTGTGATTGAGGAATTTCTTGATGGTGAAGAATTTTCTTTATTTAGTTTTGTCCATGACGGGAAAATATATCCGATGCCGATTGCTCAAGACCACAAACGAGCTTTTGATGGAGATAAAGGCCCTAACACAGGGGGAATGGGGGCTTACTCACCGGTCCTACATATTTCTAAGGAGGTTGTAAATGAGGCTCTGGAAAAAGTTGTTAAACCAACAGTAGCTGGAATGATAGAAGAGGGCAAGTCATTTACAGGCGTTCTTTATGCAGGTTTAATTTTGACAGAAGACGGAGTCAAAACAATTGAATTTAATGCACGCTTTGGGGATCCTGAAACCCAAGTTGTTCTCCCCCGTTTAAAAAGTGACTTAGCTCAAGTAATTATTGATATTTTAGCTGGAAATGAGCCAACATTAGAATGGCTTGAGTCTGGTGTGACTTTGGGTGTGGTTGTTGCTGCAGAAGGCTATCCTAGTCAAGCAAAACTGGGACTTATTCTTCCAGAAATTCCTGAAGGTTTAAATGTTTATTATGCAGGAGTTTCCAAAAATGAAAATAATCAATTAATCTCTAGTGGAGGCCGAGTTTATCTTGTTTCTGAAACGGGAGAAGATGTAAAAAGTACACAGAAATTGCTTTATGAAAAACTTGATAAATTGGAAAATGATGGTTTCTTTTATCGTCATGATATTGGTTCACGAGCAATATAAAAATTTTGGTTAAGAAAAAAGAAGAGGAAAAATGGCAGAAGTAGCAATTATCATGGGTTCGAGCTCAGATTGGGCGACAATGAAAGAAACAGCAAAAATTTTAGATGACTTCGGTTTAGCTTATGAAAAAAAGGTCGTATCCGCACACCGAACACCAGCTTTAATGGCTGAATTTTCGAGCCAAGCCCATGAGGCAGGTTATAAAGTTATCATCGCGGGTGCTGGTGGAGCCGCTCATTTGCCAGGAATGGTAGCTGCTCAGACCCTCGTCCCAGTCATTGGTGTTCCAATAAAATCGCGAGCTTTATCTGGTTTGGATTCACTTTATTCGATTGTTCAAATGCCGGCAGGGGTTCCTGTAGCGACAATGGCAATTGGAGAGGCTGGAGCAAAAAATGCTGCTTTATTTGCTTTGCAACTTTTGGCGAATACAAATGAGAATTTATACCAAAAATTGTTGGTCTATCGGGCTGCTGCACAAGAAATGGTTGAGGAATCAAACAAAGCATTACTTTAAAAAGAGTTCAAAAGTTGTAGGATTTCAAATAATGAAGGGTAGGAAGACTTGTGATAAAGAATACAAAGCAAACAATTGGTATTATTGGTGGAGGTCAGCTTGGACAGATGATGGCAATTGCTGCTCAATACATGGGACATAAAGTCATTACACTTGACCCAAATCCAAACTGTTCTGCGGCAAAAGTATCTGATGAACTGATTGTTGCACCTTATGATGACGTTGAAAACTTATTAAGACTCGCCTATGCTTGTGACGTCATTACTTATGAGTTTGAAAATGTATCAGCAAAAGCTTTGCACGAAATTGAAGACTGTGTAAGGATTCCTCAAGGAATACGTCTGTTAGAGATTACGCAAAATCGTCGCTTTGAAAAAGAATTTTTGACCAACGAAGCTAAAGTTAATGTTGCACCTTGGCAACTCGTAGATTCAGCGGAAAAACTCCCAGAAACAGTAACTAGAAAACAAGTTTTAAAAACAACAACTGGAGGCTATGACGGTCATGGACAAGTGGTTTTAAATGCTGATAAAGACTTGTCAGCAGCTAAATCACTGACAGAACTTTCAGAATGTGTTTTAGAAGATTTTATTTCTTTTGAACGTGAAATTTCTGTTATTATTAGTGGAAATGGTCACGAATATGTGGTTTTTCCTCTAGCTGAAAACGAACATAGAGAAAACATCTTACATCAGACGATTTCTCCGGCTCGTATATCTGCTGAAATTACTGAGAATGCTTATAAAATTGCGACCTCAATTGCGGAAAAATTAGAGCTATCTGGCGTGCTTTGTGTGGAAATGTTTTTAACAGCAGATGGTCAAATCTATGTCAATGAACTAGCACCAAGACCACATAATAGTGGCCACTTTACCATTGAAGCTTGTGATTTCAACCAATTTGATTTGCATATTAAAGGGATTTTAGGAGAAGACCTACCAGAACCTAAACTTTTGAAACCTGCCATTATGTTGAACGTTTTAGGGCAACACGTTGAGGCAGTTAAGAATCTTAATCATGAGCATGCCGATTGGCATCAACATGATTATGGAAAAGCAGATGCTAAACATAACCGAAAAATGGGACATGTGACAATCTTAACAAATGATTTTGACCAAACGATTAATGAAATTAAAGCAACTAAAATTTGGGATTAATAAAAATACTTGGTAAAAGCCAAGTATTTTTTTTATTTGATTTAGGTATGATAAAATGACAACATTTCCCCTGAAAAATAGAACAAAACAGTAAGATAAGATTCTTAGAAAGCGATATCATTAACTTGTTAAAAATAAAGAGTCTAAAAATGACTACTTGTTTTTTCAAAGTTTTTTTCTAAATAATATTGCAAAATATCAAAAGAGCCTCTATCAGAATAAAAAACTTGATTATCAATTTTATCTTGATTGAAAGTCATATAGTTGAGATTTGGGAAGAGTACACTATTTTTTCTAAATTCCTTCGGTAGAACACCATAAGATTTAAGAAAAGCGGTGTTGAGCGTTCTGATATCTGAGAAACCACACATGTAAGCAATATTTAATAAATTATCTTTAGAAGAAGAAAGTAATGTTCTTGCTTTTTCAGAACGAATCTTATTTAAATACTCGTTGAAATTAATCCCAAAATTACTTTTAAAGAAATGGGAAAAATACGTTCTGGAAAGTCCTTCATGCGAAGCAATCATTTCTAAAGAAATTTTATGGTCGTAGTTTTCATGAATGTAAGAAGAAATTCTCTCCATTCGTTCTTGGAGATCCATTAATTTATTTTGTTCAGAACTGCTTAAAATACTGTATTCAGAAATACTTAATAAGCGATCTAATAAAAGGGAAGTATATCCGTGAGTACGCAAGGAATTATTCTTATCATCAGCAAAATAACTTAAAGCCGCTTGTAAGAGTAATTTTAAAGTTTCAGGTTGATTTTTTAGATTGAAAGGATGATTTTCAAAATAAATTTTATCCAGCTGAGGGAAGATAATTTTAAAAATTTCTGATGAAAACTGTAGAATCAAAAGTTTCATAGAGTCGCTTGAAGATAGTTCGTGAACTTGGCAACTATTAAAGATAATTGCCTGTCCAGCTTTGATTTCAAAGCATTGCTCTTGCGTTATTACCTGACCAGCCCCTTCTAAGACAAAAGCTAATTCAATGTCAAAATGAAGGTGAGGTTTTCTGTAAGTAATATCGACAAGTAAAAAATTAAGATTATTTATTTTTGAATGATAAATATTCTCTAATTCGTTTTTCATGTTCATTCTCTCCTAATCACTATTATTATGACATATATTACAAGAAATGTATAGTAGTAATTACGAGTTTGAAAATAATATTAATATCATAAAGAGGAGGAGCTATAAAAATGGCTTACTTTAACGACATCGCACCTATCAAATACGAAGGTACAAAAACTAAAAATATGTTTGCCTTTCGCCATTATAATCCAGAAGAAGTAGTTGCTGGTAAAACAATGGAAGAACAACTTCATTTTGCCCTTGCATTTTGGCATACAATTACAATGGATGGGTCAGATCCCTTTGGGGGAGCAACAATGGAACGCCCTTGGGATTTGGAAGGTGGTTCTGAACTTGACCGTGCTCACCGTCGAGTAGATGCTTTCTTTGAAATTGCTGAAAAATTAGGTGTTAAATATTATTGTTTCCATGATATTGATATTGCACCTACTGGAAATTCTTTGAAAGAATTTTATGCTAATTTGGACGAAATTACTGACCACCTTCTTGAAAAACAAAAAGCAACAGGGATTAAATTACTTTGGAATACAGCAAACATGTTTTCAAATCCCCGCTATATGAATGGTGTTTCAACTTCTAATCGTGCTGAAGTCTTTGCTTATGGTGCTGCACAAGTTAAAAAAGGTCTTGAACTTTCTAAAAAACTCGGTGGTGAAAATTACGTCTTCTGGGGTGGTCGTGAAGGTTATGAATCACTTTTGAATACAGATATGGGTCTTGAAATGGATCATATGGCAAAATTCTTCCATTTGGCAATTGATTATGCAAAATCAATCAACCACTTGCCCATTTTCTTGATTGAACCAAAACCAAAAGAACCAATGACTCACCAATATGATTTTGACTCAGCAACAGCTCTTGCTTTCTTGCAAAAATATGATTTGGACAAATATTTCAAACTCAATCTTGAAACAAATCATGCTTGGTTGGCTGGACACACTTTTGAACACGAATTAAATACTGCTCGTACTTTCAATGCTTTGGGTTCTATTGATGCCAATCAAGGAAATTACTTGCTTGGTTGGGATACAGATGAATTCCCAACACTTGTTATTGATATCACACTTGCGATGCACCAAATTCTTTTGAACGGTGGACTTGGCAAAGGTGGAATTAACTTTGATGCGAAAGTACGTCGTACAAGTTTCAAAGCAGAAGATTTAATTCTTGCTCATATTGCAGGGATGGATACTTATGCGCGTGCTTTGAAAGGTGCAGCAGCAATCATTGAAGATAAATTCTTGTCTGATATTGTTGACGAACGTTATAGTTCATACAGAAATACAGAAGTTGGTCAATCCATTGAAAATGGAACAGCAACTTTTGAAAGTCTTGCCGCATTTGCACTTGAATATGGTGATGATATTGAACTTGATTCTAATCACTTGGAATACATCAAATCAGTATTGAATGACTATCTTGTTTAAAACTAAGAACTTAAAAGAGGGCGAGGAATTCCTCCTCGTCCTTCTCTTTTATTATGAGGAATAATAATGACTTACGTGTTAGGAATTGACTTAGGAACATCAAGTCTTAAAGGAATTTTGATGGATGAAGTTGGTAATTTAATTACAACAAAATCTGCTGAATACCAAATTGATACGCCCAAACAAGGCTATTCTGAACAACGTCCAGAATATTGGATTGTGGCACTTGAATCAGTACTGACCGGTTTGTCAGTAGAAATTTCAGATTTTGGTCAGCAACTTGCAGGTATTAGCTTTTCGGGGCAAATGCATTCATTAGTCGTTTTAGATGACAATAATAAACCAGTTTATCCAGCAATTCTTTGGAATGATGTGAGAACAAGCAAACAATGTCAAGAAATTACTGACAGACTTGGTCAGCGACTTTTAGAGATTACAAAAAATATTGCTCTTGAAGGATTTACCTTACCAAAAATTCTTTGGCTCCAAGAAAATGAACCAGAGGTTTGGTCAAGAGTTAAAAAAATAATGTTGCCAAAAGATTACTTGAGCCTTTGGCTGACAGGAAATATTTATACCGAATTTTCTGACGCAGCAGGAACTTTACTTTTAGATATTGAGAAAAAACAATGGTCAGAGGAAATTACTGACGCATTCAATATTGATATGGAAATTCTACCTGAATTGATTGAATCCACTGACCGAACAGGATTTGTCAAAGCAGAAATAGCTGAACGCTATAAACTGACAAATGAAGTAAAAGTATTTGCTGGTGGAGCCGATAATGCTGCCGCCGCTCTGGGTGTTGGTTTAATCAATGAAGAAGTGGGCTTGATTTCAATGGGAACCTCCGGAGTCGTTTCCGCTTATGAACCTAAAATTGCAGATTATAAAGGAAAACTTCATTTCTTTAATCACACGGTTCCGGGTGCTTATTACTCAATGGGAGTAACCTTGGCTGCTGGAAATTCTTTAAACTGGTATAAGGAAACTTTTGGAAAAGGCTTGAGTTTCAATGAACTTTTGTCAGAAGTTTACACAGTTTCTCCTGGTTCAGAAGGATTGCTCTTTACGCCATATATTGTAGGTGAAAGAACACCACATTTTGATTCAAAAATTCGCGGAAGTTTTATAGGAATTTCTGCTCATCATGAACAAAAACATTTTTCAAGAGCAGTGCTTGAAGGAATTACCTTTTCATTGCGTGATTCTAAAGATATCATGGAAAAAACGAAAAACAAGAAGTTTAAACGTTTGATTTCCGTAGGTGGGGGTGCGCAAAATCCCGACATTATGCAAATGCAAGCAGATATTTTTAATTCTGAAATGATTCGCTTAACGGTTGAGCAGGGACCGGGACTTGGTGCTTGTATGATTGCTGCTTTTGGTTGCGGACTTTTTGATAGCTTAGAAGCGGTCACTAAAGCTTTTGTTCATTACAAGGAAGCCAGTTTCATACCAAATCCAAAAAATGTAGCACGTTATGAGCAAATTTATCAAATTTGGAAACAAGTTTATAAAAATACCTCTGAAATTTCTCATCAATTAGTACAATTCAATGACGAAGGTTAATTATGACATTTACCATTTCCAAAGAATCTTTGCCTTTTAGAGCTGACAAATCAATTAGTCAGATTACATTATCAAATGAACGACTCACCATCGTTGTCCATGATTATGGAGCAAGAGTCCATCAACTCCTCACTCCTGACAAAAATGGAACATTTGAAAATATTCTTTTATCCAAAAACAATTCCGAAACCTATGCAAATGATGGAGGATATTATGGTGTAATTTGCGGTCCAGTTGCCGGGCGTATTTCAGGTGCTACTTATGATTCTGTCAGTTTAGAGGCAAATGAAGGAAAAAATAATTTACATTCAGGAAGCCATGGCTGGGAAAGACAGTTTTGGTCTTATGAAACTTTTGAAACAGCATCATCTCTTGGCATTAAACTAAGTTTAAGAGATGAGGAGTCCGGTTTTCCAGGTCAAATCCAAGCAGAAGTCACTTATAAATTAACTGACAATAAGTTAGAAGTGACAATATCAGGTCTGTCAGTAACTGACACAGTCTTTAATCCGGCTTGGCATCCTTATTTTAATCTGTCAGCAGAATTATCAACGACTCATGAGCATTTCATTCAAGCAAATGTTGACTTTCTGGTTGAAACCAATCAAGAGAATATACCAACTGGTCGTCTTCTAAATGTTGACGACAGTTCTTATTCCATTAAAGAAAGCGTTTCAATCAAAAAACTTTTAAAAGATAATCCCGTAGGACTAGATGATTGCTTTGTTTTTAATCCCAAAGGAGATAAAAGTTTAATGCTTTATGACCCTTTATCTGGTCGGAAACTAGTAGCTCAAACTGATAGACAAGCGGTCGTGATTTACACAGCCACAAATCCAGAAATAGAGTCAATGATTAATGACAGACCAATGTCCAAAAATCGCGGAATTGCTATTGAATTTCAAGAAATACCTGACCTTGTTCATCATCCTGAATGGGGAACGATTGAGCTTAAAGCAGGTCAAAAAAAGACTTTTATAACAGAATATCTATTTACAACGGATTAAAAATTTACTGACAGACTCATCAGTAAAAATAATTTTAATAAAATAATAGGAGGGATGTACTCAAAAATGAGTAATAAAATCAAACAAGTTCAACATGATGAATATCATGAACTAACGCTTGGAGAACGTATTGGTTATGGAATGGGGGATTTTGCACAAAACCTTGTCTTTGGGACTGTTGGTGGATTTTTAGCACTCTATATGACAACAGTCAATGCGATTGGTACTGCAACAGCCGGTTTTATTTTTCTGTTCGTGCGAATTATTAATGTATTTTGGGACCCAATGGTTGGGACTTTTATTGATAAAAGAACATCAAAAGCAGGAAAATATCGACCTTGGCTTTTAAGAGCAGGTATTCCTCTAGTGATTTTAGCTGCCTTACTTTTTGCACCTCTACCAGGTGTTAAAGGGTCTGTCCCCTTTGCTTTTATCGTTTATTTTGCCTTAGACTTAGTATATTCAGTTGTTAATATTCCTTATGGTTCACTTAATGCATCATTAACTCGTAATCCGGAATCCGTTGATAAGCTGACAAGTACACGGATGATGTTGGCAAATGGAGCAAATCTCTTAGTCTATACCCTCTTTCCAATGTTTGTTCAAATGGCAGCACCGAAAGAAAGAAGTCTTAAAGATACTGGATTATTTGGCCTTAAACTTCATATGGGGAATTATACTGATCCCTCAGCGGGACATGCTTGGTTTGGAGTTTACTCAGTTTATATGATTATTGGTGCAATAGCTTTATTCCTATGTTATAAATTGACCAAAGAACGTGTGGTTGCAACAGCAGAACAATCGGCAGAAGTTAAAACAACTGACCTCTTCCTTGAATTAAAGAACAATCGTCCACTTGTGATTCTAGGGATTTTCTTCATGTTAGCTTTCACTTTCATGTTTTTCATGAATACTGTAAATGGTTTCTTTAATCAATTTGTTGTTGGACATTCAGAATGGATGGGAGCCATCGGCCTCATCGCTTCAATTCCAGGAATTGTTTTCCCAATCTTTTGGCCTCGTTTAAAGAAAATTTTCGGTAAAAAAGGTTTCTTTCATCTTTTTATCGGAATGTTCATTGTTGGAGAAATTTTGACATATATTTGGTCCCTTAATGGAATGCATGATGCCCTCTGGTTAGCTTATGTTGCAACCTTTATTAAACAATGGGGCTTAACTTCAGCAACAGGATTCATGTGGGCATTAGTTCCTGAAGTTATCGCCTATGGAGAACTCAAATCGGGTAAAAGAAATGCTGCGATTATTAACGCAATCATGGGACTTTTCTTCAAAATTGGTTTTACATTAGGTGGAGCGATTCCACTTTGGTTCTTAGCACCTTATGGTTTCAATGAGACAGCAGCACATCAACATGCTAACGCCCTAGCTGGTATAAATCTCACAGCAATTTGGATTCCAGCCGTTCTTGCTCTTGTATCAATGATTATTATGCAACTCTATCCAATTTCTGATAAAGATGTAACAGAGATTAATCAACAGCTTGATGAAAAACGTGCTCAACTTAAGGAAGCGGAATAATTTATATTAAAAGGAGACAAAATCATGTCACTTATTCAAAACCCAATTCTTCCCGGCTTTAATGCAGACCCAAGCATTATTCGCGTAGAAGATACTTATTACATCGCGAACTCCACTTTTGAATGGTTCCCTGGTGTTCGTTTGCACGAATCAAAAGATTTAGAACATTGGAACCTACTTCCAAGTCCATTGTCAACAACCACTTTGTTGGATATGAGAGGAAACTCAGCTTCAGGTGGAATTTGGGCCCCTGATTTATCCTATGCTGATGGTAAATTTTGGCTTGTTTATACAGATGTTAAGGTTGTCAATGGTGCTTTCAAAGATATGACCAATTATTTAACAACAGCTACAGACATCAAAGGACCATGGACAGATCCAATCAAGCTCAATGGTCTTGGCTTTGACGCTTCACTTTTCCATGATAAAGACGGACGGAAATACTTAGTTCAACAAACATGGGATCATCGTGAATACAAGCATCCATTTGACGGAATCACATTGACTGAGTTTGATGTGACAACAATGAAGTTACAACCTAAAACAGCTAAAACGATTTACAATGGTACAAATGTCAAATTGGTTGAAGGTCCACACCTCTACCAAATTAATGATTATTATTATCTTTTTGCGGCTCAAGGTGGAACAGTCTTTACGCACCAAGAAGTCGTGGCCCGCTCTAAAACATTGGATACTTTATCTTTTGAAACTGAACCCGGCGACCCATTTATTACAAACTTCGATACTCCTGATCATTATATTCAAAAGCAAGGACACGGAGGTCTTGTATCTACACCCAAAGGTGAGTGGTATTATGCTTCCTTATGCGCTCGACCATGGAATCATAAAAATGAATCAAGCACAGACCCTCGTGGTTGGAGCTCTTTAGGTCGTGAAACTTCTATCCAAAAAGTGGAATGGGACGAAGAAGGTTGGCCACGTATTGTTGGTGGTCATGGTGGGACAACTTTTGTTCAAGGACCAAAAGATGCAATTCAAACTAATGCACCTGCTGACCACAGTCAAAAAGACGATTTTGCAAGTTCTACTTTGGATATTAACTGGAATACATTGCGTGTCCCATTTACTGAGAAAATGGGTTCAGTTGGAAATGGCAAGTTAACATTGATTGGTCAGGGCTCTTTGGCAAATAATTTTGATTTATCTTTGATTGCTAGACGTTGGCAAGCTTTCTATTTTGACGCAGAAGTCAAAGTAAAATTTAACCCATTTTCTTACCAACAAATGGCTGGATTAACCAACTATTACAATGACCGTCATTGGTCCTTCGCTTTTATCACATGGAATGAAATCAATGGAGCTGTCATTGAAGTTGCTGAGAATAACAGAGGAAACTATACTTCTTATTTAAAAGATAATGCCATTAAAATTCCTGACGGAACTGCATATGTTTGGTTCCGCACTAAAGTCCGTAAAGAATCATATTCTTATGAATATAGTTTTGACGGCAAAAAATTCATAGAAATTCCTGTAGTCTTAGATGCGGCTGTCCTTTCAGATGATTATGTTTTACAAACTTATGGCGGATTCTTCACTGGAGCATTTGTCGGGCTTGCTGCCGTTGATTATTCTGGATATGATAGAGTTGCAGAATTTTATAACTTTGACTATAAAGAATTAGGAGACAAGATCTTACCAGACGGTTCTTATACTTGGAAAACAAGTGAATCAAGATTTGATTAGTCTACAATCCCTTACCTACATATTTGTAGTAAGGGATTTTTAGTAAAGGAAAAAGTCGATGAGAATGTTAGATGAAGCAGAAAAATTACGTTTAGCAAAGCTATCTATTTTTGATAAAATAAATAATGGTGATTGGTACCAATATAGCAAAGAAGTAGAACTACAAAAAATAGTCAAAAATTCTAGTCAAAAAATTTCTGAAATTAATGATAAGGCAAAAGAAAATATTGATGAAGCAAGAAAACTCTTGGATAATTTTCTTCCAAATTTACCTCAAAGTTCAGAAATATATTTTCCAATAACTGCTTTGGAATATCCCAATCGTTTTAAAGTCGGAGAAAATACTTTTATTAATAGTGGACTTCAGATTATTAGTGCGGGTAAGGTTAAGATTGGGAAAAACTGTTTTATTGGACCAAATTGTCAATTATTTACACCTAATCATCATGCCAAGGATGTGTTTTTAAGACGGGAAGGCTGGCAATATGATGGGCCAATAGTAATTGGTAATGATTGTTGGCTTGGCGGTTTAGTGATTCTTTTGCCTGGAGTTTCTTTAGGAGATGATGTTGTCGTTGGTGCTGGCTCTGTGGTGACCAAATCATTTCCTAGCCACTGCATAATTGCTGGAAATCCGGCACGCTTAATAAAAAATGAATAAACTAATTAAAACTACTCTTACATAAGAGTAGTTTTTAGCTTTATTATGAGCAACATTTCCATTTTAAAATATCAAGGATTACAAGAAAGTAAGCGTGGAAAGCGGTATCATTTGTGGGTAGTAAAAAAGGCAAGAAGACTTGCAAATAAAAATTAAGGAGTTACTATCATGAGAAAACTTTCTCCCACTTTCATCTATTTTTTTGGTGCTTTAGGTGGTTTATTATTTGGATATGACACAGGCGTCATATCGGGAGCGCTACTTTTTATTGAAAAAGAGAGCTGGCAGGTGAGTTCTTGGGCTTGGATGGAAGGATGGATTACAGCGGCAGTTTTAATGGGAGCTGTAATTGGCGCGGTCGTGATTGGACCAATGAGTGACCGTTTTGGTCGGAAACGTCTGTTACTTTTGTCAGCGGTCATCTTTTTTGTTGGAGCTTTAGGTTCAGGACTTTCAAATAGTGCTGAGTTACTAATCATCTCTCGGGTTATTCTCGGGATGGCTGTTGGGTCAGCTTCAGCTTTGGTGCCGACTTATTTATCAGAACTTTCACCCGCTAAAATTCGTGGTGGAGTTTCAACTATGTTTCAATTGATGATTATGACTGGGATTTTATTAGCCTATATCTCAAACTATGCTTTAAAAGGAGTTTCAGGAAATTGGCATTGGATGCTTGGTTTGGCCACTGTTCCAGCAGCCCTTCTTTTCATCGGTGGACTCTTTTTGCCAGAATCTCCAAGATTTCTTGTTCGCCATGATAATGAAGCAGGTGCCCGTGAAATATTAGGGATGATAAATGACGATCCAAACTCGATTGAAGCAGAAATTTCTGATATTCAATTGATGGCTAAGGAAGAAAAACAAGGTGGCTTACAAGAATTATTTGGTCAAATGTCACGTCCAGTTTTGATTATGGCAATTGGTCTGGCAATTTTTCAACAGGTTATGGGCTGTAATACAGTCTTATACTTTGCGCCATCAATTTTTGTTGCGGTAGGATTTGGGGCAAGCGCAGCTTTACTTGCTCATATTGGGATTGGTATTTTCAATGTTATTGTAACTTATATTGCTATGAGAGTAATGGATAAAGTTAATCGTCGGTGGATGCTCAATTTTGGTGCTTGGGGAATGGGAATTTCTCTTGTATTGATGTCAGTAGGGATGATTTTAGCAGAAAATGCTCATATTGGCTTTGGTAAATATTTAGCAGTTATCGCTTTAACGGTATATATTGCCTTCTTCTCAGCAACATGGGGACCAGTAATGTGGGTGATGATTGGTGAATCTTTCCCACTTAAAATCCGTGGTTTGGGGAATTCATTTGGTGCTGCCGTCAACTGGGCTGCTAACTGGGTGGTGTCATTAACGTTCTTACCATTATTATCATTTTTTGGAACAGGTAAAATTTTTCTGATTTATGCGGCTTGTTGTTTCCTCTCAATTTGGTTTACTAGTAAAAAAGTTATTGAAACAAGAGGCAAAACACTCGAACAAATCGAAGCAGAATTACTGCATCGTGTGCATCATTTAGAAGAAGAGTAGCAATGTTTCCTAGTGGATATATGAACAAATTATTAGAATATCAAGCATAATTGACCTATAATGAAGGAAAATCAGGAGGAAATAATGACAGAATATAATTCAGAAGCTTATTTGAAAAAGCTTGATAAATGGTGGCGAGCAGCAACTTATCTTGGATCAGGAATGATCTTCTTGAAAGAAAATCCTTTGTTCTCTGTGACAGGTACTCCAATTAAAGCGGAAAACCTTAAAGCCAATCCTATTGGGCACTGGGGGACGGTTTCAGGACAAACTTTCCTCTATGCTCATGCTAATCGTCTAATCAATAAATATAATCAAAAGATGTTTTACATGGGTGGCCCCGGACATGGTGGACAAGCTATGGTTGTTCCTTCTTATCTTGATGGCTCATATACAGAAGCTTATCCAGAGATTACTCAAGATTTGGAAGGCATGTCACGTTTGTTTAAACGTTTCTCATTTCCTGGAGGAATAGGGTCGCATATGACAGCACAAACCCCTGGTTCACTTCATGAAGGAGGTGAGTTGGGTTATGTGCTATCACATGCAACAGGGGCTATTCTTGATCAACCTGAACAGATTGCTTTTGCTGTTGTTGGGGATGGAGAAGCTGAAACTGGACCGTTGATGACAAGTTGGCACTCTATTAAATTCATTAATCCTAAGAATGACGGGGCAATTTTACCAATTCTTGATTTAAATGGTTTTAAAATTTCAAATCCTACTTTGTTCGCTCGGACTTCAGATGTTGATATTCGTAAATTCTTTGAAGGACTGGGTTACTCACCTCGTTATATTGAAAATGATGATATTCATGATTACATGGCTTATCATAAATTAGCAGCTGAAGTTTTTGATAAAGCGATTGAAGACATTCATCAAATTCAGAAAGATGCGCGTGAAGATAATCGTTATCAAAATGGAGAGATTCCAGCTTGGCCAATTGTTATCGCACGTTTACCAAAAGGTTGGGGTGGTCCACGTTATAATGATTGGTCAGGTCCTAAATTTGACGGTAAGGGAATGCCGATTGAACATAGTTTCCGTGCGCATCAAGTTCCACTTCCGTTATCTTCTAAAAATATGGGAACTTTACCAGAATTTGTAAAATGGATGACTTCTTATCAACCGGAAACTTTATTTAATGCTGATGGAAGTTTGAAAGAAGAGTTGCGTGATTTTGCACCAAAAGGTGAGATGCGAATGGCTTCAAACCCTGTAACAAATGGGGGAGTTGATTCTTCTAATTTGGTCTTACCAGATTGGCAAGAATTTGCAAATCCAATTTCTGAAAATAATCGAGGAAAATTACTCCCTGATACAAATGACAATATGGATATGAATGTTTTGTCAAAATATTTTGCTGAAATAGTCAAACTTAATCCTACGCGTTTCCGTTTGTTTGGTCCTGATGAAACTATGTCTAATCGTTTTTGGGAAATGTTTAAGGTGACGAATCGTCAATGGATGCAAGTCATAAAAAATCCAAATGATGAATTTATCTCACCTGAGGGTCGGATTATTGATTCTCAATTATCAGAACACCAAGCAGAAGGTTGGCTTGAAGGTTATACTTTAACTGGACGCACAGGAGTATTTGCAAGTTATGAATCATTCTTGCGAGTCGTGGATTCAATGTTAACTCAACATTTCAAATGGATTCGTCAAGCAGCAGACCAAAAATGGCGCCATGATTATCCTTCGCTTAATGTTATTTCGACTTCAACTGTTTTCCAACAAGACCATAACGGTTATACTCACCAAGACCCTGGAATGTTGACTCATTTGGCTGAAAAGAAATCTGATTTTATCAGACAATACTTGCCGGCTGATGGGAATACATTGCTTGCCGTATTTGACCGTGCTTTTCAAGATAGAAGTAAAATTAATCATATTGTAGCCTCTAAACAACCTCGTCAACAATGGTTTACTAAAGAAGAAGCTGAAAAATTGGCGACTGACGGAATTGCAACAATTGATTGGGCTTCAACGGCTAAAAATGGAGAAGCAGTAGATTTAGTTTTTGCCTCAGCAGGAGCTGAGACTACAATTGAAACACTGGCAGCTTTACATCTTATAAACGAAGTTTTCCCACAGGCGAAATTCCGTTATGTGAATGTGGTTGAATTAGGGCGGTTGCAAAAGAAAAAAGGCGCTCTAAATCAAGAACGTGAACTCTCAGATGAAGAATTTGAAAAATACTTTGGCCCTTCAGGCACTCCAGTAATTTTTGGATTCCATGGATATGAAGATTTAATCGAATCCATTTTCTATCAAAGAGGACATGATGGTTTGATTGTTCATGGTTACCGTGAAGATGGTGACATCACGACGACTTATGATATGCGGGTTTACTCTGAGCTTGACCGTTTCCACCAAGCGATTGATGCCATGCAAGTTCTTTATGTCAACCGAAAAGTTAATCAAGGTCTAGCGAAAGCTTTCATTGACCGAATGGAACGGACACTAGTTAAACACTTTGAAGTGACAAGAAATGAAGGAGTTGATATTCCTGAGTTTACTGAATGGGTTTGGTCTGATTTAAAGAAATAGGCTTAAATTTATAAAAAAACACGCTGATTTTAATCAATCAAGCGTGTTTTTTTACTGACAGAATGATTATGTCTGGTCTGTCAGTAATTAATTTTCTGTCAGTGAATAAGGAAGTTGTTCGTTCGTATATTTAAGTGGATTTGGTACGATTCCTAAATCAAATTTTAGGGTTCCGCCTTTTATCAATTCTTCGTGCTTGATGAAAGTATCATTGACTTTTTTGTCAGTAAATGTGATTTGGTTGACGAAAACTTGTTGCGGAGCATTTGGTTCTGCAAAAATAGTAAGTTGCTGACCAGAGGAAAGGTTGATTCTAGCTTTGTCCCAAAGTGGAATTCCTAATACATATTGATTAGAAGCAGCCGTGACTGGATAGAATCCTAAACTTGAAAAAATATACCAAGCTGCCATTGTTCCATTATCTTCGTCACCAGGATAGCCCTTTGGACTATCATTAAATTGGACTAATGTCAAATATTTAGACACAAAATGAGCTATATTTTCTTAAAATAATTTTCTTCTTTCTGATTTGGAGTTAAACCATTGTTGGCGGAATGAGGATTATAATTGTTATAAAATTGTTCGATGTATTCAAAGCAAGAGAGTTGAACTTCTTGAATGGAGTGATAAGTTCTGCGATTAATTTCTCGTTGTTTAAGATACTTGAAAAAGACCTCAGTCACGGCATTATCATAAGGATATCCAGGCTTGGAGTAAGAAGCAAGCAATTGATGCTCATCTAATAGCTTTCTAAAGGAAGCTGACTTAAATTGACTGCCTTGATCAGAATGAAAAATGATTGGTTCTTTAGGTTTTCTTTTCTTTATAGCTATCTCTAAGGTATCACAGGCGAGTTTGGCATCAATTCGATCACTTACTTTCCACGCAATACATTTCCTTGAGTAGAGGTCAAGAATAGCACAGAGATAAATATGTCGTTTAGGTCCTATAGAAATATAAGTGAAGTCAGTTGTCCACACTTGATTTGGGGAGTTCGGGTTAAATTCTTGTTTCAGTAGATTATCAGAAGAAAATTCGGGCGATTTGTTTGAATAAAAACGAGGTTTAATGGTTGACATTTTAGGGAGTGTCATAGACTTGAGAAGTCTTAAGATACGCCCTTCAGAAATATTGACGCCATAATCACGCAGGAGAATAATTTTAAAAGCTCTTGTTCCGATTCTTTTCTTGGCTTTCATATAGATTTCAAGAAGTAATTTTCTCAAGCGTTGATTTTCTACTTCACGCTTCGAAGGCCTCTTGTTTATGAAGTTATAGTAGGTGGAACGATTGACATGTAAAACACGACAGAGCATAACTGTCGTGTGTTCAAATCGGAGTCTATAGATGGCTTTCAATCTTACTTGGAGTTTTGCATGAATATGGCACTCGCTTTTTTTAAGATCAGATTTTCTTCCTCTAGTTGGGCATTCCTTTTTTGTAATTTTTGAATCTGTTTAGCAGTCAACACCGTATTATCTTCAAGACGCACTTGAGAGTACTGCTTAATCCATTTTGCAAGTGCAGAAGAAGATACCCCATAATCTTTACAGAGTTCAGTTTGTGTTTTACCAGTTTGATAGAGATTAACGAGCGATTGTTTGAAATCCTCGTCGTAACGTTTAAAACCTGACATAAAAGTCCTTTCATTTTTGTGTCTTAATAGACAGATTATAACACACAATTTTCTGTCCACTTTTATAGTATAGCTCCAATTTCAAAGGATAATCAAAATTGGACAGAAGTTGTCAACGTTAAGAAAAATAAATTGGGAGAAACCAAAGATTCTTTCAAACAGACAGAAGCGCGTTACGTTAGAATCACAGCCACTAAACCAACACAAGGAGCAGATACCGCTGTTCGTTTATATGAAATACAAGTATTAGGACAAAAAAATAGCTGACAAAGGGCTGTAAAAACTTGCCATAAAAGCAAAGAAAAGGCTATCATGAAAACCCTAACATTTCATTGGAAAAGTGTTATAATGAAGTAATAAAAGTTAGAAAGTTATAGAAAAATGATTGGAAAAGCACTAGAAGAATTCTTTATTCGAATTTGGGTCGTTGTTAAATTGACCTTGATATTTTGGCTCTTAGCGCTCACAGGGCTGTTTGTTTTAGGACTTGGTCCTGCCTTTAAAGTGGTAACAGAGTTGTATTTGGAACATGGTTTTGACTATAAGTCAATCTCAGTGAAACAGGCTTATCAAATTTTCAAGCGAGACTTTTTAAGAGCAAATATCATTTTTTGGCTCTATACGTCTTTGAGTCTTTTGCTCGCTTATAATTTATATCTTTCAGTACAAATCCAAGGTTTACTTTTCTTGGTGATTGATTTCATTCTATTCTTTGGTTTAACTTATCTTATGACCGCTTTTGAATATACAATGATTTTTGATAGTCAATTTGAAATTAGTTTTGGAAACTTATTAAAAATGAGCTTTATTTCAAATTTTATTAGTTTTAAAACCTATCTAAAACTTTTATTTGGGATTGTCCTTATCTTTGTTTTGACTTGGCAATTTAAAGGTATGATTCTCTTTGGGTTGATTGGCCTTTTACAAGTTTATTCTTTAAGTGTGACAAAAACTTGGCGTTTGAAAGTCGAAGAACAGTTAGCAGAGTAAAAAAGAAGAGTTACTGAGAGGGGTGGAAAATGGAATTAAAATTCCAAGAAAATTTTTTGTGGGGAGCAGCAACGAGTGGCCCACAAACTGAAGGACGTTTTAAAAAGCAGCATGACAATGTTTTTGATTATGATTTTGACCATTATCAAGAACGTTTTTGGGGCGGAATTGGACCTGATACAGCCAGTAATTTTTTCAATGACTTTCGAGAAGATATAAAATTAATGAAGGCTGCTGGTCTAAAATCAATAAGGACAAGTATTCAATGGTCGCGTTTGATAGATGATTTAGAAAAGAATACGGTAAATGAAAAAGCGGTTGATTTCTATAACGCTGTAATTAATGAATTTATAGCGCAAGGGATTCGTCCGATGATTAATTTAAATCATTTTGATTTACCAGTTGAACTTTTAAAAACATATGGAGGCTGGGAAAGTCGTCATGTTGTTGATTTATATGCAGGTTTTGCAGCAAAATGTTTTGCTGAATTCAGCGACCGAGTGAGTGATTGGTTTACTTTTAATGAGCCTATGGTTGTCGTTGAGTGTGCTTATCTATTAGGTTTCCATTATCCTGATATTGTTGATGGAAAAAAAGCTGTTCAAGTGGCTTATCATTTGCAACTCGCCTCATCTCTTGCGATTGAACAATACCGAAAAATCAATAAAAATCCTGAAGGACGAATTGGAATCATTTTAAATTTAACTCCGTCCTATCCAGCAACTGAAAAAATAGAAGATTTAAAAGCAGCAGAAATGGCAGACCTTTGGCAAAATCGCCTCTTTTTAGATGCATCAATAAAGGGAGAATTTCCAGAAAAATTAGTCAGCCTTTTAAAAGAAGAAAATGTCTTGTGGCAGTCGGAAGCAGAAGATTTGAAACGGAATAGGGACAATAAAATTAATATTTTAGGAGTTAATTACTACCATCCGAGTCGAGTGCAAGAACCCGAATATTCTAGTGATAGTTTGGCTCAAGATTGGCGTCCCGACAAATATTACGCATCGTTCAATAAACGTGGGGTGCGGATGAATGCTGACAGAGGTTGGGAGATACATCCACAAACCATTTATGAAATTGCCAAGCGAATTCAAGAAGATTATGGAAATATTCCTTGGTTTATTTCTGAAAATGGGATGGGCGTAGAAAATGAAGAACGTTTCAAAAATGCTGATGGACAAATCCAAGATGATTATCGAATCATTTTTACAACAGAACATCTTTTTTGGCTCCATAAAGCGATTCAAGAAGGCTCAAATTGTTTTGGTTACCATGTTTGGACACCAATTGATTGCTGGAGTTGGCGTAATTCATACAAAAATCGTTATGGTTTGATTAGTTTGAATATCCATACCCAAGTGAAAACTTTAAAAAAATCAGCTTATTGGTATAAAAATTTAACAGACTCATCACTTTTACAAGTTCCAGATTCAATTTTAGAAAAATACAATCAATGATTTCTGTTAAAATATAAGAAAATTTGGAGGAGAAATATGTCATTATTAACAATAGATATTGGTGGAACAAGCATTAAATATGCAAGATTTGCTGACGGAAAATTAGGAGAAGAAGGTGCTTTCGGAACTCCTGATAATCTGGATCAATTTTATCAATCACTGACAGCAGTCGTTGAACAATTTAAGGAAAATTCTGATGTTTGTGGTGTCGCTATTAGTTCCCCAGGAGCAGTAAATAAAGTGACTGGCGTCATTGAAGGAGCAAGTGCTCTCCCTTATATTCATGATTTTGATATTCATGCTGAATTAGAAAAACGATTTGGTTTACCTGTTTCTATCGAAAATGATGCCAATTGTGCGGCGCTTGCCGAAGTGAAATTTGGTGCGGCAAAAGGTTTGTCTGATGTTTTGCTCCTTGTGCTTGGAACAGGTGTTGGCGGTTCTGTTGTTATGAATGGGAAAGTTCATCATGGGAAACATCTTTTTGGCGGTGAATTTGGCTTTATGCTCATGGATGATGAACATTCGTTTTCAACATTAGGAACAACGATTAGAATGGCTGAGCGCTATAATAAGCGCACAGGAGAAGCTCTTGATGCCATCGAAATCTTTGAAAAAGCCTTTAATGGTGATGAAATAGCTAATGAAGAAAAAGATATTTTTCTATACAATGTCGCAAAAGGGATTTTTAATCTGACTTATTCTTTTGATCCGGAATTAGTGATTATTGGCGGAGGAGTTTCCCAAGCTGAATGGTTAATTCCAGAATTGCAAAAACAACTTCAAAAAATCATGGAAATTATTGAAGTAGCGACTTTTATGCCAGAAATTGTAACTTGTGAATTCAGAAATTCTGCCAACTTAATTGGTGCAGCGGTAGACTTTTCACAAACTTACGCAAATAAGACTGACAAATAAGCTAGAAGTTTTCTGTCAGTAATATTTTTTACTGACAGAAAATTCCTTCACTCATACTATACGAAATAAAACACAAAAAGTAACAAATTATAGGAAAAAATTATGACAAATCATTATGGCTCAATCGAAGCAGGCGGAACAAAATTTGTACTTTCGATTGGTGATGAGCAGTTTAACATTTTAAAAACAAATCAAATTCCAACGACTAGTCCTGAAGAAACAATTACTAGAACCATTGAATTTTTTAAAGAGAATCCTGTTAAATCATTGGCAGTTGGTTCTTTTGGTCCTATTGACATCAAGCCTGAAAGTGCAACTTATGGCTATATAACAACCACGCCAAAAGCTGGTTGGGCAAATGTTGATTTATTAGGAAAACTCAAAGCCGCACTTGATATTCCGATGGTTTTCACTACCGATGTCAATAGCTCGGCTTACGGTGAAATGATTGTGACTGGCGGAAAATCATTGGTTTACTTCACAATTGGAACAGGAATTGGTGGAGGAGCCGTACAAGATGGGAAATTTATTGGAGGATTTTCTCATGCAGAAATGGGTCATCAATATGTGAAGCGTCATCCAGACGATCTTAATTTTGCAGGCGTTTGTCCATTTCATGGTGATTGTCTAGAAGGAGTGGCAGCCGGTCCTTCCCTTGAAGCCCGCTTAGGAATTCGTGGAGAAGATATTCCAGCTGACAGTAAAGTTTGGGATATTCAAGCTTTCTACATTGCACAAATCACCGTTAATACAACCTTGGCACTTGCACCTGAGAAAATTGTTTTTGGTGGTGGCGTTATGACCCAAACGCACATGATTGAGCGCGTGCGCAAAGAATTCACAAAATTAATGGCAGGTTATGTCCACGTTCCCTATTTACTGACAGATTATATTATGACTCCGTCAGTCGCAAATAATGGTTCGGCAACGATTGGAAATTTTGCTTTGGCAAAAGATTTAGATGAAAAAAATTACTGACAGCTTTGTCAGTAGTTTTTCATTTTCGTCAGTAAAAATAAATGTAATCACTATCATACGATTTTTCTAAAATTTATTTTATTTATTCACAAATATCTCTGCAAAAAACAATAAATTATGATAGAATAAATCTAATAAAATAATTGAACAAAAGTTCGAACTTTCCAACAGGAATTCGGACTTTTGCACCTTATTAGAGGAGGGTCCCTTGTCCGACACTACACTTGAAAAAATCATTGTACTCGACTATGGTTCACAATACAATCAACTTATTGCGCGTCGTATCCGAGAAATCGGTGTTTTCTCAGAACTCATGAGTCACAAAGTTACAGCCA
The DNA here is from genome assembly GCF_038006585.1 of Lactococcus sp. FSL W8-0209. Classification (NCBI taxonomy): domain Bacteria; kingdom Bacillati; phylum Bacillota; class Bacilli; order Lactobacillales; family Streptococcaceae; genus Lactococcus; species Lactococcus sp. FSL W8-0209. The sequence continues at coordinate 1,699,964 of NZ_JBBOVN010000001.1, read as the reverse complement.
AAGAAATTCGTGAGATTAATCCAATCGGTATTATTCTTTCAGGCGGTCCAAATTCAGTTTATGATGAAGGTTCATTCGATATTGATCCTGAAATCTTTGAACTTGGTTTGCCAGTTCTTGGTATTTGCTACGGAATGCAATTGATGAGCTATAAGCTCGGCGGTATGGTAGAAGCAGCAGGCGAACGCGAATACGGTGTTGCCCCACTTCAACTTACTGAAAAATCAGCATTGTTTGCAGGAACTCCCGAAGTTCAAGATGTTTTGATGAGCCATGGTGACCGTGTAACGGCTATTCCTGAAGGTTTCCACGTTGTCGGAACTTCACCAAACAGTCCATTTGCTGCTGTTGAAAATACAGAACGCAACTTGTACGGTATCCAATTCCACCCAGAAGTTCGTCATTCAGTTCATGGGACAGAGATGCTCAGAAACTTTGCGCTTAACATTTGTGGAGCAAAAGGGAACTGGTCAATGGAAAACTTCATTGATATGCAAATCAAAGATATTCGTGAAAAAGTTGGCGATAAAAAAGTTCTTCTTGGACTTTCAGGTGGTGTTGATTCATCAGTTGTAGGTGTACTTTTACAACGTGCCATCGGTGACCAATTGACATCAATCTTTGTTGACCACGGTTTCCTTCGTAAAGGCGAAGCTGACCAAGTCATGGAAACATTGGGCGGGAAATTCGGTCTTAATATTATCAAAGTAGATGCTCAAAAACGTTTCATGGACAAACTTGTTGGCCTTTCAGACCCAGAAACAAAACGTAAAATTATCGGTAACGAATTTGTTTATGTTTTTGATGATGAAGCAAACAAATTAGAAGGTGTTGACTTCCTTGCCCAAGGAACACTCTACACCGACGTCATTGAATCAGGAACAGATACAGCTCAAACAATCAAATCACACCATAACGTTGGTGGACTTCCTGAAGATATGCAATTCCAATTGATTGAACCATTGAACACACTCTTTAAAGATGAAGTTCGTGCGCTTGGAACACAACTTGGAATGCCTGATGAAATCGTTTGGCGTCAACCTTTTCCTGGACCAGGACTTGCCATTCGTGTCCTTGGTGATTTAACAGAAGAAAAACTAGAAACTGTTCGTGAATCAGATGCAATTCTTCGTGAAGAAATTGCTGCTGCAGGCCTTGAACGTGATGTTTGGCAATATTTCACAGTAAATACAGATGTGAAATCAGTCGGTGTCATGGGAGACCAACGAACATATGACTATACACTAGCTATTCGTGCCATCACATCAATTGATGGAATGACAGCTGACTTTGCCCAACTTCCTTGGGATCTTCTCCAAAAAATCTCAAAACGTATTGTTAATGAGGTGGACCACGTCAACCGTATCGTCTACGATATTACGAGCAAACCACCAGCAACTGTTGAGTGGCAATAGAATAAAAAACTGATAACAGTATCTGTTATCAGTTTTTTTATTTTAATAATAAATTTTAAAACTAGCACTCATTGTTCATAGCATTATTTCCTAAAAGATTACGTAATATTAATCAATTTTATCGCTTTGAAAGCGTTATACTTGATTTGCTTGAAATTAATTAGGTGTAACTATGTTTTGCAATATTTAAGAGTAAAAAGTCTTTAATTTGCAACCTAATATAATTGTAACTTTTTACTTTCAAGAAATATATTTAAATTTGGAGAAGGTTATGGTTGACAATGAAAAAATAAATTTTTTTAGGGAATTTTTTAGTTTCAAAACAAACAAAGCAGAAGGAGTAATTGGGTTTCATCGAGCTTTAGGAATTGGTTCATGGGATATGTTTAATGGAGGAACTGGTGGCCTTATTGGTTCGTGGCTCTTATAATTTATGACCTCTTTTGGTGGGGTTAATCCTGGATTAGCTGCACTTTTAATTTCAGCTCGACTCGTTATAGATATGTTCTGGGCTCCTGCCGTTGCTGTTATTTCAGATAATTTTTATCACTTTGCACTCGGCCGAAAATATGGGCGTAGACGCTTCTTTTTGATTTTTGCAATTCCAACTTCGATTGCTTTTGCAGCGATGTGGATTCCAATGGCAGGTGGCCTTTCTTGGCTTTATTATCTTGTGTCATTTATACTTTTTGACTTTTGTTTGGATTTAGTTCTCATTCCTTGGGAAGCTATCCCTGCAGAAATTACCTCTACCTATACACAACGTAATAAAATGGGGTCAATCAGAATGTGGGCTTCAGGTTTAGCTCAACCCTTAATCGCTTTTGTCCCGACTCTCTTTATGAAACTTTTACCTGCTGAACATGGAATGCAAACTTCCGCCTGGGCCTTATTTGCAACAGCTTGTGTTTGGGGTGTGATTGGGATTATATTTACACTCTTTGTTTACTTTTCTTCTTGGGACCCTATTCTGATTTCTAAAGAAAAGACAGAACTTATGTTGCGACATTTAGATGAAGAAAGAAAACGAGCTAAAACTCCTGCTAGGTTATTCTTGGAAAATATTGCTAATTTACTTTTAACCTTAAGGATTAAAACTTTTCGTAAACATCTAGTTCTTTATTTCTCTACTTTTGGGATTATTGATTCTTTTACAGTTATTTTTGTTATCTTTGCGACGATTTCGTTTTTGCCAACTCTAACACTTGATCCAGCGCAAGCAGCTCTTATTTTAGCGACACCCTTATTGATTATGACAATTGCATATACACCATTTGGAGCATGGCTTTTTAATCACCCCAAAATTGGACCACGCCTGCTTTACCTAATTGGTTTTGGCATTGGTATTTTATCATGTATCACTTATGGTATTGTTTATTTCACAAGAGGAAGTTTATCAGAAGCTCAGATCACGGGACTCATCATTTTTACAACTTGTGTTTTCACTGTGGGTCGTAACATCATTGGGGGCCTTCCTTGGGTCGTCTTTCCTTTAATTCCTGATATTGATATGATCATTCATAAAGAACAGCGGGCAGGAGTTTTTGCTGGAGCTATGACTTTTGTACGTAAATTCACTAATATTGTCTTTAATGTTGTCATTGGAGCGGTTATGGGAGCTGCTGGATAAGAACATCAGATTCAAAGTGCTGGCTTTGGAATTGCTATGCTGATGACGTTTTTAGTTGGAGGCTTGATGCTGATTGCTTTATGGAATGCTTTTACTTTTAAACTTAATTCAAAAACACATGCTATTTTGGTTGAAGAAATTTCACGTCTACAAAAGGCTGATTCGATTGGGGGAGAAGTGGCAGTAAAAAATGCCAAAGAGTCAGCTGACCTCAAAACAAAACAAACAATTGAAGCTTTATCAGGCTTAAATTATGATAAATCCGTCTGGACTGGAAAATAATATATAAAAAAACGAGGTCTTAAATTTCCTCGTTTTTAATATATTATTCAGCAACGGCTAATTCAGTTTGATTTTCCATAAGTTTACCCTTGTTTAATTTTAATAAATAAGGGATAAGCATGATGAGACCTGCTACAAAGGCAATTCCTTCTGTTAGGGTCATTGAGCAGATGAGGCCAGTTAATCCGTAAAAATGATGTAAGATAATGACGATTGGGATATAAAGAATCCCTTGGATAGTAGACATTACCCCAGTTTGCGCACCTAGACCAGAAGCTTCAAAAATTCCAGTAAATAAGCCAGAAAAACCATTGAAGACAGATGAAACTAGTTGTGCGGCTAGTACGATTAAGCCCACTTTGATTACTGCACTATCATGAGTAAAGAGTTGCATGACAGGAACTCTAAAAAGATAGACAATTAAAGCAAAGAGAATAGAAATTCCGCCAATCCAAAGAGTTAACTCTTTAAGTGCTTCTTTTAATCGTTGAGTATTATTTGAAGCAAAACTATAGGCAAAGAGTGGAATGGCCCCTAAAAAGAGTCCCATAGTCAAAAATTCAGGCAGCTGAGTGATTCTAAGGGCAATCCCAAAGCTAGCAAGAACATTATCACCATATTGAACAGAAAAATGATTTAACAAAAGTGTTGTGACAATCATAAATACTGATTTGAAAACTTCTGCAATCCCAATTTTATAGATTTCAAATTGGTCTTTTAAACTGATTTTAAAATGTTTTAAAAATCCTTTAAGCGATTCACTTTTATTTTCTAAAAACCAGATATAATAAGCTGTAGAAGCTAGATTTGCAATCACCATTGAAAGTCCAGCCCCAATGACATGAAGATTTAAAACTAGGATAAAGAGGGCATCTAAGACAATACTAGTCGCAACCCCAACAAACATTCCATACATTGATTCTTTTGAGGCACCTTCTGCACGAACTAATTGTTCCAGTCCATAGTTTAAAATCATACTAAAACCACCACCTAATAAAACTCCAGCATATTCTTTAGTATAAGTAAGAGTTGCGGCGTCTGCTCCTAAAATATGAGCGATTGGACTTAAAAAGAAAAGAGAAACAAGCCCAATAAGTAAACCAATGATTAAACTCATATAGAAAGAATAACCAGCGATTTTCTTTCCTTTTTCTTTATCGCCAGAACCTAGCAGGCGAGTGATAAAGGTTCCACCTCCAACACCAAAAAGGTTTCCGATGGCCATAAAAACAATGGTTATTGTTAAACCTAGAGTGATTGTTGACATCATATTTGTGTCATGGACAAGGCCGATAAAGTAGGCATTGATTAAGTTATAGATTGTTGTTGCGGAAATTCCAATCATCATGGGAATTGATAAGTGAGCAATTGCTTTTCTGATGGGTGCTTCCTTAAGATAATAAGAGTTGGATTTTTTACTCATTTTTATTGTTCTTCTTTCTGAATCGAAATGATAGATATTCTAATAGTTAGATATCTAACTATTAGAATATCATAATACTTATTTTTTGTTTTGTCAACCCAAAACTATCGTTTAGAAAAATAATCTTTTTTGACGAAGAAGAGAGTCAGTAAAACTGACAAGAAAAGGGCTAGTAAACAAATGATTTCCCAAGATATTTTTGGGAGATTAGTCAAGGGCAGAGGAACATTCATACCATAAAAACTAAAAATGATGGTAGGAATAGTCAGAATAATTGAATAAGAGGTCAAAAATTTCATGACACTATTTGTATTATTATTAATGATTGAATCATAAGAATCAGTCATCTCATTCAAAATCCTATTTGAAATATTAGACATATCAAAAGCTTGGTCAACTTCAATCATTAAATCATCAAGAAGTTCCTTTTCATCATCATAAAGTTTTAAATATTTACCACTTTTAATTTTAGAAATGACTAAAGAATTTGATTTCAAGGACATAATGAAATAAATTAAACTTCGCTCAATTTTCATCAAATTAATCAAGTCTTCATTTTTCGGTGCCTTACCCAAAGTTTGTTCAATTAATATTCTTTTACGATTGAGAATTCTAATTTTATCGACATAAATTTTGGCAATAGCTAGCATGAAATGAAGGACAAAAGAAGTCTTATGTTTTGGATTTAACTGATGAAGCAGTTTTGAATTTTTTAAGATTGTTGCCATCTTTTTATCCGCTACATTTGTGATGATGACCTCTTTTGTTATAATAAAACTCATAGGCCCCGATGAATAATAAGCCACATCTGTTTGATCTTCAAATGGCATATCAAAAATAATGAGTAGACTTTTAGTTTCATCGTCAATCTCTATTCGAGCACTCTCGTCTTTATCTGTTGCATAAGATAAGAACTCTTCCGGAATGTGATATGTTTTTGAGAGATAACTTTTATCAAACAGTTTTTGGTCTGAGAAATTAATCCATTCTCTTGTTAAATTTTCAGACATTTGATTCTCCTTTTTTAAAAAATAGTTAGAGTTCTAACTAACAAGAATTATCATAAATCAAATAAATGAAAATGTCAAGAACTAACTGTTAGATATCTAATTGTTATAAATTGACAAATGAATAAAAGACCATTATACTAAGAAATAAGAAACAGCAAATCAAATAAGAGGAGTCCTCCAAATGGCTAATACAATCTATTCAAATTTATTTCGTTCTATTTCACAAAAATCAATGATGACCTCTAGTCAAATGATGAAAGATTTAGAAGTGAATCATCAACAAGCTAGAGTAATCGCATATATTGCAGAAAATCAAGATAAAGGTCTCATCCAAAAAGATTTAGCAGAAGTATTTAATAGACGAGGAGCAAGTATTACAAGTATGCTCCAAGGTTTGGAAAAAAAAGGATATATCGAAAGACGAATTCCTAAAGAGAATGAACGTCAAAAAAATATCTATATTTTGCCCAAAGGGCTAAAAATTATTAATCAGATTAATCAAATATTTGAAGCATCTGAAAAGAAATTGATTGAACCCTTGACCGAGAAAGAACAAGCTGAATTCTTGAGACTCTTAGAAAAAATAGATGACAATTTATAAGATAATAGGAAAAAGACTAATAATTACGTTAGTCTTTTTTTATTTCAGTCCAATGCGTTTCTCAAAATAATATTATAGACTTTCTTTAAAAAAGATGACAGATTTCTTGACAAGTAAAATATAAAAAAGTATAATTTCTTTATCGTTTACAAACGTAAACGTTAATGTTATATTAGCTTATTAAAAAATGACCTTATTAAACTTAAATAATATTAAATTTTACTCGCAGCTTTATAATCTAAATAGAACTAGGAAGAAAAAATTATGACAGTATTAGACAAAGTAAATGACCCCAAAGACATCAAGAATCTTACAGCGCTAGAACTAGAAGAGCTCGCTACAAATGTACGTGATGCAATTCTTAATCGTGTCAGTCAATATCCAGGGGGCCATCTCGGACCAAATCTTGGTGTGGTAGAAATGACTGTTGCTTTACATAAAGTCTTTAACTCACCTGTTGATAAATTAATTTGGGACGTTAGTCATCAAAGCTATCCGCATAAAGTTTTAACAGGACGTAAAGAATTTTTTACTGACAAAGACAAATTTTCTGGAACAACAGGCTATACAGACCCTGAAGAAAATGAACATGACTTTATACGAGTAGGTCATACATCTACATCTATTGCAACAGCTATGGGATACGCCTTGGCTCGAGATATGCAAGGAAAAAATGAAAATATTGTAGCCATCATTGGTGATGGCGCGCTCTCAGGAGGACTTGCATTTGAGGGACTTGATGGCGCAGGTACACTTAATGGGAATCTTATTATTATTGTAAATGATAATGAAATGGCCATCACCGAAAATCATGGAGGAATCTATCAACATCTTGCAGATCTGCGAGCAAGTAAAGGAACCTCAGCAAATAATCTTTTTAAATCATTTGGGCTGGATTACCGTTACCTTGAGGAGGGAAATGATATCCAAAGTTTGGTTACTCTTTTTGAATCAGTAAAAGATATCAATCGGCCAATTGTTCTTCATATTCACACAGAGAAAGGACATGGCTATAAACCAGCAGTTGAAAATAAAGAAGGAATGCACCAAGTCTTTGCACCCTTTGATATTGCTACAGGTCAACCAGTCAATAGCTCAACCAATATCGTTCGCAGCTATAATAATATATTTCTTGACTTTATGGAAGAAAAGTTAGCCAAAGGTGACAATCTTATCGCCATTAATGCCGCAATTCCAATGTTCTTTGGCCTGTCACAATTTGCTAAGAATCATCCAAAAAATTATGTTGATGGAGGAATTGCTGAACAATATACAGTGACACTTGGTGGAGCAATCGCAGCAGCAGGAACTCGAGCTATTATTTTCCAAAATGCAACTTTCTTACAACGTGCCTATAACCAACTTAACCATGATTTGGCATTGAATAAAGAACCAGCAATTGTTATTATCAGTAATAGTCAAATTGGCGGAACAAACGATACTCACCAAGGAAGTTTTGTTTATAGTCAAACATCAAATATTCCCAATGTAATTGACCTTGCAGCAACAAGTGAAGAAGACCTTTTTGCAATGCTTAATTGGGCATATAATCAACATGAACATCCAGTATTTATACACTTGCCAGAGCATACTTTGGAAAATCGCCCAACAAAAATTACTGATTTTAGCAAACCTCAGTATGAGGTCGTTAAGTCTGGCGAAAAAGTTGTAATCTTAGGGCTTGGTGCAATGCTTGAAAAAGCTGAAAATGTGGCAGAAGAACTTGAAAAATTAGGATTTAATCCAACGGTTGTAAATCCATTCTTTGCAAATCTTTTGGATGTAGCTGCTTTAGACAAATTATCTGAAACTCATGGACTCTTTGTTACGATTGAAGATGGCACTAAAGATGGGGGATTTGGTCAAAAAGTGGCGACCTATTTGGCAAGTAAAGGGATAAAAACACTTGTATTTGGTGCAGATACTGAGTTTATTGATGCTGTTCCAAAAGAAGAACTTTACAATCGTTATCACATAAGACCAGAACTTATGGCAAATGATATTATTGAAGCAACCAAAGAATCTAAAGGACCTAATTTTTTTAAGAAAATATTTTCTAAATAATAATTTTTGAAGACAGAGCTTATTTGCTAGATAAAATATGAATAAATGCTAAAAAAGATACTAGCGATTAACTAGTATCTTTTTTATCTATGATATTAAATATTAAGCATTTTGATTGGTTGCAGCAATATCAATTTCTCTGATGTTAACCGTTTGAGGCATATCATAAATGAATTTCACAGTTTGAGCAACTCTTTCAGGAGCAAGTGTTGCACCACCCATTGATTCTTTCCAAAGATTATAATCATTTAGGGCACTTTCGTCAGTAACATGTGTCAATAATTCTGTTTCAGCAGCACCAGGTGCAACAAGTGAAATTCGAACATTTTTACCAGAAACTTCCTCTCTGACAGTTTCACTTAAACCATGAACACCAAATTTTGAAGCGACATAAGCGGCGTGGTTGGTAAAAGTTTTTTTACCAGCAAGAGAAGACATGTTAATTACTGTTCCTCCTTGGCGTTCAACCATTTGTGGAAGAACAATTTGCATTCCATTAAGGACACCCAAAACATTAGTATCCATCATTTGTTTCCATTCTGCTGGATTTTGATTAAGAACATTTCCTAATAACATGACACCTGCATTATTGACTAGAAGATCAGTTTTGCCATATTTTTCCTCAGCTTTAGTAATTGCATTTTCAAATGATGTTTTGTCCGTGACATCTACAGATTCCACAAGAACATTCGTAAAATCAAGAGGCAAGGCTTTGATTTTATCTGTACGACGGCCTAAAAGCAACATTGGGAATCCATCAGCATTAAATAATTTTGCAATTTCAGCATCAAATCCTGAACTTGCTCCTGTTATAACAATAAGTGGTTTAGACATTTTATTTCTCCTTAAGAGTATTTTTTTGATATACTGATTATACAACATGGAGTTAACTCCATGTCAAGGAGAAAGAATGACAAAATATACAATTGGCGATATTTCACGTAAATTAAACGTTTCTAACGATGCTGTACGTTATTATGATAAGGAAGGTTTGCTCCCTTTTGCTAAAAGAAATAAAGCTGGTCGAAGAGAATTTACAGATGACGATCTTGGCTATATTGAAGTCATTGATTGTTTAAAAAAATCAGGCATACCCATAAAAGATATTGCTCAATTTATTGATTGGTGTATGGAGGGCGACTCAACACTTGATGAACGTTTAGATTTTATGAAAACACACGAAGAGCAATTAGAAGAAAAAATTAAAGTTTTAGAAATGAATTTGGCCTTTTTAAGATGGAAAATTTGGTACTATCAAACAGCAGCAGAAGCAGGCACTGAAAGTATCCACTTTATTCCGGGAACAACACAAGTTAAACCAGAGATAAGAGATATTTTCAAATAATATTAAAAAAAACAAAACGTATTTTTTACGTTTTGTTTTTTTATTTTTTCTTAGTTGGAAAATTTATGAGAAATAGCGACAGAAAGACGACAAAAATACCTAACTGTTGGAATCCTAAAAATGAAACGCCTAGGAATAAAGTGGAAATTAAAATAGCGGTGACAGGTTCAAGCATTCCAAGCATACCAACAATATGAGGTTCTGTATATTTTAGACTATTGATATAAAGAGAGTAAGCTAAGAGCGTTCCAACAACAACGATGAGGCTGACTAAAAGTAAATCAGTCTGATCAAAATTTTTAGGTAAATTTGTGACTGGATGTAAGAAATTAGAAATGACACCACCAATTAATAAGGCCCAAGCAACAAGGCTTAAAGGAGAGTGTTCTTTGATAAGTGGACATGGAATAAGAGTGTAAGCACAAACACCAAGGGCGGATAAAAGCCCCCAAACAAGAGCAGAAGCTGAAAAACTAAGTTCTCCGATATTTCCATTAGTCACAAGCAGAAAGACACCAATTAAAGAAAGAAAAATGGCAATAATATCAAGACGACGTGGAATTGCTTTACTTTTGATAGCTAAAATAATAATAATGATGGAGGGACCTAGGGATTGTAAAATAGTTGCAATAGCTGCATTTCCGTAATAAACAGATAATAGAAAAGAAGATTGTGCAAAAAGTACTCCGAAAATCCCAAAAGCTACAATTCTTAGACTTGATTTTACAGAAGACCAGACACTAAAGATGTTGTGCTTAGTAATTGCTAACCAAGCAAGTAACAACAAGCCTGAAAAGAGCATGCGCGTGGTAACTAGCCAACCTGGCGCAATAGAACAACGATTAAAGAGGAGTCCAGCAATAATACTACTAATCCCAAAAAAGGCGGCTCCCAAAGAAGCGTAAATAATTCCTTTAAATTTAGTCATGATTAGACCAACACTTGATACTTTTTATTTTTGTCATTTTATCCTCGATTTCTAAGTACTTTATATACTTCGTATTATTAATAGTTTAACATAGATGATTTATGTTTATCAAAGATTTACCGAAAGTTTGAATAGTCTCGAGTCATTAATCCTTTTAAATGAAAAAAGTTCCTAATTGGCTTAGGAACTTTTTTTATAATTTATCTAGAGCCTTTTTGGGGATTGCAGTTTTTTTAACTTCTTCCCAGTTTGTCACTCCTTTTTGCTTATTATAAGTTAATTTCAAATAGGCTTCATGGCGCAAGTTATGCGTGGCAGTAAAGTCTAGTGTTTTTTCTTGTCCTGCATTGTTGTAGGCTTTTTCTTTATAACCATAGCCATGCCAAACCGAACCGCTTTGCGTTTTTTCCTCAAGTTTTTTTCCGTCATTATGGATTTGGACATAATAATTTGTTCCTCCATAATTTATCTTGTACCAAGCGAAAGCGGAACCACCAATAATAAAAACTAAGGCCACAAGTCCAATTAATATTTTTTTCATAAAATCCTATTCCTTTCCTGTTAAACAAATCTATTTTATCAGTATTTTTCAAAAAATAAACTTACTATATTGTAAGATTAAAATTACTTAATTAATAAAATAGAACAAAAAAACACTAATGATTATCATTAGTATTTTTGATAAATTTAATCTTCAACTCCATAAATTTCAACTTTGTAACCAGTAATATTAAGACCGCTAGCTTTTCGAGCAGCCTCTATCAGTGGACGAAAATCAAAATTATCTACATTCATAATCTCACCTGTCGTTTTATTGACAACATGATAATGAGGCTCTCCGTAGTAGTCATATCTTCTTTTACTACCGTCATTTATAGCAATCACTAGCTCACTATCAACCAATTTATCAAGGGTATTATAGACCGTTGCTAAGCTAATATTTTCCAAATCTTCGTGAATTTGCTCTGCCGTTGGGTGAGTTTTATGTTTTATCAGGTATTCTAAGACAATGAGACGCTGTGGCGTGGCTTTTAAACCATGTGATTGTAATAGTTCTTTTAAGTCTTGTTCCAAAATCAGCACTCCTATCTTTATTATTTATTTTATTATATCATCAACAGAAAATCATTTCAATGACTTGACATTTGTTTAGAATCATTCTAAAATATAGTTTAGAATGATTCTAAAAGGGTGAGATAATGAAAGAAAAAAATAACTTAATTCAAAGAAATAATATTGTCAGGGCAAGTATTATGGGAGCAAATGACGGGATTATTTCGATTGCAGGGATTGTCATTGGTGTCTCTGGCGCAACCTCTCATATTGGGACAATTTTACTGGCAGGTTTTGCCGGAACTTTAGCAGGAACGGTCAGTATGGCAATGGGAGAATATGTTTCGGTCAGTTCGCAACGTGATGCTCAGGAAAAAATTATCCAAGAACAAAAAGAAGCACTTGCTACTAATTATCAAAATGAATTTGATTTTGTTTATCAAAAATATAGAGCAGATGGGATTTCTAATGAACTAGCTCATAAAGCAACGGATGAGATGATGAAAAAGGATGCTTTAGCAACAACGGTTCGTGAAAGACACGGTTTTACAATTGGACAAGAATTGAGTGCTAAAGGAGCGGCAATTGCCTCAATGCTCTCATTTCCAACTGGAGCGCTTTTGCCTATGCTAGCCATTTCTTTAATTCCTAAAAGTTGGAGTGCTTTGGCAACATTTATTTCCGTACTAATCGCTCTAGGATTTACAGGTTATGCCGCCGCTTATTTAAATGGTGCTGATAAAAAACATGCAACTTTTAGAAATATTATTGCTGGGATTCTAACGATGCTTGTTACTTATGTAGTGGGTTTGCTCTTTAAACAAGGAGGTTTGTGATGAAAAAACAAACAATGACAATAGATGAAAAATTAAATAGTGTCCGTGCGGGAGTCTTGGGTTCAAATGATGGAATTCTTACAGTTGTTGGTGTGCTCTTTTCGGTTTCCGCAGCTTCTGGAAGTAGCTTTGCTTTACTGATTGCTAGTTTGGCAAATTTAATTTCTGGTGCTTTTTCAATGGCTTCTGGTGAGTATGCAAGTGTCAGTTCTCAATCTGATAGTGAGAAAGTTGTGGTTCAAGAAGAAAAAATATTATTGAAAAAAGATTTTAAAAATCAAAAAGCAGCAGTGAAAGATTTTTATATTGAAAAAGGAATCAGTCCGGAAACTTCAGCAGAAATTGCTAATGAATTACTTGCTCGAAAACCTTTGGAAACTGTTCTGTCAGTAAAATATGATATTGCTTTAGGACATTATATGAATCCTTGGCAAGCAGCAGGTTCATCATTAATTTCATTTACGATTGGTGGACTTTTTCCTTTACTAACCATGATTTTAGTTAAGGGTGCTTGGCAATTTCCAGCAACAATTTTTGCAACAATGCTTGCAATGGCCTTAACTGGAATGATTAGTGCTAAGCTTTCTGATGGCTTGGTAATTAAAGCAATTCTTAGAAATATTATTATTGGTCTACTGACAATTTTTATTCATTATTTTATTGGTCGGATTTTAGGTTAATGAATTTAGGCTTAGTTAAAAGCTTTTGTTATAATTATAGATAGGACTGATAATTATTGAGAAAGAGGCTGACAAATGGATGATAATACTAAAGAATTAGAACAATATTGGGATGAGTTTTCTCAAGAATATGAAGAAATTCAAAATGAAAGCTTGGTTGATATTGGTCAGCAATTAAAGGAATTTTTGGTGGCTGAAAAACTTTTACCAACAAGTCAATTTTTAGATTTAGCTGGTGGGACAGGCAAATATATTCCACACTTTTCAAATTTTACTGACAGCTATCATCTTGTTGATCTGTCAGCAAAAATGTTAGAATTTGCCAAGAATAAGTCAGCTGATTCAAATAAAATCACTTTTACGCATCAAGAACAAAATAAATTTTTAAAGAATACAAAAGAAAATACTTATGATTTTGTATTTTCAGCCATGAATCCTGCATTGGAGTCAAAAGAAGCCTTAGTAGAATTAAATCGGATTGCCAATGGAAATGTTGGAATTTTACGTTTGATTTTTGATGAGGATAATCTCTTTAGTCAGGTCGAACAATTGTATTTGCCTAATCAAGAACAGAATAAAGAAGCGCAGATGTTGCTTTATAAGGTATGGTTAAAGGAATTAGGCTGGGAATTTAAAAGTAAGAAATTTAGATTCTTTTTATCAGAAAAAGTAAGTTCACAGTTTTTCTCTGATTATTTCTCTGATGAGCTTTCAAATGCAGAATTAGCGGCTTTGACGCAATTATTTTTTAGTGAAACAGAAATTCGAGAAATGGAAAGATTAGTGATATTTGAGTTATTATATTGGGAAAAATGCTAGGTTGAATCCTAGTTTTTTATTTCTCAATTCTTTTAGTTGTAATTTATTTATTTTAATACTATAATTGACTAATCAATGATTGACCAATCAATTAAGAAAGGAGAAATAAATTATGAAGCTTGAAAAAGTCAGCCAGTTACTCTATCAGCTCAAAATTGTAAATCAAGAAATGACGGCAAAATTTGAGAAGTCAACGGGTTATAGTATTACTCGTTATCAACTGATGATGATTTTAAAATGTAAAGGTCGTTGCTCTCAAAGTCAATTACAAAATGAATTAAAAATTGATAGTGCTGCTGTAACAAGACATTTAAAATTACTTGAAGAAAAAAATCTTGTCAAAAGAGAGCGCAATAAAGAGAATAATCGAGAAGTATTTGTCGAAATTACCGATAAAGCTAAAAATGATTTAGCACTTTGTGCAAAAAAACATGATGATTTTCTAGAGGAAAGTCAACAAATATTAAATATTGGGCTCAGCGATTTAGAAGAAGAACAACTTTTAGAACTACTCACAAAATTAACAAAATGAAAGAAGAAAAGATGAATAAGAACTTTAAAAATAACGATTTCTCAGATATTACTTTTGGTAGAAAATCTGTCAGACTTTATGATGAAAACTACAAAATTTCTCACGAAGAAATGCTTGAGATGATTCAAGAAGCAACAGCCGCACCTTCATCAGTAAATATGCAACCTTGGCGTTTTGTTATTGTGGAAAGTGAAGAATCAAAAGCAAAATTGAAACCCTTAATTCGCTTTAATACACGTCAAAATGATACCTCATCAGCGATGATTTTGATTTTTGGAGACTTGAAGAATTATGAATTTGGTGAAGAAATCTATGACCAAGCAGTTGCTGAAGGAAAAATGCCTCAGGAAGTTAGAGATCAACAAATTGAAGCGATTATTCCTCATTACAAGAGCTTCTCTAAACAAGAAATGAATGATGTTGTCAAAATTGACTCAAGTTTGGCCGCAATGCAATTGATGTTGGTGGCAAGAGGTCACGGTTATGAAACAAATCCAATTGGTGGTTTTGAAAAAGACCAATTAGCAGAAGCTTTTGATTTAGACAAAGAACGTTTTGTACCCGTTATGATTTTATCCATTGGTAAAGCCGTTGAAGAAGGTTATGAATCTGTCCGCATGAATGCTGATAAAATCACTACTTTTAAATAAAAAGGAGAAGTAATTTGACCATTTTAACAATTATTCTGTCGCTTTTGGTTGCTTTGGAATTTTTCTACATTATGTATTTAGAAACCTTTGCTACAAGCTCAAAAACAACCAGTCGTGTATTTAATATGGGAAAAGAGGAGCTAGAACGTTTTTCAGTTCAAACGCTTTTTAAAAATCAAGGGATTTATAACGGTTTGGTTGGTTTAGGATTAATTTATGCAATATTCTTTTCGTCAGCTCCACTTGAAATTGTTAGATTACTACTTATTTATATTATTTTAGTGGCTTTATATGGCTCTTTGACAAGTAATAAAAAGATTATTCTCACCCAAGGTGGTTTAGCCATTTTAGCTCTAATTTCTTCATTTTTTTAAAAAAATATTTTTAAATCCTTGACAAGTCTCATAAAAAGTTTTACAATTATTTTCAACATCAGAAAAGTAACTCTATATCAGAATTTTTTCAGGAAGTCTGCGGTTGTGCGAGCAGATAAATTCATCAGAGCGAATGGGCTGATTTGAAAGTCGAGAACGATTTTTTTTTCGCAATTTGATTTGAAACAATAAAAATCACGGATGCTCCCGATACCAAGCAACTTGTTGTTAGACGAGGAAAAGAAGAGTTTTTCTAGTATTTTTGTAATACTTTTAGGGACTCTTAAATTACGGTGGCACCGCGTGACATACGCCCGTAGAGTATTTGATACTCTACGGGCTTTTTTGTATTTTTTTGAAAGGATTTCTAAAATGAACCAACGATGGCGAAGCTTAAATTTTAACTAATCAGTATCAATGGAAACGACTTCCTCAAACCTATAGATAGAGAGAAAATATGAGAAAAATTAAAGAGATTTCAGCAGACACCATGACCCCGATTTCGGTTTATCTTCGCCTGAAAGGGAAAAATAAAGTGATTTTAGAATCCATTCCCAGAGAAAATGACCAATCACGTTTTTCAATTATTGCGTTAAATCCTGTGAAGCACATCAAATTTACTGACGGAATTTTAAGCGTAAATGACGAAATCATTAGCGATGAAAATCCAATGGAATTTCTGGAAAAATTAGTTTGTCAGCCAGAAAGTAGTGACGAAATTTTAGACTTGCCTTTTACAAGTGGAGCGATTGGATATGCTGGATTTGATACCTATGGTATTTTTGAAGGCATTCAACCTGAACTGAAAGATTCGATTGGAACACCAGATATGTATTTTATGCTATACGAATCAGCCCAAATTTTTGACCACAAACGTGAAAAACTGATTTTTATTGAAGACAATACTTACAGTCAACGTTCAGAAAAAGAGTTACAAAACGCGCTGTCAGCAAATATTGAGTCATTATCTTTACTGACAGAAGCAGAAAATGAACTGACAGAATTAAGTAAACTGAATTTCGTTAGCAATATGTCTCAAGAACTTTTTGAAGAAAAAGTTTCTAAAGCAAAGGAACTTATCAGAAATGGTGACATGTTCCAAATTGTTTTATCACAACGTTTAACAGCCGATTTTACTGACAACCCCTTTAATTATTACAGAAAGCTTCGGGTTGAAAATCCATCATCGTATATGTACTTTATGGAATTCGATAATTTTCATGTCATTGGCAGCTCACCAGAGCGTTTGGTTGCTGTTCATGGAAATCAAGTTTCAACCAATCCAATTGCCGGAACAAGAAAACGCGGGCAAACTGAATTTGAAGACCAAGCTCTTATTGAAGATTTAGAAAGTGATCCCAAAGAAGTCGCTGAACACAAAATGCTTGTTGATTTAGGACGAAATGATATTGGTAAAATTTCCAAATATGGTTCAATCGAAGTTCCTGTTTTCATGAAAGTTGAGAAATATCGCTACGTCATGCATATTACAAGTGAAGTGACCGGCGAGCTTCGTCCTGAATTTACAGCTATGGATGCCTTACGCGCCACATTGCCAGCGGGGACGCTATCAGGAGCACCGAAACATCGAGCCTACCAAAGAATTTATGAATTTGAAACGCAAAAACGAGGAATTTATGGAGGAGCTATCGGTTATCTAACGAAAAATGGAAATTGCGATTTTGCAATTGCCATTCGGACAATGGTCTTGAAAGACAAGAAAGCACATGTTCAAGCAGGAGCCGGAATTGTTTACGATTCAGTATCCGAACATGAATATCAAGAAACCTTAAACAAAGCCCAAGGCTTATTGAAAGTTGGTCAATAAATAGACCCAAAAAGATGTAGAGATAAAAAATTTAACATCATCAGATAATTTTGTCAGTAATTTTTTACTGACAGAAAATAAAAAATTACTGACAGGCCTTGTCGTTAAAAATAGGAGACAAAATTGATTTTAATAATAGATAATTACGATAGTTTCACTTACAACTTAGTGCAGTATGTAGGTGCTTTGACTGATGTAGCAGTTGTGAAAAATGACGATGATTCTTTGGAAAATATGGCAGAAAAAGCAGACGCCTTAATATTCTCACCAGGCCCTGGTTGGCCTGCGGATGCTGGAAAAATGGAAACACTTATTCAGCAATTTGCAGGTCAAAAACCAATTTTAGGAATATGTCTAGGTTTTCAAGCTATCGTTGAAGTTTTTGGTGGCAAACTTCGATTGGCACATCAAGTCATGCATGGCAAGAATTCACAAGTCCGTCAGACCTCAGGAAATTTACTTTTCAATCATCTTCCCTCAAAATTTCTAGTCATGCGCTATCATTCAATTGTCATGGATGAGGCAGTCGCTTTACCAGATTTTGCAATCACAGCAGTCGCGACAGATGATGGTGAAATTATGGCTATTGAAAATGAAAAAGAACAGATTTATGGATTACAATTTCACCCAGAATCCATTGGCACATTGGATGGTATGACCATGATTGAAAATTTTGTCAACCAAGTAAATGAAAACAAGGAGTCATCAAATGAAAAATGAACTTGAAAAAGTGATGTCAGGCCGTGACATGACCGAAAATGAAATGAACATGCTTGCTAATTCAATTATCCAAGGTGAATTAAGCGAGGTCCAAATTGCCAGCTTTTTAGTAGCATTAAAAATGAAAGGTGAAGCAGCAAGCGAATTGACTGGTTTGGCTCGAGCTTTACAAAAAGCAGCGATTTCTATCCCAACAAATTTGACAAATGCGATGGACAATTGTGGAACAGGAGGCGACCGCTCATTCAGTTTTAATATTTCAACCACAGCCGCTTTTGTTTTAGCAGCTGGTGGAGTCAATATGGCAAAACACGGAAATCGCTCCATTACCAGTAAATCTGGCTCGGCAGACGTTCTTGAGGCCTTAGGAATCAATCTTTATTTACCAGCAGAAAAGTTAGCTCAAGTTTTTGACAAAGTTGGTTTAGTTTTCCTTTTTGCTCAAAATCTCCACCCAGCGATGAAATACTTCACGCCAGTCCGCAGACAACTCGAAATTCCAACAATTATGAATTTGACTGGGCCGCTAATCAATCCAATTCCACTTGATACGCAACTTCTTGGTACCTCACGTCCAGATTTACTTGAATTAACAGCGAATGTTTTGAAAGGCTTGGGCCGTAAGCGAGCATTAGTCATCACAGGTGAAGGCGGAATGGACGAAGCAACTCCCTTTGGACTTAATCATTACGCACTTTTAGAAAATGACAAAGTGACTTTGCATGAATTTAGAGCCTCAGACGTTGGTATTTCAGAAGTTCAACTCAATGATATTCGTGGAGGTGAAGCCCCAGAAAATGCTGAAATTTTAAAAAATGTCCTTGAAAATCAACCGTCAGCCTTTTTAGAAACGACCGTTTTAAATGCCGGACTTGGATTTTATGCCAACGGAAAAGTTGATTCCATCAAATCCGGAGTTGACCTTGCAAGAGAAGTAATTAGTACAGGAGCAGCTCTTACCAAGTTGCATGAATTACAAGCAGAACAAATTGGTTAAAAATCTTGATGGCAAATTTTGAAATAGCAGAAAATGAGAGAAAAATATGAACATAAAAAAAGGAAAATTTCTAGAAACAATCCTAGCAGAAAAAAGACTTGAAATTGCTAAAATGCCAGAAGAACAAGTAGGAAAAGTTCGTCAAACATACAATTTTTATGATTACTTAAAAGAACATTCCGACCAGCTTCAAGTGATTGCCGAAATCAAAAAAGCTTCGCCCAGTCTAGGTGATATTAATTTAGAAGTGGATATCGTTGACCAAGCCAAAAATTACGAACAAGCCGGTGCCGCTATGATTTCCGTCTTAACTGACCCTGTATTTTTTAAAGGAAATATTGAATATCTCTGTGAAATTTCAGAAAATGTCCAAATCCCCACCTTGAACAAGGATTTTATCATCGATAAAAAACAAATCAATCGGGCAGTAAATGCGGGAGCAACAGTTATTTTACTCATTGTCGCAGTTTTTGAAAATCAATACCCCAAACTCCAAAACCTCTACAACTACGCACTTTCACTAGGACTTGAAGTTCTTGTTGAAACACATAATAAAGCAGAACTTGAGATTGCTCATCAGCTTGGGGCTAAAATTATTGGAGTTAATAATCGTAATTTAAAAACCTTTGAAGTGAGCTTGCAAAATTCAGTAGATTTGACTCCCTACTTTAAAGAAGACAATATCTACATTTCCGAATCAGGCATTTTTAGCGCAAACGAAGCCCAAAAAGTTTCCGATGCTTTCAATGGAATATTGGTTGGAACAGCACTCATGCAATCAGAAAATCTAGAAAAATCTTTGAAAGATTTAAAAGTCAAGAGGAAAACGAATGAAAATTAAAATCTGTGGTTTATCTACAAAAGAAGCTGTTGATACAGCCGTAGAATCTGGTGCCACACATCTCGGTTTTATTCTTAGTCCCTCAAAACGTCAAGTTGCACCAGAAAAAATTTTTCAAATCACAAACGATGTCCCAAAAACAGTCAAAAAAGTAGGAGTTTTTGTTGATGAACCTATTAATTTTGTAAAAAAAGCTATTCAAGTTGCTCAACTTGATCTGGTTCAGCTTCACGGAAATGAAGATATGAATTACATTAATCAACTAGATATTTCGGTTATTAAAGCAATAAGGCCAGACCAAGAATTTAAAGAATACGAAGATGTAATTTTATTATTTGATAGTCCACAAGCTGGAAGTGGTCAAGCATTTGATTGGGAATCTTTGGTGACCAGCGGTCTGAAAAATAAATTTTTCATCGCTGGTGGACTTAATCCAGAAAATGTAGCAGCTGCTATTCAACATTTTCCAAATGCCTACGGTGTGGATGTTTCTTCTGGAGTAGAAACTGACGGAATTAAAAACCTTACAAAAATAAAAAACTTTGTTCAAAATGCAAGCCTTGCCTCATCAAAGCAATTATTTATAGAATTTTTAAGAATCACAAAAAAGCTAAATGAAAATAAGATTATCCCTTATTTAATGGGAAGTTTAGCAGTTGAGCAAATAATCAATTTTCCAACAAATCCTGATGACATTGATATTCAACTCAAAAAGCCTGATTTTGAAAATTTTGAGCAATTAACAAGTTTAATGGAAGAATTAGGTTATCAGCTCATTGACTTACATGAGCATAAATTTGAAAAAGCTAGCATTCATGTTGGCTTTGCAAGTGTGGAGACCCTTAAAAACTATGCCGGGGTTGACGATAATGATATTCCCAAAATCAATTTCAAATCTGAGTTACATCAAGAATTTTTCCTCCCTACTTTAAAGCAAAATATTCAAATTTACCAAGCGGCAGTGACAGATAGCTGGCGAGCTAAAAAAACTAAAGATAAGAAGATTTTAAAGAAATTACTTTTTGAAGAAAATGACGCGAACATTAAATGAGATTTACCATGAAACTTACAAAAAAGGAGCAACAACATGACCTACAACCAACCTAACAACAAAGGATTTTACGGCCAATTCGGGGGCCAATTCGTACCTGAGACACTAATGACAGCAGTAAAACAATTAGAAGAAGCCTACGTAGATAGTAAAAAAGACCCTCTCTTTCAAGCAGAACTTAAAGAATTACTTAAAGACTATGTTGGACGAGAAAACCCACTCTATTATGCAAAACGCTTAACAGAATATGCGGGCGGAGCAAAAATTTATCTTAAAAGAGAAGACCTAAACCATACAGGAGCACACAAAATTAACAATGCCCTCGGACAAGTCCTCCTTGCCAAAAAAATGGGAAAAAATAAAGTCATTGCTGAAACAGGGGCAGGCCAACACGGTGTCGCAACCGCAACCGCTGCTGCCCTCTTTGGCATGGAATGTACGATTTATATGGGTGAAGAAGACGTTAAAAGACAATCTCTCAATGTCTTTCGCATGGAATTACTCGGGGCAAAAGTTCATTCAGTAACTGATGGTTCACGCGTACTTAAAGATGCGGTTAATGCAGCACTTAGAGCATGGGTTGCTCAAGTTGAAGATACGCATTATGTAATGGGCTCAGTTCTTGGACCACATCCATTTCCACAAATTGTGCGTGATTATCAAGCTGTTATTGGACAAGAAGCGCGTGCCCAATTTTTAGAAAAAGAAAATAAACTTCCAGATGCTTTAGTAGCTTGTGTCGGTGGAGGTTCAAATTCGATAGGACTTTTTTATCCCTTCGTTAATGATGAATCAGTTGCCATGTATGGTGTTGAAGCTGCTGGTCTTGGAATTGATACGCCACATCATGCGGCAACAATTACTAAAGGGCGCCCCGGTGTTCTTCACGGAACACTCATGGATGTCCTTCAAGATGAAAATGGTCAAATCTTAGAAGCCTTTAGTATTTCAGCCGGTTTAGACTATCCAGGAATCGGACCAGAACACTCTTATTTCAATGCTGTTGGACGAGCAAAATATGTTGATATTACAGATGAAGAAGCACTTGAAGGTTTTAAAATCTTATCTAGAACTGAAGGAATTATTCCAGCACTAGAAAGCTCTCATGCTATCGCCTATGCAGTCAAACTAGCTAAAGAATTAGGAGCAGATAAATCAATGATTGTTTGTCTTTCAGGACGTGGGGATAAGGATGTGGTTCAAGTTAAAGAACGACTTGAAGCAGAAAAAGAGGTGAAAAAATGAAAACTTTACAAATGACTTTAAGCAATAAAAAAAATAATTTTATTCCTTATATCATGGCTGGCGACCATGAAAAAGGCTTAGAAGGTCTTAAAGAAACCATTCAACTGCTTGAACAAGCCGGGAGCTCCGCTATTGAAATTGGCGTTCCATTTTCAGATCCGGTTGCTGATGGTCCAGTCATCGAACAAGCAGGTTTGCGTGCTTTAGCAAGAAATGTATCACTTTCAAGTATTCTTGAAACCTTAAAAACAATTGATACAAAAGTTCCTCTAGTAATTATGACCTATTTCAATCCCGTTTATCAGTTTGGAATTGAAAAGTTTGTTGCAGCTCTTGAAGAAACACCAGTTAAAGGCCTTATCATTCCAGATTTACCTAAAGAGCATGAGAACTATATCAAACCCTTTATCAATGATAAAGATATCTGTTTAGTTCCTCTGGTCTCATTAACCACGCCACTTTCTCGGCAAAAAGAACTTGTAGCCGAGGCTGAAGGATTTATCTATGCCGTTGCAATCAATGGAGTAACTGGGAAAGAAAATGCTTATAGTAACCAGCTTGACCAACATTTAAAAGCGTTGTCTTCATTAACGGATGTTCCTGTTTTGACAGGATTTGGAATTTCTACATTATCTGATGTAGACCGTTTTAATAAAGTGTCCTCAGGAGTTATTGTTGGTTCAAAAATTGTTCGTGATTTACATGAAGGTAAAGAAAACGAAGTTATTAAATTTATTGAAAACGCAATCAATTTTTAAGATAATTGAAAAATTAATAAAACCATATATCCTTGACAGTCCACTTTACAAATGGTATACTTTTTATTAAATAAAACGGTTACAAAAAATTGGATAGTGATTATTAAGTTAAGCTAGACCTTATCAAACCTATAGTCATAGGGGGATAAGGTCTATTTTTGTGAAATGGAGAAGAATGTGAAAATCAAAAAAGTTCTGAACAATAATGTAGTCATTGCTCAAAATGATAATGAAGAAACCATTCTTTTGGGTTTAGGCTTAGGATTTGGGAAAAAAGCAGGTGAAGTTGTTGAAGACAAAAAAATTGAAAAAATTTTTGCATTAAAAGTAACTTCTGAGCAACAGAATTTTTCAGAATTACTTTCGGAAATTCCAAGTGGAATCGTAGAACTTTCGATTTTAACTTTAGCAAAAGCAAAAACAAAATTTGATAAAACAATTTCTGATACCGTATTGGTTGCTTTCGCTGACCATTTAAATGCAGCAATTATTCGTGAAAAAGACAATATAACTATTAAAAATTTTCTTTTGTGGGATATTAAGAGATTTTTTCCAGAAGAATTTGCACTTTGTCTTGAAACACTTCAAAAAGTTCAAGAAAAACTTAATATCTCACTTCCAGAAGATGAAGCAGGTTTTCTGGCCATGCACATTGTTAATGGAACCCTGGGAAGTGGTCATGAATATGCAACGGAATTAACAAAATTAATGGAAGAAATATTAACAACTCTAAAGTATACTTTACAAGTAAACTTTAATGAGCAAGATATTTATTTTCAAAGGTTCATTACTCACCTTAAATTTTTCACCGAAAGAATACTTTCTAATACAAAAAGTGATGAAAGCACCGATGAAGACTTATTCCTTCTAATAACCAGAAAATACCCAAGAGCATACATAGGAACAAAAAAAGTCAGTGAGTTTCTTAAACAGACAAGGTCGTACGAAGTTTCTCAAAATGAACAAATATATATGACCGTTCATCTAGCACGTATTTTAGAAAAAATACAAGATTAATTTTTAAGATGACTTTAGTCATCATCAACTATGGTAACAATTGGATCGTGACATTAAGTTGGCGAAACCTCTAAAAAATATATTATTTTGGAGGTTTGTAATGGGCAAATATGAAGCTCTTGCAAAAGACATTGTAGCAAATGTAGGTGGCAAAGAAAATGTCATCTCAGTGATTAACTGTATTACACGGTTACGTTTTAAACTCAGAGATGAGAAAAAAGCAAATACCGATGTCCTGAAAAATATGGATGGTGTAGTTACAGTAATGCAATCTGGCGGCCAATACCAAGTCGTTATTGGGAATCATGTACCAGAAGTGCGTGCAGATGTAGATGCTGTCCTTGGGGTACTTGATACCTCACCAGCAGACTCTGCACAAAAAGGAAACCTTTTCGATCAATTTGTGGAATTGATCTCAGGAATTTTCCAACCAATATTAGCTCCATTAGCAGCAGCGGGTATGATTAAAGGGGTTAATGCAATTTTATCCTTTGCCTTGGGACAAAGTTTTCAAGCATCTGCAACCTATGCTGTTTTTAATGCAATGGGTGATGGTCTATTTCTCTTCCTACCAATTTTCATTGGATATACTTCAATGAAAAAATTTAATGGTTCACCATTTGTTGGAATGATGATTGCCGCAGCACTTGTTTACCCAGGTTTCGTAGACGGAACAGTTGCAAAAACATTTGCAGAAAGTGGTGGATTAAGCCTCTTTGGAATTCCTTTTTCAGTACCAACTGCTGGCTACGGGTCTTCTGTAATGCCAATTATTGCCATTACAGCATTTGCAGCATTTTTAGAACACCAGTTAAAGAAAATTATTCCTGATGTAGTAAAGCTTTTCTTGACACCATTCTTTACGGCAATCATCTCAATTCCTCTAGGCTTCCTAGTTATTGGACCAGTAATGAATCTTGCTTCAGATGCTTTAGGTAAAGGTTTACTAGCATTACAAGGATTTAATCCTATTATCTTTGGTTTAGTGCTAGGATTTGCTTGGCAAGTCTTAGTCATGTTTGGACTACATTGGGCAATTGTTCCATTTGCAATTATCGCATTAGCAAAAGGAGAACCAACCGCGCTTTTAATTGCCGCAAGTGTTGCATCGTTTGCGCAAACTGGAGCTGTTGGAGCAGTGATGTTAAAAACAAAAGACAAACGACTTCGTGAATTAGCAATACCAGCCTTTATTTCTGGTTGGTTTGGTGTTACAGAACCAGCAATTTACGGAATTACCCTCCCTAAGAAACGTCCATTTTGGGTTTCATGTATCGTAAGTGGAATTTTATCAGCTGTTGCCATGGCCTTGGGAATTAAAGCCTATACAATGGGAGCTTTGGGAATCTTCAGTTTTACATCTAATATTACCCTTACAGGTGAAGTTTCAGGCGCGATTAAAATGATGATTGTATCAGCTGTAGCAGTTATAGCAGGCTTTGTAGTAACCTATCTTGTGGGATTTGAAGATGATGTTATTGAAAATCCAATCCCTGACAAAAAATTTAATAAACAAAAAACGAATAAAGAAATAATTGGAAGCTCTCTTGAAGGAAAAGTTATTCCACTATCACAAGTTAAAGATGCAGCCTTTTCTGCAGGTGTAATGGGCAAAGGAGCAGCGATTGAACCAACACTAGGTGAGGTTCGTGCTCCATTTGATGGAATGGTTATGATTTTGTTCCCAACTAAACATGCAGTAGGTTTAATTTCAAATGAGGGAACTGAACTTCTCATTCATATCGGAATAGATACTGTCCAACTTGAAGGGAAATACTTTGAAACTTTTGTAAAACAAGGACAGAGTGTAAAAAAAGGTGACTTACTCCTCAAGTTTGATATTGAGCGTATTCAAAATGCGGGATACAGTACTCAAGTTCCAATCATTGTAACAAATACTCAGGATTATATGGACATTCTAGTTACAAATCAATCGACGATTCATCAAAATGAAGTGTTACTAACTGCAGTTAATGCACAAACAACTGAATTAGTGGCAAATCCAGTTTAAAATAGCATTGATGAAAAACTTTAAAAATTAGATAGGAAAATTATAAAATGACATTTAAAACAGACTTTTTATGGGGTGGAGCAACGGCAGCAAATCAATTAGAAGGTGCTTATGATATAGATGGTAAAGGGCTCTCAGTAGCAGATGCAATGCCAGGAGGTAAAGAAAGATTGGCAATTCTTGCAAGTCCGGAATTTGATTGGACGATTGACACTGAACATTTCACTTATCCAAATCATGATGGAATTGATCATTATCATCAGTTTAAAGAAGACATTGCATTATTTGCAGAAATGGGATTTAAAGCTTACCGTTTTTCGGTAGCTTGGTCAAGAATTTTTCCAATGGGAGATGAAACAACTCCAAATGAAAAAGGTTTGCTTTTTCATGATCAACTAATTGATGAGTGTTTGAAATATGGAATTGAACCAGTGGTTACAATTTCCCACTATGAAATGCCACTTAATTTAGCTAAAACATATGGAGGATGGAAAAATCGCGAACTAATCGAATTTTATGTCCGTTTTGCAAAAGTTTTGTTAGAACGTTATCAAGACAAAGTGAAATATTGGATGACTTTTAATGAAATCAATTCAGCAACATTCTTTTCAGGTTTAAGTCAAGGACTTGTTCCATCTAATGGTGGAGATGACAAAACTAATGTTTTCAAAGCTTGGCATAATCAATTTGTTGCAAGTGCTCAAGCTGTAAAATTTGGGCATGACTTGAATAAGAGTTTACAAATTGGTTGTATGAGTATTTATTCAACAACTTATTCGTTCGATGCAAACCCAGTAAATCAATTAGCAACACAAGAAAGTATTCAAGAGTTTAATTATTTCTGTAATGATGTACAAGTTCGAGGAGCCTATCCCGCATTTACGAATCGACTTCACCGTAAACACGGAGTAAATGTAGATGCACTTGAAATTTCCGAAGAAGATCTAAAGATAATAAAAGAAGGAACAGTTGATTATATAGGATTTAGTTATTATATGTCGACTGTAGAATCAAAAACAGGGGAAGGCGTTCAAGCTTCAGGAAATATGGTTCTTGGAGGAGTTAAAAATCCCTTTTTAAAAGAAAGCGAATGGGGTTGGGCAGTTGACCCTGACGGACTTCGTTACGCCCTTAATGATTTATACGGTCGCTATCAAGTCCCGCTCTTCATTGTCGAAAATGGCTTAGGTGCAATTGATAAAGTAGAAGAAGACGGAACGATACAAGATGATTATCGTATTGATTATCTCAAAAAACACATTCAATCAATGAATGAAGCAGTTGAAGATGGTGTCGACCTAATGGGTTACACACCTTGGGGCTGTATTGATTTAGTTTCAGCATCTACAGGAGAAATGAGTAAGCGTTATGGATTCATCTACGTTGACTTAGATGACGAAGGAAATGGAACAAAAAAACGTTCTAAGAAAAAATCATTTGATTGGTATAAAGAAGTAATTGCTTCAAACGGTACTAACATGTAAAAGATAGAAACCTCATCAATATGATGAGGTTTTTTTAATTGTTAACTCAAAAGATAATTAAATGAAAGGTAAAATCAAAATGTATTCTATGAAATACTATGTTTATTTAAAATAAAAACAAAAAATCTAAAAGAAATATATTGAAATAAAAGAAAGAAAGTTGTATAATTTATCAAAAGGAATTTGTACATATTCCTGATAAGGTTTTTATTCTTTCATAAAGGCTGAAAATACATCATTTTACATTTATTCATGGAAATAATCATTGAACTAAGTCAAAAGAAAAGAGGCGTGAAGATGAGAATAAGTAATGTTACTATTAGGGGCTTCCCTGTTTATTGAAAGAAGTCACAATGACTTTTAGTAGTTTTAGTTGAAACTTATCATATGTTAAATTATTGGAATATTCACTAGTCATAATAAAAATATTTACTCTAAAAAATATTATGACGAACAAAGGAGAACTGATGAAAAACAATCAATTCAAAATTCCTGAAAATGCGCAAGTTCATGAAAATTTTAGAACTTAGAAATCAGGAAAACAATGGCTCTATGCCTCGTCTATCCTTGCTTTAGTAGTTTCAGGTGGAGCAATTGCTTCCTCTTCCCATGGCGTTTTTGCTGACCAAGTTCTTTCAACTTCAACAGGTAAAACAACTGGAGCAGAAAACACTGCAACTGGTGGACTTGGATCAAATGCTACAGCTGGGGCTGATAATGCTTCTGTAGCAAATTCAGCTAATACAGTGGCAAAATCTTCAGCAAATCCGAGTAGTTATACTGATGCACAAGTAAATTCTTCAAGTGCTGTACTTAAGCAAGATAATAATTCTGGAAATCCAATTGGCGCACCAGAAACGAGTAACTCACAAAACACAAACGGTACTGGCGGAGCAACAACAATTGGTATCAATAGTTCATCTACTGCTTCAAGTGGAGGAACGATTAATACAACCTCTTCGACAAACTTGAATTCAAATGGAGCAGTAACAGCTGGTTCTGGAGCAGCTTCACAAACAACAGTTGATATTAAAGCAACTCAGTCAATTTCAAATTCAGGTTCTACGCTTTCTGATGGTTCTTATTCATGGAGTGTTTCGCCATCGACTGACCAAACACAAGCAGGTTATTCTGTAGCTGCTGTAACAATTACAACTCCTGGTACGGATTCTGGTCAGTCCTCTGCAGGAGGAGCGACAGCTCAACTTGCTGGTGGGACATACACAAAACTTACAAGCGGTCAGCCATCTTCCGGAGGTTTTACAGCAACTTCAACAGCAAATACAATTACAGCTTCTTCAGTAGCAGCAAATAATTCAATGATTGATGCACTTCGTAAATCAAATGCTTCTATCGAATCTGCATATTACTCAGAAACAGCAGTCTTAATTTCTGATGGTGCCACTACAGTATTATCTTCTTTAGCTAGTAATGTTTCATCAGCTTTTGCGCTGGTTTCAGCTGTAGCGACATCTGATAATTTATTAACCTACAGCTCTGCTTATTCTCTACTGAGTGCAACCCTGACATCTATCCAAGCCAGCTATACAGCAAGTTCACTGCTTGCATTACAAAATATGTCATCTGCAGGTTCTTATGCGATAGCTGCATCAAATGCTACAACAACGATTTCTTCTGCAAGTTCAGTAGTTTCATCAGCAACCTCAACAGCATCAGTAGCTTCTTCAAATGCCATTTCGAATTCATCTGAAATGAATAAACAATCTGCTTTTTCAGTAGCAGCAATTGGGGCTAACTCTGCTGGCTTATCAAGCTATACTTCATCAGCTACTAGCACTTTTACTTCTCAAGTAGCCGCAGGTCAATCGGCAGCAAATCTTGCAACAACAAGTAATTATATTTGGGAAAGTTTGGCTTCAAGCTATACATCAAGCGTAGCTTCATCATACGCCCAAAGTGCCTATGATTCCGCTTATAAAGCAGCAGGGGGGACCATTGTTGCTGGTGTATATCTTCCTCCGATTACAGACATCGGTGGAGCAAAAACCTCTACAGCTGCCCAATCAGCTGCTGATTCTGATCCTAACAATATTTCATATGCCTCACTTGCAAGTTCTTATGGTTTGATAGCTAATTCATATAGTACAGCCGCGGTTAATGCCTCTGGAGCCTATGTACAAGCTTCAAATGCATATTCTTCAGCGAATGCCACAATGAAAACTATGAGTTCTATAGTTTCATCTGCAACTTCAGTAGCAACTTCGGCAACTTCACTATTGAATTCAGCTTCGGCAGCACAATCGGCTTTTAATAGTATTGCTAACTCTTATATTACTGTTATTCATTCAGAGTCAGTTTTACTTGATGGAGCACAGTCTGATTACATCTCAATCGCTACTTCAATTACAGATTCCATTGCAACTAATAATTCAGGTACAGCAATTGCGTCATCTGTAGCGGCATATAATGATTTACAAAAATCACAAGCAGATGATTTTGCTAACGCTTCTACATTTGCATCTAATGCGTCTACTGCAAATACTACTTTTGATGAACAGAGTGAGATACTTTCCTCAGCTTCGGTTGTAGCAGCTTCTGCAAGTGCTGGAATTGCAATGCAAAATTCTTTAGCAACTTCTTATTCAATAATTGCATCCTCATATCAAGCACAATCGAATACAAGCTTAGCTTCATCATATGCTAATATTGCTAACTCTTATAGTACAATTGCTTCAAGTTTGGCCACAGTTCAACAAACTGCGCAATCATTATATGATATGGCATCAACAGCGGCAGCTACCGCGTCAACTGCAGTTTTCACTAATAACACGAATTTAGCAAGTCTTTCAGCTTTAATTACTGCTCAAACAGGGTCAACCCTTGAATTTCTTGAATTAGGGAATATTCTTGCGCTATCCTCAGCTGTAGTTGCAAACAATCAAACAATTGCTTCGCTTGGTTCTAACAATGCTTTGACAACAACTTATGGAAATTATCAAACGACCCAAGATTCGCAAGCCTTAGTTTCTGTTCAGTTTACAGGTAATTCATCAGCAACATCACTTGTGAATACAGCCTTTAGTTCAGGAGTTGCTTCTTATGCTGCCGCAGCAGTAGCAGTTGACTCTTTAGCGACGGCAACGAATTCGACATTACTTAGCCTTGCATTACAGCTTTATACAGCTCAACAAGCAGAAAATAACATGCTTAAAATGGTTGGAGCATCAAATCTATTAATTGATACAACCAATACTCAACAACTTATAACTCAATTGAGTGCTTCCCAAGCAAATAAATTGATGAATTCCGCAGCAGTTGTTGCAGCATCTCAAGCAACCACAGCTTTGATTGGAACGCCAACATATTCACTATTAGGAGCAGTAAATAATGCAACCACATTTAATATTGATATTAATGGAAATGTAACGCCAGTAGCTGGAGGAACAGGAACGACTCAAATTACTGTTTATAATAATGGTGCATTATATAATATCTATTCAGAAGATTTGCAAACCTATCAACTTAATGCTTTGATGGATTATGTTGTGAACGTTGGAATCCCAATTACAGGTCCTACTTTTGGCTCTTTTAAAATTTCCGATATCCTAGGACTAAATAACTATCAAGATATTACTCAAGCGACAACAGCAGTGCTTGGAAATTCGATAGCTCAAGCAGCAACTCAAGCACAGCAACCCTTATCTGCTTTAATTAACGCATTACTTTCTTATCAACAAACAGTAAATGCAGCACAAACGACTTTGGATGGTTTAGCAACAAATGCTAAAGCTGTAGTTAAGGGAACAAATGGTATTTATACACAATCTATTTTGGCGCCTGTAACAATGAATACTGATGGTACATTAACGATTAATGCCGATGGGATTTCATATACAACAGCGGTTAGTCAAAATATATCAAATATCATGGCTAACTTAATTAGTCGGGCGACATTGGCAGCCAATACCGTATCTACACTTCCTATCGCTGTTTCTACAGCACAAGCAAGCCAAGCATCAACAAAAGTATCCGCAGCAGCCTTATCTTCATCCAATATTGCTGGATTAATGCCAATCAATCTTTCTGCAGCAGTTTCTAATGCAATTGCAGCAGGTGATTTGCAATCTAACCTTGGATTAAATCTTGCCTATGCAAAATATCTTGCATTATCAGGCGCCCTCGCAATTTACGGTCTATCAACGAATACAGCTTCTGTTGCAGGTAGTTATATTGCAACAGCTCAAGGAAATATTAATACGATTTTCCAAAATATGTTGAATACTGCAAATAATGCAACGGGTTCAGTAGCAGCTGACACGTCCGCCATGAATGTAGTTACTCAATCTAATGGTATTTTATCAGGAGCTTCTAGTGCAATGTCTGTTGCAATGTCTACAGCTGTTCAACAAATTTTAACAAGTTCAGGTTATTCAGCAACTGGACTTGCGACAGTTGCAGTTGGTTTGACATTTAACGATCCAACAGAACAAATTTTAGAGAATTTAAAAACAGATAATTATTATTATGAAGGTCAATCTGCAGCTATAACTGATAGACAATTAGATAACACTTTTGTTCCGGAAACAACAGTAATTACTGCAGACGCTTTAGGAGCAGTACAAGGAGTATCAGCAGCGCCAGGCCAAACCCAATATACTTCAATTGTTTATCAAGTAAATACAGATGATATTCAAGGGGTCATCAATGCTGTAACCTCTGATGGTACATCAATCGGTTCATATACCTATGACAAGTATGATGGAGAAACAGTTTCAGCACCTACAATTTCAGGATATTCACTTGTAGCTGGAACTCCAAGTTCAGCAACGGTTGATGCAGCTGGAAGCCCAATCACATTCACCTACGAATCAAATGATCCATCAACTGGTCAAGAGTTCACAGGTTCTTATGGATATACACTTGCCTATGAACAAGGAGAAATTCTTCCAGCAGGTACAAATCAAACAGTTTATGCTGTTCTTGATGTCTGGGGTGCGGATATGCCAAACTCTACTCAAGATGGAACTGCTACTTTGTACGCAGATGGTAAAGCAATTGCCACTATCAATGTGTCTATCAAAGTTGGAGCTGATGGCGTATCTAAAGAAAATATCTTTAAATTCTCTGGACTTGATTTGAGTCAATATGCAAATGCATTCTTGACTTCTGACTTTTCTGTTGGGGATCCTTTGACTGGTAATTCAGGAAATGGTCTTTATGTCTCACCTCTTTGGGATGAAACACAAAGTACAGCTTCATCTGCAGTAAGTATTGCATCTGAAGTTTCAAATGAAGCCTCATCTGGATCCTCAACAGCAAGTTCTCTTGCAAGTCAATATCCAGATGATACTAACGTCCAAAGCTTTGCCTCAGATGCCTCAACATCAGCAAGCACAGCAAGCTCATTAGCGAGTCAAGCAAGCGATCATGCAAGTCAAGCGCAATCACTTGTTGATAAAGCAAGCTCAGAAGCAAATCAAGCTGGATGTGCAGCTATTAGTAGTGATCCTGACTTTGATTCTTATCGGTCAGAAGTTATGGCAGACTCAATAGCAGCATCAAGTCTTGCTTCACAAGCATTAAGTGAAGCTGAAGCCGCATCATATGCTGCAAGTCAAGCTGAATCAGATGCTTCAGCAGCTTCAAGCTATGTTGCTTCTTCAAATGCTAATTCGGATAGTTCAGGCGGAACAACAAACCCAACATCAAGCACAGATGGCGGCTCAAGTTCAGGTGGAACAACAAACCCAACATCAAGTACAGATGGTAGCTCAAGTTCAGGCGGAACAACAAATCCAACATCAAGTACAGATGGTGGCTCAAGTTCAGGCGGAACAACAAATCCAACATCAAGCACAGATGGTGGATCAAGCTCAGGCAGAACAACAAACCCAACTACTCCTAGTGACGGTAAAACCGTTACCTTACCAGGTAAAGATGGTAAGCCAGGTACAGATGATGATGTTACGGTAACTGGGGATCAACCATTGACACCAGGTTCAGACGGAAGTGTTACACTTCCAAGTGATGGAGGAAAAGTTGATCGTCCTGATGGCTCATACAATGTTCCTGGAGGAACAATAGTAGACCCAGATGGCACGATTCATCTCCCAGGTGGTGATATCGTTAACCCAGATGGTACTGTTACATTACCTGGACAAGACGGTAAAACTGGTACAGGCGATGACGGTAAGGTTAAACCAAACGGCCCAATTATTCCAGGTGATAATGGAAGTGTCACTCTCCCAGACGGAGGAGGTACAGTTACAACACCAGGAGGAACGATTAATGTTCCAGGAGGAAGTGTCGTAGACCCAGATGGCACAGTTCATCTCCCAGGTGGCAATGTCGTTAACCCAGATGGTACTATTACATTACCTGGACAAGACGGTAAAACTGGCACAGGTGATGACGGTAAGGTTAAACCAAATGGTCCATCTATTTCAAACCCAGATGGAAGCATTACGCTCCCTGGCGGTGGTACAGTTCAAACGCCAGGAGGAACGATTAATGTTCCAGGAGGAAGTGTCGTAGACCCAGATGGCACAGTTCATCTCCCAGGTGGCAATGTCGTTAACCCAGATGGTACTATTACATTACCTGGACAAGACGGTAAAACTGGCACAGGTGATGACGGTAAGGTTAAACCAAATGGTCCAACTATTTTAAACCCAGATGGAAGCATTACGCTCCCTGGCGGTGGTACAGTTCAAACGCCTGGAGGAGCTATTGATCTTCCTGAAGGTACTGTTATTGACCCAGATGGCACAGTTCATCTCCCAGGTGGCAATGTCGTTAACCCAGATGGTACTATTACATTACCTGGACAAGACGGTAAAACTGGCACAGGTGATGACGGTAAGGTTAAACCAAATGGTCCAACTATTTTAAACCCAGATGGAAGCATTACGCTCCCTGGCGGTGGTACAGTTCAAACGCCTGGAGGAGCTATTGATCTTCCTGAAGGTACTGTTATTGACCCAGATGGCACAATTCATCTTCCAAACGGTGAAATAATTAATCCAGATAGCACCATTATCGGTAAAAATACTAAATTAAATACTTCTAATAAGACTCAAAATTCAACATTGACTCCTCTTGGAACTCCTGTTGGAATCGGCACAAGTAATACTACATTACCAAAAACTGGCGATGATTCTGTAAGTAGTGCAGAAGCGTTAGTTTTAGGATTTGGTACCTTACTTGGTGTACTCACTCTTACTGAGGTAAAACGTCGTAAAGAAAATTAATTTGCTTATGATTATAGCAGATAGTTTATGAACGCAAATTTAAAATTTAAAAGATTATGCCATTGAAAATCATAAAGGGAAGAAACTAAAAAATATGAAAAAAGTAAGTATTATCATTCCTTTCAAGGGGCAGACGGAATCGGAACTAATGCTTCCGTTAGCATCTATTTATAATCAGATTGGAATTGATCTTTCACAACTGGATGTCCATCTTGTTAATGATGGGGGAAAACCCATTAATTTAAAAAAGTTTGATGTTTTAGCAGACAAACTTGAAATTAATTATCATGAAATACCAAGTAGTGGGCCGGGTATAGCTAGGCAGTACGGTATAGATCATTCTAAGAGTAAATACGTTATGTTTATTGATGCTGATGATATTCTCTATTATGTGGGCGCATTATGGCCGTTTTATAATGCGGCTAATCAAGGCCATCAAATGATATTGGCCGGGTATTGGGAACAAGTTGCCGGAAATCCCTATACTTACATCGTTCATAATAATAAGGATGTTAAAGCTGTTTATGGAAAGTGGTATAAACGTACTTACTTAGAAATGATAAATTTAAGATTTTTGGTTGATTTACCAATTTATGAAGATACTTATTTTGTTGGTTTGGCTTGTATACTATCAACTGATAAATGTTACCTTGAAGAAGTCGTTTACATGTGGTTATGTAATCCTAAATCCATTACAAGAAATTCTGAAAATATGTTTAATTATCAAGCTCATATTTGGGCAAGAGAAAACAGGCATTGGTTTGAAATGATTCGTAAATGGAAGCCTGAAAGGTTACAATCTGATTTTGAAAACTATTTAACAGATATGTATTTGAAATCCCAAAAATTTTCGCCAATAGATGAGGAAAAATGGTTAAAGGAACAGCGTATACTGATCGAAAATGTTTCTGATATTTTCTCTGGCTGGACTCCAGAACTTCAAAAACAGGTTAATGAGAAAAGCGCCGATATTAATAATCAGTGGTATGGAATTAATACTGATGGTTTTAAGGAGTGGATAGCTCAAACTCTTCCCTGGTAACATAAAGGATTTTTAAAAGTTAAGTTAATCTTTTGAAACGAATCCTTTCCAATTTTAGGCGGATAGATAAAAATATCTATCTGCCTAATGTTATTATTTATTATTATTATTTTTTAAACTTTATTTATTAGAGAGGTTGGGTTCGTTAATGAAGAAACAAGGTAGACAACTTAATATTTTGAATAGTTTGTTCTTGAAAAATTCGAAAGAGCAAAAATCGTCGTCAAGGAAGATTCCTGACAGTCAAATTGAATTGAAAGCTAGTAAAGAATTAGGAGTGGCAATACGGCAAAAGAAAGTGAGTAATATGGTGGGAAGGAGTAACTATTCTTCAGAATTGAGAACACACAAACAACTACTTGAAAAATATCTACAACATTCAGAAAAATACTTTAATGATTTAGCTGAATATAAAAAAGGATATCTAGTATTAAATCGTAGTTTAGAAGATTTAAATCAACTTTCTCAAAAGATGACTAATAAAAAAGAAGAATATACTTCTGAAATGGTCAAATACGAAGGAATAAAACAAAAGTATGAACAAAGCCTTAAGGAATATCAAGAAATCACTGAAGAATATGAAAATATTATTCAAGATAGAGAAGTGGTTCAAAGAAAGTTTGAAGAACACTCTATAGCTCTGAAAAAAATTAACGATGAGGTACAAGAGTTAATTGATAAAAAGTCTGAAAAAAACGATATTTTTGTTGAGTTAAAGGGTAAATTGGTGATAGAGAGAGAAGTATTTAAAGCAACACAAAGTCGTTTAAACGGGATTGTCTCTGTCTATGAGTTACTTAAAAAAAATTATCAGGAAAAGAAAGAAACTTTTGAAGAATCCCGTAAGAAATATCACCATGCAAATACCATAAAAAATGATTGGGAGATGCTAGTCAAAGATTTTGAAAAAACTAAAGCTAATAAACAGAAATTCGAGCAAAACCTTCAATCTATTGATAAAAAAATAAAGAATACAGAAGAAGAAGCAAAAACCTCAAAAGAAATTTATAGTTTTGTTGAGCCTTCTTTAGCAGCAATGGAAGAAAAATATAAAGAACACAAAAAAAACTATGAAGCAGTAGCTATAGCTTATAATATTTCCAAAAAAAGCTATGATGCAGAATATGATAAGTATGCTGAGCTTAAAGAAAATCTTGAGGAAATGAATAGTTTAAAAAATCCGAGTAAGACTGTCATTGGTTATATCACCCGTGACAGGGATGTTGCCAAAAGTAGGGTTGATAGTTTAGCGAAAGATTTTTATCCTTTGGAAGAAAAGTTCAAATTACAAAAAAGTGTTTTTGAGCAAATTAATGCTAGCTATGAACTGGTGAAGAAGCTGGTTGATGAGAAAAAGGATAAGTCAAAAGTTTATAATGATTCCTTAAGCCAAACATTGGCTGCTCAGAAAAAAATTACAATGGTTTTAGAAGTTTTAAAATCAAAATATGGGATTCTTAACCACCAACGGGGACAATCTGGACTAATGTCAAATATTTAGACACAAAATGAGCTATATTTTCTTAAAATAATTTTCTTTTTTCTGATTTGGAGTTAAACCATTGTTGGCGGAATGAGGATTATAATTGTTATAAAATTGTTCGATGTATTCAAAGCAAGAGAGTTGAACTTCTTGAATGGAGTGATAAGTTCTGCGATTAATTTCTCGTTGTTTAAGATACTTGAAAAAGACCTCAGTCACGGCATTATCATAAGGATATCCAGGCTTGGAGTAAGAAGCAAGCAATTGATGCTCATCTAATAGCTTTCTAAAGGAAGCTGACTTAAATTGACTGCCTTGATCAGAATGAAAAATGATTGGTTCTTTAGGTTTTCTTTTCTTTATAGCTATCTCTAAGGTATCACAGGCGAGTTTGGCATCAATTCGATCACTTACTTTCCACGCAATACATTTCCTTGAGTAGAGGTCAAGAATAGCACAGAGATAAATATGTCGTTTAGGTCCTATAGAAATATAAGTGAAGTCAGTTGTCCACACTTGATTTGGGGAGTTCGGGTTAAATTCTTGTTTCAGTAGATTATCAGAAGAAAATTCGGGCGATTTGTTTGAATAAAAACGAGGTTTAATGGTTGACATTTTAGGGAGTGTCATAGACTTGAGAAGTCTTAAGATACGCCCTTCAGAAATATTGACGCCATAATCACGCAGGAGAATAATTTTAAAAGCTCTTGTTCCGATTCTTTTCTTGGCTTTCATATAGATTTCAAGAAGTAATTTTCTCAAGCGTTGATTTTCTACTTCACGCTTCGAAGGCCTCTTGTTTATGAAGTTATAGTAGGTGGAACGATTGACATGTAAAACACGACAGAGCATAACTGTCGTGTGTTCAAATCGGAGTCTATAGATGGCTTTCAATCTTACTTGGAGTTTTGCATGAATATGGCACTCGCTTTTTTTAAGATCAGATTTTCTTCCTCTAGTTGGGCATTCCTTTTTTGTAATTTTTGAATCTGTTTAGCAGTCAACACCGTATTATCTTCAAGACGCACTTGAGAGTACTGCTTAATCCATTTTGCAAGTGCAGAAGAAGATACCCCATAATCTTTACAGAGTTCAGTTTGTGTTTTACCAGTTTGATAGAGATTAACGAGCGATTGTTTGAAATCCTCGTCGTAACGTTTAAAACCT
Organism: Lactococcus sp. FSL W8-0209; assembly: GCF_038006585.1. Classification (NCBI taxonomy): domain Bacteria; kingdom Bacillati; phylum Bacillota; class Bacilli; order Lactobacillales; family Streptococcaceae; genus Lactococcus; species Lactococcus sp. FSL W8-0209. The sequence goes on along the minus strand of NZ_JBBOVN010000001.1, from coordinate 1,661,467 downwards.
GACATAAAAGTCCTTTCATTTTTGTGTCTTAATAGACAGATTATAACACACAATTTTCTGTCCACTTTTATAGTATAGCTCCAATCACAAGAAGCATCTAAAGTTATTTCTCAGGAATACGATAAACTCGAACGAGAATTCATAAAAGAGCAAACGTCCTTCAAAAATATAAAAGATGATTATATAGCTTTTGAAACTCGGTATAACTCCACTAAAGAATCTTATGATACTGCCAAAGAAAAGCTTGCTCAAAGTGAGGAAAATCTTGAAATTGTTAAAAAAGCATATTCTGATGTTGCAGGTCTTCTCAGAATTGCAACGGCAAATAAAGAATCTATTCTAGCAAACTATAAAGAATCTGAAAAAGAACTCAAGAAGTTGACAGGCATAAAAGATGGACTAAAGTTTGAATTAGAAGATAATTTCTCAGCTTTAGAGGAAACATACCAAAATGGTGAGCAACTTTATTTACGACTAAAGGAACAGTCAAAAAATTGGCATGACGAATATCCTCAGTATAATAGTTTATATAAAAAAATATTACCGGAGTACACAAAGGTGAGTAACCAACTCGAAAAGCTAAATCAACAATACAAAGTTATTTATAGTGATTATCAATTTTTAGATAAATCTAGAGAGGCTGCTCAAAAGCAATATCAAGAAGAAATGAAAAAATATAATTCCAATCAGGAATTATATAATCGATTGACTCAAGAATTTAATCATTGTTTAGATTTAAGAAATATTGTTCAAAAAAAAGATAATGACTTTGAAACTGCTTTGCATAATTTGAATCAATTTATCTTTAAAAATGATATGTTTACTTTCCCAATTAATGAAGCAACCGGTTCTAATTTTATAGATGAATTTAATATTCCTGAAATTGAGTTTAATGAATCATCAATAAGATTAACCAGGAAATTCGAACTATCAAAATGGACAGAAACATTTCAAAGATTTTATTCCCAAACTGAGGTAATAGCTAAGGATCTTGTTAAAGCATTGGCGGAATATCAAAAACAGGTTTCAATTTTTATACGACTTGGAGGGAAAAGACTTATCGATTTGGGAAATAGTGATATAGCTTATCGTGGAACAAACATTGAAAACTACTTAAATAGGCTATTAACCAACTTCAAGGAGTGGCAGATAGAATATGAAAATAGAGAGCAGGTTTTCGCCTTATTAGTTAAAGATTATCGTCAATATTTGGATGAATCAATTAAATTAAATGAGAACATTGCTAAAATGTCAGATTCTAAGAATGGTTTGCAAGAAATTGTGAATGCAATTAATTCACTTCCAAATTACATGGATATTTATAGTGCTTCTTACCGCAATGTTGAAGTGTTAGCGAATAGTCTTGGGAGTGAGGTTTCAGACTTAACACATTTACAAAGTGTTGATGAATTAAAAGTGACAATTCATAAAGTTTATCTTGAGCATATTCAAGCTTTGATTGATGAAAACCTAGAAGATACAATTACACATTTTACCAAAATTCGTTCTAGTTACGATCAAAGTATTAGTAATTTAAGAAAACGATTGGATTCAATGGAAAAAATGACAGGTATTCCGACAAGAAAAATTGTAATAGAAAGCTCCCTACCAAATGATCTTGATTTAAAAACCTACTTTAAGAGTGCATTAGATGATAATGTAAAACAATTACTTTCTACAATTACTGGAAGTTCATCATTTATTAATAGCGTGAAAAAAGTTAATCAATTTAAACGAGTTCAAAATCTCTTATCTGTTAATGAAGGAGGAATTGCAATTGTTCTTCCAGAAGTACCAATCAATTTTAATCCAAAGGAACTAGAATTTTCACTTGTAGTAGCTAGCGTAAAAAATATTGAAGCTCCGAATAAGGTAGAAAAGTTGGTTTCTTCTTATCCAACGCCAGAACAACCAGATATTCTCAGTGAGAAACCAAGTTTTATCGAAGATATTCTTGAAATAGAGAAAATAGAAAAGCAACACCAAAACATAGAAAAAAAAGAAGCGCTAAAAGCTCTTGCTTAATATCAGTTTTAATAATATATCTAACTGAAAGGTATTGATAATGAATTATTTTGTAAATGAGAATATTTTTACCCTGAATTCTGGGACAGAATTTTCAGCGATTAAACGATTGAAAATGTTCAAAAATCATCGTGTTGAAGCTAAAATTTTGACAAGAAATTACAATCCTCAACTCTCTGGAGATTTAAAGAGGGTAGGTTTAACTCATGATGATGTCATAAATATGTATGATTATTTTCAAGATGTAATAAATGTTTCTGCAAGAGATGTTGATGTGCGTTACACAAACAAGATTAATAAAAGAAAATATCATATTGAAGGAATTGATGCTAATGAATCACTGATTAAGCATGCTGGAAAAACAATTGCTAAAGTAATGATTGCACCAGCGACAGTTGGATTAGTTGGTTCAATGGAATATAATGATTCGATGAATCATGTAGTAGCTAAAGATATTTGGGATCGTAGAGGTTTTCTTTCTTCTACACAATACTTTCATCCAGACGGAACTCAAGGGCCGCAAATCTTTTTTGATATCAATGGAACTCCTAAGTTGGAAATCATACATATGAATATTCAAGGGATTCTACATCCAACAATGTATAAATTATTGAATTATAAAGGTAAGAATAGACGATTTAATCGAGAAGAAGAACTCTTTACTTTTTTCATGAATGAGATAGCAAGTCAAGAAGCAAGCGTATTTATAAATGATCGACCATCACTCATCCCCGCTGTTGCAGGTGTGGAAGGTGCAGTAGGAAAATGGCAATTTTTACATAATTCTCATTCAAAAAATAATCAGCAAGCAGGAGCTTCAAGATTAGTGGTGGATTATCTTAATGATTTATTTACTGTGTATAAAGATAATTTTGATGGTTTAATTGTTGCTACTAAGCAACAAAAAGATGAAATTACTAAATTTTATGATTTTAAGCAGGTCATAGCTCTCACTGATACTTTTGCTAAAAAAGTTAAAAAATCAGCTTCTCGAAATAAAAATAAGATTATTTATGTTGGGAGTTTATCATCAGAGAAAAAACCAGCTGATGTTGTAGAAATTTTTGCGAATGTTTATCGCAGATTACCGGAAACAAGCCTTGATTTTTATGGCTATTCATCTCCTTCAGAGATTCAAAAAGATTTAGAAAAACTTGTAGAAACTAATAATTTAAAAAATGTTGTTAACTTTAAAGGTTACCAATCAGAGGAAGCGCTAGAAATTGCTTTAAATAATGCAGGACTTTTACTTAACACTTCGGAAGGAGAAGCGTTTGGGATGAATGTTTTAGAAGCTTTAAATCATGGGGTGCCAGTTGTAGCATATAAGGTTAAGTATGGGCTGACTGAACAGATAGAGAATGGGGAGAATGGCTACCTTGTTCCTTATGGAGCAATTCAAACTGCTGCTGACTCTATTGCAGAAATTATTCAATCAAAAGCAAATTGGGATAAGTTTTCTCGCTCTGCTTACGAAAAGGCAAAAGAGTATAGCGAAGAAGCTGTTTGGGGGCAGTGGCTTAACGATAAGATTATTGCTGATAATTTATTCATAAGATAATCAAATATAGGAATGAGGAATCATGTTATTTTTTATTAACTCAACATTTAATCAAAAAAATTCTGGAATAGAGCATGCACAGCTTAAACGTGCGGCATTATTTCGAAAAAATAATGAGGCTTTTAAACTTGTTTTTCGAGAATGGAATCCTAATATTCATCGATTTTTAGGTGAAGTAGGCATCTCTAATTCAGAAACTTTATGTATGTTTGATTATTTTCAGAAAGCAGAACTTGTAGAGGAAAAAGTCCTCCATGTTGAAGATTTAGATTTTGGAGTCGATTCTTTAACTTATAATAAGGAACCTAATCAATTTAGATATCTTGTCTTTCAAGGACAACAACTTATTGCTCGTGTTCGATATTTTGGCGAAGATCCTCTTGAACGAGTAAGTGCTGTAGAATTTTTCGATGGGTTTGGAAATCTTTATCGAGTTGACTTTTATGATATTCGAGGTTTTTTGAGTTTAAGTCAATGGTATACACCTGATAACAAGATTGGCACAGAAGTTTGGATGGATATCAAAGGCAAGCCAGTATTGGAAACTTTTAATAAATATGATGGAAATCACAAGTATACCAAAAGTGGTTGGCGTCTGAATGGTGCTGATGGAGCAATTTATAATTTTACTAATATTGATGAGTTAACGCTCCATTTTCTTAATTTATTAAACGAAGAGTATTGGCAAGATGATAAAGCAAATATTTTTATCATGGATCGAACACATTTGGCGGATTGGGCTTTATTGAACTTGGATCGTCCTGCTTATACGGTACTTCATTTGCATAATTCACATGCTGGAAATGCCCAAGAGCCCATGCATTCGGTCATGAATAACTTTTATGAGTTTGGATTGATGAATTCAAATGGTTACGATGCTATTGTTTCAGCAACAGAAAAACAAACACTTGATGTTTCAAAACGATTTAATCCTCAAAGCAAATTATTTACTATTCCTGTTGGAGTTGTTCCAAATGAAGTTTTTTCAGAAAAGCGAATTGATATGAAGGAGCGTAAAGTGCATAGCGTTTTGGTGACTGCACGTGTTGCACCTGAAAAACGAATTGATCATATCATTAGGGCGATAGGGATTGCAAGACAAACTGTTCCAGATATTACGCTAGATTTTTATGGTTATGTTGATCATCGAGATGATGATTCTGCACAAAAGGCCATTAATGCTGCGATAAAAGAATACCATATGGAAGAAGCAGTGCATCAATTTGAGTATGCTAATAATGTTGGGGAGCTGCAAAAAGAGTTCCAAGTCTATGCCCTAGCTTCAATCATGGAAGGTTTTAATTTATCTCTCATGGAGGCAATAAGCCATGGGATGGTTGGGGTCACTTATGATGTAAACTATGGACCAAATGAGTTGATAGTGGATGGAGAAAATGGTTTTGTTGTTCCTTATGAGGGAATTCAAGAAATGGCTGACCGTTTAGTTGAACTGTTTACTCAGGAAGATAAACTACAAAAAATGTCTACTCAGTCTTATGAATTATCTAGACGTTATTCTGAAGAAAATGTCTGGAAAGCTTGGCAAGCTCTCATTAACGATGCAAACAAAAAGAATATTGCTTATCGTTCACCGATTACAGAGGGAATAGGGGATCAAAGGATTTACTCTACAAAAAAATCTAAGTAGAAAAGGAAAAGTTATAACAATTGTTGTTATAGCTTCTTTTTGTTAAAAATTTCAGCAAAAAAAGATTATTAAAAATATATTTGGCTTAGGAGTTTGAGAAAACTTACTAAATGGTATAGATTGAAAAATAAATGATAAAGCGCTATAATATGAAAGAATTTCATTTTGTTCAGGTAAAAATAGATTTTTAATGACTTGTGATGAGGAGAATTAGATGCGCATAGCGAGACAACCAAGATATCAGCAGATTGCATTACAAATTGCTGAAAGAATTGTACGTAATGAACTTAAAGTTGGACAAAAAATATACGCTCGTTCAACTCTTGCAACAACTTTTGCTGTCTCACCCGAAACGGCACGTAAAGCAATCAATGTTCTAAGTGACTTGGGAATAGTTGACCCTGTTCATGGGAGCGGTGTGAATATTGCTTCAAAGCAAAAGGCACAGGAATATCTGGCTCAATATCAAGAAGTGGAAACAATGCAAGATTTACGAACACAAATCATGCAGAGTGTGGAGAGTCAGAGAAGAGAATTAGCTAATTTTTCATCCATCTTGGATAAATTGGTTGACCAAACTGAGCATTTTCAAAAAACAAATCCTTTAACTCCTATTGAATTTGAATTGGAAAAAGACTCTGAAAAGTTTGGACTGAGCCTAGGAGAAATGAATCTTTGGCAAAATACAGGGGCGACAGTTGTTGCCATTTTGCAAAATGCAGAATTAATTGTTTCGCCAGGACCGTACGCAACTTTAAATCAAGGAGATACCTTATATTTTGTGGGTGCTTCTGATACAGGACAAATTGTCCAAAATTTCTTTTATGGCAACTAAGACATCGTTTACAAAATGATGCCTTTTTTTTAAGCTTAAGTTTAGTTATTTGACATAGTGACTACATATTGTTATTATTGAGTGGTCACTTTAAATGAGAAAATCACTTGCGTAACTTAAAACTTCTAATTATTAATTAACCTATTTATTTAGAATTTATACTTCTAAAAATGTTTTAAGCTTCCCTGTGTTAGAGTAAAGGAGAGTTATTTTGCCAGTAAAAATAAAAATTGAACATTTAACTAAAATTTTTGGCAAGCGGATAAAAACCGCATTAACAATGGTTGAAAAAGGTGAGCCCAAAAATGAAATTTTGAAAAAAACCGGTGCAACTGTAGGGGTTTATAATACAAATTTTGAAATCAATGAGGGTGAGATTTTTGTAATCATGGGTCTATCTGGTTCAGGTAAATCAACTTTGTTGCGTTTGCTTAATCGGTTGATTGAACCAACGAGCGGAAAAATATTTATTGACAACCAAGATGTTGCTACATTAAATAAAGAAGATTTGCTTCAAGTTCGCCGTAAAACAATGAGTATGGTTTTCCAAAATTTTGGTCTATTTCCACATCGAACAATTTTAGAAAATACCGAGTATGGTTTGGAAGTTCAAAATGTACCAAAAGAAGAGCGGCGCAAACGTGCGGAGAAGGCCTTGGATAATGCAAACTTATTAGACTTTAAAGATCAGTATCCTAAGCAACTATCTGGTGGAATGCAACAACGGGTAGGACTTGCGCGTGCCTTAGCTAATGACCCAGAGATTCTGCTTATGGATGAAGCGTTCTCTGCTCTTGATCCTTTGATTCGTCGTGAAATGCAAGATGAGCTACTTGAACTTCAAGCAAAATTTCAAAAAACAATTATCTTTGTTTCTCATGATTTGAACGAAGCCCTCCGTATTGGTGACCGCATCGCAATCATGAAAGATGGTAAAATCATGCAAATTGGTACTGGTGAGGAAATCTTGACCAATCCAGCAAATGATTATGTTAAAACTTTCGTAGAAGATGTGGATCGTGCAAAAGTTATTACAGCAGAAAACATCATGATTCCAGCTTTAACTACTAACATTGATGTTGATGGACCTAGCGTTGCCTTGAAGAAGATGAAGACTGAAGAAGTCAGCTCTCTAATGGCTGTTGACAAAAAACGTCAATTCCGTGGTGTTGTTACGAGTGAACAAGCTATTGCTGCTAGAAAAAATAATCAACCATTAAAAGATGTGATGACTACAGATGTTGGAACAGTTTCTAAAGAAATGCTTGTAAGAGATATCTTGCCAATTATCTATGATGCCCCAACGCCTTTAGCAGTTGTTGATGATAATGGATTCCTTAAAGGTGTATTGATTCGAGGAAGTGTTTTAGAGGCCTTAGCTGATATTCCTGATGAGGACGAAGTAGAGGAGATTGAAAAAGAGGAGGAGAATAAATGATTGATTTAGCTATTGGACAAGTACCCATAGCAAACTGGGTGTCATCGGCAACAGATTGGATTACTAGTACTTTTAGTTCAGGATTTGATGTGATTCAAAAATCAGGAACGGTATTGATGAACGGTATTACAGGTGCTTTAACTGCTGTTCCATTCTGGTTGATGATTGCTGTTGTTACTATCCTTGCCATTTTGGTTTCAGGTAAAAAAATTGCCTTTCCTTTATTCACTTTCATCGGTCTTTCTTTAATTGCTAACCAGGGCTTATGGTCAGATTTGATGAGTACAATCACACTTGTCTTACTTTCAAGTTTATTGTCAATCATCATTGGAGTTCCTTTAGGGATTTGGATGGCCAAATCTGATTTAGTGGCTAAGATCGTTCAACCGATTTTGGACTTTATGCAAACAATGCCTGGTTTCGTTTATTTGATTCCAGCGGTTGCATTCTTTGGAATTGGAGTTGTTCCTGGGGTATTTGCCTCTGTTATCTTTGCACTTCCACCAACAGTCAGAATGACTAACTTGGGAATTCGTCAAGTTTCAACAGAATTAGTTGAAGCGGCAGATTCATTTGGTTCAACTGCCCGTCAAAAGCTCTTTAAATTGGAATTTCCTTTGGCTAAAGGAACAATTATGGCCGGTGTTAACCAAACGATTATGTTAGCTCTTTCTATGGTTGTTATCGCTTCTATGATTGGGGCGCCTGGCTTAGGTCGTGGGGTACTTGCAGCTGTTCAATCAGCTGATATTGGTAAAGGGTTTGTAAGTGGGATTTCATTAGTTATTTTGGCTATTATTATTGACCGCTTTACACAAAAACTTAATGTTTCTCCTCTTGAAAAACAGGGAAATCCTACAGTTAAAAAATGGAAACGTGGAATTGCCTTAGTTTCATTGTTAGCTTTAATTGTTGGTGCCTTTTCAGGAATGTCTTTTGGAAAAACAGCCTCTGATAAAAAAGTTGACTTAGTTTATATGAACTGGGATTCAGAAGTTGCATCAATCAATGTTTTGACTCAAGCGATGAAAGAACATGGCTTTGATGTAAAAACGACAGCTTTAGATAATGCAGTGGCTTGGCAAACGGTAGCCAATGGTCAAGCAGATGGAATGGTTTCTGCTTGGTTACCAAATACTCATAAAACACAATGGCAAAAATATGGTAAATCTGTTGATTTGTTAGGTCCTAACCTTAAAGGGGCTAAAGTTGGGTTTGTTGTTCCAAGTTATATGAATGTTAATTCAATTGAAGATTTAACAAATCAAGCGAATAAGACAATCACAGGTATTGAACCAGGTGCAGGTGTAATGGCTGCTAGTGAAAAAACGCTTAATAGCTATGATAATCTTAAAGATTGGAAACTTGTTCCTTCATCATCAGGTGCTATGACTGTAGCTCTTGGTGAAGCAATCAAACAACATAAAGATATTGTCATTACTGGTTGGTCACCTCATTGGATGTTTAACAAATATGATTTGAAATATTTGGCTGATCCAAAAGGAACAATGGGAACTTCAGAAAATATTAATACGATTGTTCGTAAAGGTTTGAAGAAAGAAAATCCAGAAGCTTATAAAGTTTTAGATAAATTTAATTGGACAACTAAGGATATGGAAGCTGTCATGCTTGATATTCAAAATGGTAAAACGCCAGAAGAAGCTGCCAAAAATTGGATTAAAGATCATCAAAAAGAAGTTGATAAATGGTTTAAATAATCAACGAAGATTTAAATTTAATGAAAACTTTCTAGCATTATAGTTAGAAGGTTTTTTATTATTTCATTCTAAGTTTATTATTTTTAGATTTATAACATTTATGTTAAAATGATTTTGTAGAGTCGAATGAGGAAATTTTACTAAAGTTTTATTATTTGACTGTTAATCTATAAAACTAGGAGGAGAGACAAATGAATCGTACATTTATTAAAGGCTTTTTGGCGGGGAATGCACTTTTGATAGCTGGACTTGCTGCCACTGCTATTGGCATTAAAACAAAAGTTATCAATCCTATCAAGAAAAAAGAAGAACAAATTGAAATGGGTAGAAAACGAGCAGCCAGAAAACGGATTGCCCCTTAAGTTAACAAACATAATAAGAAAAACGTAAATCGAAAGATTTACGTTTTTTATTTTGTTCCTTTAAAAATAAGCTCATTGATTGAAGTGCTCATAAAAAAGATAAATTTTGGACGGAATTTTTCATATGCAATGGGAATATCGGCTTCTAACCAAAGAGTGAGAACTGTAATAAGTTGAGCGTTAAAGTATCTTAGGAGTTCTTGAGCTGTAAAATAATTTGCTAAACCATGTTTTTTATAAGAGAGTTAAAGTGTTTTTCAGCCCACTTCCAAGTTCTATCACTGATTGGACCGATTAACCGGAAAGGAAGTTGAGAACCAAAAATAATATGAGCTTCTTCTTTATGTTGCCAAAGGACCGGAAGTAGAAGGTCAGAAAGGAGTTCAATAGTAACATCTTCACAGTTATATTGAAGTAAACGCTCATTAACTTCATCTACAATATTCAGATAGATGTATTCGACAATTCCGGGAACGCCCGTTTTAAAATTATTTTTAATCGTTGTGCGGGTAATGTGTGACCTTTTAGAAATTTCTTCAATGGTCACTTTTTGGGATTCGGAGGCGATATTTAAGAGAGTGCGAATAATAATTTCTTTCGTATCTTTTGTCATGATGCTTTTATTTTATACTTCAAGGAGTATAAAAACCTTTCTTTTTTTAAGTTATCTACTTAATAGGCAATAATTAAAAATAATCTATTATAGATAATTTTTTTAGTATTCTGAAATAGTATATCATTGTTTTAGTAAGAAATTAATTGTTTTGATTATTTTTTAGTTTGATAAAAACTTTTACAAAGTCTTTGCTTTTTCGTAATATATAATTGTTGATAGTTTTGACATAGCGCTGTGAAAAATAAAATCAATAATGGAAAGGAAAGATGAGGTGAAAATTTATCAAAAAGAAAGTGTTTATGAAGCATTTAATCATCGACTAGAATATATTTGTAGTTATTTTGACCATCTGATTATTTCTTTTTCTGGTGGTAAGGATTCGGGTTTGATGTTGGAATTGGTTCATCTTTATTATGAAAGTCATGAATGGATGAAAAAAGGGATAAAAGTTTCTGTTTTTTATTTGGATTATGAGGGAAATTATCAAGAAACTAAAGATTATATCGAACGTTCAATGGGAAAGTATCCAGAATTTGATTATTATCACGTCTGTCTTCCTGTATCGGCTTCTTGTGGAATTTCGATGTCACAATCGACTTGGTTGCCTTGGGACCCAGAACATCAAGAACTTTGGTTGAATTCAATTCCTCCAAAAGCTATTTGTTTAGAAAATCAAGTATTTCCATTTTTTAAAGTTGGAATGTCTGATTATGAGTTTCAAAGTAAGTTTTGCCAGTGGCTTCATCGAGAAAAAGAGGCTGTACGAACGGCTGTTTTGGTGGGGATTCGTGCTCAGGAAAGTTTAAATCGTTATAATGCGGTAACGCGCGAGGAAACTTTTTCTCGTTTTGGAACGACTAATTATAGCCATCGTATTAGTCAAGATGTCTTTAATTTTTATCCAATGTATGATTGGCTATTTGAAGATATCTGGCGAGCTAATGCTAAGTTTGAGCTTGATTATAATCATCTTTATGATTTGTACTATCAGGCGGGAGTTCCTTATAAATCAATGAGGGTTGCTAATCCTTTCCATCAGTGTGGGGTGCATTCATTAAAGCTTTATCAGGCGTTAGAGCCAGCGACTTGGGGAAAATTAGTTGGTCGTGTTAATGGAGCAAATTTTGCAGCGCTTTATGGTGGAACTGCAGCAATGGGCTACCGTGGAGCTGTGCTACCTAAAGGACATACTTGGAAATCTTACGTTGAATTTTTACTTGAGACATTGCCAGAGGAAACTCGAAAGGTTTATCGTAAAAAATTTAAATCTTCAATGGATTATTGGATGAAAACTGGTGGAGCTTTACCAGAAAATGTGGTTGATGAGTTAGAGGAGCTTGGCTCGGACTTTGAACGTTTGGGTCCACCAACAAATAAGCGCAAATATAAGCAAAGATATGAAGTGATTCGCTTTAAAGATTATCCGGACGATGTGCCAATTAAAAATTTTAGGTTGGTTCCTTCATATAAACGCATGTGTATCACGATTTTAAAGAATGATACTTATTGTCAGTATATGGGGTTTGGTCAAACGAAGGATGAATTACAGAAAAAACAAGAGGCAATGGAAAAATGGGAGACATTTTTATAAGTCCAGCTTATGATATCAGGCGAGTGCCAATTGAGAAGATTAGAGCAAATGCTTATAATCCAAATCGAACAGCACCTCCTGAATTTCAATTACTTGAACGGTCGATTTTGGAAGATGGTTATACAATGCCTATCGTTTGTTATTACGATAAAGAACAGGATTTTTATGAAATTGTGGATGGTTTTCATCGTTATCTTGTCATGAAAAATTCTGAAGAAATTGCTAAACGAGAAGGAAATTGTTTACCTGTGTCGATTATTGATCGTCCACTTGAAGATAGAATTGCTAGTACCATTCGACATAATCGTGCTAGGGGGACACATTCAATCGAATTGATGACAGAAATTGTTCAACAATTGGTAGAATCGGGGTTGAGTGACCAGTGGATTATGAAACATATTGGAATGGATAAAGAAGAGTTGCTTCGTTTAAAACAGTTGAGTGGTTTGGCTTCACTTTTCCAAAATCAGGAATTTTCTCGGGCTTGGAATTGGGAAGAGGATGAAGAAATCAGTGAAGAGTGAATTTGAATGTTTCTTTGAATTTATTTTATTCACTTATTGAAAAGTTATCTATAAAAAACTAAAAAAGAAGGATTATTATTATGGAACATGAATATTTGTTTGTTTACTCAAGATTAAAGTTGTTGATTAAAGATGCTCATAAATCTTTTAATCAAGTTGAGCGGGAACTTGGTTATCCTCGGAATACTTTGAAAAATTATAAGTATAAGAAAAAACCGAGTGTTGGTCGTGTTTTTGAAATGGCAAACTATTTTAATGTGTCAATTGAATTTTTGTTAGGAATGGAAGAAAAAGACAATAAAAATAGTTTAGCTTATCGTTTAGAAAAATTGAATCGTGAGAAAAAAGAACTTGAAATCTTGATTTTAGAAGGTCAAAAATAATAAGAAACGTTTAGATTAATTTTTCACTAAAATATTTACGTTAAGGGATTGACACTTTTTTGTAAATGTTGTATTATTGTTTTAGTTAAATGAAGTTTCATTAGTGGAATTCATTTGACTTCTTTTCTTACATAGTATTGAGGATAGGTTTTGATGATTTATTCTCTTGAAGGTTCTTTCTTTGTAGGAAGAGCCTTTTAGTTTTCTTTATTTTTGGCTTAAAAGTTACAAATTAAATCTTAAATAAGGGCTTATGTTATAATTAAGATATATTGAATAGGAAATGAGAGAGTTATGGAAGAGAAAAAAACTTCAGGGATGTTTGCGGTTTTTGCGGCACTTGGGGCTAATGTTCTGGTTGCAATCAGTAAGTTTATTGGATTTGGTTTATCTGGCTCAGCTGCGATGCTTAACGAAAGTATTCACTCAGTGGTGGATTGTGGGAATCAGATTTTACTTTTGTTTGGTGACCGTCGTTCAAGACAAGCGAGCACTAATCTCCATCAATTTGGCGAAGCTAGGGCAAAATATTTCTTTAGTATGATAGTGGCAACATTCCTCTTTTTTGGTGGGGGTGTCATTGGTGTAATGGAGGCCTATGATAAGTTGGTTCACCCAGCACACAGTGTTGAAAATGCGGGCATTGTTATTGGAATCTTGTTGATTGGCATGGCAATTGAAGGTTCATCATTAAGAGTGGCTTTTAAAGAAATTAGCGAATTGAATACAGAAAAATTACCGATCTTTAAGTTTTTACATGAAAGTCGCCATAGCGAAATTTTAGTTATTTTTGCTGAGGATTTATGCGCAATTATTGGTTTACTTTTAGCGCTTTTAGGAACTGTCTTGACGATGGTGACGGGCAATCCTGTTTTTGATGCAATTAGTGGGTTATTGATTGGTTTCTTGCTTATGGCAGCAGCGATTTTCTTAACAAGAGAATTTTATAGTTTAATTGTTGGTGAACGTGTGACAGATAGCGATTTAGAAAAGATTTTGACAGCTTTTGATCGTCCTGAAGTAGAACGAGTAATTAATGTTAAAACGGTTCACCTTGGCCCAACAGAGATTTTGATTGCAGCAAAAATTGATTTGGTGAGTCAACTTGTTTTAGAAGATTATGAAATTATTAATCAAATTGAAGCGGAAATCAGAAAAAAAATTAGTGATAAGAAGTGCTATATTTATATTGAAATTGACGAATTCGTTCAGGGCTATGTCCAATCTTCAGATTTATAAGCCTAATTTACTGACAGAAATATTTTAAAGATGAGACAAGAAGGAGAGCGCCTATGAAAAATTTTTTTAATCATATTGAACTGAAATTTGCTAATCTATTATCGAAAATTAGTTTTATGTTGCTTATGGTAGTAGGGCTTTTGATGGTTTATTTTCTATTTAGAGAAGTTTATAATCTTGTTTTACTTGCTTTTCTTTCTGAGAGTGAGGTTCATTATTATGATATTTTGGAAAGTATTCTCTCCTTCTTTATCTTCTTTGAATTTTTAACTTTGATTATCACTTCATTGAGAAATAAAGGACATGTGTCATTAATTTTCCTCTTATCACTCGGGATTACTTCACTGATTCGACTTTTGTTAACCTATCATGAACGATTGGTTGGAGTATTATTGATTGCTAGTGCTATTCTGATATTAATTATTGGTGTCTTTGTCTTAAAGAAATTTGTTTTTCCAAATGATGATACAGCAGACTATTTCTAATCTTGTCTGACAGTTCTGTCAGTAAAATTGAAGACAAAAAATACTGACAGATTTGTCAGTATTTTTTTTAGAATTTTTTCAGGTAAATTTTGTCAATATAGTGATTTTCTGTTTTGTGAAGAATAATTTCTGCCCGATTTCTTGTGGGCTCAATATATTCTCTGAGATTGACACGATTGACACGTGCCCATGTTTCACGGGCTAGATTGATTACTTTATCTTCTGGCATTTTTGTAAATTGATGATAGAAGTTTGTCTGGTCATATTTAGCTAGTTTTAAAAGGCTGTCAAAACGTTCGAGGTACCATTTTTCAATGAGTTTTTCGTCAGCATCGACATAAATTGAAAAATCGTAAAAATCACTGATATAAAGCAGTTGATTTTGTGGATTTTGAAGCACATTAATTCCTTCTACAATAAGAATATCAGGGCTGTCAATGATTTGACTTTGGTTAGGTAAAATATCGTAAGTTTCATGTGAGTAAATCGGAACTTCAAATTTTTCACCATTTTTGACGTGATAAAGAAAACTTGTTAATTTTTCCATATCATAGCTTTCAGGAAAACCTTTGCGGTCGAGAATCCCCATATTTTTTAAATCATTAGTCGTGTACAAAAATCCGTCGGTTGTCACTAAATCAACGGTTAATTTTGGAAAGGCACGTGAAAGGAGAAGCTGGAGAAGTCTTGCGGTCGTTGATTTTCCAACGGCGACTGAGCCAGAAATCCCAATGATGAGTGGGGGAGTTTTGACAATTTTTTGTAGGAAAAGTCCCTTAGAGTAACTCATGTCTTCTAAATTTTTTTTATATAAGCGAAGAAGATGAATCAGTGGTAAATAGACGTCCTCCACATCTTGTAAACTGATTTCATCATTGAGTGAGCGGATTGATTCTAACTCATCATGAGTTAAGGGAGCAATCGAAGTATTATAAAGATTTTGCCATGTTTTTCGGCTAATTTCGTCAAAATTAATGAATTCATTCATGACAAATATTTTATCATATTTTTGGCTTATCAAGGTAAAAAAACTAATAAATCTGTAAGCGTATTAAATAAGTTACTGACAAGATTTTTACACTTCTGTCAGTAAAAGTGTAAGAGATTACAAAATAAGTAGAAGTTCTAAAAATTTTTTTAAGATAAAAAAGGGCTTTTATGTTAAAATAAAATTAATGGTTAAAACAAATATGTATTATGAAGACAATCAAGATTTATCGCATGACTTCCAGACCTTAACAGTTGAATTGTTAGGTCAGTCAATGCGTTTTAAAACAGATCGTGGTGTCTTTTCAAAAAATGGAATTGATTATGGTTCTCGTGTTTTATTAGAAAACTATCAACCTGAAAGTGCAAAAAGTCTTTTAGATGTTGGGTGTGGTTATGGAACATTAGGGTTAACCTTAGCTAAAAAGTTTGATTTAGATGTGACAATGGTTGATGTCAATAGTCGGGCACTTGATTTATGCCGTCAAAACGCGATTGACAATGCTGTCAGTAATAGTAAAATTGAACTTTCAAATATTTATGAGTCTGTCAGTGAAAAATATGATGCGATTATCTCAAATCCGCCAATTAGGGCCGGTAAAGAAGTGGTCCATGAAATTTTAGCTGGTGCTTTTGGTCACTTAAATGATGGAGGGCATTTGACGATTGTTATCCAAAAGAAACAGGGTGCCCCGTCTGCTCAAAAGAAAATGGAAGAAGTATTTGGTAATTGTCAGCTTGTAGCTAGAGATAAAGGATACTTTATTTTAAGAAGTTATAAAAATATATAATTATTGATAAGATAAAACGAGGGGGAGCCTATGACCTATCGGATGGTTGATCTCATTCAAAAGAAAAGAGATGGTGGTGAATTTAGCCAAGCTGAAATCGATTGGATGATTGAAAATTATGTCAAAGGAATCGTGCCAGACTATCAAATGTCAGCACTTGCGATGGCAATTTATTTTAAAGGGATGACTACAGAAGAAACTGCTCATCTCACGATGGCAATGGTTCATTCAGGAAAAGAATTCGATTTGACTGATATTGCCGGAATCAAGGTTGATAAACATTCTACTGGTGGAGTGGGTGATAAAGTAACACTTATTTTAGCTCCGCTTGTAGCGTCATTTGGGGTTCCTGTTGCGAAAATGTCTGGTCGTGGGCTTGGACATACGGGAGGAACTTTGGACAAATTGGAGTCAATTCCTGGCTTCAAATTTGAAAAAACGGAAAAAGAATTTATTGATCAGGTCAAAGAAACAGGAATTGCCATAATTGGGCAATCCGATGAACTTGTTAAAGCCGATAAATTACTCTATGCTCTTCGAGATGTCACAGCAACTGTTGATATTATTCCTCTAATTGCTAGTTCTGTCATGTCCAAAAAAATTGCCGCAGGCTCTGACGCCATTCTACTAGATGTAACTGTAGGAGATGGGGCTTTTATGAAGTCAGTTGAAGATGCTCGCCTTCTCGCTCAAACAATGGTTGACCTTGGTAAATCTGTAGGACGAGAAACCGTCGCTGTCATCACAAATATGAGTCAGCCTCTTGGTTTTGCTATCGGAAATCGAAATGAAATGACTGAAGCAGTTCATACTCTACAAGGAAAAGCGCCAAAGGAATTCCAAGAATTTATTGCGGAACTTGCCCAAATTATGCTGCAACTTGCGGGACTTGAAAAATCAATTCCTGAAATTTTAGAGCATTTTACTAATGGTTTAGCTTACGGAAAATTTGTTGAAATGGTCAAGGCCCAAGGTGGTGACCCGACTGCCTTTGACTATTTGACAGCTCCTCTTCAAGTAAAATATCAAGTGGAAATTAAAGCAGATAAATCAGGATTTATTAGTGAAGAAAAAGCCTTAGGAATTGGTCTTCTTGCTATGAAATTAGGAGCAGGACGTGCAACTAAGACTGATGATATTGATTTTGAAGCAGGTGTTACTCTGACGAAAAAGGTAGGAGATAAGGTGAGTGCCGGTGAAGTCATTGCTCAGCTTTATTCTAACCGCGAAATTACTGACGAATTAGTTGCTGAATTTAATGACAGTTTGGTCATTAGTGATCAACAAGTTCATCAAAAAGAAATTCTAGAAATTATCAGATAAGATGAAAAATGATTTAAAAATCCCAACACCTGTCATGGCCCTGCAAGTCATCTTGTCAGCTTTGGCTGGAGCAGCGACCAAATTGTACTTACAAAATTTTGGTTGGCTTATTCAACTTATTGCTTTTATCATTATCTTCGTTGTAGTCTACCTCATCGTTGGAATGATTTACTTAAGATTAAAAAAATAGAAAGAACATAAAATGCAAATTAATAAATATATTGACCATACTATTCTTAAAGCCGATGCTCCCAAATCTAAAGTTCAACAAATAATTGATGAAGCAAAAAAATATGATTTTATGAGCGTTTGTATTAACCCAACATGGGTAAATTATGCCAGCCAAGAACTTAAAGACTCAGACGTTAAAGTATGTACAGTTATTGGTTTTCCTTTAGGTGCTAATACTTCTGAACTCAAAGCTTTTGAAGCTAAAAACGCTATTGAAAACGGTGCTGATGAAATTGACATGGTCATTAATATTGGTGCAGCCAAATCTAAGGATTGGGATCTTGTTGAGTCAGATATTGCAGCTGTCAACGCAGTAAAAGGTGATAAACTTCTTAAAGTCATCATTGAAACAAGCCTCTTGACTGACGATGAAAAGATTAAAGCTTGCCAAATTGCTAAAGCAGTTGGTGCTGATTTTGTCAAAACTTCAACAGGCTTCTCAACAGGTGGAGCAACTGTTCATGATGTAAAATTAATGCGTCAAACGGTTGGTCCAGATATGGGAGTTAAGGCTTCTGGTGGAGTTCATAATCTTGAAGAAGCAAAAGCAATGATTGATGCTGGTGCAACACGTCTTGGTGTTTCGGCCGGCGTTGCAATTATGGAAGGTCTGACTTCAAATGACAACTACTAAAAAAATGATTGCTGCCGCACGCGAAGCGGCGAGTTTGGCATATGTTCCTTACTCTCATTTTCCTGTAGGAGCAGCTTTTCATACAACTGATGGTCAAATTATCACAGGTTGTAATATTGAAAATGCTAGTTTTGGACTTTCTAATTGTGCTGAACGAACAGCTATTTTTAAAGCAATATCAGAAGGCCTGAAAGATTTTGATGCTCTTTATGTATTCGGAGAAACAGAAGAACCAATTAGTCCTTGTGGTGCTTGTAGACAAGTTATTGCAGAATTTTGTCCAGCAGATATGCCAGTTTTTTTGATTTCTAAAAATGAAGATGTAAAAGAAACTTCAGTTGAGGAACTTTTACCATATTCTTTCAAAAATCTTGATTAAAATAAAATTGATATGCTATCAATAGGTAGCATATTATTTTGTAACTAAAGTAAGCGCTTTAACTTTTTTCTTTTAAAAAATGTAAAAATGGTAATTACTGATAAATATGAATAATTCTTAGTAATTGATAGGTTATTTCCGAACATTTAGCGAGAAAAAGGGATATTCAGCTTATTTGGACTTGCAAAAAGGCTAAATATATCTTAAAATAGTCTTAAGCTATATTTAGCCAAACAAAACTCGGAGGATACCCTTTCCATGAAAAAACGTGTAATCGCAGTTAGTGCTCTCGCACTTGCATCAGTCGCAGTCCTTGCAGGATGCCGTTCACATGACGCAGCCGGATCAGGTAAAGCAAAAACTGACCTTAAAGCAGCAATCGTCACCGATACTGGTGGTGTAAACGACCGTTCATTTAACCAATCCGCTTGGGAAGGTCTTCAAAGCTGGGGGAAAGAAAATAACCTGAAAAAAGGTACAGGATACACTTATTTCCAATCTAACTCTGCTTCAGATTATACAACTAACTATAACTCTGCGGAACAACAAGGCTACAAACTTTTGTTTGGTATCGGATTCTCTTTACAAGATGCAACATCAGCTGCAGCAAAAAATAATCCTAAATCTAACTTTGTAATCGTTGACTCAGTCATCAAAGACCAAAAAAATGTGGCATCAGCAACTTTTGCTGATAACGAAAGTGCCTACCTTGCCGGTGTAGCTGCCGCAAAAGCAACTAAGACTAACAAAATTGGTTTCATCGGTGGAATGCAATCAGATGTTATTACACGTTTTGAAAAAGGTTATGAAGCTGGAGCTAAATCTGTAAACCCAGATATTAAAGTTGATGTTCAATATGCGGGATCTTTCTCTGACGCGGCCAAGGGTAAAACAATTGCTGCGGCTATGTACGGTGCTGGTGATGACGTAGTTTATCAATGTGCTGGTGGTGTAGGAACTGGTGTCTTCAGTGAAGCTAAAGCATTGAACTCAACTAAAAATGAGGCTGACAAAGTTTGGGTTATCGGTGTTGACCAAGACCAAGAATATCTTGGAAAATACAAATCTAAAGACGGTAAAGATTCTAACTTTGTACTTGTATCAACAAT
This sequence comes from Lactococcus sp. FSL W8-0209, assembly GCF_038006585.1. Lineage (NCBI taxonomy): Bacteria > Bacillati > Bacillota > Bacilli > Lactobacillales > Streptococcaceae > Lactococcus > Lactococcus sp. FSL W8-0209. The sequence continues at coordinate 1,641,588 of NZ_JBBOVN010000001.1, read as the reverse complement.
CAAAGAAGTTGGTAATGTTGTAAAAGATATCGCTGACAAGACTAAAGATGGTAAATTCCCTGGTGGAACAATCGTTACTTATGACCTTAAAAATGGTGGGGTTAACTTAGGACTTGACAGTGCAAATTCAGAAATCAAAGATGCAGTTGCTAAAGCAAAAGCAGATATTATTGATGGAAAAATCACTGTTCCTTCAAAATAATTGAATACTGATAAAAGATAAAAAAGAGTTAGTTATATTAACTAATTCTTTTTTTATAAATTAAAAGCTAATAGAAGATAAGATTTGCGATTATTTTAAATGTTCTTTATTTGTAAGTCATATGAACTGTGATATAATGGTAGACAGATATTAAAGTGGTATATATTGTTATTATTTAGTTAGGGGGAACTATGGCAAGAAAATCAGTACCGAATTATGTAAAAATACATGATGCCTTAAAAGATGAAGTTGAAAAAGGCATCTGGAAAATTGGACAACGTCTTCCAAGCGAACGTGATTTGGCTGAGCGCTTTACTGTCAGTCGAATGACAGCAAGACAAGCGGTAACAGCTTTGGTTGATGAAGGAATTCTTGACCGTCGTGTGGGTTCTGGAACTTATGTTGCTAGCCGACGTGTTCGTGAAAAAATGCGTGGAACAACTTCCTTTACAGAAATTATCAGCTCACAAGGTAAAGTTCCTTCAACAGAAGTTTTGAGTTATATTAGAACGGCGCCAAATGAGGTTGAATGTGAAAAACTAAATATCACCAAAAAGGATTCAATCATCCGAATGGAGCGGATTCGTTATGCGGATAATGTTCCAATTTGTTATGAAGTGGCAAGTATTCCTTTCAAATTGGTCAAATCTTTTGATAAAAAAGAAATTACGAGTAACTTCTTTAAAACTTTAGAAAATCACGGACATGTGATTGGTCGTAGTGAACAGATTGTTTCAGCTAAAAGAGTCAGTACAGAGGTTTCAGAGTATTTAAAAACAAGAGTTGGAGCTGCTATTCTTGGCTTAACTCAGGTTTCTTATTTAACAGATGGTACAGCTTTTGAATATGTCTTATCTCAATATGTTGGTGACCGTTTTGAGTTTTATTTGGAAAGATAAAAAGGACTTAGTGAAGTCCTTTTTTTACTTGCCGACGATATTTGTACTGACGAAGTTGAAAATGAATCCAACATCCTATACAAAAACCACTTAAAGCAATAGAAGCGGCTAAAAAGACAAAAGCTGCAAAGATTATTGCTAAGATAGGATGATTAGTGATTGAGGAAATCAAACTAGCACTTAATAGAGCAGTAGCGATAATTTGATTGAAGCGAAGGTCTGATTTATCTTCGAGCACATATTCTGAAGCTTTCTTCTTTAGAAAGCTTTTGGCGATTAAAATAATAAAATTTTTCTCGAAAAGAATGCCAGATAGTCCAGCGAGAATAGGAAGTAGTAGAATCCAATAGAAATGAGTGATGACTGCCAAAATGACACTGAGAACAATAAAAGTTTGGTTAGTACGAACGAGTGGGCGAGGAATGCCCTGAAATGTATATTTAGCCATAAAAACTCTCCAATCTTGATAAATTGATTTTATCTTAATTGGAGAGTTTTGGTTATAAGATTTTTTTAATTTGATAAGTAAATTTGTTGAAGGCTTCAATTAGAGATTTACGGTGAAAGTTGTCCCTTTTCCAAGAATGGATACAACGTCAATTGTTCCGTGAAGCTCTTGAACATTTTTCTCAACGATAGCAAGTCCTAAACCTGTTCCATTAACTTCTGCACGACTTTCATCAACCCGGTAGAAGCGGTCGAAAATTCGCTCTTTTTGAATTTCACTAAGACCAGGACCATTGTCAGTTACACTGAAAATGACTTTATTTTGTTCAAGATGTAAGCTGACAAAAATTTGTCCATTTGCTGGAGTGTATTTAATTGCATTTTCAATCAAATTCTCAAAAATGCTATGAACCATTTGTTCATTGGTTTTAAAAGTGATTTCTTCAATTTGGGATTCTAAATGAAGTGATTTTTCATTAATTTGTGGTCCTGAGCTTTGGAGAATATTTTGTATCAAAGCTGAAAGATTAATTTTCTTTTTATCAATTCGATGATTTTGTTTGGTCAAAAGCAGTGTATCCTGAACTAAATTCATCAGGCGTGAACTTTCTTTATTGATAATAGATGCGAAATTTTTTGTGTCAGAACTTGAAATTGAATCTGTTTCCAGAAGTTCAGCGAAGCCTTTGATAGAAGTAAGGGGAGTTTTTAATTCATGAGAAACGTTAGCAATAAAAGCATTGTGGGCATCCACTGTTCGACGATAAGAGCTAACATCCATCATAGTCACCATAAATCGACTATCCAAATCAGGTAAAGGAGTGATACGGACTTGATAATAAGCCCCAAGTTTTTCAAAATAGAAAAGTTTTTCTTGAATATCAGGATGTAAAATTTTATCAACAAGAAAATTTAAGAAATCAGCATAGGGGCTGAAAATATCTAGATTTTCAGTATCTGAAAATTCATTTTTGAAAGAAGCATTGGTCCGACGAATTTTTCCTTTATTATTATAAATGAAAATTGGAAATTGGAAAAATTCAATAAATTCGTAGAGATTTTCTTTCTTTTCAGTATGAGAGAGCGCTTGTTTCTGAATTTTTTCGCCCAATTTATTGAGCTCAGTTGTAATTTTATCGTCGTTCTCATTCATCAAATAGCTTTGAGTTAATGGACTACGCTCGATATTTTTAATTTTAGCAACGGTATTTTCTCGAAAAACATAAGCTCTCTGAGCAGAACGTAAAACTTGGATGGCGACAGCCAAGTAAAATAAAATTGCAAAAATGATAATGGCAAAATCTGTAAAGAAAGTAGAGGTACGATTTTCTGTAACCTTTAGATAACCGTTAATTTGACCCTCGCTAAATATGGGACTGGTCACGGTTATTTCTTGAGAATCTAAACTACGTGCGTAAGTCGCACCCTTTTTAATTTTTTTAGTATCCGAATTTACTGTATTCTTTGGAAGATGTTCAAAATTATCTGGCAGAGGATTATCAGGATGTTTTTCTAAAAAGAGTTGTATTTTATCTATTGTTTTTAATACTCGATTTGTATCATTTTCTAAGATATTTTGGTTCGATAGAATCACCAAACTTAAGGTCGCAATAATATATAGGACCGTCATAAGCATGATGTGTTTAAGTTTCATTTTCTTCAAAATAGTATCCGAATCCTCGTTTTGTTTTGATATAATGATTATTTAATTTTTTACGAATTTTAGAAATGAGCACATCAATGGTGCGGGTTTCAGCAGTGTCTGAAATTCCCCAAAAATGTTGTAGGAGTTCTTCACGACTGACAATTTTCCCCTCTCTTTTAGCTAAGAGCTCAAGGATTTCAAATTCTCGTTTGGTTAAATCTAAAACTTTTTCGTCAAAAGTGACTTCTTTTTTTATAAAATCAATGACCAATCTGTCAGTAACTAATGATGAAGGACTTTCATCTAAAGATTCACTGACAGTTTCGGAGGGTGCTTGGTTATACATTTGATTTCTGCGAATGAGCGCATCGGCTCTGACAATGATTTCTTTCATTGGAGTCGTTTTATCTAAATACTCATCAGAACCTGCTGACAGCCCTGTCAGTTTCATTTCATCATCATCTCGAGCAGTTAAAATTAAAATTGGTGTAAAATTACCTTCTTTACGAAGTTTTTGGGTGACTTCAATTCCGGAATATTCGGGCATCATTAAATCAAGTAGAAGTAAATCAAAGGGATTTTTACGAGCTTTGTCATAAGCTTTTTTCCCGTCTGATACAATAGTTACTTCGTAATCATTTTGCCGAAAATTATAAGATAAAAGGGTCAAAATTGCCCGATCATCATCAGCAATTAAAATTTTTTTCATACTTTTAATTATAACGAAAACAGGGAGTTTTGTATAGAATAAATTATTAATTTTAGCTAAAAAAAATAATGGATACTTAGACTTTGATAAAGATAAAAAAATTACATTTTATTATTTTAAATCAACAATTAGAAAATAATGAATAAACATAAAAAATGATATAAATTTTGTTATAATAGAGCTTATGGAAATCGAAAAAACGAATCGAATGAATACTCTTTTTGAGTTTTATGCGACACTCTTGACTGATAAACAAATGAATTATATTGAACTTTATTATGCCGATGATTATAGTTTGGCGGAGATTGCTGAAGAATTTAATATCAGTCGTCAAGCTGTTTATGACAATATCAAAAGAACAGAAAAAGTACTTGAAAGCTATGAAGAAAAATTACATCTTTTTAGTAATTATGTAGTTCGTAATCAATTATTAGAAGAGCTAATGAAAAAATATTCTACTGACCAATATTTAATCACTAAACTACAAGAAATTCAACAAATTGATGAAGAAGAGTTTTAAAGAATTTACTGACAGATATTTTTTTATTACTGACAGCTTTGAATCAACTGATAAAGGAATCTGTCAGCTCACCTTTCTCATATAAAATACAAACTTTAATGAAATTTTACTGACAGAAAAGTTAAAATATGCTATAATTAGACTTCAAGGTTCAAAGAATTACTGACAGAATAATCAGTAGGTCTCTCCCTAAATTTGGGGGCGTTACGGATTCGACAGGCATTGTCGCGCATGAACTGCAACTGCTGAGGGATCAGGATAATCATCCGCAGATAAATATAACTGCTAAAAATAATACACAAACTTACGCAATGGCAGCCTAAACAGCACCATGCGTGCCTGATTTTTGCTCACTGATGGCAATTTGACGGCCTAAACTTTTAGTCAGATACGTTGTTGTGGAGGCTTGACGCAGCAAAAGAGATTTAAAGCCCCGCAAAATGTCGCTGTTTGAGACTGGCTTTGGCATTTTGTTAAATTTGAGAAAGTCCTATGGTTGTAGACGTTGATGTAGCAAGGTGTTTGGACAGGGGTTCGACTCCCCTCGCCTCCATTGAATGGATTTTATAGAATCCAAAAGTATTAGAAATCGCTCAACAGAGCGTTTTTTATTTTTTATAATCCGATATGATACGATACAATCTGATAAAAGGGAGGGAGAAAAAGAGGGAGAAAAAATAAAAAAACCAGTTTATTAATACTGGTTAAAAATCAATATAATCGGAAAATTGTTGCCCTATTTTATCTTTAGCAAATTTAGTGATATGAGTATAAATGTTCATTGTTGTTTTTAAATCTGCATGTCCTAAACGATATTGAACTTGTTTTAAACTCATGCCTGATTCAAAAAGCAAGCTTGCGTGAGTATGTCTAAATGCATGAATTCTGATTGGTTCAATGTCTTTTTCTTTGGTTATCTCTAAAAGCCATTTTCTAGGTTTTGAAGGTGATAGCATCCCTCCATTTTCAGATTCAAAAATTCGTGTAGATTCAGGATAGGTTTGGTGCAATTCATCAAGGATTTTACAAGTTTTTTCATCAAGGCTTAACAATCTGTTTGAATTAGCTTTAGGGGGAAGTATTTCATATCCTACAGGAGAATGAGAAATAGCCTTGTTGATGTCAAGAGTTGATTTTCTATAATCTTTCCATTCAAGAGCGAGAAGTTCACCTTTACGAATTCCAGTAAAAGCAAGGATACGAAATAAAGCTATTTTCTTAATATCATTCGTTTTTTCTACTAAAGCCATAAAATCTCTTAACTCATCAGTATCATAAAAATCTTTCTTTTCTTCAACCTTTTTCTTAATTCCTTGAGAGGTTACAGGAGCGGCTGGATTGGCTTGTATGTAACTTAGTAGAGCAGCGTGATTAAATACCTTGCGAACCATTCCGAATAGTTTACGAGCGAATTTAAGCTTCCCAGATAAATCATTTCTAAAAGTTTGTAGATCCATAGGCGTAAAATCTGATAGTTTAGTACTCCCTATGACGGGTAAGACATGTTTTTTAAATGCTCTAGTAGTTTTGTAGTAAGTACTGTTCTGTACTTCCTTTTCATAAACCAATAGCCATTCATCATAAAGTTCTTTAAACGTCATAGCACTTTTTGGCGTAGGATTATCAATTTCTTCTTGGATACTATGCAAAGCTGCTCGTGCATCAGCTTTGGTTTTAAAGCCACTTTTTTCAGCGTACTGGCTTTTACCGTTCTTTTTTCCAATATATGCTTTGAATTTATAAGCAGTAGTGCCATTTTTCTTTTTATATGCTTTTATTTCCAAAGTTGCTTTTTATACCTCATTTCTGATAAAATGGTATAGTAAAAAGCTTATTAAAAGCTTTTGTACTACTTCATACTTTAAATCCGCCCCTCGTCGCCAAACTTGGGCGGATTTTTTATTTATTAATAAAATACAGCTATTAATGCGGGTACTGTAATTTTCCCTCCTAAAGTAGAGGTATAACTATATAGACCATAAACATTTCCATAAATTGTTATTTGATCATCTTCAAGTAGACGATGTTTATTCCAATTATCTGAATCTATTTGTACCATGTATATATCATCGTATCCGTCTGCTCCAGTAGCGACACGAAGCATTGCCCCTCCGCTATCCATGTCTTGAACTTGGATTACTTTACCTGTAATTTGTAATTTTTCTCCTTCATGACTATTACCGTTTCTAGCCATTTCATCATATGTAGAAGTTGGATAAGTAGCTGGGTTTGTTTTATCAGCTTCCTCTTTAGCCTTAGCGTCAGCTGCAGCTTTAGCCTTAGCTTCTTCATCAGCTTTAGCTTTAGCTTCAGCATCAGCCTTTGCTTTAGCATCGGCTTCTTTTTTCTTAATTACTTCAGGGTTCTGTTTGATAGTAATTTCTTTAGTGGTTTTACCACCATCATTTTTTGCAGTTACTTCAATTGTATCTTGGTCGTTGGCTTCATCAATCTCATATTTTAGAGTGAAATTGCCCTCTTTATCAGAAGTCACTTTGTCACCAATAATACCATATCCAATTTGGACTTTTGTATTTGGTGTTGTTTTACCAGTAATTGCAGCAGTTTTTGAGCCGTCTGCAACAACTGACACAGGGATTTCAAGCGTAGGTTTATTACTTGATTCAGTTGTGCTTTTTTCGCCACTATTCTTTGAACCCGAATTACTACTCGGAGAACATGCAGCTAATGAAATAGCAGTAAGCATAGTTACTCCAATAAGTGCTATTTTTTTCATAATGTTTATGTTCCTAATCTAGCTTTTTATGAGGATCAAGACATTGCTCGTTTTTATATTTGCATTAAGCATCAAAAATTTCAGTCACTTATTTTATTTATGGTTTTCTATAGCTTGCTTAATTTCGTTTTGGTATAAAGCGATATCAATAGTGGTATCTATCTCAAATGTACCAGCGTCACGAATTTCTATTAGGTTTTTTGTCGCTTTTTGATAAAATCTAAAAACCCATTTTCTGTTATTGTCATCAATTAAAATTCCAAAATAACTCTTTGTATCACGATAGTATAAGCGTGAAGGATCTATGAAATCTTTGGAAGCAACTTTAAATACGGTGAAAGCTTCAAGCTCTTCAGGAGTCGTAATGATTCCGTTGTTAGGAGTATTTTCTGATAATTCTTCAGATTCATCAATTGTCTTTGTTTCTACACTTGTATTCAAAGCTGCCGAAAGTTTTTCGTTTACTCTTTCAGTAATAAATTGATTGAAGCCTTTTTTAATGATCGGAGAAAATTTTTCAAGAGTACTCTTTGTTTTTATTCCGTCGTATATTTGTGATACCAAATAAGCTACAAACCCTTCAGTTGGGTCATTTAAGTTATCAGATAGGAAATTTTTCAAGTTATTAAGATATTTTAACTCGGCGGCAGAAGAAGTAATTTTATCTACATCAAAATTTTCTTTATGAAATTTTGCTAATTCTAAAAATTGATTGTCTTTAATATTTGTAAGGTCAATGGTCAAAAAAGGAGTGGAGTCCATTTTGTTTTGTTCGTCAAGATCTGTATAAAAGCGATTGGACTAATGTCAAATATTTAGACACAAAATGAGCTATATTTTCTTAAAATAGTTTTCTTCTTTCTGATTTGGAGTTAAACCATTATTAGCAGAATGAGGATTATAGTTGTTATAAAATTGTTCGATATATTCAAAACAAGAGAGTTGGACTTCCTGAATTGAGTGATAAGTTCTGCGATTAATTTCTCGTTGTTTAAGGTACTTGAAAAAGACCTCAGTCACGGCATTATCATAAGGATATCCAGGTTTAGAATAAGAAGCAAGCAACTGATGCTCATCTAATAGCTTTCTAAAAGAAGTTGATTTAAATTGGCTTCCTTGATCAGAATGAAAAATAATGGGTTCCTTAGGTTTTCTCTTATTCAAAGCTATTTCAAGAGTGTCACAGGCGAGTTGAGCATCAATCTTATCACTTACTTTCCACGCAATACATTTTCTTGAGTAGAGGTCAAGAATAGCACAGAGATAAATATGTCGTTTAGGTCCTATAGAAATATAAGTGAAGTCAGTTGTCCACACTTGATTTGGGGAGTTCGGGTTAAATTCTTGTTTCAGTAGATTATCAGAAGAAAATTCGGGCGATTTGTTTGAATAAAAACGAGGTTTAATGGTTGACATTTTAGGGAGTGTCATAGACTTGAGAAGTCTTAAGATACGCCCTTCAGAAATATTGACGCCATAATCACGCAGGAGAATAATTTTAAAAGCTCTTGTTCCGATTCTTTTCTTGGCTTTCATATAGATTTCAAGAAGTAATTTTCTCAAGCGTTGATTTTCTACTTCACGCTTCGAAGGCCTCTTGTTTATGAAGTTATAGTAGGTGGAACGATTGACATGTAAAACACGACAGAGCATAACTGTCGTGTGTTCAAATCGGAGTCTATAGATGGCTTTCAATCTTACTTGGAGTTTTGCATGAATATGGCACTCGCTTTTTTTAAGATCAGATTTTCTTCCTCTAGTTGGGCATTCCTTTTTTGTAATTTTTGAATCTGTTTAGCAGTCAACACCGTATTATCTTCAAGACGCACTTGAGAGTACTGCTTAATCCATTTTGCAAGTGCAGAAGAAGATACCCCATAATCTTTACAGAGTTCAGTTTGTGTTTTACCAGTTTGATAGAGATTAACGAGCGATTGTTTGAAATCCTCGTCGTAACGTTTAAAACCTGACATAAAAGTCCTTTCATTTTTGTGTCTTAATAGACAGATTATAACACACAATTTTCTGTCCACTTTTATAGTATAGCTCCAAACGTTTTCCTCAACTTGACATGCAAAGAAATTATGATTTAAGCCTGGATGAGCGTAAAGAAAAAGAACGTAGAAAGCACGAAACAAAAGAAGAGCGTAGATTGCGAAGAAATATCAGAGCACAAATGGCAATCGAAAACTCAAGAAAAGACGACAGTGTCTTTAAATAAAGGAAAAACAATGAATAAAAAATTAATCACAACAGCAGTAGTCGCAGCAGGAATCTTTGGTTCAGCAACTTTTGGAGCTTATGCAGCTAATGCGTGGGCAGGACATCAAAATATGGTCGCTGTGCAACAGAACATCTCTATCTTGAAACAACGCTTGCTAGACCGAAACGAACAGCTTAAACAGGCTAATAATAGCTCACAGCAATATGCAGACCGATTGAATCAATTGAACAATCAAATTAACCAGTTGAAAGACCAAATCAATCAAGATAACTCAAACTTGCAAAATCAAGCTGCTAGCTATCAAAATCAACTGAATGCACTCAATCAGCAAAAAGAAGAAGTTGTTAGACAATTAAATCAAGCGAACCAAGATAAGGCGAGCATGGCGCAACAGATTAATGATTTGAACTCAAAGCTAGTTGCTGCTCAACAAAAGACTGATGAGCTATCTCAGGCTGTAACGGATGCACAACAGACTAAAGACTTGTCAGACGACGCTGTTAATGCTACGAAATGAGGTGGAAAATGACAGTTGAAAGTTTACTAAAAGTAATTGAAGAAGGAATGACAGTTATTTTAAAAACTGAAAAAAATCGAATCATAGTCCAATTTGAATGTGGTAATGATATTGAAGCTTTCAGTTGCGGTTTCCTTTACAGAAAAATAAAAATTATCAAAATAAAAAATGGTAGCGAACTAATCGCAATATTGGAGGACACGAAAAATGACTAAAGAAATGAAAAGACCAACTAGCCATATCAGCGGAAATAGTATTAAACCAGCACTAAGCAAAGCTGTGGAATTTTACACCGATAATAACAGACAGGCTTATGATTGTATTCATGAACGAGATGAATATATTGATTATCTTGAAAGTCAACTAAGTAACGCAAAGCCACAGCAATCCCTGCCAGTCGTGCCTGAGTGTGTGGGGGAGTTTGTAAGTGGCGATGAAACTGAATTGTCTAAAGCTGATAGGATTGCATATTTGCTGAAATCTGTAGAAGGCGATAATTATTATCTTGAAGAATATCTAACTAATGCAGGTATTATCTCTCAAGAGCAAGGCGAACATCTTTATGCCTGGGCTACCAATCAAACTCATGAAACTATTCTGGAATTATGGAACGGCTACACAGTCGAAAAACCGCAGCTGTTCTATTTGCGTGAGAAGAATACGGGATATTATTTGCGCAAAACAGGAAATAACGAGTATGAAATCACTCCTCATTATTCAAACGATTACGACAAAAAACACATGCATTACAAATTCACCCAATCCGAAATAGACAGCATGGAAACTGGGAGCTATGAGCTTGTGCCTGTGGAGGACGGAGAATGAAAAGACAATTTGTAAAACTAAATAAAAATGCGACACTTCCAGAAAGAGCGACAAAACACAGCGCAGGTTATGATATTTCAGCAAGCGAAACAGTTACGATTCAACCTGATGAAATAAAAATGGTAAGTACAGGTCTAGCTGTTCAACTCGGACATGACGAAGTACTGAAATTATATGACCGCTCAAGCAATCCAGTTAAGCGTGGCATTGCATTGATTAATTCAGTAGGAATTATCGATTCAGATTATTATCCTAATGAATTCAAAGGCTTGTTTATGAATATCTCAAAAGAGCCTGTAACGATTGCTAAAGGACAACGAATTATGCAAGGTGTATTTGTCAAATACCTTACAACAGACGATGACAACGCAAACGGAGAGCGCACAGGCGGATTTGGTAGCACTGGGGAGGTGTGAAAAAATGATGAAGCAAACAAGATGTTATGGCTGTGATAAACCAATCGAACCCGAATGGCTTCCAGTAGGAGAATTTATTGTATGTGATGAATGCTCTTCAGACACTGACAAACTTTCGGTTGAAAAACTACAAGAACAGCTTAACACTGCGAAAAAGTATATCGAGCATGTTATTGGAACGATTAAACATGACGGGCATTTAGGAACTATTCAAACAGACTGGATTTTGCCTGATTTAGAAAAAGCACTCGCAGCGATTGGAGGGGATGATGAATGATTTAGTGAAAGTGGTGGAGGGATGAAAATTGAATTAGAAACAAGACCCTGATTAGTAACTTTTAGTAATAAAAAGCAGGTTCAGGGAACTTTTATGGAATTATTTCAGCATTCGCATACTCATGGAGATTCATTAATAGCTGGTGGTTTTAAAGCAGGAACTGTTGCTTATCCTATTGCTATTGTAGAAATCAATGGAAAAATGTCAGAAGTACGAATTAGTCAGATTGAATTTCTTGATGTTGCGAAAAGCGACGTCTCAGAATGACCGACAAACTAATATCGCTGGTCAATGACTGGTGGGGAGGGATTGAATGAAAATAAGAAACGATGTTGCAGATTGGCTAGAATCAAGTGATGAACAGACTTTATGTGATGATTTTTTGACAGAAGAACACGAATTTGACAACTATCTAGGAAAACTTGCTTTAAATTTAGGATACAACTTTGGGACTGATTTTATTGTTGATTTAAAGCGAAATGGATTTGTACGAGAAAGCCAGACGAATACTGGTATGAGGATAGTTAAATGAAACTTTTGTGTAAGCTGTTCGGGCATAAGTGGACGTTTGAAGATAAAAAATTGCTTCTATTGCCATATGGAAAGCATCACTGTGAGCGTTGCGGATTGCTATATAAATATAACGAATCAGAGCCTGATACATATGTTAAATGGCTTGATAAACACATGGATTGAACACAAAAAAACTCCTGCTAGACAACAAATAGCAAGAGTTAAGTATGAACTGGCCGAGTTCTAATTTAATGTAAAATAAATCGAAAATCTAGATTAATTTGACCAAGATTATTGTAGCACTATTAACATTATTTTGTCGTTAACAAATGGCAACAAAAAAGTCTCGGTTGGCCAGTCGAGACATGGATAGTTATTTTAAATTCGCTAGTTATATTTTATCCGATTTTATTATAACACTATTATAAAACAACTATTGTTAACAAAAGATAATAAAAAAGCCCGAATTGACCAAGTTCGAGCAAAATAAAAGAACAATATTACGGATGTTTATTTTTGGTCAGTTATATTATATCACATCTAAATTAAGGAGGCTATAAGTGAAAAAAAACAGAATAAAAGAACTAAGGGAATCATCAAACCCAAAGATCACTCTAAAGGAGTTATCAGAGAAGCTAAAAGAAAAATGGCTTGATAAACATATGGATTGAGGTGGAGAATGGAATTTTAAAATTATGAAATAGTAAATACGCACTTAGGATATGAAGATCATGGAATTTTCACAGTATATCTAACATTAAAAGGTGGCGGATTTGGTGTAAGTGTAGGTGGATATGCACTTGATGAGCCAATTGATGGGAAAAGGGTTATAGCTAGAAAAGGAGCAGAACTTATCCCTAAAATTTTAGATGTTGTTGGTGTTGAAACGTGGGAACAACTCAAAGGGCAGTATATTCGAGTTGAGGATAACGTACTTGGAACTAAGGTTTCAAAAATTGGTCATTTGATGGATAATAAATGGTTAGATTTTGAAAGTTTTTTCAAAGAAGTTGATAATTAAGCACAAAAAAAGCCCAAATCATAGATAAGGGCTTCGGGGGATTAACAAAAATTAACGTGAGGATGTGTCCATGCAAGATAAACAAGGTCTAACCTGGAGTGATGGATATATTTCTTTAACATATTCCATGGCATCAAGGTCATTTTCAAATTGTTTATTAATAAGATACGAATCAGTGACTGTCGGACGATTGGGGCAAGCACCTTTGTGTACTTCATGATAACCGCTAAAGTCGCCAGTTTTATTTACAACATAACTCATGATTAAATCCTCCTTCAAATAGTTATATTCTATTATTTTAAAACTTTTATTAGTCTAGCACAAGGAATATGACTTGAATAAGGGAGATAATAAAAAGCCCAAGCTGACCAAGCTTGAGCGATTGTTGTAAAAATTATTAGTTACTATTGAATGGTCACATTCATTATACCACTGATTAATTGATAACTATAAAATTTGATTTATTAAAAAATCTTTAACTATAACAAAAAAAGCCCGAACTGACCAGGCTCGAGTTATATGTTCTAGGTTTAAATTTTATTCTTAAAATTTAGGTCTACTACATTATATCATAATAAAAATAAGTTATAACAAAAAAGCCCGAGTTGACCAAGTTCGAGCTTCGCATGTAAAAAATAACACTTTTTTATTTTATTTTGTGGTCACACATATTATATCATACTGAGCTAGGAACTCGCTAAACTCAACTGGAGGAGAAAAATGAAGCAATGGACAGAAGAGTTATCTCAAAAACTTAGATATAAACGTTCTGATTTAAAACTGAATCGCGGTGAGCTTTGTAAAATATTAAAAATAGGTAGCCATACATTAAAAAATTTAGAGGAAGGTTCTTGCGAAATTAAACAATCAACTTATATTAAATTGCTTGAATGGTTAGTTGATTAATTAAACATAAAAAGCCCACGGCAATGGGCTTCGGCATGATTGTATCTAATACTATTATACCACAGACGGAGGAATCTTTTAAATGGCGGATAGATTAGATTTGTTATTAAGTGACTACATGACTGGAATGCTTCAAGTTAAAATTAATTCAAGAGAACGCTGGATCACTCGTGAGAAACATGAGGAAAGAATCGGAAGTGGTGGAAGCAGCTCAAACACTGCACCACAAGAGCGCAACTATTTGATTAAAGAAGCTGACAAAGAACTTGGTAGACTTAATGACCAGAAACAAACGCTTGATGAATTAATGGAAGTTATACATGGAACAATTGCAAAGGATATTATTATTGCTAGATTTAAGCACAGAATGTCTTGGCATAACGTGGCTATCAGAGTTTGCTTAGAAGAGAGTGTTGCGAGGAAACAGTATATATCATTTAAAAATACTTTGAGAAGTGGGTTATGGGCTGAAACTTTGAAGTGATTTGCTTGCACGTTTTTTGCACATAATTTGCACGTTTATTGCACGAAACAATGTGCGATAATGGTAGCATGAAGTTATCAGCGAAAGCAAACAAATACAATTAGTTCGGTTGGATACACTTCATAATTAGTGGCTACTTTACGTAGCGAGACGTTGCTGGACGATAAAACCAGCGTAGCAAGTGAGTGGCGGATATTAGATATAATATCTTTGCGAGGTTCGACTCCTCGTCTTGCTATTATATTTTATTACAGGTTGTCCAATGGGCAGCCTTTTAATGTTGATGAGAGGAGATGCTATCTTGCCAATGACTGGACGTTGTCGTGAGACTAACTGCCACGCTATGGTTATTAGACCACTACACTATTGTACTAAGCATGCTGATAAAGAAGCAGCATATCAAGCAAGCAGAGAGCGATGGGCTAATCGTACTGATAATACTAAAAGATATAAGGACTATAATAAGCGCAAGCGTGAGTATAGCGACATTAAAGTAGAGCAGAATAAGTTCTATCAAAGCAAGCAATGGAAGTCTATACGTGATGTAGTAAGACGTAGAGATAACTTCCTTTGTCAGTACTGTAAAGCACATAACAGAGTAAGAACTGGTAAGATTGTGGACCACATCGTGCCTGTTGAGTTTGACTTGAATGGTAAGACCGTCATGGATAACTTGGCTTTCTGTTGTAGCAAATGCCACACAAGGAAAACTAAGTGGGAACAAATTTATTATGGAACTGGTTACGGAAATCAAATTAAAAATGTAATCCCCATAAAAAATGTAAAAGATGTCCCTGATTTTCAAAAAAATGAACGATAATTTTTAACAACCCTCCCCCCTATCTTTTCACAGGGAAAGCACACACATAGGTCTCATCTTATATCAAAACCAAATTTTGAAAATTTTTATATAGGGGGGGTCAAAATACTAAAAGAAAGGAGAAAAAATGACAGCTAAGAAGTTCAAAGACAGTAATGACGGGAAGTTGTCCTATCGTGCACCTAAGCACCTTTCTCCTCTCGCAAGTGCTTGTTGGCGTAAAACTGTTCCCTTTCTTGAGGAACAAAAGCCAGTTGATAAGATTGATTCGTTTTTAGTTGAAATGTACTGTACTCAGTATGAAATTTATAGAAATTCATATGAACATCTAAAAAAACATGGTGAGGTTCAAGAAATTTATAAACCAGTTCAAGATATGACTGGTGAAATTATTGACAGACAATTTCAAGGTTTCAAACGTAATCCAATGACTCAAATTTACTCAGATGCAATAAAAAATCTTACAAAAATTGGTTCTGAGTTAGGTTTATCTCCAAAATTGGACTAATGTCAAATATTTAGACACAAAATGAGCTATATTTTCTTAAAATAATTTTCTTCTTTCTGATTTGGAGTTAAACCATTGTTGGCGGAATGAGGATTATAATTGTTATAAAATTGTTCGATGTATTCAAAGCAAGAGAGTTGAACTTCTTGAATGGAGTGATAAGTTCTGCGATTAATTTCTCGTTGTTTAAGATACTTGAAAAAGACCTCAGTCACGGCATTATCATAAGGATATCCAGGCTTGGAGTAAGAAGCAAGCAATTGATGCTCATCTAATAGCTTTCTAAAGGAAGCTGACTTAAATTGACTGCCTTGATCAGAATGAAAAATGATTGGTTCTTTAGGTTTTCTTTTCTTTATAGCTATCTCTAAGGTATCACAGGCGAGTTTGGCATCAATTCGATCACTTACTTTCCACGCAATACATTTCCTTGAGTAGAGGTCAAGAATAGCACAGAGATAAATATGTCGTTTAGGTCCTATAGAAATATAAGTGAAGTCAGTTGTCCACACTTGATTTGGGGAGTTCGGGTTAAATTCTTGTTTCAGTAGATTATCAGAAGAAAATTCGGGCGATTTGTTTGAATAAAAACGAGGTTTAATGGTTGACATTTTAGGGAGTGTCATAGACTTGAGAAGTCTTAAGATACGCCCTTCAGAAATATTGACGCCATAATCACGCAGGAGAATAATTTTAAAAGCTCTTGTTCCGATTCTTTTCTTGGCTTTCATATAGATTTCAAGAAGTAATTTTCTCAAGCGTTGATTTTCTACTTCACGCTTCGAAGGCCTCTTGTTTATGAAGTTATAGTAGGTGGAACGATTGACATGTAAAACACGACAGAGCATAACTGTCGTGTGTTCAAATCGGAGTCTATAGATGGCTTTCAATCTTACTTGGAGTTTTGCATGAATATGGCACTCGCTTTTTTTAAGATCAGATTTTCTTCCTCTAGTTGGGCATTCCTTTTTTGTAATTTTTGAATCTGTTTAGCAGTCAACACCGTATTATCTTCAAGACGCACTTGAGAGTACTGCTTAATCCATTTTGCAAGTGCAGAAGAAGATACCCCATAATCTTTACAGAGTTCAGTTTGTGTTTTACCAGTTTGATAGAGATTAACGAGCGATTGTTTGAAATCCTCGTCGTAACGTTTAAAACCTGACATAAAAGTCCTTTCATTTTTGTGTCTTAATAGACAGATTATAACACACAATTTTCTGTCCACTTTTATAGTATAGCTCCAACCATATGTTTCTGTGACACCAACAGGTATAGTGAATTTTGTAGATGTCTCTTGGACAACAATCGGAAGTTATGCAGCTTATCGAAGAGATGGGAGAGTAGTAACTATTCGAGTAGTAGGAGCTAAAACAAGTGCAATAGGTAATATCTATATTGGAACTATTCCGCTTAAAGATTGTCCTGCTGCAAGCATTATGGGTACTGCATTAGCTTGGTCTGCTAGTGTTGCAAACGATAAACATATACAAATAAACGGTTTAAATCAACAAAATAGTGGAGGGGTTACAATTCTTTCTGCAGCAGCTAATCAAGAATATACATTTCAATTCACATATCAAATATATAAAAGAGAGATAAAGTATGGCAATTCAACAAAAAAATAGTAGAAATATTTTAGCGAATATCACAATAGGAGAGCTACCAGCTGCATTCGTTTCATCAGAAATACAAGAAGACGGAACTATGATTTTAACTTGCAATGTCAATAATCCCGGATTATTTTTTTCATCAGAAGATGGTAAAAATGATGCTCTGAAAGTATTTGATGAGGCTATTGATGTCGCTAAAGACTTATCGGTTAAGTATTCTGAAAGCAACTTAATAAATTAGAAAGCAGGGGTTATGGAGGTACTAATTCATGATGCTCTCTATTTTATAAGAGACATTATTAATTATTGGCCTGCTATCGTTTCAGCAAGTGGAATTGTAGCTCTAGGTTATCGAAAGCTTAATAAAAGGCAAGATGAGCGAGATAAGGCGCAAGAAGAGCAAATGCTAGTTATGCGACAAGAAATTAAGCGAATTGAATTTATGCAAGCCGTAACTTTAGATTATGGATTGCAAATTGTTGGAAGTATTTTTGACGAATACGAAGAAATGGGAGGAAATCATTACCTCCATAGTATTTATGAAAAATATAGAAAAGAAAAAGAGGAAAAATAAAATGGATCAAAATTTAATGACAATCTTTAGCGGTGTTTTAACTTTAGTAGGAACAGTAGTGTCTTACTTCATCTCACAGGCAGCTAAAAAGCATAGCAATGTAAAAAATATCGATGCTTTAGCCAAATTGGCTAATCAAGCGGTAAGTTGGGCACAGAAAAACTTCAATGAGAATCCTGAAAAGTTATCTGAAGCCATTAACTATGTGACAGAAGAAGCTAAGAATCTTAAAATCAAAACGAATCCAGCACAGATTGAAGCTCAAATTGAAGCTTCTTTGGCTCAATTGAAAAAGAATTTTACTGCTGACCCAGTTAAAACTGTTAAAGAGGTTACTGAAAAAGCAGTCGAAGCTACTAGTCAAGTTGCTCAAGCAACGCAGAAAGCGGCTGACATTGTTTTTCCAATTATTGAAGAAGTAGAAAAATCAGAACCAACAGAACAAGGAGAATGATATGAACGGAATTGACATTTCCAGCTATCAAGCAGAATTAAACGCTGGAATTGTTCCCTCAGATTTCGTCATTATAAAGGCTACAGAGGGAACTAACTATATAAATCCAACTTGGGAAGAGCAAGCTGGACAAGTAATTCAAACAAATAAACTTCTGGGTTTCTACCATTTTGCCAGTGTAGGAAATCCAATCGCAGAAGCTGATTTCTTTATCAGCGTTGTCAAAGATTATATTGGTAAAGCAGTTCTTGTTTTAGATTTTGAAGCTGGTGCAATCAATGCATGGGGAAATGTTGGCGCTCGTCAATTTTTGAACCGAGTAAAAGAAAAAACAGGCGTTTATCCAATGATTTACATGTCAGCAGAGGTTACTCGCCAGTTTAACTGGAGTACGATTTCAAATACTAACCCTTTATGGGTTGCGCAGTACGCTTCTATGAACCCTACAGGTTATCAATCTGAACCATGGACTGACGGGAAAGGATATGGTGCTTGGAGTTCAGCGGCTATCCACCAGTATAGTTCAGCAGGCTCACTTGCCAATTGGAACGGTAATCTTGATATAAATCTAGCTTACATCAATGCCAATCAATGGAAAGCACTTGCGAGTCCAAGTGGAGCAGACAATTCATCAATCACTAATGAAACAAATTTAAATAACACAATAGAATATGAGGAAGAAGAAATGCACTTTATTCAAACAGTTGATACAAAACGAATCTATATGATTAATGCTGGTATGTATTCATGGATTGCAGACCCAGGGATGTGGACTAATTATCAAAAAGCATTCCCTAAAGCACCAGTTATTCCACTATATCAAGCACAGATGGAAAAACTATATCGTAAAAATGTGTAAATTAAAACCCTGACTTCGGTCAGGGTATAGTAATACGAGGTAAATATAATTAAAGAATTTTTTCAAAGAATTATTGAGTTGCCTAATGTAAAAATATTTTTAGACTACTGGTGGATATGGCTGATTATAGTTGTAGGTCTGATTATCTTGGCTGAATTAAATAGCAAATAATAAGTTAACCCTGACTCCGGTCAGGGCTTTTTTGTTATGGTAAATCATAAATTAAGGTATAATATATTAAGAAAATTTAGTAAGGGAATATATTATGAGAAAAATTTACTTTCTTTGTACTGGGAACTCTTGCCGCTCACAAATTGCGGAAGGATATGGACATAAATTATTAAAAGATTGGGAAGTGAAATCTGCAGGTATAGAAACTCATGGATTAAATCCAAGAGCTGTACAAGTTATGGCAGAAGAAGATATTGATATTTCTCAACAGAAATCTGAACTTATTGATATAGATTACTTTAATAGTTGTGATTTAATTATTACTCTATGTGGAGATGCATTAGATAAATGCCCAATGATTCCTAAAGGAGTAAACCACGAACATTGGGATTTACAAGATCCAGCTCGAGCAAAAGGAACAAATGAAGAAATTTTAGAAGAGTTTAGAAAAACTAGAGATTTAATAAAAGAGCGAGTTGAAAAATTAACAAAAGTGTAAAATTAAACCCCGCCTCGGCGGGTATTTTTTGTTATAGATTCAAGAAGTAAAGATAAAATATGATATAATAGCTTTATTAAATTCAAAGAAATGACTGAATAAGTTGTGCAACATGTGTATTTTTATTTTGACGATTCGGGAGTTCTTCACCCAAATGCTCCAGAGAGATACTTCGTTTATGCTGGTTATGTTTTTATTGGAAAAGAATCAAAAGATGATGCCATAAGGAAATACAGGGCAGTTTGTCAAAAAATAAGAGATGAAATAAAAAGCGACGGGGAAATAAAAGCATTTGGCTTGTCAAATCGTAATAAAAATAGACTATATCAAATTTTAGCAAAAGAAGAGAGTGTAGGTTTAACGGTTGACATCGAGCATGTTTATAGTAGTATTTTAGATAACAAAAAATCAATCCACCGTTATAAAGATTATGTATTGAAAATGTTAGTTAAAGAAAAATTAAAAGAATTGATTTTTGAGCAAAAAATTAATCCTAATGGTTCGGTTGCTCTTCATATTTTTGTTGATGAACAACCTACTTCAACAGATGGATTTTATAAATTAAGAGATACTATATACGAAGAAGTAAAAGTAGGAATAACTAATTTTCAATATAATAAGAGGCATGCTCCGCTGTTTAATTCATCGGTTAAATGTGACGTTACTTTTGTTGATTCTTCAAAATATCCATTGGTACAAGCAAGTGATATTTTAGCCAATAGAATTTGGAACTCTTTTAGATTAAAGAAGCCTAACTTGCGTGAATTTGTCAATCATAAATGTTTACATATGCCTTGACAAAACTCTTGACAATTTCGTATACTAATGATAAGATTATTTTGCAGGTGATATTATTCATCACACTGAGTACAAAAGAAACCAGCGATAGTTGATATTAAGCGTATGAAAAGTACGTCGCTTTCTTTTGGGGGCCCTACGGGTTCTTTTTTTCTAATAAAATAACCCCTCGCCCTCCGGGGCGTTTTTCTTTTGCAAAAAAATCCTACTAGCAGCGGACTAGTAGGATGATTTTAATAATGAAGGAGGTGGGAATTGAACCCACTAAATAAAAATATTCTCCCAACCATTTCGGGTTTCCTTCTTAATTGATAGTTTAAGAATACCAATAAAAGAGAGCGTTGTCAAAAGAAATGCTCTAAGCGTTATTGGCATATTTTTCTTTTGTTTGATTTAAGAATTAAGTGCTATAATATAACTATTCCAAAAAAACTTTTCATAAGTTTATCCTAAGCGTCCATCTCCTAACTGGGGCGCTTTTTTCTTGACAAAAAATAATGATAGCGCTATAATAAATCATCCTGATATTTTATTTCCTTGAGCTTTCTTCATCCATGAGAAGTTCGTTATAAAATTTTTCTTAAATGCCTCTTCCCCCTTATGAGGCATTTTTTATATCAAAAAAGCACTAGCATAAGCCAGTGCCGAAACGTGATTAGAGCAAGGTATGAATAATATAGTATAGTATAAAACTAGATTAACTTGCACTAACTGTTATAATATTAACAATTTTATGAACAATTGTCAATGATATTGTGTTATAATGTAGACGGGATGATTGTGGGATTTCATCCTATTTCTAAAATTAAGCTGCTCTTCGGAGTGGCTTTTTTCAAATAAAAAAAGCTCTAGCTGGATGACTTCAAGGAGTCCAACTAGAGGATGATGAGGGTTAGTACAAATTCAGAAAAAGTTTAGTTTATGCAAAAAATAAGAAGTACTAACAATTTAAATATTATCAATTTTTCAGACAATTGTCAATTATTTATAGTAGTATGTTATAATATATTTAGTGGATGAGAAATTAATTTCTTTTACAGTATCTTTGATAATCTGCAGTTCCATCCACATATATCTAATATAATAACCAAGATATGTGCTGCAGATTATTATTTGGTTCTTTAGCTCAGTTGGTAGCTAACCGTTCGGTCGCTGGTTCGAGTCCAGCAAGAACCATAAATAAATGGAGAGTGAAAAAAAGAGGGGTAAATCTTGCTAACTCTTTTATAATAGCGTTTTAAAAACTCCCCTCGCCTCCATTGAATGGATTTTATAGAATCCTATAGTATTAGAAATCGCTCAATAGAGTGATTTTTGTTTTTCTTAATCCAATATAATCGGATAAAAAGCAGAACCATACCCAAAAAAGTATAGAAAAACTAGCGCTTTTTAGCTCGTTAAAAGTCGATGTATGCAGAGAATTTATCTTCGATATTATCTTTAGTGAATTCTGTGATATGCGTATAAACATTAATAGTAGTTTTTTAATCAGAATATCCTAATCTATATTAAACTTGTTTAAAAGTCATACCTGAATCAAAAAGGAAGCTAGCATGAATGTGTCTAAATGCGTCAATTCTGATAGGTTTAATCTCTTTTACTTTGAATATCTTAAACTGAAATTTGATGAATTAAAACAAATGGAAAATATCACGATAAAAATAACGAGTATAGTTTTTATCGTGATATTAGTTTGGTTCTTATGAGCTTAGTGCTTTTTATAGCAAATAAAATCTATTGATAAACTAATACCTGTCCTCTGAGCATTCTCCTTTTGTAAAAAATTTATTTCAGTAATGAGCTTAAAAAAGGTATAATAATTATAGTAAAAAAATCTTTTTATAGATTCATTCTTAAGTACCTCTAGCCCAGGTACTTTTTTTATTATTCATTTAATAAAAAAACTTTTTAAATAATTTTTTCCAAAAGAAATTCTTTAATAAATACTTTCAATCACCACCTATGGCGCTTTTTATGTACGCATTTTTAGTTGTTGTATTGTCTTGGTTACGAAATTGGTTTATTTTTGTAATGTTTAGCTTAAAGTGATATACTCTAATCGTTGAATTATTAAAAGACACACAATATATTTGAGGATTCTTGTTTAATATATATAAATGTGATGTCTAGGAGAATATCTAGGAGGATATTATGAAAAAAATTGGTTTAGTAATTTTAGCAGCAATGGCATTGATAACAGGAGGGGTTATTAATGCACATCAAGTTTCCGCTGATACAGCACAACAGCCTTCCGAAGAAAAATTTGATACTAGAATTTTTAGAATTTACAATCCTAACACAGGTGAACACTTACTCACGCCTTCTGGTTGGGAAATAGTTGTTTTAGAGAAAGAGGGATGGAAAGCTGAAGGAGTCGCATTTTATGCTTCTCAGGTCAAACCTCCATATAGTGGCTATCCAATTGTACAACGTTTATATAATCCAAATGCAGGAGATCATCATTATACAACAAGTAATTTTGAAGTCATGAGCCTTGTTTCGGTTGGCTGGAGCAATGATGGGGAAAACTTTACATTCCCAGTTGCTAAGGCCAATACTGGTGTACCTGTTTACCGCTTATATAATCCAAATGCAAAAGTAGGTTCGCATCACTTTACAATGAGTTCTTATGAGAGAAATTATCTAATAAAAGCCGGATGGAAAAATGAGGGTATCGCATTTAACGCATATTCTGAACCGAATTATTAAAAATAACCCTGACTTCGGTCAGGGTTTTATTTTATTTTTTTATAACAATGTGGCGAAAGCAATAACTAATATACAAATGATTGTGCAAGATAAGTTATCTAGCGATTTATTAGATATCATCGTGTAAACAAAAAGTATGAGAATAATTGGGATTATACTTGCTATAATCAAATATAGCTGCTGTACTTCACCAATATTTCTGTGCAGTTTATTCCGTGTTACCTATGAAATACACTAATTCATATTAAAACAACGATAAATAAGTAAAAATGAACAGATAAAGTTCTACTTACAAAGTTTGATTTAATCTAAATAAAACTAAAACTATAAATATAATGTCAGTCATCTGCTGCCATTTTTATTTTTATAATCGACCATTTTACTTGAAAATATCTATACAACTTCATATAATTGAATTATCTATGCACCAATTTCTGTCTTATAAAGTAATTTATTCTATAAGTTTTTTATTCTATAAGATATTTCAGTGTGTAGCAAGACGTTTAAATTTATTAGACGTCTTTTTATTATTCATTAAGAAAAGAAGTGTGTAATGAATTTATTCCAGTCGTCTATCACTTTAGACGCTTTTTTATAAGAAAAACCGCTAGAATTTTAAAAACTAGTGGAATTGATGTGTACCAGATCTTTTAAGTTAAAAATAAATCATGATTTCTATATTTTAGAATGGTACATTATAATTCTATCAATTCTAGCTTAAACGAATAATAAGTTTCATAAAATTAGTATGATACGATGCATGTTCTTAGACACTGTTTCTAATTTATTGATTGAGATTTTTTAAGCATTGTGATTACAAAATAATTGGAATTATAAGAAGGATAGGGAAATTCAAATACTAGTCATCAAAATATAAATTTAGTTCACAATATATTGATGAAGAAAATAAAAAACCTCTACTAGACAACAAAATAGTAGAAGAAATTATTTCAAAATTGGCCGGATTCTGATTATAAAAAGATAATGTGTAAATAGCAAATATGGTCAATAAAATAGTTTTCTTTGGCCATGATTATTATAACACTAGATAAAATATCTTGTCGTTAACAAAAGCTAACAAAAGACTCAAACTTGCTAAGAATGAGAGCCCTGTAAATGAGTAACAATAAAACTAACTCGACTAGCTTTATTAAACTAAAAATATTTTATCACTAATATTATTACCTATTACTATTACCTATTATTAACTAATGATAGTATTCCTTAATGATATACTTTATCAATCAATGGAGGATTACCCAAGCCTGGCTGAAGGGAACGGTCTTGAAAACCGTCAGGCGTGTAAGAGCGTGCGTGGGTTCGAACCCCACATCCTCCTTAGGCAGCCAATGTATATTGGTTGTCTTATTCATCATCTTCCTATTTGAAGATTTCTTTATATGGCCCACCAATGGTGGTTTTTTCATGTTATTACTGTCCCTCAACTTCTCATCGTTGAAAGGTGGAATAGTCAACTAAGAGAAAAAATATAAATTATTATATAATATGTTAATAAAAATAAGTGGAGCATTATTATGAAAAAAGTATATTTTCTTTGTACAGGTAACTCTTGTCGTTCTCAAATTGCCGAAGGTTATGGGCATAAAATTTTGGAAGGGTGGGAGGTTCGGTCCGCAGGGATAGAAATGCATGGTTTAAACCCCCGTGCAGTTAAAGTAATGGCAGAAGAGGGAATAGATATTTCTTCTCAGAAATCTGAGCTAATTGATTTAGATTATTTTAATGAATGTGATTTGATAATTACTTTATGTGGAGATGCTCTTGATAAATGTCCGATGATTCCTAAAGGAGTTAATCACGAACACTGGGACTTACAAGACCCTGCTCGTGCGACAGGGACAGAATCAGAAATTTTGGCTGAGTTTAGAAAAACAAGAGATTTAATAAAAGGACAAGTTAAAATGATTGAAAAATGATTTATTTTATCTATTAAAAAGGAGTAAAAATGAAGTATAAAATCGGACAATTAGTAAATTTACCAGATACAAGATATAAAGGAATTATCGGTACAGTAATCGCTGAAAATAAAGCAGGAATCTTAGTTAGGTTTAACGGAAGTCAACAATTGTATTTTAAAGAAGAAGAACTTAAAGCATATAAAAAATAAATAAGTTTTAACTGATTTCGGTCAGCTTTTTATTTTCATTTATTATATAATGTTTATCGCTTTCATTTTGTTAGTGATAGTATTATAATAAAATTATAAGAATAGGTGGAGGTATTATTATGGCGAAACAGTATAAAAAAATATTAGTTCCTGTCGATGGTTCTGACCAAGCTTATAATGCGGTTCGAGAAGGAGTGATGTTAGCGCAATGGTCTGAAGCGGAGTTAATTGTATTGACCGTTAAAGATTTAGTGCGATATTATGGCATTGCTAACTACGGTATTGTTGAGACTCCAGGATTGGATAAGTTGGCAAATGATATTTTACTCAAAGTAGGCTCTATTATTCCAGCAGAATCTAAATTCAAAACGCAAATTTTATCGGGTTCTCCAAAACGAGAAATTGTTCAATATGCTAAGGAAAACGATATTGATTTAATTGTCATGGGGGCAACAGGAGCAGGAGCGTTTGATAGATTACTTGCAGGATCTACGACGAATTATGTTGTCAATCATGCACCTTGTGGTGTAACTATCGTTCAAGGATAAGAATCAGTTTATAATAAAAAGGCCTATCATTAGTGATAGTTCTTTTTATTTTTTATATCTAATTTATACTGATATAATCTAGTTGAGGAGAAATTTATGATATCACTTATTTTAATAATTATTGTAGGAATAGAGCATTTATTGTTTGGATTTATTGAGATGTTTGGAG
This sequence comes from Lactococcus sp. FSL W8-0209, assembly GCF_038006585.1. Lineage (NCBI taxonomy): Bacteria > Bacillati > Bacillota > Bacilli > Lactobacillales > Streptococcaceae > Lactococcus > Lactococcus sp. FSL W8-0209. The sequence goes on along the minus strand of NZ_JBBOVN010000001.1, from coordinate 1,615,396 downwards.
GAACAAAGTTACAAGCTGACGCTTTTGGTTTTGATGAATCTGAATTAAAAAATAAGACATTGCAGGTTGCGCTCTCCAATCAAGGGATTTATAATCTTGGTTTTGGTTTGATGATTATAGTACTAGCCATAATGAATGCAGCTACTTCCGTTTTTATTATTGCGATGCTTTTTGTCACCTTAGTTGGAATCTATGGTGCTTTGACAGTGACGAAAAAAATATTATTTGTTCAAGCTTTACCGGCACTTGTAACTTTAATAATTCTTTTGCTATCGCTTTGAACCTAAAATTAACTTCTTTAAGGATAAAAAAGCGCTGCGATTAGCGTTTTTTTATTTCAAATTTATTTAATGGTTTAGTAAGTGACCAATAATAAATAAAATCCAGATATGAATTGGATAAAAACCATAGAAAAAATATTTTTCAAAGGCTGAAGAGCGACCACCCTTTTTGCCATTGTATAGGTAAATAAAAGGAAGAACGGTGATGATTAGGAATTCTGGGTTAAGAGAAATACTTTGCCAAAGCGACATGGAAGTCTCAAAAGAAAAGGCCTGTAGAAGAAATAAGATTGATAAAAGTAGTGTACCAATATAAAGAATCCAATCTTTTCCACTTTTACGTGATGCGTACATTAAATATGGAAGGATTAGAGCAACTAAACTTGCTTCAGTAAATATTGAGAGAGCTGAAACGAAAATGAGCGGAAAAATCAGCAATATTTTCTTCTTTTCTATAATAGTATCAAGGAGCCATACAGCACCAAAACCACAGGCTAAACTCAGAAAGATATTTGGATTAAGGATGGTAAAAAAGCTTATGGAGACATTCATGAGATAATGTATGACTAAATTTCCGAGAGCCATGACTGCTCCAGCAACTAGAAGGCGTGTTAGATATTTTTTTCGACTTCGGGTATAAAAGAACCCTTCAATCATTAGAAAAAAGAAGAGAGGGGAGACGAATCGGGATGTCATATCTAAGATAGAAAAATCGGGTATCCCAGGAAGTCCTAGAAGAACTTCTAGGTAAATATGGTCAAGTAGCATGAATATGATTGCTATTATTTTAAGTTGATAGCCAGATAAACCAAAACGTTGTTTCAAAAAAGTACCTCACAAAAATATATTTTACTTATCTATTTTAATATGGAAAATAAAAGGTATAACTTACATTTATGTAAGGTCAGTTTTGAGGAAATACTCATTTATATTTCAGAAATAAATTGTTTGGAGTCAAGAAATCTATAAATCGCAAAACGGTAATAAAAAAGCGTTGTTTAGACGCTTAATCAAAATTGCTATGTCTTCCCCAATTTATTGCCATTAAAATAGTCACTATTGGCAGAGCGTACAACCAAACAAGTGATATCAGAGCTCCAGGTAGTAAAAAGACTAGAAAGATTTTAATTCTTTCCAGATTTCTCTTTCGAAGAGTAGCACTCCCATTGTATTGTTTATAAATTATTTGACTGAAAACAATCAAACTAATCCAAGGAATTAAATAGGTTAAACATAGGCTAAACTTGCAGTCAAAGAGTTTGGATGTTCTGCGTGTGCAACAGTTGAAAAGGGAAAGAGACAAACAATAAGTAGAATCCAATGATTAGACCAGAGAATTAACTCATCAACTTTATTTGATTTGATAAATGTCATTACATGGTGCAGTGAGTTCCAAATGGAAGCAAGGGCAACAAAAGTAGTGATATAAATAAGGAGCATAAGTAATACATTTGGTGAAAAAAGATTTCCATCTTCTGGAACTTTAAATTCTAAAACTGTTAGGGTCATTACTACGGCAAATATTCCGTCAGTAAGCGCCTCTATTCTGCTTTTATTCATACTTATAATTATAGCAAAAAAAGCTAATAAACTCTGTTATAGAAAGAGCTTATTAGCTTTTTATTGATATCTTATATAGGTGTTGTTAGTTGAATCACGAGTGACTAGATAGAAAGACCCGTCTGGCAAAACTTGATAAAGTCCCACTGTTCCACTTCCACCATTTGCAAGTATTTCATTGGAAAAGTTTAGAGAGAAGAAAAATTAGTTATTTTAGTGAGTAGATTATTTTTGTGATTAACAAAAGTTACCAATAAATGGTATTGAAAGCAAACTCGAAAATATGTAGAATTATCTTATCCAATATCTCTTAGATTTTTCAAATTTCCAAGAATTTGATTTAACAGATATAATAACCAATAGTGGCCTCTTGAAAGAGGTCATTTTTTATTTCAAAATGTGATATAATAATTGACAGAAATAGAGAGAATATAAGGATGTAATGATGGAAAATAGTTTAAATATCATTGAAAAAATGAATCCTAATCAAAAAATAAATTATGATCGTGTTTTTCAAAAAGTTCGGGAAAGTTGGGAAAGAGATTCTGTTCGTCCTAAAATTTTACTTCATAGCTGTTGCGCTCCCTGTAGCACTTATTCTTTAGAATATTTGACAAAATCAGCTGATGTGACGATTTATTTCGCTAATTCAAATATTCATCCGTCAACTGAATATACAAGAAGAAAAATGGTTCAAGAACAATTTGTAAACGATTTTAATGAACGGACAGGAAATAATGTTCAATTTATTGCTGCCGAATATGAACCAAATGTCTTTTTACAAATGGTTCGTCAAAAACATTTAGAAAATGAACCTGAGGGTGGAAAACGTTGCACCTCTTGTTTTGAAATGCGATTGGATATAGTTGCTGAGAAAGCTTTAGAACTTGGTTTTGATTATTTTGGTAGTGCTTTGACTTTATCACCAAAGAAGAATAGCCAATTAATTAATGAAATTGGTCTTGATATTCAAAAGATTTATGATGTGAATTATCTTCCAAGTGATTTTAAGAAGAATAACGGCTATAAACGTTCGGTAGAGATGTGTAAAGAATACGATGTTTATCGTCAATGTTATTGTGGATGTATTTTTGCCGCTAAAGCACAAGGGATTGATTTAAAAGAACAGAATCGAGAAGCTATTAAATTTATTAGAAATCAATCATAATCATAGATTTGTATTTAAAAAATAAGAAAATAACTTGACAAAAGAGCCCATTTTTAATAAAATGAGGGTAACTTAAATATTCCAAAGGGGAGTAGCGTCGGTAAGACCGAAACAAAGTCGTCAATTCGTGAGATTCTCACCGGCTTTGTTGACATACTTATGTATGTTTAGCAAGACCTTTGCCAGTTTTGATATCTGGCAGAGGTCTTTTTTTGTAAAACCTCTCATGATATCTGTTAGAAATAAAGGAGAATCATTATGCAGCCTTACAATCAATCCGTCAATGAAGTTTTAGAGAAAACTAAAAGTCAATTCGAAGGTTTGAGCCCAAAAGAAGTTGAAAATCGTCAAGCTAAAGATGGTTTCAATGAATTGAAAGAAAAGAAAAAAACTTCAACTTGGGAACTTTTTATTGATACTTTGAAAGACCCAATGGTTATCATCTTACTTTTAGTTGCTTTTGTCCAACTTTTCTTGGGAGAATTTGTTGAATCACTTGTTATTTTCATTGTTTTGATGATTAATTCAGTGGTCGCAGTCGTGCAAACTAAACGAGCAGAAAGTTCTCTAGATGCTTTGAGACAGATGTCGGCACCCTCAGCTAAAGTTTTACGTAATGGAGAGAAAACATCAATTCCTGCGCGTGAGCTTGTTGTTGGCGATATTGTTTCACTTGAGGCCGGTGATTTTATTCCAGCAGATGGACGTTTAATTGATGTTCAAAACTTACGTGTCGAAGAAGGAATGCTGACAGGTGAGTCTGAACCGGTTGAAAAATTTTCAGATGTCATTGAGGGAGAAGTTGCACTTGGTGACCGCAAGAATATGGTCTTCAGTTCAAGTCTTGTTGTTTATGGACGAGCAGATTTTCTTGTAACAGCAATTGCTGAGCAAACCGAGATTGGTAAAATTGCTCAAATGTTGGAAACTGCGGAAGCTAAACAAACGCCACTTCAACAAAAATTGGAAAAATTTGGTAAACAATTAGGTTGGGCAATTTTAGCGCTCTGTGCTTTAATTTTTGCTGTTCAAATTTTGAGACTCTTTACGACAAATCAAACGGCTGATATGCAAAAGGCTGTTCTTGATTCATTCATGTTTGCAGTTGCAGTTGCGGTTGCTGCAATTCCTGAAGCTCTTTCATCAGTTGTTACAATTGTTTTATCTGTTGGAACAAATAAAATGGCAAAACAGCATGCGATTATGCGTAATTTGCCAGCTGTAGAAACATTGGGTTCAACTTCGGTCATTTGTACTGACAAAACCGGAACTTTGACTCAAAACAAAATGACCGTTGTTGATTCTTTCTTGCCAACGCAAGGCAGTAAAGAACTGACAGATTTAACACAGGCAGACCAAAAATTGTTACTTAATGCAATGGTGCTTTGTAATGATTCATCATTTTCACAAGAAGGTCAAGCACTGGGTGACCCTACTGAAGTGGCTTTAATTGCTTACAGTGACAAAATCGGCTATCCATATCAAGATTTAAGAGAAAAATCACCACGTCTGGCTGAATTTCCATTTGATTCAGAACGTAAATTGATGAGTACAATTAATGATTTTGAAGGTCAGAAAACAATTTTTGTTAAAGGTGGCCCAGATGTACTCTTTAATCACTGTAATCAAGTTTTCTTGGATGGAAAAGTGCAAGAATTTACTCCTGAATTGAAAGAGAAATTTCAAGCTCAAAATGAAGCTTTCAGTCAAAAAGCGCTCCGTGTATTGGCTTATGCTTACAAACCTGTCAGTGATGATAAGACTGAACTCACACTTACTGACGAAAATGATTTGATTCTGATTGGTCTGTCAGCAATGATTGACCCACCTCGTGAAGCTGTTTATGATTCTATTGTCGAAGCAAAAAAAGCCGGCATTAAAACGATTATGATTACGGGTGACCACAAAACGACAGCACAAGCCATTGCCAAAGATATTGGTTTGATGAACGAAGGAGATATGGCGCTCACTGGTCAAGAACTTGACGCACTGACTGAGGATGAACTTCGTGAAAACTTAGAAAAGATTTCGGTTTATGCTCGTGTTTCTCCTGAAAATAAAATTCGGATTGTTCGTGCTTGGCAAAATGAGCATCAAGTAACCGCGATGACTGGTGATGGTGTAAATGATGCTCCAGCCCTGAAACAAGCTAATATTGGGATTGCAATGGGTTCAGGAACAGATGTAGCAAAAGATGCGTCAAGTATGATTTTGACTGATGATAATTTCGTATCAATTGTTTCTGCTGTATCAATTGGTCGTGTGGTTTATGATAATATCAAAAAATCAATTAGTTACCTTTTCTCTGGAAACTTAGGAGCGATTATTGCGATTGTCTTTGCTTTGGTCGTGGGCTGGGTCAATCCATTCACTGCTTTGCAACTTTTATTTATTAACTTGGTCAATGACTCTGTCCCAGCAATTGCCTTAGGGATGGAAAAAGCAGAACCAGATGTTATGGAAAAAGCTCCTCGTCAGTTAAATGAAGGAATCTTTGCCAATGGGTTAATGCGGGTTATTTTGATTCGTGGTTCATTGATTGGGATTGCGGCGATTATTTCACAATATGTTGGACAAAAAACATCACCTGAAATGGGTGTGGCTATGGCCTTTACAACTTTGATTTTGGCACGTACTTTGCAAACTTTTGCTGCACGTTCAAATTCACAAAATATTTTAAAACTTGGTTTTACAACGAATAAGTACGTTTTGATGGCTGTGACTTTCTGTCTTGCCTTATACAGCTTGACTACTCTTCCATTCCTCAGAGAAATTTTCTCAATTCCAGCTGCTTTTGGTTGGTCTCAATGGATTGTAGCAGCAGGGCTTGCCGTAATTGCTGTAATCTGTATGGAAATTCTCAAGTCAATTAAAGGTGTTTTTGAAAAACATTAAAATTTTAAAAAAAAATCACTGACAAAAATCTGTCAGTGATTTTTAAATACTTGAACTTTTATCATATTGATTTAAATGATAAGTTTCAATCATATTGATAAGTTTGTCAGCATAAGTGGGGTCTGTTGCATAGCCAGAATTTTGAACGGCTTTAGCAGCAGTTTTATAATCAGTTGCACTAAGAACCGAAGCATATTGTTTAGAATTCCATGTTGTTCCGTAAAGGAAAAGCTGGGTGTGTGCCGAAACTGAGTCAGCAAAATTTGGATAAACACGGAAAACACCTTGGACAGTGACCCACTGACCATTTTCATATTCTTGCGTAGCAAGCGAAACCTTTGGCACATCACCAGATGCTTTGACACCAAAAAGATTATGATATTTGCTTGCAAGTTCGCTTTTGCCAAAATTAGACTCAAGACAGGCCTGAGCGATGGTGATAGAAGCGAGTACCTGACTTTCTTTTTGTGATTTTTGAGCGAGTGGAGCAATTTCTTTGATGAATTTATGTTCATTAATTTCTTGAAGTTGTGCTTCAGACGGCTTTTGTGCTTGGTTATTAAAAATTTTATTATAGACTAAGATTCCTAAAATAACTAGGAAAATAAAGATGAGCTGTTTTAACAAGGATTGACGTCGATTTGGTTTTCTTCGTCGAGTTTTATATTTCATAAAAATAGTTTAACATAAAATTCAAGTTCTTGGCTTAAAAATCAATATTTGTTATACTAAAAATAGTTAAGAAGTAAGCGATAAAATTTCTGTCAGTAAAATTTTACTGACAGCCATAAATTTTTACTGACAGAATCGGTATTGTCAATAAATAATTAAATAAAAGCCATGGAGGCAATCAAATGAATTTTTATGATTTTAGTGCCGTTAAAATGAACGGCGAAACTGTTTCAATGTCTGATTTTAAAGGCAAAGTTGTAATTGTGGTTAACACTGCAAGTAAATGTGGCTTTACACCGCAATTTGAAGGACTTGAAAAGTTGTATGAAAACTATAAAGACCAAGGATTGGAAATTTTAGGTTTTCCCTGTAATCAATTTGCTAATCAAGACGCTGGCGAAAATTCGGAGATCAATGAATTTTGTCAGTTAAATTATGGAGTCACTTTCCCCATGTTTCAAAAAATTAAAGTCAATGGTAAAGAAGCACATCCCCTTTATCAATTTTTGAAAAAAGAAGCAAAAGGGGCACTTAGCGGGACCATTAAATGGAATTTCACAAAATTTTTAATTGACCGAGAAGGAAATGTTATTGAACGTTTTGCGCCAAAAACGGAACCTAAAGAAATGGAAGAAGAAATCCAAAAATTACTTTAATTAATTTCTTAAGGAAAAGTGTTTTAAAACTTGTAAAAGCTCAATTATTTTGCTAAACTAATAAACAATAAAACTTTTAATCTAGTCCAGAGAGGCTAGCAAGGTTGTGAACAAGAAATATTATCCTTAAAAGTTACTGACAGAACTGTCAGTAAGTTGCTAAGGCATTTTAGGACACATCTGCTAGGTTTCTGGCAGATGTTTTTGCTTTATTTATGACATTTTAATGTTGAAAATAAAGTGCGCAAGGAGCGAAGCGGGTTGTGAATCATTTGCAACGAAGTTATGCTTTACTACAAAGGAGAAAACAAATGCCAAAACGCAATGATATCAAAAAAATCATGATTATCGGTTCTGGACCAATCATTATTGGTCAAGCCGCAGAATTTGATTATGCAGGAACACAAGCCTGTCTTGCACTTAAAGAAGAAGGCTACGAAGTTGTTTTAGTCAATTCAAATCCGGCAACAATCATGACTGACAGAGAAATAGCTGACACTGTCTATATTGAACCAATTACTTTAGAGTTTGTCAGTAAAATTTTGCGTAAGGAACGTCCTGATGCCTTATTGCCAACACTTGGTGGACAAACAGGACTTAACATGGCAATGGAATTATCCAAAACAGGAATTCTTGAAGAGCTTAATGTTGAACTTCTTGGAACAAAATTAAGCGCCATTGACCAAGCAGAAGACCGTGAGCTCTTTAAAGAATTATGTGAAAGAATTGGTGAGCCACTCTGTGCCAGTGATATTGCAACAACGGTTGATGAAGCAGTTGAAATTGCTGACAAAATTGGTTATCCTATCATCGTCCGTCCAGCATTTACCATGGGTGGAACAGGTGGAGGAATTTGTGATACCGAAGAAGAACTTCGTGAGATTGTGGCAAATGGACTAAAACTTTCTCCAGTAACACAATGCCTAATTGAAGAATCAATTGCTGGTTATAAAGAAATCGAATATGAAGTTATGCGTGATTCTGCTGACAATGCGATTGTTGTCTGCAATATGGAAAATTTTGACCCAGTTGGAGTTCACACAGGTGACTCAATCGTTTTCGCACCAAGCCAAACGCTCTCAGATAACGAATATCAAATGCTTCGTGACGCTTCACTAAATATTATTCGTGCCCTAAAAATTGAAGGGGGATGTAATGTTCAACTTGCCCTTGACCCACACTCTTATGAATATCGAGTAATCGAAGTTAACCCACGAGTAAGTCGTTCATCAGCCTTAGCCTCTAAAGCAACAGGATATCCAATTGCAAAAATGTCTGCTAAAATTGCGATTGGGATGACACTAGATGAAATCATTAATCCAGTCACTAATAAAACTTATGCCATGTTTGAACCAGCACTTGACTACGTTGTAGCAAAAATCGCTCGCTTCCCATTTGATAAATTTGAAAATGGTGACCGCCACCTAGGAACACAAATGAAAGCAACAGGCGAAGTCATGGCAATTGGACGTAACATCGAAGAGAGTCTTCTAAAAGCTGTACGCTCACTTGAAATTGGTGTTTTTCATAATGATTTACAAGAAGCACAAGAAGCAGATGATGAAATCCTCTATGAAAAAATGGTTAAAACACAAGATGACCGACTTTTCTATGTTTCAGAAGCGATTCGTCGTGGAATTCCGATTGAAGAAATTGCTGATTTAACCAAGATTGATATTTTCTTTCTTGATAAATTACTCCATATCGTCGAAATTGAAGACCAATTAAAAGTAAATATATTTGAACCAGAACTCTTAAAAATGGCTAAGAAAAATGGATTTTCTGACCGTCAGATTGCCAAATTATGGAACGTTAGTCCAGAAGAAGTAAGACGTCGTAGACAAGAAAATCAAATTATTCCAGTTTACAAAATGGTTGATACTTGCGCAGCTGAATTTGAAAGCTCAACACCTTACTTCTATTCAACTTATGAATGGGAAAATGAATCTAAACGTTCAAGCAAAGAGAAAATAATTGTACTCGGCTCAGGTCCCATCCGAATTGGACAAGGAGTTGAATTTGATTATGCGACAGTTCACTGTGTAAAAGCACTTCAAGCCCTTGGAAAAGAAGCAATTGTCATCAACTCTAATCCAGAAACCGTTTCGACAGATTTCTCAATTTCAGATAAGCTCTATTTTGAACCACTAACTTTTGAAGATGTGATGAATATCATTGACTTAGAACAACCAGAAGGTGTGATTGTTCAATTTGGAGGACAAACAGCTATCAATTTAGCGGAACCTCTCTCTAAAGCTGGGGTTAAAATTTTAGGAACGCAAGTTGAAGATTTAGACCGTGCTGAGGACAGAGATTTATTTGAAAAAGCATTACAAGATTTAGAGATTCCACAACCACCAGGAGCTACAGCAACAAATGAAGAAGAAGCCGTTGCTAACGCCAACAAAATTGGTTATCCAGTCCTTATTCGCCCATCTTTTGTTTTGGGCGGTCGAGCAATGGAAATCATTAATAATGAAAAAGACCTGCGTGATTACATGAATCGTGCGGTAAAAGCTTCACCTGAACATCCAGTACTCGTTGATTCTTATTTACAAGGACGTGAATGTGAAGTCGATGCAATCTGTGATGGCACAGAAGTTCTTCTTCCAGGAATTATGGAACATATTGAACGAGCAGGGGTTCACTCAGGTGACTCAATGGCTGTCTATCCACCACAAACTTTTTCACAAGAAATTATTGATACAATTGTTGATTACACTAAACGATTAGCAATTGGTTTGAACTGCATCGGAATGATGAATATTCAATTTGTTATTTTTGAAGAACAAGTTTATGTCATTGAGGTAAATCCACGCGCGTCACGGACTGTTCCCTTTTTATCTAAAGTGACAAACATTCCAATGGCACAATTGGCGACACAAATGATTTTAGGGAAAAACTTGAAGGATTTAGGCTACACAGAAGGCTTAGCAGAAACTCCTGATATGGTTCACGTGAAAGCACCAGTCTTTAGCTTTACAAAACTAGCAAAAGTTGACAGCTTACTTGGTCCAGAAATGAAATCAACAGGTGAAGCAATGGGTTCAGATATGACCCTTGAAAAAGCACTTTATAAATCATTTGAAGCCGCTAAACTACACATGGCAGATTATGGTTCGGTCTTATTCACAGTTGCTGATGAAGATAAAGAAGAAACGCTAGCACTTGCTAAAGATTTCGCAGAAATAGGTTATTCATTAGTTGCAACTCAAGGAACTGCAGCATTCTTTAAGGAAAATGGACTTTATGTCCGTGAAGTTGAAAAACTAGCTGGTGGAGAAGATGAAGAAGGAACATTAGTTGAAGATATTCGTCATGGACGCGTTCAAGCAGTTGTGAACACAATGGGAAATACTCGTGCCTCATTAACAACGGCTACCGATGGTTTCCGTATTCGTCAAGAAGCAATTAGTCGCGGTATTCCACTTTTCACATCACTAGATACTGTTGCTGCAATTTTAAAAGTAATGCAAAGTCGTAGTTTTACAACTAAAAATATTTAAAAAATAAAGAAGTCCCAAACGGGGCTTTTTTTATTTTTAAATAAAAAAAACAAAAATTACTTCAATTATGTATTAATATTCGTACATATGTATTAAAGAAAGCGTTTTATTAGACTTGAGTTAGAAAAAAGGTTATAAAAGATATATAGACTACTTAGTAATTTATAAACGACAAAATATTGAAAGAGGGTAGGTGAATGACTAGAGAAAATAAAGTAAAAATATTCATTTTTAGTTTCTTTTTTATTAATATTTCCTTCCTTTTATTTGTCGAAAGGCCCATCTCAGCAGATACTGCTATAGACAGTCAAAATTCAGTAGCGAATGCCTATATTAATGTGACTGCACCAACAACAAACACTTGGTCTCTTACTGCTCCAAATTTTAATTTTGGCACTCAAACAGCAAGCTCTTCAGTAATCAATAGCAATGCAACGGGAGATGCAGCAATTAAAATTGTTAATTTATCTGGAACATCAACAAGTTTTTCTCTTCAACAATCAATTTCGGACTTTACTTTAGTATCTAACACTATCGTTTTACCAGCGACTGGCTTTTATGTTTCAGTAGCGAATAGTTCTGACGGAAAACTTATTGGAAGTTCCAACGTCAACATTTTCAAACAGAATGGTGTTGTTTTGCGAAGTGGAACGGGAGCGAATGGAACGATGAATAGTGGTGCTGTGACAGCGCAACTAACAGTAGATGGGACAACTAGAGTAATTGTTACAGGTTCTTATAAAGCAACGATTACCTCAACACTTGTAACAGGACCATAGAAGGGAGAAAAGGTGAAAATAAAAAGATTTATTCTTCTCATGACTTTAGGATTTTTAATTATCCTATTTGGTTTAGCTCCCAAGGCTAGAGCAGCTATTGTAGGTGGAACAGTTGATACGACAGGAACAGTGACAGGCATAACAGGAGCAACTTACTATAATGTGAGCAATTGGCAAGATATGATTGATACTTATAAAGGAGTGACACCAAATGCAGCCTCAAGCAATACTGTTTTTCTTAATGTAACGGCAAATGTTCCCGGAAATAGTATTTTGAACTCTGGCAACACCGTTTCTAGTGGGAAATCTTTATCAATAAACGGAAATAATTATACTCTCTATCTTGATAATGACACGAATTATACAACGGCTCAGAGTATTGGTGGAAGTGATGGAACAGCCAGAGCTTTCGGCTCAAATGGAACGATTTCTACGGATACGATTCTAACAGTTAAGAATGCAACAATTGTAAACAATATCACGAGTGGAATTTTTCAAATGAAAGGTTTAAACGCTAAGGCTACGGCTGTATATGAAAATGTGACAGTAAGCAATGGTGATGCAATCTACGGAGCGCAACCAATTAGAAATGATAATGGAAAAGTATTATTTCGAGGAACAAATACCTTTAATATTTTACAAAATCACAATATTAATGATACAGGTTCAGCTGGAGCAGATAATCAAGGCGAATGGATTCAAGGAGGAGCCTATCTTGAAGTGGTAACTGGTACAACGACTTTGAATCAAAGTTGGGGAAATGACCAACCTTTCTACGTATATTATTCAAGTGGTGGTTCAACTTTACAAGTTGATGCCGGAGCATCGATGGTTTGGAATCTAAATAAGACCAATACGATGTACTATGATGATGGAAGTCTATTGACAGTTGGAGCTTTGAATTGGAATATTAATGGAAGTTTTGTCATTAATGGAACTTTAAATACCTCATCTACTTAAGCTGGAGGCTGGTTTATGGCCTTGAATACATTAAATAGTTGGAACTTAAATGTTGGACAAAATGCAGCACTTAAGGTAACAACGGGTGGGGTAATTAGTTTAGATGCGTTTTTGACGGGTGCAGTAAAATGGAATTTTGCACAGGGTTCAAGTGTTCTATTTAATAACTTAAATCCAAATCAAAACGTAGTTTCACTTGCTCCAGGATTAGGAAGTAGCATCACAATGACCGATCCCAAAGTTGTGACTTTTAATACAGCGGGTGGCTCAGTCTTTTCTACTACCGTTCTAACATTTCCGATTACGATTTCGGGAAGTGGCTTGCGAACCCACTCATCATCAACCGGTTATACTTTTGATTCGACTTATGACTTGATAACACCCAACAAAGGAACAATTACCCCAACGAGTTCAGATATTTGGTATCGAATGAATACGGGAACACTCACGACCTTTAACCCTACTTTACAGGTAACAAATTTAAGTCCTAATAGTTATGGAAGTGACGCATCAAGTATTGCAGCTGGGAAATATATTTCATGGTATCAGCCTCTAGGATTTCAATTAAATGCAGCTTTATCAAGTATGAATCGGACATTTAACGTTTCATTAGATCCTACTTTAACTCAAGGGACACCGGTAGATGGGTCATGGTCTTCTCTAATTAATGGTGCAAGTACTGAAACACTTGTTGTCGGTGATGATCGAGCACAAAATCCCAATATACATGTCCTTGTCAAAATGACTCAGAATAATTTTCCTAATGGACTTCAGTATTATTGGGTTGACCCAACAACTAAAACAGCCAGCCAATTAAGCCTTAATTCTGCTTTACAAATTGCAAGTATCACAAGTGATAGTACATTGCCATCTTGGATTAAAATGACTGGTGCAGGAAGTTGGTATACAATGACATTTCCAACTGATTCAGGCCTAAATATTAAAGCGAATAATAGCTTGTTAACACAAACTAATACTAATGCGGGAACTTTTCAGTACACCGTAGCAAATGGGCCGTCATAAAGGAGGAGAAAGTGAAAAAAGTTTATAAATTAATCTTTCTATCCATCCTTAGTATATTATTGATAGTTCAATCTAAAGTTGCTTATTCAGAAAGTCCAACCAGTGATTTTAGCGTAGAAGCTATACTTGAAGGACACCAAAAAGATAAAAGCATTACTTATTGGTGGTTGCAAGTAGAAAAAACGCAGTCAATAAATCTAAAGTTAAAAATTAGTAATGGTAATGAAGAAAATAATTTTGAAATTACATCTAATCAAGCGGTTAATAATAATAATTTTACTCTCGATTATAGCTTATCAGAAGAGGAAGTCAGTCAATATTTACATCATAAAAATTCAAAGTTTAATTTCTATCAAGATATCTATTTTGATGAAGCGCAAGAAGCAGGTAAATTCAAAATTACTTTGGCTCCTAATGAAGTTAGAGAAATTACGATTAATTTAAAAATTCCTAAAGAAGGAATCAAAGGTCAACTAATTGGCGGTGGACTAATGTCAAATATTTAGACACAAAATGAGCTATATTTTCTTAAAATAATTTTCTTCTTTCTGATTTGGAGTTAAACCATTGTTGGCGGAATGAGGATTATAATTGTTATAAAATTGTTCGATGTATTCAAAGCAAGAGAGTTGAACTTCTTGAATGGAGTGATAAGTTCTGCGATTAATTTCTCGTTGTTTAAGATACTTGAAAAAGACCTCAGTCACGGCATTATCATAAGGATATCCAGGCTTGGAGTAAGAAGCAAGCAATTGATGCTCATCTAATAGCTTTCTAAAGGAAGCTGACTTAAATTGACTGCCTTGATCAGAATGAAAAATGATTGGTTCTTTAGGTTTTCTTTTCTTTATAGCTATCTCTAAGGTATCACAGGCGAGTTTGGCATCAATTCGATCACTTACTTTCCACGCAATACATTTCCTTGAGTAGAGGTCAAGAATAGCACAGAGATAAATATGTCGTTTAGGTCCTATAGAAATATAAGTGAAGTCAGTTGTCCACACTTGATTTGGGGAGTTCGGGTTAAATTCTTGTTTCAGTAGATTATCAGAAGAAAATTCGGGCGATTTGTTTGAATAAAAACGAGGTTTAATGGTTGACATTTTAGGGAGTGTCATAGACTTGAGAAGTCTTAAGATACGCCCTTCAGAAATATTGACGCCATAATCACGCAGGAGAATAATTTTAAAAGCTCTTGTTCCGATTCTTTTCTTGGCTTTCATATAGATTTCAAGAAGTAATTTTCTCAAGCGTTGATTTTCTACTTCACGCTTCGAAGGCCTCTTGTTTATGAAGTTATAGTAGGTGGAACGATTGACATGTAAAACACGACAGAGCATAACTGTCGTGTGTTCAAATCGGAGTCTATAGATGGCTTTCAATCTTACTTGGAGTTTTGCATGAATATGGCACTCGCTTTTTTTAAGATCAGATTTTCTTCCTCTAGTTGGGCATTCCTTTTTTGTAATTTTTGAATCTGTTTAGCAGTCAACACCGTATTATCTTCAAGACGCACTTGAGAGTACTGCTTAATCCATTTTGCAAGTGCAGAAGAAGATACCCCATAATCTTTACAGAGTTCAGTTTGTGTTTTACCAGTTTGATAGAGATTAACGAGCGATTGTTTGAAATCCTCGTCGTAACGTTTAAAACCTGACATAAAAGTCCTTTCATTTTTGTGTCTTAATAGACAGATTATAACACACAATTTTCTGTCCACTTTTATAGTATAGCTCCAGTCAGAAGTGCTCTTGTTTTTTATAAGTAAGTGCGCGTGCCTTATTAGTATGGAAATTAATGCACCAACTAAGTTCATCAATAATAGCCAAAGGACAAACTAAAACTTTGTTTGTAAGCTAATAATAATTTTTTTTGGTAAAATAATTAATAGAAATAGATTTGAGAAAGATGAACTTTTGCAAAAAAATTATGATTATATTATTTAATAAACCTTATGATGTACTAACAAAATTTACTGACGGAGAGGGTCGGAAAACTTTAAAAGATTATATTAAAATACCAAATGTTTATGCTGCTGGAAGATTGGATAAAGATAGTGAAGGTCTACTTTTACTGACAGATGATGGAAAGCTCAATCATTTACTGACAGACCCAAAATCAAAATCTTACAAGACTTATTTGGTTCAAGTGGAGGGAGAATTTTCATCAGAAGCAGCGCAAAAGTTGCAAAAAGGTCTTTTATTAAAAGATGGAAAAACATTGCCTGCGAAAGTAAAATTAATTGATGAACCTGATTGGCTTTGGGAACGGACTCCACCAATTCGTGAACGAAAGGCAATTCCGACAAGCTGGGTTGAAATTTCAATCAAAGAAGGAAAAAATCGGCAAATTAGAAGAATGACGGCAGCGGTTGGCTTTCCGACGCTTCGATTAATTCGTTGGTCAATTGGTCAATATTCACTGGGAAATCTAAAATCTGGGGAATATAAAATTATTCAAAAATAAAAAGGAATCATTTTGTGATTCCTTTTTATTTAGAAAGAACGTCCGCCACCAGAACCGTCACTGAAATTATTGTTATCAGAAGAAGGACGAGGGATAATTCTTGTAGTTATAAATGTGTTGACTAAAATATCTTCACGTTGATGGAGTTCTAAATTACCATTTCGGCCGTAATCGTAGCGCCATACGGCATGAGCGTCTTTCATTTGATAACGACGATAGATGGTCCAAACGAAGCCACCAGCTGCAATCAAAGAAATGATAAGAGCAATCAAAATTGATAAGGGTTGAAAGCTGCGATGGAAAGTTACAGCTCCTGTTTCGGAATTGATAGAATACTTTCTTGATGTTGGAATTCCTGCTTGGTAATATTTAGAAACTTGGTCAAAAAATCCACTGACAGCCTGATAATAATTATTGTCAGTCAATTCGGGTTGGACAATGTCTAAGGTTTTTTCAATTCGACTTGAAGGCAGGTAGTATTTAAGATTTCCTGTTGCCCAAATATAAACTTTACGTAAGTTCATGTTAATGACCAAAACGACACCGTTGTTTTTAGCGCCTACTTTATCAGCTAGATAAGTTTTTGCCATTTGACTAGCAGGGGTAGAGCTATCTGTCGTGACAACATAAACACCCGCTTTTGTTTCATTGGCCAATTTCTGAGCTTCTTGTTCAAGGAGGGTTACATTTCCACCTAAAAGCTGAAGATTATCTTCAAGACCTGACGAGAACGTCGCCGCTGATGTTTTTGGTGCAATGAGTAAAAAGAAGAAGCTTAAGAAAAATAAAGAAAGAATAACTAATTTTTTTCTCATGATAGCAAATACCCCACAATAATTCCAAGAAGAAGCACTAGAATAAAGATTCCAATGGCAACTGTCCAAAGTTTTTTCTTATCAATGGGTAGAAGACCGGCTACTTTACCAGTTTGACCATTCATCGCGTAATAAAAGAGACGGTCATTGCCAGCTTCTTTATAAGTAACCAGCCAGATTGGGAGTAAAACGTAATCTTCATCGATATTTTTAATCTGCTGATTACTTTGTAAATTACTGACAGAAGTATAACCGACAATTGTTGATTCCATTAATCCGTCAGCATATTGACGAAATTCCCGTTCAACATTTTCTTTCATATCAGGGAACTCAATATCTCGTTTTTCAGTTAAAAAGCCAGAAAGATATTGATTTTTAAAAGGAATAGCAGCAGTCATATCAAAAGGTTGAACGGCGCCAACCATTTTGTCTGACAGATTTTTTTTCAAGGCATTTTTGATTAAATCCTTAAATTTTGTCTCTCCGCCCCGCTGAATTTCATATTGAGAATGCTCAGTGTACTCGGTATCGCCAACCATCCAAACGCGTAAATTGGTGGCTTGCGCCGAAATACCGCCAGATAATTCAGCATCAACAGCCCAATAGGGGAAATAAACGCCTGATAGATTTTGAATTTGTTTTTTGTCAAAAAAGGCCTTGGGAACAAATTTTTTCTTGCCGACCCAATTTAAAAATTGTTCTTCAGCCGCTTTTCTCTCAATTTGAAAGGGGAGAATTTTTTCGGGAAGAAATTTACCCGACAATCGCTCGGTCAGAACAACTGGATTATGACAATAATAGCACCAAGTTGAAGCAGTTGTCGCATCAGTGACGATTTCTGCACCACAAGATGGACAGAGAAATAGTCCAATTTCTTCGTCAGTGTTTTCGTCAGCTCTTCTTTGGTCGCTGTCAGTAATTTTTTCCTTTTCGTCAGTCGTTTCATCGTTACTGACAGAGCTGATAGGACTGTCAGTAACTTTTGCTGCCTCTTGCTTGGCCTCGAAATCAGAAACTTCTTGTTCCGTAAATCTTGAACCACAATATTCACAGTGAAATTTTTGATTTTTGGGTTCAAAAAGCAGTGGGCCTCCACAATTGGGACATTTATGTGTAAGAACTTGGCTTTCGCTCATCGTTACTCCTTACTTTTAAGTTATGAAATCTGCTTATTTAGCAGGGGAAATTCAGTTAGAAACTAAAAGAATTTTCATCAGAAATAAATTCTTAAAAATACGCAAAGACAAGCAGCCCTAATTTAGAACTACTTCATCTTAAATCATTATTTACATGTCTTAGAGCGCTTTGGCAACAAAAGGCTTACCACATTCAGGACAGAATTTAGGAACACCATTCGCCAAATTAACGACCGCTCCACACTCGTTACAAGCCATATTTAATTCAGGCATAACAGGAGTTGCTGAGGGTTTCGCTTGCCCACAATTTGAACAGAACTTACCGGTATTTTTAGTATTACACTCAGGACAAGTCCAAGTATCGGCCTTGTTCTCTGCTTGGGCTTGCATTTGAGCTTGGTTAGTTTGTGAAAAACCAGCTAGATTTTGTCCACCCATATTCATTCCCATAAAGGCATTTGTCGCACCACCAGTGTTTGAACCAGCAGCCTCAAGACCACGAGCAACAGCTCCTTGGACAAAACCTTCACGGATAGAAGGGTCACCAAGCATTGCGCCTTGATTACGCATGTTAATCAATTTTTGACTGTCATCAGTGTAAGAAATGCTAGCGACAGCAACGGAAACAATTTCCATTCCTCGCAACTGTTTCCAATCTTCATCAAGAACAGAGGCCATGTATTTGCTGAGCTCCATACTTTTTGAAGTTAAAAATGAAACCCGTTCGCCCTGAGCAGAATATTGGTTAATTGACGTATTTAAAGCCGTTAAAAATTCAGCCAAATATTGGTCATTAATTTCTTGAATTTCGACATGGTCAGCATTTTTAGGGATGACGTTTGCGTAAAAAGCAAGAGGGTCAGTGATTTTTATTGAATAAGTTCCATGTGTACGCAAGAAAAGTTCCGCATTGTAAAAATTATCAAAGTATTGTAGAGGTGTCGCTGTTCCAAATTTAATGCCTTTAATTTCTTGAAGATTGACATAATAAACTTCTTGTTTTTGAGGAGTTGTTCCACCAAATTTGAAACGGAAGAAGCTTTCTTGAATTGAATCCCGCAAATCACCATTAAAAAGACTTGGCGCAGTGTCGTTTTTGACAGTATAATATCCAGGTTCAGCGGTGTAATCAATAATTTTACCACCATCCACAAGAATCATCATCATGTTTTCATAAACGTGAACGATAGAACCGTCAGTAATTACGTCTTCGGTTCCTTTACGATTAGAACCACGTTTTGCATCTTTTCTTACTTTAATTCCCTTAGTGAAAACCGTTTGGTCTGACATTTCATTTGGCTCAATGACCTCAAGCCATTGGTCAGCCAACGCCCCACCGAGTGAACCTGTTGCAGCTTTAATAATTCCCATGTATTCTTTTACAAACAAATTCAATTCAAAACAAAATTTTAGAGAATGAATTTGCCTTCCTTTCCTTTAGTGAATAGCTCAGCTATTTGACTTAATTATATCAAATTTCTCTGACGAAACCTATCAATTATTTGAAAATTTACTAAAATCAGACTAAAGTCGGAATTTATTGATTCTCTCCTGTTTCTTTAAATAAATTTTTATATCATAGGATTAACAAGTTAAGGCTTGCATTTTATCAGATTTATAGATATAATAGACAAGTTATAACTTTCGTACAGATAACATAAATTATGTTGAATTATACAGAGGCGAAATTATTATTTTAGGATAATAATTTCGTCTCTTTTTGTTTAGTTTTAGGAGATTTTATTGCATGAATAAAAACAACCATTTCCACTTATTGGGGGCAGTGATTGCTACAGGGATTTTGTCATTTTCTGGCGTTTTGATTGAAACGGCGATGAATGTGACTTTCCCAACGCTAATTAATGAGTTTGGACTTTCTACTTCAAAAATACAATGGGTAACGACGATTTATCTGCTTGTGATTGCTATTACGATTCCGCTCTCTTCTTATTTTAATGAGCGATTTTCAGCAAGAAAACTTTTTTTGGTCGCTAATCTTATCTTTTTAGTTGGGGTTTTGACCAACTGTTTCTCACCAAATTTTGCCATGCTATTATTTGGCCGACTTTTACAAGGGGTGGGAACTGGGATTGGTTTACCTCTGATGTTCCACCTGATTTTGACTAAAGCACCACTTCATAAAAGAGGAATGATGATGGGGATTGGGACTTTAACGACTTCCATCGCTCCGGCTATTGGCCCAACTTATGGAGGAATTATTTCTAATTCGCTTGATTGGCGTTATATCTATATTTTCCTTTTACCTTTGGTGGTAATTTCTTTAGTGCTTGGTTTGGCTTGTCTTCCAAGAGAAGGGGCAAAAACGTCCAAGAAATTGGCGCTTCGCCCAGTTATTGCATTATCAATCATGTTCTTTGCTTTCATTTCGTCTCTAAGTGCAGAGCATTTAATGACCTTCGCCTTACTCTTTATTGTAGGATTGGTCGGAGCTTTCTTGTTTGTTCGATTCAACCGCAAAGAAAGTTTAATTGATTTAGGAATTTTGCAAAATCACCGATTTGTGGCGCTGATTTTTAGCCTTTTGGTATATCAAGCTTTGCTATTAGGTCTATCTTTTGTTTTACCAAGTTTTATTCAAGTTTCTGCTGGATTTAGTTCATCAGTGGCGGGACTTTTTATGTTTCCTGGAGCTTTGATTGGTGCAGTTTTAGCACCAATTTCTGGGAAAGTTTTGGACCAAATTGGTGCCAGAAAACCAATTACGACTGGTTTGATTTTAGCAGCCCTTGGTCTTGCTTTGCTCTTCGTCTTTTTACCAACAAAAAGCCTTGCTTTGCTCTTGGTGGCACACATTGTCTTGATGTTAGGTCTTGGGATTTCATATAGTAACTTAATGACTTGTAGCTTGAGCACTTTAGCTACTGACCAACTTTCTGATGGAAATGCTTTGGTCAATACTTTGCAACAATTTATTGGTGCGGTGGCAACGGCAGTTGTCGCAACGACACTTTCAATTTTCCAAGGACTCAATGGCTTCAAAGTTGGAACGAGTCATGGAACTTCAATTATTTTAGCTCTATTTTTCATCTTGATTATCGTGAGTTTAATTGTCAGTTTCCCAAATTTGAAAAAAATTAGGGCCAATCATTAAAAAAATCTTTGACGAATGACACTTTTTTCGTTATAATATTTTAAAACCTTTAACTAAGTCCAGAGAGGCTTGCAAGGATACGGAAAATTTAATTTGGTTTACTGACAGCTTAAAGATGAACTTCTCTTTAGCCCATTTATTCTGTCAGTAAATTACCAGTTTTTTAGTACACTTGTAAGTTCTCTTACAAGTGTTTTTTTGTGTCAATTAAAGAGTTGTCAGTAAAATGCGATTAACATGAGCATTTTATCGATGAATAAAAGAAGGTTCAGCAAGCTGAACTTTCTGTCAGTAATGCGATTAACATGAGCATTTTATCGATGAATAAAAGAAGGTTCAGCAAGCTGAACTTTCTGTCAGTAATGCGATTAACATGAGCATTTTATCGATGAATAAAAGAAGGTTCAGCAAGCTGAACTTTCTGTCAGTAATGCGATTAACATGAGCATTTTATCGATGAATAAAAGAAGGTTCAGCAAGCTGAACTTTCTGTCAGTAATGCGATTAACATGAGCATTTTATCGATGAATAAAAGAAGGTTCAGTAAGCTGAACTTTCTGTCAGTAATGCGATTAACATGAGTATTTTATCGATAAATAAAAGAAGGTTCAGCAAGCTGTAGCTTCTGTCCGAATAAAGAATGGAGAAATAATGCCTAAGTTACAAGAGATGATGACGATTGTCAGCCAACGTGAGGTTGCTTCTAATATTTTCGAGATGGTTCTTAAAGGAGAGCTAGTAGAAGAGATGGATTTGCCGGGACAATTTTTACATCTTGCGGTGCCTAATGCTAATATGCTTTTACGTCGCCCAAACTCTATTTCCAGTTGGGATAAAGTCGCAAAAACTTGTACGATTCTTTATCGAATTGGGGACGAAACAAGTGGAACTTATGAAATTTCAAAATTACAAACAGGTGCAAAAATTGATGTAATGGGCCCACTGGGGAATGGTTTTCCAGTAGATGAAGTAGTTTCGACTGATAAAATTTTAATTGTCGGCGGAGGAATTGGGGTTCCACCTCTCTATGAATTGGCCAAACAACTTGAAGAAAAAAACTGCCAAATGACCATTTTGCTAGGTTTTGCTTCTGAAAAGGTCAAGATTTTAGAGAAGGAATTTGCTGAATTAAAAAATGTAAGCTTGAAAATTGCAACTGACGATGGCTCTTATGGAACAAAAGGCCATGTTGGGATGTTAATGGAAGAAGTAGATTTTGAAGTTGACGCTCTTTATACATGTGGTGCGCCAGCCATGCTCAAAGCTGTTGCAAAAAAATATGACCAGTTGGAACGACTTTATATTTCAATGGAAAGCCGGATGGCTTGTGGAATCGGAGCATGTTATGCTTGCGTTGAACATGATAAAGAAGATGAGAATCATGCCCTTAAAGTCTGTGAAGATGGCCCTGTATTTTTAGGAAAACAACTATTACTATAATTGGACTACTCTATCAGCATAAAAAAATCATCAGTAGAGCTGATGATTGTCACAAAAAAATTAGGAGAAAAAATGACCGAAAATAATCGTCTGTCAGTAAAATTACCCGGACTTGATTTAAAAAATCCAATCATTCCAGCTTCAGGTTGTTTTGGCTTTGGTGAAGAATATGCCAAATATTATGATTTGAACAAATTAGGGTCAATCATGGTCAAAGCAACAACCCTTCATCCTCGTTTTGGCAATCCGACACCCCGTGTGGCTGAAACAGCGAGTGGCATGCTTAATGCAATTGGACTACAAAATCCAGGATTAGAAGTTATAATGGCCGAAAAATTGCCTCGGCTCAATGAAAATTTTCCAGACCTTCCGATTATTGCTAATGTAGCTGGTTCTGAAGAAGATGATTATGTGGCTGTTTGTGCAAAAATTGGAGATGCACCCAATGTGAAAGCCATTGAATTAAATATCTCATGCCCTAATGTTAAACATGGCGGACAAGCTTTTGGAACAGATCCAGATGTTGCAGCTGCGTTAGTCAAAGCTTGTAAAGCGGTCAGTAAGGTGCCTTTGTATGTGAAACTTTCACCCAACGTGACCGACATTGTTCCAATTGCAAAAGCAGTTGAAGCTGCTGGAGCAGATGGATTGACAATGATAAATACACTGATGGGTGTACGTTTTGATTTGAAAACACGAAAACCTGTTTTAGCAAATATCACAGGTGGATTGTCGGGTCCTGCAATTAAACCAGTTGCACTCAAACTCATTCATCAAGTGGCTCAAGTAGTTGACATTCCAATCATTGGAATGGGTGGGGTTGAAAGTGCTCAAGACGTTTTAGAAATGTATATGGCAGGAGCTTCAGCCGTTGCCGTTGGCACTGCCAATTTTGCTGACCCATTTGTCTGTCCAAAAATCATTGAAAAATTACCAGAGGTAATGGATCAATATGGAATTGATAGCTTAGAAAACTTGATTCAAGAAGTTAAAAACTCAAAAAAATGATTTTATCGGCGGATAAAAGAATTGTCAGCGGAGCTGATCATTCTGTCATTAAATATTTAGAAAAAGAAAGTAGAAAAAATGCAAGAAAATAGACCTGTCATTGCCCTTGATTTCCCTGAATTCTCAGACGTAAAAGATTTTCTCGAAAAATTTGACCCGTCAGAACAATTGTATATTAAACTAGGAATGGAACTTTTTTACACGGCTGGACCCCAAGTCGTTTACTATGTAAAATCGCTCGGCCACAGTGTATTCCTTGATTTAAAACTCCATGATATTCCAAATACTGTTGAATCCTCAATGCGTGTTTTAGCACGTTTGGGAGTAGATATGGTTAATGTTCACGCCGCTGGTGGTGTTGAAATGATGGTCGCAGCTAAACGCGGTTTAGAGGCTGGAACGCCAGTTGGACGGCAAAGGCCAAAATTAATTGCGGTCACACAATTAACCTCAACTTCTGAGGAAATTATGCAAAATGACCAAAAAATTATGACTAGTCTTGAAGAATCGGTTATTAATTACGCACAAAAAACCGCTCAAGCAGGACTTGACGGTGTCGTTTGTTCGGCACATGAAGTTGAAAAAATTAAAGCAGCGACATCGAAAGAATTCATTTGTCTCACACCAGGAATCCGCCCAGAGGGTGCAAGTAAAGGCGACCAAAAACGAGTAATGACACCTAAAGAAGCAAGAACAATTGGTTCAGATTATATTGTTGTCGGCCGTCCAATTACCCAAGCAAAAGATCCAGTAGCTAGCTATCATGCGATAAAAGCAGAATGGAATCAATAAAATGAAAAAATTACTTCACTTTTTGGTTGTGTTACATGGTTTTTGCTTACATGCTTTTATTAGACTTAATTGTTGTCCTCGTCGTAAGGTCATGGTTTAAAATTCAAAATAAAAGTCAAAAACAAAGTCAAAAAGTGTGGAAGAATAAATTTACTAAATTTTGGTTTCGCTATCGGTCAATACATATTACTTTTATCTTACTCTCAATCTTTACTAGCCTTTCACTGACGGCACCTGAAATGGTCATGAATAGTTTTACTGCGATTGTTTCTATTTCAGTATTGGTGATTAATCTCAGCAAAAAAATCGGCTAAAAATGGCCGATTTTTTTATTTTATTGGATTTTTTGCAGGAGTTCCTGCTTTGCGTGGGTATTTTTTAGGGGTTTCTTTTTTCTTTTCAATCAGAGCAATGTGACGCTCATCACCGTTAGGCAATTCATAAGCGACTTCTTTGATAAATTTTCCACCAAGTGTAGCAATTGCCTTTTTAGCGTCATTCAATTCTTCTTCAAATTGAGCAGCTTTTAATGACAATAAAATACCATTTTTCTTGAGAAAGGGAATCGTAAATTCAGTCAAAACAGAAAGTCTAGCAACCGCACGGGCAGTAACAAAATCAAATGTTCCACGATAATTAGTATCCTGACCAAAATCTTCAGCTCGTCCGTGAAGTAAAGTCACATTTTCGAGGCCTAATTCCTCTGTCAGTAAACTTAAAAAATTAATTCGCTTATTGAGAGAATCAATGATAGTCACTTTTAATTCAGGGAAAATAATTTTCATTGGTAAGCTAGGAAAACCTGCTCCAGCACCAATATCTAAAATGCTGACAGGTTGGTCAGTAATCAATCCATATAAAATTGGTGCAATAGAATCATAAAAATGTTTTAAATAGACTTCATTTTTTTCAGTAATTGCTGTCAGGTTAATTTTTTCATTCCATTCAACCAAAAGTTCAAAATAGCGTTCAAACTGTTTGATTTGTTTATCAGAGAGTTGAATATCAAATTCTGTCAGTGCTGACAAAAATTCATCAGGGGTCATAAAGTTCGCTCCAAAAGTTTTCTAGTAATTTCAGCAATCAGCTCACGATTTTTACCTTTTGGTAATTTATCAATTAAATTTAATGCTGAAAGAGTATAAGATTTCGCAAGTGCTTTGGTTTTTTCAAGGGCATCAGAAGTTTTGATAAAATCATAAACTTCATCAAATTTTTCATTTTTAATTAATTCAGAAACAAGAGCATTGTTTTCCTGTAAAGCAAAGAGAACAGGAGCAGAATAAATGCCTTGTTTAATGTCTTCAAGTACCGGTTTTCCAAGCGTTTGAGCAGTCGATGCATAATCTAAATAATCATCCATAATTTGGAAAGAAATCCCAATATTCATTCCAATTTTATAAGCTCGTTTGGTCAATGTATTATTTTTAGAAATTAAAGGAGCAACAGAAGCAGAAAGTGCAAAAAGTTCTCCCGTTTTTCCTGAAATATTTTCAATATAATCATCTAAAGTTTGTTGAAGATTAAAATGATGATTAAGTTGACCAAGCTCACCACCTAATAAACGCTCAATTGAACCAATATTTTTGGTTAAATTTGATAATTCTAATGAGTGTTCAGACATTAGACGAAAGACAGCAATAAATAAATAGTCCCCAGCATAGACGGCAATTTCTGGTCCGTATTTTGCTGACAAAGTAGCTACGCCACGCCGTGTGTCTGCGTGGTCAATGACATCATCGTGAACCAAAGTCGCTGTATGCATCATTTCGACAGAAGCCGCAAGTGCCAATCTTTCACTTTCAGAAAGATCAGTAAATCCTGAAAATAAAAGTAAATAAGCTGGACGCAACATTTTTCCGCCCGCATCAAATATATCAAAAATAGCCGATTTAACATCTGAATTTTTGATGGTAACGTGGCTTTTCATTAATTGTTGAACTTGAACCAATTCTTTTTCAAGCTCTGGATAGTCTTTCCAAAAGTTATTTTTTAAGTCCATTGTTTACTTTCTTTAATAAATAGTTCTTGAATAGGTTTAACACGTGTAATTAATTGATTTCCAGCAATGCCAATTGCAAAACCAGCAAGTATTCCAAAAAAGGCAAGCCAAGGCAAATAAAGCATCACAGAAGTTGTTTTAGCTAAAAGAGAAGCCATTGCTAATTGGCCAAAATTATGAAAAAATCCACCAACTGTCGAAATTCCAATCATTGAAACCAGTTTTGGTCCAAATTGCTTCATCAAATACATGGCTAATAGAGATAAGATTCCGCCCGCAAAAGAGTACAGAAAAACGGAAAAACCAGTAAAAAGTGCTGTAATTAATAGACGAAGAATTTGCATGACCCAAACTTGTCGCCATCTTAGAGTGAAAACTGCAATAATCATCACCAAATTGGCAAGACCCACTTTAGCTCCAGGTGCAAAAGAAAAAAAGGGAGGTAAAGAGCTTTCAATAATTCCCATAACTACCGCAGCAGCTGTCAATAGAGAAACATAAACGTATTCTTTAATATTCATACTTTATAATCTACCTGTTCATCCTTTTGACCACTCATAACTTCAATCACTAAATTATGAGGTAAACAGACGATAGTTTCCCCAGTCTTAGAAATATAGCCCCTTTGGACGTCAATTTGGTCTTTACAATTGGCTTCGACAACCGCAATTTCACCATTTTTAACTTGTATTTTATTATAATCGCCATCTTTATCACGGTAGGTCCAAGTTTGATTTTTATTTAAATCAAAAGTTTTAATCACCTTACCACTAATTCTTAGTTCGGCCTGAGCTCCTTTGGAACCAGTAGCGAAGAAGAACAAAGTTGAAAAAGAAGCGATGAACAGTAGAAAAATAATAACAAAATCAAGCGGTTTTGTCTTTATGCTTTTAAAAAAATTAACCGTGTTTTTAAAGAAGTTCATTAAGGTTAATTATAGCAAAATTAATGAAAAAATTCACGAAATCAAAAAGAAAAAGCCTTTCGGCTCTTTCTTATTTTTTAGTGATATTTTTTGAGTCATCTTTAGAAAGCTCTTTTGCTTTTTCAATGATGTAGTTTTTCAAATTCGCCCCGATTTGTGGGTGTTCTAAACCATATTCAATTGTTGTTTCAACAAAACCGAGTTTATCACCAACATCATAACGTTTTCCAGTAAATTCATGAGCAAAAACGCGTTGTGTTTTATTCAAACGTTCGATAGCATCAGTCAATTGGATTTCATTTCCAGCACCGGGAACTTGTGTTTCTAAAACATCAAAAATTTCAGGAGTTAAGAGGTAACGACCGATAATTGCAAGGTCAGAAGGAGCTTCATCAACATTTGGTTTTTCGACAAAACGTTCAACATTGTAAAGGCCTTTAGAAACTTCACCGTTAGGGTCAATGACACCATATTTATCAACATCATCATGAGGAACTTTCATAACCGCAATTGTTGAAGCGTGAGTTTTTTCGTAATCATTGATTAGGTCTTTAGTTAAAGGAGTTTCATTTCCAGTAATATTCATTAAGTCATCGCCAAGCATGACTACAAAAGGCTCATTTCCAACAAAAGCTTTAGCTTGAAGAACGGCATGTCCCAATCCTTTTGGATGAGATTGACGGATAAAGTGAAGATTAATATCTGTTGTTTCTTCAACAAGTTTAAGTAATTCTGTTTTTCCTTTTTCAAGCAAATTTTGTTCAAGCTCAATGTTTGAGTCAAAATGGTCTTCAATTGGACGTTTTGCTTTACCAGTAACAATCAAAATATCTTCGATTCCTGATTTCAAGGCTTCTTCAACGATAAATTGAATAGTAGGTTTGTCGACGATTGGCAACATTTCTTTAGCGATCGCTTTAGTTGCTGGCAAAAAG
This sequence comes from Lactococcus sp. FSL W8-0209, assembly GCF_038006585.1. NCBI lineage: Bacteria > Bacillati > Bacillota > Bacilli > Lactobacillales > Streptococcaceae > Lactococcus > Lactococcus sp. FSL W8-0209. The sequence continues at coordinate 1,587,265 of NZ_JBBOVN010000001.1, read as the reverse complement.
CGAGTTCCTAGACCAGCGGCAGGAATAACAGCTTTACGTACTTTTCTGGCTTTAGTTGGAATAGTGTTTTGTTTCATGGATAATAACTCCTTTATAGTTAGATAAATCGTATTTACTTTTTATTTATTATTAATGAATTCATTTTCGGCACGAGTTTCGCGGCGCATGATATCAAGAATTCCAGTTTTTGCATCTAGATTTTCATAGAGAACTTTGTAGATTGTTTCGGTAATTGGCATATCGATACCTAGCTGTTGAGCGAGCTCAAAAGCAGCTTTAGTGGTTGAAACACCTTCAATAACCATTCCCATATTTTTTTCAATATCAGCTAGCTTTTCGCCGCGACCAAGAGCATCACCCGCGCGCCAGTTTCGTGAGTGAATTGAAGTACCTGTTACAATTAAGTCACCAACACCAGACAAACCGCTATAAGTTAAAGGTTCAGCTCCCATAGCCACACCTAAACGAGTAATTTCGGCAAGACCACGCGTAATAATTGCTGCTTTAGCATTATCACCAAAACCAAGACCGTGAAGAGCACCCGCGCCTACAGCAATAATATTTTTAAGGGCACCGGCTGTTTCAACACCAATAACATCAGTATTAGTATAAAGACGGAAGTAGTCGTTGCTGAAGATTGCTTGAGCGTATTTCGCTTCATCATGGTCTTTAGAAGCTGCAGAAATTAATGTAATATCACGAACAATTGTTTCTTCAGCATGAGAAGGGCCAGAAACTACCACGATTTCTCCTCGCAATTGAGCGGGGATTTCTTCTTCAAGAATAGTAGAAATTCGCTCATGTGTTCCCTGTTCAAGCCCTTTAGAAGCGTGAAGGATGTGTACTTTGTGTTTGAGGACTTCGGCTACTTGTTTTGCGACCAAACGTGTCACTTTAGTTGGTACAACAAATAAAATAGCATCAACATCTTCTAAAGCTAAATCTAAACGATCAAATGCTTTTATTTTTTCATCCAAAACAACATCTTTAAAATAGCGTGTATTTGTATGCTTTTCATTAATTTCAGCCATCTGTTCTGGATTATTTCCCCAGATACGAACTTCATGACCATTATCATTAAGAACTTGTGAAAGTGCAGTTCCCCACGAACCTGGACCTAAAACTGCAATTTTTTGTGGATTCATAGAAATGATCCTTTCTTTCGTTTTGGTTTCCTTTACATTTTAACATAAGCAAGAATAAAAATCAGCCCTAAGTATGATTTAGGGTTCAAATATTATGATAAAATATAGATATATCCGAAAGGTTATTCTTAAAAATGAAATTTAAAAATTAGAAACTTGTGAGAACAGGACGCAAGCGGGAGGAAAAAAAATATGCCAGTCAGTTTATTTATGAATCATCAGGACATGATGTTCGGTTATGGTCATCTAGGAATCGTGAATGTGATTTTTGGATTAGTTCTCTTTTTCTTAATTATAAAAATGATTATCGGAATTAGTTTTATGCGAAAAAACCCTGATGAAAGAGAAGAAGGATATAAGGATAAAGGAATGAGCAAAAAAGAAAATATTGAACGTTACCACGAAGCAGGACTCTCAGATACGGATATTAAAATTTTCCGTGAAAACTTGTCAGAAGCAAAAGAAAATATCAAAACTTGGGAAAAATTACTGAAAAAAGAAGATGATTTACAAGTTGTTGAATCAGTGACAGGCGGTTTAGAAGCCAGCAAACAAACGTTTAAATATATTGTTCAAAATCCACAAGAACTCACAAAACAAAATGAGTTTCTATATAAAGACTTGCCAAACATCGTCAAATTGTCAGAGAAATTTATTGAGATGAAGAAACAATCAGTAAGAACAGAAGAAATCAATCGTGATTTAGATGAAACCTTACTTTTGATAAAAACACTCTCACATTCAATTTCTAAAAACTACCATGAAATTTTGATGGACGATGTCAATGTCATCAAACATCAAGTTGATTTTGACAAATAATTTTACTGACAGACGTTTTAAAAATTCTTGTCAGTAAAACTGATGATTCTGTCAGTAAAAAAACAAATATTCCTGTCAATTTTGGCAGGAATCATTTATAATTAAAAGTAAAGAAATATAAGTATAGCAAAGGAATTTAAAGATATGGATAATCCAATTTTAGATGATTTGATGACCAATGATAAAGTCATTAAAGAGGCAGAGCAATTAGATGAACAACAAAAGTCAGAAATTGTAAAAATGCACGAAAAAGCCTCTTTAGCAGCAGTAGAAGTTCTTTCTACTGAAGAATTAGAAAAAGCAAAAGAATTATCAAAACAGTTGGATGAATCAAGTGCTCAATCTGTCATTAACTATGGAGCAAGCGCCCAAGATAAGATTTCGGCTTTTTCTCAAAGTGTCTTAAATAAAGTTCAGGCACAAGATTTGGGCGAAGTTGGTTCCTCACTGACAGATTTGATGTTTAACTTACAACAAGCCAATCCAAACGAATTGGTAGCTGAAAACAAAGGGATTTTTACCAAAATGTTTGGTAAAGTTAAACGTTCAATTTTTGAAGTGACGCAAAAATACCAAAAAATTGGAGCAGGTATTGATAAAATTTCTGCAAAATTGAACAATGAACAACAAGGACTTTTGCAAGATAATGAAATGCTCGATAAACTTTACGATGAAAACTTGAATTATTTCAAGGCTTTGAATGTTTATATTGCAGGTGCTGAATTAAAAGTCCAAGAATTAGATACAGAAATTATTCCGCAAGCTCGAAAAGAAGCTCAAGATTCTACTGACAATGCCTTGATTGTTCAAAAAGTGAATGATTTAGAATCATATAAAAATCGCTTAGAAAAACGAGCTCATGACTTGCGTCTTGCTCGTCAGTTGACAATTCAACAAGCCCCACAAATTCGTCTCATTCAAAATACCAATCAAGAATTAGCTGAGAAAATCCAAACTTCAATTAATACAGCCATTCCACTATGGAAAAATCAGGTTGCGATTGCTTTGACCCTCTTAAAACAAAAAGATGCTTTGACAAGTCAACGTATTGTTTCAGAAACAACCAATGATCTGTTGCGTAAAAATTCAGAAATGCTTAAAGCATCAACAATTGAGGCTGCAACTGAAAATGAACGTGGTTTAGTAGATATTGAAACATTAAAATTAACTCAACAAAACTTAGTTGATACTATTCAAGAAACTATGAGAATTCAGGCTGAGGGACGCCAAAAACGTCAACAAGGTGAGGTTGAACTTTCTAAAATGGAAGAACAAATTAAAGAAAAATTGTTACAATTATCAAATAACAAACAATTAAATTAAATTTTAAAATTACTGACAGAAATTGAGCGCTATTTTCATCTGCTAAAGTATGATTTGTATAGGCTCAGGCAAAATCTGTCAGTAATTTTTTATAGTGATAATTGGTATATACTGTTTATTGACAAAAAAGATAAAGGGTGCTAAAATTAAAGAAAAAGAAGAGGAGATATTTATGACTTACTATATTAAAGCAGATCAATTTTTCTACGCTTATGAAACAAAAAAAGGTGGTTTCTTAGAAATTACTGATGGAAAATTTGGAGAGTGGACAGAAGAAGCACCAGCAGGAGCTGACATTTTAGATTATTCAGGTCAATCAATTGCCCCAGGTCTTGTTGAAACACATATCCATGGTTTTGGTGGAGCGGATGCCCAAGATGCTGAAGTTGAAGGAATTATGGGAACAATGTCAGAAGGCTTGTTGTCAGCAGGGGTCACTTCATTTTTACCAAGTCCTTTGACCGATGACCACGAAGGATTGAAAGCGGTTTGCACGGTTGTAGGAGAACATTACCAAGAAGCTCGCGGAGCCAAAGTTCGTGGTATTTTTTTTGAAGGTCCATTCTTTACAGAAGAAAAGAAAGGGGCTCAAAACCCTAAATACATGCGCGATGCCAAAATGTGGGAACTTGAAGATTGGCAAGAAGCTGCACATGGAATGCTCAAAAAAATCGGTCTTGCCCCAGAACGTGATGGTTCAGAAGACTTCATCCGTAAAGCGACTGAATCAGGTGTTGTTATTGCATTGGGACATTCAAATGCCACTTATAAACAAGCGGTTGCTGGGGTACAAGCTGGAGCATCTGTTTGGGTTCACACCTTTAACGGAATGTCTGGAATGACTCACCAAGAACCAGGAATGGTTGGAGCAATTTTAAATACACCAAACACTTATGCTGAGTTAATTTGTGATGGTCACCATGTTCGTCCAGAAGCAGCTGAAATTGTAATGAAAATGAAAGGCGCTGACCATGTTGTTTTAATTACAGACTCAATGCGTGCCGCAGGACTTCCTGATGGACCTTATATGCTTGGCGAATACGAAGTAGAAGTTCGTGACGGAGCCGCATGGCTTCCAACAGGACGCCCAGCTGCCTCAATTTTAACTCTTAAAACTGCTGTTAAAAATGTCATTGACTGGGGGATTGCCACACCAGCAGAAGCAATTATGATGGCTTCATTGACACCAGCAAAATCTGTAAACATTGATGATGTTTGTGGTCAAATAAAACCAGGTTTGTCAGCTGATTTTATCGTTTTAGACAATGATTTTGATTTAGTTGCAACTTATATTGATGGTGAAAAACGCTATGAAGCGTAATATAAAAAATGAATTTCGCAAGGAATTCATTTTTTTATGAAAATATTTCATTTTTCAAGTTGAATAATCAGAAAAATAAACAAAAAGGTAAAAGATTATATACTTTTTTGTTAAAATATAAAAGAATAGAATGGCTATTATTGTGTCATATTATAGAAGAATTAAGAGCAAATGAAGTCTATAAATTTTATTTGAAAATGCTAGAAAACCCTTGCAAAATAAGGCTTAGAAAAAAAGAAACAATGAAAACGTTTCATACAGTTTGTAAAGAGATTTTTTTATAAATACGTGATATAATGAACTAGACAACAAATGAACATGGTAAAAATATTAATAACGTTTACGTATTTTTGCTATGTATCTCAATTTCGGAGGACAGATTTAAATGAAACGCATTGCAGTTTTGACTTCTGGTGGTGATGCCCCAGGAATGAATGCGGCTATTCGTGCAGTTGTTCGCAAAGCAATTTCTGAAGGTATCGAAGTTTACGGTATCAATCACGGATATGCGGGCATGGTTGCGGGAGATATTTTCCCGCTTACGTCAGCTTCAGTTGGTGATAAAATCGGTCGTGGTGGTACATTCTTGTATTCAGCACGCTACCCAGAATTTGCTCAAGTAGAAGGACAACTTGCTGGGATTGAGCAACTTAAAAAATTCGGTATCGAAGGTGTCGTTGTAATCGGTGGTGATGGTTCTTATCATGGAGCTATGCGTCTTACAGAACATGGTTTCCCAGCTGTTGGACTTCCAGGAACAATCGATAACGATATCGTAGGAACTGATTTTACAATTGGATTTGATACAGCTGTTTCAACAGTTGTAGATGCCTTGGATAAAATCCGTGATACTTCATCATCACATAACCGTACTTTCGTTGTAGAAGTAATGGGACGTAATGCTGGAGATATCGCTTTGAATGCTGGTATCGCTGCTGGTGCAGATGATATTTGTATTCCAGAAAAAGAATTTAAGTTTGAAAACGTAGTTAACAACATTAACAAAGGCTACGAAAAAGGTAAAAATCACCACATCATCGTTCTTGCTGAAGGTGTAATGACTGGTGAAGAATTTGCTACAAAACTTAAAGAAGCTGGTTATAAAGGGGACCTTCGCGTTTCTGTCCTTGGACACATCCAACGTGGTGGTTCACCAACAGCTCGTGACCGTGTTCTTGCTTCACGTATGGGTGCTCGTGCCGTTGAATTGCTTCGTGATGGAATCGGGGGCGTAGCCGTTGGTATCCGTAATGAAGAACTTGTAGAAAGTCCAATTCTCGGAACAGCTGAAGAAGGAGCACTCTTTAGTTTGACTACTGAAGGTGGAATCAAAGTAAATAACCCGCATAAAGCAGGTCTTGAACTTTACCGTCTTAACTCAGCACTCAACAATCTTAACCTTAACTAAGTTACTGCAAATCTGTTTCTAGTTAAGTGTTAAACGCATAATTAGGGCAGAGATATATAATTAATCATTATAGGAGAAAAACACAAAATGAATAAACGTGTAAAAATCGTCTCAACTCTTGGACCTGCTGTCGAAATTCGTGGTGGCAAAAAATTTGGTGAAAGCGGCTATTGGGGAGAATCTCTTGACGTCGAAGCATCAGCAAAAAACATTGCAGCTTTGATTGAAGAAGGCGCAAATGTCTTCCGTTTCAACTTCTCACACGGTGACCATCCTGAACAAGGTGCTCGTATGGCAACAGTTCACCGCGCTGAAGAAATCGCTGGTCATAAAGTAGGTTTCTTGCTTGATACTAAAGGTCCTGAAATGCGTACAGAACTCTTTGCTGACGGTGCTGATGCAATCAGCGTTGTTACTGGAGATAAATTCCGCGTTGCAACTAAACAAGGTCTTAAATCAACTCCTGAATTGATTGCTTTGAACGTAGCTGGTGGTCTTGATATCTTTGATGATGTTGAAATTGGTCAAACTATTTTGATTGACGATGGTAAACTTGGTTTGTCATTGACTGGTAAAGATGCAGCAACTCGTGAGTTTGAAGTTGAAGCACAAAATGATGGCGTTATTGGTAAACAAAAAGGTGTTAACATTCCTAACACTAAAATTCCTTTCCCAGCTCTTGCTGAACGTGATGATGCGGATATCCGTTTCGGACTTTCACAACCTGGTGGAATCAACTTTATCGCTATCTCATTCGTACGTACTGCAAATGACGTTAAAGAAGTACGTCGTATTTGTGAAGAAACTGGAAATCCACACGTACAACTTTTGGCTAAAATTGAAAACCAACAAGGTATCGAAAACCTTGATGAAATCATCGAAGCAGCTGATGGTATCATGATCGCTCGTGGTGACATGGGTATTGAAGTTCCATTTGAAATGGTTCCAGTTTACCAAAAATTGATCATCAGCAAAGTTAACAAAGCAGGTAAAATCGTTGTTACTGCGACAAACATGCTTGAATCAATGACTTACAACCCACGTGCTACTCGTTCAGAAATTTCAGACGTATTCAACGCTGTTATTGACGGAACTGACGCAACAATGCTTTCAGGTGAATCTGCTAATGGTAAATACCCACGCGAATCAGTTCGTACAATGGCTACTGTTAACAAAAACGCTCAAACAATGTTGAAAGAATACGGACGTCTTCACCCAGAACGTTACGACAAATCAACTGTAACAGAAGTAGTTGCTGCATCAGTTAAAAACGCTGCAGAAGCTATGGATATCAAATTGATTGTTGCTTTGACTGAATCTGGTAATACTGCTCGTTTGATTTCTAAACACCGTCCTAATGCTGACATCTTGGCTATTACATTTGACGAAAAAGTTGAACGTGGATTGATGATTAACTGGGGTGTAATCCCAACGATGACTGAAAAACCTTCATCTACAGATGACATGTTTGAAGTTGCTGAAAAAGTTGCTTTGGCTTCAGGTTTAGTTGAATCTGGTGACAATATCATCATTGTTGCTGGTGTTCCAGTTGGTACTGGTCGTACAAATACAATGCGTATCCGCACTGTTAAATAATTTGTCAATTAAGAATCTTAAAACAATAATGCCTGCCGCTATCGACAGGCCCTATTGTTGAAAAGATTATATTTTATAAAATACTCGTTTATAATTTGAAAGGAATTAAAGAAAATCATGGCTGATAAACAACGTAAAAAAGTTATCCTTGTAGGTGACGGTGCTGTAGGTTCATCATACGCTTTTGCTCTTGTAAACCAAGGGATTGCACAAGAATTAGGAATTGTTGACCTTTTTAAAGAAAAAACTCAAGGAGATGCAGAAGACCTTTCTCATGCCTTGGCATTTACTTCACCTAAAAAGATTTACTCTGCAGACTACTCTGATGCAAGCGACGCTGACCTCGTTGTCTTGACTTCTGGTGCTCCACAAAAACCAGGTGAAACTCGTCTTGACCTTGTTGAAAAAAATCTTCGTATCACTAAAGATGTTGTAACTAAAATTGTTGCTTCAGGTTTCAAAGGAATCTTCCTTGTTGCTGCTAACCCAGTTGATATCTTGACATATGCTACTTGGAAATTCTCAGGTTTCCCTAAAAACCGCGTTGTAGGTTCAGGTACTTCACTTGATACTGCACGTTTCCGTCAAGCATTGGCAGAAAAAGTTGATGTTGACGCTCGTTCAATCCACGCATACATCATGGGTGAACACGGTGACTCAGAATTTGCCGTTTGGTCACACGCTAACGTTGCTGGTGTTAAATTGGAACAATGGTTCCAAGAAAATGACTACCTTAACGAAGCTGAAATCGTTGAATTGTTTGAATCTGTACGTGATGCTGCTTACTCAATCATCGCTAAAAAAGGTGCAACATTCTACGGTGTCGCTGTAGCTCTTGCTCGTATTACTAAAGCAATTCTTGATGATGAACATGCAGTACTTCCTGTATCAGTATTCCAAGATGGACAATATGGCGTAAGCGACTGCTACCTTGGTCAACCAGCTGTAGTTGGTGCTGAAGGTGTTGTTAACCCAATCCACATTCCATTGAACGATGCTGAAATGCAAAAAATGGAAGCTTCTGGTGCTCAATTGAAAGCAATCATTGACGAAGCTTTTGCTAAAGAAGAATTTGCTTCTGCAGTTAAAAACTAAAATTAAAAAGAGTTGGTTGAGATTTCAACTAGCTCTTTTTTTATTTTAAATTATATTTGTTAAGCTAAAAGTCTAATAAAAAAAGTCTGTTCATCAACAGACTTTTTATTTTTGTAAATTTATTTAGATTTGATGTAGTTAACACCATCAGCCTTAGGAGCAATTGCTTTTCCAAGAAAGAGTGCCAAGACAATAATTGTAAAGACATATGGAGCCATTTGTAGGAATGAAGAAGGGATTTCTTTGATTCCAGGGATTTGACCACCGACAACAGCAAGTGAGGTAAAGAGCCCAAAGAGAAGTGATGATAACATTGCTCCAATAGGATTCCATTTACCAAAAATCATAGCTGCAAGTGAAATGAACCCTTGACCAGCAATTGTTGAAACTGAGAAGTTACCAGAAATTGCTTGAGCATAAATTGCACCACCTACACCACCGAGGACACCTGAGAGAAGCACACCAGCCCAACGGTAGGCATAAACGTTGATTCCAAGGGTATCAGCTGCTTGTGGGTTTTCACCAACTGAGCGAAGGCGAAGACCGAAACGTGTTTTAAATAGAACGTACCAAGCGAGAATGGCTACAACAATTGCAAGAAACCCTGGTAGAGAAGTTTGGCTAAAGAAGATTTTACCAATGACAGGAATGTTTGATAGTAGTGGAACGTTCCAATAACCGATTTGTTCATTGATATTAATTTGACCTTGTTGATAGAAAACTTGAAGTAGGAAAACTCCGAGTGCTGGAGCCATCAAGTTGAGTACAGTACCAGATACGATATGGTCTGCTCTTAGGTTCACTGTAGCCACCGCATGAAGAGAAGAGAAGAGAGCACCAATTAAAGCTCCAAAAAGGATTGAGAGCCATGGAGTCATACTTCCAAACATTCCGGCAGTAGTTAAGTTGAATACAACGGAACTGAAAGCTCCGATAGTCATTATTCCTTCAAGACCGACATTGACGATACCGCCTCGTTCGGAGAAGACACCACCAATACTTGTAAAGATTAGAGGAGTTGAATAGATGAGCATATTAGCGACAATGATTTGTAAAGTATTTACAAGATTCATGCTTTTTCTCCTTTCTTCTTAGTAGCTTCTGATGCTTTGATTTCTTTAGCTTTTGGTAACATGACTTCGATAATGAATTTCACTGCAATGAAGAAAATAATTGAAGCAGTGACGACTTTAACGATTTCTGGTGGGATACCATCATTTGTCATACCAGGAGCACCTGTTTGAAGAACTGAGAAAAGAAGAGCGGCAAAGAGAATACCGATAGGGCTATTACCACCAAGAAGTGCAACGGCCATCCCGTTAAATCCGATGTCGAGGGATGCCGATTGAGAAACAAAGTTTTGCATGTATCCAAATCCGTAAACAACACCACCAAGACCAGCAAGGGCACCAGCAACAACCATAGATAGGATAAGGGTACGTTTTGCTGAAATACCAGCATATTCTGAAGCATCAGGATTTAAACCAACAGCTTTGATTTCAAATCCTAGAGTTGTTTTTGTAAAGATAATCGCCATAATCACAAGGGCGATCAATGCAATGATTAATCCAATATTTAAGGTTGAATTATCAGTTAATGACGACATCCAATTTGTTCTGAAAGAAGCATTGGCACTAATTAGTTTTGTTTGGTCAGTAGTATTATCCATCAGGATACTTTTTTGGAACATGCTATGAATCATAAATGTTGAGAAGAACAACATAATATAGTTTAGCATGATTGTGGTGATAACTTCTGATGTTCCAAGGAGAGCACGAAGAATACCTGGTATGAATCCCATAAATGCTCCGAAGAACATTCCGATGATTACAACTAAAGGAATCATCAATAAACGTGGGATATCTGGAAAACTCAAAGCAAACCACATCGAGCTAATCCAACCAGCAAGTGCTTGACCAGACATCCCGATATTGAAGAGGCCTACTTTCATTGCAACTGCAAAAGATAAAGCTGTCAAAATTAGTGGGCCCATTGTTTGCAAGGTTTCACCAATTGCTCTTGTATTTCCTAAAGCAGAAATGAAGAGATCTTCATAACCCCAAATTGGGTTGTAGCCAAAGGCTAGCATGATAATTGCTCCCAATAAGAAACCAAAAATAATGGCCACCAGAGGAACAAGGACTTTTTTCGTTTTACTATTCATTTATGTTTCCTCCAACCATTAAAATACCGAGCTCTTGTTTTGTGGTTGTTTCAGGTCTTACAATTCCCTGAATTTGACCATCGTGAATAACAGCGATTCGGTCGGAAACATTTAGAATTTCGTCAAGTTCAAAAGAAATAACAAGAACTGCTTTTCCTTCATCACGAGCTTGGATTAAACGTTTATGAATATATTCAATCGCACCAACATCGAGTCCACGAGTGGGCTGTGATACGATTAGGAGGTCAGGATTTCGGTCAATTTCACGGGCGATAATTGCTTTTTGCTGATTACCACCAGAAAGAGAAGCAGCAGAAACCCATTCACCAGCACCACGAACGTCAAATTCTTCCATGAGTTTGCGAGCGTGACTATTTATTTGATTATAATCAAGGAAACCATATTTACTCATTGGTGGTTTGTAGTAGGTTTGCAGAGCAATATTTTCGGCTACTGTCATTTCCAAAACAAGTCCGTCCCGATGTCTGTCTTCTGGGACATGTCCGACAGATTGTTCTGTGATTTTACGAGGACGTTGGTTGGTAATATCTTTATTGTGGAGTTTGATAGAACCTGAATCAACCTTTGTCAAACCAGTAATAGCCTTCACTAATTCTGTTTGACCATTTCCATCAATTCCGGCAACCCCTACAATCTCACCGGCACGAACATCAAGTGATAATCCTTTAACTTTTAGAGAACCGCGACTTTCTTTGATATTTAAGTCCTTAATTTCGAGGACAATATCTTTAGGTTGAGCGGGAGCTTTTTCGGTGATGAATGAAACTGAGCGTCCGACCATTAATTCTGCAAGTTCTTGGTTCGTTTTGTCACCAAGTTCAACAGTATCAATTGATTTACCACGACGAATGACTGTGATACGGTCAGCTACCGCACGGATTTCATCCAATTTATGTGTGATGAGGATAATTGACTTGCCTTCTTTAATTAAATTCTTCATGATTTGCATCAATTCAGAAATTTCAGCTGGAGTCAAAACTGCTGTTGGTTCATCAAAAATTAAAATATCAGCTCCACGATAGAGTGTTTTTAAGATTTCAACCCTTTGCTGCTGACCGACAGAAATATCACGGATGAGCGCATCAGGTTCAACAGAAAGACCATAACGCTCAGAAAGTTCAAGTATTTTTTTCTTAGCAGTCTTTAAATCGAGATTGATTCCTTTAGTAACTTCATTACCAAGGATGATGTTTTCAGTAACTGTGAAGGCGTCAACTAACATGAAGTGTTGGTGAACCATTCCGATACCGAGGTTTGCTGCTTTAGACGGAGAGTCGATATTTTCGAGCTTTCCCTTAACGTGGACTTCACCTTCGCTAGGCTCGAGGAGTCCTGAGAGAATGTTCATCAAGGTTGACTTACCGGCTCCATTTTCGCCGAGCAAAGCATGAATCTCACCTTTCTTCAACTCAAGATTGACTTTGTCATTAGCGACAAAATCACCAAAACGTTTGGTGACATCAATCATTTGAATGACAGTTTCATTTGCCATATTGGCTCCTTCTTATAAAATAATATAATAATGTAAATTGTAAAAATTACAAATTTAATTATATCAAATTTGTCCAATTTATGAAAGCCCCGTCATTCCAATACTGAGAGTGCTTTTTCTAATAATTGGTTTTTAAAAAAACTTGGTTAAAATACAGTTATTTTTCAGTTAAAAAGATTTATTTTTGTCGCTTTAATAAATCAATTTCAATACTGATTGTTACTTCCAAGGATTCAAATTTCTTTAAATTTTCAATTCCTTCTGGTTTGATTTTCCAATAATGTGGTGTCATCAATAGCAGACTTAATAAATCTTCGGTAGATTGAATGGTAACTTTATATGAAAAATTTTCTTGTTCAACGCAAAAGCCGGGGAAGGTTTTGATAGATGAAGTTTTTACTTTTTCATGAATTTCGGGATAAATAATATTTTTTAATTCGATAAGATGATTGTTTGCGGCTCTGACAATAATAATATTTCCGTCGTCAGTAAGAATTCGGTCGATTTCTGGAACAGAGTATTCGGCAAACATTGATAAAACGGTGCTGACAGATTTTTCCTTGAAAGGAAGTTTGGCAAAATTAGCGACTAACCAATGAATCATCGGATTTTTTTTAGCCGCCATGCGAATTCCTAATTTAGAAATATCCATTCCATAGAAATTAGAGGCTTTCGGAGCAATCTCTTTTTGGAAGCGTGAAAGGTAGTAGCCCTCGCCGCAACCGATATCAAGGATAGCTTGGTCAGTTAAATGAGATTTTTTAAGTCTTTGATTAACTCTATCTGATAGTTTTTCATAATAGCCTTTGGCGAGAAAGTCGCGTCTGGCTGCCATCATTTCTTTTGAGTCGCCAGAAGTTTTTTTGGCATTTAAAAGAAGGTTGAGGTAACCTTCCTTAGCTAAATCAAAAGTATGGTTATTTTCACACTTATAAGTATTTTGTTCCTTTATGAGCAAGTGGCTGCATACAGGGCAGCTGATGATTTCAGACATTTGTTCTCCAATATAAAAATTAAGTTTTGTCAGTAAAATTTACTTACCAATTTTGCGAGATTTAATGACAGATTCGTCAGGAGTCACTCGAATCGTTTTTTCACGGTCATAAGTAACAAACCCTGGAGCTGTTCCTGTTGGTTTGTGTAATTTTTTGACATCTAAAACATCTACTTGAACAAGGTTGGAATAGCGTGCTTTGCTGAAATAAGCTGCTAATTCCCCAGCAAAAGTAATTGTTTCATCAGATGGATTTGCATTTCCTGTAATCAAAACGTGGCTTCCCGGAATATCCTTAACGTGAAACCAAAGATCGCCACGGCGTGAAAGTTTGAAACTGACTTGTTCATTTTGTAAGTTATTTTTACCTACTAAAATAATTGTTCCATCTTCAGCTTGATATTTTTCTGGTGGGAGCATTTTTTGCTTTTTATTACGATATTTTTGCTTAATATAGCCTGTTTGAATTAATTCTTCACGAATATCAGCAATTTCAGCAACGTCAGCATTTTCAAGATTTGATTCAACAGATTCTAAATAATGAATCGTTTCCTTGGTTTTAGCAATTTGCTCTCCTAAAAATTTGACGGCTTGTTTCAATTTTTGATAACGATGAAAGTAACGTTGAGCATTTTGAACAGGACTTAAAGCTGGATTTAGAGCAATTTCAATTGGTTCATTAGTATAGTAATTTTCCAAAGTTACACTTGCTTTATCATTAGGAACTTGATTTAAAAATGTATTAAGCAGTTCACCTTTTTGACGGAAAATTTCAGCATTGTCAGTCGCAAGTAATTCTCGTTCTTGTTTTTTTAATTTATCACGATTTTTCTTCAGTTCATTTTGAATTTTTTTAATGACAGAAGCAGCAACCTGTTTAACACGGTCACGTTCGGCCTTATCCGCATAGTAAGTATCAAGCATTTCAGAAAGGCTGTCAAAACTTACAAATTCATCAGCAAGTTTGATACTGGAAAAAGTATCGTTAGGATAAATTGATGGAGTGACTGTCAGTAATTTTTCATGGAATTCTTTTACTGACAGACTTGTTAACGCATTTTTAGAATCACGTCCGATTCCTTGTAATTTTTGTTGTAATTGTTCAGTTTGTAAAGCTTCAAAAATCTCTTCGTCAGTGGCTTTGAAAGGGTCAATAGCAGTATTTAAAGGTGGTGCAATATAAGTTGAACCTGGTAGAATTGTGCGATATTGATTCTGTGAAAAACCAATATGTTTAATGGATTCAATAATTTTTTGCGAGGTTTTTTCTAGTAAAATAATATTACTATGTTTACCCATAATTTCTGTAATCAAAGCAATTTTTAAACTGTCACCAATTTCATCTTTGGTTGAAATATGGAAAATAATCTGACGATCATTGCCCACTTGTTCAATTTGTTCAATAAAAGCGCCAGCCAAATATTTGCGTAAAATCATCACAAAATTATTTGGATTTTGTGGATTTTGAAAATCAGTTTTGGTCAGCTGAACACGACCAAAAACAGGGTGAGCTGAGAGTAAAAGTTTATGAGATTTACCAGCTGACCGAACTGTTAGAACAAGTTCTTGGTCAAAAGGTTGATTAATTTTTTGAATACGTCCACCAACCAATGGTTGAAGTTCAGCCGTCATGTGGTGTAAAAAAATACCATCAAAGGACATTAGGTGCCTCTTTCCTTTTATAATTCTTATAAGCAGTTTTCACTGTTAATTAGGGAGTGATTATATCTTTTCGATTTATTGACAAACCTGTCAGTAAATATGAGAAGTTTTATAATTATTTCTATGCCAATTTTACCAAAAAAAGAGTAATTTTTCTTCTATTATTAAAGAATGGTTTGTATTTCTTTCAAAAATTTTGAAAAAGCTTTGGATAAGTGAGAAAGTAACTTTTATCAGTAAAAAATGTTAAAATAAAATAGAAATAAGTTCAGGAAAATTAGTAAATTAGAAAATATAGGATAATTAAATGAATAAAATTGTCGGCATAGTTGAGCGTATTCTACGGATTATCATGTTTGTCGTTGCTGTGGCAATGCTTGGAGGAGCTCTCTTTTTATTAGGCTTGCATCAAACAAATAAAAACTTAGAGAAAATACCTGTTTCAGGAAAAATTGTTTACGGAACAGAGGTTAAAGCAATCCATGAAGTAACATACAGTTTTGAAGGAAAAGAATATCAAAAAAGACCTTTAGATGTATATTTTAGAAAATTAGGAGATGATGGCAAAAAAATTACTGTATATGTGGCTAAAGACCATCCTACTCGTATTTTCATTTCAAAGACTGGGCGACCACTCATCGATTCAGCAGGACTAATTGGAGGTTGGAGCTTGGTTTTATTACTAATTTTATTTGGAGAACATCAACTTTTGCGTAGAATGAAAATGTTAGAAGAAAATTCCGAGAAATAAATAAAATACAAAATAAAATCATATAGAATAAAAATACAAAAATAAAATAAAAACACAAAAATAAAGAAATCGCTGTCATTGGCGGTTTTTTTTATTTTGAAAATGTCATCTATAATTGATAGAACGTCCTGAAAACTGGGGATTTAAGACTTAATCGTTTTCACACAAGCTCTTGTGAAAGTCAGCAATGGTCAAGCAAAAACAAAAGTATTTTTATGTTTTTTTATAAAGAAATGATGTATAAATAGTGTATAGAATAGATTACTTAATACATGTTGCTTAAAAATATTTTATGCCTGATCAACATAAGATATTTTTCCAAACGATTTAGGAGGAATTTGACAAAATGGAAATGCAGAAACAAAAACCACCACGTAAGAAAAATAAAATTATTACTAAACGTAAAGTATTATCAGCAACGATGTCAGGAACTCTATTAATGACATCGGTAGTTATTCCAACAGCTTACAGCCTTCTTTCTAATCAGATCACAGCACAAGCAGCTGCCTTGAATATTGACCTATTGCAAAATATCACTTCAAGTAATAATAGTGGTACAAGTACAACAAATCGATGGACCAGTAATTCAGGGAGTCACAACGTCGATTTTACAATCTCAGGCCATGCTTTAGCTAATGTCTCTTTACTTTCGGGCCCAAGATACGCTGCTTTGGCGATTCCTCAAGAATTGCGTGGATTTGTTGTAGCGAACGGAAACACTTCTGTAACAACTAATCTCACAATTGATTTCAATCAAATTGCGCTCATCAATGCGATTGTGAGTGCTGGTGATACTTTCGTTGCAGGGGTAGCTACCATTTTAGGTAACAATCCGGCAGCCAGTATTAACTTGACACAAGTAACGACACAATTGAATTTACTAAAAGGTATCCAAAATATTGGTGGAGGGACTTTTTCAACACCCACCACTCTTAATGGAAATTCAATGCTTAGTGCACCTTTAAATGACGGAATGGGGGCGATTTTATCCCAAAACGTCACGGCTATTTTGCAAAATTTACGAACAGCTGTTAATAGCCTAACCGCAACCGGTTTGGCGGCTCCTGCGGCTAATACTGCCTTAGCTTTAATTAAACCTCCACTCATTACAGCAATCGATGCTGTATTAGTGCCATTAGTTAATGGAACTGGTGGAATTTTAGATCTCCTTTTAAACGCTTCAGCATTGGGTGATACAAGTATTACAATTCCGACCAAGATCACAGCACCAACTACTATTGCAAGTAACATTGATGCCAAATTTGTAGGATCAGCGGTTCAAACCAATTTATTGGATGTCAATATTCTTAGTGATGCAAATGGTATTTCCTATGTTTATTTAGCAGGGGATGTTAATTTAACATTGGTAGCGCCTACAGGAAACCTGAGCGCAACAACCTCGGCAATTGGAGCGTCAGATGCGACAGCGACCCTTCCAGCGACTTTAAAAAATAATGCTGGTACAGACATTCCGGTAACTTCAGTCATTACCAATAGTTCAGGAACTGCAGTAACTAATGGTCAGCTGTCAGCTGGTACTTATACCGTGACATATTCGGCCGCAGGCTATTCTAGCGTTACCCAAACCTTGGTTGTTACAGACCCAGCAGATACCACTGCTCCAGATGCACCAACAGTAGGCAATGTGACAGGCAACAGCACGAATGGTTATACGGTCACAGGTATAGCTGAACCAGGCTCAACGGTCACAATTAAAGATGGCAGTGGGGCAATCGTTGGAACAGGAACCGCGAATGTAACAGGAGATTATACGGTTACTCTCCCAGGTTCAGTTGGCCCCAATGCCCCACTTAATGTTACCGCCGCAGACGCAGCAGGGAATGTAAGTAATCCAACTCCAACAACAACACCAGCCGATCCGATTAATCCAGTTCTCGTAGCCCCTACTGGGAACTTGACTGCAACGACCTCAGCGATTGGTGCTACAGACGCAACAGCTACACTTGCAACCACTCTGAAAGACAGTGAAGGTGCCGACGTTCCAGTTACAGCAGTTATCACGAATGCTTCAGGAAACGCAGTCACTAATGGTAGCTTGTCGGCTGGCACTTATACTGTGATATACTCAGCTTCAGGGTATGACGATGTCACCCAAACCCTAGTTGTTACAGACCCAGCAGATACCACCGCTCCAGATGCACCAACAGTAGGCAATGTGACAGGCAACAGCACGAATGGTTATACGGTCACAGGTACAGCTGAACCAGGATCAACCATCACAATTAAAGATGGCAGTGGGGCAACCGTTGGAACGGGAACTGCGAATGAAACAGGAGATTATACGGTTACCCTCCCAGGCTCAGTCGGTCCTAACGCTCCAATTAGTGTCACAGCGACCGATACCGTAGGAAATGTGAGTGATCCAACTCCAGCGACAACTCCAGCAGACCCAGTAAGTCCAGTTCTCGTAGCTCCAACTGGTAACTTGACCGCAACAACCTCAGCGGTTGGTGCCTCAGATGCCATGGCTACTCTTCCAGCAACTCTGAAAGACAGTGAAGGTGCCGATGTTCCGGTTACAGCAGTTATCACGAATGCTTCAGGAACTGCAGTCACTAATGGTAGCTTGTCGGCTGGCACTTATACTGTGACATACTCAGCTTCAGGGTATGACGATGTCACCCAAACCCTAGTTGTTACAGACCCAGCAGATACCACCGCTCCAGATGCACCAACAGTAGGCAATGTGACAGGCAACAGCACGAATGGTTATACGGTCACAGGTACGGCTGAACCAGGATCAACTATCACAATTAAAGATGGCAGTGGTGCAACCGTTGGAACGGGAACTGCGAATGAAACAGGAGATTATACGGTTACCCTCCCAGGCTCAGTCGGTCCTAACGCACCAATTAGTGTTACAGCGACCGATGCCGCAGGAAATGTGAGTGATCCAACTCCAGCGACCACTCCAGCTGATCCTAAGGCTCCGTCAGATACTACAGCTCCTAATCCTCCAAGTGTAGATACCGTGACTGGTAACCCTGATACAGGTTATACGGTTGGTGGTAAGGGGGAACCTGGATCTACAATAACAATTAAAAACCCAGCAACTGGTGAGATTTTGGGAACTACTATAGTGGATCAAGATGGAAACTATAGCATTAAACTTCCGATGGGGGTTAAACCGGGTACTCAACTTTCGGCTACCTCAACTGATGCTGCAGGAAATGTAAGTGATCCAACAGACTTTATTATTCCGGTCTTGACTTCTGGAATGGCAATAGGTAATAGTGGGGATAATATGGGTGGTAAGTATTTCTCAAGTGGTAAATTACCAGCAACAAATGGTGCAGAAACTGGCTGGCTTGGTGTAATTGGAACAGTCATTCTATCTCTGCTTGGTAGTCTATTGTTCTGGCGTAAGAATAAAAAGGAGGATGAAAGCTAACATCAATAAAATTTTTCAAACAAATAATTAGTTAAAGTTTATAAAATACGATAGAATAAGAGAGTCAAGGCATATCCAACCTTGACATCTCTGAAATTCTTTTCAAATTACAAACATTGAGCCAGTCCATTCGACTGGCTTTTTTGTTATTTAATGGGGTATTCAAATTATCTATATCAAAAGTAAGCTTTTTTCTTCATAAAATGTTATTTTTTTGGTACAATTACGTTAAGAGAATGAAATGATTCTCTATATCCTTTAGATTTTTTTTAAGCTATATAGTAGTTTTAGAGGTGGCCTGTTCGGTTAATCATCTAAGAGCACTAATGGGAGGAAATCAATTGTCTAAAAAAATATCAGTAAAAGTGGTCAAAAATAGTAAACAACAAACAGAGAGAAATACTCTGCTTGCAGACACCTTTGAAAATCGATGGTTCCAAAATGAATGGAAGCATAAATTTAAGACATTAACTTCTGGGGGGAGAAAATAAGTATTAAACAAAAGCCATCAAAATGATGGCTTTTATTATTTAATAGAGGTATGCATAAAAACTATAGTTAAATAACAAAAAAATTAAATTAAAATAATAATATATATTGACAAAAAATGAAAGATTTAATATAATATATTTGTAAATGAGAAAAAAATAATAAAAAAACAAAAAAGGAAATTATGCCATGATTAAATTATTTTCTTCGACAAACTGTAGCTCAAGTAAAAAAATGAAACAATGGTTAATTACAAATAAATTAGAATTTGAAGAGATAAGTATCTTAGAAAATACTTTATTAAAAAAAGATATTTTAAGAATACTCTCATTAACAGAAACTGGAGTAGAGGAGATTATCTCTAAAAGAAGTAGTGCTTATAAAAAACTATCAAAAATCATTGACTTTGATGCGCTCACTCTAAATTCACTCGTAGAGTTAATTGTTCAGAATCAAAAATTGCTGCGTCGTCCACTTGTGGTGGATGAACATAGATTGCAAGTAGGCTATAATGAAGATGATATTCGTAAATTTCTGCCACGAAAAGTCAGGCAGCTTGGCTTGATGACCGCTATTGAAAATGTTCGAATTTGGGATCAGGCAAAATAAGAATATCTAGTGAGGGTTTGTTGAATTTTCAAAATATCTCTGTCTTATATTTTGAAAGTTAATTTTTGATTTTTGACTAATAAAAAGCTACAATTTTAACTATAAATAATTTGTTATCTATAAATTACTATAACTGAACTCGTTTAAAAATAGCGAATTCAGTTATTTTATGGAAAAAATATGTAGATTGAGAGATAAAATGAGAATTACAATTGCCGGTGCAGGAGCGATGGGGAGTCGTTTTGGTTTAATGCTTCATAAAGGTGGCAATGAAGTAACCCTTATAGATGGATGGCCTGAACACGTTAAAGCGATTAAAGAGCATGGTTTGCGAGCTAATTACAATGGAGAAGAACTCACCGCTCATCTATCGGTTGAGTTACAATCTGAGATTTCTTCTAAAGAAAAAACAGATTTAATTATTTTGTTTACAAAAGCCATGCAATTAGATAAGATGCTACAAGATATTAAACCATTAATTGACGAGCATACCAAGGTACTTTGCTTACTAAATGGAATTGGGCACGAAGATACTATAGAAAAATATGTTTCGAAAAATAATATCTTTATTGGTAATACTATGTGGACTGCTGGATTAGAAGGTCCAGGTAAAGCTAAATTATTTGGTGATGGTTCGGTTGAGCTACAAAATCTTATTTCAGGTGAGGAAGAAACAGCTAAAAAGTTAGCAGAAATATTATCAGAATCGGGACTGAATGCTAAATATTCTAACAATATTCATTATTCTATTTATAGAAAAGCTTGTGTTAATGGAACAATGAATGGGCTTTGTACTATTTTAGACACTAATATGGCCGGATTAGGTGAAACAAAACCAGCACATGATATGGTTGTTACTATTGTTAATGAATTTGCAGCAGTAGCAAAATTTGAGAATGTAAACCTTGATATTGCTGAAGTAGTTCAGCACGTTGAAACCTGTTTTGATCCATCCACAATTGGATTACATTACCCTTCTATGTATCAGGATTTGATTAAAAATAATCGATTGACAGAGATTGACTATATTAATGGGGCTGTTTCACGTAAAGGTAAAAAATATAATGTAGCCACACCTTATTGTGATTTCTTAACACAATTAGTTCACAGCAAAGAAGAGTTATTAAAAGCAAAATAATAAATAATTGAATTTATTGAAATACTAGTGTTAATGCTAGTATTTTTGTTTTATCAGATATTCTATCAATGAATAATATAAAACTATTTGATAATGTTATAATGAAAGGTGAATATTATAAGGATTAAGATTATTTTTGGGGGATAGAGATATGAAATTTTTACACACATCAGACTGGCATATTGGAAGAACACTCAATGGTTTTTCTTTATTGGAAGAACAAAAATATGCATTTGAGCAAATTTTATCTTTGGCAAAACAAAATCAAGTTGATGGAATTATCATTGCTGGAGATCTTTATGACCGAGCAGTTCCGAGTGCAGAATCAGTCATAACATTCAATCAGATGCTGAGAGAGATGAATATTATAGAAAAGTTTCCTATTTATATGATTTCAGGGAATCATGATGGAGCCAAAAGACTAAGTTATGCTAAGGACTGGTTGGATTATAATAATTTACATCTACGAACATCCCTTGAGGAAGCCTTTATTCCAGTGGAAACAAAAGAAACTCAGATTTTTTTACTTCCCTTTTTTGACCCAATGGATGCAAGAATATATTTTTCGAATCAGGGATTAGATGAAGAGGGCACAAAGCAAATTAAGACAATTGATGATGCGATGACATTGGTAATTTCTAAGATGAAAAGTCAGTTCAATAATAAGAAGAATCAGGTTTTAGTCACTCATTTTGCGGTGAGTCCTCATAAAGAAGAAATTGTTTTAACAAGTGAAACCTCATCTAAAGTAGGTGGATTATCGACCTTAAATGTTTCACAGTTTGCAGATTTTGATTATGTTGCGTTAGGTCATATTCATACTAGGTTAGCTTCCCCAAGTGATAAAGTACAGTATTCGGGAAGTCCAGTAAAATTTAATACCAAAGAAGCGTCAACACAAAAAGGAATTTTTGTTGTTGAAATTAAAGAAAAAATGCTCAATTCTAACTTTCTTCCACTACAAGTTAAAACAGATTTAGTAGTTCTTGAAGAAGAATGGGAGCAACTAATAAACCGTGATTTTTATGAAAGGCAACCACTTAATGAAGCTTGGTTTGCGATTACAATTAAAAATTTTGATCGGACGAAACTCGTGGGACAAAATTTACGTGCCCAACTCCAAAAGATTTATGGAACAATTATAGAACTTGACTATCAATTTGAAAAAAAACAATTAACAAGAAGTAGGAGTCAAGATATTGAAACGTTAGATAATGTGGAAATTCTTTCTAGTTTTTATAAATTTACTACAGGGGAAACGCTAGATGATGTACAAACAGCAATCATCGAAAGTACATTTAATGAATTAGAAGGAGAAAAATAAAAATGAAGCCTATATATTTGGAAATGAATTATTTTGGCCCCCATGAGAATTCTGTCGTAGATTTTCGACTGCTAGATGAATCTCCTATATTTCTAATTAGTGGGGACACAGGCGCTGGAAAATCCACGATATTTGACGCGATGACTTATGCGTTGTTTGGAACAACAACGGGTGATAGAGATGCCAAAGAAATGAGAAGTCAGTTTGCAACAGCTGATGATAGGACAAGCGTGACTTTTTATTTTGAACAAGGAAATCTTTTATACAGAATTGAAAGAAGTCCTGAACAAAAACTCTCAAAGAAACGAGGCAGTGGATCTACTCTTCAAAAATCAACAGCGAAATTAGCTATTGTAGATAGAGTAAAAGGAATCGAGAAAAATAATATTGCAATAAATCCTAAAAACGTTGGAGAAGAAATCACTCGTCTTTTACATCTGAATGCCGAACAATTTAAAAAAATAATTCTTCTACCTCAAAATGATTTTTCGAGATTTTTGAAGTCTTCTACTCCAGATAAAGAGGCAATATTAAAAAGAATATTTGGTACCTACATTTTTACATCTTTTAGCAATGAGATAAAGGCTAAAAATTCAGAGATGAATGCTGTTTATTTAGAACATGATCGAAAACAACAAAATTTATATGAATCATCAATTTGGAATCCTATTGAATTAAAAGAACTAGAAGATGCAGCTGAACAAGAAAAACTGGATCTAGTCACGTCTCTATGGAAGGATCGTGTTGCGAGAAAAAATGAGATAGAAGGTCAAACTTTTGAACAAGAAGAAAAAGTAACTTCGATAGAAATAGCTTATAAATCCGCGTTGGAATTAGAAAATCAGTTTAAAAATCTAAATAATTTAGAAAATGATTACCAGCAGAATATTATTGAAAAGTCAGCTATTTTTGAAGAAAATTCCGAATATCTAAAAAAATTGAAATGGGCCTCTCCCTTAAAAGAAAGTATTCATGAATTAGAACAAGATATAAAATAGTCAAAAAGTTTAAAAAATAATATTGCTGGGATAATTTCTGAAAAAGCAAAAGATGAAATTCTTTTGAAAAAATTAACAAACGAAAAAGAGGACCTAAATAAACAGCAAGAAAATATTAATGAGAATAAAAAAGCAGCAGAAAAAATATTTATCCAGATTCAGCTATCACTTCAAGTAGAAAAAAAACAATCAAAGGTAGAGGAGTTAAAGTTAGAGCAAGCTGATAATCTCACACTACTAGAAAGTTTTAAAGCTAACTTGGGACAAGCAGCCGAAAATATTTCAACTCTTCAAGATGATGTTATTTCTGATGATTACTTTATTAATAAAAGAGAAGAGAGAAATCAATTAGAATTAACATTTCGAGGGAAATTAATTCCGACCTTTCAGAAAGTGAAACATTCAAAAGATGATATTGTTGGGTTAGAATTAAAATTAAAAGAAAACACAATAGCGCTTTCTGAAAATAAGGACAATCTAGAAAAGGCTAAATTTGCTTATAATGAAAAATTAAAAGGTAGAAGGCGCTTAATGATCGTACAGCTGCAATCTGAGTTGCAAGAAGGCGAAGCATGTCCCGTGTGTGGTGCATTAGAACATCCGTTTACAGAAACTATTGAAGAAAGCTCTTATAAAGAACTTGGAAATTTATTGAAAGAGATTGATGAATCACAAAAGAAACAAACAGTCCTTTTGGAGAAAAATAAACAATTACAACAATTAAAGACTGAACTTAAAACTAGTCTTGATTTGAAAAAAATAGAGGCAGATGAGTTTGAAAAAGAACTTTCAATTCTTTATAGTGAATTTATTGCTGATTATTCACAAATATTTCCGGATTACTTTGATGAAGTATCTATTGAGGAAAGTCTTTTAAATTTAACGAAATCGTTAGAGTTGGAAGAGGTAAAAAATGATGAAACAAAAGTAAAGCTTGCTGATTTAGAGTCAAAAAAACTTGAATTACAGGAAAAGGTAAAAGACTTTGAATATAGTAATCAAGAGTTTAATAGACAAATAGAAAATTTAAACGCTGAAATAACGGAGATAGGGATTACTGAAACAAGTTATAATTTGATAAGGAAGCGAAATAGGCTAATAGAAGAAGCTGATTTATTTGAAAAACATCTGTCAGAACTAATGGCACAACTTTCAGATATTAAAATAAAAATTTCTTCACAAACTGCCAGCTTAAATTCATTGGAAAATCAAGAAGCAACATTACTTGAAAGGATAAGTACCAATAAAGCAAAAATAAAAGAAAAATTTTCTGAGCAAGAGGCATTCACGACAGAATTTCAAATATTAAAAGAGTGGGCTTATGATGATGATTTAATTCAGATTTCCCAAAAAGTTGAACAATATAAAGCGGATAAAGCAAGATTGAAAGTCGAAATTAAAAATATTCAGCAATTAATTCAAAATAAAAAGCGACCAAATCTTGCATTGATTGAAGAAGAAAAGAAACAGACAAATGAAAACTATGTTTTTTTGCAAAAAAAATTGGTATCTGCTGAAAATGAAGTAGAGCAAGCGAAGTTGATTCTTAGTGAGTTAAAAAAACTTATAAAAGAACAAGATAAGGATGCTAGCAAAAAAGCTGCAATTACTAAGCTTTATAATGCAATTTCTGGTAGAGCTTCCGAAGATAAACTAAGGCTTGAAACATATGTGGTTCAAAATTATTTAGAAAAAATTCTTGATTATGCTAACCTTCATTTTATTAATCAGTTGTCAAACAATAGATATCGATTTGAACTTGCTGGCGAGGGAAATAATCGACGAATGGATCATGGCTTAGATATTAATATTTATGATAATGAAACAGGGGCGGCTCGTTCAGCTGATACCTTATCGGGTGGAGAAACATTTATAGCCGCATTGTCAATTGCTTTGGCTTTAAGTGAAGTCGTACAAAATACAGCTAATGGTGTCCAAATAGAAGCACTATTTATTGATGAAGGATTTGGTTCTCTTGACCAAGAAACATTACAAAAAGCAATGCAAGCTCTTGAACAAATTGGTGAAAATAGATTAGTTGGAGTAATTAGCCATGTAGAGGAAATGAAAGCAACTATTGGACAACAAATTATCATAAATAAAATGGGGGATGGTAGAAGTAATATTAAATCTGTTATTAAATAATTTTTTTTATGCTAACTAAAAATGATGTAATATTTCTATTTCAGTTGTAGCTTTGTGTTCAAGTAAATGTTATAATTACTCTAACGTATAAGAATTATAGGAAGAAGCAATAAGGGAAATTGTAAATTATGAGGGAGTTAAAGGATTTTCTGCCACTTGGGAGTGTAGTTTTACTTGCTGGGGGAAGTGAAAAATTGATGATCATTGGTTATAAGCAAGTAGAGTTAGATTCAAATAGTGAGCTAGACTATTCAGCAATAGTAATACCAGAAGGATATAAAAATCTCAAATCGATTCGTTATTTTAATCAAGAAGAAGTTGTTTATATTTTTCAAATGGGTTTTTTAGATAATTAATTGAAAAGATTATGGAGTTAGTTCTATGAAAAGGCAGGAGGTTTTATATCTTTTGCTTTTTTTATTGTCTACAATTACTGTTGATGGCGAAAAATAAGAATTTTTGTATGTCGAAATCTTTTTATTTCGCTTTAAAAAAATACAACAAGTATTATTGGATTCTTAATGAAAGAAAATAATTTGTTTAATGCAACTATTAGGTTGGTATTAGGCTGTTACTCGATTTTTTAACAATTGTGAATAATTATACATTATAGAAAGTGGGTTTTTGATGAATAGAAACTATTTTTCTATAGTGTAATCTATATAAAACTGTTTATAATAGAGGGTTTATGTCTTAAAAAAATATCAAAAAGGAAACTATTTATAAAAGCAAATCATGAATAATACTTCCAAACACTTGAATTGTTATTAATTTAAATGTATTATGTTATTGTGAAACAATTTTATTTTAAACGAAAAGGAATAAACTATGGAGAAACTTAAGAAAGAAAATCTCAAAGAAGTAAACACTCAATTTCGTACTTGGAAATCTGGTAAAAATTGGCTTTATAGTTCTGCAGTTATTGCATTTATATTAGTAGGTGCTTTAGGAACTGAACTAGACGTACATGCAGATGGACAAGTTCTTAGTTCAGCGGGTGCTACTGGGACGGAAAATACCGCAACCGGAGGTTTAGGATCTAATGCCACCGCAGGCGCTGATAATGCCTCATATGCTAATTCACTGCAAAGTTCAATCACTTCTTCAAATATGGTGGTTGCAAGTAGTTTAGCAGCTACCTCAAGTGTGGCTAGTTCTACAACTGTAACGAGTACGAGTAACGTTGTTTTAAGACAAGATGGAACTTCAGTAATTTCAAACTCTTTAGGCTCTACTGCAGCTCCAACAGGACTTCCAGAAACTAAAAATACAACTAATACTGACGGAACTTATAGTGTTAATAGTTCTGTTAACAGAGTTGATTCCTCAGCCTCACCAGCTTTAGGAGTTACAAATAGCACAGCATTAAATAATAATGGGGCAGTACAAGCTGGTAGTAGTGCAAACTCTTCAACATCATTTGATATTAAGCAAACTCAAATAGTACCTTCAGGAGAACCAGCTAATGATATTCTGTCTGGGGGAAATTATTCATGGACAGTTGAAGCCCCTTCTGATTTAGTAGAGGCTGGTCTATCAGTAGCAGATACCAAAGTAATTTATGCAGCAAATCAGGAATCGACAGCTAATTTACAAGGGACTACAACAACTCTCGCTGTAAAAAATAATGCAACGGCACAAACAATTGGTGGTTCTTATCAAATAATAAATGAAGGAGCTCAAAGTTACTATCCGAACGATGTGGTGGGAAGTGAAGAGTTTGTTCAATCAACTTCTACAACTACAAAAAATTCTGCTATTGCATCCTCGATTGCTGATTTGTCAAAAACTACTAGTTCTATGGCGATTGATTATGCTTCATTGTCTGCCGCAGAATCACAAGTAATTGCAGCAGGTGGATTTAATGCAAGTGCGGCTTCTTTACTTGTACAGATGACGAATCTATTGACTAGTATTACTGCAAATAGTACAGCCATTGCTTCAATGCAAAATATGATGAGCGCAGAAGAAACTGGCTATATCGTCACTTCAGCAGCCAGTACTGCAATGGTTAGCATTCAATATACTGCTGACTCAAGTACGACAGAAGCTTTAGCTAATACTCTTGGAGGTGCAGTAGGAAGTGTGGCTTCCCTTGTAAATGATATAGCTGCAGGTGCGGGCTCTGCTTGGGTTTCAACTACTGATACAATCAATCAAATTTTGAATGGTAACTTAGCTTCCTCTCTTGCAACATATTTTACTGGTGCTTTAGAGGCTGTTATTGATCCAGCTGTAAGTGTTCCAGACAACGTCCTTAAGTATGTTGGACTCTCAGCAACAGATTATGTGAATGGAATTATTTCAAGTTCAGTAAATACTATTCTTTCGCCTTTTAACCAGTTGTCATTTAATTCTATTTTAAATGGCGGTCAACAACAACTTAATAATTTAATTACTACCGTTTTAGGTAATGAAATATCTATTCCAAATCCACTTACTGGAGGAGCACTTTTCTCTGGACCTACTATTGGTGAACTTTTAAAAATTAATCCTACTAGTTTTGAACAAGGAATTTATAATGTTGCTACTCAGATTCAGTCTATAACTACGGTTGCAGCGACAGCTTTACAACAGTATGGTAATAATGTTCAGTTTGCAATAAATTCTATTAATGAATCTGGAAAGGTATTGGCAAATGCTAGCTCCCCAACGAGCGGAATATTTACTGAAAATTATCTTGCACCAGTTGTTGATAACGGTGATGGTACCTTTACCGTTCAAGGAAGTGGTCATGGCTTTATTACTGCTGTAGCTAACTGGGCAACTAATCTTGTGACAAATTATACCCAATCAGTAGGTAATGAACTGGGAACGATTGTTACTCTACCAAGTTCGATTACAAATCTATTTGATGATTACTCAAGTAATACTTCTTATACAGGGCTTGCTATTGTAGATAACTTTTTGAATGGTATACTCAATACAACCACGGCAGCTTATAGTACCGCTTTAAAAGGATATAATTCTATTGTCCAAGGATTACAAGCAGATATTACAAATGGTTTAACAAACGGAACTAATAGTATAGGGTATTCTTTAGGTCAAACTTTAGCAGGAATAGGCAATATTGCTAATTTATCAAATTCTGCTATTGCTGGTTCAATACAAGGAAATTTAAGCAGCCCACTTGATGCTATCCAATTTGGTATTGGTGTGATTGATGGTGTTCTCAGCCTTGGTGGGAATGTTGGTGCAAATGGTACAGGAACAGCTGCTATTCCTACAATAACAGCATCTGCAACTATGACAGTTGGGTTTACAGCACAAGACCCAACCAGTCAGATTAGTCAAAACCTTGCATACGAAAACTATTATTATCAAGGTCAAAAAGCTGTTACAGGATCAAATCAGGATGGTATGTTTGTACCCGAAACGTTTGTAGTTAAACCAACTTTAAATGGAGCAACTACAACAATGGGAACTGCTGCAGCATCTACGCAAGGAGGGAATACTGCGGGAGTAAGTTTAAACAGCGCTCCTACACAGGCTGGTTATACAACAATTGTCTATCAAATGAACAATGAAAATATTAACCCTATAATTGCTCCAACTAGTGCTGTAACAATTACGACCCAATCTCAAACCGTATTTGTTGGGGATCAATATTCTCCAGATGCTGGCTTCGTTTCTGCAATCATCACTGGAGGTAAGAGTTTATCATTGGATGAACTCAGTGTATCTGGATACGTTAATACAAACTCAGTCGGAACTTATACAGTAGATTATAGTTACATTGATCCTATAACTGGTAAAATTTATAAATCATCTGCGCCAGTTTATGTTGCTTCTGGTAATCACCAACTTGCGGGAGCGTATTTACAAGGACAAATTTATGCGGATGGAAACCAACTAGCCTATGATTTTGTTCAAGTTGAAAATGATATGATGGACGCAAATACTTCTCAACCTACGGAAGGGACCCTTTATGACAGCCATACAGGTAAAATTATTGCTACCGCCCATGGAAATATGGTAGTTGATAATATCGGTGCTGGTCATGTTGTTTTGACTTATAACTTTGATGCTTCAAGTATTCCTGTGGGAGACATATTGACAAGTACAGTTACTTTTGCCGACCCAATTACTCTACCTGGATCAGGAAGCTTGACGGTTGTTGCACCAAACAATTCAAATAGTTCTAGCTCGACAAGTAATAGCAGTAATGTTGCATCTAGTTCTAATAACAGTGCTGAAAGTTCTAGTGCAACGAATAATTCAAGTATAGCTAGTAGTTCCTCAAGTTCTATAAGTAGTTCAGCTGCAACAGGAGGTGTAACACTTCCTGGTGAAGGATCACTCACGGTTGTCCCTCCTACCGGAACCACAGATCCAGGAGTAACTGGTCCAATAGGTCCTGAGGGTAAAGAGCCAGATATTAGCATTGGAGAAAATGGTGATTGGTATATTGATGGAAAAGATACGGGAGTTTCAGCACATGGGCCAGCAGGTGTAGCAGGTAAAGATGGTGCCGATGGTCAAAATGGTCAAAATGGTACAAATGGTAAAGACGGAGAAAGTCCAACACTTACAATTGGAAATAATGGAGATGTCTTTATCAATGGAAAAGATACGGGAGTTTCAGCACAAGGGCCAGCAGGTGTAGCGGGTAAAGATGGTGCTGATGGTCAAAATGGTACAAATGGTAAAGATGGAGAAAGTCCAACATTTACAATTGGAAATAATGGAGATATCTTTATCAATGGAAAAGATACGGGAGTTTCAGCGCAAGGGCCAGCAGGTGTAGCGGGTAAAGATGGTGCCAATGGTCAAAATGGTAAAGATGGAGTGAATACAGATGACACTCTTGGAAATAATATGAGAGTAAAAGTAATAGAAAAAGTACCATTTTCAAAAGTTGGGAACACTGCACTCTCTGTTCCTACAATATCGACTGGTAATAATTCAGCTCTTCGTAACAAGGTGAATGTTCTTAGTACGCCTATAGTATCGGAGCCATTTGGAGCTTTACTTCCTACTACAGGCTCAGATGAATTAATGAGTTCAGAGTTGATGGCACTTGGCTTAGGTTTGCTTTCAGTATTGACAATTGGAGGAATTGCATGGAGAAAGAATACATTTGAAAGATAATTAACTAGTTTCTTTTGAAAATAAAATATAAGATTTCTTTTTTAAAATAAAAAAGGCTCTCGTTTGTGAGAGCCTTTTTACTAGTTAGAGAAATTTTTTCATGAAATCAATTTTTTCCCATCTCAGAATTCATCCAAACAGGCTCTAAACAGTTGCCGTCTAGATCTTGGACTTCAAGACCATACATCATTTCTTCAGAAATACCATTATCTAAATGGATAGTTTTTCCACCATTTTCATCCGCTAATTTTCCGAAATTCTTAACGGACTGAGCGTTTGCAAAAGTAAAAGAAATTAATGCTGAACTTGTTGACTTCGTATCTGCAATTTCTTTTTCGCCAATAAATGTTTTATAACGAGCGCGTGATAATAGCATGATAAAGAAATTTTCATCCCAAATCATACAACTAACTAACTCATCCGAGAAATCGGGGTTCTTTTTGAAACCTATTTTTTCATAAAAACTAGTTGATGCTTCAATATCAGATACTGGAAAATTTACAAGAACCATAGTTGTCATATTGTTTGCCTCCTTGCGTAAATGAAAACGTTCTCTAAAAGATCTTACTTGAAGTATAACAGATAATAGTGCAGGAATCCAAACTTATGACTTAAACTTTTTGAGAACCAAATCTGCAATTTAGTATGGAAAGAAAACTGTGAGTTTTCAAATATATTAATTAATATTAAAAGATAAATAGCCTACGCAAAATATATTGATTAAATATTTAGCGTATGCTATAATTGTGAAAAGATTTATAAGTTTTTATTTACCAGCATAAGGAGAGAACAATGATAAGTACTAAACATTTAAATGTATTCTATAATGAAAATAAAGTCCTGAAGGATATTCAACTAGAAGTTAAACCTGGGAAAATCACTGGTATTATCGGACCAAATGGTGCAGGAAAATCTACTTTAATCAAGGCTATTCTCAATATTATTCCACATTCTGGAAAAATATTAATAAATGGTAAGGTAAGTAAAAAGGAACTGAAAAATATAGCTTATGTAGAGCAAAAAAGTGATATTGATCATACTTTTCCAATTAAAGTTAAGGAGTGCGTATCTCTTGGTACTTATACGGGATTAAAGCTGTTTCAAAAACTTGGAAATAAAGAATGGTCAAGGGTTTCTAACGCTTTACAAAAAGTTAACTTATCAGAATATGAAAATAGGCAGATAGGTGAACTATCAGGTGGTCAATTTCAAAGGGTTTTGTTGGCAAGGTGTTTAGTTCAAGAAGCAGACTATATCTTTTTAGATGAACCATTTGTAGGGATAGACTCAATAAGTGAAAAGATTATTATGAATATTCTTCAA
This sequence comes from Lactococcus sp. FSL W8-0209, assembly GCF_038006585.1. Lineage (NCBI taxonomy): Bacteria > Bacillati > Bacillota > Bacilli > Lactobacillales > Streptococcaceae > Lactococcus > Lactococcus sp. FSL W8-0209. Next base: position 1,554,945 of record NZ_JBBOVN010000001.1, on the reverse strand, counting down.
GATTTAAAAAGTCAAGGGAAAACCATTTTAATAGTACATCATGATCTAAGCAAAGTAAGAGAGTATTTTGATGATATTATTATTTTAAATAGAGAATTAATTTCTTATGGTTCAGTAAGAGATAGTTTTAATCAAAAATACTTAAAAGCGGCATATGGAGATAATATATTTATAGGAGATTAAGAATCAAATGATACAGAATTTTATAAATGGTTTATATGAATTCCATTTTTTACAGAATGCTTTAGTTACAGCAGTTGTGATAGGCGTAGTTTCAGGAGCACTTGGTTGTTTCATCATTTTGAGAGGAATGTCCTTAATGGGTGATGCGATTTCTCATGCAGTACTTCCCGGTGTTGCTATTTCCTATATTTTAGGAATAAATTTCTTTGTAGGGGCAATTATTTTTGGATTACTTTCCTCGATAATTATTACTTTCATAAAAAATAATAGTATTATCAAAGGAGATACTGCGATTGGAATTACATTTAGTTCATTTCTAGCTTTAGGTGTTATATTAATTGGAATTGCCAATAGTTCAACGGATTTATTCCATATCCTTTTTGGAAATATTTTAGCAGTGCAAGATATTGATAAATGGTTAACAATAGGTGTTTCAATAGCTGTCTTAGTCGTCATCGTTCTATTTTTTAAGGAACTTTTAATTACATCATTTGACCCCTTAATGGCAAGAGCAATTGGAATGAAAGTTAATTTTTATCACTATCTTTTGATGGTTTTATTGACGCTTGTATCAGTGACTGCAATGCAAAGTGTTGGAACAATTTTAATTGTTGCTATGTTAATTACGCCAGCAGCAACAGCATATTTATATACTAATAGCTTGAGGAAAATGATAATTCTCTCCTCATCATTAGGGGCAGTTTCTTCCGTTTTAGGTTTATTTATAGGTTATAGCTTTAATATTGCTGTCGGCTCAAGCATTGTTATTACCTCAGCTATCATTTTTGCAATTAGTTTTTTAGTTTCACCAAAACAAAATTTTATAAAAAAGAAGGTTAAAATTGATGAACAAAAAATATAAAAATATATTGATAACTTTTATAGCACTAGGTGCTATCGTTTTTCTAGTAGGTTGCTCAAATAAAAAAACAGACCAAGTCACAGATAAAAAAATAAATGTGGTCGTGACTAATTCAATTTTGGCAGATATCACAAAAAATATTGCTGATGATAAAATCAATTTGCATAGTATAGTTCCGGTTGGAAAAGACCCGCATGAATATGAACCATTGCCTGTAGATGTTCAAAAAACTTCTAAAGCAGATTTAATCTTTTACAATGGTTTAAACTTGGAAACAGGTGGAAATGCATGGTTTACAAAACTAGTGAATAATGCAAATAAAAAAGAAAATATTGATTATTTTCCTGTAAGCACTGGAGTTGAGGTCATTTATCTTGAAGGAAATAACACTGAAGGAAAAGAAGACCCGCATGCTTGGCTCAATTTAGAGAATGGGATTATTTATGCAAAAAATATTGAACAACAGTTATCTAAAAAAGACCCAGTTAATAAGGACTTTTATAAACATAATTTAGATAAATATGTTAAAAAATTATCTGATCTTGATCAGCAAGCAAAATCCAAATTTTCTTTAATACCTGAAAATGAAAAGATGATTGTAACGAGCGAAGGTTGTTTTAAATATTTTTCTAAGGCTTATAATATTCCCTCTGCTTATATTTGGGAGATAAATACAGAAGAAGAAGGCACACCAGACCAAATAAAAAATCTGGTTAGAAAGTTAAGAGCTACTGAACTCAAATCGCTTTTTGTAGAAAGTAGTGTTGATAACCGACCAATGAAAACTGTCTCTAAGGATACAGGAATTCCAATTTATTCAACAATATTTACAGATTCAGTGGCGAAAAAAGGAGAAAATGGGGATAGCTACTATAGTATGATGAAATGGAATTTAGACAAAATTTATAAAGGGCTTGATAGATAGTCTTCTTGATTAATTTTAGCTGTTTTATGTTTGAAGAATATATGTAATAGCCTTAAAAAAAGGACTTTATCTAGGTCCTTTTTGTTATTACTTATAAGTTGAATAGTATTTACATATAAAAAAAATTATAAAATCGTAAAAATAAAATTCTAAACGATATTCAATATGAGTAATAATGACATATAAAAACAATTATGTCATTATTTCTTTTTTTATAGAAAGTAGGAATGGCTCTATAAAGGGTTTATATCTATTTTGGTAAAAAATAATGAATAAAAAATAAAAAATTATTCTATAAAATAAAAAAAAGACAAACACTAAAGTGTTTGCGATATAATACATCAACCTTATTGTAAACAGTATAACATAAAGTTATATAAGTGTAAACCATAAAAGTTGTAGTTAATTTGTTACAACATGTACTCTATACCATTTTATTTATTGATTTCAATATATATAACAGGGATTTAAAGCTGTAATTATAGGAATAATGAAGGTAATTTATCAAACTTATTCATAGAAGAAGTTTTAAATGTAAAAAAATTTCAAATAAGGCTAGTCTTTAAGAAAAACTAATCTTTTTTGTAAAGTTATATGAATACATTACAGATTCCGAAATATACGTAACACATATATGATACTGTATAATGTACATTATCTTTACGATTATGTCAAGTATTTTTTATAAAAAAACTTTGAGTGTTTATTATGTCTGATTGACTATCCACGTTAATACAACATTTTCTGTTGTTTCTTTCGGAAAAAGATTAGTTTTTCTGAAAGTACTTGAAATTATAGAAAAGAATTCCTTAATATAATTAAGATTCAAAATTAGAGGTTATCTTAAAATAAAATAATATTTAGTTTATGAGGAGAGTATGGAAGAGAATAGTAATTTTTACTTGCGTTTAGAAGAACTTGTTCGCCTATCGCATAAATCAAATAATCAGGTAGAAAGAGAACTCGGTTATCCCCGTAATGCCTTAAATAACTATAAGGGTAGAGGAGAACCTTCAGCTGTTCGATTGCTAGAATTAGCAAGTTATTTTGAAGTATCTCCAGAATTCTTGATTGGTAAGAGTCTAGATAAAGAAGTTAAATCTATAAAAGAGATATTTGAAAGATTAAACATGGCCCAAAGAAAAGAGATTTTTGAGTTAAGTTTAGACTGGATACTCTCACTAAAAGAGTCAAGTCTTAAATAGATATTAAAATCCTAATTTTGAAGCTTTAGACACGATATATGATTGTTTGTTAGTTGAAAGGGGGTAAAAGGTTAATAAATATTGTTCCGTCCAGATAATGGGACTCATTGTCACCTTCTAAAATTATTTTAGAGGGAAGAAGTAAAAAAACTAAATGGAGAAAGAAAAATGAAAAAATTCAAAAAGGCTAGTGCAGTTGCACTATTCTCAACAGCTTTGATCGGTGCAAGTGCAGTGGCAGTTCCTTTGATGAATGCTACATCTATTACTGCGCAAGCCTCAGAAGTAGACGTTACACTAGCTTCTAAAACTAAACTTGATTCTACTTATGGTTCACCAATTAATACAACAGGTTCACATATGGGGACACTTACTGTTACGAATAATATTGGTGCTCAAGCAAATATTTTACTTCAAACATTAAAATCTGCTGAAATTAAAATCCCTGCTGAATTAGCAAATAACATCAAATTTGATGATAATGCTGATGTTTCTGTCCAAATGGGGATTAATATCACTAAAATTCCTGTACTTGGAGATCTTTTTAATAGCCTTGCTACTGGAACAGATAATGCAATCAAAAAACAACTTGCAATTATGGTGAATAATCCTCAATTTGCTGGAAGCAACTTGGATAAAGTTTATGATGCTCTTAATGTTTTAGAAACTTTCCAAAATATGGATTTATCTAAGCAAGTTTCAAATATTACCGTTCAAGATGGTGTTGCGACTGCTAAATTCGACGATGCAACTGCTCGTCATATTGCAAATCAAATTATTACTATGCTTGATAACCTTCAAAATGCAATTAATATGGTTAATTGGGGAAGCGGGATTTTCGGAACTATCGGTAATACAATTACAAATATTGTAAAACCAGGTATCAATGCAGCTCTTAATTCAATTAAGAGTATTATCAACGGTTCAGCAAATATTGCAAGTATGTTTGGTAATGCAGGTGTATTTACATCAGCAACAATTAAATTCCCTGTAGACTTAAATCTACCAATGAGCTGGTTTGAACAATATGCTCCTAATGGTTTGACAACAAACTTTACTGCTGGTATTGAAAATACTTCAGGAATTAGCTGGGATATTTTTGAAAATACAGCAGATGCAAACAAAGATGTAGTATTCGCTGATATTGTTGCTCCAGCTACTCCTGTTCTTAGCAATGTTAAAAAATCATCTCTAATAGTAAAAGCAGAGGCTGGTTCAACAGTTACTGTTTACAATGCATCAGGTGCTAAAATTGGTAGTGCTAAAGTTCCAGGAACTGCTGACGGTAAAACACAAGCTACTGTAACTGTTAATATTACTGAACAAAAAGGTGGGGCAAAAATTTCAGCAAAAGCAGCAGATGCTAGTGGAAACACATCAGTTGCGGCTAATGCTACTATTCCAGGAGAACCAACTCCAAATCCAGATAAAACTCAAGTAGTTTACCGTTTGTATAATCCAAATACTGGGGAACACTTCTACCCAACATCAGCTTACGAACGTGACCAAGATATCAAAGCTGGTTGGAGAAATGAAGGAACATTAGAAACTGCTCCAACAAGTGGTACAGCAATCTACCGTGTTTACAATCCAAACGCTAAAGGTGGAGACCACTACTATACAACAAGCCAGTATGAAGCAAAAAGTCTTGTATCTAAAGGATGGAGATGGGATAACAATGCTAAACCTGTATTCTATTCAGGCGGAAGCAAAGCAGTATATGTTGCCTATAACCCTAATGCTGAAACAGGTGCCCACAACTATACTATGAGCTCATTCGAACAAAATTCATTGCTCAGCATCGGATGGAAATATGGTGAGACAGCCTGGTTTGCAGTTAAATAATAGATTTGGCTAAACGAATTTAATATTCTATATAAGCAACTATCGCTATTAAGCGATAGTTGCTTTTTTATTATAGTATGAAGTTCCTGAGGAATAAAATCAATCAATGATATACCATACAATATTAATATTGTATCTCACTTAGTGTAAAGCTATAATATTAATCGAAGAAAATTTATATATTAGCAAAAGGAACTAGAATGAAACAAGTAAGTTATGATGAAGTAGTTGAACTTTTAAGTTTTAAAGAATCAATTCAGTTAATGAGTGATTGTTTAAAAGGTCATGAGAACGGAACAATTGCTCAAATAGAACGAATTGTCGAAATATTACCTGATGGAAAAAATAAAAGTGTTTTTGATTTAATGCTAGCTTGTCTTGGTGAAAATCGTTATTTTGGTGCTAAAATTATAACTGCTTTTCCGGTTAATCATGCCTTAAATCTCCTTTCTCATGTTGGAGAAGTAATGTTATTTGATTCAAAAATGGACTTCCTGTTGTATTGGTTAACGCTAATGTAATTACTTGGATTAGAACGCCAGCTGTATCAGCTCTTGCTACAGACTTTTTGGCAAAAAAGATTCGTCAATTCTTACTTTATTTGGTAATGGATATTAAGCAAATTTGCCTTTGGAAGCATACTTTGGGTTCGTTCCATAAAAGTTATTCATGACTTTAATCCAAATATATGAAATACAATCTATAGATAAGATACCAGTAGAGGTCTTGACTAGATAATTTTAGTATAATTGAAGAAGGAGGCTGAAATGAGATTGCTTTTAATTGATAATTATGATTCATTTACTTATCTATTGGTACAGTATTTCGAGGAATTAGATTGTAGTGTAACAGTGGTTAATGACCAAGATAAAATGAGTCAGAAAATTAGAATTTCTCCGGATTTTATTTGTGAAAATTATGATGCGATTATCATTTCTCCAGGTCCAAAAACACCAAAAGAAGCCGTTTTTAGTAGGGATGTAGTTCAATTATACGCTGGAAAAATTCCTATGTTAGGAATTTGCTTGGGTCAGCAAGTCATTGCTGAATGTTTTGGGGGAAATGTTGTTCTTGGTGAGAGGCCAATGCATGGAAAAATTTCTGTCATTCGTCATAATTGTCAAGGAATTTTTAATGGACTTCCACAAAATTTGAAAGTTGCACGTTATCATTCATTGATTGTCGATAAACTACCTAATGATTTTGAAATTGATGCGCAAAGTGAGGATGGTGTTATTCAGGCGATTCATCAGCCAAAATTAAAATTGTGGGCTTTACAATTTCACCCAGAAAGTTTAGTTACTGAATATGGTCATGAAATGTTAAATAATTTTTTGAAAGTGGTGTAGTCTTTTGAAGGAATTTATAATAAAAAATACGGATATTTGGAAAATTTTCCTAAAATATTATCGGTCAGATGAAGAAATTGTTTTTTTACATAGTAGTCAGGTGACCGAAAATGAGCATTATAGTATTTTAGCTCATAAACCTTATAAAAAGGTTTCAAAATATAAGGGTCAAGTGTTTTTTAATGGTGAAAAAAAGAAGTTCAATTTTTTAGATGCGGTAGATTTGCTGAAGGATGAGAGAGTTGAACGACCTAAAAATTGGCCTTTTTATCCAGAATTATTGGGTTTTGTAAGTTATGAGCAAGATCCGGCTTGTTTTGCAGCTTATGATGAAGTTTTACTTTTTGACCATATAACAAAACTGTTACGGGTCGTGCAATTTGAACAAACTGATGGCCAATATTGGCTGACTGAATCGGAAGAAATTGAAGTGGATTCAGAGATTGAGTTTGATGGTCAGAATGGCATAGGGGCTGTTTTTATTGACCAAACGAGGCAAGAATATATTGCTTCAATAAAAAAATTACAAGATTATATGAAGGCTGGCGATATTTATGTCGCCAATTTGACGCAACAATTTAAAATTTGGTCCGATCAAAAACCTATTGATGTTTTTAAGAAAACAAGGAAACAAATTCCTGCTCCTTTCTCATCATTTTTACAATATCCTGAATGGAAAATGACGCAAATATCAAGTTCTGTGGAACGCTTTGTTTCTATTCATAATGGAGCATTAATTTCAAAACCCATTAAAGGAACAATTGCCAGAGGAGAAAATGTTGTCGCTGATAGATTACAAAAGGAAATACTTTCCAATAGTAGTAAAGAACGGTCTGAGTTACTGATGGTGACGGATTTATTGCGTAATGATATTGCCCGAATTAGTCAACCTTTTTCTTTGTCTGTCCCTAAATTTGCAGAAATTGAAACTTTTTCTCATGTTCATCAACTGGTGACTTCAATAAAAAGTAGAATTAAAGAAGATTTGACTTTTTCAGAATTTATGACGGCTTTATTCCCGGGAGGGTCAATCACAGGTACACCTAAGAAGCGGGCAATGGAGATTATTAAGGAAGTTGAAAAACAACCCAGAGGAATTTATACAGGGATGCAGGGTTGGTTAAGTCGAGAAATGGATTTGGATATGAACATCGTGATTCGGACATTAGTTCATGACGGTGAGCATTATCAGCTTGGTGTAGGCGGTGGAATTACGTTCGAGAGCGAAGCAGAAGCAGAGTTTTCAGAGATATTACTAAAAGCAAAACCTTTTTTAGATATATTAGGTGTAAAAGATGTTCCAAGTATTTTATTTACAACAGGTCTTGTCAAAAATGGTGAATTGTTAAATTTAGAGGGGCATGTCAATCGCTTGAAAAAACAATACCATCATCCAGATTTGGAAGAAAAATTGAGAATATTTGCTCAAAATGTTACTGACAGAGTTTTACGTGTCAGTACTGACGGAGATTCTTTGACCCCTGAGATTCGTCAACTGACGCATTCAAATGAGGACTATCGAGTTAAACTGTCGTCAATTAATGACGAACCTAGTCTTTTGTCTAACTTTAAACTTTCAGGTCCAGATTTTCAAAAGGTCTTTCGTCAGGAAGTCTTAGATGCGAAAAAAGAAGGGTTTCAAGATATTCTATTTCATACAGATGGTTTGGTCAGTGAATTATCAATCGGAAATTTTGTGGCAAAAAAGGGTAATCAGTACGAAACGCCAGCCAAATATGCTCTAAAAGGAACTTTTTTAGATTTATTTGCGAAAAATCATACGCTAATATATAAAGATATTGACCTTTCTGATTTGAAAACTTACGATTGTTTTTATATGACAAATGCTGTCAGAGGATTAGTTGAAATTAAAATTGACGGAATTTCCTAATATAAGTCCTTGGTTTTACTGACCAAGGACTTTTTTTGGAGCAAAAATTACTGACAGAATCTGTCAGTAAAAATATTCTAAAAATTTACTGACAAAAATAAATTAAAATTAAGAAATACATCTCAAGTCTGAATTTTTAATCGCAAAAATGAGTTACAATAGATTTTATAAAGGAGAGGAGCGTGAAGATGATTAAAATCTACCAAAAATCAAGTTCAAACCAGTCAGCTGAGCGCGTTACCAGTTGGTTTAAAAAGCGAAATATTCCTTATGTTGTCATTTCCAAAACTTCATTGTGTAAAGAAGATATTGTCAGAGTTTTAGAGCTTTCAAATAAAGGTTTTGAGGAAATTATTGTTTCTGAATCAAAAGCACCCAAACTTTATTCCGAACTAAGAAGTTCTTGTGATATGGACCAAATTTCGACGGAGCAAATGATTCAATTTATTTTGAAAAATCAGCAATTATTACGTTCACCAATTACTTTTGATGACCGTCGTTTACTTATAGGTTATAATAACGAAGATATTCGGACCTTTATTCCTTGGCGTCTCCGTTAGTGAATTTGACCTGCTCTTTTGATATAATAATTTTAATGACAAAAGACAGGACATTAAGATGAAAATTGAACTTTTTGAGGAAGATATTCCCGAATTTAGTAATGAAATGATGACATTAACCCAAGTTTTTGCCACTTTTAAATGTGGTGAAGACTTGCAAATGGCACGTTACAATTTAAAAAATCAGTCAGAAATTTTTCAAAACTATCCTCAAGTGACACAGATGTTGGAAAAAAAGGATGTTTTACCTCTGACCCTTGTAGATGGAGAAATCACATTGATTGGTGACTATCCAACGGTGGAAGATTTGACAGAAATCACGGGCTTAAGTTTTCAAAATCTCGGATGTGAAGAAGACTGTCAGGACTGTTCTTGTCAGTAAAATTTACTGACAGAAATGATTAAACTCAAGAAACTAATAATAAAAATAAAAAACCTCATAGTTCTGAGGTTTTTTTATGTAATTTAATTTTTTTATAAGCCCACTCGTAGTGCGATGACATAGAAGACTGAAAATATTGCCCCAGACTAGTTGAACCTGTCCAATCAAAATATTTTTTTGTGAACAATTCTTTGTTTGAAAAATTTTCAATGAGGGTGATTAGCTCCATATGGCTTTCAGAAAGTTGTTGTGTTATCTCAGATAATGATTTTTTTTGCCCATTTATTTGAAAATTATCATTCATTTCACCATAATTTTTCCAATTATAAGGAGAGGGCAGAAAGGGCGTTTTCTCTCCTCTTTTATTTTTTTCGACAAAGTTGATTAATAACTGATGCCACTCATAGAGATGAACCATGACGTCTCTTAGATTTTTATCTCTTGCCCAATGCTTTTCTTTTTTATCTTCAACATTAAAAGTAAAATTATCATTTTTTGTTTCTTCGTTTAGTGAATTGATTAGTGAACATAATTTCTGCCAACTTTCTTCAGAAAAAGTAATTAATTCCTCTTTGGATTGAGCTCTTGCCATTATGATATCTCCTATTTTCAATTTTATTAATATTCTATCACAGTTATATTCCTTTTCAAATAAGAATACTAATTTATATCTCACAGTTAGAGTCTTTTTGTACTCTAAAATATATTAATTAAAAATTTGTCCAGAGTTCTGGACAAAAAAAAGTAATCACGTTCTAGAAAGTAGGATAAAATAAGGATATAAGATAAGAGTAACAAGGAAAAGAGGGGAAAGGAACAATCATGTTTTTAAATACCAATGAACGACAGGTAATGGGCCTTCTAAATTTTGAAAATTATGTTGCTGCCATAGCTTTAGCCAAACAGTTACTTGTCTCTGATAAAACAATTAGAAGAATAATTATTAAAATTAATGAAGGATATTTAGAATATCATGGAAAACCATTAATTATTTCTCAAGCAGGCAAAGGATTTAAACTTTCTGATTACTTGGACTAATGTCAAATATTTAGACACAAAATGAGCTATATTTTCTTAAAATAATTTTCTTCTTTCTGATTTGGAGTTAAACCATTGTTGGCGGAATGAGGATTATAATTGTTATAAAATTGTTCGATGTATTCAAAGCAAGAGAGTTGAACTTCTTGAATGGAGTGATAAGTTCTGCGATTAATTTCTCGTTGTTTAAGATACTTGAAAAAGACCTCAGTCACGGCATTATCATAAGGATATCCAGGCTTGGAGTAAGAAGCAAGCAATTGATGCTCATCTAATAGCTTTCTAAAGGAAGCTGACTTAAATTGACTGCCTTGATCAGAATGAAAAATGATTGGTTCTTTAGGTTTTCTTTTCTTTATAGCTATCTCTAAGGTATCACAGGCGAGTTTGGCATCAATTCGATCACTTACTTTCCACGCAATACATTTCCTTGAGTAGAGGTCAAGAATAGCACAGAGATAAATATGTCGTTTAGGTCCTATAGAAATATAAGTGAAGTCAGTTGTCCACACTTGATTTGGGGAGTTCGGGTTAAATTCTTGTTTCAGTAGATTATCAGAAGAAAATTCGGGCGATTTGTTTGAATAAAAACGAGGTTTAATGGTTGACATTTTAGGGAGTGTCATAGACTTGAGAAGTCTTAAGATACGCCCTTCAGAAATATTGACGCCATAATCACGCAGGAGAATAATTTTAAAAGCTCTTGTTCCGATTCTTTTCTTGGCTTTCATATAGATTTCAAGAAGTAATTTTCTCAAGCGTTGATTTTCTACTTCACGCTTCGAAGGCCTCTTGTTTATGAAGTTATAGTAGGTGGAACGATTGACATGTAAAACACGACAGAGCATAACTGTCGTGTGTTCAAATCGGAGTCTATAGATGGCTTTCAATCTTACTTGGAGTTTTGCATGAATATGGCACTCGCTTTTTTTAAGATCAGATTTTCTTCCTCTAGTTGGGCATTCCTTTTTTGTAATTTTTGAATCTGTTTAGCAGTCAACACCGTATTATCTTCAAGACGCACTTGAGAGTACTGCTTAATCCATTTTGCAAGTGCAGAAGAAGATACCCCATAATCTTTACAGAGTTCAGTTTGTGTTTTACCAGTTTGATAGAGATTAACGAGCGATTGTTTGAAATCCTCGTCGTAACGTTTAAAACCTGACATAAAAGTCCTTTCATTTTTGTGTCTTAATAGACAGATTATAACACACAATTTTCTGTCCACTTTTATAGTATAGCTCCAAAATCCTGACAAAGAGCCTTCAGCTAAAAGATTGGGGGAATTAAAAAAATATGTTGAAGCTAATAGTATTCAGTATATTTATTTTGAAAAAAATGCTAATGATAAATTTGCCAAAACACTCGCCAAAGAAGCAAAAGTAAACGTTGAGGTGCTTAATCCATTAGAAAGTTTGACGAAGAAAGAACTTTCAGAAGGCGGGAATTATATCAAAGTTATGGAACAAAATTTAATAGCCCTGAAGAAAACAACAGATACTGAGGGAAAAGACATTCAAGCAGAAGAGAAAAGTAAAGAAGGAAAAACGGTTGCCAATGGCTATTTTTCTGATGGTGATGTGAAAAACCGTTCCTTAAGTGATTATAGTGGAAATTGGCAATCAGTCTATCCTCTCTTGGAAAATGGAACATTAGACCAAGTGTTTGAGCTTAAATCAAAGATTAATAAAGATATGTCAGCTGCTGACTATAAGGATTATTACACAAAGGGTTATAAAACGGATGTTGACCAAATTTTAATAGATGATAAAACGATGAGTTTCGTTAAAAATGGGGTAAAAGAGAGGTATACATATCAATATAAAGGCTTCAAAATTCTAAACTATAGTAAAGGAAACCGAGGGGTTCGCTATTTATTTGAATCAAATGATCCCAAAGCTGGTGAATTTAAATATGTTCAATTTAGTGATCATAATATTAGCCCCGTAAAGACAAGTCATTTTCATATTTTCCATGGTGGAGAGAGCCAAGAAAAAGTTTTATCTGAATTAGAAAATTGGCCAACTTATTATCCGAAAAAGTTGACGGGCTTTGAGATTGCTCAAGAAATAATTGCACATTAGTAGCGTGTAATATAATGATAATTAAATGTTGTTAAATCGTAAAAAAGTTTTTCAGAGCAAACTGAGAAACTTTTTTTTACTACAAATTAGAAATTGCAATAAATTAATTAATTTGTTTACCATTAAGAATAAAAGGGTAAAGTGAACAATAGATAAAGTTAATGACGGCAGAAGTACTAAATGTAATGAATAGTCTAAAATAGTATTGAAATATATATGTTTTAATAGTTTTGAAATGCATTGACATGAAAACGCTTGTGTGATAAGCTGTAACTTAAACATTACACAAGGAGTTATTATGAAAAAGATACATTTAAATAAATGGAAACATAAGAGTAGTCTTTATCTTATGCTGTTTTGTTTGTCTTTACCATTGGCCTTAACACCCTTAAGTGTCTCGGCAACTGAAACAGAAACAGAATCTGAACAAACAGCACCAACAAGTCAAAAAGATGCTTCTGAAACTACATCTGAAAGTCAAACGGTGGAATCCTCTACTAATGATCAAAACCAAAATAATTCAACGATTTCCTTACCAGAAAGTTCTTCTACTACTAGCTTAGCGCCTTCTGAAAGTCTGACTTCTGATTCAAAAAAATTGGCGCAAAAAGAGGAAGTAGTTGCCTCAACAACGGTTGCTGAACCAAAAGCAGCAGTAAGTGCCACAATCTCTGTGCCAGACCCAAATTTAAAACAAACAATTTTATCAACTTTAGGGCTTGCAACGACTGCTGAACTGACTCAGACAGATATGGATAAATTAACGAATTTAACTTTAAATTCAGTAGATATTTATAGCCTAGTTGGACTTGAACATGCAACCAATCTTTCATCAATTTATATTAACGTCAATAACAAAATCACAGATTTTACACCATTAGAATCATTAACCAAACTGACATTTGTTACCCTACAAACTAGTTCATTAACCAGTGATAACTTTCCAAATCTTACAGCAAGTCAGGGTTTGACAAATTTGTCAATTGGTGGAACTAGCGTGGATAATTCTGTATTAGCAAAAATTGTTAATTTAAAAGCTTTAGTAAGACTTTATATGGATAGTAATATGAATATTACAACCATTGAGCCATTAAAAGTTCTTCCAAACCTAAAGAGTCTTAGTGTTCAATTTTGTGGGATCACAGATTTTACTGTCATTAAAGATTTTCCAATAATGTCTGACTTGGCAGCATTTGGTCAAAATACTGGAAGAAATGATCCTCCAACTACGGTGACAAGATCGAGCTTGAAATATAATGAAGATGAGCAAAGTGTTTATATTCCATTTTCAATGATGCCTAATCGAATGACGAATTTTGATGGTTATATTCCACCTTTTTCAACTTCAAACTCTGCCAGTAATACTTATTTTGATTTTAATGGAACTCAACTTCCAGCCAGTCGTTTGCAAATAGATGACAATGGAATCACTATCAATTCAGTTAGTTCTGAAGAATATCAAGGAATAAAATCTTTTGAGTATAATGCTCGTTTAAATAACCCAGCAGGAACGTATGCAGTTCCCGATGGCTATACGTTTTATGCAATATCCTCAGGTACTTATTTACATCAATTTGATGTCGTTGATGATGGGGCCCCAGTCACAGTTAAGTATCAAGATGAAAAAGGTCAAGAACTAGCACCGTCAGAGGTTTTAAATGGTTATGTAGGAGCAACCTATAATTCAAAAGAACTAAGTTTCCAAGGATACTCTTTAATTAAAGTGGATGGTGATGCAACCGGTAAATTTACGGATAGTCCTCAAACAGTAACTTATATTTATCAGAAAAATGCTAAGATACTTGGTCAAGTGACGGTCAAGTATATAGATACAGATGATAAATCACTTTTCGGTGATGTTATTCAGACAGGGAATATTGGTGAAACTTATCATACAGAAAAGAAAGCACTAACCGGTTATACTTTCAAAAATATAATTGGTAATGCTTCTGGTCAATATACTGATAGCCCTCAAACAGTGACTTACGTTTATGAGAAAAATGCTAATCCTAATAAACCAGAAGAAGTTATTCCAGATTCTAGTGATAAAAATAATGTAAATCCAGACTCTAGGGAGAATGAAACAACGAAAGGGTCTAAGACTGTTAAAGATAAAGAATCAGTTGTAACTTCTAAAGAAAAGAATCTACCTGAAACAGGTGATAAAGAACAAGGAATGAAAAAACTTACTTTGTTTGGTTCTTTCTTGCTTATATTTGGTTCACTTGTGCTATTTATTCGATTTAGAAAAGTAGATTAATTATAATAATTATTTTATAAGAGCTTTGTTTTCTTAGCTCTTTTTTAATTAATATTGATAAAAAAGGAGGGGCGATGGTTGGAGAAGTTGTTTTAGTCAATGCCTATAAAAAATTTTTTAGAGAATATTTTAATTTTAAAGGTAAAACGAGTCGGCTGGATTTTTGGTATGTCATATTAAGTTTATTAATACTTTCGATCATTCCAACAGTCATTTTATCTTACTTAATTTTTGGTTCTTTAATGAATATTTCAGGTGGAGGAAATGTTCAAGAAATAATGGAGAGTACATTTCTTAATATACCAATCTTTATTATTGGAATCATCTATTTGTTTTTACTTGTCCCAGTTATTACGATGACTGTTAGAAGATGGCGTGATGTCGGGTTAAGAGCAAGTGGCATAATTTTGATATTCTGTTTATTGGTGCTAATTGTGATTCTAGGTTTTATAATTCATCTGAAACAAAATATAATTATTGATTTTCTTATCGTTATAAGTTCATCAATGTTTTTGATTACTTTAATGCCTTCCCAAATATGTTGTACTAATTCTAAAAATAGAATTAGTCAATTCTTTTTTTGCTCAAAAGGTGAAAGATAGTTTTATGTGAAAATAAAAGAAGAATTCTGCCGAATAGAATTCTTCTTTTTTATAAGTATTAACTTTATTTGACTTTCAAGGCTTTCGACTTTTCTAAGAGGAAAGGTCTTAGGTATCCCACTGTATTTGATAAAGGAAGCACATCTGGACTTAAATAGATGTTTAATTCATTTATGAGGTAGTTTCTTCGTGTTATAATTCTTTGCCATAGTTCGGGATATTCATTTTTAAGCTCATTTTTAAGTGACTGATCAGCAACAGCTACGCATTCTTCAGCACTTACGCCTGCTAAACCTTCTACAGATGGAATAATATCAATTTGAAAAATCATTCCACTAGCAATTTTCACTTTTGAATTTTTATAGAAAGGAGAGGCCATCCATTCTTCATCAGCGACATAGTGCCCTGGATTTAAATGCCAATTATATTTTGCTTTTGGCAAATTTTCATCAATCATTTTATAGAAATCATTTCCCAACATCCCGATGGAAATATTTTCTAGCCAAGAAACGACTCCTTTATAATAAGGAATGACAAGATCAGTAAGATAATGTTTTTGATTATCTGGCAAATCTTTTTCTTCATTGACTAAAAAACCAGTTCGACTAGACAAGCCTCCTTTGAAACCTGTTGTCATTGAAATTGGTTCTCCAAAATTTATTTCTTTATAACTGGGATAGAAGTTGGCTTTTTTAAATCTTTCTCCAGAAGCTGCAATTGTAATTACAGAATGGGCTTGCCCTTCATCAGACAGTATTGCGCCAATTTCACTTTCTTTTATTCCTATTTTAAGCTGATTCATGGCATTTAGAATGCAACGAGAGGCAAGATTAGCTCCATATTCATAATGCGCGAGTTCGTTTGCATTGTTTATCGTCCGAATTCCTTTTGGACCAATGAGGAGTTGAGCAGCGTTAGTTAAAATTGTATCTGTTGAGAGTGAATTCTTTACTGCGTCTACGATAAAGTAGGGAAGATCAAATAATTCTGAAGGCTCTTCATTTTGTGTTGTAAACATCTTCCAGCCAATCAAGCCAATTTTTTTGTTTTTATAAAGTTCTAACTCCTTAAAAATCTGAGTTAGACTTTTTTCGTTATCCATGGGTTGATTTGGCAAAGAAAATTGAGGGTAATGAATAAGGTTAGCTTCAATTCTTGAGTGTTTAGACATTTTTAAATTCTCATTACCCAAAACAAGCGTGGCTTTATCATTTTTATCAATAATGAGTAATCCTTCCTCAAAACGTGGAATAAATCCAGTAAAGTATTCAAAATTGCTGCCATGTTCTTTGTCTGCATAGATAATTAATGCATCGTATTGTTCTTTAGCCATTATTGATAAAAGCTTTTCTTTTCGGTCCTTTAATGTTTTGTCCGTTAGTGTAACCGGTGGAACATTATTAAAGAGCTTTGGTTCGTTTATTTTTTCGTAAACAATTTCTTTATTCATTTATAGTCACCACTTTCACATTATTATCATTTAAATTATTCATCAATTCACCTTCAATTTTTTCATCGGTGATGAGATAGTCTATTTCTTTTAAATCACAAATTTTAAAGAATCCTTCTTTATTAAGTTTGGTATGATCTGCTAAGGCTATGACTTGCTTTCCTTGTTGAATCATTTTTCTTTTGACGAGGCCTTCCTCTTCAGTATGAATAAATAAACCATTATTAGAAAGAGCGAAAACGCCTAAAATTGTAAAATCAACCTGATATTGAGAGAGTTTTTCAACGGTTTCCGCGCCGTACAAGAATAGTTGATTCTTGTTTAATTTTCCGGGAAGAAGTTGTACAGTTGCCTTCTCATACTTCGAAAGTAATATTGCATTGGTGAGGGAGTTTGTGATGGTTGAGATAGAGAAGTTATCAAGTTGTTTTATAGCAGCTTCGACGGTTGTTGATGAATCAAAAATAAGAGTGCTATGATTTTTTATGAGATTTTTTATTTTACTTGCTATTTTTTTCTTTAAACTGCTGGAAATATTTGAGCGTTCTTCATAATTCAAAATCTCAGCCTCTTTGCCGATTGGAATTGCTCCACCATGAACTCGATGCAATTTTTTTCTGGATTCTAACTTTATTAAATCTCTCCTAATTGTATCTTTTGAAACTTCAAGTTTTTGAGCTAGAAAATCAATTGTGGCACTGCCTTCTTTATCAATGATTTGGCTAATTTGGGATAGTCTTTCTTCTAATAACATTCTCTCTCCTTTTTAACTATCATAACACAGCACACGAAATTAAGCAATAAGTTGCAATTGTTTAATCGAAAATATGCTAAAAATGCAAGTTAATGCAAAATGTTTATTTATCTTATTATTATAAATATATAATCGTTTTAGTTTTTGTTGTCATGTTATAATAATTATAATATCAATATGGAGAATGAAGTAAGAATGAAAAAAAGTAAGTTAAAGAAAATTTTAAGTTTTTCGGGAGTGGTAATACTGATAATTGCTACGTTTATATTTTTTTACCTTAAGACGAATAGCTATCATCCCACTTCTGAAGCTTTAAAAATTTCACAAAAAGCTGAAGTTCAGAATGATACCCTTGTATTTAAAGGAAATCCTAATAAAACAAGCATTATCTTTTATCAGGGGGCTCTAGTAGATAATAAGAGTTATAGTATTTGGGCAAATAAACTTTCTAAAGCAGGATATACGGTTTATCTAATAAAAGAACCTTTAAATTTAGCAGTGTTTAATCCAGATAAAGCTTCCTCAATTATTAAAGCGAATAAAATCAATAATTATGTGGTCGGTGGCCATTCATTAGGTGGGGTAATTGCAAGTCGGTTTGCAGAAAAAAGAATATCTGATTCATCATTAAAAGGAGTTTTCTTTTTAGCTAGTTATCCTGATAAAAAAGGAAGTCTAACTAATTTTAATGGAGGAATATTATCTATAGTTGGTTCTCAAGATGGGGTCCTAAACTGGTCATCATATCAAAAGTCGAAACAATATCTTCCACAACAAACGAAGTATATTACGATAGAAGGTGGAAACCATAGTGGATTTGGGAGCTATGGTTTTCAAAAAGGAGATAAAAAGGCGTCAATTTCTAATCTTCAACAGCAAGAAGCAATCTTTCAAACATTAAATAATTGGCTTATAAGACTAGATTAGATATTTTATACTAATAGTAAAAGGACTTCATTATGAACTCTAAATCTTTTTGGATATAATCGATATATTACCCTTAAAGTAGAGGAGAAATAATGAATTTAGAAATAAAAAATGTATCTAAAACTTTACCGGAATATCGTCAAGTCATAGATTTAGTTAAAAATTCTTTTCCTAAAGAAGAACAATATCCAATTTGGCTGCTAAAACTTTGGGCCTTGAAGAAAAATGTACATTTCTGGGCTTACTATCAAAATGATGAATTTTGTGGTGTTTCTTACCTTGTGAGTCATGAAGATATGACTTTTGTTTTATATTTAGCAGTTAATAATCAGGTTCAGTCTAAAGGTTATGGTTCAGCGATTTTAGAAACTTTAAAAGAAAAATTTTCAGGTAAAAATATTACTTTGAACATTGAGAGACTTGATCCGAGTGCAGATAATTATGAACAGAGAGTAAAACGTTTAAAATTCTATAAAAAGAATGGTTTTTATGATACAGACTACACAATTACTGATCGGGGAGAAACTTTCTTAACTTTGACAACATCTCCCTCTTTCTCTGTAGAGGTTTTTAAAAAGGTCTTAAGAGAATTAACTTTGGGTCTTGATTTATTAAAAATCGGAAAATCTGAATCCTGAAAATTGAGGATTACAAAAAAAGTTGAAAAATGCTAAAATGGATAAGGTAATCTTTGTCCATTTTTATATTTTTTTGGGTTTAAAAGAGGGCAAAAATTAGAATTCAAATTTGTATTCTTTTTGTAGAATAAAAAGTCAGCTAAGTCTTGATTCTTATCTGAATGTGAAATTAGAAATATATAAAAGCTGTAGAGATTACAGTTGATTTGAGGAGTATTAATATGGTGATACAATGGTTTCCTGGGCATATGTCCAAAGCACGTCGTCAGGTGCAAGAAAATTTAAAATATGTTGATTTTGTGATTGAATTGGTTGATGCTCGTCTCCCTATTTCTTCACGTAATCCGATGTTAGGGCAAATTATTGGGGATAAACCAAGAATTATTGCTTTAAATAAAGCTGATTTAGCTGATTCTAATGCAGTAGCACAATGGATTGAATATTTTGATGAACAAGGTTTTATAACTTTAGCCATTAATTCTAAAGAAGAATATACAGCAAAAAGATTAACTGTTGCTGCTAAAAAATTGATGGCAGATAAGGTCGCTCATGATAAGGAGCGCGGTATTGCTCATACTACTTTGCGAACAATGATTATCGGAATTCCGAATGCAGGGAAGTCAACTCTGATGAATCGCTTAGCAGGTAAAAAAGTTGCAGTGACTGGGAACCGTCCAGGGGTGACTAAGGGTCAACAATGGATTCGAACTAATAAAGAATTAGAATTATTGGACACACCAGGTATTCTTTGGCCAAAATTTGAAGATCAACTTGTTGGTTTAAAATTAGCTTTGACTGGGGCAATTAAGGATGATTTATTGCCTATGGATGAGGTAACAATTTTTGGATTAAATTATTTTTTGAAGAATTATCGAACAGTCACAATGAAACGATATCGAATGACAGAAGAAGATTTGGAGCTTGAAATTCCAGACTTAATCATGGAGTTGACCGCAAGATTTGGTTTCCGTGATGATTATGATCGTTTCTATAATATGTTTGTCAAAGATGTCCGTGATGGAAAACTGGGCTTGTTCTGTTTGGATGAAGTTGGAGTTGATGGACTATGAGCTTATAATTATATTGATAGATTTTAAGCGCTTATAACATAAATAATATTATGTAAAATTACTGACAGAAAAGCTGTCAGTAATTTTTGAGAGTTGGTGAGTAAAATGGGACAAACCATTAAAGAAATTAAAGCGGCCTTAGCCAAACTGACAGACTTGTCAGCAAAAGAATTCATAGAATATGGAGCTGATGAACGGGCTGGGGTTCAAGCAGCACTTAAAAGTAGAAAAAAACAAATTTTAGCAGAGTTAGCAGAAGAGGCTCGTTTGGAACAAATGTTGGAATTTGAGAAAGAACTTTATGGTCAAGAAATTCAATTAATTGCAGGTATTGATGAAGTTGGTCGTGGACCGCTTGCTGGTCCTGTAGTGACTGCAGCAGTCATTTTACCTAAAAATTGTAAAATTCGGGGTTTAAATGATAGTAAAAAAGTGCCAAAATCAAAACATCATGCTATTCTATCCGAAATTCAAGAAAAAGCTTTAGCAATAGGGATTGGGATTGTTGATGCGGAAAAAATTGATGAAGTAAATATTTATGAAGCAACAAAAATTGCAATGATTCAAGCAGTATCAAAATTATCTGTTAAACCTGAGCATCTCTTAATTGATGCTATGGTTTTGGATCTACCTATTGCACAGACAAAAATTATTCACGGGGATGCTCGCTCAGCCTCGATTGCGGCGGCTTCAATTGTTGCTAAAGTAACTCGTGATGAAATGATGAAAGAGCTTGCTCGTGAATTTCCTGAGTATGATTTTGAACATAATGCAGGTTATGGAACAGCAAAACATCTTGAAGCTCTAACAAAGTATGGTATCACAAGAATTCATCGCAAGTCCTATGAGCCGATTAAAACTATGGTCAATTTTAAATCGTAGATTCTGTCAGTAAAAATATGTAAAACGTGAACGTTATCTGTTCACGTTTTTTTGCTGGCAGGTCTGTCAGTAATTATTTAGGCTATTCCTTTTTTAATAAAAAACTAATTTTATATTAACCTAAATGACATAATAACTAAAAGGAGTTTTTTATAGAATTAGTTATTAATAAAATATTTTAAATTGGTATAGTTACATCTGTTATAATTTCCAATATTTTTTAATAATAATTATTTTAACAAAAGTCTTATATAAAAATTCTAACAGAGCAGATGATGAGCCCAGTATAAGCTTTTAAACTGTTTTCTTTAATAGCCTAAGAGAAATATAAAGTAATATAAATGTTTTTTATTATAAATTATGTAAGATATACTTTTGTATGAACTGGTATAAATTTGACGATTAAGTCCTAAATAAGTTATAATCTCAATTGCGTAATTTCTTAAATACATAAAAAACAGCTACATTGACATACTGATTAAAGAGTATAACTAATGAACTGTTATAAATCTTGAAAAAACAATAAAAATAATAGTTTGGGGAGGTTGAGAATGTATAAAAAATATGGAGATTGTTTTAAAAAGTTACGAAACCAAAAGAATTTAGGATTATCATACTTTAGTAAACTAGGGATAGACCGTTCAAATATATCTAGATTTGAACATGGAAAGTGTATGATGAGTTTTGAGCGCATAGATTTGATGTTAGAAGAAATGCAAGTTCCATTAGCTGAGTACGAATTGATAGTAAATAATTATATGCCGAATTTCCAAGAATTTTTTATATTAGAATTGGAAAAAGCTGAATTTAGTCAAAATCGAGATAAAATAAAAGAGTTATATTCTGAAGTTAAAGAAACGGGGAATCATTTACTGATGATTACCGTTAAAACGAAGCTTGGGACTATTAGTCAGACAGAAGTTAAGGAAATTGAAACTTATCTTTGTAATATTGAAGAGTGGGGATATTTTGAACTAACTTTATTCTATTTTGTATCTGATTATCTCAATGTCAATCAATTGGAATTGTTGCTCTTTAACTTTGACAAAAGATGTGAAAATTACTGTAGAGTCTTAAAATATAGAAGGAGACTATTGCAAATAGCCTATAAAAGCGTTGCGATATACGCGGCTAATGGAGAAAGAACAAAAGCCGAAAATATTTTAGAAATGACTAAAAAATATCGAACTGTAGGTGTTGATTTATATTCTGAAGTATTAAGACATCTTGCCAGAGGTATCATTATTTTTAATTTTGAAAATGCAGAAGTGGGAGAAGAAAAAATAAATTATGCGCTTGAAACTTTGGAAGAATTTGGAGGAAGGAAGATAAAAGAATTCTATCAGAAAAAAATGGAAAAGTATTTGAAAAAGTCAATTTAGTCTCTTTTGAGCTGTTGTTTTAAAGCAACAGTTTAAAAGAGATTTTTTTTATTCTGGAGCATATACTAGAAAATGAAGATGAGTTGTATGAGGCTATATAACATGTCTTTTAAAAAATTCAATCATAAATATAAGGAGGTATGATGAATCAAAAAAAATTATCATTATTCGGTTTTTTTGCATTAACCGCTTCAATGGTTTTGACTGTCTATGAGTATCCAACTTTTGCCACGTCAAAATTACATTTGGTGTTCTTTTTACTTCTCGGAGGACTACTCTGGTTTTTGCCCGTAGCGCTCTGTGCAGCAGAAATGGCGACGGTTGAAGGTTGGGAAAATGGTGGAATTTTTAGTTGGGTGAGCCAAACTTTAGGGGAGCGCTTTGGTTTTGCAGCCATATTTTTTCAGTGGTTCCAAATTACAGTTGGCTTTGTCACTATGATCTATTTCATTTTAGGGGCCCTCTCTTATGTGTTAAATTTTCAGGCACTTAATACAGATCCATTGATTAAATTTATTGGTTTACTCATCATTTTTTGGGGATTGACATTTTCTCAGTTAGGTGGGACACAAAGAACTGCTAAATTGGTAAAAGCTGGTTTCGTAGTTGGGATAGTGATTCCATCGATTATCTTGTTTGGATTAGCTGCGGCATATTTTATCGGAGGTAATCCTATAGAGATACCAATTAATAAGCATGCTTTTGTCCCAGATTTTTCACAAGTATCAACTTTAGTAGTTTTTGTTTCTTTTATTCTTGCTTATATGGGGGTAGAAGCTTCAGCTTCGCACATTAATGAACTTGAAAATCCAAAGAGAAATTATCCCTTAGCAATGATTTTATTAGTAATATTAGCTATTTCTTTAGATGCCATAGGTGGATTTTCTGTAGCAGCGGTTATTCCTCAAAAAGACTTATCATTAAGTGCAGGGGTAATTCAAACTTTTCAAACGTTAATCTTACATTTTAATCATCATTTGGGATGGTTAGTTAAAGTAATTGCACTAATGATTGCCTTTGGGGTTATGGGAGAAGTGAGTTCATGGGTTGTTGGTCCTTCTAGAGGGATGTTTGCAGCAGCACAAAGAGGCTTATTACCAAAATTTTTACGTAAAACAAATACGCATGAAGTCCCTGTTCCTTTAGTTATGATTCAAGGAATCATTGTTACACTTTGGGGCGCTGTATTAACTTTTGGAGGAGGAGGAAATAATTTATCTTTCTTAGTTGCCATTTCACTGACAGTAGTGATTTATTTGGTAGGTTATCTCTTATTCTTTATTGGTTACTTTGTTTTAATCTATAAAAAACAAAATTTAAAGCGCACTTATAATGTTCCAGGTAAAAGAGTTGGAAAAACAATCATTGCGGGAATTGGATTTTTATTATCAATTTTTGCTCTATTTATTTCCTTTGTTCCTCCAGCATCAATTGCGAAAAATGAGACTCATACTTACCAAATGATACTTCTTATAAGTTTTGTTGTGACTGCTATCTTGCCATTTATTGTTTATGAATTGCATGATAAAAGGGGACATGATACTATTGAAGAACCAAGGCACTTTAAAGCAAGAGATGTGAACCCCGCGATTTATCCAGCAGCTCGTGGTGAGCATCATATTATTAAAAAAGAAGAACATATCTTAAAACATTAAAAAATTGGAGGATGTACCTATGTTATACGGAAAAGAAAATCGCGATGAAGCAGAGTTCTTGGAACCAATTTTTGGTTCAGAAAGTGAACAAGTGGATTTGCCTAAATATAAATTAGCTCAACAATCAATTGAGCCTCGAGTGGCCTATCAATTAGTTCAAGATGAAATGTTAGATGAAGGGAATGCTCGTTTAAATTTAGCCACATTCTGTCAAACTTATATGGAACCTGAAGCAGTCAAGCTAATGAGTCAGACCTTGGAAAAAAATGCGATTGATAAATCGGAATATCCAAGAACAACTGAAATTGAAAACCGTTGTGTCAACATGATCGCTGACCTTTGGAATGCGAGTGAAAAAGAAAAATTTATGGGGACTTCAACAATTGGTTCTTCAGAAGCTTGTATGCTTGGTGGAATGGCCATGAAGTTTTCTTGGCGCAAGCGAGCAGAAAAATTGGGATTAGACATTAATGCGAAAAAGCCAAACTTAGTTATTTCATCTGGTTATCAAGTTTGCTGGGAAAAATTCTGTGTTTATTGGGATATTGAAATGCGAGAAGTGCCAATGGATAGAGAACATATGTCAATCAATTTGGATAAAGTGATGGATTATGTTGATGAATATACGATTGGGGTAGTTGGTATTATGGGGATTACTTATACTGGTCGTTATGATGATATCAAAGCTTTGGATAATTTGATTGAAGAATATAATAAACAGACAGATTACAAAGTTTATATTCACGTAGATGCTGCTTCAGGAGGACTTTATGCTCCCTTTGTTGAGCCAGAACTTGAGTGGGATTTCCGTTTGAAAAATGTCATTTCAATCAATACCTCAGGTCATAAATATGGTTTAGTTTATCCTGGCGTAGGTTGGGTTTTGTGGCGTGACAAAAAATATTTACCAGAAGAATTAATTTTTAAAGTAAGTTATCTTGGAGGAGAACTACCAACGATGGCCATTAATTTTTCTCACAGTGCCTCTCAATTAATTGGTCAATATTATAATTTTGTACGTTATGGATTTGATGGATATAAAGCTATTCATGAGAGAACGCATAAAGTAGCCATGTTTTTAGCAAAAGAAATTGAAAAAACTGGAATGTTTGAAATTATGAACGATGGGTCACAATTGCCAATTGTCTGCTATAAATTAAAAGAAGATTCAAATCGGGGTTGGAATCTTTATGATTTGGCAGACCGTTTATTAATGAAGGGATGGCAAGTGCCTGCTTATCCACTTCCCAAAAATTTGGAAAATGAAATCATTCAACGTTTAGTGATTCGAGCAGATTTTGGGATGAATATGGCATTTAACTATGTTCAAGATATGCAAGAAGCAATTGAGGCTTTAAATAAGGCTCATATTCTATACCATGAGGAACCTGAAAATAAAACATATGGCTTTACTCACTAAAAAAATTGATATTCATCTTAGGAAAAAATAAAAGCGATATAGATTAACTATATCGCTTTTATTTTGATGATAAATTTTGTTTTTTCTATTTAG
Organism: Lactococcus sp. FSL W8-0209; assembly: GCF_038006585.1. Classification (NCBI taxonomy): domain Bacteria; kingdom Bacillati; phylum Bacillota; class Bacilli; order Lactobacillales; family Streptococcaceae; genus Lactococcus; species Lactococcus sp. FSL W8-0209. The sequence continues at coordinate 1,529,488 of NZ_JBBOVN010000001.1, read as the reverse complement.
TCATAAGTCTGTCAGTGATTATTTTTCATAATATTTATCTAAAATCTCCATTTTTAAAGGAGTAATCTTAGATAATGGGGCTGTTAAACTTGTTCTTAAGAAGAGTTTGTCTTCAATGTTGATAATTCCTAAATATTTAAGTTGAGGATAATTTGCATTAACTTCCATAATCTGATTTTTTCTTTCAATCAGATTTTCACTTGTTACTGGCACATCAAGATTAACAGTTCTTTCTTTGTATGAGTAGTTTTTGAGGGCAGCAATATTTCGATTAGGAATAAAAGTCGTTGCGCCATCAGCGCCAATTACTGTAATTGAACGAATTCCAACAGTTTTTACTACCCCTTCAATGTCAAGGCCAGCAAAAGCCACAGTATCTCCAACGTTGATTTGATGTTCAACGATTATAAAGAAGCCATTGATAATATCAGCGACTAAATCTCGCCCAGCAAAACCTAGAGCAACTCCGAGAATACCAGCACCAGCAAGGATATTTGCAACAGGAATTCCGATGACTCCTAGAACAGTATAGATATAAAGAAAAACTGTAAGATAATGGATGGCACTGGTTGTCAGTCGAGAGAGGGTTAAGATTCTCGAAGTATCTGTCCATTTTTGCTCACTATAATTTTTAAATAAGCGTTTAACGATACGAGAGCCGGCTTGATAGAGAATAAAAAAAAGAATACTAATTAATAAAATTGTAATTGCTTTATCTAATAAAAATAAACCAAAGACTTCCCAGTTTGTTTTTAATAAGTTCATTTTTGCTCCTTTGTTCAGTAATTTTATAAATTCATTTATAGAGAAATTGACTATATTTGAAAAAATTGTTTGAACTTTTACTGAATTTCATGAATATTTTCTTGTTTTATGTTACAGAAAATAATATAATCTATTATAACAAAAAAATTTGGAGGATGTTATGGCAATTAATTTAGACTGGGAAAATTTAGGATTCAGCTATCGGAACTTACCTTTTCGTTATATCGCTCGTTTTAAAGACGGAAAATGGAGTGCTGGAGAACTAACAGGAGATAATCAACTTCATATTAGTGAATCATCACCTGCTTTGCATTATGGTCAACAAGGTTTTGAAGGATTAAAAGCCTATCGAACAAAGGATGGTTCAATCCAACTTTTCCGTCCTGACCAAAATGCTGCTCGTTTGCAAAATACGGCGCGTAGACTTTGCATGGCAGAAGTTCCAACTGAAATGTTTATTGATGCAGTTAAACAAGTGGTGAAAGCCAACGAAGATTTTGTGCCTCCTTACGGGACGGGTGCAACGCTCTATCTCCGTCCACTTTTGATTGGGGTTGGTGATGTTATTGGGGTAAAACCTGCTGATGAATATATTTTCACCGTTTTTGCTATGCCAGTTGGTTCTTATTTTAAAGGCGGATTGGCTCCTTCAAAATTTGTAATTTCAAGAGATTATGATAGGGCGGCTCCACTTGGTACAGGTGGTGCCAAAGTTGGAGGAAATTACGCAGCTTCTTTACAAGCAGAAGTTGGTGCCAAAGCTTCAGGCTATGCAGATGCGATTTATCTTGACCCAAGCACACATACTAAAATTGAAGAAGTTGGGGCAGCGAATTTCTTTGGAATTACAGCTGATAATGAATTTATCACACCATTGAGTCCATCTATCTTACCTTCAATTACTAAATATTCTCTTCTTTATTTAGCTGAACATCGTTTGGGGCTCAAAGCGATTGAGGGTGAAGTTTATGCCAAAGATTTAGGTAAATTTGTTGAAGCAGGAGCTTGTGGGACAGCAGCAATTATCTCTCCAATTGGTCGTATCGACGATGGAGAAGATTCTTATATTTTCCATTCAGAAACAGAAGTAGGACCAACGGTTAAACGTTTATATGATGAGTTGGTTGGCATTCAGTTTGGTGATGTTGAAGCACCAGAAGGCTGGATAGTTAAAGTTGAATAATTTTAAAAAGCTAAAGAATACTCTTTAGCTTTTTTATTTTGAAATAAATAATTTATCTTTTTTAATCCATTCTTGATCCTCTGTTCGAATTGGACGAATCACTTGGCAAGGATTACCAGCAGCAATCACATTTTCTGGAATATCTTTGGTAACGACGCTTCCTGCACCAATAATACTATTGTCACCAATGCTTACACCAGGAAGAAGGCTGACATTTGCCCCCAACCAGACTTGATTCCCGACCGTAATCGGCTTTGAATAGACCCCACCAGCAGTTCTTAAACTTGGATCTTCCGAATGATTGGCAGCAAATAAACCACAACGGGGTCCAAAGTAAACATTATTGCCAATCGTGACCTGGTTACAGTCTAAAATAATCATATCATGATTAATGAGGACATTATCGCCAATTCTTATATTGAAGCCAAATTCACAGCGAAAATTAGATTCAATATAAGGATTTTTACCTAAATGTTCAAAAAGATTCTCTAAGATTTCTGGATGATAACCCTCATTGTTATTAATTTTTTGATTATAACGGCGGCTTTCAAAAAGGGCATGGTCACGATATTCAGACAAGTCTAAATCGGCGTCATCGTATGTTTTTCCTGAATTAATTAGTGTCTTTAATTGTTCCTTATTCATTCTTTTATCTTATGATTTTAGTTTCTTTTTGTCAATTGTAAGGGTTTTTATAGTTTTGATAAAGCTACTAAAAATTACATTTATATATAATTGTCAGAATATATTGATATTTCATAAAAATTTTAGTAGAATAAAAGAACCAAATTGTAAAATAAAAGAGGTTGTGTTATGAATAAAAAAGCTAAACAAGTCATGAAAACGACACTTTGGCAGCCTGATTTTGAATCGGATGCTTGTGGAATGGGCTTCATTGCCCAAATTGACGGTAAAGCTAGTCACCTTTTAGTTGAGAGAGCGCTGACCATGTTAACAAGGATGAATCATCGTGGTGGAACGGGTGCTGAACCAGAAACCGGAGATGGGGCAGGTATTTTACTTGCTTTGCCTGATGAATTCTTTCGTAAAATTGCAAAAGAACATGATGTAGAACTACCAAAACTTGGTGATTATGCCGTAGGGCAATTTTTCTTATCGCGTAAGGAAAATAAAAAACATCAAGAATTAGAAGCGATTAAGGCAGCTGTTAAGGCTCAAGGATATGAAGTCTTATTCACGCGCACAGTTCCTTTTAATTTTGAAGCATGTGGAGCAACGGCTCAAGGAATTATGCCGTCTTTTGTTCAAGTTTTTATTGAGAATAAATCATCTGAAAAAGCTGTCAGCGAAATTTCTAATTTTGAAAATGATTTATTTATTATCAGACGAAATCTTGAGAAACGTTTTGACGAAGAGGAATTATATATTTGTTCATTATCTAGTCAGACGGTTGTTTATAAGGGAATGCTTCACGCGTATCAAGTAAAACTCTTTTATCCTGATTTGTCTGATGAAGATTTCAAAAGTCATATTGCACTAACACATAGCCGTTTTTCTACCAATACTTTTCCCTCTTGGAATCGGGCTCAACCTTTTCGTTTTCTAGCACATAATGGCGAAATTAACACGCTTCGTGGAGCTGAAAACTGGATGAAAGTCAACGATATTGAAATGTACAATGAAGAAAATTCTGATTCAGCCAAATTAGAAAATTGTATGGAGTATTTCTATCGAAATGGTCGAGAACTTCCAGAAAGTTTACTGACCATGATTCCTGAGGCTTGGGGAGAACAAACTGGCTTAAGTCCAGAATTAAAAGCTTTTTACGAATATTCAACTGCTCATATTGCACCTTGGGATGGACCGGCAGCTTTAGTATTTACTGACGGAAAAACCGTTGGGGCAAGACTTGATCGGAATGGTTTAAGACCAAGTCGTTATCTTGTGACAAAGGATAATTTTATCATTCTGTCAAGCGAATCTGGTGTGGTTGATATCCCAGCCGATGAAATTATTGAAAAATCAGTTCTTGGACCTGGTAACATGTTGTTAGTCAATACTGACGAAGGAAAAATTATTCGTAATGAAGAAGTTAAGAGTTATTATGCTAATAAATATCCCTACCAAAAATTTCTGTCAGCTGGTTTGAAGAAACTGTCAGCACTGACAGAAAGTGAAAAAACAAATCCAATTCCGTCAGCAAAAATGAATACCCTATGGAAATTATTTGGTTATACTGACGAAGTCATTCGGACAGTACTTTTACCAATGGCAGAATCAGCCAATGAACCTACAATTTCAATGGGCTTTGATGCTCCTTTGGCAGTTTTATCTGACCAAGCTCAATCACTCTATAATTTCTTCAAACAACAATTTGCTCAAGTGACCAATCCGCCAATTGATGCGATTAGGGAACAAATTGTCATTGGAACAGAAACCTATTTGGGAGAAGATGGGAATCCAGAAAAAATCACAGGTGAAAATGTTCGTAAGTTAAAATTAGACAGTCCAGTCCTTTCAACGGCTGACTTTGAAAAAATCTTAGCATTGAAGGAAGAACATTATCATACAGAAGTTATTTCCACCCTATATGATAAGGATGATCTTTTAGAAAATGCATTGAACAAACTCTTTTATAAGGCAGAAAGTTTGATTAATCAAGGAACAACTATTATCGTGCTTTCTGACCGTGACTTTGCTGAAAATAAAGTACCAATGCCTATTTTACTTGCTTTGTCAGGACTTTATCATTATATGTTAGGACGTCATAATGCGTCTAAATTTGCAATTATTGTAGATACAGCTGAGGTGTGCGAAGTTCATCAATTTGCAGCGCTTGTAGGCTATGGCGTTTCAGGAATTCATCCTTATGGTGCATACGCAACCCTTTCAGACTGGGGTATGGGAGCCCCTGAACAACTTGAAAATTTCCGTCATGCGGCAGAAAAAGGTATTGTTAAGGTCATGAGCCGGATGGGAATTTCAACAATTGTCGGTTATAAAGGGGCTCAACTTTTTGAAGCAATTGGTTTATCTAAAGAAGTCGTTGATAAGTACTTCACAGGTACGAGTACAAGAATTGGTGGACTTTCTCTTGCCCAAATCGAGGACGAATATCGTTTACGATATGAGAAAGCTTATGGACATCGGGCACAGGATTTATTGGAAACAGGCGGTTCTTTCCAATACCGGGCGGATGAAGGAGAACATCATATCTATGACCCACAAATGATTTACCAAATTCAAAATGCTGTCCGTCAAAATGATTTTGAAAAATATAAAAAATATAGTCAGTATCTAAATGATATTGCTCTAAAAACGCCGACAAGCTTACGTCACACTTGGAAAATCAAATCTGATCGGAAGTCCATTCAGATGAGCGAAGTAGAACCAGCTCGTGAAATTGTTAAACGTTTCAAAATTGGGGCCATGTCATTTGGCTCATTGTCACAAGAGGCTCACGAATGTATTGCTCAAGCCATGAACTCTATTGGTGCAAAATCCAATTCGGGTGAAGGTGGTGAAAATGCAAAACGTTATGGCACAATCAATAATTCTAAAATTAAACAAGTCGCCTCTGGACGATTTGGTGTGTCAGCTGCTTATTTAATGTCTGCCGAAGAGATTCAAATTAAAATTTCGCAAGGTGCTAAGCCAGGTGAAGGTGGGCAATTGCCAGGTAAAAAAGCTTTTCCTTGGGTGGCAGAAGTTCGAAACTCAACTCCTGGGGTAAGTTTAATTTCACCGCCGCCTCATCATGATATTTATTCCATTGAAGATTTGTCGCAACTTATTTTTGACTTGAAAAAAATCAATCCTTATGCAAAAATCAATGTTAAGTTGGTTTCATCGACTGGTGTTGGAACAATTGCTACAGGGTGTGTTAAAGCCGGAGCTGATAAAGTTGTTATTTCTGGTTATGATGGTGGAACTGGAGCAAGTCCTAGAAACTCAACAAGAGATGCAGGTCTCCCTTGGGAAATGGGACTGGCAGAAGCACATCAAACACTTAGTTTGAACAATTTACGTGACCGAATGATTTTGGAAACTGATGGTAAAGTAGTCACAGGTCGAGATATTGCGATTGCTGCAATGCTAGGTGCTGAAGAATATTCATTTGGTAGTTTAGCTTTGGTTGCGATTGGATGTATCATGACAAGAAATTGTCATTTAAATACTTGTCCGGTAGGTATTGCCACACAAAATCCTAGATTAAGAGCAAATTTTGCTGGAAAACCAGAGCACATTGTACGTTTAATGGAATTTATGGCTGAGGAAGTTCGAGAACTTTTAGCCGAACTTGGTTTTAGAACAATCAATGAATTGGTAGGTCATGCCGAGCTCTTGCAAGCTAAAGAAGATTTACCAGCTAAAATGCGAGGTTTGGACTTTAGCCGTATGCTTGGTCATGCCTTACCGATTGCAACAAGGCATAGTGATCCTTTTGCTAATCCTCGTGCTTGGAAAGAATTAGACCAATTCACGGAGGCTACACTTAATAATGGTTCTCAGGCAACGGTTCATGGCACGATTAAAAATATTAATCGAACAACGACCGCGCGAATGGCAGGTTGGATTGCTGAACGTTATGGTAATTTTGGTCTAAAAGATGCTTCTGTTTGCTATGAATACGAAGGAGTTGCTGGCCAGTCCTTTGGCTCTTACGCAACCGCTGGTATGGAGGTTACTTTGATTGGCGAAGCCAATGATTATATTGGAAAATCATTGTCAGGGGGCCGTTTGATTGTAAAACCACCTCTAGATGCCGCTTATGATATTGAAAATACTTCTATTGTGGGGAATGTTTCGCTCTTTGGGGCTATCGGTGGCGAAGCTTATTTCCGAGGTCGTGCAGGTGAGCGTTGTGGTGTCCGAAATTCAGGAGCACATTTTGTTGTGGAAGGAACGGGTGACCATGGTTGTGAATACATGACTGGTGGTATCGCTGTTGTCCTTGGCACAACAGGTCGTAATTTTGCAGCTGGGATGTCTGGTGGTATCGCTTATGTTTATGATGTCGCTGGCAATTTTGAAAATAAAGTGAATCGGGAAATGGTAGAGCTTTATGCTTTAGATGAAACTTCAGGTGATGAAGTTTTAGAAGAATTATTGAAGAAACATTTGAATTATACTGATTCAGCAAAAGCAAAATTTATTTTAGAACATTGGCAAACAGAACGCGAAAAATTTGTCAAAGTTTATCCAAGAGAATATCATCATATTAAAAATATTGAAGAAGATTTGGCTAAAACAGGTTTGTCAGGCGAAGCACTTACGATGACAACCTTTAAAAAAGTAACGGAGGTGAGCTAATGGCTGATCCAAATGGATTTTTAAATTATCCAAGAAATGATAATCCTTACCGTGAATTAGCGGAGCGGATAAAGGATTTTGCTGAATTGCAAGTTCCCTTATCTACTGAAGAACGACAAAAACAAGCGGCACGTTGTATGCATTGTGATGTTCCTTTTTGTCATCAAGGGATATTTTATGGGGGCAAACGAGCTGTCTCAGGCTGTCCAAATGATAATCATATCCCAGAGTGGAATGATTTGATTTATCGTGGTTTACAAAGAAAAGCCTATGAACGTTTGATTTTAACCAATCCTTTTCCAGAATTTACTGGCAGAGTCTGTCCTGCTCCTTGTGAAAAATCTTGTGCCGAGGCCTTAAACGGTGCAGGAGTAACCATTAAAGATAATGAACGTTTCTTGGGTGATTTAGGAAATGATGAAGGTTGGGTGGCTGAAATTGGCAAAGCGGCGGAACCGACAGGTTATAAAATAGCGATTATTGGTTCTGGACCTGCCGGTCTGTCAGCTGCTTGGCGTCTTAATCAATTGGGACATAGCGTTACTGTTTTTGAAAAATCAGATCGTTTGGGCGGCTTATTGATGTACGGCATTCCAAATATGAAATTGGATAAAAAAGTCGTTCAAAAACGGATTGATTTAATGACAGAACTTGGTGTGACTTTTGTCACCAATACTGAGATTGGAAAGACAATCAGTTACGAAGACCTGTCAGTAAATTTTGATAGAATTATTTTGGCGATCGGTGCAGGAATTCCACGTGATTTAAATATTTCAGGCCGTGAAGCAGTTGGAATTCGATTTGCCATTGATTTTCTGACAGAAACGACTAAAACTGTCCTTGAAGAGGGCGAAGATAATATTAGTCAATCATTAAAAGGAAAAAAAGTAGTAGTCATTGGTGGTGGAGATACAGGGAACGATTGTATCGGAACGGCAGTTCGTTTAGGAGCAGCATCGGTTTCTCAATTAGAAATCACACCAAGTTTACCCACTGATCGTTTAGATAACAACCCTTGGCCTGAGTGGCCAATGACCTTGAGAGCAGGTTATGGGCAAAAAGAAGCAGAATTTGTGGGAAATACTGATTTGACAACCTATCAAATGACTGCAACAGCTTTTCAAACAAATGCTGAAGGTCAACTTACTGGTTTAAAAGTAGCCAAAGTTGGACCTGACTTCAAGGCGGTAGAAGGGACTGAACAAGTAATTGAAGCGGATTTAGTTTTACTTGCTATGGGATTTGTTGGCACTGACACAGGCTTACTGGATAAATTTGGTGTTCAAGAAATTTATGATGATTATCGAACAAATAATGACAAAGTTCTAGTCGCTGGAGATGCTAGACGAGGTCCATCTTTGGTTATTTGGGCAATCCGTGAAGGAAGAAAAACAGCCGAAATTGTTGATGAACAATTAATAAAAGTCGCTACAGCATAATTTATCATTCTGTCAGTAAAAAAAGTTTCTGTCAGTAAAAATGGCAGGAACTTTTTTGTGTCCAAGCTTTTGATGATATGCTATACTTATAAATAATCTAAAAATGAGGTGAGAGATGAAGACACCATTTGTAACAAAAGAACAATTAGAACAAATCACAAAGGAATTTCCAACACCATTTCATCTTTATGATGAAAAAGGAATTCGTCAAAAAGCGCGTGACCTTCACAAAGCCTTTGCTTGGAATAAAGGATTTAAAGAATTTTTTGCTGTGAAAGCGACACCCACACCAGCTATTTTAAAAATTCTTCATGAGGAGGGGTGTGGCGTTGATTGCGCCTCTTACGTTGAATTGTTACTTTCCGAAAAATGTGGTTTTGACGGCTCTGAGATGATGTTTTCATCAAATGATACTCCAGCTGAAGAATTTCAATTTGCTAATCAATTGGGTGCGACAATCAATCTTGATGCCTATGAAGACATCGAATTTTTGAAAAATCTGACAGATTTTGTTTTTCCGGAAACAATGAGTTTGAGATACAATCCCGGTGGAGTTTTTGCTATGGGAACAAAAATTATGGATAATCCAGAAGAATCTAAATTCGGAATGACAAAAGCCCAACTCATCCAAGGAATTAAAGATTTGCAAAAATTAGGGGTGAAAAAATTTGGAATGCATAGTTTTTTGGCTTCAAATACAGTGACAAATGATTATTACCCAGAACTTGCTCGCAAGCTCTTTAAGCTTGCTTTAGAAATTCGAGAAAAAACGGGAATGACCCTTGATTTCATTAACTTATCAGGTGGAATTGGTGTAAACTATCGTCCTGATGAGGAGGCAAATGATATTTCCAAAATCGGTCAAGGTGTTCACGAAGCTTATGAAGAAGTTTTGAGCGCTAACGGAATAGAAAATCTAAAAATTTATACCGAATTGGGACGTTTTATGCTAGCTCCACACGGTCATTTGATTACAAAAGTTTTGCACCTTAAAGAAACTTATCGAAAATACGTTGGAGTTGATGCATCAGCGGTTAACTTGATGCGTCCAGCCTTTTATGATGCTTATCACCATATCACAGTTGCTGGAAAAGAAAATGATGAAGCTGCTGAAATTTATGATATTACAGGTTCTTTGTGTGAGAATAATGATAAATTTGCAAAAGGAAGAGCCTTTCCTCAAATAGAAATAGGAGATTTATTAGTGATTCATGATACTGGTGCGCATGGATTCTCAATGGGTTATCAATATAATGCTAAATTAAGAAGTTCCGAAGTTTTGCTTCAAGAAGATGGAAAGACTCGTTTAATTCGTCGAGCAGAGAAGCCAGCTGATTATTTTGCAACATTAGATGGTTTTGATTTTACAATTTGAGAAATAAAAAGTTACTGACAGCTCAGTCAGTAACTTTTGCCTCATTTATCCTTTCTGTCAGTAATATAAAGTGCTGACAAAAGGACTAAAATTTGATATAATAAGATGTCATCAATGGCGAAAGCGTTTCGCCAAAATTAGGAGATTCAAAATGAATTTAATCTTAGCTATTTTGCTTATGGTTGTATGCCTTTTGGCAGGTTTTTTCTTGGGAACATGGTTCTCACAACGCCAAACAAAAAAATTACTTATGGATAACCCACCCCTTAATGAAGACGCTGTTCGTCTTATGATGGGATCTATGGGACGTAAACCAAGTGAAGTTCAAGTCCAACAAGTTCTTCGCCAAATTCGTGCTGCTGCAAAGCAATCAGACACAAACAAAAAATAAGCTATTATATACGCTGAGCGAAGCAGTAGAACATAAGTTCTAAACTCTCTCAGCGTTTGCTTTTATCATCATAAATAAAGTATCCATTATATTAAAAAATACAAATTTTGGATAAGAAAGAATTTGAATTAGATATTTAAAAAGGAGAAGAAAAATGGACAATCGACCAATCGGCCTCTTAGATTCTGGTGTTGGTGGACTGACTGTTGCTCGCGAACTCCTTAGACAACTCCCAAATGAAGAAATTGTCTACATAGGAGATACAAGAAGAGCTCCTTATGGTCCGCGTAGTCGTGAACAAATTATTACGTTCACTTGGGATATGGTTAATTTTTTACTATCAAAAGATGTGAAAATGATTGTAATGGCCTGTAATACAGCAACAGCGATGGCCTTAGAAATTGTAAAAGAAAAACTAGATATACCGGTGATTGGTGTCATCCTACCCGGAGCAAGCTCAGCGATTCAAAAAACAAAAACAAACAAAATTGGTGTAATTGCCACTCAAGCTTCGATTCGTTCAGATGAATATCATAAAACAATTGCTCGTAAATCATCAGCAGTAGAAGTATATAGCCTAGCATGTCCAAAATTTGTTTCAATCGTTGAATCAAATGAGATGGAATCTGAAATTGCTAGAAAAGTTGTATCAGAAAGTCTTGTTCCACTAATTGGAAAAGTAGACACCTTAATTCTCGGATGTACTCACTATCCTCTCTTACGTTCCTTAATCCAAGAAACAATGGGAAAAGAGGTACGTTTGATTGATTCTGGAGCAGAAGCTGTACGAGATATCTCTGTTTTGCTCAACTATTTTTCAATAAATGGACAAGAACGTCAACCACTAGAGCATCGTTTCTTTACTACTGCGGGCGTTAATTCATTTCGAGAAATTGCAGAAAAATGGTTAAACATCGGACAACTTCAGATTGAACATACTGAAATAGAGAATTTCAATAAGGAAAAATAAATGGAAAAAACACTTATAATCGCAACAAGAAATTCAGGAAAAACAAAAGAATTTAAGAAATTATTTGCTGATTTCGGTTATGAAATCAAAGATTTAACAGATTATCCAGAACTTCCTGAAATTGAAGAAACTGGAACAACCTTTGAAGAAAATGCTCGTTTAAAAGCAGAACAAATCGCTGAAATTACTGGGCAAGTAGTCATTGGCGATGATTCAGGACTTTGTGTTGATGTTCTTGGTGGTTTGCCTGGCATTTGGTCGCATCGTTTCTCAGCTCCGGATCCTACTGATGAGAAAAATATCGCAAAACTTTTGCATGAACTCGCTCCAACGGCAATTACTCCAGAACGTAGAAGCGCACATTTTCATACTACGCTTGTGGCGGCAAAACCTGACCGTGAGAGTTTAGTTGTGGAAGCAGATTGGGATGGTTATATTGCTCTCGCTCCTAAAGGAGAAAATGGTTTTGGCTATGATCCTATTTTCATGGTTGATGCCTTTAGAACAGCCGCGGAATTATCAGAAAAAGAAAAAAATCAAGTCTCTCATCGCGGACAAGCCTTGAGAAAATTGATGGCTGAACTTCCTGAGTGGCTTGACAAATAAGTTTAAATAAGTTAACATAAATATAATTATGTAAAAGAGGGATGCTTATGTTTGTAGTAATGTCTGATTCACATTATGACCGCGATGTGGTTGAATCCATAAAATCAAAGTATTTGAATGAAGCAACGGCTATCTTTCATTGTGGAGATTCTGAACTTCCTAGTTCTGATGAAATTTGGCAAGGAATAACTGTTGTTGCTGGGAACTGTGATTATGATAGTGGATATCATGATTTTCTTACTCAAGAAGTTGAAGGAAAAAAGGTATTAATTACACATGGTCATCTTTTTTATGTTGGTTTAGGATTAGACCGTTATTCTTATTTTGCTGAGGAAAAGAACGCAGATATCGCGCTTTTTGGACATATCCATCAACCAGTAGCACAAAAAATTAATAATATACTTTATGTAAATCCAGGTTCAGTTGCACAACCTAGAGGGAAGTATGATATCAAAATGTATGCTATAATTGAGATTGAAGGAGAAGAGTTCAAAGTTTCTTATCGAAATCTGCAACATGAACCTATCCCGGAACTACAGTTCAGACTCTAAGTCTACAAAGCTCTTTAAGGAGTAATTTGCATGATTGATAAAAAGATTGAGGATTTTATCTTGAATCAAAGTGAAACCTTTATGATTCCTGCCTCAAATGTTGCTGTACTTTATGCTGAGCATAATATTGCTCATGCCAAACTGATGCTTAGTCAGTATAAGTATTCACGAGTTCCAGTTTTAAATGAAAAAAAAGAATACGTTGGTGTTTTGGGTTTAACAGAAATCGTTGAATTTGAAATGGAACAGAATTTCTTTTTTGAAAAATTACATAATACATCAATTTCGGAAATAGTTAATAAAGATGTTCAAACAGTTGGACCATCAGTAACCTTGGAAGAAATGATGCACAAATTAATTAAGGAGCCATTTCTCCCAGTAGTCAAAAGACAGGAATTTATGGGGATTGTTGTTAGGCAAGAAATATTAAAGGCCTTTAGTGCCTTTGCTCACGACTTTACAAAATATTATGAAATTACCAAACGAGATTGACGAGTATTTAGCAAGCAGAAATTTTTCAGAGAATACTCGTTCAAATTACCATTATGATTTAGTTTCTTTGCAGGCTTTCTTTGAAGATAAGTCACTCACAACAGAAAACTTAGAACTTTACAAAATTCAAATTAGTAATCTTTCGCCAGCAGCACAGCGAAGGAAGATTTCGAGTGCAAATCAATATTTGCTTTTCCTGTATCAAAGACAAAAAGTTGACCAGTACTTTAAAATTAAACAAGTCGTTCAAAAAAAATCACAGACTGCTCAAAGTTATCATCCAATGATTAAGGAATTTCCTGAGTTCTATGGTCCTTTGACCTGTCCAGGACAATTTTTAGCCTTATTAATTTTAGAATTTGGTTTAAATTTTGCTGAGATACAAAAATTGAAATGGGAAAATTTTAATTGGAACTTTAAATATCTCACGATTGAAAAAGCCGGAATAAAACGAGTTTTACCAATTAGAGAAAAATTTGCCATAAGAGTTAAAGCCATTAATAATGCTGATGAATTATTCGCAAAATCTCGTCAATTTCTTTATACTGAATTGAAAAAATTTACGAACTATTCTTCCAAAGAAATTAGAGAACAGTATATCTTGCATCAGGTTAAAACAGGAAAGTCAATTTATGAACTGGCAACTCTACTTGGTTTAACAACTATTACAACGCTTGAAAAATATTATAGATAGGAATTTACACTATTTTTATTATGTAAAATATGATTAAAGAAATCAATATAAAAATTAAAAACTTCGAGGGTCCTCTCGACCTTTTATTGCATTTGGTAAGTCAGTATGAAATGGATATTTTTGAAGTTCCATTGGTACCAGTTATTGAGCAATATCTTATCTATATTCAAACCATAAAAGAACTTGAATTGGAAGTAGCTGGAGAGTACATGTTAATGGCAAGTCAACTGATGTTAATTAAATCAAGAAGACTTTTACCGACAGTTACCGAAACTTTTATTGAAGATACAGAACAACTTGAGTATGATTTATTGGCTCAAATTGATGAATATCGGAAATATAAAATGTTGTCACAAGATTTAGATGAACTTCATCAGGAACGTAGTCATTTTTATTCAAAAGCTAAGACAGAAATTATCACTGATGAAACTGTACTTTTGCAGGATAAATCTGCTTTAGATTTATTTCTAGCTTTTACTAAAATTCTTGAGTTGCAAAGACAACATTTTCAAGACGAGAATACAAAAATAGCAGCTGAGAAATTTACAATCGCTGATAAGATTTTAGAGTTAAGTACTAGATTTACAGAACAAAAAATATGTAAATTTTCAGATTTGTTTTTTAGCTCTACTAATAAAGATGAACTCGTCACCACTTTTATGGCTCTTTTAGAATTAATCAAAAATCAACAGATTTCTTTTTCTCAAGGAGAGCTTTTTGGAGAAATTATTTTAGAAAGAAAAGAAACTAGTGAATAAGACAGCAAGTTGTGAACTCTTACTTTTTGTATCTGGCGAAGCTGGTTTAACCTTGGCAGAATTGTCAGCATTGACAGAAATGTCTAAACAAGCTTGTCAGCAACAAATTGATTACTTAAAAGAAAAATATCATTCTGATGAAGAATCTGCTTTAACGATTATTGAAACTGCAGGTAAATATCGTATGGCTACAAAAGAAGAGTTTGCAGAAATTCTTAAAAACTATGCCAAAACTCCTCTTAATCAATCGTTGTCAAAATCAGCTCTTGAAGTTTTATCAATTATTGCTTATAAGCAACCTTTAACTCGACTCGAAATCGATCAGCTCCGCGGAGTGAATTCCTCAGGTGTTCTCTCAACACTTCGTGCTTTTGATTTGGTTGAAAAGGTCGGACAAGTTGAAGCACCAGGACGTCCGAGTCTTTATGCAACAACTGAATTTTTCTTAGACTATATTGGGATTAATCATTTAGATGAATTACCTGAAATAGATGAGTCAAGATTTATCGCAGAAGAACAAACCTTATTTAACGAAAGTGAAGAAAATGAGAATCAATAAATATTTGGCCCATGCAGGTGTGGCAAGCAGACGTAAAGCAGAAGAACTAATTTTAGCGGGAAAAGTAACGGTAAATAATGTTCCAATGACAAACTTGGGTTATCAAGTTTCAACTGGAGATATCGTTGAAGTTAATGGAGTAGCAGTTTATAATGAAGAACCCGTTTATTATCTTCTAAATAAACCAAGAGGCTATATTTCTTCAGTTAGCGATGACAAAGGACGTCAAACGGTAATGGATTTAATGCCTCAAGTTAAAGAACGTATTTATCCTGTGGGACGTTTGGACTGGGACACAAGCGGTTTGCTTTTGCTTACAAACGACGGTGAGTTTACGAATATGATGACTCACCCACGTCATGGCGTTGATAAGGTCTATGTTGCTAAGGTAGAAGGCCAAGCGAACAAAGAAAACTTGCGTCCTTTAACTTTAGGTATGACTATTGAAGGTAAAAAAGTTAGTCCCGCCCGTTATGAGATTATCAAACAAGAGAAAACAAAAAATCATTCGATTGTTAGTTTAACTATCCATGAAGGACAAAATCATCAAGTTAAAAAAATGTTTGCGGCTGCAGGACTTCCAGTACAAAAATTGAGTCGTATTCAATATGGAACTCTTACATTGGATGGACTTCCAACAGGACAATTTCGTCGTTTGAGTAAAAAAGAAGTTTCTCAATTGATTAATGCAGCCCAAGGAAATTAACTGATTATTATAAAAGACAATTCTGATAAAGAGTTGTTTTTTTATTTCTTAAGCAAATCTTATTCTTGATAAGCAAACTATTTTTGTGCTATAATAAAATTATCTTCAGGGCACCGTGTAATTCGGGACCGGCGGTAAATAGGGCTTTGACCTTATGACTCCGCGATTCGCTACGGCGATTGAAGCAGTGAGAATCTGCTAGCGACAGTAAAGTCTGGATGGAAGAAGATGAACAATTTTTGTAGTGTAATCAACTTCGGTTGGATTACTGTTTTTAGCCAAACCAAAAATGTCTATCAACTTCCTCGAAATTTGAAGAATTATTTTCTCATATTTGGAGGTTTTTTTATGTCTAAAACACGTCGGATGGTATTAATTGCCATGCTTGCTGCATTATCAACAATCTTATTATTGCCGATTTTGCAGTTTCCGCTATTGCCTGGAATTGATTTTATGAAAGTTGAACTCTCAATCATTCCAGTACTTATTGGAGTCTTTACTTTGGGATTGGGTGATGGATTTATTATCCTCTTTATTCGCTCTATCTTATGGTATCTCCTATTTAATCAAGGTCCATCAACTTGGATTGGTGTGCCGATGAACTTCATTGCTTTGGGAATCTTCATGGCAATTGTTTGGTTCTTTACAAAGAAAAAATTCTCAATCAAAAACTATACAGTTGGTGTAGTTTTAGCAGCCATCGCATCAGTTCTTGTGATGATGGTATTGAATGTTTTCTACGCACTCCCTCTCTATCGTTTAGCTGCTGGCTTCGATGTTGATAAGATTTTTGTTGGAGCAACTCATCTTTTTAATATGGGTTCTCTATCAGTTACTTTGAATCCAACTTATCTTTTGACAGTAGTTTTACCTTTTAATGTTTTGCAGTACATCATCTTTGCTCTGGTATTTGGATTGATTGTTGCAGTGTTCAAGAAAAACAAAGTCGTAAAATTTTATAATGCTTAATTTAAATAATTAAGTATTTCACTCTCGAATAGACACTCGCTAGGACTTTCCTAGCGGTTTTTTTATTTGCTAATTTTATGATATATTTTTAGCATTGAAGATATAAACAAAAGCCCTGAATAATATTTCTGTTTGATTACATTTTTATATATAAGGATAAAAATAACTAAAAAATAGTTCTTGCTTAATTCAAACTAAAGCGCTATACTCATGGTGAGAAAATAATTTTCTCAAAATAACGAATTAACCAAAAAATTACAAATGTATTTCTATTACTGTTTTAGCTATTAACGATAAGGAGGTGTTTGTTATGAACACACATATTACACATAAAAAACTTTTCAAAACCGGACTCTTATTTGGGGCGCTTTTACTTGGACTGGGTTTATCAATCAAAGAAGCAACACCGGCAAAAGCTGTTACGGCAAACTTTAATGGCCCAGTTTATCGCCTTTATAATCCAAATTCAGGTGAGCATGTTTATACAATGGGACTTACCGAGAAAAATAATCTTGTCCATTTGGGCTGGGGTTATGAGGGAGTCCTTGGAACTTCATACTATACGATGAACGGTCAAAATTATGATAAAATTCCTGTTTATCGTTTGTACAGTAAAAATAGCGGTCAACATCTCTACACAATAAATACGAATGAAGTAGTTCAACTCAAAAATTATGGATGGGTGAATGAGGGAATTGTATTTTATGATGCTACGGTCATACCGTGGAACCAAGAAACGACGGTTGAGAGACTTTATAATCCAAATAGTGGTCAACATTTCTATACTTCTAACTGGGATGAAAGAGACTATTTGAAAAAAATTGGTTGGCACGATGAAGGAGAGGATTTTTCATTTACATCACCTGAGCCTTTACAAACTGGACCAGCTAAGGCTGTTTAAGATGAAGGAAAAAAGAATAATGAAAATAAAGAAACTTCATATCACGCTTGCTTCAACTTTGCTTTTAATTTCTTCTAGTACTTTTGCGGATACGGTGCCATTTATTCCATCTGGTGGGGCTACGGCAAGTAATGTCTACCAGCCTGACCAACGCAAACTGATTTCAACAGCCAATCAATTTCCTTATAACACAATAGTCTATATTGAAACAATTGGAGGAAATGGAGTTCGCTATAGGGGGAGTGGAGTTATCATTGCACCGAATGCTGTATTAACAGCAGGACACATGATATATAATGCGACGGAAGGTGGCCATATTAAATCTGCTACAATTTATCAAGCTTTTGCAAATGGAAATTATAATTCTAATGCGGCAACAGCTGTAACGAGTGAAGTTGCTAATCCAGATTGGTTGGCAAAAGATAGACTTGGAACGATAAATTATCCTTTAGGTGCAGACGATTTAGGAATTCTTAACCTTTCGAAAAATATAGGATTATCAACAGGCTGGATGGGGATGAGCTCGGTTCTTTCAAAAAATCAAGCGATTTCTTTGATAGGTTTTCCGGGGGACAAGCCTAAACAAATGTGGGGAATGTCAGGAAATGTTTCTCAAATTGGTAATCCTCTATTTAGCTATTCCAACATCAGTATGTATCCTGGTCAAAGTGGAAGCCCTGTTTTTAATACAAGTAAAAATATTGTTGGTATTAATGTTGCCGAGGCGCAGTATCTGAACCCAAATCCAAATGGGGATAACAGCAAAGTTCCTTCCTCTCTCGCTTCACAATATCCCAACTACGGCGTCCAACTCACTGCAAGTAATATCAATTGGATTCAAAATAACGTGCCAGCATTGAAAGCGACGGCCCTTTATCGTGTTTACAATCCAAATAATGGTGAACATCTTTATACTAAAAATTTGAACGATGTGATTAGTTTAACAAAAGTAGGCTGGAATTATGAGGGTGTTAATTCTCAACAACCGGCAACTGGCAATGCGGTCTATCGGCTCTATAACCCTAATTCAGGTGAACATTTTTATACTTTGTCCTCTTATGAAAAAGATTCGCTTGTTAAAGCGGGTTGGCGTTATGAACAAATCGCTTTTTACTCGGACCCCGCAAAACATACGGCAATTTATCGTTTATTTAATCCTAATGCTAAAGGAAAACAAATTAGTCATTTTTATACTTCGAGTAGTGCAGAACGAGACTCGCTTGTCAAAATTGGGTGGAGATACGAACAAATTAGTTGGTATGGTCTTTAATTTTATATAGAGTTATTGTAAAGGATTTTGTAGAATATAAAATCCTTTTATTTATTAAAAAATTAAGTAAATAATCAACCAAATAAGGTGTTTTAAACGCTTTCTTTATGGTATACTAATATTTAGAATATTATAAAATAAAATGGAATAGACTGTATGAAAATTTTTAAAGATTTATGGTGGTTTTTTAAGGCAGAGAGAAAAGGTTATGGCGTTGGTCTATTAGCCCTTTTTATTGTTTCTTTAACTCACTTGATCCCGCCTTTAATTATCGGAAAAATTATTGACCATATTGTTAAGCGTAACCTGACTTTACCCTTAATTTTGAGTTTTTCTGGTATTTTATTGATTACTGCACTCATTGAATATGGCTTTCGTTTTCTTTGGTCTACAAATATTTGGGGTGAAGCCTTTAAACTGGAAAAAATAATCCGTAGTCGGCTTTTTAGGCATTTTTTAAGAATGGATACCCTTTTTTATCAGAGAAATCGGACTGGCGATTTGATGGCTCATGCGACAAATGACCTACAAGCGATACAGAGTGTTGCTGGACTTGGTGTTTTGACTTGGGCAGATTCTTTAATGACGGGCGGGATGACAATCATTGCTATGCTCTTATTTATCGACTGGCGTTTGACAATTATTGCTGTCCTTCCTTTGCCTTTACTCGCGCTAGTATCTAAAGTTTTAGGGGATAAAATTCATGTGAGTTTTGAACATGCCCAAGAAACCTTCTCTGAAATGAATGATAAAGTTCAAGAATCGATTACAGGAATGAAAGCAATCAAATCTTTTGGTGAAGAAGAACAAGATATGGCTGATTTCCAAGTTAAGTTAGATAATATTGATAAAGCCTTTATCAGGGTCAATTGGATTGACTCAATGTACGATCCTTTAATCACTTTAATTGTTGGTTTATCTTATACTTTAACCATTCTTTTAGGAGGCTACTATGTTGTTCACCATGTTTTAACGATTGGTCAGTTGGTTGCTTTTATGACTTATATCGGAAATTTGGTCTGGCCGATGTTTGCTATTGGTGTTCTTTTTAATGTTATTGAACGTGGAAGAGCTTCATACAGTCGAGTAGAAAAATTATTAGCTCAAAAAGCGGAATCAAAAATTTCTGAAGGTACTTTGAAAATGCCAAAAGAAGGTCAACTCCTTTTTGATATTGAAAGTTTTACTTATCCAAATGAGAATGAAGGGCGCAATTTGGAGAAAGTTCAATTTAATTTAAAAGAAGGTCATGTTTTAGGTTTGGTCGGACGAACAGGTGCAGGAAAATCAACGATTATTAAACTTTTAATGAGAGAGTTTGACCATTACAAAGGACATATTACTTTTGCTGACCATGATATTATGGATTATCAATTAGATGAATATTTGCCAGCGATTGGTTATGTTCCGCAAGAACATTTTCTATTTTCGATGTCTGTCAGAGATAATATTCGCTTTGCTAAGATGTCAGCGAGTCAAGAAGAAGTTGAAATTGCTGCCAAAACAGCTGGAATTCATGAGGATATTATTGCTTTTCCTGAAGGTTATGATACTTTGGTCGGCGAGCGTGGCGTTTCACTTTCTGGTGGACAAAAGCAAAGGTTATCTATTGCGCGGGCGCTACTTATTCAGCCTAAAATATTGATTTTAGATGATGCGCTGTCAGCTGTTGATGCCAAGACTGAACAGTTAATTTTGTCAAATCTGAAGGCCTTACGTCATGAAAGTTCAACGCTGGTTGTCAGTCACCGGTTGTCATCAGTAATGGAAGCTAATGAAATTATCGTGCTAGATGAAGGAAAAGTGATTGAGCGTGGCTTGCATGAAGCTTTGATTAAATCTGGAGGTTGGTATGCTCAAATGTGGCAAATGCAACAGATTGAAAGTCATTTGGCAGCGACTGATAAAGATGAAAATTTACTGACAGGTTCGTCAGTAAATCGGGAAGGAGAAGAAAATGGAGAAATCTACTGACAAAATGTCTGTCAGAGAAAGTTGGCAAGTTTTTAAATTTATTTTCAAATTCTTATTACCTTTCAAAAAGTATTTTATTTGGGCTTTTGTTTTTAGTGTGATGACAACTTCTCTGGCTTCACTTATGCCTTTTGTTTTGTCTGTTTTTATGGATTCCTATTTGACACCTATGAAAGCGACTGACCAGATTATCTTCTATTTTGCAGGTCTTTATTTGATTTTAGCAATAATCAATTCAATTGCTTTCTTTTTCAAATGGAATTATCTGCAAAATGGTTCGATTTTTGTTAATCAATACATTCGTAAGAAAGTTTATCGAAAAATTCATCAGCTAGGCATGCGCTATTTTGACCAAAAACCGACGGGTTGGTTAATCACCAGAATCACAAATGACACTGATTTATTTGATTTCTGGCAGACTTTGTTTAATGCATTAACAAGTTTGCTTTCTATTATCATTGCCTTCATTGCTTTGTTTATTATTGACCACCAAATTGCGCTTGTGATGTTGTTGATTCTTCCCCTATTGATTTTGGCAGTATTGATTTATCAAAAAGTGAGTACAAAAGTTTATCAAGCCATGCTTGCTAAGCGTTCAGAATTGAATACGAAATTAAATGAATACATTTCTGGGATGAGAATTATTCAACAATTTCGCCAAGAGAGCAGACTAGGAAATGAATTTGAAAAAACAAATGATGAATATTATGGTTATCGAAAACGAGTGATTCAGATTAATGGGATTTTGTTGAGCCCTTTAGTTAATTTTTTGATGGCCCTCTCAATAGTTGTTGTCTTGTTGATGTATTCTAATCGAAGTCTACATGCAGTGGTTGAGGCTGGTTTAATTTATGCTTTCATCAGTAATGTACAAATTTACTTTAATCCTATTTCAGGATTGATGGATTCTTTATCAAACTTTTCAAATGGATTGGTGGCCTCTAGTCGCATTAAGACAATCATGGAAGAAAAAGAATTTGCGCCACAACAAGGAATTTCAACTTCTGTCAGTAAAAATGTTGATGAAAAATTTAATGACAGAAAATCTGTCAGCAATTTTCCAATCATTCAAGAAGGAAAAATTGAATTTCGCAATGTCAGTTTTTCATATGACGGAGAACATCAAGTTTTGAAAAACATCTCATTCATTGTGAACCCTGGAGAAACGCTTGCTTTTGTAGGTCATACAGGTTCGGGAAAATCGAGTATTATCAATGTCTTTATGCGCTTCTATGAATTCACAGAAGGTCAAGTTTTGATTGATGATCAGGACATTAGAAGTTATTCAAAAGAAGAACTTCGGAAAAAAGTTGGTTTAGTATTGCAAGATTCCTTTATGTTTGTTGCGTCAGTTACTGACAATATCAAAATGATGAATCCACAGATTACTGATCAAGCAGCCAAAGAAGCGGCTCGATTTGTTCAAGCCGACAAATTCATCAAAGATTTGGAAAATGGTTACGAAACCAAAGTAATTGAAGGTGGAGCTGCCTTCTCGGCCGGTGAACGTCAATTAATTAACTTTGCTCGGACAATTGTACGTAATCCCAAAATTCTCTTATTAGATGAAGCAACAGCCAATATTGATACTGAAACTGAAGCGCTTATTCAAGAAGGTCTGACAAATATGCGACAAAATCGAACGACAATGGCCATTGCTCACCGATTATCAACGATTAAAGATGCTGACCAGATTTTAGTCTTGAACAAGGGAGAAATTATTGAGCGAGGAAATCATGACCAACTTTTAGCACTTAATG
The DNA here is from genome assembly GCF_038006585.1 of Lactococcus sp. FSL W8-0209. Lineage (NCBI taxonomy): Bacteria > Bacillati > Bacillota > Bacilli > Lactobacillales > Streptococcaceae > Lactococcus > Lactococcus sp. FSL W8-0209. Next base: position 1,506,851 of record NZ_JBBOVN010000001.1, on the reverse strand, counting down.
GTTATTATGCAGACATGTATCGAATACAAACGTTACAAAAAGAACTATGAAAAACCACTGATAGCAGTGGTTTTTCATTTATCAGTTTTTCTGATAAAAAATATTGACAAAAAATGAAATAAGCGATATAATATAAGAAAGATTGATAAAGAATCGGGAAGGGAGAGTTTATGAATTTTGGTCAGAACTTAAAAAAATTAAGAAAAAATGCAAAATTGACACAAAGTCAATTAGCAGAAAAGCTAGGAATGAAGCAAAATGCTTATGTACTTTGGGAACAAAAATCAACCAACCCAACGTTAGAATTACTAGAAAAACTAGCAGATATCTATGATTTACCTATTCAAGAATTAATCAAAGAAACTGATAATAATGCAGAAAAACAATTAATCGATAATTATCGTTCACTGACAGGAGAACAACAAGAATCAGTTATTAATTTTACGGATTTTCTCATTGAACAAAATAAAACAGAGATTATTAATTTGAAAACTTACAGACGTTCTTCTTTAGATTACGCCATTGTTGAAGATGAAGAATTATCGGCAGGTTTTGGTCAATCTCAAAGCAATACAGGAGGCCACTACAAAGCTTACACGTCTGAAACTCTTGGGCGATATGATGGTGCAGCCAGAGTAAAAGGGGAATCGATGGAACCTGAATTCCCTAATTTTTCTATTGCAACATTCTTACACACGGGTTTTGGTCGCAGTGGGGATATTTACGCCATTGCTGAAGGAGATTTGGGCGAAGAACGTTTGTATATTAAACAAGTATTTGAAGAAGAAGATGGACAATTTAGGATTCATTCACTCAATCCGGATCCACAATACAAGGATTTTTATCTAGGACAGGAAGATAATTTCCGAATTATTGGACCAGTAGTTGATAATTTTGAAGAAATTGAAGAATCACAGATTATAGATTAAAATGAGGACTTAAAAATGAATTGGATAAGAGAAATTTTACCAATACTGGGAATTGGATCAATTTTTGCAATTGCTTATGAATTAGTTTTATGGCTTTCACAGAAATTGATAGAAAATGATAGCAAAGAGAAAATAAAAAAGGAAAAAAAGATTGTTAATGTCAAATTTTTTCATCTTTCAAAAAACCAAAAGAACATTGCATGAACTAAAATAAAAAAGAAAAAAGAATAAGTTTAGTCTTGCAATTTCAGAAAAACTTTGATATACTTATTTACGGTTCTAAAAGAACTGACCGAAGACAGTAGGGGACGAAAGTCATAAACTTCCTACCGAGGACAAATATCAAAATGATAATTGAACTCTCTATGTCTTTTGTGTGTAGAGATTTTTTATTTCTACAACCAAAATAAAATGGAGGTAAAAAAATGAGCGATTACAAAGTAAATGAAGCAACAATTGCTAAGAAAGCAGAATTGGTTGATGTTTACGCACAAAAAATGACTGAAGCAGCATCTATCGTTGTTGCAGATTCACGTGGTTTGTCAGTTGATCAAGATACTCAACTTCGTAAACAACTTCGTGAAGCAGGCGTTGAATTCAAAGTCGTTAAAAATTCAGTTTTGCGTCGTGCAGCTGAAAAAGCTGGTCTTGAAGGTTTGTCAGAAGCATTCACTGGCCCATCAGCAGTAGCATTTTCTAATGAAGATGTTGTAGCACCAGCAAAAGTTTTGGCTGACTTTGCAAAAGATGCTGAAAATCTTGAAATCAAAGCTGGTGTTATCGAAGGTAAAGTTTCTTCTAAAGAAGAAATCCAAGCTATTGCGTCTCTTCCAAGCCGCGATGGACTTCTTTCTATGCTTCTTTCAGTGCTTCAAGCACCTGTCCGCAACGTGGCTCTTGCAGTCAAAGCTGTTGCAGAAAAAGAAGAATCAGCTGCTTAATTATAAGCAACATTACTTATATCGGCGGATTTACGCAACAAACTAAAAAATTAATAGGAGAATATTAAAATGGCATTGAACATTGAAAACATCGTTGCTGAACTTGAAAACGCAACAATCCTTGAACTTTCTGAACTTGTAAAAGCAATCGAAGAAAAATTTGACGTAACAGCAGCAGCTCCAGTTGCAGCAGCAGCAGGTGCTGGTGATGCAGCAGCAGCTAAAGATTCATTCGACGTTGAATTGACAGCAGCTGGCGACAAAAAAGTTGCAGTAATCAAAGAAGTACGTGGAATCACTGGTCTTGGACTTAAAGAAGCTAAAGAACTCGTTGATGGTGCACCAACAATGATTAAAGAAGGTCTTTCTGAATCAGAAGCTAACGAAATCAAAGAAAAACTTGAAGCAGCTGGTGCTTCAATCACACTTAAATAAGAATTTTATTCTTGTTTAAAAAGAAAATTGAATATTATCGATTTTCTATTAAAAATACTACCAAGTCTTTTCTTGGTAGTATTTTTTTTGCTATCTCTGAGTCTCAAATTTTCAAAATACTTCTTCAAATAGAGCAATTAGTTTAACTGGCCCAATACCAGCAGGAATAATCGTATATGGTTCAAAAATTGTTTGTTCAGTTGAATCGACGATGCTTGTCCAACCGGCAAACTCGTAGCCACGCAACTCGGGTTTTAGATAGGGAATGAAATTTTTTTCAACTGTTCGTACATCTGAGGGGTGGGTCCAAGAGAGTTCGACCTTGTTTATTGTACGAGAAGAATAGCGAATTTCGTATTCTAAAGGAGTCCACTGGGCATATAAATCATATTCTTTACCAACATTTTGAAGATAATCACCTACAGTCCAAAGGAAATCGGGGCTTATTCCTGTTTTGTGCAAGGCAGAATTTTCACCAGCGTAGAGTGCAGCTTGCTCGCGGGAGATATTATGCGGGATCACATAATGACTATCGCGAACAATTTTCCAACCTTCAAAGTGGTAACCAGGCAGAGTGAGCGAAAAATCAGCAATTTCATGTTCTGTTTGACTAGCGTCTGAACTGATTGTCAATCCGACTTGTCGCTTATTATCAAAAATAGGCTGATAATCTTGTCTATTTTCAAACTTGACAGATGGACTAGTGCCACTATTTTTAATAAAGTTTTTCATTTTATCAGTGATGTTAAAATAATAGTTAAAAGTTGTTGATTGCTTGTTTGGATTCATAGGAGACTCCTTTCTCATCATTCAAAAATTAAAAAGTAAAAGCTTGATTTATAATTATAATCTTATTTTATAATATTTTTATTATAAACGATAATGATTTGTGTATCTTTAATGTGAAGAGCTTACTGTTAATTTCAATAATTGTTTAGAGATTAAAGAATATCTTGTCTTTTCAGACTTAAAAATAAATCAAAATTCACAAAATTTCAATTGAATATATTTTAAAGAAGGAGAATTTATCTCTTTTTTTTGACAATGACTATCTACAAAAGATTAATAAAGTGCTAATGAAAATTTATTTTGTCAGATATAATCAATAATTGTCAGGTAATAATTACAAAATTAATTAATTTATGTATTTTATTAATAGATTAATAGGCTAATAAATTCCAAATTTAATCCTATTCTATGCAATATATTTGCTCTTGAAACCAATATCTATTAGAATAGATGTAAAATAGGAAATAAACTACAACAGGAATAATTCTAGATGAAGCAAAAAGTATATTTTTAAAAATAGATGGTGAGGTAGAGATGAAAAAGTTACTTTTTATATTTGGGACTAGGCCAGAATTTATTAAAGTTTATCCAGTAATCCAGGAGGCGAAAAGGCAAGGGAATCCAATTGTACTGATTAACACAGGGCAGCACAAAGAAATGCTCAATGAACTTTTAGATGAATTTTCTGTGGAAGTTGATTACGATTTAAAAATCATGGAAAAATATTCTGGTTTATCAGAAATTGTGGCAGGATCAATCAGCGGTCTTGACCCAATTATTAAAAAGGAACAACCAGATATCATCTTAGTTCATGGTGATACTGCAGCTACTTTGTCTGGAAGTTTGGTTGCTTATTTTAATCAGATAAAGTTGGCACATATTGAAGCAGGTTTGCGAACTTACAATAAATTTTCACCATTTCCTGAAGAAATGAATCGTCAAATTGTTGGTTTGATGGCTGATTATCATTTTACACCAACGGAAATGACGAAAGAAAATCTTTTAAAAGAAGGAAAGCCAAAAAATCAGGTTTTTGTAGTTGGAAACAGTGCTATAGATATGTTTCAGTATACTTTAAAGGATGATTATACAAATGAAGCTTTATCATGGCAAGCTGACAAGAAAATGATTTTAGTGACAGCTCACCGTCGTGAAAATTTGAGTGATTTAGAAGAAATTTTTGATGGAATTGCAGAGATTGCTGATGAATTTAAAGAAACACATAAAATCATTTATCCAATTCATATGAATCCAATCATTCGTGAAAAAGCGCAAAAATTACTGGAACATAGTAATATTAAAATCATTGACCCGCTGGATACAATTAACTTTCATAATGTGATGCGTCATGCCGAATTGATTTTAACTGACTCTGGTGGAATTCAAGAAGAAGCGGCTTTCTTAGGAATTCCAGTACTTGTTTTACGTGATACAACTGAAAGACCCGAAGGTGTTCTGGCTGGTACTTTAAAGCTTGTTGGGACTTCAAAAGAAAATATTGTTAATGAGACTCGGACTTTACTGACAGACAAGACTAAATATGAAAGGATGTCAGGAAGTAAGAATCCTTATGGTGATGGAACGACTTCCTTACAGATTATTAATATTCTAAATGAAAAATAAAAAAATTAATTTAAAGTCTTTCCAGTCTGTCTGTCTCATTTTTATCTTCCTTTTTAATTTTGAGTTTATTTTCCGCTTATCAAATTTTACTTCTAGAGAAAAATTCTTTACCATTCTTTTTTTGTGGCTCCTTTGATGCTTAGCTCATTTTTTATCATTACGGATAGCGAAAAAATTCCGAATTCAGTTAGAAATTTGAGTATTCTCGGTGTCTTTGGTTTCCAGATGTATGGTTCCAATCGCTTAATCGTCTCCTTGACTTACCTCATAGGTGGGGAACATGCTGTTCCACAGTTATTTTCCTTCCGATTTTTAATTGCTATCTTCATTTTACTTTGTTGTGCTTTAGCTTATTATGTTTCAACAAAGAAGAGGTTAATTTATAAATTGGCAACATTGATTGCTTCTTTGTGGTTCGTTACATTGCCAATTATAACGATTCAATTCATTATTAAATTCTTGGTTGAACATGAGGGGTTTGATTTCTCGATTGTCAGTAATATGGATATCAGGTATCTGATCGTACCATTTATGCCAATCATGTATTTGAGTTTTTGTAAATTTAGTGGGATTGATGCCAAACAATTAGGAAAGATTATCAAATATACGGTTTATGTGCTCTTAGTTGTCTACATCGTTGCATTAATCGTTTATTCAGGAACTCAAGTAAATATTACCTTTAATTTTGCACAAGAAGGTTTCTTTAATAGCATTGAGCTTAATTATAATGTCTTTTTGGCACATTGGATAGAAGGATTGACTGTATTTTCTCAATTCGTCCTACCAATTATTGCTTTTGCTTTAGTTATTGGATATAAAGGAGAAAAATCAAAGAAAAAGATACTGTCATTAAAACCAATTTATGTATTAATACTGGTTGTTCTAGGAGTTTATGCTTATCTTTTCCTTCTTAATCCACCAACTAATTTTATTCATTTTAATAACAAAATTTTCAATAGTTATTTTGCGCTACAAATTTTTGAAGTTGTTGTGATTATGCTTTTGACAATCTATACAGGTTTGAAAAAATTTATCAGACCAAGAACGAAGATCTTACTATATATTGGTTCAAGCTTGCCTTTCCTCTATTTATATATTGTAAGATATCATTATTGGAAACAAAGCTATTTGGTTTTTGATATTTTTGACCGTATCAATTATATTTTCTTTATTTTTTCAGTTTTCGTATTTCTTTACTTTACGGTAGAAGCCGTTATTTTGTGGTATTCATATAATAAAAGACAAAAGATAACGGCATTAGATTTCAAAGATGAGAAAATAAAAAAACAATTTCATATTTACGTTTTGATTCCGTGTTTGAATGAAGAATTGGTTATTCAAACGACTTTGAAAAGTATTTTGAAAAATAATTATGAGAATTTGGTAGTAACTGTTATTGATGATGCAAGTGATGATCGGAGCTTAGAAAAAATTTCTGAAATTCAAGATTCTCGATTGAATGTTCTAAGACGTATTAAACCTAATGCGCAAAAAGGAAAAGGGACGGCTTTGAATTGGGCTTATTATCAAATTAGTGAGCAAATTCAAGAAGCTGGAATTGCTCCGGAGGATGTTCTTATTGCGATAATTGATGCCGATACAAAACTTGATAACAATTATTTTGAAAAAGTAAATATGGCTTTCAATCATGATGCAAAGCTTACTGGTTTGCAATCCAAGGTTCGTGTTACCAATTTGCTTAAAGATGCTTCACAAGACTTGGAATTTTCTGAAATTATCAATGCGACACAGATGTTTCGGACTTTGACCAATACAGTTGCTTTTGGTGGAAATGGACAGTTCTGTAAATTAAGTACTCTTCAGGCATTGAATGAAGACCCTTGGACAGATTCACTTGTTGAAGATTTTGATTTATCAACTCGTCTCTTTCTGTCAGATATTGAAGTTAAAAATGCTCAATTCGATGATATTTACATTGAACAAACAGGGATTATCAATGATAATGAGGCTTTGGTTAAACAACGAGTGCGGTGGGCACAGGGAAATATTCAATCTTCAAAATATTTTGCCGACGATTCGGTCAAAAAAATTGCAGAATAAACAGAAGTTTGAATTATTGATGACCTTACTGAAACCTTGGCTAATGGGAATTGAATATATTATTGTAATTTATACACTGATTATGATTGTTAATTCTGCTATCCTATCAGGGATTACTCAATCACTTAAAATTGTTGTTTTGCTTTTTATCGTGATGTCAATTTATATTATCTTTGTGAATTTTGTATGGGCTATTCTTTATAACAAAGGAAAATCTCAAGAAAAAACAAGGGTGTGGGATGTAGTGAAAGATACTGTTAATCTGACGAAATTTCTACTTATTTTAACTCAAATTTATCCGCAGTCAGCCATTCGATATTTCAACTCTAAAAATGATTGGGTAAAAACTAATCGGCAAGAAGAAAGTGTTGACCCTCATATTGATGAGCATAAAAAATAAGAAAAACCTGCCTTTTGGGCTAGGTTTTTTCTTTTGTAGATTTGCGAAATTAGTTTTTTTAGTTTATATATGTTAAAGTAGTTGTAGTTTTAAAAATAAATCAATCACACAATGGGTACTGGTAAAACTAAAATTACCGGTTGAGAAAGACCATCAGACTTGAACAGGTTAAGACCTGCGTAAGAATGTGTCCGAGTTTTAATTGTATTTTCTTTATGAAAATCTTTTAGCTTACTTTCTTATCATACTAGAGCCCTCCTTGTGTTAATAAAGGAGTTTTTTGATGTCAATTTTAGAAAAGATTCAAGAAAAACAACCACTTATCTTAAATTTAGCGAATTTTGTAACTCCACAAAGAGTTGCGGATGCGATTAGTTTTGCTGGTGGTTCACCATTAATGACTGCGGAAATTTCAGAAAGTGAAACTTTAGTTGAAATTGCAGATGCTGTAGTGGTTAATATTGGAACCATTTCAGAAAAGGATTATCCGCTTTTTTTGACTATTTGTCAGTTAGCAAATCAAAAGCACAAACCTTTAATTTTGGACCCAGTTGCTGTCAATGTCCCTTTTAGAGCAAATTTTGTCAAAAGATTAATACAAGAGGTGAAATTTGATATCATTCGTGGGAATTCAGCGGAAATTGCTTGGTTTGCTGATAAAGAAAGCTTGAACAAAGGAATTGATGCACTTGAGTCAAATTTAGAAGTTGAGCACGCGCGAGTTGCTGCTCAAAAAACAGGGGCAGTCATTATTCAAACTGGAAAAGTTGATGTTATTTCTAATGGGTTTGAGGAATTATTTGTTGAAACTGATAGTCCACTTTTTAAAATTAATGTTGGCTGTGGGGACATGCTGTCAGCAATTGTTGGAACTTTTGCGGCTGTATCTGATGATTTATTTAAGGCGGCTCATGAAGCGACAGAATTCTTCGGTGAATCTGGTGTGCAAGCTACTGAGCAAGTAGAAAATCTACCAGGAAATTTTGTGAATCGTCTTCTTGATAAAATTTATCAAGCGACGCAAGAGGTTATATAAGGGAGAAAAAGAAATGATTGATGTTTCTCAAGTTGTGACAATCGCTGGAATTGATTCTTCTGGTGGGGCTGGTATTAATGCTGACCTGAAAACTTTTCATAATCAAAAAGTATATTCGGCAACGATTGTGACAGGGTTGACAGCGCAAAATACCTATGGGGTACAAGAAATTTTACCGACAAATAAAGCTTTTATTTTGGCTCAATTTGACTCTGTATTTTCTGATTTGGAAATTTCGGCAGCTAAAACGGGGGCACTTTTTGATACTGCTCAAGTTGAAGCGGTAATTCAAGGCTTGAAAAAATATAAACCGAAGCATTTGCTGGTTGATCCGGTAATGGTGGCTAAAGGCGGGGCAATTCTTTTGACAAGAGAAGCCATTGATTTGATAAAAAATGAATTGTTACCTTTAGCAGAATTGGTCACTCCCAATTTGGAAGAGGCAGAGGTTATGTGTGGCTATAAAATTACTGACGAAAAGGAAATTTTAAAAGCCCTTCATGATATTCAAAAGTTAGGTGCTAAAAATGTGCTGATTAAAGGGGGACATGGCAATGGAGAACTGGTCAGAGATTATTTATTGATGACAGATGGTTCTGTTAGTACTTATGACTCTAAAAGATTACTGACAGAAAGAACACACGGAACCGGAGATACACTTTCTTCTTATATTACAGCTCATTTAGCTTTAGGAGAAGATTTAAAAGAAGTGATGCCAAAAGCTAAATTGTTTATTACTGAAGCTATTTCACAAACAATTAATGTTGGTCACGGTCATGGACCGTTAAACCATTGGGTGACAATTAATGAAAAATAAAATTTTAGACCTGAGGGCGTATTTTATTGCTGGCCCACAAGATTTTCCAAAACTTTCAATTGATGATGCAGTCGATAAAATTTCTGTAATCATAAAAAGTGGAGTAACGGTTTATCAATTTCGTGATAAGGGTACAATTTATAAAAATAAAAATCAACGATTAGAAGTAGCAAAAAGACTACAAGAAGTAGCTCAGAAAGCGGTTGTTTCTTTTATTGTGAATGATGATGTTGAATTGGCATGTGAATTGTCAGCTGACGGGATTCATGTCGGACAAGACGATGATTCTGTCAGTAAAATTCGCGAGCTGATTGGCCAAGAAATGTGGGTAGGACTTTCTGTCAGTAATGATATGGAATTAGAAAGCGCTCAAAAGAGTGGGGCTGACTATTTGGGAATTGGTCCAATTTATCCAACAAATAGCAAGTCCGACGCAGCAGAACCAATTGGGATTGACCATTTAAGAAAAATGCTTGAGCATAATCAATTACCAACTGTTGGAATTGGTGGAATTACTGAAAATTCACTGACAGAGCTTTCAAAAATTGGTCAGGGTGGAGTTGCGGTAATTTCTTTGCTGACAGAATCCAAAAATTACAAAAATATGGTTCAAAAAATTAAGCAAAATATTAGATGAAAAAGATGTTGTACCCTTAAAAATACAACAAAACAAAATGATTCCGTTTTCTTTTTATTATATAAATTAAACTTACACAAATGTAAGTTTTTTTTCTTTAATAAATGTTATAATCAGAGTCATAAATGATATGAGATTAACTGAGTATTCTAAAACCTCTTATTGATTTATATTTAAAAGGAGTTCCAATGGACAAGAAAAAAGAAATTCGTCTATTTTTGGCTAAAACAGTATTTTACTTTATAATTATTTTAATTCTGCTCTATCTTTATTCCTACAGTCATACTGGCGGAGCGCACTTTATCTATAACGAATTTTAGAGAGAATTATTGAAGGAATTAATTATGAAATTATTAGAACAAATTTTTGAAATTGCAAAAAATGAACCAGACCTTATCGTACTTGCCGAGCGTGAGCAGAAATTTACTTACCGTCAATTATTTGCCGCGGTTTCACATATCTCAGAACAAATCAATGAACGCAATTTGAATCAGCGCCCAATCTTGATTTTCGGTAAAAACGATTTTATCACTTTAGCAGCCATGCTTGCGACAAATTTAACTGGTCACGCTTATATTCCTGTTGATGCTCACACACCATTTGAGCGGACAGAAATGATTAAATCAGCAGCAAAACCAGCGGCGGTACTCACAACAGTTGAGTTGTCAGCAGATTTTGAAGCACTTTTTACTGACAGAATTTCTCTTGAACTTACTGACCAGATTTTGACTGACAAACTTCCAGCACTTGATTTTTCGAAAGCTGTTTCTGGAAATGACAGCAATTATATTATTTATACTTCTGGAACAACAGGAGTACCAAAAGGTGTTGAAGTCAGTCATGATAATCTTGTGACTTTCACCAATTGGATGAACAATGATTTTATGAAAATTGAAAATAATCAGATCTTGTCACAAGCCCTTTACAGCTTTGATTTATCAATTTTCAGCTTGTATCCAAGTCTTACAACTGGCGGAACATTAATTTCACTCTCACGTGACGAAACAACCAACTTCAAATTACTCTTTGAGCGTTTGAACAAAACGGTCATTAATACTTGGATTTCAACACCATCATTTGTTGATATTTGCTTATTGGACCCTTCGTTCACTGAGAAAGAACACCCTCAATTAGTTCAATTTATTTTCTGCGGTGAAGAATTAACAAAGAAAACAGCAGAAAAATTACTGACAGCTTTTCCGTCAGCAAATATATATAATACCTATGGTCCAACAGAAGCAACAGGAGCCATTTCGTCAGTGAAAATTACGAAAGAATTACTGACAGAAAATGATCGTGTCCCAATTGGTTTTGCCAAACCAGGTGTTGACTTAAAAATTATGGATAAGGAAATCATCATTGTTGGTGATTCGGTAGCCAAAGGTTATTTTGAAAATCCAGAAAAAACTGAGCAAGCCTTTTTCACAGTCGACGGAAAACCCGCTTATCATACAGGAGATGCCGGTTCAATTTCCGCTGACGGAATGCTTCGTTACCAAGGACGAATTGATTTTCAAGTTAAATTTAACGGATTCCGTATTGAACTTCAAGATATTGAAGCCAATATTCAAAACTTAAAAGAGATTGAAAAAGCAGTAGTCTTACCGAAAACGAATGACCAGCATAAAGTCACCGCATTAATCGCTTATTTAGAAACAGAAAAAAAATTTGAAGACCGTGCAGCCGAACGCGCCTTCACAAAAGAACTCAAAGCTGAACTTTCAAAAACAATTATGGATTACATGATGCCAACTAAGTTTGTTTATCTTAAAAAGTTCCCATTGAATCAAAATGGCAAAGTTGACCGCAAGGTACTCGCCCAAAAAGAGCGAGGTGACAACTAGTGCAACCCTATTCAACACCCTTTTACTTCGTGATTTTAGGACTTGCTTTAATTCCTATCGTTATTGCCCAGCTTCTGGGTAAAAAACTCATGTGGTATCAAGTCCTATTGACCATCGCTTTTCTTTGGCTGACATTTTCAGGAACAGTGACAATTTGGGCATTAATCGGCTTCGGAGTCTTCCAGACTATCATTGTAAAATTCTATGAGTGGTATCGAGTAAAACAAAACAAGAATCAGAGTTTCGTTTTCTACCTCATCATTCTGCTCTCTATTTTGCCATTAGTGATTGTCAAAGTGCATCCTCTGTTCAATCCAGGACCTGGACCAGGTTCAATTCTTGGATTCTTAGGAATCTCTTACATCAGTTTTAAGACAGTAGCCATGATTATGGAAATACGAGACGGACTTATTAAAGCCGTTCCTCTTAAAGAATTTCTATATTTTCTCTATTTCTATCCAACGATTTCATCAGGACCAATTGACCGCTTCCGACGTTTTGTTAAAGAACTAAAAGCGCCAGTTGTCACTGAGAAATACCTTGATTTATTAAATAAAGGAGTCTTTAGAATTTTCCAAGGTTTCCTTTATAAATTCATCATCGGATACTTGATTGACCAATATTGGCTACATGGCATTGCAATCTCTGCAACGATACACCCAAGCTTCTTGAATGTTTCATCATCAATGTATGCTTACGGACTCTATCTATTCTTTGATTTTGCTGGCTACTCGCTCTTTGCCATTGGTGTCAGCAATTTAATGGGATATGACCTCCCACATAACTTTAACAAACCCTTCTTAGCAAAAAATATTCATGATTTTTGGCAAAGATGGCACATGACCTTGAGCTTTTGGTTCCGTGACTTTGTATTCATGAGATTAGTGAAAACATTCATGGTTAAAAAATGGTCGAAAAATATGGTAACCATCTCAAATATTGGTTACCTCGCAAATATGTTACTCATGGGATTCTGGCATGGTTTAACTTGGTATTACATCCTTTATGGTTTCTACCACGCTATGTTAATGATTGGGTATGACGCATGGAAACGTCTGAAGAAACGTAAAAACTGGAAAATTCCAGATAATAAATGGACAAGTGCTATAAGTATTTTCATTACATTTAATCTAGTATTTATCAGTTTCCTTATTTTCTCAGGAATACCAAATCACATCATTATGCACTGCATAGATCCACATTTCCCACTTCCTAACTTCTAAAAGTGGTTAGGCATATCATAAAAAAACATTAGGAGAAACAAAAATGAAAGAACAAATTTTTGATATTATCGAAACCGTATCAGGCACAGACGAATTCCGTGAAGACTTAGACATGGATTTATTTGAAGAAGGAATTCTTGATTCAATGAGAGCCATCATGCTCATTGTTGAATTAGAAGGCGCTTTTGATATCAGTCTTCCACCATCAGAAATGGACCGTGAAGATTGGAATACAGCAAATAAAATAGCAGCACGCGTTCAGGAAAAAAAGGATGAAAATTAAAATTTTTAGAGCCATTGGCCCATTAATTGCAGCTTTAGCCCTTGTTGGCTTACTGATATTTCTCCCAATAAATGTTGGAATGAAATACTCAAAAGACCAACTTGTTAAATTTGCTCAATCACCCCTAAATACTCCAAGCTTTACAGGCTATTCAATTAAAAAACAAGCCTATTCAGACCCCGAGTTTTTACCAGTTCTTGGTTCATCAGAAATGGAACATGTGGATTCTTTTCACCCAAGTGCCTATTTCAAAAAATACAATTCTGGTTTTACGCCATTCTTAGTAGGACAACCAGGAACGACTACTTTAACCCACTTTTTCTATATGAACTCTGTGGCAAATGAGTTAAAAAATCGTAAAATTGTTTTTGTCATTAGTCCACAATGGTTTTCAAAACAAGGAATTGTTGAAAGTGAATTGAAAAACTTTGTATCCAAAGGTGAGATTTACGGTTGGTTAAAAGAAGCAGACCCTAAAGCAAATACCACCACCCAACTTGCAAAACATTTATTAAGATTTAGATCGCTTAAATCTGAAGAGACGATTTATAATTCTCTAGAACGTCTAGCAGATAAAAAACCACTGACCACTCTACAAAAAATGACTGTGGCGACCAATCTTCAATTTTGGCGAAAAGAAGATTTACTCTTCTCAAGTGTTTCACAATTCACAGCACAACCTCTTGGACTTACACCAAAAATTAATAAGTTTGCTAAAGAATTACCCAATGATCCAACCTCTGAAAACTTAGAAAAATTGGCAGTTGACCAAGGAAAAGATAGTTCAAATAACAATCCTTTCCAAATCAATAACCAAGTTTGGGATAGGAAAATAAAATCTAAATACAAACATCTTGAAAATTTTAAAAAGCATGTTACCTATTTAGAAAGTCCAGAGTATCAGGATTTTCAACAGCTTTTAAATGTGTTTGCCAAAAATAATAATGATGTTTTATTTGTTATTCAACCAGTAAATGGCTCATGGTCATCTTACACTGGAGTGTCAAAAGCAACACTCGAAAACTTCAGCTCTAAAATTAAAACACAATTGCGCAGCCAAGGATTTTATCAAATTGCTGACTTAACAGATATGTATAACACACCTTATGCCTCTGGTGATACTGTCCACTTTGGTACTAAAGGTTGGCTAGCTACAGACAAAGCGATTGAAAAATTCATGAAGACACCAAGTAAGGTCAACTATCATATTGATAATTCGTTATTTTTATCAAAAGATTGGGCAATGAATGGTGCAACAGAGTCTATCATAAATTAAATAATAAAAAAAGATTGACAAAAATAGAAAGAACAGTTATAATTATTTTGGTTATGCCATAAGCATAGCCGTCGGTAGGTGAGGCTACCGCAGGGATACGGGTTGCTGCCGCAGAGTCGTGGAGACACGATGAGAGGGCCAACAGTTCACGTCGAAAAACAAGGCGTGAAATAGTGCAACAACATCGCCCTGCGGAGCTAAAGCTTGAACGATAGCTTGTAACTGATTCGCTCTATAATAGTGATATCTTTTTTTGGAATTATTCCCTTGCCTGCGTTCAAGTTTTGTAGGCAAGGTTTTTTGTATTTAAAAAAGGAGGTGAAAAACGGAAATGGAATCCCAGACCATTAATAGTCCCGAGCCTGATGGCCGCAGATAATTAACGTGATAAGAGCAATTTTCCGTTTTTATCACCTTCTTTAAAGTGTCTAACGTTTGGGACTGTACACACAAAAATATTATAGAATATGAGGTACAGACCAATGAAAAAAATTAGAAAAACACTCGAAAACACAAAAAGAGCTACAACATTTGTAGATAACAATGAAATAAATGCAAGATTAGAATTTGCAAAAACTTCTACAAAAGAGGAGCTATTTCAAAAATTTAAAACATCAAATAAAGGATTAAGTGAAGAACAAGTAGAAATCTCTCGTGAACAATATGGAGATAATACGATTACGCGTGGTAAAAAAACTTCACTTATTAAACGGCTTTATCAAGCGTTCATAAATCCTTTTACCATTATATTGTTTGTCTTAGCATTAGTTTCAGCTTTTACGGATATTATCTTAGCAGCTCCTGGTGAGAAAAATCCACAAGGACTCATTATCATTACTACAATGGTTTTAATCTCAGGAATTCTGCGTTTCGTTCAAGAGACAAGAAGTGGAAATGCTGCTGAGAATCTCTTAAAAATGATTACAACGACGACAAACGTTCATAGATTAGAATCAGGAAGTCAAGAGATTCCTATTGAAGAAGTTCTCGTAGGCGATATTATCCATCTATCAGCTGGAGACATGGTTCCAGCAGATCTTAGGATTATTCAAGCAAAAGACTTGTTTATCAGCCAAGCCTCTTTAACTGGTGAAAGCGAACCAGTAGAAAAACTAGATTTAGCTACTGATGAAAAAGATGATTCAATCACAGAATCAGTAAACCTAGCCTTCATGGGTTCAAATGTCATTTCTGGTAGTGCTTATGGAATTGTAATTGCTACTGGTGATACGACCATTTTTGGTGAAATGGCAAAAAGTGTAACCGAAGACTCAACTCAAACAACTTTTGAAAAAGGCGTTAACTCAGTTTCATGGGTCCTTATTCGCTTTATGTTAGTTATGGTTCCATTTGTCTTGTTGATCAATGGTTTCACTAAAGGTGATTGGATGGAAGCCGCACTATTTGCTTTAGCAGTTGCTGTTGGTTTAACACCAGAAATGTTACCAATGATTGTGACAACTTGCCTAGCAAAAGGTGCAGTCACAATGTCAAAAGAAAAAACAATCATCAAGAACCTAAACTCTATTCAAAATCTAGGTTCAATGAATATTCTCTGTACTGATAAAACTGGAACATTAACACAAGATAAAGTAGTATTAATGCGTCATTTAGATATTCATGGGCAAGAAAATATTCGAGTATTAAGACATGGATTTTTGAATAGTTACTACCAAACTGGTTTAAAGAATTTAATGGATTTGGCAATTATCGAAGGAGCTGAAGCCAAGCAAGATAAAAATCCTGAACTGGGTGGTCTAAGTAGTAAATATACAAAAGTTGATGAAATTCCTTTTGATTTTGAAAGACGTCGGATGAGTGTTGTAGTAAAAAGCAATACTAATGGAGCGACTTCAAAAACGCAAATGATTACTAAAGGTGCAGCTGAAGAAATGTTAGACATCTGTACTTTAGTCGAAGATAAGGGAAATGTTGTTCATTTAACTCCTGAACTCAGAGCATACATTCTGAAAAAAGTTGATGAACTTAACGAAGAAGGAATGCGCGTGATTTTAGTCGCTCAAAAAACAAATCCTTCACCAGTAGATACATTTTCGGTTCAAGATGAGTCTGAAATGGTGTTAATGGGTTATCTTGCCTTTCTTGATCCACCTAAAGAATCTACAGCAAAAGCAATCAAAGCACTCAATAAATATGGAGTATCAGTTAAAATCTTGACTGGTGATAACGATAAAGTTACTCGTTCAGTTTGCAAACAAGTAGGACTTCCAGTTGATAAAACTATTTTAGGTTCTGGTATCGACCAATTAGATGATAATGAACTGGCAAAGGTTGCCAAGGAAGCTTCTGTTTTTGCTAAGTTATCACCTCAACAAAAAGCCAGAATAGTAACAACACTTAGAAATTCAGGAAATAGTGTCGGCTATATGGGAGATGGTATTAATGACGCAGCAGCAATGAAATCATCTGACGTTGGAATTTCAGTAGATAGTGCTGTAGATATTGCCAAAGAGTCAGCTGATGTAATTTTGTTAGAAAAAGATTTAATGGTTCTTGAAAAAGGAATTATTGAAGGAAGAAAAACCTATGCTAACATGATTAAGTATATAAAAATGACAGCAAGTTCTAACTTTGGTAATATGTTCTCAGTTCTAATCGCTAGTGCATTTTTACCATTTATCCCAATGCTATCTATTCATATTCTCTTACTTAATTTAATCTATGATTTCTCTTGTACCGCTATTCCTTGGGATAATGTCGATGAAGAATATTTAGTTGTTCCAAGAAAATGGGATGCAAGTTCTGTAAGTAAATTCATGTTATGGATTGGACCAACAAGTTCCGTATTCGATATTACAACTTATCTTCTAATGTTCTTTGTGATTTGTCCAGCAACATTTGGACCATTTAGCTCTCTTGTTCCTGGAAGTGCAGCTTATATTGGATTTATCGCGCTCTTCCATACTGGTTGGTTTGTTGAATCAATGTGGACTCAAACCTTGGTTATCCATATGATTCGTACTCCTAAAATTCCATTTCTACAAAGTCGTGCTTCGGCTCCACTAACAATCTTAACTTTCATGGGAATCATTGGACTCACAATCATTCCATTCACAAGCTTTGGACATTCAATTGGTTTAATGGCTTTACCAATTAACTTTTTCCCATGGCTAATTTTAACTGTAGTGATGTATATGATGCTTGTCACTATATTTAAAAAAATATTTGTTGCAAAATACGGTGAATTACTTTAAATAAAAAATAAAAGTGGTGATAATTTATCCCACTTTTATTTTACTTTGGTATAGTCTATGCTATAATTAAGTCAAGAAAAGTAAGGTAAAAAAATGAAAACATCAAAAAATGAACAAGACTATCTAAAGGCTATATATAGCCTAAAAAGTGAAAATAATGGATCTGTTAGTATTAATGCCATTGCTCAAAAATTATCAGTATCATCACCAAGCGCCACTGAAATGATTAAACGATTAGCCAAAAAAGAACTTGTTATTCATAAACCTTATTACGGGGTATCACTTACAGAATTAGGAAAGCACGAAGCACGATTTATTTTAAAAAGTCATCGAGTTTGGGAAACTTTTCTTTTTGAAAAGGTTGGGTATACAATGGAGGAAGTCCACGATGAAGCTGAAAATTTAGAACATGCTTCATCACCAAGGTTGATTGAATCTCTGTATGTCCTGATGGGCTATCCAGCAGCTGACCCTCACGGCTCAGAAATTCCTACAGAATCATTTTGGCTGAAAAATGAAGTGGAACTGACTCTTGACGAGACACAAGTTGAGCAAACCTACCATGTTACTGCAATAGAAGAAGAAGGAAAAAACTTTTTCAAAAAATTAGAAATTTCTCTTCCACATCTTATTAAAGTAATCGATATATTAGAAGATAAATCAATAATTATTAAAGAAGATCGAGAAAGCTCAATTGTTATTCCACCATTTTTACAGGATAAAATTCACTTAATGCAAAGAAGATAATGAAATACAAAAAGTCCAAGAAATTTACTTGGACTTTTATTATTTTCTGATTGACCTATAGTTTTAAACTATAGGTCATCATACTAAAAATGTATTATTAAAGTTTTATTAAATTTGATAAGATAGACCTATTAAAAATTGGAGACTATGACTATGAAAAAATCAATTATTGCTTTCCCACGTATCGGCTCAAACCGTGAATTAAAATTTGCTCTTGAAAAATATTTTCGTAAAGAAATTACAGAAGAAGAATTACAAACAGTAGCCAAAAAAATTCGGTTGGAAAATTGGAAAAGTCAAAAAGAAGCTGGAATTGACTCACCAATTTCCAATGACTTTTCTTTCTATGACCAAACCTTAGACCTATCAATTGCTCTTGGTGCAATTCCAGAGTCTTATAAAAATTTAGAATTAAGTGAACTAGATACCTTATTTGCATTAGCGCGTGGTTTCCAAGATGAACAAAATGACGTAAAAGCAAGACCGATGAAAAAATGGTTTAATACAAACTATCATTATTTAGTTCCAGAAATTAACAAAGATACGACTATTAAAGCAAATTTTTCAAAATTATTAAATGAATATAAGGAAGCAAAATCAGCTGGCTTTGAAACCAGACCAACAATTATTGGCCCATATACATTTTTAGTTTTAGCAGATTACAAGTCAGGAGCCACGAAAGATACAGTATTATCTGATGTTATTGTAGCTTTTCAAACACTACTAAAAGAACTTAATCAACTAGGAGTAGAATGGTTACAGATTGAAGAACCAGCACTTGTTTTAGACCAAACTGAAGAAGAAAAAAATTTATTTGTGAGTATTTATGAAGGACTACTTAAGAATAAAAACAACCTTAAGATACTTCTTCAAACATATTTTGGAGATGTTCGTGATAGCTATAAAGAAATAATAAAGCTTGATTTTGATGGTATTGGTCTTGATTTTATAGAAGGAAGAGATTCTTTAGCTCTTATTCAAAAATACGGTTTTCCCAAAGAGAAAATACTTTTTGCAGGATTAGTAAATGGAAAAAATATTTGGCGTAATAATTATCAAAAGACACTTGAGCTACTAACCGCTTTAGATGAAGTAGCAGATATCGTAATTAATACAAGCTGCTCTTTACAACACGTTCCAGTAACAGTTAAAAACGAAACTAAATTATCAAAAGAAATCCTTAAACACTTTTCATTTGCCACAGAAAAATTAAATGAAATTGATGAAATTTCCGATATTTATTTTAATAAAAACACTTCTTTTTTGAAGAAGAATGTCGAACTTTTTGAAAATGAAAGAGTTCGTGAAAATTCTCTACTTAAGCAAAAACTTGATAAATTAACAGAAAAAGACTTTACTAGACAACCGTCACTAGTCGAAAGACGAGCAAGTCAATCTCAATCGCTTAATTTACCACTTTTACCAAGCACAACAATCGGTTCATTTCCTCAAACGGCAGAAGTGAGAAAAGTTCGGCTACAAAATAAGCGAGGAGAATTAAGTCAAGCAGATTATGACACATTCTTAGAAGAAAAAATAAAAGAATGTCTTAAACTCCAAGAAGATATTGGATTAGACGTTTTAGTCCATGGTGAATTTGAACGAAATGACATGGTAGAGTATTTTGGAGAAAAGTTAGAAGGTTATGTTTTTACTCAAAAAGCATGGGTTCAATCTTATGGGACACGTTGTGTCAAACCTCCAATCGTGTGGGCTGATGTCACTAGACCGGAAGCTATGACCGTCCGTTGGTCAGCCTATGCTCAATCTCAAACATCTAAACCAGTAAAAGGAATGCTGACAGGTCCTGTAACGATTCTAAATTGGTCTTTTCCGCGAGAAGATATTTCGTTAAAAGCAAGTACTTTACAATTGGCATTAGCTGTTCAAGAAGAAGTGCTTGACTTAGAAAAAGCTGGCATTAAGATTATTCAAATTGATGAGGCAGCTTTGAGAGAAAAGTTACCTCTGCGTAAAAGTGATTGGTATAAAGAATATCTAGATTGGGCAATTCCTGCATTTCGTTTAGTTCACTCTAAAGTAAAACCGGAAACGCAAATTCATACGCATATGTGTTATTCTGAATTTGAAGATATAATTCCATCCATTGACGCGATGGATGCTGATGTAATTTCTTTTGAAGCAAGTAGAAGTGAGCTATCAATTATCGATGCATTAAAAGCTCACCATTTTCAAACTTTGGTTGGTCCTGGAGTTTATGATATTCATTCTCCAAGAATACCTAGCGTAAAAGAAATACAAAATCAATTAAAAAAAATATTGGGAAAATTACCAATTGAACAAGTTTGGGTAAATCCTGATTGTGGTCTTAAAACACGTGGTAATGCCGAAACGATTCCTAGTTTAATACACTTAGTTGAAGCAACTAAGAAGTTAAGAAAGGAAAAGGTTGAATATGACAAGTAATTCCAAAATTCTTTCTTTTGAAGTTTTTCCACCTACAACTCAAATTGGAAGTACCAACTTGGTAAAGACCTTGGATAGCCTAAGAACTCTCTCGCCAGATTTTATCAGTGTAACTTGTAGTAACAATAATTATGATAATATTGGAGATACAACTATAAAGTTTGCTGATTATGTAAACAATACACTAGATATTCCAGCGGTTGCTCATTTACCTGCCGCTTATTTAGATAAAGCTCAAGTGATCGAAATTTTGGAACGGTTAAAAGATAAACATATCAAAAAAATTCTTGCATTAAGAGGTGATATCAGCGACGAACCGATGAAAGATGATTTTAGATTTGCAAGTGATTTGGTTAAGTTTATCAAAGATTATGATGATAGTTTTGAAGTTTTAGGTGCTTGCTACCCCGATATTCATCCCGAATCAGTAAATCGAGTGAGTGATTTTCATTATTTGAAAGAAAAAGTAGATGCTGGTTGTGACAGATTAATCACACAACTATTTTTTGATAATGATAGTTTCTATGATTTTCAAGAACGATGCGCAATTGCTGAGATAAATACTCCAATATTCGCTGGAATAAT
The DNA here is from genome assembly GCF_038006585.1 of Lactococcus sp. FSL W8-0209. Classification (NCBI taxonomy): domain Bacteria; kingdom Bacillati; phylum Bacillota; class Bacilli; order Lactobacillales; family Streptococcaceae; genus Lactococcus; species Lactococcus sp. FSL W8-0209. The sequence goes on along the minus strand of NZ_JBBOVN010000001.1, from coordinate 1,485,583 downwards.
GCCAGTAATCAATCGAAATCAAATTCTTCGTCTATTAAAAAATTGTAATACGCCATTACCAGAAAAATTCATTAGAATACTCGAAAAATATGAACATAACCCTATCGCTTTAAGGGATGCTGGAATTGCTTATGCCATCGATCAAATCGTTGATTTAGTAACAGAGGATGTTGCTGGAATTCACCTCTATACGATGAATAATGCAAATACAGCACACTCCATCCATGCTTCAATATCCTCTTTATTTACCGTATGATACATAATAAAATTTATGTAAAAAGAAATTTTGAAATAAAATTAAGAAAAAATAGATAAATAATTGACAAATCAAAAAATTTTAATTATACTAACTAATAATATTAAATATCGAGGTTCCAAAATGATTAACAACTTTAAAAAATTTTATTTTTTCTTTATGAATGATCCACATTAGTTTTTGGCTAATAAAATGTGGGTCCTCTTTGATGTTCGTTAATCATCTAGGGGATAAAGAAGACGTCCCCTGGGACGTCTTTTTTTATTATAAAGGAGGCACATAAAAAGTAAAATAGAAAAATTTATTGCAAGTAAAATATTATTAAGTGGACTAATGTCAAATATTTAGACACAAAATGAGCTATATTTTCTTAAAATAATTTTCTTCTTTCTGATTTGGAGTTAAACCATTGTTGGCGGAATGAGGATTATAATTGTTATAAAATTGTTCGATGTATTCAAAGCAAGAGAGTTGAACTTCTTGAATGGAGTGATAAGTTCTGCGATTAATTTCTCGTTGTTTAAGATACTTGAAAAAGACCTCAGTCACGGCATTATCATAAGGATATCCAGGCTTGGAGTAAGAAGCAAGCAATTGATGCTCATCTAATAGCTTTCTAAAGGAAGCTGACTTAAATTGACTGCCTTGATCAGAATGAAAAATGATTGGTTCTTTAGGTTTTCTTTTCTTTATAGCTATCTCTAAGGTATCACAGGCGAGTTTGGCATCAATTCGATCACTTACTTTCCACGCAATACATTTCCTTGAGTAGAGGTCAAGAATAGCACAGAGATAAATATGTCGTTTAGGTCCTATAGAAATATAAGTGAAGTCAGTTGTCCACACTTGATTTGGGGAGTTCGGGTTAAATTCTTGTTTCAGTAGATTATCAGAAGAAAATTCGGGCGATTTGTTTGAATAAAAACGAGGTTTAATGGTTGACATTTTAGGGAGTGTCATAGACTTGAGAAGTCTTAAGATACGCCCTTCAGAAATATTGACGCCATAATCACGCAGGAGAATAATTTTAAAAGCTCTTGTTCCGATTCTTTTCTTGGCTTTCATATAGATTTCAAGAAGTAATTTTCTCAAGCGTTGATTTTCTACTTCACGCTTCGAAGGCCTCTTGTTTATGAAGTTATAGTAGGTGGAACGATTGACATGTAAAACACGACAGAGCATAACTGTCGTGTGTTCAAATCGGAGTCTATAGATGGCTTTCAATCTTACTTGGAGTTTTGCATGAATATGGCACTCGCTTTTTTTAAGATCAGATTTTCTTCCTCTAGTTGGGCATTCCTTTTTTGTAATTTTTGAATCTGTTTAGCAGTCAACACCGTATTATCTTCAAGACGCACTTGAGAGTACTGCTTAATCCATTTTGCAAGTGCAGAAGAAGATACCCCATAATCTTTACAGAGTTCAGTTTGTGTTTTACCAGTTTGATAGAGATTAACGAGCGATTGTTTGAAATCCTCGTCGTAACGTTTAAAACCTGACATAAAAGTCCTTTCATTTTTGTGTCTTAATAGACAGATTATAACACACAATTTTCTGTCCACTTTTATAGTATAGCTCCAAAGTATTTTTATTAAAAAACGATAGAAAAAAGGTAAAAGATGACTTTTAAAGAACTCAGTAACAAAATTAACATTAAAGATGTAAAAGAGCTAAATCATTTAAATGATGTGCAGCGAGAAAAGAAAGAAAAACGTGATAAGGAACTTGAAGCGATAATTAAGGGTGAAGATGATAGAATTCTCTTAGTCATTGGCCCCTGCTCATCAGATAATGAAGCTGCAGTTTTAGAATATGCTCACAGATTGTCAAAACTTCAAAAAGAAGTAGAAGATAAAATTTTTATTGTGATGCGTGTTTACACTGCAAAACCACGGACAAACGGAGATGGCTATAAAGGTCTCATTCATGAACCTGATGCAGATGGACACACAGACCTTATCAATGGGATAAAAATGGTTCGCGACCTTCACTATAAAGTAATTACTGAGACTGGTCTGACTACAGCAGATGAGATGCTATACCCAGAAAATCTACCATTAGTTGATGACTTAGTAAGTTACTATGCGGTTGGCGCTCGCTCAGTTGAAAATCAACAACATCGCTTTGTTGCCTCAGGAATAGATGCCCCAACAGGGATGAAAAACCCGACATCAGGGAATTTAAAAGTTATGTTTAATGGAATGTATGCGGCCCAACAATCTCAAGATTTTCTATTTGGAAATGCTGAAGTAGAAACATCAGGAAATCCATTAGCTCATGCCATCCTTCGTGGGGGACAAGATGAAAATGGTAAAAACCATCCAAATTACTATACAGATAATCTTCTTGAAAGTATCGAAATATACGAAAAAATGGGCTTAAAAAATCCATTTATTGTTATTGATACTAATCATGATAACTCTGGGAAGAAGTATATGGAACAAATAAGAATTGTTCGTCAAACATTAGTCAATCGTAATTGGGATGAACAAATTCATAAATATGTCAGAGGATTTATGATTGAATCATATCTTGAAGAGGGTCGTCAAGACAAACCAGAAGTATTTGGAAAATCAATCACTGACCCATGTTTGGGTTGGGATAAAACAGAAGAACTTATTAATGAAATTTATAATTCGTGATTGTAAAATGAAAAGAGGAGGAAGGAAGATTAATAGGAAGCTTTCATTATCACACCATCTTTTAGTATAAATAATATAAAAGAGTAGTTTTGCTACTTTTTTAATTTATCTTTTTATATAAGTTTTAGTTTATTAAAAAATAAATCTTTCATTTGTGTATTTTTTTAAAATAAGATGTATAATGTATTTATCATCTACAGATGTAAACTTTACGAAAAATAGGAGAACTAAGATGACTTATAAAACTAGTACTGAAAACAAAGCGTTAGAAATTGTAAATGTTAAATCACTTGAAGGTAAAGTGAAACAAAGTATGGAGGCTGCGGGAAATAAAGGTGCCTTTGGGTATATCCGTGGTGGCTCTGAAGATGAGTGGACACTGAATGAAAATACATCAGCATTTAACAAAAAACAAATTATGCCTCGAGTATTAAGAGGAGTTGATTCTGCAGATTTAAGTACCTCACTCTTTGGTATAAAATTAAAAACACCAATTATCTAAGCACCAGTTGCCGCACAAGGCCTTGCTCATGCAGAAGGAGAAGTTGCAACAGCAAAAGCGATGGCTGAAGTTGGCTCAATCTTTTCAATTAGTACTTATGGAAGTACATCAGTGGAAGATGCTGCAAAAGCTGCACCTGGTGCTCCACAATTTTTCCAACTGTATATGAGTAAAGATGATAAATTTAATGAATTTCTTTTAAAAAAAGCTGTAGATGCCGGGGTTAAAGCAATTATTTTAACCGCTGATTCAACACTAGGTGGCTATCGAGAAGAAGATATTGTCAATCATTTCCAATTTCCTTTACCAATGCCAAATTTAGCAGCTTTTTCGGAAAGTGATGGAACTGGCAAAGGAATCAGCGAAATTTATGCAGCAGCAAAACAAGGACTTGTTTTAGAAGATATTCAAAAAATTAAAAAAAATAACTAATCTTCCTGTAATTGTTAAGGGGGTTCAATCTCCTATTGATGCAGATGACGCCATTAACGCCGGGGCAGACGGTATCTGGGTTTCAAATCATGGGGGACGACAATTAGATGGAGGACCTGCTTCAATTGATGTCTTGCCCCTCATCGCTAAAAGAGTTAATCATCGAGTTCCTGTTATTTTTGATAGTGGAGTTAGACGTGGGGAACATGTCTTCAAAGCTTTAGCACAAGGAGCAGATGTTGTTGCGGTAGGTCGTCCAGTTCTTTATGGTTTGAATTTAGGGGGAGCCAAAGGTGTTCAATCTGTTTTTGAACACTTAAACAAAGAACTAAGTATCACTATGCAACTTGCTGGAACAAAAAATATTGAAGAAATCAAACATACCTCATTGATTGACTAATAGTTCAAATAAAAAAGTACCTTATAGAGGTACTTTTTTTATCCTATTTGATAAAATAGTTAGTTTTGAAAGTTTATTTGATCAATTTTTGAAACAATTTCCTTATCTACCCAAACCGAAACACTTCCATCATTGACGTAAAATTCAGCTCCACCATTTTGATCCAGCGTAATAGGTATTTCATGTCTTCCAAATAAATCTATATAAACTTTACCTGCATACGCCTTATCAATTATCATATATTTTGAGCCACCATTTTTATTAGTTAAAATACATGATAATCCATATTCCTTATTATCTATTTTTAAAATATTTGTCCATCCAATAATATCAGGATGATCAAAATAATCATTTTCCCTTAAAAACTCAGAGTCCTTACGCAATGCTATCATAGTTCTCAAGTTATCACCTACAGGATTAACATTACGTGAGGGTATTCCATATAAATCTCCCCAAAAGACAGTAGGAGTTCCTTTTTTGCGAAGTAAAATTAAGCTATAAGCGTGCTCTTTAAACCAAGCTGGAATCCAAGATTGAAGAGCCTGTCCTTCTTGAGTATCATGGTTATCAACAAAAGTGACCGAGAGTTCTGGTTGGCTGGCAGTGAGTGTGTGATCAAAAAGAGTACGCATATCAAATTCTCCATTGGTTGAAGAGGCTTCTTTCATATTAAAATGTAGTGGTACATCAAATAATTGTATTTTATCACCAGATTGTTCAAGATAATACTCTAATTTGCCAAGATCATCAGACCAGTACTCTCCAACAATAAAAAGTTTTTTATCTAATTGCTTTGCTCTCTGTTCAAGCCATTTATCAAAATATTTGAAATCAATATGTTTAATTGCATCTAATCGAAAACCATCAATTTTTGTCATTTCTGAAAACCAATGTCCCCATTTTTCAAGTTGTTCTACTGTTTCGGAAACACTAAAATCAAGATCAGCCCCCATTAAATAATCAAAATTATTATTCTCTGAATCTACATTTTCATCCCATTCATGTCCTTCAAATTCAAGAATTTCTTCTTGATTTTTCCTTTCGTCATAATCAATTCCCGTAAAGTTGTGCCAGGTCCATATATAATTGTCGTATTTTCCTTGTCTTCCTGGAAATGTAAATTTGGTCCAAACTTCAACAGTTTTATTATTTTCGATGTTATGAAGATGATTATCTTCTGCTTTAATATCAGCTTCAATAGTTTCTGTTTCATCAGCACCCATCATGTGATTAAAAACGATATCCGCATACACTTTAATATTGTTATGGTGTAGTGTATTAATTAAATCAAGATATTCATCTTTAGTCCCATATTTTGTAGGAATTGTCCCTTTTTGATCAAATTCCCCTAAGTCGAATAAATCATAGGTCCCATAACCAACATCTTCAACTCCAGAAGCTGCCTTGGAAGCTGGAGGTAACCACAATCCTGAAAATCCTAACTTTCCTAAGTCAGGAATATTCTCTTTTATATTATTCCAGTGCTGAGAATCTGAGGGTAAATACCATTCAAAAGCTTGAAGGATTGTTTTCATAAAATCATTTCTCCTTTTTCAAATTGATACAATTCTTTTCTAAAAACTAGCGCTATTAATAATTAGTATACACAAAAAGGAATCTGAAAGACAGCAGAATGTTTTAGAATTAATTAGAATATTCAAAAATATAATACTATCATCATTGGTGAATGTATTTTTTGTAAGACGATATTTTTGAATATTCTGAAATTTAATCATACAATGAATTTATACTGAATTGAAAGGAGTTAGAACATGAAAGAAATTTCTTACAGCAAAATACTCTTAGTAGCTAAAAATGCACATCTTTATTTTTTCGATTCCTTAAATAATATTGATGTAATTTCAGGACGCCGATTAGTCCATTTTATAAAAAGTGATGTGGGAAAGCACCGGCTTGCCCGTTATCAGCTTATTATATTTTTAGATTCTGGTTTTAAAGCTAACTATCCTAATATTATAAAGGATTTTACCGAGGCAAAGATGATTCTATTTTTTTGGAATCATTTGACTCAAAAATATATTGATTTGCTGCACACCTCTAGAGAAATAGGAGTAATTGATTCCTACTATAGTTTTGACCCTATTGAAGCAAAAAAATATGGGCTCTATCATAATTCTACTTTTTATACTCCTTGTATAAATTTACCTCTTCAAATACCAGATTATGATTTGTTTTTTGGAGGAAATGATAAAGGAAGAACTCAACTTGCACATGTTATTTTAGATAAATGTGCCAGTTTAGATATTTCAATATTACTTTATATCATTAATGGAGAAAAAGGTTTTAAAAATAAAGGATATTTACCCTATCCAAAATTTTTAGAGTTCTTAATTAATAGTAATGGTATTCTTGAAATTATGCAAGAAAACCAGACAGGTTTGACCTTGAGAACAATGGAGGCTATTTTCTTTAAGAAAAAATTAGTTACAACAAATAAAGCCATCAAGCATTACCTATTTTATCATCCTGATAATATTTTTATTTTAGGAGAGGACTCAATAGAGAACTTATCTAATTTTTTGGAAAAAGACTATCATCCGCTAGAACATGATAAAATCAATTTTTTTGAAAGCCAAAACTGGTTAGATAGATTTTTATTTCCTGAAAAAGAATTACTAAATATTGAATATCGAGATAGTTTACTGGATGGTTAAAATGTTTAGCAAAATCATGACCAAATCAAAATAAATAAATAAAAAGACGTCAAAATAGATGTCTTTTTATCATTATATTATAAATATAAATAACTAATTCAATATTTTTATATACTATGAAAATGACAAATCGTCTTGTATATTTCATAATTTTTAATACTAGTCTTGGAAACCCAATCTTGAACATGTTATACTGTAAGAGTATAAAAATTAGGAAATGGTGTTTTATGTCAGCTATTAGTTTTATTGCTGTGATGATGATTGGTGTTATCGGAGCAAATATAATCAAAGAGTTTTTTCCACAAATTTCAGAAACTTTTATCTTGATTGGTGTGGGCCTTATTTTGAGTTTCCTACCAGAATTTCAAAATTTTGAATTGGAGCCAGAGTTTTTTATGATGTTAATCATTGCTCCATTAATGTTTTATGAGGGAAGTAAAACTTCATTAAAAAAAGTACGTAAAAATTTTAGAGGAATATTTTTTCTATCAATTACTTTAGCAGTGGTAACTGTACTTTTGGTAGCAGTGCTTACGAATAATATAATGGGTAGTTGGATTTTTCCTTTAGCTATCTGTTTTGCAGCAATTGTAACGCCAACAGATGCAGTTGCTGTAAAGTCAATAATTTCCGGAAAGAAAATGCCCGAAGGGGTTAATGAAGCAGTTGAATTTGAATCTTTATTTAATGATGCAACAGGGTTAGTTTTACTGAGCTTAGGATTATCTGTTTTAGAGAGTGGGCATTTCAGTATTTGGGAAGGACTTGGTCGCTTTATATTTGTCTCAATTGGTGGAATTATAATTGGTTTAGTTATCGGTGCTCTACTGGTACGAATTAGGACGGCAATCAATCTCAGAGCAACTCGGCCAGAAGCTACCATAATTCCTATTTCAATTCTGACCCCCTTCTTTATTTATTTGTTAGCAGAACATTTTGGAACTTCCGGTGTCCTAGCTGTTGTTGCTGCTGGGTTGATTCATAACTTTGAAGGAGATATGCTCAAACTGACTTCAACAAATGTTCAATTAACGAATAATACAATCTGGGAGATTTTAAGTGATATTCTGAATAACTTTGTTTTTATTCTCTTGGGTGTAAGTCTATTTGGAATTTGGGACATTTTTAAGTCACTTGGTTGGAAAGAATCAATTGTACTATTTTTGATAAGCGTTTTAGTTTATTTGCTTATGCTATTTATAAGAAAATTTTGGACTAATAGAAAAAGAAATAAATCAATCGAACACTTTTTCTCTGATGTTAAAGAAGAGCGTAACAGTGATTCAACAATTTTTGCTTTGTCAGGAGCCCATGGAACAATGACATTAGCAATGGCTTTCTCTTTACCTTTGAATACTAGTATTTTGAGCAACGAGAACAGGGAAATTATTATTACAATGGCCGCTATTGTTATTCTTTTAAGTCTTATTGTACCAACACTGATTCTGCCAAAATTATTACCGGCACTTGGAGATGAAAGTTCTGATAATATCAATCAGGTTCGTAACGATATGGTTGATTATGCGATTCTTCATATGGTAGAAGAAATCGAGGATAGTAAAGTTCGTAGTAGTCTTACCAAACAACTACAATCACAAAAGGGATTACAAATTCCTGACCATACCAAGAGTAGTAAATTAATGGACGAGATAATAAGTTGGCAGGAAACATTACTTGATACAACAACTATAAAAGCACAATTTTCATCTAAAGTTATTGACTATTTTAGAATTTATCTAGAAAACAGTAGTAAACATTCAACTGGTAAGAAAATAAGACGATTATTCTCCAAAAGACGACGTGGCAGAAGAGTAGATTCAGTAGAAATGCAAGAATTTGCGACAATAAGAACTGATATAAGCCGACTAGAAAGCAGTTTATATCAACAAACAATCGAAAAATTAAGTTCTCTTGAAAAAGAGCGATCAGAAAATAAGATAACTGACTTTAGTGATATTGAAGAAGTAAAACATATTTTGGAAAATAGACATTACCGTATTCGTAACGAAATTCAAGAAGATACAATTATTCCAAACGAATTACTCATAGAGGCTTTTCAACTTGAATATCAATTTGTATTGAACCAGGTAAAAACTGATGTAATTTCTAAAGAAACAAGTAATAAACTTTTTAAAGAGATAAATAATGCTCAAGTTTTACAATTACAGAAACAATAAAAAGCCTATTGAGGCTTTTTTCTAAAGTAACTAAATATATTACCAATAAAGTTGATTCGCATGGTTCATAGCAACGATAAACGATTATGTTCCATCAAACAGTCGTAGGATCATTACCCTCTTTATTAGAACTCAGTTGATTACTGGTAATTATCAATTCTATTTGCTGGAATATGCTTGTGTTGGACAAAAGCTTATGATGTTGGAGTGTCTTTATTATTTCATTGATAATAATAAAATCAGTCTGTAACAAGTAATGGATGCCTAATGAATTTACAAAAATTTAAAAGATTGTTGCTAGAGAAATTGATACATGGAGGTAATGATCGATGAAATTAATACTATCATCAATTTTGTTAGGATTCGGTGGATTTGATCCAGTGGGAGCAGTGCTTATAATGGCTGCACTAGCAAATGGAACAAAGAAAAAACAAGTATATTTATTTTCTTTAATGGCTCTACTTTCCACGGTCGTTTTCGGATTAATATTTTCATACGGTACTAGTATAAGCTTGAATTATTTTATAGATATAATGAATCATATTCCAAATATGGCTTATGTATTTACCGGTTTTTTGATATCCATTGTATGTGTAGCTTGGTTTATAAGATCTACCTTACTGAAAGAAAATAAAGAAAGAGTAGATGATCAGAAAGAATCGAAATTTATGAAATTTGCAAAGAGAAGTATGCCACTTGCAGGTTTTATTTTTGGGTTTTGGGCTATGTCAGATCCGACTTTTTGGGCGGAGGTGGCACTAAGTGCAAAAGAGGGGAATATACTATTAACAATATTATGTTTAACAATTTGGATGTTGTTAGGACAGATTCCTTTATATACTTTAGTAGTATCATTAATATTTAATATCTATGAAAAATTGATTAAAATAGCAAGTAGTTATTTAGATAAAAATAACCGAAGAAAAAAATTAAGTAATGTCACTAGAATAATAATATCATTATTTATATTAGGTATTGGTATTTATTTTTTTATTGATTCATTGGTATATTTACTAAAAGGGATTTGGTTATATTAGTTTATATATTATCGTGAATTAATATAAAACATGTTTAGTGTTTGATAAACAGATTATAATCTAAGTTTATCTAATCACTTTTATAGTTTAGTCGCAAAATATACAAGTTTAAAAGAAGAATAAGGCTTTTGGTCATATTCTTTTTAGTGTCCAATTTACTATGTTCATACTGAGCAATTTTTAATAACAAAATATAGTGGAGTGATAAAATAGAATGAGAATATGAAAACTCCTACAAAAAATATTAATTTAGAAAAAGAGGAACAGCTGTGAATATTGAAGTTTTACTTGAAAAAAAAGAACAAATACAGGTTAAGATTTTACGTCAGTTGTTCCTCAAACATGATAAGCTAACTGCGCAGGAACTGTGTGATTGGGTAAACCTCTCTCGACCTTCGGTTCAGAGTTATTTGGAGGATATATCTTATATAGGACGGATGATTGGGGAACCCATGGAAGTTATTCGTCAGAACAATAAACTCGTTCTAAACATGTCGGAATCACAAACCTTAGATGAAGTCATCAGTTTTTTAATCCAAGATAGTATCAAATATCGCCTGATTCTCTTATTTTTAGAACAAAAAAATTACATGATTTTTGAATTAGCAGAACTCTTGCTACTCAGTGAATCTACTTTGTTTCGCAAAATCAAAGAACTCAATAAACTTTTATTGGAATTTGATATTCAAATCAAAAATAATAAATTGATCGGAGAAGAAAGTCAAATTCGCTATTTTTACTATCTGTTATTTGATTCGCTTCACCCTAAATTTCGACCAGATTTGCTCCAAGTCACTAAGTTTCAGGTTGAATTTGTACAGCAACTTGAAGAAACATTAAAAGTAAATTTTTCCGAAAGTAGCAAAGATAAACTTTATCGGTGGTTGGCAATCACAGAAAGAAGGCGGAAACTTACAGATATCCAAATTACTAAATCTTTGGAAATGAAGAAAATATACCAAGATGATCATCTCTATCAACTATTGGATTCTCTTTTTTATCAACATATTTATGATAATCAGAGTAAGGATAACTGTGAGACAATTTTTTTCTACAGTTTTCTCCAATCTTTTTTCATTCTAGATAAAGAAAGTTATTACCGTTTTGATATTTACCGCAGTAAAAAAATTCCAACTGTCCTCTTGAATATTTCATTAAGAGAGCGAATGTTAAACCACTATCGTCCTCATCGTTTAGGTTTCGAAGAGGAGAAAGCCATCAGTTATCAGTTAGCTCAAGTAAACAATAAATTCACCTTTTTCCAAGGTAGCCTCTTTACCAAAATTCAAGAAGATTTGATGCTGCATAAACAAAACTGGGTTGATAAGAGTTTTCAAGATTTACTGGATAACCTCAAAGATATTGCTTTAAGTTATATTCCCAAAGAGCAAGATTTACCAGAACTCATCTTTGGTTATCGCAATGCCCTAATGCTGCTGGAGCTCTTATCTGCTCAACAATTGACGGTGGCTTATGATTTGTCTGATACACCTGCCTATCAAATCCCGATGGAACACTATCTGAAAAATCACCTCAGATCTGTTGAAAAGATAAAATTAGAGCATTATCAAGAAAGCCAGAGTTATGATCTACTTATCTCAAGTAAAAGAAATGACAGTCGAAAGTTTGTCTATATACTTTCCGAGTTTTCCAGTGATTATGATTTTGAAGAGTTATTGTCGCGTATTGAAAACTTAAAAAAAGAAAAATTTCAAAAAAAAGCAATTTTGAATTAAGAATAAAACACGAAAGAGGGGTGCTCTCCTCTTTTTTTATGTTTTCACGTGAATATTATTTTACATTTATGAAGATATTACTGCGGTCCCATTATTTAGCATTTTCTCACTGAATTTATTACAGAATAGATGAAGAATTAAGAATAGCAACTCAAATAAGGTTAAAATTAAATTGGGGTAGAGACTCCCTCTCGAATCTGTTGTTTATTTTCGACTGCCAATTTTTTTTTGAATTTGATAAAAAATGAAAGTTTCTATTCGTTTTAAAATGCTATAATATAAATTATAGAAAGCGTTTACAAAGGAGAAACAACATGACAGAAACTTCTTACATTATGGCAATTGACCAAGGTACAACAAGCTCAAGAGCTATTATATTTGATAAACAGGGTAAACACATCGGAAGTTCCCAAAAAGAATTTACACAGTACTTTCCTAAAGAAGGTTGGGTGGAACATGATGCCAACGAAATTTGGAACTCTGTTCAATCTGTTATCGCAGGAGCATTTATCGAATCTGGTATTAAGCCTGTGCAGGTTGCTGCTATTGGTATTACTAACCAACGTGAAACAACCATTATCTGGGATAAAAAAACAGGTATACCAATCTACCATGCCATCGTTTGGCAATCACGTCAATCTGCCGATATTGCAAACGGTCTTAAAGATGGAGGACATGATGAACTATTCCACAAAAAGACAGGACTTATTGTCGACTCATACTTTTCAGCTACAAAAATTCGTTGGATTCTTGACCATGTTGAAGGAGCACAAGAGCGGGCTGAACGAGGTGAGCTGCTCTTTGGAACAATTGATACATGGCTTTTATGGAAGTTGACAGATGGCGATGTACATTATACAGATTACTCTAATGCCAGCCGTACTATGCTCTACAACATTCATGAGTTAAAATGGGACGAAGAAATCCTGAAAATTCTGAATATCCCAGCTTCAATGCTTCCAGAGGTTAAATCAAACTCAGAAGTTTATGGTGTGACTAAAGGCTTCCATTTCTTTGGATCTGAAGTACCAATCTCAGGTATGGCTGGTGACCAGCAAGCTGCATTATTTGGTCAAATGGCCTTTGAACCAGGGATGATTAAAAATACTTATGGTACAGGTTCATTTATCGTTATGAATACAGGTGAGAAACCACATATTTCCAAAAATAACATGCTCACAACAATTGGCTATGGTATTAATGGAAAAGTTTATTATGCCTTAGAAGGAAGTATCTTTGTTGCAGGTTCATCAATCCAATGGTTACGTGATGGTTTAAAGATGTTGGAACGTGCCAGTGATTCTGAAGAAGTTGCACTCCAGTCTATGAATCAAGATGAAGTTTATGTGGTTCCAGCTTTTGTCGGCCTTGGCGCACCATATTGGGACCAAGAAGCGCGTGGTGCAATGTTTGGATTGACACGTGGAACGACAAAAGAAGATATTGTAAAAGCGACCTTACAAGGCATAGCTTATCAAGTCCGTGATGTAGTCAGCACTATGAAAGAAGATACAGGAATCGATATGTCTGTACTCAAAGTAGATGGTGGCGCAGCAAATAATGAATACCTGATGCAGTTCCAAGCTGATATCTTGAATATCCCTATTCAACGTGCGGGAGATCTGGAAACGACAGCGCTCGGTGCAGCCTTCCTTGCAGGTCTTGCAGTTGGTTTTTGGAAAGATCTAGAAGAACTCAAAGAATCTTATGAGCCTGGCAAAATTTTCCAAACGCAGATGCAAGAAGAACGTAGAGAAGAACTCTATGCCGGTTGGAAAAAAGCTGTGAATGCAACACGTGCTTTCAAATAATAATCAATCAGACAGTAACATAAAGGAGAATAGAAATGGCTTTTTCTAAAAAAACAAGACAAGAAGCAATCACAAAAGTTCAGAATGAAGAAATGGATTTACTCATTATCGGAGGTGGTATTACTGGTGCTGGACTGACTTTACAAGCGGCAGCCACTGGTATGAAAGTTGCTGTGCTTGAAATGCAGGACTTTTCAGAAGGAACATCGTCACGCTCAACGAAACTCGTGCATGGGGGTATCCGTTATCTAAAAAACTTTGATGTCGAAGTCGTTTCCGACACTGTTTCAGAACGTGCTGTTGTTCAAAGTATTGCGCCACATATTCCTAAGCCAGACCCGATGTTACTTCCTATTTACAATGATGAAGGCAAAACGACTTTTGATATGTTTTCTGTGAAAATCGCCATGGATTTGTATGATCGGTTGGCAGGTATTGATGAAGGTTCTCCATATGCCAACTATACCATCTCACCAGAAGAAGTGCTACGCCGTGAGCCACTGATCAAAAAAAAGGGTTTGCAAGGTGCAGGGGTTTATCTTGACTACCGTAACAATGATTCACGTTTGGTGATTGACAATATTAAAAAAGCTGTTGAAGACGGCGCAAAAGCCATCAGCAAGATGAAAGTGATTGATTTTATCTATACTGATGGACAAATCTCTGGTGTTCGGGCGCGTGACTTATTGACAGATGAAGTCATTGAAGTAAAATCTAAACTTGTGATTAACACAAGTGGTCCTTGGGTAGATAAGATACGTTACTTGAACTTCACTCGTCCGATTGTGCCAAAAATGCGTCCGACAAAAGGAGTCCATCTCGTTGTTGATGCTGCCAAATTACCTGTGCCTCAACCAACATATTTTGATACAGGAAAACATGATAAACGTATGGTTTTTGCTATTCCACGTGAAAATAAAACATATTTTGGTACGACAGATACGGATTATCATGGGGACTTTACCGATCCCAAGGTTACTCAAGAAGATGTGGACTACCTTTTAGATGTCATCAATTTCCGTTATCCTGGAGCAAATATCACGATTAATGACATTGAAGCTTCATGGGCTGGATTGCGTCCATTGCTAGGTGGGAATTCGGGTTCAGACTATAACGGAGGTGATAACGGTGCAGTTTCTGAAACTAGCTTTAACGCTGTCGTAGAGGCCGTGCTTCGCTATAAAAATAAAACAGCAACTAAAGCCGAAGTAGAGCATTTATTGAATAATATGGAATCAAGTCTTTCAGAAAAAGGGGACGCGCCATCTTCAGTTTCTCGTGGGAGTTCACTTGAACGTGAGAGTGATGGTTTGATTACTTTAGCTGGTGGGAAAATCACTGACTACCGTAAAATGGCAGCAGGTGCTATGGAGCTTATCTGCCAGCTGCTTGTTGAGGACTTTGATTTGAAATATGAACCAATCGACTCTAAAAAATACCAGATCTCTGGTGGTGAATTTGATCCAACTAAGGTTGAAGAAGTCGTTGCTGAAAACATGAAAATCGGTGTTGCTGCAGGTCTTACAGAAGAGGAGTCGAAATACATAGCAGACTTTTATGGCATGAACGCACTCCAAGTATTTGCCTATGCTTCTGAAATGAGACCTTATGAAGGATTATCTTTAGCAGAATCAGCCCGTCTGCGCTATGCGCTTGAGGATGAAATGATCTTGACACCGGTAGACTACTTGCTTCGTCGTACTAACCATATTTTATTTATGCGTGAAAGTGTAGATACAATCAAAGTTCATGTTGTCAATGTCATTGCGGACTTTCTCGGTTGGTCAGTAGAAGAAAAAGCAGAACAAGAAAAAGCTTTGGAAAAAGCGCTTCGTGAATCTGACTTATCAGACTTGAAGAAATAAAAATAGTTCGAAGATAATTGAAACAAATAAAAAAATAGAAATAAGGGGTCAATATGCACTCAGAAATGGTACAGCTACTTGGTGAATTTTTAGGAACATTTATCTTAATACTTCTTGGTAACGGGGTCGTTTCAGGCGTTGTCTTGAACAAAACGAAAGCAACAGGAGCGGGTTGGGTTGCTATCACTCTCGGTTGGGGATTTGCAGTAATGATGGGGGTTTACGTTTCTGGATTTATGTCGCCAGCCCATTTGAATCCAGCAGTAACAATTGCAATGGCAATGATTGGGAGCTTTAGCTGGAGTTTGGTTCTTCCTTATATTATTGCACAAATGCTTGGTGCAATGGTCGCCAGCATTATCCTCTACCTAATGTTTTACCCTCACTATGCTGAAACAAAAAATCCAGCAGATATCTTGGGCACGTTTTCTACAGGTCCGGCTCTTCGTCAGACAGGCCCAAATTTGATTAGTGAAATTGTTGGTACTGCAGTATTGACGACAGGAATTCTTGCCTTCGGTCAATACGCTATTACGCAAACTTCGGGTGTCTCACCCCTTTTAGTAGGTGCCATTATCACAGCCATTGGTTTATCACTTGGTGCAACGACAGGTTACTCTCTAAATCCCGCACGTGACTTAGGACCTCGCATCATGCATGCCATCTTACCTATCAAAGGTAAAGGAGATTCAGACTGGTCTTACGCATGGATACCTGTTTTAGGTCCAATCATTGGCGGTAGCTTAGGTGCCCTTCTCTTTAATATAGTTATTCAATTTGCAAGTAAATAAACTGAAATAATATACAAAAAAAGAGTTAGACAGAGTTCTAACTCTTTCTATTAAAAATAAATGAGCCATAAGAAAAAATTTTCTATAATCAAAGTCACATAATCAATTGGGAAAAAATTTTATTCAAATATAATTCTTGATGATGATGGAAAGTCTGTCCAGCATGTTTAAGAGTTTCCTACTTGTACTTGATTTCTGTTGTTAGATTATACAATTTGGTATTGGTAGTTATCTAAGTCCGTTCCATAGAGATGTTTGATGTTGACATTATAAATGTTCTGTAAGGGGGATATATTATTTAGTTATGCATGTCATATATTTTTTTATTTCGAATATGGGAATATTGGTGGATTCCTTTAAATAATTCATTATAGAAACTAAAAAAACCACTTGAAAATTTTAGTGGTTTTTTTGAAGTAATTCTTCATATATT
The DNA here is from genome assembly GCF_038006585.1 of Lactococcus sp. FSL W8-0209. Classification (NCBI taxonomy): domain Bacteria; kingdom Bacillati; phylum Bacillota; class Bacilli; order Lactobacillales; family Streptococcaceae; genus Lactococcus; species Lactococcus sp. FSL W8-0209. Next base: position 1,468,826 of record NZ_JBBOVN010000001.1, on the reverse strand, counting down.
CAATTGAAATTAATTATTCAAGAGCAGAGTAATATAATTACACAAATTCTTCATACTCATTAGGATCTTGATTATCTACCCTGCCATCTTCTCGTTTTAAGGCTGTGATTTTATTAATCTCTTCAGAAGAAAGTGAAAAATCAAAAATATCTATATTTTTTCTTTGGTGTTCTGGAGAAGATGCTTTAACAATAGGTATAATACCTCTTTCAATTTGCCATCTTAGAATGATTTGACCAGTATCCTTATCATATTTTTGAGCTATGTTTTGAATCAGGCTTTCCTCAAGCTCTTTACTACCTCGGCCTAAAGGGCTCCATGCCTCAGTTAAAATGCCATACTTTTTATTAATTTTCAATAGCTTTTCTTGAGGCCAGTAAGGGTGAATTTCATTTTGATTAATTGCTGGTATAACACCAGTTTCTTGAATTATTTTGTCGAGATGGTCTTCCTCAAAATTAGATACCCCAATTGATCTTACAAGACCCCGTTTTTTTGCTGCAATTAGTGCTTTCCAAGCTTCAACATAATTATCTTGCTTTGGTAGTGGCCAGTGGATCAAGTAAAGATCAAAATAGCTCAATCCCGTTCGTAATAAAGACTCTTCAATCATCTTCAAAGCATCTTCAAAATGATGATATTTACCAGGTAGCTTAGTTGTCACAAAAAAATTTGATCGAGGGATGCCAGAACGACGAATTGCTTCTCCAACTGCTCCTTCGCTATCATAATTAGTTGAGGTATCAAGTAAACGATAACCACTTTGTATAGCCGTTAAAATTTGCTCCACCCCTTCATATCCACGAATCTGAAATGTTCCTAACCCTATTTTAGGAATCAAATGTCCATCATTAAGCGTATGTTTTTCTTGTTCAATCATTTTCTTGTTCTATTTTCCTTTCTGATTGTTTAAGTTTATGAATATTATGTCAATATAAACTTTTGCAGGTTTTCAAAGTTAATCGAATATCTAACCGTTAACTGTGTATAGTACAAAGTTTAACGTAAGTATACTCAATTGTGAAATAATATGTTTATTATTGTTTTTCCAATAAGCTTTACCTCTATTGTATAAGTTTTATCATACCAGGAGCAAATCTTTGATGCAAATTTAGATATTAAAAAATGATTTTTAAAACATGAGATTTGATGGTAGCATATAATATTATCGTGCTCAAAAAATGAGAGATATAATAAAAATTGGGGTTAAGTAAAGGATATTATTCAGTTCTTTAATAGTCTTTCTGAGATAGTTGAAGGTAAATATAGTATTAATAAATTATAAAATAAGTCATATCATTTGAATGCGCTTTCTAATTGTGTTAGATTAGGGTTAAATCATAAAATGTATTCTAAAGAAAGAGGTGACATATGATTTGGTCATTAATTGTTGGTGCATTAATCGGTTTAATCGCTGGTGCGATTACAAATAAGGGAAGTTCAATGGGCTGGATTGCTAATATCTTAGCAGGGTTAGTTGGATCTTTTGTAGGTCAAGCTTTACTTGGAACTTGGGGACCTTCGCTAGCTGGTATGGCGCTAATCCCATCCATTGTTGGTGCAGTGATTGTGGTTGCTGTTGTATCTTTTGTCCTATCTAAAATGAATTAGTAGATCTTAGAATCTAGAAAGGAGGAACTTTGGCAACTGGAAAGAAAATAATACTCATTATCCTTGATTTCCTTTTACTCACGCTTGTTCTACCAATGACTTGGGATTATTATAATTTCATAGAATATAATTGGATGTCAACGACCTCTAGTGACATTCCCTTCATAGGCAAATATATGGCAGACTATTTGTTTTGGGGGAACATCATTTTAACAGTCATATTAATTCTCGCCTTGATTGTAATCCTTTTTTATCCTCGAACCTATATGGATGTACAACTCACTTCAAATAATGGAGATTTAACTTTAAAGAAGTCTGCCATTGAAGGTTTTGTAGGTGAAAAAATAAAAGAAAATGATTACCTCAAAAACTCAAAAATCGCTGTTTCACTTTTTAAAAATAAGATAAAAATTGATATAAAAGGTGAGATTGTTCCTCGAGTTGAAGTGGCACAAAAAGCCCAAGTTCTGGAACAGGAAATCATTGAAGGATTAAAAAGCTTTTTTGGATTGGAACATACGGTTAAACTTAAAGTAAAAGTCAATACATTAAGTAAAGACGATAACCCTAAACGACAACGTGTTATGTAGGAGGGATCAATGGATTATTTCGAAAAAAATCGATACCCGATTATAGGGGGAATCGTAGGTGCACTCATTGCTGTGTGTATCTTCACTATTGGATTTTGGAAAATGATTCTGGTTTTATTTTTAATTGGATTAGGAATTTATATTGGTCTATTTTTAAAAAAATCAGGAATCATTGATCAATTTATAAATCGTAAATAACATTATAAAAGGAGAAGATTATGGTACAAGAAAACATGAAAGCATTTGGAACAATGGCAGAAAAAGAAACTCCTAAAACAAAGGAAACCCAACCAGATATTAAAGGATCTTTGACTGTGGGTTCTTCTCAAACCTAACAGGAAAACTTATTAATACTGATGATGTTACAACAGGCGTTGATGTAGAAGTTGGGAAAACACAAGTTGCAGTAGACTTGAAAGTAGTTACAGAATATCGTAAGAATGTGCCTGATATTTATGAAAAAATTAAAGAAGTCATTCGTAAAGAGGTTGTGGCAATAACAGAATTGGAAGTTGTTGAAGTTAACGTAACAGTCACAGATATTAAAACGAAAGAGCAACAAAAAGAAGATGATGTAAGTATTCAAGATCGAGTGACTAGTGCGGCTCAAACAACTGGAAAATTCACCTCTGAACAAGTTGATAAAGTAAAAGACAAAGTAGAAGACAATACAGATAAAGAAGCTAGAGTTAAATAAATTGGACTAATGTCAAATATTTAGACACAAAATGAGCTATATTTTCTTAAAATAATTTTCTTCTTTCTGATTTGGAGTTAAACCATTGTTGGCGGAATGAGGATTATAATTGTTATAAAATTGTTCGATGTATTCAAAGCAAGAGAGTTGAACTTCTTGAATGGAGTGATAAGTTCTGCGATTAATTTCTCGTTGTTTAAGATACTTGAAAAAGACCTCAGTGACGGCATTATCATAAGGATATCCAGGCTTGGAGTAAGAAGCAAGCAATTGATGCTCATCTAATATCTTTCTAAAGGAAGCTGATTTAAATTGGCTTCCTTGGTCCGAATGAAAGATAATTGGTTCCTTAGGCTTCCTCTTATTTATAGCTATTTCTAAGGTGTCACAGGCGAGTTTGGCATCAATTCGATCACTTACTTTCCACGCAATACATTTCCTTGAGTAGAGGTCAAGAATAGCACAGAGATAAACATGTCGTTTAGGTCCTATAGAGATATAAGTGAAATCTGTTGTCCAAACTTGATTTGGGGAGTTCGGGTTAAATTCTTGTTTAAGCAGATTATCAGAAGAAAATACGGGAGCTTTCTTTGATTTAAAACGAGGTTTGATGGTTGACATTTTAGGGAGTGTCATAGACTTGAGAAGTCTTAAGATACGGCCTTCAGAAATATTAACGCCATAATCACGCAGAAGAATGATTTTAAAAGCTCTCGTTCCAATTCTTTTCTTGGCTTTCATATAAATCTCAAGGAGTAATTTTCTCAAGCGTTGATTTTCTACTTCACGCTTCGAAGGCCTCTTGTTTATGAAGTTATAGTAGGTGGAACGATTGACATGTAAAACACGACAGAGCATAACTGTCGTGTGTTCAAATCGGAGTCTATAGATGGCTTTCAATCTTACTTGGAGTTTTGCATGAATATGGCACTCGCTTTTTTTAAGATCAGATTTTCTTCCTCTAGTTGGGCATTCCTTTTTTGTAATTTTTGAATCTGTTTAGCAGTCAACACCGTATTATCTTCAAGACGCACTTGAGAGTACTGCTTAATCCATTTTGCAAGTGCAGAAGAAGATACCCCATAATCTTTACAGAGTTCAGTTTGTGTTTTACCAGTTTGATAGAGATTAACGAGCGATTGTTTGAAATCCTCGTCGTAACGTTTAAAACCTGACATAAAAGTCCTTTCATTTTTGTGTCTTAATAGACAGATTATAACACACAATTTTCTGTCCACTTTTATAGTATAGCTCCAAATTTCTAGATAAATCGCGAGAAATAAAAGCCTCTATTATGAGGCTTTTTTGGTAAGTGAGTTCAATTATATAGTTTTTTATTTAGATAGAAGTATCAAGTCAAATAAGTCTAAGGAGATCTTTCATGATAGATTATATTGAAGTGGACGGGGAAAATAGTAATTTAAAGGAGCTTAACTGTTCAAACAGAAATTCTTTACACTCAGTGGTATATCTTTTTAACCCTAAAGATAAAATCTACGATTTTTTTAAAGAAGATTATCAGCTTGATTTGGAAAACCTTTTGTTTGAAGAGGAGGAAGTGATACACGAGACATCTGATACAAAGACAGGTAAAGAAGAATTAAAGATACTTTTTATTTTACCTCACCAAAACTTGAAAAATGATTTGAATCGGAAAATAAAGGCTTTAATTATCTTAAAACTAGAGAAAAAGCTCATTATTGTAACGAGTAAGAAAGAAGATTTCATTTCTGATTTTTTTAAAAATACAGGAGAAGGTGTTGAAAGAAGTGAGGTAAATTTTATCCAGCTTTTGAATGTGAGTATCCAAAAAGTGATTAAAGATGTTAAAGAGAAAAGAAAAGAAATTAGTTTGCTGGAAACACAAATACACAGTTTAGGGCCTTCAGGGACAATATTTAATGAAATTTTGCGACTGAAAAAATATCTTATCTTGTTAGATTTTATCATTGATTCCGATAGAAAAATATTAAGCTTTATAAAAAGAGAACAAATGGAAAATATTAAAGAAATTCATATGCAAAATGAAGTAACTCTTCTTGAAGAGAGAATGGATACCTTAGACTCTTTGGTAAGAGCTTATAATAAGTACCTTTCTAGTTTGGATACAATTATAAATAATAATAGTTCGTTTCAGTTGAACAATATTATGAAAACGTTAACTGAACTTACTGTTGTCTTAACAATACCAACAATTACTTATGGGTTTTGGGGAATAAATCTCAAGTTGCCTTTTCAAGGTGTCCCTTATGGTTCGTTACTTGTAATTGTTATTTCACTTCTAATCAGTGTATTAGTTTGGTACTGGTTAAAAAAGAAAAAATCTCTTTAGAAAAATTTATAAAATTATTAAGAAAAGAAGGAAAAACTATGAAAATTGGCCTAGTAAAAGCAAACTTCCCAGGAGAAAGACGAGTCCCACTTCTACCGAAAGACATTAAAGATTTTAAAAATGAAATATTGGTAGAGGAGGGGTTTGGAAGATTTCTTGATATTGATGATCAAGAATACCTTGACAAAGGATGCCACATTTTATCAAGAGCTGAAGTTTTTGCTCAATCAGAAGCAATCTTCTCACTAAAACTCATCCAGCCTACTGACTATTCCCATCTTAGAGAGGGACAGATGATTATAGGCTGGACACATCCTTTTGGTTCAGGACAATTTTTCATGAAAGAGCAAGCTCTACCTAAAAAGTTAATTGTAGTAGATTTAGATAGTAACTCTCCTTGTATTTATTATGAAAATGAGATATTTGAATCAGGTATTCCGAAGGGACTATTATATAAAAATAGTTTTTACGCAGGCTATGCAGGTGTCCTTGATGCTTTGTTGCAATATGGATTTATTCCAACTGAAGAGACAAAAATAGCTATTTTAGGTTCTGGAAATGTTGCGCAGGGTGCCTTTAGTGGTATCTCAAAATATTCCTCAAACATCCGAATGTATTATCGAAAAACAATGTCAATTTTCAAAGAAAATTATACAAAGTACGACATCATTATCAATGGAATTGAAATTGGGAAAGATGATGATTCAATTTTAAGTTTATCAGAACAAAAATCATTGAAAAAAGGGACTTTAATTATTGATGTAGCAGCTGATGCTGGAAATACAATTGAAGGAACACATTTTACTAGTATGGATGACCCTATCTACGAAAATGATGGAAAATACTATTATGTTGTTCCTAATACTCCATCACTCATCTATCGAAATGTAAGTCAAAATTTAAGTAAGATTTTGAGTGAGAATATCTTTAGTGAAGATTGTTCACGATTTTTAAGTATTAAATCTTGAAGAAACAATTATATTTCTTTGAGTATTAATTCCATTGCTGCAGCAGCAATAGTAGCAAAAAATATATTAGCTCATTCTATCACCAATTACATTAAAATAAGCTTTATGCATAATAAAATGTATGTAAAAAATTGACTGTCGCAATTAGGTGCTTTTTGATTACTAATTTATATAAAAAAAGCTTGTACAAAGCGGATTGGTATTAATAACATATAAAATAATTATGGTCAGTCAAAAACTCATCTTGCAATAAATAGCAAGCTGAGTTTTTAGTATAAATTAGATCTATTTTGATGAACGAAGTTTAAAAATGCATCTAAGATAGGATGATTATTTTCTTTAAAAGCATAAACCAATTTTTGTGAACTTCTCTCTTCGTTCAAATTTAAAAATTTTACACGATATTTTTTTGATAAATAACCATTATCCATGCCAAAGTAAAGAAATGCGATCCCTTCACCAAGTGATGTTTTAGAAAGTCCTTCATCTAAATTCTTAACATAATAATTAGCCTTTGCATGAAATCCATGCTGCAAACACTTGTTAATCACATAATCAAATACTAATGGGGATTTATTTCGTTCAATGAGAATGAGAGTTTCATCAGCTAAATCAGAAAATTTTATTTCTTTTTTGGTTGCTAATTTATGATTATTTTGAATGACCACTTGTAAATTATTGGTTTTAAATAAAGAAGTTTTAATTTTATTATTATGAGGAATATAATCCTCTAAATTCAGTACTAAATCATAGTCGTCATCAGTAAGTCCATTACTTAGTTCCATAGGAGAACCTTGTTCAATTACAAATTTTACATTTGGATATTGTGTTTTAAACTGCTCTATTAAATCATATAATTTACTAAAGTCAAAATTAGATAAGCAACCAACTTTAATTAATGCCCCATTGTTCTCGGTAAGACCGTCAGACTCAAACATAGATGATATAGAGTCAATTTGGTCTAAAACTTCTCTAACTTTTACCAGTAATTGTTTACCTTCTGGAGAAAGGATTATATTATTTGTATTACTGAGGTTAAAGAGTGTTACCCCCAACTCTAACTCTAATTCTTGTATCCTTCTGCTTAAAGTTGGTTGAGATATAAATAAATTTTGTGAAGCTGTTCTCAGTTGATATCTCAACAAAATATCGTAGAGTTGATAGTTTCATCTGACCTCCGATCATTATTAGAATATCATAAATGATCCGTAAAGTCATATGGTAAAAGCTAGAATAATTAGTTTAGAAGAGGAAGTTGAAGATAAGAAGTATTAATACCTCCAGTATGTAAAATATGAACCCCTGCATTATCGGGAGTGCAACCAGGTGTGCCTGGCATTACTGAACCAAGTTCATCTTTTGAACATATAACGATTCTAAGTGTTTCATCTTTATCGTAGGATAGACCGATTGGGCTTAAGATGATATCAAGTTCTACCACTTGTTTCTCAGAGAGTTTTTCAACTCGATCAAAACTATAAGCAGGGATTTCGTCAGTTGAATGCTCTACATCAAGATGGCGCAATGAAGCTCTTAACCTACCCCAAGCACCTTTATACCGAAGTGCTGAGGCACCATTTTGGGTAAAGTCTTGCAATGCTGCACCGTGATTAGGTACAACAAATTCACTTAGTACGTTACCAAATTTATCTAGTTTTTGTAGCCACACAAATACATCCATATCATTATAATTTTCAACTTCCATGTATAACTTAACCTTAGGATAACCTATAAACGTAGTTTTCTTATCAAAAGTTTTTTGAAAGGAGATTTTTCCTGGCAAACTTTGAGTATCGTATCGTAATACAACATCCGCTTTCCCCGCTGTATCTTGGAGAATTCTAGTAATTGGATTAAAGAAGTATTTTGTATTTGAGGTTTCTGAGGGTGGAAATGTGTCTGCTGAGATATCGTTAGTGTTATTTCCTTGGAAATCTATTAATGAATAACGTACTTGAGGAGTTTTATTCCAGTCATTATCTTTATCTAATAAGTAATAATCAAAGAAACGACGCAATTCTTCCACATTGTCTTTATCATAATAGTATGGCCATTCTTGCTTATCGTGAATTCTCAGCCATTTTTCTTTTGAAACTAAGTTTCTCCAAGAGCGGAAAGTACCCATTGTATGAAGTGTGTTAGAATAGCTTGCAATGACAAAAGCAGGTACAGTAATTTTTGATGTATCAGCTACTTTATCTTTCCAAACTGCAGCAGTGGCTAGAGGGTAGCACCCCATTTCTTTTACCAAGTCTTCTCGCTTTACTCCTTTTGCACTTACATGATTAACTTGTAGTCTCTCAATGAAGTTTTTATCTGGAATCCCTCCAATAAAGGCCAAATCTCGATAGCCATCTGAGAGCCCTTCAGTAGGATTAATACAAGTGAGGTGAGGAGGTTGTTCAGCAGCTATGTATCACTGAGAAAAGGCAAGGTAAGAGGTACCAGTAAGTGCTGTTTTACCATTACTCCATTCTTGATTAGCAATCCGTTCAATTAAATCATAACCATCTTGAGCTTCTTGAGACCCTATCATAGTGGTATTGACTTCACTGTGTGCAATCCCCCCTCATATTGAAGAGATTTTTATAGCGAGGCGCAGTCCCAGCGCTTTTACCATAGGGACTCCAAGCAATAAGTGTGGGAACTTTCTCACTTTTATTTGGTAAGTAGATATCCGTGTAAATAGTTACACCATCTCTTAATTTCACAGGGATATCTTTAAGCAATTTGATATCACAATCCAACGGTTTGAAACCTTCAGCGATAAGTGTTCCTTTCTTTAATAAAATTTCTTTAGGTCCAAACTTACTTAATACACCATGTTCCATACCATTATCTACATAATCGAATGATTGACTAAATTTCATTTTATCTGTAATTTTTACTACCATAATTGATCTCCATTTTTATTTTGTAAAGTTTATTATAAATGGTATACCGGTACTTGTAAAATACTAATTATGAATGATGTTTGTATATATAGACTCGGTATTCAATTTTTGAATAGTGCTAAGAAAAATTGCATAAAGAGGCTTAAATTTCCTGATAAATTCACATTCTCTAAAATAAGTAAATATTGTGGTCAGTATTAAAGCTATTATAAATCTTTATTCTGTTTTTGAAACAATTAAACATCTAACTAGAGAGTCACTTCAATTCTTTTAAAACACTTAATTTCATATATAATGAAACTTTGTTGTATCAAATCATGACACGAAAAATATCAAAGGAATAGCTACTAAGAAAAAATTAGATAGAGGGATATTGTATGTATATTCTTTTTTTGATATCTAAGAAATTGATTTAAAACACACAAAAATTTAATCTTTTGACTTCTTAACGGTTTAATGGTTTAATTTATTAAACTATTAAAAGAATGTTCATAGAAAATAGGAGATAAAATGGACTTAAAAACACAATTCTCTGATCTGACCGGATTTTTACAGGCTTTGGGTAATACGAATCGTCAGGATATTATTATGGCACTGCTTGATAATCTTTCTTGTGAAGGACTTCGAGTTGAGGAAATAGCCCACAAAATAAATTTGTCGAGACCAGCAACATCACATCACTTAAAAGTATTAAAAAGTGTTAACATGGTAGATTTTAAAAGAGAAGGCACCAAAAATCACTACTATCTGACACACAATATGGATAATATAAAAAGATTAAAAGACTTGTTAGATAATACCCTAGAAATAATAGAGGAAAAATCATGAAAAAGGTCTTAATAGTTGAAACAAATGTTGAAAAATATGGCAATAGTTATGAAGCTACCGGCTTATGGCTGGGGGAAGCGGCAGAATTTGTTGACGAGTTAAATAAGGCTGGAGTTCAGTATGATTTTGTTAGTCCTAAGGGAGGGTATGTACCTATTGACCCAAGAAGTATGAAATATATTGATGGATCCATTATGAAAATATATTCTAATCGAGATTTTATAGTTCGTGGACTGTCAAATACTTTATCGCCTAAACAGGTGAATCCTGCAGATTATTTTGCTATATATTATACAGACGGTCATGGAGTGATGTGGGATTTTTATCATTCCGAGGAGATAGAGCGTTTAGCAAGTGAAATATATGAAAATGAAGGCTTTCTTTTATCAGTTTGTCATGGTATTGCTGGGCTTCTTAACATAAAAGATGAGGCAGGAAATTATTATATTAAAGATAAGAATATCACTGGTTTTACTAAAACAGAAGAAATACTTGCTAGAAAGACTAAAATAGTACCTTTTTTTAATGAAGTTGAAGCAATAAAAAGAGGGGCAAATTTTAAGAAGAAAAGATTTTGTAAGGAATTTGCCGTTAAAGATGGGCGAATCATTACAGGACAAAATCCTTTTTCTGTAAGAGCGGTAGCAAAACAATTTCTTGAGGAGGTAAAATAGGTGCAAACAGTATTAGGTAGTAATGGACAAATAGGTCAGGAAGTTGCAAAGGAAATATATCGAAAATATACAAAAAAATTCGTTTAGTTGGACGCCGACCTAAAAAGATACATCCAACAGATGAGTTAGTTTCAGCGGATTTAATGGATTTTGAACAGACTAAAACTGCTATAGATGGGAGTGATATTGTATATTTCACTGTAGGATTACCCATGGATAGTTCACTTTGGGAAGCCAATTTTTTTAAAATTATGGAAAATGTTATTACAGCATGCAAACTATATGGAAGCAAATTAGTATTTTTTGATAATACCTATATGTATCCTAAAGACAGCGAACCACAAACCGAGAATACACCATTTATTCCAGTAGGAAGAAAGTCAATTGTACGTGCAAAAATGGCTGAAATGGTCTTATCTGAAATACACAATCGTGAGTTAGATGCCGTGATATGTCGAGCACCAGAATTTTATGGACCTGATAAAACACAAAGTATCACTAATACAATGTTTTTAGACAAAATTAAAGAGGATAAGACGGCTAGTATCCCCATCAATTCAAGTTGCCAGAGAAGCTTGATATGGACACCTGATGCGAGTCGTGCTATGGTCTTAATTGCAAATACACCTTCAGCCTACAATCAAACTTGGCATTTGCCCTGTGATAAACCACACAGTTACAAAGAACTGAGACAAATTGCAGAAAAAATATTAAATAAGAAAGTAAAAGCCAGAGTGATTCGAGAGTGGCAATTTAACCTCATTAAGTCATTTAATAAAAGTATGCAAGAACTAAACGAATTACTTCCACGCTATCGTCAAGATAATCTATTTATTTCTGATAAATTTAAGAAGCAATTTCCAGATTTTAAAATCACGACTATTGAGGAAGGACTCTCAACTGTTTTAGATTGAACTTAACTAAAAAGGCCACAATTAAAGTGGCTTTTTTTAGTATTAGGGTCGGTATTGAGGTCAGTATTGGGGTTGGTATTAGAGAAGGTTATCAATATTAATATTGTATCTAAAAATGTTAGCAATACTATGAGAAAAAGCAAACTTTTTCGGAAAGATATATATCATTTTAAAATGTTCAGACCTGCTAAGTAATTTTAATCCATTTATAAAATGCTGAAGCCTTCTTCTGAGGTTTATACACCGAAATACTGAAAACCCGTTTTTCGGATTAAATTACCGTATTACTGAAAATCCGTATTTCGGTAACCGTAGAACGCCTTTTCCGTATTACGGATATTCCAGAAACTGGATTTATCGGATTACGGTTTTTCCAGATTACGTTAAATCAGCCACTACAAATTACCCACTATTAACAAACTAAAAATAGTAACAAAATAAATATCTTTTACCAAAAAAATAATTGAATAGATGAGGATGAAAAAAATAATAAAAAAAGTCCAAAGCAAAAAACGGTCAGGAATAACCAGAACGCTATGCATTAAGTTTTGAGTTCTAATCTAATAAAAATTGACAATACTTTAATAATTAACTACAATATATTCTAATTTGAATAGAAAATGTTGAGGAACAATAAAAAGAGATGTCAGAAAACCATGGTTATCGTTATAATGTAAATAAACTTATGCTTGAGTTTCCCTACTACGTCAATGAGTTTATCCAGTCTAAGGGCACTGTACCACTGAGTATTGCCTCTATTTACTCTTACTGCTTAGAATTTAGAAAATACTTGAAATGGATCAATGAAAATAACATAACGAGCCATGTTAACATCAAAGAAATCACTTTGAAAGAAATGGAAAACGTAACGAAACGTGAACTAGAGGACTTTGTTCTTCATGAACGGTTACGATTAGAAACAAAATGCGGTTCAAATACACATACATCAGCATTAAATCGAACAATTGCTGCAATAAAAAGCCTATATAATTATCTTTGCGAACAAACCGAAGATAGTAATGGCAATACTTACATGACTAGAAATGTTAGCCGTTTAATTCATATCCGAAAAAAAAGCGAAACCTTGCATTACCGTGCGGCTCAACTTGAAGGGAAACTCTTTTTAGGCGATGAAACCAAAGCCTTTTTAGAATTTGTTGAGCAAGACTATGAAAAGTCTATCAGTAATCGTGCAAGAACTAGTTTCAAGAAAAATAAAGTCAGGGATTTAGCTATATTAAGTCTTTTTTTATCATCTGGATTACGTTGTGCGGAACTTGTAGGGATCAATCTTAACGATTTAAACCTTGAAACTGGTAAAGTAAGAGTGATGCGAAAAGAAGGCAAGAAAGATGTAGTGCCAATTGCCCACTTTTCACACAGATATATAACAGATTATTTTGGGGCAAGAAGTAGCATAGAAACTGAAATACAAGCACTTTTTATTACTGATTACAACCAACAAATTAGAAAAATCTCGAATGCTTCGATAAATAAGCTAGTAGCGAAGTATTCAGAAGCCTATAAAGTTCGAGTGACACCTCATACTCTAAGGCATACATTCGCAACAAGACTCTATAACGTCAGTCACTCTCAAGTCCTTGTCAGCAACCAATTAGGGCATTCATCAACTAAACCTACAGAACTATATACCCACATTGTCAGTGCTGAAGCTAAAGATGCATTAAGAAAGTTATAAATTTCACAAACTATCTGAAATTTATTTACTGTACATTTTTTGATATAATCAAGTTAACGTAATTAAATAACAGGGAGTAAATCATGAAAATCATTCAAGCCGTCCATATTAACGGAAATGACAAACACAAACGCTATTGGAAGGTACCAGACCACCTACAACCAATTAGACTACGTAAAGGCGACGAGGCGGCTGTTGAAACCAAAAGTGGCCCACAAAGGGTTAAGATTGTTGCCGTGGTTACCTCAAAGGATGGATTTTTGTATTGGAAAAATGGTGACACCTGGCACAAATTTGAAGTTAAACAGGAGGTCTTAGCATTCTTTGACAGAAAAACAATGGAAGTCAAATACCCTCCAAAAGCTGATTAGTCAGCCTAACAGAGCATAACAAAAAAATCCTTGCACGCAAGAATAGTTTATGCTATAATTAAGGCAAACAAAAAAGGCACGAAAAAGCTAGAACTTTATCATGCCTGCCGATTAAGAACACGTTCCGTTCAATCGACTTACTTAATGATATTATAAATAAATATGCATAAAAAGTCAAGTCAAATGATGTAAAAGGGAGATTCTTAATCGGAATCTCCCTTTTTTGTGAGTAACTGAGTCTTTATGATAACTATTATAAGTCTTATTTTATGGAAAAACAAAAAACTTCGGAAAAAACTATTTTGAAAGAAAATTAAAACAAAAAGCAGGAGAGCAACGTGTCACAAAAACCTTATAATATCAAGGTTTACGAAACCTTTTGAAAAGGTGTGACACAGAACTCCTATATGTTTTAAGTCACATCTTTCCGAAAAACTGTAATTTTCTTGACAATTGGATATCTCTTCTGGTATACTTAAATCTATGAAACGTGAACAATTAATACAAAATATTGAAAAACTAAAACATATCATGCCTTCTTATGTTTTAGAATATTATCAATCTAAACTTACTATTCCTTATAGTTTGAATACACTTTATGAATATCTTAAAGAATATGAACGTTTCTTTAGTTGGTTGGTCGATTCTGGAGTTGCTGATGTTGATAAGATAACTGATGTTTCCCTCTCTGTTTTAGAAAACTTAACTAAACGAGATTTGGAGTCATTCATCCTCTATCTTAGGGAGAGACCTCGTTTAAATACGCGCTCTACCCGTTATGGGGTAAGTCAAACAACAATTAATCGTACTCTATCTGCTCTTTCTAGTCTTTATAAATACCTTACTGAAGAGGTTGAAAATGAAGATGGTGAGCCTTACTTCTATCGTAATGTTATGAAGAAGGTACAGACTAAGAAAAAATCCGAAACTTTAGCTTCTCGTGCTGAGAATATTAAAGGGAAGCTTTTTTTGGGAGATGAAACTCAAGGTTTTCTTGACTATATTGATAATGAATACGAAAAAACATTATCAAATAGAGCTCGTTCTAGTTTTTTCAAAAATAAAGAACGTGATTTAGCAATTATTGCACTTATTTTAGCCTCTGGTATTCGTCTTTCTGAGGCAGTTAATGTAGATTTAAGAGATTTAAATCTTATTACTATGGTTGTTGAGGTAACTCGTAAAGGAGGAAAAAGGGATGCTGTTCCTTATGCTCCTTTTGCCAAAACTTATTTTGAAAGATACTTGGAAGTACGTAGTCAACGTTATAAGACTACAGCGAAAGATACGGCATTTTTTGTGACACTTTATAGAGATGTTCCTAGTCGAATAGATCCTTCTAGTGTTGAAAAATTAGTTGCTAAATATTCTCAAGCATTTAAAGTACGAGTGACCCCTCACAAACTTAGACATACACTTGCGACTCGACTTTATGCTCAAACAAATTCTCAGGTATTGGTGAGCAATCAGTTAGGGCATGCTTCAACTCAAGTTACAGACCTTTATACTCATATTATCAATGAAGAACAAAAAAATGCTCTAGATAATCTATAACAAATAAAAAACACTTGATTCAAATTCCAAGTGTTTTTTATTTGTTATAGATTATCTTTTGAAATAATATCTGTTAAGCTATTTAAAGCACGCTCTGCTACCTTAGTATAACGTTCTTTTTTATCACGAATTCGTGGGCCTTCTAATTCTTCAACAATTCCGAAGGTTACATTCATTGGTTGAAAATGTTTGCTGTCAGTATGGGTGATGTAGTAAGGTAAACTTCCAATCGCCGTTGTTTTTGGGAATATAACTACTTCTTCGTCATTAAAGAGTTTGACAGCATTAATTCCAGCAACTAAACCAGAAGCTGCTGATTCTACATAGCCCTCTACTCCTGTCATTTGTCCTGCAAAGAACAGATTCTCTTGTTTGCGAGATTGGAAGGTTTGTTTAAGAAGATTTGGAGAATCCATGTAAGAATTACGATGCATGACTCCATAACGAACGAATTCAGCATTTTCAAGACCTGGAATCATTTGGAAAACTCGTTTTTGTTCTCCCCATTTTAAATGAGTTTGAAATCCTACGATATTGTACAAAGATGCGGAAGCATTATCTTGGCGAAGTTGAACAACTGCATAGGGAGTCTTAAAATCACCGTCTCTGGGTCCTTTATAATCTTCAGGATATTCCAATCCAACAGGTTTCATCGGGCCAAATAGCATCGTTTTATAACCACGTTTGGCCATTTCTTCAATAGGCATACAACCTTCAAAGACTTTTAAATCTTCAAAAGAGTTTAAAGGAGCTTCTTCAGCAGAAATTAAAGCTTCTTGAAAGGCTTGAAATTCTTTCTTGGTCATCGGACAGTTGATATAGTCAGCTTCACCTTTATCATATCGAGATTTTTTATAGACTTTTTCAAAATTAATCGAGTTGGCGTCAATAATCGGTGCTGCTGCATCATAAAAATAAAAGCCATCCGCACCGTTAAATTCATGAATTTTTTCTGCTAATTTATCTGAAGTTAGAGGTCCAGTAGCAATAATTGTAATTTCATCTTCTGGAAGATCAGTAATTTCTTCACGAATTACTTCAACCAATGGATGGTTAGAAACTTCTCTTGTGACAAAATCAGAGAAACCTTCTCTATCAACAGCTAGGGCTCCTCCAGCAGGTACTTGAGTCACTTCCGCTGCCTTGATAATGACAGAATCAAGTCTTCTCATTTCTTCTTTTAAGAGACCAACCGCGTTAGTGATTGCAGCTCCACGAAGAGAATTTGAACAGACTAGTTCAGCAAATTTATCTGTTTTGTGTTGAGGGGTTTGTTTAACGCCTCGCATTTCATATAGTTTAACAGGAATGCCACGCTTAGCAATTTGATAAGCAGCTTCAGAACCAGCAAGTCCCGCTCCAATAACGTTAATATGTGTTTTTTTCATAGTCCCAATTATATCTAAATTTAGTAAATTTTTCCATTGATTAATATAATAAAAAAGCGCGGAAGCGCCTTTTATTTTTGTTTTTCTTCTTGATAGTCACATTCATCATTTGAACATACCACTTGTTTACCGCCACCGCGAACTTTCTTTTCAACAAGAAAATGTCCAGATTTAGGACAATCACGACCAATAGGTTTGTCCCAACTTGTGAATTCACATTCTGGGTAACGATCACAACCATAGAAAATTCTATTTTTCTTTGTTTTGCGTTCAATAATATTTCCTTCATGGCAAAGTGGACATTTTACACCAATTTCTTTGACAATTGCTTTGGTGTTTCGGCAGTCTGGGAAGTTGCTACAAGCATAAAATTTTCCAAAACGTCCCAACTTAATTACCATCGGACTTCCACAAACATCACAGTCAAAGCCAGCAGGTTCATCCTTGATTTGGATTTTTTCCATACCTTCTTCGGCATTTTCAAGTTCTTTTGCAAAGGGTTTGTAAAATTGGTCAACAACCTCAATCCATTGACGTTTTCCTTCTTCAACTTCATCAAGATCTTTTTCCATTTCAGCTGTAAATTCAGTATTTACAATGTTAGGGAAGAACTCAACAATAAGCTTATTGACAATTTCTCCAAGCTCTGTAGGTTCAAAACGTTTTGCTGATAATCTCACATAATAACGTTTTTGAATTGTTTCTAGTGTAGGCGCATAAGTTGAGGGACGTCCCACTCCATTTTCTTCCAATGTCTTGATGAGTGTTGCTTCGGAATATCTAGCTGGTGGTTGAGTGAAATGTTGTTCTGGTTTAACATTCGCTTTTTTGACAGTTTCATTTTCTTCCATCTCTGGAAGCATATTTGATTTATCAGAATCATTGTAGATTCGCAGATAACCGTCAAATTTCACTTGTGAACCATTGGCAATAAAGATAACACCATTTTGAGACAGATTTACTTTAACAGTATCAAAAATAGCTGCAACCATTTGACTGGCAACGAAACGATTCCAGATGAGTG
Source organism: Lactococcus sp. FSL W8-0209 (assembly GCF_038006585.1). Lineage (NCBI taxonomy): Bacteria > Bacillati > Bacillota > Bacilli > Lactobacillales > Streptococcaceae > Lactococcus > Lactococcus sp. FSL W8-0209. The sequence continues at coordinate 1,451,282 of NZ_JBBOVN010000001.1, read as the reverse complement.
TGTAAAGTTTTAATTGATCTTTGTCTAGATATTTAGCAATGGCGTCTGGAGTGTTAAAAACATTTGAAGGTCGAATTGCTTCGTGGGCATCTTGGGCTCCAGAGGCATTTTTAACTTTTGAACCGTGTTTACTATATTTTTCTCCAAATTGATCAGCAATATAATTGTGGGCTGCACTTTGTGCAACAGGAGAAATACGTGTCGAGTCTGTACGCATATAGGTAATTAAACCTTGATGGCCCTGGCTTCCTAAAGTAAGACCTTCATAAAGTTGTTGAGCAACCATCATTGTTTTACGAGTACGAAAATTAAGTTTATTAGCCGCGTCTTGTTGCATTGAGCTAGTTGTATAAGGAAGAGGAGCGTTTCTGCGACGTTCTTTCTTTTCAACTTTATCTACGTTAAAATCAGGACCGTCTAAGCGTTCCATGACTTTGATGACATCTTCATTGGTTTTTAAAGGATGTTTTTTTCCGTCAATTCCCCAGAAGGATGCTTTGAATTTTTTAGTTCCTTTTTTAAATTCACCATCAATTGACCAATACTCTTCTGGAATAAAAGCATTAATTTCATTCTCGCGGTCAACAATTAGTTTTAAGGCAATAGATTGAACTCGACCTGCTGAGAGTCCTTTTTTGACTTTTTTCCATAGAATAGGACTAATTGAATAACCCACCAAACGGTCAAGAACTCGGCGTGCTTGTTGGGCATCAACTAAGTCCACATCAATTTGACGCGGTTCCTTAAAGGCATTTTTAACAGCATCTTTAGTGATTTCATTAAAGACCACTCGATTTTTTTCTTCAAGTGGAAGATTTAAGATATGTGCTAAGTGCCAAGAAATTGCTTCACCTTCACGGTCCGGGTCACTTGCGAGATAGACGGCTTTGGCAGCCTTTGCTTCTTTTTTGAGAGAGTTGATTAATGGGGCTTTCCCACGAATATTAATATATTGAGGTTCATAGTCATTCTCTATATCAACAGACATGGTTGATTTTTTCAAATCACGAATATGACCTACTGAAGCCACAACTTTGTAGTTTCGACCTAAATATTTTTCAATTGTTTTAGCTTTTGCTGGCGATTCTACAATAACCAGATTTTTACCTGGAGTAACTCTTTTTCGTGTTGTTTTTTTCTTTGTAGTTGTTTTTGTTTTACTTTTAGTTGAAGTTGGCATAATTTTTCCTATTTATTCTTTTTGGTATCCACTATCTTTTAGTTATTGTATCTTAATTCATAGAGGTATATATCGAATGTGGAAGTAAAATAATAGTTTAAGAGGTGTTAATGCTCTTATTTACATTAAATTCACTCTCTCATAATAAATGCTTTTCTTCAATATGTCAAGTTATTTAGTTTTCTTATAGTAGAACTTGATATCTTTTTGTACTGTAAAAACCGACTTAAGTCTTGTGGTGCAAGGTGATAAAGGGTTTTTTTAATCATACAAATATTCTTCTAAGATATCTTGGGCTTGATAGATTAATTTTGCTCCTTGTTGAATTAGATGATTACAGCCATCTGAAAATCCATCTGCTATGTTTCCTGGTACAGCGAAAATATCTCTTCCTTCTTCCAGAGCGCGCTCACAAGTAATTAAACTACCACTTCGTAACTTTGCTTCTATCACTACTACACCATGTGAAAGTCCCGCAATGATACGATTGCGTTCAGGAAAATGATAGCGAAGTGGTTTTTCTCCGACTGAATATTCTGATAGAATTAGTTGGTTTTTAGCAAGATATTCTTGAATTTTTCGATTTTCTAAAGGATAAAAGATATCTAAGCCTGTACCGATAACTGCAATTGTAGGGATTTTATTTTTAATGGCAGAAAGATGACTTGCTGTATCAATTCCTTTAGCGAGTCCGCTGACAATCGTAAAATTTTGGTTCAACTCTGTCACAATTTTTTGAACGGCTTTAATTCCTTGTGAGCTTGCTTGTCGACTACCAACAAAAGCTAATTTAGGAGTTTTTAAGAGTCCTATATCTCCTTGATAAAATAATAGAACAGGTGGATTGTAAATTTCCTTGAGCCTTTCGGGATAAATTTCATCAAGAAGAGAAAATGAAGGGTATATTTTATACTCTTCTCTCAGTTTAATTACGTCTTGATTTTTATATTGTTCAATAAAGTTGGGAATTGATTTAAGTTGTGCTACTTGTCCCATTTGTCTTAAACTTATTTTTTTATCATATCTATGAAAAAATTTTAAAAGTTTATTTACTCCTAAATTGGTCATGCCAGCTTTTTTCCAACGATATAAATCAAAATTTGTTATCATAATTCCTCCATTTTTTACTGCCAGCTTTGTCAGAAATTTTAAAATTGGCTTATAATTTTCTATACGTAAAAAAGACTGACTTGTAACCAAAAAAATTACTGACAGAAATCTTGTCAGTAATTTTTATAGCTAATATGTTTTAATTTTAGGATTTAACTTCTGCAATGACTTCTATTTCAATAAGGACATTTTTAGGTAATCCTGCGACTCCAACAGCGGAACGCGCTGGGAATTCTTTATCAAAAAACTTTGAATAAATTGCATTAAATCGTGAAAAATCTTCAATATTTTTCAAGAAACATGTTGTTTTGATGACTAAGTCAAAATCAGAATGGGCTTCTTTCAAAATAGCAGAAATATTTTTCATCACCTGTTCGGTTTGAGTCTCAATGCTATCTCCAACAATCTCTCCGTTCAATGGATTCAACGGAATTTGGCCTGATGCATAGAGTAAACCATTGACAATTTTACCTTGAACATAAGGACCGATAGCGGCTGGTGCATCTGATGTTGCAATAATTTTCATAGATTTCTCCTTTAATATAGCTAAAGAAATCTAGTGATTATCATTCAGCTACATCGATATCTTTTTTTAGTGCTTCAATATCAAGGTCAGCAAACAAGAATTTGCGATCTTGAACGGGGAATGATTGGTTCAATTGGTCAATTGCGCCAATTTCAACAGTACCATTATCAATAATAAAATCAAGGACATGTCCACCAAAAGTAAAATCTTCACTAATAAAATGGAGATGATAACCAGCAACACTCACACCATGAAACATTTCCGGAGTCCAAATCCCAACAATTGTTCCTTTGACGTTTTCTTCAGTGTATTCGGGTTGATTTTGTGAAACTTCTACAAATCTTGTCCCTGATTTTGCCCGTGGAATCATACGAACGTGCATTTTTGGAAATTCACCTATTATTTTGATTGAGCGAAATAAGTTTTGCCCGTCAAAATAGCTTTCGATTCGGTCTTCTAATTCCTTATCACTGGCCGTGAATTTCTGTTTAAAAACTACCTCTGCCTGATGGGGAACAACTGCAGCATAAGGAACTTTGATGTCATCAGTTAATTCGACGATAGTTTTATCACCTTTAGCTTGGTAGGCTTTGCCGTCCAAAACAATTAATTCTCCATCAACAGAATCTAAAGTTCCAATTCCTAAATCACCATGTTTCAGAAGTTCACCAATTGTCATTGTCCCCTCGTAAAGGCCTGCCATTAAAGCTCCAAGGGTATTATATTGAAAAAGTTGTGTGATTTCTGTCATGATATTTCTCTTTTCTATCTCATTAAATTTAAATAATTTATTAATTAAATTATATCAAATTTCTAGTGATTTAAAGAGAATTGAAACTAGAAAATGGCTCAAACCAATTGGTTAGTTAGACCAAAAGTTCGTATAAACTATCATTTCCATGTAAGTTAACATAACGATTATCAAATCTTTCAATCCGATTAATCAATGAATCATAATCACTAGCATCTGAAAGTAAAATCCCAACAAGACAAGGTCCTTTACCTTTATCAGCCCTTTTGATGTACTCAAATCGGGTGATATCATCATTTGGCCCTAAAATATCACTGACAAAAGTTCGTAAGGCTCCTGGTCTTTGAGGAAAGTTAATGACAAAATAATGTTTTAGACCTTCATAAACCAAAGCTCTTTCTTCAATTTCTTGCATTCGACTAATATCATTATTTCCGCCGCTGATGATACAGACGATATTTTTACCCTTGATTTCATCTTTAATAAGTTCAAGTGCGGCAACAGATGTTGCACCTGCTGGCTCGGCGACAATTCCTAATTTTGAATACAATTCGAGTATGGTTTGAGAAATTAAACCTTCATCAACCGCAAGCAATTGTTTCACTTTGTCATTAATAAGTTGGTAAGTTTTCTGACCGACAGTCGCAACCGCAATTCCGTCAGCAAATTTATCAATGTGTTCCAAGGTGACGGGCTGACCAGCAGAGTAGGCAGCTTTCATACTTGTTGCCCCTTTTGCTTCAACTCCGATAATTTCAGTTTGGGGATAGCGCTCCTTACTGTAGGCCGTAATTCCTGCAATTAAACCACCTCCACCAATCTGTACAAAAATCTTATCTAAACTTATTGCTTGTTTTTTAGCTTGCGCAAAAATTTCTAAAGCCACTGTCCCTTGACCAGCAATTACATTTTCATCATCAAAAGGGTCTATAAATGGTTTGTCATTATCTTGAGAAAAAGCTTTTGCTGCTCTGGCTGATTCATCAAAAGTATCACCAATTAAACGAATTGTTACATGACTTTCGCCAAAAAATTTAACTTGTGAAATTTTTTGGTTAGGTGTGGTAACGGGCATAAAAATTGTCGCAGAAATATTTAATTGATTTGCAGCAAAAGCAACTCCTTGTGCATGATTTCCTGCGGAGGCACAAACCACTCCTTTAGAGCGTTGCTCATCAGATAATTTACTGATAGAATAATAAGCTCCTCGTAATTTAAAAGAACGAACTTTCTGTAAGTTTTCTTCTTTTAAGTAAATATTTGCTTGATATTTATTGGAAAGGTAAGGGTCTAATTGTAAAGGTGTTTTAGTGACAACTGCTTTTAACAAATCATAGGCATCTTCAACCTCTTTGGCACTTATCATTTATGTCATTCCTCCATAAAATGCTTTTATGTTTTTGTTCAATCAATAAGAGAAATTACTGATAGATTTTAAAGGCATCGTCATCACCAGATTGTGTGAATGGCATTGCTTTACGTAGTTCTGCCCCAATTTTTTCAATTTCAAGATTTTTAGCAGCTTCGCGATAGGCTATTAATTTTGGACGCCCCGCTTTGAAGTCATCAACGAAATCTTGAGCAAATTTTCCAGATTGAATATCAGCCAAAACAAGCTTCATATTCTTTTTAACTTCGTCAGTAATAATCCGTGGACCAGTCACATAATCGCCAAACTCAGCAGTATTTGAGATGGATTGACGCATTTTAGTAAAACCACCTTCATACATGAGGTCAACAATCAATTTCATTTCGTGCAAAACTTCAAAGTAAGCCAATTCGCCAGCGTATCCAGCTTCTGTCAGTGTTTCAAAACCGGCTTCAACAAGTGCTGTCAAACCTCCACATAGAACAGCTTGTTCTCCAAACAAATCTTCTTCTGTTTCTTCTTTAAAAGTTGTTTCAATAATTCCCACTCGAGCACAACCAATTCCTTTGGCCCAATCCATTGCGATTTCACGCGCATGACCACTTGCATTTTGGTGTGAAACAAACAAAGCTGGTGTACCAAAACCTTCAGTATAAGTCCGACGGACAAGGTGACCTGGGGCCTTAGGTGCAACCATAAAGACGTCAACGTCTTCTGGTACTTTAATATAGCCAAAATGGATATTAAATCCGTGAGCAAAACCAAGTGCTGAACCTGCTTTCAAGTTTGGTTTGATGTTCTCTTCATAAATGGATTGTTGAAGTTCATCTGGCGCCAAAACCATAATAACATCAGCTTTAGCTACCGCTTCTCCTACTTCAAATGTTTCAAAGCCATCTTCTTTTGCTTTATCAAAAGATTTTCCGTGGCGCACACCAATGATAACGTTGTGACCAGAATCACGCAAATTCTGTGCGTGAGCATGTCCTTGTGAACCATAACCGATTACTGCAATTTGCTTTCCAGCAAGTGCTGATACTTCTACATCATCTTCATAATACATTGTAACTGCCATTTTTGTTTCCTCTATTTTTCTATTTATTTGTTAACTTATTTAAATTTAGCCACGCTCAAAACCTGCACTACCTGTCCGAGCCATATTTAGAATGCCATAAGGACTAACAACATCAATAAGTGCTTCGATTTTTGCTGAATCACCCGTTAATTGAATGGTGACATTTTCCAGATTGACATCAACTACATTTACTCTAAAAGGTTCAATCATTGTAAAAATTTCTGCCCTAATGGTCGGTGGAGCTGATACTTTAATCAAGACGACTTCACGTTCTACATGAGGCAAATCTGTAATATCAGCTACTTCAATCACATCTATTAAGCGATTTAATTGTTTAATGATTTGTTCTACTTCATCAAGATGATCAACTTCAATAACAAAAGTGGTATGAGTTAAGTCTTGACTTTCTGTAACTCCAGCGGTAATTGAGAGAATGTTCACTTGCCTTCGATTGAGAACGGCGGTAAATCGATTCATAATTCCTGTTACATTATGAAGTTTTGCGATAATCATTCTACGCATTATCTACCTCCTCATTCTTATCAGTAAAATGAAGTCCAATCATTTCGTCATTGTGTAATCCAGCTGGTATCATTGGTAAAACATGTTCAGATTTTGAAATTAGAACTTCAATAAGCATTGGCTCATCTTCTGTAATAATTTTTAAATCATCAGCCAAAGTTTTTGGATTATCTAACTTAACATGTTTGATGCCATAAGCTTCGGCTAACAATTGAAAATTTGGTTCAACATCAAAAACCGATTGTGAACGTCGCTCTTCATAGAATGATTCTTGCCATTGACGTACCATTCCCAATGAATGATTATTAATCAGAACAACTTTGATTGTAATACCGTAGCCATTAAGTAATGCTAATTCTTGATTAGTCATTTGAAAGCCACCATCGCCAACAAAAACAATGACATTTTTATTTGGCTGTGCCAGCTTTGCACCGATTGCTGCAGGAATGCCAAAGCCCATCGTTCCCATTCCCCCAGAAGTAATAAGTTGCCTTGCATTTTTATAAGGATAATATTGCGCCACCCACATTTGATGTTGCCCAACATCGGTCACAATGATTGCATCTCCTTGAGTGTATTCTCCAATTAATTTAATTGTTTCCTGTGGACGGATATCATGGTTTTGGGGCTCATAAGTAAATGGTGCTTTCTCTTTATTTTCAATGACAGTTTTAATCCAATCATTAAAGTCAGTCTTGACCTTATTTAATTGCAAAAGTCTGCTTAAAGCCACTTTCAAATCAGAAAGGATTGGAATATCGGTTTTTACAATTTTGCCAAGTTCAGCAGCGTCAATATCAATATGAGCAACGACAGCATTTTTAGCAAATTTTGCTGGATTGGATACAACTCTATCGTCAAAACGTGATCCCAAATTAATAATATAGTCAGCTTCAACTAAAGCCATATTTGCAGCGTATGAACCGTGCATTCCTGCCATTCCTAGTTGCAATTCGTGGCTGATTGGTAATGTTCCTAAGCCAAGCAATGTAGAAACAACTGGAATTTGATATTTTTCGACAAATGCTCTGAAAATATCAACTGAGCCAGAATAATTAATTCCTCCGCCAGCAATAATGACTGGTTTTTTACTGACAGAAAGTTCTGTCAGTAATTCTTGCAATTGTTCATCAGTCGCTTTTTCACTTTCGTGATAATGAGGAAGATTCAAGCTTGGGTCATTAATTTCAGTGACTTCAAGGGTGGAAACATCTTTTGGTAAATCGATTTCTACTGGCCCAGGACGTCCTGTCTTTGCCAAATAATAGGCTTCTGTAACAATTCTTGGAATATCTGCGGTTTCCCTAATTTGATAATTATATTTTGTAATTGGGGCTGTAATTCCAACAGTATCTGCTTCTTGAAAAGCATCTTTACCAATTGACTGACGGCCAACTTGACCTGTGAAAACTAACAATGGGACTGAATCAAGATAAGCGTCAGCAATTCCAGTTACTGCATTAGTCGCTCCCGGTCCAGACGTAACAACGACGACACCAACTTTACCAGACGATTTAGCGTAACCTTCGGCTTCATGCGTTGCTCCTTGCTCATGACGGGCTAAAATATGTTGAATTCCTTCAAAATTATGAATCGCATCATACAAGGGGAGCATGGCCCCACCAGGATAACCAAAAATAATTTCTACTCCAAGTTCTTTTAAGGTTTGGAGAACAAGTTGGGAACCGGAAGTAGGTTTTTCTAACTTTATTTTTTTCATTCAAACCTTTCTATAAATCTGTAACGCAACCTTCACTAGCGGGGCGCGTAAGTTTGGCAAATTTTGCAAGAACACCACGCGTTGCTTTAGGGTCTGGCTTTTGATAATCGGCACGTCGTTTAGCAATTTCTTCATCAGAAACTTTTAAACTAATACTATTATTCACCGCATCAATTTCGATAATATCATCATCTTCAACTAAACCAATCAACCCACCTTCAACTGCTTCAGGGACGATATGCCCCACAACAAAGCCGTGGGTGCCACCAGAAAATCTTCCGTCAGTAATGAGTGCACAAGACTTTCCAAGTCCGGCTCCAATTAATGCTGAAGTTGGTTTTAACATCTCTGGCATTCCCGGACCTCCGACTGGGCCAATATTTCTAATGACTGCAACATCACCAGCATGCAATCGGCCAGACTCAATGCCATCGATAAAATGTTGTTCACCATCAAAAACACGAGCAGTTCCTTTGAAAAATTCGCCTTCTTTACCAGAAATTTTTGCAACAGAACCCCCTTGGGCAAGATTACCGTACAAGATTTGTAAATGTCCAGTAGCTTTAATTGGATTTTTTAGTGGTCGCATAATATCTTGGCTGTCAAAGTCCAAATCTAATGCTGTTTCAACATTTTCAGCCAAAGTTTTACCTGTGACGGTCAAACAATCACCGTGAAGTTTTCCTTCTTTAAGTAGGTATTTCAAAACAGCAGGAAGGCCACCAATTTTGTGCAGATCTTCCATCATATATTTTCCGCTCGGTTTGAAATCGCCAAGAACAGGGGTAATATCTGAAATACGTTGGAAATCATCTTGCGTAATTTCTACACCAATGGCATTTGCCATTGCAATGATATGAAGCACAGCATTGGTTGAGCCTCCAAGGACCATGACAATTGTTATGGCATTTTCAAAAGCTTCTTTGGTCATGATATCACTTGGTTTAATATCTTTTTCTAATAAATTTTTGATGGCTAAACCAATTTCATCACACTCTTCTTGTTTTTCTTGACTGACTGCTGGATTGGAAGAGGAATAAGGTAAACTCATTCCTAAAGTTTCAATAGCGGCAGCCAGGGTATTAGCAGTGTACATTCCTCCGCAAGCACCTTGCCCTGGAATGGCATTGCAAATAACGCCATGATAATCTTCATCAGAAATATTTCCGGTGATTTTTTGTCCCAGAGCTTCAAAGGCCGAAACAATATTTAATTTTTCACCTTTATATTCGCCATGTTCAATCGTTCCACCATAGACCATAATTGACGGACGATTTAAGCGAGCCATTCCGATAATTGACCCTGGCATATTTTTATCACAACCGGGAATGGCAACGATGGCATCATAATATTCTGCGCCAGCATTGGTTTCGATGCTGTCAGCAATCACTTCACGACTGACCAAAGAATATCTCATGCCAAGCTTTCCGTTGGCAATTCCATCAGAAACTCCAATAGTATGAAATTGAAGTCCAATCAATCCGTCAGTTTGGTTGACAGAACTTTTGATTTTACTCCCAAGTGTTCCCAAGTGCATATTACATGGATTTCCGTCCCAATCCATGCTGACGATTCCGACCTGAGCTTTTTTGAAGTCCTCATCTTTAAAACCAATGCCGTAGTACATCGCTTGAGTCGCTGGTTGTGTTGGATCTTGAGTCAATGTCTTAGAATATTTATTAAGTTCCACTGATTCAACTTTTCCGTTATATTTGAATTCCATATGTTATCTTTTTGACCTCCCCGTAAATTTACATAGAGCTATTTTATCACTAAAAAAATGAAAATACAATAATTTGTCAGAATATTCTATATAGTCTATAAAATACTTTTGTTTTCCTTTCTCAGTTAGCAGAAATTACAAAATATTTCTGCTCAAAACGGTGAACTTCTACTTTTTCTTGATAAAAATCAGTAAGTATCTTTTCATTTAATAAGTTTTCTTTTTTCCCTGATTGAATCACTTTTCCTTCTCTTAAAAGTAAAAGATGAGTAAAAATATCAGTGATTTCATCGGGATGATGAGAAATATAAATGAGTGTTGGTGCATTTTTTAATTGATTAATCTGCTGCAGTTGCTTTAATAATTTTTCTTTAGCAAATAAATCTAAACCGTTCGTTGCTTCGTCCAAAATTAAAAGCTCAGGCTTTAAAATTAAGCTCCTAGCAATAAGAAGAACTTGCTTTTCCCCTTGAGAAAGGCTGGCATAATTTCGGCCAATAAGTGATTTTGCCCCCATTTGTCTTAAAAGCTGACGGGCCTCATCAAGTTCCTGATCTGTGTAGGGTTTATAAAGCATGCTCGAATTAAATTTCCCAGTATAAACAAGGTTTTCAGCCTTAATATTTGGTTGAAATCTTTCAGCAATAAATGAGCCAACTACGCTGATTCTTTTTCTCAACTTAGGAATTTCTCCATTTCCAAATTGAGTATTTAAAACAGTGATTTCGCCAGAAGTTTTCCATTCTTCTGCTAAAATCAATTTCAAAAGACTTGATTTTCCAGAGCCGTTGAGGCCCAGAATAACCCAATTTTCGCCGGGATTTACTTTCCAAGTAATATCTTTAAGAATTTCTTTTTTATTTCGAGTAAGATTTACATTCTTTAAATTAATAATTGTCATTTTTAGCTCGCTCTTATTGATTTTTTTGTTCGTAAGATGAGATTGCTTCTTCATATTGCAAGGTTATTCCAATATCATCTAAGCCATTAATTAATTTGTCTTTCCAAATGGGGTCAATCTCAAAATGAAAGTCACCAAGGCTTGTGATGATTAGCTGATGGGGTAAATCAATAGTAATTTCTTCTTGACTTGACAGTTTTGTCAATTGATTTAGAACTTCTCTTGGTTGTTTAATTGGTAACAAGCCATTTTTTAAAGCATTATTATAAAAAATATCTGAGTAAGAGCCAGCAATAATTGCCCGAAATCCGTAATCTGATAAGGCCCATGCCGCATGTTCTCTTGAAGAACCAGAACCAAAATTATCTCCTGAAATTAACAGAGAAGCTTTTTTGTATTTTGGAGCATTCAAAATAAAATCAGGATTCTCATCGTAATCTTTGAGATAACGCCATTCATAAAATAAATTTTTCCCAAAGCCCTTTTTATCGATTGCTTTAAAAAATTGTTTAGGAATAATTTGGTCTGTGTCAATATTATCGTTCATGACTGGAACACTTGTCCCTTTGTAAATCGTGAATTTTTCCATCTTTTTTTCTTTCTACAGACTAATCTGTTACGAGCGTTCTAACATCTACAAATTTACCAGCGATTGCGGCGGCAGCGGCCATAGCTGGAGAGCACAGGTGCGTTCTTGCATTATGTCCTTGACGTCCTTCAAAATTTCGATTAGAGGTTGAAGCACAATGAACGTATTCTGGAATTTGGTCAGGATTCATTCCAAGACAGGCTGAGCAACCCGGTTCCCGCCATTCAAAACCAGCTTCTTTAAAAATTTTATCAAGCCCTTGTGCTTCAGCCGCTTCTTTCACAGGTCTGCTTCCAGGGACGACAATTCCTGTCAGTCCATCAGCAATATGTCTATCTCCAATAATTTTTGCAGCTTCTTCTAAATCACCAAGTCTAGCATTCGTACAAGAACCAATGAAAATATAGCCTAAATCTATGTCAGAAGCGGTTTGGCCTGGCTTTAAATCCATGTACTGATAAGCACGTTCATAATTCAAATCATTGTTAATTTCCGGAAACTTTTCGCCAAATTCTAGGCCCATTCCGGGATTTGTTCCCCATGTCACCATTGGTTTCAACTGCCTGACATCAAGACTTAAAATCTTATCGTATTGTGCATCAGAATCACTGACAAGTTTTTCCCATTTACTGACAGCTTCATCAAAGTTTTTAGGTGCATGTTCACGCCCTTTGACATAGTCATAAGTTTTTTCATCAGGATTCATCAGGCCAATTTTTGCCCCAAATTCAATTGACATGTTACAGATTGTCATCCGTTCTTCCATGCTTAAATCACTGATAGCATCCCCACTATATTCAACCGCATAACCTACACCTGCATCCACACCATATTTAGCAATTAATGCGAGGATAAAGTCTTTGCTATAAATTCCTTTTTGTGGATGACCTTGAAATTCAATTTTCATACGCTTGGGTTTAACTTGCCAAATGGTTTGAGTTGCAAGAACATGTTCAACTTCACTTGTACCAATTCCAAAAGCAATTGCACCAAATGCTCCATTTGTTGCGGTATGACTATCGCCACAAACAATTGTTTTTCCCGGTTGAGTTCTGCCAGATTCAGGTGCTACCATGTGAACAATTCCTTGTCCTTTTCCACCATGAGTCTCCGCTGGAACATCAAATTCTTTGACATTTTTAGTAAAAGTATCAATTTGTTTTTTAGAAATCAAATCTTGAATATTAAAAATATCTTGTGTTGGAACATTGTGGTCAAGAGTTCCGTATGTCAAATCTTTTCTCCGAACACGACGTCCTGCTTCACGTAAGCCCTGAAATGCTTGCGGACTCGTAACCTCGTGAATAACATGAAGGTCAATATAAAGCAGTTGAGGTTCTCCCTCATTTCCAGCAATCACATGCTGGTCCCAAAGTTTATCAAATATTGTTTTACCTGACATTTTTTTATTTCCTTTTTTAAAAATTTATTCTGACAAATTCTGTCAGTAATTTTGTACTTTTTGTCAGTAATATTTACTGACAAAATTATCAAATTTGTTAACGGTTCTTTTGTCTGCAACTAAAATGCTCACTATTCAATCGCATTTTACTGACAATTTTTCAGGATTGCTTCTGTCATTTCTTTAGTTGTCGCGGTTCCACCTAAATCTTTAGTCAAAATTCCGTCAGTAAAAGTTTGGGTTACGGCTTTTTCAATCATCGCAGCCCCATCTTCTTGCCCAAAAGATTCTCTTAGCATCATGGCAATTGATAGAATCATCGAAACAGGGTTCGCAATTCCTTTTCCTGCAATATCTGGTGCCGAACCATGAATTGGCTCATAGAGTGCTAGACCGTTAAATCCATGCGAACTCGAAGGCATCACTCCTAAGCTACCGGCCAAACTACTTGCTTCATCAGAGAGAATATCACCAAATAGATTTTCAGTGACTATCACATCAAATTGTTGCGGATTAGTAATCAGTAACATCGCACAAGAATCGACCAATTGGTGCTCTAATCGTACATCAGGATATTCGTCAGCAATTTCATCAGCCATTTTTCGCCATAATTTAGAAGTTGCAAGAACATTTTGTTTATCAACCGAAGTCAGTAATTTTCTGGGCCGACTTTGAGCACTTTTGAAAGCAAAATGAAGAATTCTTCTTATTTCATCAGCAGAATAATCATTGACATCTCGTGCTTTATCATCTGCCAATTCATGCTGACCGAAATAGATTCCCCCTGTCAGTTCGCGAATCACTAGGAAATCAACATTTTCAACATTTCGGATGGGAGAAAGTTTTTTTAGAGCCGGATAAATTTTTAATGGACGAACATTAGCATACAGTCCTAATTCTTTCCGTAAAGCAAGCAACCCTTGTTCTGGTCTAACTTTTGCATTGTTGTATTTAGGATGACCAATTGCAGCGAGCAAGATTGCGTCAGCATTTTTAACTGCTTGCAAAGTTTCTTCTGGTAAAGGATGACCATGCTTATCAATTGCAATTCCTCCAAAATCTTTGGCTTCTAATTCATACTCAAAAGCAATTTTTTTACTGACAGCATTTAAAACACTTAAACCAGCTGACATAATTTCTGGCCCAATCCCGTCTCCTGCAAGTGTCACAATTTTTTTAGACAATATTTTTCACCTTAAATTCCATCATGAGCTGAAATTTGTTCAACCTTTCCTTGTAAATTTTCTTTTTGAACTAAAACATTAGCGTTCATGTAAGCAATGGCGCTTCCTTTCAATACATCATAATCAACACCTTTAGCATTAAATATAGTGCCTGTAGATAAATTTTCAACAGAAACCAAAGTCGTTGCTTGTGCATCAATTCCATCAGTTACAGCATCCACTGAATAAGAAATTAATTTTAGTTGATGATTAAAGACTTTATCAATAGCTTTAAAAATTGCATCCACTGAACCTGACCCCTCTCCTTGACTAACATAAATTTCCTCTTCTTGATTTTTTAGTTGCACCAATGCCTTGTGCCCATCAATTTGAACATTATCAAGTATAAATCCAGCTAGATTTTTTACCGTTTCTCCTGTAAACAAGGCATGAATATCTGCGTCAGTAATTTCTTTTTTCTTGTCAGCTAATTTTTTAAATTTTTCAAATAAAATTGCAAGACTTTCATCATCATAAGCAATATTAAGTTCCGTCAATTTTTCACTAAAAGCATGACGACCAGAAAGTTTACCTAAAGGCAACGAATTATGCTTTATTCCGACAAGTTCTGGTGTAATAATTTCATAAGTTTCAGCATTTTTAAGGACACCATCTTGATGAATTCCTGATTCGTGTGCAAAAGCATTAGCACCAACAATTGCTTTATTTTTTGGAATAGCAATTCCTGAAAATTGTGAAATTAGTTCTGCCGTTGCAGCAGTTTCTGAAAGTTTTAAAGGACTTTGTGCCTGATAAAAATCTTTACGAATATGTAGTGCCACAGCAATTTCTTCAAGAGCAGCATTCCCAGCTCGCTCTCCAATGCCGTTGACAGTTCCTTCAACTCTCCCAGCTCCAGCTTTAATTGCAGCTAATGAATTAGCTACAGCCATTCCTAAATCATCATGACAATGTGGACTAAAAATAATTTCTCGGTCAGACTTAGTATTATCAATCAAAAATTTAAAAATTTTTCCATATTCTTCTGGCGTCGTATAACCGACAGTGTCAGGAATATTAATATAAGTTGCTCCAGCATCGACAGCCGTTTGAACAGCCTCTAAAAGAAAATTCAACTCCGTTCTTGTTGCATCCTCTGGAGAAAACTCAACAACCTCGACCCGTTCACGTGCGTATCTCACACATTTATCAATATTTTTCAAAACTTCTTCGGGACTGATTTTAAGTTTATATTTCATGTGAATAGGTGAAGTGGCAATGAAAACATGAATTTGCGGATATTTTGCCCCCTTTACCGCTTCAACCGCTTTATCGATATCTGAGATAACACAACGAGCTAATGCAGTGACAGCCGTATCATTCAAAGAATCAGCAATTTGCTTTACTGCTTCAAAACTATCTGGACTTGCCGCAGGAAAACCAGCCTCTATGACAGAAATCCCCCATTTTTCCAGTTGTTTAGCAATCGTTACTTTTTCTGAAATGGAGAAACTAACGCCTGGTGTCTGTTCGCCATCTCTCAAACTTGTGTCAAAGAATTCAATTTTTCGCATAATATTACCTCTATTTTTTATTAAGAAACAAAAAAGACGCCCATGAGGACGTCTCTCGGTCCTCGAAATGACTATCGCCAAACAGGACCCACATATTTTAGCCACAAAAGCTAATGTAGGTCCACCTTGATCAACAACAATGAAAATTGTGTGTATGTCATTTCAAGTTCCTCTTTTTTTGTTAATTTACATTATAATACTCTTAATATTTTAAATTGTCAATAAAATAATAATATTTAATGCATTTTTTTGTATTAACAAGAACTTAACAACAAATAGATTACAACTTCTCCCTTTAATATTCAATTAAATCCACAATAATTAAGCTTGTTAGAAAATATACAAGCAATTTTGTTGCTTTTGATAGACATAAAATGATTAAATTATAATGGATTCTAATGTACTAATAAGATTAAGGAGAAATTATGACTCAAGATTATCGAGTTTTATTATATTACCAATATGTCCCAATTGAAGATGGAGAAACTTTTGCCCAAAAACACCTCGCAGACTGTAAAGAATTAGGTTTAAAAGGACGAATTTTAGTTGCTGACGAAGGAATTAACGGAACTGTTTCTGGTACTATCGAGCAAACAAATGCCTACATGGAATTGATGAAAAATGACCCTCGCTTTAGCACAACAATCTTCAAAATTGATGAAGCTGAGCAAAATGCTTTTAAGAAAATGCATGTCCGTTATCGCCCTGAATTAGTTAATTTAAGTTTAGAAGATGACGTCAATCCTTTGGAACTTACTGGGGCTTATCTTGATCCAAAAGAGTTTCGTGAGGCCATGCTTGATGAAAATACAGTAGTGATTGATGCACGAAATGATTATGAATTTGACTTAGGGCATTTTCGTGGCGCCATTCGCCCAGAAATAAGAAGTTTTAGAGAACTTCCACAGTGGATTCGAGATAACAAAGAACAATTCATGGAAAAACGTGTTTTAACCTACTGTACCGGTGGAATACGTTGTGAAAAATTTTCAGGATGGCTCGTTCGGGAAGGCTTCAAAGACGTTGGTCAACTTCACGGAGGAATTGCCACATACGGAAAAGACCCAGAAGTTCAAGGAGATCTTTGGGACGGACAAATGTATGTTTTTGATAGCCGAATCGCAGTTCCAATCAACCAAAAAGAACATGTCATTGTCGGACGTGATTGGTTTGATGGAAGCCCATGTGAACGTTACATCAATTGCGGGAATCCAGAATGTAACAGACAAATGTTAGCTTCAGAGGAAAATGAAGCAAAATATCTTGGTGCTTGTTCACATGAATGTCGAGTTCATCCCAATAACCGTTACATCAAAGCCCACCAACTATCAAATCAAGAAGTTCAAGAACGTCTTGCGCTACTTGAGAAAGATTTAGCATCATAATATAAAAAGTCTATTATTCTTATGTTTACATCTGTTTTATATGACTTTGGATGGTCGCACGTATGGGTGATGATGAATATTACATTTGCTTCGTTTACATGAGTAGTTGCGTTGAAAATCCTTGTTGGGATTGTTCTTTCAATTTTAATATTTGCACTCGGCTTGGTAATTATTGCAAGTCCGTTGATTGTGTGGGAATGGATAAAACATTACCTTCTAAGAAAAATAATAAAGTACACTAATGAACTAAAAGATTTATAATTGAATTTGAAATAAAAGCTCTGCGACAAGTTTTGTCGCAGAGCTTTAGTATTTACGTAGTATTTAAAAATTCAAAAATTACTGTTGACAATTTTTATTGTATCTTGAGCAACAGTGACTACTTCAGATGGATAACTTAGTGTTTTTAAAATATTAACTGCATTACTGGTCTGAGGTTTTCCTGATTTTATTTTATAATCATAAATAATTTTATTATTTATGAAACTACTTGTAAAATGATAGGTTTCGTTCCAATCTTTAGCTAATTCAATTAGGTTCAAGTCATGTGTTGAAATCATATAGAGACAATTATGGTTGTTCAACCATTGCATTATTCAATCTGTCAAGTATTGATTTGACAATTCGACTTTCTGCCATAAAATAACTTTCTCCCCTACTAATACTATCTTGAACCTTGATAAGAGTAAAGATGTTTCCATGTTGCATTGAAAACTCATTTGCCAGAGCAATGTTTATAGACTGAGCCAGTACTATGTTTACCGCAACTGTTCTTAAGAATGTAGATTTACCTGAAGCATTATCTCCTCCAATAAGAATATTTTCCTTAAAATCAATCGAATTAGCAACTGGTTCTGTTAATAGTGGATGATAAATTTGTTTAGCTGTTAATTCTTTGCTCGTTGAAAAAGTAGGTCGACAAAAATAATCTAATGCTATTTCATAGTTTAATATTGAGATAGCGGCTTCTAATTCAGATAAAATATCATATATACTCTGAGCTTTAAGGTTATGTTTTTTCAGCTTATTGACCATATAGGCGTGAGAAATTATAGGGATTAAAAATAAAAAATTTAGGTACTCCAAGATAACCCCCATATCAACGAATTCAACATCAGGTTTATAAGTATACCCAAATATATTTAACAATGAAAATTCTTTAATAGCATTTTTTAGTTGGTTTTTTTTGGGAAAAGAATATCTTGATATCTTTTTTCCAATATAAATCATTTGAACGAGATAAGACATCCTTTCTAATTCCAAGTCCATTAGATATTTTTTACTCAAGGAGAAAAAAATATTAAATAAAAAACTGCACGAAAATAGTACGGTTCCAAATGTTCGAAATGGAATCGCTAGAAATAGGGACAGTAACGGTATAATGCCTAAAAGAAAATATAAATACAGCTTTTCCTTCTTGTAATTTGAAGCTCCTTTTATTATTTTGTTGGTTAGATTATTGTTCTTCTTCCCGAGTTTTGTAAAAAGGTATTGTAGTTCAAGCCTAACATCATTATTTTTATTCAAAAAATCTTTTGTGTCTTCAATTGTTTGATTTTGAGAATAAACATGAAGATGCAATCTGTTATATAAGCACTCTGCACCTAAACTTGATTCAGTTATATTTATTTTTTTAAAAATTTTTTGTAAATCTAAATCATCCCATGTTTGGCTATCAATAAATGAATCGTATTTTTTTTCTCTTTTTTCAAGAGCAAGGTTATTCTCTAAACTTTTCACGCTGTCTGAAGCACTCGGAGATGAATTAAATGTTCCCCAATTTTCTTGTAATATTTTCTTTTTTTTGAGCCTTTGAACTCTACTTATTATGTTAATTGTCCCTAACACTAAAAAAAGAACACTCAAAATGGAAAAAATCAACATAGTTAACTCCTGTATAAGAAAACTTTCAGATCACATAAATAAAAATTGAAGCAAATAAAACGAAGTTCCAAGTAAAACAATCACATTGATTACTAGCAAAAGATACCTTAAATATGGACTGTAATATCTTGAAAGTGCTTGAAAAACTATTGCAGAAACAAACATTACAACGGGCAATGTAAAAATATATGCACGATTCCCTTGACTTACGGGGCTAGTTAAAATATATCCAAAGTTAATCTTTATAGTTTCAGGGAGTTTAAAATATAAAATGCCTGCTACTATAAATTCCACAATTGACCAGAATATAAATAAACGTGGGAGTTCTATTTTTTTCATATATTTCTCTTTCATTATATTAAAATAAAGCAAATGGAGTGGTTCAACATTTGCTTTTAAGTTAACTTTCTAAATCAACCCGAGCATTTAATTTTTCTCTAAAAGTACTTTTGAAATTTATTTTTTGATAAAATTTCTTTGTCACGCTCTCTAAAATAGAAGTGTAATTGTTTTCAATAACTTTTACAATTTCAGGGCTCTGAAAAATATACGCACAGGCTTGACAAGGATGGACAAATTTTGGAATCTTGATGGTGTTATCCCATTCAAATACTTGAGATAAAATATCGAGAGGTCCTTCTGCAAAAAGCCATTGTTTCATAAAATCAAACTTTTGCCTGTTATACATTTCTGAAACGGTAATGGTAAATCATGATGTAAATATCATTGATATAGAGCTATTTCATATGTTATGAGATAGCTTTTATTATTCTTTAATAGACTTTTTATTTTTATCAATTTTCATCCCACTAAAAGTTGCTAGTTCGTGAAAGCCAGCTTTTTTAATTAAAGTTCTTGCTTTATGAATTGAAAGCCAATCACGCTTTGCTATATGACTATCCGTTCCTAAAGTTATAAATTTTCCACCTAATTTTTTAAAATTAATCAATAAATCACTATAAAATTGTTCAGTTTTCGGATTATCAAACAATCTAGTATTTATTTCTAATGCTTTTTCTTTTGAAGCTAAAGCCCGCAAGATTTTAAATAAAATCTCCCGATTCTCTGCAAACTTTATTGATTTATCCGTGTAAGGCCCATATCTAGCAACATAATCTAAATGACCAAACGAATTATAATTCACAAAATTTTGAACAGTATCTAAACAAGCTAAAAGATATTCTCTTTGTGCTTCTTCTTTTGTTTTCTGTAGATAAAATTCTGTTTCGTCATAAACTTCAATATCTCCAATTTCATGAACAGAGGCAATCACAAAATCAAAAGGAGCCGAATCAATAAACTGATTAATTTCTGATTTAAAACGTAAATCAATTCCCATTTCCAAGCCAATTTTTATTTTAATTTTATCTTTAAATTCCGCTTGTAATCGATTGATTTCTTGAAAATACTCAGGTAGATTTAGTGAAAAATCCATTTCTGGAAAATAAAAATCTCGATGCTCTGTAAAACAAATTTCTTTTAAACCATGTGCTATAGCTTCTATCACATGGTTTCTAGGAAGCTCCTCGCTATCAGCCGAAAAATGAGAGTGGAAATGATAATCTAATTTTTTCATTTAATCTGCCGTCCTTGTATGAAATTCCTTCTTATTTCCTTCTAGCTGATGCCGTTCTTTTGCTTTTTGCCGTACTTCTTCTAGAGAAATACCTTGCTGATTCATTAATACAAACAAATGATAAAGTAAATCATCAATTTCTCCTAAAAGTTCTCCTTTATCTGAATTTTTACTAGCAATAATCACTTCACTTGCTTCTTCACCAACTTTTTTTAATACTTTATCGATGCCTTCTTCAAGCAAATAATTCGTATAAGATTTTTCGACTGGATGTAACTTTCGGTCGATGATTTGCTTCTCCAACTCTCTGAAAATATCAGAGTCATCAAAAGGAATAAGTTCATCATAAAAACAAGAGTAAGCACCAGTATGACAAGCATTACCAATTTGTTCAACAAAAACTAGTAAAGTATCTTGGTCGCAATCCAAACGCATTCCTTTTATTTTCTGAAAATGCCCTGATTCTTCTCCTTTGTGCCAAAGTTTTTGTCGTGAACGTGACCAAAACCAAGTTTCACCAGTTTCAAGCATTTTCTCAAAAGCCACTTCATTTGTATAGGCAAGCATTAATACTTGATTTGTTTGATAATCTTGAACAATAACAGGAATAAGTTTCTGCTTATGAAAATCTGGTTTCATAAAATCTCCTTCTTAATAATTCTTGCTGAAATATTATTTTTTATAAGTTCATCTTTAACTTCATCAACTGTTGCTTCGCCATAATGAAATAATGAAGCAACAAGGGCAGCATCGCTTCTTGTTTTTTGAAAAACTTCAACAATGTCCGAAATCTTCCCACAACCGCCACTTGCTACAACAGGAATATTAACAGCAGTACAAACGACATTCAGCATTTCCAAATCGTAGCCTGTCTTTGTTCCATCCTTATCCATTGAGGTTAGTAAAATTTCACCTGCTCCTAATCTTTCACACTTTTTAGCCCAATCAACTAAGTCAAGACCTGCATTTTCACGCCCACCTTTGATATAGACATCATATCCCCTAGAGTCTGCTCGTTTTTTAGCATCAATAGCAACAACAACACATTGAACGCCAAATTCGTTAGCCGCTTGACGAATAAGTTCAGGATTTTCAATTGCAGCTGAGTTGACGGATACTTTATCAGCTCCTCTAGCAAGAATTCTTCTAAAATCGTCAATTGAACGAATTCCTCCACCAACGGTTAATGGAATTGAAAGTTCACGCGCCGCCCGACCAATTAATTCACCAATAATTTCACGTTCTTCAAAAGATGCCGTAATATCAAGAAAAACAATTTCATCTGCACACTGTTCTTCATATATTTTGGCCAATTCCACTGGATCACCTATTTCTCTTAAACCCACAAAATTGATTCCTTTAACAACCTTACCATTTTTAATATCAAGACAAGGGATAATTCTTTTAGTTAGCATTCCTGAACTCCTTTTCAAGATTAATTTTTCCCTCATAGTAAGCTTTCCCAACAATAATCCCATAAAAGTCAGAACGAGTTGCACGTTGAATATCAGAACTATCCTTTACACCTCCAGAAATAATCACGTTTAGAGAACATTCCTTTGAAATTTCATCATAAAGTTTAAAATTTGGACCTGTCAGTGTTCCGTCTTTGGAGATATCAGTAATAATAGTGGTTTTAACCCCTATTCTCTCTAATTTTTTTAAAAATGACAGATAAGGAAGACTCGTTTTTTCTAACCAACCACTTGTTGATACAAAACCCTCTCTAATATCTACCCCAACAATGATTTTGCTTGGACCGTATTTAATTAATAGCTCTTTAAGAAAATCAGGGTTTTCTACCGCTGCGGTTCCTAAAATCACTCGTTCCACACCAATTTGTTCAAGATACATTCTAACTGTATCGAAATCTCTAATTCCACCACCAATTTCGATTTTCAATCTTGTTTCATCTTTTATTTTTCGCACAAGCTCTAAATTGCGAGTTTGTCCTATCTTAGCACCATCTAAATCAACCAAATGGAGGTCAGTCGCTCCCATTCTTTCAAATTTTTGAGCAATTTCAAGGGGATTTTTTGAATAGACCGTTTTCTTATCATAATCTCCTTTGTAGAGACGCACGGCTTCACCATTTTGCAAATCAATTGCTGGAATAATCTTCATTTAAATTTCCTCCAAGAATGCTTTTAGTATTTTTCTGCCAATTTCTCCACTCTTTTCAGGGTGAAATTGGCAGCCTATCACATTATTTTTTCCAACAATTGCCGGAATTTTTACTTCGCCATAAGTGGTGTAGGCAATGAGTTCATCATCAGGACAAGTCGCCTGATAAGAATGAACAAAATAGACCTCATCATTATCAGACAAATAATGAGTTGTCGGACTGGTTTTAGCCAGGTTTAATTGATTCCATCCCATATGAGGAATTTTCTCATTAGTTTTGATTGGAATCACCTCTCCCTTTAAAAGTCCAAGACCTTGTCTTTCTTCTATCTCGTATCCTTTTTCAAAAAGCACTTGCATTCCTAAACAAATTCCCAATATTGGTATTCCAGCAGCAGCTCGTTCTTGTATAAGTTCAATCAAATTAAACTTTTTTAGATTATTCATTGCTGTAGGAAAAGCCCCAACTCCTGGAAGAATAAGTGCATCTGCTTTACGAATTTCCTCTAAATCTCTTGAAATCACTGTTTCTTGTCCCAATCGTAAAAATGCGGCCTGTACACTTTGAAGATTTCCAATATTGTAGTCGATGATAACAATTTTTTTCATAATGCTCCTTTCAATATCAAAATATACTAAAATTCAATTTAACCAAAAACCTCACAGCAGCCAACCAATTTCAAACGATCAACATCGATTCTATCCCGACCATAAGCATCAAAAAATCGGTCACGATATTGATCAGTACCAATATTAAAATTAAGCGTCCATGCACCCCAAAAGAGGTCAATATGTCGGTCGCCAACACCTGCACAATCCAAATCAATAAAACCTTTGAACTTCCAATTGTCTAGGATTATATTTGGTAAACAATAATCTCCATGTAAAAGCGTATCATTCCTTAATAGCAATTTTTTATTTTCTATATAATCATAAGCTTCTTCTGTTGTTCGGATATTATAATTATTGACAAAATCTAGATTTGAATTATTTATACTTGCGTTCTTTTCGACTTTTTTCAGATAACGTTCAGAATGGTCTAATATGGGACAATCCTCAAAATTTTGTTCATGAAGAAATCGTAGATTTTCAGCAAGATTATCACACAGACGTTTCGGATTATTAAGATATTGTTTAGCCAAATAATTTTCTCCTTGAATTTTTTTCTTGAGTAAAAAATCCTGTGACTGGTCTGATAAATAAGAAATATATCCTAAACCTAACTTTTTCTTTTGAAAATAAGCAGTCATTTCAGCTTCTCGCTCTAAAGTTTTTGATGAAGCTATTTTTAAATAATAGCCATCTTTTTTATCAATGAATAACACTTGAGCTTCAGGAGAGGAACTGCTATCATATATTTTTGCATCTTTTAGCGTATTGTGAAGTGCTTCAGGAAATTTCTCAATATTAATTCTTAATTCTTTTAGATTAGTCATAACACTCCCTTACTGCTCGGTATTTCTCCAACTTTCGCTTCATCAATACTTACAGCTTGTTTTAGCGCCCTCGCTGTAGATTTAAACATGCCTTCAATAATATGATGCGTATTTTGCCCATAATTTTCGTTCAGATGTAACGTAATCCCAGCATTAAAAGCAAGGGCACGAAAAAATTCTTCAGTCATTTCTGTATCATAGCCACCAAGTTTTTGATTTCCTGATAAATCAGCATGAAATACCAAATAAGGTCGTCCACTAATATCTAAATCACAAGTCACCAAAGCTTCATCCATTGGAATGGTAAAACTTCCATAACGTCGAATACCGAGCTTATTACCTAATGCTTCGCTGATACATTTGCCAAGAGCAATCGCAACATCTTCAATGAGATGGTGCGGGTCCATCCCTACTGTTTCATGATCCCCATGTCCTATGATTTTTAAGTCAAAATCGCTGTGAAAGGTGAGAAGTGTCAGCATGTGGTCGAGAAAACCAATACCTGTACTAATGTCCGCTTGACCTGTGCCGTCAAGATTGATGGAAAGTTCGATTTGTGTTTCTTTGGTATTACGCGTGATGTGTGATATGCGTGTCATAACAGGTTCTCCTTAGTTTTTTTAAATATCAAATGATGTAATCGTGCGACTGGATACAGCGTTTGGTCTTTCGCTACTTTTTGCTCTAACTTAAGCATGGGTTGATACCAGTTGTCTGTTTCTTTGATTTCTGCGTTTTGTGAAATACCGTAAAAATGACGAATTCCAAATTTTTCTTGGAGTTTCAGTTTGTAATTTGCCACAAAATCTGTCAGCCAATCATCGTCATAAACTAGGATATCGCCGTGGTTGTGAGAAGCGACAGCTTCATTTTCATAAACATCAAGCGCTGCCTGCGGATTATCACGTCCTGCTGCCATTTCTATCATGCTACCGTACTTACTGTGCTTGACAATAGAAAGCGTGCCGCCATCTGTCAAAAGTGACAAGAGTAATTCCAACACGACTTTTCGGTCGAGGACGTATTCTAAAACATTGTGAATGAGAATCACGTCGTAACGCTCATTTTTAACAGTTTCTGCAAAGTCGTCAAAAGTTCCTGTCAACTGACGAAAAGTTTGGTCAGACATCATCTCGAGCTTTTCTACATCAGGCTCATAGCCCGTGACTTCAAATCCCTGTTCCTCCAAAAATGTTTCCGTCCGTCCAAATCCAGAGCCGAAACTCAGAATTTTTGAATCTTTTGTCAAATTTGGTAGGAGCTGTGGAAAAAGTAAGTCATAGAACATCCGACCCCATGGTTTTTCGAAAACTTCTGCGTAATAATTTTCTTGTTTTGTCATGTTTTTCTCCCTACTATTTTTCTTATTCAATATTTTAAAATCCATGTGGCTCCTCACGCCTTGACCAATAAATTTTGAAAATCTTGTCTCAAGTATTACATTTCATCAAATCTCACAGAAATTGAGTTAGCATGAGCCGTCAATCCTTCTGATTTTGCAAATGTCTCAACATCCTCTTTAAAGTCAGCCAAAACTTCTTTAGGATAATAGCTATAAGTTGAATATTTTATGAAATTATAGACACCCAAACCAGAGTAAAATTTGGCTGTTCCTCCAGTTGGTAAGACATGATTGCTTCCTGACATATAGTCGCCTAGCGGTTCTGGCGTATATTCTCCAAGAAAAATTGATCCAACATTTTTGATTTTTGGAAGTTGGGTTAAAGGTTCACTAGTCAAAACTTCTAAATGTTCTGGAGCCAGCTGATTGGAAACATCAAAGGCTTCATCAATATTTTTTACAACAATGGCTCCACCGTAATTCCTGATGGAACTTTCAATGATTTCACGACGTTCCAAATTTTGAACTTGTCTATTTAATTCCTCATCTACTTGTTGAACAAGTTTTTCAGAAGTCGTCACTAGAATCGCTGACGCAAGTTTATCATGTTCTGCTTGCGCCATTAAATCAGCAGCGATATATTTTGGATTGGCAGTTTTGTCAGCAATAACTAGAACTTCTGACGGACCGGCTATCATATCAATATCTACCACTCCGTAACAGATTTTCTTAGCCGTAGCTACAAAAATATTTCCAGGTCCGACAATCTTATCAACTTTAGGAATAGATTCTGTCCCATATGCAACGGCGGCAACACCTTGTGCTCCACCCACTTTATAGATTGTTTCTATTCCACAAACTTCAGCAGCTGCTAAAATATTAGGATTTACTTTTCCATCAGCTTTAACTGGAGTAATCATAATAATTTCTTTGACGCCTGCTAAAAGTGCTGGAACAGCATTCATAATGACTGTTGAGGGATATGCAGCCGTTCCTCCGGGAACATAGAGAGCAACACGTTCCAGAGGACGCGCAATTTGTCCCATGATAACACCATTTTCCTTAAAAATATTCCATGAATTTCCTAGTTGATGTTTATGAAATTCTTCAATTTGTGATTTGGTACGCCTAAGAATTCTAAAATAATCCTCATCAATTTGTTCTAGTCCTGTTTCACGTTCCATGCGCGTGACGAGTAAATTATTAGTATTCACATCATAACCGTCGAACTTTTTAGCATAGTTAAATAAGGCAGTATCTCCACTTTTTTGAATGTCTGCTACAATCTGTTGGACAGTTTTATTAACTTCTTTTGATACTTCTGTTTTTCGACCTTGAAATTTTTCAGCAATTTCTTCAAGCTTTCCTTGATAATCAATTTGTTTGAGCATCTTCTAACCTCTCCACCATTTCTATAATTTTATCTTTTTTAAATTTGAAACTAGATTTATTGACAATCATCCGTGTTGAAATATCACTGATTTTTTCAATGACCTCTAAACCATTTGCAGATAAAGTATTTCCTGTTTCGACAATGTCAACAATTGCATCGGCTAAACCAACAACTGGTCCAAGCTCAACAGAACCTTCCAACTTGATAATTTCAATATCTTCTTGCTTTTGAGCAAAATATTTTTTTGTCACTCTTGGATATTTTGAAGCAATTCGTTTACGTCTTTGAAAATTTTTATTTGAAAAGTCAGGATAAGAAGCAAGGGCAAAAATACACTGTCCAATTTTTAAATCCAATAATTCATAGTAGTCGTCAAAATCATTTTCATCAAGCGTATCTTTACCAACAAAGCCAATATCAACAATTCCATGTTCTAAAAAAGTAATGACATCATTAGCTTTTCCAAAAATGATTTGTAAATCATCTTTCGTTTTAATTTGTAATTCACGTCCTAGATTTAGAATTGGTTCAACATCATAGTTCGCATTTTCCAATAAATTGGTGACTTGTTTTTGGATTCGTCCTTTAGTTATGGCAATTTTAATCATTGTCTTCCTCCAATTCTTGTCTTTCCAAAGCCTTTAGAATGGTGTCCATATGACAACAAAAACCAATGGCAACCGCCTCTTTTTGAAAATTACTTAATAGCTGGTCATATCTTCCTCCTGATAAAACAGGTTGATTAGCTGCTGAACTGTAAGCTTTAAACATTAAATCAGTATAATAATCCATTTTAGGAACCATTCCCAAATCAATGATAATCGGTTTAATCATTGAAAGTTTCTCTGAAAATTCTTTGAGCTGATCAAAGGAAGAAATGAGCACATCATCTTTTGTATTTGTCACTAAATTTTCCAACCTTGATAACTCATTAGTAATAAATATTTCTTTCAAAAGTTCTCTTAATTCCTTAGAAAAATTATTTTTTTCGATAAAAGCATTAAGGCCACTCAAATCTTTCTTGAGTAAAAGTTCTGTAAGTAACTCTGTTGAACCATCAGCTAACTGACATAAACGTTGAAAAAATTTTGCTGAGCCTATTTCAAAGACCGTTTTATTCAAACCTAACTGTTCAATTACTTGAAGGGCTAGACTAAGAATTTCTAATTCTGACTTATCGGCTGATTCACCAAAAAGTTCAATACCAATCTGATAATTTTCCGTTGAACGACCTTTATGCCGTTTTTCTTTTCTATATATTTTTCCAAAATATGAATAACGAGCACTAGTAGAATCCTTGATTTGCGAATAAAGTCTAACTAAAGGAAGTGTAAAATCATAACGGAGTGTAATTGATTGTCCCTCATGATTGATAAACTGAAACATTTTTTCTTGATTAAAAGTTTTCCCATTACTTTCAAGTGCTGTATAGAGTTGCGTATATTCAAAGCTTGGGGGCATGACTTCCTGATAATTTTTCAAGCTAAATAATTTTCTTAAACGACCTTCTATCTGCCGTAGACTTTTAACTTGATTCAAGGTCATTTCTGCCGATTCTTCAGGAAGCAGATAATTTATTTTTTCCATTCGTCAATTTCCTCATTCTTTTTTAAATAGCCTTTTAAAAATTCAATCACTTTGTTCATTTCTTTATTAGTTCCAATAGTTATCCGTAACCAATCATCAATCCGTGGTTGATTCCAATGCCTGACAATAATTTTTGCCTCATAAAGCGCATTAAATAGTTCTTCTGCTGTTACTTTTGGATGATGAACAAAAACAAAGTTAGCCTTTGAATCAGTCACTTCAAATCCTAAATTAACCAGACTTTCTTTAAAAACTTCTCTTGTCTTAATAATTTTCTGAATGTTTTTTTGAAAATAATGTTCATCCATTAAACTTGCTTCTCCAATAATTTGTGCCAAACTATCAATTGGATAGGAATTAAATGAATTTTTCACATCATACAAATGAGAAATTGCTTCAGCAGAGCCATAAGCTACACCTAAACGAATTCCTGCCAAACTCCGCGATTTAGAAAAAGTTTGAACCACTACTAAATTATCGTATTTTTTAAGCAAAGGAAGACATGTTTCCCCACCAAAATCAATATAGGCCTCGTCAATCAAGACAATAGAGCTTTGATTTTTTTTCAAAATTTCTTCTATATCTTTAAGATTTAGTGCTAAAGCCGTTGGAGCATTAGGATTTGCAATCACAATTCCGCCATTTTCAATACAATAATCTTTTATTGACACTTTAAAATCATCATCTACAGGGACTTTTTGAAAGGGAATTCGATAGAGTTCGCAATAAATAGGGTAAAAAGAATAAGTAATGTCAGGCATTAATAAAGGGCTTTGACTATTAAAAAAAGTCAGAAAACTAAGTGACAAAACTTCGTCAGAGCCATTACCAATAAAAACCTGTTCAACTTCTAAATGATGATATTCGGCCAATTTTTTTCTTAAACTTTTCGCATCAGTACTTGGGTATAAACGCAAATTTTTTGTCTTAAAACGTTCATTAAATAATTGAGCTACACTAGTGGGCGGATAGGGATTTTCGTTAGTGTTTAGTTTGATCATGTCAGTAAGTTCTGGTTGTTCACCCGCAATATAGGGACTTACTGACCGAAGGTTATTTTGCCAACTCATAGATTTCTCCTTTCGAGAATAGAAAGATAATATAAAAAAAACGCCTAAAAGCACTTGGCTTAAAGGACGGTTTAATCGTGGTTCCACCTTAATTTATCACTTTTTCACAAAAGTGACCTCGGTAAGTTATAACAACTTAGCATTAACGCAGCTAACGCTCACATTAATAATGTGAGTAAGATAGCGATGAGTGTGGTTCATCCCATTATCAGACCTTTTCTCAGCAACAAGGCTCTCTCAACTGATACCTAAGACTACTCTTTCATCTCTTATTTGTTAATTCTTAATTATCTGAATTATAATACTTATATTTTTAAAAGTCAACATTTATTTTAATAAAATATCTATCTTGTTATTTAGCATAATAAAAATACCAGTAAATACTGGTATTTTACTCGAAAATATTTAAATTTCAATAGTTTAATTTATCTTATTAGTCCTTTATTTATTCGACATAATAGTAGACTGGCTTTATTCAGGAGCAATTTGTTCAAAATCAACTGTTCCTTTTCGTTTATTAGCAGCAATAACACGAATTTTTATTTCTTGTCCTATTTGATAGACTGTTTCTGATTTTTTTCCTTTAAAAATACTTGCTTCTTCATCAAATTTAAGTTCTTCCGTAGTCCCAGTATGTAAATTAGGTACACGAATTAAACCTTCAACTGTATTATCTAATGCAACAAAGATTCCAAATTTTTGCAGGCCTGTAATTGTACCAGTGTAAACTTCTCCAATCCGCTCTGACATATATTCTGCTTTTTTCATTGCATCAATAATTCGTTCAGTTACGACCCCACGGTGTTCCATATCAGAAGAATGGCTAGCAATTTCAGGTAAACGTTCTTTCCATTCGTCTTTAGTACGGTTAGAATGGTCAGAAGGATATAAATGTAATAAACGATGGATAATTAAATCAGGATAACGCCTAATTGGGCTTGTGAAATGCGTATAGTTAGTCGCTGCGAGCCCAAAATGTTTTGTATTTTTTTCAGAGTAAACCGCTGTTGACATCGTATGTCGAAGTTGATAAGTCAATGCCTTTTCAGAACTTGTTCCTTTAATCTCATCAGCAAAGAAATTAATGGCTTGATGAGAATCTGAATTCAAGGAAAAACCAGCATTAGCAGCAGCTTCCATCAATTTAGCAAAAGCTTTCTCTTTAGGGTTATCGTGAACTCGATATAAGGAAGGTAGTTTTTTCTTTTGAAAATCAAGGGCAACAGTTTCATTTGCCATCAACATAAAGGATTCAATCATTCGTTCTGCAGTATCACGATCACGTTTTACAATTTCGATTGGATGACCTTTTTCATCTAAAATAATTTTTGCTTCACTCTCGTCAAATTCAATCATTCCTCTGTCTTTTCGCATTGTTTCAAGAATTTCATGAAGTTCAACGGCCACTTTAATCGAATCGGTAATTTTAAAGAAGTTTTCAAGGGCTTCCCTATGACCTTCTTGTCCTTGATGAATCATTTTATTGACATTATTATAAGTCATTCGATAAGTTGTTTTTATGACTGATGGTGATATTTTATAACTGACAATCTTACCTTTGTCATCAATTTCCATTAGACAAGACATTGTCAGTCGTTCTTGAGCTTCATTAAGTGAACACAAATTATTGGATAACTTAACAGGCAACATCGGAACAACTCGGTCAGTTACATAGACTGATGTTGCGCGTGAGTAGGCTTCTTCATCTAAAGAAGAACCCTCAGTCACATAATAACTGACGTCAGCGATATGGACTCCTAATTCAAAATGTCCATTTGATAATTTTTTAACGTGGATGGCATCATCCAAATCCTTAGAATCATCTCCATCAATGGTATAGGTAATTTCATTCCGATAATCTTCACGATCTTGCAAATCTGAATCAGTTAATTTTTCTGAAAATGCCTCAGCCTCAGCTAAAGTTTCAGAAGAGAACTCTTGTGGAATTTTCATAGCACAAAGCACTTCTAAAATATCTAGTCCTACTTCGCCTTTATGTCCAATAATACCTGTAATTTTTCCTTCAAATGTCTTGGTATCGGTTGGATATTGGGTTATTTTAAGACTTACTACATCTTCTTCTTGAACCCCTGATAAAGGTTGTTTGATATATAAAGTATCAGAAATTCGATCATTATAGAGTTCTATTCTTCCTTTGTATCCTAATGCTTTGACTTGACGATTTGACAAAGAACGGTAAGTCCCGACCGTATCAACTACGGCTCGTTCATTTATTTTAGTAATTTGTCCACTTGCACCGCGTTTTTCAGTTTTAGGATAGGTAACTTTAACGGTAACTTTATCCCCATCCATCGCAAATTTAGTATCATTTTTACCGATATAGATATCATTTGTTTTATCTGTTGCGTCTTCTGGATGAACAAATCCGAAACCTTTAGGATGTTTAGAAAATACTCCCTTACTTTCTGTTTGATTAAGTGCTGATGCTAATTCTGATAGCTGAACCATATATATTTATTTCTTCCTCCAATTGTATCTCTCTATCATAACATAATCAGTGGAGCTATACTATAAAAGTGGACAGAAAATTGTGTGTTATAATCTGTCTATTAAGACACAAAAATGAAAGGACTTTTATGTCAGGTTTTAAACGTTACGACGAGGATTTCAAACAATCGCTCGTTAATCTCTATCAAACTGGTAAAACACAAACTGAACTCTGTAAAGATTATGGGGTATCTTCTTCTGCACTTGCAAAATGGATTAAGCAGTACTCTCAAGTGCGTCTTGAAGATAATACGGTGTTGACTGCTAAACAGATTCAAAAATTACAAAAAAGGAATGCCCAACTAGAGGAAGAAAATCTGATCTTAAAAAAAGCGAGTGCCATATTCATGCAAAACTCCAAGTAAGATTGAAAGCCATCTATAGACTCCGATTTGAACACACGACAGTTATGCTCTGTCGTGTTTTACATGTCAATCGTTCCACCTACTATAACTTCATAAACAAGAGGCCTTCGAAGCGTGAAGTAGAAAATCAACGCTTGAGAAAATTACTTCTTGAAATCTATATGAAAGCCAAGAAAAGAATCGGAACAAGAGCTTTTAAAATTATTCTCCTGCGTGATTATGGCGTCAATATTTCTGAAGGGCGTATCTTAAGACTTCTCAAGTCTATGACACTCCCTAAAATGTCAACCATTAAACCTCGTTTTTATTCAAACAAATCGCCCGAATTTTCTTCTGATAATCTACTGAAACAAGAATTTAACCCGAACTCCCCAAATCAAGTGTGGACAACTGACTTCACTTATATTTCTATAGGACCTAAACGACATATTTATCTCTGTGCTATTCTTGACCTCTACTCAAGGAAATGTATTGCGTGGAAAGTAAGTGATCGAATTGATGCCAAACTCGCCTGTGATACCTTAGAGATAGCTATAAAGAAAAGAAAACCTAAAGAACCAATCATTTTTCATTCTGATCAAGGCAGTCAATTTAAGTCAGCTTCCTTTAGAAAGCTATTAGATGAGCATCAATTGCTTGCTTCTTACTCCAAGCCTGGATATCCTTATGATAATGCCGTGACTGAGGTCTTTTTCAAGTATCTTAAACAACGAGAAATTAATCGCAGAACTTATCACTCCATTCAAGAAGTTCAACTCTCTTGCTTTGAATACATCGAACAATTTTATAACAATTATAATCCTCATTCCGCCAACAATGGTTTAACTCCAAATCAGAAAGAAGAAAATTATTTTAAGAAAATATAGCTCATTTTGTGTCTAAATATTTGACATTAGTCCAATCTTTTTTATCAGTATAATAGTTTTCACCAATATTTCCTTGTAAAATGATGTCTTCTGAAATAGGATTATTCTCTATATCTACATACCTTACTGTCACATCAGCTGCAACAACTGGATTTTTAGAATATACGTAAGTGACTGTTTGAAGCTCTTCTTCAAAATTTCCTGTACTATTTTGTGGTAGTTTAGTTGTATCTAATGTGTAACCATCCAATACCAACTTGTATTGATCTGTACTGGCGTCATAAACATCTCCTTTTGAACCACTAATAGTTTGTGAGTTATGAATTTTGTTTCCTTCCTCATCAACGTACTCTACTGCCACTCCTCTTGAATAATTGGGATAAATGAATTGGAGTTGATTTCGATCAGTAAAGAAGGGATCAGGACTATAATTTTGTAACCATGACTCTCCACTAAAGGGAATAAACTGTTTATTTAAATTGAAATTACTCAATATGTAATCAGTATCTGGAGAAAGTTGAAAAGAGACTTCTATATCATTCTCTTGGTTATTTGCATCATCTGGATATACAATTGGTTTAAGAAGTTCGACCATATAGCCTTTGAGTTGTTCGAGACTTGGTTTATTATCAGAATAGTTCATACCATCCGTTGTATAAGTAATTTTTATGTCTCCTTTAGTTGCTTCTGGATAAGATAAAAATTTGAACCAAGATTTTCCTGATGAATCCTGGTTTATAAAGGACATTTTCCATTTATCAATTCTTCCATTAAATACTATCAGTGTCTGTTTATTATATACAACCTTATTCTTCGTTAAATCAACAGTTGTAGGTTCAACAAAATGATTATAAAAGTCAGAACCCAAAGTATAATAGTCTGATCCATCTGCAGAAACCTGCAGACTCTTACTCGAAACTGAACCTTGAGCGTATACTTTTCCAACTCCAAATACTGCTATTATTGATGTAAATAACAATAATATAAATAAGTTTCTGATTAATTTTTTTGTCATCATCTTCTCCATTTTGGCTTTTTTAATCATAATAAATAAACTCCATAAAATCTGTAAAATATTTTTTCACTAAAAGTAATGCTTCTCTTAATTTTGAGATTGCTCCTTTTTTAACTCTTGCAACATCCAAATTTGCGAAAACTTACATATTTCAAGTTTTTGATTTTTATCAAGATTTTTAAAAAGGAACTCAGCAAAATTTGCTTTTTCCTGTTTTTTTGAGTAAATACTATCCATTCCCAATAAATATCTTGGTGTTACATCAAAATACTGTGCTAATTCTAATAAACGAATGGCTGAAGGAATCGTTTGTGTTTTATAATTGCTTAGGGCATTGCGAGAATATCCTAATTCTTTTTCAATTTGATTGAACGACTTTCCTAACTCATTTGCTAGTTTTTTAATTCTTTTATAAAATATACTTTCTTCCATCATATTTCCTTTCAAAATATCAGAACCTTATTTTCAGAAAAATTAAGATTTTTCTGAAAGTACTGTGATTATTCTGTTATAATCACTTATGGAAAATTCACTAATACTAACATTTACTAAAACAGTATGTAAAATACAGCATTTAAAATAACATACTTTAGTAAATAAAAGTCATGATATAAGAACGTTAAAGAATTATAAGTGGCTTATTAAGTGTTTGTCGGCATAAAAAGACTCCGAAAAATCTTAATTTTTCGGAGTCTTTTTATAGTATTTTACAAAGCATCATGGTGTTTAAACAACAGACTGTTTATATACCTACTTTATCAGACTTTCTTTTTAAATTATAAAAATATTACATTAGTTACATGTACTCTTTATTATACATTTTTTTATTATTTTTGCCAACATGTTTTTTATATACATTAATTCCGTCAAAACACCTTTATTCCGTTTCATGTCCCAATCCACTATTTTTTTCGATAGAAATTTCGAAAACTGTCAATACTTCACTAGTATTTTTGTAGGTTCTTTGAAAGTGTTCTATAGGATAATCCCCACCAATATATTTCTCACAAACCAAGGCCATTGATTTTCTTTTAGTGATTTCATCTATTATTTCCTTAGGTTTTCCGTGAATTATAATCGATTTATAATGCAAAGTAAAATTATCCTTATCCAATTTTATTGCATCAACAATATTTAATGATACTTTCACATTCTTTTGGAGATATTTAACAACATTCTTTTTACTGAAGTATGGAGATATATAACGTTTTTTTCCTTATCCCAAACATACATCATCGGAATCGTTTCTACCTCTTTATCCAAGTTAAGAAGTCCTAAAACTAAATAAGTACCATTTAAAAGCGTATATTCCAAGTCACTTTGGTTTAATTTGTAACTCATTTGATACCCCTTTCTTTTCTTTATACTACTGTCAGTATATGCTTATTTTTAAAAGTTTACAACCGAAAAAGTATTTTAAAAATCTTTCAATAGAGCTTTAATAATGAAAAATTATCTACAAAAAAACTATAAATTATTATGATTTATAGTTTTTCTTTTTTTACGTTATTAATCACTTTTTTCACTTAATTGATTGTAAATTTCAAGATTAACTTTTAATACATTGACTGTTTTTTCACCTAGAAATCCTAAAGTTTTATTTTGAGTATTTTTATCAATAATTTTTTTCAAATTATCTACGCTTATACCTGTAGACTTCGAAATTTGAGGAATTTGAATCAGGGCACTCTGTTGGCTAATGCTAGGATCAAGGCCTGAACCTGATGATGTCAATAAATCCGTAGGAATATCTTTCTTATTTATGCTCGGATTATTATTTAGAAAGTTTTTTAATTCACTCTCTACACGTTTTTTTAGTAAGGGATTACTAGGTGATAAATTTTGAGAACCTGAAGCCACTCCCAAATATTTACCCTCAGATTTTTCTTTTGCAGTATAAGTATTATAATTAACAGCTGAAGGACGTCCCTTCATGAATTCTTGATCAGAAAACTGTTGACCAATTAATTCAGATCCTATCACTTTCCCCTTATTAACGATAAGACTACCATTAGCCTGATAGGGAAAGATACTTTGTCCCAGACCTGTTATGAGCAATGGATAGAAAAGACCACAAATCACTGTAAAAACCACTGTAACTAGAAAAGGTGTTTTTAATTCTTTAAATATTTTTCTCATCACTTCTCCTTTTAGCATTAAAGACCAATCATGTGCAATAATGGAGCAATGATTAAGTCAATAATTTTTATTCCAATGAATGGGGCAATAACTCCCCCTAAACCATAAACTAACATATTATGTGTCAGCAATTTATCCGAATGCTGTGGTTTATATTTTACGCCCTTCATTGCTAGAGGGATTAAAAGTGGAATGATTATTGCATTAAAAATTAATGCTGATAATATTGCACTGGAAGGCGTTGCAAGATTCATGATATTTAAAACATGAATTTGTGGAATAGCAAGCATAAACATTGCGGGAATAATCGCAAAATATTTGGCGATATCATTGGCAATAGAAAATGTTGTTAGTGCTCCTCTTGTAATTAAAAGTTGTTTACCAATCTCTACAATATCAAGAATTTTAGTAGGATCACTGTCTAAATCTACCATATTTGCTGCTTCTTTGGCCGCACTTGTCCCTGAATTCATTGCAATACCAACGTCAGCTTGTGCTAGTGCTGGTGCATCATTAGTTCCATCCCCTGTCATTGCAACAACTTTTCCATCGTTTTGTTCAACTTTTATTGCTTTGATTTTATCTTCTGGTTTACATTCAGCGATATAACTATCAACCCCAGCTTCTTGAGCAATCGTTGCGGCCGTCAAAGGATTATCACCAGTACACATAATTGTTTTAATTCCCATTTCACGTAAACGAGCAAACCGTTCTACCAATCCTGGCTTTATTGTATCTTTTAAATAGATAACTCCCAGAATCTTTGAATCTTCTGAAACTACCAATGGGGTGCCGCCTACCGAAGATATTTCATCGGTAATTCTCTTCAAATCATTAGGAACTCCCCCTCCTTGTTGTTGAATATAATCAATCACAGCATCTGTTGCTCCTTTGCGAATTGTCTTTCCTGTCGGAAAATCAACTCCACTCATTCTTGTTTGAGCTGTGAACTCTACAAAAGTCATTTCAGCTGGAGTCATAAAGTCCTTATCTTCTTGTTCTTCTGCTAATCTAATAATAGACTTGCCTTCTGGTGTTTCATCTTTCAATGAAGTTAAAACAGCATTTTCTGTCAATTCTTCTAAAGAAACACCGTTTACTGGAAGAAATTTTGCGGCCATTCTATTACCAAATGTAATTGTTCCCGTTTTATCTAAAATCATAGTATCCACATCACCACTGGCTTCAACTGCTTTACCAGACATTGCAATCACATTAAAACGTGTCACTCTATCCATTCCAGCGATCCCAATTGCCGATAGTAAGCCACCAATTGTTGTTGGAATTAAGCAGACCGTTAAAGCAATGAGTGTCGTTACACTTAACTTCACATGAACAAAAGAAGCAATGGGGTAGAGTGTCACAATAACTATTAAGAAAATAATAGTTAAACTCACAAGTAGAGTATTTAATGCTATTTCATTCGGCGTTTTTTTCCGTGAGGCTCCTTCAACAAGAGAAATCATTTTATCAAGAAATGATTCTCCTGAACTAGAAGTGATTTTTATCTTGAGCCAGTCGCTTGAAACAGTTGTTCCTCCTGTTACTGAGGCAAAGTCACCACCAGATTCTTTTACAACAGGAGCAGATTCTCCTGTTATTGCCGATTCATCGACGGAAGCAATTCCTTCAATCACTTCTCCATCACTTGGTATCAATTCTCCTGCTTTAACTAGAACTATATCATCTTTTTTTAACTCAATTGCATCAATAATAGTTTCCTTAATCTGATTAGTAGCTTTATCTTTATTAATAATTCTTGCTTTCATATTTTTTTGCGTTTTTTTCAAGCTCTCTGCCTGAGCTTTTCCTCTGCCTTCAGCGACAGATTCTGCAAAATTAGCAAAAAGAATTGTTAAGAATAAGATTAAAGTCACAATTATATTATAAATTTGACTTGACGATTGAACTGTCCCAAATAAGTTAGGAAAAATAGATAGAATTAATGTAATAGTAAATCCAACCTCAACGACAAACATGACTGGATTTTTCATCATATATGCTGGATTAAGTTTGATAAAAGCTCCTTTGATAGAACTTTTTATAATCTCTTGATTCAATAGTTTTTTATTTTTAGAAATCATCATAAGCCTCATAATGTTAAAGATTCAGCGATTGGTCCAAGAACCAAAACTGGTAAAAATGTTAATGCTGATATTACAATCACTATTACAAGTAGAACGACGGTGAAAGTTCCACTATCTGTTTTAAGTGAACCTACAGAATTATTTACCGACCTTTTCATCATTAATGATGAAGCAATCGCAAGTTGAATAATTAAAGTGAGATATCGGCCTAAAAATATAGCAACTCCAGTCGTAATATTCCAAAAAGCGGTATTATCTTTTAACCCCTCAAAACCCGAACCGTTGTTCGCCGCCGAAGATGTATACTGATAAACAATTTGCGATAAACCGTGAAAGCCAGGATTGGATACTCCAGCAATACCCGCGGAAACAGAAACGGCTAGTGCCGTAAAACTTAAAATAATTAAAGGGTGAATGATAATTGCTAGAGCAGTCAATTTCATTTCTTTTCCTTCAATTTTTTTCCCTAAGTAAACAGGAGTTCGACCTATCATTAAACCACAGATGAATACTGTCAAAAGAACGTAGAGAATCATATTCATTAATCCAACGCCTTTTCCTCCAAAAACAAGATTAAGCATCATATTAATCATGGCAATACCACCACTTAATGGTGTCAGACTATCATGCATGTTATTTACAGAACCTGTTGTGAAAGCAGTAGTAATTTCGGTAAAGAAAGCTGACATATTTGTGCCAAATCTAGTTTCTTTCCCTTCCATGTTACCCATAGCTTGACTTAAGCCTAGGTGCTGTAAAATAGGATTCCCTTTGGACTCAGCCCAAATAATTATTGTAAGCCCGATTAAAAATAAAACACTCATCACGATAAATAATGGTCGAGCCTCTTTTCCTAAGAAAAGTCTTCTTTTACTTTTTAATTTAGAATTTAATAATTTATTTTCTTGATGACTATCTGAAACCATATATCCAAACGCAAATAATATCGAACCAGGTAATAACATCATTGATAGCATTTCAATTATATTTGTAATAATATTTGGATTTTCAAAAGGCATTGCTGAATTTGCTGCAAAAAAGCCACCACCATTTGTTCCCAAATGTTTGATGATTTCAAGTGCTGCCACTGGGCCTAGAGCAATATCTTGCATTTTCCCTTCAAGGGTTGTAATTGTTAAATTATGTACTAATGTCTGAGGAATGCCTTGTGATATCAATAATAAAGCGCCAATAATAGAAAATGGAAGTAATACACGAGTAATTACTCGTACAAAATCATAATAGAAATTTCCCATATCTTTGTATTTTCCAGACAGTCCTCGAATGAAAGCCATTGAGGCTGCAAAACCAGAAGCTGCTGATGTAAACATCATAAAGGTAATGACAATCATTTGACTCATATAGGAAAGGGCAGACTCCCCAGAATAGTTTTGTAAGTTAGTATTAGTGATAAATGAAATTACAGTATTAAAACTTAGACTTTGCTCCATTGCCCCAATGTGGTTAGGATTTAGAAAGGGAATTTCTTGAATTCTCAAAATTAAATAACCAATAAACACCATTACAGCATTTGTTAATACTAGAGATAGCGCGTATTTTTTCCAAGTCATTGGCTGTTTTTTCATAGCAATCAATTTATATATAAAGCCATCAAATTTATCCATGACCGGATCTGCAAAGGTCTTTTGATCTGTCGCTATGTGATAAAGGTATTTACCTGTAGGTATCATTAATAATATGGCCACTGCCAATACGAAAATAATTTGTAACATCTGTTCCCCCTAAAATTTCTCTGGATAAATCAGAGCATAAAAGAGATAAATCGCCAATAACATGATAATAATCCCTAAAATAATAAACATTTTAAAAACTTCTTTCTAATTTTCTTTAATTTGCTTGTCACACCAAGCTATTAGAGCCAGAATTAGTAGAAAACTTACTACTAGTCCTCCAAGCATCAATAAATCCATCAAAATATTTTCCTCCTCCTTGATGTTGAAATTATTTTAACACTTGAAAAATAAAAAGAGTGTAAAGATTTGATTATTCGTATAAAGATAATCTAAAGATTTTCATAAAAAAAGTACTGACGAATCTGTCAGTACTTTTTAGTCAATTTTTATCATTCGATAGCCGACACCAATATGTGTCTGTATCATCTTTGGATAATTGGAATCAAGTTCAATCTTCTTACGTAGCGTATTTGCAAATACTCTAAGTGCTGAAAAATCTTCCTCATAATACCCCCAAATTTCTTTGACAAGATAGTTGTAGGTCATCACACGGTCCAAATTTTCTGCTAATAAACAAAGAAGTTTGTACTCAATCGGTGTGAGATGTATCTCTTTTTCATTTACGAAAACACACTTTGATAAATAATTTATTTTCAACCAGCCATTAGTAAAAGTTGTTACTTCTGTCAGTAAATTTTGATTATTTCCAGAAAACTTAGCTCTTCTCAAACTTACCCTAAGTCGAGCCAAAAGTTCATCAGTACTAAATGGTTTTGTCAAATAATCATCCGCACCAGCATCTAAAGCTGCTATTTTATCAGCATCTTCTCCTCTGGCGCTGACTACGATAATTGGAAGTTGAGAGAATCCACGAACTTTAGAAATAATCTCTTTTCCGTCCATATCCGGTAAGCCTAAATCTAAAATTAGTAAATCTGGGCGCTGAGAGATAATCTCTCTTAACGCTTCCTTACCATTTTGAACAGCTACATAATTATAATCTTCAACCTCCATTGTCAAAGATAAGAGTTTATTAATTGACAAATCATCTTCACAAATCAATATTTTTATATCATCATTGTTCATCAGAAATTAAAACCTCCTCTAAAGGTAATTTGAAACCAAAAATGGCTCCATTTGGCTGATTATCTTTAACATAAATTTGTCCTCCATGTGCTAAAATAATACTTTTACACAAAGAAAGTCCTAAACCTAAACCACGCTTAGAATCAACTTGCCGATTTTCGTCAGTATAAAATAAATCAAATATTTTTTCTTTGGCTTTATCAGTAATGCCAGGCCCATTATCAGAAACTTCAAGAACTAACTCATCATTAATTTTTTTGGTTTGTAGTTCTATTTTAGAATTAATTGGTGTATATTTCACCGCATTATTAATCAAGTTAACAATCACTTGTATCATAAGAGCCACATCCATTTTTGCCATTAAGAGTTCATCTGCTAAATTTAAACTAAATTCATGCTGTTCCAAATGCCTGTCTACATGTTTAAGTGCTTCTTCAACTACTTCATCAATAATATTTGCTTCCAACTTTAATTCTATTTTTTCATCCAATCTTGTGATAGATAAAAGATTTTCAACTAAATTAATCAACCACATTGAATCATCATAGATATAAGCTGATAATTCTTGAATTTGAAGTTTGTTTATTGTGCTATCATTTTTCATCAGTAATTTTGCATGTCCAGAAATACTAGTAAGTGGAGTTCTTAAATCATGTGAAATAGCACGTAACAAATTTACACGTAACTGTTCTTGCTCAATTTGAATTTCGTTTTTTTGTTGGACTTCTCGAAGAATTTCTTTTTCCAAAGCTAATCCTGCTTCACCTAATATAGCCAGAATTATAGATTTTTCAAATGTTTCCAACTCATTTTTGTCCTTCATTAGGATACCGATTACCGCAAAAGATTGATTTTTCCCACGAATTGACAAATATAAGTAATTAGCAGCTGATAATGTATTGGTCGTTGCTCCTGCACGTTTATTATTGTGCATTACCCACTCAGCTACACCTCTCTCATTAAAATTCTGGTATTTTTCTAAATTATACTTAGAAGACTCAGTTGAAAAATATGATTCATCTCCTAAAACTTTATCTTTGATTGGATAAATCACAATATCTCGATCAAGTAATTTTTTTAACTGTTGAACAGTTCCTTCTAGAATTTCTGCTACCGAATCAACCTGTGCTAAATCTTTATTTGTTTGTAAAAGTACTTCTGTTCGATATGATTTTTCCGCAGAAACTCGAACTTGTTCTTGAATTCTTTTGATTAATGTTGACGTAATTAATCCAGCAGCCAACATAATTAAGAAAGTAATTGGATAATTAGAGCTAAAGGCTACAAAAGTGTAATAAGGTTCTGTGAAAAAATAATTAAAGCAAAGTACAGATAAGACTGAGGAAATGAGACTAAAAATTCTTCCTTTTGTAAAAATAGCATTAATCTGAACTCCTAAAATATAAAGCATAATTATATTAGCAACATTAAAGTTCCAGTATTTGAAGGCTAAACCACATGAAGTGACAATAACTAGCATCAGTATTGTTTTCAATAAATCACTTAATGAAAACCGGATTTTTTTAAAATTATACAAAGTTCCAGAAGTATTTTTTTGTTGTCCCCTTGCATTTGGAATGACATAGATATCAAGTTCTGGCGCTTCCTGACTTATAAGATCTACAATATTTTCCCTACTCCAAAATGCACTTTGTACACTTTTACCAATTACCAGCTTTGACATTTGACTAATTTTAGCATATTCAACAATTTGCTTAGAAATATTATCTCCATAAAGGACAGATAGTTTTGCGCCTAACTGTTCAGCCAAACGTAAATTCTGTCTCAGTCTATCTTTTTCTTCTTTGGAAGAATTTTCTAAATCACCGATATATAATGCCGTAAATTCTGCTTTAAATGCAACTGCAAGTCTCGCAGCTGCATGAATAACATGAGAGGCTGAGGGTGAAGCTGAAACACATACTAAAACATGTTCTTTTGCATAAATACTTTTTTTATTTTGAGCTTTACGAATAGCGCTCTTATTGACTTGGTCAGCAGTTTTTCGTAAAGCAATTTCCCGAAGGGCGATAAGTTTTTCTAATGTAAAAAAATTTTCTTTTGCTCGATTTACTTTGTTTAACTGATAAATTTTTCCTTTATCTAGTCGTTCTAATAAATCAACGGGTTCGATATCAATTAGCTCAATTTGATCAGCCTCTTCAAATATGTAATCAGGAATTTTTTCATTTACAATAATCCCAGTTATTTTTTCAATTACATCATTTAGACCTTCAAGATGCTGAATATTTATTGTTGTAAAAACATCTATTCCTGCTTTCAAAAGTTCTTCAATATCTTGAAATCTCTTCTTATTTCTTGAACCATGGCAATTTGTGTGGGCTAATTCATCAACTAGGATAACCTGAGGTCTACGAATCAAAGCTTCTTCTAAATTGAACTCTTTTAATTGAATTCCTTTATAATTTATTTTTTTTAAAGGTAAGGTTTCGAGCCCTTCAATTAATTTTGAGGTCTCTGGTCGATTATGAGGTTCAATGTAGCCTGAAACAACATCAATTCCAGATTTCTGAACCTCATGCGCCCCTTCGAGCATAGCAAATGTTTTTCCAACACCAGCAGCATAGCCAAAATATATTTTTAGTTTTCCCTTTTTCATTGGTTGCCTCTAAATTTTCTTGTCCATATTATAGCATAAAAAACGTAGTCCATTAATGACATAAACTTTCTGGCCTTCCTAATTTTACTATCTTATAAAATTATTTTTTAGATTTCCACTTAACTAAATCACTAAGCTTAGATTGATAAATAAATCTGTTTAATTTTTTTGATAGTGCACGAAACATTTTGGCTTATGTTACTATTTTTCTATAGTAAATTCAAAATA
Source organism: Lactococcus sp. FSL W8-0209 (assembly GCF_038006585.1). Classification (NCBI taxonomy): domain Bacteria; kingdom Bacillati; phylum Bacillota; class Bacilli; order Lactobacillales; family Streptococcaceae; genus Lactococcus; species Lactococcus sp. FSL W8-0209. The sequence continues at coordinate 1,407,272 of NZ_JBBOVN010000001.1, read as the reverse complement.
TAAAGTTATCGCAAACATACATAATATATCATGGGTTTTGACATAAATATAAATATAAATATAAATATAATTATATTTTATGTATATGAGTGATGTTAAGTACATATTTATTTTACAATACCTACATATTATATTACCTTCAATTCTTTCAGCCGATAAAAAATTTATCTGTTTATACTCATCCTCTTTTGTTGTTTTCCACATCCTCTAAAATGGGTATTTGGCTAATTTGAAGCATCCTCTTGGAGTGGTAAAAGGGTATTTTATTCGGCAATTATAGGCAATTTTTCACAAACTAGGAGCTAGTTTCACACAACTCATTGTCAATTTCATTTGATTTATTTCACGAAAAAAGCCCCTGAACGCTTAGGTGTTCAAGGGCTTCTTCTTTTATTTTTGTTATTTCACAAACTGCTTGATTGTAATCAATAAAATTCTTCAGGCAATAATTTTTCTGCTAATTTAATGTTATCAGAATAGTCCAAAGGAACGTCAATTACTACTGGTCCAGTAGTATCTGGGATTGATTTAAGAATTTCAGCAAGTTCTTCTTTGCTGTGTGCACGGTAACCTTTTGCTCCCATCGCTTCAGCATATTTTACGTAATCAACATAGCCAAAATCAACGGCTGCTGAACGACCATATTTCATTTCTTCTTGGAATTTAACCATATCATAATGGCCGTCATTCCAGATAATTTGAACGATTGGAAGATTCAAACGTACAGCTGTTTCCAACTCTTGCCCTGTGAAAAGGAAGCCGCCATCACCAGAGTGTGAATAAACTTTTTTACCTGGGCGCAACAATGCGGCTGTAATTGCCCAAGGGAGAGCAACTCCGAGTGTTTGCATTCCATTTGAGAAGAGGAGGTGACGTGGTTCGTATGATTTGAAATGACGTGCCATCCAAATGTAGAGTGAACCTACGTCAACGGTTACTGTTTCATCATCTTTGACGATTTCTTGGAAAGTGCTGACCAAATCAAGAGGGTGCATTCTACCTTCTTCAGTATTTTCAGTATCAAATTCGTGTTGCTCAGCAACTTCATGAAGGCCATCGAGATAATCTTTTGTTCCTTTTGGAATTTTGTATCCACGAACAGCTGGTAAAAGATTATCCAATGTTGCTGCGATATCACCAATTAATTCACGTTCTGGTTGGTAGTAAGTATCAATTTCAGCAATGGCATTATCAATAACAATAATTCGACTATCAATTTCTGCATTCCAGTTACGAGCTTCATATTCAATTGGGTCGTAACCAACAGCAATAACAAGGTCAGAACGCTTCAGAAGCATATCTCCTGGTTGATTTCGGAAAAGACCGATACGTCCATAAAAAGTATGTTCTAAATCATGTGAAATAACCCCTGCACCTTGGAATGTTTCAACGACAGGAATATTAACATGAGTTAATAGATTACGCAATGATGAAGCGACTTTAGCATCTGAAGCACCAGCTCCAACCAAAATTACTGGCAATACAGCATTTTTAATTGCTTGTGCTAAATAGTTAATGTCATCAATAGAGGCATTCCCCATTTTAGGGTCTGAAAGTGGTTGAATGGCCTTGATTGATACTTCGGCATCCGTTACATCTTGGGGGATTGACAAGAAAGTTGCACCTGGATGTCCTGATTTTGCAATACGATAAGCATTGGCAATTGATTCAGAAAGTGTATCAGGGTCAAGAACTTCTGCTGAATATTTTGTTGCTGATTGCATCATTCCAGCATTATCCATTGATTGATGTGCACGTTTAAGACGGTCACTTCGTTTAACTTGTCCACCGATAGCCAAAATAGCATCACCTTCTGATGTCGCAGTCAAAAGCGGAGTCGCAAGGTTTGATACACCAGGCCCACTTGTAACAACTACTACACCAGGTTCGCCAGTTAAACGACCAACAGCTTGAGCCATGAAAGCAGCTCCTTGCTCATGACGAGTCACGACCATTTGAGGGCCTTCTTCATTTTCTAATAAATCAAAAATCCGGTCAATTTTTGCTCCTGGAATCCCAAATACATACTTCACTTTATGGTTAATCAAACTATCGACAACCAAGTTCGCCCCAAATTGTTTCTCAGACATTTTTTATTTTACCTCAATTTGTTCTAATTCATATTTCATAATCTCTTGGATTACTTCACAATCATTTTATCAGATAATAGAACCTTTTACAATTATTTTGACGCAAGTTTGTGAATTTTCTAGCTTACAATAAAAATAATTACTGACAGCTTTGTCAGTAATTATTTTTTAAGTCTGTCAGTAAATTTCTCATATTTTCATCATCCGGAACAAGTTCCAAATATTGTTCAATAATTGGTTCTGTTTTAGAAATTTGACCAATTTCTTTAAGAAAATCAATATAGTCTTCTAAAAACTCTGGATTCTCTGACAGATTGGTTTGAATGAGTTCTTCATACAAAGCAGCCGCTTCAGAATCATTTTCCAAAGCTTTATGTGCTCCTGCAAAAAGCCATTTAGCTAATAAATGTTCATCTTCTAAAAGCTCTTCGAGATTAATGACGGCTTCAAAATCTTCTTCGTTGAAGTATAAATTAGCAAGCAAAAAGACTGTTTCGTCATGTAATTCTGGTAAATTTAAAGCATCCATGAGATAACGTTCCGCTGCAGCTTTGTCCTTAAGTTTGAAACTAATTTTTGAAGCGAAGTGTAAGAGAGGAACGGCATTAGGATTTTTTTTCATCCCTTTCTTTGCCATTTCTAGTGCAGCTTCAAATTCTTGATTAGCTTCTAGGGTTTGGGCATAGGCTAATTCATAGTTCAAAAATTCGACATCCATTTTTTCTAACCGTTTGAAATTAGCAATGGCTCTTGTTTCATTATGAGTTTCTCCATAAAGTAGAGCAATTTTATACAAGGTTTCTGGTTTTTCATCAAATTCAAGTGATTTTTCAAGAAATGATATGGCATTCTCAAAATTACCTAATTGGGCATAAGAGTCACCAATTCTTTGATAAATAGAAATTTTTGTTTCATGTAAAATTTTGCGTTCTGAAAGTTTTGCATATTCGGTAATGGCAGCTGAATAATCACCTTGTTCAAAGTAGGACTCAGCCAAAGCAAAAGTAATCAGAGGAGAATCCGATAATTCTCTTGCTTCTTCTAATTTAGAAATTGCTGTTTCAAAATCACCTTCAAATTGATATAAGTCAGCAATTTTGACTAAAGCAGCAATATAATTTTCATCATTCACCGGGATTTGATAAAGGTAATTTAATGCTTCATCCAAATTACCATTATCTTCTGCAATTTCTGCTAAGTTAATCAGGTAATCAGTTGTTTCCGGATCTTCTGACATAATTTGGTCATAAATTTTTTGACTTTCATCAATGAAACCCATCATTTGCAAATATTCGGCTAGGTCAGCCAACATTTCACTATTATCATTTTTTAATGCTTTGGCAAGTGAATTTTGCATTCCAATCAGATCTCCCTGATGTAAGAAATCAATTGTATCTTCTGAATAAGACATTTTTCTCCTTATTTTTTTATTCTATTAATTACTTATTTGCTTCTTCTGTAGCCGTTTCTTCACGATAAAGAACTGAAATTTCACGGTACCATTCGTAAACATGGACAATAATAACTTTCAAAGTTGCATAGAATGGAATAGCAAGTAATACTCCCCAGACACCCAGAATTTGACCCGCTGTCAGTAAAACAAATAAAATTGTAATTGGATGAATTGACATTTGTTTTCCAAGAACTAAAGGAGAAATAAATCTTCCTTCAAGTGTTTGCTCAATAATAAGGACAATGATTACTTTTACAAGCATCAAAGGTCCACCAATTGCTAAACCAACAATTACCATTGGAATAGCAGCTAAAAATGAGCCTAAAAATGGAACTAAATTCAAAAATCCTGCGGTGATTGCTAAAGCAACTGCATAACGCAAACCAATAATAGGTAAACCAATCATAAACATGATAGCAACCGCAATTGCGACCAAAACTTGGCCACGGACATAATTTGAAAGCTGACTATTAATTTCGTGCAAAACTTTTGAAGTTTCTTTACGCCAATCATTTGGCAATAAATGAGTGACAAATCCATTTAATCTTTGACCATCTCTCAATAAGTAAAAAAGAACAAATGGGAATACAATTAATGAAATTAAGATACTTGTGGTTTTACTGATGAGATGTGAAAGGGTCGTAACAGCATTAACAGAGAAAGCTTTTGACCAATCAATCAATTGATTACCAATTGACTTAGCAAACTGGTCAACCTGTGGTCGAAATTGTTCAAAATGTGGATTTTTTGCTAAAGCATTAATCTCTTTTTGAGCAGTATTTACATAGTGAGGGACTGACGAAGCAAAATTATCTACTCCACTGATGATATTAGGAATAGCAACAATTAAGCCCCAAGCAATCAAAGCTGCAATTATTAAGAAAAGAACAATAATTGTCAGAACCCGCGGTACTCTTTTCTTTTCCAAAAAATCAACAATTGGGTTAAGAAGATAATAAAATACAGCTGCCAAAATAACGGGCAGCGAGATAACCGTTATAAATTCTCCTACAGGTTTAAAAATAAATCCAACTTTATTGAGTAAGAGAATATTCAGTAATAAGAGAAGGACGATTGCTAAAGCTGCAACTACTTTATTATTAATAAACCACTTGAAAAACCAAGAGGCTTTGAAACCTCGGTGTTGTTCTTGTTCCATATTTTTTTCCTAATTCTTTTTTTAGAATTACTGACAGATATTATTCAAAGTCATTTAGTGTTCTGTCAGTAATTTTTTTCTAGTTCATAATATTGAATCTGTAAAAAAATCTTTTTGTCAGTAATTTTCCAACCATTGTGATTAAAAATTCTTGTCAGTTCTTTTGGCTGATAGACTTTTACATCTCCTTCTGTTGAAAATTTATTAAGTCGCCAATTATAGACTTTTGTAATAAATGGAATATGAATCTCAGCGATGACCAATTTCCCCTCCGGTGCCAGTAGTCGTTTAGCTTCTGCTAAAAAAGCTTCAGGTGAAGGAAAATGATGAAAGCTCGCTGAACAAATAATCAAATCAAAATTAGCATCCTCAAAGGGAATTTTTTGAGCAGAGCCTTGCTTAAAAGTAAAATTAGGATGCTTAACTTGAGCAATTTTTATCATTTCTGACGAAATATCTAAGCCACTTCCAAAAAATTTCTCTTTTCGATTTAACATTGCCAAAAGATTTCCATTAGCACAACCAACATCTAAGATTCTTGAATTTTTTTCAACTTTTAAACGTTTTATAATAAATCTCTTGAAAAAACTGGCTAAAAATCCATCAAAACTATGATCAAAACGACGCGCAATATGGTCATAAAAGTCTTCAGATTCTCTTTCGTAATCATGAGTCTTTTGAACCATTTTAGTCCTCCATCAATGGTTTAGCGAATTCTGCAATCATGCTCTCAGCACATTTCAAACCGTCAATACCGGCTGAGACAATTCCGCCAGCAAAACCAGCCCCTTCACCTGAAGGATAGATTCCTTTTGTCGAAACAGATTGATAATTTTCTTCATCACGATTAATTCTGACCGGTGAAGATGAACGAGATTCAACCCCTGTCATTACAGCATCAGAAAGGGCAAAGCCATGCATTTTTTTATCTAATCCAACAATTGCTTCACGCATAGATTGTGTAACATAGTCTGGGAATAGTGATTCAAGATTAGTTGGTTTCACTCCCAAAGCATAACTAGGTTCAACTGTTCCCATTGCTTTAGAGGCTTTTCCATCAAGAAAGTCTCCAACAAGTTGAGCTGGTGCTTGATAATTAGAACCGCCTAATTCAAAGGCTTTATGTTCTAATTCCTTTTGGAACTCTACTCCAGCAAGTGGATGGTCAGTTGGGAAATCTTCTGGAAAAACTTGGACTAAAAGTCCAGAATTTGCATTTTTTTGGTCTCTAGCATGTTCAGACATCCCATTAGTCACAAGGCCACCTTCTTCTGATGCAGCTGGGACAACCAGTCCTCCTGGACACATACAGAAAGTATAAACGCCACGCCCTGATGATGCCTTATAAGTTAAGCGGTATTCTGCTGCTCCAAGACGTGGATGGTCAGCAAATTCTTTATATTGTGCTTTATTGATTAAAGATTGGGGATGTTCAATTCTGACTCCAACAGCAAAGGGTTTAGCTGTAATCGTTACCCCTTTATCATAAAGTTCTGAGAAAGTATCACGTGCCGAATGACCAATGGCTAAAATAGCCTGATTTGTTTTAATAATATTTCCGTCAGCAAGTTTTACAGCCTGTAATTGTTCATCTTCAATTAAAAATTCTTCAACTTGAGCATCAAAATGTACTTCCCCGCCCAACTCAATAATTTGTTTTCGGATATTTTTAACAATGTCACGAAGTAAATCAGTTCCGACATGAGGATGTGCCTTATAAAGAATATCTTCTGGGGCACCAGCTTGTACAAATTCTTCCAAAACCTTACGACCACGCAAATCACGAACACGACTCGTTAATTTTCCGTCAGAAAAAGTTCCCGCTCCACCTTCACCAAATTGAACATTCGATTTTGGATTAAGTTTTCCTTCAAGCCAAAACTTATCAATTGATTTTACACGCTCATCTACAGCTTGGCCTCTTTCAAGAACAATTGGCCGATAACCATTTTGAGCCAATAATAAAGCTGCAAACATTCCTGCGGGACCAAATCCAATGACTACAGGCCGATGAAGCATTTTTTTACTTCCTATAACTGGATTGACATAATCCAATTCAGGTGCCAAAGAAACATTTTTTATTTTTTTAGACAGAATTCTTGCTTCATCTTTAAGTTTAATATCAACAGTATAGATAAAATCAATTTCGCCTCTATGTCTTGCATCAATTGATTCTTTGTAAATTCGATAATCCAGTAAGTCAGATTCTTGTAGTCTTAGTTTTTTCAAAACAAGACTTTTAACCTTACTGACAGGTTCATCAATTGAAATTTTGATTTGTGTTATGCGAATCATGATTTTCTTTCTATGAATAGGATTTATTATCCTCTTTTATTTTTTATTAAAACTAGCAACTAATTCAATATGATGCGTTTGTGGGAATAAGTCAACTGGTTGAACTTTATCCAACAAATAACCCTCAGCTTCAAAGCGAACAACATCACGAGCAAAAGTTGCTGGATTACAAGAAATATAAACAATACGTCGAGGATTCATCATTGCTGCTGCTTTAATAAAGCCTTCATCCAACCCTTTTCTTGGTGGATCAACAAAAATGACATCGGGTTTTATTCCTTCTGAAAGCCATTTAGGCATGATTTTTTCAGCAGTTCCAACCTCATAATGTGTATTTTCAAGTTCATTTAATTGAGCATTACGTTTAGCATTTTCAACGGCTGCTGGAACAACTTCCATGCCATAGACTTTTGCAACTCTATCAGCCATACTAATTCCAATTGTTCCAATACCAGAGTAAGCATCAATAACAACATCACCTGGTTTTAGACCCGCAAAGTCATAGGCAGTTTCATAAAGCTTTTCAGCTTGAGGTGTGTTAACTTGATAAAAGGCAGGGGCCGAAATTTGATAAGTTTTATCTAGCATCAAATCTGTGATGAAATCTTTGCCGTATAATAAAATAAATTCTTTTCCTAAAATAAATGAACCTGTTCCAGAATTAATATTTAATTGAACAGATTTTATATTTGTAAAACGTTCAACCAAATGATCAATCACAAGTTCAACCTTTTCTGGAAGTTTTTTACTTGTAACGACTAAAGTAATCATCATTTCACCCGTGTGAAATGCTCGACGGACAACGATATTTCGCAACCAACCTTTTCTTGTTTTCTCATCATAAGCTTGTAGATTAATCTTTCGAAACTCATCGCGCAAAAAAAGAACCACAGCATCAATCTCAGGATGTTGAATATAAAAATCTTCCACAGGAATCAAAGTATGAGAATTCTTTCGATAAAATCCTGTAGTTAAAAGCCCGTCAATCATTTGGACAGGAATTTGTGCTTTATTTCGATAATTAATTGTTTTAATTGCTTCAACTACTGGTAAAACTGGATAATCAGACTTACCAGCTGTTTTTCTCAAAATATCTACTACTTGCTTATGTTTAAATTTCACTTGTTCATCATAAGATAGATGACCAAAATCTGCGATTCCTGTGCGCAAATAATCAAGGTTAAGCTGAGTAACACGATGTTTACTCTGACTTATAAATTCATCCACACGCCCAAATCCAAAAGATTTCCCAACCTTAAGCACATGCATTTTGATACGTTCCCCAGGTAAAGCATTATCCACAAAGAAAGGGAAAGAGTCGATTTTAACAACCCCTTGTCCTTCATGTGTTAAGTCAAGGACTTCTGCTTCAAATATATCGTTTTTCTTGAAATTTGTCATGTCCATATTATAACATATATTATCAATCGGGTTCTATAAATGAAGAGTTTTTAATTTTTTTGAAAAAATATACTCCATAATTCCAAGCTTCTTTCACGTAAAATGTAGTTAAAAAGTGTAATCAAATTTTTTCAACAATAAAAAAGCCACTCACAAGGTAAGTAGTTCTAATTTATCTAATAAAGAAAGTGTAGTCTTTATTATGAATTTACATTAACGCAAAATCTCTATTCTACGCTGAGCACTTGCATGAATGAGTTTTACTTTATTCTCTCCAAAAAGTTTTACTAATCTATCAAATTCCGCACTTTTAGCAAATTTTTCATTGTGCTTTAAATTTTTTTTACCATTTTTTTTGGCTTTCAATGTAATATAAATTTCTTGTCCTTTTTCATTGTGTGGAACAAAATTAGTCTGTTCTAAAACTATTTTTTCAATTTCCTTTTTTGATTTTGCCATTGAGACAATACTCCTTTTTCATTTTTATTCAATAAATATCATAGCATAAGATTCCGAAAAACTTAAATATTTATCATTTTCTTACTATATTTTTAAAAAAGCACTTAAAAATTTATGTCATTTGACAAAAATGTAAGCGCATGCTATATTCGTTGTTGGAGAATATCTCCATTTTAATTTTTATTGGAGGAAAATCGTAGAATGAAAAAAGAAGTATTTTTAGACAAAGTAAAAAATGGAATTATTGTATCCTGTCAGGCTTTACCTGGTGAAGCTTTATATTCTGAAAAAGGTGGTATCATGCCTTTGATGGCTAAAGCAGCTGCACAAGCGGGAGCCGTTGGAATTAGGGCAAATTCTGTAAGAGATATTAAAGAAATTCAAAAAATAGTTGATTTACCAATAATTGGTATTATTAAAAGAGATTATCCACCACAAAAACCTTTTATTACTGCTACCATGAAAGAAATAGATGAGTTAGTAGCCACTTCTTGTGAAGTCATCGCCTTGGATTGTACCTCTAGAGAACGTTATGATGGCCTAACTATTAATGAATTTATCAAATCAATCAAAGAAAAATATCCAAACCAACTTTTGATGGCAGATTGTTCAACCTTTGAAGAATGTAAAAATGCATATGAAGCTGGGGTAGATTTTGTTGGTACAACGCTTAGTGGTTACACAGATGAAAGTCCAAAACAAGATGAACCTGATTTTGCCTTACTTGAAAAACTAGTTGAGGAGAAGATTCCAGTCATTGCAGAGGGAAGAATTCATAGTCCAGAACAAGCCAAACGCGTTTATGATATTGGTGTTGATGCTATGGTTATCGGGGGAGCAATAACCAGACCTTTTGAGATTGCCACACGATTTATAAAAGCAATTGGTGAAAAATAGTAGCCCATTCATCGGAATAAAAAAAAGACACCTCCAAAAAGGATGGTGTCTTTTTTTTATGCTTATCTCTCGTTTACATTTTCTTTATTAACCTGAGATCTTTCCCAATTATCGACTAATATCTTCTTATATTGAGGTCTTTCAATCGCTGCTTTTGCATTATACTGTCTTAATTTGGTAAATGAGAATCCACTGATTAAGGCTAAACCTACAAGAAGTATAACAATTTTCTTTGTTTTTCTCTTTATATTTTTAGAGAATAAAGCTCTAACCATAAGAATCATTAAGATACAGATAATTGTTGGTATAACAAATCTGAAACTTTTGAAAGGTGCAATTCCTAAAAATTTAGTTACTGGTGAAATAAAGTAAGTTCCATAAAAGAGTGCTGTCATTCCGACAATAACAATAGCTCTAAAGCGGCTTAACGGACGGCATAAGAGATAGAGTGAAAAGAGTTGAACACTACCAATAACCAAAGTTACATCACTGATAAACTCCTTATAATGAGTCACAAAGTGTCCATCAGTAAATGTCGTATAGATTGGGAATTTATAGGCCAAGCTGAACATTACAAATATAGCAATCCCAATAATGATTCCCGTAGGTAGAGCGTTGTCTCTAATTTTTTGGAGAATATCATCTTCATTTCTTTTTTCATCTTTTTCTAGCACAAGTAGAGCACTAGGAATTCCGACGGTAAAGATACCCATCATCATTAAATTTATTGATTCTAATGGGAAGAGATGACGTGTAATTAACAATAGAACTGTTAAGGTAAAGATGTATATCACTCTTAGAAGATTCATACTAGCGACACGTGTAATATTATTAATTACCTTTCTTCCCTCTTTGAGAATATTTGGAAGAACAGAGAAATCATTTTTCAATAGAATAAATTGAGCAACTGACTTTGTAGCTTCATTACCGCTTCCTAAGGCAATTGGACAATCTGATTTTTTAAGGGCAAGAATATCATTAATTCCATCACCAATCATTCCCACAGTATGACCATTTGCTTGTAAGGCAGCAATGATATCACGTTTTCTTTCTGGAGTTATGCGACCGAATATTGTCTTTTCTTCTACCACTTCCTGTAGTTCTTTTTCACTTTCAGGAAGTTCTGATAGACCAATATAATCCGCTTCTAAACCGACCTCTTTTGCAATAAGTGAGACCGTTTTTGGATGGTCACCCGAAATAATTTTAATCTGAGTCCCTTGTTTTTCAAAGTATTCTAATATTTTTTTAGCTTCTTTTTTAGGTCTATCTTTTAAGAAAATAAGACAAAGAAGTTGGCTTTTTTCTCCCGAAACATTATGAGAGAGAGCGAGAATTCTATAACCTTTTTCCAAAGCTTCCTCAATATCAGCTTGTTGTTTAGGAGTGACATCTTTTGCTACTAAATCAAAAGCTCCTAAAATATAATTTCCTTTATTTTTGATTTCTACAGATTGATATTTAGTTTCTGAGCTAAAAGGTTGATATGAAACTAATTCAAAGGTATTTTGTTGACCACTAGTAAAATATTTTGTCAAAGCCTCCATTGAGGAATTTTGTTCTTTATCTAAGGAGATAATATATGAAATGATATCATTTGTTTCAGCTTTATCATTATAGTATAGAACATTTTCAACATTCATTTGTCCTTCGGTAATTGTTCCCGTTTTATCTAAACATAAAACATCAACCCTAGCCAATGTTTCAATTGCTGATAACTCTTGAGTCAAAACATCCATTTGTGAAAGTTTAATGACACCTAAGGCCAAAGCAACTGATGTAAGCAAGACTAATCCTTCAGGAATTAAACTTGTAATCGTTGTTGCTGTTCCAACAATCGCCATCTTTCTTTGAGGAATCACTGACAAGTTTAATGACGAAAAGACGAACTGATTCAGCAAAACAAGAATTGAAATAGGAATAATTCCTATTGCGATAATTTTTAAAATTTTATCAATTTGTTGTTGTATTTTTGATTTTGATTTTTTTAAAACTGAAGCTTCTTTTGTGAGTTTACTGATAAAAGTATGATTCCCGACTGCCTGAACTTGTGCTTTTGAAGCACCTTGCATGACAAGACTACCTGAATAGATGAAATCACCCATATGTTTTTCAATAAAATCAGATTCTCCCGTAATCATGGATTCATCAACATCTAGTCCTTCTTCCAAACATATCGCATCCACCGGAACCTGAACACCTTTTTTCAGACAAATAATATCATTTAAAACAAGTTCTTCTTTTTCAATACTTACTTGTTCACCTGCTCTTATCACTTCTACTTTATCTTGTTTTAGAATAGAAAGTTTTTCAATAATTCTTTTGGCTTTAATTTCTTGATAGATACCAATTGAGGTATTAGAAATAATTGAGAAAATAAACAGCATATTTTTATAAGAACCAATGATAAATAACACAACCGCAAGTACTAGATTGAGTAAATTAAATAAGGTCATTGAGTTTTTAATGATAATATCTTTATTTGAATTCCCAACTTTAACCGTCATGATATTCAAATTCCCAAGTCTTTTTTGTTCTTCGACTTCTGCATTTGACAGTCCTTCGGTCATGTTTACTTTATTCAATATCTGCTTTTCCTCCTAAACTAATTTCTTTAATTATTATATCTAAAATTTTTCCTTTTTTTCTTACATTTTTGAAAGTATTTGAAAATTATTTTATCAAAAAAGTTATTAGAAGGCTAATAATTCTAATAACTTTTTAGCTTTTAAATTATTTATTGATTATAAAAGATTTTTATTTGTTCAATATTGAACAAATAAAAAAGTCATCTCATGCAGTGGCTAAAAAAACATGCATTAAAAGACGTTTTTCAACTAAATTTATCTTTTGGAGATTAACCCTCTGGTCTGATATTAATAAAAAATGCTCTCATAAGTTCAGCAAACCTTTTGACTTTTAATAGACAATCATAGCCTTAGTGAGTATGAATGATTTGTAGCATCTATTACTCTACTCTTGAACAATTGACTTTCAGTTGAATATAGGAAGAATTACTCCAAAATAAAAACCACTAAAATTTTCAAGTGGTTTTTATTTTTCAATATTCATGTGTTTTAAAGAAATCAATTCATCCTTATTAAGCCCTTTATATACAGGACCATTTATAATATCGGACTAAGTAATCTCGAAAAGTTTTGCTTGATTTTAAGCCAGATAGATTGTTGGGCAATTTCTTCATCTGTAAGTAGCTTTGATTTTATTAAGTCTCGCTCAAAGGTCCTGCTCATCTCTTTTGCTACAGTTTCATCATAACAAAAGGCACTTATCTCGAAATTTAATTCATAACTGCGAATATCTTGATTAGTTGTACCAAATACACCTAATTTTCCATCCATTACAAGGGTTTTAGAGTGTATGAAGCCATTTGTATAATTGTATATTTTCACACCGTGTTTATGCAGATAATTTGCGTAATATTGTGTTGCTCTAAAAATAAACGGATGATCTGGCATATTGGGAATCATGATTCTTACATCAACACCAGAATTCGCTGCTGCTACAAGCGCCGTTATCATAGAGTCATCAGGTATCAAGTAAGGCGATTGAAGCCAAATATAGTCTTCCGCATCCATAATCATTTTAATAAAACCTGTTCTTAAGGTTTTATTATCACTCTCTGGTCCGTTAGCGACGATTTGAATATCAATGTTGCCTTCTTCTTCTGGTACCACAAAATATGAATCTTTTCGTTCGAGCTTATCTTTAGGATCTCTGACTGAAACATTCCAATCTCGAATAAATGTTTCTTGAAGACCAAAAGCTGCTGTACCAACAATTCTACCGTGTGTATCACGCCAGAAGCCAAACTTTTTACTGTTATAAATATATTGATCACCAACATTAAAACCTCCAGTCCAACCAATTTGACCATCTATCACTACAATTTTACGATGTAAATGATAGTTAAGTCGGGTTTTTGTTAGTGTATTACGCGATGTGATAAAGGCTGTAACCTTACCTCCTGCCTCTTCCAAAGGTTTAAAGAAATCCTTTCTCGTTTTTCCTCCCCATGGATCGTAAACTACTCTAACTTCCACCCCTTCTTTAGCTTTTTCAATTAGATGGTCGCGAAAAGCAGTCCCAATTTTGTCATTAAAGAATGCATAGTACTCTACATGAATATTATCTTTAGCATTCTTTATGTCGTCAAACAAGGCTGAGAATTTATCTTCTCCATTCAGATAAAAATTCACTTTATTCCCACGACAAAGTGGTGTACGTTCCATATTATTAAAATATCTTTTCAGTAATTTTTCATGGGGTGCCATTTCTTTTGGCTCAAATTTTTCATTATTTTCACGCACTCTTTGGGCAAGAATAGACAGATTATATTTATTTTCTTCTTCAAAACGATTTGTTGTCGTTCGATCAAGCCCTCTTCCTAAAAAAAGATAGCCAAGGAAACCAACCCCTGGTAAAAAGAACAAGAACATAGACCACGCAAAAATACTGGCAATAGACCTAGGTTTCCGAAAAATTGTCACAAGGGCAAGCAATGTGTTAATCGTTATTAGTGTTCCCATCAAACTATAGATTGTCGCAAGTGACATAAAATATTTCTCCATAATCTCCATAAAATAATATTATTTATCTAATTATATCAAAATTTATTGGATACTTTATTTATTTTATCTAAGCAAAATTTAATGTTATTTTTATAAGTATTATTGATTCATTAATTCTTAATGCATTTGTCTTATCTATACCATTTAAATAAACCAACTCTGAAAAAAACTATCTCAGCCTCTTCTTTGTCACGCGCCCTTACAGTAGCAAAAGAAAGCCTATCCGCAATACACACATCTTTTCTTTCAGTATCAAATTTTCAAAATTTATCTCATTGATTTTTTCTCCTCAAAGGAAATATTATATGTTATCAGCCATGCGGATGCATTTCTTGAACAAGAACTACCAGTAATTATTTTAATCATTTTTTCTCCTATTTTTTTCTTTTTAACGTGTGATATATGATTCAATCAAACTGAATAACATCTCCTAAATTAATTGTTCCATTTCTATCTGCTTGTTCATTTTCTTCAGTTAACCCTGAGTTATTGATATAGGATGGAAAACTTCACATAAGAATTCCAATAAGGTAGAATCCGGGCCATCCATTAAGTCAAACCGAGAGTCATTAAAAACACACCCAAAATTCCAAGCATCATTGTTAATGATATGTTGCCACATCTCTTCCTCTACGTTATTAAATCTTTCATCTGTTGTTACCATATTTTCTAAAGGATAGATCCTTTTCAAGAAATCTATTTCTTTAAGTCGTCCATAATATGGATAAAAGTATTTTTTATCACTTCCAAAATAGATCTGTTCAATACATCTATTTTCAAATAAGTCGAAAATATCATGACGTATCAATTCAGTAATTTTCATCTTTTCAATCTTTTTTATATTTATTCTAATAAAATTAATTGATGACTTTCAAATATAATAACAAAACAGTACTTCATTAATACTGTTTTATTAATACTTATGTAGCACATTTCTTTCAAAACATAATATAGCAAAATACAAAAATATTTACGATTAAAAGTTTTAATTATTCTACCGGATTCGTTAAATTTGCATGTTCTGCAATTAATTATGAAACAATATCGTTCGTTTTCGAAAATTATTGTCTCATTGAATCCGTTTTAGTGATAGTTGATTTTGCCACCCAAGTCCCACTATTAAATGGATTTTGAGCCATTGTGTTTGATTTTCAAGATAAAAATTTCTTGCCATTTTACTCAACTTAACCGAGTTAACAACTGCTCTTTAGAGCTCAGTAGAGCCGTTTGTCTCATTTCACCCAACATTCACAAAGATAATGTTAGCCGTATGTCAATAATAAAGAATAAATTATATATCTTTTAAATAGGAAAATGTACTTATTAAGTGCTTTTATTATCTCTATAAATTAAACCCCAAATAACGAGTGTTTACTTTGCTGTCTTTATTCTCTGACAACTCAGTTTTGAGGTTTTATTTTACATAAAAAATAATACAAGAAAAGGTACGTAACACCAAATTTCAAACAGAATCATCGTTGTAAAACCTTGTTAAGCTATTGAATTGCCGCTTGAGAATTCGAGCTGGTCTAAATACCAATATCATAAATAGAAAATTCCCTAATCCATGCATCAAGTCAAAGGGAAGACCAGCAATATAATAAATTTCAAATGATGAAATTTGTAAAACAAAAACCTCAAACATTGAGATTACAATTCCATAAATTAACCCCAGTATAAGGCATAATATTGCTTGCATAATTAAAAACTTCATAATATCAATTTTTATAACCAGCCAATATAAAAAAATTATTAGAGAATATGCTAGTAACTGACCGACTACCCAGTAGCCCATTCCTAGATAAACGGATGTTGCTATAATCGTCATGTCAGCAATAATAATTGCTTCGCTCAATCCAATATTTAAACAAATGAGTAAGTAGATTGTTGTTAAAGGAGTAATATTTGGCAGATATGAAAATGGAAAACGAATTACGGAGCACAGTGCTATTGTCATCGCAATTAGCGTAAGCTTACGAACTGTCAATTTAGTATTTTTCCAAATAAAATCTGATTTTTTCACCATTTATTATTTTAACGCCCCCCGCGCCAATCACTGATCTTTTTCCATTTATATCAAACATTAAATAAATTGATTCTTTTGTATTCTGCCTTAAATTACCGACAGAGGTAATAAAGCCCTCGTCCTCTTTTGCATTCAACTGAGAGATTGCAAATGAAAGTAAGGTAGTGCCTTTTTTTACTTGATAACGCTTTGATTTTCCCTCAATTATTACAGTAACTGTGTTCTCTTTATTTGAGTGTGCATTTGACGTATTTCTTGGTAGTTCACTCTTTGAGGTGAAACAAGCTGATAACATCACCAATGCAAAAACTAGAGCGACTATCACTTGGAGATTTTTAACTATTTTTTTCATACGGTCTCTTCTGTCCTATCAATCATTTCGACATTTTCCATTTTTTCAACAGAAATGCACGAAAGCCTCTTCCTATTTCTTTCCAAAATGCAAAACATACAATAACTATAACTAAAATATTATTGATGATATATGTGACATCGGCTCCAATAGCTGATGCTAAAAATCCTGTGTACAGGATTCCAAGAGGGACGATCAAATTTGCAGAAAAAGAAAGGAGAGCAAAAAATCGACTTTGAATATTTAAAGGAACTTGGCTCTGAAAAAAAGACGTCATTGGTACATTCACTAAAATTGTAATAAACCCAAGTAACACTTCAAAGAAAAGCATTAGTCCAAAGAAAACAAAAGCATTAAAAGAGATTAAAAAAACTGATGAAAATCCAATTAAAACCATGACCAAACTGTTTAGCACGAAGAGTTTGGAAATATGCTTTTTGAACTCAATTTTTGAGTTTTTAGCAATGAAAATCCCTGATAATATTACACCTATTGAAAAGGCAATTGACACCAGTCCAAAAATAGAAGTTGGAAGATGATATTTTTGAATGGCAATCCCTGGGTTCGTCACTTCTTCTGATGAAGCAACAAAAAAGTTAAGTGCCATAATGAGCAAAAAATATTTTAATATCGCTTTTTCTGTCCGAATAAAATGAAGGCCTATCCTAAATTTTTGGACAAAACTTTCTTCAACAATTTGATCATTTCCTCCGTTCTTACTTTCCAATGGAATAAACGCAATGACCACAGCTGCCAAAACATAAAGTATAGCTAAAATTAAAATAACACTTGAGAAACCGAACACTCCATACACCAAGGTTCCAAGCATCGGTGCACCGAAAACAGAAAGGTTATCTAAGATACTTTTAATACCATTATATTTTTCTAATTCTGATTCATCAACAAGTTCAGTAAATAGAACTTTTGAAGATAAATCAAGCATCATAGAAAAAATTGCAACTAAGATTGCAAAACAAACAAGATAAATAAAGTCATAACGCCCAAACTTTAAGAGCATAGACTCAATACTACATAAGATTGCAAGGGTCAAAACTGAAAAGAATGTTACTTTCTTCTTTTCATATTTTTCAATCCACACTCCCATAGCTGGAGTAAGCAAAACACTCGGTAACATTGTAATCGTAAAAAATAAACCCGAAAGACTTAAAGAATGGGTTGTTTTCAAAATGAATAACGGGAATACTACGGGTAAGATTGCTCCTGCAAACTCAGATAAGCAGCGAGAAATAAACAAATATTTAATTTTAGACAAGACAACTCCTTAAAATATGAATAAGACCAGAAAAAGAGAAAGTCTATCACTTTCCCCTTATCAAAAGATTAGCAATACTTTGTGTTCATCTCAGAATCTACTGCTTGAGCAGAATATTTTGTGGATTGTACTTCCATCACTTCAGCAAGTGATTTAATTTTTTCGAAATCCATTTTTCGCTCTCCTTTATTAAAATTTGTATTTTTTCTCCGGTGAGGATTTATACATAAACCTCATATCATGACTTTCAATACCTTTGATTCCAAAGCGTCCACGATCAGTTTTTCTAACTTTTCAACAGGTAAATTTAAGCCCGAGCGTGTTATCTCAGTAAACCAGTCCTGAATCTTATGCGAAATCGTGAAGTATTTTAATAACTCATGCCCCAAAACA
The DNA here is from genome assembly GCF_038006585.1 of Lactococcus sp. FSL W8-0209. Lineage (NCBI taxonomy): Bacteria > Bacillati > Bacillota > Bacilli > Lactobacillales > Streptococcaceae > Lactococcus > Lactococcus sp. FSL W8-0209. Next base: position 1,388,885 of record NZ_JBBOVN010000001.1, on the reverse strand, counting down.
TTAGTCTGTATCACTTCCTTAAACATCTTGTTGTATATCAACAAATCCGTTGAATTATAGTGCTCAAAAAAATAATCGTTCAGGCATAATTTATATTTTCCTTCAAAAATTTCATCCATAGTAGAATATTTTTCTTGTGAATTTTCAAGTTCCAAAAAATCATAATAGGCTAAATCTGATTTAATATTATCTAAAGCAAAGGTAATCTTAGCATTTCCTATCTGCAAATCTGAAGTAGGATAAGAAAGAAATATTCCATGCTTAACATTATACAAAAGAGTCATCTGCGTTTCTTCATCTATAATCAAGCTAACATAGCGATTTATTTTAAGACTTTCATTCTCAAAACAGAATCCATAAACCTTATAAGAACGTTCTGCTGCCCTTTTTTCACGTTCGTTGATTAAATCAATTTCTGATGGGAGAATAGACTTAGGGAATTCAATATCAAATTGTTGAGCATCAAAAGAGGTTTGCAGAGAAATTTTAGAGCTACGCATCGTGCTCACAAGTTGTTTGGCCTCATCTGATGTCAAGCCTTCGTGAATATTATAATCCCGAGAGAGCCTTAAATCTTCATCATCAGCTGGTTCTAAAATTTCAATATTAAATACTTCGGGTTTCTCATAAACGCCTGCGCCCACTTCAAGTCCAAACGTGCCAAATCCCTTTGTAGAATAAGGAAGGCCATAATCCTTTTTGGATTTCAAAATCATTTCATTTGCAAAATGATAGGTATTCTTTGCTTCTTCTAAGGTTTCTGTCGGAAATCCTGTCATAAAAAAGAGGTGAACCGAAATTCCTGCTTCAAAACAATTTATAATATTGGGTTCAATCCAAGCAATATCAATATTTTTATCCATCAGGTCCAGTACCCTTTGATTATAAGATTCAAGCCCAAATTGAATATTAGAACATCCCCCTTTTCTCAAGATTTGTGTCGTATCTGCGGTAAGCAACTTTGAAAAGCGGGTTTCGCAATACCATGAAATGTCTTTCTGCTCATTGTCAATCAGTAACTTTGCAATTTGCTTCATTTTAGGCACAAGAAATGTTTCATCTACAAATGAAAAATGAGAAATGCCGTATTTTTCCTTCACAACTTCCATGTTTTCTACGACTTTTTTAGCAGGCATATGTCTAAATTTCCCCCCTGAAGCGTTAGGAATTGTACAGAAGGTACACTTATTTACGCAAGCTCTTGAGGTATAAATGGGAATCCATAGATTATCTGTGAAGTATTTGGAAATATCAAATCCATCAAAATCTGGCGGTAAGCTATTTATTGTTTTAGACTCTACGATCTCATTTCGTTTCAAATTTCTATGATCATCCAAATAATATAGATTAGGAATGTTTGAGTAATCTTTATTGTTTTCCAACTGCTGTAAAAAAGATGATAAGTTTTCTTCACCATCATAAAGAAGCATAGAGTCAATGTAGTTCCAAAAAGGATGTAGATTACCAATAAGTGATGAAATACGAGTAATAAAATTACCGCCTAACTGGATGTGTTTTACGCTTGGACATAATTCTTTAATTGCCTTACACATTGTTAAAGTTGGAATGAGTTGGGTATTTCCTGTGACAGAGAAACCAATATATTCAATCTCTTTATTTTTAATTTCTTCAATGGTTGAACAATCCTTTTCAAAATATTCAATGAGTGGATTGGCTGCTCTATCTGATAATGCTTTCATTATCTCTGAAGTGGAATCGTGCGAATATTTGAAATGCATGCTGTTAAAATCGATTTCGAATCCTTTATAAACTTTTCCTGCAAGATAATTCAAATTGGATAAAACATTCCAAGCAAACTTTCTTTGCCAAGACTTTGAATCTTTTGAGCGTATTATATCTTTTGCTTCTTGGATATGTAATGTTGAATTGAAATAAATACTCTTTTTTAGAGTTGAAGTTTCTCTACTCATCCGCTTGAAAAACTGTTCTGAGAAGAAAAAGTCATAAAATTCAACATTTTCATCACGAATTAAAACCTCTTGATTATTTTGTTGAAGATAGGCTTTTAATACAGGCAAAGATAAATAGGGCCCCCGTGGATCCCAACCTGGCGGAAAAATTAACATTGACTTCATCATGAGTACTCCTAAAATAAAATCTCAATAACTAAACTAAGTTATCGAGATTTTATCATTTTATCTTAAATATTTTTTAAACTTTTAAATATATGAAAACATTACAATTCTCCTAAATCGTAAATCTCTTCATAAAGCTCCTGAGCTGCTTGAGTATATCCATATTTTTCGATGTCTTTAGCACAATCTTGCATCATTAGTTTCCCTTTTGGGTCCTCCAATAGATGGAGATAATGTCCTTCCAAATATCTTAATGTAATGGCTTCTTCAAAAAACTCAATCGGTATTCCGATTGTCTTAACACGATTAAGACAAACCAATGCCTTCTCTAATTTTTTTCGATTAAGCCAGGTGTCTGCAAGATTCAACATTGTCCGAATGACCATTTGTTGGTTCTGGTGAACATTTTTATAGTAACTTGACTTATCAAATATTTCTGTACCATAATAATCCAACATATTATCGTCAAGATAATGCTGACAAACACTGAACACCCAAATTTCATACCTCCCCCACTGTTCTACTAAATCCAAATAACTCATCAAAACATCAATATCATCTTTGGTGGGGTTCCCACCAGCAGTAGAAGCGAGTGATACCTTAGATACAATGTAATTTAATTTGAAATATTTTTTATCCGAATTTTTTTCTGATTTCTCTTTCCAATAATGCAACCATTTTTTGATTTGATTCAAGTCTTTGATACGATGGGCTTCTCGAAGCTCATCATGAAAAGTATAGTCTTCAGACAAGGAATAATTATCATAAAAATCTTGAAATTCATCTAACGAGAGTTGAGTGTTTTCGAGCAAAAGTAAAAATTTATCAATCGTGAGTGAGGTTTCTCCACGTTCAAACTTTGATTCCTGAGCCAAAGAGAATTCATTTGCTGTCACTTCTCTAAGTGTTAAGTGCTTCGCCTCTCTAAGAATCGAAAATATCTTGCCAGTTTTATTTCCCATTATTTTTTCGCTTTCTCATATATTCAAACAAATTATACCAAAAATCTCTGTAAGGTATGAGGTATGTGCTCAGAGTGATATTATGGAACAAAAAAATGGAGCTTATACTCCATTTTTACGCTAGTCTTCATCCTTTGCAGTCCCAATGTGTGGTTCCAAACGATTAGCTGGATTTAGTCATAATGCATTGTGAAACTTCTCGCTTGCTTTGTTGCGTATGCTGTTGTATTTTCTGAGACAATTATATGCGCTCAAATTCTTGTACCACTGTACCCATTCAAATTTAAATTATTTCTTATTTATATATACTCGTTGTTTATTTACGTCCAAGCATTTTTCTTCAAATTAGACTAAATCACTCTAAATATCACTTTTTATTTATTCATCTTAAATTCTAAATATAAATCATTATAAATTCCAGTCCAATATGGATTAAGGTTTTTGTAGGCTTCATCGTCTTTGATGGTTGCTTCATCTGGATAAAAGGATTTATTATCTCGAATTTCTTTGGGTAAGAGGGCTTTGGCTTTCAAATTTGGGGTTGCATAACCAATCCACTGCGCATTTTGGGCTGCATTTTTGGGTTCTTGCATGAAATTGATAAATGCGTAAGCTGCTTTGACGTTTTTAGCTGTTTTTGGAATGGCTAAATTGTCATACCAAATGTTTGTTCGCTCGGGGATAACGTATTTCAAATTTTTATTTTCAGAGGTCATCTCTGCTGCTTGTCCGCTATAAACAACGGCCAAAGGTGTTTCATTATTAATCATGTAATTCATGATTTCATCACCCAGAATTGCTTTTACATTTGGCGTAAGTTTTAGAAGATCTTGATAGGCTATATCTAGCTCTTTTTGGTTGGTTGTATTTAATGAATATCCATGTTTACTAAGGACCATTGCCATAACGTCACGCACACTATCTGTCAGTAAAATTGAGTTTTTGTAAGTTGGTGACCAGATATCATTCCACGTTTTTGGTGGCCTTGTTACTGTTTTTGAATTATAAACAATCCCTAATGTTCCCCAAAAGTATGGAACAGAATATTGATTTCCTTGGTCAAAAGCCGGATTGAGGAGTTTAGGGTCATCATCTTTTAAACCTTTAATTTTACTATGGTCTAGCTTAATGAGCAAATTTTCTTTGGCCATTTTTTCAATCATGTAATCAGAAGGAACAATCAGGTCATAAGCTGTTCCTCCTTGTTTGACTTTTGAATACATGGCTTCATTGGAATCAAAGGTCATATAGTTTACTTTATAACCTGTTTCTTTTTGAAATTTACTAATCAGGTCTGGGTCGATATACTCTCCCCAGTTAAAAATGGTCAGGCTATTATTTTGAGTTTTGACTCCATCAGCAGCTTTCATTCTATTAGTAATCAGTCCTAACGAGGCAGTAATAATCAAAATTCCTACAAAGAAGTATAATAATTTTTTCAAGTTTCTCCTTTCTATACTTTGAGCTACAAAGTATCAGTAAAATAGTTTTAAGTCAGATTTGAAGATTTTCCAACAGTTTCTGAATCTCTCATAATATAATAATAGCCTATAACTAATAGAATTGAAAAGAGAAATACAAGGGTAGAAAGGGCATTAATTTCTAAAGAAATTCCAGCGCGAGCTCTGGAATAGATTTCAACTGATAGGGTTGTGAAATCATTTCCTGTGACAAAGAAAGTGACAGCAAAATCATCTAAAGAATAAGTAAATGCCATAAAGAAACCAGCAATAATTCCCGGTGTTAAATAGGGCAGGGTAATTTCACGCATTATTTGGCTTGAATTTGCCCCTAAATCATTTGCGGCATCAATGAGTGAACTATCCATTTCTTGATAAAGCGGCATTACCATCAGAACAACAATAGGGATAGAGAAGGCAATATGACTGAGTAAAACAGACATAAAACCAAGTTTCATTCCAACAATTGTAAATAAAATCAGGAAGGAAGCTCCGATGACAACGTCTGGGGAAACCATTAAGACATTATTTAAGCCCAGTAAAGTTTCACGACGTCTTCTCTTGAATTTAACAAGGTTCAAAGCACCAATTGTTCCAATAACTGTAGCAATCAGTGAGCTTAAAAAGGCGAGAAAGAAAGTCTGAACAACAATCAGAATTAGACGACTGTCAGCAAATAACGTTTTGAAATTATCTAATGTGAAACCTGTAAATTTACTCATATCACTTCCTGAGTTGAATGAGTAAAAAATAAGGTAAAAAATAGGTGCATATAAAAGGATGAGGACAAAGGTGAGGTAAACTTTACCAAGCGAATTTTTCTTTTGCAAATCAATCTCTCCTTTCTTTCGTCATTCTCATGACAATCAACATGGCTACAACTAAGACAACAGCAATGGTTGAACCCATTCCCCAGTTTTGTGTCGTTAGGAAGTGTTCTTCAACGGCCGTACCGAGTGTGATGACTTTATTCCCACCGATTAAACGCGTCAGCATGAAGAGTGACAAACTAGGAATAAAGACAGCCTGCACTCCAGCTCTGACACCGTTTAGTGAGAGTGGCCAAATCACTTGAGTAAAAGTTTGGAAACGTGAGGCGCCTAAATCGGCACTCGCATTTACCAAATTATCATCTAAATCATTTAAAGCATTAAAAATTGGTAAAACCATAAAGGGAATGGAAATATATGATGCGACCAAAATAAAACTTAGGTCAGTAAATAAAATCTGTGTCCGTCCAATTCCCAAAAACTGTAAAAAGTTATTAACTGAACCATATTTACCAAAAATTCCAATAAAGGCATAAGCTTTGAGTAACAAGTTAACCCAAGTCGGTAAAATAATGAGCATGAGCCAAAATTGTTTCATTTTTAGTTTGGTCAAAACATAAGCTACGGGGTAGGAGATGACAAGGGTTGCTACAGTAATAATCAGTGCGTAGAGAATAGAGTTCCATGTCATTAAGAGGTAAGTTCCGCTAGAAAAATAGAGGATATAATTGTTAAGGGTAAAGTGACCATTTAAATCAAAAAATGATTGCCATAAAAGCATGGCCAAAGGGACGATAACAAAGAAAAGAATCCAGAGAAAATAGGGAACAGAATAAATTCTTTTGGTCACTTATTGGCCCCACTTTCTTTATTTTCTGACTCAGGTTCATTCTCTTGCTTTTGTAAAATTTCATTCACTGTTTCAGCAAGTTCTGTCAATTCCATCGTGTTTTCAAGCGCTTCTTTAACGGCTTCTTGAATGGCAGCTTCTTCTTCGGCATTTTCTTCTTCGACAGCATTAGCTAAACCGACCGTTTCTTCTTCTTCAACATATTCTTCAATACGTGCATCAAATTCTTCTTCGGTTTCATTAAGACGCATGATGTGAATGGCTTCTGGGTCAAAATCGAGTCCAACTGTTTCTCCAACAATGGCTTTATGTGTTGAATGAATGAGCCATTCGTTATTAAATTCATCGTAGGCTACAATTTCATAATGGACGCCACGAAAGAGTTGAGTATCTACTTTTACATTGAATTTGCCTTCGTCAGGAAGTGTAAACCAGATATCTTCAGGGCGAATAACAACCTCAATTGGTTCATTTTTACGCATCCCACCATCGACAGCTTCAAATTTCTGACCATTAAATTCAACGAGGTAGTCTTCAATCATTCTTCCGTTTAGAATGTTTGATTCTCCAATGAAATCAGCAACAAAATGATTAATTGGTTCATCATAAATATCAGTTGGAGTCCCTGATTGCACAATTTCGCCTTCATTCATGATGAAGACCCAATCAGACATCGCTAGCGCTTCTTCTTGGTCATGCGTAACAAAGATAAATGTAATTCCAAGACTTTGTTGTAACTCTCTTAATTCATATTGCATATCTTTTCTGAGTTTCATATCAAGTGCTGAAAGAGATTCATCAAGTAAGAGAACTTTAGGGCGATCAATTATGGCACGGGCAATAGCTACCCTTTGTTTTTGCCCTCCTGATAATTTAGTAATTGAACGCTTTTCAAAGCCATCTAAGCGCACGAGTTTTAAACTCTCAGAGACACGCTTGGCAATTTCCTTTTTATCTACCCCTTTAATTTTAAGAGCGAAAGCGACGTTATCAAAAACGTTCATATTTGGAAAAAGAGCATAGGATTGAAAAATAGTATGAACATTTCGTTTATTTGCGGGTAAGTCATTAATTCTTTTATTATCAAGAATAACATCACCATCGGTTGCATCAAGAAGCCCAGCAATAATATTTAAAATTGTTGATTTTCCTGAACCTGACGCGCCCAAAAGAGTATAAAATTTTCCCTCTTCTAGTTCAAATGAAATATCTTTAAGAACGGTTGTATCAGTGTCAGCATAAGTTTTACTGACATTTTTAAATTCGATAATTGTTTTTGACATTTTTTTAATTCCTTTGAATATAAAGATGTGATAAGCCGTAAAATTGCTTGTAAGTAATATAAAAAACCAAGCCAACGCTTGGTTTCATCATCAATTTAAGTTTTCTGATTCCAAAAGGACAAACAGAAAAATCTAGTGCAGAGTCTATACAGCAGAAGAACTTTTAATACTCTTATTGATGCGCCAAAGCGTGTTTTTCTTGGGTGGGGCTTTTATATTCCCCATAACTCCTAAAAAGAGTTAATCAATAAGGCAACGAAAGTCGCCAATTTCGGCTTTTGACCCGGCTGTCCGTCTGGCCTTGGCTCAATTTTTACTGACAAATCGTCAATATTTTACTGACGAAAAGTATTTTTGAGAAATTTTTAGTTTCGTCAGTTCAATGCGACCAAAGGAAGTCATTGAATCGGTGGATAAGGGAAGTTTCAGCTTTGCTGAAATTTCTATCAGTAAATTAAATCCAGAATTCAACCATTAAATTGGCAGATAGAAAGGTCTAATTTGCTGACGGCTTATTCATCAGTAAAATTGAGCGGTCAAATCTTCTGTATATGCACAGAACATCATTAATTATAGCTTAAATTAGATGATTTATCAAGTTGAAATTTGAAAAAGACAGGAAAATCCTGTCTTATTTTTCACCGATTATTCTAACTTCTGGTTCAAGAGTAACCCCTGAGTTTTCTTTCACTTTATCAATAACATGTGCGATAAGTTTTTCGTAATCTGTCGCATTACCATTTGCAACATTTACCATGAAACCTGCATGTTTTTTGCTAACTTCAACACCGCCAATGCGTACACCTTGCAGATTAGCTTCTTGGATTAGTTGTCCCGCAAAATGACCGACTGGGCGTTTGAAAACTGAACCGCAACTTGGATATTCCAAGGGTTGCTTACTTTCGCGCAGGAAATTGAGTCGATTCATTTCATTTTGAATTTGAGTCGGATCACCTGCTTGGAGTTCAAATTTTGCTGACAAAACAACCAAATTTTTGTCACGAATGACAGAATGACGGTAGCCAAATTGCATTTCACTTGCGGTCAGAACCGAAACGTTTCCGTCAGTATCCATAACTTTGCAACTTACCAAAACTTGAGAAATTTCGCCACCATAAGCTCCAGCATTCATGAAAACAGCACCGCCAATTGAACCTGGAATTCCGCAGGCAAATTCAAAACCTGTCAGTGAATTCGCTTGTGCCACTTGTGTTACTTCTTTTAATTTTGCACCAGCTTGAGCTTCAATCGTATAGCCAGCTACTTTTACTGATTCTAATTTTTCAAGTAAAATCACAAGGCCACGAATTCCACCATCACGCACAATCAGATTTGAAGCATTCCCAAGCACAGTAACTGCTGTGTCAGTTGATTTTGCTTTGACTAATAATTCTGTCAGTGCTTCAATTGTAGCTGGAAAAGCTAAGATATCTGCTGGTCCACCTACTTTTGTATAAGTATATTTTGATAATGGTTCATTAAATTTAACCAGCAAATCTGGGATATTTTCAAGGTCAGTTTCTTTTATCATATCCTTATTTTATCATTTTCTATTAAAGATGACAATTTTGTCTTAAATTTCGGCTTTAACTTTCTTTTTATTCAAGAAACCTTTAGCTTTATCGAAGATATCAATCGGGAAGGCTTTGCTCAAAACATTGCACAAACCAAGCGCTAAATTGAAATCAATCATACTGTGAACAAGACCACCAAAACCAATCAATAATAGAAGATTAAGTAGAGCAGCTTGATCAATATTTGCAAATCCTAAAGAATAAAAAACATAAACTACTAAAGTTTCCAAACCAGCATGAAAAATACCGAGAATAAAATTAAAAATTTGGATTTTAACTTTTTGATGAACAAGTTCAGGATGTTTCTTTAGGACATAAGCACCCACTGTCATTACAGGGAGATGCATAAGGGCACGCAACCAGATAGTTGGTACCGGAATACTAATCATAAATCCTAGGGTAGTTCCTAGAGCAACAAAAGCGGTCATTAATGGACTGAAAAACATGGCAGCCATTACAGGAACATGTGAGGCAAGCGTGAATGATGCAGGACCAATAATAATTTTAGCCGGCATAATCATTGGAATTAGAATTCCAAGTGCAGTTAGCATCGCAGCAATAATCAGATTTCTGACTTTTGCCTTTTTTGTTTGAGCCATTTGAGTTTCCTTTTCTTTTTAAACTCTTGCTTTAAAAAAGCGGACAGTAGGGCAATAATGGTTTTTCATTTAAATCACATTTCCTGTCAATAAAAGAAATTTAATTATTCATTACTTTTAATTTTAAAAAAATGATCAATCAAAAACCTTGTTCTGACAAATAAAATGAAAGTTAGTGAACTACTTTACATTCTTTTTTGCTTTAATGATTATATCATTTTATATGTAAAATAATCAAGAAAAAAATCTGTATTTATAATACAGATTCTTCTACTTGTAATCCATTACTGTCAACTTCCAAGGAATAAAGTTGACCAGATAAATTTTGCTCATTAATTTTTTCTGTCAGTAAATTCAGCTTATCATCGGGTAAAAGGAGGATTACTGTTGGCCCCGCCCCAGATAAATAAGTTCCATAAGCACCAAATTCATGACCAATTTCTCGCAAAATTTTCAGTTCAGGAACTAAAGAAGCGCGATAATTTTCATGAAAACGGTCAGACTCTATCATTTGCCCAGCAACTTTTAAATTTTTTGTCAAAAGACTGGCTGTCAGTACATTTGCAATAGAGCTGGCAGCAACGGCCTCTTTGTAAGCCAATTCCTTAGGTAAAACTTTTCGACTTTCAACAGTTTTTAACTCATAGTCTGGAACAAAAGCTAGAAGTTTACATGAAGGAAAGTCTGAGCTAACATAATTCGTTTTGTCAGCAACAGTACTTGCTATAACTAAATTTCCTAAAAGTGCTGGTGCAACATTATCAGGGTGTCCTTCAATTTCACAAGCAAGTTCAAGTTTTTCTTCCGTTGTCAAATTTAGCTTTGCTAGTTGATTAGCCAATTCAATCCCAGCAATAATGACTGAACTTGATGAACCCAAACCTCTTGCTAAAGGAACTTCCGAAGTCATTTTCAAATGATATTTTACTGACAGACTACTATTTTTAGCTTTCAAAACTGCTGACAGCGTGGTCAGTAATAAATTTTTTTCGTCAGTAGGAATATTATTTCCTAAATCATGGTCAATTTTCCAATCATTACTTTCTTCAAGTACTTCCACTGTCAAATACAAGTTGACCGCAATACCAATTGAATCAAAACCTGCGCCTAAATTTGCTGATGTCGCTGGTACAATAATTTTCATTTTCCTAGTCCCCCAAAACTTTAAAATAATTAAGTAATTTAAAATCTACTTCTTCTTTTAATTTATCTTGAATGGCCAAAAGTTGAACGCGGTTAATCTGATGACTGATAATCACAACAACTGCGCGATGTCCATCACCTTTTTGTTGTAAAACTTGTTCAAAAGAGACATCTTCGCTTGTAAATAACTCCACCAAGCGCAATAATTGCCCAGTTGAATCTGGTGTTTCAACGGAAAAATAATATTTATTTACAATATCATGAGGATTAGCTAAGCTCGTTGGACGTGCGTATTCATTAAATGACTTCCCAATTGTTCCATCTTTTACCCGTTTAACAATTCGAACAATATCAGCTAAAACACTCGTAGCGGTTGGCTTTTGACCTGCTCCCGCCCCATAGAACATTGAATCACCAATTCCCTCTGATTCAATAAAAACAGCATTCATAACACCATTGACACTAGCCAATGGATGACTTTTTGGAAGAAAAGTTGGGCTAACCTCAGCGAAAATTCCTGATTCAACCTCATTAATTTCACCTGTCAATTTTAAAACATAGCCAAATTGTTGAGCAATCTCAACGTCAGTTTTTTGAATCGTTCTGAGGCCAGATTTAGAAATTTGATCGGGACTTAGCGTCATTCCGAAAGCAAATTCACTTAAAATCGCTAATTTATAACTGGCATCAATTCCGTCAACATCATTTGTTGGGTCAGATTCAGCATAACCAAGTTCTTGAGCTTTGGCCAAAGATTGGTCGTAAGTCCATGCCTCCTCTGACATTTTCGTCATCATAAAATTACTTGTTCCATTAAGAATTCCTAAAAGATGTGTGATTTTGTCTGATGAAAATGAATTGGCTAAAGTTCTTAAGATTGGAATCCCACCAGCAACAGCCGCTTCATAATAAAGAGCAACATGATGTTTCTCTGCCAAAGCACGCAATTCAGTTCCATGAACAGCCAGTAAATCCTTATTGGCTGTGACAACATTTTTACCCGCTTTAATCACTTTCGTAATGTAGGTCTTAGCCGGTTCAATCCGTCCCATCAACTCAACAACAATTGAAATCTCAGAATCAGCTAAAATTTCTTCTAAAGTTAGAACAAAATCATATTGATAACCCTGTGCTCTAGCTTTTTCAATTGCTTTTTCATCTCTCATCAAAACTTTTGAAATGACGATTTCTTCATCTAAAATTTTCGATAGTTTTTCTTTATTCTCAGAAATTAAAGTTGGAAGCCCAGTTCCAACTGTCCCAAACCCCAATATTGCTATATTTACTGTCATCACTTCTCCTTTTCAAACAAAAATTAAATTTTAAGATAATTCAAAAAATAACTTTCGCTCAATTTCTTAATATTATACCATTTTTATCGAAAAAAATTTACTGACAGAAAGCTCAGTAAATTTAAAAGAATAAAAATTACTGACAGCCTTGTCAGTAATAATAATTTCACTATTTTTTAAAGCAAATCTAGTTTTTTCAACTCATTATCGATTTGTCCCAAAACTTCATCAAGATGTTCAGGATTATTGACAAAATCAATAGAATCACCATCGATTCTCAATTTTGGCGAAATGTTGTAATTTTTATACCAATCAGGATATTCATCATGCACTTGAGCATAATAATCTTTTAGTCCTTCTTGATTTTCAATTTGTTCAAATGAACGACCCCGTTGTGCAATTCTTGAGAGCATTGTTTCAAATGAGACATCAATATAAACCAATAAATCCGGACGTTTTTTGGGCATTCCATCAAGTTCTTCTAACATGTTTGCTAATAACTCTTGATAAATTTCCAATTCAGTTTTTGTTACATTTCCATTTTTATAGTTCAAAGTTAGGAAAAGTTCATCCTCAAAAATCGAACGGTCAAGCACGTTATTATCCTGACGATAAGCCATTTTAATTGATTCAAAACGTTTATTCAAAAAATAGATTTGTAGCAAGAAAGCATACTTTTGAGGATCTTGATAATAAAGATCAAGTACAGGATTATTGTCCACCGCTTCATAAAAAACATCCGTTTTTAAATGTTCTCCTAAAGCCTTTGCTAGACTCGACTTCCCTGCACCAATTGTACCTGCTAATACGATCAAAATTGTCTTTTCCTCCTCGTCATTTCTTCAAAAGAAAGAAATGAATTTATAAATCTATTTTATTATAGCCGAATTTTTTAAATTTACAACTATTTATTAACTTTAAAAACTAAAAAATTATTTTAGTTATTAATTCTCTTTTTTCAAAAACTCACGAACTTGAGATGAGAAATAGAGAGAGCCTGTAACTAATAACAAATCATCTTCAGCTAAATTTTTTTGCGCACGAACTAAAGCTAATTCCCAACTTGGAGCCAATTCAACCCCTTCTTCTTCCAAGTTTTGAAAATCTCCCAAATTCAAAGCTTTTGGATAATCAAAAGTTGTCAAAATCAAATGTGAATTTTTCACAGTTTGAAGCATTTTTATCATTTGACTAATATCTTTTGTAGTAATGGCTGAAAAAATGATTGTAATCTTTTTATCTGGAAACTCAGAGCTAAGGTTTTCAAGCAAACGATTCATCGCATGAACATTATGAGCACCATCCAGTAAAATGAGTAGTTTTTCACCCAATTTTTCCATACGAGCTGGCCAAAAAGCCTCACGAATTCCAGAACGAATCACATCCTCAGTCAATTCAATCCCAACCTTACTTGCATAAACCAGAGAAAGTTCAATAGCCATACCAGCATTTTCTATTTGATGTAAGCCAACTAAAGATTTTTCAATATCCAATATTGCTTCTTGACCAGAAAAGAAATTAAAATGTTCGTGTTCTTCCACTTCCGTACGATAATCATATGGAAATTGATAAACACGCGCTGTATTTTTTCTAGCCACTTCCCATATAACCCGAAGTGCTTTTAATTCAATATTTCCAACAACTACTGGAATTCCTGGTTTAATAATTCCAGCCTTTTGAGCTGCGATTTCTTCAATCGTCGAACCAAGAATATCAATATGATCTAAACCGATTGTTGTGATTCCAGAAACAACAGGTTTAATCACATTTGTTGAATCAAGAAGTCCACCTAAACCAACTTCAATAACCGCTAAATCAACCTGCTCATCAGCAAAATATTTAAAAGCCATTGCCGTGATAATTTCAAATTCCGTAATTCCAGTCAGTTCAGCATCTTTATCAAGTTCTGCAACAAGTGGTTGGATCATTTCTACATAATAAATTAATTTATCATCAGCAATCGGTAGTGCATTAATCGACATCCGCTCACCAAAAGTGGTGATGAAAGGACTTGTGAAAGAAGCAACCTTCAGACCTGCCTGCATAAAGATTGAGCGTGTGAAAGCGACTGTGGAGCCTTTTCCATTTGTTCCAGCAACGTGAATCATTGACAAAGACTCTTCTGGATGACCAAGCAATTCTAAAAGGGCCGAAACACGACTTAGGCCTGGGCGAATATTAAATTTTAAACGTGAATGTATCCATTCCAATGCTTCTTCTATAGACATTTTGTGACCTTTTCTACTTTATCTTTTGTATTGATAATATTTTTTAAATTCATCAGGAGCTTCAGTTCTATCAAGAAGGAAAAAAGGCAATTCAGCAAGGTCTGCTTCTTTTTCTTTTAGTTCCAATAGAAAACGAAAATCAATGTGTTGATGTTCTTTCTCATTCTTAATTTTGTTGTAAGGAATATTAATCAAGTTAACATCTACCAACTTGCCTGATTCTGACGCTGAAAAACCTGTTTCTTCATGGAACTCACGAATCGCAGTTTCCAATGGCTTTTCTCCTAGTTCAACATGACCTGCTGGAAGCAAAAGCTCCTTTTGATAAGGGTGTTCAATAAAAAATAGTTTATGTTTTTTAAAAACTAATGCACTTGCTGACAATTGTAAATCTGGATTCTTTTTCCCCCGAAGCTCTAAAGTCGAATTTTTCAATAATCGAATAATCTCGGAAAATTTTTCTTCACTTCCAATAGCAGATAAAGCTTGAATTTCAGCAATTAAGTCTTCATTCATTTTTAAAATTCCTTATAAATTTCAATTGCATCGAGTAAACGTTTAGTCTCCTTAACATCATGAACACGCAAAATCCGTCCCCCGTCAGCAACCATTTGCGCTTCTAGGACAAGGCTTGAAAAAAGCCGCTCATCTCCTTGGGCATTGAAGAGTTTTCCCATAAATGACTTACGAGAGATTGCAATCATAAGAGGTAAACCTATTCTGCTTAAAATTTCAGTTGCTTTAACCCGCTCAAGACTATCTGAACCTGAATCTCCATTAAAAAAACCAACTCCAGGATCAATAACGATTTGTTCAGCTTTTAAACCAAGTTGAAGTAACTCTTCTTTTTTATTTTCAAAAAATAATGGAAGTTCTTCATAAACATTATCAGCATAACTAAAACCAGCTCGCCCATTATTCATAGCAACTAAAGCCGGTTGATACTTTTCTACCACTTTTAATTTGTCATTTGTATCAAAACCATCAATATCGTTAATAATATCAACCCCAGCGTCTAAAACTCGTTCCATGACATAAGCTTCATCCGTATCGACAGCAAAAATCGCTTTAGGAAAGTTTTTTTTCAACTCAAGAATAGGTTCTTTCAGTCTGTTCCATTCCTCTTCTGGGCTAATATCGTCATATCCTGGTTTCGATGATTTCCCTCCCAGCTCAAGAACAGAAGCTCCATTTTCTAAATCAGCTTCTACTCTTTTTAAAATATGAGAGAGGTTTAAATTATCTGGATTTCCATCATAAAAAGAGTCTGGTGTAACATTGACGATTGAATAGACAATTGACTTTCTAGTTAAATCAAAATTGAAATTTTTACCTGACCAAATGATTTGATGACGTTTATAAATCACTTCAAGCATTTTTTTATCTTCATCATTTTCAAAAAGATTAATCAATTTTGCTAAGTCATCAATTGTTAAAACTACTAACAAGGAGTCTGGAGTCAGTCTTGTCAAACTACCATTTCGATAAAGTTTTTTTTGAAGAGAAATCATTTCATTGTGATTTAACTCATCAAATTTTAGGATAATATTTTTAAGAGAAAAAGATTCTTGATTAAGTTCTAAGATTTTCATAAAAGACTTTCTAAAAATTCCATTCTTTTTTCGTTATTTTCTTTAAATTCACCTAAAAAATAAGAAGTTTTAGTAATAGAATTTACTTTTTTTACTCCACGCATTTCAACGCACATATGACGTCCTTCAACAAGAACTGCCACTCCTTTAGGATTCAAAATATCAGTCAAAATATCTCCAATATCATGAGTGATATTTTCTTGAACCGAGAGTTTGCGCGAAACATAATCAACTAAACGGGGAATTTTTGACAAGCCAATAATTTTTCCATCAGCTGGAATATAGGCAACATGAGCTTTCCCAAAAAATGGTAACATATGATGCTCACACATTGAATAAAAAGGAATATCTTTAATCAACACGATTGAATCCGTTTTAGAAGAATCAATTTCAAAAAGTTTATACTCATTAAACTTGCTTAGACGTTGTGACGAAAGAATTTCTTCATACATTTTAGCTACTCTCGCTGGAGTTTCAAGTAATCCTTCTCGATTTGGATTTTCACCTACTGCAAAGAGAATCTCTTTAACGGCATCTTCAATACGATTTCTTGGTGTTTTTTCTTCTTTTATCACATGGAGCTCTTGTTCACTTACTGAAAGTTCAGCTATTGCTTTTTCAATTGTCGCATAATATTTAAAGTCTTTATCAATAAGTTCAAAAATAGGTTTCAAGACAAAAAGACGATTAAAAGCTTCTTTATGTGGAATAACCAAGTTTTCTTCTTGCATTTCTAGGTCACCATAGAAAATAATATCAATATCTATTGTTCTTGGCCCCCAATGAATTTTCCGCTCACGGTTCAAAGATAACTCAACTTCATGAATAAAAGATAATAATTCCAAAGGTTCAAGTAGCGTTGCCACCTTTAATGCCAAATTAGTAAAATCATCTTGTTTGACGCCGCCGACTGGAGTACTTTCATAAAAATTTGATACTTTTTCAATCATAATTTTAGGGTGTTTTCCCAATAAACGAATGGCTTCATGTAAATAATACTGACGGTCACCAATATTACTTCCCATGCTTAAGTAAGTTGTTTGCATAAGTCCTCCATTTAGACATAATCTTTTATGATTTTGTTTGTCTTCTATCTCTTTAAAATATTTATCTTAAAAACCAGCTTTAGCCTCTCATCTCAATTTCAGCTGAATCAAAAATTCCTTCAATCGGTACGGCTAATTTTCTAAGATGGACTTCAACCGTTGATATACGCTCTGAAGTAGCCTTTACTGCTTGAATAATTTCAAAGGCAACATGTTCAATTAAATCAGCTTTTGAAGATTCTACAACTGCTTTTGTTGCCTCATAGAAATCAACATAAGACAAAGTTTCATCTAATTCGTCTTTTCCTGAAAAATCAAAATGTGTTTCCACGATTAAATCAATTTCGAGATTTTGTCCGAGAACTTTTTCTTCTGGCAGAACACCAATATGTGCCCTAAATTTTATATTATTAAGTTTTATTTTGTACATATTTCCTCTTTTTAAGTGTAGAAAAGGCTATGAATCTCTTCATAGCACTATTTTCAGAGATATCTTAAAATCGCTTCCCAAGCTTCTTCAAATCCTGTCTTATCGGTAGAAGAAAAGATAATAAAATCATCTGTACTATCAAATTTCATTGCTTTTTTGATAATAGATTCATGTTTATTCCACTTACCACGTGGAACTTTATCGGCTTTAGTCGCAACTAAAATCACTGGAATATGGTAGTATTTCAAAAACTCATACATCATCAAATCATCTTCTGAGGGTTCATGACGAATATCAACTAAGCTGACAACTGCTTTTAAATTTTCTCTTGTTGTCAAATATTCCTCAATCATTTTACCCCATTTTTCGCGTTCCTTTTTAGAAACACGAGCGTAGCCGTAACCAGGTACGTCAACGAAATGAAGTTGATCATCAATATTATAAAAATTGAGCAACTGTGTTTTACCAGGTTGACCAGAAGTTCTGGCAAAGTTTTTACGATTAAGTAAAGTATTAATAAAACTTGATTTACCGACATTTGAACGCCCAGCTAAGGCAATTTCTGGCCAATCATTTTCTGGATATTGTTTTTTTGATGCTGCTGAAATTGTTATTGTCAGATTATTTGTATTTATGGTCATTTTTTCTTGGTCTCTCGAATCATTTGTGGCTCAGCTTTTCCGTCAACAACTGCTTCATTAATAATAACTTTTGTAATTTCTTCATGACTTGGAACTTCAAACATGATATCCATCATTACTTCTTCAATAATCGAACGAAGTCCACGCGCTCCTGTTTTGCGCTCAATTGCTTTTCTAGCAATTGCCATGAGGGCTTCATCTTCAAATTCAAGTTCAACATTATCAAATAAAAGGAGTTGTTTATATTGTTTAATCAAAGCATTTTTAGGTTCTGTCAAAATTTGAATCAAATCCTCTTCGGTCAAACGTTCCAAAGCAGCAACAATTGGCAGACGACCAATAAATTCAGGGATTAATCCGAATTTTTGAATGTCCTCGGCAATAATTTCTTGCATATAAGAATCATCGTCATTTAATTTTTTATTATTGGCACCAAAACCAATAATTTTTTCACCTAAACGTTGTTTGACAATTTCTTCAATCCCGTCAAAAGCTCCACCAACGATAAATAAGATATTTTTGGTATCAATTTGAATCATTTCTTGATTAGGGTGTTTACGTCCACCTTGTGGTGGAACACTAGCTACTGTCCCTTCAATAATTTTCAAAAGGGCTTGTTGAACACCTTCCCCAGAAACGTCACGAGTAATTGATACATTTTCAGATTTTTTAGCTATTTTATCAATTTCATCGATATAGATAATTCCGCGTTCTGCACGTTCAATATTGAAATCACTCGCTTGTAAAAGTTTTAAGAGAATATTTTCAACGTCTTCTCCAACATAACCAGCTTCAGTTAAACTTGTCGCATCTGCAATCGCAAACGGAACATTGAGTGATTTCGCTAAAGTTTGAGCGAGAAAAGTCTTACCAGAACCGGTAGGTCCGATTAATAGAATGTTTGATTTTTGTAGTTCAATATCTTCAGCAATTTTACTTGCTGTAAAATTAATTCGTTTGTAATGATTATAAACAGCAACTGCAAGTGCACGTTTTGCTTTTTCTTGACCTATCACATATTCATTTAAATGGTCAAACATTTCTTTAGGTGTTTTAACTTCAAGCATTTCTGAATCTTGTTCTTCTCTTAATTCTTCTTCTAAGATTCGAGTTGAAAGTTCAATACATTCATTACAAATATAAACGTCTGAACCGGCAATCATTTTTTTTACATCATCTTGACTCTTTCCACAGAAAGAACAATGTATATTTGGATTTTGTGTATTTGACATAGTTATTTTATTCCTGATTTCACTAACATAAAAAGTAAGTATTATTGGCTTACTTAAAAGGCACTTTTTCTATTTTTTAAAATAAAGTTCCAGAAAAAGCGTGAATTGTATTTACGAGGTTCGTAAAAGCATTGAGTAAAAACAATACTCCCAGACCCCAACGTTTTTTTCTAAAGCATTGAATAGCGATGACAATGCTAATCCAACAAAGGAGAGCTGTGAAAAGCCCAAAAATTGATTTTGTCATGGTTGTTTCACTTTTTCATATTTTTTAATTGTAAAAGTATAAGAATTCCGCTCATCTTTATTGTGAAGTTTTTCAGAGACTAGTTTAAATTTCCCAAAATCAAATGTACTTGGAAAATATGTATCTCCTTTAAATTTTTCATGAACAACTGTTCGATAGAGCAATTCAAGTTCAGATTCAAAAAGGGCTAAGATTTCAGCTCCTCCTGTGATAAATAAGTCTTTATTTTGCTTATGGTACCAATCTAGAACTTCCTTAGGGCTGTGCATGATGAGCACTTTTTCATTATCTGATTGATAAATTTCATCGCGAGTTAAAATAATACTTATTCTCCCTGGCAATACACGTTTATTCATTCCTTCAAACGTTTTTCGTCCCATCAAAATCACTTGATTCATGGTTGTTTCTTTAAAATGTTGTTGTTCAGCAGGTAAAGACCAAGGCATTTTATCAGCTTCACCGATAAGACCTGCTTCATCTTCTGCCCATATTCCAATTATCATAGCAACCCCTCTCATTGATTTTTACTTTTACTATTATAGCAAATTTTTGCTGTTTTCGCTTTGACAAGTTTGATATTGGTCACTCATTTTTAAAAATAATTTCTTTTTTTATCAAAAAAATTTAGTTTTCTCTTTACAAAATACAAAAGAAGTGGTATGATATCAATTATATTAATTTGTTTCAATCTTTCCTGTTATGATTAAAGCAAATTAGTCCCCCAACTAGACTTCTTGCTGAGATTGACTCCGAGGGGTCTAGTTTTTTTGTTTTTTACTTTAATTAATTTACTGACAGCTCTTCTGCTTATGGTAAAATGTTCTTAAATAATTACATTTTACTCATAGATTCTTTGATAAGGCTGTCAGTAAAATTTTTGTTATTAAGAAAGTGTATTTCATGAATCATATTGCTCTTTTTGAACCTCGTATTCATTTCAATACAGGAAATATCGCCCGCACTTGTGCGGCTACTAATACCGTTTTACATTTAATTGAACCCTTTGGTTTTGAAATTTCTGATAAGCATCTTAAACGTGCTGGTTTAGACTATTGGGATAAGGTAAATATTGTCTATCATAAAAATTTAGATGATTTTATGAATTCAATTAATGACGGAGGACAACTCTATTTGGTCAGTAAATTTGCTGAGCATGTTTATTCTGACGTTGATTACTCCGATGATGAAAAAGATCACTACTTCTTGTTTGGCCGTGAAGATACAGGTTTACCTGAAGAATTTATGCATGAACATCGTGATGAATGCATTCGTATTCCAATGAATGACGAACATGTTCGGTCATTAAATTTATCAAATTGTGCTTGTATGATTGTCTATGAAGCTTTAAAACAACAAGATTTCCGTGGACTAGAACTCGTTCATACTTATGAAAAAGATAAGTTAAAATAATTGTATTTATAAATAGACAAACGCCTTGTTACTGACAGGCGTTTTTTTATTGTTCTTTTATTTAGCGAGTGCTATAATGAAGACAAATAAGAGGGGAATACAAAAATAAGGAGCATTTTATGAAGGCTAAACTAGGCAATGAAATTGTTGAATATTGGCAAATCAGCCTGACTAAACCCGCAAACGAATCGTGGGTCTTAGAGGCTTTTAAGAAAGGACAGCTCTCGTGGTCTGGTCAATTTGTAATGAATAAGGAGACCAAAGAAAAATTACTTGCTGACGGAATGTCTACAAAAAATCCAGCTGAGCATAATACCCTTTCTAAAGAAATAAAACATTTGGACTGGCTAGGGCTTTATATTTCCCCAAATAAGCTGAGTAATGCTTATCCGGATAATATTTATCTTGTAGTCAATCAAGTACGTATCCCAGCCTTTGGACGACTTGGAGAGTACCTCCTAGTAGCACCTGATGGTTCTTTTGAAATTTACTCTGAAAAGAAATTTCAGCGAGATTTAGAAAAAATTCAATAAAAAACCACCTCAACGGTGGTTTTTATTTTATTTTGTTTCGTCAGTAACTAATTCATCTTTTTTCCCATGATTAAATACTAAATTCAGGATAATTGCTGAAACAGTACTCATCACAATCCCATTAGAAACAAAAGGTTGAATAAAGCTTGGAAGTGCTGTAAATAAGTTTGTTGAGTTAAAACCAACACCCATTGCAATAGCAACCGCAGCAATCAGAAGATTTTGATTTCCTTCAAATTCAACTTTTGCCAGCATTCTAATTCCTTGTGTGGCAACCATACCAAACATAATCAACATCGCTCCACCCAGTACTGGAGTTGGAATAAGTTGTGCAACAGCGGCAAATTTTGGAATAAGTCCTAATACAATTAAAAATCCAGCTGTGAAATAAATAGGTTTACGTGTTTTAATTCCTGATAATTGCACTAAACCAACGTTTTGTGAAAAACCTGTGTAAGGGAAAGTATTGAAAACACCACCAAGAAATACAGCAAATCCTTCCGCACGATAACCATTACGCAAACGTTTTTCATCAAGATTTTCATCAGTAATATCAGCAAGAGCTAAATAAACTCCTGTCGATTCAACCAATGACACGATAGCAATAATAATCATCATTAATGAATCAGCCAAATAAAATTTAGGTGCTGAGAAATAAAAAGGTTGTGGCAAGTGTGCCCATGGTGCTTGAGAAACAACTGAAAAATCAACTAAGCCCATGCTAGCAGCCAAAATTGTTCCAGCAATAAGTCCAATTAAAATAGCAATAGAACGAATAAATCCAGTAGTAAAGATATTAATTAAAAGAATAATCACTATAGTTGAAACAGCTAAAATTAAACTTTGGATTGTTGGTTTGTCAACATTATTCCCCATATTGCCAATAGCAACAGGAATAAGGCTTAAACCAATTGTTGTAATTACTGAACCAGTAACGATTGGTGGAAATAGTTTTCGGATTTTAGAGAAAATTCCTGAAACCAAAATAACGAAAACCCCTGCAACCATTAATGAACCAAACATTGCTCCAGAGCCATGTCTTTGACCAATAATAATTAATGGAGCGACAGATTGAAAAGCAACACCAAGGACAACTGGTAAGCCAATCCCAAAGTGCTTACGAAGTTGAAGTTGCAAGAAAGTGGCTAAACCACACATAAAAATATCTGCTGAAATTAAATAGGTTAACTGAGTTGCTGAGTAATTTAAAGCTCCAGCAATCATGATTGGAACAAGAATTGAACCTGAATACATGGCCAGCAGATGTTGTAATCCTAAAACAGCAGATTTTGAGTTACTTTGCTCCTGGCTTTGTTCATTTTTTTGAGACATTTTGATTTTCCTTAAATTTTTCTTTTTTTATTTTCTTATTGCTTAAGCTTAGTCGAAATCTTTATCATCGGCTGGGGCGAAGATGACTTTACCATCTTCAAATTTTTCAATCCGGGCAAGACTGGTAAGTTTCATTCCTTGGTCAAGAAGTTTTTGACGGCCATCTTGGAAAGATTTTTCAATCACCATTCCTAAACCGACAACTTCTGCTTTAGCTTGTTCCATTAAATGAACCAAACCAAGTGCTGCTTGACCATTAGCTAAAAAGTCATCAATAATCAAGACTTTATCGCCTTCTTCAATGAGTTTGCTTGAAATTTGGACAGTTGAAGTTAATTTTTTAGTGAAAGAATAAACTTCTGTAATCAATAAATCATCATTCATAGTTACATTTTTTGCTTTTTTAGCAAAAATCATTGGAACGTTGAGTGATTCAGCAGCATATAAAGCAGGGGCAATCCCACTTGCTTCAATGGTTACGACTTTTGTAACTCCTGCATTTGCATAAACTTGTGCAAAACGTTTCCCGATTTCCTTCATCAATTGATAATCCACTTGGTGTGTCAAAAAGCGGTCAACTTTAAGAATGTCTTGTCCTAATACTTGACCGTCTGTATGAATGCGGTCTTCTAATAACTTCATTATTCTCTCCTTAAAAAAATTTTTTCTCATCTGTGCCCACAGGTGAGAAAAACGTCTCGTTATAAAAAATAACAAGACGTTTCAAATACGCAAAAAAGAAATTAAATTTACTGAAAAATCGAATTTCCTTATTGTCTCGCATTTACGGTACGAGGTAGAAACGCCCAGCCATATTCTAGGTATAAATAAGATTGTTCTATTATAGACTAAATGCTAAAGTTTTTCAAGCATAAGTTTTGGTATTCCCGAACAATGGGAAAGAAAATGCTTACTAAATCGCATCACCATTCCAAATTGAGTTTTTAACAACAACATAATCAACTTTTGTCAGCGCAGACAAATCACGACCGCCAGCATAAGAAATTGAACTTTGGAGATCTTCTTCCATTTCTTTCAATGTATCTTTAAGTGAGCCTTTGTGAGGAAGGAGAATTTTCTTTCCTTCGACATTTTTGTGTTCACCTTTTTGATATTCTGAAGCCGAACCAAAATATTCTTTGAAAAGTTGTCCGTCACGTTCAACAGTTTGTCCTGGTGATTCTTCGTGTGCAGCAAAAAGTGAACCGACCATTACCATTGTTGCTCCCATACGGATTGATTTTGCGATATCGCCATGGGTACGAATTCCACCATCAGCAATAACTGGTTTACTTGCTGCTTTAGCACACCATTTTACCGCTGCAAGTTGCCAACCACCTGTACCAAATCCAGTTTTAACTTTTGTGATACATACTTTCCCTGGGCCAATGCCGACTTTAGTCGCATCTGCTCCAGCGTTTTCCAATTCACGGACAGCTTCTGGCGTTCCAACATTTCCAGCAATAACAAAAGTTTGTGGCATCAAACGTTTAATCAATTGAATCGTTTTAATAACAGAATCTGCATGTCCATGAGCAATATCAATTGTAATAAATTCGGGAATGAGTGCGTCTGCTGAAATTTCACGAATAAAGGCATGTTCATCTGCTTTAACACCAACAGAAATTGAGGCAATCAGGCCTTGTTGGTGCATTTTTTTAATAAATGCCGCTCTATTTTCTGCTTCAAAACGGTGCATGATATAGAAATAGCCTTCTTTTGCAAGCATTTCAGCAATTTTATCATCAATAATGGTTTGCATATTCGCTGGAACAACAGGGAGCTTGAACGTAAAATTTCCCAGTTTTACGCTTGTGTCTGCTTCCGAACGGCTGTTAATGACACATTTATTTGGGATAAGTTGGATGTCTTCGTAGTCAAATACTGAGTTTAGATTATTCATTGCAATTTCTCCTTGAGGATGAGTAGGCTTTTATGAATTTCTAGCCTGTGAACTCATTTATGATTAGATTTACAGAAAAGACCGACCAAACCCTTCGGGTTTCACTAGTTGAACGATTATAAAATCTCTGTCTGCTCAACCTTCCTTATTCATTTTATCTCAATCAAACGGTTTTTTTAGTTATTTACTTCTATTTCTTCAAAAAACACATCATATCATTCGGAAATAGCAAACAATAAAAAGCACCGACCATTCTGTCAGTACTTTTTATTTAAAAATAAAGTTCCACGTCTATAAATGATAAAAAAGATTAATTCATAGACGAGCAAAAAAATTAAAAAACTATGCATGAAAAATTGCTCAGGCAAAACACTAATAATCGGGTCAGTCGCTGGGTCAAAGAGCCAACTATTATCCCGAAAAAGTACTTCATGAAAAGCTACAAAAAATTGGTCAAAGCCAATTAGCCAAGCAATAACTCCAATTGCTAAAGGAAATAGCATAACAACTCTAAGCGCATTATGGAAAACAAGCGAAAGATTTTCTTTTATAAATCGAATAATGAAAGGAATCAAAATGATTGTCAGAAAGAAAACAAGCATAAACAAATTTTTCACTTCTGCGAAATGGTGAAGACCACTTGCTGACGAGGGGAAATCAGGCATAGATAGTTTCGTTTCCAAAGGATTAATTAAATAATTCATCAGAATTAAAAAATTATGCCATATTTTACCGGCAGTCATTTGAACTAAATCGGTTAATTGATACCAAAAAATTTCACCAAAAAACAAGGGAATCGCCAAAAAAATAGTTAAAGTTACTGACAAGGCAATAATCCATAAAATACTAAATCCAAAAATGACTTTATCTCTCATAGGCGCTCCCAAAGTATTCTAAAATTTACTGACAGAAATTAATTTTTCCGTCAGTAAATTTTTAAAAGCAATCAATTACTGACAGACCTGTCAGTAATATTTTCAAACTTCCCACTCATCTAAACTAGCTACAACATAAGTCGGAGGAACTGGAAGCTTTGGTACTTCTTCAGCTCTTGTAAATCCAGTTGTGACAAGCAAGCTATCAATTCCGTTATTAATGCCCGTATGAATATCTGTCAGATAATTGTCGCCAACCATTAATAAATCAGATTTAGGAAGCCCTAATTTTTCGACCGCTTTATTGGCTATAATAGCTTCTGGCTTACCAATAATGGTTGCTTCAACTCGTGTTGCCGCTTCAAGCATTTTTATCAGCGCTCCAGCTCCAGGAGTCAAACCACGTTCGTTTGGCAAATTCAAATCTGGATTTGTTCCGATAAATTTAGCTCCTTTATGAATTGCCAGAGTAGCAAGGACAAGCATTTCATAAGTTAAATCAGTATCTAAAGCGACCACAACGTAAGCTGGATTCTCACGATCTTTTTTGTAACCTGCCTCATAAATCGCTTCTTTAAGACCATCTTCTCCAATGATATAAACTGTTTTTTCTAAGCCTAAATCATTCATATAATCAACAGTAGCAAGACTTGCAGTATAAATCGTTTCCAATGGAGTGTCAATATTAAATTGTTGACTCAAACGGCGTTGTACCACGCGCGGTGTTTTTGTTGTGTTATTTGTGACCAAAAGATAAGGTATTTTAGCCTCTTGTAGCCGATGAATGAAATTCTCGCCTGCAGGAATACGCTTATTTCCCAAGTAAATTGTCCCGTCAAGGTCAATTAAGTAACCACCATATTTTTTATTTGTCATTTTATTCTCTTCTACTTTTTATCACTAAAATTTACTGACAGAGCTGTCATTAAATTTTTCCCCAGTGAATTTCAATTTGAGTACTTCCGTCATTAAAATTGTGATGACTCACTTCGTCTTCCCAAGACATTAAAGCATTAATTTCTTCACCATAAAGGACTTCATGATTATATTTTATAAATACATGTTTGGGTTGATGACTTTTACGGAATTCAAAATCCACCATATCAGCTGCCCAATCATAATATTTCGCATTATTAACATGTCCATTCATATCTAATGCTGAAAAACGGACAGGATAAACAATTTTTTGAGCATCACTAAATTCGTCAATTTTACGGAATTTATGAGGACGTGAAATTTTTGATACTTTTTCAGATTCATAAGGATCAACAATTTCATCCAATACACGGTCAATTTTTCTCGTTGCCTTATCCATCAAAACCCAAGTTGAACGAACTTCAACTAAAACTTCTCCATTTTCATCTAAAAATGAGAAATTCCGATAACAAAAGAATTTATTATAACTAGTTGCTTCAGTTTCAATTGTTATTTTTTCATTAAATTCTGGTAAACGATGAATCGTCAATTCATATTCAATAACTGCCCAAAAGAGGCCATATCTCTCAAATACCCAGACATCTGAGCGTCCAAGTGCCGTTGATTGCTCTCCAGAAATCTGTAAAGCCACAGCTAAAAGGCTTGAAATTCGCATTTTTTTAAAAGCATCACTTTCATAGAAAGGAACTTGATAATTTTGTTGATATTTTATACCCATTTTATGATAACCTCGCCTTCTATTTTAGCAAAAAAAAGAGCAATTTTCATAAATTGCTCATCTATTAGCCAGAGTTTTTAAGTTCTCAGAGCTAATTAAATTTTTTCACAAGCGATTTCTAAAGTATCAATCAATAATTCTTCATAAGGATCTTTAGCATGATACTCATCAATGTATTTAATTTCTTTCACACCAGCAGCAACAACTAATTTCAGGCAGGCAAGGCAAGGAAATAAAGTTGTATATAAAATCGCTCCTTCTGGTGAAACGCCATGTTTAGCAGCTTGAGCAATCGCATTTTGTTCTGCATGAACCGTTGCTACACAGTGTCCATATTTATCTTCAGTACAACCAATATCTGTACAATGTGGCATTCCTGAAACCGCACCATTATATCCCGTAGAGAGAAGTTGACCATTTGGACTGACCAATAAAGCTCCTACTTGAGCATGGTTACAAGTTGAGCGTTTTGCAACCACTTGGACAATTTCTTTAAAATATTCATCTTTACTTGGTCTTGTAAATTTCTCTGACATCATGAACTCCTTAATTGCTTTTTGATTTATTATAGCAAATTTATTTATTTAAGGCTTAATAAAAAAACTTCCAAGAGAATCATAAATTAACTTGGAAGAAAAATTTTATTTTTGATTTTTAAACAATTCATTATAGTTGGTTTGGTTATTAACCATATTCAAATCAACATCTCCCGAGTAACCTGGTAAAGTTCCCTGGTCAGTAAACTGTTGCATTTTATAGCTTAAAGTCGTTTCTGGTGAAGCGTCCCAAGAACCTGTATTTCGTCCGTAGGCAGCAATCCAAATCGCTTTAAATTTATCGACTTTTATTTGATTATCTCGCAAGAACCAGTCTTGGGCATAAATACCAATGTTTTTAGCTCCTTGTTTCTCCAACTCAGAGCGAAAAGCCTCAATCCCTTGGTTCATATTTTTCATATTGGTTACCTCGACATCAAGCCAATAATAGGTCGGCTTATAAGTGCTTGCTCGACGATAAAAGTCTCTTGCTTGCTTCTTCATTTCAGAAGTGTTTTCTCCAGTCACAAAAGCATAAACCGCCGTCGGAATTCCCCGCTCTTGGAAAGCTTTAATGTGCTGTTTATAGGCAGTATCTTCTCCATCCTTGCTTGCTGAATTATCAGCATGACCATAAGAGCCATTGACACGAATAACCGCACCAATCACATGCTGACTCAAGGTGTTGTAATCAATATCTTCTGGACGTTGCCAACCCGAAAGGTCAACAACTGGTTTGTTCAAATCCAAAACCTTCTCATCCAAAATATGATTTACAACAATTTTTTCAGTTGCTGCTTTTTTAGGAGGTTCTACCGGTCGAATTCGTACTAAACCAAGTAAGGCGATCATTGCAATCATGGATGCTGTAAAGATAAAAGCTCCCATTTTTTTAAGTTTACGTCTCATTTTAGGTTTCATTAATTATATTGTAACATAACTTTCACAAAAATTCATCACGATAGCATTAAAAATTAATATCATCGAGCAAAAATTTCTCAAAGACATTATTCCCCAACTCAAAACCTTTGTCTGTCATATGGATTCTTTGTCTATCATCATATAATAATTTTTGATTGATAAGTTCTGTGATTTGTTCACCGTATAATTTTTCAAATGAACACTTGAATTTATTTTCAAACTTCTCAACCAAAACTCCCGATTTTTTCCGAAGACCTAAGAACATTTCTTCTTCTATTTGAGATTTTTTACTTAAAACTTCTTCGTTTACCCTTTTTTCAGTTGGAGCAGCTTTAAGGTAATGATGAACTGGGCCAAGATTTTTATAACGAATCCCTGCTAAATATCCTGACGCTCCAGCACCAATTCCATAATATTCCTCATTATCCCAATAAGTTATATTATGTTTGCTCTCAAATCCTGGTAAGCCAAAATTTGAAACTTCATAATGATTATAACCATTTTTAGCTAAAATATCCATGATATATTCATACATGTCCGCATTTTTATCTTCACTTGGCAGGCGTAAAAGTCCACGACGTTGTCGATTCATAAAAACTGTGTGATCCTCTAAAATAAGACTATATAAAGCCACATGTGGTAGTTTTAATTCTAAAAATTTTTCAACATCTGACTTAACCATCTCTATCGTTTGCCCGGGTAAAGCATAGATTAAATCAATCGTAATATTTTCAAATCCAGCTTTTTTCAGTCTTTCAACTGAATCATAGACCTGAACTTCTGTATGTGTCCGCCCAATTTTTTTGAGCAAAGCATCATTAAAAGTTTGGACACCTAATGAAATTCGATTGACTGCTGAATCAGCCAAAACTTTAATAACCTCATCTGATAAATCCCCTGGATTTGCTTCAACAGTAAATTCTTCCAAAACTTCTAAATCTAACTGTTCAGCAATCGCTGTCAGTAAACGTTCAAGTTGTTGGGCTGATAAAACGCTGGGCGTTCCACCACCAATATAGATTGTTCTTAATTTTTCTATCTCGAAACTTTTAAATTCTTCTATGAGCGATTCAATATAAGCATCAATCGGCTGTCCTGTCATCAGTACTTTAGCAAAATCGCAATAATAACAAATATGAGAACAAAAAGGAATGTGAAAATAAGCCGAATTAGGTTTTTGCAACATTTATAAATCCCTTCAAAAATTTTTCCTATTCAATGAAAGATAGTGAGAGGATTAACCCTAAAATTAATCTTACCAATAAAAATCACAAATACTTGACCTATTATAACACACCTATGGATAGCAATTGACTTTACAAAACGGAAAATATAGATAAAAAAGAGAGTAGCTTTAACTACACTCTATTTTTCTTTATCCCATTCCCAAGACCGTGAAAACTCCCCTCCTTTAAACAAAGAGGCAAGCCCACTTAATTGTTTGAGCCTTAATAATTCTTCTTTATCCATTCCAATATTTGTCATAATCCACCGATCACTTAAACCAGCTTCAACCAATTGTTGAACAATTTCTGTCATTAATTCTACTGAATGAGTCCCTCTGGCACGATTATGGCGAATAGTGCTGGCTATTCTATCTTCTAATGGGCGATCAATCACAGAAACGGGTAAACAGTTCCCTTCTCTTTGCGCAATCGTTTCAGAATTTTTCATTACAAGATAGCGGTGAAAACCATCCACAATCTCATAAGTATCATTTTCTTTGTCATAATAGCAGACAATTGGCATGGTATAACCATCTTCTAATATCGACCGTTCTAAAAGTTTAAATTCAGTTGGCGCAGTTTTATTAGGATTATACGAATTTGCTCTAATCTTTTCAATTGGAACCCGTCTCACTTGATAAGCTGGACTTATGAAAAGCTCTCCCATTTTTTCATTGCCTCCTTCTTCTTTTGCAATTCATCTTTCGTTTGACCAAATCCCATATATTGACAGGAAGTATCATTTTTTAAAATGGTGATACACATTCTCTTATAAGAGGGAACTAATCTGAAATTTTTAATTGGTACATCATCAGGGTATTTTTTGAAACGAACTAATTCATATTCCTGTTTGTAATTTCGATTATTTTTTGGAGTACCTAAATTTTCAAATTGCAAATTTGTTTCTTCTAGTTCACTGACGACTTTCTGAGGCAAAGCTCCCCCATTTTTTGTCCAGTAAGTCAGAGAACTCTGGAACTTTTTGAGATAAACTTCTCGAATATCCTCTGGTAATGTCTTGAGTAAAAAGTCAACATAGGTTTCCCAAGTATGTCCCTTAGGAAGACTGACTCCTCGATAACCAAGAGCAATTGTTCCACCGTAAATAGCCGCAAAATTTGCTCCATTGACACGACCAATCAATTTTCCCCAAGTCTCTGGCTCCAATGCTTGATACAATTTCAAAGATGAGACACCACATTGATGAAAAGGATTGGCAACCCTCATACTTTTAAAGGGTACTCCTGCTTGAAAATATAAATCATATAAATCATATAAATGATTATAATCAAAGCCAAATTTAGCATTTGCTACCCAGACATCCTCAAACAACCAATCATACATCGGATAAAAATTGAAAACATTATGAAAAATTCGATGACTATAATTTGTAGTTCCAAATCTTGAAAAAGTTTCATCACGTGTCACAGCATTAAAGCGATTTAAACTTTCTTGAGCTCTGATTCCGACAAGAACTGCTGTTCTTTCTGCTTTCTTTTCTTGATGAAGCCACTGACAGAATTTGCTTTGAAAATCATAATCAGACATTCCTATTTCAAAAAAAGGAAAATTGTGATTTTCAAGATGTATTGCTCCTTCTGGAACTGAATTCAGCCAGAGTTCAGGATGTTCAGGGTCCCAAGGAAGCCAAGTTGATTGTGACATCGATATTCCACAAGACGCAGAGACAGGCATACAAATATGATAATAATCAAAATCAGGATATTTCCCCATTGAGCGTTCAATATAATCTTTGGTTTCTTGATAATTTCCCTCATAGTCAAGATAATAAACAGAAACTACTATTTCTTTGTCAGCAAGTTTATTTTCTTCATAATAACGATGAACAAGTTCTAGCATCAATCCAGAATCTTTCCCGCCAGAAAAGGAGACAATTAAGTGGTCGAAATAATTACAAATATAATCTAGTCGTTTATTGAAAGCTTCATAAACATTTTCCTTCTGATATTTTCTCACATTCGTTACCTTTCGCATAACTTTTTCAACATTTCACTTATTGAGCTTAAAACATTTAAATCCTATTAAAGTTTAGGTCTCCCAATTGAAATCATATTAATTATTTTAAAATACAAAAATTAAATATAAAATACGTTTATATCTTTATATTTTATTATAAATTACTTTATTTTGCAATTTCACATTAGAATCGTACTCTATCTTAAGGCTTAAATTATAAAAAAGTACTTGTCAAAGTACTTTTTTATAATTTAAGTATTTTCTTCTTCCTTCAATAAGGAATAACATTGTCAAACTAAGCAAGATGAGATAAATTGGAAAAGCAACTTCTGAGAAATTCCAATGATGAATCTCTGTAAAACTTGTAGATGCAGAAAAAAGACTGCCTAAAAACAAGAAACCATTTTCTGTTTCGGGGTATTTCCAACCTTTTAACATGGTAGGTAATGCGGCTAAAGCATCTGATAATATCGCAAGAGATATTGCAACATTAGGATTTTTAGTCAAATACCAAGCTACTAAGGCTAGAATGGAAACGAGACCACAAATATAATCAAACCTTTCAATTCTCCAATAAGCTGCTTTGTTAAATGATGAGACAATAAAAACTAAAATTGGACCAAAGCCAGCCATAAATACGGGTAAACTTGCCCAAGAAACACCAGTTGATAAGGATGCTGCTGTACTAATCAATGGAGCAATTCCCCAAATTAACCAAGTAATTCTATTCGGTTTAACTCGACCACGCAGACTAGCGATAAGATAAGTAGTTGTAAAAGATATTGAAATAAGTGCGCCTAAAATAACGATGAGATGCATTAAATTCTCCTAAAATAATTTTGTTTTCATTATAACAAAATCTTAAGATTATAATTCATCTGGGAAACGATAGACTTGTATACTTAAATCATCATACGTTTGTAAGTAAAGTCTGCGACTGTTCACTTCCACAGCACTGCGATAAACAGTATAAGTCCCTGAGCGGCCTTCAGACTTTGGAACTGTAACACCATTTAAAATATGCCATGCCTCAATAATATTTTGCTGTTCATCTTTAGGATACACCGCTCTTTCTTTGTAAATAGCTGCTCGAATAAATCGAGCTGTTGGTGTGAATCCTCCAGGAAAAACTGGTTTCCCATTGAAACTTCCTGTCGAAATTTGGTTAGGATTATCATTTTTTACTGACAGATTTTCTAATGATGAATTACTATCCTCATTTTTACTGACAGAAGTATTTTCACTTTCTGTCAGTAAATTGATATCCATATAAGTACTTAATTTCTCGACTTCATTCTCAAATTTAGGAGCATTTGTAACCACACCAATTGGATTATCTGAAATGACCAATCGTCCACCATGCGGTTCAATATTAATCATTTGTCCGCTTGGATCTGTCGCAGAAAAATGTAAATCATTACGTCCAAATTTGTAGATTGCATTTTCATCAGTCATCAACTGTACATTATCAATATTCTGACGAACTTCTTCAATTGAACGGCAATTCCCCAGCAACCAAAGCAAAAGCTCAAAAGCAGCAAGTTGAACTTTTCCCTTCTCTGCTTCTTTAGCGTAATCTGACTGATTTGAAAAAGTTAGCTTTTGTGCCGCCAAACCATATTCATTTACACCATCTGAAATATCAGCATGTAATCTCATTTCGCTATTTCCGACGCCAAGTATAGCATATGGATTTACCATTTTTTGATTGTTATAAACACTTGTCCATTCATAATTTCTTGGTAGAACAAGGGCAGCGGCATTAAAAGTATGCCAATCCATTGTTCTAGCAAAAACCAATCCACCGTCACTTGACTTTAGTTGAAAACTGGTACACATTTTTCTCCCCTTAATTAATTTGTCATCTCTTTATTTTATCAAAAGTTTTACTGATAGAGATACTAGCAGAACTATAAACTTCAATCCTATGACAAAAACTAAAAAATGTACGAAAAAAGTACTGACAGAAACTGCTAGCATATCCGTAAGCAAGCGAACTCGCAACGATTATCCTATGACGCAATTGTCAGTACTTTCATTCAACCCATAATTATAAAATTATTTGTACATTTCAAGCAATGCAAGGAAGCTATCAGCTTCAAGTGAAGCTCCACCAACGAGGGCACCGTCGATGTTTTCTTTAGCCATCAATCCTTCGATTGTTTCAGGTTTAACTGAACCACCGTATTGGATACGTACAGCTTCTGAAACTTCTTTTCCGTAAAGTTTTTCAACTGTTGAACGAACAACACCACAAGTTTCGTCAGCGATTTCGTTTGTTGCAGTTTTACCAGTTCCGATTGCCCAGATTGGTTCATAAGCAATAACCAAGTTTGAAACTTGTTCAGCACTCAAGCCAGCAAGACCAGCTTCGATTTGACCTGAAACCCACTCAGCTGTTTTTCCAGCTTCAAAAGTTTCCAAAGTTTCACCACAACAAAGGATTGGAGTTGCTCCAGCAGCGAAGATTGCTTTTGCTTTTTTGTTGATGTCTTCGTCAGTTTCGTGGAAATATTCACGACGTTCGCTGTGACCGATGATGATGTATTCAACACCAAGATCAACGATAGCAGCTGGGCTATTTTCACCAGTGAATGCTCCAGCATTTTCAAAGTAGCTATTTTCAGCAGCAAGTTTCAATTCTGAACCTTGACGAAGGTAAGCCATAGGAGCGAGGAAAAGTGCAGGTGCACCGATAACTGATTCAACTTTATCAGATGAAGGCAAGTTATTTTTTACAGCTTCAACAAAAGCTTGCGCTTCTGACAAAGTTTTGTTCATTTTCCAGTTACCAGCGATAATTGGTTTACGTGACATTCTAATTCTCCTTATAGGGCGTTTAAGCCTCTTAAATTTTGGACTTCAGTCCATCTTTTACAAGGTCTATTTTATCACATTGTGAAAAAAATTGCAGAAATCAACTCATCATTAATAAATTTCAATCCTGTCACTTTTTTTCCAATAATTTTATAGCATCACGTGTTTTTTCCAACTTGTCATAACTTTCTGTAAAATGCTCTGATACATACATATAAAAAAGAATGTCAACAACATAAAGCTGAGCCATCAAACTCATTGTTGCAGCAGTCCTCATTTGATAATCTTCACCAGAAACAGAATGAAGAATACAATCAGCCATTTGTCCTAAGCTTGAATTTCCCCGAGAAGTAATTGCAATGATGGGGATTTTCATATTTTTCACCACGCCTGCGAGTTCCAGAACTTCTTTTGTTTCTCCCTTCATTGAAATTCCAATGAAGATTGTTTTTTTATTAGAAACAGAAAGAGAGGAAACAAATAAATGGGCATCTTGAATAAAGATAACTTGCTTGCCAATTCGACTAAACTTTTGAAAAATGTCCTGAGCAACCATTGAAGATGCTCCAATTCCAAAAACAAAGATATTCTCAGCATCATCAATTGAAGACACAGCTTCCATAATTTCATCATCCAATAGAGCAGAATTTGTCGTCTCTACCATGTGATTTACCCGGACTTTGAGTTTATTCTTGATTGAAGTAGGCGTTTCTGAATCATTTACTTCCTTGTAGTATTCTTCATCGTCTACATGAGCAGCATACGAGGCACTCAATTTTTGTTTAAACTGAGAGAATCCATCATAACCTAACTTTCTGGAAAATCTTACTAAAGCCGCAGAGGAGCTACCAATTTCTCCAGCCACTTCTTGCGCACTTTTTACTAGCATTTTCTCTCCGACTTCAAAAATATAGTCAGCTATTTTTTTCTCAACTGTCGTAAAGCTAGAATAATTTTGCCTAATGATAAGTAAAGTATCCATTTAACCTCTCCGTTCTTCTTTAATTATAACAAAGAGGTTGGTATAAACCAACCTCTAACTTTTATGCTTTAACTGTTATAATCTCTTGACCTTTACTTATTTTCCCACAATGGCTGATAATGATTTCTCGATAAGTATCAGAATTTGTGATAACCACAGGTGTAATTATAGATAAACCTGCTGCTTTTATTTTTGAAAGATCTGCTCTTACCAGTAAATCTCCTTTTTTGACACGATCATTTTGCTTAACGAAACTTTCAAAAGCTTCACCATTTAAGCCAACAGTATCCATTCCAATATGAATAAGAATTTCAACACCGTCATCACTAGTCAAACCAATCGCGTGCTTAGTTGGAAAAACTGTAGTAACAACTCCAGCGACGGGCGAAACGACATCTCCATTATCTGGTTCAATGGCTACTCCTTTACCCAACATTCCGCTTGAGAAAACTTCATCCTCAATTGTAGAAAGTTCTTTCACATTCCCCTCAAGTGGTGATGCGATTGTTGAACTAGAAAATTCTGGAGTTGTCACAACCCGTAAAGTAGGTTGAATAGTTTCCATTTGGACTGATTTTCCATAATTATCTGCTTTTTCTTTTGCATCTTTAGGAATACCGAAAAGATAAGTAGCAATAAATCCACCAATATAAGCACCCAATAGTCCAAGAAGATAAACCCACCATTTACCATTAGCAATAAGTGGAAGTAGTGCAAGCCCTGAAGGCCCAATAGCAATGGCTCCAGCTTGACCTAATGAACCGATGATCGCACCACCAATCCCCCCACCGATACAGGCAGTGATGAATGGACGACCAAGTGGTAAGGTAATCCCATAAATTAAAGGTTCACCAATTCCTAAAATCCCTACTGGTAGAGCACCTTTTACAAGTTCGACAAATTCTTTATCTTTTCTCAATCGAAGCCAAAGCGCAATCGCAGCACCAACTTGACCAGCTCCAGCCATTGCAAGGATTGGCAATAATTGTGTTGAGCCCGTTTTAGCAATCATTTCTAAATGAATAGGGGTTAAGATTTGGTGTAAACCAAACATAACCATTGGTAAGAAAAGTACACCCAAAACAAAGCCAGAGAAACCACCACCAACTTGAAGAATAAAGTTAATTGCCCCGACTAAACTTGAAGAAATAACTCCCGCTACCGGCATAATGGCAAAAATCTCCGCAAAACCAATGACCAATAAACCAATGGTTGGTGTCACAATAATATCAATTGAGTCAGGAATAAATTTACGTAGTTGTTTTTCTAAAATCGATAGTAACCAAACAGCGAAAATTACGCCAATAATTCCACCTTGTCCTGCCGAAAGTGCACTTCCATTAAAGATATTTTTTAATGGCGCTTCTGGGTTCATTCCTGTGAGCAAGGAAACCGCACCGATAACTCCACCAAGCGAAGGTGTCGCTCCAAATTCTTGAGCTGAATTAATTCCGACATAGATGGCTAAGTAAGAAAAAATTCCAGATTGAATAATTTTTAAGACGGTAATAAACTGGGTCCATGTTGCTGCATCTAAGGTACCAGCAGTGACTAAGTTTCCTAAAACAGAGGCTAGCCCACCAATCAAACCAGCACCAACAAAAGCAGGAATCAATGGAACGAATATTTTAGAAATCGTATTAAGAACCGCTTTAAATTTTGAAGGCTTATTATATTTTTCTTTAGCTTCCGATTTTGTTTTTGCCATTAAATCATCAATTGATTGACCTTCAACACTTGGAAAAGTTTCTCCTAACCTTACCCCAACTGTCTCAACCATTGCTTGAGCAACTTTATTTACAGTTCCAGGCCCGATGACAACTTGTAGTGTTTCATCTTCAACAACACCCATCACTCCATCAATTGCCTTTAAACCTGCTAAGTTAACTTTTGAATCATCAATAATGGTCATCCGAACACGAGTCATGCAATGAATCAATTTTTTTACATTTTGTGTTCCACCAACATTTTCATAAATCTCTCGTGCAATACGAGCTATTTTTTCTTCTGCCATTTTTGCTCCTTCTCCTACCTTATAAGGTAAATTCTTAATTCAGAGTATTTTTCACAAAACCATTTGCTCTAACAAGCTTGGTTTTTCCTTCTTCTGCTGCACAATCAGTTAATAACATGACAATTGCAAGTTTAACATCTTGATTGGCTTCAATGAATTTTTCTTCGGCTTCTTCATAAGTACAATCTGTCGCTTGCATAATGATGCGTTTACTACGCTCAACTAATTTTTCATTTGTTGGTTTAACATCCACCATCAAGTTATTATAAACTTTACCAATCCCAATCATTGAAATTGTTGAAATCATATTCAAAATTAATTTTTGAGCTGTTCCCGATTTTAATCTTGTTGAGCCTGTTAAAAATTCTGGTCCACAATCAACTTCAATTGGAAATTCGGCATGTTTTGAAATTTCAGCATTAAGATTGCAAGAAAGGCTTGCCGTTTTAGCACCAATTTCTTTAGCGTAATCTAAAGCTCCAATTACATATGGAGTCCGACCACTGGCAGCGATTCCTAAAACAAGGTCGTTCTCATTCAACTTCAAATCAATCAAATCTTGTCTTCCAAGTTCAAGACTATCCTCAGCCCCTTCGACAGCAACCGTCATTGCTTTGTCACCACCGGCAATTAAACCAATCACTTGTGTAGCTGGTACGCCAAAGGTTGGGACACATTCAGCGGCATCAAGTACACCTAAACGACCACTTGTTCCAGCACCCATATAAATCAAACGGCCACCTTTGTTAAAAGCTTCAATCGCTGATGAAATTACTGGTTCAATACTTGGAAGTGCTTCTTCAACTGCAAAAGCAACTTTTTTATCTTCATTATTCATTTTAATAAGCGCTTCTGCGACAGTCATTTGGTCAAGGTTAAAAGTTTCGTTATTTCGTCGTTCTGTTGTTAGTGTTGATAAATCAATCATTATTTTTCTCTTTTTCTATTTTAAATTTTTGTCCTGGGCCAATAAAAGAAATAAGTTCTAAATCTTCTTTAATAATATTTCCCACAACATTTACTTTTTTATCTGCTGGCAAATTCCTTTTAGTAATTTGAATTTCGCCCATATAACGACCATATTCAAAATTATCAATAGTAATTGAGCCTTTTTTTCTCTCAATTGTATTTTCTGGACTTATTTCAGAAATTTCATTGAAGCGGGCCTGAGCGCTGCGGACCACATCTCTAGCATCATCTTGTCTATTTTCATGCTCACCGAGGACTTTAGCAAAATCACTTGTTGCTTGGGTTGCTTGCAATACAAGTTCCCCCTCTTGAAGATATTGGTTAATCTGCCAAGCTGTTCTTGCTTTTAAGCCTCCATCCCCGACATAAATATGATCTATATTTATAGATTCCATATCAAGTAAGGAAGAGAGTGGATGTTGATAGCGGTGCGCTTCAAGGGTTGGTAATCCTTCATATAAAGGATGGCGTAGAGAATCATCTCCCGGAATAAAGGCCATAACTTTAAATGAATTTCTTTTCAAAAATTCATTTTTTCTAAGAAAGCTCTCCCGAGAAAGGCCTGTTTCTGGTCTTGGGTAATAGTTGTGCCAGGCTTCAAGCTGATTAAAGTTTGCCTTGTTTTCTTTTAACTCATCAATATCTTCTTGCCTGATTGTACTGGCATTTAGACTGACAGTCATTTTTTGACTAACTTGCGCAATTGTCTCATTGCTGATATGATAATCCATTCTGAGACCAGTTACTCCAAGTTCTTGAAGTTCTTCTACTCTATCAATAGAAAATCCAGCTTTTTCTAAAGCTTGACCTGAAATATCAACCATAAGTTTCAAATGATTCTTTTTAGCAGCTGTTCCTAAGTCTATTAGCCTTTTTTTATATAAACTTGCTTCATCCTCGGGAATATGCATCGATGTGAAAATCCCTTTAAAACCATGATTAGTCATCTTGTCAATATATAAATAGTCCTTTTCATTCAAGTCCCTATTCATAAAAATTGAATAACCGTACATTTTTTATCCTTCCGAAATATTATTTCTTGATAACGTATTCATTATAACCTAAAAGAATTATTATTTCAAGTATCAATTTAATCTTTTTTTATTTTGAAATATTATTTCATTGTTTTGTATAATAAAAAGAATAAATTTCTTTATTCTTTTTATTATATTTACAAAGTACATTTTTCTTTAATTGAATCAAAATTCTCTTTAAGAAGAACCGTTGAAGCTTTAAATTTTTCTTGCTCATCTTGAGTTAATTCTAACTCTAGGACCGCTCGAACACCTGTTCTATCTATAATTGCAGGACTTCCTGTATATAGATTGGACTGGCCATACTCTCCTGTCAAATAGGCAGAAACTGGTAGAATCACGCTTTCATTTCTAAAAATTGCTCTTGTCAAACGAGCTAATGAAGCAGCGATTCCGTAAGAGGTATTTCCCTTTTGCATAAAGATATCCAAGCCTACTTCACGGATTTCTTGGTCAATTTCATCGAAAGTTGGAAACTCTGGATTAGGATATTTTTTGAGCCACGTTGTTAATGGAATCGCACCGACTGTCACATTTGACCAAGCGGCAAAACTTGATTTCCCATGCTCAGCTAAAACATATCCATGAATACTTTTAGGATTAATTTGGAGTTTTTCAGCAACGATTTGGCGCATCCGACTAGTTTCTAAAAGCGTTCCTGTTCCTATCACTCGATGTTTAGGCAAGCCAGATACTTCTGCAACAACTTGGGCAAGGACATCAACTGGATTTGATGCGACCAAGAAAATACCATCAAAACCTGCATCCATTGTTTTACGAGTTATATCACGAATCATTTCGACATTATTTTCTAATAACTGTAGGCGATCTGGATTTTTTCCGAAAGTTGCTGATGGAGCATTGGCAGACAAAACAACAATATCTGCATCAGAAACATCTGAATAATCAGCAGCATAAATGTTTTTAGGTGCTGCATTTAAATAGGGAAGCGCATGAAGCAAGTCTAAACTGTTGGCTGAAGCTTTACTTTTGTTGGTATTTATTATTGCAATTTCATCTGCTAAATCATCAACAACTAAGT
This sequence comes from Lactococcus sp. FSL W8-0209, assembly GCF_038006585.1. Taxonomy (NCBI): domain Bacteria; kingdom Bacillati; phylum Bacillota; class Bacilli; order Lactobacillales; family Streptococcaceae; genus Lactococcus; species Lactococcus sp. FSL W8-0209. The sequence goes on along the minus strand of NZ_JBBOVN010000001.1, from coordinate 1,348,215 downwards.
TATGAGCATAAGTACTCCCGACGGCTCCAGCTCCAACAATTACAACTTTTTTGTTATTTATTTTCATATCTTTTCATCATAAAAAAACAGCGGATGTCATTTTGACTCACGTTGTTTTTCTACTCCCTTTCCAAATCTCTTTTCCCAATTTACTTACAGTTTATTTACGCTTTGAAATCACGAGCAATTTGCTCATCTTCTTTCATTTGTTTAATTAATTGATCTATCCCATCAAATTTAATCATATCGCGAATTTTATCTAGCCATAAAACAGTCAATTTTTCACCATAAATTTCTCCATTAAAATCAAAAATATGAACTTCAACTGTTTTTTCAGTCCCGTTAAAAGTATCATTATATCCAATTGAAGCAAAGCCACGATGACGTTCTCCAGCAAAAATGACATCACAGGTATAAACTCCAACAGCTGGCAAATGAACGTAATCTTTAATTACTAGATTTGCTGTTGGATAGCCCAGTTGTCTTCCGCGGGCAAAACCATGAACAACAAGGCCTCTTGTTTCATAAGAATAACCTAAAAGTTCATTTGCTTGTGCAATATCACCTTCTTCAACTGCTTTTCTAATCCGTGTCGATGAAATTTTTCCATGTTCATCCGATTTTTCCGGCATGATGACCACACGGTAGTCTTCCGTTGACTTGAGATTTTTCATATCAGAACCTGTCGTATAATCAAATCCTGTAATCACCACTTTGGGATTAAATCTTTTGACGACACTTTCTGCGAATTCAGTTGAAGTTTGATGAGCAAAATTAGAAGTGAAATCTTTAAATACAAGGTAATCTACCCCATTTTCAGCAAAGAGCTCTGCTCGTTTTTCATCTGAAGTTAATTTCAAAAGCATTTCAGGTTCAAATTTGTTGAAGGTTAATGTCGGTTTTTCCGGAAAGGTAAAAACAGCTATTTTTAAATTCAATACCGCCGCAATTTTTTTAGCTTCTGTAAAAAGACTTTGATGTCCTCTGTGTAATCCATCAAAATAACCGAGGACAAGGATAAGTTCTTCATCAAATTTTAGTTCATCATTAAATTCTAATATTTCCATTTTTCTCACTTTGGCTCATATTGCTAAGAATTAAACCAATACTTTATTTGGTTTCCAAATTCCTGCTTTTTCTGGATGTTTCATGTAAACAGCAACTAATTTATCATCATAAAAGGCTGCAAATTTATCTCTTGTCAGTTTTGACAAGTCTGTCAGTAAAAATTCACTTTTATTAGACTTACTGACAGGGCTGTCAGTAGTTTCATCTGTAACCCAATCATCCTCAGCAAATTTTTTTCCAACTCGTGCCATTTCAAACTGATCAGCAGTCAAATTTACTCTTGGCAAATCACTGACAGCATATTCTGCTGGGTACATTAAGCTAGAAAGCTCTCCTGCCTCCATTGCTGCTTCAATCTCTGAGAGTTTGACGGCATCTTTAATCATCAGTCCATTACTTGCTGTTCTTTGCAATTTTGACATATGTCCTACATAACCAAGTTGCTCTGCTAAATCTACTGCTAATGTTCGGATATAGGTTCCTTTACTACACTCAACTTTGAAAGAAAAACTTACCAAACCTGCCGTTTCATCAGTCATCACGGGACTTGTTCTGACAAATGATTTGATTGTAATTTCTCTTGCCGGACGGTCAACTGTCTGACCAGCTCTGGCATATTCATACAATTTTTTTCCGTTAATTTTTACGGCTGAATACATTGGAGGAATTTGCTTTATTTTTCCAATAAAATTTTTCATTACTGAGTCAATTTCAGACTCTGTCAGCTCCCGTTCTACTGGCGTTTTACTAACAATTTCCCCGTCAGCATCTTCGGTTTCCGTTGAAAAACCAATAGTAACTTCACCTTCGTAAATTTTACCTGCCGCTTCCATGTATTCTAATAACCGCGTCGATTTTCCAACGGCCACTGGTAAAACGCCTGTCACAGAAGGGTCTAAAGTTCCACCATGTCCAATTTTTTTTGTTTTTAAAATACCACGAAGTTTGGCAACAACATCAAAAGATGTCCAGCCCGCTTCTTTATAGACATTTAAAATGCCATTTAAATTTTCATTCATCCTGAAAATTATAGCATTTTTTGACTAAAAAATCACTTACAGTCTTTATGATTGGTCCTTTCCATAAAAAAATTACTGACAGAATGTCAATAATTTCTCTGACTAAAAAAGACTGACCAAAGTCAATCTTTTATTATACTTAATTTCCCGTTGGAACTTTTGTGGCGTTTATTGATTTGATTTGTGAACTACCACTATTGAGCGAAGCATCCGAACCATATTTAGCTACAAGTTGCGCACCTGTCAGTGTTTCTTTAGTTTGCCATTGAACCATTGGCCATGGATCCTGTGCCATTCTTAAACCTGTCTGCGTTGGATCAGGAACTTGTAAATAATAGGTTCCATCAGCATTTTGTTGAATACGTGCTGTATTTTGTATAACATTGACAGGGTCAGAATACGTGGATACGCCATTTGAACCTACATTAACAAGATAAGTTAAGTAAGATTCTCCAGTATAAATATCAAATTTGCCTTGAGCATTATTAACCCATTGGGCATAAACTGCATCTTGCTGCTTTCCAGTTAGAGTTGACCAGCTTTTTGGAGAGTCATTACTTGAAGATGCCGAAGTCTTTGAACTACTTGAAGCGGAAGTTGATTCTTGAGTTGAATCACTCGTTGTACTAGAGCTTTGTGATTTACTACTTGTGCTCTTACTTACTTTTGTCGAGCTTGTTTGTGCAAAAGAGGCTGACTTATCAGGAGTTTTATGAGGATAAAAAACTTGATAAGCAATGATTCCGAGAGCAACTACTAAAATGACTGCCAAACTGGCAATTGCAATTACTTTTTTGCTGTTTTTTGAACTCGCTTTTGAATGTTTTGCCATAAAAAGCCTCCTTAATAAAGCTTGAAAAATACTTTTTCATAATTAAATTATACTTAATTTTCTTATCTATTTCAAAGAATTTACCTTTAATCAATCTTAATAATACAAAAAGTTACTGACAAATAGTCCGTCAGTAACTTTTATTCTCAATAACTACTTATTAATAAATATTAATTGCTTGTTTTAGCATAGGCCGCAGATTGAGTTCCAGCTTGTCGTCCAAAGATAACAATATCAGCAACAGCGTTACCACCAATACGGTTACCACCATGGAGACCACCTGTAACTTCTCCGGCAGCATATAATCCTTGAATTGGATTACCATCTTTTTTCAAGACTTGAGTATTTGTATTAATTTTTACCCCAGCCATTGTATGGTGAATTCCTGGTGCCACTTTAATGGCATAATACTTACCTGATATTTCAGTAGTCATTCCTGTTGTACGACCAAAGTCTTCATCTTTTTTAGCTGATACAGCTTTGTTCCAATCATCAATTGTTGAAGTCAGCGTTTTTTCATTAATATCGAGCTTGTCAGCAAGTTCCTTGATACTGTCAGCTTCAACGACCATATCTTTAGACATATACTGTTCAACCGCTTTTACTTTATCTTTAGTTCCTTCTCCAAAAATAACATAAGAATATTTTCCTGGTTGTTTAAGTTCAGCAGCAGAAACTTTATCACGAGTATCCATTTCATTAAAGAAACGTTTTCCTTTTTGATTTACAAGAATCGCCCCTTCACCACGAATTGATTCTGAAACAAGATAACCTGTTTTTTGGAATACAGTTGGATGAATTTGAATTTTATCCATGTCAACTAATTGCCCACCAAGTTCAGAAATCATAGTAATTCCGTCACCAGTTGAACCAGCGGCATTTGTTGTCACATAATCTTTAAGGTCAGGACGATATTTTGCAATCATTTTCTTATTTGCACCGAATCCACCTGTTGTAACAACGACTGCTTTAGAAGAAATATCTTTAGTTTCACCCTCAATCTTAACTTTAACTCCAGATACTTTACCATCTTTTTCAGTAATTTTGGTAACATCACTATTTACAAATAAGGGAATATTTCGTTTGGTAATATTTTCTTCAAGACCTTTTACCAAATAACCACCAACTGCTGAACCATCATGTGGTCGGTGAGTTCTTGAAACTGACATCCCTCCTGTCGTAGTTAAATTATCTAAAACAATCCCATTTGTATTTAACCAATCAACAGCACCAGCCGAGTGGTCAACAAAATAACGAAGGAGTGCCTTGTCATTCGTACCGCCACCACCTTTGAGCGTTTCTTCATAAAATTTATCATTTGAATCGGCGACACCTTGTGCTTTTTCGACTGATGTTTCTGACGCGTTCAAACCAGCTGAGGCTTTTGAAGTATTTCCACCAGCGATTGGCATTTTTTCTAAAATGACTGGATTCATTCCAGCATCTTTTGCTTCAATTGCTGCAGTCATTCCAGCTCCACCAGAACCAACAATAATCACATCGTATTTATCACTTAAAGTAGAAGGGTCAGCATAGATGTTTGATTTACTTGCACCAGCCGAGGTTTCAACTTTCTGAGACGAACTTGATTGTCCTTTTGTATTCTTTGTATTACTTCCACAAGAAGTCAAAGAGAGGCCCACAAGCGTTAGCAAGCCTAGTTTAGTCCAAATTTTCATAAATTACTCCTTTTGTGTTAAAATTCACATAGTTATTATAACAAATTTTTAGCAACTTTCCAAATATCTATAAAATTTTTAGCTGTCATTAAAAATATTTTTAGAATAAATCACAAAAAGTACTGACAGAATCGTCAGTACTTTCCATTTTTACTTATAAAGATTTATGAGTTCGATTGTAACTTAGAATAAGGCTGAGCATGTAGCATCCAACGCACTCCGTATTTGTCAGTAAAATCACCCATTTTTCCACCCCAGAATTGATTTTCAAAAGGTAAATTAACAGTGACTGTCCCTGATTCAACAGCCTTGTCCCAAAAAGCATCTGCTTGTGAGACCGCTTGTTCGTCTTCCGAATCTAAATCAATTAAAATTGAAATAGAATCATAAACAAGAGGATCAACTTTCATAAAATTGTCCGCAGCCATAATGGTTGAACCTAGAATGTCAAATTGAGAGTGCATTGTTAAATCGGAAGCCTTCTCGATTGGAACTCCAAATTGTTCAGCTTGTTCTTCAGCCAGAGGCATTCGTGAAATATTTGTCGCTCCAAGAACATCTTTATAATAATCTAATGCTTCCTTCGTATTATTAAAAGTAAGATAAGGGTGAATATTAGCCATAGTAAGCTCCTTTTCTGATAAAATTTTATAGTAATTACAACTTTAATACTATAACCAGTTTACCACAAGAAAGCGCTTCAATCCATTAATTCTGCTTGTCTATAACAATAATCTGCGTGGTCATTAATCACTCCTACAGCTTGCAAGAAAGCATAGATAACCGTTGAACCTGTAAATTTAAAACCACGTTTCTTCATATCTTTACTCATTTTGTCAGAAAGTTCATTTGTTGCTGGAATTTCTGACTCATCATTAACTCGATGCTGTAAAACTTTTCCGTCAGTAAACGACCAGATGTACTTATTAAAGGAGCCAAATTCTTTTTGAATTTCTAAAACTTTTTGAGCATTAACAATCGCCGCTTTAACCTTTAATTTATTTCTGATAATTCCCGCATTTTGTAAAAGTTCTTGTTCTTTATTCTCGTCATATACTGCTACTTTTTCAATTTCAAAATTATCAAAAGCTTCATAAAAATTTTCTTGTTTATTTAATATTGTTGCCCAAGAAAGCCCTGCTTGATTTAAATCAAGGACCAATTTTGCAAAAAGTTCCTGATCATTATGTAAAGGGACTCCCCAATAAGTATCATGATAATGAATCATTTTATCAGTTGACAAACACCAATTACATCTTCTTAATTCAGTCATTTCCTACCTCAATCCAATCACTTTACATAATAGTTATTATGCAAAATCAATAAAATTTCTTTTCCCAATGCTCTCCATCAATCTCATAAACAAATTCTGAGTAAGTTGAGTGAAGCATCATGTCTGCCATTTCAAGAAAACTACTTGCAAGATTCAAATTTGCTAATTGATTAATATCTTGCCAGAAAACTTTACCTTCATCCGTTTCATTAATTAATTGACCAGAGAATTCTGTTGTTGAATAAAGAAAAACCATATATCTTCTGTTCTTCTCAGGTTCAAACCAATCCTTAACTCCACAAAGTTTTAAATTTGTGATATCAAGTCCAGTTTCTTCCTTAATCTCTCTTATTGTTGACGGAACAAGAGCCTCACCTTTTTCCAGATGTCCTCCGGGAAAAGCAATTCCAGTCCATGATTTTTTACGCTCTTGAACAAGAACTTTATGATTTTTTTCGTCAATAATGGCACACATATTTGTCAATTCGACTTGTTCTAACTCATGATAAGTCATTATTTTTTCACTACTTTTTCTATTTTTTCTCAATTGGAGCCATTGCTGCTAATAAACGTTTCATTCCGACTTCTGGGAAATTAATCTTGAGTTCCATATTTTTACCAGAACCAGAAATTCCTAATACCATACCTTCGCCCCATTTACGGTGAATCGCTGTATCGCCAATTTGCCAATCTTCTGTTTCAGAATTATTAATCGTCGCTTGAGCTGCAGTTGGATTAATGACTGCTTTTCTTTGATGGAGCGCATCTGACATCGAAATCCCACTGGCAAAACCACCAGATTTATAAGAAGCATTAAAGCTTGAATTTGCTTTACGAGCAATCCCAGCATATTCTAGTAATTCATCATCAATTTCCGAAATAAAACGGCTGGGACGATTATAATTCGTTTTACCATAAAGCACACGTTGATTGGCATTCATTAAGTAGAGCGTTTCTTCTGCCCGTGTAATTCCAACATAAGCCAAACGTCGTTCTTCTTCTAACTCATCAATATCTTCATTTACCCGTGATAAAGGAAAAATGTTTTCTTCCATTCCAATTAAGAAAACAATTGGAAATTCCAAACCTTTTGCCGCATGCAGGGTCATCATTGTTACTTGGTCAGATTCTTCCTCATAAGCATCTGTTTCAGAAAGCAAACTAACTTCGTTAAGGAAACGGCTCAACTTATCTAAACCAGTTTCAATAATTGGCTCTCCTGTTTCTTCATCTAGAGGAATTTCTGATTTTTCATCAAATCCTTTAGTTACTGACAAGAATTCTTCAATATTTTCAATTCGTGCTTGATTTTCGATACTTGGCATCATTTGCAAAGCTTTGACATAGCCAGTACGCTCTAACATTTCTTCAACTAATTCTGTGATTGTTGAACTTTCACTATGTGTTCTCAACAAATCAAAGGCCATTGCCAAATTATAAATCTCACCAGCCGCTTTTCCACGAATATCGGATAACATAATATCAAAACTTGAATCTGCTAAAGAAAGTCCACGACTGTCAGCAAAACGACGTAATTTTTCTAATGCCCCCGGACCGACTCCTCGTTTAGGTTCATTAACAATTCGTTCAAAACTCATATTATCTGCTGGATTTGCTACTACGTTTAAATAAGCAATAACATCACGAATTTCCTTACGTGAGTAGAATTTCGTTCCCGCAACCATTGTATAAGGAATATTAGATTTAACAAAAGAATCTTCAATTGTCCGAGACTGAGCATTAGTCCGATAAAGCACAGCATAGTCAGCATAAGAACGTCCTGAACGAACACCTGATGTGATAATTTCAGAAACCTTATTTGCTTCTTCTTGTTCATTTCCAGCACGAAAATAAACAATCTTATCTCCAGCATCATTTTGCGTCCAGAGCTCTTTTGGTCGACGTTTTAAATTATTTTTTATAACATTGTTTGCCGCATCAAGAATTGTTTTTGTTGAGCGGTAATTTTCTTCGAGCAAAACAACTTTAGCTTTTGGATAATCTTTTTCAAAGTCTAAGATATTTTGCATATCTGCTCCGCGCCAACCATAGATTGATTGGTCAGCATCCCCAACGACACAGATATTTTGAAAACGACTGGCTAAAAGTTTAACCAACTGATATTGTGCATGGTTGGTATCTTGATACTCATCAACATGAATATATTGAAATTTCCCTTGATAGTAAGAAAGGACATCCGGGTTTTCATCAAAAAGGCGCAACGTCTGCATAATTAAATCGTCAAAATCCATTGATTCTGCTTTTCGTAATTCTTTTTGGTAAATCTTATAAACACGCGCAACAACCATTTCGTATGGATGTCTAGCGCTTGTTTGAGCTTCATAAGCTGATTCATCTAATAAATCATTTTTAGCATTTGAAATCGCATTTAAAAGCCCTTTGGGTTCCCATTTTTTAGGATCTAAATTAGCTTCTTTCAAAATTCGTTTCATCAACGATTTTTGGTCCCCTGGATCTATAATTGTAAAATTACGATTATAACCAATATGGTCAGCATCACGTCTCAAAATTCTTACACACATTGAGTGAAAGGTCGCAATTAATGTATCTTGTGCTCTTGGAGTAAGTGATAAAGCACGCTCCCGCATTTCTTTTGCTGCTTTATTTGTAAAGGTAATCGCTAAAATATTCCAAGGATTAACCATTTTTTCATCAATTAAGTAAGCAATTCGATGAGTTAAGACACGAGTCTTACCCGAACCAGCTCCTGCCATAATCAATAAAGGCCCTTCTGTAGTTTGGACCGCTTCTGCTTGTTTTTCGTTCATTCCTTGTAATAGTGGATTCATTTTATTCTCCTAGCTGCAAATCATTATTAATTATATCATAAGTAAATCACTTAATGCGAGTTTCCTTTTTTCTTCACCATGCTTATAAAGTATCAAAATAGCCCCCACTCATAAAACATTAATGATATAATAAAAGGAAAAGGAAAAGATTAAATGATTTTTTTATCAACTGTACTAATTTTATGCTGTCTTTGGTATTTTTTTAAGTTTTTAGCCCATTTTTCTCCTAAAATTCATGATGAAGTTCGTAAATTATCCGTCTACACCCAATTTCTTTCAAAATGGCTTCAGTCAGCGCCTGCAACATTTACCTATACTGCCATTTTTTGCGCTTTTACACTAGTTCAAAGAACTGCACCACAACACCTGATTAATATTTTAACGAATCATTCTTCAACAAGTATAGCTCGGGTATCTGATAAGCCAATTTCTACTTTTTTTGATAGTGCTTTTTGGGTTGCGGATAATGGAGCAGGTTCCTCATTTATGTAGCCATTTTTTGGACGATTATTGCTTGGGCAGAACGAAAATATGGTTCACCAAGAATGATTGTCATTACATTATCCGGTCATATTTTAGCCAGTCTTACTACTATTTTTCTTGAACTTTGGGCAATTAATAGCGGACGTGCGCCCAGTTCTTTAGCAATGGCAACTGATGTTGGTGTTTCATATATTATGGTTGCTGGATGTGCTGCTGCTATTCTCTTGATGAAAAAATGGCTACACTATATTGGTTTAGTAGCCATTGGTCTTTTCATTTTGCTTCCTTTATTTATTGATCACAGCATTTGGGACACAGGACATTTATTTGCAACTATCTTTGGCTTTATCTCTGCTAGATTACTCCTTAAATTATCACCAGTGCGTACGGTCAGTTCTCCTTACGAACTTCTTTTGAAGTGCCGTTCAGAACTCTCCAACAAATAAATACTAACCATATACCACCAAGCACCCCATTAATCTGCTGACCAAGAGGGCCTACTAACTGAGGAATTGCACCCGCAATGAAAGAAAGTAAAGTTGTAATTACAAAAGCAATGACCAAAAGGAAAACAAATTTATTTCGATAAACTAAAAGTGAAAAAATCACTCCTGTAAGAATAAATAATAAGGCTAAAACGCTTAATCCGTCGTGTAAAAAGAGTTCAGGTGCTTTAAATGGATTGGGAATTCCCTCACTGTGAGCAATATCAGCATATGGAAACATTGTAGCTAATCCTGTTGCTGCACCAAATCCCGCAATCGAAAGAAAAATTATGAGAAGACGTTTGTCTTCTCTTTCATTTTGTTTAAAAAGTCCCCACGCAAGTATCAAAGAAAAACAAGCGAAAAGAATATCTGTTAAGGTGAATAATTGATGATAAGGTTGATTAAGTGCAGAAAGTCCACTCAATAGACTTGAGTTAACTACTGTTGGATTTAACCAAAATGCAAGAATCCAAGCATTGTACAATAAGGCAGCACAAATAGCAATAATGATTAAGTAATTACTTTTTTTCATTTTCTGAATCTACTCCTAAATCAGCTGCTTCAGTTGGTAAATAGAACTCTGCCATTGCAAAAGCAGGCAAACCATAACTGAGTGCTCTTTTTAACTCTGGCAAAGCATCTTCATTAGCTTTAGGGTCTGGAAAAACTTCTGATAAATCCATTAGAATTTCATCTTCAAGTAGATTACTAAGAAGGTTCTTTAAGGATTCAATTGAGTGATAAGCCCATAAAACTGTTACTTTTGAATTCTGAATAGAAAAGACCTTATCATATCCCGCAGCCAATGCCAAATAATCCTGCTTATCTACTTCAACAAATCTGTTTGATAGCAAATCTCTTCTAATTCTTGATAAATATTCTGTTCGTTCAATAAATTTTGTATGGCCTATTTTTTCGATATCTGTCAGTTCTCTTAGTGTTTTAGAAAGCATTTTCCATGAGTTAACCCGTAGACTCAATTCACCTGTTTGCGTGCGCATCAGATTTCCTTTAACCAATACTCTATCACCAACGGTCACATCTTTTTTCCATATTACAAAATTTTCTAAACGATTTTCTAATTCAGCATATTCATTAAGAGTGTCACGTTTTATAACCAATTGAATTTTTGCTTGATTATCTGCCAAATCTGCAAACTGCATTGCGCCTCGGCCACGCAAACTAATTAACTTCCCATGAATGCTATATTCTTTTTCATCAAATTCATCAACTGATTCAAATTTATTTCTAAGAGTTTCTACTGATTCGGTTTCGCTATCGGGAAGACTAAATGGTGGAATACCATTTTCTCTAAGATCATTTAATTTTTTTAGATAACTGTCATCATGACCAGCTTCATTCAATAATTCCAATCGCTTATTTTCTTCAAGTCGATGAACCTTTTTGATGAAATCTGATTTTTTCCACCAGCGATTTTCTGTTCTAGGGTCATAATCTCGTGAAAAGAAACTTTTGATTTTAGAAAAGATATTCGTCGGAACAAATCCTTCAGCTTGGCCAATTGCAAAAAGAACGGAAGTAAGAGAACCGCCATTATCATAACAAATATAACGAGTTCGCCATTCTGGCAAGTAAATATCATTTGAACGATAAAGTGATTCCAATTGGTACCAACGTGAAAAGAATTTCATTACAGTTCGTGCCGCTTTATCTAAGGCATTCGCTTGCAATGTTTCTCCGTTAATGAAGAATTGCCGTGCTGCCGCAAAGTTTAAACTAATTTCGCTTATCTCTTTTTCTTTAGCTGCTTCTATCAAACTGCTAATCATGAAAGTGACAGCTCCATTCATTGCCTCAGGAGAACGTCTCATCGTATCAAGCGACAGTTTATCTGACCCCACCGGAACAAAGGATAAAATTCCTTGAACTTTTCCAGCAGCATCGGATGCTGTTACAATCATTATTTGTTGGTCTGTTGGATCACCAAATCGACTTGAGGCCATTGAATAACCACGTTCATCACCATTTCGCCATTGTTCTGTTAATTTGGTTAAATCACTAAGTTCTGTAGCAGGAATTTCAGCCTGGCGACGAATCTTGACTTGATAGTTTTCTCTTTTTGCACGACGCATAACTTGTGCAACATCATGCATGGCTGGATTTTCAATAGAAAAGTCACGAACGATAACGACCGCTTCATCCCCGAATACAGTTGCGTTCAGACCTAATTGAGCGTACATTTTTGCTCCTGCTTCAGAGGAGCCAATAACGCCTGGTGTCCAGCCCTGTGCTCGTGCAAGGTTGAGAAATGCTTCTCCCGCACTTTTCCATGATTTTTCATCTCCGATTGGGTCGCCGCTGGCTAACAAAACATCTCCAAAAAGATGATAAGTGATGGCAGCTTTTTTATTTTTAGAAAAGATAGCTTTTTTATCTCTGCGAGTCGCAAAGTAAGCAAGCGAGTCATTATCACCATAATCTAGAATTAGCTGACGGATTGCTAATTCTTGTTTTGCATTTGCCGAAAGTTCTTTTTGAGTAGAGCGCGTAAAAATGAGAAATGCGCTGATAAAACCAAGAAGCATTATGACTGAAATTGTAGTACTGACCCAAATATTATTTCCAGAGCTGTACGGGAAAATTTCCTGACCAAAAGGAAGAAGGTAACGGAAATCACTGACAGATTCTCTAAAAACGTAAGCAATTCTTTGAGCTAAGGATACAGAACCATGGAAAGTTAAAAATGAAACAATTACTCCGCCAATAATAGAGCAGACAAATCCTACAGCCGCAATAATTATACCTTTCCACCAAGTGCCATTCACAATTTTTGTTGGAAAGGCATTTCGAGATAAAATCATTAATACAGCTGTCGCAAGAGAAACAACTACTCCGAGAATAACAAATAAAAGTGAGAAGATAGAAAATTGTGACATGTCTAGTGCTTCTTTGGTCACAAATCCAAAGAAATAGGCCAATAAGAAAATAAGACCAAATGCAACAAAAGCTAATTGGAAATAGATAATTTCTATCCAAAGGGCTAATCTTCTCCGGTGTCGAATTGAGCTTGCTAAAATAAATAGAACAATTGCATTAAAAATACTAAAATCGGTAGGAAGGGCAAAAAGATAGAGGAAACCAGATAATAGTTTTTGAACAGGAGGCATCAACCAGCCAAGAATCCCAACTATTAAAGCGTAAATTGAGGCAAATTGTAATAAATGCCCAAGAAGTTTTGCAGACTTATCCTGCCATGGTTTTACTCGTTTTAATCTTTGTTTTACCTTATCTTGCTTAACTTTAGCTGATTTTTTATTTTTCATAACTTCCTTCTATCAAATAACTTTTATCCAAAAATAATTAATATATGTCGTTATCATATCATTTTTTCAATAATTTTTCATCCATTTTTATATTTGGAGGATAATCAAAAACCTTGATTATTTACAAGGTTTTTTCATCTATCGTATTCTCTATTGAATCGCATCCATAAAGAAATTCATTAATTTTCATCAAGAGCAGGGGGATATTACGATTTACAAAATCTCCATGCATTTTCCCACCATAGGGCTGATAATCAAATTGTTCATCTGTCAACTTCATACGATAAGTTTTAAGTGCTAACTTCCAAGTTTTTAATTGAATAATAAATGGATAAGTAATCGGAACTTGAGGGCTTGTTATTACTTGTATTTTTTCAGCTGATAAATTTGTTTTTTCCAATAATTGATTGAGCTTATCTACGAATGAAACAGGAATACAATCAAACATTAATTGAACATCAGCAGATTGCAACCAGGGACTACGATCTACGACAGGGTCCATTGATACAAGTGCATAATTTCCAAGTAATCCATGATAAAGTGCACCCATACCCCCACGGGAAGAACCAGCACATAGTATATTCTCTCTAAGTATTCCTTCTTCTTTGGCTGTTTTTGCGATTAATTCCTGAATATTTTGTTCATAATCTCTAAAATTGGGAGTGTTGAGATAATAAGAACCATTAATTAAATTACTATCGGCAATTCTTAATACCGCTGTATTTTTAGCAATAGAGCCTGTAATTCCTTCAAAAGGATTAGGAAAGAAGTTTTCCCGAGCATTCCCGTGATTGTAGCTCAATAGTCCTGGGAACCAAACCAAAAGTTTTTTAGTAAAAAAATCAGGCTGGTTTTGCGAAAGCTCTAAATCATAAAAAACTCCTTTATATTGCTTTAATCCAATTTCTAAATCTTTTCTCTTAACAGCATAAGCCCGACCGGCATAATAACCGTCAATGGTTTTATCTTCTAAAAGAAGCTGACGTAGTTTTTCATTTGCCACTGACCCTGTTTGCATACATGCTGCAATTAAATCATTTTCAATCGGGCAAAGGCTATCAAAATAATCATAACCAATTAAATCAGTAGCAATCAAAGCAACTTGAAAGTGTTCCATTCCTGGACGAAGCAAATGACTTTTTTGCATTTTTTCTATCTGACCTTCAAAAATACAAGTGACATGCCCTTGACTATCTAAAATTAATAGCCGCTCATTTTCAATTTTCCATGTTTGTTCAAAGTCACTATGCATTCCTTTTATCTTACCGTCAGGTTCAAATGACCAGATTCCCCATTTTGTATAGCTTGGCAATTGACAAAAATAAAATATTTTTCCCAGTAAAAAATTATATAATTCTTCATTCATTTTGTTTTTCCCTTTTTGTTTAATTTATGATGACTGTTGCATTTACTTTTACGATTTGTCCTGTAATGTCTGTGAAATTAAATTGAATATTGTAGTTGCCAGGATAATCGGTAGCCCAATGAGTTTGTCCATCAACAATTGTAGTTGGAACAAGGTAATGGATAGAAGACAGAGGGACTTGAGTTCCATTACTATACTTAGCATTCACTATGGCATTATACATCACTTTTTCATAATTTCCACTGCCAGAAGCTGCACTAACGGTTGTGGTAAGTAAAATTGGACTAACAGTAGTTACCAATACTGTTGAAGTAATTATATCCCCCGTGTTTGGGTCTTTAAAATTGAAATTAACATTATGAACTCCAGTATAATCTGTTGCCCAATAACTCAATCCATCGACAGTTATAGTGGGGACACAAAAGTGTATTTCTGATTGCGGAACTAAACTACCATCACTATAAACTGCATTCACAATGGAATTATACATAATATTTTGGTAGTTTCCACTACCAGAAATCGTTGTAATCGGCTGAGTAGTTAAGGTTGGATTAATCATCGATTTATTCATTAACGTTAATTTCCGAACATTACCAGTATGATAATATAAAGGTTGATTTGTTAATGTATTTATTCCAATCTTATCCTGAGTAGGAAGTTTATCCATACCTATAAGCCCTCTCCAACGTATATCATTATCGGCCCATGTATCATCAGCAATGTACCATTGTCCATTTACTTGAACCTCATTCCACTCGTGTCCCCCATTTCCAAAGGAAAGGTAAAAACCATCAGTAGGTACATTTCCATTATTAATTTCTGTCACTGCTGGAATTCCAGCATAGATATAACCAAGTTCTGAAAGCATCGAATACTGCATGCAATCACCTTTGCCAGATAAAAAAGCACTAAACGCTTGACCATAATATTGGTCATGGTCATTGCTAACAATTTCATTTAAACGTGCACCAGATATAATATTATTTGCTTCCGTGCCATCTTGTTCTGCACCTGCAAGATCATAAGTCATTAAATCATCAACGTAATCTTCTATTGCTTCTATTTTGTCAAAATCAGTATTTTTTCCTTCCAATACGTTACTGAAACCTTCCATAAGAGAGGTTGCTGATTTCAATTCATTTTCGCTGTAGTTATAGTTTTTATATCCGCCAGTTAAAATATAATTTTTTTCTTCTCTGGCTTCAAAGCCTTTTGTCATATATGATATGTCATGTGCATAAAAAGCCATTAGTATATTTCCATTATAGTTATCATAAACAGCGTTATTATCAGAGTCCTCATCTACAATCGCGTTCTTATTTAATGTATTTTCTATTTCACTTATAGGTAGTGACGACGACGGTAAAGAAACAGAAGTAACCTTAACTTCCTGACTGATTGAAGCTTTGGTATAAGGGTCAACAAAAGAATAAGTTACCGAGTATATACCCGGTTTATCTGTAACCCAATTACCATAAGCATCAGTTGATATACTATACTTTATCGGCCCGTTGTAATAATCTACTCCCTCTACTCGGTTCCCCTTAGAGTCTATGGCAGTTACAACTGCTTCTTTAGCGTGTTTATAAAAGTCACCACTAACAGCATATACAGTTAGGTTCTTAGTAACTAGTGTTGGGACGCTATCAGCACTAACTCTGTTTTCTTGAGAAAACATAGCTATAAGCATAAACGAACATATAAATAATAACCCTGTAAATGAATAAGTAATCTTTAATTTACAAATAAATTTCATAAGTTTCCTTTTGTTTACTTTATTTACTAAGATAATTATACTATCATCTTCCTTCTTTTGCAATCGCTATCTTAAATAAAAAAACTTCGTATAATAACGAAGTTCTTAAATCAGAAATTTTTAATTTGATTATATTTGGTTTCAAATGCATTTTTCATGGTATCAGTTGCTTTATCATAAGATGTCTTATCTACAAAAGTTCCATGTACAATGATTCTATGAGTCGCTTCAGCATCAGCACAGGTTACTAAAGTGATTTCTTTTTTACCTGGACTATCATTGATTACTTCAACATGTTCTGGCGTCACTACATCAATCTTATCAATTTTATACTGATAAATATTATCTTTATCAGTCACATAAATCGTCATTCCTGCTTTTGCTTTCTCTAACGGAGTGAATAAGATAGATAAGTCAGAAGTAAATCCAGTCATATAATGACCAGCCAAACTATAGTTACCTTCACCCATGACTTCGTCAGCTTTCATTGTTCCCGCTCCATATAAAAGTGAAGTATTTCCAACCCCTTTAAAGATGGGAAGATTGATATTTAATTCGGGAATTGCAATACCACCAATTACAGGTAGAGGTTGACTATTAAACTGGTTAGTAAGGACTGATTGAAAATCTACTGATTTTACCGCAGCAAAATCAAAACTTACATCAGCTTTTTTATTTTTTTCTATCTTTTCTTGTGAAACATTATGAAGTTGATATTTATTACTATTTGTTGCAATCAACATGTTACGAATTGGCTTATTAAAAATTAAGACTAATCCTACTATAAATAGAAGAACAATAAATGTATTTAACAGCCAGTTATATTTTCCTCTTTTAGTTTTTTTACGCTCTGCCATTTTTGCCCACCTTGTCTTTTTGTGTACTCTTTTTATTCATTGTACCATGCTTTAAGTTCTGAGTCAAAAGTTTTAATTGTTTTACAAAAAAATCTTGCGTATAGCAATATTTAAACAATTATTTTAAGTTTGTAATATTACCAACTTCAAATGTTTTTTTATCTGAAAGCTGGAATTTGTCTTTCAGTCCAGGTGTAATATAAACCTTATTATCTTTATCAACAAATACAGCCTCAACATTTTTCAACTTTTCAACGTATTCGTAACCTTTTTTGGTTCCCATAGCGTATATCATTGTTGACAAACCATCACCATTGGTCTTATCTTTTCCTGAAATTAACAAGGTGATACTGGCAATATCATTCTCAAAAGGATAGCCTGTCTTAGGATTTAAAATATGACTGTATTTATGCCCATCAACTTCTAAATATCTCTCGTAAATTCCTGAAGTATTGACGTGCTCATTAGAAGCTTTAATAATCCCCATTTGAGTCCCAGTTGGATCATTTGGATTCTTAATTCCGATTGTCCACGGACTGTCAGCACCCCTCGGTGAATGACCAATCACATAAATCGAACTAGAACCCAAGTTGACAATCCCTGTGGTAACACCATCTTTTTTGAGTGAATCAACCATTTTCATGGCAACAAACCCTTTGACAATGGAACCCAAGTCCAAACGAGCGCCTTTTTGTGTCAGATAAATTGTTTCATTTTTATCATCAAATTTTATGTCATGATAATTAATTAAAGGCAAAACTTGATCAATTTCTGATTGAGCAGGCTTTCTAGCGTTATCCATTCCAATATTCCAAAGACTTGTCAGTGAACCAATTGTAATATCATAACCTAAATCTTTAGCTGAATAGTTATAACCAGCTTTAACTAATTCATATACATTTGAATTCACCTTGATAGGTTTAATTCCTGCATTTTGATTAATCTCATCAATTTGTGAACCTGATTGATTAACGGTTGTTAAATTATTGTATTCAACAGGAAGTTTTAGAGCCTTTTCAACTACAGCTTCTTTTCCTTTGTCATAAACAGTGACTTTAATGTAAGTTCCCATTGTCGTCACGTCTTTATTAATTGGTGACGTTAATAAATTACGATTATCTTTTTGACTAGATTTTCCATTAGCGCAAGCACTTAAGCTAATTAAACTAAGTGCTGCTAGAACCCAAATTATTATTTTTTTCATTCTCTAATTTTTACTGACAGAGCTGTCAGCACCATCTTATTCAGTCAGAAAGTCTGTCAGTAACTGGCAGACTTTCTTTTCAATTATTCTTCGTTATTGTCAGTAGAAATTGTTTCATCAGTAAGTTCTGGCGCATCAACTTCTTCATCTTCAATGACCGGATCTACAAGTGCAAAGGTTACAATTTGTGCTTCATCATCAAGTCGCATTACTTTAACCCCTTGGGCAGCTCGACCAGTTTGAGAAATGTTAGCCACATTTGTACGGATAATAACCCCTGTATCTGTAATAACCATCAAATCTTCGTCACCATTGACAGCAGTTAAACCAGCTAATTTACCAGTTCTTTCTGTGACATTCATGACTTTCATCCCTTTACCACCACGGCCTTTTGTTGGATATTCCGAAGCCTGAGTTCGTTTACCAAGACCATTTTCTGAGATAACAAGGACTTCTTGACTGTCATCAATTCGTGAAGTTCCGACAACATAGTCGCCTTCTCTGAGGTTAACCCCTTTAACACCGGCTGCTGCACGTCCCATATCACGAACAACTGCACCTTTAAAGCGAACTGAGTATCCCAAATGAGTTCCGATAATCACCTCATCTTCACCCGAAGTTCTAAGCACATTAATCAGTTCATCACCATCTCGGAGTTTCAAAGCCTTCAAACCATTTGTCCGAATATTGCTAAATTGACTGGTTGAAGTTCGTTTAACAATTCCGTTGCGTGTTGTGAAAAAGAGATATTTCGCCGCTTGGTCACGGTCAACATTGATGATTGTTGCAATTTTTTCACCGTCATCAAGCTTGAGGAGATTGACAATTGGCAATCCTTTTGCTGTCCGACCGTATTCAGGAATTTCATATCCTTTCATTCGGTAAACACGTCCAAGATTTGTAAAGAAGAGTAAATGATCATGTGTTGATGTAGATACCAAATGTTGAACAAAGTCATCATCAGACATTCCCATTCCTTGAACACCACGTCCACCACGATTTTGGGCACGGAATTCGTCATTAGCTAGACGTTTGATATATCCTTTATTTGATAAAGTAATCAATACATCTTCTTCCTCAATCAAATCTTCATCTTCAAGAGTAAGAACTTCACCAACTAACAATTCTGTTCGACGTTTGTCAGCAAATTTACGTTTAACTTCTTCTAATTCTTCACGAATAATTTTCTTAACACGTTCAGGTTTTGCCAAAATATCGGCTAAGTCAGCAATCAAAGCGACTAAATCTTGATATTCTGCCTCAATTTTATCACGTTCCAATCCGGTCAAACGACGCAAACGCATGTCAAGAATAGCTTGCGATTGTTTTTCAGAGAGGAGGAATTCATCCATCATTGTTTTTTGTGCAATGGCATCCGTTTGTGATTCACGGATAATTGTAATGATACGGTCAATATTGTCAAGAGCGATACGTAAACCTTCCAAGATATGTGCGCGTGCTTCTGCACGTGCTTTATCAAAGGCTGTACGACGTTCAACAACTTCTATTTGATGTTCAATATAATCAACTAAGATTTCTTTCAAAGAAAGAATTTTAGGAATTCCTTTTTCGATAGCCAACATATTGAAACCAAATGAAGTTTGCAAACTTGTTAGTTTGAACAGATTGTTTAAGATAACATGTGCTGATAAGTCACGACGAACTTCGATAACCACGCGAATTCCTTCACGGTTGGATTCATCACGAACCGCAGTCAATCCTTCAATTCGTTTTTCATGGTTCAAACGAACGATATGTTCAACCAAACGCGCTTTATTGACCATATATGGTAGTTCAGTCACAACAATACGTTCTTTCCCACCAGCCATTTCTTCAATGTGGGTTTTTGCACGTAATGTAATTGAACCTTTACCAGTTTCATAAGCACGGCGAATACCAGATTTACCCATAACCAAAGCCCCTGTTGGGAAGTCAGGTCCAGGAATCACAGACATTAAATCAGTAACTGATGCTTCTGGATTTTCCATGAGCATATCTACTGCATCAATTGTTTCACCCAGATTATGTGGTGGAATGTTTGTTGCCATCCCAACGGCAATCCCTGTGGTTCCATTAACTAAAAGGTTTGGAAAACGAGCAGGTAAAACGAGCGGTTCACGTTCAGTACCATCGAAATTGTCCATGAAATCAACGGTATTTTTGTTGATATCACGCAACATTTCCATGGCAATTTTACTTAAACGAGCTTCGGTATAACGCATCGCTGCGGCACCGTCTCCGTCCATTGAACCAAAGTTACCGTGTCCGTCAGCAAGCATATGACGATAAGACCACCATTGAGCCATACGTACCATTGCTTCATAGATTGAACTATCCCCGTGTGGGTGATATTTACCCATAACTTCACCGACAATACGTGCCGATTTTTTATGTGGTTTATCTGGAGTATTTCCAAGTTCATTCATTCCGTAGAGAATACGACGGTGAACGGGTTTTAAACCATCACGTACATCAGGAAGTGCCCTTGCAACGATAACTGACATTGCATAGTCACGAAATGACGTCTTCATCTCCTCAACTAAATTGACATTGATAACATTTTTGTCTTGCATGTTTGCCTTGTAAAATCTCATTAAAATAAAATTTTACTTTCCTTTCTTGCTTTCGGAAGAGTTTGCCCCAATTGACAAACAGATTATCTAAATTATACCAAATTTTGCACGAAAAGTCAGCTTTTCTCATAGATATAGACTAGTTTTTACAATTAATCCTTAGATATTTTTAAGAATACTTATCCTTTTGTTTTATTCTAAAATATACATCAAAAAAACCCTGAAAAAATCAGGGATAATCTGGCTTTATTCCACATAGAGCGAATTTAAATCAAGACCATTTGTTTTGCGTTGTTCACGACGGGCAATGAAAGGTAAAAGCATACCAAGTAAAATTAAGATAATTGGTGTCAAAATATTCGATGCAAGTTGGAACCACCATGCAGATGGATTAGCAGCATAGTCCAATTTTGGAACCATCCCTAACACGCAGGCGATGAGTGTAAAGAGGAAACACCAAGCACCAGCAATCATGGCTAGACGTTTTTGTTTGATAAATTTATATTCAGATTGGAAATGTTTCACTGCCCGATTTAACATAATGAAGGCAAAGAAGACCCAAAGATAACGCATTGGCATCACAACTGAATTTAAATTAGTCAACCATTTGACCAATTCATTCATATCTCCGATTCCAAGTAATGGTAAAAGAATAATGATACTTACAAGAATCCCTGTTAATGTATAACCATTTTTAAGCGTTCCTTTGTTCGTTTTTTTACGCAACCATGCTGGAACGAATTCTGGGTCAGCATCAGCAAGTAAAATGCGTAATGGCGCATCAATAGAGAAAGCTAAGGCAGCAATTTGTCCTACACCGTTAGTTAAAGCATAAACAATCATTAAAAAGTTTCCGACACCAAAGTGTTGACCTAAAATTTGGAATGCTGCATATGCACCGTTAGCCATCAAGTCATTTGGTAAATTACCGCTTGAGAAAATCATTCCCATGGCAATCGAACCTAAGACGGCACAGATACCAACCATTCCAGCAAGTAAAAACATGCCTCTTGGAAATTCTTTTGCTGGGTTTTTCGTTTGATTAACATAAGGAGAAATTTTTTCAGCACCACCGACAGCGAAAACTAGCATTGAGATAGTTGTGAAATAACTGAAGTCAAATTTAGGGATATAAGTTTTAGTATTTCCCATGTCAGGCGTTGCAATATGAAAATCTTTCGCGATAAAAGGTGCTCCAATCGCCATGACAATGAAAAGTAAACTCATAACAAACATTGCTGTTCCCGCAAGTCCACCAATCACTTTCAGAGTATTTAACCCTTTTGTTGACAACCATAAGAAAGCTAAGAAAATTGCTAAGGAAGCCAGAGCAACAGCGGTCATTGACATCTGATTAACCAGATTTCCGTTTCCTTGACCCACCCAACCAAAAGCAATCAAAATCGCTTGTGGTTTTTGAGCCAAATAAGGAATGTGAACTACCCAATAAGTCCATGCGGCATAATAAGCCAAGCGTTTCGTACTGGTATTTTCAACCCATGAACTGACCCCACCTTTACTATCTTTAAAAGTTGAACCCAGTTGACCAACAATAAGTGCATAGGGAATAAAGTACAAAGCCAAAATTAACAGCCATGAGGTAACAACAGTAATTCCTTGTTGGGCAAAGTTATTGACAACATTCCCCATCCCCCAAACCATGTTAAAGGCAATGAATGCGACGGTAAACCATCTAATTTTTTTTGTGTCCATAAAACTCCTTAAATTTTTTTGAATAAATCGCGGACATTGACAATTTATTGTTTAGCGCTTTCTTTTAAGCGTCATTAAAATTATAAAATATTACAGACTCTCCTGTCAATTTTTTACTGTAATCAAAAAAGATACTTAAATTTTTAAGTATCTTTTAAATATTAAGAAAAGTTTAAAGACTTTCAAGAGCTTCTTTAATCGCCGTTTTTCCATTGTGCATTGAAATGACTTTTCCAATTGAATGATCGGTCATCACTAATTCTTTGATAGTATCTGCCACATCTCCTATTGTGTTACTTGCAGAAACCTCATCATTAATATCAATCAATCCTGTCGCCTCTTCCTCTGTTAATGCTCCAGGTTGAATGATTGTATAATCTAAATTTGTTTCTTTAGTAAGATATAAATCAGCAAAATGTTTAGCAATATAATAATCTTTTAATGCATCAAAGCCGGCACCAATCCATTTTTCTGGTTGAAGAGAAAAAATCGTACTTAGTAAGATAAATCGTTTAACTTCTGCTTTCTCAGCTGCCTGCATGAGTTTGACAGCCCCATATAAGTCAACTTTCAATAAACTTTTTCCACCTGAGCCTGAAACATTAATAATAGCATCCATTCCATGTAATTGCTTGGCCATTTCCTCTGGTGTCCAATCAACATCAAAATGAACCGCTTTTACATTATTATATTGAGGAACTTGCTCAACTTTTCTTGCTCCAGCATAGATTTGATGGTCCGTTGTTGAGAGAGATTTAAGCAAACTTTTACCTACACGTCCGGTACTTCCAACGATAAATATTTTCATTTTCTACCTCTTTTCTACTTCTTTTATTGTAACAAAAAACCACCTTGATGGTGATTTTAAGATGTTTTATTCTTCATCCATTGAGAGCACAGATAAGAAGGCTTCTTGAGGGACTTCTACTGAACCAATGGCTTTCATCCGCTTTTTACCGGCTTTTTGTTTTTCAAGGAGTTTTCGTTTGCGGGAAATATCACCACCATAACATTTGGCCAATACGTTTTTACGAAGAGCTTTAATATCTGAACGGGCAACGATTTTATTTCCGATAGTCGCTTGAATTGGCACTTCAAATTGTTGACGTGGAATGAGTTTTTTAAGTTTTTCAACAATGACTTTCCCGCGTTCAAAGGCAAAGTCTTTGTGGACAATAAAACTTAAGGCATCGACTTTTTCAGCATTTAAGAGAATGTCCATTTTCACAAGATTTGATGGACGATAATCAGAAATCTCATAATCAAAGCTGGCATAACCTTTAGTTGATGATTTAAGTTTATCAAAGAAATCAAAGACAATTTCACTCAATGGAATATTATATATGATATTGACCCGATTTGCGTCTAAATAATCCATTGTTAGGAAAATTCCACGTTTCCGTTGAGCTAATTCCATAACCGGACCAACGAAATCATTTGGTACCATGATTTGAGCTTTAACAAATGGTTCTTCGATGTTTTCAATGCGCGTAGGATCTGGGAATTCTGATGGGTTGGCTACTTCAAGGGTTTCACCGTCCGTTGTATTGATATGATAAACAACGGATGGCGCGGTCATGATCAAATCAATACCAAATTCACGTTCTAAACGCTCTTGAATGACATCCATATGCAAAAGACCGAGGAAACCACAGCGGAAACCAAAGCCTAAGGCTTGCGATGTTTCTGGCTCAAAACGAAGACTAGCATCGTTTAATTGAAGTTTTTCTAGGGCTTCGCGCAAGTCATTGAATTTATTTGATTCAATTGGATAAATCCCCGCAAATACCATTGGATTCATTTCTTTATAACCCTTTAGGGCCTCAGTTGCTGGATTTGATGCGAGGGTCACGGTATCTCCGACACGTGTATCCGCAACGGTTTTAATAGATGCTGCTACATAACCAACATCTCCAGCCATCAAGAAATCACGAGAAACAGCTTTTGGCGTGAAAATACCAACTTCTGTGACATCAAATTCTTTACCGTTACTCATCAATTGAATACGGTCCCCAACTTTAAGCGAGCCGTCAATGACCCGAATTTGAAGAATAACGCCTCGATATGCATCATAAACTGAGTCAAAAATCAAAGCCTTGAGCGGAGCGTCAACTTGACCTTGAGGGGCAGGAACTTTCTCAACAATTTGTTCAAGAATTTCTTCAATACCAATCCCAGCTTTGGCTGAAGCAAGAACGGCTTCAGAGGCATCTAAACCAATCACATCTTCAATTTCTTGACGGACCATTTCTGGGTCAGCAGCTGGTAGATCAATTTTATTGATCACTGGTAAAATTTCAAGGTCATTATCCAAAGCAAGATAAACATTTGCAAGGGTTTGGGCTTCGATTCCTTGTGCGGCATCAACAACTAATATTGCTCCCTCACAGGCAGCAAGGCTTCGTGAAACTTCATAAGTAAAATCGACGTGACCTGGTGTGTCAATGAGGTGAAAAATATAAGTTTCACCATCTTTGGCTTTATAATTTAACTCGATAGCATTTAATTTAATGGTAATTCCGCGTTCACGTTCAAGGTCCATTGAGTCAAGAAGTTGAGCTTGCATTTCTCGTTTTGAAACAGTTTCAGTTTGCTCGAGAATACGGTCAGCAAGTGTTGATTTTCCGTGGTCAATATGGGCGATAATCGAAAAATTACGAATTTTTTCCTTACGCGCGTTCATTTCTTGTAGATTCATTTTGATTCCTTTATAAGAGTTCTTGTGGACCTAAACTGGTTTGAAATTTACTTTTCATCCACTGAACTTTCTTTTTGCTTTTTTATAACTAAAAATCAGTTAGAATAATTATAGCATATTTTGCAATAAAAAACCGCTCTTATTATGTAGGGAGCGGTTCTGTGAGAGCTATAATTACTTTTATTTTATAGCAAAATATTCTATAAATTACATTTTAATCAAATTACTGACTTCTCAATTGAATAGTAACAAAATTTGAAAAGTCTGTCTTCTATATCAGACAAAATTATTGAAATAAGTGCTGGTCAAAGTTTTCATCATTGTCAGGAAATTCTTGGTCAATTTTGGTTATTTTACCAATTTCAATCTCAAGATTTTCTGTAATGAAATTTTGGACATGTGCGGTAAAAGTTTTATCATCACTGACAAAATGTAAGTGAAAACCAAGACCAAAAAGGTCAGTCAAATGTTTTGGCGCCCAAACTCCAACCATAGTTCCAGAAATATTTTCTTTTGTAAAATAAGGTTGGTCAGCCATAATTTCGTCATAAGGACGAGTGTTATTGGCTGGTTTGCTACTGACTGTCACTTCTTTGAATTGACCAGTCATAACAATAGTATAAGCGGTATTTGCTGTTGGAAATCGCTTGGTCAGTGCTGACAGAAAATCTTCTGAATTACTGACAGAGCTGTCAGTAAATTTTGCGATTGGCTGATGTTCGACCATTGCCACATAAGGCATTGTCTCATCTTCTTCAACTAATCGGACATGATTTTCTGAGTCCCCGTGATAAGCGATTCCATTG
This sequence comes from Lactococcus sp. FSL W8-0209, assembly GCF_038006585.1. Classification (NCBI taxonomy): domain Bacteria; kingdom Bacillati; phylum Bacillota; class Bacilli; order Lactobacillales; family Streptococcaceae; genus Lactococcus; species Lactococcus sp. FSL W8-0209. The sequence continues at coordinate 1,322,306 of NZ_JBBOVN010000001.1, read as the reverse complement.
ATAATGGTCACTTCTCCATTTGCAGTATCAAGTGTGCCGATACCGACTGAGCCGTGCTCTAGTGCTTCTTTGAGGGTAATCGTTCCCTTGTATAAACCACTAGAAAGTGTCGTAAAAGTATTGTGTTGGAATATTCTGCTATTCATAATGATATTATTTTATCACTTTTTTTTATTAGTAGTATCAAATATGTTTTATAAATTTTTTTCAAATTTTATAGAGCAAAAAATCCCTGTATTTGGTATAATATTGCTTATGACAATAAAAACTTCATTTGCAAAATTTGCTGGTAATTCATCGCGCTTTGTCTTGGAAAAATTTTTCAAGCGCGGTTCAACTTTACCAGGAAAAATTGCTTTAAAATTTGATCCTGAAATTCTTAAATCACTGACAAAAAATTATGAAATCATTGTTGTGACTGGGACAAATGGAAAAACATTGACCACAGCACTGACCGTGGGAATTCTAGAAAAGGCTTTTGGACCGGTTGTGACAAATCCAACTGGAGCCAATATGATTACGGGGATTGTATCAACTTTTCTCAAAGCTCCCAAAGCTGGAGGCGACCGAAAAGGGAGCGTTCAGGCGGCGAATGGGAAGAAATTTGCTGTTCTTGAGATTGATGAAGCGAGTTTGCCAAAAATCACTGAATATATCAAACCTTCGTTATTTGTGTTTACTAATATTTTCCGTGACCAAATGGATCGCTATGGCGAGATTTATACAACTTATGACTTTATTGTCAAGGGTGCGGCAAATAGTCCTAAAGGTACGGTTTTGTTAAATGGCGATAGTCCACTTTTCAACTCAAAAAAATTAGTTAATCCTGTAAAATACTATGGTTTCAACCATGAAAGCCATGAACCTACTCATGCTCATTACAATACTGAGGGGATTGTTTGTCCCGTTTGTCATCATATTTTGGCTTACAAGATGAATACCTATGCTAACTTAGGAAATTATATCTGTGAAAATTGTGGCTTTAGTCGTCCAGAATTAGATTATCAACTGACAGAATTATCAGAGATTACAAATACTTCTTCTAAATTTGTCATCGATGGGACAGATTATAAAATTAATGTTGGCGGACTTTATAATATTTATAATGCTCTTGCTGCTGTATCTGTCGCTGAATATTTCAATGTGCCAAAAGAAACAATTGCGGCTGGTTTTGAACTTTCCAAAGCAGTTTTTGGTCGTCAAGAAACGCTTGAAATTGACGGAAAAAAAGTAACCATTGTTTTGATTAAAAATCCAGTAGGTGCTAATCAAGCCCTTGAAATGATGAAATTAGCCAATTATCCTTTCACTTTAGTTAGCCTTTTAAATGCCAATTATGCTGACGGAATTGACACAAGTTGGATTTGGGATGCTAATTTTGAATTAATTAATGATATGGAAATTGACCAAATTATCACAGGTGGTGTTCGTTCATCTGAAATGGCTAGAAGAATGCGTGTGACAGGATTTAATGCCGAAAATATTTTTGAACACAAGGAACTTTCAGAAGTTTTAGAGGCAATTAAAGAGAGTCCAAAAGAGCATGTTTACATTTTGGCAACTTACACTGCCATGTTACAAATGCGTGAATTATTGGCTGAGGGTCATTATCTTGGAAAGGAAATGCGTTAAATGGCTTATATCTCTTTAAAATCAAATCTTGAAAATCCAAAGTATTCCCTCAATGTGGCTCATCTTTATGGTGATTTAATGAATACTTATGGTGATAATGGAAATATTCTCATGCTCAAGTATGTCGGAGAAAAATTAGGGGCAGAGATGACCTTCAATATCGTTTCTTTAGGTGATACTTTTGCAAAAGAAGATTATGACCTTGTTTTCTGGGGTGGTGGTCAAGATTATGAGCAAGAAATTATTGCTGACCAATCATTGATTGACTTGTCAGCACCTTTAAAAGATTACATTGAATCTGAAAAACCACTTCTTGCAATTTGCGGTGGTTATCAAATGCTCGGTCAGTACTATGTTAATTCCGAAGGGACAAAAATTCAAGGAACGGGAATTCTTGGACATTATACTGAAAATTTACGAACTGACCGTTTTATTGGTGATATTGAAACTCACAATGAAGAATTTGGTGAAACATATTATGGTTTTGAAAACCATTCAGGAATTACCTATCTGTCTGATGACGAAAAGCCACTAGGAACCGTCGTTTACGGTGGTGGAAATAATCCAGATGATCAAACTGAAGGTTTAATTTACAAAAATACTTTTGGAACTTATTTCCATGGGCCAATTCTTTCAAGAAATGCACGACTAGCTTATCGTTTGGTGACTACTGCTCTTTACCAAAAATATGGGGAAGAAATTCAACTCCCTGCTTTTGAAGAGATTTTAGCTGACGAAGATAAAGGCCAACAAATTGGGGACCTCAAACGTAAAGTTGAAAAATAATAAAAAAATTACTGATGAAATTTTTGTCAGAGGATAGCCGTTAGTGTCTTTAGCACTTATGGATATCCTCGAATTTTCATCAGTAATTTTTTTATTTCTTAAAAAGCTGTCAGTAAAATTTTTAATGATTAATCTACTGATTTCAAAGCCCCAAGCATATCCACGGCTTTTAATTTGAAATGAACAACAATAGCTAGCAAAAGAGTAGTCGCAAAAGTAATTGCTGCCGATAATAAAAGATTTGTCCAAAGTAATCCCGGTGCAAACATAATTTGGTCAGCTGACAATTGGTTCATAATCACCTGATGGAAATAATCCCCCAAAACAAAACCAACCAGAATTCCTAAAAAGCTTAATAAAATCGTTTCCCGATAAATATAAAGTGTGACTTCACGGTCATAAAATCCTAAAACTTTGATTGTGGCTAATTCGCGAATTCTCTCGGAAACATTGATATTTGTTAAATTATAGATGACAACAATCGCAAGTAAAATGGCACAAGTAATCAAAACAATCATGACACTATTAATGCCATACATAAAGGATTCAATCACCTTTTTGAGGTCACTATTTTGTGAAACTGCTTGAATTCCGTCTTCTTGCATAAATTGAGCTGACATTTTTTGAATATTATTTGTAGACGCATTTTTCAACTTAATCAATTGGGCATTTGCCACAAAATCTTTTTTAAAAACATTTTGGTAAACCGATTGATTCATGAAAATATAATGGCCCATATACATTTCAGTAATTGCTGCTACTTTTATCTTATGAGGCTGATTTTCACTATCTTTTAGTGTCAGAGAATCACCAACTTTAAGGTCTAAAAGTTCAGCAAATTTTTCTGAAAGGACTGCTCCAGAGTTATTTAATTCAATTTTTTGACTATTTTTACGAGATTTTAAGCTAATGTATTTTGATAAATCATCAGAACGATTTGTCGCAATTAAGTTAACCTCTTGTTTTTCTAATTTGTCACTGGCTTCTTTTGTCAAATTTTCAAAGGCAATCGGCAAATAATTCTCAATTTCTGATGAGGCTAATTCTTTATCTATTTCTTCTTTTTCTTTGTCATTTACTTTATTTTTTTCAATAGTAATCATGTCATAGTGCAAAATTTGACCAAATTGTTTATTTGATAAACCAGAAATAGAATCTCGAATTCCAAATCCCATGACAAGTAAAGCGGTACAGCCAGCGACACCAAAGATAGTCATTAACATTCTCTTTTTATAACGAAATAGATTTCGAGCCGTCACTTTATAAGTAAAACTCATTCTTTTCCAAATAAAATTAATTTTCTCTAAAAGAATCCGTGAGCCTGCTTTTGGTACTTTTGCTAAAAAGAGGCTGGCTGGTACTTCTTTTAGTTCCATTCGGACAACCCAATATGCTGGCAAAAGACTACAAGCTATAGCTATCGCAAAAGCAACTATTGTCCATAAAGGAGAGAATGTTAACCGTAAATTGCTAAAGGTAGATGAAGCTGTGTAAGCATTAAATACCGCTATCGGCAAAAAGGTATGTCCAATAATTGTTCCTACTAAAGCTCCTAAACCGCTAGAAACTAATCCATAAACCATAAATTTCTTACGAATGTCACGGTTTGAATATCCCAAAGCCTTCAGTAACCCAAGATTTCCTCGCTCTTCTTCCACAAAACGAGTCATTGTTGTCAAACTCACTAATAAAGCAATCGCAAAAAGGACTACTGGAAAAATATTTGAAAGACTGTCAATTCTTGTTGAGTCATCTAAAAATGTCTTATACCCCGGATTTCCTTCTTTACGATTATTAATTTGATAAGTCGGTTTTTCAAGCTGGTTTAGGGCTGTTTCCTGCTTTGCAAGCTCTGCTTTAGCTTTAGCAATCTTTTCTTTTCCAGCATTAATTTGATTTTGGGCTGCATTGATTTGCTCAATCACTTGAGCGGATGCATGTTCCCCAATTTGATTCTTTTGAGCGATTAATTGATTTTCTTGCTGAGTGAGTTGATTTTCTTCCTCAACTATTTGACTTTTCGCTTCATTAATCTGTTTTTCTGGGGCTGTTTTCAGTGCTGCTAAGCGTTTTTCTGGTTGATTCTTAAAAGTATTTTCTAAGGTTTTTTGTTCGGTTTTTAAGCGGCTATCGTATTTGCTATCAAAAATGGAGATATTTTGTAAGTTTTTATAGGATAGGCGAGCAATCATATAAACATCAGAATCAAAGGCTTCCTTGGTAACAAGCGCATAACCATTAAGTTTACCCGTTCCGACTGTCGTTGAACCAAAATCACTTTTATCGACATATTCACTTGATTTCACAAATCCAACAATTTTAAAGGAATGATTTTTTATCAAATCAGAATCCTTAGATTTGGGAGGGGTAAAATCAATGGTTTGTCCTATTTTATATTGTCCATCATATAAATAATCTAAAGCAATTTCTGAATCTTTTTGAGGCAACTTGCCTGACATTAACTCATAAGTTGACAATTCATCTGGTGTAGAAAATAAACGCAGACTATTTTCTTTTCCTTTGATTACCAAATCTTGAAAATAGCCAAATTCTGCTTTTTTTACACCCTTGGTTTCGTTAATTAATTGCTGGTCAGAATGGTCCAATCCCAAAGTTGAAGTTAGCGTTAAATCTGCTAAATGATGTTGAGCATAAAAATCTTCCGCTGTTCTTCTCATATCGGGTCCAGAAACTTTTAGTCCGACAAAAGCGAAAGTCCCTAACAACATCAAGGAAAAAATAGAAATAAAGCGACCTAATGAACCCGTAATTGACCTGCGAATTTCTTTATTTAAAGTTTTTTTTCGCATAGCTTACCACTCAATTCTATCAATATCTTCTGGTTGGCTATTATTATCAATTTGTTTAATTTTTCCATCATGCATTTGAATGACACGGTTGGCAATTGGAGCAATTGCAGCATTATGCGTGACAATAATAACTGTTTTTCCTTCTTTTCTGGCCATATCTTGAAGAATTTTCAAGATTTGTTTTCCTGTATGATAATCTAAGGCACCGGTTGGTTCATCACAAAGCAAGATTTTTGGATTTTTGGCTATGGCACGCGCAATTGCTACTCTTTGCTGCTCGCCACCAGAAAGTTGCGAAGGAAAATTATGAAGCCGATGTTCCAGACCGACACTTTTCAGCACTTCTTTAGCATCGAGAGCATTTTCGACAATTTCAGAAGCTAATTCGACATTTTCTAGTGCTGTCAAATTATTGACAAGATTATAAAATTGAAAAACGAAACCAACGGCATAACGTCGGTAGGTAATCAATTCTTTGTTTGAAAAATTAGAGATTTTTTCCTCATCAATAATAACCTCTCCCTCATCATTTGTATCCATTCCTCCTAAAATATTTAAGACTGTCGATTTACCTGCCCCAGAGGAACCTAAAATGATAGCCAATTCTCCTTTTTCAATTTCAAAATTTACTTGGTCATTGGCATAAATCTTCTCTTGTCCTGATTGGTAGATTTTAGACTCATTAATCACTTCAATAAATGTCATCTTATCCCTCCTTTTTTTGTAAACGTTTTAGTTAATTATATCATAATTACATTTTACTTCTTATTCAAGTCCTCATCATTTTTAATAAAAAAATTACTGACAGAAATCCTGTCAGTAACTTTTTGTTTTTATTTCCAAAAATCATCAAAAACGCTAATTGGTAAGTGACGTTTATGTTGTGTTTTATTCCACCATGCTTCGATTTTAGCCTTAGCATCCTCAGAAATCACTTTACCTTCTGTGTAGTCATCAATATCATTGTAAGTCACACCTAATGCAATCTCGTCAGCAAGTCCTGGTTTTCCTTCTTCAAGGTCTGCAGTCGGAACTTTTTCATAAATGGCTGGGTCAGCGCCAAGTTCAGCCAAGAGTGCTTTTCCTTGACGTTTATTCAAGCGGAAAAGTGGAAGCAAGTCTGCTCCACCATCACCAAATTTTGTGAAAAATCCAGTTATATTTTCTGCTGCATGGTCTGTTCCAAGAACCGCTCCTTGATATTGACCAGCCACAGCATACTGAGTAATCATACGTTGACGTGCCTTAATATTTCCTTTGTTGAAATCTGATACTTCAATTCCAGCTTCATTGAGGGCTGCCACTTGTCCTTCAACAGCAGCTTTAATATTTACAGTCAAACTGACATCGGGTTGAATGAAAGCAAGCGCACGTTGGGCATCTTCTTCATCAGCTTGAACACCATATGGCAGGCGAATTGCTACAAATTTATAAGTCTCATCAGCAGTTTCTTGACGCATTTCTTCGATAGCAATTTGAGCCAGACGACCTGCTAAACTAGAATCTTGACCACCAGAAATCCCTAATACAAAAGACTTAATGAAAGGATATTTTTTTAGATAATCTTTCAAAAAATCAACTGACACCCTAATTTCTTCTTTAGGATTAATGACTGGTTTCACACCAAGTTCTTTAATAATTTCATCTTGTAATGTCATTTTATCTTCCTTTTACTGACAGTTTCTATATTTTACTGACAGCTCTGTCATTAACTATTTTTAATCTAAAATTTTACTCATATAGAATTCATCAATGTATTTTCCATCAACACACATTGCCTCACGGCGAACGCCTTCTATTGTGAATCCATGTTTTTGAAAAAGGGCAATCGCAGCATAGTTATTAATCATTACCGTTAATTCTAACCGTTTTACTGCTTTTTCTTTTGCCCATCTTTCTAATTCCTCAAAAAGTTGAGAACCAATTCCTTGGTGTTGAAATTCTTCAATAATTCCTACAACAACATAGGCCGTATTTCTAATTCGATTAGCGTTTCCTCTTTTGGCTGACAGAAATCCAACAAATTTTCCATCAACATCAGCACCAACTAAAAAATCAAAACGTGAAATTCGACCAATTGTTCGGCTAAAATCAAATCTTCGCTCCTCTGGTTCAAGCATCATGAACTTACTTTCTGTATCCAATTGCTTTTGGACATCCCAGAAAAGTCTTGCATCACAGAGGTCTATTCGTCTTATTCTCATCATTCATCATCCAATCTCGTCATTGATACTGTTGTACGCACCTGTGAAATTAGGCGCATTTTATGATTCCATAATTCTTGTGACAAATCTACTGGGTAAGGTTGAGGATTCAAATCACGTTTATATTCATCCCAAAGTTCCTCAAGGTTTTCACGTGCAAATTCTTTAATTTCTTGCAAGCTTGGTAATTCATATATCAATTCACCATCCACAAAAATATCTTTCAAAAGTGGATTAGCATTGAAGTCTCGCACATTTTTATTGATGTAGGTATAAAGTGGGTGGAACATGTAAATTTCTTCTGCTACATCTGGACGTTCATCAGAAAATGTAATATAATCCCCCTCTGATTTGCCATCTGCTTTTTTTGTGATTCGCCAAACTTGTTTTTTACCTGGTGTAGAAACTTTTTCAGCATTACTTGAAAGTTTAATGGTATCCTGCATTTGACCACTTTCATCTTCCATAGATACTAATTTATAAACTGCACCAAGCGCTGGCTGATCATAAGCCGTAATTAATTTAGTTCCAACTCCCCAAACGTCAATTTTTGCTTTTTGCATTTTTAAACTTAAAATTGTGTTTTCATCTAAATCATTTGAAGCGTAGATTTTTGCATCAGTAAATCCTGCTTCATCAAGTTGCTGACGAACTTTTTTCGAGATATAGGCCATATCTCCAGAATCAATTCGTACACCTTGGAAATTAATTTTATCGCCAAATTCACGCGCCACTTTAATCGCTGAAGGAACTCCAACTCTTAAAGTATCATAAGTATCAACAAGGAAGACACAATCTTTATGTGTCTGTGCGTATGCTTTAAAAGCCTCATAATCATTCCCATAAGATTGAACCAAAGCATGAGCATGTGTTCCACTAGCCTTCAAACCAAAGATTTTAGCTGCACGAACGTTTGATGTCGCATCAGCACCACCAATGATTGCTGCTCGTGTTCCCCAAATGGCTGCATCCATTTCTTGAGCGCGTCTTGTCCCAAATTCCAACAAAGGGTCATCCCCAATTACAGATTTGATACGAGCAGCTTTAGTAGCAATCAAAGTTTGGAAATTTATAATATTAAGAATAGCTGTTTCGACCAACTGACATTCCGCAAGCGAACCTTCAACCTGCACTAAAGGTTCATTAGCAAAAGCAAGTTGTCCTTCTTGCATCGCTCTAACTGTTCCTGTAAAACGCAATTCTTTTAAATAATTTAGAAAATCTTCCGGATAATCTAATTCACGCAAATAGGCAATATCTGTTTCCGAGAATTTAAGGTTCTTTAAATAATCAACCATTCTTTCTAAACCAGCAAAAACAGCATAACCATTTTTAAAGGGCATCTCACGGAAAAAAACCTCAAAGACCGCCTGACGCTGATGTCGTCCAAGCTCAAAGTAAGTTTGCATCATATTGATTTGATATAAGTCCGTATGTAATGTAAGACTGTCGTCTTGATATAGATGTGGCATAATTTTTTCTCCCATATTCACTTCCGCTAATCATACCGATTTTAACGCAATTCTAATCTTTATTTTATCAAATTTTGCCCTAAATTTGTACTGGGAACCCTTTATAATTATACAATATATTATAATTTAAATTTCGCCATGTATTTTATATAAAACTAGTCAATTTTTTGCTCCACTTATGTTTTTTGTACTACAATAGAAGTAATGGAGAAAGGAGAGGATTATGATTAGTTATCTAAAGAAACTACTTAAACAAAATGATAGTGTAAAAATCCACTTAATAGACGGAAGTGTCGTCTCTGCCTTACATTTCAAGAAAGGTTACAGCAACGGAAATTGCCTTGTAATTGATGAGGATAACACCGAGCATTATATTAACAGTAGATACATTGTCCAAATCGAATCTTAAATTAAAGAACTCCCTTGAGGAGTTTTTCTTTAGTCTTATAGATTGCGATGAGCTATGGTACAATATAAATTGACTGATTCAAAATATTGGTAGATTAAATAATTTCAAAAATTAAGGAGAAAGCCCCCTTATGAATAAAGGGAACAGAAAAAAAGTAGGTCTATTAGGAGGAAATTTTAATCCAATTCATCATGCTCATTTAATGATGGCTGACCAAGTTGCCCAACAAATGAATTTGGATAAAGTATTACTAATGCCTGAAAATATTCCACCTCATGTCGATGAAAAAGAAACCATTTCTGCAAAACATCGAGTTAAAATGCTTGAATTAGCAATCAAAGAAAATCCTAGACTCGGTCTTGAGTTGATTGAAATTGAACGTGGTGGAAAATCTTACAGTTATGACACGCTCAAACTCCTGACTGAAGCTAATCCTGATACCGATTATTATTTCATTATTGGTAGCGACATGGTGGAATATCTTCCCAAATGGTACAAAATTGATGAACTCCTAAAACTTGTGACATTCATTGCCTTAAGAAGAACGGATACAATCTCCAAAAGTCCTTATCCTGTTACTTGGCTTGATGCTCCCTTGTTACCAATTTCTAGTACAATGCTAAGGGAAATGTTTGCCAAAAATATTGAACCCACTTACTTCTTACCTCAAAACGTTATTGATTACATTAAAACTGAAAAATTATATAAAAAAAGATGACCCAGAGAGGTCATCTTTTTGTTTAAACTTCCAAATTTAGAACTTCTTGCGCATAAATGGATGAATTTCCATTCAAAACGTAGGCAATTGTCATAATTGGTAGGATATATTGAACCGAACCAAAGCCAAAGACCTCCGCAGCAATAAAAATTGGGCCAAAATAAGAGTTTGTTGCGGCTGAAAAAATTGAAACATAACCCGCAGCAGCCACAAATTCGACAGGTAAACCAAAGAGCATAGCCAAAGCTGCACCCAATGTTGAGCCAATAGCAAAGAGTGGTGTGACTTCCCCGCCTTGGAATCCGGCAGAAATAGATAAAACCGTAAAGATTAATTTTAATATCCAATCATATCCATTGATATGTCCACCGTTAAAACTTAAAGAAATCAAATTTGTCCCAAGACCAGCATAACGGTCCAAATGAATAACAAGTAAACCAATTGAGATGACAATTCCCATCAAAATAATTCTATAATAAGGATTAACAATTCTTTTAGCGACGGTTGCTTTCATAAAAGCTAAAGATTCCGCAAAAAATCTCCCTATAAGTCCAAAACAAACGGCAATGACAGCCAATTTTAATAGAACCAAAGGGTCAATATGAATGTTAGTATTGATTGCGAAAGAAAATTTTTCTAATCCCAAACTGCTTGAAGTCCAACTTGCAACATATGAACCAACCAAAGCTGGGATTAAAGCTCTATATTCAATTTTACCCAACATTAAAATTTCAATAGCAAAGAAAGTTGCCGCGATTGGCGTTTGAAAGAGCCCTGCAAAACCAGCAGCCATACCAGTAATCAAAAGTATTTTTTTAGCTTCTTTTGCTGAGAGTTTTTTGCCAATCGCATGTCCAATCACACCACCGATTTGAACTGCAACTCCTTCACGACCAACACTGGCACCAAACAAATGAGAAAGCCAAGTCGAGAAAACAATCAGCGGAACAAGACGTTTTGGAATGTCTTCTCGCCCATGATTCCCCGCTTCAAAAATTAGGCCCATTCCTTTTTGGCTGTCTTTACCAAAATTCTTATAAATATAAACGATTAAGAGACCGGCTAAGGTTAAAAATGGAATTAAATATAGGGCATGACTATCTCTAAATTCAGTAATATAGATAAGCCCTCGACCAAATATAGCATCAACAATACCAATTAATCCCCCAATAATTACAGCTAAGAAGACATATAAAATTGCGCTTCTTGAAATTCCTACTTTAAAAAAATTCATTTTTGAAACTCCTTGTTTGTGAGTTTAACTCACTTTATAATATTTTACAAAACAAAAGGCGCTACAAACAAGACTACTTGGAGATAGCCTTTTGTTTGTAGGCGCCATTAGTTTTAAGATTTTATTCTTAAAGCGGTTTCGGGTGTGCACCATACCCATCATTATTAATATTTATTTTAACATTTTATGAAATATTTACAAGAAAAAGCTCAGTCGCGCATCCCATTCTTACGTTGAATTTCTTTAAGTTTATCCGGAGTAACATCTTCTCCTGTTTTTTCATCAATAACTTTGATGGTTTCAACTTGTGAGCGGAAATTTGCTTTAACACTATCGAGGTAAGCACGACGTAAAAGGGCTTGTTCTTCAAGCTCAGCTTCTGATAATCCTTCTGCTTTCTTCTTACGCGCTAATTCATTAATACGTTCTACTTGTTCATTTGTAATTGCCATTTCTTAGTTCCTTTCTTCATGAATATTGTTAAAATTACTGACAGAACTCAAATTTTACTGACAGCTTTTTAAAGTCATAAATAAACTTTCTGTCAGTAAATTTATCAATTTTATTTTGTATTAATCAAAGAAAAATCAGCCATAACGCTTGTTAATGCAACAACTTCTGACAACAACGCAATACGATTATCACGAACTGCTAAATCTTCAGCCATTACCATTACACTTTCAAAGAAAGTTTCAATTGAAGGTGCAAGTGAATGAACAATTGCTCTGAATTTTTCTTCACCAGGCATATAAGTCCATTGATTTTGAAGAGAAATAACAACATTATAAAGTGCTTCTTCTGCATCTTCTTCAAAAAGTGTTGGATTTATTTCTTTAATATCTTTTGCTTTTTTAACCAAATTAATTGAACGTGAAACATTTTCAATTGCTGGTTTAAAAGGTTCGTGAAGTTTGTGCCCATCAATGACAAAAGCCGATTCCATCATGTTTGTAATATCAAAGCTTGAACTATTAATTGCCGCTTCAACAATATCATGACGATCGAGTTTTTCAAGCAAGAGTTTTTGAATACGTGCTTTGACAAAATCCAAAATTTCAAGATGATTTTCACCTTCAAATTGGTCAATAAATAAAGATAAATCGAAATGCCAATTCATTTTTTCAATAATACGAATCAAGCCTTGTACTGCTCGACGTAGGGCATAAGGGTCATTTGAACCAGAAGGAATTAAACCAACATTAAAGAAAGAGAGGACCGAATCAATTTTGTCAGCTGCTGCAAGCACAGAACCGACTTTTGTTTCAGGCAATTCTCCCTCGGCTGAAGTTGGCATATAATGTTCACGAATTGCTGCAGAAACATTTGCATTTTCACCAGCTAAAAGCGCATATTTTTCACCCATTACCCCTTGTAATTCATCAAATTCTCCAACCATTCCTGTCAAAAGGTCAAATTTATAAATTTCAGCACTACGGGCAACGTCTCTTTTTTCTTCATCAGTCAAGCCAGCAATATCAGCTAATTTCGCGGCTATTTCTTTTGTTCGTGCCATGTGTTCAGTAATTGAACCAATTTTTGCATGGAAAGTTACTTTAGCAAGTTTAGCGACCAAATCTTCAATTTTAAGTTTTTGGTCTTCTTTCCAGAAAAACTCTGCATCTTCAAGACGAGCAACCAAAACTTTTTCATTTCCGAGCACGACATTTTCAATATTTTCAGCATTCCCATTACGGACAGAGATAAAGTTTGGTGCGAGTTGACCTTCTTGGTTATAAACTTCAAAATAACGTTGATTATCACGCATTGATGTCACTAAAACTTCTGCTGGAACAGAAAGATATTTAGGATCAAATGAACCAACAAAGGCAGTTGGATATTCAACAATATTATTTACTTCTTCTAATAAATCTTTATGCAAAGTAACTTGCCATTTATTTTCAGACGCAAGAGCCAAAATTTGAGCTGAAATTTCTGCTTTACGATGTTCAGCATCAACTAAAACAAAGTTTTCTGGCATTTTGCTAGCATAATCATTTGCATTTTTGAGTTCAACCTCAACATTTGCCAAGAAACGATGGCCCCGTGAAAAACGATTTGCTGTTACGTCCAATAAATCAAAAGCAACAACTTTATCTTCTAGAAGTGAAACAATCCATTGAATTGGACGAACAAAGAGAAAATCATTATTTCCCCATTTCATATAAGTTGAGAATGTCATTTTTGCGATGACTTCATCGCCAACTTTAGACAGAATTTCTTCTGCTTTTACTCCGTAAATATGTTTTTTAGCATAATAATAATCACCCTTAAGGATTAAATCATCTGGAGTAGCTCCTTGTCCTCTTGAGAAACCTTGAATCGCTTTTGACCAATTCCCTTGCGCATCTTTAGCAATTTTAGCAGATGGACCTTTAACTTCTTCATCAATCGCTTCTGACGCTTCTGCCAAACCTTCAACAATAATTGCTAAACGACGTGGAGTTGAAAATTTAATAATTTTATCAAATTCTAAACGATTTTCTTTAAGAAAAGTTTCCATTCTTTCGGCTAATTGATTGATTGAAGGAGTCACCAAATGTGCTGGAATTTCTTCCAAACCAATTTCAAGTAAGTAATTTGTCATTATTTTTCTTCTCCTTCTACAATCTTAGTATATTTTCCTTTTTTACCAAGGTATTTTTCACGTAAAGCTTCATCTTTTAAGAGCGGGAAACCAAGTTTTGCACGTTCTTCAATAAAAGTTTTTGCTACCTTACGTGCCATTGTACGAACTCTATGCATATAACCTGCGCGCTCAGTTACAGAAACTGCTCCACGTGCATCAAGTAAATTGAAGGTATGTGAAGATTTCAAAATATAATCATAAGCTGGGTGAACTAAACCTTTATCTAATAAATCAAGCGCTTCTTGTTCAAATTCTCCAAAAAGTTTAAGTAAAAGCTCTTGGTTTGATTCTTCAAAGGCAAATTTAGAATGTTCGTATTCAGGTTCTTTGAAAATATCACCGTAAGCTACGCCATTCCCCCATTCAAGGTCATAAACAGAATCAACCTCTTGAATAACTGTCGCAATACGTTCCAAACCATAAGTGATTTCTGAAGTTACGGAATCAACTTCAATTCCTCCGACTTGTTGGAAATAAGTAAATTGGGTACATTCTTGCCCATCAATCCAAACTTCCCATCCAATACCAGCACATCCCATTGAAGGATTTTCCCAGTTATCTTCAACAAAGCGGATATCATGCTCTAAAGCATCAATTCCAAGTTCAGCTAAACTTTGAAGATAAAGTTCTTGGATATTTTTTGGAGATGGTTTTAATACAACTTGGAATTGGTGGTGTTGGAACAACCGATTTGGGTTTTCACCATAACGACCATCAGCAGGACGACGTGAAGGTTGCACATAAGCAGCTCCCCAAGGTTCAGGTCCGTTTGAACGCAAGAAAGTGTAAGGGCTCATTGTTCCTGCTCCTACTTCATTATCATAAGCTTGCATCAAGTTTGCCCCTTGTTTAGACCAAAAGCCTTGTAGGGTCAAGATAATATCTTGAAATGCTAGTTTTTTATTTGCCATTATTTTCCTCCGAAATTCAAAAAACCGCAATTCACACACTCATCAATCCTCGAAAAAATCCGAAAAGAGACAAAGGGTGCAAATGCACGGTTCCACCTTTATTTTTTACTTTATTTGTGTTCATTACAGTTTTAAGTTAAGCCATTATTGTTCTCGAACTTTCACTATCTTCGAGTCGCTACCTATAAATTCTAGCTCTATTTTCCCGTTTTGTCAAGGCAAAATAAACTGATGACCTTACTTCTGTCTTATTTGGTATCAATATTCTGGTTTTATCTATCATATTCAAACATAATTATTTTCTTGAATAAAAAGTAAATTGCCTTCATCATCAATATTGATTTCAGATTCTATAAGAGAATAGTTATCAGTTTCAGATTGAATAATGAGTGTATTTCCACATTTTTCAACTTTTTTTCCTGATGTCCCTACGGGTTTATCGATAATAATATCAATTTCTAAAAATTCTTGAGCTAACATTTGGTTCATTTCTTCTCCAAGTTGACTTAATAAAATAATAACATCAACTCCAAGATTCTTTAATCTTTTAACTATGAAATCTGCCTTATCAAAAGGGTTAGAAAAGATAGTCTCCGCACTCGGATGTGAGCGATAAACAATATCCATTGTTGTCAAACCAAATATTCCTATTTTCTTACCTGATGTTGTATTTTTAAGGAGATAAGGAATAAATTTTCCTTCTTTTACTAAAGGATTTAAAAGTTTATCATCTTCAAAATTAACATTAGCGACTAAAATTGGAAAATTTATTTTATTTAGATTTTCCACTATTCCTTTTGAACCCCCATCAAATTGATGACTTCCCAATGTCGTCGCATCAAAAGGAAATTTATTTAGGAGGTCTTTCTCATCATTTTTGTGCTCAATGTTATTAAAAATGCTATTTCCATCTCCTAAAACTAAAGTTTCTATGACTCTTTTTTTATTTTCTTCTTTAATTTTATTAATTAAAGAAAAATCCTTATCAAGGGTGAGATGAGTATTATTTATATGTAAAATGCTAAGTTTCATTATCACAACCAAACCTATATATAGTATTTAATATCTATATTTTATCACAAAAAGCACAATATATTGTGTTTTAAACTTTTTTCTAAAAATAAAAAGATGACTTGCGTCATCTTTTTAATGATTTCGATTATAAATCACACTCGAAATAAAGGAAAGAATAATGAATACAGCTCCTAGAAGTCCTGTAACAACCTCACCAATCTCCCATTTAATACTTGCTAAAATTAAAAATGCAAGCGTGAGAATGGCCCAATGTGCTCCGTGTTCAAGATATACAAGGTCATTCAATGTTCCTTTTTGAACAAGATAAAGCGTAAGACTTCTTACAAACATCGCTCCAATCACACCTAATCCTAAAAGAATAATAATCGGGTCTGCTGTAATTGCAAAGGCACCTATTACCCCATCAAAACTAAATGAAGCATCTATTACTTCCAAATATAAGAATAAAGCAAGTCCAGCCTTACCAGTCGCAATCACACTACTTGTTGTGTTTGCAGCTTTGCTATGACTCATCGTTTCTCCAAAACCGTCAACAAGCATGAAAGTTAGGATTCCTAAAATTCCAGCAAATAAAACAGCGTGAGCATCTTTAGCAATAAATTCCGATGTGATTAAAAGCAAAATAATCGAAATAATTGCATTTGCTGCCGGAAAATTTCCAATTCTTTGAAGGATTTTCTCTGGTATTTTAAGCCAAGTATGTGCCCGTTCATCAAAGAAAAATCCTAAGGCTAGCATCAATAGAAACATTCCACCGAAAGCTGCGATTTGTGGATGAGCATGGTGCAAAATATAACCATAGGTTCCTACTGTATTGGGATTTCCTTTTTCTAAAGCTAATTTTAAAGCACCGATAGGGTCAATTTGGGCTGACACTCCAACAATCAAGAGTGGAAAAATCAAACGCATTCCAAGAACCGCAATCAAAACTCCTAAGGTTAAGAAAGCTTTTTGCCATGCAGAACTCATTCGTTCGAGAATACGTGCATTCACAATAGCGTTATCCATAGATAAGGAAATTTCTAGAACAGCAAGAATAAGCGTAATAAAAAGTCCATTCCACCCGGCATAAACAAATGCGATAATTAGGGCAATTAAACTAACAATAAATGAGCCTCTGAATATTTTCATAGGTCTCCTCTTCTAAAATAATCTTCTCATCTATTCTAACATACTTTTTACACTCTCACTGTGCCTAGAACTATGCTTTGCCTGATAAAGATTATCGTAAGAATGAGCAAAACCGTAAAAGAAATTGTCAAAATAAGGTCGACTTTTGCTTTTGAAAAGACTTTTATGAGTAAATAATAGAAACTTATTCCAAGTAAGGCTCCAAGTGAGTTAGTGATGAGGTCAGTAATATCCGTTGCACCAATGGCAAGAAGATATTGTAGACTTTCAAATGAAAAACTTAATAAAATGGAAATTGCCAGTTTATTTAAAAAGGAGATTTTTGGTGCATTCATAGTCAATAAAATGCCAAAAGGAATAAAAGCTAGAATATTAAATAAAACCTCGCGACGACCGCCGGACATGGCTAAAGGTGTCAGATTAAGACTTCTTGTATTCGTCATTTCAAGAAAAGCAAGTGGATGAAAAGAAAGTTTAAATAATACCAGCCAAACCAGTCCTAATATATAAATGAAAAATAAAAGCTGTGCTAATTTTTTTGTCATTTTTCTCCTTTCTTAAGAAAATAGGTTTTCGATTGTTGTTCTTTTAGTATTTTAACTGATTTAACTTAAACAGAAACCTTTATCAGTTATGATATAAATAAAAAGGGAATTCTCCCTTTTTAAAATCAATATTTTATGACAGGACTTCAACTTCTACTTGTTGACTGTCCCCTTTTTTCATGCTTATTTTTCCATTAAAAGTTTCTGTCAGTAAATTCATGACTTCGTCAACCTTTTCTTCATCAATAAAACATTTTACTTTGATATCCGACAAAAACTCACTATCCGAAATTTTGATTTTTTCGTCAATTAAAAAGCGCTGTAAGCTGTCATAGAGGCTGTAATCAAGATTTAAAAGAAGCTCACGTTGGTTGATAAATTCAACTAAACCAGCAGCTTCGATGGCATGATTTACACTGCCCGCATAAGCACGAATTAAACCACCAGCACCTAATTTTATTCCACCAAAATACCGAGTAACAACGGCACAAACATTGATTATTTCTTTTTTCTTTAAAATTTCAAGCATCGGAACACCAGAAGTCCCTGACGGCTCTCCATCATCACTTGTTCGTTGAATTTCTTGACGGTCACCTAATGTATAGGCTGAGCAGTTATGATTGGCTTTCCAGTGTTCTTTTTTGATTTTCGCAATAAAATCACGCGCTTCTTCTTCAGATGAAATTCTTTTCAAATGGCAAATAAATCGTGATTTTTTGATTTCCTCTTCATTGATAAAATCAGTTTTTATAGTGATAGTCATGCTAATGATTTTAACAAATTTTGTTACATTTTAACAGCATTTTCGTATAGAATAGTATGAGCACTAATCAAGAAAAGTTATTTGGCCGTTTATTATTAAAAAATGATATTTTACAACTTATAAAAAATACTGACAAGATTTCTGTCAGTAAAATTTTTAGTAATTTTTTGTTAGAAACAACAGTAAAATCAATTTTGGGGATGACTTTAATTTCTTCCAATAAAATAAAATGCAACCGTTGTGGGACTGTTCATATTAAAAATTCTGTCAAACTTCCAATTGGTGCATTTTACTGTCCAAGTTGTATTCAATTAGGTCGAGTCCGCTCCGATGAATTCTTGTACTTTCTGCCACAAAAGAGTTTTCCAAAGAAATCATATATAAACTGGTCTGGAAAACTGACAGAGAATCAAAAATCAGTTTCAAATACCCTCTGTCAGGAAATTAATTCTCATCAGCAAATAATTGTCCAAGCTGTGACTGGAGCTGGAAAAACTGAAATGATTTATCAAGTCATTGAGCAAATTTTAGAAAGCGGTGGAGTTGTTGGTCTAGCTAGTCCAAGAATTGATGTTTGTCTTGAACTTCATCAGCGATTATCACGTGATTTTTCCTGTAAGATTCCACTCTTATATCATGATGGCGACAGCTATTTTCGAGCTCCATTAATAATAATGACCAGTCATCAGCTTTTACGTTTCAAGGAAGCTTTTGATTTGTTGATTATTGATGAAGTTGATGCCTTTCCCTTTAGAGATAATGAAATGCTTTATTTTGCGGCAGAAAAAGCAAGAAAAATAGAAGGAAATTTAATATATTTGACCGCAACTTCTACTGACAAACTTGAAAAAAATATAAAAAAGCAAAAACTCTATCCTTTGTTTCTCCCGCGTCGTTTTCACAATTTTCCTTTAGTGGTGCCTAAATTTTTTTGGAAAAATAAATTTTATAAGAAATTAATTGAGCAAAGAAATAGTGGCTTTCCTCTTCTTATTTTTGCTGCTGAAATTGAATTTGGACAAGAATTTGCAAAACAACTACAATTGAAATTTCCTAAAGAAAAAATTGCTTCCGTTGCTTCAACAACAAAAGATAGATTGGAAATTGTTAAAGCTTTTAGAAATAAAGAAATTACTATTTTAATAGCGACTTCAATTCTTGAACGGGGAGTCACTTTTCCAAATGTTGATGTTTTTGTCATCAACAGTGAGCACCCAAACTTCACTAAATCCGCACTGATACAAATGGCTGGACGTGTGGGTCGTAGTCCTGAACGTCCAACAGGCTTAGTTAGTTTTTTTCATTACGGAAAATCCAAAGCAATGTGTCAGGCAGTTAGAGAAATCAAAAAAATGAACCAACTGGGAGGTTTTTCATGATAAAGTGTTTGCTTTGTTCAAGAAATATTGCTCAAAACTTTCTATTTAGTGAACTTTTCTTACTCAAAAGTCCTCAAAATCTTTTATGTTCTAAATGTCAAAAAAATTTTGAAAAGATCCCTGAAGCTCACTGTCCTCGCTGCTGTAAGCCAAATGTCCATGAGATCTGTACTGATTGTCAAAATTGGGAAAAAAGAGGATACAAAATCAGACATCAGGCAATTTTTCACTACAATCAAGCAATGAAAGATTATTTTAGCCAGTATAAATTTGTGGGAGATTATCGATTATACCAAATTTTTGAACCCTATTTTAAAAGTATTCCCCCAAAATCCTCTTTGGTTCCGATTCCTATTTCACCCAAAAGATTAGAGGAACGTGGTTTCAATCAAGTGACTGCTTTTCTTCAACAAGATAATTTTATTGAACTTCTTGAAAAAGAGAATTCGGTCAAACAATCTAGCCTTAATCGAAAAGAACGATTGGAAAGTCCAAATCCTTTTCGATTAAAAAAAGGACTAAAAGTCCCTACAAAAGTTATATTAATTGATGACATTTATACAACAGGTACCACCTTATATCACGCATCACAAATTCTAAAAGAAGCTGGTGTTCATGAAATAAGGAGCTTTTCTCTCTGCCGTTAATCATTAAATCAAATAAAAAAACCTTTCAGCTTTTTATCAATTCTTTATTTCATCTGACCATTCAATAATCTTTAAATTACTAAATCTTTCTTGCCACCTAGCAACCTGATTTTCATAAAGTATTCGATTATTATCGACATGATAAATTGGCCGAATTGTTTTAGTAAAAATATCTTCTAAGCCATAGGGAGCAAAAATTTCAATATTGCGTGAATTACCACTTATGCCTACAGCATGAACCGTAGCAATCCAACGCTCAATCGCATTTTCTGTGTTTTTATACGGTACTTTATTTCCATTATGCCAAAGATGCATGTATGCTTCATTATGAATATCAAATTGATAGGGAAATTTTTCAGATAAAACTTTTTCTAACTTTTTATCATTTTTAGCAGAGCTGTCAGCAGAAATCTCTTTATCAAAGTACACAATATCAATATCGTGAATTCCTGTCATTAAATTATTTCCGTCAGAATAATTCCAAACCGTTTGAAAGACACTTCCTGCGGCTAGATAATAATTAGGCAAATTTAAAACAAAAACTTCATCCAAAATGGACATCAATTCGGAGTTCTTTTTCAATATTTTTAGAAAATCATTTTTTCTATTCATTTCCGCTTATCCTCTAAAAGAAAAGATGCCAAATTTTAGGTAAAAATACAATCAGACCAACAATCAATGCAAATCCCGAAATAACTAAAACTGCCCCAGCTGCCATATCTTTGGCTCGTTTAGCACGCATATAAAATTGGTAATCTGATGCTAAATCCACCACATTTTCGATAGCAGAATTAAAAAGTTCTGCCATAAAAACTAGAAAAATTGACAACAACAAAAAGAGCCATTCAAATTCTGAAATTTGAAAAACAAGACCAAAAACAATGGCTAAAAAGGCTGCCAAAGCATGTTTACGCATGTTACGTTCTTCTTTAAAAGCTGTCCAAATTCCAGACAGTGCAAAGTCTAAACTCGAAAGTAAATTAGGATTTTTCCAACGGGCCCTATCCTCTTGAACAGGTCTTTTACCATTATTAAAATCCTTTTTCTTAAAAAGTTTTACATCTTTATCTTGTGAGTCCATAGGCAGTTAAAATCTCCTCTTGCAAACCAAACATTTCTGACTCTTCTTCTGGTGTGTAGTGGTCATAACCATTGATATGCAAAAAGCCATGAACAGCTAACCAACCATATTCACGTTCAATCGAGTGACCATAATCAGCAGCCTGTTCAGCAGCCTTGTCTATTGAAATAAACAATTCACCAATAAATGGATCCATTTCTTCCAACAATTCCTCTGGTAATTCCATATCTTCATCAAAGAAAAATTCTGATTCATCAGGTTTGTATTCTAATGAGATAACATCGGTTGGTCGGTCAGTTTCGCGATATTGCAAATTCAACTCATGTGAACGAGCATTATCAACAAAAGTTACTGACATTTCTGTTGATTCTTTCAAGTTCAGTTTTTTAGCAGCAAAAGCTAAAACTTCTTTAGTTTGTTCAATAATATCACTTGGCACTTGGCCTGTTTCATCAACTAATTCTACGTACATTTTTTTCCTTATTTAATTACTGACAATAATTCATAAAATAGCCCTAAGTAGCTCAATATTTTAGCTATTTCTATTATTCTGTCAGTAAATTTTAATGACAGACAGAACTGTCAGAGAATTTCTCATTCAATCTGTCACTTACAATCAACAATTACTTTCTGTCAGCCTTTTTTTGCAACATTTCCTTACAAAAGGACAAAATGGGACCTCTTGTGGCAATTAATATATCTTCTGGCAGATTATCAAAGGCAAACCATTGACAGTCAAGAACCTCTGATTCTTCTAAAAGAATCTCTCCAGAAAAATCATTACAAGTAAAAACAGTATCAACAATATGAACTTCATCCCCATTAGGATAGAAAAAGTGTTGTTCTGTCCCAGAAGCGACAGTGTACAAATTTATTTTTCCAGCTTTTAAGCCAACTTCTTCATAGAGTTCACGTTTCGCTGCTTCTTCAACCTTTTCATTCGGTTCAACTGACCCACCATGATAACACCATTTCCCATTATCTGCCCGTTTTTGAAGTAAAATTCCACGATTTTCATCATAAATAATCAAGCTTGCACATGCAATTACCATTGGGACATGCCCAATTTTTTTGCGCAAATCCATGACATAACCTTCGGCCATTATTGTTTCCTTCTTATCTAGAAATTTGATCAATCTGACATTAACAAAAGTTCCAAACTATTCATCACCATAGGCTTTGATAATTTCAGCAACAACTGGATGTCGAACGACATCTTTTGCCATGAAATAAACAAAATCAATTGATTTCACATGACTTAATTTATCTTTGGCATCAATCAAACCTGATTTTACTTTATTAGGTAAGTCAATTTGTGAAATATCTCCATTAACAATCATTTTAGAATTAAAGCCGAGTCGAGTCAAAAACATTTTCATCTGCATCGTTGTTGTATTCTGTGCTTCATCCAAAATGACGAAGGCATCATCAAGCGTACGACCACGCATGTAAGCTAGCGGAGCTATTTCAATAATTCCTCGTTCCATCATTCGCTCAGTTGCCGTCTTTCCTAAAATTTGGAAAAGGGCATCATAAACTGGTCGTAAATAAGGATCAACCTTTTCTTGCAAATCGCCTGGTAAGAACCCAAGACTTTCACCAGCTTCTACAGCTGGTCTTGTCAAAATAATTCGTTTCACCTGACCATTACGTAATGCTTGAACAGCCATCACAACAGCTAAAAACGTTTTCCCTGTTCCAGCTGGTCCAATTCCAAAAACAATATCATGATGTTTGACAGAATCAACATAAGTTTTTTGAATCAGATTTTTTAGTCGAATTGACTTTCCAGCTGCATCTTTCGTCAATTCAACTTCATAAAGTGCAGTGAAATTTTCAATATCATCATTTAAAACCATCTTTATTGCAATAATGACATCTGACGCATGAACTGGAACTCCTCGGCCTACTAGTACCTGCAGAGCTTGGAGGGCTTTACGAGCTCGCTCTCTTGTCAATTCATCCTCAGAAACGATTTGAACCATTTCGCCACGATAATTAATCTCAACCCCTAGTTGAGATTCAACTAACTTCAAATATTTATCTTGTACCCCAAAAAGTAGACTTGCATCTTCTGGATTTTCTAGTTTAAATTCAATTGAATTTTTAGTCAAATACACAATCTCCATTAATCATTTTCTTACATTATAGCACATTTCATATTTTAATTTAAATCACACCTTACTGAATATAAAGAAAAACTCTATTTTAAAATAGAGTTAAATCAATTTTAGTAAGCCATCATTTTTTTATTTCCTCGATAAAGTTCTACGATTGTCCAAATTAATAAAAGGAGAACTCCAAAAATAAGAAAACCAGAAATAAGATGAGATAGTCCAAGATTATGAGGTATAAAGTTGGCAATTTGATCTGGCAAACCAATCAAATTAAGATAGGTCAAAGCAATAACTGAAAACCAGCCCAAACATTTAATAATCAAATTATTTTTAAAATCACCCATCTCCTTTTTACTATTAGTCAGCATCAACAAAGGAATGATTGAAAAAGGTAGAGCAAAGGCTAGAAAAACTTGAGAATTATTCATCAAATTATTAATTGCTTCATGCTGTGCTTTCAAAGTTTGTCCTCTTGTCATAGAGACACAAATCAATACTGGAACAACTGAAAGCAAACGTGTTACTAATCTTCTGGCCCACATTGGAATTCTCATATGAATGAAGCCTTCCATAATAACTTGACCCGTTAGAGTCCCTGTAATAGTAGAATTCTGTCCTGAAGCAAGAAGAGCTACGGCAAACAAAGTGGATAAAGCTCCTGTTTTTGCTACATCGGCAAGCAGTCCATTGCTTAAAACAGTTGGATTAGAGAGGGCATCATATAAACCAAAGAATGATGGATCATCAATCACTCCCGTTTTGAATACGGCAACTCCCATGATTAACAAGAGGGAATTCACAACAAAAGCCACTGTCAATTGAATATTAGAATCCCATGTTGAAAATCTCACCGCTCTAGCAACATCTGCTTTATCCTGATGATTGATTTTTCGGCTTTGTGAAATAGAAGAATGGAGATACAAATTATGAGGCATAACTGTAGCACCAATAATCCCTAAGGCCCCTGTTAAAGGAGACATCCCTGCCACTGTTGGTGAAGAGGCAAACGTCCGGCTATTGGGGATAAATCCCTCAATAATTCCTTTCCAATCTGGATTTGATAAAGCGACTTGATAAGCAAAAATGACCAAAATGACTAAAATCAAACAGATAACAAGGGCTTCAATTTTTCTAAAACCAACTCTCGTCAATAACAAAAGCAAAAAGACATCAAGAACTGTGATAAAAACCGCTAAGATTAATGGGATATTAAATAAAAGATAAAGAGCGATAGCAGCCCCAATTACTTCTGCAATATCCGTTGCCATTATGGCAAGTTCAGTTAATATCCATAAAACAATTCCTAGAGATTTACTTGTTCTTGCTCTTATAGCTTGAGCTAAATCCATTTGACTGACAATACCCAATTTTGCCGACATATACTGAAGGAGCATTGCAATTAAACTTGACACCAGAATGACTGAAATCAGTAAGTATTGAAAGTTTTGTCCGCCAGTTATTGATGTTGACCAATTTCCTGGGTCCATATAACCAACTGCAACCAAGGCACCAGGTCCTGAATAAGTTAGCAACATTTTGAAAAAGCCAACATTTTTAGGTACTTCTACTGTCCCATTTATTTCCTCTAAGGATTTTCCATTCGTATGATAAATCAATCGATGACGTTGATGTTCTTTATCATTCATTATTTCTCCTAGCTCTAAGTTGAATAAAATTCAACAACCATTATGTTAAGTATATTTTTATAGTAATT
Organism: Lactococcus sp. FSL W8-0209; assembly: GCF_038006585.1. Taxonomy (NCBI): domain Bacteria; kingdom Bacillati; phylum Bacillota; class Bacilli; order Lactobacillales; family Streptococcaceae; genus Lactococcus; species Lactococcus sp. FSL W8-0209. The sequence goes on along the minus strand of NZ_JBBOVN010000001.1, from coordinate 1,297,092 downwards.
AAAATAAATCAATTATTGATTTAAGAAATTATTAAACTTTTTAATCTATAACTGATAATAAAAATATTATAGCACCACCTTATCTTTTTTTCAAATATTTTAGCACATATTTATAAATGTATTTAAAAAGTACAATAAAAAGCCCTCAAGAGGACTTTATTCATTAATATATAATAAAAAAACCTGTCAAAGACAGGTTTCAAAATTCTTATTTAGCCACTACTGGATAAACTGATACGTGTTTTTTACCACGTTTCATTTCGAATTTAACAGTTCCTTCGATTTTAGCGAAGAGAGTATCGTCGCCACCACGGCCAACGTTAGTACCTGGATGGATATGTGTACCACGTTGACGGAAAAGGATTGAACCGCCGCTTACAAGTTCACCGTCAGATGCTTTAGCACCGAGACGTTTAGCTTGTGAGTCACGTCCATTGGAAGTAGAACCCCCACCTTTTTTGTGGGCGAAGAGTTGCAGATTAAGTTCAAGCATGTTATTGCCCTCCATTTTCAAATTTAAGTGTAATGTACTGACCATAGCTTTTCTCAACTGCTTTCATCGAATTTGCAAAAGCTTCGAGCAAAGTTTGAGCCAATACGCCTTGTTTTTCAGGTATGCTCAAAGGAATTTCAACATACAAGTAACCATCTTCCATCTGAGTCACAGGTTTAATGTGAGCCATCTCGTAGATATTATTTGCCGTTGTAATTGATAGAACGCTGACCGCCGCACAAACCACATCGTGTCCATACTCGCCAGATTCAGCATGTCCTGAGATTTCATAAGAAACAATTTTGTCTCTTTTTGTCCTGATACAAGCTTCAATCATAATTAAGCGTTAACTGATTTGATAACAACTTTAGTGTATGGTTGACGGTGACCTTGTTTACGGTGTGAGTGTTTTTTAGGTTTGTATTGGAAAGTAACAACTTTCTTTTGCTTACCATGTTTTTCGACTTCACCAACAACAGTTGCGCCTTCAACGAGTGGTGCACCAACTTTAGTTGTTTCGCCTCCGACAAAGATAACTTCGTCGAAAGTAACGGTTTGACCAGCTTCAACATTGAGTTTTTCAACGTAGATTACTGAACCTTCTTCAACTTTAACTTGTTTACCACCAGTTTTGATGATTGCATAGTTTGACATTGTGATTCCTCCTTGTTAGATTTCATCGCTTTTAAGTCAAGCGACTGTTAGACTCGCCTTTGTTCGTGGGCATATGCCACTTAATACGAAACTTCGTGCGGTTGCACTTTATGAGACTTCACAAAGACAACTATATTATTATACTACTTCTTTTTCTACTTTTCAAGTCTTATTTTTCACTTTTTTCTTCTATAGAATTAAGCGAGACTTTATAAATCTTTTTCGTATTCCAAAGCATATTAATCAAAGTATTTACCAGTAAGAGTAACCAAGCAAAAGACAAGCTAAAAGAAAGAATTTCAAAAGCCGTTAATGTCAAATAATGAATAGGATGCCATAAAACATAAGAGATTAAGATAAGACCTACAATAAAATAAGACATACGATATAAATTTGGATCAGCATTTGGTAAAAACCAACGAATTCCAAGTATCGAAATAGCCATAAATAAGACTATTAATTGAGCAACAATGTCATGAGCAATATGCATCCAGCCTGGATCATTGGGAATTAATCCAACTAAAGCAATTGAAATAGCACAAAGTGTCAATAAAACTTGCAAAATATTTTGTCGATAATGACTGCCCGCTTTTTGTCTTAATGAAACAAAAATATAATCAATTAATGCTGCAAATAAGGCTGCCGAAACAATTAACGTCAGATTAAATTGCCAGCTTGAACGTGAAGCCTGAGTTCCAAGCAAACTAAAATTCCTTTGCCACCAGTACTGATTTCCATTGGTGGCCATACTTGAGACGAAACCACCAACAGAAACCACTAAAAGCATTGTTACCATCATATTAATCGAAAAAGTATCTACAACAAAAATCATGACATAATTAATGATTCCAGAAAAAATAGTAAAGATTAAGGTGGAAGTAAAGAGTCCAAAACTTACACCATAAAAAATTTGACCTAAAAACCAAAATAAGCCCATCGATGCTAAAATGACGATAAGTAAAACAGATAAAGTGACTGTGGCAAATGTCCGCCAGTAACTTCTTTTGGTCATCTGTTTATAAAATTCTTTTCTTCGAGAGAAATAAGCAGAAATAAAAGTCAGCATCCCTATTGCATTAGCAATTGTAATAACCGCCGTTGCCAAAGATTCATTTCCAGAAAGAGCGATGACATGAGGATGCTTTATGACAAAGGCAAAAATAATAAAGATAAATGCAGAAATAATCGTTGGAATAATAAACCACTTGGGCGCCTTATCTGATTTTCTGGCATTGATTTTTCGAATGGTAAAACTATCAGCCGCTAAATCGACGATTTCAATTTCTTCGTTTTCTTTAAGGTCTAATCGTTCATATATTTCTTTAGGTAGATGAATTTTATCCATTTGTTTCTCCTTCCACACTTTGCTCTTTCCAGTCAATTCTCAAATGATAATCGGCTATTTTTTGGGCACCTTGCGAAAGTTGGTAATTAATTTTAATTGTCCTGCTCTCATGATCAATGCTTAAAGCATTTGTCAGAATTGATAGTTCTCCTAAACCTTCATATTCAGTTAAACCTGGAATTTCTGGATGAAAATGCATTTTGATAGGTCGCTTTGCAAAGCGGGTCATTATCACTTCTTTTTCATCAAATTTAAGTAAAACTTTTTCATTTGCAGCATTTTGATACTTGAGTAAGGTCTGATGTCCTCCTTTTTTCAACTCTCCCTGATATATTTCTTTGACCAACTCTTCTTGCTGGTCAATTTTAATTCTATTCCTAATTATAATTTCCATAATCATATTTTACTATAATTCCTTGAATATTAAAAACATAGTCTGTGCTAAAAAGATTAAGGTGATGAGGGTCTGCATTTTGGAAGAAAATAGGGTATAATTAAGATAAAATAAGGAAAAATCTGATTAATTTTTAATAGAGAATAGACCTTAAATTTTAGAGGGGGTTTTATTTTGGAAAAAGTCTTTCGTGACCCAGTTCATGACTATATCACGGTGAATCATCCTGTAATATCAGAATTGATTGACACTGCTGAATTCCAACGTTTAAGACGAATTAAACAACTTGGTACATCAAGTTTTACCTTCCATGGAGCTGAACATACCCGTTTTTCTCATTGTTTGGGTGTTTACCACATTGCCAAAAGGATTACTGATTATTTTAGTCGGAATTTCCCTTTGGAATGGAATCCTGATGAGAATCTTTTAACTCAGTGTGCAGCCTTATTACACGATGTTGGACATGGTGCTTATTCACACACTTTTGAAGGTTTATTTAATACAGACCACGAGGCGGTCACTCGAGAAATAATTACTTCTCCTGATACAGAAATTAATGGAATTTTACGCAAGGTCTCTCCTGATTTTCCTGAAAAAGTGGCCTCTGTCATTTCTCATGAATATTCTAATCCTCAAGTTGTTCAATTGATTTCAAGTCAAATTGATGCTGACCGCATGGATTATCTCCTTAGAGATGCTTATTTTACTGGTGCTGTCTATGGACAATTTGATTTAACTTGGATTTTAAGAGTGATTGTTCCTACGGAAAATGGAATTGCTTTTAAGTACTCAGGAATGCATGCAGTTGAAGACTATATTGTCAGTCGATACCAAATGTATATGCAGGTTTATTTTCATGCTTCTTCACGCTCAATGGAAGTTTTACTGCAAAAGTTACTCGCACGTGCTAAGTTTTTATATGCCAGTCAGCCAGACTATTTTGCGATATCAAGTCCTTGTCTCGTTCCCTTTTTCGAGCAAAATCATAATTTACAAGATTATTTAAGACTTGATGATGGCGTTATGAATACTTATTTTCAAGTTTGGATGAGTCATGATGATGAAATTCTCGCTGATTTAGCTTCTGCTTATGTCAATCGTCATTTACTCAAATCGATTACTTTTGACCCCAAGACTGTAGAATTGGAAGATTTAGAAATTTTATCTTCTTTAGTTGAAGAAGCAGGCTTTAATCCTGATTATTACACTGGTATTCATAGTAATTATGATTTGCCTTATGATTTCTATCGACCAAGTTCTGAAAAACCGCGGACTGAAATTAATATTTTACAAAAAAATGGTTCGCTTACAGAGCTGTCAGTACTTTCTCCACTTATTAAAAGTTTGACAGGTACAATTCATGGAAATAGCCGATTCTATTTTCCAAAAATTATGCTAGAAAATCCTGAATTTACCAAGTATATTGTTAATGACAGCTTGGTGATTAATCAAAATTTTACTGACAGAAATTCTACTGCCTCTGAAAATACTGACGACTCTGTCAGTAAACAATTATCACTTGATGACAACCTATAATTGCTAAATATTTAATAAATTGAAAGAAATAGAAAGAGAAATTCTTATGATTAAACTTGTTGCTATTGACCTTGACGGAACTTTACTTGATCCTAATCGCCAAATTACTGCCGAAGTAAAAACGGCTGTTAAAAAAGCTAAAGCGGCTGGCGTTAAAATTGTCATTACAACTGGCCGACCTTTACCTGGTGTTGTTGATATTCTAAAAGCACTTGAATTAACTGACCAAAGTGATTATGTTATTACTTATAATGGTGGGTTGGTTCAGCGAGCAACTGGTGAAGAATTTATCAAAGAAACTTTGAGTTCTGAAGATTGGCTTGACTTAGATGCTGCTGCTCGTAAAATTGGACTACCGATTCACGCAATCACTCGCGAGGGAATCTATACTCCAAATCATGATGTCGGAAGATATACTGTCCAAGAAGCCCAAATGGTTAAAATGCCACTTTATATTCGCCAACCCGAAGATATTGCTGCTTTAGAAATTGCTAAAGTAATGATGGTTGATGAACCTGCGGCACTTGATGACGGAATTGCATACCTTCCCTTTGAATTCTTTGAACTATATAATGTAGTGAAATCAACACCGTTTTATTTAGAATTCATGAATAAAAAAGCAAGTAAAGGGTCAGCAGTTCAACATTTGGCTGAGAAACTTTCTTTTGACTTGGATGAAGTAATGGCTATTGGAGATGAAGAAAATGACCGTTCAATGCTTGAAGTTGCAGGTTGTCCTGTTGTGATGGAAAACGGAAAATCGGAATTGAAAAAAATTGCTAAATATGTAACTAAATCAAATGCTAAATCAGGCGTTGCTTATGCGATTAATGAATGGGTTTTGAAAGATTACCAAGATTAATTAAAAATTTATGAGCATTATTGTTCCCTACTGAACTTTTTAGCGTTATAATATAAGTATAAAAAGATAACAAATAGATGAATTTACAAGTCATCTTTTGATATATAGTGGAGGTAATAAGATGAAAATTACTTTTGATGAAAAAACAGCTGATAAAATTAAAGCATTTGGTGATGTTGATTTAGTTTTTGATTTTGACCATACTTTGAGTGAAGTCAATACTGAAGTTGACGCTTGTGCAGGTGGAATTTCTCGCTATCGTATTGTTGCCGTGGAAAAAGGAAACGTTCCTGAAGTCTTTGATGCAAGTATTGATTCTGAATTTGGACCAATTTATTATAAAGGCTATGGTTCTTACTTCTTCCAAGATGAAATGTCTACCAAAATCAATCCTTCATATAATTTGATTGAATTGCGTAGTACAGCTGAATTGCTTAGCCCTAACCTTTTAATCGTTGACTTCCGTGGTAAACAAAAAGCTAGCTAATTAGTTCCAACCAAAAAGGCCCTCCAAGAGGGTCTTTTTTATATGTCATAAAATGGATTTGTCTTTTCTTGGCTTTCATAAATCTTGACACCCATATCAAAAGATCGAAGCTTGTCAGCAACTAATCCAATAAAAGCATGCTCAATATAGTGACCAGGGTCTATTCCTAATAAACCAGCTGAAAGCATATCATGACCAACATGATAATAAATATCTCCTGTTATGTAAATATCTGCCTTTTTTTCCAAAGCTTTAGCCCATAATTTTCCACCTGAACCACCACAAATTGCAATTCTTCCAATTTTTTGAGTCAAATTATGATCATAAGTGATAAGACGTAATCTATCTAACCCAAATGCTGATTTCACTTTTTCTGTCAGCACTGATAATTCTGTCAGTTCAATATTTCCAACACGTCCCAATCCTTCTTCGTCATCTAGCACTTCAATATCAGTCATTCCAAGTAACTGACTGAAATAATCGTTTAAACCACCAGTAACCACATCAATATTTGTATGGCTGGTATAAACAGCAATTCCAGCTCGCGCCAAATCCAAAACTAATTTTTCCTGATCATTCATTGAAGTCAATGCAGAAAGGGGGCGGAAAATCAAAGGATGTTTAGCAATAATCAGATTCACACCCAGCGCTTTTGCTTCTGCCACTGTTTGCTCACGAATATCCAAGGTTACCAAAACTTTTGTTAGTTCATCGTTTGGGTTCCCAACTTGTAAACCTACAGGATCACCTTCAACAGCTAATTCTTTGGGGCAAAATTTTTCGTATTCAAGCATAAAATCAGAAATTTTCATCGAAGCACTTCCTCAATTCTCGCAATTTGATTTAAAACCTCTTGACGTTTTTCAGCTTGTTCTTCAGGCAAACGAGCAATAATTTTATTCAAAGTATTTAATTCCTTTTGCCATTTTTGTTGAAAAACAGTTGATTTTTCTTTAGATAAAAAAGGGCCAAATGTTAAATCATTTACTGACAACTTTTCTGTCATTAATTTTGAGAGTGGTTCGGCAACAATAATCTCGTAAAACTTACCAGCCTCCAATAAAATCTCTTCTTTTTTAATGACAAATTGATGATTCACTAACCACTGACGTAGACTTTCCTCATGATTATTAGGCTGCAAAATCAAACGATTAACATGACTTAACTTTTCTTTGCCTGCCTCTAAAATTTCGGAAATTAATATTCCTCCCATACCAGCAATCACGATTGTATCAATCTTGTCAGTATTTTCAATAGCACCTAAGCCATTGGCCAATCGAACCACAATCCGATCACTTAAATCAGCTTCTGCTACATGATTTTTAGCAATTTCAAAAGGTCCTTTAACCACTTCTCCTGCTATTGCAAAATCAATGACAGCTTTTTGCATCAAATAAGTTGGTAAATAAGCATGGTCTGAGCCGATATCAGCGAGCCTTGCTCCATTGTCGACATAGTCAGCAACTGCTTTCAAGCGTTTTGAAAGTTTAATTTCATTCATTTTTTAAATATTTCTTTCCAAATTTACAATAATCTAAAACAGGACAATCTGCACATTTTGGTTTTTTGGCTGTACAATGATAGCGACCAAAGAAAATCAGATGATGATGTGCTTGAACCCATTTTTCCTCAGGAATTAGCTGCATCAACTTTTCTTCAACTTCTAAAACTGTTGCTTTTTGGGGAACGATATCCAAACGTTTAGAAACTCGTTCAACATGCGTATCAACCGCAATCCCCGGAATTCCGTAAGCTTCTGCTAAAACAACATTTGCTGTTTTTCGACCCACCCCCGGTAAAGTTTGTAATACCTTTTTATCCTTTGGCAAATCAGGCAAAAGGTCCCCAAAGTCGGTCACTAACATCTGTGATGTCCGTAAAATATTTTTAGCTTTAGTCTTGTAAAGAACAATTGTCCGAATCAGCTTCTCAATTTCTTCCACATTTGCCTGCGACATTGTTTGTGCATCTGGAAAAGCGGCAAAAAGAGCCGGCGTCGCTTTATTAACCCCTTTGTCAGTTGCTTGGGCAGATAAAATCGTCGCAATCAATAGTTGAAAAGGAGTTTCCCACTCTAATTCTCCGTGAGCTTGCGGAAACATGTCTTCAATAATTTTTAAAGCTTCAAGATATCTTTTTTTACTTAACATCGTGCACGTCCATTATCTCTATTAACTATTCCATGGTCCATCCAAAGGAATATAAAAATCTTCTTGTGGTTTCTTTCTCTTAGCTTCTTCGCGTTCCATTTGGCGAGTCTCAATCGCTTGAAGAGAATTCACCCCATCATTTTTCCAATTTCGTAAAATAGCTTTAATGTAATTTAAAGATACCTTACGATTGAGGACTGCTTCACGCAAAGCTTGTTTAATCAACGAAAAGTCATAACCATCTTCAAACAGCCAAGCTCTCAATTCTTCCATTTGTACAGGAGAAATCATGCCCATTTCTGCTTCAAACATGCTAACTAATTCTTTAAGCTGCCCCTCTTCTTGAACTTTTTCATTCTCTGGAGTTGAACTCGCAACAGCACCACCCAAAATTTCATCTAAGTGCTTAAAGGCCGGGCTAATATCAAAGAAAGTTTCCATTTCTCCATCAATTTCAATTAAAGTCACCTTCATTGCTCCAAATTTGGACAGATTATCAATGGCCTGATTGACCTCCGATAATTTTTTACCTGTTTTTTCAGCAATTTCACTAGGTGCAATATCTTGATTTTCAAAAAAGTATAACCAAATCAAAAAATCAAAAGCAGAAGGGAACAGCTTACTAAAATGTGCTAAAAACACATTTGGTAAGACAAGATGCCCTTTGCTATATTCATCGTAATAATTCATAGAACTATTATACCATAGTCTGACAATGCTGTTCAATGGAGTTACTAGTTAATAAAATTAAAGTTTTTCATTACTTTATTAAAGTAAAAATACGCTCCTTATTAAATCTCTTAATTACTAATCAACTCAGCTGCACATCTTTATCATCCATATAATTAAAGCTGTCTCTTTGAGCGAAGATGGATACATTTCAATTCTCAGTTTCATCCATGAAAAAAACAAGAAAAAGTTTTTTTATATCTTTTTCTTGTTTTTTAAAATTTAATTTTCAAACCATAAATAAATCGATTGATTAATGTTGTGGATTTGCAAAATTTTGGTTTTTCAAAATTAAATGAACAGTATCAACACTTTCTTGCGTAATTGTTTTTTGAGTCCATGGGTATCCGCCTGTAGTATGAGATAAAATTGCATTCATAACATCGTCATCAATGTTAATACGGTAGCCATCTGGCATTCCATAGTATTGTCCTCCTGAAGTATGGTCTAAACCTAGCGAATGACCAAGTTCATGTCGAATTGTAATAAAAAGTAAATTAACATCATAATCTGGTGCCTCCGAATCAAGCGCCCAGTTGACTAGTGTACTTTCAATTCCAGTATTGCCACTTGATGTTGCACTACCATCGCCTTCTGGATTTGGAGAAATCACTAAGGTTACTGGTTAAGTCGATTCACTTGATTTTATAATTGTGGGTTCTTTGGGATTGATTGCGGCATTCCAACTTTCTGCAGCCCGGTCAATTTCTTTATTAAATGCTGCAAGAGCCTTTTCTGGATCAGATTCTGCTGCAAAATCTTCTATTTTCGCTTTTGATTCATAAATGATTTTACCTTGTGAATTATAAGCATTAGATACCATTTGAGAATTGGAAACCTCGGGATTTGAGCCATAAGTTATTGTTGAGCCTAAAAACATCCCATCAGGTAATTTTATTCCTGAACTATTTACACTTGGATAAGTTGCAGCCAAATCCAAATTCAAAGCATGTTCATCTACCCAATACCAATTATCACCTTCTAAACTAACATTTACAAAATTGGTAGTTTGCCCTTTTTTATCACCAGAGGTATAGGTAACAGGCACTGTTTCTTTATTATAAAGTGTCTTTCCTGTTAGATTCCCCAGAGAAATGATATTATCCGTATCGAGTTGACCATTTTCTAATTTTGAATAAAATTGATAGTCATTATTAAGTACAACGTTATATCTATAAGGATTCAAGGGAGTTGTAGCCGTGGGAATAAAGTCAGAAAGTGGTTTATCATTGCTATAATCAGTAACTTCTCCTAATTCCATTTCGCTACCAGACATATTTTGCCATACATAAGTATCTGCCATCGTTGCTGCATCAAAGTTTGTCATGAATTCACTTGAAGTCCAAATATGATCTCCTGTTGGATTATCTAGCGTGCCAGAACCAACATTTTGCCATTTACCTGTGTAGCCATTCGTGACTGGTACATTTGCTAAATTCATGTCAGAATTTAATTGACTTGCCAGACCTAATTTTAGATTTTTTAGATTATTTGTTTGACTAAACATTGCTTGACTATCCGTATTTTCAGAAATTGTAAAAGAACTCAAATCTAATTTTTCAAGTGCTTTCATCCTACTAAACATACTTTCCATGCTTCTTACGCTTGCTGTATTAAAATTATTTATATCAAGATGTTCAAGTTTTTCCGCTCCAAGAAACATATAATTCATATCCGTTACTTTACTTGTATCAAAATTAGAAAGATCAAGACTGGATATATTACTGACACTATCAAACATCCCAGCCATACTAACCACGTTACTGGTGTTAAAACTAGAAACATCTATTTGTGTGATTTTTGACAACTTTACAAATAGGTAAGACATATCCGTTACTTTACTTGTATCAAAATTTGAAAGATCAAGACTAGTCAAATTACTGGCACCATCAAACATTCCTCGCATGTTTGTGACATTAGACGTATCAAACTTGGAAACATCTAACGTACTTGCCTTAATCCCAAAAAACATATACTCCATACTTGAAATTTTACTCGTATCAAAACCAGCTAAATCGATTTCCTCTAAATTTGTAGCACTTAAAAACATAGAATCAGTACTTCCCGAGTAATTTAAATTACCTAATTTCAATACTTTTTGGAGTTCTGGCAAATCTACAAATGCTCTAGAGATGTTATTAGCACTTGTTTTTGTTGTAAATTCGATACTTTTTACCGCTGCTGGGTCTATATTTGCTTCACGCAAAACTTCTGGTAAACTTTGACTTGGATGTCCGATATTTCCTCCAAAAAATATTAGTTCTCCATCATTGGCTAAAACCCAATTAGCCTCACCCCATTTTCCAGAACTGGCTTTTACATCCGCAGAAATAGTAACAGCATGAGGATTAATTATTGTTGGTCCATAGCTTACAATACCAACCGAAAGGCTGGCGAGCGTTGCCCCAAGAAGTAACATTTGAGTTTTTGACAAGTTTTTTTTCATAAATTCTCCTCCTTTTAATAAGATAATTATAGCATTTAAATTATAAATAAATTATAAATATGGTCTTTTGTTAATTTTTTTATAATCAATTATTTGTACCAAATCAGTTATACCCATCATCCACTCAAACTCCCAAAGATAATTTCTTCTTTGCTACTCAACAAAAAGGAATTGTTTGCTTTTTATCCAAAACGCTTCATTTCAATGGATAATTCGATTTTGTTTTTTTATAGTAATTATTTTCTTCAATTACATTTTTGTAAGAATTTAGCAAGCAAATCCTTTATATACTATACTTATAGACAAAAGGACATTTGAAAGGAAATAAACAATGAAAACACAAACAGAAAAAATTACTCAAAAAGTAGAAAATGAAAAATCAATCAAAGATAATTTAGAAATTATCCACTCACTTAATGACTTACTCTACAACGGTTCTTTATATTGATGTAAAGTAACACAAAAAAAGGACCTATGAAAATTAATTTCTTAGGTCCTTTTTTTTATTATTTCACTTGATAGACTATTTTTCCATCACATATTGTATATTTGACTTGCCCTTGAACTTTTTGTTTAATAAATGGAGAATTGGTCGCTTTGGAGTCAAATGTTTCACCGATCTGATACTCATTTTCAGCATCAAAAATGACGAGGTCAGCCGGTCCATTTTCTGCGAGGTAACCTACATCAAAATTATAAAGTTTAGCTGGATTAACGGTCATTTTTGTCAGTAATTCACTGAGTGTTAAATGGCCTTTTGCGACTAAGTTTGTCAATCCAAGTTGCAAGGAAGTTTCTAATCCAATCATTCCTGAAGGAGCCTTATCAATGCTGACATTTTTCTCTTCATGAGTATGAGGAGCATGGTCTGTGGCGATGACATCAATTGTCCCATCTTTTAATCCCTCAAATATTTTATCGATATCAGCCGTTCTACGCAGTGGTGGATTGAGTTTAGCATTTGTTCCCTGCTCATAAATCATTTGTTCTGTAATCGAAAAATGTTGTGGAGTCACTTCTGCTGTGATTTTTGCTCCTAAATTTTTGGCAAATCTCACCACTTCAACAGATTCTCCAGCTGATAAATGTTGAATGTGCAAGCGAGCGCCTGTTTCGTAAGCAATCATAGTATCACGTGCCATCATGCTGTATTCTGAAACAGTCGGTGCCCCTGTGAAGCCATATTTATGAGCCACTTCGCCATCATTCACTCCTAAAGTTCCAATCAAATTTGGATCTTCTTCATGAATTGAAATCAGGCTGTCAGTTAATTTCGCTTTTTGCAGCGCTTTACGTAAAACTCCAGCATCTGTCAGTGGAATACCATCATCAGAAAAGCCGATTGCTCCTGCTTTAATGAGTGCATCAAAATCTGTTAAATTTTCTCCATCAAAATCTTGCGTAATTGACCCAACTGCATCAATCTTAATGTCTTCTTTGTCAGCAATTTCTAAAGTTTCTGTCAGCACTTTTGGCGTAGATAAAATAGGTTTTGTATTTGCCATCATGACTACTCTTGTAAAACCACCAGCCGCAGCCGATTTTGCACCACTATGAATCGTTTCTTTATGCGTTTGTCCTGGTTCACGAAAATGAACATGAACATCAATTAAACCAGGGGCAACGACTAATCCCCTTGCATCAACAATTTCTGCATTTTCTACTGACAAATTTAAGCCGATTTTTACTATCTTGTCATTTTCAATCAGAATATCTAACACTTCATCTCGATTTGATTTGGGGTCAACAAGTCGTCCATTTTTAATTAATAAAGTCATTTTCTCCCTTTCATAAATTACTGACAGAACAATCAGCTTTGCTGACTTGTTCATTTATCCACCGATTCAAAGTCTCCCTTTGGTCGCATTGAACTGACAGATGTTCCAGAACCTAATAATTTACTGACAGGCTCTTTGAATTTCTGTCAGTAAATTAATCTTGCCAAGTTTCTTGATTTTCTTTGAACTTTTTAAGTAATTCTAATTCTTCTTTTGTCACATAACCCGTTTCTTTAGCAATTTCAATAAGCTCAGAATAAGTTGTCAATGTGGCTAATTTAACACCAGCCTCAGTAAATTTACTGTTCGCTTTTTCTAATTCATAAGTGAAAATTGCAACCACACCAAGAACATCAGCACCTTCACGTTCTGCGGCTGCAACAGCTTCTAAAACAGAACCACCAGTCGAAATCAAATCTTCAACCACAACCATTTTTTGGCCTTTTGCCACACGTCCCTCAACCTGATTTCCTGCTCCATGGTCTTTTGGTTTGCTACGAATATAAGCAAATGGTAATTTAAGATAGTCAGAAATAATTGCACCATGAGGAATTCCTGCTGTAGCAGTTCCTGCAATGACTTCAACTTCTGGAAATTCCGCTTTAATCAATTCAGCAAAAGCCCCTTCGATTTGGTTTCTTACTTCCGGATAAGCTAAGGTCACCCGATTATCAGTATATATTGGCGACTTAATTCCTGAAGCCCAAGTAAAAGGTTGACTTGGTGAGAGACTGACCGCTTTAATTTCCAATAAATCTGCAGCAATGGCTTTTGATATTGACATGATTTCTCCTTCTCAATTTACTGACAGAATGGTCAGCAATAAAAAACACTTGCCAAGAATCCTAGCAAGTGTAAAAAGTATCAAAACAAATTCACTTTTACTGACAGAAAATCCTGTCAGTAAAAATAGAATCAATTTTTCCTGATTTCAACCTTGCTAGCCTCTCTGGACTAGTTTAAAAGTTATATTGTTTATTAGTTTAACAAACTTGAGCCAGATTTGCAAGTCTTATTTTTTCGATTTATGATAATTGGAATCAAAAAACATTGTAATAATATTGAATGCAACTATAGACAAGCCAACCCATTTCATTCTATTATCAGCCGAATAGTTTGTATAGACATACCAAGCCAAAACCATAAAAAGAAGTCTTAAAATGATATCTGCTAAAAATATAAATTTTTTCATTAAATTTCCTCATTGATTGAAAGCAAATTCTACGCCCATAAGCTCTTTTCTCTTTTCTTTTATTTAGATTTCCTATAAGCATTAATTGCTTCTGGTACGATAATGAGAAGCAGAACAGCAATATAAAATATTTGTACTAAAATATTTTGATGAAAGAAAAATATACTTATGCTTGCACTTATTACAAGCACTCCTTTAAAAATTGGTAAGATTCTTTTCATAGCTAAACCTCCAAATGCTTATTGGAATTGAACCATTTCTATAAATCCCCAGCCCTAACCCTATCATTTATTTCTATGAAAAGTTTGCATGATAAGACTTAAAATGCTAAGAATTACTGCAATACTCGCAAAAATATATTTAAGTATGCTAAGGCCATTTGGAAAAATAAAAATTAAAACACCGAGTATTACGGCAAATATACTACTCAGATATTGTACGATTCTTATACTCTTTTTAGTAATCATTGCCATTCAAACCCCCAGACTCCTCCACTTGGCATTCCAGCAGTAAAATTAAATACAATGCCTCCTGGAGTTTTAGTTAATGCTGTGCCAATAAGATATGAGACACCACTAATAAAGCTACAATACACCGCTGCTTGAGGAAGCTTAAGTCCTAAAACTCCTGCCAAAGCGCCTGCTGCTTCGGCTGAGTGAACACCCTTTTGTCCAATTTTCCGTGCCAATGTACGGGAAACTCCTAAACGAGTTCCCCACCAATAAGTATGTAAATAGGTCTTCCCCTCATGATAGATTGTGATTAGAGTTGCTTGACTATCGCTAGCTATTTCTTCTGCAGTTTTCGGACTATCTCCAATTACAACTGAATTCCCGTCTTGCACCACATTGGCTTTAGGAACTTCTAAAATAGTCTGCTTCAAAGAGACATTTGATTGCGAAATCAATTTATCAAGCTCTGTCAATTCAAGCTTTGTCGCATTTATTGGTAAAGTCTTTTGATTTATTGAAAATTGATTAGTTTTTGAATCTAAGATAACAGCATTATTGAAACGATTGATAAATGCCGAATTAATTTGACCATTATTCGTCGTTGGCGTAGTTGGTTGGCTTACTGCCAACAAGTCAATATCACCAGAATAGTTTGAAACTTGATTTACATTTTTAGCTTCGAGTTTTTGTGATGAGACCTTATTGTGTGTAGATTGGGCAAGTCCAAGACTTCCACCCGTTACGAGTAAAATTGTTAGACTTGAAAATACTAGATTATTTTTTAAATGTGACATATTTTTTCTGCTTTTTGAGATGCGATGCAAATCAATAGAGATTTTGCATCACTGCTACGGTGACATTTCTTCTTTCAAGATTTGTAACCCTCCTTTTACCATTCTGAGTGAGCGACACTCAAGATTCATGAATCATTTTCTAAAATGATTATATCAAATCAAAATACCCCAAAAGGCCTTTTCCGAAATCTCGGAAAAATTTTTTATAAAAAATAAAAAGGGAACTCAAATCCCTTTTATATCCCACTAGTTTTTTACAGATTCATCAAATATTTTTTGATAATAAGCCTTCATCTCTGGCAAACCCAATTCATCAAAAAGACGGATAGAACTCTCCATTTTAGCTTTCCCATCGACAGCTTTGCCAGATTGATAAAACAATAAGCCAAGAGTAAAGCGAGACATATTACGGCAAAATAAATCCTTTTTATAAGGTATTAAAGCAATATTAACATCTTCCAAGAGTTTTTGAGCAATGGAAAATTTATTCTCACTAATATACTTTACAGCTGCTCGGCAAACAATTTGGACAATTTTTTCACGATATTTTTTAACTTTGAGATAGTGCAAATTTTCTTTCCAAAAGTCTTTCATCAAAGAGAGAGTCAAACGGGTATTCAAGTGTTCTACAACAAACGAAAGAATACTTAACTCAAAATATGACCAAACTTCGATATTAAACATTAAATCAGTAACTTCAACTTCTTCTCGCTCTGTCAATCCATATAGCAAATTTTGAGTCGCAAGAAATATCAGTCGGTTTCCTTGTTCATTATCATATTTTCTAGATTCATTATTAATCGCTTTTAATTTTACAGTATCTTGCATATAATTCGCATCTTCAATTTCATCACAAATCTCAACAAAATAATCAGAATGGTAATTGTTAAAAAAATATTCAAACTCAGAAACTTCAATATGCATTAATTCTAAAGCTGCATCTAATTTATCAAATCTAAGAATAAACTTTCCGCTTTCAAAATCTGACAGTGATGATTTTGAAAGACCTACTTTTTCAAAGTCAGTTAATCTAAAGTTTCGTTGCGTTCGTAAATCATAGAAAATTTCTCCCATTATAGAGATTGCTCTATTGTTTTTTACCATTCCATATTCCAGCGTTTCAATTTTTTTGATCAAATTTTACTACTTTTTTAACGAAAAAGCAACAATAATTTCACTTTGTTCAAATATAAGTTCTTTAGATTACAAAACAAAAAACGCAAAGCTTTCAAGCTTCGCGTTTTAGCTTATTTCCACTAAATCCACTTCACAGTACTTACAAATTTTCCAATTCTTCCATCGCTTCTAAAAGAGTTAGCTCTAGCTCATCTTTTTCATCATTAAAGCGGTCAATTTCAGCTTGTAATTCTCCTAATTTAACAAAATCAGCGGTATTTTCTTGCATTTCCAATAAAAGCGCTGCGATTTTTGTTTCCAAATCGGCTAGTTTCTCTTCACAAGCCTTGATTTCGCGTTCTACTTTACGTCGATTCTTTTGAGCTTCTTTCTGAGCTGTAAAATCTTGTTGAGCTAAACTTTCTATTGGTTCCCCATTTTCTGAAGAATTACTCTCAGCTTGTACCTCTTCTTTTTTCTCAACATAATAATCATAATCTCCCAAAAATTCTGTACTTCCTTCGGGAGCAATTTCTAAAACTTTGGTAGCTACTCTATTGATGAAATAGCGGTCATGAGAAACAAACAAGATTGTCCCTGGAAAATCAATCAAAGCATTCTCCAAGACCTCACGTGAATCAATATCCAAGTGATTGGTTGGTTCATCTAAAACTAAAAAGTTATCGTGATCCATTGCTAATTTAGCAAGTAAAAGACGGGCTTTTTCACCACCAGAAAGCATCCCAACCGTTTTCTTTACATCATCTCCACTAAAAAGAAAGGCTCCAAGCATATTGCGAATTTCAACTTCATTAAGTAAGCGATGCTCATTCCATAATTCGTCTAAGACAGTATTGGAAGCTGTCAATCTTCCTTGTTCTTGGTCATAATATCCCAAAGTAACATTGGCACCCAATTTTGCTTGACCTGCTAAAAATGGAATCTGTCCAACAATTGACTTAATCAATGTTGTTTTACCTACTCCATTTGGCCCAACAATAGCAAGGGACTCGCCTTTACGCTCGTCAATGTTAATCGGACCAGAGAGAAGATTATCTTCATAACCCACCGTTGCTTCTGAAACGGTTAAAACAACATTTCCAGACGTTTTTTCAGGAGTAAAAGTAACATTGGCCGATTTATCATCACTTGTTGGTGCGTCTAAACGCTCCATTTTCTCCAACTTTTTACGACGTGATTGTGCCATTTTAGTCGTCGAAGCCCGAACTAAATTTTTGGCAACATAATCCTCTAATTTAGCAATTTCTTTTTGTTGTTTTTCAAAATTTTTGAGCTCAGTGAGTAATTTTTGCTCTCTTTGTTCGACATAGCGCGAGTAGTTTCCAGAAAAACGAGTCAATTCTCCTCGCGACAACTCCAAGACCTCATTAACTACTTTATCCAAAAAGTAGCGGTCATGACTGACAATCAATAAACTTCCTTCGTAATTTTTAAGGTAATTTTCAAGCCAAGCTAAAGTTTCAATATCCAAGTGGTTAGTTGGTTCATCCAAAATCAAAAGTTGTGGTCTTTCAAGCAACATCTTAGCAAGAGCCAAACGTGTTTTTTGTCCCCCCGATAAACTTGAAATTTCTCTTTCCCACATTGTTTCATCAAAACGAAACCCATTTAAGACAGACTTAATTTCAGATTCATAAGTAAATCCATTTTTAATCCGAAATTCTTCTGATAAAGCATCGTAACGTTTCATCAAAGCTGTCAATTCATCCCCAGCAAGTTCTCCCATTTGCAATTCCATCTGGCGCAATTGTTTTTCCATTTGGCGAAGCGAATCAAAAACAGAGAGCATTTCTGCAAATATTGTCCTTGAGGAATTCAGCCCAGTATCTTGCGCTAAATAATTCATTGTCAAATCTTTGGTCTTGGATACAGTTCCGCGACTCGCTTCTTCAACTCCAGCAATAATTTTAAGCAAGGTTGACTTACCAGCTCCATTTCGGCCAACTAGGGCAATTCTTGAATGGTCTTGTAAACTAAAATTGATATTTTCAAATAAAACATCGCCACCAAAAGTGCGTGCAATTCCATTCCCTTGCAGTAAAATCATGATATTTATCCTCTTCGTTAAATCTCAAAGCATATTTTTTAATACTTCGTTTTTCCTTTTCATATGATAGAAAAGCAGTCCTTCTATTATAGCATTTAAGGCAAGCTTTTTGTAGTTCTTCCAAATTCTTGAAATTAAAAAGCTTACCAAATCTGATAAGCTAAAATAAAATTAATATTAGACTAAAATTAATCTTTCACGCAATTCAATTCTCCTAACTTCTGGTGGAATAAACGCTCTGATTCCATCCTCGTTAAAACCAATCAATAGATAGTCCTCGTCAAAAATTAATGGTCGTTTTAGAAGACGTGGATTTTCCTGAATTAATTTAAATGCTTTTTCTAGTCCTAATTCATCGAAATTATAATTTAAAGATGCGTATGTTTTCCCTCGGGTCGCAATTATATCCTCAAATCCGTTTTCAGTCAAGGATAAAATTTTGATTAAATCATCTTTTTCCATAACATCTTTTGATAAATTTATTTCTTCAAATTCAATGTGACGCTTACGCAACCATTTTTTAGCTTTTCTACAAGATGAACATGAACCACTAAGATAAATTTTAATCATATTTTCTCCCTGTCTATTTTTTCATATTTCTATTTTAACATGAAAGCGCAATAATTAAAAGAGTAAAATAAACATTTTTTTAGAATTATAATTTATTTCTCATTTTAAACGAATAATCCATTCCTTTTGTTTGATAATTTCACAAATTTTTGATAAAATTATCACAAAGAAACTAAATATTAATTAGTTTTAATAAAATCGAATTAAATTTTTGAGGTATAACAATGACTGATCATAAACCAAGCAAAAGCTTGCCTAAAGCAACTGCTAAAAGACTCCCACAGTACTATCGACTGTTTAAAAGTCTTGTCGAAGAAAACGTGACACGCACAAACTCACAACTTATTTCAGAAAAAATTGGAGTAGATGCTGCCACAATTCGCCGTGATTTCTCTTTATTTGGTGAATTAGGCCGACGTGGATACGGCTATGAAACAAAAGTGCTCCGTGATTTCTTTGGAGAACTTCTTGGCCAAGACCAAGAAACGCATATCGCTCTAATTGGTGTCGGAAATCTCGGTCGTGCATTACTTCATTATCAATTCCAAGATAGAAATAAAATGAGAATCACGCAAGCCTATGATATTTCTGGCAATCCCTTAGTTGGAACACAAACAGATGATGGAATTCCAATTTATAATATTTCTGATTTAGAAAAAAATGTTAAAAAATCGGATATCAAAACAGCAATTCTCTCTGTTCGCAAAGAAAATGCCCAAGAAGTTGTTGACACTCTAGTCAAAGCTGGTATCAAAGGTTTCCTAAACTTTGCCCCAATTCGTTTGAAAGTCCCTTCAGATGTGGTTGTTCAATCAATTGACTTAACTAAGGAGCTGCAAACACTACTATTTTTCATGAACGGTAACAAGCAAGAATAAAATAAATATAAATTAAAAACGGCATAATATAGCCGTTTTTTCTATTTTAAAAATAACTAAAAACTATAGAAATAAAAAACTCGTACAACAAAATTACAACATATCATTAGATTTAATCTTGTTTTGTTGTAAATTTACAACAGCAAATAAAAATAAAAAATGCCAGCAAATTGCTGACACCCATGTTTAAGATTTTCATTATAACATATAAAACAAATAAAAAAGCCGCTCCGAAGAGCAGCTTAACTATAGAAAGGAGATGAAATTCCACAATCATCCCGAGTATATTATAGCATAAAAAAACGCCCACCATTTGGCGAGCGTTTTAAAGAGTGAATACATCACAAAAGTAAACATCTAGAGTATATCATTTTTACAATATGTTAGCAAGAATTAGAATTAAAAAAAGCACCTCTATTTAAAAGGTGCTCAGAAAGATATTTTATAATATACTTTTAGGGTAAATTTATTATATAAAATATTTTTAATTCATTCAAATAAAAAGCCTCCAAATTATGAAGGCCGAATTGAAATTAGTGTTACGGAACAAATTATACTTAATGCCCGTTTCCGTTGTAAAGAAAAACGCCCTTACCTTGAAAAGGACGCTCACTGTGCTTCTAAATATTTAGCTATTTGTATTTGGAAGGACAACTATGATGATTGAATTATATCAACATTTATAAAGTTAAACAGTAACATTTGTTAACAAAAAAGACCCCCAATTAAGGGGTGTCAGTGTTAGAAACTTAATTATAGCAAACTTCTTAACGAGAACAAAGAAAAACGCCCCGGAGGGCGAGATCTTACTTCGAAATTAATTATTTCTAGAGACAACTGCTTGAGGGAAAGCTTCTTTTTTAGTATAAATAATTTTTATTTGTTTAGATATAGGGCTATAATTTTTGCTTAATTCTTTTACAATTTCTAACATTTCTTTACTCATAATTACTCCTCTTCAATATCGAAATAAAAGATTTTGATAAACTACTTAGATTATTATCTCATAAATAAGTATATTAATCAATAACTTCATCTACGACTTTTAATTCTTTATAACCTTTAGTAGACATAAATACATTGAATTGTTCAGATTTAGAAAATTTCTTGAATATCGGCCATGACATGAAATCATTTATCATACTTGTTTCATCTTCATATGCTTCTTTATCTTCATTTATTACCTCTTCAAATTCTTTTATTGCCTCTTCATAATTTTCATCTAAAATTTCTAGGCACATTTGATGTCGATGATCAGCTAAAGAAAAATCCTCTTCTTTCAATAATTTTTTTAATTCTTTTGTTTTATCAATCCATTTAAGACTCTGCATATAATTTATACACAATAACATTTTCTCAGAAGCTTTCAGGGCATCTCTGTCTTTCCATAGCATATTATAAATCTCATATGCAACTTTATTTTCACCAATTTTCAGATTTTCATATGCAATTGTTTGATAAAAAGAAAAGATTTCTTTCCTATTTGTTGCAAAATTTTTCTTAGTAACATAGTAGCTAGATTTTATTCCTACGATATAAATTAAAGATAAGTTTTCCAGTAAATATTCTTCGTTTACAGAGATTCTACTTCCAATCATTTTTTTCTTTTGTTCATCCGAATAATCATTTTTAAGTGTATTTAAATATTTTTTGTTAATTTTCGAATTACTATGTATAATTAAATTTCTTTTTAGAAAAAAGTCAACAAAGCACTGTTCTTCTTTCCCAACTAACTCGTTAAAAAATTCTTTTGATGTATTTTTCCCGATATATTTTAACCAATGAATTTGACTCCCTCGCATGATATCTTCAACCGTTTTTTCAATTAGATAGTCTTTTGCTTCTTCTAAGCCACCAAGTTCCTCAATTTGCTTAAAAGTAAGAGTTTTTTCTTGAATTTTTACTGATTCATCTTTTATTACTAAAAATGATATTAAGTTCGAAATTAGTGACTCAAAAACATTACTAATCGTAATCAGAGAGGTTTCATTCAAAAGCCTTGCTTGCTCACTTCTTTTTAGCTGCTCATCTTGATATAATTTGATATTTGACCGCATGTTTCTATCATCGATACTCAAAACTATAGAATTCGATTCATTATCAATAGAGAATACAACCCCTTCTTTTATCCCATTCGATTCCTTCGAGAAAATGCTCAAAATCTCATCAAAAATTTATTTCGGTTCTGCATCAAAATTTATTTTTTCCATCAAAAAGTTATTCTCAAGTTTTTTCAACTCTTCAACAAACCGACTTGAATTTGCTCGGAGATCAACATACATTTTATTCAATAAGTTAAATAAAGTAAATATGGCTTGTTCTTCTTCTTTCAAGTCAACACTTAATTTAAAAGTTGTCCCCATAATTTCTTTAATCGATTTAATATACCTTCTGTTTGCCAACATTTGTGATGAGAATTGTTGAGTATTCTCAAATACTTGCTCCATATTTTTTCCATATCCCCTTTAAATAATTTATTATACATTTTATACCAAAAACACCCGCCGAAGCAGGGGATATTTAAATAAAATTTAAAGATCCTAGCTTTGGACAAGGGATTCTTAAAATAAGACGCTAATTAGAATTTAGTTCATAAAGAGGATATGGGATTCGAACCCACACACGCTTTTACACGCCTGACGGTTTTCAATACCGTTACCTTCAGCCAGACTTTGGTAATCCTCCGAACTACTAAATTAGTATATCATTTAATTTTAGATATTACAAGAGAAAAACGAACGTGTAACATATACATTGCTTTTTTTCGTTTAATAAATTAAAAAAGCCCTGACCGAAATCAGGGTTAATTGTTAATAATTTAGAGTTTGACCAGCATAAATCAAATTAGGGTTTGAAATACCATTCATTGAAACTAAACTTTGAACTGTTGTTCCTAAACGACTTGCAATTGATGAAAGATTATCGCCTGAGCGTACGGTATAACTTCGTGATGTAGCTTCAGATTGACCGCCTGTGAAGCGAATAACCTGACCAGAGTAAATCATGTTCGGATTAGATAAACTGTTCTGACGAGCCAATTCTTGCCAGTTTGTGCCCCAATTTGAAGCAATTCCACTCAAAGTATCGCCTGATTGGACGATGTGAGTTTGAGTATTTCCAGTTGAATTACTTCCTCCTGTATCTAGTGCTTGAACATCACTTGCGGCAACCCAGCTCATGATATTATCAAGCAAGACTTTACTGCCTGATTTTTGAAGGACCTTGTATGAGTTTTCCTTAACCCATTTAGGAATTGCTTGACCTGTTGAGTAATTCGTTGCACTAAACTTGATTGTGACAGTCATTCCTTCTTGGATTTCACTTGGTGTCACTTCGTTGGCATCTTTACCGTCATCAGTGGCTGGTGTGTCAGTATCAGGTTTTGTTGCGTTTCCGTCTTCATAACCTTTGTCAGTAATTCCTGTTAAATCCACATTTCCGTCAAGTCCGCCAGCAACATAAGTTGAGGTGAATTGGAATACTGAAATTCCGTCCATACTTGGGAAAAAGCTATAGTTTGGAACTGGTGTCACTTCGTAATTTGGATATGCCGCAATCCATAGTGAGTTAGGAAACTCTTTGATGATTTGCTTATAATTGACATTTGCCAAAGTGTAAGGCTTATCAGAATAATACATTGGAGTATATCCAGCAGCTTTTACACGTCGCATTCCGTAAAGAATCGCATCAGTATTGGCTTGTTTATCTCCACTTGCTCCACTTTCGTAGTCTAAAGCAACAATAGAGTTTTTTGGAGCTATACTATAAAAGTGGACAGAAAATTGTGTGTTATAATCTGTCTATTAAGACACAAAAATGAAAGGACTTTTATGTCAGGTTTTAAACGTTACGACGAGGATTTCAAACAATCGCTCGTTAATCTCTATCAAACTGGTAAAACACAAACTGAACTCTGTAAAGATTATGGGGTATCTTCTTCTGCACTTGCAAAATGGATTAAGCAGTACTCTCAAGTGCGTCTTGAAGATAATACGGTGTTGACTGCTAAACAGATTCAAAAATTACAAAAAAGGAATGCCCAACTAGAGGAAGAAAATCTGATCTTAAAAAAAGCGAGTGCCATATTCATGCAAAACTCCAAGTAAGATTGAAAGCCATCTATAGACTCCGATTTGAACACACGACAGTTATGCTCTGTCGTGTTTTACATGTCAATCGTTCCACCTACTATAACTTCATAAACAAGAGGCCTTCGAAGCGTGAAGTAGAAAATCAACGCTTGAGAAAATTACTTCTTGAAATCTATATGAAAGCCAAGAAAAGAATCGGAACAAGAGCTTTTAAAATTATTCTCCTGCGTGATTA
Source organism: Lactococcus sp. FSL W8-0209 (assembly GCF_038006585.1). NCBI lineage: Bacteria > Bacillati > Bacillota > Bacilli > Lactobacillales > Streptococcaceae > Lactococcus > Lactococcus sp. FSL W8-0209. The sequence continues at coordinate 1,272,822 of NZ_JBBOVN010000001.1, read as the reverse complement.
TGGCGTCAATATTTCTGAAGGGCGTATCTTAAGACTTCTCAAGTCTATGACACTCCCTAAAATGTCAACCATTAAACCTCGTTTTTATTCAAACAAATCGCCCGAATTTTCTTCTGATAATCTACTGAAACAAGAATTTAACCCGAACTCCCCAAATCAAGTGTGGACAACTGACTTCACTTATATTTCTATAGGACCTAAACGACATATTTATCTCTGTGCTATTCTTGACCTCTACTCAAGGAAATGTATTGCGTGGAAAGTAAGTGATCGAATTGATGCCAAACTCGCCTGTGATACCTTAGAGATAGCTATAAAGAAAAGAAAACCTAAAGAACCAATCATTTTTCATTCTGATCAAGGCAGTCAATTTAAGTCAGCTTCCTTTAGAAAGCTATTAGATGAGCATCAATTGCTTGCTTCTTACTCCAAGCCTGGATATCCTTATGATAATGCCGTGACTGAGGTCTTTTTCAAGTATCTTAAACAACGAGAAATTAATCGCAGAACTTATCACTCCATTCAAGAAGTTCAACTCTCTTGCTTTGAATACATCGAACAATTTTATAACAATTATAATCCTCATTCCGCCAACAATGGTTTAACTCCAAATCAGAAAGAAGAAAATTATTTTAAGAAAATATAGCTCATTTTGTGTCTAAATATTTGACATTAGTCCAGTAACGTTTTCTATTAGTGGTTTGTATCCTTTTTCCAAATTCAATCATTGCTCGAATTTCAATGGATTTTGCCAGTCCAATGCCTGAAATTTCTCTGAGTTCATTAATCGAAGCTTTGCGCAAATTATCCAAAGTTTCAAAATGTTGAAGAATTTCCAAGGCCAAATTTAATGATGAGTATTTTTTTGTCCCTGTTCGCAATAATATCGCTAACAGCTCAACATCAGACAAGCACTCTTCTCCTAAAAATTCTAAGCGTTCCCTAGGTTGCATCGGATACGGATTTTCTCTTAGTTCATACATACTATTATATACGGAAAAATCTGGCCTTTGTCACTGACAAAAGATTAATTAACCAAAAAAGTTCTGATAAATCTCAGAACTTTTTATTTTTAGTTATCATTTTACTGACAGAAATTTCTGTCAGTAACTTTTATTCAACTGTTACTGCTTTAGCTAAGTTACGTGGTTTATCAACATCAAGTCCACGTTGCATTGACGCATAATAAGCAATTAATTGTGTTGGAATAACCATTGAAATTGCTGACAAATAAGGATGAACTTGGTTGACAACAATTGTATCATCTTCACGAGCCACTCCTTCTTCAACAATTGTGATAGCTGAGGCTCCACGAGCCACTGTTTCCATTACATTTCCACGAGTATGAGCTGCTACTTCTTCATTATTAGAAATTAAAGCAAGTACTGGAGTTCCTTTTTCAATCAATGAAATCGTTCCATGTTTTAATTCTCCAGCAGCAAATCCTTCACATTGAATATAAGAAATTTCTTTTAATTTGAGAGAAGCTTCCATTGCTACATAATAATCTTGTTTTCGACCAATATAGAAGGCATTGCGGGTAGTTGGCAATAAGTCAGCTACAATTGCTGCAATTTCATCCTTTTCAGATAAAGTGGCTTCAATTGATTGAGCAACTAAAGACAATTCTTTAACTAAATCAAATTCTTTTGCTTTAATTTCTCCTTCAGCCTCACCAACTGCCTTTGCAAGAAAAGCCAAAGTTGCAATTTGTCCTGTATATGCTTTGGTTGAAGCAACTGCAATTTCTGGTCCAGCACCGATTAACATTGTATAAGTTGCTTCGCGTGATAAAGTAGAACCGGGAACATTTGTAACTGTTAAGCTCGGAAGTCCTAATTCATTTACTTTTACTAAAACCTGACGGCTATCAGCTGTTTCACCAGACTGTGAAAGGAAAATAAAGAATGGTTTTTGACTCAACAAAGGCATGTCATAACCCCATTCTGAAGCAAGACCAAGTTCAACCGGTGTATTTGTCAAAGATTCAAGCATCATTTTTGCCCCAAAACCTGCATGATAAGACGTTCCGGCGGCAATAATATAAATACGATCAGCCTCTTGAATTCCTTTGATAATGTCTTGATCAACTTTCATTGTTCCATCTTCATTTGCATAAGTCGCAATGAGTTTACGCATAACTGCGGGTTGCTCATCAATTTCTTTGAGCATGTAGAAAGGATAAGTTCCTTTTCCAATGTCAGATAAATCAAGTTCAGCTGTGTATGACTCACGTGAAAGTATATTACCTTCGTAATCCATAACTGTAACATTATCTTTTGTTAACACAACAAGCTCTTTATCGTGAATTTCCATAAATTCAGACGTTTCACGAATCATCGCCATAGCATCTGAGCAGACCATGTTGTAGCCTTCGCCAAGGCCGATTAATAATGGTGATTTATTTTTGGCAACATAAATTAATTCTGCATCTTCGCTATCCATAAGAGCAAAGGCATAAGAACCTTGAATTAAGCTTAGAGCTTTTTTGAATGCTTCAAGTGTTGATAATCCTTCTTCTTCAGCAAATTTAGCAATTAAATGAACCGCAATTTCAGTATCGGTTTGTCCTTTAAAAGTATCATTCATCAAAAATTCGTTTTTAAGTTCAACAAAATTTTCAATCACACCATTATGTACTAAAATAAAGCGACCTGATGTTGAAGTATGTGGATGAGCATTGTCTTCCGTTGGTTTACCATGAGTAGCCCAACGTGTGTGACCAATGCCGGCTGTTCCTGAAACATCAATCCCTAACTTTCCTCTTAAGTCTGCAATACGTCCGACAGATTTAACTAATTTTGCTGCTGTTTCTTGACCATTTACAAAAATACCTGCTGAATCATAACCACGATATTCAAGTTTTTCTAGTCCTTGCATCAAAATATCAGTTGCATTTTTACTACCTACAACACCAACAATCCCACACATAATAAAGCTCCATTTAACTCACCTTTAAAATTGGTATAGTTAATTATTTTTCTAATATTTATTTATAAATAGCATTATATTACACTTATTTGTCGTTGTCAAGTATAAAACTTCTAATAAAACTCAAAAAGACGATAATTGGTATAATTTGTTTTCGACATTAATAAAAACCAATTGATATCAATTGGTTTTTTTAGATTTTTCTTGATACTTAATATATGCGGGGTAAGTAAGTAATAGAATACTAATTCCTTCGAGAAATCCGCCGATTGTATCACTTGGATAATGTACCCCTACAAAAATTCTTGAAAACATTACTAATGCAATTAATATAATACATAAAATGCCTAATAAAATTTTAGAAGAACGATTTTTAAGTTTTCCTAGACAGATAAAGAAAATACTTCCAAAAATAATTGTTGCAAAAATGGAATGTCCGCTTGGAAAACTTTTCCCAGCTTCATTTGCAAAAGCCGTCAACCGATGAATATCAGGACGTTCCCGACCAATAATTACTTTAATAGCAGTATTTAAAGCAAGGCTTAAAACAACTGTTGCCGCAAACCAGATTGTCGCTTCTTTCTGTTTAAAGAGAAGATATAAAACCAAAGCAAGTAGAACTGCGACAATTATTCCACCTTTATCTCCAAAAATATTTGTCATATGAGAGAAAAAGTAAGTGAGTCCTGAAGAGCTTTGCAAATGAAAAGCCCAAGTTTGAATTGGTCGATCAAAAGGAAATGGACCATGAGTAAAATCAATTTTAACAAAGAGAGTTAAAATTAAAAAGGCAAGGGTGGTAATAGCACCCGAAATATAATAGATTTTTTTATTCATAATTAATTAGTTTTCTATAGACTCCATTAGGAGATGAAAAATTGACCCTTTCGGAGAATTATTTGAAACAAAGACTTTGGCATCATTCAATTGTGCATATTCCTTCGCAATTGCCAAACCAAGTCCTGTTCCAGGAATTTCACTTGAACGAGATTTATCAATTCGATAAAATCGTTCAAAAATATTATCTTTTTCTTCTTCTGGAACGCCAATACCTTCGTCAGCAACCTGAAAATCAACTTGATGATTTTCCAAAGTAATATTTATTGTAATTTCTGAGTTGGAAGGTGAATATTTTCCAGCATTTTCAAGAAAGATAATAATAATTTTGTATAGCGCCATTTTATCTATACTGACAAATAAATCTGTTTGGATATCAAAGTTTATTTTTTGTCTTAGCGCGGGTTGAATTTCACTGACCACTTTGTCAGTAAATTTACTTAAGTTAATTCTTTCTTTTTTCATTTCTAAATGATTACCTCTAGAAATGGTCAGTAAATTTTCGATTAAAACTTTCATTCTCATTGATTCTTCATCAATATAGGAAAGTGACTCATCAACAATTTCTGGATGTTCATGCCAACGTCTTTTGAGTAAATTCACATGTCCACGAATTGCAGCAACTGGCGTTCTTAGCTCATGTGAAGCATCCGAAACAAATTGTTGCTCATTTTCAATTTTTTGATTCAGTTGATTGAGCAAACGATTGAAACTTTGACTTAACTGATGAACTTCAAGAGGATTTTTACTGACAGGAACTTGTTTAACATCCTTTCCATCAGTTGCCACCACAATATCTGTCAAAGGCTGACTAATCGTTCTGGCCGCTTTTTGAATTAAAATCAAAGCAAGGAAAAATAGGAAAATCATGACAGCAATAATAACTAATATAGCTCTAATCATTGATTTAACTACAACATTTATATTCAACCATAATTCGGCTTTGGTTCCATTTTTAGAAGTTTTTGAACTATATAAAAAAATATCATCTCTTAATAGACTAAAATTCCCCCAAGATTTTCGTGATTTTAAAAAATTTGTTGTTCCCTGACTTTCTTCTCTTTGACCTGAAGGACTTGTCAGTCGAACAAATGTAGCTTTTTCGTCTTTTTCACTATCAAGTTTAAATTCATCCCAATTCACTTGCCCATTAGTTGCTGCCGTTTGAACGGAATTTAAAAGTGCCGCTCCCTCACTCTTACGGATTTGTAAACTTGTAAATGCAACAATTCCGGAAACAATGATTGTAATCAACAGACTAAAAATTAAAAAAATACGGACAAAAGTATCGGTAATAATTTTGGCACTTGTTTTTGATTCTATTTCTTTCATTCGCTAATTTACTTTACTATTTTTTAAGGAAGAGTATGAGCCCTCTTTTGAAATATGTGCTTTTAACTTACGGTATTCTAATAAGGTTAAAATAATCATCAATACGTCAACTGCACATAAAACGAGCATTGAAATTGACCCATGATTAAAAAATTCAAAGATTTGATAAAGAATAAAACTAACTAAAAGTAATATTGATAAGGGGTATGACCATAGAATCTTTTTCCAGAGCAGAGCCAACGTCACCAACTTTAGTGCACCATGTAAAAGTAAATATACAATAGCAAATAAAGTAGCATCATTGGTCAGTCTTTCTCCTGCATTTGTAATCATCGTAGAGAGCGGGCTTAGAGAAATAGCCAGTGCAAGATGGTGAATAGTTGCTTTAATTAAATCAAGTGGAACAAAGATTAAAAGTAAACCTGATATAAATTCAACAAAAGCAAAAATACTTTTACCCAGAAGCATTGTGTTAAAACTAACATCTAATAATTCTTCTTTATTTTTCACTTTATTCAAGGCTACCTCTTTTCCTCTCTCAGTTTTCGTTATTTAAACGATAACCTATACCACGAACGGTTTCAATGAGAGATTTATGATTTGGCAAATCAATTTTAGCACGAAGGTAACGAACATAAGCATCCACGGTATTTTCCTGACCATCAAAATCCATGCCCCATACATCATCCAAAATATCTGCTCGACTTATCACTATACCACGATGTTCTAAAAAATAGCTTAACAAAGAAAATTCTCTTTGAGTTAAATTGACTGTTTTACCAGCCACTTCTGTTGTATGAGCACTTAAATCAACTTTTAAGTAATCAAGTTCATAGACCTTGGAAGAAGAATTTGACCATTTCCTAAAAATCAACCTCAGCCGAGCCAATAGCTCCTCAATTTCAAAAGGTTTAGTAATATAATCATCTGCTCCTGCATCAAGACCGGCGACTTTATCTCCAATATAATCACGCGCCGTCAAGAAGATAATTGGTGTATCAGGCTGAATTTTTTTCATTCGACGTAATACTGTCAAGCCATCTAATTTTGGGATCATCCAATCAAGCAAAACAACATCAATAGCAGGCTTAGCAGTTTCAAATATTTCCAAAGCAGAAAGAGCATCAAAAGCGGTTGAAACTTGATAATCTTCAAAAATCAACTCTTTTTTGACATAATCAGAGAGACTCGGTTCGTCTTCAACAATCAAAACATGGTAGCTCATTTGGCACCTCGCCTTTCTATAAATGCAAATGTAATCAAAAATTTTTATTTACTTGCTCATTATAACAAGCATAAAACAAAAAAACCATACGGTTTTTCTGAATAATTAATGATAATTTATCATTTTTAATCTTCGTTAATGAAGTCTTCAATCAAATAACGAGGACGTTGTTTAACTTCCAAGAAGATTTTTCCGATATATTCACCAATTACACCTAGAGCTAATAGATTAGCCCCACCAAATCCAACAATTGCCAACATTGTCGAAGCCCAACCTGCAACGTCAGAACCATTAATAAAATGGCGAGCAATAATATAAATTGCTCCTACAATAGCTAGCAAAAACCAAATTAAACCAATCCAAAAAATCAAACGCATCGGTGCAGCTGATGTTGAAGTAATTCCATCCAGCGCAAAACTAATCATTTTTTTCAAAGGATACTTACTTTCACCGGCAAAACGTTCTCCACGTTTATAATAAACGATATCAGATTTATAGCCAACCAAAGGAACCATTCCTCTTAAGAAGAGATTTTGTTCAGGAAATTGAGCTAAACCGTCAAGGGCACGGCGACTCATTAAACGAAAATCAGCATGATTAGGAACACTTTGGCTCCCCAAACCTTGCATTAATTTATAAAAAGCTCCAGCGGTTCTTCTTTTGAAAACTGTATCAGTGTCCCGATTATCCCGTACACCATAAACGATATCACAGTTCTCATTTTCAAATTTTTCAAGCATTTCATCAATTGCATTAATATCATCTTGCAAATCTGCATCCATTGAAATAACACAATCTGCTAAATTTCTCACGGTCATTAAACCAGCGAGCAAAGCATTTTGATGTCCTCGATTTCTTGAGAGATTAATCCCACTAAACATCGGATTTTCATTATGTTTTTCTTGAATTTTTTCCCAAGTCTTATCTTTTGATCCATCATTAACATAGACAACTCTACTTTTTGGACTAATAATATTATTTGAAATCAATTGTTCATATTTAGCCTTGAGACGTTCGGAAGTTTCATCAAGTACCAGTTCTTCATTGTAACATGGCACGACCATATAAAGAATCTTAGTCATATTCACTCCTTAATTTTTTTCTTTTTAAACTGCTTTTCTATTAAACCTAAACTTGCTAAAGCAATCATAACAGGGGCAAATTGATAAAGGTAACGTGAATTTGTTTCCCATAGAATAAGGAAAAAACTCAATCCAACAAAGGCCAAAGCTGGAATAAACCAGGGATTTGACCAATTTCTCTTGCTGATTAAAATTCGCCAGATTTGACGCCACAGCAAAACAACTAGGCCAATCCAATAAAGGGTTTGAACAGCCTTTAGCATAAACCAACCTGTTATATTACCAGGGCCATCCAAAGAAAATGAGGTTCCTGATAAATAATCAAAGTAACGATTAATAAATTTATTTTCATGATGATAAGTATAAAACGAACTGTTCAAATCACCATATAGCCAAGTATAGGCCAACTTACGTCCAATTTGTCGCACAACTCCGACAGGTCCCATCTTCTTAAGATTATCTATGAAGAGTTGTTTGTCGGCCTCTTTTTTCGCTTCATAAGTTGGGAAAGATTCAGAATAGAGTCTCACTTTCTTATTGAATCCACCCGTTTTATTAGTTGGCGACCAAGACATAGCAATCCAGTGCATCATCGGAAGATTACGACGTTCATTAGCCTCTTGAGAAAAGGCTGGCTCGGTCGCAATAGTTGCTTCAACCATGAAATGTCCACCAACAAATAAAATAGCAAACATTGGAAGTAAAAGCAAAAGTTGTTTCCATTTTTTATTAAGTCCAAGGAAAATCAAAGCAGCAATAAGCACAATTAACACCGTTGGCTTAAATTCATAACCTATAACTGCCAACAATGTTGCCAAAAAATACCATAGAACTTGTTGAGTTATTTTTTGTGATTTAATGGCATAAATAAAGAACAACAAACTAAAGGATACAAAAGGAAGTGTAATCGTATCACTATAAAGTTGTGCACCATAAACGTAAAAAGGTAAGAACCCAAGGGCACAAATATTGTATAAGAGCGCATGTCTTTTCCCGCTTAAAGCCTTAACACCTAAGGTTCCAGCTAAAACTCCGAGACTTGTCAATAGTGCAGACACTGCTGTCACAACCCACATTTTTAGTTCAACACTTCCTGCAAAAGGAGAGAAAACTTGATTGAATAAAATCCCTAAAAATTGATTATTTGGATAACGAAGAAAATATCCTAAACGCGAAGCAGTTTCAGGTAACAGTCCAAAAGATTGACCATGGAGTTCTGTCGTAGAATTAAATATAACGAAATAGTCCCAAGCATGCTTACTATCAGGCACATGAATCATAAAAAGAAACGGCAAACTAAAAGTTAACAAAGCTACTACCCAAAAGCTTATTCGATAATATTTTGTTACTGACAAGTCTGTCAGTAACTCAATTTTACTGACAGACTTGCCAGTAGTTTCATTTTTATCCTTCGAGTCAAAAAGTTTTTTTGATAATTTATAAATTCCAACAAAATAAAAATAGGCTGCTATTAAAAGAATATTTCCTAACAAAAGCGCAATGATGTGATCTGCATTCCACACTTGCGTCAAAGAAATGGCAATCCCGTTAATTAAAAGAAAGAGTCCTATCATTAAGGCAAGACAGAATCCTTTTTTATACTTAATAAATACAATATTATTCATATTACCATTTTACCATAGCTTGGCTTTTGTTTCTTACAATAACCTTAATTTTTAGATGATAATTTCTCATTTTTTACTTCACATTTATAAACTACACTATAGTTAACGCTTACGACTCTAATTGCAACAGAATTTTTTCTTAATTCATTACTAAAGCAACTATTATTCCTAAAATTGTTCCACCCATCACTTGAATTGGTGTATGCCCCAATAATTCTTTTAAATTTTTGTCTACTTTGATTCCGGCATTTTCGACATTTTGTAACATCCGATTGATAATTCTGGCTTGATTTCCTGCCTGTCTTCTAATACCTTGGGCATCATATAAAACGACGAAGGCTAAAACAGTAGCAATAGCAAAAAGCGATGAATCAAATCCTTGTTTCAATCCAGTAGCCGTTGCCAAAGCAACAACCAATGAACTATGAGAACTAGGCATCCCGCCAGTTGCAAAAATTAATTGCCAATTAATACGATGTGTCCGAATAAGTTCGATAATTATTTTAATTAACTGAGCCAGAGCCCAACTCACAATGGCTGTCATTAAAATTTGATTATGAAAAATCTGATTAAAAAAGTTCATAATAGTCTCCTTTTACTAATAAAAACCTACTAACTATCAGTAACTCTATTATACATCATCTATCTTTTATTGATGTCTGATTTGCTGACAAATACAGAAAGTCTGTCAGTAAATATAGTTCAATTTTAAATACAAAAAAGAACAAGTTTAAACTTGTTCTCTAAGCTTTTCTAATTGTTCATTGAATATCTCAGGTGCATCAACTTGGAATTCCATAAATTCACCAGTTGTTGGATGGTCAAAACCTAATGTTTCAGCATGCAAAAATTGCCCTTTATTAGGTGTCAATGTTTTATTCGGTCCATAGAGTGGATCACCAGCCACAGGATGACCAATGTAATTCATATGTACACGAATCTGATGTGTACGCCCAGTTTCCAAGCGTAATGCAATCAAAGTATAGCCATAAAATCGTTCTAAAACCTCAAAATGAGTCACGGCTGGTTTTCCGCCAGAAACTACGGCTTGTTTTTTGCGATCTTTAAGATTACGACCAATTGGCGCTTCAATGGTCCCTTTATCATTAGCAATTTCACCATGGACAATCGCTAAATAACGACGTTTGCTCGTCTTATCTTTTAATTGTGCTGCCAAACTTTCGTGTGCTTTATCATTTTTAGCAATCATCAAAAGGCCACTCGTATCCTTATCAATACGATGCACAATTCCTGGACGAATTACACCATTAATGCTTGAAAGATCTTTGATATGATACATAATTGCATTAACCAATGTCCCTGAAGCATGACCGGCTGCGGGATGAACTACCATTCCTTGAGGTTTATTTACTACTGCAACATCTGAATCTTCATAAATGATTTCTAGCGGCAAATCTTCAGCAACGATATCAAGAACTTCCGCTTCTGGAACTTCAAATTCAATCCTGTCCCCTACTTTTACTTTATACTTTGCTTTTTTGGCTTCACTGTTAACAAACACTTTATCATTTTTGATAAGTTCTGTCAGTAAACTTCGTGAATATTCTGTTTGATTGGCAAGCGCCTTGTCAAGACGTAAGCCTTTGTTTTCTTCGTTAATTTTTATGATAGGCAAGTATTTTTTTCCTTTTTATAAATGTTAAATAAAAATTTCTGTCAGTGATTTTTTAATCGATTTATTTTGTTTCTTTGTCTGTCAAAATTGCAATGAAAAGAAGAACAAAACCAACAGATAATAAGATATCCGCAATATTAAAAATTGGAAAATTAATAAATTCAGTTTGGAACATATCAACAACAAATCCTTGACGAATTCGGTCAATAAAATTTCCCAAAGCTCCCGCAATAATTAAAGTTAATCCAATAAAATACCAGTTTTGTGCCATTTTTTTCCATAAAAACCAAAGGGCAACAACTAAGACGATCGGTGTTAAGACAAGGAAAAACCATTGTTGACCTGAAAATGAAGACCAAGCTGCTCCATCATTTTTGATATAAGTTAAACTAAGAACATTAAGCCAAATTTTTTCTGTATCTCCAAGCTGAATATTAGCAACAATCCAATTTTTAAAAATTTGGTCAGCAACAATTCCAACAACGATAATAACAAGTGACAGTAGTTTTTTCATGCTTTAATTATAGCATATTTCGCAATCTGATAGCTCGCTAGAACAGTTTTTATCCTATTTCAAAATAAAAAGCGCATTTAAATAAATGCACTTATAGATAAATTAGCCAATCTTTCTCATCAAATCAACCATTTCAATTGCTCCAACCGCTACTTCAAAACCTTTATTTCCAGCTTTTGTGCCTGCACGCTCAATGGCTTGTTCGATATTTTCAGTTGTTAGCACACCAAACATGACCGGAATATTAGAGTTTAAGGAAACATGAGCAATCCCCTTAGAAACTTCATTACAAACAAAATCATAATGAGAAGTTGAGCCTCTGATGACAGTCCCTAAACATATAATTGCTTCATATTTATTGGAAGTCGCCATTTTTTTGGCAACAAGGGGAATTTCAAAAGCCCCAGGAACCCATGCTATATCAATTTCTTCTTCCTGGACTCCATGTCTTTTGAGTGCATCTAATGCTCCTGACAAAAGTTTTGCATTGATAAATTCATTAAATCGAGCAACTACAATCCCATATTTTGCATTCTCTGTTCTTAAATTTCCTTCAATAATTGTCATATTTCTATCCTTACTTTCTATTTTACTTTAGTCAAACAAATGTCCCATTTTATTTTGTTTTACTTTTAAATAATCACGGTCAAAAGGGTTATCTTTGATTTGGAGAGCTACTCTTTCTTCAACTACTAGACCATATTTTTGAAAATCATTAATCTTTTGCGGATTATTAGTCATTAATTTTAATGATTTCACCCCAATTATTTTTAGAATTTGTGCTCCAATCGAATATTCTCGCTCATCTTCTTCAAATCCCAAAGCTAAATTAGCTTCAACTGTATCAAGTCCTTCATCTTGAAGTGAGTAGGCACGAAGTTTATTAATCAAACCAATTCCACGTCCTTCTTGTCGAAGATATAAAAGCACGCCACGCCCCTCATCATTTATTTTTTTTAATGCCTCTTCTAATTGTTCACCGCAGTCACATTTCAAAGAACCAAAAGCATCACCAGTTAAGCATTCTGAGTGAATGCGGCAAAGAATAGCTTGACCGTTACCAATATCTCCTTTAACTAAAGCAACATGGTGCTCACCATTTATTTTATTGACAAATCCTAAAATATCAAACATACCATATTTCGTTGGTAGCTTGGCTCTAGTCACTTGCTCTACTTGCAGTTCATTTTGCTTAAGATACTCTTGAATAGCTTTAATTTTGATATATTTCAAGCCCCACTCTTGCGCTTTTTCCTTCAGTTTCTCCTTACGCATCATTGTTCCATCTTCGTCCATTATTTCAACGCAGACACCTACTTCTTTTAAACCAGCCAGACGCAACAAGTCAACCGTAGCCTCAGTATGACCATTTCGCTCTAAAAGACCATTTTTCTTGGCAATAAGCGGAAATACATGACCTGGTCTACGAAAATCACTTGGTAAACTCTCGGCATCAACAAGTTTTTTTATGGTTAAGGCCCGTTCAAAAGCCGAAATTCCTGTGCTAGTTTCAATATGATCAACCGAAACTGTAAAAGCTGTTCCATGATTATCTGTATTTTTCTCTACCATTGCCTCTAATTGTAAATTCTTAGCATAAGTTTCACTGAGTGGTGCGCAAATCAATCCTTTGGCCTCACTTGCCATAAAATTAATTATTTCTGGACTGATATATTCGGCCGCACAGATAAGGTCGCCCTCATTTTCTCTATTTTCATCGTCACTAACGATAATCATTTCCCCTGCTTTAAGTGCAGCAAGTGCTTCTTCTACTTTATTATATTGGAACATTTTATCTCCTATAAAAATCCGTTGTTAAGTAGTTTTTCTTTAGTTAATGAAGATTCTTTCATCGAAGAACTACTATCGCCCCATAATTTTTCTATATATTTCCCCAAAATATCATTTTCTAAATTAACAGTATCACCCACTTTTTTATCTGCAATTATCGTCTCTTTGAGCGTATGTGGAATAATAGAAACACTAAAAGATTTCGACTTAACCTGAGCAACTGTAAGACTAATCCCATCAATCGTAATTGAGCCTTTTTCGACGATGTATCTCATTAAATTTAAGCTCGTTTTGATTTCAAACCAGATGGCATTTTCTTCTTTTTTTACTTCTAAAATCTGGCCAACTCCATCAATATGTCCTGACACAATATGCCCACCAAATCGGCCATTTAATGGCATCGCTCGTTCTAAGTTAACTTTGGCGCCCACATTTAAGGTCCCAAGATTTGAACGATTTAGACTTTCAGGCATAATATCAGCCATAAATTCTTTTTGATTAAATTCAGAAACGGTCAGGCATAAACCATTTGTTGAAATAGAATCTCCAAGTTTCATATCCTCTAAAATCAAGGAAGCACGGATACTAATTTTGGAGGATTTTTCTCTTTTTTGCAGGCGACTCACTTCCCCTATTTCTTCAATTATTCCTGTAAACATTAAAGAAGCTCACTTTCTAATAAAATATCTTCTCCTAGATGGGTTATTTGAGGACTTTTTAGGAGATAGGCTTGATTGGGTTGCTCGATTCCATGTCCTTCAACTGGACTTGGTGCTTCTTTTCCACCAAATATTTTAGGGGCAATATAAGTTTGAACTTTTTGGACTATCCCTGCTTTTAATGCCGAAGCATTTAATGTCCCTCCACCTTCCAAGATGATACTGTCAATCCCCTTTTCTCCTAACTTTTTGGTCAATTCTTTCAAATTCAATCTTCCTTCTAGGCAAGAAACTAAGATAATTTCACAACCCACTTTAAGAAAGGGAGCTTGTTTTTCGGGGTCAGACTCAGCTGTAGCAATAATCGTTGGAATTTCAGTAGCTGTAGAAACAATCTTGGAAGTTAAAGGACTTCTTAAATGAGTATCACAAATGATTCTTATCGGATTTTTTCCATTTTCCAACCTGACAGAGAGTTGTGGATCATCTAAAATAAGTGTTTCAACACCAATCATAATTGCCATAAAACGTGAACGGTCTTGATGTACTTTCTCTCTTGCAATTTCACCTGTAATCCATTTTGATTGACCTGCTGATGTCGCAATTTTTCCGTCTAAAGTCATTGCATACTTCATCATGACATAGGGAAGCCCTTGACTAACATAATAAAAGAAAATTTTATTTAATTCTTCACATTCTTTTTCTAAGACTTTGATAGAAACTTCAATTCCAGCTTCTCTCATTGCTTTAATTCCTTTTCCTGAAACCAAGGGATTGGGGTCTAAATGCCCGATAACAACACGCTTAATTCTATTTTTTATAATCGCTTCAAAACAAGGGGGTTGTTTTCCCTGATGCGCACAAGGCTCTAAGGTCACATAAAGCGTGGCTCCTTCGGGAGATTCGTTACAATCCTTAAAAGCATTGATTTCCGCGTGAGCTTCCCCATATTTTTCATGATAGCCTTGACCAATAATTCTCCCTTCTTTGACAATAAGGGCTCCTACTTGAGGGTTAGGGTTGACATTACCACCTCCTTTTTTTGCAAGTACAATTGCTAAATCCATGTAGTATTCGTCTTTTTTCATCTATTCATCCTTTCTAATAAAAAATAAGACCCTAAAATAAAATTTCAGGGTCTTTTGATAAATTTTCTATTTTTTTTCGAGCAAAAATGCAGCTCAAAAAACCAAAAATGGAGTGAATTATTTAAATTCACTCCAGAGTTTTAGGCTAAATAGACATAATACTGACTAGAGTATTATGGTTTTATTATCTTCTTTCATCCAGACTATACTGTCGGCCTCGGAGTTTCACCGAATCATGCTGCAAGCAGCTCGCGGGCTATACCGCCGGTAGGGAATTACACCCTGCCCTGAAGATTTATTCAATTGTAGCTAAAGTATAGCATTTAAATTTAAAGATTGTCAAGAAATAAAAACGTATTCTTTAAAATAGCAATTTCTCAAGTTAGTTACTAATAGTTTTCGCCTATTTATTTGCTCAAAAATTACAATTTTGCTAAAATGGCTCTATTAGAACATAGGATATCTTATCATGCAAGAAATAAAAATAAACCCTCAACTCACTTGGCTTTCTTTTAATGTCGAAGACCTTAGAAATACTTCTGAACTTGCTACTTATGGTATTGACTTAGAAACGCTTCAATATGCCGAAGATAAAAATGAACGTCCTCACACGGAGTTCATCCCTGATAGTCAAGACTTTGTACTGATTTTCAATAGTCTGGATTTACTCAATTCAGAAGTTCATTATAAGACGGTTCCCATTACTTTTGTAGCACAAAAAAATCGATTAATTACTCTTTATCATCCAGAAAATGAATATTTAATTAATCAAATTAAAAAATATTGTTTTCAAAATGAACCAGAAACAGTTTATCATCTTCTTTTCATCAGTTTATTTTTGATTTCAGAGGCTTTCTTTCCTTACTTAGAACAAATTGATAAATCAAAAGAAGAAATTAATCAAAAGTTGCGTGAAAAAACAACAAAGAAAAATTTGTTGGCCCTTTCTGATATTGAAACGGGAATGCTGTATATTGTATCTAGTGCCAACCAAAATACTCTACTACTTGAACAACTTAAAACAAAAAGTATTTACAGACAGTTCAATGAAACTGAAAAAGAGCAGCTTGAAGATGCAATTATCGAAGCACAACAGCTTGCCAGTATGACACACCTTAATGCTCAAATTCTTGAACAATTAGCAGGAACTTATAATAATGTCCTTAATAATAATTTGAATGATAATATGACAACTTTGACAATTGTTTCTGTACTTTTGGCAGGATTAGCAGTCATCACTGGTTTTTTTGGAATGAATGTACCACTTCCACTTACTAACCAAAAAGATGCTTGGGTTTGGATTATTGGTGCTTGTATTATTCTTTGGCTACTTTATGCGGCACTCTTTCGTTATATTATTGGTCGAAGACAATAAAAAAATCAGCCAAAGCTGATTTTTTTATTTTATTTTTACGCTTGCAATTTTTTCAAGATCATCAGCAATTGGATGTCCATTGCTTGTTCGATCTGATAATGATAAATCGCACAAATTGATATCGTATTTCTTACCAGTCTCACTGATAACTTCTAATACTTGTTCATCAGTTTCTTTTGTCGCTGGTGCTTTAGCTTGACTGAACAAATCTAATTCCTCTGTTAGCGCTGATAAATCAGCAGTTGAATTGATTAAGCCGGCTGCAAAGACGGTATGATTATTTGTCTTCAAGGTTCGTAGTACTTGAAGGCCACGGTTAGCACGTGAGGTAGCCGGAATATCATCCGTCTTGACACGTTTGATAAATGCCCGTTGAGTCAAAAGGTACCAACTATTTGAGTTAACAAAGAAGGCGGACTTAATTTTATCACCATTTTTGAGATTCATGGCCTTGACTCCTGCAGCTCTAGCACCCAGAACTGGGACGTCATCAAGATTAAAGCGAAGGGCATAGCCATTTTCAGAAATAAGCATAAGGTCTGCAAATTGTACTGGGGTGATTAAAACAATTTCATCATCTTCTCCCTTAAGTTTAGCATATGGAGTAGATTTTGAACGATAGGTACGCCAAGGGGAGAAACTTTCACGTTCGATTTGCTTTATTTGTCCATTTTTTGTGACAACAACTAGATTTTCACCAGCAAATTCATCCACAATCTGAACAAAAATTACTTTCTCATCGGCTGAAAAATTGGAGAGACTTTGGGATAGATGCTCACCAATGTCTTTCCAACGAACATCCGAAAGTTCATGAATTGGGCGATAAATGACATTTCCGAGATTTGTGAAAAGCAAGAGATGTTGAGTTGTTTTAGCATTGGCATAGTAAAGAAGCTCGTCATCATCACGTTTACCAACTTCTTCAAGGGCTGATGAAGCAAATGAACGTGGTGAAGTTCGCTTGATATAACCTGAACGAGTTACTGAAACTACCGTGTCTTCTGCCACAATCAATTCGCTCGCTTCAATTTCAATAGTTTGAACTTCATCTTGTAATTCGCTACGGCGTGGTTTGGCAAATTTTTTCTTAACTTCACGAAGTTCGCGTTTCATTAAGTTAAACAAGGTACGTTCATCATTGATAATCGCTTTAAGTTCAAGAATTTTTTGCTCTAATTCAGCTTGTTCATTTTGTAGAGTGACAATATCAGTATTGGTCAAACGATAAAGTTGTAAAGTAACAATGGCTTCGGCTTGCTCTTCGGTAAATCCAAATGAAACTTTGATATTTTCTTTGGCATCTGCTTTATTTTCTGAAGCACGAATCGTTGCTACCACTTCATCTAAAATAGAAACCATGCGAATCAAACCTTCAACAATATGAAGTCTTTTTTCTGCTTTATTTAAATCAAACTGCGAACGTTTAACGATAACATCTTCACGGTGTTTGACATAAGAGCGGAGCATTTGTAAGACACCGGTTTGAACAGGAGTCATATTATCAATTGCGACCATGTTGAAGTTATAATTCACTTGTAAATCAGTATTTTTAAACAAGTAATTCAAAACAAGCCGGCTATCAGCTTCTTTCTTTAATTCAATTGCAATCCGAAGCCCTTCACGGTCTGACTCATCTCTGACTTCTGCAATTCCGGGCACTTTAGCATTGACACGAACATCGTCAATTTTCTTGACTAAGTTTGCTTTATTGAGCTCAAAAGGAATTTCAGTAACAATAAGTTGCTCTCGCCCGCCTTTCATTGGTTCAATATCGACTTTTGAACGAACAACAATGCGCCCTTTTCCTTTTTTGTAAGCTTTTCTGATTTCGCCTTTTCCTTGAATAATCCCACCAGTAGGAAAATCTGGTCCTGGTAAGAATTCCATGATTTTTTCTACATCAGCTTTAGGATGGTCAATCATATGAATGGTTGCATCAATGACTTCCCCCAAATTGTGAGGTGGAATATCTGTCGCATAACCAGCTGAAATCCCGGTTGAGCCATTGACTAAAAGATTTGGGAAGGCTGCTGGTAAAACTGTTGGTTCTTTCTCAGTATCATCAAAGTTCCAAGCTTGACTTACTGTATCTTTCTCAATATCTGCTAAAAGATAGCCTGAAATTTCTGAAAGACGGGCTTCAGTATAACGCATAGCGGCTGGTGGGTCACCATCCATTGAACCATTATTACCATGCATTTCGATTAAAGGTTCGCCCATTTTCCAGTCTTGACTCATCCGAATCATCGCTTCATAGATTGAGCTATCTCCATGTGGGTGGAAATTACCCATGACATTTCCGACTGATTTCGCTGATTTACGATAAGACTTATCAAATGTGTTTCCGTCTTTATTCATTGAATAAAGAATACGGCGCTGTACAGGTTTTAAACCATCACGGATATCGGGAAGGGCCCGCTCCTGAATGATATATTTTGAATATCGACCAAATCGGTCACCCATTATATCTTCTAATGGTAAGGTTTGAATGTTTGACATATTTTAACTTTCTTTTTAGAAAATTTGTTTACTTTTTTAATTAATTATTTGCTAATTTATAAATGAATCTTTGATTTTTACTGACAGTTCTCTGCTCTTAGCATTCTACAATATAAAATCACTTTTTCTATTCTACCACAAAATCAAAACGAAAAAAACTTACAAATTATTTATTGGTCAAAATTGATAAGATTGTTTATCTCTTTAAAATCTACTGACAGCTTAATTTGAAGTGAAAAAATTACTGACAAAGCTGTCAGTAAATTATTTCATCTTAGAATTTCAAAATCATATTGACATGTTTAATACCATCTTCGTAAAAGGGTTCAGAATTTTCAACAAAACCAAATGAAGCATAAAAATCACGCAAATAATATTGTGCTTCAATTGTTACTGCTTCTTCCCCATCTTCTTTAAGGACTTCTAAGGCTTTTTCAATGAGTCCTCTTCCCAAATTTTGTCCACGAAATTCAGGATTGACAAGGACACGCCCAATTGAAGCCTCTGCAAATGAAATCTCTTTGGGAAGTAGGCGACAAAGGGCCATCAGTTGACCATTTTCATTTTCTAACCAGAGGTGTTTGGCTACTTGGTCTTTGCCATCAAGCTCTTGATAAGGGCAGTTTTGCTCCACAACAAAGACAGCAGTACGCAAGCTTAAAAGTTGATACATTTCATCTAATGTAAGTTGATTAAAACTTTTTTCTTTCCAAATTGCTGTCATTTTTCTTCCTCCATAATCGTCACGAAATTGGCTTTTTGCATTTCTTTTAGAAAATCAGAATGAATTTTCACTTTCTCTGAATTATGTAAACGAATATTTAAACTCGAACCTACGGAGTACTCTCGTTCAATCGAAATTCCAAGAACTTCAAATCGTTCCCATTTTCGCTCAAGATTTTGCTGATAATAGACTAAAGCTTTGGTGATTGGTAAATTTAACTTTCTGCGAAGGCTGTCAGTAATTTCATCAGAGCTGTCACCAAATAAATCTAACTGACCGAGTTCGTCAGTAACTTCTGATTCTACTGACAGCTCAACTTCTTCAATTTTCTGTAAATATTGATAAAGTTTTGCCGTGATTAAGCAGTCATTGAGCGCGTCATGCGAACGTAAATCATTCATTTCTAGTAGGTCTTTAAAATTTTCTAGAGCATAAGAAGACATAGTTAATAACTTTTTACTTTCTGCCAAAGTATCATAGACACGAAAAGCCTCGACATCAGTAATGGCACAATCAATAATGGCCTGATAAAGAAAAGAAATATCAAAAGGGGCATTATGAGCCACTAATAAATGACCTTTGATGAAGTCTAAAAATTCAGGTAAAATTTCTTCAATCGTTGGTTGATTTAACAAATCAGCTGGTTTTATGCCAGTCAATTGAGTGATTTCAGTTGAGACATAAGAGCGTTGATTTTTTACTAACTGATTAAATCTAGCTTGCTCTTGATTATTCTCATCATATTTTACCGCTCCAATTTGAATAATTTCATTTTTTTGTGCAGAAAATCCTGTAGTTTCAAAGTCAAATACGACATATTTCTCAGACATTTTTATTCAGTTCCTCGATAATTTCTCTTGTTTTAATTAATTTCCCAAATTTTGGTATTTCGTCAGTTTTTGTTTTCTGGAAGTTTTTTAACTTTCTGTCAGCACAGGCGTCTTCAATTATCATCGCTTCAAATCCCAAGTCCGCCCCATCTCTGGCTGTTTTTAATACTCCATTACTCATAGACACACCAGAAACATAAATTTTACTGACAGAATTATTTTTCAACTCGTCAGCTAAGCCATAATCAGATTGTTTAAATGCTGACGGCCCATATTTTACTAATTGATGTAATCTTGGATTTTTATCCAATTCATCTTGCAAAATCATCCGAGAAAAAGCTTTTTTAGCTGATTGCCAAAGTATTTTTGGTTCAACAGTCACAATATAAACTGGCTGATTTTTTTGGTCAAATGCAGAAATTAAAGCTCGATTATTTTCAATAATTTTATCCCAGCCATAAGGAACAGCATCTTTCGCTAATTTTTTAATGAATGCTTGCAAATCAATAATAATTAAAGCTGATTTTTGCATTTTTTCTCTTTTCATTTTTTGTCTTCTTTTAGAATTTCTTCCATTATATCATAGCTAACAAAATGAAACAAAGTTTCTCTTGCTAGCTTTGCTGGCTTACGAATAGGCTTGTTGTTACACCTAAAGTGAGCAATAGTGATACTTACATCATAAATTAAAGTAAAAAACCTCGAAAAATCGAGGTTAATTATTAAAGAAAGTAACTTAGAATACTGTTTCTTCTTCCATTGTAAATTTCACATTATTTTCAATCCATTTACGACGAGGTTCAACTTTATCACCCATCAGTACTGAAACACGTTTCTCTGCTTGAGCTGCATCATCAATGGTCACTTGAATCAATGTCCGAGTTTCTGGGTCCATTGTTGTTTCCCAAAGTTGGTCAGCATTCATTTCTCCAAGTCCTTTATAACGTTGCAAATTAGCATTTTTACCAAATTGCTTGCGAAGTTCTGCTAACTCACCATCTGTCCAAGCATACTCAATTTTTTCTTTTTTGCCTTTTCCTTCACTCATTTTATAAAGTGGTGGAAGGGCAATATAGACATGACCCGCTTCAACCAATGGTTTCATATAGCGATAGAAGAAAGTCAATAAGAGCGTTTGAATATGTGCTCCATCAGTATCGGCATCGGTCATAATAATGATTTTGTCATAATTACGATCAGCCAAGGTAAAATCTGCCCCAACGCCAGCACCAATGGTATAAATCATTGTATTGATTTCCTCATTTTTGAGAATATCTTGCATCTTAGCTTTTTCGGTGTTAATAACTTTACCACGCAAAGGCAAAATGGCTTGGAATTTACGATCTCGTCCTTGTTTAGCGGACCCCCCGGCAGAATCTCCTTCGACCAAATAAAGTTCATTTTTATTTGGATTTTTTGTTTGAGCAGGCGTTAATTTACCAGACAAAAGTCCTTTGTCTTTTTTAGATTTCTTTCCATTTCGTGAATCTTCACGCGCTTTACGAGCCGCTTCACGAGCCTCACGGGCTTTGATTGCTTTACGAATCAAATTTTGCGCTAATTCGCCATTTTCCATCAAATAGAAACTTAGTTTCTCAGAAACCAAAGAATCAACAACTGGACGAGCTAAAGGAGAACCCAATTTATCTTTGGTTTGTCCTTCAAATTGGAGATGTTCCTCAGGAATTAAAACTGACAAGACGGCTGTCAAACCTTCACGATAATCCGAACCCTCGAGGTTTTTATCTTTCTCTTTGAGTAAATTTACTTTACGAGCATATTCATTCATTGCTTTCGTAATTGCTGTCTTCAAACCTGCTTCGTGCGTTCCGCCATCTTTTGTTCGGACATTATTGACGAATGAAAGAATGTTTTCTGAATAGCCATCATTATATTGAAGGGCAACTTCAACTTCAAAACCATCTTGTTTTCCTTCAAAATAAAGAACTGTAGTCAAACTGTCTTTATCTTCATTAAGATAAGAAACGAAATCTTGAACCCCATTTTCATAATGAAATTCTTCTTTTTCATCTGTTCGTTTATCTTCAAGACTAATCGTCACTTCTTTTAAAAGAAAAGCAGACTCATTTAGTCGTTCTGAAATGATATTATATTTAAATTCTGTTGTCGAAAAAATGCTAGAATCCGGCATGAAGGTAACTTTAGTTCCTGTTTTAGACTTTGGTGCTTTCCCAATTTTTTCTAAAGTTGTCGCTGGATGTCCACCATTTTCAAAACGTTGACGATAAACAGTCCCGTCACGAGTAATTTCAACTTCTAACCAAGTCGAGAGGGCATTTACGACTGAAGATCCAACACCATGGAGTCCACCAGAAGTTTTATAACCCCCTTGACCAAATTTACCACCTGCGTGCAAAATAGTAAAAATTACTTCCACAGTTGGAATACCCATGGCGTGTTTCCCAACTGGCATTCCCCGTCCTTCATCTTCTACTGATAAAGAACCATCAGCATTAATGGTCACTGAAATTCTGTTACCGAAGCCAGATAAAGCTTCATCAACCGCATTATCTACAATTTCCCAAACCAAATGGTGCAAACCAGTTCCGTCAGTTGATCCAATATACATCCCTGGACGTTTTCTGACAGCATCCAATCCTTCAAGAACCTGAATCGCACTGTCATCATAGTTATTAATATCTATTACCATTTATTTTCCTCTCATCGAAAGCCTATATCTTCTATCTAAATCACTATTTTTTTATCCACAATGAGCTAATAAAAAATATTCATCTTGATTATTGTACCTTGTTCAGAAAGCTTTGTCAAAGGACTGCTGACAATTTTTTTCATCTAATAGTAAGAATTTTTCCAAAAGTAAGTGAAGATGTTTCAATACTGTCAGTAATCTTTATTAAAAATATGATATAATTGTACAGTTAAAAGAGATTATCGATTTTAAACGAAATAAACTTCGGAGAACTTATGCTTACTATTATTCTTCTCATTGCCAGCTATCTTTTAGGGGCAATTCCATTCGGCTTATGGATTGGCAAGATTTTTTTCAAAAAAAATCTCCATGACTATGGCTCAGGAAATACTGGAACAACCAATACTTTTAGAATTCTAGGTGTAAAGGCAGGAATTTCAGTTTTTGCTTTTGACTTACTAAAGGGGACACTTGCTACTCTTTTACCCCTTTTCTTCCATATCAATGGTGTTTCACCTCTAATTTTCGGTCTTCTTGCTGTCATTGGACATACTTTTTCAATATTCGACCGCTTTAAAGGTGGTAAAGCTGTTGCAACTTCTGCTGGTGTGATTCTTGGATTTAGTCCGCTCTTCTTAATTTACCTTCTTGTTGTCTTTATCATTGTCCTATGGCTTTTTAGCATGATTAGTCTCTCTAGTGTGATAGGTGCTGTATTTGCTTTATTGGGAATTCTTATTTTCCCTAGCATCGGATTTATTCTTACTTCCTACGACCTTTTATTCTCAATTATTATTTTTGTTTTAGCAATTATTATTATTTTACGACATAGAACAAATCTCAAAAGAATCAAAAATCATTGCGAATCCCTTGTCCCATTTGGTTTAAACTTATCAAAACAAAAAGAAAAATAGCACAATATGTTGTGTTATTTTTATAATTTTACATAATTCAACACAATATCTAGTATCTTTAATTTGACTAGATATTTTTTTTACGATAAAATAAGACTATAAAAAGTTGAGAAAAAGTCAAAGACTTTTTACTCTCACTAATAAAATACGTTTGTCCTCAAAGGAGATTTAAAATGGTTACAGTCTATTCTAAAAACAATTGTATGCAATGCAAAATGGTCAAAAAATGGCTCTCAGAACATAAAATTGCCTTCGATGAAATCAATATCGATGAACAACCTGAATTTGTTGAAAAAGTGATTGAAATGGGATTTCGTGCTGCACCTGTCATTACTAAAGATGACTTTGCCTTCTCTGGTTTCCGTCCTAGCGAATTAGCAAAGTTGGCTTAATATGAAACTTGCTTATTTCAGTGTGACTGGGCAAACACGTCGCTTTGTTTCCAAAACAAACTTACCAAATGTCGAAATTAGTCCTGACGATGATATAGAAATGAATGAACCTTTTCTTTTGATAACGCCAAGTTATGCCGAAGAATCTCCAACTGTTTCCAAATCAATAGATGTTATGGACCCTGTTTTTGACTTTATGGCTTATAATGATAATTATAAACATTGTCTAGGAATTATTGGTACAGGAAATCGTAATTTCGCAGGTATTTATATTTTTACTGCTAAAGAACTTTCTGCAAAATACCAAATTCCGCTTTTATATGATTTTGAGTTTAATGGTACACCAGCCGATGTTGCTGCTGTCGAAAAACTCGCTACACAGCTTGACAAAGGAGCGAAAGTCACCTTCAAAAATCCGCTGTGATTTTATGGCTTCACCCTATTGAGTGAAGCCTCTTTATTTTTAACTTTTTATTTCTATTAATTAGTTTGAACTTATTATAATATTAGAGTTCACCCCTCTGTTCTTTATGGTTGAACGCTTTAAGAAAGGTCACTTATGTCTCTAAAACAACTTAAAGATGTAACTTATTTCAAGCTTAATAACGAGATTAATATTCCCGTTAATGGTAGCATTCCTCTTGCTAAAGATAAAAAAGCAATTACTGCTTTTTTTAAAGAAAATGTCGAACCTAATCGTTATGAAGCCGATACATATATCGATAAACTCAATTGGCTCGTTAAAGAAGAATATCTAGAAGCTGAGTTTCTTGAAAAATATAAACCAGAATTCATTACCAATCTTCGTAAAGAATTGAGTAAATTTGAATTTCATTTTGATTCATTTATGGCTGCTTACAAATTTTATAATCAATATGCCATGAAAAACAATGACGGTTCTCTCTATCTTGAAGATTTTGAAGACCGTGTGTTAATGAATGCTTTATACATGGCTGACGGCGATGAAAAATTAGCTAATAATCTTGCTTTTGCAATGATTAATCGTCGTTATCAACCTGCGACTCCGACTTTTCTAAATGCTGGACGTAAGCGTCGTGGTGAATTTGTTTCTTGTTTTCTTCTACAATTAACTGATGATATGAATTCAATTGGACGAACAATTAACTCTGCCTTGCAACTTTCTAAAAATGGTGGTGGTGTTGGTCTAAACTTGACTAATTTACGTGCTGCTGGTGCACCTATCAAAGGTTATGATGGAGTGGCAGCTGGTGTCGTTCCTGTCATGAAACTTTTTGAAGACGCCTTTTCTTATGCCAATCAATTGGGGCAACGTCAAGGTGCTGGTGTTGTTTATTTATCACTATTCCATCCAGATATTATGGAATTCTTGTCCACTAAAAAAGAAAATGCGGATGAAAAAATTCGTGTTAAAACACTTTCTCTTGGGGTTACTGTTCCTGATAAATTCTATGAATTGGTAAAAAAGGGAGAAACAATGTATCTCTTTGAGCCATATTTTGTTGAAAAATATTATGGTAAACCTTTTGCCGAAGTCGATATTACAGCTGAATATGACAAAATGGTGGTCAATCCAGAAATTCGTAAAACACCGATTAATGCCCGTGAACTTGAGCAAGAACTTTCAAAACTTCAACAAGAATCTGGTTATCCTTACATCGTAAATGTTGACACAGTCAATCAAGCTAACCCTGTTGATGGTGTAATTTCAATGTCTAACCTTTGTTCTGAAATCTTGCAAGTCCAAACGCCTTCTGTTTTGAACGATGACCAAACTTATAAGGTGGTTGGAACTGACGTCGCTTGTAACTTGGGTTCAACTAATGTTTTGAATATGATGACTTCTAGCAATGAATTTGGAACTTCTATTGAAGCAATGGTTCGCGCTTTAACTTTCATCTCCGAAACTTCAAACCTCGATACTGTTCCAACTGTTCGTAAAGGTAATGATGAAATGCATGCGATTGGGCTTGGAGCAATGGGCTTACATTCTTTCTTAGCACAAAATCAAATTCATTATGACAGCAAAGAAGCCGTTGAATTTACTAGTGTTTATTTCATGTTGTTGAACTATTATACTTTAGTGGCTTCAAATAAATTAGCTGTTGAAAAAGGGTCTAGCTTCAAGAATTTTGAAAAATCTGCCTATGCTGATGGTTCTTATTTTGATAAATATTTAACACATGATTATTTTGCAGCTGTCTCTCCTAAAGTTCAAGAACTTTTCAAAGGGATTGCTGTTCCAACAATTGAGGATTGGACTGCTTTACGTGACACAGTAAAAACTTCTGGACTCTATAATTCATATCGTATGGCAGTGGCTCCAAATGGTTCTATTTCTTATATCAATGACTGTTCTTCTTCTATTCACCCAATTGTCAATCGCATCGAAGAACGTCAAGAAAAGAAAGTTGGGAAAATTTATTATCCAGCTGCTGGACTTGCCACTGAAACAATTCCTTATTACAAATCAGCTTATGATACAGATATGCGTGCAGTAATTGACGTTTATGCAGCTGCTACAGAACATGTTGACCAAGGTTTGTCACTCACTTTATTTATGCGTTCAACTTTACCTGAAGGTCTCTATGAATGGAAAGTGGCAAATAATAAAATGACAACTCGTGACTTGTCTATTTTGCGTAACTATGCTTACAAAAAAGGAATCAAAACAATTTACTACATTCGTACATTTACTGACGACCAAGAAGAAGTCGGTGCTAACCAATGTGAAAGTTGCGTTATATAATACAACAGAAGCATTGGTGCTAAAGCATCTATTGCTTCTACGGAAGCCGCTAAGACGGACTTTCTATTTTCTTACTTGTTTTCATTCATTAAAGTATCGTCAATGAATGAAAATGGGGTAAGCATTTGCGAAATGTTCTAAAACGATTATTGACATTAACTTTTGATAAATTATCGAAAGTTTTTGGTCTAATGAGTCCTACTTTTACTGACAGCTTCGTTGGTAAGTGAAAATTTACTGACAGAATTTATGACTAAGCTAAAAATACTGACAATATTTTCTGTCAGTAAATAAATGAGAGAAAGGAATTGAGTTTGCCCTTTTTAAAGCAGGCTCATATCTTAAAATATGTCTGAAACTGAAAATCTTACTGTCCCCACTTATTACAGTGCCATTGACTGGAATTCTATTGAGGATTCTATTGACAAATATACTTGGGAAAAATTAACAAGTCAATTTTGGTTAGATACTCGTGTTCCTGTATCTAACGATTTAGATGACTGGCGTAAACTTCCTCAATTGGAACGTGATACCTTTGCTAAGGCCTTTGCTGGTTTGACATTGCTTGATACTTTACAATCTGTTGATGGTGCTGAAGTGCTCAAACATGATGCAAGAACACCTCAAGAAATTGCCTGTTTCAACAATATCCAATTTATGGAATCTGTTCATGCAAAGTCTTATTCAACAATTTTTTCAACTCTAAACACGAAAAAAGAAATTGAAGAACTTTTTAATTGGGTAGATACCAACGTTTATATGCAAACAAAAGCCGAAATCATCAATAAAATTTATGAATCTGGTACTCCTTTGCAAAAGAAAGTGGCTTCTGTTTTCCTTGAAACTTGCCTCTTCTACTCTGGTTTCTATACCCCTTTACGCTATCTTGGAAATAACAAAATGATTAACTCAGCGGAAATTATTAAATTAATTATTCGCGATGAGTCAGTTCATGGCACTTATATTGGTTACAAATTCCAACTTGGTTTTAATGAGTTATCTGAAGATGAGCAAGGTGAATTCCGTGATTGGATGTATGAATTGCTTTATCAACTTTATGAAAATGAAGAAAAATATTCTCGTTTACTTTATGACAAAGTCGGTTGGACTGATGAAGTTTTAACTTTCTTACGTTATAATGCCAATAAAGCTTTGATGAATCTTGGACAAGATCCACTTTTCCCTGATACCGCAGCAGACGTTAACCCAGTGGTTATGAACGGAATTTCAACTTCTTCATCAAACCACGACTTCTTCTCACAAGTTGGTAATTCATACCTTCTTGGCGAAGTAGAAGCCATGTCTGATGAAGATTATGATATCTAATTAAACAAATTTAAGAGTCTGTCAGTAAATAAGTAAAAACTTATTTACTGACAGCTTTTTTTTTGCAAAAAAAAAAGAGAAGATTTAACTTCTCTTTTATTTTTATTAAATTTTAAGGAAACGACGCATTGATAAGAGGGCTCCAAATGAACCAATCAAAATACCAATCACGGCCATCAATCCAACAATTGCAGGAATGAACTCTTTAGGAGCAAACATTGCAAGTTTTTGTGATTGAAGACTTGGTGTCAAGCTAACAAAAGCAAGACGATAAGCCCAAGCAACGATAAGTCCTGGAATAATTGAACCTAAAAGTCCAACCCAAGCTCCTTCCAAGAAGAAAGGCCAACGGATATAACCATTTTTAGCTCCAACCAGACGCATAATTTGAATTTCACGTTGTCTTGATAGGATAGTAATTCGAATGGTGTTAGAAATCAAGAAGATAGCAACGAAAATCAATAAAGCTGCGGCAGCAGTTCCCCAAGTTCGAATTCCCTGAGCAATTTGGAACAGTTTTGCAGTATTGGCGCCACCATAAGTAGCTTTTTCAATTCCTGAAAGTTTTGAAATTTTTGAAGTGACTGATTTTACATTTGCTGGTTTATCAGCTTCAACAATATAAGCATCATAAAGTGGGTTGGCATCCCCTTTAAAAAGATTCCAGTTATTTCCTAAAGCCTTTGTTAGTTCTTGTAACTGAGCTTCTTTACTTGAAAATTCAACTGTTTTTACATTAGGAACTTTTTTGATTGAGTCGTAAATTTTAAGGTGGTCAGGATTATTGATTGTTTTTTTATTATCTTTTGGATCTTGAATTTTTGTCTCTTGATCATGAACATCTAATTTCATGTAGGCAACAATCCGAACATTGTTTTCAATCCCATTAGATATTTTTGAAGTATTCAAGATAACTGAAAGGAAAAGTCCAACTAAAACTAAAGTAATTGTTACTGATGAAACAGCCGCAACTGTCATCCAACCATTACGTTTTAAGTTTTTGAGCGATTCCAAAAGGTGTTTGAAGAAATTTCTAATCATCGTAGCCGTAAACTCCTTCCTCTTGGTCGCGGACAATTCGTCCGTTTTCAATTGCGATAACACGGTGTTTTAAAGTGTTAACGATTTGGCTATTGTGGGTTGCCATCAAAATGGTTGTCCCTTGAAGATTAATTTTTTCAAGCAGATTCATGATTTCCCAAGAGTTTTCAGGGTCTAAGTTCCCTGTAGGTTCATCAGCAATCAATACTTTTGGTGCATTGGCAATTGAACGAGCAATCGCTACACGCTGTTGTTCCCCACCTGAGAGTTCATTTGGAAATGAACGAATTTTGTGTTTCAGACCAACAAGGTCAAGCACTTCATTCACTCGTTTTTTAATTTCACGAGGACTTTTCCCAATAACTTCCATGGCGTAAGAGATATTTTCAAAAACAGTTTTCTTTGGCAAAAGTTTATAGTCTTGGAAAACAACTCCAACAGAGCGACGAAGCATTGGCACATCACGACGTTTTAATTTAGATAAATCATATTGCGCAACTGTTCCAGAACCCCGGTCAATCTTTAATTCACGATAAAGTAGTTTGATAAAGGTCGATTTCCCGGCTCCTGATGGACCAACGATATAGGCAAATTCTCCCGGCTCAATTTCAAGCGAGATATTACGCAAAGCCGTTGTTCCATTAGAATATTTTTTGGAAACGTTGCTTAATTTTATAATACTCATAGTACCTTTCCTATGCTAGATTTTTCTTCCAAGTCCTAACAAACGTTAGGACTCCTCCGTAAAATCCATTTTTTTAATCACTATGGATGTTTTTAAATCCTGCTCTCAAAAAACAAGAAAACGGGCACACACGTACCTTTTCTTTTTTTCTAAAATAACAGAACTTTTAGCCCTACCGACAGTTTCATAGAATGAATCCATCAATTGAACTCTTATAATTATATCAAAATAAAAGTGCTTTAGGTGGCACTTTTATTTTATAACCTTTTCATTAATAACTTTAATGTTTCGTAAACGTTTCAAACATACGAAACTTTAATTTATAATCTACAAGTTCCAACGGAGATAAGCATTAATAAACCCGTCCAATTCTCCGTCCATCACATTTGAAATTTGTCCAGTTTCATAGCCAGTACGCGTATCTTTAACTAATTGATAAGGCATGAATACGTATGAACGAATTTGACTTCCCCAAGAAATTTCTGATTGGTCGCCACGAAGTTCATCAACTTCAGCTTGCTTTTTATCCATTTCTAAATGATAGAGTTTCGATTTCAACATAGCCATCGCTTTATCCCGGTTACCATATTGCGTTCTATCCATTGTAGATTGCACAACAATTCCCGTTGGGATGTGAGTCAAACGCACACCAGTAGAGACTTTATTGACATTTTGTCCACCAGCTCCACCTGAACGAAAAGTATCCATTTTAACATCGGCATCACGAACATCTACTTCAATAGAATCGTCCAACTCAGGCATCACATCAACTGAGGTAAATGAAGTATGACGACGATTGGCTGAATCAAAAGGTGAAATACGTACTAAACGATGTACTCCTTTTTCTCCTCGCAAAAAGCCATAAGCATTTCGTCCAACAAATCGAAGGGCAACTGATTTCAATCCGGCAACATCTCCGTCTTGATAGTCGAGAATTTCAACCTTAAATCCATGTGCTTCGCCCCAACGAGTGTACATCCGCATCAACATTGAGCCCCAGTCCTGCGACTCTGTTCCCCCAGAACCTGGGTGAATTTCAAGAACAGCATTCATATGGTCATAAGGTTGATTGAGCATAATTTCAAGCTCATAAGATTCAATTTTTTGACCCAGCGCAATTGTCATTTCCTCTAACTCAGCTTGCATCTCTTCGTCAGCTTCTTCTTGAAGCATTTCAAGCATCGTTTGCGCTTCCTCAAGCATATTATTCATCGCTTGATAATTGTCATACTTGGCTTTCAAAGCATTTGATTCATCAATCACTTTTTGAGCCGCTGCTTGATCATTCCAAAATTCAGGTTGTGCCATATCGTTTTCTAAAAGAGCTATTTCTTCTTCCAAACGCTCAAGATCTAATGATTCCCGAAAGCCATTAATCTTCTCAGCATATCCTTCAAGTAAATTTCTAATTTCTGATAATTCCATAGTAGCATTATACCATATTCACCACTTATAAGCCTAAAGTAAGCTATTCAATAGATAATGATTCATCAAAAATTTATTTATTAGATAGAACTTCTATCACATGCTATAATTTTATTATGACTAAAAAAAGACGCTTGGCTGTGATTTCTGATTTTCATATGGATTCTAATCATTTTTCTCAAGAAGAAATTGATGTTTTTCTGTCTCTTTTAAAGGATTTAAAGATTACAGATTTACATTTTGCTGGTGATATTTCAAATGATTTTCACGGAATTTCCGAACCATTTTTCAAGCAAATAGAATTACTGACAGAGCTGTCAGTCACTTACAATCTTGGAAATCACGATATGGTTGGTCTTTCTGAAGAAGAAATTTCTGTCAGTAATTTTCAAGTAAAAACTTTTGCTTCCACTGCTTTTGTCAGCTTCCACGGTTGGTATGATTATTCTTTCATGACTGGAAAAATTGATATAAAAAAAATCATAGCTTTTAAAAATTCATTTTATTTTGATAGAAAAATTCATCGTCAATTTGATGATATCAAGATAACAAATCTTGAATTACAGAAATTAGAAAAGTTACTGACAGAACTATCAGCAAATCCTAAGATTGATAGAATTATTGTCAGTACTCATTTCGTTCCTCATCAGCAATTTATCATTAATACTCGTTATGAAAAATTTGCCCGATTTAATGCCTACTTAGGTTCGCAACATTTTCATGAAACCTTTAATAAATTTCCCAAAATCAGTGATGTTGTTTTTGGTCATCTTCATCAAAGACGCTTGCCATTAACCATTGACAAAGTCCTCTATCACGCTCATCCACTAGGCTATCCTTATGAGTGGCAGATGATTAATCACTTTTTAGAAGAATATCCGCAGTATCAAATTGCCGAAAACTGGCATTTGCGCAAAAGATACCATGCGATTCGCAAAAGTTCCGATTGGCTAAAATTTCGTAAAGCACATTTGCGGGAAGAATTTCAGTCTGCCTTGACAATTTTTGACTTGGATGACTAATATTTCTTGATAGTATAAAAACACAGTTCTACTACATAAAAATAAAAAAATCCGAACAATTATTAGTAATTTATTGCTTAAACTAAACATTTTTACTGTAAATTTCATTTAAAAAATGGTATATTAATAGATGAGAACTTTGAATTGAGAAAGAGAGAATAGCCTTGAAAATTCCGAAAGAAGGCGACTTCATCACGATTC
The DNA here is from genome assembly GCF_038006585.1 of Lactococcus sp. FSL W8-0209. Lineage (NCBI taxonomy): Bacteria > Bacillati > Bacillota > Bacilli > Lactobacillales > Streptococcaceae > Lactococcus > Lactococcus sp. FSL W8-0209. The sequence continues at coordinate 1,240,269 of NZ_JBBOVN010000001.1, read as the reverse complement.
AAAGCTATAAACATGATGGGAATCTTCATCGCACTTGGCGCGATACGATGGTTCTAAAAACAAATGAAAATTCAATTATTGGAGTAAACGATCACACATTAGTGACAGAATCTGACGACCGTCGTTGGGTGACACGCGAACCTGCTATTGTTTACTTCCACAAAAAGTTTTGGTTTAACATCATTGCTATGATTCGTGAGGAAGGCGTTAGCTACTACTGCAATCTAGCGAGCCCCTTCGTCCTCGATAACGAAGCGCTGAAATATATTGATTACGACCTTGACGTGAAGGTCTTCAAAGATGGAGAAAAAAAATTACTCGATGTTGAAGAATATGAACGCCACCGCCGCAAAATGCACTATCCAAAGGAAATTGATCATATTCTAAAAGAAAATGTCAAAATTCTTGTTGACTGGATTAACAATGAAAAAGGACCTTTTTCTAAAGAGTACGTCGAGATTTGGTACAATCGTTATCATCAGTTAAAAAAATAGTTACTGACTTTCTGTCAGTAACTTTTTTTATTTATTCTTGATTTTTAAGTTCTTCTTGTTCTCTAGCCTGTCTACGATACCCTAAACTATAAAAACCAGCAACAAAAATTGATCCACCTAAAAGATTTCCAAGATAAACAAACAAGAAATTATGAGCAAAATCTAGCCAGCTCGCTCCATTTTCAAAAATTGCTGCAGGAATAACAAAAGCATTTGCAATACTATGTTGAAAACCAATCGCAACAAAAGCCATCACTGGAAACCAAACGGCCAATATTTTCCCTGCCGCATCCTTTGCTCCGTAACACATCCACATAGCTAAACCAACAAACCAATTACAACCAATCCCTGATAGAAATTCTTGTGACCAACTCGCATTAATCTTTGCTTGAGCCAATCTCAAAAGTTCCGTCTTATAATCTCCTGTACCAGTCAATCCTACGAGATGTCCAAAGACGAAAGCGACAAAAATTGCTCCAATCACATTAAACAAAGTAATAATCAACCAATTTTTAAGCAAATCACTCAAACTTACCTTTTTAGCAAATAATGAAGTTGATACAGCTGTCATATTTGAAGTGATTAACTCACCACCTCCCAATAAGATAACGATTAAGCCAATTGGAAAAACACTTGCTCCGATTAAGCTCGCAAGGCTTCCTAATTCCTCAGCAACGGAAGCTACTACTCTAATATAAAGTAAATAACCAAAGGAAATCATTGCTCCGCCAATAAAACCAAGCACAGCTTTTTCTAAAAATGGACGTTTAATTTTTTCCTGACCGTGGTGAATGGTCGCAGATAAAATTTCTGCCGGATTCATCATGATAATTTTTCTCCTGAAAGCGTATTTATAAAATAACTCATTCATTCTATCATAAATTTCTTATTAATGCTAAGAAATACTGTAAAATCAGGCTTATACGACATTTTGTTGTTCATTTTACAATTTAAAAGTCAAGCTATTCGCTATTTACTTCCTAATATATCATTCATAAAATCTGCAACTGAACGGCTAGTATTTTCTAATGCTTCAGTTGAATTATTATATAGAGCGTATAATTCATCCTTATTCAGTTTATTATCTTTCTTATTTAACTCTTCTTCTACCACCTCATCAATCGCCTTCTCTTTATCAGGTGACGATATAATTATATGGGTATTCTTCGCAAAATTATCTAAACTTTTCTCATTTACTTCATTGTTTTTAGGATTCAATATTTTAGGTGTGACTGCTTTAGTGGCTAAGACTCCCAGCTCACTCCCCGGTTTTTTTAGATAATTAAAAGCGCCAAATGTCAATACACTTGCAAGAGCAGCAAAAATAATAATTTTTTTCATAATTCTCCCCTAAATCTTAATTTATATATATATATATATTTATTTATTTTACTATACTTAATAAATACTATTCTTACACTTTTGAAAGTAATCTATAAAATATCAATTTTCATAAAAAAAAACTATCAATTATGATAGCTTTTTTATTTATTTTACCCCGTGATTAAATCGCGTCTTCTATAAGCTTCAAAGCCAAGTAAAATTAATAAGACAGATAAAATTAATATGAATAAAACGGTAGGAAGATTCATTTTCTCAACTGGCAATTTAGGAATATAGTTATAAATGCTTAAATTTTCAAGCCATTTTGGCAAAGATAGTAATTTTCCAAGATAAGTCATAAAAAGTAAGAAAGCAAGATATACCCAAATTAATTCTGCCAAACGAGGCACAAACCCAAGTAACAGACTAAGTATTGCTAAAACAAATATGACAGCAACAAGCCAAATCATACCAGATTTCATAATTTCTAAGAAGCTCAAAGCATTTTTATTGCCCAACTGTTCAATAAATATTCCAAAAAGCGCTAAAAACTGAGCTAAAATTACTGACAGAATAGCTGTCAGTAAATAAGTGGAATACACTTTTAGTCGTGAAAGTGGTAAAGCATAAAGAGCTTCCAGACGATTTTTTCTTTCCTCGCTCACCATTTTTGTCAGTAAAATTACACCAAACGCTGCGATTAAGATTGACAATATCGAAAACAGAGTGACCATGAAGTTTCCTCTAATCGCACTCGCTGCCGTTTCATTCCCAACAAAAAGCTCCTTAACGGTTTTATTACTTGAAATAAATTGGTCCATTTGTCCAAACATTGAACCATAAACTAAGCCCAGAACAAAACTTGCCAAAAGCCAACCGATAATCATCTTTTTTTCAAGATTCAAAACGAGACCAGGAAATCCGAAATGTCCCTTTTTCCCATGAAGTCGCGCCTTTCTTTCGGGAAAATACCCCACTCCCACATCTCTTTTAAGCTCTAGGATATAGGATATTCCTAAAAGTAGAAAAGCTAAGAGAAAAGTCAAAAAGACAGCTAACCAATTTTCATGACCTTTAACATAAGGAAAAGCTAGATAAGACCAAGACAGAGGATTGAACCAACCTATGGAAAGATTTGTTACATCTGTTAGCATTCGAACAATATATAACAAACCCAGTAAACCGAATGTCATCCCTTTAGTTGTACTTGCTTCAGAGAAAATTTGACCGAAAAGTAAAGCAAACATTCCCCAAAGGAAACCCTGAGCACTTGTTGTGAAAGCAAATAGGAAATTACTTTCTAAATGATTCAAGCCAGCCACGTTTTGGGCCTCTATTGAAAGAGCTAATAAGACAGCCATTATTAAATGTAAGAGCAAAAGTTCCATGACTAAAGCAGTCGTATTTGCCAATTTTCCAATAGAATAAGACCGAAAAAGTTCTGTAATTCCATCATCCTCTTCTTTTCTGCTTCGATTAACAACATAAATAATCGAAATGATAGCGAAAGTCAGCCCCGTAATTAAAGTCATGGTTTGACCAAAAATCGGCCCCAGACTATAATTAGTTGGATTATTTATTGGAGTTGGTCCAAATAATCCGACCATTGCTGGATTTTTGACAAACATTGTATAAAGAGTACTAGCCGTCGCCGGATTCGAGGCAACTTCCATTTTCCCTGCCCCTGAAGCAGCAAAAGCAAGCATTCCTAAAATCCAGAAAACTAACTTAAACCAATCCCTTTTTATTAAAGTCTTAAATAAAACTCCTGTATTATAAAGTGGTTGTTTCATAGTAAGCCTCCTATTGATAATGTCGCATAAACAGATCTTCAAGTGTTGGTGGTGTGGCTTCCAGCTTCTTTACCCCATAAAGTAAGAGCGTTTTTAAAATTTCATCTATTTCATCTGAATCGGCTTGAAATGTCGCTTCATTCTCTTTAATTTGTAAATCATGAACAGAAGATAATTCTTTTAAGCCAACAGTTTCTTGCTCTGTTTCAACTTTATACTGATATCTGGTCAAATGTCGTAAGTCATCAAGTGTGCCTGTTTCAACAATCTCTCCTTTTCGGATCACCGCTACCCTATCAGCTAATTTTTCAACTTCTGATAAAATATGACTTGATAAAATAATTGCTTTGCCAGCAGCTTTTAGTGCTTTTACTTCTTCTTGAAAAACGGCTTCCATAAGTGGATCCAAACCACTCGTTGGCTCATCAAAAATATAGAGCTCAGCCTCAGTTGCTAAAGCAGCAATGAGCGCAATCTTTTGTCGATTTCCTTTAGAATAAGAGCGAACTTTTTTCTTAGGATTTAAATCAAACTTTTTAATTAATTGGTCTCGTTTTTCTTGATTGATTGCTCCATGAAGTTTTAAAAATAAATCAATCGTTTCTCCGCCAGATAAATTTGGCCAAAGATAAACATCCCCTGGAACATAAGCAATTTTTTTATGAATCTCAATTGAATCTTGCCAGACATCCTTACCAAAAATTTGAACTTTTCCTTGGGTCGCTCGAATGATTCCAAGCAAAATTCTAATAGTTGTTGATTTCCCAGCACCATTAGGGCCAATATAGCCAAGAACTTCTCCAGCATTTACCTCAAAAGAAATATCTTTTAAGGCTTGAAATTGACCAAAGTTTTTTTGAAGTCCTTTTACCTCAACTAGCTTATCCATCTTTCTTCCTCCTGAATTTTATCCTCTATTATTATAAAATGTACTGAATCATTACTTATAGTTCATATTTTACGCTTACATTTGAAATAGTTCAAGAAAAAAGCTATAATTTTTGATAGTAAATATCCAATCCAATCAAGTTGAAAGGAACTTTTATGAATCAAACAGAAAAAAAGAAAAAAGCGATTCTAGAAACCACTTTTCACTTATTAAACCAAAAAACAATTAGAGAAATTACCGTTGACGAAATTGCCCACAAAGCGGATGTTTCAAAAGTGACACTCTTTAAATATTTTCATAGCAAAAATCAATTGATTAACCAGGTTATTAGGCAAAATCTCAATCAATTGTCTTTGGAAATTAAAACTCTTATTGAAAGTAATTTAGATTTTAATCAGACTTATCAAGCAATTCTTCAATTAAAAATTCAGCAACTTGAACTTTATCAGCCGATTTTTTCAGAAAACATGATGACTCAATATACAAATAGTCCTGAATTACTAGATGATGATGCCCTTTCTTTACAGAAGCAGATTTATCTATTACTTTTTCAAAAAGGCCAGGCGGAAGGAAAAATTTCTAGTGATTATAGCCAAGAAGATTTTCTTCTGATTTTAAGTATTTTCAATTCAGGAATGAAAGGTTTATCAATGAATTTACTTATAGAAAAAGCTGAAATCGTTTCTCGTTTTTTCCTCAATGGCTGGAAATAAGACAAAGTATAAAAAAACTAGCAAGAATATCTAGCTAGTTTTTTTAATTCTCAATTTTTCTTAACTCATTAGCTTGTTCAACAAGTTTTCTAAGTCGGTGATTTACTCCAGACTTCCCTAAAGGGGGTTCAAGCAACTCTCCCAACTCTTTAATTGTTGCTTCAGGATTTTCTAGACGTACACGAGCAATTTCCTTTAAATTCTCTGGAAGTTGTTCTAATTCTTTTCTCTCATTAAGAAATTTAATAGCATTAATTGCTTCTTGAGCCGCCATAACTGATTTAGCAATATTAGCATTTTCAAAATTGGACTGCCGATTAGCTAAACCACGCATTTCACGCATAATCTTCGCCTCTTCAAATTTCAATCTTGCTTTCATCGCTCCAATTAAAGTCAAGAAATCCATTATTTCTTCAGCTTTTGATAAATAGAGTATCCAGCGATTTTTCCTTTCAATAACGCGCGCATTTAAACCAAAATCTCGAAAAATTTCTTGTAAATCTTCCGCATGTTCCTGATATACACTAGCAATTGATAACTGATACTCACCTTTTTCAGGATTATGGAGAGAGCCTGCCGATAAAAAAGCACCTCGTAAATAGTCCTTTTTGATAAATTCGTCATTTTTAACAAATTCTGGCACACCATTATCCAACATCAACGAATCTGCTAAACTTAATTCATCTAATAATTCACTCGCACCCTCAGTTATAAAAACCGTATAAACCCGATTTTTAGAGAGTGTAGTCTTTTGATGAACACGAATTTCAGCATGGACATCGTAGAGTTCTCTTAACATTTGATAAATATATTTAGCAGTTCCAGCATTTTCAGTCGTAATCGATAAAGTTAATCCATTAAAAATACCCACAGAGCCATTCATTCTGACAAGTGCCAAAAGTGCTCCAGTTGTTGCTAAATTACTCGTTAATTCTTTTTTTACATCACTTGTGAAACTCATAATTCTTTCTATACAGGACAGGATATTTTTTCCCTGCTCTATTCTTTCTGTCAGACTTTTTTCTTATAAAAATTTACTGACAAACACTCTGTCAGTAAATTATTTTAATGTCTAAACTCTTGACTTTGTGAAATTGCGACAATTTCTTTAGCAACAGCCTCACCATTATGAAAGGCTCCGCCGTCACGAAGTTCAAGGAAGTTATTAGAGATAACGTTGACCTCTTCTGCTTTTAATGCCTCAAAATTATGGTCAACTTGAACCAGATATTCATCAAATTTATTCGTATTCATGTATTCTTCAGGAACTTCTTGAATATTCACCAAGACAGTATCAATCACTTTTGTCCCAATATGTTCATTTAATACTCGAACATGGTCAGCATCTGAAAAATGCTCTGTTTCACCACGCTGAGTCATTATATTACAAACATAGACAATTTTAGCCGAGGTTTTCCAAAGAGCCTCGCAGATTTCTGGAATAACGATATTAGGTAAAATCGAAGTAAAAAGTGAGCCAGGTCCCAAGACAATGGTATCTGCTTCCATAATTGATTTCACTACATTTTTGGACGCAACTGGACTATCACCACTAGCTGTTTGAGTTAAATAAACATGGTCAATCAATCCCTTATAGCTAGCAATATGACTTTCACCTAAGACCTCATGACCATCCTTAAAAACAGCATGTAAGGTCAATGCGGCATCAGACGAAGGATAAATTTTCCCTTCCACATGAAAAAATTGAGCTAATGTTTGAATTGCACGATAAGTTGAACCCTGCATTTCAGAAACTGCTGCAATAATTAGATTACCCAGAGGATGACCAGCTAATTCACCATCAGATTTATCAAAACGATATTGTAAAATATCAGCATAAAACTTGGGCATATCTGACATGGCAATCAATACATTACGCAAATCACCTGGCGGTGCAATATTCACCGCTGAACGAATTCGCCCAGAAGACCCACCATCGTCTGCCACAGTTACAATAGCCGTTAAATCAATTTTTTCTTTACGAAGTGCTTTTAAGACAACTGGAATTCCAGTTCCTCCACCAATAACTACAACTTTTGGATTGCTCATGAACGATTTACCGTTTCCTTTCTACGGTCTTTATCTCTATGACTGACATTGAGATGCCATTTATCCTTCAAAGCCGCAGAGACTCTTTCAGCAAAAGCAACCGACCGGTGTTGACCACCCGTACAACCAAAAGCGATTGTTAAAACTGATTTACCTTCTTTTTTATAAGCTGGAAGAATTGGAACTAACATTTTCATCAAATTTTCATAAAATTCTTCCGACTGTGGATGTTCCATAACATAGTCATAAACTTCTTTATCTGTTCCATTTTTATCACGTAATTCAGCAATATAATGCGGATTTGGCAAGAAACGGACGTCAAAGACTAAATCGGCATCTAAAGGCAAGCCATACTTAAATCCAAATGACATAACTTCAATTCTAAATGTAGATTCCGTACTAGAAGCAAATTTTTGTAAAATTCTTGCCCGAAGATTTCTTGGAGTCAATTCGCTTGTATCAATAACCACTTCTGAAAGATTTTTTAAATCAGCTAAAATTTCACGTTCTTTAGTAATTCCATCAAGCGTTCTACCATCAATAGCAAGAGGATGACTTCTTCTAGTTTCCTTATATCTTGAAACCAATTCAGTATCATTTGCATCTAAAAATAAAAGTTTGAAATTAACAGACCCGTTATCCGTCAATTCAGTCACAATACTTTGAATATCTTCAAAGAAAGCGCGTGAACGCATATCGACAACCAAGGCAACTTTATCAATCTTATTATCTGGTGTATTCAAAAGGCCCACAAATTTTTCAATTAAATTTGGTGGCATATTATCTACTGTGAAATACCCCATGTCCTCAAAGGATTGAATGGCAACCGTTTTACCTGCCCCAGACATCCCTGTAATAATCACAATATTGAGTTTATTCTCCATCTCTTTCCTCCATTTTCATCTTACTCTTTTTAATTTTTTCTTCAATAAATCTAACTACTTCAATTTTTAATAATAGGATTCAGAGCATTGGTGCAATTAAACGAGCTAAACCTTCTTTAAAACGAACTAACTTAGTACGTTCTTCATAACGCGCTAAAGTTAATGGACGGCTCAATTTCAAATCCTTCATAAAATCATTTCGTAATTTTTGAGAAATGTCATAATCATAGATAACAACATTGGCTTCAAAACATAATTGCAAACTTCGATAATCTAAATTAGCTGACCCAACTGAAGCATACTCTCCATCTATAATCAATGTTTTAGAGTGAACAAATCCATTTTCGTAAGTATAAACTTTCGCACCATATTTAACTAAATCAGCAGCATGGAAATAAGTCGCCCAATAAACCAGTGGGTGGTCCGGCTTATTTGGAATCAATAATTTAACCTGTACACCCGATAGTAATGCTAATTTTATAGATTCATGTAAAGCATCAGACGGAATATAATAAGGGGTTTGAATGATAATCTCTCGCTCTGCACCCGAAATCATCTTCATGTAAGTTAATTTGATTTGCTCTTTGTCCTCATCTGGTCCCGAAGTTACAAGTTGAGTCGCTACATGACCTTCAACAATCGAATCTGGGAAATAAGGCTCTCCCTCGGTTACTTCAAAATGATGTTGAGAATTCCAGTCTAAAATAAAACGATGTTGTAGGCTATAAACAATATCACCAGTCAAACGTAAATGATTGTCACGCCAATAGCCAAATTTCTTTGTAATTGAAGCATATTCATCACCAACATTAAATCCACCTGTGTATCCAATAATTCCATCAATAACTACAATTTTACGGTGTAAACGATAGTTTGTTCGTGGATTAACTAAAGGCATAATTAATGGGAAAAATTGCGCTACATGCCCACCAGCCTCCTGAAGTTCTTTAAAATTAGACATTTTTGTTTTATTTGAACCCCAAGCGTCAATTAAAAGTTTAACTTCCACTCCTCGTTTTGCAGCTGCAAGTAAAGCATCATAGATTTCATGACCCATTCGATCCATCCGAAAAATATAATATTCCATATGAACGTGATGTTTTGCTTTATTAATATCCTCAATCAGAGCATTAAATTTCTGACGTCCATCATTGAAAATTTTCACACCAGTATTTGTTGAAATAATTGATTTTTCTTCAACATAAAGCATATGAATCAACTGACCAATTACATGATTTTGTCTCATTTTTTTAATAAATAATCGATCTGTGTAAGATTTTTCAGCATGTTCTAATTGTTTTTCAAAACCCAACTGAAACCTTTTTCGGTCTTTAAAAATACGATAATGTGAAATGCCACGTCCAATGAGTAAATATAAAATAAAGCCTATGATAGGCAGTAAATTAACTACAAAGAGCCATGACCAAGTTGCCGCTGTTGATTTTCTTTCCCTAAAAATAATGACAAAGGATAATATAACATTAAGGAAAAAAAGCGCCAGCTCAAAAAGTGCAATAAAACTCAAAATAATCTCTCCCAATCCCCCAGTTTACTTCCTCTATTATATCAAAAAAAGCGGTATTAAACCGCTCTTATTATTCTCATTCATTTTTATTTTGCTTTTTTCAATGCACCAAATAATAGGCCTGAAACAATTGCGCCAATCAAGATGAACAAGAGATAAAGTAAAGGATTGTTTGTCAATGCGAGAACGAAGACTCCACCATGTGGTGCCATCAATTTAATGTTTGCCATACCAGTCAAACCACCGGCTACTGCTGCTCCAATCATAAATGATGGAATTGCGCGTGCGGGGTCAGATGCACCAAATGGAATTGACCCTTCAGTGATGAATGAAAGCCCCATAACGATATTTGTCAAACCAGCATTGCGTTCTTCTTTAGTAAATTTATTTTTAAACAAGATAACAGCGACTGTAGTTGCAAGTGGTGGAACCATCCCACCAGCCATAACGGCGGCCATTGTTACTGAGCCACCAGTTGAAACTGTTGCTGCTAAAGTACCAGTTGCAAAGATATAAGCAGCTTTGTTAATTGGACCGCCAAGGTCAATAGCCATCATTCCACCAACAACTAAACCAAGTACAAGGGCAGATGCTCCTGATAGACTCGCTAAGAAGTTAGAGAGACCGGTATTAATTGCTGCCATTGGTATATTGACAAAGAGCATTAGGAAACCTGTGATAAATGTTCCAACTAATGGATAAATCAAGATAGCTTTAATTCCATCAAGTGAACGAGGAAGTTTTGCAAAAGCTTTACGTAAAAGGATAATGACACCACCGGCAAGGAAACCACCAACTAGGGCTCCTAAGAAGCCAGATGGAATCATTTTAGCAGGATCTAAATGACCAAATGCAAGACCAGAAGATGCCATAGAACCAGCGACAAAACCAGCAACTAAACCAGGTTTATCAGCAATGGAGTTAGCAATGAAACCAGCTAGAACAGGCAACATAAAGGCAAAAGCTGCACCACCAACATTTTTAAAGTAAGCTGCTAAAGGATGATAAACTCCTAGATTAGCCAATTGACTTTGAGGAACTCCCATTGCTTGGTCAATCAAGAAAGCAAGAGCAATAAGTATCCCACCACCAACAACGAATGGAAGCATTGCAGAAACCCCACCCATTAAGTGTTTATAGAATGCTTTTCCTAATCCACCAGATGCTTCTTCTTTTACTTCACCAGATCCGTCTGCTTCATAAATTGGTGCTTTACCTGAAAGTGCACGATTAATTAATTCTTCAGTATCTCGGATGGCATGTGCAACTGGAACTTGAACCATTTCTTTACCAGCAAAACGATTCATTTCAACTTTCTTATCCGCTGCCACAATAACAGCATCTGCTTTTTGGATATCGGCTGCACTTAATTTATTATCAATTCCACGCGCACCATTGGTTTCAACTTTAATTCCAACGCCCATTTCCAAGGCTTGTTTTTTAAGCGCTTCTTCAGCCATATAAGTATGAGCAATACCCGTTGTACAAGCCGTTACAGCTACAATATAATGTTCAGCATTTTCAACAGTCTTAATTTCTTCTTGTTTTTCAGAAAAAAGCTGAATGACCTCTCTTGGATACTCAACTTTTCTCAAACGATCTTGGAAACCGTCTTTAAGAAGATAAGTTGAAAGTTGTGCTAAAGCTTCCAAGTGAGTATCATTAGCACCGTCTGGTGCTGCTATCATGAAGAAAAGATTGACAGGTTGTCCATCTAATGCGGCGTAGTCAACACCAACTTTTGATTTTGCAAAGAGTACGACTGGCTCATTGACCGCTGTATTTTTACTGTGAGGCATTGCAATTCCGTCACCAAGTCCAGTTGAAGTCTGTGCCTCACGTGCCATAATTCCTGCTTTAAAAGTTGAGAAATCATTGACATAACCTTCAGAAACTAATTTATTGACCATTTCATCAATAACGGCTTCTTTGCTAGTTGCTTGGAGGTCAAGAATCATAACCTCTGTTTTAAGTAAATCTTTTATTTCCATCATTTCACCTCTGAAATATTAACTTTTTTATAAATTTCTTCCAAAAATGCTCGGCTTGGCATATCATCTGAGAATGCCTTTGAAGTTCCACAAGCGATTGCTTGTCTAAACGCTAATAGCGGGTCTTTAGACTGGCTATATTCAGCTAAAAATCCTGCAACGGTCGAATCACCAGCACCAATAGAATTTTTTAGCTCTCCTTTAATCCCTTGAGCAAAATAAACTTTCTCATTTGTAAAGAGGAGTGCTCCATCACCAGCCATTGATACGATAACATTTTGAGCACCCATTTCTAAAAGTTTTTGACCATAAGGAATGATTTGCTCATTATTTTTGAAGCTTGTTTCAAAGATTGCTTCTAGTTCTTCTCGGTTTGGTTTAATGAGTAGGGGATGAGCAGGAAGCGAATCAAGTAATTTTTGACCATCAACATCCATGACAAAAGTTGCTTTTTGCTTTTGGACTTTAGCAATCAAACGCTCATAGAAATCTTCACCAAGACTTTTAGGTATTGTACCTGCAAAGACAACGATATCATCTTCTTTCAAATGATCAAATTTTTCAAGAAATTGATTAATTTCACTTTCTTGAAGTTTTGGTCCAGCCGCATCAAGACTTGTTTCGTTTTCCTGACTTTTCAGCTTGACATTAATTCTTGTCAAATCTTCTATTTCTGTGAAATCCGAATCAATCTGATTCTCATTTAAGAAATCTTTAATATATTGACCAGAAAATCCACCTAGAAATCCTAGTGCCTTGCTTTTGGCACCTATAAGACTTAGCATGCGGCTTTCCATAATTCCTTTACCACCTGCTGAAATCTGTGTTTTCCCTGTTCGATTCACCTCACCAAGTGCTAACTCTTCATAATTCATGAAGTAGTCAAGTGCTGGGTTGAGTGTTACTGTATAAATCATAATTCTCCTTTATTTAAGACGTAGGTTTACAAATACTAACTTTTAGTGAAATCTTTTCACACGACTCATTTAAAAACAAACGCTAATTGTTCTCGGTAATTAATTCAACTTCTTCAGAATTAGTAAATTTGACAAAACTCATTTGTCCTAATTTAGAAGAGTCGGCTAATATGAAAGCATTCTGACTTTCTTTGACTGCTAGTCCTTTTATTGCTGCTTCTTCATGGTCTGGTGTCATTGCTCCGTGTTCATTGTCAAAGCCGTTAGCCCCAACAAAAGCACTATTGAATTGATAAGCAGAAAGTTGTTCTAAAGCCTGACTCCCAATTATTGCATCTGTTACCTTTTTCACTCGTCCACCGAGCAGATAGACGATTAATCGGTCATCTGTTAATTTCGCCAAATGACTGACAGAGTTGGTTACAATCGTTAAATAAAGATGAGATTGATTGATAAGTTCAGCTAAGATACCAGTTGTAGTCCCAGCATCTAAAAAAATAATATCCCCATCTTTAATTTTCGATAATGCTTTTTGAGCGATTTCTTCTTTTTCTTGAATGTTTTTGGAAGTTTTTTCGGAAATACTTAATTCTTCCGATAAGTCTTGTGTAAGTTCTGCACCACCGTGAACTCGTCTTAAAGATTTTTCTTTTTCCAATTCATTCAAATCTCGCCTAAGTGTTGATATAGAGCAATCCATTAATGTAAGAAGTTCTTCAATCGTTGCTCTTCTTTTTAATTTTAGATAGTCAACAATCCGTCTTTTTCTTTCATTTGCTAACATTTCCATCTCCTGAATTCGTTTACAAAAATCATTATAACACCTTTATCTTTCAAAATCAATCATTAACTATCATTTTCTTCCAAAAAAATTCAAAAATAAAAAACTATCTAATAATAGTTTTTATTTAAAGTGTTCAAGTAATTGATGAGCGCTTTCCAAATAGTAGTCAACAGCAACTTTTAGAGTTTCATCTTGAACGACCATATCAGCAAAATGAAGTCCAGAAGCCCCTTGTTCATTTGAACCAATAAAAGCAAAGACACTTGGAGCTTGCTTTTGATAATTAGCGAAGTCTTCCCCCGCACTTGACGGCTCTGGATATACCACCTTATCATGCCATTGCTCGGTTCTTTTCCTGATGACATCTGTCAACTCGAAATCGTTGAACGTGAGGTCCGCTTCCATTAACCATTTAATCTCTAGTTCAACATCATAAACTTTTGCAGTGGCCTCGGTAATTTGACTGAATCTTCTCTTTGTTAAGGAACGTACTTCATTGTCAAAAGTTCTTATTGTCCCTTCTAAACGAGCATTGTTTGGTAAAACATTCCAAGTATTTCCGGCTTCAATGTGTGTGACAGATACAACAGCAGCTCTCAGTGGTGAAATATTTCTAGAAACAATTTGTTGTAGATTTTGAACGATCGCAGCACTAGCTAAAATCAAATCTTGACCTTCTTGCGGATATGCCGCATGACTTCCTTGACCTTTTATTAAAATTTCAAAACGTTCAACGGCTGCCATTACTCCACCCTCACGTAAGCCAATTACTCCAGCTGACAAAGTAGGCATATTATGGTAGCCAATAAAAGCTTGAACATCTGAAACTAATCCTGTTTTTAGAATTTCTTTGGCTCCTTCGCCAATTTCTTCGGCAGGTTGAAATATAAGTTTGATTGTCCCACTAAACTGACTTTCCTTCTCTTTTAGAATTTTAGCAGCTCCTAAAAGACTAGTCATATGTAAGTCATGACCACAAGCATGCATTGCTCCTTTGTTTACAGAGGAAAATTCTAATCCTGTTTCTTCTAGAATAGGCAAGGCGTCAATATCTGCTCTTAGCGCAATAATAGGTTTTCCTGAGCCAATTTTTGCAACAAGTCCTGTTTTAAGCTGACTATCCATTATTTCAATTTGCCAATCTGCTAATTTTTGACGAATAAATTTTGTCGTTTCAACTTCTTTTTCTGATATTTCGGGATGAGCATGAAGATAATGTCTAATTTCAACAAGCTCTTGGTATAAATTTTCTTCAATCATAAAAATAATTGTATCAAAAATAGCGAAGGTTGCTCCTTCACTATTTCTTGTGACTTCATTTAAATTTTAAATCAGACCCGCATCTTCTAAAAGTTCTTCAATATATGTCCCTTTGATTTTTTTAAGTCCAACTTTGAGCGCTTGTTTTTTAATAAATGAGAGCTCTAAATCTTCTAATTTTTGCTTATCTGATAGATAGTAGACTGAACTTGTTAAAGTTCGTAAATCATAAGCTGAAGCATAGACTTCCGGAACACCGCGATCAACGTTTAATAATTGATAAACAGCTTCCATCGCAGTTCTGACTGAATACTCGGTTGTAAAGACTGTATCATGCTCAGTTTCCGCAAAATTTCCTAAAAACGCTAAATTGACTGATTGTTCAGGTACTACAAGAGGCCGATCTCCTGGTTCACGAAGCATGAAATAAGAAGTAATGAAAGGCATATATACTGGGATTGTATTAGTATTTTCTTTAACAAATGCTTCAATTTCTTCTTCTGGCATTCCTAAATGATAAAGTAATTCTTGAGTAATTTCTTCACCTGTACAATCTTCAATTGGTTTTTTGATATAGTTCCCAGGTGTATTTGAAAGAAGACCATAAACCCAAGTTACTGTTTCTTGGTCATTTTGTTCTTTAAAATGAGGTTGGCGGTGAGTTGTAAATGAAAGGAGCCAATTTGAATCTTTAACAGTAATAATTCCTCCTGTGACAACTTTTCCTGAACGCAATTGACGATGTGTTAATTTTTCAAAATAAGGTTGAATTTTTAAATTTTTCCAAGTAACAGTTGCTGATACAACCCAAGCTTCTTTTGGAATGTCCTTACAAAAAACATCTGGATGTCCAAATTCTTCTGATTGTTTGGCTAAATTTTGCCAAAGTTTCCAAGAGCCACCAAGTTCACTAGTTTTCGGAGCGGCTTGTGTTGGTGAACCTTGAGTTGAACTTTCTGTAATTGAACCATTTGTAACAAAAACCAAGTCATTTTCTGTCAGTTCTTTTATTTTTTTGTCAGCAAATACAATAGCTTTTGCTACCTTTTTGCCATTTGAAAAGTCAACTTCAACATTTTCAACCTGTGCTCCATATTTAAAATCAACTCCATGATCTTTTAAGTATGAAATTAATGGTTTTACTAGCGATTCATATTGATTATATTTTGTAAATTTTAGGGCAGAAAAATCAGGTAGCCCTTCAATATGGTGGATGAAGCGCATAATGTAACGACGCATTTCAATAGCTGAATGCCATTTTTCAAAAGCAAACATTGAACACCAATAAAGCCAAAAATTTGATTCGAAGAACTACTTGTAGGTAAAACAATCTTCTATTGTTTTACCTACAAGTAGTTCTTCTTTAGTCATGAACAATTTGATTATTTCTTCTTGAGCTTTTGGACTTAGTGTAAATTTTCCATCGTCATCAACCCGTTCACCACGATTATGGATAATACGACAGTTAGATGAATTTGGATCATCACGGTCAATTCGATAAAATTCATCTAAAACAGACGCATTGTCCACTTCTAATGACGGAATTGTTCGGAATAAGTCCCAAAGACATTCAAAATGGTTTTCCATTTCACGTCCACCACGAACAACGAAACCATCATGTGGAATAAATGAACCGTCAAGAGAACCTCCTGACAACGGTAACTCTTCTAAAATATGAATACGGTTCCCTGACATTTGACCGTCACGAATTAAAAATACTGCTGTTGCAAGCTCTGCAAGGCCTGCCCCAATAATATAAGCTGATTTTTGATCAACATTTTCTGGTTTTCTTGGGTGAACGAAAGCTTCATAATTTCCATTTGTATAACGCATAATAATTAACCTCCTCTAATCTAAACAACATCTTTTTTGACTAATTTTATTAGTCTTTTTACTTTTAATTCTCCTCCAATCTCTTACTAATTTCATCATAGTACAAGAAGAAAATGATTGCAAGAATCTGAAATAGTTTTTAGACAACATGTCTATTTTGTCCAATTTTTATAAAAAAAGCACTGACAAAAGAATCAGTGCTTTTATAAATTATTATTTGCTTTCTTCAAAGTCACCATCAAATGTATTATCATCTTTTGGAGCTTCTTGAGCATCCGTTGCTTGTCCAGCTTCACCTTGAGCTGCATTTGCTTGTTCATAAAGTTTTACAGCGAGGTTTTGAGCGATTTCAGAAAGTGCTTCTGATTTAGCTTTGATATCATCAATATCTTCACCTTCAAGCGCTTTTTTGAGTTCTTCTTTAGCGTCTTCAGCTTTTTTAACTTCAGCTTCTTCTACTTTTCCTTCAAGGTCTTTCAAAGTTTTTTCAGTTTGGAAAACTAAAGCATCAGCTTCATTACGTGTATCAACTTCTTCTTTACGTTTTGCATCAGCGTCAGCATTTGCTTCAGCATCTTTCATCATTTTATCAATTTCTTCATCAGAAAGACCTGAGTTTGATTTGATAACGATTGTTTGTTCTTTTTGTGTACCAAGGTCTTTAGCTTTAACAGAAACAATACCATTTTTATCAATATCAAATGTTACTTCGATTTGTGGAATACCACGTGGTGCTGCAGGGATATCTGTTAATTGGAAACGACCCAAAGTTTTGTTATCAGCTGCCATTGGACGTTCACCTTGAAGGACATGAATATCTACAGCAGGTTGATTGTCAGCAGCAGTTGAGAAGACTTGTGATTTAGAAGTTGGGATAGTTGTGTTACGGTCAATCAATTTTGTGAAGACACCACCCATTGTTTCAATACCAAGTGAAAGTGGAGTAACGTCAAGGAGAACAACATCTTTAACGTCACCAGTAATCACACCACCTTGAATTGCTGCACCCATAGCAACAACTTCATCAGGGTTTACTGATTTATTTGGTTCTTTGTTTGTTTCGTGACGAACAAGTTCAACAACAGCAGGGATACGAGTTGAACCACCAACCAAGAGAACTTCGTCAATATCAGAAGTTGACAAGCCAGCATCAGAAAGGGCTTGGCGAACTGGTTGACGTGTCGCTTCAACAAGATCATGTGTCAATTCATCAAATTTAGCACGAGTCAAAGCCATTTCCAAGTGAAGAGGGCCAGCAGCACCAGCTGTGATGAATGGCAAGCTGATTTGAGTAGTTGTTACACCTGAAAGGTCTTTTTTCGCTTTTTCAGCGGCATCTTTCAAACGTTGCAAAGCCATTTTATCTTGGGCAAGGTCAATTCCGTTTTCTTTCTTGAATTCGGCAACCATCCAGTCAATAATTTTTTGGTCAAAATCATCACCACCGAGTTTGTTGTTACCAGCAGTTGCAAGAACATCAAAGACACCATCACCTAGTTCAAGAATTGAAACGTCGAATGTACCACCACCAAGGTCAAATACAAGAATCTTTTCATCTTTATCTGTTTTATCAAGACCATAAGCAAGAGCTGCTGCTGTTGGTTCGTTAACGATACGTTCTACTTCAAGACCAGCAATTTTACCAGCATCTTTAGTTGCCTGACGTTGAGCGTCATTAAAGTATGCAGGTACAGTGATAACTGCTTTTTCTACTTTTTCTCCAAGATAAGCTTCTGCTGTAGCTTTCAAGTTTTGAAGAATCATTGCTGAAATTTCTTGTGGTGTGTATTCTTTACCATTTGCAGAAACTTTTTCAGATGTTCCCATTTTTGATTTAATAGAAATAATTGTTTCTGGGTTAGTTACCGCTTGACGTTTTGCAGCGTCACCGACAATGATTTCACCATTTTTGAAAGCTACAACTGAAGGTGTTGTACGATTTCCTTCTGGATTTGGAATAATTTTTGATTCAGTTCCTTCAAGAACTGCTACTGCTGAGTTTGTTGTACCAAGGTCAATACCGATAATTTTAGACATATTATTAAATCTCCTTTATTTCTTATTACTTATGAATAGTTTAAAGACTTTGCGGTCAATTTATTTTTTAATTTACTGTGCTACGACAACCATTGCTGGACGAAGTAAACGTTCGTGAAGTTGGTAACCTTTTTGGAAAACTTGCACGATGCTGTCAGCTGGATGTTCATCATCAGCTGGGACAGTTTGAACAGCCATGTGAAGATTATGGTCGAAACTTTCATAAGAAACTTCCTCAACGCCTTCTTCTTTAAGCGCTGAAATCAAGCTTTCTTGGACCATTTCAAGGCCTTTTTTAACATCATCCGTTAATCCTTCAACAGCAAGTGCACGTTCAAGATTATCTAGTGAAGATAAGATTTTTTTTGCTAAATCTTGTGAACGATATTTGATAAGTTGCAAACGTTCTTCATTTCCACGACGTTGTACGTTTTGCATTTCTGCAGAAACGCGAAGGAATTTATTTTCCCACTCAGTCGCTAACTTTTGTGCTTCATCAAGTTCATTGATTTCTTCTTCAACAATATCCTCAAGTGCTTCCTCTGTTAACTCCTCAGTCACTTCTTCATCAACTTTTTCATTTTTGATTTCTTCTTTAGTTTCTTCGGACATAGGCCCTCCTTTTTTAAATAACTTTTTTATCATTTACTAATTTCATAATGGTTACCATCAAGATAACGATAATAGTCACTCAGCTTCATAGTTAAAACTTTAGCAACTAAGTCAAGAACTGATAACGTCCTTTGATAATCCATTTCTACAGGTCCAACGACTGTTAGAGTACCAAAACCGCGATATGGGATAACAAATTTTTGCGAAATAATCGTTAAATTTTTCATGTATTTTTCGTCATTATCAAATTTAACGGCACGCATTTCATCGTTATTAGTGATTTCGCGAATTTCATGAAGCATCCGTTCATCATCGCTAAAGAGTTTATATAATTCTGCAAGATTGTCAGTTGCATAATCAAAGATATTTTTACGCCCAGCGACGGTCAGCCGTTCTTTGAACAAATCATCAAAAATTGATTCAAAGAGTTGGAGAACTTCACTCGTAACTTTGAAATAACGCTGAACAATCTGTGGAATCTCTGTTCGTAAAGTATAGTGAATATCAATCACTTTTTTACCAACCAGACGTTCTTTAACTAGATTACTAAAGACTGCTAAATCAGCTTCGGTCATGGATTTTGGAAGAATAAATTGATTTGTTCTTACTTCACCAGTCCCTAATGTTATAACTGAAAGTACTGAATGACTATCCAGCATGACCATTTCAAATGAAACTAATTGTTGGTCACGTTGGGGAGCATTAAGAACAAAGCTTGTCAAACCAGTGAGTTCTGATAAACTTTTAGCTGCTGTTTTAAACAGGTCAGATAGGCGATAAAAATCACCATCAAAAGCTTTCATCACTTTAAATAAGTCATTTTGACTAAATTCATCTAACTGGATGACATTTTCTACAAAATACTTATAACCTGAAACACTTGGAACACGTCCACTTGAGGTGTGTTCTTTTTGAATCAAGCCTAGTTTTTCCAAAACTTTCATGTCGTTTCGGATTGTAGCGCTAGAAGCTTGAATACTATCAAGGAGCGACTTTGAACCGATTGGCGTATGCTCTTTGGCATAAAGAGAAACAATCAAATTTAAAATTTGTCTTTGACGTTCTGTAATCATGGCTACTCCTTTCTCCACAGATAAGAAGTTTCGCAAAACTTCTTTCGCAAGCTCAAAAATTTCTTGAGCTTTTGACTTCTGTTTAGTATCTACAAGCTTTTTTCTGTTTTAGCACTCTTCATCTATAAGTGCTAACAAATTTATTATAACCCTTTGTTTATACCTTGTCAAGCAAAAAGACATAAAAATTAGCACTCTTTTTATTAGAGTGCTAATTTCATTTATAAAAGATTGGAATCTTTGGATGTTTGCCAAATATTCATGACTGTAATTACCATTACAGCAATGACAAAGAGGCTTTCATACTTTACTTCATGTTGAATGAAAAGTATGGCATAATCTATAATCAAAAGTGCCGAAATAATTTCTAAAAGTATAAAAGTAAAACGCCAAAATTTCAATAATAGAAAGATTAATAAAGCAAAAATCAATAAATAGATTAAACTTTGCCAACTCGTAATTGTTGACGAAATTTTAGTCGTTAATGTTTTTATATTTGTCGATAAGTTATTAAAAAATTGACTAAAGAAATTATTATGAACAAGGAGAACTTTAATCATTTCCGAGACACTGTAAATAAATAGAGCAACATTAACATAGAGTAGAAGTCTGGTTCGGTTTAGCATGATTTCATTTCCTTTATGCTGGTAATAGTTTTAGATATTCTTCTAAAGTAAGATTGTGTTCGGTCATATATTTAGCATTTTCTAAACCAACATATCTAAAATGCCAGTCTTCATAACCAATTCCTGTCTCTGCCTTTTTCCCTTCTGGAAAACGAAGAACAAATCCATATTTTTGAGCAATTGCTGCAACTTGTTTTGCATATTGACTCTCATTTAGGCTATCAATATTACTCATATCAATCGCTAATCCTGTTTGATGTTCTGAGCTTCTTGGTGGCTGAGAATAAGTTTGCACATTTTTTATCGCTTCTTCTTCTGAAATTGGATTTCCACTTGAATTTACTGTTCCTTGACCATTCATTTCTGCTTGGACATAAGATTGATAAAGCCCTTCTTGATATGAGACTGACCGATAACCTGAGATTAAATGTTCAGCTGGTGATATTTGTTGGGCTGCTGCTAAAAATTGTTGAACCGCTGATGCTATCCTTTGATCAACTTGAATCCCATTTACGGTTGCCAGTGTTGGGTTCATTTCATCTTTAGGTGATTTTCGACTCACCAATACTAAATCCCAATCTGATTGTTTAGCGTCAGGTAAATCTTTTTTCTTTGCCGCCTCTTTAGAAGACGAAATACTTGTTTTTTTAGATGATTCGTTTGTTGAATTTGACTTATCATTGGTAAATAAAATAAATCCCAAAGCGCCAATGATCAAAAGAACAAGCACGATTAAACTAAATGTTATTCTTCTTTTCATTTTTTAGCTAACTTTTCACTCCCTATTTCTCGATAAGACATGTCTCCGACTTTTCCAATGGTAAATTTTCCATCCTCAAAACTTAAATGAGTGACAGAACCATTATCAAGACCATGTGGACGAGGGAGTTCTGGGTGAGCGAGTTTTACAAAAGTTCCAATGGTCATTCCATGGCTGACAATAACAATATTTTTAGCCCCTTTTGCTTCAGATTCCTTGGCAATATCTGTAAAACCGTCCATGATACGTCCTGAAAGTTTTTCCCATGGTTCAGCCCAGCCAGCCGTATCAACTTCAAAAATCGCATTAGCAATTACTTCATCTGGAGGAAATTCGTCGGTATGATGATTTCCAGTTTCAGTAAATATTCTTGGTAGAACGCCATCAAAAAGTTCTCCGTCATAGCCACCATCAAATGAACCAAAACACCACTCACGGATTCTTTTATCATAAGTGTATGGAATTCCTTCATTATCAGAATTAGCCAAGATAAAACCCATTGTTTGGATTGTACGTCCAGAATCAGATGAATAAGCTCGGTCAAATTTAATGCCTTTTTCTTTGAAGCCTAGACCAAGTTCAATAATTCCTTGTTCTCCTGCCGCAGTTAAAGGTGTATCAGACCAACCTTGCGCTCTGCCAATTGTATTAAACATTGTCTTCCCATGTCGAACTAAATAAATATTTACCATTTCTACTCCCTTTTTATTGATTCTAACAAAAAAATTACGATAGGATATTTCTATCTATATAGAAAATTACAGCCATTCCTGTTTAATTGTAAAGTAGGAACCTCTTATCTCACCTGCGAGTTTTGAACGTTGGCGTGCAAATTTGAATTTTCCCTCAAGTTCTTTGGGGATTTCCATACCCACTGACAACTTTATTCCAACTGCCCGTTTTGGTTTCTTGCCCTCTTGTCCAACTTTTTCATAGAGCAGATTTAAAACCATACCGTCTTCGTAATAGAATTCAGGCCAATAGAGTTCATCATTTTCATAGATAGCAACTTCGAGTATTTTTGCTGAAAATTTTAAATTACGTTCTTCAAGTAAAATTTTCTCAAACAAAGCGACTTCGTCGGCTTTTTCATGAGCTGGATATGTGAGATACTCAAATTTATACTTATTCCAAAAATAACGTGCTTCATTAGCTCGTAAACCTGCTAAAGAATCGGCTACCGGCGAAGTTTCCAAGCCAACTGTTTCTACATCTTTAAAATTCACTTTGTAAGCCATAAAATAACCTCCGTATTTTTTCACTTCTTCTATTATATCATTTTTGGAAGCGCTCATCATTTTTTAGAAATATTTAGGAGCTGAATTTTAAAAGTATTTTTAGTTTTTAAATGAATGAATTGGTGCTGGAATTTGACCGCCACGAGCAATAAAATCTGCTGACGACGCTTTGTTTACTCTCATAACTGGTGCTACACCGAAAAGTCCACCAAATTCAATTTGTTCGCCTTCTTTGCCCATTGGAATAATCCGTACTGCTGTCGTTTTTTGATTAATGACCCCGATGGCGGCTTCGTCAGCAATCATTGCTGCAATGGTAGATGCTGGTGTTTCTTCAGGAATTGCAATCATATCCAAGCCAACTGAACAAACACAAGTCATGGCCTCTAATTTTTCAATATTCAATGCCCCAGAATTGACAGCGGCAATCATTCCTTCATCTTCTGAAACTGGGATAAAGGCGCCTGAAAGTCCACCAACACGTTCAGCTGCCATAACTCCGCCTTTTTTCACAGCGTCATTAAGCATGGCTAGGGCGGCTGTTGTTCCATGAGTCCCAACAGTTTCAAGTCCCATTTCTTCCAAAACGCGTGCAACCGAATCGCCAATTGCTGGTGTAGGTGCAAGTGATAAATCAACTATTCCAAATTCAACATTAAGTCTTTCTGAAGCCATTTGACCAACAAGTTGACCAATTCTTGTAATTTTAAAAGCTGTCTTTTTAATGGTTTCGGCTAAAATATCAAAAGATTCTCCGCGGACTTTTTCAAGAGCACGTTTAACTACACCAGGTCCTGAAACTCCAACATTGATAATCGTATCTGCTTCCCCAACTCCATGAAAAGCTCCTGCCATAAATGGATTGTCTTCAACGGCGTTAGCAAAGACAACAAGTTTGGCATTGAGCCATTTATCACCTTTAGACATGATTTTGATGGTTTCACCCATATCTCGAACTGCTGTCATGTTAATTCCTGTTTTAGTTGAACCAACATTTACCGAAGCACAGACGCGCTCAGTTGCTGCTAGGGCTTTAGGCATTGATTTAATCAAAATTTCATCACCTTTTTGATAGCCTTTTTGCACAAGAGCAGAATAGCCACCAATAAAGTCAATGCCAATCTCTTTTGCTGCACGGTCCATCGCAAGAGCAAGTGGTGTGTAATCATCAGCAGCTGTTGCTGCTCCAATAATTGCAATGGGTGTTACAGAAACACGTTTGTTTACAATTTTAATACCGAGTTCATGTCCAATCTCGTTACCTACTTCAACAAGTTTTCCTGCTTTTTTGACAATTTTTTGATAGATTTTTTCAGCTGCTTTATCAATATCAGCATCGATACAATCAAGAAGACTGATTCCCATTGTTATTGTGCGAATGTCGAAATTTTGTTCTTCAATCATCGCAATTGTTTCTTTGATATTTTGAATATCCATTATTTAATTTCCTTAGTTTTGATTAAAATTTTACTGACAGAAATTTTTTTCGTGCTGTCAGTAAAAATACTTTTAAATAAAAGTCATTTATTGGCTAATTTTTTTCTGTCAGTAAATTATAATTTGTGCATGGCGTTAAAAATTGCTTCATTTTGAACATGAATATTGACACCCAAGGCTTCACCTTTTCTTGAAAGTTCTGCTTGAAAGGCTGAAAAATCACTATTTTGTGTTTCAACTACCATCATCATGGTAAAAGCTCCACTCATCAAGGTTTGTGAAATTTCAATGATATTTGCTTCAAGTTCTGCCAATGTTGCTGTGACTCCAGCAACAATCCCAATTTTATCTGCTCCTACTACTGTTACAACTGCGCGCATTTTGTTTCTCCATTCAAATTTTTATTCTATTATAACATTTTTATTTAAATTTTCAGTCAATTTTCTTGTCAGTAAAATAAACTTTTGCTGACAGCTCTGTCAGTCAAAATCATTCATGATTTATTGGCTAGTTTTTGCTATAATCAGCTTATCATGACTTTAAAAACTTTTTTTAATTTTACACGTATTCAAACCTTGCCCGCAGCATTATTATCACCGATTGCTGGCTGTCTTTTTGCCTTTTGGTACTTTGGAAGTTTTCATTTTTGGCCTACGCTTCTATTTTTTATTGGTTTAGCAAGCATTAATCTTTTTGTTTCGGCTTGGAATAATCTGATGGATTATCAAAAAGCACTTGATCCTGAGTATAAGAAATGGAATATTATCGTTGCTAAATCGATTAATCCTAAACTTGCTTTAAACATTTGTTTGGCACTTTTAGCGATTGATGTAGTCGTTGGACTAATTGTTCTTTTCTTGACTAATCTTGCGATTTTACCAATTGGTGGACTTTGTTTCTTAATTGCTATTTTCTATACTTATGGTCCTTTTGCTTTTTCTCGTTTTCCTTTGGGCGAAATTTTAGCCGGTCTTTGCGAAGGATTCTTTGGTTTTTTCCTTGCTGTCTATATTAATTCTTATGATAAAGGCTATTTTTTCATTAATTTTGACAGGAATTGTTTCATGACATGGACTTGGGACTTTAAAATTCTTTTACCAATCCTTCTAGTCGGTCTGATGTGTTTCGTTCAAAATTTTAATATTATGTTTTCTGATAATATTTGCGATTTAGAACAGGACATTCGCAATGAGCGTTATACTTTACCTTATTATCTAAAGATTCCACTTAGTTTAAAAGTATTTACTGGACTATTTTTATTTGCTGGACTTTGTATTTTAATTGCCATTGCTTTGGGAATTTTACCAATTTGGTCATTATTAATGAGCATCATTGCCCTGAAAGTTATTCCTAATATTAAAAAATTTAGAGCCAAACAAAGTAAATCAGAGACTTTCCACCTTCAAATTGACAATCTGATGTTATTTAATGCTTCTCTTGCCCTTACGTTGTTACTGGGAATTATTTTTAAGTAAAATAAAAAAGCGCTTAGCGCTTTTTTTACTTTTCCAAAGAGAAATCCATGACAACCGGCTGGTGGTCCGATGATTTGAATTGATTATCAATGGTTTGTATTTTTAAGTCTTTTATATTATTTGAAACAAGAAATCCGTCAATAATTCCAAATGTATTTTTTGGAATTTTCTTATCATAGGCATAATCAAGTGAACGAACAGTTGGGGCATTGGTTGGTGCGACCACTCGCATTCCTTTTGTCAAATTTTCCGTGGGAAATTCCTTCATCCATGTTAATTCTGGATGAGCTTTACCAGCTAGGGCATGGTTATAATCAGCCCCACAAATGACATAATCTCCTTTAGAAACATACTTTTTCATCTCATCAAATAAAGTCAATAATTGTTGTTTTTGAATTTTTTGGTCAGTGATAAATGCTGACAGATGTGTATTAAAGATGACGAATTTTTTATCTGAATTCTTAATTGGCAAAATACTGACAGAAAAAGCTCGGTCTAAATCAAAAAATTTATTAAAATTAGTTTCGATAGGCAACTTATATCTTGTTGAACTTTCAATTTCATATTTAGAATAAGTCATAATTCCAGATTTAGCTTTTCCAATTGGCTTGGTCACCGGATAAAAAAGAAAGGCTGAATCGTAATTCTGTGTCAGAACACTGGTATAATCGGGAAGGCCAGCACGAACCATTTGAGGTTCATTTACTTGTTGGCTGCGATCTCCTTGCCAATCAATTTCTTGAATATTTCCAAAGTCTGGCTTCTCTTTATTAATAAGTCTGATATCTTCTTGAATTGCAGATTTGACAGCAGATTTACTATAAGCTCGCACATCATCCCCACCATCCATGAAAAAATTGAAAGAAGGAGGGTAAGATCCATAACCGATATTAAAAGTCATCATTTTATAGGTTTGTCCCAGCTCAACTTGCTGAGTTTGAGGATTTTTAATTGTCTGCTTCATATCATTAGGAAGGCGATGATATTGTGCATAAACATAGATGACATAAGAGCCAATAATCAGAGCAAATACTAAAATAATGCTGACAAGAATTTTTCCAATTAACTTTAAGCGATTTTTCATATTATTTATTCACTAAATAATTCTAGGAAAATTTACTGACAGCCACTCCTAAACAGTCTGTCAGTAAAATATTTATCCCAAACTTATTTACTTTCTTCAATCATTTTTAAAACTTCTTGTGTTGAGCGAACTCGTCCAAGGCGTGGGAAAATTCCCTCAACAATTCCTTGATGGAGTTGTCCATTAAAATCTGTCATTGCATCTTCAATAGCAATAACTTGATAACCATGCTGGAAAGCTTCACGGGCCGTAGTATCACAACCGATCGTTGTAGCAATTCCAGTCAAGAGGATTTCATCAACTCCACGACGACGTAATTGGACATCTAAATCCGTGCCGTAAAATGCGCCCCAGTTATGTTTAGCGACATGAATGACATTATTATATTCTTTATCATATGCTTCAGGCATGACAAAATCAGCAAAATCTGCCGGAATTTGTCCTTGTGCAACAGCTGGATTGTCAGTTTTTGGTTTTAAAGTTTCGCCACCGTAGTTTTTGACGTGAACAAAAACAATTAAAGCGCCTGTATTTTTTAAACTTGTTACAAGTTCTTTATTTTTAGCTAAAACCTCTTGTGCAGAATAAGGAGCAAATCCCTCACGCCCTGCAATTCCTTTTTGTAGGTCAATAATAACCAAGGCTGTTTTTTCTAAATTCAAAGTTGTCATATTTTTTTCTCTCAAATTTTAGCCTCTTTTATGTGGCTTTTTTCTTCCGTCAGTAAATTTTTTGCCATTATCTTTTTTGTCAGTAAATTTGCCCTTAGCAGCTTTACTGTAAAATGGTTTCTTAGCAGATTTCTTTTTCTTTTTATCAAATTCAGATTTCTCGTCAGCTCTTCTGCCATTTTTTGATTTATTAGCAGATTTGTCAGTAGATTTTGTCGCTACTGATTTAACCTTAAGAGATTGATTTGATTTTTTGCGACCCTTATGTTCAGGTTTTCTCTTCGCTTTCGCTGCTTTATCAATCAAATCTAATTCTGAAGGTAGATATTCAAAATCAATCTCCCCAGTCATTCTATCAGCTTTGACAACTTTTATTTTAATAGGCTGACCAATTTTAAAGGTAAGTCCACTTCGTTCGCCAATAAGCGCCAACATTCTTTCTTGATAATTAAAATAATCACCTTTAAGGGTTGAAATATGAACTAAACCTTCAATCGTATTTTCAAGTTCAATAAACATTCCAAAACGAGTAACTGAAGCAATAATCCCTTCAAACTCTTCACCCACATGTTCTTCCATGAATTCGGCTTTTTTCATTTTTTCAACTTCACGTTCAGCATCAACCGCCCGGCGTTCACGATGACTAGAATGTTCTGCAATTTCAGGAATTTTATCTTCCCATTTTTGTAAAATATTAGCTGGCGTTTTTCCCTCACCAATTTCACGAATCAATCGATGAACCAACAAATCGGGATATCGACGAATTGGTGAAGTAAAGTGCGTATAATTTTCCGCAGCTAAACCAAAGTGCCCCTCATTGTTTTCTGAATAACGAGCTTGTTGCATACTCCGTAACAACATAGTTGACAAGACCATTTCGCCAGGCTGACCTTTAATTTTCTTCATGAAAGCTTGTAAAACCTTCTGATCAATACCATTTGAAGTTCCTTCAATTTGCATTCCAAAAGTTGCTGCAAAATCAATAAAACGTTGCAATCTATCAGCTTTTGGTTGTTCGTGAATCCGATAGATAAAAGGCAGTCCATGCGCTTCAAAATGTGTCGCGACTGTTTCATTCGCTTCAAGCATGAATGATTCAATCATTCGCTCAGCAATGCCACGTGTTCGTTTTCTAATTTCAATTGGCAGTCCTTTTTCATTGACAATGATTTTCGCTTCTACTGTATCAAAATCAATGGCCCCGCGTCTTTTACGCATGGCTTCTAAAATATGGTGAAGTTCAACCATTATTTTTACAGAATCTGCAATTTTAGCATATTTTTCAAGTGCTGCTTCATCTCCTGCAATCATTTGGTTAACGGCATCATAAGTCATTCTTTCTGTCGTTTTAATAATTGATTGAGAAATTTGATAGTTGATCACTCTACCTTCAGGACTAATTTCCATGACACAAGACTGTGTTAGACGATTGATTCGAGGATTCAATGAACAAATTCCATTAGAGAGACGTTCTGGCAGCATTGGAACTACTCGATCCGTTACATAAACAGAAGTTCCACGTTCGTAAGCTTCTTTATCTAATGGAGAATTTTCAGTGACGTAGTGTGAAACATCCGCAATATGTACTCCTAATTCATAGTTTCCATTTTCCAAACGTTTAGCATGCACAGCATCATCAAGGTCTTTTGCGTCTGCTCCATCAATTGTAAAAGTGATTTCATTACGATAATCGACCCGTCCCACAATTTCATTTTCTGGAACTTCTTCTGGAACAGCTTCAGCTTGGTCTAAAACTTCTTTTGGAAATTCAGAAACAATATCCATTGAAGCCAAAACTTCCAAAACGTCAATTCCTTGGTCATCTGCTTGGCCAATAATTTCAGTGACTAATCCTTGCATTGTCTGTGGAAATTCCTTATCTGGATAATGAGTGATTTCAACACGAACAATCGCTTTATTTTCAGGAATTAATCCTTCATTTCCTAAATAAACACGATAAGGGATTTTTTTATTCCGAGATTTAACAAAACCAATCAGTCCTGTTTGCTCTTTTTCATCATCATTCAAAGCTACAAAAGTTCCAACAACCTGATGGACGTCATGGCGAATGATTTCGACAACATGCCCTTCAGCAGAAGTTCCTTTGAGCGCATTGGCATTTTTATCAATTTCAATAAAAACTTCGTCACCATCAAGGGCGAAAGCCGTTTGACCTCTTGCGACAAAAACGTCTGGTTCTTCAGCATCAATGCTGACAAAACCAAAGCCAGCTGCATTGGCCCGGAAAATTCCGCTGATGACAACTTTTGCCTCTTCTTTTTCGGCGAGTTCAACTTTACCTTTTGCAGTAAAATTAAGCAAATGCTCGGCTTCTAGTGAAGCTAAAGTTTTGACAAATACTTTGTAATCTTTAGCCTTATTCATATGTAACGCAACTGACAATTCTTCTACTGACAGTGCTTTTTTTGAACTATTCTCAAGATAGTCCATGATTACTTCTCTAATACTCATTATATTCTCTCAATGAACTTTTTGACCACAAAAATTGGACAAAAAGCCCCTTTCTTTTTTTGTTTCAAATATTAACTTGATTTTTTAGCTAATATTTTAAGAGATTATCAGTGGTATTAATCATTTTATCAGACATTTTTGACTGATAGAATCAATTCTACCACTGACAATTTGGACAATTAAACATTTGACGCAATTAGAAAAACATTTATAAGAAAATAAAATACGGACTGTTTTCAGCCCGCAATTTTAACGTGTTGATAAAACAACAAGAGCAAATCCAATAACTAGCCATAAGCCAATCATGATTGCTGTAAAACGCTGCATCACTGCCTCAAAACCGCGCGCTTTACGACGTTCAAACAATTCACCTGTTCCACCCGAAAAAGCATCTGCTGCTCCATCTTGTTTTGAAGGTTGCATGAAAATCGCTACAATAATAAATGCTGAAACTACAAGCATTGCAACAAGCAAAATGTCATAAATTACTTTTTCCATAGTCTTATAAATTACTTAGGCGATAAACCTAATCTCCTTTTTCAAAATTGCGTTACTTACAGTTTACCATATTTTCGATTAAAAGTCATTCCGAATCCTTTAATAAAAAATTACTGACGATTTTGTCAGTAATTTTTTTATTTTAATCAAGTTCAGCTACAAATTTATAAGCTTCTTGAGCTGCTTGCGCTCCATCACCAATAGCTGTAGTGATTTGACGGAAATCTTTTTGACGAACATCACCTACGGCAAAAATACCAGGTAGACTTGTTCTCATATGGTCATCGGTAATAATCCAACCGGCTTCATCAGTAATTCCAAGATTACCAGCAAATTCAGCAACTGGGTCAAGTCCCACATAAATGAAGATTCCACCAAAAGCTTTTTCAGTTACTTCACCTGTTTTAACGTTTTTATAAACAACGGATTGAACTTTTTTATCATCCCCTTTAATTTCCATAGGAACAGAATCCCAAATAAAGTTGATTTTTTCTTCTTTGAAAGCTCTTTGTTGGATAATTTCTTGTGCACGCAATTTATCACGACGATGCATAATTGTTACGGATTGACCAAAACGAGTCAAGTAGAGAGCTTCTTCAACAGCAGAGTCACCACCACCAATAACTAAAATTTCTTGGTTTCTAAAGAAAGCACCATCACAAACGGCACAGTAGGAAACTCCGCGAGCCCCATATTCTTCCTCACCGGGAATTTCAAGCTTACGGTGATTAGCCCCTGTCGCAATAATAATTGATTTAGTGACAAACTCATCATCTTCTGTGATAATTTTTTTGTAATCCCCATGGTCTTCAATAGCCGTCACAAAACCATAAGCATTTTCTACACCTAAACCTTCCAAAGGTTCAGCCATTTTCATCGAAAGTTCAGGACCCATGATTGTTTCATAGCCAGGATAATTTTCAATCTCAGCTGTGTTATTCATTTGACCACCAGGAACACCACGTTCTAAAAGCAAAGTTTTCATTTCAGAACGTGCAGTATACATCGCTGCAGTCATTCCCGCAGGGCCTGAACCAATGATGACAACATCATATTTCTTTTCTGTCATTTTTAATCCCTTTTCTAAGAGCTAAAGAACTCCCCTTAAATTCATAAACTCAAGCTAGCATTTCAGCAAACTTGAGCCCTTTTTTATTAGTTCTAAAAACTCTTTTTTCTAATATCTAAAATCTTATAGCACCATTTTACATTGTCAAACGATATTTTTCCATTAATTAGATTTATTTAAAGCATAAATAGAAATCAAAGTCCACGAATTCTTAGTATTACAAGTACTCCTAAAACAGCAAAACTCAGGATAGGCGTCGTTAAAATACCAACTAAAATTAAATCAAAAATTCGGTTTCTTCTTTCAGTCCACGGTTTTTTCGTATTTCGCACAAGGTAAGTGAACGCATATAATCCACCTACCAATAAAACAAAGATAGCTGAAATTAATAGACCTTTTAAATAAAACTGTAAAATCATCATTTTAGTTATTAACCTCTAAATTCTTGACATGACGTGATAAAAACTCTCGTGTACGAGGATTTTTTGGTGAGTAGAAAACTTCTTGAGGAGTTCCCGCTTCAATGATTTTCCCTTGTTCAAGAAAAAGCACTTTTGTTGCTACATTATAAACAAAGTCCATTTCATGACTGACAAGAACCATTGTTTGTTTATTTTGAGCTGCATTTAAAATTACTTCTTGAACTTCACCAACTAATTCAGGGTCAAGGGCAGATGTCGGTTCATCTAAAAGTAAAAGTTTTGGTTGCATCGCTAAAGCACGAGCGATTCCAACCCTTTGTTTTTGACCACCTGATAAAAATTTTGGATAGTAATCTTTCCGGTCAGTTAGACCAACCTTATCTAATTCAGCTTCGGCAATCTCTTTTGCTTGCGCCTTAGATAATTTTTTAACCTGAATCAACCCTTCCATTACATTTTCAAGGGCAGTCCGACGTTCAAAAAGATTAAATTGTTGAAAAACCATTCCAGTCTTTCTGCGAAGTTCAAGTACTTCTTGCTTTGTTATTGTCGAATAATCAATCTTTAAGTCATCAATTTCAATTTGACCACTATCTGGTCTTTCAAGATCATTTAAAGCCCGGAGAAAGGTTGATTTCCCAGCACCAGAAGCGCCAATAAGGGCAACAACATCTCCTTCTTCAATTTCCAAGCTAATGTCATTGAGAACTTGATTACCCGAAAATGTTTTACTTATATTTGTAATTTTAATCATTATCGTCCTCCTTAGGCTTGGTTAAATGGATTTTTGCTCAATGAAATTTGTGCACGATTTTTACGTTTATCATTTGGCATTCTTACGTCTAATTTACGCTCCAATCCACGAATTAAGAGTTCAAAAATAATACAAATTGGCCAGTAAACTAAAGCTAAGGCTAAATAAGTTTCAAATAAACGGAAGGTTGAGCCCCCAATAATTTGAGCACGAGCTGTCATTTCTACCACACCTGCAACGAAGGCAAGTGAAGTTGATTTCAAAAGTCCAATCAGAGCGTTTCCTAAAGGAGCCGTTGCAACGGTTGCTGCTTCAGGTAAAGTCACACGCATAAAAACTTGGAAGTTTGTCATTCCGAGTGATTTGGCTGCTTCGATTTGTCCTTTATCAACGGATTGAATTGCAGCACGAATTGTTTCCGAGTTATAAGCCCCTTCGTTGAGTGCAAAAGCAACAATGACAAAAAGCATAGCTGGAATTGTATTGACATTAAAATTCGTTCCATAATTCATATTGATTGCTTTTAAAATCAACGGAATCCCTGTATATGAAAGGTATAATTGCACCAAGATAGGGGTTCCACGAATGAAACTAACAAACAAAGCACGCAATTGATTCAAAATTGGAATTTTATTAATACGAACCAAAGCAAGAATGAGTCCTAAAAGTAACCCAAAGACCATGGCAATTATTGTCATTTCAAGAGACGACGGAATCATTTTTATAATTGGTAAAAAGGCATCTACAAATGCTGACCAACTAAAAATCTTTGTGAAAAACATGGTCCAAAAGTCATGAAAATTATATTGACCTTTGATTAAGAGAAAGGGAAGAGCTGGCAAGATAATTAAAGCCAAAAGCAAGACAATCCCAAGAATTATTTTTTTATTTTTTTTCATATTTTTTATTTTTCTAATAGGGAAAACTCTGTCAGTAAAAAAGTGACAGAGTTTATTCGGATTTATTGAACTTATCATTTAATATTTTTACTTATAAGTTCGATTTTTTACCTGACCATCACTTCTACTATTATACAAAATTTTGGTCTTTTTTTCTCCTATTTTTTACGAACTGAGCTGTCAGTAAATTTTGATTTGCCAAGAGACAAATATTTTACTGACAGCTCTTCGATTTTAGGTTAAATTTCTTGTCAGTAAAATTTACTTAAACATTTCTGCTTTTGGCACGAAATCCCCACCAAGATACTTCTTAGAAATTTTCGCCAAACTACCATCAGCCTGCATTTTTGCCAAAACTCCATTCACATCTTTTTGAAGTTTTTTACCTTGCGAATCTTTGCCAAAGAGGAAATATTCATAACCGTCATGTTCAGCATCACCAGTATCCATACTGATATCTTCAATTTTTAGATTGTCAAAACCTTGTTCTTTAACTGCAGACTCTAAAGAAATCTTATCATAAAGCATGAAATCAATTTTTCCTGATTCAACTTGCGTGAATCTTGTGTTAATTGAAGTAGAATCTGCTGAGTAACTAATTTTGATTTCTTTATCTGGATTGGCTTTGTTCCAATCTTGAATTGACTTAGTATAATTTGATGCTGGATTACCAATTGTTGATTTCCCAGCCAAATCCGCCAAAGTTTTATAAGTCCCAGACTTCACAAGAACTGCATTGTTTGATTTTGATAGTGGTGATGAGAAATAATATTTTTCAGCTCTACTTTTTTCCCAGCCAAAATCATTGGCTCCCATTTGGTAACGACCAGAATCAATCCCTGGTGCAATCCCAGAAAAATCTGTCACTTGAAATTTCACTTTATATTGTGGCAATTTCTTGAAAACCGCACGAGCAACCTCAATATCGTAACCCGTTAAATTTCCTTGACTATCTGAATAAGTAAATGGCTTTGTTGCCCCATCTGTCGCAATCACAACAGATGTGGCTTTATCTGATGAATCTTTTGAACCTGATGAGCATGCAACCAAAGTTCCAGCAGCGATAAGTGAAAGAGCGGCAAATGTGACCTTTAGTGATGTTCTCATAAAAGTTCCCCTTTAAAAATTTGATAGACCTATCTTAACACGAACTTAAGTCCTTTGCCATAAAAAAAACTTATAGCCAGATTTAGCTATAAGAATAACAAAAAAATAGCAATAAATGCTATTTCCTTCTATTATATTTAATACTCTAATGCAAAATCAGCCGACATATCAGTAACAGAACTGATTTTAACTGACTCACCAGGTTGTGGTGCATGAATCACTTGGCCATTTCCAAGATAAATTCCCACATGGTCTCCACCATAAAAGATAATCAAATCTCCAACTTTGGCTTGGTCAAGCCCGATTTGTTTTCCACTTGCAATTTGGTCCCAAGTTGTACGACCAATTTCTTTACCTAAAACTTCTCTATAGACGTAACTTGTGAATCCTGAACAATCAAAGCCAGCTGGTGTAGTTCCACCCCAAACATAGGGAACACCTAAATATTTTTTGGCTGTACTGACAAGTTTGTCAGCTCGTGTCTGAACTTCTTTAGCCGCACTTTGTGTTTTTTCTACTTTTGAAACGGCACTAACAGTATCATTCATTGTTTTTGTTAAAACATCAAGTGAATTTGTTGCTGCTGACAAATCTGTCAGTGAACTTTGTGCTTTATTATCATCAAATACTGAATCCGCTTTTGCAGGATTCGCAATCAGGGCAGCACTAAAACTTGTAAGAAGTGCTGCAGAAATAATTATTTTTTTCAACATTGTTAGCAAGTATAACACAAAAAAACCGCTTGACAAGCGGTTTTACAAGTTTTTAATTTTTTGTAAATTTGTTACCGAAAAAATTTACATTTAATCTTTACGTAACAAAATCACTTAAACTCATTTCTAAAATAATCCTGAGATTTTTCCATCATCAGTGACATCCATTTTTAAAGCTGCTGGATTTTTAGGAAGCCCTGGCATTGTCATCACGTCCCCCAAAAGAGCAACGATAAATCCAGCTCCAATTTTTGGAAGTAGCTCACGAACTGTAACTTCAAAGCCTTCTGGCGCCGCTAAAAGATTTGGTTGGTCTGAAAATGAATATTGAGTTTTAGCCATGCATACTGGCAAATCATTCCAACCATTTTCTTCAATTTCTCTCATCTGACGCTTAGCCTTTAGTGAATAATTGACTTTGGAACCGCCATAAATTTCTGTCACAACTTTGTTAATTTTAGCTGATAATGGCTCTTTTAGGTCATAAAGATAGCTAAAATCAGATTTTTCTTGTAACATTCCTGACAGTTTTTCGCCCAAATCTAAACCACCTTCACCACCCTTAGCAAAGACTTGGGTCAATGAAACTGGAACTCCCAATGCTTCTGTCAGCTCTTTTAATGCTGAAATTTCAGATTTAGTATCTGATGCAAACTCATTAATTGCCACAATTACTGGCAAACCGTAACTCTGCATATTTTTAATATGACGTTCTAAATTAGCAAAGCCCTTTTTAACAGCCTCTACGTTTTCCTTAGTCAATTCTTTTTTATCAAGGCCACCATGCATTTTAAGTGCACGAAGTGTAGCCACAATTACTACCGCATCAGGTTGTTTTCCGAGCTGACGAGTTTTGATATCTAAAAATTTCTCACCACCAAGGTCAGCTCCAAACCCAGCTTCTGTAATGACAATATCCGATAGTTTTAAGGCTGTTTTTGTTGCCAAAACAGAATTACAACCATGTGCAATATTGGCAAAAGGTCCACCGTGAATCAAAGCTGGCGTTCCCTCAATTGTCTGAACAAGGTTTGGTTTCAGTGCATCTTTCAAGAGCATCGCAATAGCCCCTTGAACCCCTAAATCACCAAGTGTTACAGGTTTACGGTCATAAGACTGAGCCAGAACAATTTTTCCTAAACGTTCTTTCAAATCGCTGATTGAAGTTGCCAAACATAAAACCGCCATAATTTCACTGGCTACTGTAATATCAAAACCATCTTCACGGGGCACACCATTTAAAGGGCCACCAAGTCCAACAGTGACATGACGAAGGGCACGGTCATTCAAATCAACAACACGTTTCCAAATGATTCTTCTTGGGTCGATATTTAACGGATTTCCTTGATGAAGCGAATTATCAAGAAATGCCGAAATAGCATTATTGGCAGTTGTAATCGCATGAATATCCCCTGTAAAATGAAGATTAATATCTTCCATTGGTAATACCTGTGCAAAACCACCACCAGCAGCTCCACCCTTAATTCCCATAACAGGCCCTAAAGAAGGTTCACGCAAGGCCACCATTACATTTTTACCTTGTCTTGCAAATGCATCAGCCAAACCGACAGTAACTGTCGATTTTCCTTCTCCAGCAGGTGTGGGATTAATTGATGTCACCAAAACAAGTTTTCCTTCTGACTGTTGGTCAAACTTATCTAAAACCTCTAAAGGAATTTTAGCTTTGTATTTACCATAAAGTTCGATATCATCAAATGATAGTCCAATCTTTTCAGCAATTTTGGTAATAGGTTGAATGTCAGCAGCTTGAGCAATTTCAATATCCGTTTTCATAATTCTCCTCTAAAGGCATCTCATATTTGAGTTTAATTATACTAATTTTAATATTATTCTAACAAAAAATGAAGGAATTTTCCCTTAATAGTATTTCTTTTGGCAGGCTTAACTAAAAATTGTTCGGAAATAAAAGAACTAGCTTTCGCTAGCCTTTAGATTTTTTCAATTTTAACAGCTGTTCCGTAAGCAGCGACAGAATCAATATTTTGGAAAGTCGATGAGTCAAAACGCATCGCAACAATTGCATTTGCTCCTTTGGCTTTAGCTTCCTCTCTCATACGATCAATCGAAGTTTCACGGGTTTCATGTTGAAGTTTTGTATAACCATTTATTTCGCCACCTACAACAGTTTTCATCTGTTGACCGGCACTTGAAAATAAATTTCTTGAGCGCGTTGTTAATCCGAAAACTTCACCATATACTTCAGTAATTCGATAACCAGCCACTTCATTTGTAGTCACAATAAGTATTTCTTCCATTTTATTCCTCTTTTCATAAAGCATAATTTTAAAATAATTATAGCATGACTAAAAAAATAGTCAACAATTTTTATTTACCACTTTTAGTTTTGGTAAAGAACTTCAAATTCTTCGCAAAGCACTTCCATATTAGGACTATATACTTTTAAGTCACTCCAAAAGTCTTGATGCACTTTCCTCCAGTAGTCTAAACTTTGATCCCCTTCTCCTTCTTTAAAAGCATGCTCAGCGCTGACATCAAAAAAATTTCGCACATAAACTTTAGAAGTTGTAATAGCAGCTCTTGGTTGACCTTTTCCATCTAGTAAAATATCAAATTTTCCATCAACTGAAGGGAATGGTTCATCTTCACCATACTCAGCTACAGCACTAGCCGTCGCACTTTTCTTTCCTTCTAATACTAAATCTAAAAGTTTATCAGCCAATTCTGGCTCAGTTATTGGACCATCAACCTCATTACAAAATGCCCAAGCCCACCTAAAATTTTCTCTTGCCAATCCTGCTTCTTTGATAAAATCTTCGTAAGTCATCTTTTCTCCTTTGTTTGAAGGAAAATTTAATTTCCTAGTTTATTCCATCATATCAAAATTTTTTAAGCACAGATGATTAAATGCATTTTTATTGATAATAAATAAAAAAGTCCTGTCATTAAGACAGAACTTTAACTAATTATTCAGAAATCAAAGTTTCCAAACCAACTTTCATCATATCTGTGAAAGTCAATTGACGCTCTTCAGAAGTTGTTGATTCTCCAGTCAAAATATGGTCGGAAATTGTCATAATTCCCAAAGTTTGAACTTTATATTTTGCCCCAAGATAATAAAGGCCAGCAGCTTCCATTTCAACAGCCTTCACACCAAGTTTTCCAACTTTAACTGCATCTGGTCCACCGTAGAACAAATCAGAGCTGAGAATATTTCCAACGTGAGTTGTAATTCCAAGGTCTTTTGCAATATGATAAGCTTTATCAAGCAAATCAAAATCAGCAATTTGTGGGAAATCAAAATCAGGGAAATCATTACGGATAATCGCTGAAGTTGTCGCAGCTGCTTGCCCAATGACAAGGTCACGAATATGAACATCTTCATTTACAGAACCAGCAGTCCCAACACGAATTAATCTTTTTACACCGTATTCTGTAATTAATTCATTAGCATAGATTGAGATTGAAGGAATTCCCATTCCTGTTCCCATAACAGAAACACGATGTCCCTTGTAAGTTCCAGTAAAGCCAAGCATTCCGCGAACTTGGTTAAATTGCACAGCATCTTCAAGGAAGTTTTCTGCGATGAATTTTGCGCGAAGTGGATCTCCTGGTAAGAGAATTTTATCTGCGATTTCGCCTTTTTGAGCTTCGATATGTGGTGTTGGCATTTTTAATTTCCTTTTCTTTTAATATAATTATCAAATTTACTGACAGGATTTCTATCAGTAAGTTAAGAACTTAATTTTTCCAGCGTTTCAAACCTTTGAGTTGCATTGGATAAAGCTTTTTGAAAAGCCATTTTTGCATTTTGGGCATTGAATTATTATCTAAAGCTTTTCGCCCAATTTCAACCATTTCAGCAAAAGTAAGTTCTGGTTGGACAAATCGTCCTTGCATATAGCAATAGATACAATAGTCGGTTGAAAACTCTCCATTTGCTTGCGTTCCCTTATAAGAATCATCAGCAATTGGCATTCCACACGACTGACAAAATGCTTTCTTAGCCATAAATAAATCTTTCTAAACTCTGTCAGTAAAATTTACTGACAGAAATTTTTTCCTATTAAACCAAAGCATCCAAGAATGATTCACCAGTTTGAGCCTTCTTAACAGAGAAGTTTTCGGCAACAGTTGCTGAAATATCAGCAAAATGTCCCACTGGTAAAACTTTAGGGTCTTTCAATGATTTAGAGAAAATCACGAGTGGAATATATTCACGAGTATGGTCAGTTCCTACGTATGAAGGGTCATTTCCGTGGTCAGCAGTAATCATCAACAAATCATCTTCTTTCATTGCATCAATGATTTCTGGCAAACGACCGTCAAAGTCTTCAATTGCTTTTCCATAACCTTCAACATCGCGACGATGTCCATATTTAGCATCGAAGTCAACTAAGTTTGTGAAAGAAAATCCTTCAGTAAACTCAGCTTTTGTCATTGCTTTAAGCAGACGGTCAACCCCGTCCATATCGTTATGATTATGCCCCATATCATATTTCACACCTACTGTGTTGAAAATATC
This sequence comes from Lactococcus sp. FSL W8-0209, assembly GCF_038006585.1. Lineage (NCBI taxonomy): Bacteria > Bacillati > Bacillota > Bacilli > Lactobacillales > Streptococcaceae > Lactococcus > Lactococcus sp. FSL W8-0209. The sequence goes on along the minus strand of NZ_JBBOVN010000001.1, from coordinate 1,200,363 downwards.
TGAAATCTTCCCAACTGAATAAGTATCAATTCCAGCCTTATAAAGTTTTTCCAAAACTGTTTCAGCAAATGGTGACAATGCATAGTCACGACGTCCATCAGTCCGTTCAAAGTTTCCAGCTTCTCCAACATAAGGACGAGCGATGATTCGACCAATCATGATTCCAGACCCTTCAAGGGTAATTGAACGAACATATTCACAAATTTTATAAAGTTCTTCACGAGAAATGACATCTTCATGTGCCGCAATTTGCAAAACAGGGTCTGCTGAAGTGTAAATAATCAACTCACCAGTTTCCAATTGACGAGGACCAAAATCTTCAATGACTGCTGTTCCAGAATAAGGTTTATTTGCTTCACGAATGATTTTACGGCCAGAAAATTCCTCAATTTTTTCAAGTAAATCCTCTGGATAACCTTCTGGATAAGTTGGGAATGGCGTTTGAATATTCAAGCCCATAATTTCCCAGTGCCCAGTCATTGTATCCTTACCTTTTGAAATTTCTTCTAGTTTAGTGACATATGCTGCTGGTTTATCAGCTTTTGGAACCGTTTTGAGCGGACTTTCACGCGGGATATTTCCCCAACCCAATTTTTGAAGGTTAGGCACATCAAGCCCACGAATTTCTGAAATATGACCAATCGTGTCTGAGTTCACATCATTAATTGCTTCATGCGTTTCAACGTCATGATTAAAGAATTTGTCAGCATCTGGTGCAGCACCAATTCCGACAGAGTCCATTACAACAAGATGAATACGACCAAATTTTTTAGGCATTATATCTCTCCATTTCTGCTGCTATATCAATAGCAAAACTAACTAATTCTATTATACATAAACTCTTCCAAAAAGGGCAGTCAAAGCTGTTAAAAAAATACATTCTTTTTGTCAAAAATTGCATTTTCTACTAAATAGATGTCATAAAAAAAATCATTAGATGTTTGTCCAATGATTTATATTCTTTTATTTTAAACTTTCTTGAAATTGTATTTTCGCCAAATCAAGATTAGCTTGTGAAATTGTCGTCACTCCTGACTGTCCCTCCACTTTATCGCTATGGATATTGATTTTACTAATCCTTTTAGCCCCATGATAATTCACTACCAAAGCTTTGAAATTTCCAAAACTAAAACTCATTCTAAAAACTTTAGGAAAAGCAGCCAAAATTTGAGAAAAATGTCCGATAATAACCTGCGGATTTTTAAGCTTCGTCATTGTCGCCATCACAAGTTCTTGTTGTCTTCCAAAGAGTTTTTTGCTATCTGACTCATTTAATAAAGTAAGATAGGCCTTTACCTCTGTTGAATTCTTTAAACTAATTGTTCCTTGAGGAAAATTGTAACCTTGAGCATTAAAGACATTTGCATTTTGAAGTGAAAGTCCCCCGATTGCCTCAACCAATTTGCCAATCTGGTCAAAATCAATTTTTACAAACTTATTCGTTTTGACCTGCAATAGCTCTTCCATTTCCTGAATGACCGCTGCTGCTCCTCCAGAATTATAAAAAGTTCCTAAAGATTGATGATTTGGAAGTAACGCACTTGTTGAAATATTGATAACTGTTGTTTGTTGCAAGCGAGGATTCATTGCTGCCATATCCGCCGAAACTAAAACTTCTTTTCCATTAATTTCGCTTATTCCAAGGACAGCTGTCGTAAAAGCTTCTTTGTTTTTTAGTGAAACACTCGTCGTTTCGGTCGGTGGACTAACATAAGCTTTATTTATCGCTGACTTCAAATCAAAATAAACTTTACCACCAACTGCGCCTAAAAGTACGATCAATACAAAAAGCGCAATGATAAAAATTCGTAAAATTTTTCTTTTTTTCTTTTTATGTCCTCTTTTAAATGGTTCATCATAAGTGGAGCTATACTATAAAAGTGGACAGAAAATTGTGTGTTATAATCTGTCTATTAAGACACAAAAATGAAAGGACTTTTATGTCAGGTTTTAAACGTTACGACGAGGATTTCAAACAATCGCTCGTTAATCTCTATCAAACTGGTAAAACACAAACTGAACTCTGTAAAGATTATGGGGTATCTTCTTCTGCACTTGCAAAATGGATTAAGCAGTACTCTCAAGTGCGTCTTGAAGATAATACGGTGTTGACTGCTAAACAGATTCAAAAATTACAAAAAAGGAATGCCCAACTAGAGGAAGAAAATCTGATCTTAAAAAAAGCGAGTGCCATATTCATGCAAAACTCCAAGTAAGATTGAAAGCCATCTATAGACTCCGATTTGAACACACGACAGTTATGCTCTGTCGTGTTTTACATGTCAATCGTTCCACCTACTATAACTTCATAAACAAGAGGCCTTCGAAGCGTGAAGTAGAAAATCAACGCTTGAGAAAATTACTTCTTGAAATCTATATGAAAGCCAAGAAAAGAATCGGAACAAGAGCTTTTAAAATTATTCTCCTGCGTGATTATGGCGTCAATATTTCTGAAGGGCGTATCTTAAGACTTCTCAAGTCTATGACACTCCCTAAAATGTCAACCATTAAACCTCGTTTTTATTCAAACAAATCGCCCGAATTTTCTTCTGATAATCTACTGAAACAAGAATTTAACCCGAACTCCCCAAATCAAGTGTGGACAACTGACTTCACTTATATTTCTATAGGACCTAAACGACATATTTATCTCTGTGCTATTCTTGACCTCTACTCAAGGAAATGTATTGCGTGGAAAGTAAGTGATCGAATTGATGCCAAACTCGCCTGTGATACCTTAGAGATAGCTATAAAGAAAAGAAAACCTAAAGAACCAATCATTTTTCATTCTGATCAAGGCAGTCAATTTAAGTCAGCTTCCTTTAGAAAGCTATTAGATGAGCATCAATTGCTTGCTTCTTACTCCAAGCCTGGATATCCTTATGATAATGCCGTGACTGAGGTCTTTTTCAAGTATCTTAAACAACGAGAAATTAATCGCAGAACTTATCACTCCATTCAAGAAGTTCAACTCTCTTGCTTTGAATACATCGAACAATTTTATAACAATTATAATCCTCATTCCGCCAACAATGGTTTAACTCCAAATCAGAAAGAAGAAAATTATTTTAAGAAAATATAGCTCATTTTGTGTCTAAATATTTGACATTAGTCCATTAATCATGTCTACCTCTTTCTTGCTCAAAATAAGATTTTTCCAAAAACTGAACTAAGCCTTTCATAGTATATCACCCTAAAATTAGGATATGTAGAAAAACTTAAAATATTATGTAAAAACGCATTACCTTACAAGCGATAATTTTATTATTCGTTATTTTTTTAAGGTTTTTTTACTACACATGAATTTTAAGTTTCGTTTATTTATCAATTGTATTATTAGTTTCATTTATTGTCAAGAAAAATAACGTAAAGTAACTTTCTTTGCGCTATTTATATTTACTTAACTTTAATGTAATAAAAAGACCTCAAATAATTTTAAAGTCTTTTTATTATTTATTCAGTAATTCCAAGAAGTTGCTTAATTTGTTTTACTTGCATTTTAGCATATTCTGTTGGATTTGATTTTTGAAGTGCAGCAAGTTGAGCCGCTTTTTGTGGGTCAGCTTTAAGTTGAGCTTCCATTTGTTTTTGCATTGCTGGAGCTTCTTGACTCAATTTTTTAACTTGATCTTGAGTCAAAACTAACCATGTATCTTTAGGTACTGAAACAACTGAATTTTGTTTAACTAATTCATTTTGTTCACCACCTACACTAAATAGTAATTTATAAAAGTCAGATGACCAAACGCGTCTTGTCGTTTTAGTTGTAACTGTTGCTTTAGTATTATCCACTAATTTATAAGTCGCTGATTTTTTAACAGCTTCTGAAATGTGTTTTTCATCAGGTTTAAAATTAGTGTCGGCTTTTTCCGATTTTTCATTATTTCGGTAAACAAAGACATAATTATCAGTGTTTTTACCGATTTCTGCTTTAATCATCATTCCATAAGGAGCTGATTTATCTCCAGCAGTATAAATTTGGTGAGTAGTTGAAGTTGTTACTTCTTTCATTCCCCAGTTATCTCTGATATGCATAGTTAGCATGGTCACAGAACCAGCTAATAAGAGAAAGGAAATTCCACCAACTAACCAATGAGCGATTGTGTTTTTTATAAACATGAAACCAAAGAAAGTTCCAATCATAAACACTACCAATAATAATATAATTAGCATTATTTATTTTCTCCTTTCAAGTCTTGTTCTTCAACAGGGACACCAGCAATCATTCGACCACTCTTCAAGAATAGAGCAACTCCGATACCAATAATGGCAAAGACGAATCCAATTGCGAATGAAGCGTGGTAACCTTGTAACATTGCTTCGATTGCTTTATTTGCAAATTGCAATGGATTTGTTGATTTTAATGATGAAGCAGGCATATTGTTAGTAATTACATTTTGAGCGACTGAAGAAAGGAGAGCAACAACAACTGATGACGCGACTTGACGCGCTGTATTGTTTGAAGCTGTTGCTTGAGCAACTTCATTAACTGGAACTGCATTCATGGCACTAGTTGTTAATGGCATCATTACCATACCAACACCAACCATACGTAATCCATAAAGAAGAGTAACAAAGTGGTCAGGAGTTGTAGCTGTAAAGAACATAAATGGTACAGTTCCCAGTGCCAAAACGAGGAAACCAATCACCGCAAGACGTTTTGAACCAATTCGGTCATAAACTCCACCAGCAAGTGGGGCAACAACAGCCATCATTAATGACCCGGGTAAGAGAACCAAACCTGAATTAAAGGCAGAAAGTCCATGGACATCTTGAAGGTAAAGAGGAAGCATCATTTCAACACCCATCATTGCCATTGTACTTAAAGCAAGTGCAAGAGTTACCAAAGTAAACTGTCTAATTTTAAAGACGCGAATATCAAGGAATGGATCGTCCATTTTAAGTTGACGTAAACCAAAGAGGAAGATAATAATCAAACCTCCAACAATTGGGGCGATAACTGTATTAAATTTACCCCATCCGTCAGTTGCAACATTAGTGAATCCCCAAAGGAAAGCACCAAAACCAACAACTGAAAGTAAAACTGACAAGAAGTCTAATTTCATTGGACGGTTCGGAATAACATCACGCATTGCAAAGATTGAAATAAGGAAAACAACTCCGACGACAATCATTGGAATAAGGAAAATTGTTCTCCAACTTGCTGCAAATGTCCAAAAGATAAGGTTAAATTTATGAGTAATTAACCAACCTGCAAATGTTGGACCTAAGGCTGGCGCAAGGACAAGAACAACTCCGGCAACACCCATGATTGCTCCCATTTGTTTAGCTGGAAACATGTTAACAAGGGCAACTTGCATCAAAGGCATTGTAATCCCAACTGCAATAGCTTGCAGAATCCGACCTGCTAGGAAAACCCACCAGCTTGATGTTGGAGCCGAGTAAGCAACAAACATTCCGATAAATAAAATTGCGTATGCTGTAACGTAAAGCCAACGTGTAGGGAATTTTGTTGCTAAATATGCTGAAATAGGAACCATAATCCCATTGGCTAATAAAAACCATGTTGTTGCTTGTTGTGCTGTTGACATGGAGATGTTGAAGTCATTCATCAATGTTGGAATTGCTGTCCCGAGTGATGTTTGCATCAACATGGCTCCAAATGTACCAACCAGAATCAAAATAAGCATTCCGATTCGGCTATAATGTTTACCATGTATATCTAAATGGTAATCTTTTTCGTATGTATCAGTCATTTTTTTCCTCCTCTTTTTCTTTGTCTTCTTTAGCTAGCTTCATTCCAATTTCTAAAAATAATTTGAAATTTTCAATGAAACTTTCTGTTCGTTCTTCACCCATTTCTTCAAAAACGCGTGCTAAATTTGAGCAAGCTTCTACTCGAATTTCTTCCGCAACATGACGTCCTTTATCAGTAATGGCTACTAAAATTTTTCGACGGTCTGTTCTTGAAATCTCACGGGTAACTAAATTTTTACTCTCAAGATTATTCAAGATTGTCGCAATTCTTGCAGTACTTGTATGCGTAAATTTTGCAATCTTACTTGGAACAATTTGCTTTCCAGCTTCCTTATAAAGATAGCCCAATACCAAATGCTCCCCTTGGGAGTAGGTATTAAAGCGGTGCATCATCTCTGCTTTTCCTCTTTTGATAACAGTTGTGAGGAAAACCTCCGCTGCCTTATTGTAATCCATTTTCACTCCTCCCTAACGGTGATATTTACTAACGACGTTAACTATTATAATCCGTTCACTATCTTTTGTCAAGAATAAAAATTTTAGTTTTTATTTTTTTGTTAAAATAAAAAAACCTATTCCAAAATAGGCTTTTTTATTTTTAAAATTATCCAACAATTCGTGCGAAGGCATTTTTTAATTCATTATTCTCTGTTTCTTTTAGATATAAATAATTATTTGTATTTCCTTGATTTTGTGCGGTATAAAGCACCATGGGATTTCCTGATTTAATAACAAAGAGATAAACATGATTAACACCAGAGTTTTTCTCATTCATATCTGAATAAACATCAACTAATTGATATCCTCCTGAATCTTCTCCCGTTTCTGACCATTTTAATTCAATAGGCTGATTATTTATTGCTGCTTTCCAAGTTGAATTATTATCTATAACTGACCAAGGAATAGAGAGACCATATAAATTAAGATTGTGATTAGGATCATACTGACTGTAAGATTGTCCCATTTCTATCCCCCACGCTGACATAAACTCTGCAAGACGTTGTTTTTTCTCTGGGTTCCATTTTCTTATTTGTGTAGAAGTTGAGGGGGAAATTGATTTTTCTATTGATGAAGAGGACTCTTTAATAATACTTGATGACTGGGTAGTACTCGAAGTGCTCTGAGTTATTGAAGAGCTTCGTGAGCTTTGGCTACTTTTAGAACTTTCTTTTGTTGTTTGAGAATTTTGTTTTGAACTACAGGCTGACATTCCAAGTGTTGCTACTAAAAAAATTGCAACAAGATATATTTTTTTCATCTTTTCTTCTCCTAACTACAATTTTACTTCAAAAGTAATTAAAAAACTACTAATATCATTAAAAGAACTAAATAAAAAATAAGAGTCCCATACTTTATTCAAATAGGAACTCTTATTATAGTTACTTTATGACTATGATTTTTTATTTCTTACAGAAATAAGCAACATCATTGGACGTCTCATCTCATTTTTCATTTCTTCAAGCTCTCTCATTTCTATAGGAGGTTTGGGTTCAATTAGATTAGTAAGTTCAAAACCAGAGCTTAACAAAGAACTTACATAGCTTGTTAATGTCCGATGATACTTAATAATTGGCTCACCTAAGAAATTGACTTCACGTTTTCCTTCATAATAATAATTATCAACTGGAAAATGAAGAATTTTACCTTCTGCATCATAACACCAATCTTGTTTCCCTGATGAGGTATAGAGAGGATGTTCAACAGAGAAAATAAATTCACCATTCTTTTTAAGACAATTTGAAATTTTGCAGACCAGGTCTTCAAAATTTGAAATGTAGTGAAAAGCTAATGAACTAAACACAACATCAAAAGTATCTGCAGGAAAGTTAATATCCTCTATTGCGGATTGTTGATAGGTAATTTTTTTATCATTATTAATATCAAGAGCAACTTCAAGCATCTTGTGTGAAAGGTCTATTCCTACTACTTCTTTAGCCCCATGATTGACTGCATATTTACAGTGCCATCCATATCCACAACCTAAATCCAAAACTTTTTTATCCTGAAAATTTGGGAGTAGTTTTTCTAATTCAGACCATTCACCAGCGGCCTTCAATCCCTTTTGGGACCTTGACATTGATGCATAATTTTTGAAAAAACGTTCATTATCATATTTATTTTGTTTCATTTTTTATTCTCCATGTAAATATAGTTCATCATTTTATAAATGTTTACATGGAAACTACAATTTTTTGAGCAATAATTCCTTTGTTCATCTATCTTCTTTCATAATTGGATTAGTTATTTTTTGTGTATTTTATAGTCACATTCTATCATAAGTCATTTAAAATGTCATTCGGTTTGAAGGAATAAATAATAATAAAGAAAAGTAGAAAATCTACTTTTCTTTACTCTCAACTTCTTTAAGTGCTTTTGAAGCTTCACTAAATAGCTCCTCAGCTTTACTTGTGGTCTTTTCAAAGGTATCTTGAATTCCTGTTTGCGTACTAACTGTTGCATTTCGGAGTGCTTCGTCTTCAAGTTCCTTCATTTGCTCATTGCTTAATTTGGGGTTTATTTCAGGCATAATCCACCTCCTTCTTGACTTCATTATATTACACTTTTCGATAAAGCGCTAACATTACGTTCAATAAAAAACAACTCAAACAAAAATGAGTTGTTTTTACTATATTATGCATCAATTGTCGAGTACTGAGCATTATTTTCGATAAATTCACGACGAGGTTCAACTCTGTCTCCCATGAGCATATCAAAGATTTTGTCAGCTTCTGCTGCGTCTTCAACAGATACACGTGCCATTAAACGGTGTTCAGGATCCATTGTTGTATCCCAAAGTTGATGGTCATCCATTTCCCCTAAACCTTTATAACGTTGTACAGTAGGCTTTGTTCTTCCTTGTGCCCAACGTGCTAAAGCTTCTTGTAAATCTTTTTCTTGATTTTCACCTGGTTGAATGTATTCTTTTGTTTCTGAACCAACTTTGATACCGTAAATTGGTGGCTGAGCAATATAAACATATCCTGCTTCAACAACTGGGCGCATATAACGGTAGAAGAGTGTTAATAGAAGAGTACGGATGTGTGCTCCATCGACATCGGCATCGGTCATGATAACAAGTTTGTGATAACGTGCTTTTGACAAATCGTAATCTGCTCCAAAACCAGTTCCCATTGCAGTGAATAGAGAACGAATTTCTTCATTGGCCAAAATTTTATCCATCGTTGCTTTTTCCACATTCAAAATCTTACCACGAATAGGTAAAATTGCTTGGAATTCACGATTACGTCCTGATTTAGCCGAACCTCCGGCCGAATCTCCTTCGACGATGAATAATTCTGTTTGTTCTGGATTATTTGATGAACAGTCAGCCAATTTACCGGGAAGGTTGGAAATTTCAAGCCCTGATTTTTTACGTGTCACTTCACGCGCACGTTTTGCTGCAATCCTTGCTTTACTTGCCAAAATCCCTTTTTCAACAATTTTACGAGCAACTTGTGGATTTTCTAACATAAATGTTGTCAAAGCTTCCGCAAAGAGTTTGTTAACAATTCCTGTTACTTCTGAGTTTCCAAGTTTTGTTTTGGTTTGCCCTTCAAATTGTGGATTAGGATGCTTAACCGAAATAACTGCTGTCAATCCTTCGCGGACATCATCCCCAGTTAAATTATCTTCGTTTTCTTTAAGAATTTTATTTTGTTTTGCGTAATTATTAATAACACGAGTAAGGGCTGTTCTAAAACCTTGCTCATGTGTTCCACCTTCGTGAGTGTTGATGTTGTTAGCAAAGGACATTACTACTGAATGATAAGTATCAGTATATTGCATTGCTACTTCAACAGCAATTCCATCCATTTCACCTTCAGTAAAAATTGCTGGTTCAAAAATGACTGTCTTATTTTCATTTAAATATTCAACATAAGACTGAATTCCACCTTCATAATGGAAATGAACTTCATTTTTTTCATTTCCTTCACGCTTATCTGTTAAGGAAATACGAAGACCGCGATTCAAAAAGGCTAACTCACGAACACGTGTTGCAAGCTTATCAAAATCAAATTCAACAGTTTCTGTAAAAATTTCTGGGTCTGGTACAAAGTGAACAGTTGTCCCTCTACGGTCAGTTTCACCAATAATTTTTAAATCATCTCCAACGAGACCACGATGATATTCTTGATAATATTTTTGACCATCTTTATGAACAGTAACATCTAGTACTGTTGATAAAGCATTAACAACAGACGAACCAACACCGTGCAATCCACCAGAAACTTTATAGCCGCCTCCGCCAAATTTACCTCCAGCATGCAACACTGTGAAGACTGTTTCCACGGCTGGACGACCCGTTTTTTCTTGAATATCAACCGGAATTCCACGTCCATCATCAACAACAGTAATTGAATTATCAGGCTCAATAAAAACCTCAATATGGCTTGCAAATCCTGCAAGTGCTTCATCAATTGAATTGTCAACAATTTCCCAGACTAAATGGTGCAAACCTTCTTTTGAGGTTGAACCAATATACATCCCTGGACGCATACGTACAGCTTCAAGACCTTCAAGTACTTGAATTTGACTGGCGTCATATTCGTCTGCAAGCATTTCTAAATTTTTATTTTCTTCGTTCAAAGTTAACTCTCATTTCTATGAAAAACTTACTACCATTATACCATAAATCAGCGATTTTAGCTCTAGTGCATGGTATTTTGTCACTCAAACTTGTAAAAAAAATAAGCAATTTTGACTAAAAATCTGCTTATCATTAATTCATTTTTTTAAGATTACAAAATAATCTCTGTCAGCTGATGAATAATGTGAGTTGGCTTGCTATTAAGCGAACCATCACTTACAGTGTTAATCGCTTGTCCTGACAGAGTTGAATCTGTTGAGCTATCAAAATAAATTGTTGATATCCCAGCAGCATTTCCTGCTTCAATATCTAAAGGACGATCGCCAATCATCACTGTCTTCTTTGGATTGAGTTTATATTTATTTAACAAATAGTTAATTGATTCTGGTGCTGGTTTTCGTTTGAAGCCATTATCAGACGTGACAACCTCTGTAAAATATGAATCAATTTCAGCTGCTGACAGAATTGTCAGAACTTGATGATTGCGATGTGAAATCATAAAATTCTTATTTCCTTTTACTGATAGGTCTGTCAGTACTTTTTTAGCACCGGAAAAGAGAATTGGTTTTTCTAATTCCTCTGCTTCTAGCTTTTTGTATTCTTCCAAAAAGCCTGGCAAATCACTGGCATATTTTTCAACAGCGTAAGCCGTTGAAACTTTTAGCGCATCATATACATCAGTGCGCAAAACAACACGCTCTGCCATTGACCAAAGCGTTGCAGCAAATGCATGACTAGAACTTTCATAATTGTCCAATAAAGTTCCGCCTAAATCCCAGATATAATTTTCGTAGTCCATGTTAATATTATAACACACTTTGGTAGCTAACATTTTGTCAGAAATGGATATTTTTAGTTTGCTTTCAAAATTTTAACTGGAAATTTTTTACCTTTAAATTGATTCTGAGTTAGTTCCATCTGTGCTGTTAAATAATTCTTTAAAAGTGGTTTTTTTATACTCGTTAATGTAATTTTTTGAAGTTGATTTTTCTTAACATATCTACTGAAATCAAAGGTTTGTTTCCACCAAGTTGGATGACTTGCAGCTACAATTGCAAAATTTTCTCCCGTTAATAATTGATGATCATAATATTTTCTCTCAATATCATTGAAATAATCCTCTGAATAGTAACTAAGCTCTCTCATAGCTCTGTCAGTAACAATACTCGCTTCTTGTTTTTTTTCAAAAGTTGAAGTTTCAAAGGCAAATTGTACATTATTTGTTTTTGAATCTACAACATAATAAACTTGATTATCCACTAAACTGTAAGTTTCTTTAATTTTATCTTTGAATATTAAACCTCCCAGAGCAATAATAAAAAATACAGTATAAAGTAGAATCCTTTTCCAAGGATTTAATTTTCTTGCTCTAGTGGCCTCATCAATTTTTTCAAAAGGATTTTCTGTAAATAAATCCCTTTGTTCAAAACCGCTCTGTTTTAACCACACTTCTTCACAAATAATAGAAAGTTCATTAATATCCATAGATATGATAGAGCCCTGTATCGACAATACAATTTTTAAATTGTGACCTGGTTCAAAATAATTTTGGTAAAACTTTAGCCGTTTATACCAAATTTTCTTTTCAATATAGACAGGATTAAATGAAGTTTGTTCACAAATATATAATACACCTGAACGAACATACATTCCTCGGATGTCTCTCCACTCAATCTTAACTTCACGAAATAATAGCCGTAATTGAATTCCTTCTTCGTTGATGATGACCAACTTTCGTCGAGAATGATTGATGAGAAATATCAAAAAATATATAAGTAATAGTCCAATTAATAAACTTAAAATAATATGGCGCAAACTTTCAGAATTAATAGATTCCTGAATAAAAAAATTCTCGAAAAAAGACAAAAATATAAAAATTGACCAAAGAAATGCTAACTTCCAAACGTCCGTTTTAAGTTCCAATGGTAAATAATACTCTTCCATAAAATTCTCTCCTAATAAAAATATTATATCAGAATTTTCTAATAAAACAGTTTAAAAAAAGAAACCCCTAGGTTTCTTTTAAGCTTGTTCTGATTTCGATAGAAGAATAACAGACACGATGACCATAACAATCCCTAGTAATTCGAGTGGGGTTAACTTCAAGCCAAATAATGGAATACTTAAAAAAACAGAAGTCAATGGTTCAGTAGCTGTTGCAACAGAAACAACAAGCGGTGAAATCAATTGAAAGGCTCTTAAAAGCAACAAAAAAGCCAGTGCTGTTCCAACAATAGAAATTGTTAAAACATAAAAAATTGACAAGGGTTCAATTCGAAAATCAATACGCCAAACTGGATAGAAGATATTACAGGCAATCCCCGCAAGCATCATTCCCCACCCGGTCATATTGAGTGCGCCATATTTATCTAATAATGGCCGAGGGATGATTGAGTAAATAACAACAGCTACACCAGCGAGAAGTCCTGTTACAAGGGCTAGGGGACTGATTGATAAATGTTTGATATTTCCGTCCGTAATCAACAAAAAAACACCTACCATTGCTAAAATGACGAATAAGACCGATTTGGGTTTTGGTACTTGACGTTGAAAAATGAGTAAATAAAGCATAATAAAAACGGGTGCTGTATATTGTAAAATTGTCGCTGTAGCACTATTTGAAAGTTGAATAGCCACATAATAAAAATATTGAACAGAAAATACCCCACCAAAAACATACAAAAAGAGGGTTGGCATATTCTTTTTTGATTTCCAGACATCAAAAAAACGCTTGTGGTCTCGCGAAAAAGACATGGCCAATAAAATAATACCAGCAATCGTTAAACGTGTTGATGTAATCCAAAGCGGGCTACCATGATAATCACGGAAAAAAAGCTGACCAAAAATGCCAGAAATTCCCCACATACAACCGGCAACTACTGCATAAAGTGTGCCTTTAAAAATTTGTTTTTTTACATTCATTTTTATATTATACCATACATCAAGAGGGTTCATTAGGGTTCAGTCATCATTATGTTTTTATATATTACGTTCTCGATTATTAGTGAGTTTAAGACATAATGGAGTTAAAAGAATAGCTTAATATTTTATCAAACAAGGAGTGTGTATCTTAAAGATTAGCAGAAAATTTGTTAAATCTTTACATTATTTTACTATCAATATGGCTCCAAAATTTTATATTTACTTGAACCACTTCAGGCGAGAGGCGATATAGTCCCAACTATTTTATTTTCTTAATCAGTTAATTTTGTTAAAAAAAAACATTTTATATAAAATGTTTTTTTGGTTATTTTAATAAAAGAATCGGATAAGAATTCCACCGAAGATAAGGACAATTGCACCACAGAGTCTATTAGCCATCTGTGCAAAAGCAATCATTTCCATTCTATCTGATGCAGACAAGACAGCAATGTTACCTGTTCCACCCATAGAATTATTGATCATCCCTGCACCAATGGCAGTTTCGACTGGATAAAGGCCAAAGAGGCGAGCCAAGAACCAACTAGCAAGTCCCATTACAACAACACTTGTCAAGCAAAGTACAACAAATTGCCATGTAAATGCTGAAGCAAGAGTATTCAAGTCAATCAAAGCAAGACCAATACCTGCCAAAACAGCATGAGTAAGGTTTGTCATAATCACTTGGTTAAACATTACAACAGAATCTTCTAAATCTTTAGGAACAGTATTTGTTGCTTTCAAGATAAATACAATAATAATCATAAATGCATATTGATGAATATTAGGGAAGAATTTGTTCAAGATGTCACCAGCCATCAAAAGAGCAAAGGCAAAGAGCATTCCTGTTCCGATTTGTTGAGCATCTAATTTTATTTTAGGTTTAGCCAACTCTTCTTTAGTTGCTGCAACAAGAGTCCCATGTCCATTATATTTAGATTTATTGAATACTTTAGCAATAGATAAGGCACCAATAATCGCAAGAATATTACCAAAAGTAACTGCTGGTGCAAGTTGAGAGAAGATAGCTGCTTGGTTTCCATGAGCCAATCCGGCTGCATAGATTTGAGAGAGTGGAGTAATACCGGCTCCCATACCACCTGACATCATTGGCATAGAAACATACATTACAGAATCAGCAAATCCATTACCAATAAGCATTCCTACGAGACCTACTGAGAAGAAACCAATAACCATAGTAATTAAAGCAATCGGAATAAATTTCTTGGAAGCTTTAACCAAAAGATTTCTGTTCATTCCTAAAATAGATCCACAGATAAGTGCAGCTATATAAAAATCAAGAAATCCAAATTTCCCTCCCATAAAATTGGAAACTGCTCCAATAACATTTGAAGGAACAATGTGGAAGAAAGATAATAGAGTAGCACCAATTAAAGTGAAAACAGATCCCCCACCTAAGTATGAATTCATAATAGGGAGTTTTTCTCCTATGAAGTATAATAGGTGACCTAATGTTACAAGTAGGAGAGTTAACCCTACCATATCAAGTGGAAGTTTTCCTAAAAGTGTTACAACTATGATGACAGCTACGAAAAAGGCATATAAGGGAAGACTAATTCCCGATATTTTCGTTTCTTTAAGTTTTTTCATTTAAGATATTCCCCTTAGTACTCTGGATACCATTTAAGATCACGAACTGCTTTAGCCATATCAGTTTCTTTAGATTCAGTAAGACCTTGTTCTTGAGCTTTCTTAGCAACTGCTTCTGCAACTTTAATTGATACATCAGCAACAAATTCAAATGGAGGAAGAACAGGAGCACCTGGTTTACCTGGATCTACTAAACCACTCAATGAATGTGCAGCTGCACCGATCATTTCATCTGTCAAAAGTTTTGCTTCAGATGCCAACATTCCTAAGCCCAAACCTGGGTAGATAAGTGAGTTGTTTGCTTGACCAATTTGATAATCAACACCTTTGTAGTTGATTGTTCCTGAAGGAACACCAGTAGCGACAAAAGCTTTTCCATCAGACCACTCAATAACTTGTTCAGCTGTAGCTTCCATTTTTTTAGTTGGATTTGAGATAGGGAAGATTACTGGGCGTTCTGTATTAGCACACATTGCTTCAACAACTTCTTTTGTAAAAGCACCTGGATTAGTTGAAGTTCCTACTAAAATAGTTGGTTTTACTGTCTTAACAACGTTAAGAAGGTCAGTCATATCTCCAGCATCTTTATAATCAGCACGTTTTTTAGCAAATGGTTTTTGAGCTGGTGTAAGGTCTTCCATATCATCAAAAAGTAAACCTTGTTGATCAATCATGAAGAAATGTTTGTAAGCTTCTTCTTCAGAAAGACCTTCACTAACCATTTCAGCATGAACACGACCAGCAATCCCTGCACCGGCTGAACCACCACCATAGCAAAGGTATACTTGATCAGTTAATTTTTCACCTGTAATGTCAAGTGATCCGAAAATACCACCTAAAACAACAATACCAGTTCCTTGAATGTCATCATTAAATGTTGGGATTTTTGTTTTGTAGTTATTTAAAATTGTTGCAGCATTTGAACGTCCGAAATCTTCCCAGTGAAGGTACAATTTAGGGAAAATTGATTCTGCAGTTTCTACAAATTGATCGACGAAACTGTAGTATTGGTCACCGTAAATACGTTCTTGATGGTTTCCTAGATACAAATGATCTTCTAAAAGTTCTTTTCTATTTGTTCCTGCATCTATAACAACTGGAAGTACAGACGCTGGATCAATACCTGCTGCGGCTGTATAAATCATTAATTTACCAACTGAGATATCAACACCTTGAGTTCCCCAGTCTCCGATACCAAGGATTCCTTCAGCATCAGTTACAACAATAAGACGAATTTCTCTGTCACCTGCTGCATTTTTCAATGTTTCAGTAATGTTTTCAGGGTGGTTAATATCAAGATAAGCAGCATATTGTGGATCTACGAACAAATGACTGTAGTTTTCAATTGTATCAGCAATTGTTGGATCATAAACAACTGGATTAAATTCTACAATATGTTTGTTAAATAAGTAGTAAAACAAAGTACGGTTTGTATTAAAAATTTCCATCAAGAAATGACGTTTTTCTAAATCAGATGGTTTTGTCAAATATTGTTCGTAAGTTTGTTCAGCTTGTTCTTCAATTGTTTGAACAGTTGGTGGAAGAAGACCAATCAACCCCAATTCTTGACGTTCTTTCATAGTAAAAGCTGTTCCTTTATTTAAAAAAGGATTGTTTAAAATTTCATGTGCACGCATCGTACAACCTCCATAAAAATTATAATTAATGTTATTACTTTATTACTATAAACTTCTTTTATCGTTATAGTCAAATCCCTTGGTGTTGATAAATTTTATTTATAACACATAAATAATGTCAATGTTTATCTAAAAGGCTTGATATAAAAATAGATGATATTAATCAAAGAAATAATAGTAATAATTAGCTTATAACTATTAAACGATGAACTGTTCTTCTCCTATTACTATTCCTAATTTATCGGGCTTTCAAACAATTTAAGATTAAGATTTTTTGTCAATGGTGGTTGTGTATCTAAAGTATCCATTTTTTTAAATAAAAACAAAATTGTGCGCTTTGCTTTATTCATATTTTCTATTATATGAAAGTATTCTAAAAAAGTAGAGTAAAATCACTCTACTTTTATTTTTTAAATTTATGTATCTTTTAGGTTAATAATTTGATTAGAAATTTTTTCAACAAATGCTTGATCATGTTCGACCAGAAGCATTGTTGGATGATAAGTTTCTAGAAGTTGAATTATTTGTTCACGATTAAACACGTCAAGATAATTAAGCGGCTCATCCCAGAGATAAAGCTCTGCTTCTTGTGATAAACTACGAGCTAATTCAACCTTTTTTTGTTGTCCTTGACTCATCGTTTCTATCTTTTGACTAAATTGCTTGCGCTCCATCCCCAGTTTTCTGAGATTAGCTAAAAATAATTCATAATCTAATTGATATTCGGTAGCAAAGTCTTTCAGGTAACCACGATTATCATAAATCTGACGAACAAATGATAGCCTTATCCCTTGAGGAAATTGAACAAATCCACTGTGCTCACCAGAAAATTCCCCAGATAAATATTTAATAATACTTGATTTCCCTTGACCATTTGGTCCGACAATTGCTGCAATCTCTCCCACTTTCAAAGAAAAATCAATCGGCTGGAAAAGTAATTTTTCGGTAAATCCAAGAGAAAAATTTTCAAACTGAATCAGTCTTTTATGATGTGAAGGTTGAAAATTAATGACAAGAGGTTCAGTTTTTTCGATATTTTTGAGTAATTTCTCTTTATTCTCAACTTCCTGTCCCATTCGTTTTTCAATTGATTTTGCTCGTTGATTCTGTTTTTTGGCAACTTTTTTATCCACAAAGGTTGCTCCGGCAACATTTTCTCGTTGATTGGACCAATCTCTTTTTTCTAACGAAGTCTTTTTCAGTCTTGAAATATCTTTACGTAATTTTTCATCTTCAGCAAGTTCAAAGTCATCACGCAACTGTTTCTCTCGTTCATAGGTTGAGAAATTTCCCTGATAGAGAACTATTTGCTGACGTTCAATTGCCAAGGTGTGGTCACAGACTTCGTCAAGAAAATTTCGGTCATGTGATACAACAATAAATCCTGATTTCTTTTGAAGATAGTCAGCAACTATTTTTCTGCTTTCCATATCCAAATGATTTGTTGGTTCATCAATTAGTGGAAAATTGTCCTCATCTAAAAATAAAATTGCCAAGAGACACTTGGTTTGTTCCCCACCTGATAAACTTCCAAAAGGACGCCAAAGAATTTCTAAATCAACTTTCATTAAAGATAATTCACGTTCTAATTTCCATTGTTCAAATTCGGCTAATTCATTTAGCACATAATAAGTTAATTGTGAATTTCTGTCAGTAATTTTTACTGACAGACTTTCTACAGAATATTTATCAGCAGTATTTTGTTTTTTAGATTTATCTTTATCATTAAAATCTTCTTCTGTCAGTAATTGGGGAAAGTAAACAAAGTTTTTGTCAGTAATTATAGAGCTGTCAGCGGTTATTTTTCCTTGTAGTAAGTTTAAAAGGGTTGATTTTCCACGGCCATTTCGCCCTACTAATCCTAATTTCCAACGGTCATCAATATTTATTTGGGCATGATTGAAAATCAGATTATCCCCGTAGCCAAAGGTCAAGTCTTTAAATTCAATATTTGACATTTAATTCTCCTCTCATTTGTGAGAATTAAGAAATCTAATTTGAGTAGAAAAACTCAGAGTGAGTTCCTCTGAATGTTCATAAATCTCAAATTCCCGCTTTTCTTGGAGCATTAATTTTTGCTCCGTGTTGATTTTGCTTGGTTGCTTTTACTGCTGTCATCCCATTAGTATTTTTCCCAGCAAATTGCGGTTTATTCTTCTTAATTTGTTCTAGTTTAGCTTGCATTTCTTTTTGTTTTTGATTCATTATTTTCTCCTTAAATTAAAAAACTCTTTTCACAACTTAGGTGAAAAGAGCTTTAAAAGATACAAATTCTGACAAATTGCCCAATCTGTAAACATAATAAAAGTCTATTCTCTCTAAGTTATGAAGACAACAAAAACACTCGATTTTTACGAATATTTTTAAAGTTCAAAACTTAGATTTTCAATAGACCTTACCTCGTTCATTTATTTAAGACAATTATAGCACAAAATAAAATGAACCGTCAAGATAAAAACTTGACAGTTCATTTTTAGATTAATGGAATTGCATTCCTCCATCAACAATAATTGTTTGACCAGTAATATAGTTTGAATCAGGGCCAGCTAAGAATGAAACAACATTTGCCACATCTTCAGGCTCAGATAAACGTTTCATGGCAATATCTTTTGCGAAAGTTTGCATTCCCCATTCATCATCTTTACCAGCATTTTTACCAACTTGATGCGCAATATCAAACATCATTGGTGTTTTTACAATCCCTGGTGCATAAGCATTAACTGTGATTCCTTCTTCTGCTAAATCACGAGCAGCAATTTGAGTCATCCCACGAACAGCAAATTTTGAAGAAGAATAGAGCATTAGATTTGGATTTCCAACAACTCCAGCTTGTGAGGTTGCGTTGATAATTTTACCTCCATGACCTAATTTTCTAAAAAGTGCTGTTGCTGTTTGTGTCCCCCACAAAACTCCACCAACATTAATATTATAGACCTGATGAAATTGTTCAGGTGTAATTGTTTCAATTGGTGTTGTTGGGGCAATTCCGGCATTATTAACTACAACATTTAAATCACCAAATTTGTCGACAACAGCATTCAAAGCTGAAATAACTTGTTCACGGTCGGAAACATCAGCTTTAACCGCAAATGAGTTTTCTCCAAGCTCTTTTGCTGCTTTTTGAGCTGTTTCTTCGTTGTAATCAATAATAGCTACTTTAAAACCATCATTATAGAGACGTTTTGCGATTGCAAAACCGATTCCTTGACCTGCTCCAGTAACTGCTGCAATTTTAGACATCTTATTTCTCCTTTATTTATTTATTTTATAGACCTTTACCAGTGGGTGAAACTAAAATTTTAACAGCTGTTTCATTATGATGAATCAGCGTATCAAATCCTTTATCAATCAAATCATCCAAACCGATTTTAGCTGTGATGAATTGGTCCAATTTTATTTTACCTGTTGATACTAAATCAATTGTTTTTGGATGAGTGTTATTATAAGCAATCGTTCCTAAAAGGTTAGCTTCTTTGATTACTAATTTTGCCATATCAACACTAGCAGGCTTGCCCCAAATTGCAACAATGACAACTGTTCCACCCATACGAATCGCATCTAGACAAGCGTCAAAGCCCGGTTGGACAGAGGTACATTCAAAGGCTGCGTCCACTCCTTTTTCATTAATTTCATGAACTTTAGCTTGAATGTCATCTTCAATTGGATTGAAGAAATAATCAGCAACTTGTGCTTCTTGTGCTTTTTTGCGGCGAAGTCCACTAGGTTCACTGATGATAACAGTATGTCCTTGCGCTTTTGCAACGGCAGCAGTTAATAGTCCAATTGGTCCAGCACCAACAACTAATACCGTACTCTTTTCACTTAAATTTGCCCGTTCAACAGCGTGATAGCCAACTGATAGTGGCTCAATTAGAGCGGCTTCATCCAAAGGTAAGTTATCAGGAATTTTGTGAACCCAACGTTCATCAACAGAAATTTTTTCAGCCAAACCTCCGCCATTTCCACCCAAACCAATAAAGTTTGAACCTTCTGAGAGGTTATAATGTCCAGTTTCACTTGTATCAGTACCTTCGGGAACGATATAAGGTTCGACAACGACATGGTCACCTACTTTAAGTCCGCTTACTCCTTCACCTATAAAATTTACAACCCCAGACATTTCATGTCCAAGAGTGACTGGTGGTACTTCTCCAGTAATTGGATTAGGATGTTCTGCTGACGGACAAAAAATTGGGCCATCTAAAAATTCATGAAGATCTGTTCCACAAATTCCACACCAAGCCACATCAATGCCAACTTAGCCAGCTTTTATTATTGGTTCATTAATTTCATCAACGCGGATATCCTCGCGGTCGTAAAAACGTGCTGCGCGCATAAAAACGCCTCCTCTATATAGGATGGTTGTCGTTTCAGGCAATCAATTAAATTTAGTATTTGAGATTTCTCTCACAAATTTATTCTATCATTAATTCTAATAATTTACAAAAATTTAAAGCGTTTTCTCCCTTGATATATATAGACTTTTAAATGTTTTATCGTAATAAAAAAGCTACTGAATTTTCTGTCAGTAACTTTTACTTTTTGTATTCTTATTAATTGTTAACGTCTATTTCTTCGACGATTTTTTCGACTATCACCTTTAACTGGGATTTGTCTTTGTTCCTTGACAAATTCTGGTAATTGATTATATTTCATTGATAAAACAAGCCCTAAGCCAATGATATTTGCCATTAAGGCCGATCCTCCTTGAGAAATGAAGGGTAAGGGAATACCTGTTAAAGGAACAACACCAATAGCTGCTCCAATATTTTCAAAGACATGGAAGAGAATCATCATAATAATACCCGTTGAAATATAGGTATAAAACTGATTATTTGATTTGAAAGTTACTCGAATCATTCGATAAATCAGCATAAAGTAAAGGAAAATCAAAAAGGCTGATCCAACAAATCCAAAATCTTCAGCAATGACAGTGAAAATCATATCTGATTCTCGAACGGGAACATTGACATTAGCTACACCAACTCCTTTACCCCAAAGACCACCAACACCAACTGAAATCAATGAGCGTGCTTGTTGAAGACTGAAAGTTTGAGAATATTCAAAAGGATGTAACCATGCGATAAAACGATTGACCTGATACTGAGCAAAACTGGTACTTTCAAGAAATTTTTGTCCCTCTGGTGAAGCAACTAGAGCAACAATTCCTCCAGCTACTGCTGCTACGAAAAGAAAAGCTGGCGCAAGTATTTTCCAAGAAATACCAGCAACTAAAATAATTCCAGCAAAGATAGCTGCAAAGACCAAGAAAGTTCCGAAGTCTTTTTGAAAGACTGATAAAATGGCAACTGGAATTGTTTCAAGTATCAGAAGTCCGATTAAGCGGAAATCATCTTTGAGCACTCGTTTTTTTAGATTATTTTGGAAGGTAACCACAATCCTAGCCGAAAATAAAATATAGGAAAGTTTCATAAACTCCGACGGTTGAAAAAGATTTCGTCCTCCAAAAGCGAGCCAGTTTTTTGCACCTGTTGAAGCATAGGTTGCTTTATCGTAGAAAAAGATCGGTAGAACCATTAATATAAGACCTAATAGGTAAAAAAATGGTGTTAAGTTCCATAAAAACCTTGAATCCATATGCATGACAATTAAAGCAACAAAGAGTCCGACAATAACCCAAGTTCCTTGTTGAACAACTAGATTCGTTGCTTGTGTGGGGTGGTCATGACTTACTGCAACATAAAGTGCGTAAAGACCAATCAATATTAACATAAAGGCTGGTAAAATTAGCCCATAATCAATTCGTGAATCAAATGTAAATCTATTTGCTTTCTTGTTTTTCAAAACTAGCTCCAGTCAGTTTAATCTTGTTTTGGCAATTCATTTGGGGCAATTTGCTATCACTTAGTTCTAACTTTTGCTTCAAATTTACAAAAACAATTTTATTATTGAGGTGACTTCTGTTTAAAATCATAAATCCATTCTATTATACAATTTTTTTGGATGAATTGGGCATTCTTTCTCAAAAATTCCAATAAAAAAACACTGAAAGCACTTTCAGCATTTTATAAAATGTGACCAAGAAGATCTCCTCCAAAAATCAAAAGATAAGAATAGAGGAGAATTGGCAATGGTTTACATAATAAGATACTCCAAGTGAAGAATTTCCAACTCATTTTTGTTTGACTTGCTATTAAAACAAGGGCATCATCTGGGGCAATAGGAGATAAAATGAGGAGCGCGAAAACAATATTAAAGCGTTTTTGCCCCTTATCCAACCAAGCCATGTATTTATTATATGTTTTTTCTTTGACAAAAGTTTTGGCTAATGAAGAACCATATTTTTTACCAAAGTGAAAAAGTAAAAAAGAGCCCGCAACAATTCCAAAGTAATTATAAATAAAACCCCAAACTGGTCCAAAAATCATGACCCCTGCTGCCATTGTAATCCCACCTGGTATGATTGGAACAATGACTTGCAAAATCTGCATACAAAGGAAGATTAATGGTCCTAAAAAACGATGTGCCACAATCAATTGTTGTAAGACCGCTTGATTTTGAAATGCACCAAGGCGCCATAAATAAATGCCACCAACAATTGTCGCAACAAAGCCAAGAATAGTAATTAAATTAAAAACTCGTTTGATATATCTTAATACGTTATCATTCAAAGAAAATCCTCACTTTGGGCATTTTTTTTGGCTTTAAGGTAGGCTTCATTTTCTTCAATCCAACCTGGCAAATAATTAGCAAGGGTTTTAAAGCCAATTTTATCCCGAGAATCAGTAAAATGTTTTTTTCGGTAAATATGGTGAACTTGCGGATTTTTTTCCAGACTGCGAATTGACAGGCTAATTTTGCCATTATATTCGTCAATATCAATAATTTGTGCCATCACTTTGTGGCCAATTTTAGCAATATCATGAATACTTTTGACATAACCAGATTGAATTTCAGAAATATGAATCAATCCTTTTTGTTCAATTTTTTCTTTATTCGATGAATTATCCAGGTAAAATTTTACAAATGCACCATAATCTTGCATTCCAATAATTTCAACCTCAACAATATCACCGATTTTAGGACTTTTCTTTTCCATATTATGGCTCGATAATCTCAACTGATTCAATAACGACATCATCGACTGGTTTATCTTGCGCACCTACATGAACAGCTGCAATTTCATCGAGTACTTTATAGCTTTCTTCATCAACCAATTGACCAAAGACAGTGTGACGGCCATCAAGATGAGGAGTTCCGCCGCCAGTATATGTTTCAGCTACTTCTTCAGGCCACCCTCCTTGGATAAGTGAATCTTTAGGATAAGGCAAGTTTTTATTTTGAACAATGAAAAATTGACTTCCGTTTGTATTAGGTCCAGCATTGGCCATTGACAAAGCTCCCCGAAGATTAAAGAGGTCCATTGAGAACTCATCTTCAAATTTTTCTCCGTAGATTGAAGAACCTCCCATACCAGTTCCTGTTGGGTCTCCTCCTTGAACCATGAAATCTTTGATGATACGGTGGAAAATTACTCCATCATAATACCCCTCTTTGCTAAGTTCAATAAAGTTTTTTACGGTTTTTGGAGCAAGACTATCAAATAATTTTACAGTCATTTTTCCATGATTTGTATTGATAATTGCTGTAGTACCTTTGTAGTTTTCAAGTTCAAGTTGTGGGTAAGTCATATTTTTTAGTTAGTATTTTTATTTCTAAAAATACCTTCCTTTCTTTTTATAAATTAATAAATTTCTGTCAGTAATTTTTACTGACAGTTTTTACTGATAGCTTTAATCAATAATTTTTAAGGCTTGTAAGGCTTTTAGAATTCCATCATTTTCAACAGAATCAGTAATGTAATCCGCTTTTTCTAAAATTTCAGGATGTGAAACCTTCATAGCTACTGACAGACCGGCAAAATCAAAGAGTTCACGGTCATTAAGTCCATCACCAAAGTTCATCATGTTCTCAGCTTTCAGACCAAGTTCTTGTAAAACTTTTTGACAGCCGATTGCTTTAGAACCTTCCATTGGAACAATATCTGAACTGTTTGGATGCCAACGAACCAAACGAATTTTATCGGATAAAGCTTCTGGTAATTCTAATTGGTCATCATGGTCAGAAATTGTCAACATTTGATAAATTTCATTTGTTTTATAATAATTGGGATTTTCTTCCAATTCCGAATAAACTGGACCAATAGCATCACTAGCAACTTTATCCCATTTGGAAATCCGTAAACTGTCGGAACCAACGAAGGTATATCCGCTTTTCTCAGCTTTTAACCAGCTAATGATTTCTTCAACCAACTCCTTAGAAAATGTATTTTTATATAATACCTCTCCTGTTTGTCCATTTTCAACATAGGCACCATTGATTGCTACATAGAAATCTGGTTTTAATGCTCGAACTTCTGGAACAACACCGAAAAGATTTCTTCCCGTTGCAATTCCTGTCATAATCCCTTTTTCACGAAGTTTATGAAAGACTTCAGTGATTGATTCAGGCATAAAAGCTGAATCTTTGACCCTCAAAGTATCATCAATATCAAAAAAAATGATTTTTATTTTTGGGGTTTTTTCTAATATTTTTTCCATCTTTTTTTCACTTTAATTTTATTTGTACAAACTTAATTATATCATATTTCTAACTTGTTTTTCCTCAGGTTTAAACTAAGTGATGTTGAATGGCATAAATTGTTGCTTGAGTTCGGTCTGACACTTCAAGCTTATTAAAAATATTAGAAACATGAGTTTTGACTGTTTTTAAACTGATAAAAAGTTCGTCAGCAATTTCTTGATTAGAAAGTCCCGTCGCAAGTACTTTTAATACTTCTAATTCTCTTTTTGATAAATCATCATATAATTCATGTTTTCGATGTTTTTGTTGAGCAATCTTTTCCTTGACAGCATCGGAAAGGACATCTTCTCCATTGGCAACTTTTCTGATTGCAGATGCGATATCAGCAGCTTGTGATGTTTTAAGAATATAACCTTTAGCTCCAGCAGCTAAAGCCGGAAAAACTTTTTCGTCATCAATAAAGCTCGTTAGAATTAAAATTTTTCGTTCTGGATTTTTGGCTAAAATCTTTTGCGTTGCTCCAATTCCATCAAGTCGATCCATCACTAAATCCATGAGAATAACATCAGGGTCAAGCATTTCAGTTTTTAAAAATCCTGACTCGCCATCAGCAGCTTCACCAACCACTTCGATATCGGGTTGAATATTCATGAAACTTGATAAACCTAGTCGCACCATCTGGTGGTCATCAACAATTAAAAGTTTAATTTTTTCCATTTTGTTCTTTCTAAATACTCATCATTTTTAAAGGCTCGGCTTCGCTTTAGGGATAATGATTTCAACAGTTGTCCCCGCACCTGGTGCCGAGGTTACTTTGGCATCTCCACCAATTAATAAAGCACGCTCTTTGATATTGGCTAAACCGTAACTGGCCGTCTTATCACTAGTAGAAACATCAAAACCGACTCCATCATCAGCAATTTTTAAGAAAATATTTCCAAGTGATTCTCTTAAAGAAACTTCAATGTGTTCGGCTTGCGAATGACGCAAAGTATTCGATAAAATCTCTTGAGCCATTCGAAATAAATTGTCCTCAACATTACTCGTTGCTTCAATGTCAGCCAATTTAACCGTAATATTTGCTGATATTTTCGCTTGAAGTTCGTCTGTCAGTGCTGACAGCCCTTCTGCTAGACTCTTACCATCTAATTCTACTGGTCTAAGATGTAGTAAGAGCGCTCGCATTTCATTTTGTGCAGAATGGAGCACTTTTAAAACCAATTGTGCCTGTGTTTCGATTTGTTCTTTAGTCAAATTTTGTGTGGAACCAGCAACAGAAGATAAAATCATTGTCGCTGCAAAAAGTTCTTGACTGACAGAATCATGAAGTTCCCGTGAAATTCTTTTACGCTCTAATTCAATAATTTCAGCTTTGTCAGCAGATTTTTGCTTAGATAATTCTTGGAGTTCAGCTGACATATTCATAATTTTATCATGAACAGCTTGTAATTCAGGAGATTCAGGTTGTTGATTTTCTTCTAAAAGTTTAATATCATCTTGAAATTTTTGTTGAATAGCCATATTTTCAATATGATTAAAAAGGGTAAAAATCAGCGCAAGTAATCCTGCAACTGATATAAATATCCATAAACCATAGAAATTATCTCGAAGTTCCCTAATAATATTAGCGGTATTTAGTCCCCCTAAAGGTTGACCACTATTCATCATTATAAATAGAAGAAGATACATAATAAGGATGATACTAAAAACTGCTAAAAAGGTTGTGAAAAGTGATTTTTTCATCCTCTAATCACCTCAATATTTCCTGAATCAACACGGATATTGATTTTAATTCGTTTTTCCGCCTGATCTAAATTTTCACTAAAATAACGAACATTTCCCGCATTAATTTGTGCTGCCTCATTGAAAATCTTTACAAGCCCAGCATTTGTTGTTAAATCAAGCGAAACTCCTACGTCCTCAGGAACAATAATTTTTGTATTACCTGTCATTTTTTTAATAGAAAGACTATTTCCAGAAGGTTTAAAAGTAACATCATCAAGATCAATGATATCATTTTGATTTTCATTCATGATTGACTCAGATTCATCTTGAGAAATATCTTCGTAAGAAAAATTTCTTACTCCTCCTTCTCGTGGATTATTTTTCCAAAAAACGATGCAAGCAATCGTAGGGAAGATAATTGCTAACCAGAACCATCCAACTGTGAAGAGAATCATTACCGATATTGCCCAAAAAATGAAACTTATGATACGTAATACACGCGCACGCGAACGAGTCGCCAAGATCGTAAAGAGAATAGCTAAAGCTAGAACTACCCACATACGCGGTGTACTAATCACATGAAAAATCAATCCTAATACAATAAAAATTTCTATAATAAAGATTGCTTTCAATTTTTTATTCATAAATCTATTGTACCAAAAAAAAGCTTACTTTTTCTCGGACTTAAGACTTAAATTTTACTTAAGCAAAATAGAGAAAAAATACTCCATTCATTAAGATGAAGTATTCTTTAAATTACTTAATAAAAAAATTTTTATCATATCCCATAAGATTGTTCAAAAAGATTTCTACCAGCTTGACTTCTTAACTCCTGGAATCTTACCTTCATGCGCCAATTTTCTAAAATTAACTCGTGACATACCAAATTTTCGCATGTAGGCTCTGGGTCTTCCGTCAATTCGATCTCGCATTTTCATTCGATTGGGGTGAGAATCTTTAGGCAGTTTTCTGAGAGCTTCATAATTTTTTTCCTTCTTAAGTTTCTGTCTAAGCTCTTGATATTGAGCAACTAATTTTTGTTGCTTTTTAAATTTAGCAATTTTTGATTTCTTCGCCAAAATATTATCCTTTCATTTATTAATTTAGTTAACCAGTTAAGTATATATCATAAATAAAACAATGTCAACTGGTTAACATTATTTTATTTTCTCTATTTTAATTAGCGACTAAAGCTCCTCCTTGACTTGAAACATAGTCTTGGGCATTCTCCTTATTTATTTTTACTAGACTCCCTTTAGTATCCACTCCATAAGTTTCACTTTTTTCACCTTTGATAGTTACCGTCGCAGAAGGCATATAATATTGGTCAGTTTGACTTCCAAAATAGTTTTCATAAGTAATGACACTTTGATCAAGCTTATCAGTGACAGACTCATCATTTGC
The DNA here is from genome assembly GCF_038006585.1 of Lactococcus sp. FSL W8-0209. Lineage (NCBI taxonomy): Bacteria > Bacillati > Bacillota > Bacilli > Lactobacillales > Streptococcaceae > Lactococcus > Lactococcus sp. FSL W8-0209. Next base: position 1,172,217 of record NZ_JBBOVN010000001.1, on the reverse strand, counting down.
TTGTCTCATTATATTTTGAATAGCCAAATCCACATTTTTTGGTATGAATTCATAACTTCCACCATCCACCATTTGACTTACCCCTTGATATTGAATAGAAACTACTTTGTTAAGACAATCTTTATAAGCCATAAGTGCGGTCAAATTAGCAAGATTTATTGAAATGTTCGTTTTAAAATCTGATGAAATATCATTTAAAAATGATTGATATTTAAAAACACTATTAAGACTAAGCATCTTGTTCATTAATTCAGTCATAACTTCTCGTTGATGAGCGGCGCGTCCATAATTCCCATTAGCTAACGTATCTCTATCTCGGGCAAAAACTAAAGCTTGTTCTCCGTTGATGAGCTGCTTAGGATTTCCTGAAAGATAAGGAACATAAGCTTTATATTCAGGTTCTGTATTTGAGATATAAATCGCTCCACTATCTACAATTTTATCTGAACCAGGCAAAGTTATTTTACCTGAATCAGTCCCTTGATAGACATCTGAGCCATTAGTATCATTAACAACTTCTACTCCTCCAACGTCATTCACAAGATTTACTAAACCGTCCATATTAACAATCATAAAATTATTAAGATTAAGCCCTACTTGACTACCAATCGTTTTCATGGCATAAGTGACAGCAGATGATAACCCACCATTATTAAATCCTAAAGGATAAGCAGCATTCATTTTTTGAGTAGATTGAATTTTTCCAGATGCATCTTCAATATTCGTCATCGTATCTCGTTCCACTGAAATAATAGTGGTTGCTTTTGTCCGAGGATTCAATGTTAAAATAATTTGAGAATCTGAATTTCCATTCCATGAATCTGCCCCACCTCGACTATTATCACCAGTATCCACTCCCATAAGCAATATAGTTAGTGGTTTTTTTGCAGATATACTAGAACTTTTTATTTTTGTATTTACATGAGTTTTCGTTAATGTTTTCTCTGCTTGAACATAGATAACCGCACTAACTGCCACGACTAAAATAACAAAAAGGGACATAAAACGAACAAAATATACCTTTTTAGACCTTTTTATTTTTTTCTTTTGTCTAATTTCTTTTCTTTTCATATCAAGAATACTTCTTTCTTTTGTTAAAAATTATAACTTACTTAAACTCTTTAATTTTTCGTCAGCCGAGCTATTCAAAACCAGTCCTACTGCCAAAGTTGAAATTAAAAATGATGATCCACCTTGTGATAAAAAGGGAAAGGTGACACCTGTTTCTGGAACCAAACCAATTGCTCCACCTAAATTGACAAAAACTTGTATCAGCAAAAAAGATGAACAACCAATTGAAATCATTGAATTAAATGGATCTTTTGCCCGCATCCCCACCAAAAGCATTCGGGTAATCATGAAAAAAATGACAGCTAGGATTATAATTCCACCAATGATTCCCAATTCTTCTACTATTACTGAGAATATAAAATCTGTATGAGCTTCAGGCAAAAATCCTTGTTTTTCAATCGAATTCCCCAGTCCTCTTCCAAACCAGCCACCATCTACAATCGCATAATATGAATTAGCAAGTTGATGACCCGAAGAAGCCAAGTCAGTAAAAGGATTAACGAATGCTTTAAATCGAGCATTAATATAAGATCCTGGAATCAAATCGCCTCCACTGATAAAAAGAAAGAGCAAAAAACTAAGACTAATCGTAAGCAACATCTTCCCATAACCTGAAAACCATCGCCAAGAAATTCCACTTGCACCAATCATTATCAAGGCTAAGAGCCCAATAATTGCTGTATTTCCTAAATTAGGCATACTGAGTTCCACTATCATTAGTAAGATAATCGGAAATCGCCATCCCCCTACAACTTTTTTTATGAGATTGTTACCCTTAAAAATTGCTTGAATATCATTTTTCTCAATCTCTTCTTGTCTGTTAGAAAAGATAGAAGCAAGAAACCAAACTGTAAAAAGTTTTGCAAATTCAACCGGCTGAATAGTTCCAATCCCTGGTAAGGGAATCCATCCATGCGCTCCATTCGCTGATGTATTAGGACCCACCCTTGAATAAATCATCAGCAAGATAATAATTAGAAAAATTATTTTTAAAATCTTTTCATTTTTTATAATTCTTAATTTTACTCGATAAGTAATAATTAAAGCCACAAAACTTATAATTATAAAGACTCCTTGAGAAATTGCCAATCGATAAGGAGATAGTCCTCGGTTAATTTGATAGGGGACAGTTGCTGAAAACACCATGAGTAAGCCAACAGCTGAAAGAATCAAATAAGGAATCAAAATAGATAAATCTAAAAAACTATTTTTTGTAATTTTTTTATCCATAAATGAATCCCCCTTCGTTAATTTTCCAAATGAACGACAAGAGTATTTCTAGTTGCAAATCAATGAATAACTTTTTCTTCCTTATTTTTTTATTTTTTATTGTTGTATGAATTAATATTTTTGTCATCGGCTTGTACCTCAATTTCTGATTTATAGTAGATTTTGATTGTACAGCTCCAACTCAGAGAACTAGATTAGATTGAAGTGATAAAAATGCTTGTCCACTTTTATGCTATCTTTCTTCCTATAGCTCTCAGGGTCTGAGCCACTGTTATTCTGTGCTTCCATTTTCACCACCTACTTTTTTATAAAAAAATTGCCTACGTCGGTTGAACGTAGACAAGGTATGATTTCAAAAAGATACACTATCAAGTGAACTAAAGTACCCAGTATCGTTCAAGCTTTAGCTCCGCAGGGCGATGTTGTTGCACTATTTCACGCCTTCTTTTTTCGACGTGAACTGTTGGCCCTCTCATCGTGTCTCCACGACTCTGCGGCAGCAACCCGTATCCCTGTGGTAGCCTCACCTACCGATGGTTAGAAAATCTCTAACCAAAATTGCTTAAATTAAATTTTCAAAATATTTCCTAAGCAAAAAAATTATAACACGACCTATACTTTTAGTCAAATAACAAATGCATTACCTAAATTAAATGTTTTTTTATTGGTTTAAACCTCTTGTTATGACTAAGTTTTTAGAAATTAGAACTAATAAAAAAATATTATTTTTTAAAATAAAATACCAAAGATTAAAATATACAGACAAAAATTATAATTGAACAATGAATTTCGTTAATAAATAAAAACTCCCTAGTCAATGCTGACTAAGGAGTCTTTTATTATATTTATCGAATTCCCAAAGCAATACGGGCATAACGACTCATTTTATCAACTGTCCATGCTGGATACCAAACCAAGTTCACCTTGATTTCACCAACTTCTGGCACTTCTTTCAAAGCATCATGAATTTGTTCAGTCAAAAGGTCCGCCAAAGGGCAACCCATTGTTGTCAATGTCATTTTAATTTCTGTAAATCCGTTATCTTCAAAGCTAATTTCATAAACTAATCCGAGGTTGATAATATCAATCCCAAGCTCTGGGTCAATGACGTTTTCAAGGGCAGAGAGAATTTTGTCCTTGATTTCATTCACTTGCTCTTCTGTGTATTTATCTGCCATTTTATCTCCTTAGGCTGTCATAAAAAGCAAAACTTTAAAAGTTGAACGAATGTGCTTTCTAGGACAAATCCAAATTGTCAAATTCTTTTTACAGCTTTATTTTACCAAATTTATTTTAAAATTTCTAGATAAAAAATTACTGACAGAAAAAATTTATTCATAAAATTTTCTGTCAGTAATTTATTTTATGCAAAACGCGAGAATTTCTTGAAGAAACTCAACATGAAAGTAAAGAGAGCGATAATAACCACAAATAGGATTGCTTCTGGTAAAATTGCTCCATTCAAACCAATGGTTTCGCGTAACATTTTTAAACCATAAGTCATTGGTAACCAAGGACTGATGACTTGATATATTTTAGGCGCAAGTTGTAAGGGGTAAGTTCCTGCACTCGTCGCCAGTTGTAGAACTAAGACTACAATCATAAGGAATTCACCAATCTTACCTAGAGCCGTTAAGAAGAAAGTATTGATTGCCATGTAAGCGAAGCTAATTAAAAGTACTGACAACAACATTTCCCACAAATGATTTGGTCTCAATCCAAGAAGAGCAACTGCTCCCCAGACGATGATTCCTTGTAAAAGTGCTACCAAACCATTTGTACCAATTTTCGCCAACATAAATTCGCGACCAGATTTCCATTTTTCACCTGAGAAACCAATTCCAATCACAACATTTGTCGCAAGGGCACCAATAAAGAGAGCAACATTAATCATGTATGGTGTCATTCCTGCACCATTTTCTGGTACATTGTCATGATCAGTATGTTTAAGTTTCAACGGTGCAGCTACTTTTTTAGCATTTTCATTAGAATTATTAGTTGCTGAGAGAGTATCATCTGCTTTGGTTAACGCTGTTGACAAGTTATTAGCCCCTGTATTTAGCGTTCCCAAACCACTTGTTAAACTTGAACCTCCATTTGCCAATTGTTGTGAACCAGAGGAAATTTGTTGAGCCCCCCCTGCCAATTGATTTGAACCTGAAGTTAAAGTTGAACCATTCGCTTGTAATTGTGACAATCCAGAAACTAATTGCATTGTCCCGCTTTGTAAATCTTTTGATTTACTTGCTAATTGTTGAGCGCCAGCGTTTGCTTGATTAACTCCGTCAGCATATTGGGCAAAACCAGGTGTGACTTGATTTGCTAGGGCACTATTTACGTCAGAAAGCCCTGTTGACAATTGTGAAATTATGGCATTTGCACCAGGAAGAGCAACATTAGAATTTTGGGCAAGTTCTTTGGTTTGATTTTGAATTCCCATCAATTGATTGCCCACATCAGTTAAACTATCCGCAACTGAAGTCATACTTGTTTGAATAGGAGATAAAGTTGACTGAGCAGAGTTTAAAATAGCTGCATTTAGTTCGTTTTGTTGGTCAGTTTTCAAACTATTATAAGCCTTTGTTTGAGCCATCGCTTTGATTTGATTAGGAACAATATCACTTAATATCGTTTGCGTATCTTCTAAACTTTTTTTCACAGAAGCTAAATCATTTTTCACGGAATCTGCTGAACCCGTATCTTTAGCACCATTTTGGATAGCATTATTTAAATCAGTCAGGCCATTTTGAAGCTGGCTAATTTGAGCTTGTTGCTCTGCTGACAAAGCTGTTTTTTGTGTCAACTCTGTTAAACCTGCTGACAGCTCTTTTGATTTATCAGCCAGCGTTTGTGTACCTGCTGCTAATTGTTGCGTTCCACTGACAAATTGGTCAGCACCAGAAGAAAGTTGTTGTCCCCCATTGGCAGCCTGATTCACTCCTGATACATATTTATTTAAGCCTGAATTCAAATTATTTGCGCCGTCAGTAAAAGTTAAACTTGATGAAGATAAAGTATTCAAATTACTACTTAATTCTTTTGAACCATCCAATGCTGAAGAAGTTCCATCAGCCAATTTATTTGAACCGTCAGAAGCTTCTTTCATTCCTGACTTCATATCACCAAGCTTAGCAAAAATTTCTTTGGTGTAAGTTTCTGTGATATTTTTAGAAACCTCTGATTTCAGCTGATTCATCGCACTTTCGCTCATTTTTGATGAAATATAGTTATGACCACGTGTTGTTTGATAATCTAACTGGACCGTTTTGGGTTTCTTATTCATTAAAGTCGTTGCATTTTCTGAAAAGTTTTCTGGAAAAGTGATAACCATGTAATAATCACCTTTTTTTATCCCTTTAGAAGCTTTATCCTCTGAAACAAAATGATAATCTAAATCCTTTGATTTTTTCATTTCGGCAATGACATCATCACCAAGTTTGAATTTTTTACCGTTCAATTCAGACGTCTTGTCTAAATTTACAACTGCTACCGGTAAGTCATTAAGTTTACCATAAGGGTCTTACATAGAACCTAAGAAAATATAGTTATAAATTGCTGGTACAAGTGCCAATGCGATAATAACAATAATAAAAAATTTGTGCTTTAAAATGGCTTGCCATTCTTTTTTTAACATCTTTTCCCCTTTCTTTATGGACAACACGTCCAAAAACTGTTACAATACGTATTATAAACTTTTTAGAAAATTTGACAATTATTATCCATTCAGTTTTGGACACATCTTTAAATTTGTCTAAATAAAGCACTTACATTCTAAAAAGGACGGAGGTCCCCCTATAATGTCCAATGACAGCAGAAAAGATCGTACAAAACTTCAATTACGAGATGCCATGATTCAACTTTTAGGCGAGAAATCTTTTGACCAAATTTCAACGACTGAACTTGTGAAATTAGCTAAAGTTAGTCGTAGTAGTTTTTATACTCATTATCAAGATAAATATGACATGATTGAAGCCTATCAACGTCGACTTTTTGAGACTATTCAATATGTCTTTGAAAAAAATAACGGAAATATTCATGCAACGATGCTTGAAACTTTTGAATTTCTAAAAGGAAATCAAATATATGCCGCTCTTCTTTCGGAAAATGGTAGCAAAGAAATCCACCAGTTTATGTTGCAAAAACTCAAAGAACTTATTCAAAGTTCCTTTTTCCCTCAATCTAAACATCTTAAATTAGGAAAATTAGGGGAAATTTATGCGACAACCTACTATGCTAATGCTATTTTTGGAACTACTCAATCATGGATTCGTCGAAAACAAAAGGAAACACCTACTCAAATTGCTAATCTATTAGTTGAGCTCATAAATTAAAAAAAAACGGTTCTTTTAGAAGAATCGTTTTTTATCATTCTATTTGGAAAATAATAGCCATTAACAGGTGTTAATCATGATGCTGAACTTCCAAAATCATATTGCTCAATGTTTCAATCACCATATCTTCATCAGATAGTTCTTGTTTCGTAGCCAATTTTAAAGCTTTTCCAGCTCTAAATACCGGAATATTTTGTTCGCCTACTAAAATTTTTTCTCTTGAATGAACATCATGACTGACTCTGGCTGCACGTTTAAGAACTTCAAAAGTTCCAAAATTTGAAATATGCACGGGAGTCCCTTCAGAAATATAGTAAGTGATTGCCTCGACAAAGGCATTGATTGCCTTTGCTGCATTCACTTTTGAAAGTTCTGTACGGTCTGCTACATAATCAATTAACTCCTGTTTCGACGCCATTAACTCATTCCTCCTATTCTCTACATTCCCCTATCATCCTTTTCTTCACTAACTCTAGTGAATTCTTTTGTCATCATATAAATCTTCATAAAAAATCCTAGCTTACGCCAAGATTTTTTGGTTATTTTACAACCATAACATTGCAAGGCGCATGATTAACAACATAACTTGTCGTCGAACCGACTAACATCCTGTCTAATAATCCCTTACCATTTGAACCGACTACAATCAAATCCAATTCAAATTGCTTTGCAAAATTAATGATTTCTTTCTTTGGATTTCCTGTAAAGGCATGGACTTCAAACTCAACTTCATCATTAATCAGAGCCTCAACTTCAGCAATAATTTCTTTAGATTCTGTTTCTAAATCATCCAAATTAATTGCCAAAGCATAAGGAGTTCCCCGAAGTCTTGTTTCATCTTTAACATGTAAAACAAATAATGAAGTTTTATTTCTTTTGGCAATGGCGACTGCTTCGTGAATTGCTTCTTTCGATTGGTCAGAGCCATCAACTGCAACTAAAATTTTCTTGTATTCATCTCTCATTGTAAACGCCTCCTTTACTATATTCTATGATAAAATATTTAAGAAGTCCAACTAAACACTCACTATATTTTTAGAAGAAACTTTTATTTTTAAGACTTCTTTTCCAATTTTACTTAGAAGTAAAAATATAATTTTATGAAAATATTAAATCACTTTTTTTGATATTCTGATTTCTTTATGCTACAATTTAGTTGGAATTTCGTTATGAACCAATTTGGTTCCCTTTCGTATAATAAATAAAGAAAGGAGAATGTACTATGACATTCACTAACAAAAACAAATTTTTCCAATATACAGTAACTCTAGATACTTCTCATAATATCTTTAGAGCATCACTTGTAAATGATTCAAATATTTATGGTGCTGGAGATACTATTGAAGAAGCTGTACAAAACTTAGAACAATTAGTTTAAGGAGAAAAAAATGGGCGAGTATCCCAATCGATAAAGGCATCTACTTTAATTTTGAGAGTAGGTGCTTTTGTTATACTTTAAATAAAAAAAAGTTGCTCAATGAGCAACTCCCTTTTTAGTTTCTCTCAGTTACTACTTCTCCACTTGCCTTCTTGTCATTCTTCCAAATAGAAAAGAATTTTCCATATAAAGAAGTAACCAAATAGAAAGTAATAGTTAGAAGCATTGCTAAAGAACTTGCAGAATAGCCATCCATAAGTGCTGTTGCCCATAAAATAATCATGACCACATCAGATAAGAGCCAAAGTGAGTAACTATCCCCATAACCTCTAACAACCAAGATTGAAGCCGCAGCTCCAATAATTAAAGTAATAGCATCCCATAAAGGATTGGTGTCTCCAAGTTTTGTATAAATGGTTGTAATCGGCCACCAAAGAACCAACATACTGATGATTGTCAAAATCCATCCTTTTGTCTTCATGAATTTGACCCCATTTTCAATTCGATGTCCCCAAGTTTTCCAAGTGAAAATCAATGGCAAGTCAATCAGCAAAACAAAAACAATTTGATCTAAAACAGAGGCATAGTGACCAGCAGTCCAGTTAATATAGATATAACCAAAAGCACTAATCAGTCCCAAAAGACCATTAATTGGTTTTCCAATCATCATGTAAACTGTACATGCCGACCCCATTAAGGTAGCAATCAAAGTGATTACTGATAAAACCGTAATTGTTGACGTTAAAAAGAAAGCCAACTGTACTCCTATGATAAACGAAAGCATGATACTTCCGGCTGTATTAATTGATTTTAGCTCATCTTTGAGCCATTTGAGATAATTTTTCATTCTCATCCCCAATCTAAGAACGTCAAAAAACGTCCACTAAAAATTATATCACGAATAAAAAATTGTCAGACGCTTCCAAATATATTCTTTAGATTTTTTTGAGACCAACCATTACCAATTTTGTTCCATAAAAATTTTATTTATCTCTAATAAAGTTGCATAAATAAAAAAAGCCGAAATTCGTCGGCCTTTTCGTTTCTATTTATCCCATCTGTAATAGTGAATCATTTTGATGAACCCAACAATTAAAAATTCGATTCCAAGAAGTAACCACAAAGTTACCCCTCCCCAAAGTGGAGAAAATACTAAAGTAAAACCAGCAATGATACTAATTACACTTAAGAAAATTTCCCAGAATTTACTATTGAAATTAGTCAAAACTGTAAGAGTTACAATTCCATCTACAATCCAACTAATCCCCACAAAAATACCAATAAGGACAAAAAGTGATTCTGCGGCTGCATTCAAATCTGAAAAGACAAAAATTCCTGCAAATAAGTAGATAAATCCCAACAAGAGATGGGAAATTCTCCAGAAATTTCCTTTTTCTTCACTTCTTTTGACTAGATTTGCTCCAATATAAATGACACCCATAATTACGAGTGCTACCCCTACAAGAGCTGCGACAATAGCTGCTGTTTTTGTAGGTAAGAATAATATCAATAAACCAATAATAATTGAAATTATTCCACTAAATCCGACTCCGCGTCGAAGTTTTTCAAAATCTGTTAACATAACTTTACCTCCAAAAAATATTCTTCAATTCTCATTTAATTATAACATAATGAATACAGTATCTTGTCCTTGATGATTAAAAAATTACGCTTCCTTATCTTTAAGCAAGTTATTATTTTTATTATTAGTCTTCTTAAAAAATTAATTCAAAAAAAGGAGTACTTAAACTCCTCAAAAATTTTCAAATGATAAGATATAAAATCAAATTTTTATTGTTAGTAATTTCAATTATCTTTTTTATTTGTCACTTTTATCCCTTTACGCTCCGGACTTTTCCATGTTCCAGACCCCAAACCTAGAATAGTTTTTACTGCTGGAACAAAAGTCGTTACAATGGTTAATGCATTCATTACCCAGTAAAAAAGCATATAAAGTGGAGCAAATAATAGATATTTTACTTTTCTTCCACGGTCATCAACTATTAATGAAGCGACTAATTGAAAAGTCCCCGAAATCATTTCAAAGCAAACAAAGAGAAAGGCCATCGTTAACATGTGATAAATTCGTTCTAAGTTTCCGGTAATGGTAAATTGAAATAAAGACCAGATAAAAATTGCTGACGAAATCCAGAAAAAGAATGACCAGATAATGCTGAAACTTTGGTCAATAAACATAATTGTTCGGTCAACATTGTCAAAAGGGTGTAAAAATACTTTTTTAAAATTAGTCAGCCAAACCTCTGTTCCACCTTTGGCCCACCGTTTCCTTTGACGATAGAGCATTTTCAGAGATTCTGGAACCTCCATAAAGAACATAATACGGGGCGCGAACAATGATAACCAACCGTCCATTTGATGGTCCCAAGCAATACTAATATCTTCTGTGGCTCTATCTTGTCGAAACAAACCTACATCAATTAAGGCATCTTTTCGATACATCGTATTTGCACCACTATAGGCATAAATACTCCCTAGCACACCAAGTTGAGTCCGTTTAATAATTCCTACAATACTAGAAAATTCAACTGTTTGAGATTTCGCAATTAATTTTGCACGATTCTGAACATCCATGTTAGCTGTTACTGCTGAGATGTTAGTAGAATCTTGTCGAATAAAATAATTGATATAGCGATTTAAAGAGTCAGGTTCTGGAACAGTATCTGCATCGTTGCTTAAAACTAGTTCTCCTTTTGCAAATCCTAAACCAATATTAAAGGCATGCGCTTTTCCTTTATTTTTTTCAATTCTAATCACGCGCAATTTATCATATTTTTCTTGTAATTCTTTTAAAATTTCGGGGGTTCGGTCAGTTGAACCATCATCAGTAACTAGAACCTCATAATTTTCATAATTAATTTTTGTCATTAAATAATTAAGTGTATCTTCAATGACTATTTCTTCATTATGAGCTGGAACCATTATAGTAACAAAAGGTTCAACTTCTACTGGAATATCATCCCAATCCTTTTGCTTATATTTGAACAAAAAGCTATAACATAAGACTCCAATAAACCAGGCGAATCCGCCTAAAATTGGATAAGTAATTAACACCAGAAATATCAGTGTCAGAATAAAGTCAACAATGCCATTTCCCGTTTGAACAAAACTAATCATTGTTTTCTCCCTTCTGATAAAGTTTTTTCACAAAATCTGTTTCCAAATTTTGCTCTTCTTTGACCGAATAAAAACAAACATTATGGCGAAAATCTTTTGTGCCAAATCGTTCATCATAAGCTTGATTAATTAACTTTCGTCTTACATCGACACGTTCAGCATCGTACTGCTTTTCTTTTTGTAGAAAATGCTTAAAACGATAATTATTCCAAAAAGTTAGGATGATATATAAAATAGCTAGGAAAACAAAAGATAAAGAGAGAAAAATGAAAAGAAATAGAAGTGTAGATTTTTCTTCTCTATAAACAATGATATGATTAAGACCTGCTCGATTTGGAAAAACAAAAGGAAAAATAATCCATAAAAATGGAATGACAACACCACACCAGCCTAAAAGAGCAATTATTGTTCGAAAAATTTTACTACCATAATGGCCTTTTTCAAAATAAGGGTCATAGACTAAAGATTTCTTTGCTTCTTCTCGGCTGATATTTTTTTTCATTTCAGTCCTTTCTGAATTTGATGACGATGTTGTATTTTATAAACTACGTTTTATTAATTATCTCATTTTCCGTAAGTAAATTCCAATATGTTTTGTCTTTTTTCATTACAATATCTCGCTAATAGATTATCAAGCAACTTTTCAATCTCATATTATAAAAAAAGGGCTACCCGTGAGTAGTCTTTTATTTTATGCATAATAGTCAGTATTTCCATTATTTAATATGCCCAAATTGCATGAGCACGCTTAAAATATCTTCTGAAAACCAACCTTTTTGTATCTTTCCGTCCTCTACTGTATACATCCCAAAACCATTCGACACGGCATGTTTGTGACTTGCTGGATAACCCATATTCAATAAAACGTTTGACAGAGACTAAAATTTCTTGATTTTCCATGCATCCCACTTTCTTTTTCTTAAACATAATATCGCTTATCATACTATACGACTAAATAAATTTATTTTACTAGTACTAAAGTATTAAAAAAATTCTCTAAAATCATTTCAATGAGCTAGACAGGAAATCATTTATTTAACTAAGAAAAAAACCGCTCAATAGAGCGGTTAAACTGGTGTATCTTAACGACGACGTTCAGCGATACGAGCTTTTTTACCTGTGAGTGCACGGAGGTAGTAAAGTTTCGCACGACGTACTTTACCGTGACGGATAACTTCGATTTGTTCAACACGTGGAGTGTGAACTGGGAAGATACGTTCTACACCAACACCGTTTGAGATTTTACGAACAGTGTAAGTTTCGTTAATTCCTGAGTTTTTACGAGCGATAACAACGCCTTCGAACATTTGGATACGTTCGCGAGTTCCTTCGACAACTTTTGCGTGAACACGTACAGTGTCACCAGGACGGAAGTCAGGGATATCAGTGCGGAGTTGCGCAGCGTTGATAGATTCGATAAGGTTCATTTTTTTCTCCTCTTGCCCATCATTAAGCAGCATCTAGCAAATTAAGCTCAGCGGATGAACAGTTTTATTAGTATGCAAAAACATACTCAATAAGTATAACAGATTATCCATCCTTTGACAAGTTCTTATTTTTGTTTTATTAGTTAGTAACCAATTTGTTCAATATCAACTTCGGACTGATTAATCATATCCACAACTTTATGAATAAGATACATTCTTTCATCTAGTGCATGAATTTGCTCTGCACAATTTTGTAGTTCACCACTGAGTTGTTCAGGAATTTGTCCATCATATTTATAGCGAACTTTATGTTCCAACGTTGCCCAAAAATCCATTGCCGAAGTTCGCAACTGAATTTCAACTCGGCAGGTTTGTTCACTAAATAGATGTCCTAAATTAACTTCGACAATCATATGATAACTACGATAGCCTGTTTTTTTTACATTTCTTAAATAATCTTTTTCGCTAACAACTGTAAATGCTTCTTGGCTTTTGATAATTTCAACAATCTCATAGATATTTTTAGCATAAGAACAAATAATACGAATTCCTGCAATATCTGATAAATGTTCATCAGCAGCATCAGCGGTCACAGGTAAATCTTTCTTTTTCAGCTTTCCTGCAATACTTTCCGGTGATTTTAAACGATGTTTGATATGCTCAATTGGGTTGATTGCCTCAAAATTATTATAATAGGTATTTAGATTAGAAAGTTGAGTTCTGACAACATCTAAAGCACACTCATATCTGACAAGTTTCTTTTTTAATTTTTCAAATTCTTCTGGTTCAAATCTTGTTTTTAAATAATCTTTTTCCATTTTACTTTAATTCCTATCTAGTCTTATCTTCTTATTAATTTCTTCTCAAATATTTAGTGATTAATAAATTATAATATAATTTCCTTATATTTTTCTTTGACTGGATAATGCTATTTGCTCTAAAAACGATTCACATCATACTTCTAATTATAACATTTCCTGAAAGTTTTTTGTGCGCTTTCTACTGTAAATAATTACTATCAAAAAAGCACCAAATCATTGATGCTCTTATGCAATATTTATTTTAATGTTTTCAATATTTCTAAAAAGTTTTTTTCACTTTCAGAGAGAATAGAATTTTTTTGATAGGCATAATTAATATGAAAGAATTGTTTATCTTCTTCAATAAATGGTACTTTAACTAGATTTTTAAAGTCTTCTGATAAGCGGATATCTGCCATAAGACTGATTCCTAAATTTTTTCTGACAAGCTCTTTTATGGTATGAGCATCATCTAATTTCAAAACTACATTAGCTGATTGATTATATTTTTCGTTTAAACGATTAAAGGCATTAAAGTGGATATTATGCTCTCCCAATAAGATAAAGTCTTCATTAAGTAAATCTTTAAATCCTAATTCTTTTTCATTGGCTAGTGGATGACTATCCGACATAATGATAAAAAATTCTTTTTGAAAGAGTTCTTCTATTTCTAATTGGGGATGCTTAATCTTTTCTAGACTTCCTAAAAGGCTCGAATCTATTTCTTCATTTAAAAGTAGGCTCAAGAGTTCATTAGAACCACCATAAATCATATGTAAGGCATTCAAAAAGTTCAAATTATCTTGCTTTGATAGAAGATATGAACTTATAATTGGCGGAAAACCAACTTTAAAATCTTTCATACTCGAACGATGAATAGCTTTTTTCGTGTGATTTAGTTCAGAGAGAATTTCATTGGTTCTCATTGCCAAAAGTTCGCCCTCAGGAGTTAAATCAACTACCTGATGCGAGGAATCTTTATAAAATAAATCACAGTCATAGTAGGTTTCTAAACGTTTGATTGCGTAAGAAATAGTGGGTTGACTAACCCTGAAATGTTTGGCAACATTGGTGAACGAACGCAATTTTGACAATTGATAAAAATATTCAAGATCTCTTAAATTTAAACTCATGGCTATACTCCTAGAAGCTATTTTAACATAATTTTGTAATTATTCTTAGTGCCATAAGTATTATTGAGCAACTCTAGTTTAATTGTCCATAAACCTTGAGCTTATCTGTTTTGGCTGGATAAAAAACCATTACAATTATTGTAATGGTTTTTATATTCTATGCTGTCTTTTCAAATTTACGATGTTTAAGGGTAAATACAACATCTGATGCTTTGGCAACTTCATTTTCGTGAGTAACCAGAATCACAATTTTATTATCTTTATGAGCAATTTCTTTAAAGAGTTCAACAATTTGAGCTGTTGTTTCTTCATCGAGATTCCCTGTGGGTTCGTCAGCAATAATTATCTCATGATTTAAAACTAATGCTCTAGCGATGGCCACTCTTTGTTGCTGACCACCTGAAAGTTTACTGACAGGTTTATAAATTAGGTCTGTGCTCAATCCTACTTTATTCAACGCTTCTTCTATTGCTGCTTTTTCATTTTCAAATTTTACTGACGAGATTTTTACGGCTGTTTTGACGTTGTCATAAGCACTCATGTAGGTCAGTAAGTTATAAGCTTGAAAAACGGTACTTACTGTTTTTTTACGATAATTTGTTAAATTACTTGATTTGATTGCTTTATCATCAAAAGACATACTTCCAGATTTTGGTGTATCAAGTCCGGCAAGCAGTGAAAGAAAAGTAGTTTTTCCTGAGCCGGATTGTCCTAGAATGGCATACATCGTGCCTTTTTCAAAACTTTCTGTGACATCTTTAAATAGATAGTCATCGGGTTTGCTATAATAATAAGTTAAATTTTCAACTTTTAGAGTCATCTTTGCTCCTCTCATTTTAAAAATTTACTGACAGAATCTGGTGATTATTTTTTTATCAATAACGAAAGCTGTCAGTAAATTATTAGACTGGTTCTTCTTAGAAATCAATTTGTTAAAACTTGTTTAGGATTCAATCTGAGAATTCCAATACTTGCTAGACCGACAGCGATTAGTGTAATCAAAATCGCAATAGCAACAAGAAGTAAAATTTCGCTGACAGAAGTTTTAATATTCAATTTTTCAAGTGCTTTTGCTTCAGAAGCTGATTGTCCAAAGCCAATTGCTCCACCTGCACGCCCCATAAATCCGCCAGCATTTCCTGATGGTCTTTGACCTTCGGTTTTGCCTCCATTTGCTCCTGGAGCTCCTTGCATGTTGCTTGTGCTTGTCGTTGTCTGCGTTGTTTCTTGTTTTAAAAGTTGTTGTCCAACGACATTTCCTACTACATTTCCAGCAGCTGATGCAATACCAACCGAAACAATCATAACCATGAAGAGTTCAAAGAAAAATTGACCAATAATTTTGAGTTTTGATTCTCCAAGACTCATCAGAACACCAATTTCAAAACGACGTTCGCGAACCATGAGCATCACGATAAGCGCTAAGATAATGGCTCCAGCAATTGCTACAATGAGTACAATATTTCTAGCAAAACTTGCAACATTATTCAATGATGATTTTACATTTTGATAAGCTTGGTCATTTTTAGAAACTTGGAAATTACTGTCATTAACTAATTTATTAGCAGCTTTTACAAAAGTATCTGCTTGTGCAGGATTTTCCATGCTATAAGTTGCATTTGATACTTTGCCAGTCGTACCTTTGATAGAATTTGCTACAGAAAGTGCAGTATACATTGTATTCATGTATTGAATTGAGCTTTCTGTCGAGCTACTTGTTGTTGTATAGATACCAACAACAGTCATTTTATATGTTTTGTCATTACTATCTTTGATTGTGAAAGTTGAACCCACTTTTAACGAGTTTTGGCTAGCAAGGGTTGATTCAATGACAACATTGTTCGTCCCCTCATCTGAAGCCTTAATTGCGCGTCCAGAACTAATCTTATAAGAATCTGTGAAGCTTGTACTTGCTGCTAAATCATTTGTCCCACTGATTGTGAAGTCCTCTTGGGAAGCTCCGCCCATTCCTCCTTCACGTCCACCAAATCCACCAGCTGCTTGCGTATCTGTTGATGAACTTGAAGAACTACTACTTGTTGAAACTTTTTCAATACCAGAACTTGCTGATGCTTGAGCCTGATAAGTGAAACTTGCTGATTTTACACCATCAAGTTTGGCAATATTTTCAGCAGTTGTTTCTGAAATCGTTGGTAAATCAATATTAAATCGTTTACCTGCTTCAGAAGTATCACTTGAACTGCTACTACTTGAACTTGATGTTGCACTATTTTGTGCTTCTTTGATAACATTTTGCATGTTAACAGAGAGTGACACGGTTGCTCCAGCTGATTTTTTAGCATTATCAATAGAAACATTAGCTGCACTATTAATAATTAATCCTGAAAGTACAAAAATTAAAATTGCTGAAAAGGCAACAATTAAAAGTATTGTCCGTCCAATTTTGGCTTTAGTGAAAAGCCATGCACGTCTTATAAAATCCATATTTTCCTCATTTCTGAGTCTTCTTCTGATAGACTCTTTTTTGTAAGTCGATTTTAAGCACGTCAGTCAATTTATTAAAAATAAAGACAGAAAGAATGATTGGCTCAACGTCCTTAAAAACCACTTGGCCCTTTATGCTGATGCAGTTCCACTTTCGTCACTACTTTCTTGTGTCGTTCCTGAATTACTTGACTGACTGTTAGAACCACCCATAGTCGCACCGCTATTAGTGTCTGGACTCCGTCCATTTTGTCCAAAGCGATTTTGCATTTGTTCTTGAAAATTATTTTGCTGTGATTGATTACTTTGGCCCTTACCAATGAAAAAGCCACCTACTCCACCAACAATTAATGTTAGTAATGAAACAAAAATAATTTCTTTCCCCTTTAAAAGTTTAAGAACATTTTTCATTTTGGAATCCTTTCTTTTCTTGATAAATTGATTATAATTGTTAAAACTTAATTTCAACCCAAGTAAAACTTAAGCTTTTCTAAAAGTTAAATAATATTTTCTTGAGCATTCTGTCAGTAAAATATTAACTTTAAAAAATAAAAAAAGTCGCTCACAAGAGCGACTTTTCACTGACCATTCTGTCAGTAAATTTATTAATTAAAAAGCAAAGTAAATACAAAGCGCAATTACTGATAGCACTGCTGTAAATAACCAGAAGACAATGTCAATTTTCCATTCTGACCAACCAGCTGCTTTTCCAGAAAATCCACCGAGTTCAAAATGATGATGAATAGGAGTCATTCTAAAAATACGTTTACCGCCTGTTTTCTTGAAATAAGCAACTTGTAGCATCACTGAAAGTGTTTCAACGACATAAACCGCACCAATTAAAAGCAAAGTCCATTCGGCATGAAGTAGGATTGATACAATTGCAAGAAAACCACCCAAAGCCAAGGAACCAACATCACCCATGAAAATTTTTGCTGGTTTGTGATTGAAGACAAAGAATCCAAGCAAACCACCAATGACTGACAAGATAATTAACAAAACATCGTACTGTTGATGTGCTACTGCGATAACTGCATAAGCTGTCAGTGAAATCGCAACAGTGATTGAGGCAAGACCGTCGATTCCGTCAGTAAGATTGACCGCATTTGACCAACCCACAAGCCAAATAATAATAAAAATTGAAAAGAAAATCCCAATATTAAATTCCCAACTTAAAAGATGAATAATATGTGATTTTTCGCCATGACTGTAAATGAAATAGGAAACAATCCCAATTAAAATTTGAGCCAACATTTTTTGTTTGGCAGTCAAACCTTCATTAATTTGTTTGAATACTTTCAAAAAGTCATCTAAGAAGCCAATGACAGCATACATGGCAAAGACCCACCACGCAGTAATGAAAGCTGGACTAAATTTGCCAAAAACCAAAGCGGCAATTAATGAAACTACTAAACTCACAACAACGAAGACAAAACCGCCCATTGTAGGAGTCCCAGCTTTACTAGCATGCTGTTTTACATCTTCAAGGGTTGGTTGCCCACCCAATTTTTTCTTGTGGAAGAACATAATGAAGCGAGGAATACCAATGATTGTTATAATCATTGTAATTACCGCCGCCACTATCCCATTCAATAACATTTTCTTCTCCTAATTTTTGAAGCTCCACATAGACTAGTGTCTGTGGAGCCTCAATCAATAATTTTTAATTTCCCATTTTAACAGTTAGAGTTTGACCTTTTTTAACATTGGTAGAAGTTTCGATACTCTGAGTCAAGACTTTATTTCCTGACCCTTCATAAGTTACTTTAATTCCAAACCAATTAGCCAATTGCTCAACTTCTTTTTTCGACCAATCATACATATCAGGCATCACCTGATCTTTATCATTCGTCAAAAGTAAAATTCGTGAATTTGCTGAAACTTTTTCACCTTCAGCAATCGATTGAGCAGTTACTTTTGCCCCTGTCCCGATAATAACCGGACTAAGGACAGTACGGCGTAAGCTATCAGCAGTATCTCCTGAATCTTTGCCTTTATAATTCTCAATGGTCACTTTGCCAGCTTTAGTATCAGTATCAGCACTAACTGATAAATCATTTTTCATTGCTTCAGCACTTGTTAACAATGGATTTGCCACTCGAGCAATATATTTAAGTGTCCAACTTTCTGTAGGAATTTTTACATTCATATAGAAAATAAAATCAGGATTCTTAGCAGGATACATCACAACAGCAGAGTAAAGGTAATCTTGAGAACCTGTCATATAACCACCCGTTGTTGAGGCAATTTGGGCTGTCCCCGTTTTAACTGCAGCCGGTTCACCATTGACCATAAATAAAGGACCAGCAGCAAGATTTTGCTCAGAATCACCACTTGTTGAATAAGATGTTCCGTAAACAGGGTCAGTATTTACTGTTAACATCAAATCACGCACACCACTTGCTGCATCATTAGAGACCGGATGTCCAACAACTTCTGCTTTAGAAGTCAAACTTGTTTTTGTATTCGGATCTACTACTTTGCTGACAATATGTGGCTCAAGCATTGTTCCATTTCCAGCAATAGCCGTCCAACCTCTAATCAATTGAAGTGGAGTAACCGCAACCCCTTGACCAAATGAAGATTGAATTTGCGAAACGGCATTTGATGAAGGAAGGGCTCCCGGATTTTCACCATCTAAACCGGCTCTTACTTTAAGACCAAATTTAAATTTATTAAGATAACTTCCCCATAAAGCATCTCCCATATTCATTTCAATTTTACTCATCCCAATATTTGAAGATAAAGCAAAACCTTGAGCATAGGTTACGGTTTCTGGCAAAGTATAACTTTTATTTTCTGTTACATCCCAGTCATTAATCGTTGTATCATAAACTTGAAGTTTCCGTTGGTAAGTTTCATTAAGATTTACTTTTCCACTATCAAGCGCTCCAGCCATCAAGAAAGTTTTAAATGTTGAACCCGGTTCAAAGGCTGATTGTGAGAGCAAACTGTTCCAAGTGAAATACTTTTGTTTCTCAGCATCATTGATCGTTGTTGCCGTATAGGTTGGACGTTGACTTGTTGCTAAAATCTCACCGGTATGAGCATCAACTAAAGTTCCTGAAAGTTGTTGTGCTCCAGTATCCGTAGCCGCCTTGTCCATATATCCTTCAAGATTTCTTTGAAGTTGTGCATCAAGTGTAGTATAAACGTCTTGACCATTTTTAACAGGTTCAATGACTTTAGTTGTTCCTGGAATTGGGCGACCATAGATATCTTTTTGATAAGTTTCTTTACCATTTTCACCACTCAAAACATTATTGAAGGCTTTTTCCAAGCCCATATCACCCTTGAGAGCTTGCGTCCCATTTTCATCTTTAGGACGAGCAATACCAATAAATTGAGAAGCAAAATTTCCAAAAGGATAAGAACGAGAAATATTTGCCGTGAAACCAAGTCCAACAATTTTTTCATTCTCAGCCGCTTTTTGAATATCCTTCATCTGTTCAAGAGTGATATCACTCCCTTTATTCCCAAATTGAACTTGTTTCAATTTAGAATTGAGCTGCTTTTTAATTAAATCACGGTCAATTTTAAGTTTACTATTCAAGAAATCTTCAACTTTGGTAAAATCTTTCTTATCAATATAAAGAGGATTTCCGTTTGAATCAACCTGTGTTTTATCAATTACAGCATAAATTGTATAGGTACTTGAGTCTACCGCAATGGCCGCACCTGTACGGTCATATATTGTCCCACGCTTCGCCTGAACCGTTACTGTGCTTTGATAGTTGCTCTTGGCCATCGTTGTAAGATTGGTTCCACCGACATGATTGACGGTAATTAGCCAGACAAAACGAAATATAAAAACCGTAAACAGCGCAATAGCTAGGAAAAACAGGCTCTTACCTACTCGTTTACGATTTCTTTCTGTACTCCAATTCGTTTTTCGGGCATTTCGTGATACTTTTCTAAAAGGAAAGAAAATTAGTTTTTTTAAAAATTTTATCATTTCGTTGCTTTCAATACATTAGAAGGATTTTGTTTTAAATCAGCTTTATTCGCCGTATCAAGCACTTTAGTACCTGATGTTAAATCTAAAATTTGTTGATCATACTCAGTTTTTCGGGTTGTTTCTTGAGAAATTTTTGAACGTAAGTCCATTGTATTCCCTTGAACTTCAAGTGTCTTAGTCTTAACATAAAGTAGACCAACAGCCAACACTAAAGCAGCAACTACCATTGTCAGATAGAATACCTTTTCAACACCAGAAAACTTTTTAAACTTACTTGCTAGAACTTCTGGCGCTAAAGTTTCTGTATCAATAAGATAACTATCTTTTTTCGCCGCAGTTTCTATATCGAAGTATTCTTTAGGCTGTGCTGCCATCTTTGCCTCCACTCGTTTATCTTACTAAAGAAATTCAACTTACTCTATTCACCATTGAAAAGAGAAAAGCTAAATATTGTTATTTCATTTATATAAGACATCCAAAAACAATCCTCAAGTGGGAAAACCCTCTTTATTAGACCAACTTGTTATTTGATTAATCTCTTTGTTTTTGCGCTACTCTTAATTTTGCACTATGAGCTCGATTATTAAATTCGAGTTCTTCTTCGCTTGCAAGAACTGGTTTGCGATTAATCAATTTTAGTTTAGCTTCCATATCTTTAGGAAGCATCGGTAATCCCTTAGGAACATTAACTGTACTATATTCTTTGAAAATTGTTTTTGTTAAACGATCTTCTAAAGAATGGAAAGTAATTACCGAGATTCGACCATCAACTTTTAATAAATCAATGGCTTGTTCGATTGATTCTTCCGCTGCTCCAAGTTCATCATTTACTTCAATACGAATCGCTTGGAAAATGCGTTTGGCTGGATGCCCTTTTTTCTTGAGTTCTTTTTGAGGCAATGCAGATTTTATTAAATCTGCAAGCTCAATTGTTGTCTCAATAGGTTTAATTTTTCTTGCTTGTTCAATCTTACGAGCAATTTGTTTAGAGAATTTATCTTCGCCGTAGCGGAAAAAAATGCGAACTAATGCTTCGTAAGGGTAATCATTTACAACTTCATAAGCAGAAAGAGTTTGATTTTGGTCCATCCGCATGTCTAATCTTGCCTCTTTTTTATAAGAGAAACCTCGTTGACTATCATCGAATTGTGGGCTGGAAACTCCTAAATCATAAAGAATTCCATCAATTTTCGTGACTCCTAATTCAGCTAAAGCTGATTTAAGATAGCGAAAATTACTTTTAATCAATGTTACTTTATCTTCTGCAAGTTGCTCACTTAAGCGTACCTTTGCGTTTTCATGAGCAGTTTCGTCCTGGTCAAATGAATAAAGATGACCATCAGTCAGTTTACTAAGAAGATACTCACTATGTCCTGCGCCACCTAGTGTCGCATCAACATAAATTCCATTTGGCTTTACTTCAAGCATATCTACGGTTTCATGTAGTAAGACTGTATCATGCTTAAATGCTATTGTTTTTGGCAAGAGCGCCGTCCTCCTTGTATACTTACAGTTTATTATATCACTTTTTTTCTATTTTTGTAGTAGTTTACATGATTATGTAAAGATTTTTTTAATGAAAAGGCTTACGCGAACTGCATTTGTATCTATTACTGACTTCTTTGATGTCAATTCAATTTACAAGTTGTGTAAACGTGACTTTTTATAGTTTAACAATTAATACTAAAAATAGACTGAAATTAATCAGTCTATTTTTTCAAATAAAGAATTTTTTTTATTTGTTTTTAATTCTCCTGTCGCCATTACTTCTACAAGAATTAAACTCAATACTGCAATCATTACTAGTAAAAATAAGAGATATTGAACTAATTGATAGTGACCAGTTGTATATGTTATTTTTAATGTCTTCGTGAACATTTGATAAAAAATTAATATTCCACTTGTTCCACCTAACAAAAGTGATAGTCCTAAATTACTCAAACCAGCATCTCTTAAGCGTCTTACATGAATCGTAAGTTGTGGGAAAAATGTTCCTAAGATAAATAGGAAAAATAATAAACGTAGTACCATACTACCAATAAAATTGTAGCCAAACATTATTTGTTCAAATTGATTGAAAAGATAGATTAAAAACAGAAAAATAATAACGGTCAGCCCCCAAAACAGTTGCATCCACCAAAAATTTCTTCTTGTCGTTCTTCCGCGAAATTCAAAGTAATTTTTAAAATAGTCCTTGAATATACCTGATAATGTCTTTGTCTCTGGTAAATTATTAAATTCTTGAGAAGAATTAATCTCGTATTCCTTGAATTTTAAAGCGCTAGGCGAACTTGGAAATAGGTTAAATATCAAGAGCACAAGAGTTCCTAGACCAAGGATAAAATTAAGAAAAATAAGTCCCCAAGGTAAATCTGCATCATTTAATCTCCGAACAGTTAGAGCAATGAAGGACAATAAACTTCCAAAGAAATATAGATTAAATATTAATTGAAAGAATGAAGCAAAAGTTTGCCATAAAGTCGTTAGTTGATAAAAATCTAGTAGATTAAAGAAATGATAAGCTTTAAACAAGATGACAAATATTATGATATGAGTTAATAAGGCTGACCAAAAATCTTTACGACTGGTTTTTTTATTGAAAGTGAAAGCTCCCAGCCAAAATTTTTTATAAGCTTGAACCATATTTTACCTCTCTATTTTTTTAATTATTCATAAGTTCTTGAATCATCTTCTTCGTCAATGCCATATTTGGTTGGAAAAAGGCAAAGAATATAAATAATGAAATTGATAAATCCAACAAAATAACCCATTTTTGCTAGAAGATCTTGATGAATAAACATTGTAACCAGCCCATAAATTGCAGCTACTCCAAAAACAAGAGCAATCCACCAAGGAAACCTAGCATCACGTAAACGACGAGCTGTCAAACTGATATTAGGAACAAGAATAGCTAGACCAATGAGAGCTGTAACAATAATTATTACTAATGCTCCACCCGTGGGCTTGGCATATAAGTCTGTCACCTGTTGAATAATTTCTTTTTGTGATAAAGTTGCAGATTGGCTCATTATTTTACCAGCTTTTGGGATTGTCACCATAAAGTTTAAAATGCTGAGAATCGCAAATATGATTGAATTAGTCAAGAAAACCCACCAATAATCCGAACGATTTGAATAAGATTTTAAATCTCCTGCTTTTTTCCAATATTTGATGTATGCTTTAATCATTGTTATTCCTCTTTACTTATAATATTATTTACTGACAGAAGGTCAGTTATTTATTCCAAACTTTTTTATTAAGTAAACTCATATTTTTATTAAAAGATTATTTAAACATTTTTTCAATATTTTTATCTGGAATCACCCACATTGAAAAAATTAAGGCTGAACCAACAAGCATGATTACTGGAGCTATAAAATAACCTAATAAAATGCTGACAATATTGAGCACAACACTTAGGATATTTTTTCTAATCGTTGTCTCAGACGTTTTACGATGTCCATTGATTTTCAATAATTCTCTTGTCAAAAGTAGATAAATAAAATTCCCGAAGAAAAAGATAATCACATAGCCTAATTCTGGGATAAATGAATTAGGATAGATTGATACCCAGTTAGAAAAAATAGGAATAAGTGATAAGACAAAAAGAAAACTAATATTTATCCATAGAACTTTTCCATTAATTCTTTTGATGCTTTGAAAAAGATGATGGTGATTGACCCAGTAAATAGCCAATATAAAAAAACTTACAAAATAGACACCCAGATGCGGAAGTAAAGCAATAAAACTTTGTAAGCTATCTGAATCTGGACGGACCAATTCTAAAACTAAGACAGTCATGATAATTGCGATGACAGCATCCGTAAATGCTTCTAAACGTGTTTTACTCATTTTTAACTCCTAAATTATAAAATACGACTTCAGTTTTTAAATTACAAACCTCTCCTTTCAGTACTATGGTTGATATCTCATTATAACATATTGAGTTTAATTCATAAAAGAACTTTAACAGAAGTTCTTAATGGTAAAAAATCTAATTTTACTTCATAATATCTCCTTTGGAGATAAAAAGCCCCAATAAATTGAGGCTTCAAATTTATAATAAAAACGCCCTTATCTTATATAGGAGAAGGCGTTTTTATCTATGGCTCTCTGACTTGGAAGTTGGCACATAGTATATAAAGATATTCTAGCCTTTTTCAAAAGGCTTGTCAGTAACATTTGCTAACAAATCAAAGAAATTTATCGAAAACTAGCTTTTTAAAATTTATTTTTTTATCTTTTGATTTCTAAGAATTTGGATCAGCATTTCGCATAACATACAGATTATTCCCGCACAGGCACCAACAATACCTACGAACAAGAAAAAATAATTTTGATTATAATGCCCATAAATTGAAAAAAACAAACAGACCAAAATGATTAAAAGCCAAATTTTATTTACTTTCACATATACTCCAATATTTTTAATAGTGTAACTACAATTTAATTTTAACATTTATTATTTTCGGTATATACACATTTGTGGTTGCAATTTTACACAAATTATGATTTTGTCATCTAAAAGATAAAAAGCCCTGATTAAAAATCAAGACTTTTTCTTAATAATATTCGATTTATTTGCTCAATAAACGTTTAGCCTGAGCTAAGGCTTCTTTAGTTAAATCTTCACCAGCAAGCATTTTCGCAATTTCATTTACTCTTTCTTCAGCGTTTAATTTTCTAACTGTGGAAGTAGTAATGTCATTGGTTGAAGCTTTTTCAATATAAAATTGTCTGTCGGCAATGGCCACAACTTGTGGAAGGTGAGAAATTGCAAGAACTTGTCCATGCCTAGCAATTTTATATATTTTATTAGCAATCGCTTGAGCAACACGACCAGAAACACCAGTATCGACCTCATCAAAAACAATGGCTGTTTTATTTTCCCGTCTTGAAAAGCTTGATTTTATGGCGAGCATTAAACGTGAAAGTTCACCACCCGAAGCTGTTTTTGCCAGTGGTTTAAATCCTTCTCCCGGATTGGTTTGAATAAAGAATTCAACATGCTCATTCCCGTTTGGCGAAAACTTTGCCCCTTCAAAACTAACTTTGAAATCAGCTTTTTCCATATAAAGCTCAGAAAGTTCGTGTTTAATATCTTTTTCAACTTCTTTGGCAATTTTATGGCGTGCTTCATTAAGTTTTTTACTTGCTTCAATGAGTTGAACTTGTGCAACTTTAACTGAATTTTCTAGATTTTCTGAGTCATTTTCTGAACCCGTCAGTTCTGAGAGTTCGAGTTGGACTTTCTCTAAATAGTTCATCACATCGGACAGTTCTGGGCCATATTTTTTTTTCAAAGTGGTCAAGGTCATAATCCGGTCTTCAATTTGTAAAAGTTCAGCTGGATTAAATTCTAAATCACTCATGATTCTTTGAATTTGATTAGCAACTTCTTCTAATACATAATAACTTTCAGCTGTCTTGTCAGCAAGTTCTTGATAGTCATTATCAAAATTACTAATTTTATCCAATTCTGTCATTGTTGTTCGGATATTATTAAGACTTGAATAATCATTATCTTCATCATCAAGCGCTAGATAAGCACTACTAAGCGAATCAGCAATATTTTTAATATTATTTAACTTTTCTCGGCGATTAACTAATTGTTCATCTTCTTCAAGATTAATTTCCGCCGCTTCAATTTCTTCAGCCTGAAATTGAAGAATTTCAATTCTTTGAGCAAATTCTTGCTCATTTTTTTGTCGTAGATTGAGCTGTTGACGCAAATTTTTGAAGTTTTCAAATTTGAGTTTGTAATTATTTTTTATCTGATCAAAGACTTCGTCACCAAATTCATCAAGTAAACGAAGATGGCTTTTCGGATTCATCAATTCTTGGCTATCGTGTTGACCATGAATATCAACTAATAATTCACCCACTTGTCTTAGCGTAGCTAAATTAACCATTTGACCATTGATTCGACAAACGGAACGACCATTAGCAAAAATCTCACGTCTTAAAATAATTTCAGAATCTACTTCTTCAAAGCCAAGTTCTAATAATACCGCCTTCAATTCTGGAGTTTTATCAAAGAAAAAGAGACCTTCTATTTCGGCTTTGTTTGCCCCATGTCGCACAAAATCACTCGAAGCACGCCCACCTAATAATAAAGACATTGCATCAATAATTATTGATTTTCCCGCACCAGTTTCCCCAGTTAAAATCGTCATTCCACTCTCAAAGGATAGATGAATTTCTTCAATAATTGCAAAATTTTTGATTGAAATCTCTTGTAACATCAAAATTTCCTTTCTCAAAAATAAATGACAAGGCTATCAGTAACCTAATAACCTTATCTTTCCTACTTTGATTCTTTTTTTACTGACAGCTATTAATTCGCTCAAAATATTCAGCAGAATTTTGTCACAATATTCTTGTCAGTAAATTATAAAGATTTTTAGCATCTTCTTCCATTTCAAAAATAACTAAAGCACTATCATCATCAATAATGATTGAAAAAATATCATCGCTATATTCTTCCAAAAGATAATTTTTCACAAGACTTGTTGTCCCTGGATTAGCAAGAATCCAGAGCATATTATCTTTGATTTTTGTTCCCGTAATTGCATCAAAAGCTAAGGCTTTATGAAGGCTTGACTGTAAAACTTCCTTGTTTTTTGGTAAATCATAACGATAACCACCAGATTCAGCTGGCACCTTGATTAGGGCAAGTGATTTAATATCGCGGGAAACGGTCGCTTGAGTAACGTCAATTCCATGAGTTAAGAGGGTATTCACAAGTTCTTCTTGCGTTTTAATTTCGTTTTCACGGATAAATTGAGCAATAAAGTTTAATCGGTCTTCTCTTTTCATAGTTCTTCACTTTCTTTTTGTAAAACTGATTCAATATTAACCTGCTGAGCAATTTCTGCTTTTCCATCTTTAAGTAAATGGACAAGAAATTCAACGTTTCCAGCCCCACCCTTGATTGGCGAAAAGGTCAAACCTTTTACTGAAAAACCAAGTTGAGTGGCTGTTTTTAAAACTTTTTCAATAGTCATTTGGTGAACTTTAGGGTCACGAATAATTCCATTTTTTCCGACTTGTTCACGTCCCGCTTCAAACTGCGGTTTAATAAGAGCTGCTACTTCGCCATTTTCCTCCAAAATTTCATAAAGTGGTGGTAGAATTAAATCTAAAGAAATAAAACTAACATCTATACTAGTAAATGACGGTCTTCCTTGTTCAAAGTCAGCTAAAACAGCATTTCGGAAATTAAATTGTTCCATAACGACAACGCGTTCATCTGAGCGAATTTTCCAAGCCAATTGATTGGTTCCAACATCTAAAGCATAGACTAATTTGGCACCATTTTGAAGCATTACATCAGTAAAACCACCAGTTGAAGAACCAATATCAAGACAAGTTTTTCCATTAATTTCTAAATGGAATTCTTTAAGAGCCTTTTCTAATTTTAACCCTCCTCGACTAACATATCTTAACTTTTCACCTTTAAGACGAAGTTCTGTTCCATCATCAATTTTCTGACCAGGTTTATCGTAACGTTCTCCTGATTTACTATCAACAACTAGACCAGCCATTACTCCTCTTTTGGCCTGCTCTCGTGTTTCAAACAAACCTTGATTCGTGGCAAGTACGTCAATTCTTTCTTTCATGTAGATCTTTCTTTATAGTAATTATACGTATTTTTCTTAGAAATGTAACTAATAATTTCTTTTTATATTTCTATTTTTTTATTTCACTTCCAATTGCTCAATAATTTTAAAAATTTCAGAGCTGTCAGTAACTGATAAGTCTGTCAGTAATTTTTTAACTTCTGACAAATTTCCTGTCAGTGATTTTTTTGCTCCCTCAAGTCCTAAATGAGCAACATATGTTGATTTCTCCTCTAAAATATCCTTACCTGGTGTTTTTCCAAGCTCAGCAAAAGTTGCTGTGACATCTAAAATATCGTCTCGAATTTGAAAAGCCAATCCCAAAATTTGCCCCACTTGACGAAGTTTTTCAACTTCATCCGTTGATTTTTGAGCAACAATTCCAGCAGCTACAAAAGGAAAAGTTAAAAGTCGCCCAGTTTTCAAGCGATGAATCTGCTCAATTTCAGCCAATATCAACTCTTTTCCTTCACCAGCCATATCCAAGATTTGACCCGCAACCATTCCATAAGAACCTGAAGCAAAGGCCAATTCACGCGTCAACGCTACTATTATTTCTGCGGATAAATCAGCAGTTGAAAGGATAAAGAAAGGGTCAAAAAATAAAGTATCACCAGCTAAAATTGCAGTTGCCTCGTCAAATTTCTTGTGATTAGTTAACTGCCCTCGACGATAATCATCATTATCCATTGCTGGTAAGTCATCATGGATTAAAGAACCCGTATGAATCATCTCAAGTGCGGCTGCCACATGATAATGAGCCTTACTCAATTCTAAATCAAAAGCCTCTAATAGGTTTAAAAAAAGGAGGGGGCGAATTCGTTTACCGCCTGCCAATAAAGAATATTTTGCTGATTCGGCTAAGCCAGTTGGAAATTCAGCGCTTTCATAAAATTCAGTTAAAAAGTCTTCTAACTTTAGTATCTTCGTATCCATTACCCTAATTATACCAAAATTCACGGCTAAAAACCGTGATGATTTGAGGAAATTTTTTTATTTTTTAAATCCATTCCATTTTTATAAGTGAGCCTTTTGCTCATTCATTGCTAATACTCTTGTAATATTTTCACTCGTTCGCTCAACGTTCTTTGCGCCGTCAGCCAAGGCATCTGACAAAGATTGTGCTTGACTCAAAACACCAAAAATAGCGGTCATTCCTTCGTCATAAAGAACATCTGCTCCATCCCCAATATATCCTGCCAAGGCAAAGCAAGGTTTTTTGTATTTTTTAGCAATTTTACAGACGCCATAGGGTGCTTTACCAAATTTTGTCTGATAATCCATTCCACCTTCACCTGTAAATACATAATCAGCTTCTTTAATTTTATCTTCTAAGTATATTGTTTGTGCAACAAGCTCAATTCCTAATTGCATTTTTGCATTGGTAAAAGCAAGCAAACCTGCTCCCAAACCACCTGCTGCACCAGCTCCCGGTTTATTTTTAACATCTTTCCCCAGTTCATTATGAACAATTTCTGCATAATGCTTCAAGTTTTCATCCAATACTTTGACCATTTCCTCAGTTGCTCCCTTTTGTGGTCCAAAAACATAAGAAGCGCCATTATTTCCGGTTAAAGGATTGGTAACATCAGTAGCAATTAATATTTCAATTTCTTCCACTCTTGGGTCAAAATCACTCATATCAATTGTTCTAACTTCTTTAAGGAAACCTCCACCAAGTGGAATCTCTTCTTGGTCTTTATTTAAAAATTTAGCTCCCAAAGCACGAGCCATTCCAGAGCCACCGTCATTAGTCGCACTTCCACCAATGCCAATGATGATTTTATCTACTCCTTCATCCATTGCAGCCTTAATTAATTGTCCTGTTCCATAGGTTGATGTAATCAATGGATTTCTATCTTCCAAAGCAACCAATTCCAGACCATTTGCCTTTGCCATCTCAATGACCGCCGTATTTGAGTTTCCCAAAATACCAAAATAGGCCTCTACATTTGTATTTGCAAATGAACCTTGTACTTTTTTATATACCCGTCGTCCACCCGTTGCATCAATCAAAGCATCTGTTGTTCCCTCACCACCATCAGCCATTGGCATAGAAATTATTTCAGCCTTAGGAAATACTTTTTTAATTCCTTTTTCCATTGCTTGACAAACTTCCAGCGCACTCAAACTTTCTTTGAAAGAATCTGGCGCTAATACAAATTTTTTCTTCATTTAATCTACTCTTTCTATAAAAGACTTGACCATAACTCTATCTACTATTAGTATATAATAAATAAGATTGATATTAGAATAATAGGCTTTTTTGTCAGTAAAATTTTGTTTAAAATAAAAAACCTTGAAAAATCAAAGGTTTTTTATTTTAGTAGTCTTTCTGTTCCGGAGAGAAATCACTCTCCTGATCATTTTTTC
Source organism: Lactococcus sp. FSL W8-0209 (assembly GCF_038006585.1). Taxonomy (NCBI): domain Bacteria; kingdom Bacillati; phylum Bacillota; class Bacilli; order Lactobacillales; family Streptococcaceae; genus Lactococcus; species Lactococcus sp. FSL W8-0209. Next base: position 1,141,314 of record NZ_JBBOVN010000001.1, on the reverse strand, counting down.
CAACTATTTTTACTAATGTTTCTTCCGCTTCATTGAGTGTTTTTTTCAAAGTTTCCGAAATTTTCATTCCTTTTTGAAATTCAGCAATAGCATCTTCCAACGCTACATCACCAGATTCTAACTTACGAACAATATTTTCTAACTCTACCAAATTATCTTCAAATTTTACATCTTCTTTTTTGGTTGCCATTATTTTACCTCCACTATTACTTTTCCGTCAGTCAATTCAACATCTAAAGTCTGACCTTTTTTCACATCACTTACGGATTTAATAATCTTTCCCTTTTCGTCAGTAACGAGGGAAAAACCACGCGCTTTTATTTTCGAGATATCTAATAAAAGTAAAGACTGATAAAGTTGCTCTGTCTTATTCTTTTTAGCTTCAACTATCTTTCCGTAAGTCGGAATTAATTTCCCAGCTGACAGCTCATAACGGTGTTTCATATTTGCAACTTTATTTTCCGTCAGCACTGACAAACGTTCACACAGACGGTCAAGTTTTTGTAAGTGTCCATCGTACAAGCGTTCTGGCTGTCTAAAAACTACTGACTGGCTTAATTTATCTACTCGTTCACGCCTTATTTTAATTAAATGTGTTAAGCGGTTAAAAAGTCGTTTTTCCTGCTCATTCGTCCAATTTATTAAATCAACCTTCGTATTTGGTGTTGCTAATTCGGCTGCTGCAGTTGGAGTCGCTGCACGACTATCAGCAACAAAATCGGCTAAAGTCACATCTGTTTCATGCCCAACCGATGAAATAATTGGAATACGTGATTCAAAAATTGCTCGAACCACAATTTCTTCATTAAATCCCCATAAATCTTCGATAGAACCGCCACCACGACCAATAATCATGACATCAAAATCACCACGTTCATTAGCTCGACGGATATTTCCAGCAATTTCTTCAGCCGAACCTTGTCCTTGAACTTTTGTCGGATAAAGAATGATTTGACTCATCGGAAAACGACGTTGAACCGTCGTAATAATATCTCGAATGACCGCTCCTGACGGGCTAGTTACCACAGCTATTTTCTTAGAAAATTGTGGCAAAGTTTGTTTCCAACGTTGTTCAAATAGCCCTTCAGCAGTCAGCTTTTTCTTCAACTGTTCAAACTTAACCGCAAGAGCTCCAACGCCATCTGGAACTAAACTTTCAATATTTATAGAATAAGAGCCAGAAGGTGGATAAATACTGATTCGACCAACAGCCAAAACTTTCATCCCCTCTTCTAATTCAAAGTCTAATTTGCGAAATTGTCCCGCCCACATCGTAGCTTGAATCACAGCGCCCTCATCTTTAAGTGCAAAATATTGATGATTTGGTCTTCTTCTAAAATTTGAAATTTCTCCTGTCAAATAAACCCGTTCAAGATATGGATCACGGTCAAATTTCGCTTTTAAATATTTTGTTAAGGTTGATACTGATAAATATTCTGTCATTCCCTCACTCTTTAGTTCTCAATTAATCTTTTTACTAATTATTCTGTTAATAAAATTTCTACTGCTAAAATCGAAAAAAAGTAAAAAGTTTATCTTCAAAAAACTTCTAACTTAAAAATAAGTCCTTAGAAATTACTATAAACTTAGTTACTCTTTTATTAATTAACTATTTATTTTCATTCATTTTTCTACTTGCTGCACGAACTGTCTGTTCCATGAGCATTGTAATCGTCATCGGACCAACTCCACCAGGAACAGGGGTAATCAAACTTGCAACATCTTTTACTTCATCAAAATCAACATCGCCATGAAGTTTTCCATCTTCATCACGGTTCATCCCAACATCAATTACAACTGCACCTTCTTTGACATCCTCAGCTTTAATCATCCGGTCACGGCCAATAGCAACCACCAAAATATCAGCTTCCTTAGTCAATTCGCGCAAGTTTTCTGTTTTTGAATGAGCAATTGTCACAGTAGCATCAGCCATCATTAATAATTGCGCCATTGGTTTTCCGACGATATTTGAACGACCAATCACAACTGCACGTTTACCAGAAAGTTCCACATTATATTCACGGAACATTTCCATAATACCGGCTGGAGTTGAGGGAATCATCAAAGGATTCCCAGACCACAAACGTCCCATATTCATTGGGTGAAAACCATCCACATCTTTTTCTGGATCAATAGCTAGTAAAACCTTTTCTTCAGAAATATGTTCTGGCAATGGCAATTGTACCAAAATACCATGCCATTGTTCTGACTGATTATACTGTTCAATTAAATCTAACAGTTCTTGTTCTGACACAGTTTCTGGTAGACGAACCACACTAGAATTTAAACCAATTGCTGTGGCTTGTCGTGCTTTATTTCGGACATAAATTTGACTCGCAGGATCTTCGCCCACAAGAATAACGGCAAGACCTGGAACATTGTCCGCTTCTTTTAATTTATCGACTTTAACTTTCAACTCAGCTTGCATTTTAGCAGCAAGTGCTTTTCCATCTATCAAGTTCATAGAACTATTATACCATAAGCTAACTTTCAACCTCTAATCATCATCATTCATTTTTCTTTATTTATTTTAAATTGTTCGTAATTTTTAATAAATGAAGAATTTCCAAATTAAAAAGAAACTTCTTTCCAAAGAAAAGAAGTCCTTAATTAAAATATACTACTCAAAACCTTTTTTTATATTTAACTTTTCCAATAGTTAACGTTGCCACTAAGCCTATTCCCAACTCTGCTAATACTAAACAGCACCTGTTTTGGGAAGCTCTTCTTTCGTTACAGTTGGTACAATTTGCAAGCTCGTTGCGCTTAATGAACTTGAAAGACTTGGACTACTTGATACCTTAGAAATTAAAGTCGAAACTTTTGCTTCATTCGAAGGTAAATTTGAATCACTCAAGTTATTTAGTTTCATTTCTGAAGTATACGAACTATTTGAAGTTAGACTTGAGCCATTTTTATCATTAGATTGTAAATTTGGATTAGTCAACATACTTGAAGATGTTGTTGAACCACTTGACTCAGATGAAGTCAAACTTGCACTACTTGATTCATTTGAACTCAGACTCGATTGACTTGAATTTTCAGAAGATGAACTTGTAGTACTAGTTTGACCAGTGTTTGAATTTGAATCACTTGTCCCACCAGAACTTGTCATACTACTTTCGCTTGAACTTAAGCTTGAAGCACTTGAACCTTCTGAGGTTGAACTTGAGCCATTTACTCCAGCTGAACTTGATTGACTTGAGTCCACCGAAGATGAACTGGCAATACTACTTTCACTGGAATTTGAATTATTTACTCTAGCTGAACTTGTTTGACTTGAGTCTACCGAAGACGAACTAGCAATGCTACTTTCACTAGAATTCGAACTTAAAGCGCTTGAGCCCTCTGAGGTTGAACTTGAGCCATTTACTCCAGCTGAACTCGATTGACTTGAGTCCACCGAAGATGAACTAGCAATGCTACTTTCACTAGAATTTGAACTAAAAACGCTTGAACTCTCTGAGCTTGAACTTGAGCCATTTACCCCAGCTGAACTCGATTGACTTGAGTCTACCGAAGATGAACTAGCAATACTACTTTCACTGGAATTTGAACTCGAAATGCTTGAAGCTTCTGAGCTTGAATTTGAACTATTTACCCCAGCTGAACTCGATTGATTTGAGTCTACCGAGGATGAACTTGTGGCACTACTTTCGCTGGAATTTGAACTTGAAGAACTTGAACCCTCTGAGCTTGAGCTTGAAGCATTAGAAGTCGAACTTGAAGTATTTACTTCACTAGAATTAGAACTCGTGTTGCTTGATACATTTGAAGATGAAGTTGAACTACTAGCTGCACTTGATGAAGAACTGGCACTACTGCTTGATTGGCTACTATTAGCACTAGAATTTGGATTAACTGTTGAAGCACCAACACTTGGAGTTAAAGAATTGATAATTGTCGTTATTCCATTAAGTGCATTATTAACGAAATTATTAATATTATTTTGTATTTGACTAATAGTGTTCGAAAGACCATTTTCGATAGCTCCAAGACCTGGTAAATTATTTACAATCCCCGTCGCACTTTCAACAATATTATTGATAGCATTTTGCAATTGATTGAGCACTTGGTTAAGAATATCCGAAGCACCAGCAGGAAGATTACCAAGTGAGTTTAGACTATTTTGGACTTTGTTCTCAATAGTGGCTAAGGCTGTTGAACCAAGGCTTGTAAGATTACCCAAACTATTATTTACTTGGTCAAGAAGGCTGGAAACTCCCGTTAAATTCGCAACTTCACCCAAAGATGCTCCAGTAAGATTATTTAATATTGGGCTTAAAACATTATTAACTGTAGTACCTACAAGAGGAATATTACTAATAGTTGGAGATAATTGACTCCAAGCAATTTGACCTACTCGATTAATCGCTGAATTAACTACTAAACCAGCCAAGTAGTTGACAAGATCATTTCCTTGAAGAGAGACAAGTGTGTCTAAATCAAAATTAACACCACCCAAGGCATTGGAAGTTGTCGTATTAAGTTGATTAACAATCCCACTTGTTACAGTACTTATTGCGCTAAGTACTGGACTTAGTACTAGACTTGCCCCCGGAATACTTGAAAGTCCTGGAATTGTTGGATTTTCAAGAAAAGTAAGCATAGCAGCAGGGCTCATTGATGGGATAGCATTAAATGCTGCCACAATCTGCCCTCCAACTAATGGAATTTGGCTAACATCTAAACCTGCAGATTTCATTCCACTTAATAGAAAGGCTCCAGGATTAGCAGCTGCTTCCTGGATATTTCCAACAATATTGACGATTTGTTCAACACCATTAAGAGCTGCCGCAGCTGTAGTCATTCCTGGAATATTAAAAGTTCCAAGTGTGCTAAAAATATTTGCTAAACCACTAATTCCTACTGTTGAAATTGCTTGATTTACAAGATCTCCGAGTGTTGTGTTAAGAATAGCTGAACTACTTGTTGTAGCAGGCGCTGCTGCAGCTAGTGCCTGAGTAAGTATTGGTAGTACCATAAACGAATTAGTCGCTAGAATAGCCGTAAAAGAAGCAACAGCAGCACTTGAAGCATTAGCACTACTATTTCCCGCAAGATTCATTTCCGAACTTTGAGAAGTTGATCCAATACCACTATCAATTGCTGAACTTTCACTCAAAATTACTGATGAACTTGTTGAACTTTGAGAGACAGCTGCCGAATCAACGCTGTCTGCAGCATTAGAAGAACTTAATATAGAATTGCTGCCATTATCATTTGATGAGCTTGAATCTGCAAGCGATACGATATTGTTTGTAGGAGTTTGAATAACCGCTGTACTTGTCGTATTTTGGCTTTCATTAATTGAATTGCTACTATCTGACACATTTGAAGTTATTCCCTCAGTATCAGTTTCTACTGTGTTAGCCAGTGAATTATTAGAACTTTGGTCACTAGCTTGTTCATAAGCAACTTGATTTTGACTAGCAGCTACATCACTATTTGTCGATGAAGCTAGTGCTGAATAACTTGTTACCTCAGTAATACCACTAATTTGCTGACTACTGTCAACTGCTGTGTCCGCTTTTACATTTTGGTCAGTAATCGTTCCTGAAACGATAATTATAGCTAATGCTGAAGTAGCAAATAACCAACTTTTCCCTGATTTCCAAGTTCGAAAATGAGACTTGGAGGTAACCGTAGTCACTTCTGGCCGTATTTTTTTCATTTATTCTCTCCTTGCCGATACTTTTTTATTGAGTATCGCTATAAATATATATTATAATATCACATTTAGGTCACAAAGATAACCTTTTAGTTATTGTTTTGTAATATTTATAGAATACAGCTTTTCCCTTGACTTTGATAGTTTACAATTGTAAACTGTATATAGATAGAAAATTCAAAGCATTCATTTAGGAGGAAAATATGTCAAATAAAACTCATTCGTCTAATCACGATGAAATGATGTCTGAGCATCATCATAGTCATGAAATGATGGATATGGAGCACGAAAACCATGAGATGCACAATATGGATAATATGCATGATATGGACAATATGGATATGATGAATCATGGAGGACACATGATGCATATGGGTGATATGAGTAAAAAGCTCAAAGTTGCCATTATTCTAATGATTCCGCTTCTACTCATTTCACCAATCGCGGGCTTTACAATCCTTAAATTTCCTGGAAGTGAAATTTTGCAACTCATCCTTGGTACAATTATCTTCTTTTACTCTGGGACTCCTTTTTTTAGCGGAGCAAAAGGTGAATTAAAAAGCCGTAAGCCAGCCATGATGATGCTGATTACAATGGGAATTACCGTTGCCTATGCTTATTCTGTTTATGCCACAATCATGAGTCTTAACGGACATATGGGCATGAACTTCTGGTTTGAACTGGCAACTTTAATTGTCATTATGTTGATTGGTCACCTGATTGAGATGAAAGCAATCATGGGTGCTGGCGATGCATTGAAAGATTTAGCAAGCCTTGTTCCCAAAAAAGCTCACTTAAAAAGTGGGAAGGATGTGGAGCTTTCAGAACTAAAAGTTGGCGATTTACTTTTAGTGAAAGAAAATGAGAAAATACCTGCAGATGGCCTTATATTAAGTCAAGCGCTCGTTGATGAGTCAATGATTACTGGTGAAAGCCGAGCAGTCAATAAAAAAACAAATGACCTTGTTTATGGAGGTTCCCTCAATCAAAACCAACCATTTGAGATGAAAGTCACAACCCTTGGAAAAGATTCATTTCTCAATCAAGTGGCCGAATTAGTCAAGAAAGCCCAAGCTCAAAAATCTAATTTGGAAAATATGGCAGATAGAGTAGCTGGTTACCTTTTCTATGCCGCACTTATTGTCGGTATCTTCTCATTAATTTTTTGGACAATTAGTTCTAACTTTAGTTTTGCTCTACTTCTTGCGGTTTCTGTTTTTGTAATTGCATGTCCACACGCTTTAGGTCTTGCGGTTCCACTTGTTGTTTCTCGCCTAACCAGTATTTCTGCTAAAAATGGTTTATTAATTCAAAACAGAACTTCTCTAGAAAAAATAAATACAATTAAATATGCCTTAATGGATAAAACGGGAACATTAACTGACGGTAAGTTTATTGTTCGTAATGTTGTTGATTTTACTGATGAAACAGACATTCTCCAAATCATGGCAGCACTTGAAGGAAGCTCCACTCACCCGATTGCTCAATCAATCGTTGCAGCTGCTAAACCTCTTGAAAATCTAAAAGTTGAAGCGGTTGAAAATATTCCAGGAGTTGGAATTAAAGGGCAAGTTAATCAAAACTTTTATCAAATTGTTAACTATAAATATCTTCGTGAAAATCAACTTTCTTATGATGAACAAAAGATTGCTCAATATTTAGATTTAGGTTTAACTGTATCTTTCCTAATCAATGAACAACAAGATGTTTTAGGATTTATTGCCTTAGGAGATTCTCCTAAAGCAGACGCGAAAGCCTTTATTAATGGTTTATTAGCCCAAGGAATTACCCCTGTTATGCTCACGGGTGATAATAAAGAAACTGCTCAAAAAATTGCTAGTGCACTAAATATTCCCGAATTTAGAGCGGAATTAAAACCTGAAGATAAAGCAGAAATTGTGAAAGAGTACCAAAAGAAAGCCGGCGTGCTTTTCATTGGTGATGGTGTCAATGATTCCCCAGCTCTTGCAACTGCTACGATTGGTTTTGCGATTGGAGCAGGAACTTCGGTTGCTATCAGTACCGCTGATGTCGTCCTAGTTAACTCCAATCCAAGTGACGTCTTGGATATGATTAATATCTCCAAACGCATGCTTAGAAAAATGAAACAAAACCTCTGGTTTGGAGCAGGCTATAACATTATTGCTATTCCTGTTGCAGCGGGTATTCTTTATCCATTTACAGGAATTTATATTGACCCTCTCATTGCAGCAGTCCTGATGTCAATCTCAACCGTGATTGTCTCAATCAACGCGATGGGATTGAGGTATGATAAAAAATAGAAGAGCCTATGCTCTTCTATTTTTTTCATATTCATTATAAATCTTTTATCACTTAAATATACTTAAAGATTAAGTATGTTATCACACAAATACTAATGATTGTAATGATATTTTTTAAATATGGTTTATTTTTAAATGATTTTAGAATCTTTCGTTCATAATCATTTAATTGACTCCCTTTATGAACTAAAAAATAAATATTACCTCTAAGATAACGATTAGCATCAAAAACATCAAAGACTCCTTGAAGTAAATAATCTTTAGTATCTTGAAGCAGTTTTTTTATTTCTAATCTAACCTCATTAGAATCAAGATAAATATCTATATTTTCCATAAACACTTGATAGCTTTTTCCTCTTTTAATTTTTCTTGGCTTTTGTTTAGTAAGGCTTTCAAATCTAACGAGTCCATTTCTTTCATAGTGAACTTCATTCTTCTGTTCTTCGTTCCATCTCTTTCCAGGCTCTTGCATCTTTTTAAGATTATCCACAATTTGATTGGTTTCCCTTGCTTTTTCTTCACTGCTCCTTTCTTTATTTGCTTTAGGTTTATTTTTATCTTTGATTAAAAATATATCGTCTAAATTTTCTGAGCTATCATTGTACGCGATTTTCTCATTTTTTCTATCCTTCATTTATTTTTTTAGAAACTCTTTTCCAATTCTTTTCATGTGTCTTCTCTTTTTTTCTTTCTTTTTCCCCTTATTTTTTGCTCGCTTTCTATTTTCCTTTTTCCTCCTATCCTCTGATTCAAAGCTAATTTTATTAAAATCTATATATTCATAAATCATTTTATCTGCTAAATCATTGTTTAATTCACTATTGAACTCCCTGTCTTCTTGCCAATCTACATAATCATAGAGAAAGAGCGTTAAATATTGTAGCCAATCACAGACCGCATTTTCTTTTCCTCTACGAGATATTGTCCTAAAAATATCTCCAAGCGGAAAATAAAGTGACGGAATAATTGATTTATCAAAAGGTCCGAAAAAGTTTCCTTCTCTTTTTCTAGCACTAGAATCGTAAACAAATTTAGCATTTGTAAGAAAGATATTTATTTCTCCATCAAAAATTTCTTTTTTTATTATCCAATCCAAATATTGAGATATTTCTTTAACAAGCCACTTTGTATTTGTTGGTTTAGTCCATAGTTTTGGCTCAAACATCTTATTTTCCTCCGTTATGTTTCTTACTTGGTGTATGTTTTTTCATTGCTCGGTTAGAATTCTTGTTGGGATTTCCCTTCCACTTTGGATCATTTTTCTTTTCTTCATTTAGTTCCCTTCCTTGCTTCTTTCTATTTGGTTTATTTATAGGACCTTCTCTATCACTAAATAACCAAATTCCTCCTGCAACTACCAAAGATACCAGAGCAACGACTCCAAGTCCAATCGCTACAGGTGGCACTTCTAAACTTTCTCCCGCATCTTCGGCTGTCAATAGTCCAAAACCTAATGCTGGCGCCCAAGCTGCACCCTTATTCCCGGTTTTTGGCAGTGAGTATGTACTGGCTCCACTATAATAATTTTCTTCTGATACAAGTTGAGCTTCTTTAGAATAATAAGCAAATTGTGGAACATAAGTCGGATAGTAAGCACCACTAGAATTACTATATCCTCCTCCTGATGAATAACCATTACCGCCTGAGTAAGAAGTGCCTCCACCGTAATAGCCATAAGTTGGTGCATAATAAACAACTGGCGCAATGTAATTCGGTACATATTCATAACCATTGACATAGTAAGTCGTCGCATAAGGATTGCTTGTATTATAATAAACGATTGGTGGGACGTATTTATAGTAAACATTAAGCGTTTCATCGTATTTTGGATAAAATCCTGACCGTGTCGTGCTTCCTTCGATATAGTAATTGCCAAATCGATAAGGCACATTGACCGAATATGGCTTGTTATAAAGTCCCGTGGTTAATTGTTGTCCTAGATAGGTACCGTCCGTACCATAGTAATCATAAGTGACGGTACTTTGGATGTGATAATAATCACCGACTATTATTGTGTTCCCATTTCTATGCTGACTTTCTTGCCCATAAGCATAATGTGGGAATTTACTGGCTGGAACATTCCAAGAAACATTTGGAAACCAGATAAATTGATGTTGGGGAACGATAAGCTGATTGTTTTCGTCCGCATCATAATAGTTAAGATAAACAATATCACGAACTTGTGTGGTTAAATGCGCTTGAAGCGCCGAACCAAAGAGGTCATAGCGAACCCCTTGCGAATATTGATAAGAATCTCCACTACGTACTGGTGCTGGGCTGTAAAAATCATAGTCAAAGTTTGACAGAAAACCGACACCCAGATAACCGCCATAAGGGAGACTAGCTTGACCATTCAAGTCGGTATCAGGGCTTGTCGTATCATAAATAACACCACTTGAATCGGTCGCAAGATTAGTGGTCTTTGGAATGACCGTTAAAAGGTTGGCAAGATTGGTCTTGAATCCTTGTGCCATATCAATATCCGTTGTGATAAAAGAGGCGAGAACAGGGATTTGAAAATTCGTGTTATGGGCGACGATTTGATAATTGAGGTTGACATTATTTGCCCCGTAGTAGAGGGCGACAATCGAGTTTCCGTCGGAGTTGGCAATGTTTTGTTCGCCTGTAAAAGCCAATCCAATCGGACAGTCAGACGTACTTTCTTTGGGGGCTTGCCAGCTTGATTCATCTGTTGAAATGACTTTGTAGATCAAATCTAGATTGGTTCCGGCTAGGGTCCTTCCAACATTAGTAATTCGTCCAGAATCTCCTGCATTCATAGTATAAGTGGTCGCAGGTATGGTCGGGCCATCCGTTTGTCCAAAGTTTTCAGTACTGATTTGATCTGTTACCTGACCTGTGATTGGAATAACCTCTGTATTTGCCGACCAATGAAGACCATCAGGCGTTAAAAAGTTATTTGGCACAAGGTTGTTAGCCTTGATTGTAATACTGACATCATCCAGTGTGGACGGACCCGTAATATCATTGGCGACTGAACCTGTCGCAGAAATCGAGCTTATGACAGGGTCTTGACCATTGGCTTGGCTGGCAATTGAACCATTTGTGAGAGCAGGACTTATGATTTTTCCGCTCGCCGATAGGCTTGAAGCAATTGTGACATTTGCTTTTGATGAATCAAGAGGAACACTTGGGGCTTTTGAAGTTAAGGCCTTTGAACTCAATGAAGCTGAAACCTCTGAAGAATTAGAGCTTGCTTCTACACTTGAAGTCTGAGCCGAACTGGTTGAAGATGATGAAACTGAACTGGCATTTGGAGCGGTGCTTGCCTGTGAAGTGATTGAGCTTGCCGCTTTAGTTTGCATTTCTGCCTGTGAACTTTCTGTATTTCCTTCGGTTGTCGAATCAGACACGGCAAGAGAAGAATTTACAGTTGGATTGGTGACAGCTTCTGTTTGGTTTGGTGGGGTAACAGCCGAATTTTCATCAGCCTTTACTGCTAAAGGGTGACTAATCACTAACAAACTTAAAAGAATTCCAGTGCTAAGTAACCCAAATTTACTTGATGACTTCATCTGAAAGTGCTTTTTCTGATTTTCCAATGCAAAACCTCCTTTTAGTGAATATTTTTTGTTTTCTGATTATTTAATATTATACGCTTAATTAGAAACTTTGGTAAAAATAAAGTAATCATTTTAACTTAATTTAAAAACAATACTTTTAGAATACAAAAAAAGCCTACAAAAGTGGTAGGCTACTATTTCACTAAAGCACCAAAACATCATATTCTTGCACTTTTACACGCGCTTTTAGATTTTCTTATCATCTAAAGCAAAAAAGCCATTATAAAATGACTTTTTCTTTTAAATCAATCCTTTAGCTTTCAAATATCTTTCTGCTACTTTTGCAGCATCTTCTTGTTTGACATTAACATCATAATTCATCTCAATCATCTCTTGGTCAGTAATTTTTCCTGACAGTTTATTGAGAATCTTTTTGAGTTCAGGATATTTTTTTAATAAACTTTCTTTCATCAATGGTGCTGCTTGGTAAGGTGGGAAAAGATTTTTATCATCTTTCAGGACAGTCAGATTATATTGCTTGATTTGACTATCAGTAGAATAAACCTCAGCGACATTCACAGCACCAGAATTTAGTGCTTTATAAATTAAACTATTTTGCATGGTTTTGACATTTAAATCAAGACCATAAAGTTTTCTCAAACCAATATTTCCATCTGAACGATTAGCAAACTCAACGTCAAAGCCTGCAGTTAAACCTGAAACATTCGCTAAATCAGAAATTTTGGTGAGCTGATGCTCTTTAGCAAAATCAGATTTGACGGCAATTGCATATGTATCTTGAAATTTCATTGGGGACAGATATGTAAATTGATTAAGTTTTTTTATTCCTTCTTCTGCCTTTTGCCAAACGACATTAGGATCAGTTGAACTCACTGGATCTTTCAAAAATGTTGAAGTAATGGTTCCTGTGAATTCAGGATATAAATCAATTTTTCCAGCTTTCAAAGCATTATATAAGAAAGTGGTATCACCAAAATTAGATTTTAAGTTCACGCGAATATTACTATCTTTTTCAATCATTAGTTTATACATGTTAATCAAAACATCAGGTTCTGCTCCCAATTTACCAGCAATTGTAATTTGTGGATGATTAGAAGTTTGAGGTCGATAATAAGAGCCTCCAAGAACGAGTAAGCCAATGAAAAAACTGATGAGAATTGTTTTTATCTTGGCTTTTTCTAAAAATTTTAAAAGACTACTGAAAATAATCGCTAAAAGTGCTGATGAAATTGCTCCAATTAAAATCAATGAAACATCATTCATATTGATTCCGAGCAGAATAAAGTTCCCTAAGCCTCCAGCACCAATCAAAGCAGCTAGTGTTGCGGTACCAATGACCATAACTGTACTCGTCCGAATTCCTGCCATGATAAAGGGCATCGCTAATGAGAGCTCAAATTTCATCAATCGTTCTCTTCGATTCATCCCAAATGCTGTTGCAGCTTCGATTAAAGAAGGTTCAATTTGCTCTAAACCAGTATAAGTATTTTGAACAATAGGGAAAATCGCATAAACAACAAGAGCGACAATTGCTGGTAAACTTCCGATTCCGATGAATGGAATCAAGAGTCCTAGCAGTGCCAAACTAGGTATAGTTTGAAAAATTCCAGTGACTTGCAAAACTGGTTCAGCAATTTTGGGAAGACGTCGTAACAATAAAGCTAAAGGAATCGAAATCAGAATTGCAATAAAAATTGAAATTAATGAAATCTGGATATGTTCTAAAAGCGCCTGCCAAAATTGGCCTTGCTGGCTTTGAAAAGTTGAAATTAGCTGATTCATTTGTCACCTCCTGCGATATAGCATATAATATCATCTGAGGAAATTGACTTGCCCTTGTATTTTAAAACTTCCTTATCAGAAAGACGATTAATTATTTCCGAAATAGCCGTATTGTCAGCAACTTCTTGCGCTTCTGGATTTACTGACAGCTCTGTCAGTAATAAATTTTCAACAGAAACCGTTGATAAATTCTGACGGTATTCTTTAAAAAATGTTTTAACAAAATCATTTGCCGGATGTTGATAGATATCTGCTGGTTCAGCAATTTGTTGGATTAATCCATCATTCATTACAGCGACTCTGTCAGCTAAATAGAGCGCTTCATCTAAGTCATGTGTCACAAAGACCACTGTTAAATTCATTTTTTTCTGTAAGTCTTTGATAAATATTTGTAACTGACGTCGTGAAATTGGGTCAAGTGCTGAAAAAGGTTCATCCATTAAGACAATTTTGGGATTTGCGGCAATGGCCCGTAAAATTCCTACCCTCTGTTGCTCACCCCCTGATAATTCACTAGGTTGGCGTTGAGCGTAATCTTTAGGATTCAAACCAACTAAATCAAGTAGCTCATTGGTTCTATCAGCAATTTTTGCTTTATCCCACCCCTTCATTTCAGGAATTAAAGCAATATTTTCTGAGACAGTCAAATTAGGAAAGAGAGCGATTTGCTGCAGCACATAGCCCACAGATAAGCGCAATTTTCGTAAATTTGCCGTTGATATTTCTTCATTATTGATTAATATTTTTCCCTCACTGTGAGTGACTAATTGATTAATCATTTTTAAAGTGGTCGTTTTCCCACTTCCACTCGGCCCCACTAACACAAAAAACTCTTGGTCTTTAATTGTAAAATTAGCATGATCAAGAATTTTTTTGTTAGCAAAAGCCTTGGACACATTCTGGAATTCAATCATGAATGTCCTCATTTCTATCAGTAAAATTTACTGACAGCTTGAAAATAAAGTCTGTCAGTAAAAAATTTATTCTGCCGTAACTTATTGTTTCTACTATTATAATGTCGGTAGTAATTTATTTTCTGTCAGTAAAAATATTCTAAGTCACTAGCCACTGTTGGATAAGTGAAAATCATTTTTTCAACATCCGCCAAAGTCATTTTTTGTTGAATTAAAATATTAATTAAATTAATCACTTCATCAGCCACTGAACTCACCGTTGATGCCCCCACGATTTCTCGCTTTTCATTGAGTGCAACTTTTAATTTTGCCAAGGGGTCATTAATTCTTTTATAAGTATACCAAGAACTTAAATCTAAAGTCTTAGTATGAATCCCCTCATCTGCCAAATGGCCAACCTCAGCCAGTTTTGCCGTTCCAAAAATGATTGTAGGAATTGCTGGATAAGCAATTTTTTGCGGTTCATCCTTAACTAAAGTTTCACCTAAATAAGCTCCTTCAAAAGAAGAAACAGGCGTCAAATGAGGTTGATTTTTAGAAAGTACATCTCCCATCGCATAAATTTTAGAATTGCTTGTTTGTAAATATTCGTTTACCTTAATGCCTTTAGCATCCGTTTCGACACCTACTTTTTCTAAATTTAGCTTATCACTATTTGGCTGACGGCCTACTCCCGCAATCACTAAGTCTGTTTTATGTTCAAAATCAGTCCCGTCAGTCAGTATAAATCCGTCAGCAACTTTTTCGACTTTATCTACAGAAATATCCTCGATAAATTTAATACCTTGAGCTTTGAGGTAATTAATAAATTCTTGCCCCATTTCTTCATCAAAATGAGCAACTTTCGCTTTTTTACGTGAAATAATAGTAACATCGCTTCCAGCCGCTTTAGCAATTTGAGCCAGTTCTAATGAAATTGGCCCACTCCCTAAAAAGCTGATTTGAGCGGGAAATTCTTCAAGCGCTAAAAAATCATTACTTGTTTTTAAAAATTCTTTTCCAGCAATATCTAAAAGACGTGGACGGCTTCCTGTTGCGATAATGTAAGTTTTAGCTTGATAAGTTTTCCCTTCAACTTCAAGCTCTCCTTGGTCATTAAAAGCGGCACTGCCATATATTGTTTCTATCCCAGCATTTTTCAAACCAGCAAAAGTTGATTTTTCATAAGGGTCAGTAATATTTAGTTTACGACTTTTCAGCCCTTTCCAATCAATGTTTAATTCACCAGAAATACCCTGCCCTTTTAACTGTTCGACACGACTTTTGGCTTCGACAACTGCCATCATCATTTTTGTTGGGTCACAACCATAGTTTGGACAAGTTCCTCCCCATTTATCATTCTCAATAATTCCGATTTTGTTATCTTTAGTTTTTAAACGATAAGCTAATCCTAGTCCACCAGGTCCGGCACCAATAATAATATAATCAAACATTCTTTAGCCTCCTAATTATTAATAAATCTTTAAAATGTACTCATGATACAACACTTTAGCTTAATTCTACTTTTTTTCTCTAAAATAATAAACTATTTTGCTTTATATCGAAAAAATTCAGTAGCCTAACTACTGAATTATCCTTCATGAAATTGTTCTTCAATGTCCAAATTATAAGAAGCTTCTGTTGCGACTTTAATTTGAATCTCTCTCTTTTTTCTTGGTAAAAATTTTCTAATTTCATCATCATTGTAACCAACTTGTAGTCGCTTATGATCGACAATTAAAGGTCGACGTAAGAGCGTTGGATTTTCTTCAATTATTTGAATCAAATCATTTAATTTAATCGTTTCAAAATCAATATTTAATCGTTGATAAGCTTGACTTCTTCTAGAAATGATATCTCCAGTCCCTTCCTCAGTCAATGCTAAAATTTCTAATATATCTTCCTTACAAATTTGACTCGTAACCAAATTTATTTCTTGGTAAGCAAGATTTTGTTTCTCCAACCATTCTTTTGCTTTTTTACAAGAGCTACAAGATGCTACTGTGTATATTTTTATCATAGTGTTCACCTCATTTTTTTCTTATGGCTTTCTCATTTATATCTTAATTATATTTTACCATAAAAAGACAATTTGTAAAGGGTATCATGAGGAAAAGATTAGGGATTAATTTATTTTTAACCCAAATGAAAAAAACTGCAAAAATACAGTTTCTTTCATTTTATTTATAAATTCGTTTGATTCTATCAGAAAGTAAACAAAGCACTTCATAATTTATCGTTCCACGCCAATCAGCAACATCTGTCGTCGTGATTTCATTAGTCTTATCACGACCAATCAAGGTAACTTTTGTTCCTAGAGGATAAGATTTATCAAGTTTTATCATCATTTGATCCATACAAACTCGACCAACAATCTCACAAAATTCTCCATTTACCAACACTTTGAAGCCTTGCATTTGACGAGTCCAACCATCAGCATAACCAATTGGAACAGTTCCAATCCATGTTTCTTCACTTGTTTCATAAGTTGCACCGTAACCAACTGTTTCGCCTGCCGTTATTTTTTTAATATGAGTCAATTCAGAAACTAAAGAGAGAGCAGGTTCGATTTCGAAAGGAAGTTCCAAAGTTTTACCACTTGGATTCAAGCCGTACATTGAAATACCTAAGCGTTCAATAGCTTGAACCTGTTCCTTATGCCATAATGCGGCGGCCGTATTAGTTGAGTGAACAAATTTTGGTATACGTGATAAGCCGGCCATAATTTTGTTAAATCTTGCCTGTTGATCTTTAAATTTTGTATCATCAGCCATATCGGCGGTCGCAAAGTGAGTGAAAATCCCTTCAAAATTAATCGCATATTTATCAGCAAGTTCAATCATCTGATTCGCTTCTTCAACATCCCGAATCCCAATCCGCCCCATACCAGAATCTACACCAATATGAATTTTTAAATCTGAAAGTTCTGCTTCTTCTTGAACAACCAATTTTAACCATTCTAAACTTGGGGCAGTAAGACTGATATTAAGAGCAGCTGCAATATCAACATCTTCTGGAACAATTCCTGATAAAACTAAAATTGGTTTAGTTACCAAATGATTCCGTAATTCAATTGCCTCATCAAGGTTTGATACACAAAAACCGCCTACCAAATCGCTCACCGCTTTAGAAACCTCAACCGAGCCATGACCATAAGCATCTGCTTTCACTGCTGGCCAAATCTCCGCGTTAGGGTGAATATGCTTTTTAAATTTTTCAATATTATTTCTAATCGCCTTTAAGTCAACAATGGCTGACGTATTGCGATGTGGAGAAGTTTTCATCTTTTAAACCTTCCTCTAGTTTAAGCAAAAATTTTTATTACTTCTTAATTCTTTTCCAAAACAACAAAAGCAACAGCTTCTAAATTACTATGCGAGATAGATAAATGAACCTGTCCATCAAAAGGATGTTTAGTAAAAAAGGGTTTTCCTAATTCATCATTTTTGATTTCAAGGTCATGCATGCCCAAAGCCTTACCAAATCCCGTACCGTAAGCTTTAGAAAAAGCTTCTTTTGCTGCCCAACGTCCCGCAAGAAATTCAGTTTTACGAGCGGTAGATTGAAAACTATTATATTTTTCTAATTCCACTGCCGTAAGAACCTGTTCCACAAAACGTTCAGAACGTGTCAGTGCTTTTTGAATTCGAGAAAGCTCTACATTATCAACACCTGTTCCAAAAACCATTTTTCCACCTCTATTTATGGAATAAAAGGTTAAAATCTGGCAAATTATGCCAGATTTTTAAACCCTTAAAAGTTTAGTAACTAAACTCTTTAATTTTATAAATTACTTTGTAAGTTCATAAATTGCTTCAGCATAAATTACTGCCGCTTTATAAATATTTTCAACAGGTTTCATTTCATTAGCTTGGTGCATTGAATCAGGCTCCCCTTCAAACATCGCACCATAAGCAACACCACGTTCTAAAAGACGACCAAAAGTTCCACCACCAATGATTGTTTCATAACCTTTGAGGTCTGTGTGTTTTTCATAAACATCAATCAATGTTGATACAAGTGGGTCTGACATTGGAACATAATGTGGAACATGAAGATGTTTTGAAAGTTCAACTTCAACAACACCATCAAGTTTAGCAAGAATTTCTTGCATACGTTCTGGACTATTTCCTTGTGGGAAACGGAAGTTAAGCGCGATTTTACCTTCAGAATTCTCATCAAATGACCAAACACCAGCGTTCATTGAAGTATTACCCATTAATTCATCAACATAAGCTGTTCCCAATTTTTCACCTTCATGGTCTTCAAGAAGTTTTTCAGCTCCAACTTTAATGAAAGCAGCAGCACCATCAGCAAAATTAAATTGGTTCAAGAATAAAGTAAGGTAAGTTGCTCCATTTACACCTTTTTCTGGCATCGCACCATGTGCTGATTTACCATAAAGTGTAATTGTCGCTTTTCCAGCACTTTCTTCAAGGTCAAAACGAAGATTTTTGCTTGCATGTTCAGCTACGAATTTTTCAAGTGCAGTTTGTAAATCTTTAGCACCTGAAATTATTGCAGTTGCAGATTCTGGAACCATATTTTCGGCAAGACCAGCTTTAAAACTGTGAAGAACAACTTCTCCAGCATTTTTACCTGCAAAATGGAGATATTCTGTAATATTTCCTTTTTCACCATTGATAATTGGGAATTCAGCATCAGGTGAGAAACCAAAGTCAGGCAATGGCAATTCACAATGTTCAAAATAGTAATCCATATCTGCCCAACCAGTTTCTTCGTTTGTTCCAACGATAAAACGGATTTTTTTGCTTAATGGAAGATTGAGTTCTTTCAAGATTTTAAGGGCATAGTAACATGCAACAGTTGGACCTTTATCATCAGATGCTCCACGAGCATAAAGATTTCCATTACGAATTTCTGGTTCAAATGGATTTGAGTCCCAACCAGAACCTGCAGGAACAACGTCTAAGTGACCGATAATTCCAAGAACTTCTGCATCATCGCTTGCACCATTTTCGTATTCAAAATGTCCAACATAATTATCATAATTTTTAGTTGTATAACCATCACGTTCAGCAATCTTCAAGAATGCATCCAATGCTTTTCTTGGACCAGGACCAAATGGATTTTCAGCATCTGCATGTTCCATATCCATTGCAGAATCAATGCGCAAAAGGCTAAATAAATCTTCCATCAAAGCGTCTTTACGCTTTTCAACTTCGGCTTTAAAATCAATAGTTGTCATAATCTTCTCCTTGAAGTAGTATATTTATCTATTATACCAAAAATTTGGTTTCGATGGTTACTCCACTATTTTAGCAGATCAATTTTCTTATTCTTCTTATCTAAAATCTCAAACATCTTCACTTGTGGCCCAGCAAGTGGAATTTGTGAACGACTTACTTTTGGTTGGCCATTTTCTGTCAGTACTTTTGAATCAAAATGAACCCACATTTTGTCTTCTGATAATAATTCGTCAGCAACTTCAAAAGTCTCTTCTGGTTTTAATTTAATGATTGCCAAATGCCATTTTTGATGAGAAAAAATGTGAGTAAAATTAGCTACATATTCCATTTTTGAAATACTTTCCGGAAGTTCTGGAATGACAATATTTTTACTGACAGAGCCGTCAGTAACCATTTTTTCAAAATCTGCTGCTGGTAATTCTGTCAGTGGAAATGTCCACATGTCTGCTAACAAGCCTTTTGATGGACGCTTTTCTAAATAATATTCACCTAATGAATTTTCTAAGGCAAAGGCTGTAAAATACAAATCTTTTTGTTTTATCTTTTTTGTTTTTACTGGATAATTTAATTGTTTTCCTGACGCTGCTGCTGCACAATAGTTTAGTAAGGGACAAACTTCACATTTTGGACTCTTTGGGCTACAAACTAAAGAACCTAAATCCATCAACGCCTGATTGAAATCACCTGGTCTTTTTTTACTGATGAGCTTTCTTAGATAGCCATCAAAAATTTTCCTTGAACTGCTTTTAGAAATATCACAATCTAATTCAAAAACTCTACTGGTCACGCGCATTAGATTTCCATCAATTGCAGGCTCAGCGAGTCCAAAAGAAATTGAAGCAATTGCAGCGGCTGTATAAGGTCCAATTCCTTTTAATGATAATATATCGGCTAGATTGTCAGGAAATTTTCCATCATATTTATCAACAACTTCTTGCGCTGCGATTTTTAGATTACGAGCGCGAGAATAATAGCCCAAGCCTTCCCAAAGTTTTAGCAGTTCAGCATCATCAGCTTGAGCTAAAGTTTCAATCGTCGGATATTTTTTCATGAAACGTTCATAATATGGCATGACAGTTTCAACCTGTGTTTGTTGGGACATGATTTCTGAAATCCATATTTTGTAAGGTTCAGTTGTTTTTCGCCAAGGGAGTGGCTTTTTATTATCATCATACCAAGAAAGTAAATCTTGCTGAAATTCCTTTATTTGATTCTTAGACCAGTCCATCGATTCTCCAATTACTTTCTTAATTCCTAGTTTGTCAGTAAATATTTACTGACAGATTTTCAATAACTACTTTATTTTACTGACAGAATTTCTGTCAGTAATTTTTATGTTTTTTCAAGAATCAAAAGAACTGACAGATTTACTGACAATTCTTTTGATTACTTTATTTTTTACCTTCTAAAAGAGGAACATTATCCTTGAGTGATTCCCAATTTTCATTTTCTTGAATTGGTCCAGACAAAGTTGTTTTCACACGTTCTGCTACTTCATAAGGAATGCCAGCTTCTGCCACTTCTTGTACACTTGCCTCTTCAATTGCTTTCAAATTTTTGAAAGTTGTCAGTAACTTTTGTTTTCGTTTTGGACCAAGTCCAACAATACCGTCCAATTTACTTGAAAATGTATTTTTACCACGTAGTTGTCTATGGAATGTAATCGCAAAACGGTGAACCTCATCTTGAATTCTTGTCAGCAAAAAGAATTCTTGAGATTGTCTCGACAAGGGAACCACGTCTAAAGGGTCACCAAAAAGTAATTCTGACGTTTGGTGCTTATCATTTTTTTGCATCCCAGCAACCGGAATCGATAGCCCAAGCTCTTTTAAAACTTGCTTGGCAATGTTAACTTGACCAGCTCCACCATCCATTGCAATCAAATCAGGAAGAGCTGTTTCTTCTTTTAAAGCTCGTGAATAACGTCTCGTCATCACCTCGCGCATTGAAGCATAGTCATCAGCACCAACCACTGTTTTAATTTTATATTTCCGATAATCTTTTTTTGAAGGTTTTCCATCAATAAAAACAACCATTGCAGATACTGGTGAAGTCCCCATAATATTTGAATTATCAAAAGACTCAATTCTTACAGGTTTTGGTATTCCCAAAATTTTACCCAAGTTTTCAACTGCTTTAGTCGTTTTCAAAATATCACGCTCAGCCACATCAAATTTCAATTGTAATTGACTTTGAGCATTCTTAGTTGCCATATTAACCAATTGCTTTTTCTCACCACGACTTGGTTGAACAATCTGTGTTTTAGCTAAAAGTGATGATAAACGTTTTTCGGCTGATAATTCTTTATCAAGTTTAACAATTGATTGCTCAACATCTTTTTGATCAGAAAATTTAAGCGTCTTGGCCGTAAAAACTTTTGCATCGACTTCTTTAGCTTGAGCTTTAGTTAATAAATTTCCCTCTTGGCTAGCTGCAACTACTGCTTCCACAGATTCCTTATCGATGTCTTGCGGAATAAAAATTTCCCTTGGCATCATATGATTATTATCTTGATAGAATTGTCCAATGTAAGTTAAAAAATCCTCTTCAGCATCATTGTAGTAAGGAAACATATTCACATCACGCTGAATCAATTTTCCTTGGCGCACAAAAAATACTTGGACACACATCCAGCCTTTATCAACATAATATCCAAAAACATCGCGGTCTTTCAAATCTTGATTCATCACCCGTTGTTTTGTTCTTAAAGTTCCAATTGCCTTAATCACATCCCGATACTCAGCAGCTTGCTCAAATTCCATATTATCAGAAGAAATCATCATTTTTGCTTCAAGTTCTTTAACAATTTTTTTATCAGAACCTGTCAGAAATTCCTTCACTTCTTGAGTCATATCCTTATAAACTTGAGGATCAACATGATTAACTACTGGACATAAGCACTGATGAATATGAAAATAGAAACATACTTTTTTCTCGTGTAAGCCACATTTTCTAAATGGAAAAATTCGGTCTAAAAGGCGTTTAACTTCATTGGCAGCTTTGACATCTGGATAAGGTCCAAAATAAGTCGCACCATCTTTTTGAACTTTACGGACGACCAACAAACGAGGATATTTTTCATTTGTTATTTTTAGGAAAGGATAATATTTATCATCCTTAAGCATAATATTATATTTAGGCTTATAACGTTGAATGAGATTGATTTCCAAAACTAAGGATTCAATATTTGAACCTACAACAATCCATTCCAAATCTTCAATTTCAGAAACTAGTAATTCTGTCTTGGTATTATGAGAACCATGAAAATAAGAGCGCACTCGATTTTTAAGATTCTTTGCCTTTCCGACATAAATAACTGTCCCATTTTTATCTTTATGTAAATAACAGCCAGGACTATCTGGTAATAGTTCTAACTTTGCTTTTATCGTTTGATTCATATTGTTTATTATAGCAAAAAAATGTAGGAGCTGCTCTTGTTTTGGACGTTTATAAAACAAAAAATGACCCATTTACTTGAGTCATTTTCACTTGTTATTTAGTTCCACCTTCATTATCAGCTTCACCACTTGCCCAAACTCGATTAGCGTAGATTGCATTGAAGAGCAGGGCTCCTTGTAAGGCAACCTGCGATAAATACATTCCTAACTGCCCTTGGGTGTTTACTCCCATAATAAATTGTACCGTTAAAATTGTCCAATAAATTACTGCTGCCGTGTTAACCACAATCCACAGCGACCAATTTTCTTTATATTTCAAAATATACAATACTTGTGCAATGAGTGGAATAATTAAATTTAGAGCATCAAAATAAGGAAGTTGCCCATTTAATAGGGCATCTATGCCCCAAACGACCAACCAAGCAATAAAAGCACCTAGAAAAATTAGACGACGAGTTTTTGGTCTAAATTCATGGATAGCATCATCCTGTCCCCAAAAAAACCACCCCACAGGTTGAGATAAAACATAAAAAATTCCCATAACAAAACTCATCCATGAGTGAGTCTGATAAGCAATTAAAGTCATCGCTAAGGTCTGAACTAAACCAAATGCAAAATTAATTTTACGACCTTTCATCCCATAAATGAGACAAAGTACACCAAATACACCAGATATCATTCCAATGAAAGAATCAGGGGCAATGATATAAACAATCACTTGTAAGAACAATAAAATTAAGATATATGTGATTTCAAATTTCTTCCAATTTGCAAAAAGTTGCTTAAAAAGCCAAGAATCTTTTGTCATTTTTTCTCCTTTTTATCCTAACGCTTAAATGCAGTCAAGAATATCGCTTACCGCTTTATTAATTTAAAATATGATGGTAATTTCAGTTCTATTTTTCAACTCTAATCAATTTACAAGTAATATTTATATTAGCGATTTAAAACTTCTAGAGCAATCTCAATTGTCCGAAGCTCACCTTTATTAACTTTATCATTTCCTGAAACTAAATCATTGACTCCCGCTTGTAAATCTCCTCCGTAAGCAACAACATTATTCAAAATAGATAAAGTTTCTATTCCTCGTAAACGTCCGACTGTAAACAATGCACCAGATTCCATATCTTCGCCCACAATTCCAAATTTAGACCAATATGCTTGAGTTTCTTCATGATTATCCATATAAAAACCGTCATGAGAACGAATAATTCCATAAATAGCATCAGGAGCAATTTCTTTTGCTTTATTTAACAAATCAGTAGATGGAACTGCTGGATATTGTTCGGGTACATACATTTTTGTCAAACCGTCATCTCGTACTGCTCCTTCTCCAATAATTGGACTTCCTAAATCGATCCCTAACTGCAAAGCACCCGCAGAACCTACTCTGATAATTCTCTTAACTCCAATATTATGAAGCTCTTCAATCGCAATAGCAGCTGACGGTGCACCTACACCTGTTGACAAAACTAATAGTTCCTTACCTTTATAAGTTCCACAGATTGAGCGAAATTCTCGATTGTATTTTAAATTTTTTACATCGGTCAAAAATTTTGCGACCTGATCTATTCGAGCTGGATCACCGACAATAATTGCATCAAGTCTAGCATCATTTTTCTTTAATTGAATATGCGCTTGTCCTTTTTCCATTTTTTTATCCCTCTATTTATTTAAAAAGTTGAACCTTATCTATAAAACAATTAAATTATACCAAATATTCCGAACAATTTAAAGTCGACTTGACTGACTTTATGTACAAAAAAAGATCTAAATAGACCTTTTTAAATTATTAGCTAACTCCACTTTCATCTTCAAAATTAATATGAAAGATTGAACCTTCTGGAAGATTGTCAGTAATGAAAATTTTAGCTTTTATTATTTCTGCATATTGTTGAGCTATTGCTAAGCCAATACCATTTCCAGTATGGCTTCCCCTTGATTTATCTACTTGATAAAAACGATTGAAGACTTTTGTTTTTTCACTATCAGTAATCCCAACTCCTTCATCAATAATTTGAATTTCTTTTTTATTATATTTAATAAAAACTCTTGTTCTATCGGGAGAATATTTTATTGCATTTTCAATTAAAATGGTCAAAATTTCTCGAAGAGCAAATTTACTCGTTTTAATGTATAGCTCTCCACCTCCTTCAATATCTATCTCGTTAGACGAATCAAATTCAAAAGTAGCCTTAACTTCTAAGAGTAAACTCTCAATTGTGAAAATCTCTTCTTGATAATTAATCTGTCCATTTCTTGATAAAGTTAAAAAATCTTCTATTAGTTTTTTCAGTCTCTCCGATTCTTTTTCCAAATAATCCAGTGCATTTTCAACAATTTCTGGATGCTCAACTCTTCTTCTTTTGAGCAATGAAATATAGCCAGAAATTGCCATTACAGGTGTTCTTAATTCATGGGATAAATTTGTCGTAAATTCTTTTTCAGATTCAATTTTCTCTTGTAATCTTTCAACTAAGTCATTAAAATTTATTGCAAGTTCTCTTATTTCCATTGGTGAATCAGGAACTTCCAATAAATTATTATTCTGACTTGCCTCAAAAGCCAATTTTTGAATTGGCCCATTTATTTTCTTGGAATAATGACGTATTAGTAGTAAACCAATCAAATAATTTAAAAGTAGAATAACAAAGGCACTTGTCAATAAGGTTTCACCTTCTTCAAATATATCCTGAAGAGAAAGCCAAATTTCATAGGTGATTCCTTTTTCTTTTTTATAAACAGTATCATATAATTTTCCATTTGATACCGTAATTTTACCAAAATGAAAAGTCCGATTTTCTAAAAAACTATCAGTTCCTTTGCTCATTATTGTTTTTTTCGATTCTGAACTTACACGAATAAAATTATCTTCCTCATGGAAGCCACTTATATCTTGAAAGTTCATGTCACTAAGGTCCGAAACATTTTTCATTCCTGTCATAATAGCACTTGTCTCTCTATCACTTACTTGAAACAAGCTATAAGTAATAAAGGTCAACCCACTAAACGTTAATAATAAAAGAAAGATGCGCTGAAAAATTCTTCTAATTAATAATTCATTTGTATATATTTTCTTTTTTTTATTATTATTTATTTTTTTTAAGTCTATATCCTAAACCTCTTATTGTTTCTATCATATTTTTATCTAATTTTTTTCGTAAATAGCGTATGTAAGTATCCACAGTATTTAGCTGACCACCAAAGTTCATTCCCCAAACTTCATCAAGGATATCATCCCTTGAGATAATCTCCCCCTGATGTTCAAATAAAAAAAGTAATAGAGCAAACTCTCTCTGGCTTAAATTAATCGGTTTTCCACCATATTTAACAATATGTTCACTCTGACTAAGAGAAATCTCACCATAAGCATATTGCGTTGGTTGTGTATGTTTTCTAAAAATCACTCGCAACCGAGCCATGAGCTCCTCAATGCTAAAGGGTTTTGTTAAGTAATCATCAGCCCCTGCATCCAAACCTGCAACTTTATCTCCCACATAGTCTCTCGCAGTTACAAATATTACTGGAACTTCTTTATTAATTTTTTTCATACGTCGTAAAACTTCAAGACCATCAAGTTTTGGAATCATCCAGTCAAGTATAACCAGATCCAATTGTTCTTGTTCAAAAATTTTTAATCCTGAAATTCCATCAGCTGCAGTGTTAATTTCATATCCTTCAAAGGAAAGTTCAGTCTTTAATAAATTAGAGAGACTTTCTTCATCTTCAATTATTAGTATTCGTTGTTCCATATTCACAGTATATCAAAAAATATTAAAAAATATCAATTTTCTGACATTACATTTCATCTTCATAGCATAAAAGACTTAAAAAATATTTTTAAGTCTTTTCCTAAAACTAAACAAGTCTATGTCTTAAACTATTTTGTCGCATAAAATGCAATTCCTTCTGATTTCCAACCCGCTTTAACCAAACTATCTCGTTCATAGGAACTCATCGTCAAGAAATGGGCTCCCAGTTTTGCATTAGGATTGTAGAGACGATAAACTGGTTTTCCACTATTTGAATCAGAATAGAAAGCAACTCCTTCTGATTTCCAACCGTTTTGATGCACTAGGCTATTCATTTCATATGCTGATTCCGTATAAAGGTGTTCACCTGAGTTTGGATTATAAACTCTATATACATTATTGCCAGATTTTGGTGCTTTCCAAGCTACTCCTTCTCCTAACCAACTACTGTTCATTGTGTTGAGTGAGTTATACTCATAATTACTTGTGGTATAGAGATGCTCTCCACTCACTTTATTGTACAAACGATAGACAGATTGACTAGAAATCGTGCTTTGTTGTTTAGTTAAGTTTACATGTATCATTTTTGTAGCAACTGTTCTGCTTGTATTCGCCGTGCCTGAAGCATTGGCTGCATAAATTTTAACCGTTGCATCATAAATCTTTGTTCCATTTGCACGTAATAAATCAAGTAAATTTTGACCTGTTGCTCCATTTGTACCGGCTAAATCAACTTCATAGAAATATTTTCCAGATTCAAGACCTGAAATTGGTGATAGGGCAGGATTTTTTGCTGTTCCATTATCCGACCATGGTGCCTTGCTTGAGGAATTAAGTAAGAGACGAGTCAACATTCCGTCTCCCCCAAAAGCTTCAAAAGGAATAACCTGATTTACTCCTGCTGTAAATGGACCTGGCACTTTTGCATTGGTTAATTCTGATGCCGATACTGTAGTTGTAGTATTAATATTATCAGTCAAACCAGTCAAATTAACTTGTACCATTTTTGTAGCAACCGTTTTACTTGTGTCTGCCGTTCCTGAAGTATTAGCGGCATAAACTTTGACTGTTGCTTCATAACTCTTTGTTCCATTAGCACGTAATACATCAAGTAAATTTTGGCCTGTTGCCCCATTTGTACCGGCTAAATCAACTTCATAGAAATATTTTCCAGATTCAAGTCCTGAAATTGGCGATAAAGCTGCATTTTTAGCTGTTCCATTGTCCGACCATGGTGCTTTACTTGCGGAATTAAGTAAGAGACGAGTCAACATTCCGTCCCCTCCAAAAGCTTCAAAAGGAATAACCTGATTTACTCCAGCTGTAAATGGACCTGGAGCTGTTGCATTAGCCAATTGTGCTGCAGTAACAGTAGTTGTGGCATTAATATTTGCTTGCAGTCCCGTGGTAATCTCTGAAGTCGATGTCATTTGACTACTTTGCGTTCCTGTTGTATCAGCCAGAACTTTTATTTGATTGGCTGATATCCCTGAGCTCAGGAGTAAAGTTCCCAAGACTAATGATGAATAAAGCCATGTTTTACCAGACTTCCATGTCCGAAATGAATTTTTTGTTTTCATATTGTAGTTCTCCTTTACTTTTACATACTTATTATAAAAAAAGTTTTCCAAGAGAACTACTCATTTTTATGTTAGATTTCTGTGAATTTCCCATTTATCTCAAATGATTAATCTGATACATTTCTAAACAAAAAAAGACCCAGCGGGTCTTTTAGAGGATATTTTTGAATTTTTCTTACAAATCGTTAATATCGAAGTCTTCCCCGAGGAAATCAGCAAGTGAGAAGCCTTCTTGTGTTTCAGGCAAATCGTATGAAGGTTTAGCTGCTTTACGTGGTGCGCGTGGTTTGCGATCACGTTTTTCACCGTCGTTGTCGTTGTTACGAGCTGGACGAGCTGGAGCTTCTTCAAGCGCTTTGATTGAAAGTGAGATACGTTCTTCAGCAGGTTTCACGTCAAGAACTTTTACGTTCACAACTTGACCAACTTTAAGAACATCTTTTGGATTTTCAACACGTTCCCATGAAATTTGTGAAACGTGAACAAGTCCTTCAACACCTGGGTAAAGTTCAACAAAGGCACCGAAGTCTGTCAAACGTTTAACAGTTCCTTCAACAGTTGATCCAACTGGTGCTTTTTCTTCAACTTGTTCCCATGGTCCAGGTTGTGTAGCTTTAAGTGAAAGTGAAAGACGTCCAGCTTCTGGGTCGAGTTTCAAAATCTTAACGTTAACAACATCGCCAGGTTTTACTGCGTCTGATGGACGTTTGATACGGCTATGTGAAAGTTCAGAAACGTGAACCAATCCGTCAATACCACCAAGGTCAACGAATGCACCGAAGTTAGTTACGCGTGAAACTGTACCTTCAACGATATCGCCTTCTTGAAGTTGTGCAAAAGCTTCTTTACGCATTTCGAT
Organism: Lactococcus sp. FSL W8-0209; assembly: GCF_038006585.1. Lineage (NCBI taxonomy): Bacteria > Bacillati > Bacillota > Bacilli > Lactobacillales > Streptococcaceae > Lactococcus > Lactococcus sp. FSL W8-0209. Next base: position 1,112,342 of record NZ_JBBOVN010000001.1, on the reverse strand, counting down.
TGCTTCAGCTTCAACAACTGCACGACGGCTAAGGATGAAGCGGTTTTCTGAAGCGTTAACTTCGATAATTTTAGCTTCGATTTCTTCGCCAACAAATTTCTTAGTATCTTTAACAAAGTAAGTGTCAATCATAGATGCAGGGATAAATCCACGAACACCGTTATAGTCTACTGAAAGTCCGCCTTTAACGTCTTTAGTAACTTTAACTGTTACGATTTCGCCTTCTTTGCCTTCCAATTGAGTCCAAGCTTTACGAGCTTCAAGACGTTTCAATGAAAGGAGATATACGTTTGCACCTTCGGCTTCTTTACCAACGATTTGTTTGATAACAAGCAAATCAAGAACATCTCCAGGTTTAACGAATGTATTGATATCAGCATCTTTATCGTTAGTGATTTCGCGAAGTGTAAGGACACCCTCAACACCAGTTCCTACGATGGCAACAGTTGCTTGCCCGTTTTCAACTGAAAGGATTTCACCCTTAACGACGTCACGTACTTTAACGTCTTCAACGCTGTTTAATAATGTTTCAAATTCGTTCATTTGTAAAAAAAATTCCTCCAACAATTTGGCTGGTACACAGCCTTACAAAACATTATACCATAAAAAATCGCTTAGGGAAAGCATTTTTCTCGATTTATATTAAAAAAGTTATAAGTATTTTATTATGTACAGAAATATTATCAACAAGTTATGAAAACCATTTCTTTTTTGTTCAAAAAAACCTGTCAGAACTTTGACAGGTCAATATTTTATTGATATTGCATTACTTTTTGTGCTTTGTAGGCTACGTCAATCATCGCACCACCAAGGCACTCTTCTCCATCATAGAAAACAACTGCTTGTCCGGGAGTAATTGCTCGAACAGGTTCGTCGAAATCAACGGTTACTTTATCACCATTAACGTGAATAGTTACTCCTGTATCTTCTTGGCGATAACGGAATTTTGCTGTACAGTGAAGGTCAAAAGTTTCTGGAATTTCTCTGGTAAAGCTCAAATCGCTTGCGTCAAGACTTGTTGAATAAAGGTGTTCATGATGGAAACCTTGTCCAACATAAAGGGTATTAGTAGTTAAGTCTTTACCAACAACAAACCATGGGTCACTTGTTAATTGGCCGTGTTGTCCACCGATACCAAGACCACCACGTTGACCGATTGTATAATACATCAAACCGGCGTGATTTCCCATTTCGATACCGTCAAGTGTCATCATTTTACCTGGTTGAGCTGGTAAATATTCTCCAAGGAACTTTTTGAAATTCTTTTCACCAATGAAGCAGATTCCTGTTGAATCTTTCTTCTTAGCAGTTGCAAGTCCTGCTTTTTCAGCAATCTTACGTACTTCAGGCTTTTCCAAATGTCCCAATGGGAACATTGTTTTCTTGAGTTGTTCTTGGGTCAATTGACTTAAGAAATAAGTTTGGTCTTTGTTGTTGTCCGCACCACGTAACATATGAACGATACCATTTTCATCTGTACGAACTTGGGCATAATGACCTGTTGCGACGTAGTCTGCTCCTAATTCCATAGCATAATCTAGGAAAGCTTTAAATTTAATTTCCTTATTACACATGACATCAGGATTTGGGGTACGTCCAGCGCGATATTCAGCAAGGAAGTATTCAAAAACACGGTCCCAGTATTCTTTTTCAAAATTGACTGAGTAATAAGGAACGCCAATTTGATCAGCTACTGCAGCTACATCTTTGTAGTCTTCAGTGGCTGTACAGACACCATTTTCGTCGGTATCATCCCAGTTTTTCATGAAGACACCAATAACATCATAACCTTGTTCTTTAAGAAGCAAAGCTGTGACTGAGCTATCGACACCACCGGACATTCCGACAACGACACGTGTTTGTGCTGGACTCTTACCAGACATAAGTTGAGTATTTGTGTTATCCATTAATTTTTCACCATCTCTTTCTATTTTGATTTTGAAAAGAAATAAAAGTGCTGACGAAAAAAACTAGACGATTTCGTCAGTAAATTTTTTCTTTTCAAGTTAGACAAAATATCAGTTGAAGGCTGACTTTTGTAAATGTTGCAGTTGAAGGCTGAACATTAATAGGTAACTGGAATATTATAACACATTGCCTAAGTAAAAACTAGCCTTTGAATAAAAAAAGTAGTCAAAAAAAGTGGTATAATGTCATAATGATTAAACATAGTGAAAATCCTTTAGTTTTCAATACAGCTATTGGAACAAAAAAACGTAATGAAACAGTCGTACCTAAGGAAGTTCTTTGTCCTTTTTGTGATGTGGAAAATCTGACAGGTATTTTAAAAACTTCTGACCATAAAATTTGGTTAAAAAATAAATTTCCAACACTCAAAAATTCAATGATGACTGTGATTATTGAGTCTGATGGACATTTAGGTGATATTTCTACTTATGGTGTGGAAGAAAATCGTGAGGTTTTTTCTTTTGCTTTTGAATGTTGGGATGAAATGATTCAATCTGGCAAATATCAATCCGTTTTGATGTTCAAAAATTTTGGGCCTCGCTCTGGCGGAACATTGCGTCACCCTCATTTGCAAGTTGTTGGCTTAGAAGAAACTGACGGTTATGCTCAAATTGCAAAAGAAAATTTTGAAGGAGTCGAAATCAGAAAGAATGGTCTGACTGTCACTTTGTCTACTCGACCTATTATGGGCTTTGTGGAATTTAATGTTATTATTTCTGAACTTGAAAATGTTGAAAAATTGGCTGACAATGTTCACGGGATTACCTCTTATTTAATGACAGACTATATGAATGGGCGTTGTGATTCTTATAATCTCTTTTTCCATCATTTCGATGATAAATATATTTGTAAAATTGTTCCTCGCTTTATTACTTCTCCTTATTTTATTGGTTATAAAATCCCGCAAGTCAATGGAATTGAAGCATTAGAAGAAATTGCTGACGAGATTAGAAATCGTTTAGATAAAAAGTACTGACAGGTTTGTCAGTATTTTTTTAATACACTTAATATAAGTTTGATTTTTGTATCTTTGGTATAATAGAAATATGAAATTTATCAAGAAAAATAAATGGGCACTTCTTGCAAGTTTTTTTATTCCATTATTATTAATGGTTATCGTTCTTGCAATAACTGGGATTTATTGGGGGAGTTCACGGTCAATTTTGGCTGGGGATGCATATCATCAGTATGTCGCCATTCATTCTCTCTATCGTAATATTTTACATTCGGGCGGTTCTTCTGGTTTCTTATATACTTTTACCAGTGGTCTCGGCCTCAATCTTTATGCTTTTTCGGCTTACTACATGGGAAGTTTTCTCATGCCACTTACATTTTTCTTTGATGTAAAATCAATGCCTGATGCTTTATATTTACTGACCATACTAAAATTTGGCTTGATTGGTCTATCAGCATTTGTCAGTTTCAAAAACATGTATCAAAAACTTTCTAAATTGATTGTTTTGTCAATAAGTACTGCTTTCGCACTGATGAGTTTTTTAACCTCACAGCTTGAAATTACGATGTGGTTAGATGTTTTCATTCTCTTGCCTCTAATTATTTGGGGACTTCATCGCTTAATGGATGAACGAAAACGCTGGCTTTATTTCGTTAGTTTATTGATTCTATTTATCCAAAATTATTATTTTGGCTTTATGGTGGCTATTTTCTTAGTGCTCTATTTCTTGGCACGGATGACTTACGAAAAATGGTCTTGGACAAAAGTGCTTGATTTTGTGGTTTCTTCTGCTTTAGCTGGTCTGTCCAGCCTAATCATGCTCTTACCCATGTATCTTGATTTGAAGTCTAATAATTCCGATGCTCTTTCAACTTTGTCAGGTGTCTTTACAGAAAATTCTCATCTTTTTGACCTTTTCGCTAAGAATTTTGTTGGCACTTATGATACTACTCAATTCAATGCCATTCCAATGATTTATGTTGGAATGATGCCTTTAGCTTTGGCTATTCTCTTCTTTTTCACTAAAAGTATTCGTCTCAGAAGTAAATTTGCCTTTCTAGGAATCATTGCTTTCTTTGTTGCTTCATTTTATCTTCAAGCTTTAGATTTACTATGGCAAGGGATGCATTCACCAAATATGTTCTTGCACCGCTATGCTTTCTTATTTAGTTTGTTTCTTGTTTTAATGGCTTTGGAAACTCTATCTCGCTGGGAGGAAATAAAGACTTGGCATATTTTGACTATTAGTCTTTTTCTAATTACAGGTTTTCTTGCTACTTTAATTTTTGGACACTATAAATATGTAATGACTTCTCAAGTTATGTTGACTTTCTTATTCGGTCTTGCTTATTTAATCTTGTCTATTAATTCTGTTAGGAAATGGATTTCAGCTCATCTATTTGTTATTATCCTCTTTGTTTTCATGACTGTTGAATCTGGTGTTAATGCCCTTTATCAGGTTCAAGGAATACAAAAAGAGTGGAATTTTGCTAGTCGTGATTACTATAATACCCAAGTGAATTCTATAGAACCGATTGCCAAAAAGGTGAATGAGCTTACTGGTTCTGGTTTTGCCAGAATGGATAACACTGTTCCTGATACAGCAAACGATGGCATGAAGTACAATTTTAATGCACTTTCCCAATTTTCATCTGTTCGTAACAGCAACGCCAGTTCAATCATGCGTCAATTAGGATTTCACACTGACAGTACTTATTTGAATTTACGTTATCCGGGGAATACATTACTGATGGATTCGATTTTTGGAATTAAATATAATATAAGCCAAGCTCAACCTCCAAAATTTGGATTTTCACCAGTTTCCAATGCTCTCAGTAATTTGAGCAAAAACTCAAATGCGATGGGTCTTGGTGTCTTCGTTCCCAATGGATTTGAAGATGCTAAATTCACTGATAAAGCTCAAGCTAGCAGCTTTATTAATAATCAAACAGCTTTAGTTAACGCTTTGACAAAATCGAAAACTACATTCTTTACTCCATTTTACACGACCAGTGAAGAAACTGCTGATAAAATCACGGGTGCTGGCAATTCTGTTACTCTGACTCGGCCAAAAACTTCTACAGCTACTGATGTTTCAGTTACCTACGGAATTACCGTGGCGGCAAATAGTCAAATTTATTTATCTGTTCCCAATATTACTTATCTAAATAGTAATGCTGAGAATACATTGATTACTATTTCTGATGTTTCCAATCCAAAAATGACACGTTCTCTCAATAGTTATTACGTTGGTACAAACGATACTGGCTCCTTCTTGAATTTAGGAAGTTTCAGTAAGGAAACTAAGCTAAAAGTGACCTTAGCATTTCCTGAAAATTCACAAGTTACTTTTGATACCACTTCATTCTGGCGTCTGGACACTACAGCTTACCAAAAAGAAATGGCTCTTCTACAATCTCGTAGTCCTAAAACAGAAATGATTAAAAACGGGGTTCGCATGACTTATACGGAAAAAGAAAAGGGCGATATTTTCTTGACAATTCCTTATGATAAAGGCTGGTCAGCAAAAGTTGATGGAAAAAAAGTGGCTGTCAGTAAAGCTCAATCTGGTTTTATGAAAGTTAGCGTTCCTGCTGGCAGTCATCGTCTTGAACTAAAATTCTTCCCTAATGGACTAAAAGAAGGAATCATTTGCTTTATTTTAGGAATTCTGTTATTTATTGGTTACAACTATTTTACTAATAAACCTAAAAAATCTGGAGGAACAAAAAATGAAAGCTAAATCAATTATCCCCTTTACGCTCGGAATCCTAGTTGCTGTCAGCATCCCTGTTTCCTATTCTTTAAAGACCAAACATTTTGAAGTCAATTTCAAAAAAGGTGGCTTGCTTGACCCAGAATTGTATAAAAAATAAGGCAGATTGTCTTTAAAAAATTCTATCAGTAAATTCTAAATAAAAAAACGTTGATTATTCAACGTTTTTTATTTTTGTTTTTGTCAAAAGTAAGGAATTCAAAATAACAGAAACTGATGATAAACTCATTGCTGCTGCAGCGAGCATTGGATTGAGTAATCCAAAAGCTGCAAGCGGAATGCCAATGACATTATAAACGAAAGCCCAAAAATAATTTTGCTTAATTTTGGAAATTGTTTTTTTAGCTACTTCAAAGAAAGTGGAAATTTTATGAATCTGACCGCTAGTAACAGTCACATCACCAGCTTCCATAGCTATATCTGACCCAGTTGCCATTGCCAGCCCGACGGTTGCTGACGCTAAAGCAATAGCATCATTGATTCCATCACCAACCATCATTGAATTTGAGCTATTTTGCACAATTTCTGCTTTTTCTTCAGGTCTTAAACCACTTTTAACTTCATCTAAATGAACAAGTTTTTGAATTTTTGCTGCCGAATTTTGATTATCTCCTGTCAACATAACAGTCTTTAGACCACGTTTTTGCAAGGTCTGAATTGTCTTAAGCGCATCATCCTTTAGACTTGAACTAAAAACAGCCATCGCTAATAATTTTTCCTTATTTGCCAAATAAATGACCGTATCATCTGTTTCTGGGACTGACAGATTTAAGTCTGTCATTAATTTATCATTGCCAGCAAAATATTCCTGACCATTAATTTTAGCAGAAAGTCCACGACCCGCAAGTTCTGATAAATCTGTCAGTTCATATAAATCACCTTGAAATTTAAGAGATTTAGCCAAAGGGTGATTAGAGTGAGCTTCTAGACTAGCCAATAATTTAAACTCATCACTTGCCATTTTTTCTTCAATAGAATTAAAGCTGTCAGTAACTTTTTCACTTTCTGTCAGTAATTTAAAATCTGTCAGTTCAAATTCACCTGTTGTAATGGTCCCAGTTTTATCAAAAAATACTGTTTTAACTAATCCGGCAAGTTCCAAAGCATTGGCATTTTTAATCAACAAACCATTTTTAGCAGCCAAACCAGTCCCAGAAATAATGGCAGTTGGTGTAGCTAAACCAAGCGCACAAGGACAAGCAATGACCAAAACAGCTACTGAATGCATGATTGCTGTCAGTAAAATTCCACTGACAGCCCAAGTCGCAATGAAAGTTATCAGAGCAATAACTAACACAACTGGCACAAAAATCCCTGAAATCTTGTCAGCTAATTTTTGAATGTTTGGTTTTGAGCCTTGTGCTTCACTCATCATTTCAACCATTCTTGAAATTGTTGAATCATTTAAATCATGAACAACAACCGCTTTAACTTCACCATCTAAATTAATTGTTCCTTCAAAAATGACTTCATCATCCATTTTTACAACAGGTAAGGCTTCACCTGTCAAAATAGATTCATCAAAAGATGCTTTGCCAGAAAGAATCATCGCATCCAAAGGCACTTTCTCTCCTGGCAAAATGCGAATCACTTGTCCCATTTGAACTTCTTCAATCGCTAAATCAGTCGATTCCGTATGAACAAAAGTTGCTCGACTAGACATTAATCCAGTAATTGCTTGCGTTGTTTTCTCTTTTGCATTATGTTCTAAAAGTTTACCCATGACCACCAAAGTGATAATTACCATCGATGATTCAAAATTCAAAGCATTCGCTTGGCTCATAAAAACAGCCAAAATCAAACTCGAAAAGTATGCAACCGAAGTTCCTAAAGCCACTAAAACATCCATATTTGCCGATTTATTTCGCAAAGCATGATAAGCCCCAACATAAAAGCGCCAACCAATAATGAATTGTACTGGAGTTGCCAAAATCAATTGTACGATTGGTTCATGTAAAAACATGACCCAATTTGCATGTACTCCGAAGATATCAGCAAACATTGCAACTACTAAAGGTAAAGTCAAAATTAAAGCAATCCAAAAAGACAAAGCCAAATTTCTTGCTTTTTTTGCAGCTTGACGTGCAATTTTTTCCTGATGAGCTTTGTCATTAACAATGGCTCCATAACCCGCTTTTTCCACTAAGTTAATAATTTCTTGGTCAGAAATATTATCGTCAGCAACAATTTTGGCTTTCTCAGTCGCCAAATTTACCGTTGCTTCCATAATTTTATCTGACTGATTCAATGTTTTTGAAACTGTATTTACACAATTTGCACAGGTCATTCCTGTAATTACAAATGATTGACTCCGCATTTTTACCTCTTCTATATTTTATCTCTAAATATAGTTTACAATTGTAAACGAAAAAAGTCAAGAAAAAATCATCTTCATTTGGGGAATGAAGATGACCTGTTATTATTTAGTAAAACAATATTTGGGGTTTGCTTTACCAATTTCATTCTAGCAAATTTAAATTCAATTCACAAACGAAGTGTTTTTTAAATTACTTTATAACCAGCCTCTGCAACGGCAACAGCCATTTTATCCATATCTGCTGGGGCAGAAAATTTAACTAGTGCTTCTTTTTTTTTCAAAGAGACTTTCGCTTTTTCAACACCATCAATAGCTTCCAAAGCATTTGTCACATGCATTACACAGTGGTCACAAGTCATTCCCTCAATTTTTAAAGTTTCTTTCATTTTATATTCTCCTTTTTAAGCAGAAATCTGCTCATGTTCATGTTTACAAGCACAAAGTCCACTTGTTTCTAAGCAATTACAATGTTTTTGTCCTACCACTTCTTTGGCATTAAGTGATTCTTGCAAAAGTTCAATATCCCTTGCCGTCAAAGTCGATTTTTCAATCATCTCTTGCAAAACATTGACATGTTTCGTTTCACAAACTTTTTGGATCAGACCATCGGCCATTAAATTTATAGCCGTACATTCTTCCATCAATGGACGATAAACAAATTTTCTTCCTTCTTTTTCGGTAGAAAGCATTTCTTTTTTTACCAGTCGACCAAGTAAAGTCTTAACAGTGGCCAATGACCATTCTAATTCTTGGGGGATTTGCGCATAAATTTCATCAACTCGCGCTTCTCCTAGAGACCAAATTACACGCATAACGATTAATTCGGCATTTGATACATTAAATTCTACTTCGTTCATTTTTTCTCCTTTCCCTATTCATTTTCATAAGATAAGTTTACACGTGTAAACACTAAAAGTCAAGTATTCAACCTAAAAAATAAAATTCGAATTTTATCATTCGAATTTTTAAGTTTAATCTTAACCAAATAATTCTTCCATAATTTTACGTCCAGTGGGTGTTTGGGCCAAACCACCCTCAGCTGTTTCTCTAAAAGCAGCTGGTAGAGACCGTCCCACATTATACATGGTATTGACCACCTCATCAACTGGAATCACTGTTTTAACCCCTGCCAAAGCCATATCAGCTGAAATCATTGCTTGTGACGCCCCCATTGCATTACGGTGAACACAAGGGATTTCAACCAAACCAGCAACAGGGTCACAAATTAAGCCTAACATGTTTTGCAAGACAATAGCAATCGCATAGCCTGCTTGTTCTGCAGAGCCACCAGCAGCTAAAACGAGTGCAGCTGATGCCATTGCCGAAGCAGAACCGACCTCTGCTTGGCAACCACCCTCTGCTCCAGAAATCGTTGCATTATTTGCAATCGCAAGTCCAAAGGCTCCTGCTACAAATAAAAATTCCACTTGCTGTTCATGACTCAAGTCTAAAGTTTTAATAGCCGAAGTTAAAACACCTGGCAAACAGCCGGCTGATCCGGCAGTTGGTGTCGCACAAATGAGCCCCATTTGGGCATTCACTTCATTGACGGCAACCGCATCACGAGCTGCTCCTAAGATGAGCTCACCCGAAAGTGCTTTGCCTGATTTAATATAATCATCCATCAACTTTGCATCGCCACCAGTAAGACCTGTAAGTGATTTTTTACCAGCAAGCCCCTTTTTAACAGAATCAAGCATCGTTTCTAGGTTATGTTCCATCATTTCCCAAATTTGTTCACGATTTCGTCCAGTTTGTTCCATTTCAATGGCAATCATTAATTCTGTGACCGAGGAATAATTTTTAGAATCCTCGATTAATTCTTCTATATTTTTAAACATATTTATTCCTATACTGCTTTTAATTAAAGAAATTAACGGCGTGCAAACGAGGAATAAGTTTCATTTCCTCAATTACTTCCTTAACATTTGGTGTATCAACTTCTAAAATCATAATCGCTTTTTCACCCTTAGCTTCTCTGGTTACATTCATTTGTGCGATATTAATTTGATGTTCTGAAAGGACACTAGAAACTCTAGCAATCATCCCTGGAACGTCTTCATGAATGACCACAAATGTCGGAACACCAGCTGAAATTGCGATATCAAAGCCATTCAATTCCGTTACTTGAATCATTCCACCACCGATTGAAATTCCAGTCACGGTCATTGTTCGATCTCCTTTTTTGGCGATTAAACGTGCGGTATTGGGATGTTCTGCTTTTTCTTCTGGATGTGGAACATAAGAAATTTCCATTCCTTGTTCAAAAGCAAGCTGAGGCGCCATTGGCAGACGTTCATCATCTGTATCCATTCCTAAAACACCTGCAACAAGAGCAACATCTGTTCCATGACCCCGATAGGTTTTAGCAAAAGATTCATAAAGATGAATCTCCAATTTTTCTGGAAGTTCACCGAAAATAGAACGTACAATTTTACCAATTCGAGCAGCACCAGCTGTGTGCGAGCTTGAAGGTCCAATCATCACTGGACCAATGATGTCAAAGACACTTTTATATCTTAAATTATCCATTTAAACCTCAGTTCTTACAAAGATAGTTTTTAAACTATCTTTTATCTTCAAATATCATAACATAATTTTCAAGCTTTTTCAGGCAAAAAAAATAGCTCCGCAGAGCTATTTTCTATTGACGTCCTTTGTAAATTGAACGCGATTGACCATACCATATTTTGGTTAGCCATCTTTGAATCCAAGGTTGAACCCATTTATCTAAACCAAATGAACGACCTGAACCATTCATAAGTGCAATTGCCACTGGAATAAACCAAATGTTAACCCAGTAGAACATTCCTGAAAGTGAGAACATAACAGTCAATGCGGCTGTTGCTGCCGCTGCAATCCAAGTGAACAATCCAAAAATAAGGGCAAGTGCAAGGAAGATTTCAACAATTGACATGAATTTTTGCATAAACAATGCGACTTCACGGTTTGGAATCATAAACTTAAAGATAGGTTCCATCCAATGTGGCACTTTGTCAAAAACAGTCATTGGGTCATGACCGTAAGCGTACGAGAGGCCCCATTCAGTTGCTTTATGAGCAGCTTCACCACCACCACTTGAAGCGGCTGTTGTTGCTGCGCCTGTAGCACCTGCGGCTGCATCGGCTACACTAGAACTTGATGAAGCGGCTGTTGAAGCGCCTGCGGCTGCGTCAGCTGCTTTTGGTGCTTCTTGCAACCATGAGAATGGGAATTTAAGGTCATTTGTAAACCAAGAACCCTTACCAAACCAAGTCGTTGGGTTGAAGTATCGACCATCACCGACAATTTTCTTAATTGCTTCGGTAAACCAAACCACACCATAGAAAATACGAAGTGGAACAGCCCAAAGTACATTTCCTTGACGTGAAGTATGACCACGCATAAAGTTACGATTATCTTTTACGCGGAAGACTTCATCCAAGGCATAACGCCAGAAATAATGTGCTGAACGAATTTGCAAAGTATAGATAAAGTAAACAATATTCTTCATCAACATTGCCCAGAAACCAGTTAGACGCATGCTACCGATTTTGGCAACTCCCCAAGTTGAACCAATTGAAACCATTGTTCCTTGGTATTTACTTTCATGTTTATGTTTGCTTCCGCCATTGATGTCTGCAAGAATATTTGCCGCTGCTGTGTGTGCTGTTTGTTCCGCAGCTTCAACGATTTGTGGTGTTGGACGACCAGTATCTGGTTCAATATATCCTGAAACGTCACCAGCAACATAAATCCCTTTTCCTTCAAAACCAACAGCTTCCATGTATTCATTTGCTTGAAGACGATGTCCACGTTCTGTTTCATTAAGGTCTGTTTTTGCAGCTGTATTTCCTTGAACACCAGTTGTCCAAATTAATGTGTGAGTTGGAAGTTCTTTGGCAACTTTTTCTTCGTCACGCCCACCAACATTCACTTTGATATGATCTTTTGCTACTTCAACAATACCATGGTTTGTTAAAACATGAACATTTTTCTTTTCAAGATAAGCATGAGCTTTATCTGCTTGTTTACGGTCTAAAGTATTAAGGATTGTTGGCATCATTTCAACAACGTTGATTGTGATTTCTTCTTCAGGAATCTTCCAATCTGTTGAAACTTTTTTACGCCAATCAATCAATTCACCTGCCATTTCAATCCCAGTAAATCCTGATCCGGCAACTGAAATTGTTAAAAGAGCACGGCGTTTTTCATCATCAACTTCTGTTGATGCATATTGGACGATTTTTTCCAAATGACGTTTGATTCGCATTGCATCTTCAAGTGACCAAAGTGTAAACCCGTGTTCTTTAACACCAGGAACTCCAAAGTCATTTGGTTCGCCACCAAGGGCAACAATGACATAATCATAGCTATAACGACCATGTTTTGTGATTACTTGTTTGTTTTCTTTGTCAAGACTGACGACAGAGTCAGTGACAAGACTAACGTTTTTACGTTTTCCTAAAAGCTTTTGGAAATCATATTGTACAGTTGTGAATGGAACACGTCCTGCTGCAACTTCGTGAAGTTGAGTCATGGTTGTGTGGTAACTATGTTTGTCAATCAGTGTGATGTCAGCATCTGCTTTGAGCTTTTTAGAAAGCTCACGCGTCGCATGTACTCCTGCAACACCACCACCGATGACTACGATTTGTTTCTTAGTCATTTAGAATGGTTCTCCTACTAGTAATATAATAATAACGTCAGGCACTATTATATCCTTTTTAGAGCAATTTGTAAACTGTTACACAAGAAAAACTTTTCCAAATTTTTTTATGGAAAAGTTTTATATTTATATTTTGTTTTAACTTAAATTGCACCTTTGTGGAAAAGTTGGTCATTGATATATTTGAAGAAATAATGACCAGAACGAATTTCAAAGGTATAAACAAGATAAACCATGTGTTTCATGAATGTTGCTGAAAAACCACTTAATTTTGTTTTTCCAACTGTCCCAACCGCATAGCCTGAACCAATAGAAACCAGTGTTCCACGATAATTTCCAACAAATTTGGTTTTTTCGCCACCTTTAATATCTGCAATGATATTTTTAGCGGCCGTGCTTCCTGTTTGTTCTGCTGCTTCTACAATTTGAGGAGTAGGGCGACCATTTTCGGGAACAATATAACCTGATACATCTCCTGCAACATAGATGCCATGATTTTCTTCGCCAATCGCTTCCATGTATTCATTTGCTTGAAGACGATGACCACGTTCTGTTTCGGAAAGTTGACAAGCTTCTGCTTCTGTATTTCCTTGTACCCCTGTTGTCCAAATTAAGGTATTTCCTGGAATTTCTTTAACAACTTTTTCCTCGTCACGTCCACCAACATTAACAGTGATATGATCTTGTGCTACAGCTGTAATTCCATGATTTACAAGAACATTGATGTTTTTATTTTGAAGGTAAACGAGTGCTTTATCTGCTAAACTACGGTCTAAAATATTCATAATTGTTGGCATCATTTCAACAATATTGATTGTAAATTCAGATTCTGGAATGCCGTATTTTTTAGATGCTTTTTTACGCCAATCAATCAATTCTCCGGCCATTTCAATTCCAGTGAATCCTGAACCAGCCACGCTAAAGGTTAACAATTTTTTGCGTTTTTCTGAATCAGCTTCTTTAGCTGCTGCTTGAACCATTTCTTTCAAATGTGCTTTTATTTTCAAAGCATCTTCAAGTGACCAAAGTGTGAAGCCATATTCGTTAACACCTGGTACACCAAAGTCATTGGGTTCTCCACCCATTGAAACGACTAAATAATCATAGTCATAGCTATTTTTATCTGTAATCACCTTTTTGTTAGCTTTATCAAGTTCAACAAGTGACTCTTTTACCACTTTAACGTTATTAAATTTTCCAATTGTTCGATTCAAATGATATTGAACAGCATCTGCCTCAACACGACTTGCTGCAACTTCATGAAGTTGGGTCATTGAAGTTTGAAAATCATGTTTATCTATAACTGTAATTTCTGCATCATTTTTCAAATTTTTTGCAAGTAAGCGTGTGGCTGAAACTCCAGCAAATCCAGCACCTACAATAACGATTTTTTTCTTAGCCATTTCTCTTGGCCTCCTACTAATAATAATTCCAAAAAATATTATACCTCTTATCGAAATAAATATACATTTTTCTGTTTATAAATTTACTTTCTGTAATTTTTAAAATAAAAAACCGCAGTATACGGCTTTTTTAAATAATTTAATAATTTTTCATGGCTTGCCCTTCAGATACACCTAAACATTTCATGAAAGGAAGTATATAGTCAATGTCTTCAATATTTTTCTTTTGCATCAGTGAAATTCGGCTAATGCCTTGACTAACTTCTACTGTGACTTTATGGTCGTCGTTAATAAAAAGGTGAATACTATCACATGCTCCTTGATGAATACTGACGCCTAAAATTTTTCCTTTTTGAACTTCACAGGTTTGAGCGCCATGGAGATAGCTATCTACTACTAATTTCATTACGGTTGTTTCAATTTTAAAATTCTTTGGTTTTTGCTGATCATCAATTTTTGAATCTTGGGCAAATTCCATGTTGTTATTTTTCATGGTTTAGCTCCTTTCCATTTCTTAATTCTATTTTATCAAGTTTTATTATGAAAAAAAAATGATATAAAAATAAAATTTATTTAATACTTTTAAGACTATAATACTGCCTTTCTTACTAGTTTAAATTTTACTGACGGTCAGCAAAAAAGACTGACCACATCAGTCTTTTTTTATTTTGTTGAGAAAATCAATGACTGCTTGGTTGAATTTCTCAATTTCTTCTAAATGTAAGATATGCCCACATCCTTCAAAAATTTGAACTTCTGAATTTGGATTGTTTTGTAATTCACGCGCTGCTTGAGCATGAATTGCTGGAAAAATCGGAGATTTCTCGCCGGCAAAAAATAAATGTGGTTTTTTTTCTTGCCCAAGCTCAGGACGCCAATCTTGCAAAATAACATTTTGCAGTAAAGGACGATAGCGTTTGAAATCAAAAGGTTTCATTCCATGTCCCAGTGTTCGTTTTACACTATCTGACAACTTTTTTTGTGTCAAACGAGTTTTTGGAAAATCATCAATAAATACTGACAGCTCTGTCAGTGTTTTCCCATATTGACCATTGAGCCAATCTGCCGATTTGAAGAAAGTTGGGGCCTGATCTTCTGTAATTATTGCTGATACATTTTCGTCAGTAAATAATTCTTCATAAGCCATAATTGTTGCCGCACCCATCGAATGGCCAATTAAGACAACATTTTTTAATTGCAAATAGTCAATTAATTCTTTTAGGTCCATTGCCAAACGGTGTAAAGTCAAGCCATAATCTACTTGTTGTGAATCTCCATGTGAGCGATGATCATAAGTAATCACCCGATAACCAGCATTTACAAATGTTTCTATTTGGGCAAACCACGTAACTTCACTGGACGAATAGCCACCAATTAGAATCAGAGGTTGATTTAACTGAATACCATAATCATGAAAATTTATTTTTACTAAATCATTTGTTGTAAAAAAAGACATTTTTGTTTCCTCTCAAGCTTTTTCCAATGTTTTCATTGTAACAAAAATTCTGTCAGCACTGACCAATTATGATTTCTAGTAACTGATTATTCTTCAGCCAGATAAAAATACTGACAATAAGAAAAAAATTTCTGTCAGTAAAATTTTTTAATGATGAATTTAAAAACTGACAGCTTAGCTATCAGTTTAATCACGAGATATGAGTAAATCATAAGTTTTCTATCATTATTTCATTTTTATCACTGATTATTCTAATCCAAATGATCACCATTTGAAGCAAAAACATTTTTAAACCAATGAAATGATTTTTTAGGAATACGTTTATGACTTTTTGGATCCACATAAACAGCACCGTAACGTTTATCAATAGCACCAGACGACGCAGGAATATCAATCAATCCCCAACCAAGATAACCCATAACTTCTACCCCGTCAGTAAATATTGCCTTTTTCATGGCTTCAAGATGTTTCTGATGATAAGAAATTCTCAAGTCATCAGCAATTTCTGTTTGCACATCCCAGATTTCTGACTGACCAATGCCATTTTCAATAGGAAAAACAGGCAACCCAAATTCATTATATAATCTACTTATAATTCTTCTAAAGCCTTCTGGGTCAATGGACCAATCCCATTGATTATGTTCAAGCAACGGATTTAATTTCATCCCTTTAGTCAAATAAGAATTTGGTGCATCATTTTCTGTCAGCTGACTTGCATCAAGTAAAATTGAGCGATAATAAGAAAAAGAAATAAAGTCAGAAATTCCATTTTTTAAAATTTCTTCATCTCCTTTTTGAAAATCCATTTGGATGTTCTGATTTTTAACATAGGTCATAACCTCATGCGAATAATGACCAAAAGCATAAACATCACAGAGATTTCGATTATAAAATTCATCAAATTTTCTAAGATATAAATTATCTTTTGGTGAAAAAGTTGCGGGATATATTTCCGTAGTCGCCAACATTCCTCCTATTTTTGCTTCAAAATTTTCATGCAAAAATTGGGTTAATTCGCAATGAGCAAGCATGGTATGATGAAAAACAGTATACATATCAGAGAGTGTCAGCTCTTTTTTCAAAACTCCCGAATAATGCTCGAAACCGTCAGCAAAATAAAGATTATGCTCATTAAAAACAATCCAATATTTGACTTTGTCAGCAAATCTTTTCATCATTTCTTGTCCAAATCTTACAAATGCTTCTTTCACTTTTCGACTCAAAAATCCATTGTACTTTTCAGCCAGATTTAATGGCATATCGAAATGATAGAGACATATCATAGGCTCAATTCCACGAGCCAGCAAATCATCAATCAGATGATTATAAAAAGCAATTCCTTCCTCATTAAATTCACCATCGCCGTCAGGAACAATTCGTGACCAAGAAATTTGGAAACGATACATATTCATATTCATTTCTTTCATAAGATCTAGATCTTGTGA
The DNA here is from genome assembly GCF_038006585.1 of Lactococcus sp. FSL W8-0209. Lineage (NCBI taxonomy): Bacteria > Bacillati > Bacillota > Bacilli > Lactobacillales > Streptococcaceae > Lactococcus > Lactococcus sp. FSL W8-0209. The sequence continues at coordinate 1,095,374 of NZ_JBBOVN010000001.1, read as the reverse complement.
ATAATGATGATAATTATCATTTGTTACTTGCCAATCTTTGGCAGAACGTCCAGCGGTATTCACATCATAGACAGAGGGCCCTTTTCCTCCTTCATTCCAGGCGCCTTCGGTTTGCATTGACGAAGTTGAATTCCCCCAGAAAAAATCTTTTGGCATTTTATTTTCCATTTTGTCCCCTTTTATCTTTAATTTTATAAAAAGAAATCCCGAAGAAAAAGTTTCTCCGGAGTTTCTAATCTCCTTATTCAATTACTAAGCAATAACTTCTTCAGCTTCAGCATTTGCTTCTTGTTCTAACAACATTTTGTCATATTTTTTAGCAAATGGAAGATAAATCAAAATTGATTCTAAAAGCGCAATAACTTGCAGCACAGCATATTGCCAACCTCCGATTAAAAAGCCAGAAATAATTGGTGGAGTGGTCCAAGGCGCGGCAACACCATTCATTGGCGGAACAATGTGAAAATAAATCGCTCCGTAAACCGTAGCCGAAACGACTACTGGAACAAGAAAGAATGGCAGAGCAAGAACTGGATTTAAAACAAGTGGCAATCCAAATAAGAAAGGTTCATTGATATTAAATAAACCTGGGACTAACTCTACTTTACCAATTGACTTCATCTGTTCTGAACGAGCAAAGAAAATCGTAAAGATAATTAATCCAAAAGTAATTCCTGAACCCGAAAGATTAATAAAGTTATTATAGAATTCATTGGTCACAATATGAGCACCATTAGCTAAACTCAATTTGTGAGATTGATAAAGGGATGCATTGGCAAAGGTATTTGGAATCAGAAAGGCAGAGGTAATTGCTCCCATGATAATTCCACCATGAACCCCAAAGAACCAGAAGAATGGAACTAAGAGTGAGATAATAATAATTCCACCAAATGAACCGCCTAAACCTTGTAGAGGGACAGATAACCAATGATAAATAAAGGTTACTGCATCGGTATGACCAATCTTATCAAATAAAGCATAGACAACCGTAGCAGCGACGACAATTACTCCTGTTGGAATCATTGAAGTGAATTGATTAGCAACATTTGATGGGACTTGTTCAGGAAGTGTAATCTTCCAGCCTGCTTTCATCATTGCTGAATAAGCCCAGCCTGATAGAATACCAATAATAATGGCCGCAATCATTCCTTGACCACCGTTCCAAGTTAAATTGAGCACTCCTGTCACTGGATTATTTAGAAATACTTGCATGGCATGAGGAAGCTTTTCAAAAGCAGCCGTTGCTTGTGTTCCTGTGAGATTCCCAATGCCTGAGGCTTCTTTCCCAGTAGCTAGTGCCGCTGTGATTGGATTTGCAATACTTAGAGATTGAACAATGAAAAATGCAGAGAGAGAAGTTAATCCTCCTTGTAAAGCAACATCACCAAATCCAGCTTCTTTGACATAAGAATAGCCAATACCGACTGCTGCCCAAATCGCTAAAATACCGAATGATACGTTAAATGCTTGGGTAAAAATTGCTGACCAGCCATTGTCTGATAACCATTTTGCCACAGGTGGAATTGGAATATTCGCCAGAATCAAGAAAATTGACCCAACAATGATAAATGGCATGGCAAAAAGCATTCCATTTTTCAAAGCAGTCATCGCTCGTGTATTCACGAATTTCATAATTGGCGGTAAGACTTTATTATTTATGAAGCCATTCATAAATAAACCTCCTTTAAGATGTGAGCCCGACTGTTCTGAAATGAAGAAAATTATCTTTTGTGCTGGCGTTTTGCCCCACCAACAAGTGCTTTAGCACTTAGCTGGAATGCTCAACGTATTTTATCTATCTACGCAGCAAGCTGCTACGCTGTCCATTCGCTCTAAGCGACTAAAGTCGCAAGTCGAATCGCATTTTCACTTATTTCAAGAAGGTCGAACTCAATTTGTTAAGACAGTTCAGATACTTTGAAGACTGTACTCTTTTAATTGAACCGCTTACAATATAATAATACCCCTTACAATTTTTTTTGCAAGGGGCTTTTCTATCTTTGTTACCTGTTACAGGATTAGTTACATTTATCAGCTTTTTCCATTGCCTGATGAGCTAGTATTTCAATAAAAGCAATGACTGGGAGCTGAGAAGTCAAATTTTCAAGTGGGTCATAGGCGGAATATTCCGTTTGGAATCCATAGGTTAAATTTATATTTGAAAGTTTGGATAAGGTCGTTTCTGGATGATTTGTAATTGAAATAATCTTTGCTGGTGCTTCCTCTCTTAGTTTGACAACTCGTTCAATAATCTTGTCTGTTTCGCCCGAAGCGGATAAGACAATGCTTAAAACATCTGGTGCACCTTTGCCTTTAACGGCTTGATAAGGATCAGAAATGGCATAAGATTCTAAACCAATATTTGTAAAATAGCGGGCACCATATTCAGCTAAAGCTCCTGAAGAACCTACTCCAATAAAAATAATATAACGAGCTTCTCGAATTAGTTTGACAGCTTCTTCTAATTTTCTTCCCGCTTCCTTAGAGGTTATTTTTCGTAAAAATAGGTCGAGTTGTAATAAATTTTCATAGTAATTAACTGGAATTTCTGTCAGTTGATTTTGGTTTTTAAGATAATATTTTAGTTCTACCCATCCCTCAAATCCAAGTTTTCTGGTCATGCGCATAACTGTTGCTGTGGAAACATGGACAGCTTGTGCAAGCTGTCTGACTGACATTTTATCAATACTTGATAAATTAGATAAGATAAAATTAAATGTCGCAGTTTCTAGTTCATTGAGCGTTCGAACTTGTTCGGGCAAGAAATCAATCATTTTTACTGACCCAACCTTTCTTATGTTGTTGATTATTTATTTGTTATCCTGAGCGAGCTTCATCAGTATCGACTTTTATTTAATAAATAAATTACTGACAGAATTTTTAAGCCGTACTCCGATTTAGTGACAGATAAATTGTTCCTTTTATTCACATTTTACTGACAGAATTTTGAGGGTCAACTCTAAACTCTTCTGTGACTTCCCCAAAAAAATAAGCTAGTCGACAAATTGTCAACCAGCTTATTTTACTTTTTATTCTTTAGCTCTCACTTTTTACTGACAGCTAATTATTATAAGATTTAACTGATAAATGTTCAGATTGTCATCTTTATTTTACAACAATATTAACTAATTTATTTGGAACAGCAATTACTTTGACCACGTTTTTACCTTCAAGAGCCTCAGCAACTGATTCACGACCAATTTTTTCAAGTTCTTCACGCGCTAAATCTTTAGCAATTTTAATTTTTGCTTTTAATTTACCATTAATTTGAACAACAATTTCAACTTCTGATTCAATTAATTTGCTTTCATCAAATGTTGGCCAAGCAACATAAGAAATTCCAGCTTCATTACCTAATTTTACCCAAAGTTCTTCAGCAATATGTGGAGCAAATGGCGCCAAAAGTTGGACAAAGCCATTAGCGTATTCTAACGGTAAAGCTTTTGCTTTATTAACTGCATTAACAAAAATCATTAATTGGGAAATTGCAGTGTTAAAGTACATCAAGTCCAAACGCTCAGTAACATTTTTCACTGTTTCATTGTAAACTTTGTCCAATTCTCCATTATTTTCAGCTTTAATCTCTGAATTTTCAATCATTCGAACAGCTCGGTCTAGGAATTTACGAGCCCCTTCAAGGCCTTCTTCTGACCATGGAATACTTGCATCAAGTGGACCCATGAACATTTCATAAACACGTAAAGTATCAGCTCCATAATGTTCAACAACATCATCAGGATTAACAACATTTTTAAGAGATTTAGACATTTTAGCTGGAGCTTGTTCAAGGGCTTCACCTGTTTCCATATGGTAAAAGCCACCATCACGTTTTTCAACCTTATCAGTTGCAACTAAGGCCCCACGATGATCACGATAAGAGGTTCCGAGAATCATTCCTTGGTTAAAGAGTTTTTGGAAAGGTTCTTTAGTTGGAACAACTCCTAAATCATAAAGCACTTTATGCCAGAAACGAGCGTAAAGTAAGTGAAGAACAGCATGTTCAGCCCCTCCCACATAGATATCAACTGGCAACCATTCTTTGAGAAGTTCTGGGTCTGCCAAAGCTTCGCTATTATTTGGGTCAATATAGCGAAGGTAATACCAACTTGAACCTGCCCATTGTGGCATTGTATTAGTTTCACGGCGACCTTTTAGGCCATCTGCGCGTGTGACTTCCAACCAATCTGTCAAGTTAGCCAAAGGAGACTCACCTGTTCCTGACGGTTTGATATCAGAGGTTACTGGTAAAACAAGAGGGAGTTCATCTTCTGAGAGCGCTGTTGATGTGCCATCTTCCCAATGAATAATTGGAATTGGTTCACCCCAATAACGTTGACGACTAAAGAGCCAGTCACGCAAGCGGTAAGTGATTTTCTTTTTCCCAATTTTCTTTTCTTCTAAAAATGCAATGGCTTTTTCAATCGCTTGCGCTTTATCAAGCCCATTGAGAAATTCAGAATTAATATGAGGACCATCTTCTGTATAAACAGCTTCTTCTACATTTCCACCTTCAACAACAGGCAAAATTTCAAGTCCATAGACCTTAGCAAATTCCCAGTCACGTTCGTCGTGAGCAGGAACTGCCATAACAGCACCATGTCCATAAGAAGCAAGAACATAATCTGCAACCCAAATTGGCATTTTACGGCCATTAATTGGGTTAATCGCGTAAGCTCCGGTAAATGCTCCAGTTTTTTCTTTAGAAAGGTCTGTACGGGCTAAATCAGATTTCAAGCTCGCTTTACGACGGTATTCAGCAACAGCTTCTTTTTGCTCAGCTGTCGTAATAGCATCAACTAAATCATGTTCAGGTGCAAGCACAGCATAAGTTGCCCCAAAAAGGGTATCAGGACGAGTCGTAAAGACTTCAAATGATTTGTCGGTTCCTGCAACTTCAAAAGTCACATCTGCTCCTACTGATTTCCCTATCCAATTCCGTTGCATTTCTTTGATTGATTCAGGCCAATCAACTTCTTCAAGGTCTTCAAGTAAACGTTCCGCATAAGCTGTAATTTTAAGCATCCATTGGCGCATTGGTTTACGAACAACAGGATAACCCCCGCGTTCAGAAGTTCCGTCTGGAAGCACTTCTTCATTAGCAATAGCCGTTCCGAGTTCTTCAACCCAGTTAACAGCTACTTCTGCTTCATAAGCTAACCCTTTTTCATAAAGTTTAGTAAAAATCCACTGTGTCCATTTATAAAAATTAGGGTCAGTTGTATTAACTTCACGTTCCCAGTCATAACTAAAACCTAAGCTATTGATTTGACGTTTAAAGTTAGCAATATTTTCAGCTGTAAATTCTGCTGGGTCATTTCCTGTATCCATTGCATATTGTTCAGCAGGTAAACCAAAGGCATCCCAGCCCATTGGATGAAGAACATTGAACCCTTGAGCGCGTTTGTAACGGCTCAAAATATCAGTTGCAGTATAACCTTCGGGGTGTCCAACGTGAAGTCCTGCACCAGATGGATAAGGGAACATGTCTAGAGCATAAAATTTTGGTTTATTTTTATCTGTTCCTGTACGGAAAGTTTTGTTATCCGCCCAGTATTTTTGCCATTTGGCTTCTATTTCTTGATGATTGTATTCCATATTAAAGATTTGAGTTCAATTTTATTAAACTCAGTTCCTTTCTCATAATATTGCTAATGTAAATTGTCTTTTATAATAAATTATAAGCGAGAGTTAGGTCACTTCCCGAAAGCTGTAAGCCATATTTTTGCTCATATTTTTTGATTTTATTAATCAGCGTATTTCGATGAACATAAAGTATTTTTGCTGCTTTCGTTTGATTGCTACTTGCTTTATACATTGCTTCAACTAGTTTTTGGTCTTCAGGATTTTCTAATAATTCTTTACGGATTTCTTGTAAAATTCTATTTTCTGATAGATTTAGACTTTCTGATAAAATGTATTCACTAAAAGTTTGCTGACTTTCAAAAATTTTGTATTCTTCAGAATATACTTCAGAGAGTTTATTTTTCTCGACAAAACGGCCAACATAAGCCGTCACCTCTTCACCCATATCTTGCGAAAGGGTTTGAAAAATATCAAAAAGTTCTGAGTTTGTGGGACTATCAGTTGAAAATGCTTCTATCACAATTTTTTCTTCCCCAATGCTTTTTACAAAATCAGGTAAAAGTAGCTTTAAAGTATTTTCCAATTCTTCAAAATTATTTCCTGAAAATTGTAAAATACGATAGCGGCCATTAGGAAGTTTATCAGTCTTCAATTTTCTGTCAGTAAAAATCAATTCTGTCAGTAACTTTTCTCGCTCTGTCAGTTGACTGGGGTCAACTTTCTCGTAAAGTTTTCTAATTTTTTCTAGTTCCATTTTTTAAAAAAGCGACCTCTGGTCGCTTGAAGTCTTATCCTAAATCCACTTTGAATTCCAACAATTACTAGTTTAGATTTGTTCTGAAGGAAGATGTAATTCAAAGAGTGGTGACAATGGACGGCGTTCGTGAATACGAATAATCGCATCAGCAAGCAAGTGAGCAATTGAAAGTTGAACAATTTTTTCACTTTGACGATCTTCTGGCATTTCAATAGTATCCAAAACAACGAGTTTAGTAATTGCTGAATTATTAATTCTCTCGATAGCTGGTCCTGAAAGTACGGCATGAGTACATGAAGCGTAGACTTCAGTTGCACCAAGTTCTTTAAGGGCATTGGCCGCTAAAGTAATTGTTCCGGCCGTATCAATCATGTCATCAATCAAGATACATTTTTTCCCTTGAACATCACCGATGATATTCATAATTTCTGCCACATTGGCACGAGGACGACGTTTATCAATGATAGCAAGTGGTGCTTTCAAGAAGTTTGCTAACTTGCGCGCACGTCCTACTCCACCATGGTCAGGCGAAACGACAACGATATCATCACCAGCAGAAACCAATTGACGACGGAAATATTCAGCAATCAATGGTGAACCCATAAGGTGGTCAACTGGAATGTTGAAGAATCCTTGAATTTGTGGTGCATGAAGGTCGAAAGTAATTAAACGGTCGGCACCAGCAATTTGAAGCATGTTTGCTACGAGTTTTGATGTGATTGGTTCACGAGCACGAGCTTTACGGTCTTGACGAGCATAACCATAGTAAGGTAAGACAATGTTAATTGATGCAGCAGAGGCACGACGCAATGCATCCATCATAATCAAGAGTTCCATCAAGTTATCATTGACAGGGTCACTTGTTGATTGAAGGATAAACACATGATCACCACGAACTGATTCGTCAATATGAACGACAGTTTCGCCATCCGAATGTGCACCAACACTTACTTTTCCAAGCTCAATTCCAATTTCTTTAGCCACTTTTTGGGCTAATTCGTGGTTAGAAGAGAGCGAAAACAACTTCAAATTTGAATACGACATGAAGAGCCTTTCTTTAATTCCTACAGAACATAGCAGTTCTATTTTATGTAATTCTATTTTACATTAAATTCTCAATTTTTTCAAACGCTCATCGGCTTTATTTTAATGGAACCGTTGACAAGTAAAAAAGCATTGCCCAAACTGAACAAAACTTTTTTACTTCTTATTTTATATTTTATAAAAGCTCTTTGAAAAGCCCTCTGACGAAAAATTCTTCATCAAAATCTTGTAAATCATTAAGCTTTTCGCCTAAACCAATCAATTTAACTGGAATTTTAAGACTTTGAACGATTGACAAGACAATCCCACCTTTTGCCGAACCATCAAGTTTAGTCAGAGCAATTCCTGTAATTGGAGTAACTGCTGAAAATTCTTTGGCTTGTTGAATGGCATTTTGGCCTGTTGTTGCATCAAGTGCCAAAATCGTTTCATGCGGAGCATCTGGAATTTCTCGTTTAATCACTTTACCAATTTTTTCCAGCTCTTTCATCAAATTATCTTTATTTTGCAAACGTCCTGCAGTATCCACAAGTAAAATATCATAATTTTCAGCTTTAGCTTTTGCGAGAGCGTCAAAAACGACTGCCGCTGGATCTGAACCAGCTGGTTTTGTGACTACTTCAACGCCTGAACGATTTCCCCATTCAACTAATTGGTCAATAGCACCTGCCCGGAAAGTATCCGCAGCTGCTAAGAGTACTTTTTTGCCTTCATTTTTATAACGAGCAGCTAATTTACCAATGGTCGTTGTTTTTCCAACACCATTTACCCCAACAAAAAGGAAAACACTTAATCCATCCGTTTGGATATCCAATTTTGTCGGTAATTTTTCACCGTCAAACTTATCAACAATTTTTTCAATAATCAATTGACGCAAGTCATCTGTTGATTTAGCATTAACTAATTTTGCTTCCTTGCGCAATTCTTCAGTCACTTCCATTGCCAAATCCACACCGACATCTGACATAATTAAAGTTTCTTCAAGTTCTTCAAAGAATTCTTCATCAACTGTCCGGAAGTTAGCAAAAAGTTCATTAAAGCCGTCAGAAAAAGTCTTACGAGTTAAAGTTAATGACTGTTCATATTTTTTCTCAGTTTCCTCACGTGATTGAGTGAAAATATTAGCCAGAGCATCAATATCAATGACAATCTCTTCTTCCTCATCTTCGTCAGTAACTTTTTTCTCAGTCACTTCTGTAGTTTCAGAGATTACTTTTTCGTCAGTAATTTTTTCTAATTTTTCATCATTTTCTGGTTTAACAATTTTTTCGTCAGTAACTTCTACTTCAACCTTTTCAGAAATAATAGGTTCATTTTCACTGACAGGTTCATCCGTAATTTCTGGCTCAACATCAATCATTTTACTGACAGACTCGTCAGTAACTTTTTCTACTTTTGCTGGCTCTTCATTTACCTCAGGCCGTTTAGTAGTTTCATTTTCTTTTTCATTTTTGACTGCTTCAGTGATTTCACTAGATAGCTTTTCACTGACAGGCACATCATGATTAGTTTCCTCTTGTTTCTTCTTTCCGAAGAGTCGGTCAAAAAGTCCCATTTTTTCTCCTTAATAAAATATCACATTTTGATGATAAAGTTCATTCATAAAATGAATGAAAGATTTTAATTTAATTTTTTTCTTAAAAATGCAAGCCCTAAAACAAGGACTCCAACGGCTGAAAAATCGATTACCTTTGAAAGCAAAACGAAAGCCGTGGTCTCTACAAAAAAGGCTAATAAAATGACTGACAAAGCATGAAAAATAAAAACCAAGCCCATAAAAAGAGTCATTATTACCATTTTTCTATGATTTTCACCCTCGCTAGCAAGCTCTAAAAGCGGTCGATTTAGAAGGACTGACAGTAAAAAAATCGTTCCAATAGCAGCCGTTAAAATCGGGTGCCAGAGCTTGAAAGCAAGATTATTTCCATGCGTCAAATAAACAGCTAAGAGTGAAATTAAAAAACCAATAATTGCCACTAAAGAAACAGGATTTAACTCTTTTTTTCTAATTAAAGACCAGAGCATATGAACAACTGGAAAGGCTGTTGCAATTCCTAAAGCTAAAGTGTCCGAATTCCCAAGCATTTTTAAAAACAAATAGGCAATAACTGGTAAAATAATCGCAAAAATTAAACTCGGCAAATACTTTTTTAGTTGAACTTCATCTTTCATTATTAGTCCTTAGAGTACATATTTTTCAATAATATGAGCAACAGCATGTTGGTCATTAGTTAAATCAGAAATAATTCTTGCTTCTTCTTTAACAGCTGGGACAGCATTCGCCATAGCAACACCATATCCTGCCCAAGAAATCATTGATAAATCGTTTGCTTCATCTCCCATGGCCATTACATTTTCTGGTTTTAAGTTTAACTGATTAATCAATTGTGTCAAACCATAAGCTTTATTAATTCCTTTTGGCATAAATTCTAAAAGCTTCGCTTGAGTTTTAAAAATCTCAAATTGGTCAAAATAAGATTCAGGAATTTTATCGAGACTAGCGTCCAACAATTCTTTTTCTGTACAAGAAACAATCTTATTATAAACCACATCAAGTGGAACTTGATCAAAATCAACTTTGATAAAAGTTAAAAGCTTATTTAAAGTGTCATATTGCGAGTCAATTTTACTTTTTGTCATATAAACTTTTTCTTCGCTCAAAACATCGCAAGGAATGCCAAGATTTGAAGTCAATTCTTTAATTTCTAAAATTTCATCATGTGAAAAACTTTTTTTAGATAAGATTTGACCCGTATTTCTTTGGACCAGACCACCATTAAAGGTAATTGAAAAATCTTCAAAATCAAGCATTTCTAACGTTTTGAGAAAGGGTTGAATTGCAATCAAAGGACGCCCCGTTGTTAAAACAACATGGACCCCTTTTTGTCTTGCTGCATTAATAGCCAGACGATTTTCTTTTGAAATTTCTTTTGAAGAATTGAGTAAGGTCCCATCCAAATCTAGGGCAATGAGTTTAATTTCTTTATTCATTGTTTAATTATAGCACACTGTATCAGTCAGGTTCAATAATGCTCACTAAGGTCGGATTGAGAATTAAACATTTACTAATATTTTTAGATTATTCATAAAAATATTTGACAAATCTAAATCTTTTGATTACACTTAGAATAATTAAAAAAACGAGGTCCAATAAATGACTTATTTACAAGCTTCTCTTAACTTGTTGTTGAAGGAGGGCTCACACTAGCTAATTTAAGCTAAATGTGTGAGTCCTCTTTGACGTTAGTCATTAACGAGGACGAAGAGACGTCCTCAGGACGTCTTTTTTTAATGTTTTATTATCAATTTAATAGTCAATAAAAGAGAGACGTCTCTGTTTATTGATTTAGAAAGCTAGGAATTATCGTTGGAAACTAATCAATCCTTAAAGAAAAAAATGGCCGCACGCCATATTACTATGATTGCTCTTGGTGGAGCAATTGGTGCTGGTCTTTTCAAAGGAAGCTCATCAGCCATTGCTGCCGCTGGTCCCTCTGTCTTAATCGCTTATTTTATCGGAGGAATCGTTCTTTATTTTGTAATGAAGAGTTTAGAAAAGCTTGTTCTAAGTTCAAAAGATCCACACGGCTTGTCTGGACTTGTTCAGCCTTATCTGGGCAATCATACGGCTGATTTTACTGACTGGGTTTATTGGTCAATGTGGATGATTAATATCATTGCTGAGGCTGTTGCTGCTGCAAGTTTTTTGCAACTCTGGTTTGCTAATGTTCCCACTTGGGTTTTTGTCTTGATTATTGCCCTTTTAACTTCCCTTATTAACTTATTCTCAGTTGCTCTCTTTGCTGAGACAGAATACTGGTTGGCATTTATTAAAATTAGTGTTGTTATTTTGTTGATTATTTTTGGTGTTTTTCTTGTGGCAAAACAAATTTTTGATACTAATCTAGTGACTACTTTCTCTGGAATGACCGCTCATGGTGGCTTTGCTCCTCATGGCTTTAAAGGAGTCATTAATTCTTTATTAATTGTTATCTATTCGTATGGTGGTTCTGAATTAATTGCAATTACAGTTAGTGAAACAGAAGATCCTAAAAGAGCCATTCCTAAAGCCATCCGCGGTGTAATCGGTCGAATTATTTCATTTTATATTATTCCGATGTTCTTACTTCTTGTGATTTATAATTGGCAAACATTGGCTACTTCTTCAATGAGCCCTTTTGTGATGGTCTTTAATAAAATGCATATTCCTTTTGCTGGCGATATTGTCAACTTGATTATCATTCTTGCCCTCTTCTCATCAATTAATTCTGGAATCTATGCTTCATCTCGCCTTTTGTATTTCCGTTTAAAAAATCGTCAAGGTAAAATGGCACAAAGTATGGCTCATTTAAATAAACATCATGTTCCTCAAAGAGCAGTAATTTTCTGTTCAGGTACACTCTATATCGGTGTTGTTCTTTCTTATTTTGTCGGTGATCGTTTGTTTAATTACTTGGCTGGTTCCCTTTCTTACACTGTTTTAGCCGTTTGGATTTTAATTAGTCTCGCTGGTTTTGGTCTCTCTCTTAAAACAAAATCATTATCCAGTAGAACAATGAGTCTCTTAGCACTGATTGCTCTCTTTCTCATTCTGATTGGTATTTTATTTACTAATCCAATCGGCGTGACTGTCTTCACAGCAATTCTTTATTTCATCATCTTTATCAGTTATCGAAAAAAGAATGATTCTGTCAGTAATTTAAACTAATAAAAAAGACTTGATAATTAATCAAGTCTTTTTGTTTTTACTGACAGAATTATCTGTCAGTATTTTTTTGCTCAAAAGATTTTTGAACAAAATAACCAGAAAGCCAAATTGCAAATAGAATCCCTAACATTCCTAAAAGCATGGCGGCAACTTCGGCCATTAGTAATTTTGAATTAAAAATATCCGCTAAGCGATAGTTTAAACGTACAAACCAGAGAATTAGACCGACAGTTGCTCCCAAAACTCCAAAAAAGAGGGTATTGACAGCCGTTCCCAAAATTTGTTGAGATATAATTTCTCTTTGATTTTTAAATTGGTCAAGACTCATGTTTTCGTCCTGCTCAACAACTTCCGAAAGGCTAGCTGCTAAAGCCATCGCTGATTCTGCTACCGCTCCAAGCATGGAAATAACCATGACCACAATGGCTACATTTGAAAAATTAAGTCCCACATTTAATGACAGATTTTCCAATTCATCAACATCTTCTGTAGCAAATCCCTGAAATTGACCAAAATGTTGAATGATTAAAGCAAGAATGAGCAAAGATAAAACAACAATGATACTCGTTTTAAAAGCAATCAATGTGACTTCACTTTCATCAGCAGACATAAAGATAGCAATTGCCAAAATAATTACTGACAGAACTATCAGAACTGCTATTGCATTAAATCCCCAAGAAATTAAAGTAATTAACACAAAAATAGCAATAAAATTAAAGGTCAAACCAATTAAATTTCGTAAGCCATCTTTTTTGGCAACGATAAGCATCAATACAATCAGTAAAATTAATAGGATCAAGAGTGCATTCATAAAGAACTCTCCTTTCCTTGATGATTTCTAGTCAAAGCAAAACTTGTGAAAACAGCGGTAATTGGCACAGCTAACACGATTCCAATGGCCGAAATAATTGTTTGTAATAACCCAAGATTAAGACCAACCGTTGCAATATAAGACCAAGAGTTTCCATTTCTCAATAATAAAAGCGTCATCGGCAAAGTTTCCGCCATGAAAATCATGAACAAAACATTTGTCAAAGTTCCAATGAGCTCTTGCCCAATTGAAATTCCCGATTTAATGTAATCTTTTCTGACCATATTTATTTTGTTCAATTTATTTTGTCTAGCCATACCAAAAAGGCCTGCAACAATATCACCTGTACCATCCATGATTGCCCCTAAAACTGAAATCATTGTCCCAACAAAGAAAAACTCTGATGGATTTTGGGTGACATAGTCCAAATATTCAAAATGAATACCCGAATTCCCTGTCATTTTTAGAACGAATAAAACAATTGAAAAAGTTAAAGCAGTGGTTAATACGGTAGTTATAAAAGTATAGAGCATCTGTTTTGTCGGTCCCAAGACAAATAAAAGGGAGGAAGCTGCAAAAATTACTGACAGAATCCCGAATAGCAAAATGACAGGCGGATTAAATTCAACGTTAAGGGCGATGACAATCACAAAGTAAAGAAGGTTTAAGACCAGAGATAAGAAAAGAAAAATTGAAGCCCTAAATCGTTCAAAACTAATGACAAAACCAATAAATAAAACGAGTAGTCCAACAATTAGTGCATCCCTTTTTAAGGTCACAATTTGATAATTTCCCGATATTTTCTTTAAGATTACTTGCTGACCAACACGATAAATTTGTCCTGTTGTTTGAGAGAGAGTTGTTGTATTTTTTAAATTTAAATTGCCAGGCTCTGCTCCTTTTGCATTGAGGACTTTTATTGACAATTCTTGCGTGACTTGACGGTCTTTATTTTGAAAATCATCACTCACTTCGTGACTACTTACCGTTTTGGCAACCGTAATTTTGCCAACTGGCGCCTCGTACAAAAATTGGTCATGACTCACAAGAAAAAATGCAACAATAGCAAAGATTATGGGAAGTAGCATTTTCTTGAATATCCATTTTATATTCATAACTTTCCTTTTTTCATCGACTAAAACAATGAATTTTAGTCCTATTTTTTTATGACAAATCAAAAGACGACAAAACTGCCGTCTTTTTTATTAGGCTTTTAAATCACTGACTTTATCAGAATGTTCTATCGTATCATGCAAAGTTGCTAAAGCTTCTTTAGACTTTCCAAAAGTGAAGAATTGATAACGTTTGCCAGCATAAGAAAATCCAAAACCAAATTTAGTTGTTTTTACGGCTGTGATATATTTCAATTCAATTGTTTTCATTCGCACTCGGGGGAAAGTTGTAAAGTGAAGCTCGTCATCAGCTATGAAGAAACGGTGTGGCCAAATCAAAGTGATAAAGATAATATATGAAACAATCGCCAAAATAGTCAAAAACCAGTTGCCTTCTTTATTAAATTCATAAAAAAGTGTTCGCTCAAAGCTTAAAATGATGATGCCCCAGAGCAAAACTAATCGATGATTAAGTGACACTGGCAGAAAATATCCTGTTTTCATTGGTTCCTCTCTTAATATAAAGTGCTGACCAGCCTCAAAATTAGATTAACTCATTTTGAAGCTTTCTGTCAGTAACTTATCTTATTTTTATTAATCTTTCACCTTTGGTGAATCTTGTCCTTTTTCAACTTCTGGAATTTCAACCGAATAATCTGGTAAAGTTGATTTTCCTTGATTTTGACTAAGTAAACTATTTGATCTAGCTGCTAAATCTTCATTTTCTTTCTTCAATTTCTTCTCGGTTGCCTTGACCGTATAGTTGTAATCTTTAGGGTCAACAGCTTTAAAGCCTTCTGGCGTATAGAACCTGAGGAGATTTTGATTATTTAATTTATCAGATGCTTTCAAGAGTTCCGAAACTTTTTGTTTGGTTTCTTTAACATATTGTTCTTGCTGAGCATTAAGTTTTTCAATCTGCAAGCCAGTTTGAGTATCATAATAGCTTCCATTCAAACTTGGTTGAGTAATGGTTGGAGTAACAAATCCACCATTTCTTAGAGCAACAAAATCTTGACGACCAGAAGCAAACATATCTTGACCAAACTGTACATATTTTTTCGTATCAATCCCAAGTAAATGCTCAAGCGTTGGCATAACATCAAGTTGACCAACATAAGTATTGATGATATGACCATTTGTTTGTCCAGGAATATCTACCATAAACGGTGTTCTTTGTAACATTGTACTATCGTAACTATTGAAAGTATCAGCATTATAGCCAACATAAGGCGCAAATGCCTTATTATCACTACCAGAAATTCCGTAGTGATCACCATATAACACAATAATTGATTTATCGTATAAGCCAGATTTCTTCAAATAATCATAAAATTGTTGAACTGCTTGGTCTAAGTAATGAGCCGTTTCAAAGTAACCGTCAACTAATTTATTCCCTGAATCAACAGTTGCAAAGTTCGGATCTTTGTCTTCATCATCCATTGTATATGTTAAGTGATTTGTAACTGTCAAATACTTAACATAGAAAGGTTGTTGCATTTGTTCAAGCAATGGTACAGAATCACGGAAGAGTAATTTATCTTTAATTCCCCAAGGACTCATATTTGATGCGGAATTATCAAAGAAACTTTGGTCAAAGAAGTTTTGATAACCCATTTGTTTGTATGTATTCAATCGATTATAGAAAGCACCAACGTTCCCATGAACCACAGCTGAACTATAACCATCGGTTTGATTCAAGATAGCTGGCATTGCTTGGAAAGTTTGGGTTGAACCATATTTGGCAAAAAGTGAGCCAGCTGGTAAACCAAATGTTGATGTTTCCAGTAGATTTTCGGCATCAGAAGTTTTTCCTTGTCCAACCTGATTGAAGAAATTACTGAATGAATAAGTCGAATTTGAATGATAGATTGAATTTAGGAAAGGCGTAACAACGTGTTCTTTTCCATCTGTTCCTTTAATTTTCAAATCAATCAATGCTTGTTGGAAAGATTCCAAGTGAATCTCAATAACATTGCGGTTTTTAGCAATTCCATACATTTTCAAGTTCGGTGCTAAATAACGATTTGAAGCAATGTATTTTTGAATTTCTTGCAAGCTTTCTTTGCTGGCATCTTTCCGTTGCGTATTTGCTAAATTCGTATAATAACCGTCTGTTAACATCCATGGGCCTAAGCCAAGATATCGAACAATATAAGTTTTATCTGATTGGGCCTTACGCAAAATCAATTGGTGTTTATTAAAATCTCCAAACCAGAAATTCAAACCAAACAAAGCCAAGCCCATTGAAAGATAAGTAAATGCTCTTTTCGCACCAACCGGTCGTTGGTCGAATTTCATTTTTTTAGCAATCAATAAAACAATAATGACTACAAGGTCAATCCAATAAACCCAGTCCATCAAATGAACAGGCACCGAGCCAAAATCAAAACCATGTTGGAACATTCCGGCCCCACCAGTCATCGTATCAATCGTGATGAAATCGGTGAATTCTCGATAATAGAGAATATTAAGATAGAGCAAAAAGTTTGCAGCTATCGTTAAGACCAGTGTCGCTAAATAGAAAAGCGAAGTTCTTCTAATAAAGAGTAAAACAGCAAAACAAATAGCTGTAAAACCAATTGGGTTAATAATCATCAGCAATAATTCTGCTGGACCAACTCCGCGAAGATTAAAAACTCCGAAGTAGGCAATCATCGATTTTACCCATACAAAAAATACAATAAAACTAAGCAAACCAACACGTGTGTTGAAAGCAGATAGTAATTTTTTCAATTTATTATCCCCAGAAAATATACTCATTCTTCCTTAATTTAAAGAAAAACTGCAGTCAATTCATTAATATAAAACTTATTAATGAATACGAAAAACGCCAATTTCATTATTTTTTTAATTAATAAAATTTTTTAAATTCATGTTTTTGTTGCTTAAATTATACGACTTTCCTTATTTTTAGGCAAATCATATACCAAGCCATAAATTAGGCAGTCCTTCAAAAATCAATTTATAGTGTAGCATTAATAGATTAAAACTATCTTAAATTTCAATTAATAGCCGAATCAAGTTTAACTGAAATCATCTTAGAAACCCCAGCATCAGCCATTGTAACACCATACATTGAACCTGCTGCCGCCATAGTTCCACGACGGTGTGTTACAACAATAAATTGATTACTATTATCAAAGTGATTCATGTAATCACCAAAACGCTTAACATTGGCTTCATCAAGTGCCGCTTCAACCTCATCAAGAACCACGAAAGGTACTGTTCGTACTCTTAAGATTGCAAAAATTAAAGCTAAAGCTGTCAGCGCTTTTTCTCCACCACTCATCAAATTTAAACTTGATAATTTTTTACCTGGCGGTTGTACTTTAATTTCAACCCCAGCTTCTAAAAGGTTGTCGCTTGTTAATTCTAAATCAGCAAGCCCACCAACAAACATTTGAGCAAAGGTCGTTTTGAAACTTTCACGAATCGCATCAAAACTTGTTTTAAACCTAATTTTAACTTCATCATTCATGTCATCGATTGTACTCAATAAAAGATTTTTAGCTTCTAATAAATCATCTTTTTGACTTGAAAGGAAAGTAAAGCGTTCATTGACTTCATCAAATTGAGCAATGGCATCCAAGTTAATTGGTCCTAATGCCTTGATTTGACGTTCTAGATTTTTGAGTTTTTGCTCAGCCTCCGCTAAATCATCCACTATTTTTGCAGTGGCTTGCGCCTCTTCAAAACTGATTTGATGTTCACTATTCAACGTTTCTTGAAGTGTCATCAATTGTCCTTCGATTTGTTCCAATTGCATTTCATAACGCGTTTTTTTCGTGTTAAGTTCTTGTGTTTGCTGGATAAAATCTTGATTGTGATGTTCTAAATCTTCCATTTGAGCTGCTAAATCTTCACGTTCAAATTTTAAACTAACCATTCGGACATTAATTTGACTCAAGCGTTCTTCTACTTCTGTCAGTTGTTTTGAGAAATTATTTCTTTCTGTTTCATCAAATTGGACAGGGTTTAAAAGTGCTGTCAGTTGATTTTTTTCTTCTGTCAAGGCTGACAAGTCTGTCAGTAAACGTTTTTCATCTGCTTTGGTGAATTTCAATTCACTGGCCACTTCTGATTGACGAAGTTGAGCCTGATTTAAAGCACTTGTTTTCTCTGATTGCAAGGCTTTATGCGCTTGACTATTCGTTTTAACTTCTTCAAGTTGCTTTTCAATTTCAGCTTTTCGCTCTGTAATTTTTGCAAGAACTTCTACTTTATGTTCATTTTCTTTAGTTATTTCAAGCAAATTACCTGTTGCTTCTTGATTTGCTGACAGATTAGTTAATTGTTCTAGCGCAACTTTTTGTTCTGTTAATTGTTCAATTTTCAAATTCAAAGATTGTTCAACAAAACGTTTTTCTCCCCCTTGAGTTTTCAAAAGTTCAATTTCTTTTAGCAATTCTTGACGAGCACTTTGGGCTTTTTGAACTTCTTTTTCTGAAATTTTTAACTGCTCTTCTGATAACTTAATTTGTTTTTCTAAATTACTTATTTCAACAGAAGTAAAAGTTGTTGAATTACGTTTCCCAGCTCCTCCTGCATAAGAACCGCCAGGGTTAATCTGTGTTCCGTCAAGCGTAACAATCCGAACATTATAATTCATTGCTCGAGCGATAGCAGTTGCATTTTCTCCAGAATCAACAATCACCGTTGTTCCTAAAAGTGAGCTCATCGCCTTATGCAACCGACTTTCGAAGCTTACAAGATTGATTGCTAAATCAACAAATCCTGTCATATTTTGAATACGATTTAAACCATTAAAGTCTCGTCCTTTAATCGTTGTCAACGGTAGAAAAGTCGCCCGTCCTAATCTTTTTTCACGTAGAAAAGCAATTGCTCTTTTAGCCGCATTTTCGTCTTCTGTGACTACATTTTGGCTCCCGCCACCTAGAGCAATATCAATGGCTGTTGTATATTTAGGGTCGAAGGTCAATAAATCAGAAACAACCCCAATCACGCCACCAATTTGCGAAGCATTTTGCATCACGGCACGGACACCAGCAAATAAATTACTATGACTCTCACGGATATTTTGCAAAGAAGTCAAACGGGCCTTATGTTGGTTAAGTTCTTGCAGATAATCATACATTTTATTTTGGGCTAAACGTTCTAATTCTGCCTGTTTTTTCTCTGCTTGATTTCCTTCTTCAAATTTCGCTAAAAGGGTCTCGATTTCTTTTTTAACAGTATTTAAATTTTCCTGAGCTTCAGATAAATCTTGACTGATTTTTTCAAATTTAGTCAAATTTTCTCTGACAGACTCATCCTGTTCAGATTGTCTACGGCTCAAATCTGTAATTTCAGCTTTATTTCTAACGATTTCATTTGAGATTTGGGCTTCTTCTTCAACTAATTGAACAAATTCATCACGTAACCGTTCCATGACCACTTCTGGTGATTCAGATAAGGTCGCTAAATCTGCTGACAGCTCTGTCAGTAATTTATCTAAGTCATTTTTTTCTGTCAGTAAAAGTTCTGATTTATTTTGAACTTCTGCCAAATTTTGTTGAGTGATTTCTAAACGACTTTTTAAGTTTTCTAAACGCTCTTCGCGTTCCGCAGCTGATTTTTCTGATGAATCTTTTTGAACATCAAATAATTCAATTTTTCTTGTTAAATCTGATTTTAGATTAGAAAAATTAAGTTGGTCAGCTTGCAATTTTTCTTGCTCGGCTTCTACTTTTTGACGTTCTGTACGTAATTGACTGACTTGCTCATCGTAAACTTTTTTACGAGTTGATAAACTCGCTAATTCCTGTGCCACTTGCGCCAAATCAAGTTCTGTTTGATCATATTTGGCTTTTTTAGATTCCAACTGACCAACCAGTACAGAAAGTGACAAGTCTGAACGTTCTGCTTCTAGTTCTTGAAAACGGAGTGCAGTATCTCTTTGCGATTGTAAGGGCACGAGCTGACTATTTAATTCAAAAATGATATCTTCTAAACGGTCAAGATTATCTTGGGTTGAATTTAATTTTGATTCAGTTTCATTTCGTCGATTTTTGTATTTTAAAACACCTGCCGCTTCTTCAAAAATGGCACGTCTTTCTTCCGGTTTAGAATTAAAAACAGATTCAATTCGTCCTTGGGAAATAATCGATAAAGAGTCACGACCAAGCCCAGTATCTGTAAATAAATCATGAATATCACGCAAACGACATTTACGACCATTCATCAAAAATTCGGAATCGCCATTTCGATATAAACGTCTGGTAATAACAACTTCTTCATTCTCATCTTGTCCTTGCAGGTAATGATCAGAGTTGTCAAAATGAGCAATAACCTCAGCATAATTAAGAGCACGTCTTTTTTCAGTTCCAGCAAAAATAACATCGGGCATTTTTCCACCACGAAGTGCTTTAGCCGATTGCTCGCCCAAAACCCAGCGCAATGCTTCAACAATATTTGATTTCCCAGAACCATTTGGACCGACAACTGCGGTTATCCCTTTATCAAATTCAACTTTAGTCTTATCGGCAAAAGATTTGAAGCCGACAATTTCCATTTTTTTAAGATACACGGTTTTGCCCTTTTATTGCATTTTCTGCTGCTTTTTGTTCTGCAACTTTTTTAGATTTTCCAAGCCCTCGCCCGAGTTCTTTACCATTGTTAAAAACCGCGGCCACAAAAGAACGGTCATGAGCTGGCCCTTCTTCTTTCAGAATCTTGTAGCTAATCGTTGTTTCTCCACCAATTTGTAACACTTCTTGAAGTTCTGTTTTATAGTCAATCACTTTAACATAGTCATCATTTTTAACGTGAGGAATAACTACATGTTGGATAAATTTACGAACTTCATCCATTCCTTGGTCAATAAAAAGCGCACCTAAAAAAGCCTCAAAAAGGTTCTCTAGTGTTGTTTCGCGGTCACGACCGCCCATTTTTTCTTCACCATGACCTAATCGCAAGAACTCACCAAAACCGCATGAGCGTGAAAAATTAGCAAGTGATTCTGTCCGAACAATGCTCGAGCGCATTTTGGAAAGTTCTCCCTCTAATTTCTCAGGATATGTCCGATAAAGATAATCAGAAATAACCAAAGATAGGGCAACGTCTCCCAAAAATTCCAAACGTTCATTGTTTGCAATCTTTGGGAGCCGTTCTTCATTTGTAAATGAAGAGTGTGTAAAAGCTGTTTTTAATAAATCTTCATCATTGAAGACTAATCCGTAATCATTTTTTAATTTTTTTTGAAGCTTGAGCATAAAAATCTCCTTCACTTAAAACTTCTCTTAATTTTTAGTTTTATCCCTTATTATACCAAAAAAAACCTTTTTTGTATGCCTTTCCCTGTGGAACGGGACTTTTGCGCCATAAAAAAGAGAAAAAACATTAAATCTGGGCTATTCCCCCTTAATTAACGTTTTTTCTCTCTTTTATATTTTAGGAATAAATAAATTCCCTAAAGTAGCCGCCATGACTGCTTTTATAGTATGCATTCGATTTTCAGCTTGTTCGAAAACGACCGAATTCTTTGAATTAAAAACTTCATCAGTAACCTCTAATTCATTAAGGTTATAATTTTCCTTAATTTCTTTCATCACTTCCGTGTTTAAATCATGAAAACTGGGTAAACAATGCATAAAAATAAAGTTTTTATTAATAATTTTTTCAACAACTTTTTGATTGATTTGATAGGATTTCAATAATTTAATTCGCTTGGCTGTTTGAGCTTCCTCACCCATACTGACCCAAACATCAGTATAAACAATATCAGCATTTTCAAGGCCATTTAAATCTGTTCGGATACTTATTTTACTGCGACTTTTCATGGCATATTTACGTGCCAGTTTTTGTATTTCTAAAGCGGGTTGCAAGGACTCGGGCGAAATAATTGTGATATTTACGCCTAAAATTGCTCCAGTCACCAATAGAGAATTTGCCACATTATTTCGTCCATCACCAACATAAGCGAGGGTTAAATCTTGTAAATGGCCAAAATGCTCCTTGATTGTCATAAAATCTGCCAGCATCTGTGTCGGATGCCAATCATCAGTCAATCCATTCCAAACGGGTCTACCTGAATCCTTGGCGAGAATTTCCACATCACTTTGCTTAAACCCACGAAACTCAATGCCATCAAACATTGAACCCAAAACTTTCGCCGTATCTGAAATAGATTCTTTTTTGCCCAACTGAATATCATTTGGCCCTAAAAATTCAGGATGTGCTCCCAAATCTACAGCAGCTGTTGTAAAAGCTGCTCTTGTTCTTGTAGAGGTTTTTTCAAAAATAAGGGCAATATTTTTATCTAATAAATATTTATGTTGAATATGTTCTTTTTTTAACTTTTTAAGATGAATTGCAAAATCAATCAGATATAACAATTCATCTTTACTAAAATCTATTTCTTTTAAAAAACTTCTTCCTTGAAACATTCTCTCTCCTCTTATTTGCTTAAATTATCAATGATTTATCATTGTCCCTTGCCCTTTGTCAGTAAATAATTCCAATAACAAGGCATGCGGAACACGGCCATCTAATAAAACAGCCTGACCCAATCCTTCAAACATGGCATATTTAATGGCTTCAATCTTTGGAATCATTCCGTCAGTAATTTTTTTCTCTTTGACTAACTTTTCTAGATTGGTCAGATTGATTTCATCAATAAATGACTCCTCGTCAGGAAAATTGCCATATAATCCACGAACATCGCTTAATAAAATAAATTGTTCAGCACTCAATGCACCGGCAATTCGACTGGCTGCGGTATCAGCATTGACATTATAAATTTCACCATCAAGACCAATGCCGGCCGAAGCAATGACGGGAACAGCATCCGTTTGATTGATACGCTCAATGATTTCCGGATGAATCGCTGTAATTTCTCCAACATAGCCTAAATCTTCAGAAATAGGTTTGGCTTCTATCAATTTACCATCAATTCCTGAAACGCCAATCGCATTGCCACCTAAACGAATGATATCTTGAACCAAACTTTTATTTACTTTTCCAGCTAAAGCTGTCAGTGCCAAGTGAGCTGTTTTCTTATCTGTCACGCGCAAACCTTGAACAAATTGGCTTTTTTGCTCATATTTTTCAAGTAATTCTCCAATCGCAGGTCCACCGCCATGAACCAAAACTACTTTAATTCCCACCGTTTTAAGTAATAAAATATCTTTTAGAATACTTTCTTTCACTTTTTCATCAATCATCGCATTGCCACCATATTTAATGACAACCGTTTGGTCACGATATTTCAGAAAATATTTGAGACTTTCGGTCAAAGTCTGAGCTGTGTTTTGTGAATCTCTCATAAAATTTTCTCCAATAGCTCTGCTCCTTTTTGCAGTTCTTCTTTCGTCATGACAAGCGGTGGGAGTAAGCGAATGACATCATGACCAGCTGACAAGGCTAAGAGACCATTTTCACGCAGTAAAGCAAGAACTTCTGGAATTTTTTTCTCGTCAGTTAATTGAATTCCAATCATCAATCCCAAACCTCTGATGGACTTAACCGTCGCTTTTACTGACAGCTTTTCTGTCAGTAATTTTAAGAAAAAAATGCCTTTGACAGTCACTTTTTCTAAAAAGTCACTGTCAATTTCTTTTAAAACTTCATTAGCCGAAGCCATGGCTAAAGGATTCCCACCAAATGTTGAGCCATGCTTTCCTGCTGAAAAATAACTGGCATATTTATTCTTAGCGAGCATCGCACCTGTAGGAATCCCATTCGCCAATGCTTTTGCCAAAGTAAAAATATCCGGCTCAAAATCAAAATGTTCAAAAGCAAATAATTTTCCAGTTCGACCAATTCCAGTTTGAACTTCATCAATAATCAGTAAAATTCCTTTTTGCTGACAAGTTTTTAGAGCTTCAACAAAATCTGGAGAAATTGGTAAAACGCCACCCTCACCCTGAATAATTTCAAAAATAATCGCGCCAATTTTTTCTTTTTCAAGGATTTGCTCAAGTGCTACCACATCATTAAAAGGACTAGCCACAAAATTTGGTAATAAAGGCGAAAATCCTGCTTGGATTTTTTCTTGCATGGTTGCACTCATAGCGCCAAAAGTACGACCATGAAAGCCATCTGTAAACGCCAAAATTTTCTGATCTTTTTTGATGAGATGAGTTAATTTTAAAGCTGCTTCATTAGCTTCAGTCCCAGAATTACAAAAAAAAGCTTTATAAGAATGATTTTGACTTAACTTTTCAGCCACATCTTCTTGCAAAGGATTTTGATAAAGATTTGAAAGATGAGACAGGCTGTCTAATTGAGCTTTCACCGCCACTTTTCCCTTTTCAAAACTATATCCTAAATTCATGACCCCAATTCCACTTGTGAAATCTAAATACTTATTTCCCCTGTCATCAAATAAATATTGATTTTCTCCTTTGATTAAGCTAAATGGTAGGCGACCATAATTTTCAAATAAATTTGTCATTTTTTCTCCTTCTTAACTTGTATATAAAGCATTAATTTCGACATATTTATAAGTCAAATCACAGCCCCAAGCCTGACCCAAGCCACTTCCAGCATTCAAGTCTGCAATAATTTCAATTTTATCTTCTTTTAATTTCTCAGAAAGAAAAGCTGCATCAAAGTCAACTGGTGTTGAATGATAAAGCACAAGTTCATCTTGGAGTTTTAATTCAATATCAGAAACTTCAAAATTAGCCACCTGACCAATTGACGAAATAATCCGCCCCCAGTTAGGGTCTGCACCAAAAATTGCCGTTTTAACTAAACTTGAACCCACAATTTTTTTGGCAATAAATCGCGCTGCTAAATCATTTGGCGCTCCTTTGACGGTCACTTCAATCAGTTTAGTTGCACCTTCACCATCAGCGGCGATTTGTTTGGCTAAGGACTGACAAACCTTTGCCAGCATTTCTTTAAACAAAAGATAGTCTGAACTTCCTTCTAAAATTTCATTATTTTTAGCTTGGCCATTTGCCATCAACAAAACAGTATCGTTCGTTGAAGTATCTCCATCCACTGTAATCTGATTAAATGTCGTTTCAATAATTTCTGATAATGTTTTTTGTAGTAAATCTTGAGCAATTTTTGCATCCGTCGTAATAAAAGCAAGCATGGTTGCCATATTTGGATGAATCATCCCCGATCCCTTACAAACCCCGGCCATATTCACGATTTGGCCCCCAATTTCAGCTTCAAAGTTAATTGTTTTAGTTTTAGTATCTGTTGTTAAAATAGCTTTGGCAAAATATGCTGCTGTCCCTTCATTTTTGGATAACTTTGAAATCCCTGTGGCAATTTTTTCCATCGGAAGCTGTACTCCAATGACCCCTGTTGAGCAAACCGCCACTTCCTCAGCTTTGAGTTCAAATTTTTCAGCAAGCAATTTTTGTGTTTTCAAAGCATTTGCATAACCCTGATCGCCTGTTACTGCATTGGCAACCGCCGAATTACAAATAATGGCCCGTGCTTGTCCATTTTTGACAATTTGACGGTCAATCAATACTGGCGCTGCACAAACCTTATTGGTTGTAAAAACGCCAGCAATCGCAGCTGGAACTTGACTTAGTATTAGCCCTAAATCTAAGTTTTTATATTTTAATTGTGCATGAACAGCATCTGCCAAAAATCCCTTTGGACTTGCAATTGTCCCTTTTATTT
The DNA here is from genome assembly GCF_038006585.1 of Lactococcus sp. FSL W8-0209. Classification (NCBI taxonomy): domain Bacteria; kingdom Bacillati; phylum Bacillota; class Bacilli; order Lactobacillales; family Streptococcaceae; genus Lactococcus; species Lactococcus sp. FSL W8-0209. Next base: position 1,069,767 of record NZ_JBBOVN010000001.1, on the reverse strand, counting down.
CTTTCATTTCTTCCTCTTCTAAAGACTTGGCATAAATTTCAAGCCTAAACTTTCATCGTAGCCAAATAACTGATTAAAATTTTGTACTGCTTGTCCGGCAGCACCTTTCATAAGATTGTCAATCACCGAAACAACTGACAAAACATTTGTCACTGGATTATAAGCTAATCCAATATCGCAAAAATTAGTCCCAATCACATCTGAGAGTTGGGGCATTTGTCGTCGAATTCTGACAAAGTTTTTTGTCGCATAGACCTGTTCATAAGCATTTTTTATCGTTTCAAAATCAAAATCAGCCGCAACTTTTGCATAGCTACTAACAAAAATCCCTCGACTCACAGGAATTAAAGAAGTTGAAAATTGCAAGGCTTGAAAATTTGAATTCCAAATCTTCAATTGTTGAGCAATTTCTGGAATATGTTGATGACTATTGATTTTATACATGGACATATTATCGACAACATTCACAAAATGGCTCGAGTCAGACAGACCTTTTCCGGCTCCCGAAAGTCCTGACTTGGCATCCACAATGATTGAGTCTAAATCAATCATCTTATTTTTAACTAACGGATAAAGTGCAAGTAGTGTGGCTGTTGCATAGCAACCTGGATTTGCGATATAGTTTGCTTTTGCTTGACCGATGTCTGCCAGATTATATTGAGCACTTAATAAATATTCATTTTTTAAATCTGTATTTTTATACCATTTATTGTATATTTTTAAATCAGCTAATCGAAAATCTCCTGATAAATCAATGACAGGAAAATTATTATCAATAAACGTTAAAGCTAATTTTTGACTAACACCCGCTGAGGTTGCAAAGAAAACCGCATCACATTCTTCCATAATTTCTTCTTCGTTAAATTCACTGATAGTCAAGTCAGTCAGGCCTTCAAGTTGCGGAAAGCGTTCTGATAATTTTTCTCCATAATGACTTGTTGCATATATTTTTGTTACTTCTACTTCTGGATGATAATAGAAAATTCGGAACAGTTCTAAGCCGCTATAACCTCTAATTCCGACAATTGCTACTTTTTTCATATTTACACACTTTCTATGTATTTTTATACACTATACTACTCTATTTTTTATTTGTCAAGAATTTTATGTATTATTATACTTTTTTAAACAAAAAAAGAGAAAGAAATTAATTTCTTTCTCTTTGATAATTCATTAATTTTTAGTTTTCATAAATTCCGATATGCTCATGTTGATGGCTACCATCCTCAATCATATTAAGCACAGCCTCGGCATAATCAGCATATGAAATTCGACTTTTACCTGCTTTATTATGTTCTAAAACATCGCCGGTAATTGTATAATTATTTGTCTGTGCTCCTTCTGGGTCAAAAAATTCTGCAGGAGAGAAGAAGGTCACATTAAGTTTTGAAGCTTCATAAATCAAGCTTGCTTTTGCCATCTCTAAAAGAGTTGGATAGTAAGGTAAATCTGTTGGTATCACATCAAGCAAGCGTTTTTCGTGACTTTCATCAAGATAGAGAGAGCTTGCTCCCCCAACAACAATTAAACGACTATCTATATTTTCAAGAAGTTTTATCATCACATGGGCTACTTTTGAATAATCTTCCTCATGACCTTCCGGTGCCCGATGCGCTAAAACGATTGCATCGAATCCCGCTAAATCTTCAGAAGTTAATTCAAAAATATCTTTTTCAAGAATAGTAGTCACTTCAACTTTTAATCGTGCTTTATTTCTAACAATGGCAGTCGCTTCATGACCGCGCCCAAATGCTTTTTGAGCGATTAAACCTCCTGCCTTACCAGAAGTAGCAATTACAGCGATTTTTTTCATAAAAAGCTCTCCAATCTCTTATTTATTTTAATTATAACAAATTAAGTAATTCTGACTTCTAAAAATGGTTCAAAAAAAACAGCCTGAGCTGCTTTTCATTTATTTAACGACTCAAATCAACTCTTTTACCTAATTTATCCATGATAAACGCCCCGATAAATAAGCTGGCAAATTCACCTAGAGCTAATGTCCCCCAGGTCAGCAAAAATGGTGTTCCAGCGACAAATTTTAATTCAAGAGCAATGGTGAACATACTTATCGAAAAGAAAATTGCAAAAAAGAAAAATGCTTTATTTAACTGACCATTCCAAAAGTAATCTTTTTTAAAGCGGTCAAACAAAAGGACACCAAGACTTAAGAATACTAAAGTTGACAAACCACCGACAATCACATCTACCCAAGTGAAAGATAAAAAGTTTGAAATCATACAACCAATTGTCACCGCAATAATATATTTTTTATTGAAGAAGGCTGTAAAATTCAACATTTCTGACACTCGAAATTGAATAGGTCCGTAAGAAATTGCGCTCAAACCCGGTGTCATCGTTAGAATAACATACAGGGCCGCAACAATTGCGATTGTAACAATATCATAAGTTTTTGATTTTTTCAAAAGGTTCTCCTTTGGCGACAAAATTCGCCTATAATATGCTTGAGCAAAGGGATGAAGGCTCAAGGGTTAACTCACTATTGAGCAACGTTTTTATTTTAGCAGATTTTTTGCGAAATGAAAAGGATTGACAAATATTTGCTTTCATCTAATTATTATTTGGGCATTATTTTCCCTAACGAAGGAATCATTCTTTGTACTCGATAGAAATTCTAGCAGGAGCATCAAAATATCCTGCCAACAAAAAGGCAAAAAACTACTGACAGAAATTTTTTCACAGAAAACAAGCAATTGAACAACTTGTCAGTAAAAATCAACAAGTCTGTCAGTACTTTTGTAGTTAATACAGACTTTCCCACAATAAATAAAAGACTTACCAACATGCTGATAAGTCTTTCAATATCTTTTATTTGATTGTCCAGCCACCATCAATCGGGACAATTGCTCCTGACATATAAGAGGCTTGTGGACTTGCTAAAAAGAGGGTCAAATCAGCCACTTCGCGAGGACTAGCCCATCGTTTAGCTGGTGTCTCATCAGCTACCCATTGGGCCATCTGACCATTATTTTCAGTGAAATCAGCCGCATTCATCGGTGTATTGATGGCACCTGGAGCGATGGCTGCTACTTGAATTCCGTGTTGTGCTTCATCCAAAGCTAACTGTTTTGTCAACCCAACAATGGCATGTTTACTGGCCGTATAAGCGACGCCACCTCCACCGGCAACCAAGCCAGCAACCGAAGCCATATTAATAATGACTCCTGATTTTTGAGATTTCATTTTTGGCAAGAATGCTGAAATCATCAAATACATTGAATTGAGATTCGTTGATAAAATACTTTGCCAAAGTGAGAAATCAGTTTCTTCCAAAGTTTTATAAGCATCCAAAACACCCGCTGTATTGAGTAAAACATCAATACTTCCCACTTCGTCAGCCAATTTTTCAACTGATTGAGCATCGGAAACATCAAGAATTTTTACTGACAGATTTTTTGAATTAATGACAGATTCGTCAGTAAATTCTTGTAAGTCCACAGCGACAACCTCTGCGCCTTCGGCTAAAAATACTTTTGTTTGAGCCAAGCCAATACCACTGGCAGCACCTGTAATTAGCACTTTTTTCCCAGAAAATTTCATTTTGTAGCCTATCTATCTATTCAACCAAGGCCCAATCATCAGCCAAAACGTCGCAAGGCGTTGGGGCCCACATTGAAAAACCTTCACCCTCTCCTGAGACATTAATCAAGAAATAAGGGGTAACTTCCAACTTCTCACCAGATTCTAAAACAATCGAATCATAGAGTTTAACATAATTTTCGGCACCAGACCAGCCTTGTGTTCTGACTACTTTTTTCCCAGCTTTAAGTAAAGCTAATGCTTCTTCAAAAGTCATTTTTTCCTCCATATTGTTTAAAACATACTGAATTTATTATAACAAAGTTCGAGAGGTTTTTGATAAATGAAAACTAGTTTTAACTATCCGATAGATTCAACTAATAAATAGTCCTCAAAAATTATACTCTATTTGTTCCCTTTAAAATTTTGTGCTATAATAAGTTCAACAAAGTGCAACACGCGAAAAAAACGGTCTGCGCTAACAGACCGCGTGTTCAAACTTGGTTATGGTGGGACTAATCGCTAATTGCGATTAGTTTTTTTAATTTCAAGCCAGAGCCTGACTAGATTAATTACGAAGTTCAGAACTTCGATAATCATCCCAAGTACCGCTAGCATGAAATCCTCTCCATAACCAAGGAAATACCTTGTCTTCATAGGCACCTCCTCCATCTAGAATTTGTCAGGGCGCATGAAATCAAGTGAACATTAAGAGCTTTCTCTCCTGATATACTATACGTAAAAAAACGTGAAAGATAACAAATCTTTCACATTTTTTATTGTCTAATTAATTTTACCCAATCAATGAACCAGCAGGAACATCATCATCAACGGTCAAGACACGCAATTTTCCATCAAATTCGGCTGACAAAATCATTCCTTGTGAAACGTATTTTTTCATCATTTTACGTGGTTTCAAATTGGCTACGATTTGTAATTTTTTACCTACTAATTCTTGTTCATTTGGATAGAATTGTGCAATTCCTGACAAGATTTGACGTGGTTCAGAATCACCAGCATCCAATTTAAATCTCAACAATTTATCAGAACCTTCAACAGGTTCTACTTCAAGCACTTCGGCAACTTTTAGTTCAATTTTTTCAAAATCATCAAATTTAATTTGTGGTAAAGTTAAATTCAATTCAACTTCTTCAGGGACCCACTCTTTTTCTGGCAATACGCCACCAGCCATTTGTAATTTAATATAAGCAACCTCTTCTTCCACATCAAGACGTGGGAAAATAGGTTGACCTTTTGCTACTACAGGATGAGTAAATGAATATCCAAAAGAAAGATTTTCAAGTGAAAATGATCTTTCATCCATTCCCAATTGCTCAAAGATTTTACCTGATGTTGCACGCATAAATGGTTGTAAAAGGCTACCAGCAATTCGTAAATTTTCTGCCAAATGATACAAAACATTATTCAATTTTGCTTTGTCGTCTTCTGATTTTGCAAGGACCCAAGGTGCTGTTTCATCAATATATTTATTTGTTCTTGAAATCAATGTCCAAACATCAGCCAAAGCTACGTTGAATTCAAATTTATCCATTGCTTTATGGAAATGACTGATTGTTTCTTCAACCACTTCTTCCAAACTTGCATCAAATTCAGTCGAAACTCCAGTTGCTTCGATTTTTCCGTCATTATATTTGTTAATCATTGAAACGGTACGATTCAACAAATTCCCCAAATCATTGGCCAAATCAAAATTAATACGTCCAACAAAGTCTTCTGGAGTGAAAATTCCATCTTGTCCAAAAGAAATCGCACGCATCAAATAATAACGAACCGCATCAAGGCCATAACGTTCAATCAACATCTCAGGATAAACAACATTTCCTTTTGATTTAGACATTTTTCCGTCTTTCATCAAGAGCCATCCATGTCCGAAAATCTTTTTAGGAGCAGGTAAACCTAGAGCATGAAGCATAATTGGCCAGTAAATCGTATGGAAACGAACAATTTCTTTACCAACCATATTAATTCCAGGCCAGTATTTTTTAAAATTACTGTCATTGTCAGAATTATAGCCGAGCGCTGTAATATAGTTCAATAAAGCATCAAACCACACGTAGACCACATGCTTAGGATTAGAAGGGACAGGAATTCCCCAAGTAAAACTTGTCCGTGTCAAAGCCAAATCTTCTAGACCTGGCTTGATGAAATTATTGACCATTTCATTTTTACGAACCTCAGGTTGAATAAAATCTGGATGTTCATCATAATATTGTAAAAGCCAGTCAGCATATTTTCCCATGCGGAAGAAATAAGTTTCTTCTTCAACCCATTCCACTTCATGACCAGAAGGTGCAATGCCACCAGTAATATTTCCAGATTCATCTCGGAAAATTTCTTCAAGTTGTGTTTCAGTGAAAAACTCTTCATCAGAAACAGAATACCAACCCGCATATTTTCCCAAATAAATATCATCTTGTTCCAATAACTGTTCAAAAGCCTTCGCTACGGCTTCCTCATGATAAGTGTCTGTAGTACGGATAAATTTATCATAAGAAATATCCAATTTTTTCCATAATTCTTGAACATCAGCCGCCATTGGGTCCAAGTATTCTTTAGGAGTCATTCCCAATTCTTCGGCTTTTCGTTGAATTTTCATTCCGTGTTCATCAAGCCCTGTTAAATAAAAAGTATCAAAGCCCATCAAACGTTTGTAACGAGCAAGCACGTCACAAGCAATAGTTGTGTAAGAACTACCAAGATGCAACTTACCTGATGGATAATAAATTGGGGTTGTAATGTAAAAAGTTTTGTTTTCTGTCATATTTTCCTCTTTCCGAGCAAATGAGGCTCGATATTTGAGAAGATTCTCATCTAAATATTATACCAAAAAACCTCTAAAATCGCATTGTCTGATTAAGTTTGTTATAATTATCATAGAAAAGTTAAGAATTCCTTTAAGTCACAGCTCTTTGGAAATTCTTTTAAAAAATAAAGGAACGATTATGAACTATAAATTTATCTCATGGAATATTGACTCACTTAATGCTGCATTAACTGGAACCTCAGAACGTGCTGCCCTTTCTCTTGCTGTTGTTAAAAATCTCGCTCAAGCACAACCAGACGTTTTAGCCATTCAAGAAACCAAACTTCCTTCTACTGGACCTAAAAAAGCTCATTTGGAAGTTTTGGAAAATCTGTTTAAAGGTTATAAAATCGTCTGGCGTTCATCAGTAGAACCTGCTCGAAAAGGATATTCTGGAACAATGATTCTTTATAAAGAAACTCTACCAGAACCAGTCATCACTTTTCCTGAAATTGATGCTCCTGAACCTATGGATGCCGAAGGTCGAATCATCACCCTTGAATTTCCCGACTTCTTTGTCACTACGGTTTATACACCAAATGCGCAAGAAGGCCTGACACGACTTGATTTACGTGGAATTTGGGATGATAACTATCGTGACTATCTCACAAGCCTTGATGCTCAAAAACCTGTCTTTGCTTGTGGAGATTTCAATGCGGCCTATACAGAAATTGACTTAGCCAATCCCCGTGGTAATCACAACTCAGCTGGATTTACAGACCAAGAACGTGAAAAATTTGGTCAACTTTTAGAGGCTGGATTCACTGATACATTTCGTCAACTCCATGGTCAGGTTGAGAAATTTTATGAAGAAGGACGTAGTATTTATACTTGGTTTGCCCAACGTGCCAAAACTTCAAAACTAAATAATTCAGGTTGGAGAATTGACTACTGGCTGGTTTCCAATCGTCTTGCCCAAGCAGTTAAAGTTTCTGAACCCCTTGATTCTGGTGAACGTTTAGACCACGTCCCCATTCTCTTAGAATTTGAACTCTAAAATAAAAGAACCTTAAAGGTTCTTTTTTATTGTCAATAAAACAAATAGAGACTATAATTGAATAAAAATAGTTGAGGAGAACATGTTTATGGTTAATATAAATTTAGTTTTAGCAGAGCATCAGACCTTAGAAACTGAACGCTTGATTCTTAGAAAATTACAACTTGAGGATGCCCCAGAAATGTTTAACTATGCTTCTAATCCTGAAGTTGCTCGTTTTACTAGCTTTGAACCACATGATTCTATAGAAACAACTAAAGCCACAATTGCCAAGTTTTTTCTGCCTAACAGCCTCTATCATTGGGGGATTGTTGAAAAAACTTCTGGTCAGCTCATTGGTGAAATTTTTCTTAATCCTATCAATGAAAAAACAGTCGAACTGGGTTGGATTTTAAATCAAGACCATTGGGGAAAAGGACTTATGCCAGAAGCTGCTGAATGTCTTTTGGCGCTTTCTTTCGATAAATTAGAAGTTAAAGTTATTCAAGCTAAACATTTTACAGAAAATGCAAAGTCTGGTCGGGTCATGGAGAAGTTAGGAATGAAAAACTTAGGAAAGGTATATTCTTACTTTCCTAAGTTTAAAAGTCCTCTTCTTACAGACTATTGGGCAATTACTAAAGATGAGTATGACTTACTTCATTGACTTACGAACGAAAGGATTTCTAATAAAAAGGTTTATTTTTTTAGATTTTTGTGGTAGTCTTAAAATATAAAAAAAGATGACGAAAGGCTACTAAATGTCCCGTTCTGACGAAATCATTCGTATTGTGAGTGATTATAAAAAAATTGAAGTCAATCAACTTTCACAACTCCTTAATGTTTCAAACGTTACGATTCGAAAAGACCTTGATAAACTTGAAGAGAAAGGAATTATTAATCGCCAGCACGGTTTTGCTTTGATTAATAATACAGATGATATCAATTTCCGTTTAGCTAAAAACTATGATTTAAAGCGAAAAATTGCTGTCAAAGCTGCTGAAAATATTCTTGATGGGGATACAGTAATGATTGAATCTGGTTCTACTTGCGCTTTGCTTGCTGAAGAGTTAGCCTTTAATCGAAAAAATATCACTATCATCACTAACTCTGTTTTTATTGCCAATTATATTCGTAAATCCGACTCGGTAAAGGTAATTTTATTAGGAGGAGAATATCAAAATAATTCACAGGTCAACGTTGGACCTCTGATAAAAAAGGTGGTTGATGAATTTTACGTTGATAAATTATTTATCGGTATTGATGGTTTTGACCCCGTCCGCGGTTTTAGAAGTAATGATCTCGCTCGTAGTGAAGCCATTCATGTCATGGCTGCTGCGGCTAAAGAGGTTGTCATTTTAACTGATGCTTCTAAATTCAACCAAAATGGAACAGTCACCTGTTTTTCATTCCCTGAAATTTCCCAAGTTTTTACTGACAAGTCAATCAACGCAGAAAGTCAAAAAATTCTCGATTTGAAAAAAATAAAGGTTACTACTATCTAATTAAAAATGGACGATGTCCATTTTTTTATTGACAGATTTTCTAAAATATGATATATTTTCTTCATAAGAAAGAATTATACTTTCGTTTGAAAGTTTTGCTTTTTTTGGAATCTCCAAAGATTTAAATATTATTACATAAAAAAATGAGTCTAACCAACTCATTTTTTTATATTTTTTCGTAAGATGATTCTTTAAAACCAATCTGTTGAACTTGACCATTTTTTACTAGTAATGGACGTTTGATAAGCATTCCATTTGACGAAAGAAGTTCTGCCATTTCTTTTTCAGATAATGTTGCTAGCTTATCTTTAAGATTTAAGTCGCGATAAACTAAACCACTTGTATTGAAAAACTTTTTGATGGGAAAATCTGCTTCTTTAAACCATTTCTCAAAGTTTTTTTGACTCGGTGGGGTTTCCTTCAAATCAATCGCTTGATAATCTATTCCAAGTTCATCTAACTTTGCTTTAGCTTTTCTACAAGTTGAACACTTTGGATACCAATAAAAATCGTACATCTTATCCTCCTTATACTTTAATTTTATTATAGCATATTAAAAAGGGATTTTTTGGTCCAATTTTCTATGAAAAATCTATTTTTTAATGATTAATTTTATAGCTTGTTCGAGTTTTTCTTCCTTGTCAGTCACTTCTTTGTCCAGTAAAAGTTCTTTGAGATTCTCAGCTACGATTAGACCAATCAGGCTATCTAAGCTAGAGCGAACAGCGGTTAATTGAGTCACAACATCAATACATTCCTCTCCAGATTCCATCATCTTAAGTATTCCTGTGAGTTGTCCTGTCGCTCGTTTCAAGCGATTTTCCATTTTTTTGTCATATTTTTTCATCAGTCATCCTTTTCTTGTTTCGCTCCCTAATCAAGTAATTCCTTGGTAACTTTGCTGTATAATCCAAAGGCACCATCCAAATTTTTCACTTTGTAGCCCTCTTGTTTTAGAATACGTTCTGCATTGTAAGAGCGAAGTCCTGACTGGCAGCTAACAATATATTCAGTCTTTTTATCGAGTTCATTTAGCCGCTCACGTAAGTCATCAAGCGGAATATTTTGAGAATTTTTAAATTTCCCTTTCGCCAACTCATTTGGATTTCTCACATCAAGTAAGACTTTCCCTTTTGCTAATTCAGCTGCAAGTTCATGCCACTGAATATTTTCTGATTGCCCTAAGAGAAGGTTTGTTGCGGCATAGCCAGCCATATTTACTGGGTCCTTGGCTGAACCAAAAGGAGGGGCATAGGTCAATTCCAATTCTGGTAAATCAAAAACGGTTAGTTTTGCTTTGATAGCCGTAGATAAAATATCAATTCTTTTATCTACTCCTTCTTTACCAATTGCTTGCGCACCAAATATTTGTCCACTTTCTGGTTCAAAAATTAATTTCAAAACAATAGAAGTTGCATCTGGATAATATCCCGCATGATTATTTGCTGTGACATGAACAATTTTATGATTAATCTTTAAACCTCTAAGCTGAAACTCAGAAAGGCCTGTACTTGCCACTTGCAAATCAAAAACACGGACAATCGCCGTTCCAAGTGAACCGCGATTTTTAACTGGTAATCCACTAATGATATCAGCTACCTGACGCCCTTGACGATTAGCTGGAGAAGCCAATGAAATTAAAGCATCCTGCCCTAATTGATTTTTGACAACAATGGCATCGCCTACTGCGTAAATATCCTTAACCGATGTTTCATAATGTTCGTCAACAAGAATTGCATTTCTTAGTCCTAATTTGATGCCCGCACTTTTAGCTAGACTTGTTTCTGGCTGAATTCCCACAGAAAGAATCGTTAAATCCGATTGCAGACTTTCACCATTATCTAGCAAAATTTGGTCATTTTTAAATTCGACAGCTCCTCTATTTGTCATTACTGAAAGATTATTTTTAATTAATTCTTCATTGACAAAAGCTGCCATTTCGCGATCAATGGTTGGTAAAACATGTGGTGCTTTTTCGACGATTGTGACACTTAACCCTCGTTTAGCAAGATTTTCAGCCATTTCTAAGCCGATAAAACCAGCACCAATAATTGTCGCACTTTGAGGAGCTTTGGCTTTCAAATAGGCCATTATTTTATCCACATCAGGAATATTTCGTAAGCTAAAAACATTTGTCACTTGGTCTAAACCTTTGATTTGTGGAATTAAGGGTTTGGCCCCTGGTGAAAGAATCAGTTTATCATAGCTTTCAACATAGCTTTCACCATTTGAAACTACAGTCATTTTCTTTCCTTCACTATCAATCGCAGTAACTTTGGAATTTTCGCGCACCTCTAAGTTAAAACGTTTTTTTAGAACTTGAGCAGATTGAACAATTAACTTTTCTCGCTCTGCAATTTCTCCCCCCACATAGTAAGGTAAGCCACAATTGGCAAATGAAACGTAAGGACCTTTTTCAAAAACGATAATTTCTGCATTTTCGTTAAGACGTCGCAAACGGGTTGCAGCTGACATTCCACCCGCAACACCGCCAACAATTAATATTTTTTCTGTCATTTTTTAATTTTTCCTCTCCAAGCTCGCATTCCTCCATTTACGTTTGTTACATCATAATTAGCTTTGTTTAATATTTTGTAGGCCATTTTTGACCGCATTCCCGACTGACAAATCAATAAATACTTTTTGTTTTTGGCTAGAACATGTTCTCCCAATTTACTTAAAGGGATATTTCGAGCACCTCTTATATGTCCATTTTGAAATTCATGAGCTTCTCTTACATCAATTAATTGTGTTCCTTTTTTTAATTCAGTACTTACTTCTGCTGGACTGATACTTTTTATTTTCTTAAAAAATTCAAACATTGTTCTCTCTCTAAAATCTGTCAGTAAATTCTAAGGGGCCATTCCAAGCAATGGTACCGTCTGAAATATTTATAGTATCAATTCCTTTTGTCGAAAGATACTGACAGGCCCTAGCTGAACGAGCACCTGACTGACAGATGAGATAAGTTCCGTCAGTAATTTCTGCATATCTTTCTTCTAGTTGACTCAATGGAATATTTTTGGCATTAGGAACATGACCACTATTATATTCAAAATCTTCTCTTACATCTACAATTACTGGATTTTCACTTTCTGTCAGTAATTCTAATTCACTTATGTCAATTGTTTGCATTTTTCACCTCTTGATTATTTGATTTATAATAATTATATACCCCCAAGGGTATATAAGTCAAGTTTATTATTTCCAAATGAAAAAACCTAAGTTTTAAATCACTTAGGTTTTGCTTAATTTTGAGAAATTCAATTATTTCTCGTTTTTATGTTTGACAGAGTCAACCGTATCATTAAATTTTTCTGCAACATCTTCAGCTAGGTCAGAAGCTTTGTCTTTAATATTTTCCAAGCCTTCTTTAGCTTTTCCCATAAGTCCTTCTGTTTTACCTTTAGCTTCTAGTTTTTCATCACCAGTTACTTTACCTGTGGTTTCTTTAACTTTTCCACTTACTTTATCTTTTGTTGCATCAAGTTTGTCATTTAAAGCCATTTTAAATCCTCCTAGTAATTGCGATTTTTTCTTTTATTATCATGAAAGTTTCATGATAATTTGTTAGAAAAACTAAATCAGTTAAATTTGTCAATCATTGACTGACAAAAGCGAATCTACGATTTCCCCTCCTTTGTTCTCTTCTTAATCTATTCTCATTCTAACATCCGTAGCAAAAAAAGTACAGAAAACTGCTCATAAGACTAAAAAAACTTGGAAAATTCCAAGTTTTAATAATCATAGAGTTCTGTTGAAAGATAGCGCTCACCATTGTCAGCACAAAGAGCGAGAACTTTTTTACCTTTACTAAGTTTTTTTGCCAATTCATAAGCTGCCCAAATTGCTGCGCCAGAAGATATACCTACTAAAAACCCTTCACTTTTGCCAATTTTTCGTGCGGTATCTAAAGCATCATCACTTGTCACATCAATTACTCCATCATAAGCTTCCGTATCTAAATTTGGTGACATAAATGGAATACCAATTCCTTGAATGCGGTGTGGGCCGCTCTCACCTCCTGTTAAAATTGGTGATTCTGCCGGTTCGACAACAAAAGTTTTGATTTTAGAATTTTGACTTTTAAGATAGTGAGAAACACCAGAAATTGTCCCCCCAGTGCCTGCACAAGCAACAAATGCGTCCAGTCCATTTTCACCAAATGCTTCAATTATCTCTGGACCAGTCGTTAATTCATGGGCTTTTAAATTAGCTGGATTTTCAAATTGCATTGGCATAAACCAACCATTTTCTTCAACTAATTTTTGACCTAAATCAATGGCAGCTTTGATGCCATCAGCTGCTGGAGTCAAAATCAATTCTGCTCCATAAGCTTGAATAAGCTGACGACGCTCTTTTGAATAACTATCAGGCATGATAATAACCACATTATAGCCTAAAGCTGCACCAGCCATGGCAAGTCCAATTCCTGTGTTCCCAGAGGTAGGTTCAACAATCGTTCCTCCCTTTTTTAAGCGACCATCTGCTTCGGCTTGCCGAATCATTTGTAAAGCAATCCGGTCTTTAACTGAACCTCCAGGATTAAAATATTCAAGTTTTAGATAAATTTCTGCTCCATTTTCTGGACCATTTTTTAGTTTGATAATTGGACTATTTCCAACTAATTCAGTAATATTTTCAACAATTTTTACCATAATTAATTCCTAAATTACTGACAGCTTTGTGTCAGTTCAAGTCAACCAAATGAGCGCTTGAGGCGGGAGATAGATGAATTGTATGCACTTCTGTCAGTAAATTACTTTCAATTTCTACTGTCTAATTTTTCTGTCAGTTCAACAGGACCAATGTGAGCTGTTAAAGCGAGGGAGAAAGGAGTCGTAAGCTTTGCTTACAAGTCTGTCAGTAAAATTATTTTTTTTCAAATGCATTTTCGATATCTGTCAGTAAATCTTCAATTGCTTCAGCCCCTACTGATAGACGAATTAGGCCATCCTTAATCCCAATTTCTTCACGAAGTTCTTTTGGAATAGAAGCATGAGTCATCACTGCTGGCACTTCAATTAAAGATTCAACGCCACCTAGTGATTCAGCCAACGTAAAATAGCTCAAGTTTTCAACAAAATCTTTGACGGCATTTTCATCCGTTAATTCAAATGAAATCATCCCTCCAAAGGCAGACATTTGTTTTTTAGCAATTTCATGCCCCGGGTGGCTATTAAGACCCGGATAATAAACTTTTGAGACGGCTTTAGAAGTTTCTAAAAACTCAGCAATTTTTTGAGCATTTGCCGAATGAGCCTCCATCCGAAGCGCAAGTGTTTTAATACCTCTTTGCACTAACCAGCTGTCTTGTGGTCCAAGAACTGCTCCAATTGAATTTTGTAAAAAGCCAATTTCGCTGGCGAGTTCTTTTGAATTGGTTGTGACTAGTCCTGCTACTACATCTGAATGTCCACCTAAATATTTCGTTGCGGAATGCAAAACAATATCAGCTCCTAAAGCAATTGGTTGTTGTAAATATGGTGTCGCAAAGGTATTATCCACCAGTGTTAAGGCATCATGAGCTTTAGCAATTGCTGAAATTTCCTTAATGTCCAAAACTTTTAATAAAGGATTTGAAGGAGTTTCAAAATAAACAGCTTTCGTTTCTTCCTTAAAAGCTGCTTTCAAGTCATCAAGATTACTCAAATCAACTAAATCATAAATAATCCCTGTCTTTGTCAGCACTTTATCCATCAAACGGAAAGTTCCACCATAAACATCATCAGCTAAAATGATATGATCTCCTGCAGAAAAAAGCGAAAGAACCGCATGAATTCCAGCAAGTCCTGAACTAAATGCAAATCCTTGAACACCACCTTCTAAATCTGCAATTAATTCTTCCAAGGCATGACGCGTTGGATTTCCAGAACGTGAATATTCGTATTCTTTAGGTTGTCCAAGTCCGTTTTGTTTATAAGTTGACGTTTGATAAATCGGAACAGATACTGCTCCTGTTGTCTTGTCTGTTGAAATACCACCATGAATTACTTTCGTTTTTAAACTTGTCATTGGCCCTTTTCTTTCTATTTTATTTTCTCTAATACAAAAATAACATGAAAGTTAAAAAGTCGCCATAAGAATATCCTATGGCAGACTTAATATTTTTTATGATAGCCTGAAATTTACTGACTACTTAAAAAGTTAAGAAAATGACTAATTCCGCTTTCTAGATTAGACAAAGTTTCATAAGTTGCTTCTTTTTTAACAAGTTCTGAGGCATTCCCCATCGCCACCGAATAATGAACCTGCCCAAACATTTCAAGGTCATTCATTCCATCACCAAAGGCCACTGTATCTTTTTTATTCACTGCATAATAATCTTGTAAAGCCGAAATAGCTGTCGCTTTTGTGACTGATTTGGGAGTCAATTCAAGATTATTTAGAGCCGATGAAGAAACTGACAAATTTTTTGAGGCTCTCAATTCATGTTTTATTTCTGCTAAAACTTCAAAATTATCCTCGGAAATAATGATTCCATTAATAATTCGATTGGAAAAATTCTGTAAATCATTTAGACTAGAAATTTTGATAAATTCTCTTTCTCCTTCTGAAACTAATCTTCCTTTATCTTCATTTTTGAAGTAATCCGGCAAATCTTTGCTATAAAAAGTTTCTGATAAACCAAAGAAAAATAAGGAAAGATTTTTTCTCTGACAAATTTCAAATGCTTCAATTAAGGCTTCAAGATTCAATGGATTTTTTATTAAATTCTGGTCACAATCATAAACGCAACCGTTTGAAGCGATCACTTTTACCTCTGGATGCAGACTTTCTGCAACAACTCTTGCTGGCTCATATTTTCTCCCTGTAGCAAGATATACAAGCGTCCCCTGGTCAATCACTTGATGAATACTTCTTTTATCAAAGTCTGATATTTTCATCTCTGAATCCACCAAAGTTCCATCAATATCCATAAAAATCATTCGTGGAATAATAATTCTCCCTAATCTTTTTATTACTAATTTTCTGTAAGACCTGTGTCTTTTTGCGCCAGTTTGTTAGAGAAGACAACAAATGGCATATAAACTAAAACACCAAGCACAATAATGATAAATTGCACAATTGAACCACGAATGTCACCAGCAGTTGCTAAATAACCAGAAATCAAAGGAGGAGTCACCCAAGGAATTGAAATATAAGTTGGTGAAACAAAATGCAGACTCGTTGCAAAATAGGCGATCACTGTCGATAACAAAGGAACCAGACAAAACGGAATTGCATAAACTGGATTAAACACAATTGGTAAACCAAACATCATTGGTTCACTGATATTAAACAAACTTGCAACGCCACCAATTTCTGCCATTGTTCGTTCATCTTTACGTTTTGAGAAAATAAAGAGGGCAATCACAAGACAAATCATTGTACCACCGCCACCCATATAAACATAGGCATCAAGGAAAGGTTGAGTAACAATATTAGGTGCTGTATGACCAGCTTGAATTGCATCAATATTTTGTTGCAAACTTGTCAATAAAACAGGGCCAGAAATTGCTCCAAAAACATAAGCACCATGAATTCCGAGAACAAATACAAAAGTTGATAATAAAACATAGAGTAGAATTCCAGGAAGCGATTGGAAACCACCAACTAAAGGGGCTTGCAAGAATTTCACAATAAGTTCTGGTACAGAAGAACCACTCAAACTACTGATTGTTTCTTCAACAATTGCAAAAATCGTTATGACTAGAATTGCCGGAATCAGTTTATTAAATGAATTTTCAATTGCTGACGGAACGCTTTCGGGCATTTTAATCTTTAATTTTTGATTTTGTGAGAACTTACAAAGTAAAGTCACACCCACTAGAGCCGCAATAATTCCTAAAAGCATTGTTGTCGCACTTGTGTATGTTTGGGTCAATGTTCCTGTGGCCTGAAAAGTTTTCCCACCCACACTCAAAACACTGACAGAGTTTGGAATTAATGTAATATAGCAAGCAATGGCCACAATTCCTTCTAAAGCCCCATCTGTACCATAAGTCTTTGCCAAATGATAACCAATTTGGAAAGTTATCATTAAGCCTAAAATCCCTAAAGTCCCATTGTAGCCCTGAATACAGACATTTGAAATAAAATCTCTACCAGGAATTCCTCTCAATAGACCTGTTGTTTTCTCCAATAGTAGATTATTGATTAATACAAAGATTGCGGCGGTAATCGTAATAGGAATTGTAGAAGCAAATGCATCACGAATCGCTGCAATATAACGATTTGCTGAAATTTTTCCAGCAAGTTGACTTAATTGTTCAACCGATAACTTTTTCATATTCTTCCTCTTCAAGTAATTTTGATACTAAAGTAAACCATTTTCCAGCTAAACCAACCCAAACTTCCTTATAGGTTGCATTATTAAACTGAGGCCAATAAGGAGCATCTTCATTCTCAAAGGTCTGTACTCCTACAGGCATTTCGCCAACTATTTCTCCTGATGATACGGTATACATTTCAGGAAATTGATGTCCCTCACCAAACATCATGGATTGTCCAAATGGATTTTTTCCTATCAACCACTCCATTTGCTGATAGGCGATTTCTGTCAGTGATTTATCTGCCAATATTTTTCCTAATATAGCAGCACTTTCAGCCATTGACAATACTATTGCATTATTTCCTCTAAATGAGAACCAAACTGGAAATCGCTTAATATAATAATTTTCTGCAATTTGCTCGCCCGCCACCAATTGCTCCTGAAACTCAATTTTTGCTTCTGGGCCCACTAGTAAATGTTGCTTATCAAAAGATTCCTTATCTTGCCACTCATTTTTTTCATAAATACCACTAGCAATCATTGGATAAGGAGCCGTGAAGTTCATTAGATATTTCAGGTAATCACCATAATTACTGATAGCAGCTAGTAATTTTACTGACAGACTTTTGTCAGTCACTATTTTTTGTGCTTCTGCCAAAGCATAAGCATAAAGATGTTCTCTTGCCTGATGATTGAAATGTTGAAAAACTTTTTTCTCTTCATCCCGGTAAAACATCCCTTTTAGTAAACTTCCGTCAAAAAGTGAAATCCCCTCATTTTCCTGACAATCTAACAAATCTTCAAGCTTTTGCTCAACAAAAAGCTGATAATCAACTTTGTCAGTAATTTGATAAAGTAATGCAGCCGTCCATATCATAGTCGCTAAATAAGTACTTTTAGAGGTTGAATAAGTATGCTCCCAGCTGATGGGCTCATGTTTAAATGGAGCTTTTTCAAATTCTGTCAGTGCATCTTCGTAATCTATTTCTAAAATTGAAGAAATTTTTTCTCTCAAGTCAGCTTCTGCTGATAAAGCTAGATATATTTTTGCTAAAATGCCTGTAATCAGAAAATTATCATAAGGACTATTATGCACGCGCGCTCTAGCATCATCCATTGAACCAATTTGATTATCCGTCCAACGACTGACACCAGCACTTGTCACACGATAGCCATTTCCCAGTCTAGTTTTAAAAATTAAAAATAAAATCTAAACCCCATTCTCCTTCTTCTAAAAGTCTGGCATGTAAGACTGGGTCACTTTTTTTACTTTTGCTGCTAATTCGAAAATTCCTAAAGTTACTTCTGCTGACTGAACCAGTTGCTGTGAAAGGTCTCCCGCATCATGCCAACCTCCATTGAAAATAATTTTTCTGTCATTAAATTCAGAAAAAACATCTTGATGACAAGTCCCATGAATGCCAGAAACAGGACAACCACAGCGTTCACAAAAGACAAAATTCAAACTTTTCCATAAAGAAGTTTTTAATAAATTTTCATAATCATCAATTTTGAATATTTTTGTTTTTAAATCTCCAACTTGTAGAAAATATTGACCTTTTATTTTGTAATCTGAAAAATCTGCAACCGCATAAGTTCCAACAGTCTTATCAAACTTTTGAAAATGTCCTTTATAAATAACTTCGGAATTTTTTTCATCAATGAGAAGAAATTTTTCACCTATCAATTCACTATGAGCAATGACTGTTTTAGTCGATTCCTTTGGATATCCAATATGAGAATAACTTAAATTATTTTTTAAAATCTGCCAACCTTTTACATTTGAGTTTTCTTGATTAGTTTCTAAAAAGATCTTTTCAACAACTATATCCCAGTCAGCCGGTAAATCCATGTAAGAACCATTGGCATTAAATGTAATTTCAAGTTTACTTATGGCATCTCTTGAAAGATTACTTATATCCAATCGATACTCTCTGGTCTGTTTATTTTCTAAATTGATGACATGATGACCTTCTCGGTCATATTTATCTGGAACTTTTATTTTTCCATCATTAGTAAAACTAACCGTGATTGATGGATTGATAATATTTTTACAATGACTAGTCACCACTAATTTTAATTGATTAAAAGTTTCCCAGTTCTCATTTACAAAAGTTCTTTTAGCACCAATCATTCCAAATGATGTATAATCACCGTCTTGTGGCCAATCTGCCGGATAAGTTTCAAATCGTGCCGGACTTTTTAAATGAATCAAAGAACTATCTTTGACAAAATTCCCTCGACCTACTTGCTCCCACTCTCCTAAAATCGGAACTTGTTGAAGAATCTTTTCTTTTTTTAGACTCTCACTTTCAAAACTCTCTTCTTTATTGACAGCTAAGGGCTTGTGGAGATTATGACTTGCCAATAAATCTTGATAAAACTTTTTCATATTTACCTCATTATTTTCCTATTAATGAATTTATTTAGCTTCTTTTGCAACTCTCTTTTGAAAAGCATGAACCGCACAACCTTTTAGAGCAATCAAGGCTGGGTCAATTTCTGTTTGCCGAACTCCTTGCGTCACAAAACGCATTGTATTAGCATTGAGTTTTTCAATCACTAACTTAAAAAACAAATCATTGTTAATCAATCCTCCACCTAAAACCACCGCCTCTGGGTCCGAAGTTCTGACCAAATTCATAATAAGTTCAGCAACTCCTTTAGTAGCTTGTTGAACGACTTGGCTGGCTAGTGGGTCATTTTTTTGAAAAGCATTTATTATCTCTTCTCCACTTACACGTTCATGATCGGTAATTTTCAATTGACTTGGAAATTGTTTTTTCAAACGATGGACTTCTTTACTCATACCTAGACCTGAAGCAAATGTTTCCACACAATCAATTCGACCACAGACACATCTTACATTATTATTTATTCCAACCAAACTATGACCAATTTCTCCAGCATTAAAATGTCCACCTTTTAGCAATTGACCAGCAGCAATTACTCGACCAGCAATTCCAGTTCCAATATTCAAATAAATAAAATCCTTTGTTTTTTTACCAATTCCCAAATTCATTTCTGCAAGGCTGGCACTTGAAACATCATTATTAATGACGACTGGCAACTTAAATTGTTGACTAATTACGTCTGCTAAGGGAATTTCGTTCGCATTTTCTGGGTGGATTTCATACCAAATTCCTTTTTCGGAATCAACTCGTCCCACTAAATCAATGCTGATGGCTATCAGTTCTCCTTGCAAAGTTTCATTTTCTAAATATGAGCCAATCACTTCTTTTATTTGTTCAAGAGCTTCAACTTGAGAAGCCACCTTTGAAGGATAAACTTTACTTTCCAAAATATTTCCTTCTTGGTCCAGTTCTCCAATGAGAATCTTAGTTCCACCAAGGTCCACCCCTAAGACCGTTTCTTTTTTCATTATTTCCCCTTTATTTTGACTAAGCGTAATCGCCAGCCTTAGTTTTACTCTTCATCGCCAGACCAAAATCAGTATAAATTCTCTGACCTAAATTATTTCCCTTCATCTCAGCAATGTGATGTGCCAAAATTTGAAAAGGAATAATCATAAAAAGCCCCGCTTTATACTCATCAATTTCTAGCTCTAATCCAAGTTCACGGTCATCATGACTTTTATTTAAGCTAATCGTATAAACTTGTCCAACATATTTTTCTTCATAATCTCTTAAGTTAAAGAGCCTTTGATTCATTGGCGAATTACTGTCAATATAAAATTGTTGATGATTTGAATTAACTTCAAAATAAGGACCGTGCATAAAAACTTCAATATCCATTCCTTGACTAGGAAGGCGAATAGTTTCAGAAAATTTTGTTTGCATTTCCATCGCAGTTCCAATCAAAGCCCCTGTACATAAAGAGGTGAAACGCTGAGCCTTCATCAACTCATTTGACCATTTTTCAAAAAAGTTTTCTGTTTTTTCAATGATTTCAGAAATCTTATCAATCGCTTTTGCAAAAGTCGTCAATTCTTTTTCTTCTTCTTGGTCACTGATTAGCCCTCTAGCTTTGGCAGTTTTTAGAGCAGTCAACATCAATTTAAAGACCGTTGCGCTAAAACCTTTAGTGACATAGCCAACACGTTCTATTCCATTTTCAATATCAATCACTTCATCAACCACTTGGGCAAGCTCACTTTCCCTTTTGCTCGTTAATCCATAAATCGTAAGCTCAGGTTTCATCTTTTCTATCGCTTTTAGAGCATCAATGGTTGAAGTGCTTTCGCCACTTTGAGAAATACCGATAACGTTATCAGTTTCTTCTTTTAATTTTTCATAATAATGAAATTTAAATGGTTCTTCTATTCTTAAATAAACGTCTAAGATATTTTCAATATAATATTTTGCACTGTAAGCTGCATTAATACTTGAACCAGTAGCCAAAACCAACCAATCATTGCCCTTGATAACTGGACAATTATCAGGATAGTTTTTTAGTATGTTGGATAATACCTCTTGTTCTTCCATGATATAGGTCATCATTGACGGTTTATTCTCTTCCACTCGCTAACCCCTTTTTTAATTTTTATTTTCGGTAACGTTTCCATAAATTTATTATAATTCATCTTAAAGAGGATGTCAAGGATTTTTTGTAAACGTTTTTATTTTAATGAATTGACTAATCCAATAAAATAATTGATAATAGAGAATAGATAATAAAAGTGATAAAAAGATTGGTCAATAAATGAAAAAAATAACGATTAAAGATATTGCCAAAATGGCTGGTGTTTCTGTCAGTACAGTTTCCAGAGCGATAAATAATGATAGTGAAGTTTCCGAAAAAACAAAGAAAAAAATTGATAAAATTGTCTTAGAAACTAATTATCACCCAAGTATGTTAGCACGGGGGATGGTTTCTAAAAAAACCAATATGCTGGCAATACTTGTTTCAGATATAACCAATCCTTATTTCAATCAACTCGTCGCTGAGCTTGATAGTCAGCTTATTGACAAAGGTTATACTCTTTCTTTATTTGACACTCAAACTGCAAATCGTATTCAGGACAAAAAAAATAGACTGACCGAGGTCAGTATTTTTAAGCAAATTCAAGAAAACAATTTTGATGCAGTCTTAATTTTAGGAGGGTTATTGGATGAAAGCAATATTAATCCTGACTATCAAGCTGATCTTACCAATTTAGCCAAAGAAATCCCTCTTATTCTGCTTGGTCGTGATTTAACTCATCTGTCAGACAATATTTTCTCTCTAAAACGGGACCAGCGAACACCTACTCAGCTCCTTGTTTCTCATATGATTCAAAAAGGTTATCAGAAATTAGCTTTCATTGGTGGCTCAGTCAGCACATGGATGACTCACGAAAGAACAGATAGTTTTCGAGAAATTTTAGCTGAAAATCATTTACCTATTGATGAAAAAAGAATTATTAATAATAATTTTTATGCTAAAGATGGATATGAAGCTGTG
Source organism: Lactococcus sp. FSL W8-0209 (assembly GCF_038006585.1). Classification (NCBI taxonomy): domain Bacteria; kingdom Bacillati; phylum Bacillota; class Bacilli; order Lactobacillales; family Streptococcaceae; genus Lactococcus; species Lactococcus sp. FSL W8-0209. The sequence continues at coordinate 1,047,265 of NZ_JBBOVN010000001.1, read as the reverse complement.
ACTCGGTTAATTAATTCAAAAGTTGATTTTGATGGAATTGTGGCAATTAATGACCGTGTCGCTCAGGGTGCACTCCGGGCGTTGAAAGATTTTTCAATTAGTCCACAGTTAAAAGGGGTCGCTTCTTGTGAATATTTCCCAGATAGCGACTTTCACATCCCACGAATTACTTCTGTTGACCATAAAATTCCTGAACTTGGCGAAAAAGCAGTTCATTTACTCTTTGAAGTCTTGGATAATGAGTCAATTAATAGTGAGAATCTAGCTTTTCCCATTCCTAAATTAATTATTGGTGAATCTTGTTAATTGAAAAATAAAAAAAACGAAGGACATCCTTCGTTTTTTAATATTTTCTAAATCTTTCGTAGCGTTGTTCTGCCAATTCTGTTTCTGTCAGTAATGACAATTCACTAAGTGATTCTGTCAGTTGTCTCTTGAGGTTATCAATCAGATTCTCCTCAGAAATAACAGCATCAACAAGCCCCATTTCCAAAAGATGTGGCGCTGTAATTTTCATCAATTCAGCCGCTTCATCACGACGTGAACCATCTTTCCAGAGAATCGTCGCAAAACCTTCTGGAGAAAGTACTGAATAAACAGCATTTTCTAAAATATATACTTTATTGGCAAGTGCAAGAGCTAATGCTCCTCCTGAACCACCTTCACCTGTGATGAAAGCAATAATCGGAACTTTAAGGTCAGACATTTCCAAAAGGTTTCTAGCAATTGCTTCACCTTGTCCACGTTCTTCTGCTTCAATTCCTGGATAAGCACCAGCTGTATTGATAAACGTAATGACTGGACGCCCAAACTTTTCAGCTTGCTTCATCAGTCTTAAGGCTTTACGATAGCCATTCGGACTTGGTTGTCCAAAATTAGTAGCTAAATTTTCAGCAAGGTTACGTCCTTTTTGAATTCCAATAACGGTCACAGCTTGATTATTGAAGCGAGCAATTCCGCCGACAATCGCTTCGTCATCTGTTAACTGACGGTCGCCGTGTAATTCAAAGAAATCAGTGAAAACTTTGTCAATAATATCTCTTGCCGAAATTCTGTCAGCCGCTCGTGCTTCATTAATAATGTCAGCAATATTTTTTTGTGAAACTTCACCTGTCAGTGAATCAATTGTTTCAGACATTTTCCACCTCCGTATGAAGTTCTAAAAGAAGTGCCAATTTTTGACGTAATTCAGTCCGCTTAACAATCGCATCAACAAAACCATGATTCAAAAGAAATTCAGCTTTTTGGAAATCATCAGGTAAAGTTTGACGGACGGTTTGTTCGATGACACGACGTCCAGCAAAACCAATTAAAGATTGGGGTTCAGCTAAAATAATATCTCCCAGACTGGCGAATGAAGCTGTCACTCCTCCAGTTGTTGGGTCAGTTAAAACTGTAATATAAAAAAGTCCTGCATTTGAATGACGTTTCACAGCAGCCGAAGTTTTGGCCATTTGCATCAATGACATAATTCCTTCTTGCATTCTTGCACCACCTGATGCCGTAAAAACAATAATCGGCAATTTTTCGGTAGTTGCATATTCAAATAAGCGTGTCAATTTTTCACCAACAACAGTTCCCATTGAAGCCATGATAAAAGTCGAATCCATAATTGCCAAAGCCGTTTTTTTCCCTTTAATTGTGGCCGTCCCAGTCATAACTGCCTCATCAAGACCAGTCCGTGCTTTTGTTGCCGCCAATTTTTCAGGATAACCTGGAAAATCCAAGGGATTTTTGCTTTCGATTCCAGTGAACATTTCAACAAAAGAATCTTTGTCAGCAACAATTGCTAACCGTTCTTTGGCTGTAATTCGGAAATTGTAATCACAATTAGGACAAACTTTATTTTTTCCTAAATCTTTTTGATAAATCGTATGTTTACAAGCAGGACATTTGGCAAAAAGTTCATCAGGAACTTCTGGCTGCTCGGCTTGCTTTTCAATAATGGAACGATTTGGATTAATTTTAATGTATTTTTTCTTTTGGAAAAGAGCCATCTTTGCATCCTTTTCTCATTTTTTTATAAATTTTACTGACAGATGAATTGTAAGCCATCTGACAATTCTGTCACTAATCTATTGATTAATCTTCTTTTTGATATTCTGGTAAGAAAACATTTCCTAAGAAGCTTGTATCATAATCTCCTGCCACAACATGTGGGTCAGAAATTAATTCTAGTTGGAAATCAACATTTGTAATGACCCCTTCAACGTCAAATTCAAGAAGGGCGCGTTGCATTTTCATCAGTGCTTCAAAACGATTTTCACCATGAACAATGACTTTAGCAATCATACTATCATAATATGGCGGAATGCTGTAACCACTGTACATAGCGCTATCAACCCGCAAACCAACTCCACCACTTGGCAAGAAAAGATTAGTAATTTTTCCTGGACTTGGTGCAAAATTAAATTTAGGATTTTCAGCATTAATTCGACATTCAATCGCATGTCCACTAAAAGTCACATCTTCTTGCTTGACAGACAATTCATTGCCATTGGCTACACGAATCTGTTCTTTTACAATATCAACACCTGATACAAACTCTGTGACCGGATGTTCAACTTGAACACGTGTGTTCATTTCCATGAAATAAAACTTACCAGAAGATTCATCAAGTAAGAACTCAATGGTTCCCGCATTCTCATAAGAAACATGCTGAGCTGCTTTAACAGCCGCAGCTGTTATTTCATTTCGTAAAGTGTGTCCAATTGCAACTGACGGAGATTCTTCAAGAACTTTTTGATTATTTCTTTGCAATGAACAATCACGTTCACCAAGATGAATCACATTTCCTTGACTATCTCCTAAGATTTGAACCTCAATATGACGCGCTGGGAAAATCATTCGTTCGATGAACATGGCTCCATTACCGAAAGCAGCTTGTGCTTCCGCTTGTGCTGCCTCAAATGCTGGAACAAGTTCCTCAACATTATTAACCTTACGAATTCCTTTACCACCACCACCAGCTGATGCTTTAAGCATGATTGGATAGCCAATTTCTTCAGCAATTTTTACTGCTTCATCAGTGGTATGAACTTCACCCTCAGAACCCGGTGTTACAGGAACACCAGCTTTAATCATTTCTGCACGAGCATTGATTTTATCACCCATCATATCCATAACTTTTGCTGACGGACCGATAAATTTAATATTCATTTCTTCACAAAGACGAGCAAATTTTGAATTCTCAGAAAGGAATCCAAAACCTGGGTGAATCGCTTGTGCGCCTGTTGCCACAGCAGCTGACAGAATGTTATTCATATTAAGATAAGACTCGGTACTTCTAGCTGGGCCCACACAAATTGCTTCGTCAGCTAAATGAACATGTAAAGCATCGCGGTCTGCAGTTGAATAAATGGCAACTGTACCCACTCCTAATTCACGAGCTGCACGAATAATTCTTACAGCAATTTCGCCACGATTGGCAATCAAAATTTTATTAAACATAGATGTTCTCCATATGGGAAAATACCCCGAGCTTTTGCTCAATGGGTGTTTTGAAAGGAATGATAAAAAAGAAAGTCATTCCCAACAAAACAATTTTTTGATAAATAAAAATAAGTCCGAATTTACCATAAGTAAAAAATCTTATGGTTAAAATAAATTTTTGTTTCTTAATCATAAAAAATATGATTATTTTTAAATGAAGATGAGCTATTTACCTAAGGCAGGACACAACCTGACATCTTCGATATCAGGTCACCTTGACCGTCTTTAATCCATACTCGCTACATCGCTAAAGCGATTAGTCGTAATGGTTATAAGCCTATCTCCACTTCGTTTCGCTGTCCGTTTTCTCTACTTGCTAAAGCAAGTGATAAAAAGGCAAGTACTAAAGCACTAACGCCCTAAGGCAAAAGTCAAAGTTCCTTTAGCTGCCAATTTTCCATCAACAGTTGCTTCTGCTTCAACAACTGCAATTGGACCACGACGTTTGATAAATTTAGCATGTAAGACCAATTGATCTCCGGGAGTGACTTGTTTTTTGTACTTAACATTGTCCATTCCCGCATAAAAAACAAGTTTTCCTTTGTTTTCAGGTTTAGATAATTCTAAAACACCAGCCGCTTGTGCGAGAGCTTCCATAATCAAAACCCCTGGCATTACTGGATATTGTGGAAAATGTCCTTGGAAAAATTCTTCATTAATCGTCACATTTTTAATTGCTGTAATTTCATCCTCAGCAATATCAATCACACGATCGACTAATAGAAATGGATAACGATGAGGCAAAGCCTCCATAATTTCAGTTACATTAATGTTTACTTCAGTCATTTATTCTCACTTTTCTTTTAGAGATTCACTGACAGAACTTGTCAGTAAATTCTCTGGCACCTAAACCAGAGCTGTCAGTAACTTTTACATCAAAGATAAACTGACAGAGCTTTGTCAGTAATTTTTTTATTTGATTCTCATCAAATCTTGACCAAATTCAACGACATCTTCTCCAGAAACCATAATTTCCGTGATAACTCCATCTTTTGGTGCAGGAATTTCATTCATTACTTTCATTGCTTCAATAATAAGCAAAGTTTGACCTTTTTTAACTGAATCACCAACTTTGGCAAATTCAGCCTTATCTGGTGAAGGTTTAAGATAGGCCACACCCACTAATGGAGAAGTAACTGCTTCACCCTCAGCTTCAACAGCCGCTTCACTTGCTACGGGCACTTCGGTACTTTCTACAACTGGCGTTGCTTGTTGAGCTGTAAATGCAGCTGCAGTAGGTGCAGTACTTTGAGCTCCAACAAGGGCTTGACCTTCATTTTTAGAAAATGATAATTCACCATCAGCATTTTTCCAAGAAAATTCACGTAAAGTAGAACCATTGAATTGGTTCATCAAATCTTTTACTTCTGAAATGTTCATTTTTATTTACTCTCCAGTCCATTTCTTGAATGCCAATACAGCATTGTGTCCACCGAAACCAAAGTCTTGCGACAATGCAAGATTAATATCAGCAGGTTTACCTTCACCAAGAACAACATTAATTGTCATTCCTTCATCAAGTTCAGTTGTTCCAGCATTTACTGGTGCATATTGATTCAAAAGTGCTTGAACAGTCGCCACTGCTTCAATTGCACCTGTTGCACCAAGTGCATGTCCGTGCAATGCTTTTGTAGATGAAACATAAGCTTTATCGCCAATTACATTGTGAATTGCTTTGCTTTCAGTTTCTTCATTGGCATGTGTTGAAGTTCCGTGTGCATTAACGTAATCAACATCAGCTGGACTTGCACCAGCTTCTTCCAAAGCCAATTTAATCGCATTTTCAGCACCCACTCCTGAAGGAGTTGTCATATGGAAAGCATCATTTGTATTTCCGTATCCAACAATCTCAGCCAAGATATTAGCGCCACGAGCTTGTGCATGTTCAAGGCTTTCCAAAATCAATACACCAGAACCTTCACCCATTACAAATCCAGAACGATTTTTATCAAATGGAATACATGCTTTTTCAGGGTCAGTTTCTTTAGTCAAAGCAGTCAAGTTAGCAAAACCTGCAATTCCAAGTTCACAAATAGCCGCTTCAGCACCACCAGCAATCATTGCATCAGCGTAACCATGTTTGATTTCACGGAAAGCTGAACCAATTGAATTAGCACCAGCCGCACAAGCCGTTACTTCAGCACGCGAAACCCCACGAGCACCTGTACGTAAAGCAACGTTACCAGTTGCCATATTAGCAATAGCAAGTGGAACGTAGAGTGGTGCTACCCCTTTACGAGGTCCTTTAGCGACAATTGCTTGTGAATTTTTTTGTGATTGTTCAAGTCCACCAATCCCAGAAGCCATGATACAGCCCAAACGGTCAAAATTAGTATTTTCTTCTGTAATACCAGACATTTCCATTGCATCAAGTGCTGCATAAACCGCATAAAGTGAGAAAGTATCCATGCGTCGTGCATCTTTTTTCTGGAAATATTTATCAAATGGAAATTCTTTTACTTCTGCTGCAACAGAAATCCCTGTTGCTTCAGCATCAAAGTGAGTGATTGGACCAATTCCAGTTTTACCAGCTTTAAGATTGTTCCAAAATTCTTCTGGGCTATTTCCAATTGCACTAACTACACCATAACCAGTGATAACAACTCTATTTGTCATATTTTTATCCTCTTAATTTTAAAATTTATCAATGAATAATTTACATTGAAACTCCACCATCAATGGTAAGTACTTGTCCAGTCATATATTCTTGTTCAGCCAAGAATTGAGTTGCTGTTGCAATTTCTTCAGGCATTCCAAAACGTTTCATTGGAATTTGCCCTTTCATTGCATCTTTAACTTTATCAGAAAGAACTTCAGTCATATCTGATTCTATAAATCCTGGAGCCACAGCATTGACACGAACATTTCGTGCCGCAACTTCTCTAGCAATTGATTTTGTCAAACCAATAAGTCCTGCTTTTGAAGCGGCATAATTTGCTTGCCCAGCATTTCCCATAAGTCCAACAACTGATGAGATATTAATAATTGCTCCAGAACGAGCTCTGGTCATCGGTTTCAATACAGCCTGTGTCATATTGAAAGCCCCAGTCAAGTTGATTTTAAGAACAGACTCAAAATCTTCTTCTGACATTTTCAAAGATAAACCATCACGAGTAATCCCTGCATTGTTTACCAAAATATCTACTGAACCAAGAGTTTCAATCGCTTCTGCAACCATTCGTTTTGCATCTTCTGATTTTGAAATATCACCAGAAATACCAATTGCTTTAACCCCATAGGCTGTAAATTCAGCTAATAATTCTTCTGAAATTGCTGAACGACCATTAATAATTAGATTAGAACCCGCTTTAGCAAATTGAAGCGCAATTGCTTTACCAATTCCACGTGTTGAACCAGTCACAAAGACATTTTTATTTTTAATTTCCATTATTTAAGATATGAACCTGCCTAAGAAGTTTTAGCACTTTAGTACTAAGATTTCAAAAGGACAAACTCAATTCCTTTCTTCAATTTTACTGATTAATCAAAGCTTCAAATGAAGCTAAATTTTCAACATTAGCAATTTCTGCATTTTTATCAATTTTTTTAATGAAACCTGAAAGTACTCTCCCAGGACCAACTTCAATAAAGCGAGTCGCCCCTAGTTTTTGCATTGTTTCAACAGATTCATAAAAACGAACTGGTTCCATGACTTGACGCGTCAAAAGTCCTTTGACTTCATCATTTTCCATTACTTTAGCACTCGTATTTGAGATTAATGGTAATTCAAAAGGTCTAAAATTAATTTTATCAAGTTCCAAAGCCAATTTTTCAGATGCTGGTTTTAAAATTGCTGTATGGAAAGGTCCTGAAACTTTTAATTCAATAAGTTTACGAACTCCGGCTTCTTTAAGTAATTCAACAGCATAGTCAACCGCCTCAACTTCACCACCAATAACAATTTGTGCGGGCGTGTTATAATTTGCTGGACTCACAATACCGCCTTTAAATTCGGCCGCTTTCTGGCAAATTTCTTCAATCAAGGCTGGGTCTGTGTTCATTACAGCGACCATTTTACCAGAACCAGTCGGTGCAGCTTCTGTCATATATTGACCACGTTTAGCTACAAGCTTAACTGCTTCTTGAAAATCAATGATTCCTGATGCTACCAAGGCAGAATATTCACCAAGACTAAGACCAGCAACAAGGTCAGGTTTAATTCCATTCTCACTTAACAAACGTAAAATAGCAACAGAGGTTGTTAAAATTGCAGGTTGAGTGTACTTTGTTTCATTTAGTTTTTCTTCATCATTATCAATCAAAGCTCGCAAATCATATCCTAAAGCTTGACTTGCTTCATCAAAAGTTGCTTTAACTGTTTCATATTGGTCATATAAGTCACGTGCCATTCCAAGCTTTTGTGCCCCTTGACCTGAGAATAAAAATGCTGTTTTAGTCATAATATATAGTAATCAACCTTTTGAATCAATGATTCAAAATCAGTCAATTTGAATTCCTCGTATTTTCTTTTATAAAGTTAATTATTAGTATTGTAAAATGTTTTTTACCTTAAAAAAAATGACATTCTTCAATATGAAAATTATAGGACAAGCTCAGTATATCATTACTGAGCCCCCTATACTAGAATTCTATTTTGAAAATAGAACTAGTCCAACGAAAAGAAGGGGCGAAATTCGCAAAAGAATCAACTCCTTTGCTCGCTTCACCCCCATCCCGAATTATTTGTTGTTTTCTACGTATTTAACGAGGTCAGCAACTGTTTTCATATCTGCTTCTGTATCAACTTCAACGTCGAATTCGTCTTCGATGTCATTGATGATTTGGAAAAGGTCAAGTGAATCAGCGTCGAGCTCTTCAAATGAAGTTTCGAGTGTTACTTCTTCTTTTTCTTTACCGAGTTCGTCAACGATAATATCTTGTACTTTTTCAAATACTGCCATAATTTTTTCTCCTTTAATTGAGTGAAAATATTTATATTATATCCGCAAAGCGGTTTATAACCATTAGTTAGTGAAGATTTTTTAAAATCTTATTGTGAGTCAAAGTTAGATGATAATGTGTTCTTATATAGACAACTTAAGAAAAACTTGCTAAACTTTGGACTCTTATAAATTAATAATTGTTGTACCCCAAGTGAGGCCACCGCCAAATCCTGTCAAGACGACTTTTGTTTGACCGTCCAAACTAAATATACCATTTTTTACGGATTCTGACAACAATATAGGGATACTTGCTGCCGATGTGTTACCATATTCTTGCATATTTTGAAGGAACTTTTGGCGCGTTACACCAAGCTTTTTAGCCATTTTATCAAGGATTCTTGAATTTGCTTGATGAAGGAGATAATAATCTACTTCTTCAGCAGACAAATTAGCTTTTTCTAAAGTTGCCTGGATATTTTTAGGAACATCACGTACGGCAAAATCAAAAATTGCTCGCCCTTCCATACTCAAGTTTGAACTTTCGTATGAAACAGAGGCAAATGGAGTTTGGATGTCAGCATAACTAGAAAGTAAACTGTTCCCACGACTTCCATCTGTTTGCATTTTTTCAGCAATAATCAGAGGTTGACTCGCGCCAGCTTCAATAAGCACACCAGCAGCTCCATCTCCGAAAAGAACAGCAGTTGATCGGTCTGACCAATCAATTACTTTTGAAAAGACTTCTGCGCCAATGACAAGCCCTCGTTGATATGCTCCTGAGGAAATTAATTTTTCCGCTGTTGATAGAGCAAAGACAAAGCCTGAACAAGCCGCAGTCAAATCGTAAGCAAAAGCATTAACTGCTCCTACTTGAGCTTGAACTCGTGCTGCGGTTGAAGGCATCAATGAGTCCGGAGTTACTGTAGCAACAATGATGAAGTCAATCGTTTCTGGGCTTAAATTTGAATCGCTAATCAACTGCTTAGCAACTTTAGCTGCTAAGTCTGAGGTGTTCTCTCCAGTTGAAATATGGCGATTTTTAATCCCTGTCCGACTGTAAATCCATTCATCATTTGTATCCATTATTTTGGATAAGTCATCATTAGATACCACATTTTCAGGCACATAGTGTGCCACTTGCGTAATTTTCGCAAAAGTCATTATTTCATATTCTCCAAAGAATCGTGTAAGGTTGCAAGTTCACCAGCCAATTTATTTTCAGTAGTTCCATAAACGCTATCAAATAGATTATCTGTAATCGTATGGAAAAATTCACGGTGAGTTGCACAAAGCTCATCACCCTTCGATGTCAGTATAATGTGAGTCACTCGTCTGTCCGCTGTAGAACGCTTGCGTTCGATATATCCCTTATCTTCTAATCGATTGAGGGTAATTGTAATTGTTGACAAGGCCAATTTTTGATTTTTGGCAATATCTGTCGCACGGCAAGTTCCTAGCGTATGAACCAGTGTCAAAATTTGTAATTCTTTTACTGTTACATCTGAATAAGCTGAGTCCTTTAAAAATTGCTCCTCTAATATCATAAAATCATGAAAGAGTTGAATCAGCCATTCATTTACCTTATCAAAATCTGTTTTCATCTGTCATCCTCTTCATTATTTAGATGTGAGTCCGACTTTAGACATTACGAAAAAAAAGAAATCGAAATCAATAAAATCCCTTATGAAATTTTATTATTACATTTAGATAGGGGATAAACTGATGCAAAAAAACATCATCAACTTACCCCCTGATTTATTATTCTATTTTTTCTTTCTCGCAAGATGAACTCAATTTGTTTTTATATTGCAAATGGTTTTCTGTATCAAATTATATTATTTTTTAGAATGATTTGCAAGTAATAATTTTTAGAAAACGTCATCATTGCTCAATTTTTATAAAAAATATTAGTTTCTGTCAGCAAAATTTGCCTTCCCAAACTACTGACAGAAATAATTTCAACAAAAAAAGTTACTGACAGAAAATTTAAAGTTTTCATCAGTAACTTTTGAATTCATTAGGCAGGATTGCTGGCAATAATTTCTAATTGACCAGACAAATTCCATTTTTCAATGTTGCTTGGTAAGATGAAATGAGCTCCTTTTTCAACTGGATATTCATACCCATCAACTATTAATTTTCCTTGACCATCAAGTACAGAAACTAAAGTGTAATCTGCAACTTTGGTAAATTCATGGTCACCATGAATTTGCCATTTATAAACATCAAAGAAATCTGATTTCACAAGAGTTGTAATTTCTGCATCAGCAAATTTTTCAGTTTTAACTTGATTTTCAGGAACTTTGTCGCCCGGAATATTCAATACATCAATTGATTGTTGAATATGTAATTCACGTAGATTTCCTTGGTCATCTTTACGGTCAAAATCATAAACACGGTAAGTTGTATCAGAAGATTGTTGTGTTTCAAGAATAACAATTCCAGCACCAATTGCGTGCATTGTTCCTGACGGAACATGGAAGAAATCTCCTGTTTTCACTTTTACCTTACGTAACAAATGATCCCAATCACCAGATTTAATCATTTCTGCTAATTCTTCACGTGATTTAGCATTATGTCCATAGATAATCTCAGCGCCTGGTTCAGCTGAAATAATGTACCAACATTCAGTTTTTCCAAGTTCACCTTCATGTTTTTGTCCATATTCATCATCTGGATGAACTTGCACAGAAAGCCAGTCATTGGCATCTAAAATTTTAGTTAGTAAGGGAAAAACTTCTTTTTTACTATCACCAAACAATTCGCGGTGACTTGCGTATAATTGGTCAAGTTTTTGACCTTTAAATTCGCCATTAGCAATTGTTGACACACCATGTGGATGAGCAGAAATAGCCCAATATTCACCAACTTTGTCTGATGGCAAATCATAGCCAAACTCTTTCAAATGGTCGCCGCCCCAGATTTTTTCTTGCAAAACTGAGTTCAAAAACAATGGTTCTTTCATAATTTCCTCCAAATGAGCAGATTTTATTCGCTTTCATTTCACAATGTCTATTATATCACAAAATTTATCTAGAACAATTCTGTCAGTATTTTTATGACAAAAAAAGTTACTGACAGAACTGTCAGAATGTATTCAACCTAAAGAATACACTCAATTTTTTTGTCAGTAACTTTTTTAATTAATATTCTGATTTATTGTTAAGCCCACGAAGAAGCTCATCAATTTTTGAACCATATTCAACAGATTCATCTTTTGCAAAAGTTAAATCTGGAATTTTGAAAATGGTCATGCGTTTTGCCAATTCACTTTTGAATAGTCCGGTTGCTTTTTTCAAAGCAGTTGCGGCTTTTTCATTATCAGAGGCAAGATTTGACAAGAGACTATAATAAACAGTCGCTTGACTCAAATCACCAGTCAATTGAACATCAGTGATATTTACATCTTGAACACGTGGATCACGTACTTTATTTCGTAAAATATCATTGATTTCGCGTTGAATTTCTACAGCGACACGGTCGCTACGAAAAGAATTTCCCATTTTCTCCTCCTATTTTTTCGTTTAAAATGTAGATAAATGATTTTTAAATCACTTTTCCACTCCCACATTTAAAATGAGTAAAAGCTCCCAGAAACAATAAACTTAAATAAAATTCATCATTTTTAACCAGTCGCCCTCACCTTTTATTTAATTGAGTTCACCTTCTTAGAAGTCTGTGAAAATAGACAAAATAGAACCTACACTACGCGTAGAACCACATTTTCTATCTACGCTGTCCATTCTCGCTAAACTGCTAAACCAGTTAGTCGAAGTAGCAATTATCATAACTTCTGGACAGTCGAGCTCACCTCTTATTATTTACGTTCGATTTCAACCATTTTGTAAACTTCAAATGTATCATCAATTTCAACATCGTTGAAGTCTTCAACCATCAAACCACCTTCTTGAGCATTTCCGACTTCTTTAACGTCATCTTTGAAATGTTTAAGACTGGCAATAGCTCCATCATGAATCACGACACCTTCACGAATGACACGGACAGAAGCATCACGGGCAACTTTACCACGAATAACCATAAATCCGGCAATTGTACCAACTTTAGAAACGTTGAATGTTTCGCGAACAATTGCTTCACCAATGATTTCTTCTTTGAACTCAGGATCAAGCATTCCACGCATTGCTGTTTCAACTTCTTCAATTACTTTATAAATAATGCTGTGCAAACGAATATCAACTTCTTCTTGAGCCGCTTGTTCACGTGCAAGACCAGTTGGACGAACATTGAAACCAATGATAATCGCATTTGATGCTGCTGCAAGTGAAATATCAGACTCTGAAATTGCCCCAACAGCTGAATGGACGATATCTACTTTCACACCTTCAACTTCAATTTTTTGAAGTGAAGCAGCAAGCGCTTCTGCAGAACCTTGAACATCCGCTTTGATGATAATGTTAACAGATTTAGTTTGACCTTCTTTAAGAGTATCAAAGAGATTGTCCAAGTTAACACGGCGTGTATTTTGACGTTTGATCAATTGAGCACGTTTAGCACGTTCTTCCCCAGCCGCACGAGCTGCTTTTTCATCTTCAAATACTGCGAAGTGATCACCAGCTCGTGGTACGTCAGAAAGACCAGTTAATTCAATTGGAGTTGACGGACCAGCTTCTTTAATCCGACGTCCGAGGTCATTTGTCATTGTACGAACACGACCATATGTGTTTCCGACAACAATTGGATCTTGAACATGAAGTGTTCCTTGTTGTACCAAGAGAGTTGCAATTGCCCCTTTACCTTGGTCAAGACGTGCTTCAACAACAGTACCAATGGCACGAACAGTTGGGTCAGCCTTAAGTTCTTGCACTTCTGCCACAAGAAGAACTGTATCTAACAATTCATCAAGATTTTGGTTAAATTTAGCCGAAATTTCAACGAATTCTGAACCATTTTCTGGATCCCAAGCGACTGGGAATACACCATGTTCAGTAAGTTCTTGTGTTACACGTTGTGGATTTGCACCTGGTTTATCAATTTTGTTGATTGCAACAATAATTGGCACCCCAGCAGCTTTAGAGTGGTTGATTGCTTCAATTGTTTGTGGCATTACGCCATCATCAGCAGCAACTACAAGGATTGTAATATCTGTGACAGAAGCACCACGAGCACGCATAGAAGTGAAGGCTTCGTGACCTGGTGTATCAAGGAAAGTAATTTTCTTACCATTCGCTTTGATTTGGTAAGCACCAATATGTTGAGTGATACCACCTGCTTCTCCCTCAGTCACACGAGATTCGCGGAAACGGTCAAGCAAGGTTGTTTTACCATGGTCAACGTGTCCCATAATTGTTACAACGGCTGGACGTTCAACCATGTTTTCTTCTTTAAGATATCCATCTTCAACAAACAAACGTTCAATATCTGATTTGTCTTCTTCAACTTTTTTGACTGGTGTTACACCATAATCCATGAGAATCAACTCAATTGTATCTTCATCAAGTGATTGGTTTTGATTGACCATTGTTCCCATCATGAAGAGTTTTTTGATAATTTCAGCTGGTTCGCGTTTGATTGATTTAGCAATATCTTGAACATTCATTCCTACTTCATATTCAAGACTTTCTGGTAATTCATGGAATTTACGTTGAGTTGCTGGAACACTTGAAGATTGGTTGTTTTGGTGACGACCACGACCACCTTTTTGATTCCAGTTTGAGTTACGCGCATTACGAACTTGATTACGATTATCATTTACGCGAAGTGGACCACCTTTACGGTTACCATCTTTTGTATTATCGCGGTTATTATCAGATTTTTTACGGTCACGGTCACGACGGTTTGTTTTACCAGAAGTAGCTGGTGCAAATGAATCTGTTGCTGGTGCGCTACCTGATGAAGCGAATTTGTCACGTTTTTGACCTTGATTTTGTCCTTGACCAGATGAACGGTTCTTATCATAATGGTTTCCACCTTGACCATTCCCATTTTGGTTAGGACGGCGATTATCATTACGATTATTTCGGTCATTACGATTTTTGTCGAATTTTTTCTTTTCAGGACGAGCTGCCGCTTGTTCTTTTTTGATATCTTCGGCACGTTTAATAACTTTGATTTGAATTCTTGGTTTTTGAGTCAATGATTTTTTCTTTTCTTCAGTAACAACTGGTTCTTTTTTATCAGCAACATTTTCTGGTTTTACTTCAGCTTTTGACGTTGCTGTGTTATCTTTTGTTTCTACTTTTTCAACTTTTGGCTCAGATTTAGCTTCAACTTTTGGTTCAGCTTTTTTAACTGGTTCACTAGCTTTAGGTTTTTCTGTAACCACAGGATGTTCAGTTGATGCAACTTCTACTTTTGCTGCTTTTTCAGCTTCTTCTTTAGCTTTAATTCTTGCTAAAATTGCTGGGTCCTCAACAACTGCTTTTCCAGCAAATGTGCGTGGATGGTCTTCCTTGTTTTTCTTTGCTGACTCAGCAGCTTTTGGTTGACTTTTTTTAACAGGTTTTTCAGCAACTTTAGCAGTTTGGTCAGTGCCTGTTTTTGCACTTTGAATGATTTTTTCTGCTTGTTCTGCTGTTACAGAACTTGAATGTGATTTCACTTCAAAACCGAGAGTTTGTGCTGCCGAAACAAGTTCAGCATTTGTTAATCCAGTTTCCTTAGCAATTTGGTTTATACGTTTTTTATCAGACAATCTTTGTCCTCCTTATATCATCAATTGTTCATGAGGCTCTCCATTTTCTTTGCAAATCCATCGTCCACAAGTGCAATAACCTTGCGATTTTGTCCTATGGCGTGCGATAATTCTATTTCTGTAAAGAGTGTTGAGACAGCAATCTCATAATAATTTGATTTATCAGTAATTCTTTTACTCAAATTTTCTGCGGCATCATTGGCAAGAAAAACTAATGTAGCTTTACTGCTTTGAATTGATTTAATCACCAATTCTTCACCACTAATAATTTTTCCAGCTCGTTTTGCAATCCCTAGTAAATTTGAAATTTGTTGTTTTTTATCCATCTTTAGTCGTAGTCCGGCGCTAAATCAGCGGAATAGGTTGCAGATTCAAGTTCTCGTCGAGCAACAAGGTGTTCAACATAAGTGATTAACTCATCATAGAACTCATCAGCAATTTTAGTTTGAAAAGCTCGGTCAAAAACACGTTTTTTCTTAGCTTCTCTTGCTTCTTTATTCAAAATAGCAATATAAGCTCCGCGTCCATGTGCTTTACCAGAAGGGTCAATTGAAATTTCTCCCTCTTTATTATAAGCAATCCGTAACAAATCCTTTTTGGGAAATTGTTCATTCGAGACTAAAGATTTTCTCATTGGAGTTTTTTTCTGTTTCATCGAAAATCCTCAAAATTTCTGTTGAAAAAATGACTGACAGCCAATTTTTTGACCACTAGAATATCAGCCATTTTAATGACAGACCTATAAAAAAGAAATTATCAGCACCTTTGTGCTTTTCCTAATCTTTTATTTTCTGTCAGTAAATTTTCAAGCTTTTAAAATTTATTCTTCACTTTCGCTAACTTCAGGTGTTTCAACAACTTCTTCAACTACAAAAGTTTCGTCAACTTCAGTTGTTGGAATTTCTTCCCCATCTTCACCCACGAATTCATAATCATCCATATTGAATTCATCAGCCGCTTTAATATCAATTTTACTGTTTGTAACGTGTGCAGCAAGACGAACATTTTGACCACGTTTACCAATGGCAAGTGACAATTGGTCGCGCGCAACAACTGCTAAACTTGAACCATCAGCAGTAATCAAAACTTGTTCAATACGAGCAGGTTTTAAAGCATTAGCAACAAGTGTTGCTTTATCTTCTGACCATTCAATGATATCCATTTTTTCACCCGCAAGTTCGCGAATGATTCCTTGGATACGTGAACCTTTAGCCCCAACCATTGTACCAATTGCATCAACATTTTCATCATGACTTTGAACGATGACTTTAGCACGGTCTCCAGCATCACGAGCAATTGATTTGATTTCAACAGTTCCATCAAAAACTTCAGGAATTTCTTTTTCAAACATACGTTTAAGCATATCAGGCGCAGTACGTGAAATGAAGACACGAGTTCCTTTTGGAGTCAAGACAACATCAGTAACATAAACTTTTACACGGTCTCCCACATGGAAGTTTTCCTGTGGAATTTGGTCTTTCTTAGTCAAAAGAGCATCAACACGGCCAAGATTTACATAAACGGCACGAGCATCAACTTTTTCAACAGTTCCTTGGATGATTTCATCTTTGTAACGGCTATATTCGTTATAAATAATTGTGCGTTCTTCTTCACGCATTTTTTGCATGATAACTTGTTTAGCAGCTCCAGCAGCAGTACGAGCAAAATCTTTTGGTTTTTCTTCAAACATAATTTTGTCGCCAATTTCATAGTGAGGATTTAATTCATGCGCATCCTCAAGTGAAATTTCAAGACGACTATCGAAAACTTCATCCACGACTTCACGAGTCGAATAAACATTGAAGTTTCCTTTCTTTTCATCAAAGATAACTTTAACATTTTGTGCTTGACCATATTGACGCTTGTAAGCTGCTGTGATAGCTTGCTCAATTGCTTCAATAACAATCTCAGATTTGATTCCTTTTTGCTCTTCTAACATTGCAAAGGCGTTCAGCATTTCTTTGCTCATTTTTTTCTCTCTTTCTTTTTATAAGAAAATTTCATTTTTAATATAAGCTAAGTTCGACTACCTTGAATCAAGGAAGTTTTACATTTTCGCCTAACTCAAGGAAATCGAACTCAGCTTCTAATTATTGACTCTCTTTAGAAAAATCAATAAATCCTGTCATATCTTTAAAATTTAACCATCGTTTGTGCTTTTGCAACAGCAGATAAAGGAATTTCAATATTTTTATGACGGGTCTTATCCAAGACATCTACCACTAAAGTTTCTCCATCAAAGCTTACCAAATCACCAGTAATTTCTTTTTCATTATTGATTTTTTGATAAAGTTTAACGAAAATATACTCACCAACTGCACCCGCAAAATGCTCATCTTTACGCAAAGGACGTTCAGCTCCTGGACTTGCAACCTCTAGTAGATAACCTTCTGTTGGAAACGGGTCTGGACTAATGGTATCAAGCAAAGGTGAAATGATTTCACTCAACTCAGCCGTCTCATCAATTTCGATTCCGCCTTCTTTATCCACCAGAATTGAAAGCATCATATCTCCACCAAATTTTTCCCATTCAACTGCAAACAGTTCAAAAGGTTGAGGAATATGAGGTCTAATGAAATCTTCTACAATTTTAACAACATCATTCATAGGCAATTCTCCTTTCATAAAATACAAAGTTAAAGTCAACTTCTATTTTAAAAACACAAGAGAAGGAGCGCCCTTACGAACGCTCCTTTCTAATAGTTTATTTATATTTATTATAACACGTTTCAAGTAAAAGTCAAGCACACATTTTAAATTTTTTATTAAGCCATTTTCATTAGTCTAAAGCCAGTTTATCCTTGAAAAAGCCTATCTCGAAGAGTACAATAAAAATTGTTGTAAAAATTATCCGTTATTAACTTAGGGAGTTAACAAATATGAAAATTTACCTGCAATTATTAATCATTTTTGGCTTTTCTTTTATTGGAAATGTCATTTCAAACGTCTTTCGTTTACCAGTTCCAGGCTCTATTCTAGGAATGATACTACTTTTCCTCACATTACAATTCAAAATTCTTGAATTTCGTCATGTTGATGAAGCCGGAAGCTTTCTTATCAATAATATGACCATTTTATTTTTGCCAGCCGGTGTTGGAATTATGGCCAAATGGAATTTGATTAGCCACTTTTGGGCACAAATCCTCTTGATTGTTGTTGGAGCACTCATTATAAATATGCTCATCTTAGGAAAATTAGTTGAATGGATTAAAGTTAAATTTGAAGGCGATTATGTCGCTTTAAAACCAGATACTACCGTCACTTCTTCCACTGAAGACCAATAATTTGGAGCATATAAAATCATGAATATTATCACTACCGACCCTCTCTTTGGCTTTGTCCTTACCGTTCTTGTCTTTATGATTGGAGTACGAATTAATGAAAACTTTCGTAAACCTTGGACAAACCCACTTCTTTTTGCGACTGTCGTAATAATCCTAATTCTCTCACTAGCTCATATCCCTTATAAAAACTATTATATCGGGGGTTCAATTATCAATGACCTTATTGGACCTAGTACCGTTGCTCTTGGCATTCCACTCTATAAAACTTTCCACTTGATGAAACATCACGCGCGCTCAATTGTTACCTCAATTGCTATTGCGGCTCTAGTCAACTGTATTTTTACCGCCCTTTGTGCTAAGTTTTTCAGCCTTAGTAAACTCGCTTCTCTTTCAATTTTCCCTAAATCAGTAACCACTGCAATGGCTATGGGAATTTCAGATAAAATGCATGGTGTTGAACAAATTACCGTTGTTGTCGTTGTTGCTACAGGAATCCTTACAAGCGTGCTAGGTGGCCCTCTTTTAAAACTCTTTAGAATTACTGACCCAGTTGCTCAAGGGATTGCCCTCGGAGGAACTGGACATGCTGTCGGAACCGGAACAGCGATTGAACTTGGAAAAACCCAAGGTGCAATGGCAGCTCTTAGTATCGGAGTGACTGGTATTATGTATGTGATATTTGCTCCAATCATTGCCAAAATCATTCTTGGCTATTAAAAAACTCCTATATAAATAAAAAAGGTTGAACACTTATTGTCCAACCTTTTTTATTTAGCTAAATTTAATCATTTTATTTAACTTCTTCTTCTTTTTTTCTGCGTTTTTTTAAGCAGATAATAATCAGAAATAAAACAAAACCATAAGAAGTTAATAAAAGAGAACTAGCTACACCAGTTTTTGGTAATAATCCAAAAACTTTTTTTGATGAATCATCCTTACTTTTAGGGGCTTTAGGAACTTCAATTGGTTTAGGAGCAGGCTCAGGTTTGTTTGGAGGTCCGGTTTTTTCCTTATCAACACTAGATTTAGGATAAATATAAACCTCATTTAATCCTGAAACTGGAGCCTTGATTACCAAAGGTAAAGCTGCTTTCAGCAAACCTTTCTGAGGATTAGTTTGTTCTTCAATCAAATAATAACCATCAGCCACAGATAAACTAGCTACTCCATTCGAGTCAGTCGCCAAATCAGCAACCTCTTTTAAAACTGTATAACTTGATGGCGGTGGATTTGTTGCCTTAAGTTCTGAACCATCCCCAGTAGGTGAAATTTCATAAACTAAATAATGAATTCCAGAAAGAACTGACAGTTCGTTTCCTAAATTATCCAAGGGGAGGTTATTAATCTGTAGTCCATCATTTGTCGTCTGATTCTCACTAAAGCCTGTCGCTCCAGGGCTTAGCCCATATTTTACAATAATTAAGCGACTATCAGCAAAAGCTTTTTGACTGACAAGTCCCAAAAACAAAAGCAAAGTGACTATTAAGAGCCCCATTAACTTGCTACTTTTTGTCAATTATCCCTCCCCCTTTCTTTAATTTATTAATATTCAAGCATTTTATATATTTTATATATCCCAATGCTTCTTCTGTTTTCAAAACATACTGCATTATTTTCTTATCACTAGTAAAAACAGGACCTATGACAAGCGCATGTTTTTCATCCCCATAACCTTGTTTCTCATTAATATAATTTTGCCAGTTTTCCGTTTTATCTTTAAATATCCAGCGGGACAACTTTTTAATTCTTTTTAATCGATAAACATTTAAGAAAAGCTCTACTGAGTTCAGCTTTTCTTTTTGAGCAAATTCATCTAACCACTGAAACGCTAGTTTCTTAGAATCAGTTAAATAAAAACCTTCACCAAAATCTCCTACCAATTGTCCATCAGAAAGAACAGGTTTTTCAATTTTTCTAGCAGCAACATGATATAAGTTCCGCTTTCTCCCAAAGAGTAACCATAAAAGATAGACTAATCCCAGAAACATTAAGAAAGCAGACCCAAACATCACCCAAAAATTATAACCAAACTGATTGCGTTGAATATCTTCTTGTGGCGTAACCTTTGATAATGCTGTTCTTTCACCAGTAACTAGTAATCTTTTGTTATTAATACCTGTTGGATAACAAGTGACTAAAGTCACCAAATCTCGTCCTTTTTCAATACTCAAAGATGAAACTTGATTGGGAGCAACGATGCGAATATCATTAATCTTGTATTTTAGAGTGAGATTCAAAACATGAAGATAAAAGATATCACCATTTTTGAGTTTATCTAGATTAGTAAATAAAGTATCATTCACTCGCCCAGAATGAGCAGGTAAGACAGCATGACTATTGATTCCTCCAATTGGCAAAGAGGATTGAGGCACATGTCCAACCCCTAGTCCCAAAATTTTTTCAGAATCTCCATGATAGATTGGAATATCATTGACTTTAATCTGAGGAATCGTGATGAAACCCATCATTCCCGTAGTATCAATTTTTAAGACATTGTTATAGTTAGGAATTGGCTTATTCCAAGCAATATGCTGACTTGCATCATAGATATATTCATTGTAAAGTTGCGCGTTATAAAGCTGTGCTTGACTAAGCAATTCCTTTACTTTAGCACTTCCTATATTTGAAAGATTTTCATCGTATTTCTGAACGGATTTGATATTTTGCTGTCCTGCCAAATAGTTAACAACAATCGGGTAGAACAACAATCCAATAGCAATTATCCCAAGAATAATACTCAGTAAATTTCGGAAACTGAAGCCCTTTTTACGGGAGGTTTTTGATTTTCTCTTCGCCATCATCCCCTCCTAATCTACAATATCAATTTGGCTAGTTTACCACTTCCATTAAAGATAAAGTTTTTTATTTCACAACTTCTTCTTCGTTATCTTTACGACGTTTAATAGCAAAAGCAATCACCCCTGAAACAGTTGCAATAGCAATGATTCCCGCTAAACCTTGTCCACCTGTAAATGGTAATGCAAATGGTTTATTATTGGTAATTGTAGTATCAGTAGCAGCTGGTGCTGTGCTTGCGGTGACGACACCAGTCAGGGTAGCTGCTGTAGTAACACTAGGAAGTTGATAACCTGTTGGAGCGGCAACTTCGACAAGATAGTAATTCGTAGTGTTACTGCCATCTGTGTTATTATCAACCAAGTTCAAGCCGTTAAAGGTTGCAATCCCATCTTTACCCGTAGTGAATGTGACTGGTGCAGTTGCACTTGTAGTTGCATTTCCTGAAGTATCCCCAGTGACAAAAGCCGCTTTACTTGAAGTTAGATTTGTTACTGTTCCACCTGAGGCTGAGTTATTAAAATAAGCTGCATTCGCTTCAACAAAATCTTGGGCATCCTCTTTATTATCAGCACGTACAACAGTAAAAGTTGCTCCTGCCAAAGCTACATTAGTTGAAGCATCTGTTTTAGTCATTTCAAGACCACCCACATTAAGTGTTGATTTAACTGCTGTCGTCGTTGAAAGATCTGCTCCATAAGCGTTAGTGATTGTCGTAGTGGCTGAATCTGTCGCACTACCAATGGCGCTTTTAACCGTTGATGGAATGATAATATTTAAAGCACCATCTGCGTTACCAAGCAAACTTGCTGCGTGTTGTTGGCCAGCCGTGGTCAAAGTAACCACGATTTTTCCATTGCCATCGTTTGTGATTGTATAGTCAGTTGTCGGAGTCAAAGTACCCACTTTTGTTCCACTTCCATTTGTAACATTTACAATCACCGTACTTGCTGTTACTGTCGAGCTGTTTACCAGATTATTAGGCAATTGGTCGGTAACAATATATGTACCTGTGACTCCTGTAGCCCCGTTTCCGTTGTTTGTTTGTGAAGAATCAAAAACTGTATTCACATTCCAATTCACTGTATTTCCAGCTGCCGCAGTTGTTGTATTTTGATTATCAGACCCATTTGTCCATGTTCCATTAGCCAAATTTTCATTACCAGCGTTATTGTCTGTATTTGTGAGCGTTTGGTCAGAATTTCCCGTTGCATTTGGATTAGCAATTTGATTTGGTGTTTGACCATTGAAATTATCATCCGCATTTGTTGTCGCACTCGTTCCTAAACCTGCTGAACTTGACATATCTAGTTTTGGATAAACGTTAACAATACCCGCTTGGCTATCTTCGTGGCTGACTTGGACGATAAAATCTCCAACAGTTGTAATCCCATTGACTGTTGTCACTTGATGAAACAGATAATAACGATCGGTCAAACCAGTGAAATCAGCAAGACCAGATGCATCTGTAGTGACTGGAGCTACAGAAGTTGTATCTGTAAATGAAGGATCAGTCACACCAGTCGGAACACCCGTCCCTACATATTTTGTTGCTGAAAAAGTCACATTTGCCATTGTGCTTGGAGTTGAACCTTCAAGAGTTGTTTGTTGGCTACCATCATTTTTGGTGCTTCCAGTATTTCCTGCTTGTCCTCCTGTTTGATTATTAGCAATCCCACTATCATTAACAGGATTGCCATCGGAATCTACAAGTCCGTTATTTTGCGTCGGATTTTGATTCCCAGCTGCTGATTGAGCATAAATAGTCACTTCACCATTGGATACTTGGTCGGTGACACTTGTTGTTTTGGCATTAACATTTAATAGTCCACTAAAACCAGCAAGTGTACTAAGGGCAAGAAGATTAATACTTGCCAGTGCAATTTTTTTATTAAGTGAATTAAGTTTCATTTGTTTTTCTCCATTTTTATTTGATTAATTTACTATTTTTAAAGCTAATCCTACTTTGTTCTCAAGTTTTAAAAATTGATTAAGTAGAATTTTCTCCTATTTTATTATTCAACATGATTTCCCCTTTCGCTGTAACTGTGCCAGATGAGCACGATTTTTTGTGTGAAATAGTTTTTGATATGGTCGCGTTCTCCGATTTTGTTGGAAAGTCTTTGATTTATTTCTCTTAGTCTTTCGTAATGCCACTGAATTATCAACTTTTAAAAGAGTCTCTTCTTCTGACTTTTTACGTTTTCTAAGAAAGACTCCTCCCATTCCAGTAAGAGCAGCTAAGCTCACTACCCCAGCAATTCCTTCGCCACCTGTAAAGGGTAAACTGAAAGGTTCCGCAACATTAATTGTATCTGATACAGTCGCCGTGCCCCCACCAGTATAACTATAAGTCACACTGATAGTATAAATTCCTTGATGAAGTTTTCCCTGAGCAATCGTCACATTTCCTTGATTATCAAGTTCAATATCGTTTACTGTAATATCAACTGTCTTACTATTGCCTTCATAGTCTGTATAACTGATATTCGTTACACTTTCGCTAATTGGTGTAAGAGAACCATTAAGACCAAGATTGAGGGTATTCGTCAAGCTTGCAGAACCAATAAGTGGCACATTTGTTGTCGTTCCATTGATGAGATTAACGTAAGCAAGAGCTGTTGTTTGTGTCCCATTAATTGGGTCAGTATATTGATAGGTCACTTGATAGAGTCCCGCAGGCTGACTAGACAGTTGACTAGCTTGAAGATTAGCACCCGTACCCACATTAGTAAGATTTGAAATCGTCATGTTAGTTGCTGCCGCAGCTGAACCGTCACTATTGGTCGAACTTGATTTAAGAGCAGCTGTCAAAAGAGCAGAAATGCTTGGATTCGTACTCGGCATATTCCCCACTGTGTAGGTCAAATTATTGACATTAACTGTTGCGGGAAGTGGCTGATAAAGAACAGCAAATTGGTCTATTGCGGCATTGGTTGTCGTATTTGTCGTGAAATTATTGACATTCGGTGGAAAATTGTAATAAGCGTTATTTCCAGCAAGAGCCGCTTCCATTGAGCTAAAGTTTGTCGTTGCTGTCAAACCTGATGTTGTAATTCCAGTGGTTTGACTAATATCACCCGTATTATTACTATGACGAACACTTACGATTTTATATCCAGGGATGGCAAGTGTCGCATTTGTGGTTGGAAACTTGTTGGTTCCACTGACTCCCTGCAAGCTAGAGTATGCTTGTCCTTGGGAAGCAATAAATTGTGTCGGAGCATTCACCGTATTTGATGTCGGAGCGGTTGTCGTTAATCCGATTCCTGTGTACATTTTATAGGTATTCAAACCGCTTGTGACTCCCAAAGTTGTTGTTCCAGTAGGTGTCGTTGTTTCCAATAACACCTTTGGTTGAGCAGCATTTATCGCAACTACACCATTTGTCGATGTTGTTCCTGCTGCATTTGACATTTTCCAAATACTATCAGTATAAGCAGTTGTTGAAGGAGTTAAATCAAGTGTTCCATCAGATTTATAGTGAGCTCCTGAAAAAGGGGCTAGATAAAACTGAATCGTATTATTGCTTTGGCTAGTAGCGGTGAAAGTAGCTCCTCCAGAGCTATATGATGTAAAAGCTTGAGGAATCTGTCCTGCATAGCTATAACCTACAATATAGTATCCTGATGGAGCTGTAAATGTAAGAGGACTTGTAATAGTTGTAGAGTTGATGGTAACCGAAGAGGTAAGCACATTTGCACCCGCTGTAGTGGATAAACTTGTTCCTCTGGCAATCGTAATGACATCTCCAACATTTGCCGTAATTGTCGCTGTCGTCCCTGTGCCATTCAAAGTCAGATTTCCTGTTGGTCCAGCAATTCCAGCTGTATTGGTAAAACCAGGTGTCCCATCAACGAAAGTAAAACTCCCTGCAATATTGGCAGGATTTGCCGTTAAAGTCACAGTATAATTATTGTTGGTACTCGTCGCTGAAACCGTTGGATTAGCTGCTGTGAAAGCAGCAAGTGTTTGAGCGGTTGTCGTTCCTACATAGGTTGCAGCCCCATTGCTAATTGATGTGATATTGTATCCGGCAGGTACGGCGTTTGTAAGAGCTGTTGCATAATTAGATAGCAAAGTGGTATTTGTGAAAGGATTATCGGTAACAACCGATGTGTCCGTTGTTACACCTGTTCCTGCTGCACCATATGCAAGATTAGTTGGAAGAGTTGCAAGTGTTGTTCCCGTCGCTTTCGCCCAGTTGAACGAAACGGTTTGTTGACTGGGTGTATAACTCACATTTAGTGCATTAGGGTTGGTTGTTCCTACAATAAAGTTAGAAACAGTTGTGGCTGAAGTATTCGTTGTGGATGCTGGGTTTGCTGCAAGAACTGTCGTTGTTGTTGCAGAATTAGCTTGATAACCTGTTGGAGCTGCTGGAACAACGTAGGTATAAGTATTATTATCTGGGTTTGTTGAACTTGGAGCAGTTAAGGCTGCACCAATCGTATCACTGACATTTGCCGTAATTGAACTTTGTGCCATAGATGGAATCGGCTGCCCTGTAACTTTATTGAGATAGTTTATAGGTACAGGTTCTGTTCCTTTTGAGCCAGTAATCGTTGCTCCATTTAAAGAAACAGAAAGATTACCATAATTCTTCCCTGTCCCGCCAACAAAACCAACTGTTAATGAATTTTGTAGATTAGTATGAGTTGTTAAGGTATAACCACCCGTTCCTCCATTGACAGCACTTGCTCCAATTAATGCGCCATTACTTGTTGTTTGAGCAATCAAATTAAATGTTAAAGTCCCTGAAGTATAACCTGTGCTTGCAGTATTTGTTGCATCAGGAGTCCAAGTGACTGTAACAGGTTCTTGTACGGACGAGGTAATAGGAGAGGCAACACCTAATGCATAGCTTGTGTCGGTTGCAAAGGTGTAGGCTGTCCCATTTTGAGTGTTGGTCACGGGACTATAGGGAGCAGCACTACCTAGTGAAGGATAATTAGCAGCTTGTAAAGTTCCACTACTATCCGTATTGCGAATTGCCATTACAACTCCTGGACCATCTGTCCAACCATTTACAGTTGCAGATCCGTCAATTCCTGTCAACGAACCGTTTGAGACGCTGGATAAATTAGAATAAAGATCGCGGCCGAGGAAAACTGTGTTAGGCAGACCTCTAATTCCAAGCCCATCATTTGTCGCCTGAGAAGATTGAGCATTTGCTGCTAACTGTGCCTTTGATGCCCCTGTTAAAATAACCCCGATGGCATCTCCTGATTTTGTGAAATCAGTCAGAGAACTTCCTGAATCAACTTTAATTGTTGACTTCAAGGTAAAACCTGTTGTTGCTGAAATAGCTGAAACTGATCCATTAAATATTCCTAAACCAACACTATTAGCTGTTGATGAAACAAGATTAATCCAATTACTTGCTACAACTGCTTTACCATATAAAGCATAGTTTGAAGAATTAGCAAATTCAGTTCCAGAGTAGGTATGTCCTCCTGTATCATAACTTGTATTTCCTGGAACCAAAGTTCCAGAAGAGCTTGTTGCTGCATGTGCATTTTCAGTCTTGGGAATAAAAGCTAGATTTCCCAATGGAAGTAAAGAACTAACTGTAAGAGTTATTAAAGTTAATCCGTAGAGCCATTTTTTCTTTGATTTCCAAGTTCGGAATTTTCTTTTTGGTGTTTTATGACTTATTCTATAGCCATTTTGATGCTTAGAATGATACATCTATTTATTCCTCACTTTCTTTATCTTTAATAAATTTTCATTTAAAATAGAGGATTTTAAGAATATAATTTTCAATTGATTATCTTGCTATCATTTTAACATTGCAATTTTATTTCATCAAGTTAAACGAAAGAAAAATATTTAATGTAATCAAAATCTTTCTAACTGTGTAACAGTACTTATGAGCTTGAAAAATTAAAAATTATTATAAAATGACTTTTAATAAAGGCTTACAAAGCCTTGTATTATTTAGATTAAAATAAAAAAAAAAAAAACGTTTCGTTTTACGAACGGTTTATATATGACATTTTCTATGTAATCTTTCAGTAATCATTATCTTAATCAAAAAAATCTTGTGAGAAATTATAGATTCTCACAAGATTTGTCAACTTAGAAAATTAACTACCTTAAGGTGCAGTTGCTAATGCCCATGTAACTTCACCTTGATAATTGGCTTTAGGAACTTGCAAATTATTTTGGGCTGTTAATTTGAAAAACTTACTATCAGAATTGAGTACCTCTGTCACCTTACCTGTACTTGAATTATTATCAGACCCGACTAAAATCGGAGAATTCAAGGTCATTACGGTTCCGTTATAAGCCATCAGGCTGTCCA
The DNA here is from genome assembly GCF_038006585.1 of Lactococcus sp. FSL W8-0209. Taxonomy (NCBI): domain Bacteria; kingdom Bacillati; phylum Bacillota; class Bacilli; order Lactobacillales; family Streptococcaceae; genus Lactococcus; species Lactococcus sp. FSL W8-0209. The sequence continues at coordinate 1,019,851 of NZ_JBBOVN010000001.1, read as the reverse complement.
TAAAGGAGAGACCAAGTGAACTACTTGTAATTTGTTGAGTTTGCTCAACATTAAGCGTCCAAGAAAGATTTCCATAGATATTCTTCCTTTCTTGAAGAAATTTATTATATTTTGCTTGCTCTTTTTTTAAAATAGAGCAAAGTTGACAAGCTAATCAGAAGTGTCTCTGTAGGAATTAGGTTATTTGTAACTTTACCTGTTTTAGGAAGACTTCCTGTTGGTTGAGATGTATCTAGATTTCCCTCGCCCCCAGGAACGGTAGGTTTGGGAATATTTGGATTGGTAACAAAAGTTATCGTTGTATCACTCGTTACTTTATCTGCACTTTGGGCATCTGCTCGTGGTGGATGTCCAACCAAGAATAAGAATAGAATCACAGTAATTAACTTTTTCACTTAAGTTTCTCCTTTCTTTTAAATTGATTTATCTTCATCTTCATTAGTCTTATCTTCTTGTTCTTCTTTTTTCCGACGCTTTATGAATAAAAAGATAAGAGCAATTAATAATAGAATAATCACGATTAAACCAATTATTAGTAGCCAATCAAGTCCAGAATTTTGATTTACAGTTGCATCTTTGGCATTTAAAGCTGTGGCTCTTTCTCCAGTGATTGTAAAGTCTTTATCAAAGGTCCATTTATAATCATATTTTGTGACTTGGCCATTTACCATGGTTTGATGTGTTCCATTTGTATCCTTACTTCCATAAACCGTCATCTTTATATGGTATTTACCTGGTTTAAGTGGTTCTAATGTTTTGCCATTTAACACACCTTGTATTGAAACAGGGATGGTTAAATTAAAATTTGAATTTGGAGCCATTTCCATTGCTGCATTATTATATGAATAGTTGACGGATTTATCATCTAACTTGGTTACAGTCGCACTAGTGTTCATCTGCATGAGATAAGCAGGGGCACTATTCGTTAGATTTGCTGTAATTACATTTCGACCATTCACTTGGTCTGGACCAACTTTACCTAGGTTGAGGGTTGGGTCAACTTTGGCTGTATCATTTTGCAGGACAAGTCCAATCACATAACGATAGCGGTTGGTGATAGAAACGCCACTACTTTTTTGAGTGCTTTCTGAAGTGCTAGCATCTTCAAAGTTAAATCCTCCAGCAATTACTCCTTTGATGTTTTCATCAGGCATTGTTACTGTGGCGGTTACAGTTGTTGCACTTTTGGGTTTTATTGTCAGCGTCTGAGGAAGTTTAACATAGTCTTTTAAATTTATTTTTAATGATGGGTCTGGCTTGACTAAGTCTGGGGTGTAACCTACATTTCCTGATTGACTTGTGAAGGCTGTTCCAAAACTTGTTTTCACTTTAATCGTCTGATTTGAATTATTATTTAAGGTAAACTCTACATTTTGAGTTTGCTTTGGTTTCAAAAGAAGATTGAAGTAGCCAAGATTTTGTCCAACTTGATTTTCACCTATTTTGGGTGTGACTGAAAAATTTGCAGAATCTGCATGAACGGTCTGAGTCGCAATCATTAAAACTGAAAGACTGACTAAACTTACTAGGATATTTTTTTATTTTTCATTGTTTCCTCCTTCTCTTCCTCTTGTTTACAAACACATTATAGCATTGCATAAACATTTCTTAAATAGATATAATTGGCACTTTTGGGTTTTGTAATTGTACTTAATTTTTTAAAAATCAAATTATTTTTTGAAAATCCTTTCACAAAAATGGCTTAACCATGTGTATTTTTAGGATTTCAAAACAAAAAACGTTCATTATTCAGAACGATTTTTCTTTGTTATTCTCTTGTCATATTGCATTTTTAAGGTATTGCGAAAGTCTATGGCACCGATTTTCTTCAAAAATCTTAGTGTATCTTGCAATTGATTCTTCCCCTTTTTTTCATCAATATAATAATAACAGTAAAATGATTGAGCATAATTGATAATAACGCGACTCATCACATCTCCAGGCATAAAAAATTGCTTAGAAATTTCAAGAATTTCTTGAGCATTTTCTTTTTTCCCTGTATCAACATAGTTGAGAATTACTTTGTAGAGAAAACGATAGATGAGTACTCGATAATATAAAACATTCTCATAATAGGATTTATTATATAGAAAATCTTCTAATATATTATCAATTAAAGTATCATTGAGTTTATCTCCAATATTTGCCAGAATTGAAAGTTCAAATAATCCCCAAAATTGGATTCCTTTAATATAATCTTCAAGTTCATCAATTTCTTGCGAAAGTAGATGTTGATAAAGTCCTTTAGCTGAATATGCTACTAGTTTTTGTTCTTTGCTCCCACTTCTATTTTCTTGATAAATTTCTTGGAGGTGTTTAATATCTCTTTGATAGTAGGCTTGTTCAATCTCATCAAATATGGAAATATAACTATCTTGTTCACCATTATTAATCATTAGACTATAGTCTAATGGAGAAACATTCATTTTTTGAAGTGCAAAATCAAGTCGGTCAAAGGAGAGCATGCTTTTACCATTTTCAAAATTGGAGAGGGTTGACTTTGCAATACCCAGTTCTTCAAAGGCTGAAAGCGAAAACCCATGTTGAATTCTAAGGTCATGGAAGGCTTTCCCGTATTTAAAATATACCATTTAATCTTCTTTCAATTAAATTAATTTTTTTAATAGTATATTTCAAATTTAGAAATTTTGCAATTATTTTGCATAAAAAAACACTGATAAAATCAGTGAATTTTTTTATTTACGTTTACGTGCAATCAAATGAACTGGTGTTCCTTCAAAAACAAAGGCTTTACGGATTTGATTTTCAAGGAAACGAAGATATGAGAAGTGCATGAGTTCTTCTTCATTGACAAAAACAACAAAAGTTGGTGGTTTAATCGCTACTTGTGTTGCATAGAAAATCTTCAAACGTTTTCCTTTGTCCGTCGGAGTTGGATTAATCGCTACAGCATCCATAATGACATCATTCAAAACAGAACTTGAAATACGTAAGTTTTGTGCATGGTGAATTTCTTTAATCATATCTGGGAGTTTATTCAGACGTTGTCCTGTCTTAGCAGATACATAAACGATTGGTGCATAATCAAGGAATTTGAACTTTGTCCGAATTTCTAATTCAAAGTTTTTCATTGTATCGTTATCTTTTTCAAGGGTATCCCATTTATTGACAACAATCAAAATTCCTTTACCAGCTTCGTGAGCAAATCCAGCGATACGCATATCATATTCGCGAATACCTTCTTCAGCGTTAATCACCATCAAAACGATATCTGAACGGTCAATCGCACGCATGGCACGCATGACTGAGTATTTTTCAGTATTTTCATAAATTTTTCCTGATTTACGCATTCCGGCGGTATCAATCATAACAAATTCTTGGTCTTCAGAATCGACAAAGTGTGTGTCAATCGCATCACGAGTTGTTCCTGCAATTGGACTAGCAATTACGCGGTCTTCGCCAAGAATAGCATTAATAAGAGATGATTTCCCAACGTTTGGGCGGCCAATCAAGCTGAACTTGATGACATTCTCATTTTCTTCTTCAATTTCATTAGGAAGATTTTGAACGATTGCATCAAGGACATCCCCTGTCCCAATCCCGTGGACGGCTGAAACAGGATAAGGATCGCCAAGTCCAAGTGAGTAGAAATCAAAGATTTCCATTCGACGTTCTGGGTTATCGACTTTATTGACAACAAGAATAACTGGTTTATCTGTACGATAAAGAATATTAGCAACGGCTTCATCGGCATCTGTAATACCTGTTTCTCCGTCAACAACAGCGATGATAACATCTGCTTCGGTCATGGCAATTTCGGCTTGCGCACGAATTTCAGTCATGAAAGGTTCATCTGAAAGTTCAATCCCACCTGTATCAATGATATTGAATTTACGGGTTAACCATTCTCCTGTGGCATAGATACGGTCACGAGTTACACCTGGAATGTCTTCGACAATTGAGATGCGTTCTCCTGCAATACGGTTGAATATCGTTGATTTTCCGACATTTGGACGGCCAACGATGGCTACTGTAGGTAAGCTCATATTTTTATTTCTTTCTTTGTTTACTTATTGGATAAAAAATTATAATAGCGAAGGAGTTTGTAATCCATAGACTATATAATTTTAGACTTGGGTTTCGAGGTTCATTTTAGATAATTTCAATGCCAAATAGGCTAGTAAAAAATGGGGCTTGACTAAGACTTATCTTCATATTTTTAGCGAGTTGAGGTGTAACTTCCATGCGTTCAAATTGATTCGTAGAAAAATCAATTCCTGCAAGTGCTGTTTCCCAAAAATTTGCTGCTTCTAATTGATTTTTTAAAAGCTCCACATTCTTAAAATTACAGGCAGTAAAGAAGGTTTCTCTAGCTTCATTTTCTAAAAAGCGGACTGACTTTAAGGTAGAACCTGAAAAATTTGCATAAGTCATTAGATTTTCTGTAAACTGAAGGTCTTGTAAGTGACTTTCAGTAAAATCAGTTCCTAGCAATTTGCAGGATTTAAAGATTGAGCGATAAATGCCAATTTTATTGAAGTTTAAATTGGAAAAATCACATTTTTCAAAAAGGCAATCTGTAAATTCACTGATCGTATTGTCAGTAAATTCAAAGGTTGTGTTTTTGAAAGAACATCCTGAAAAAATAGTTCTTTGATTGATTGTCAAAGTTTCATCTATAAATTCTGCTTGATAGATTTCTCCATCAATAAAATCTTGACTTGTGGCTACTTGATAGGTGGCTGGAAGTTTTGGTTCTAAGATTTTCTTTAATTTCACAGTAATTTTTTCGCCTTTAAATTTTCTGTTGAAGCTGAAATTTCTGGTTGGCCCCACTGGTCTACAATCCGTTCAGACCATTTGTTTAAGCGTCTATTTCCAGCATATTCTTCTTGAACTTGGTCATATTTTTCAATGGTTTCAGACGTTTGCTCAACATATTTTTCTTTAAAAGCTGTTGCTTCCAAAGGAAGACGTGGTTTTACTTTGTTCAAACGAGCGGCTTTACCGAGTGCAATGCCAAAAATAGGATAAGTATAATCTGGCAAGTTCAAGACTTTAGAAATTTCTGAGGATTGGTCTCGAATTAAGCCAACCATCACCCCGTTGTAGCCTAAAGATTCCGCTGCAAGAAGCGCATTTTGTCCAGCTGTTGCGGCATCAACTGATGTAATCAATAAGCTTTCAATTCCTTGCGGTTGGAAATTGCCTTGATGCAATTCGACTGCCTTTTGGGCACGATTTAAATCGCCAACAAAAACTAAATATGCTGCACAATTTTTGATTGATTTTTGTGGTTGAAATTCATAAATCGCATCTTTTTGAGCTTGTGATTCTACAACAATCACAGAATATGATTGGAAATTTTTCCATGTTGATGCCATTTGAGCAGCTTTTAAGATTTTTTCCAAATCTTTAGGCTCAATTGCTTCTTCTGTAAAATTTCTGACCGAAGTGTGATTCATCATTAAATCAATCGTTTCATTTGTTTCAGTCATGACGTCTATTCGTCCCCTCTAATCGCATTTCTTCTGCCAAATATTTCACGCGTTCCATAACACGTTTTGCTGGCCAAATTTCATCAGCTCGCTTGGTTTCGGCTAAATGCTGTTCTAATTCTTCCATTCTTAAATTTGAAGTGAAGAAAGTCGGGAGATTTTCTTGCATGCGATGTTGTAAAATGACTTGTAAAATACTGTCACGAACCCAAGCGTTGTTTTGCTCTGCCCCAATATCATCCAAAACTAAAACTTGGCTGGCTTTTATTTCATTGACCCAGACTTTGGCATTGTCAAAATCTAAATCAGAAATGAAAGTGGGATAATGAAGTAAAGTTGTTGAAATTCCTTTTTTGGCTAATTCGTTTGCCATTGCCGCAAGCATGAAAGATTTCCCAACACCAAAATCTCCATAAAGATAAAGTCCTTTTTTCTTGGGAAAATTAGTAATAAAATCAACTAGGGCTTGGTATGGTTTGATTCTTTGAACATCATCAAGGGCAATATCTGCCAAAGTGACTTGTTTTAAATCTTTTGGAAGTCCAATAATATTCACACGTCGCAAAAGGTTTTGAGCTGCTTGTTGCTGCGCCAATTCATTTGTCGTTTGATATGAAACATCAGCATAGCCATGATTCATGATTAAAACAGGTTCATAACCGTCAGCTGCCCGTTTTTCACCTTTTTCAAATTTTTCATGCTCACGAACGTATTCATAAAACTTGGAGTAAGAGCGTTGAATTTCGTCAGAAGTCATTTGATGTTGGGCAATAAAAGCTTGCACATCAGCATTTTTTAATACTTCTGCGACTAATTTTTCAAAATTTTCACGGATGTCTTGACGTTTTCCTAAGATGTCTCCGATAGATTCCATTAATTTTGCTCTCCTTTCAGTTTTTTGAGAGAGTCAAGCCTTATTTTCTCAAGTTTTGCAAGTTCTTCTTGGCTTGTCTTATTTTCATAATCTGGATTTGACCATTTTGGTGCTTCTTTTTTGATTTTCATTGGTCGTTTTTCAGCTCCAGTTTTTGCTTTAACAGCAGCTAATTCTTCTCGTTCCAAAATTCGTTTTACCGCTGTTTCAGCTGTAAATACTTCATTTCTCATCCAGTCGTTGGCTAATGCATTTACAAAATTTGGATTTAACGACGCATTTTTTTGCTGTACTAAAACATAGTGAATCAAAATATTTTGGACTTCTGCTGGCAAATTTTGGCGACTTAAATTAGTTAAAAGCTTATGTTCTTCCGAACTGACAAAGCCTCCAGCTTGCGCTTTTATCTGTCGGATGAAATCATCTGGTTCATGAGATTTACTGATGACAATCAAATCGGCAAATGCTTTAGGAAAAGCTGAAAGTGCTGGTTGCGGTTGGCTAGCTCCTGAAAGACTTCTCATCAAATTATTCATGTTCAAAGTTTTATCAGCATTGGCTGTTTTTTCTGCTTGCTTGAATAATTCGTACCAATTGAGTTCAAATTTTTCTGCTAGTGAATAGAGTGTTAAGGAGTCTTGATTTTCATTGTTTAAATGATAGCCTTGACGTTCCATAATACTTTTAAAGGCCCCCATATCAAAACGCTCATTTGTATTTGAGTGGTTTTGTTGAGCTTGCGAGTCAAAACTAACTTTATAAACTTCATGAAATTTCTTGGAAACTTCTTTTCCTTTTGGTTCCATTCTTTTAGCTAAAGCAGCTACTCGATTTTCACCAATTCTTGAAATCAAAAGTTGTCTATAAAAATCATCTGCAAGAAAATTTTCAAAATTTAGCGGACTTTTTACTTCAAAATAAAGACTGGTATGATCATCATAAACGCGAACTAATGATAAGCCAGATAATTTATCTAATGCTTCAATAAAAGGATTAAGACCGAGATTTAGATATTCCAAAAAGTGAGAAATTCTTCCAGTAGAAAAACTTAGCATTAACTGATAAAGCGCAAAGGCATCCGTGCCAATGATTGGTAAATAGAGCAGACGAAAAGCCTCAGCGTCAAAGCTGGTCTTTCCTCGATTAAGCATTGTAAATGAATCTCCTGCTCTCATTTTTTTCCTCACTTTTTACTGACAGAAAGTTCAGCAAGCTGATCTTTCTTTTATTTGCCGATAAAATGCTCCCTATTCAGTCGCTTTTAATGACAGAAAGTTCAGCGAGCTGATCTTTCTTTTATTTGCCGATAAAATGCTCCCTATTCAGTCGCATTTTACTGACGGATTTATTTTTTGGTAATATTTTTAAGGAGCTCTTCTAATTCACTGACATCTTTGAATGAACGATAGACGCTGGCAAATCTGATATAGGTGATATCATCCAATTCAGCTAGTTCTTGCATCACAAATTCACCAATGACATCTGATTCAACTTCATTACTGTCTAGTTGACGAATTTTTCTTTCAACATTTGCAACTGTTGTTTCAATATCTTCACTTGATACTGGGCGTTTGTATGCTGAACGAACTAAACCACGAACAATTTTTTCACGATTAAAGGGTTCACGTTTGTCATCTTTTTTGATGACTAAAAGGGGCATTTCTTCGATACGTTCAAAGGTTGTGAAGCGAAAACCACATGATTCACAAACACGACGACGGCGAATAGCATCTTCGGCTTGTCTTGAATCAACAACTTTTGATTCTTCAGAAGAACACTTTGGACATCTCATTTTATTCTCCTTAATAGATAATAAATTCTTATTAATTTTACTGACAGAAAATTGGTTTAGACTTTCTTATTCTGTCAGTAATTTTTTTCATTAGTTTTAATGACAGAAAGCAACTTATTTACTTCTTGGGCAAAAATTTTGCTTCTAATCGATAAATTACTTGACCTTTTTGTGAGAATTTTTGCTCATACTCGGTCATTACATTTTGAGGTGCAAATTCTTCGTCTTGGTGTAAATCTAACCAAACTTTTTTAAGTTCCATGCCATAGTTAGCTAAAGAAACTAAAGAATATTCAAACAATCCACGATTATCAGTTTTGAAATGAATTTCACCTTCAGGACGTAAAATCTTTTCATAAGTTGCAAGAAAAGATTTATAAGTCAAACGACGTTTTTCATGACGTCCTTTTGGCCAAGGGTCAGAAAAGTTCAAATAGACTTGGTCAATTTCACCATCAGCAAAATATTCACTCAAAGCAGCTCCATCAACAAGCATCATTTGTACGTTTGGCAAATCTGCTTCAATTGCTTTATCTAAAGCATAAGATAAAACTGATAATTGCATATCAATTGCAATGTAATTTATTTCTGGATGAAGAGCTGCCATTCCTGTGATGAAAGCTCCTTTTCCACAACCAACTTCAATATGAATCGGATGATCATTTCCAAAACGTTCTGACCAACGTCCTTTAAAGTCCGCTGGATTTTCAACTACGATATGTGCGTTTTCAGCAAGCATTTCGCCTGCCCCTTTACGATTTCTGACGCGCATTTTTACCTCAATTTTTTAATTTTTGATAGAAAATCAGCAAAAGTGATCTTCTGTTTCTTTATTTTTATTATTCAATTATAAGCCAAAAAATAGGAAGGTCCAAACCCTAGCCTATTTTTACTAAAATAATTCACAAAATTTACGAAGTCCCAAGATTTCTTGATTTACTTCTTTCATTTTTCCTCTAGAAAGATATTCAGAGATTTGGCGAAGAAAAGAAAGTTTTCCATACCAAGCCACTTTATCCATAATATCTGAACGAGGTCTAACACCAGATGTCATCAACCACAAAGACCAGTTATTTGGTTTAATATAATGTGATAAAACATGTGCCATATCAACCATTGAATCTGATAAAAAGACGGTATCCCAATCTACTAAATAAATTTTTCCTGAATTATCATCCACTAACCAATTTTTATGATTGACATCGCCATGAACGACTACGACCTCTTCATTTTTGATTTCGGGAACTTGTTGACGCATTTCTTCAATGATTCCTGACAAAAAATGATTTGTTCGTAAAGCCTCAGTATTTTGGACACAATCCTCTAATAATTGTTCAGGAAGAATAATTTGACTTCCCAACTTCTTATAAGATTCAACCAATTTTTTTGAGTCATGCAAATGTGCTAAAATATGATTAATTTGGCGGTCTTCCATATCCTCAGGACTTAGTGTATGACCGTCAATCCAAGGTTGAGCAGATAAGGTATCGCCTTCAGCCGTACGTTTTGTCCATAAGACTTTTGGCGTGATTCCCTCAAGATAAATACTCGGCAAAAATGGACTGCCGTTTTTTTTAATAAAAACGCGTTCCTGATCACTTTTCCCAAAAAATGCATTGCCAGAGCCACCTTTAACAGGCGTCATATCCCAATCGGCTTTCATCATCCTTATCTCCTCCTTTCCTTTAAAAATCTATTAATCATTATTTGAACCATTTACTTTATTCCTCAAACTTATGCGTTTGGATAGTGAATTAAAATAGTTTGAGTCAAAATGTCAGCATATTGATATGACTCAGTTGTTTTAGGACCACGAGCCGGAATATTTTCAATAATGAAATGTGTTGCATAGGCTTCAATCAAGTTCACTTTATGACGATTTTCGCGTTTACGACCAAATTGTGAAGTAATTTCAATCGTTTCACCCAAGTGTGCTTGAACTTTTTCACGAATGTCAACGATTTTTCCTATTTCTTGATTTTGGTTATCCATTTTTTCCTCCAAATAAGACGTAAAAGTCGGATTTCTCCGAACGCTTACCTTATAAATCTAATTTTATCCTTGATTATATCTCTCTTTTTTGATTAAAAGAATCAAATTTTATAATGTATTCTTTATCGTTCATTTTTATTAATAAAGAGAATTAGACAATTACTCATATTATAACACGAATTAGCCAAAAAAATCTAGTCGCCATATCGGTTATCAATACTTGCGAATTTATTATGCTCTTTAATAAAGAGTAATTCGACTGTTCCACGGCTTCCTGAACGATTTTTTTCAATAATAACTTCAACTTTATTATCTTCCAGAATCTCTTCACCGTCTTCATCTTCACCAGTTCCACGTTCATAATAGTCATCTCGATAAAGAAATGCGACAATATCGGCATCTTGCTCGATTGACCCAGATTCACGGATATCAGACAAAACTGGTCGTTTATCTTGACGTTGTTCCACTCCACGTGAGAGCTGTGAAAGGGCAATAACAGGAACTTTTAATTCTTTAGCTAAAATTTTTAACTGACGAGAAATTTCAGAAACTTCTTGTTGACGATTTTCTCGACCAGTTCCAGAAATCAATTGTAAGTAGTCAATAACAATCAAACCAAGATTTCCTGTTTCTTGGGCTAATTTTCTTGAACGCGCCCGAATTTCAGAAATCTTTATCCCTGGTGTGTCATCAATATAAATACTTGCTCTTGATAAAGTCCCTGTTGCCATGAAATAATCATTCCATTCTTGGTCATTTAATTGTCCAGTACGTAAGCTGTGTGAATCAATTGAACCTTCGGCAGCAATCATCCGGCTGACAAGACTTTCTGCCCCCATTTCAAGAGAGAAAATTGCAACGGTCCGGTCTTGCTTTGTCCCAATATTTTGAGCAATATTTAAGGCAAAAGCTGTTTTACCAACCGCTGGACGAGCCGCAAGAATAATCAATTCTTCTTCATGAAGACCTGTTGTCATGTTATCTAAAGCGGGATAACCTGTTGCGATACCTGTAATATTAGACTTTTGTTGAGCTTTTTGCTCAAGGTCATCCATATGAATCGCTAGGACATCAGAAATTTTCTTAAAGCCATTTGTATTACGTCCTTGTTGGACGTCAATTAAACTTTTTTCTGCTTGAGCTAAAATATCGTCCGCTGGTGAATCTTGTTCATAAGCTTTTTCGACTGATTCAGTTAGACGATTTATCAGTTGACGGAGTAATGATTTTTCAGCAACAATCTTGGCATAATAGGCCGCATTTGCTGCGGTGGGGGTTGCGGTGGCAAGTTCTGCAATATAAGCAATCCCCCCAATTGCCTCCAGCTCCCCTTGATTTTCAAGATGTGAACGAATGGTTAAGACGTCAATTGCTTCACGAGCATCAGATAATTTTTCCATTGTCCGAAAAATTATCTTGTGAGCATTTTTATAGAAATCATCTGAACTTAAAAATTCTTTAATTTCGACTAAGCGTTCGCTATCTAAAAAAACAGCCCCAAGAACGGCCTGCTCAGCGGTTAGGTCTTGAGGCGGGGCTTTTATTAAATCAATTTCGGGCATTTAGTTTAGGCCTCGCTAATTTTGACTTTAACCACGGCTGTCACATCACGGTGAAGTTTAACTGGTACATCTTTTGTTCCCAAAGCTTGAATTTTGTTAATCAATTGAATTTTGCGTTTATCTAACTTGAGATTAAATTGACTTTTAAGGGCTTTTGCGATATCTGCTTTATCTACAGCACCAAAAGTGTGACCTGTTTGTCCAACTTTCATTTTGATTTCAACAACAGTGTCTTCTTTTTCAAGAACTTCTTTAAGGGCTTTTGCTTCTGCTAAAAGTTCTGCTTCTTCTTTTTCCTTAGCTTTGGCTTGACCTTTCACTTCAGAAAGAGCAGCTGCTGTAGCAACTTTTGCCAAATTTTTCTTAATTAAAAAGTTTTGAGCATAACCTGTTGGTACTTCTTTAATTTGACCTTTTTTTCCTTGTCCTTTAACGTCTTCTAAGAATACAACTTTCATTTTTCGTTTTCTCTTTCTTTTAGTATTTCAATTAAATCTTCTTGCACTTCATCGATATATTTTTCATATATTTGGGTTGCAGCATTATTAAAATGTCCACCCCCACCCATTTGCTCCATAATCGTTTGAACATTAAAACCATTTCGAGAACGAGCAGAAATAGAAATATAGCCATTAGTATGTTGTGTAATTGCAAATGCAGCAGTAATCCCTGCCATATCTAGGAGAGTGTCAGCAGCTTTTGCTGTTGCTATATTATCATATTTTTGATGTTTAAGTCCAACACCTAAAGCAATTCCTGGTAAAACCATTTTTGCATTAAGAACAATTTCATTGGCCTTCTTATATTTATCAAAGTCAGTAGCCATAATCATTTTAATTAAATCGTTATCAGCTCCACGAGAGCGTAGATAAGCTGCTGCTTCAAATGTTCTTTCGGTCGTTGTTTTTGTAAAGTTTTTAGTGTCTAATTCAATACCCGCAAGAACAATACTAGCTTCAATGGTTGACATTTTTCTTTGATTGTTATCATGGAATTGAAGAATTTCGACAGTTAATTCACTAGCAGAGCTTGCTGATGATTCAATATATGACAGAAGTGCATGTTCTGGAAAATCATCATCACGTCTGTGGTGGTCAATGACTACTAATTTCTCAAATGATTTATAGAATTCAAGATTTAAGGTTTGACTTGTTTTTGAATGGTCAACCATGATAAGTAATGAATCTTTTTTCTTCAGTTTTTGGGCAGTTTCTAACTGGACAATATGCGTAAAACCATCAGAAGACTCATTCATTTTATTAATTGCACGCTCAACATCTGGCAATAACTGTTCAGGATCATAAACGACAAAGGCTTCTTTTCCAGACATATTAGCAAATGCCTTCATAGCCACCGCTGCTCCAAGCGCATCCATATCTGTAAAGCGATGTCCTACAATAAAGACATCTTCTGCTTCGGCAATAATTGTCCGAAGTGCTGTTGAAATGGCCCGTGCTCTTGTTCTGCTTTTTTGCGTTCTACTTTCGGAATTACCGCCGAAATAAACAGGACGAGCTTGAGGAGTATTTTCTCTCAGTACAACTTGATCTCCACCACGGACTTGGGCTAATTCAAGATTATTTAGAGCAACTTTACCAATAACTGGAAAATCATTCCAACCATAAGCCACACCAACTGAAAGAGTCAAAGGAATTTCTTTTTGAGATGAAAGTTCTCGAAATTCTTTTAGAACAGAAAATTTATCGTTAATCATTTTTTCAAGAATACGATAATCACAGAAAAAATAATGGCGACTGCTATTAATACGGCGAAGATAAACTCCATATTTGTCAGCAAATTCTTCTAAAAATGAAGCGATAAAACTATTAATAGCTGTTCGACCACTGTCAGTAATTAAATCTGTAGCATCATCATAATTGTCAACAGAAATCGCACCAATAACCGCACGACTGTCATTAAATTCTGATTTAAAAGCAACTTCTTTTGTGGCATCAATTAAATAAATAAGATTCTTATCAGAATCAAGTTCTGCGACATATTTTTGCTTACCAAGGGTGATATATTGGTCATCGCTCGCATTTTTCAATATCTTTTTAATATCGTCACGATTGATAACTTTGTCATTTCCCTTAAAAATCATATCAATGAATGGATTAAACCATTCAGGTTCAAAGGTTTCACTATTAAAACGGATGACCCCAATTGGCATATTATCCAAGGTAGCATTGAGCGAATTTTCTGCTTCATCATTAATTTTACGAATAAAATCTTGACGACGCAATTGATAGTTTTGAGTTTGTGATAGTAAAATGAGTGTAATCGCTATGTTCAAAATCAACAAATAAATCCAAATTGACCAACGTGTTGCTGAAACATGAACAACAACAGTCTCAATGATTTGAACAATAACCATTATGATAATAATAGCAAGCGGTGAAAACCGACGGACAAAATTCATAATATTACTCCTATATTCCTCTATTTTAACATAGGACAGAAAAAACTTAAAGAATCACCGATTTGTCAGTGATTTTTTCTTTTAAAATGTTTATTAAGCCTTTATCATCTATAGTGATGATTCTGTCAGTAATTTTTGAATAGCTGTCAGTGAATCTACCTTTAAGTCAGCCTTCTCTTGATTCATGCCAAAGCGTTTGTCTTCAATTGCCCAAACGGTCGCACCAGCTGCTTCTCCAGCTTGAATTCCTTTTTCAGAATCCTCAATAATTAAAGTTTCAAAAGGTGTTATGCCCAATTTCTTCATTGTTGATTGATAAATTTCTGGATTTGGTTTCGTTTGTTTAAAGTCATTTCCTGAAACCACTACTTCAAAATAAGAATTCAATTGATGAATATCTAACATTTGTTTGATATCAAACATTGACGAACTTGAAGCAAGTGCAATTTTTACTTCTTTTTGACGCAAAAATTCTAAAATATCAGGCACATCAGAAAATAAAAGTTCTGCATAAGGCATCGGATGATTTTCTTTGAATTGCTCATAGTCTTCTTGCAATTCACTCGCTTTTTCTTCATCAAAAGACCCTTGCAAAATTCGTGGCCAAATATCTTTCATATTTCCACCAATAAAATCACTAGGCGTCAAGTGGCTAATAGAAATTCCATGACCGCCAAAAAATTCTTCTCTTCTTTGTAAATAATAACGTTCGGTGTCAACAAGAACACCATCCATATCAAAAATCACTGCTTTAAATTTCATAGAACCATTATAGCACAGTATCTAAGCATGGTTCAATAGACTTCATTATAAAAGTATTTTTATTTTCCATGAAAATTAGTTGATAAGACAACTAATTTGAGATATATTATATTCGACGGAGGAATTTATGGAAGACAATCAATATGAATATCAAGGAATCCAATTTATTGGGAAGCTTTCTTCTGAAATTTATAGAAGAGGTTATATTTATTTCACAAAACGCTTAGTGCCTTTTGACATCAATTATATTCAATTGCTTTGTTTGATTTCTTTATATATCAAAGACAATCAAAGCCAAGAGCAAATTACTGATGATTTAAGTATCGATAAATCTAGTGTTCATCGAGCAATTAAAGGCCTGATTGAAAAAGAATACGTTAGCAGAGTCCGCGATGAAAAAGATAAACGCGTTTATCGTGTCTCATTGACTCAAAAAGCAAGAGACATCCAAACTCAAATTGAAGAAATGACAAAAGAGAGAGAAAACTTGCTATCAGACGGAATTGATCCCCAAGAAAAAGCAATTGCATTTAAAGTATTGAATCAAATGACTCAAAATGCAAATCAAATTTATGAAGAGGAAAAGAAGAAAAATGACAAATAATTTAAAAAGAGCGGTTGTATTAGGCGGTGGCGGACATTTTGGTATCGCTTGGGAACTTGGATATCTTAGAGGTCTAGAAGAAGCTGGGCTGCCCATTAGAGAGGCCGATATTTTTGTTGGAACTTCTGCTGGTTCACAAGCAAGCGTAATTGTTAGCTCAGATAAAGATTGGGATTTAATCTGGAAGGAACAGATTGAAAAAGAGATTAGTGAAATCACTCCCATCTCCGATGAAAAAATGGGAGAGCTTTTCAAAACATTTGAAAACATTGCTAAAAATTCTCATTCAGCCAAAGACTGGATTGCGGCGGAAACTGAAATTTCTAAGAAAACCCAACCTTTTATCTCTAAGGAGGAACGATTAGCTATGCTTAAAGAACGTTATGGTTCAGGTCAAGCCCGCTGGAACAGCAAATTACGAATCGTTGCAACCAATATTGAGGATATTGAGCGTCAAGTTTTTGATGAAAATTCAAATGTTGATATTCTAGTGGCTTTACAAGCAAGTGGAGCCCTTCAAGGCGTCTGGCCTTCAGTTGAAATCAATGGAAAACATTTTTTTGATGGTGGTTCTTTTTCAATGGAAAATCCAGATGTCGTTGTTGATGCCGACAAGATGCTTGTTCTTTCAACTGGACTGCCTGTCGATGTTCCATATAAATTAGAAGATTTACTCGCTCAATTAGAGAAAAAAGGGACAGAAACCAGCCTGGTTCTTCCCTCTGAAAAAACAATGAATATTTTAAAAGATTTTAACTATAATACGGTGGAAGCAAAAATTCGTCCCTTTGTTGCTCAAGCAGGTCGTGAACAAGGACAAGCTGAGGCTGCTCTGATAAAAGAACGCTGGTTATAATTCATTTCTTTTGAAGACACTAACTTTCAAATTGTCTCTTATCAAATCAAAACTTACATTAACTACTTTTAATGTAAGTTTTTTAAGTATTATCATCAAAATAATTATTTATTGAATACTGCAGAAAGAAAATAGGCTATAAATGAGTTATTTATTGAAAATTATCTGAAAATTAGCTATAATAAATCAATTTATAATTTAATTTAATCTTGAAGGAAGGTAATATTTAGTGAAAGTTGCAAAATTTGGAGGTTCGTCTCTCGCATCAGCTTCGCAAATCAAAAAAGTTTTTGATATTGTTCAAGCCGATAAACAAAGAAAATTTATTGTGGTTTCTGCACCAGGCAAACGTTCGGGGGCTGATACTAAAGTTACCGATGCTTTGATTGCTTATTATAAAGCTTATAAATCAGCTGATGAAAAAGGAATTCACTATTATCAGAATTGGATTATTGAAAGATTTCGAGAAATCTATGATGAACTTGGCTTAAAAAGTCCAGTCATTAATCAAATCGCAGAAAATATCAACCATTTAGCCCAGTTAGATTTAGATAATGTTTTTACTTATGATACTTTTTTAGCCGCTGGTGAAAATAATAATGCTAAATTAGTCGCAGATTTTTTCAATCATTCTGGCTTACCAAGTCGCTATGTTCATCCCTCAGATGCTGGAATTATGGTTTCATCTGATCCTGGAAATGCTCGATTGCTTGGTGGAGCTTGTGAACATATTAAATATCTTAATGAACTTGAAGAAACATTAATCATCCCTGGTTTTTTTGGAATCACAAAAGAGGGGGAGGTTTGCACTTTTTCCCGTGGTGGTTCTGATATTACTGGCTCAATTATTGCTGCTGGTGTGCGAGCTGAACTCTATGAAAACTTTACTGATGTGAATGGAATTTTCGCTGCTCACCCTGGCATCGTTAAGAATCCAGCTTATATCTCTGAATTAACTTACCGTGAAATGCGAGAACTTGCTTATTCTGGTTTTTCTGTTTTACATGACGAAGCACTCGTTCCTGCCTATCGTGCCCATGTTCCTTTGGTCATCAAGAATACAAATAACCCTGATCATCCCGGAACAAAAATTGTTGTTCAAAGAGAGACTAAAGGCTCACCTGTCGTTGGAATTGCTTCATCTAGTGCCTTCTCTTCTCTTTATGTCAGTAAATATCTGATGAACCGTGAAGTTGGATTCGGCCGAAAAGTCCTTTCTGTATTGGAAAATTTAGGAGTTCGTTTTGAGCATATGCCAACTGGTATTGATGACATGTCTATCATTATTCGCAGCCGCTATCTAACTCAACCTATTTCAAAAGCCCTTATTTCTAATCTTACAGAATCGCTCCATCCGGATGAAGTCTATATTGACCGTGATTTCTCTATTATCACCATTGTTGGTGAAGATATGAAAGAACACGTTGGGGTTACCGCTAGAGCAACGGCAGCACTTTCTAAACAGGGCATTTCAATCGCTATGCTTTCGCAAGGTTCAAGCGAAGTTTCCGTCATGTTTATTGTCAAAGAAAAATACGAAAAAGAAGCTCTAAAAGCGATTTATTCAGCCTTTTTTGACTAAAATATGTTAATAAAAAACAGCTCTAAGAGCTGTTTTTTATTCTTCTATTTTTTCGACTTTTTCAAGTGTCTCATTGGAATTACCACGACTGCTAAAATTATTTAATAAGTCAGGGACGTCAATTCCCATTGTTCCTAAGACATCAAGGCCTTGTTTAAGGCTTTCTTGTGACATTCCGAGAATTTTTGACGAGCCTTCTCCACCATAAATATTAATAGAATCAACAGCTTGAAGATTACTTGATACACTAGCAACAACTTCTGGCAGAATTTCAAGTGCCATGTTCAATTTAGCCGCATCATTCATTTTTTGCATTGCTTCGGCTTTTTTATCAATTGCTTCGGCTTCGGCAAGCCCTTTAAGGCGAATCGCTTCGGCTTCAGCTTTACCAGTTGCTTCAATAGCTGTAGCTTCGGCCATTGCTGTTACTTCACGTTGTTTAGCAGTGGCTTTGGCTGTAGCTTCAATAGCGGCTGCTTCAGCCTGTGCTCTCACTTCGCGTTCACGCGCATCGGCTTCGGCTTTAGCAATTTGTGCAGCCTTGGCAGCTTCAGCAGCTTTTACGACATTGGCTTCATTTTCTTGTGCTTTACGGAGAACTTCTTGGGTTTCTAAGTCAGTTTCTCTTTGCTTTTTAATCAATTCAACTTGCATTTCAGCTTCAGTTGTTTCTTTTTTAGAAATTGCTTCTTGAATCGCGTAAGCTTGGTCAGCAGAGGCTTGGGCTTGGTCAGCTTGAGCTTTTGCTTCAGCAGCAGCAATTGATTGTTCTTGCTCATAGTGAGCTAAACTGATTGCTTTTTCCTTTTGGGCATTGGCAACTTGAGTTGCGGCAAGTGCTTCAGCTTTTTGGGCATCTTGATCAGCCGCTGCTTTTTGAATACGTGTTTCCTTGTCGGCATTTGCAACAGCAATCGCTGCTTCTTGTTGAACACGCGCTACTTCTTTAGCACCTAATGCTTTGATGTAGTTTTGGTCATCACGAATGTCATTAATAACGAATGAAACGATTGAAAGTCCCATTTTTGAGAGGTCAGTCCCTGCTTGACCTTGAACTTCAGCTGAAAACTTATTACGGTCTTCGATTAGTTCAGATACTGTCATTGTTCCAACAATCGCCCGAAGATGTCCACGAAGCACTTGGTCAGCCATTGCGTCACGTTGTTCATCTCTTTTACCTAAAAATTGCTCAGCAGCTGTCGCAATATCTTGCAAAGTAGAACCTACTTTAATCATAGCTGTGGCTTCAACCGTTACTGGAATTTTATCTTTCGAGAGAACTTTTTCCGTTTTAATATCGATTGCAGCAGATTGTAAGCTGAGGTATCTCGCATTTTGGAAGATTGGTAAAACAAAGGTACCAGAACCACGAACCACTTTTAATCGATTCCCTTGTGAGTCTTTATTGACACCTTTTGAACCTAGGCCTGAACCATAAACGATAAGGGCCGCTTGAGGTCCTGATTTTTTGTAGTTTGCAGCGATAATTCCTAATAGAATTAAGATGATAACAATCACCACAATTGCCAAAATATAAAGTAGTGGCATAATGTCTCCTTTGTATAATAAATTTTATTTATTTGAGCAATTTTTAGGTTCTCTATTGCTAATAAATCGTTTGTTGATAAGGAATAACGTAAGCAATTCCTGCTTTACTCTCAATAATCAGAACTTGTGCTCCTGATTCAATTTGCTCGATATTGTCCTTATTTGGTAGATAAATTTTTGCAGGCATTGTTTTACGTGATTCATTGACAAAGGTCGTCATAACTTCACCAGTCGCCTCTTTTGAACTGATGGCTGTTGTCAAAATTCCTGTCAATAAATCTTTTTCATCCGCATTATACTTTTGATCGGACATTTTGTTAAAAAATGCCATTCCTGGGAGTAATAAGATTGTTAAAAAGATGATGAGTACAATGATAATCAAAGTAATGATAATAAATAGCATCCCCTATTCTCCTTGAAAGCCTTTTGTTACGCTTTCTTAATATTATACCATTTTATGAAGAAGCTTATCAGTAAAAAATTGTTATTTTCTTATTTATTTTCGTGTTTTTTAGCGGCTACTCTTTTTTGTCGTTCTAGTTCTTTTTTTATTTTTCCTTCTGGAGCAAATTTTTCTTCCCAATCTTCTGGTTTTAAGACTTTGTGTGTAATCGGGTCAAAGTGTGGACGTCCATCTGGAAAAATTTTCCCCATATTTGCTCGATGAACAGCATTGAAAATTTCATAAGGATCAATTCCTGAAAGGACAAGCGAGCCATAAGTGAAATAGAGCAAATCAATCATAGCATCTACTTGGCCAGTCAAGCTGTCTTCATTATGCTCTTTTAAAGTCACTTTATTTGCTGCCTTATCGACGGCTTGGTGTAAATTATTCACAAGTTCTGTAAATTTCTCTTGGTTACCGTCGGCAGAGGCGTAAAGAAATTCGACAATTTCTTCGACTTTGAAATCAGCCCGGAAACTTGCTTCTGTTGGCGAAAAGGCTTTAGGAATTTCTTGTGTTTTTCCGTCCATTAATCGGTGGAAATCTTTTACTTTATTGAAGTTTTGGTCTTTAGAAACAAAGTCCTTTTCAACAGAATAATGAATTAAGCCATAGTAAGCTAATGCTTTGGCGATTCCATCTTGATTATTGGTATCTGTAATATAAGTCGCAATCTTTTTCACTTCTGGTACAGCATTGCCCATCGCAATCCCATAACCAACTCCAGAAATCATCGTCAAATCATTTTCCGAATCGCCAAAACACATGACTTGGTCTAAAATAAAGCCATAGTGTTCTCCTAATCTTTGAATTCCTGGTAATTTTCCTCCTGATTTTGAAATTAAGTCAACAGAATAAGGATTGCTTCGTGTCACCAGTAATTCTGGAAATGCCTCCTGTAGGCGAGCCGTTTCGTTTCTTGTTGCAACCATCATCGCCTGATAAATTACTTCTTCTTCATTATCAGCTAAATTTGAATTTTGCGGTAAAACTCTGCGAATAATGTGTTTAAAACTGTTTCTTGCCACCCCGGAAGTACCTGAGGGCAAAACGCCTGACAAAAAACTGGCTAAACGTGTCTCGCCAAATTTTAAAAGGCCAGAGCCATTTACACCGTGGGCTGTTCCCAAAGAGATGTCAGAATGGTTTTCAGTGGCATAATTTATCAGGTTTTTTAAGGATTTTTGTTCTAAAGGATTTTGGAAAATCACTTCTTTTGGTGTGAAAATATACTGACCGTTGTAACTTACAGCAAAGTCTAAATCTAAATCTTCTAATAATGGCATGACAAAAGCTGGGCCTCGCCCGGTGGCAATCCCGACAAAAATATCTTTTTGACGTAGCTCTTGTATTGCTTTACGAGTACTTGTTGCTACTCCTCGTGTTGAAGTAAACAGGGTTCCATCTAAATCAAAAAATACTGCTTTTATATCCATCTCTCAAATCTTTTCTAGCTTTGGCAAAGCTTTCATTTATTAACTAAATTATACAGTAATTTTAATTCTATTTCATTTATTAGTTATTTTTTTCTGGACTAAATTTTGATATAATGCTAATGCTGGCTTTTATTCGGAGTCTTTAAATTTAAATATTTAATTATTGTTTATTATAGATAGATAAGGAAATAATGATGAAAAAAATCTTAATTCTCCACACTGGTGGAACAATTTCGATGGCGGAAGATGAAAATGGTCATGTTTCCCCAAATGCAGTCAATCCAATGAATGCTGTGAGCATGCAGTTTGATGAAGTAAACTTAGTGACAGAGGATATTTTTAACTTACCTAGTCCACATGTCACTTTATCAGATATGTTGGTTTTGAAAAATCGAATCAAAACAGCTTTTATTGCTGAGGATTTTGATGGAGTGGTCATTACACATGGAACTGACACACTTGAAGAAACAGCTTTTTTCCTTGACACTACTCTTTCGCGTGGTAAACCAATTGTTTTAACTGGTGCCATGCGCTCAAGTAATGAATTAGGAACTGACGGAATTTATAATTTACTGACAGCTATTCGCGTCGCTGCTGACAGTAATTCAAGTGACCGTGGCGTACTTGTTGTTATGAATGACGAGATTCATTCTGCTCGTTATGTCACTAAAACACACACGACTAATGTTTCAACTTTTCAAACACCTACACATGGTCCTGTCGGTTTACTGACAAAAAATAAAATTATTTATTTCCATAAAGATAGTGAAAATCAACATTTAGATGTTGCAACTGTTCATGGAAAAGTGCCAATTGTCAAAGCATTTGCTGGGATGACTGGGGAAATTTTAGATTTACTCAATTTGGAACAACTAGACGGTCTTGTCATTGAAGCATTAGGTGCGGGAAATCTCCCACCTATTGCTAGTCAATCGCTTCAAAGATTACTAGATGCTAAGGTTCCTGTCGTTCTTGTTTCTCGTTGTTTTAACGGAATTGCTGAACCTGTCTATTCCTATCAAGGCGGTGGTTCACAACTTTATGAAGCAGGCGTGATGTTTGCTGATGAAGTCAATTCTCAAAAAGCGCGTATTAAATTGATTATTGCATTGAATGCTGGCTTGAAAGATTTATCAGAATTACGACCTTTCTTGGAGAATTAAAAAAAATTACTGACAAAAAAGAATCATCAGCTGACTGATGATTCTTTCTTTTACTGATTTAAAGCTCATTAATCAATCGCTACTGACAGAATTATCAGCTGACTGACAATTCCTTTATTTACCGATTTAAAGCTCATTAGACAATCGCTTTAAACTGTCGGTATTTTTTGTTTTTGACTGAGAAATTATTTTCGTCAGTAAATTTATTTTAAATTATCTTGCAATTCTTGCCAAATTTGTTGATTTTCTTCTAAAGAATAAGAATTAGCTCCGGAAGCTAGTGCATGGCCTCCGCCATCATGTCTTTTAGCAATTTCATTAATTGGCTTTACTTTTGAACGCATTCTTACTCGGAAATGTCCATCGGCTTGTTCCACAAATATTGCCCAAGATTCAATTCCTCGAATATTTCCCGGTGTAGAAACAATACTTGAAGTTTCTGCGTCACGTAAATCAAATTTTTTCAAAATTTCTTGAGTTAATAAAACACGTGCAGCTCCTTTTTCTGAAACTTCCATATTTTCATAAACAAATCCTTGTAAGCGAGCAACTTTCATATCAAATGACGACATTTCTCGTCCTAAAGCTGGACGGTCAAATGGAAATTCTGCTAATTTTGAAGCTACTTTTAAGGTATTCGGCGAAGTGGCTGGATACAAGAAACGTCCAGTATCTCCAATAATTCCCGCATAAAGGAGGCGGGCGGCTTCTGCATTCAATTTAAGACCTGTTTCAAAGGCAAAATCGGCAACAATTTCTGATGCTGAGCTACGTTCAGGCTCCACTAGCAACAAATCTCCATAAGCATCATCATTTGGATGGTGGTCAATTTTAATTAGAAAATCAGCATTTTTGTAGCGGTCATCGTCAATTCGTGGTGTGTTTGCTGTGTCACAAACAATAGAAAGATATTTTTCATCTTCTCTAAGTTCGACCAAATCCATTTCAGCTAAATAGGTTAAGGTTGGTTCGTCATAACCAACTGCATAAATTCTTTTTTCGGGGAAATTTTCTCTCAAAATTGCTCGAAGTCCTGCTTGAGAACCAATGGCGTCTGGGTCTGGATTTTTATGTCTGTGAATGAGAATAAGCTCATAGGCTTTTATTTTTTCTAAAATTTCGTTCATTTTTTCCTCTTCTATTTTTTATGTTAATTGTACATTGACTAGAACTTTAGCTACGATGTTATTGACATGATAAATTTCACAATCAACCATTGCACCAATTCGTGTTTCTCCAATCACCTTTGGATAAATCTCTAGCACATTGTCAATAGCGGCAGCTCCCATCATATGCATATTTAATGCTTCAATGATGATATTCCGTCGTCTTTTTTTAGCAAAAACACGTTGAACAACTTGCGTAATAAGTTCTGCAAAAACACCATTAGCGATTGTTCCCACGCTATTTATCATAAATGGTTCGACCGTCACGGTGTAGGCTGAGCCTTTTTCTACCAAAGAATTAGCAATATTATCACTGAAAGTGTGAGCCACCTGACTTTCTTCCTGTGCTTTTTGTAAGCTTTGGAGAAGGTCTGATTTGGTAATAATTCCTGCGTAAGTATAATTTTCGTAAACGACAGGCATCATATCATAGCCTTCATAAATCATCTTTTGTGAAACGCTCGCCACTGTCATACTCGCTCTTGCAACATTAGCTCTTGTCATTACTTTATTGAGCGGAGTATCGTTTTTCTTATTTGTAACATCCCGCATGGCAACTACACCCACAACAACATTGTAAGTGTTGACGACGGCAAAACGACTGTCATTCGTTTTTTTAACTAAATCTAAAAAATCTTTGACTGTATCTTCTTCCCGTAAGGTTGCCCTTTTTTGATGAAAGACATCTCCGACCGTAATAATATCTTTTTTGATAAGTTCATTGGCCAAAGCGTGACTAATACGATTGGCAACGGTAAAGGTATCATAGGATGTCCGTAAAAGAGGAATTCCTAATTGATTAGCATAGTTGACAACTTCTTGGTCCACGTCAAAGCCCCCAGTAACTAAAACAGCATTCTGCTCTCTGAGGGCTAGATTTTGAATCTCTTTTCGGTCACCAACGATAACTAGACCATTGGGCGAGAGGTAGCGCTTGAAGGATTCTCTTTGCATGGCTGAAATGACAAATTTGCTGAATTCGACTTCTAATCCAGCAAGTCCACCTAAAACATCAGCATTAGCTATTTCTGCAAGTTTACCAAAGGTTAATCGATTGGCTACTTTTTGTCCTTTAACTGCCACTCTAACGGTTCCAGAACGGTCATTTACGGCTACCAAACCTAGTATTTCTGCTTCTTTGATTGCGCGATATGCCGTTCCGTCAGCGACTTTCATTCGATTGGCAATCCCACGTACACTGACTTGTTTACCAATTTCCAAACCTTCAATATAATTTAATATTTCTTCGTGCTTTGACATAAAACTTCAAATTTCCCCAATCTCTGAATTTTTTTGATAAATTTCATCGTCACTTTTTCCAAGTTCATATTGTTCAAAATCTCTAATTTTTTTGCTGTATTGATTCGTCCCTTTAAATTTTTTAACTAAGTGATAGCCTGATTTAAGGGCAACTTTTTTAGACGGAACATTTTCTTTATCAATCAATAAAATCAACTTTTTAAGTCCAAATTGTTCAAAAGAAAATTCTGTCAGTACTTTTAATGCTTCTGTCAGTAACCCTTGATTCCAATAATTTTGATTTAAAACATAACCAATTTCCGCAGACTGAATTTTATCAGAAATTTTCACAAAATGAATATCTCCAATCAGCCGATGTTCAGATTTCAACTCAATTGCCCATTTCCCTAAAGGACTTTTCATATAATCGTTAGCAATTGAAAAACGTGTTTCTGAAAGTGACAGATGCGGGGCAAAAACAAATTTTAGATTTTCAGGATTACCTGAATAGTCAAACATGTCCTCAGCGTCTTTTAAATCAAAGGGACGCAAAAGCAATCGCTTTGTTTCAATAATGCTAAACTCAGCTAATTTGACATAAATATTCATGGCACTCCTTTTTGAATGTTTTCATGATTTTAATTATATCATAGTTTTTAACACTAAATTTAATCATTAAGACCTGATAAAAATACAAGCCTATCTGTAAGTGCTAAAGCGCAAACAGCTACGCTTTGACGAAGCGAGTCTTCGCAACTACATCGCTGGCATGGCAGTGAAGATACGAACAATGAGGATTATGACCGAACGAAGCGGGAACGATAATTTTCCGCTGAGTGAGTAATAAGGTATCTAGGAAGGGCACCATAGTGGCTTCTGTCTGCGCGTTCACGCTTTAGCGTGTTATAAGCAGTGATACTTATATCAGAAAGTCTATGAAAAATGAATGAAGATTTGTAATTTTAGGGCTCATTATTCCTCTACTATGCTGAGCTATGTTATAATTTTTATGGTAGAAAAAATGAATTATATAAAAATCAATTTAAAATTAAATAACCCCTTAGCTTTCTGGGCAAACTTTTCAGAAAGTGAGCGTTTTTTTTGGTTTGAACCTCAAAAAGAAACTTTTGTTATTGGCTGTGAGCGTTTGAAAGCCATTGACCTTGAACATGATAAGTTTTCTGACTATCCCTATCTCTTTCATAGTCAGACTTTTTTTGATGACATTAAAGGAGAACTTTGGGAAAATTTCGGTGGCGAAACCATTGCTTTTAAACATTATTTCGTTGTCAATAAGGAAAATTCTTACACCCTCACTTGTGATAGCCCACGAGAAATTCCTGAAATCACTATTCCAAAATTTAAGCATCAACTCACTGAAAAAGCTTCTGATTTTTCGGCTTGGCAAGAACTTTTTTATGCCATTCAAAAAAATTTTGCTGACGGAAAAAGTCGAAAAATTGTCGCTTCAAGAGAACTTGAATTTACAAGTCAAACCTCTTTTCAACTCGAAAGTATCATCCAAAATTTATTAGATAATAATCCAAATGCTTTTATTTTTGCTTATCAAAAAGGAAAAAGAATTTTCCTTGGAGCATCGCCCGAAATTTTAGTTCAAAAAGAAAATGACCAACTCCTTAGTTATGCCTTAGCTGGAACTTTTCCAAAAACAATGGAAAATGCGGGGCAAAAATTGCTGACAGACCCCAAAAATCTTTTAGAGCATGATATTGTTGTCCAAAAAATAAAAAGAAATCTGCTTGAAAAAGCTGAGACAGTAACGGTTGGAACAACCGAATTAATGGAGTTGAAAAATGTTTATCATCTTCGGACAATTTTAAGTGCTAAAAATTCTGAGCTTTCACTTATTGATTGGACAAAACAGCTTCATCCAACACCTGCTCTTGGAGGAGAGCCTCGTCATGAGGCCCTCGAATTCCTCAGAAAGCATGAAAATCATGAGCGAGGACTATATGCTGCACCTCTTGGCTTAATTGACAGCAAAGGAAATGGCACAATGATTGTCGGGATTCGTTCGGCTTTGATTGTGGACAAGAAACTTTATGCTTATGCAGGGTGTGGAATTATCCCTTCTTCCGATGCTTTAGAAGAATTTAGAGAAACCAAGGTAAAATTAAAAACCATTTTAGAAGCTTTGTAACTTTTTAAAATATTTTACGATTTTAGATTTTTAAATTAGAAATGGAGATAGTCATGACCAATGAATATTTAGCTCCCTTTGTTGATGAACTTTTCAATTTAGGGGTACGTGAAGCTGTTTTTAGTCCAGGTTCACGTTCAACGGCTTTAGCCATGCTCTTTGAGGAATACAAAAAATACGATACTTATGTCAACATTGATGAACGTTCGGCTGCTTTTTTTGCTCTGGGAATTGCTAAAGCGAAAAAACTTCCTGTTGTTTTAGTTTGTACTTCAGGTTCTGCTGCGGCTCATCATTTCCCAGCTGTCCTTGAAGCAAAAATGAGTCGAGTTCCCCTTATTATTTTAACGGCGGACAGACCGGCTGAGCTTCAATTCGTTGGAGCTCCTCAAACAGTCGACCAGACCAGATTTTTTGGAAATTTTGTTAATCATTTTGAAAATCTTGAAGCTCCACATATTCAAAAGCAGTCTCAAACAGAAAACTTTTGGACCTATCCACGTAAAGTCGCACAACGAGCTGTCTTATCAGCTATTTCCCCTCTTTCGGGTCCTGTGCAAATCAATGTTCCCTTGCGTGATCCTTTAGTTCCAGAATTAAAAAGTGAAAATTATGAAAAAGGACGTTCTAAACATGCCTTTAAATTCTATAAGGGACAAGCACAAGTAATACTTCCATTTGATGAAGCATTGCTTTCTGGAAAAACATTAATTTTAGCCGGTGCCAATTTTGACAAAGATTATTCTGAAGCACTTTTAAAACTTGCGGAACAATTAAAAGCTCCAATTTTAGCGGATCCACTTTCTAATCTGCGTAATCATAATCATCCTTTGGTCATAGACTCTTATGATGCTTTTTTAGCAAATAATGATTTAAAAACTCAATTAAAAGCGGATGCTATTCTGCTTTTTGGACAAATGCCTGTTTCTAAACGTTTGCAACAATTCGTTGCTTTCAATAACGAAGCTGAATTTATTCAAGTTGACCCTGCTCTTGATTATCGCAACCCTAGTTTGACAACGACAACGATGGTTCAGTCTGATGTTCTCCCTTTTGCTTCTTCAATTAAAAAAGTAAATTCTGATAGTTCTTATTTGGAAAAATGGCAAAATGCTCAAGAAAAAATGCGACAACTTCTTGAAAAAGTGACTTATGAAGAAAGTCCTTTTGAAGGACGTTATGTCCAAGAACTACAAAAACATTTGGAAGTACTGGATGCTCAACTTCTTGTTTCAAATAGTATGGAAATCAGAGATATTGACTATTGGTGGAAAAAAGCGGATGCCAAAGTTAGAATTCTAGGAAATCGTGGTGTGAATGGCATTGACGGGACTGAATCAACTGCACTCGGAATTGCTACAACGGGTAAACCGACAGTTTTATTGACTGGGGATTTGTCAATGCTACACGATTTAAATGGTTTAATTGTTGGTAAAACACATGAACTTAATCTAACTATTGTATTATTTAATAATGACGGTGGTGGGATTTTTCATCATTTAGCTCAAAAAGGCGTACCGAATTTTGATTATCTTTTTTCAACTCCTCATGGTTTAAATTTTGCTGGACTGGCTGAGTTGACTGGTTTAGATTATCATTTGATCAGTGGCTATGCTGATTTTGGTCAGCAATTTGAAGCTTCTCTTCATCAATCTGGCATTCATCTTTTGGAAATTAAAACGGATAAAGATTTAAGTCTTGCTTTACATCAAAAATATACAACTTATGAAAATTGATAAAAAAATAATTACTATTGATGGTTTTGATTATGCTGTCCGTATTTGGGGGACTGGAGAGGTCCTATTTGCACTGCATGGTTTTTCTGAAAGTTCTAATACCTGGCGAAATCTTCATTTGGCCGGCTACAAAATTGTTGCTATCGATTTGTTAGGTCACGGTTCATCAGCAAAACCAAAGGAACTTGCCCCTTATAAACTTGAGGCGATTTTGAAAAATCTGCACTTGCTATTTGCGCAATTTACTGACGGAAATACTTTTTCACTTCTTGGTTATTCAATGGGCGGACGATTGGCGCTTCGTTATTGCCTTGCTTATCCGTCAGCTCCTGTTAAATATTTAATTTTAGAGTCAACTGGTCCTGGGCTTTTATCTAGTGAAGACCGCAAAAAAAGACGACTGGCTGACGAAGAATTAGGACAGAAGATTTTGTTAAATGGGTCTGCTTGGTTTGCTGACTTTTGGGCTAATATTTCACTTTTTGAATCACAAAAAAAGCTGTCAGTAAAAATTCAACAGGAAATTTGGGAAAGCCGTGCAAGCAATTCACCCTTAGCTCTTGCCCAAACTTTGAATGGAACAGGTCAAGGCCAGCTTTTCTATGTTGGCGATAAAATTTCTTTAATAAAATCCAACATTCTCTATTTATCTGGTGATTTAGACGAAAAATATTCAAAAATTGCTAAAGAAATTTTTGCTCCAAATCCGAATGTCACTTGGATTTCTGTTGCTGCTTCTGGTCATAATATTCATCTAGAAAATCCGGTCACCTATCAAAAAATACTAGAGGAATTTTTACCTTAGTCAAAATGCTTTATGATATAATTGAAAAGTAATGACTATATCACTTCTGTCAGTAAAACTGATGAATTAGTTTTACTGACAGAAATAAATACAATAAAAGTATTTTTTCTAAGTGGACTTATGAAGGTTAATGAAAATAATAGAATTTCATAACTTCTAAACACTCAACGACAATCTGACATCAAAAATATCAGTTTGTTGCTGACCCTGAAGTCTAAGCGCTAAAGTGTAAAGACCCTAGGGCCCCTCACATCTTAATTTTAATTGAGTTCGGACTCGCAGAAGTTGATGAAAATAGATAAAATGGAACTTGGGCTATGCCCAGAACCGCATTTTTCTAATTTCCACAACTTCTAGCGCTCGTCCTCACATCTTAAAGGAGAATCATGTCAAAATTTAACTGGGTTGCTCTCAACCGTAACTACGAAGATATTATTTATGAAACTTACAATGGGATTGCCAAAATCACGATCAATCGTCCTGAAGTCCGCAATGCTTTCCGTCCCAAAACTGTCGTTGAAATGATTGATGCTTTTAGTGTCGCTCGTGATGATACCAATGTCGGCGTGATTATTTTGACTGGTGCAAATCATGGAAAAGGTGAAGATAAAGAAGCCTTTTGTTCTGGTGGTGACCAAAAAGTACGTGGAAATGGTGGATATGTTGGTGAAGACCAAATTCCTC
Organism: Lactococcus sp. FSL W8-0209; assembly: GCF_038006585.1. Classification (NCBI taxonomy): domain Bacteria; kingdom Bacillati; phylum Bacillota; class Bacilli; order Lactobacillales; family Streptococcaceae; genus Lactococcus; species Lactococcus sp. FSL W8-0209. Next base: position 989,566 of record NZ_JBBOVN010000001.1, on the reverse strand, counting down.
GTTTGAACGTTTTAGATTTGCAACATTTGATTCGGATTACACCAAAACCTGTCATTGCCATGGTGAATGGTTTTGCCATTGGTGGAGGTCACGTGTTACATATCGTTTGTGATTTGACTATCGCTTCTGAAAACGCAAAATTTGGGCAAACTGGTCCGCGTGTTGGTTCTTTTGATGCTGGTTATGGTGCTGGTTTACTTGCCGCTATGGTTGGGCAAAAGAAAGCACGTGAAATATGGTTCCTCTGCCGTCAATATACTGCCCAAGAAGCAATGGACATGGGAATGGTTAATACTGTTGTTCCATTTGACCGTCTGGAAGAAGAAACCGTTCAATGGGCCCAAGAAATGCTTGCCCTCTCACCAATGGCGCTTCGTATGCTCAAAGGTTCAATGAATGCTGCAACTGACGGACTTGCTGGACTGCAACAATTTGCAGGAGATGCAACACTTATGTTCTATACTACGGATGAAGCCAAAGAAGGACGCGATGCTTTCAAAGAAAAACGCAAACCTGATTTTGACCAATTTCCAAAATTCCCATAAAAATTTCCAAAATTGCTGACAAAGCGTCTTTTTGACGCTTTTTGTGATTTAAAAGTTACTGACAGGATTTCTGTCAGTAAAAAATACACAGAAAGGAGAAAATCGAGTTCGCTCACATCTTAAAATATGAAATGGTTAAAAAAACAGGCGGAACTTTATCCTCAAAAACAATTTTTAAATGACTATACTTTTGCCCAAATCAATCAGGAAGTCAATAAGATGGCTGAACATTTGGCTCCTCTTATTGACAATCAATCACGGGTTGCGCTCCTTTCAGAAAACTCTGTTGAAATGGCAGTCGTTTTGTTTGCCTTGCTCGGTTTGTCAAAAGAAGTTCTTCTATTAAATACACACTTGACCGAATATGAACTAGCTGACCAAATCAAGGAACTCGAGATTGAGACAGTCTTCACATCGGATTCACTGACAGAAAAAATTACTGACAGCATTTCTTTTTCAGAAATTTGGACTAGTAACCCTTGCCCTGTAAGTCTGTCAGCAGATTTTTCTGATGAAAAAATTGCGGTCATCATGAACACTTCCGCTACTACCGGAAAATTTAAATCTGTCCCTATTACTTGGGGCATGATTTCAAATCACGTCAAAGCCTCAAAGGAAACGCTTGGCGCTTATGACAATGATAATTGGCTTGTCATCTTACCCATGTTTCATGTCTCTGGGCTTTCCATTATTATGCGTACTTTATATAATGTAACATCAGCGACCGTTGTTGATAAATTTGATGAAAACCAACTTCTTGAAATGATCAATTCTGGGAAAATCAACATGGTTTCACTCGTCCCAACCCTCCTTACAAGAATTGCTGACAAATTGCATAGCAATAACTTACGTTTAATTCTACTTGGTGGTGAATTTATTCCCCAACCATTAATCAAAAAATGCCAAGAATTAGGGCTTCCTATTTACAAAACTTATGGAATGACTGAAAGTTTTTCACAATCTGTCACTTTTAATATTTTAGATTTCCCTGATAAAACAAGCTCTGTCGGGCGGCCTTTACCAGGTGTTGAAATTGAGATTCGTCAAGCTGACCTTGCTGGCGTTGGTGAAATTTGGTTAAAATCTCCGATGTTGATGAAAGCTTACCTAGGCCAAAAGCCTTACGGCACAGCTTTTGAAACAGGCGATATTGGTTATCTTGACGCGGACGGTTTTCTCTATCTGCTCAATCGCAGAAAAGATATCATTATTTCTGGCGGTGAAAATATTTACCCCAAAGAAATCGAAGATTTAGTTTATTCTCTTCCTGAAATCAAGGAATGTGCACTTGTTGCTAAGCCAGATGCCAAGTGGGGACAAGTGCCAATTCTCTTCGTTTCAGGCAATATTTCCCAAGAAAAATTAGAAAACTTTCTCACTGAAAAACTGGCAAAATACAAACGACCACAATCCATCACTTTCATGGATGAATTGCCCAAAAATGCTTCTGGAAAAATCTTGAGAAAAGAGCTTAAAGGATGATAATTGAAAAAATTACAATGTTTCATGTTCAACTCCCTATGAAATTTAATTTTAAGACCGCCAAAGGTTCCTTAAATCTCCGAGATACAATTATTATAAAAGTTGAAAGTCCTAACGGACTTTCGGGATTTGGTGAAGTTGTTGCTTTCACGACTCCTTTTTATACTTCAGAAACTTTTGCTGATTCTTGGAAAATCTTGGAAGAAACTTACCTGCCAGAAATTTTGCAAAAAGAATTCTCACACCCTTTTGAAATACATGAATTTTTTAGAAATCCCTTACCAATGGCACTGGCCGGACTAGAAAATGCACTTCTAGATTTGTATTTTAAAGAAAGAAATAAAAATTTGATTGCTGGTCTTTTCCAAGAAAAATTAGCTGATAAAATCCCACGTGGTGCGGTGCTTGGACAAATGTCTGACGAGCAAACCATTAAGGAAATTGGCCAACTTATTAACAGTGGCGTCAAAAGAATTAAATTAAAAATTAGTCCACAAATTGGGACTGACTTGATTAAAAAGCTGGTAAAAAGATATCCACAAATTACATTTGCTCTTGATGCCAATCGAAGTTTTCAACTGACAGACTGGCCAGTCATCAAAGAGCTAGACGAACTTGGTCTGGCTTGTATCGAAGAACCTTTTGATATCAAAGATTTATCCGAATTAAAATTACTGACAGAAAACTTCTTAACACCAATTTGCTTTGACGAATCCGTTCAAGATTTAGAAAGTCTAAAAATACTGACAGAACTTCCTTTTCAAACGATGCTCAATGTAAAAATAGGTCGTTTAGGTGGACTTTATCAAACGCAAAAAGCTATCGAATTTTGCAGACAGCATCAGATTGGCTTTTGGATTGGCAGTATGGTTGAGTCTGGTATCTCAAAAATACTCCATGTCCAACTCGCTGCGCTTTCTGGAAATGCTATGGCCGGTGATTTATCCGATTCTAAGCATTATTTTGACATAGACCTCATTCAACCAGAAATTGCATTTCCAAACGGTTGGATGACCGTCCCGACTGGAATTGGTATCGGTCTGTCAGTTAATGAAACGCTACTCAAAGGTTATACTGTAAATAAATTAATTATGACCTACTTTAGATGAACGAAAAAGAAAAAAACTGGAACCTCTACTTACAGGTGAATTTTACTTCGCAAATTTCATCCACAACCTTGAAGCTCTGCTTCAAGCAGAACCACTTTTTTCCTACATCCGCTCCGTTGTCTCTTTTGGCAATGTCGCTAGCTACGTTATCGGTTCCAGCTAAGTACTGTTCTTCGCTACGCTCGAATGTCCATGCTAAAGCGCAACGAGAATCGCAAGTACTTGCTGGCAGGGCAAGCGTCAGCCAAAAAGGCATTTTTCATCATTTCAAGACAGTCAGCGACAAACTTGCTTGTCGCTGTCCCCGAAGCTCGTGCACTAAAGTGCTAAGGCCCTAGGGCGGTCTCACATCTTATTAAGGAGATTTTCCAATGAACATGATTGACCAACTCAATATCACAGATTTTCAAGTTTTTACTGACGAGAATTCTGACAAGTTTGTCAGTAAAATTTATAAATTCTCAAGTAAAATGATTCTCAGCGATTTTCATGCTCAACCACAAGGCTTTTTAAATGGAGGTGCAAGTCTTGCTCTCGCTGAAATCACAGCTGGTATGGCAAGTAATGCAATCGGCTCCGGTCAATACTTTGCCTTTGGTCAAAGCATTAACGCCAACCATCTCAATCCAAAAAAATGCGAAGGTTTCGTAAATGCCCGCGGTCTTCTCCTCAAAAATGGCAAACGCAACCATGTCTGGGAAATCAAAATCACTGACGAAAATGAAACGCTCATTTCTCAAATCACAGTGGTCAATGCTTTGGTACCACAAAAAAACTCTGACAAATAGTCAGAGTTTTTTTAGACGGCGTAAGTTAACCATTTTCTCTTATAAAATAAACCTCAAATTCATCAGCAACCTTATCACTTCCTGAAGGAAGAATTCTCGTTTTTACTTTATTTTTATTAATAACTTTATAACGGAAAAAAGCTTCTTCTCCTCTTTTATTAATATTTATTTTCACTGGTCGAAAACCATCTTTGTCGAGTTCATTCAATGGGCGATAAACAGAATTTTCTCTTACAAATTCCCCATCAATATTCCCTCGACCATTTTTCAATTCTCTAAATATTAACTCCACTTGTTCTTTACCATATTTAAAATGAGACTCATTATCCAAATTGGCTCGATAAAATTGTACCTTGAGCTCTTTAGACATTGGTAATCTTACATCTGAAATCCAAGCGCCATGCAAAAAATGAATTGAATCTTTTTTATTTTTCTTCTCATTTTGACTTTTAGTCAAACTCTGACAAGATTTAAAAATTACTAAAGGAATCAAAATTACCACTAAAACTAAAATTACCCATTTCATATTTTTCCAATTTTCATTTTTCATAAACTCCTCCTTTGTCATCTTTATAATGATACTTTACCATAAATAAGGATACAAAAAAAGAGCACATAAGCTCCATACTTAGTGCTGCTACCGTCAGGTCCTGACACGCTTCGTAAGAAACTTATTGCTCCGAAAACTATTATAACACAATTTATTTTTTTCGTCTATTTTTAAAGAAATCTTGCATGATTTTTGCACACTCGTCTTCTAAAATCCCCGATTCTACTTGGACTCGATGGTTCAGTCGCTTGTCTTCTAAAATCTGATAAAGACTGACCGTTCCTCCAAATTTAGGATTTGTCGCTCCAAAGTAAACTTGTGGAATCCGCGCTAACCCAATTGCTCCGGCACACATGACACAAGGTTCAATGGTGACAAAGAGGGCGCAATCAAGAAGTCTCCAATTTCCCACTGCCTGATTTGCCGCTTCAATCGCGCAAACTTCAGCATGATGTGTCGCCCGACCATCAAGCTCTCGCCTATTGAAATCACGCGCAATAATTTCGCCGTCTTTGACGATGACAACTCCAATCGGAACTTCCTCATTTTCAGCTGCTTTCTGCGCTTCTTTGAGTGCTTCCTTCATAAAAAATTCTTTTTCTTCTTCTGTAAAATTCATTTATCCTAAAAATTTCTCTTGTTCAAGACAATATATTTTGACTGGAACTGCTTCAAATTGTTCTAATGTCCCATTGACAACTGTATTATCTAAACAAATATAGTTTCGATGTTTCCCAAATAAAAAACCACTCACATGACCAACAAAGACCTGAACATCAGTGTTTGGTACACCCACAGCTTTAGCAACACTATTTCGCCGTTCAAAAGAATCACCTGGCAAATGTTCCCAAAACAAATCTTTTGTCTTCTCTTTTTCATAAGAAAGGCACATTTTTGCACTATGAGAGAGTACCACCCACTTATTTCCAATTTTTTCAATCAACTGTTCTGGCTGACCAAAGTTATTTTTCATTTCTGTCAGTAAAAATTGTCTGTCAGTAACTGACAACTTTTTCCAGTTTTCAATTGAATACTGCCAGCCATTTGGTGGAGCCCCTTCATAAATATAAATCGTTCCAATTGCATTTGAAAGTTGCTCTTCATCCGTTTTACCGTCACTTGCAAGCTCTGACCACATTTGCTCATGATTTCCCATCATGACTGTCACATGATAACCAGCATCTGGCAAAGTTTTCAACAAATAAAGTAAAGCATCAAAGCCAAAACGGCCATGATCAATGCTATCTCCCAAGACAAAAAGCCGGTCATTTTTACTAAAATGAATCTCTGTCAGCGTTTTTTTCAAGCCAGATAAGCGTCCATGAATGTCAGAAACAAATAAATTACGCTGATAGTGCTTATCATCACTGACAAACCTCGTTTTAGAACTGTCAGCACTTTTTTTAACCAATTGTTCAATCTGACTTTTCGTTTTTGGTGGATTGTAATTAAGCACACAATTTTGGATACTGACAAAACCAAAGAAAATTCCTGTCAGTAAAATGATAAATGAAATGAGGAAAATTAGCTTTTTAAAAGGGCTTATCAAAGTTGCCATTTTTTATGCGGAACTGCTAAATCAGTAATGACAGCATCCCCTGCTGCTTCTTTTGCTTCTGTCAGTAAAATATCCAAATCACCAAATTGTGGCAGATGAGTCAAAATTAATTTTTTAACCTTTGCATCCTTAGCAATTTGACCGGCTTCAATTGATGATAAGTGATTAGGCATTTTTGCTTTATCTTTAAAGAAATAAACATCAGCAAGAAGAAGGTCAGCCTCTTTGGCAAAGTCAGTCAATTCATCAAAATAACCCGTATCTCCAGTATAAATCAAAACTTGTCCCGTTCTGCGTTCAACAATGCGCATGGCATAATTCACCACAGGATGAACTGTTTTTAGAAAAGTAATATCAAAAGGACCAACTTTTGTTCCATTTTCGACATCATAAAGATGACCTTCCGAAACCTTATCCAAAGTTAATTTAGAAAATTCATATTCATTTTCCCCATGGCCATAAATAGGCAACATCATTCCATCCCAACCATCTTGACCCAATGGATAAAGCTGACGATATTGGCGAAGAGCACCCAAATCTGCAATATGGTCTTCATGATAATGACTCAAAATAACTGCATCAAGTTGAGTTGGTTGCAATTCATGTTCAAGTTCTGTCACCGCGCGTGAACCACAATCTAAAAGCATGTTAAAGCCTGATTCTGATTGTAAAAGATAAGAGGTTGTTCCGGCATCGCGCGTAGGATATCCGCCCCAAACACCTAGTGCTGTTAATTTCATATTTTTTTCTCGCTTTCTTTATTTTTTGCTTAAGTCTATTATAACAAAGCAAAGCTAATTTAGCTTATGCGCCATTTAATCTTTACTGACAAACAAAAAAAGTGGTAGAATCCACCACTTTTACTTTATTTCCAAATTTTATCCACAATCTTTTTAATATGTGCTAATTTAGCCCATTCTTCTTCCTCAGTCAAATCGTTTCCTTCTTCTGTAGAAGCAAATCCACATTGTGTTGAAAGTGCCAAATTTTCAAGTGGAATCGATTCAAGCGCCTCGTCTAAGCGAGCTTTAATGTCTTCATACTTTTCAAGTTCTGGATGTTTAGAAGTGAAAAGTCCTAACACAAGCAAGACATCTTTTCTTTGATTCCAAATTTCTGCTAAGGGAGCAAAAGAACCTGAGCGAGCATCATCGTATTCTAAAAAGAAAGTATCATAATTAAGCTGACCTAAGTATTTTGCCACAGGCTCATAAGAACCCTCAAATAAATAAGTTGATTTGAAATTTCCTCGACAAATATGAGTTGAAACTCTCAAGTCCTCAGGCAAATCCTTCAAGAGCTTATTAACAAGATAGACAATGTCTTCACACATCTTAACATATTTTTCATGGTTTTCTGGATCATCTATTAATCTGGCAATAAGATAAGCCCAAGTCGTATCGTCCAGTTGAATATAACGCGCACCCAATTCATAAAAATGGAGCAAAGTTTCATGATAAGCTTGAGCCAAATCATCTAAGAATTCTTCCCAACTTCCATAAAATTCTGGCCAACGGTCTGAACGACCATCACGATTAGGAATTAACGAAGGTGAAGGAATAGTAACTTTAGGTTCAACTCCTTCTGGTAAAAGACTTTTTAAATAGTTAAAATCCGCAAAAAAGGGATGTTCTGGGTTAAAAGCTACTTTACCAGTCAATTCAATATTAGTTGTCCTTGTTTTTGCACCATGGAATTTATAAGAATCCTCTTGTTCATAAGTCCCAACTCCATTAAGCCCCCAGAGGAAATCTAAGTGCCACCACGAACGATTAAATTCTCCATCTGTCACCGCTTTAAGGCCAACGTTCACTTCTTCTTTCACTAATCTCTTAATTTCAGATTCTTGAATTTTTTTAAAGTCACTTAATGGAAGTTGCCCTTCTGAATAAGCGAAACGTGCTTCTTTTAAAGTTTGGGGACGGAGAAAACTTCCAACGTGGTCAAAATGATAATGCTTATAAGTTTTTGTCATGAAATTACCTAGATTCTATTAGTTTAACTCATTCCATTGTAGCAAAGCGTCATTTCTTTGGTCTTAGAAATTTTTAATGACATGATGTAAATATTTAATATTAAATTCAAGTGATTGACTTAGGAGTCAGACTGGTATAAACTTTTACTTATAAGAGAGGTAGAGAGATGAAAGCAATTGGAACTATTGATTCTAGCAAAAATTTTATTGACTTTGAAATAGAAAAGCCAATCTTAAGACCCCATGATTTATTGATAAAAGTCGAGGCAATCTCAATCAATCCAGTTGATACAAAGGTTAGAAAAGGGATTAAAGGAAATTTAGCAGAACCAAAAATTCTAGGTTGGGATGGTTTAGGAACTGTCGTCGAACTTGGGAGTGAAACTAAGCTTTTTAAGGTTGGGGATAAAGTGTTTTGGGCCGGTGATGTTACTCGTTCAGGTTCAAATGCTGAATTTCAAGCCGTTGATGAACGAATTGTTGGTTTTGCTCCCAAAAATTTGACCAAAGAAAAAGCAGTCGCTATGCCTCTAACAAGTTTGACTGCCTATGAACTTCTCTTTGAAAAACTAGAAGTGACTGATAAATCTAAAGGAAAATCACTCCTCATTATTAATGGTGCAGGTGGTGTTGGCTCAGTAGCAATCCAAATGGCCAAAAATGCTGGATTGACAGTAATTGCTACGGCATCAAATCCCCAAGCCATTGAATGGGTCAAAAATTTTGGCGCCGATTATACCGTCAATCATCATGAAAATTTGGTTCCTCAAGTTCATGAACTTGGCTTTAAGTTTGTAGATTATATTTTAATTTTAAATGCCGTTGTTGAACATATGCCAGCAGTAAATGAGTTAATTGCGCCACAAGGTTCGATTGCAAATATTGTTGAACCAGGGCAAGCTATTAATTTAGATCAACTAGCTCATAAATCTGCACGTTTTAACTTTGAATGGATGTTTACAAAAGTCGTCTCAAATACATCTGATTTACAAAGTCAACATGATATTTTAAATAAAGTTTCTGAATGGCTAGATAATGACGTTCTAAAAAGTACAATGACTCAGAATCTCGGACCAATTACTGCTGAGAATGTGAAAAAAGCTCATGAACTCATTGAAGAAAATCATACAATAGGGAAAATTATCCTATCTTAACGCTTAAAAAAATCCTCTTATTTGAGGATTTTTATATTTCATCAAAACGAACAATTAGATAAACGACCCCTATCATGAAAGTAGAGCCCATCATCGTCCAACTTCCAAACCAATTTCCAGCAAGTGTTGCAATAGCTGCTCCAGCAAAGAAAATACTGATAAGCGCGGCATATATACCAACTGACCGGAGTTTTTGTTTATCTTTGGTAATGATATACTGAGCAAGATTTGCCGACATGGACTTCATATTACCTGTCATAAAGATACTTCCGTAAGCACGACCATGAACTTTTGTAAAAGTATCATATTGAATCGCCATAAAGTAAGAGAAAATCCCAACATAAAAGGAAACAGGAATCTTCAAGCCCAAACCATAAGCCAAGGCAAAAATTGTCACCCCTGACCATTGAACCAATAACAAATAAGAGGCATCAAAACGGCGACGTTTCATCAAATAGTGAGAATAAAAGCCTCGAGTCATTACTCCTAATATAAAGAAGATAATCGGAATTGCAAAATCCCAAAACCTAGCAAAATCTCCTTTAGCAATATTAATCCCCGCCTGAATAACATTCCCTGATTGTGCACCAATAAAACGGTCATTAAAATGAAAGAATGAGAAACCATCCATAAAACCTGCATTTAATGCAAAAATTAATGCAATACGCAGTTTTTCTTTAACTTGTCTATCCATAATTAGAATTATATCACAAAGATTATTTTCATTGTTTTTCAATAATGGTTTGAATTTCACTTTTTTATTTATTATTCTAGATTTAAGTAATATATTAAATAGTGAAGCGGATTCAAAAGACTAAAAGAATCAACTTTTTTGAGTTATAATGGATTTAAATAATTAAGAAGACAAGCGATTTTTCACTTTACTAACGAGGAGGAGTTAAAATGAACGGCTATCAACAACAATACACTTGTATCAAATGTGGCAATCATAATTTTGAAGAAGATCAACTTCAAGCAACCGGTGGAAATTTTTCAAAGATTTTTGATGTTCAAAATAAGAAATTTATTACTATTTCTTGTTCTCAATGTGGTTATACAGAACTCTACAAAGCACAAACGAGTACGGGAATGAATATTTTAGATTTTTTACTGAACGGTTAGCTTAGGTAGTCAATAAATTTGAAAATAAGACTTAGGTCTTATTTTTATTTAAGAAAATTAAGTTATAATGTAAAGTACATACTTTAAGAAAAGGAAGAGAGTCTTTATGGCCGTTTTGGAATTAAAAAATATTAGGAAATCCTATTTTCTTGGAAAAGAAGAATTTCCTGTCCTCAAAGGAATCAACCTCGAGTTTGAACGTGGTGATTTCGTCAGTCTCCTAGGAGAATCCGGGGGAGGTAAGTCAACTTTGATGAATATCATCGGAGGACTTGACCGTAAATATGAGGGGGATGTCATCGTTGACGGCCTTGCTCAAAAAACAAAAAAAGAAAAAGATATGGATGCTTACCGTCGAGATACTATCGGTTTCATCTTCCAATCTTTCAATCTTGTTAGCTATTTGAGTGTATTAGATAACATTTTAATCAGCCTTAAAATGACAAGCTTATCTGATAAAGAGCGTCATGAAAGAGCGATTGAGCTCACAAAACAAGTTGGTCTTTATGGACACCGTAAGAAAAATCCATCACAACTTTCTGGAGGACAAAAACAAAGAGTCGCAATCGCGCGTGCCCTAGCTTCTGACCCTGAAATTATTCTTGCTGATGAACCTACTGGTGCTCTTGACTCACAAAACACGAAAGAAGTTTTAGCGCTCTTACGTCAAATTGCTCAATCTGGTAAAACAGTAATCGTCGTTACTCACTCACAAGAAGTTGCTGATTACGGTACAAGAATTATCCGTTTGGCCGATGGACAAATCACAGGTGACGAACGTCTAAAAGAACCCTATCCTGTTGAATCACATCAACGGATGAACTCAAAAGCATTGTCATATCGTGATACTTTCAGAACAGCCTTTAAACACTTTACTCACTCTTGGAAAATTAATTTATTAATTGCAATCGGAACAGCAATCGGCCTGTTCTCAGTCATCTTTTTCTTAGGACTAGGAAATGGTGCAACCAAATATATGAATGACACCATTACTTCAAGTGTCAATCCGAATGTGGTTACCATCTTCAAGCGAACAACAACTGATAATAAATTAGGAAATGAGCAAGCACTCCAACAAACGCAACAAGAACTTGGAAATGCTGCTACTAACCTTGACAGTACTCATCTTTCAAAATTGAAAAAAGTTGATAACGTCAAAAAAGTTGAGCCAACTTATTCAATTTCTGGCTTAGGAACACTTACTGCCAGTGATAAATCTAAATCTGGTTTAATGACTCTTGATACTTGGACTCAATCAAATATCAATGATGATTACGTTGCCGGTTCAAAACCTGCTGATGGCGAAATCGCAATCTATGCTAGTGATGCTAAAGAATTAAATAAAGATTATAAATCATTAGTTGGTAAGAAAATTACTTTAAAAATTCCAGCTAAAACAGCTGCTGGAGCAAGTGTTGAAGTTACAAAAGAATTCACTGTATCTGGTATTTTGAAAAATCCTCAAGGCCCAGCAAGCTCTTCTAGCAGCCTAATTGCCACTTACAATACTGTCAAAGCTGCTCTTGAATCTGCTAATGCAGATAGTGATGCCACTTTTGCAGTAGTTACAGTTAATAAAGTAGATAATGTCAAATCAACAACTTCTGACATTCAAAACTTGAAAATTGATGGAACAAAAGCATTTGTTACATATAGTGTTACTTCATTCCTCGATGTCATCACTAATATTACAAATATCGTCAGCTATGTTCTTGCCGCTATTGCCGGAATCAGTTTGATTGTCTCAATCTTTATGATTGTTGTTACTACTTACATGTCTGTTGCTGAACGGACAAAAGAAATTGGTGTTATCCGCGCACTCGGTGGACGTAAGAAAGATATTTCTCGTCTCTTCACCGCTGAAAGCTTGATTCTTGGTCTGTCATCAGCCGCTATCGCTATTGGATTTGCCTACCTCGGACAATTCCTCATCAATAAAGCTCTAAGTAGTTTCCTTGACGGGGCAAGTATCGTTCAAATTTCTGGTGGACACATTATCTTTGCGATTATCGTTGCTGTATTAATTGCTCTCCTCGCAAGTTTAGCTCCAAGTGGACGTGCAGCACGTTTGAACACAATTGAAGCCCTCGCTTCTGAATAACATACAAATTCTTCTGTCAGTAATTTCAAATGACTGACAGAACTTGTAGATGAAGTTTATCTACTGACAGCCTCTGTCAGTAAACCTATGATTTCAAAAAATAGACCTTGCCAAAAGACAAAGCCTATTTTTTGTACTTTATATTGTTTGGTGGCCTTCCAGCCTTATGTTAGAATTAAAGTAATAGACAAATAAAAGGAGTATTAATGCAAGAAATAATTATCCAAGTCATGAACCAATTTGGCTACTTTGGTGTTGCCTTTCTCATTATGATTGAGAACATCTTCCCACCAATTCCTTCCGAAGTAATCTTAACTTTCGGTGGTTTCATGACTACTTATAGCGAACTGGGGATTATCGGCATGATTATCGCAGCCACTATTGGTTCTGTGCTTGGTGCATTGATACTCTACTTCGTCGGTCGTCTTTTAAGCGTTGAACGCTTAGAAAAATTAGTTTCTGGACGTTTAGGAAAAGTACTTCGTCTTAAACCAGAGGACATCACAAAAGCTGAAAAATGGTTTTTAAAGAGAGGATATGCAACAATCTTCTTCTGTCGATTCATTCCTTTAATTAGAAGTCTAATTTCAATCCCTGCTGGTTCTGCTAAAATGAAACTCCCAAGTTTTCTTATTTTAACAACCTTGGGAACACTTATTTGGAACATTGTTCTAGTGTGCCTTGGAGCCGCTCTTGGTGATAACTGGGAGATGATTGCTGGAATTCTTGATTCTTACTCTTCAGTTGTGGTTGTGATTTTAGGGATTATTTTCATCCTTGCGATTCTTATCTTTGTCAAGAAACGATTTTTCCCAAAAAATAAAAACTATTCATCTGATACAGAAAAATAAGCTTTAATGCTTATTTTTTTTATAAAATTTCATTAACTTTTGTTATAATTGGTAATACAAAGGAGATTTTATGGTATCTAAAGGGCGTTTAGCCGGTTTTATTGATGCAATTATTGCAGTAATAATGACTATTATGTTATTAGAATTCGAATTACCTAAAACAGGTGGAATTCTTGATTTTTTGAAAGATAATCTCGTCTATCTGATTGCTTACCTTTTGAGTTTTATCCATGTTACAACTTCTTGGTTTAATCAACAATATATGCTTTCACAGGCTGAGAAAATCACTCGTCGAATCTATCATAGTTGCATGATTTGGGTACTCTCATTATCAATGCTTCCTGTACTTTCTGCTTGGGCTGGACGCACAATGGACTTCTTTCATGATTTCGGAATCCACTCACCAAAAGCACCTGCCCTACTCTTTATCGTGATGATTTATATTTGGGGATTTGCATATAGTTATATGACCGATTGTTTTATTGCTGACAATCCTAAAGAAAAGGCTGAACTAATCGCTCAAATGGAAGTTTATCACTATTTACGGAATCCTTTTTGGAAGATTGGAATGGTCATTAGCTTCATTATCACTTTCTTCTATCCCCCTTTTGTATTCATTTATACAGCAGGAGAAATGATTATTGCAACAATAAGAAGTCAAAATAAAAAAAGCTCAACTTAAATCGTTGAGCTTTTTAGTTTATTGACCAACAGTCAATTGTTCTGAAACATACTTAGCATAGAGTGGATGTGTGGCAACAAGTTCATTATGTTTGCCACTCCCTGTGATTTGACCTTTTTCAATGAAGTAAATCTTATCCGCATCAACAATTGTTGAAAGTCTATGCGCAATTACGAGCGTTGTGCGACCTTTCATCAAACTATCTAAAGCCTTTTGAACCATTGATTCTGATTCACTATCCAAACTAGCCGTTGCTTCATCAAGCATCAGGATTTTTGGATTTCTCAAGAAAGCACGAGCAATTGCTAAACGTTGTCTTTGACCACCAGATATTTTCACACCTCGTTCACCAACTTCCGTATTAAGTTGATCAGGCATATTTTCAACAAAGCTTCTTGCAAAAGCTAAGTCAAGAACTTGCCAAAGGTCTTCATCTGTATAGTCTCCTTCAAGTCCATAAGTTAAATTTTCACGAATGGTTCCAGCCATAATTGCTGAATCTTGACTGACAAAACCAATTTGACTCCGCCAATTTTCCAAAGAAATATTATCAATCGGTTGACCATCAATTGTAATTTCTCCTGCCGTTGGTTGATAAAAACGTTCTAAAAGAGAGAAAATTGTTGATTTACCACCACCTGAAGGTCCGGCAAAGGCAATAATTGAATTAGGTTGAGCTTCAAAAGAGATATCACGTAAAATTTGTTCAGAATCATCATAAGCAAAGTCAACATGGCGAGCTGAGAGGGTTTTTCCTTCCAAATCAAGACTTTCTCCTTGATGAAGTACTTCTTGTTCTTCATCAAGTAATTCGGTCAAACGACCTGTTGATCCTGAAGCTTTAGCAAGTTCTGTAAAGAAAGTCGCCACAGTTGGTACGGCTCCGATTAAGTTCATCAAATACATCATCATTCCAAGCAAAGTCCCAAGACTCATGACTCCTGTTGAGATGAGATAAATTCCGTAAGCAAGAAGTCCAAAGATCATCAGCATCATTGATAACATCATAACTGGTGACATCAAACCATCAAAGATGGCTTCTTTTACCCCAATTTTATAAAGGGCATTGACATCATTTTCTGCTTTTTTAGAGGCTTGTTTTTCAGCATTTGAAGATTTTACTAAGCGAATTTCTGATAATGATTCACTAGCAATCCCTTGGAAATTTGCTAAAGAATCTTGTCTAGTTCGCCCAATTTTTTGGCCAAAAGTCATAATCGGGAACATAATGAGCATAACTACTGGAACAGCAATAATCATGGCAAGGGTCAAACGCCATTGCATCTGAAGCATGAAGACAATTGAACCAACCAAAAGTAAAATAGACGTAAAAGCTTGTGGAATACTGTTTGCAATTAAATTTTTAACTTGGGTGGTATCGTTGGCTAAACGAGAACTCATTTCTCCTGTTTTAACTTCATCAAAATATTTTACTGGCAGATGAATCATTTTATCCCAGACACGCGTCCTTAGATTTTTTACAACTGATTCACCAAATATCCCAAGGACAATTGCTGCAATAGCCGAAACAGCAGCTGAACCAATATAAAGAGCGATAACTAAGGCAACTTTGCCACCGTTTACTCCATGTCCAAAACTATTAACAAGTGGTTGAACCATTTTGGGGACTTGTAATTGAATTAGTGTTCCAACGATTCCTGCTAGAATCCCAATGATAAAGAAAAGATAACGTGGCTTTGCAGTACGAATCAATTTGACGAAATGTTTAATGGATGTTTTGTCAACCGCTTTTCCTTCGATACGATTGGCCATTTGTGGACCTCTTTCCATTGTTTGCTTACTTCCTTTTTCTAATTATTGAATTTCAAGACGAAAAGAAATGATTTCAATTACTTTTCGTCTTGAATTATTTTTTATTCTTCCAAATAAACTTTGAGGTTTTCTAAGACAAGTTGATAGCCCGCTGGATTTAGATGCGCTCCATCAAAAGTTAATTCTTTTTTCAAATTGCCATTTTCATCAGATAAACCATCATTAACATCAATAAAGTGAAAATGATGGTTATCTGCAAGTTTTTTTATTTTATCTGAAGCTTTTTGAAACTTTTCATTACTTCTCGTTTCAAATAAAGTTTTTTCATCTGAGTCTTGACCAAAATCAACCGTATTAATCGGATAGTAGCGCATCACATAAACTTGCGTTTGAGGTAATTTACTTTCTATTTGAGAAAGAATTTGATCATAGTTATTCAAAAACTCTTCTTCTGGAATCTCAAAACCGATATCATTCGTTCCAATATTAATAAAGATTTTTGAAGGTTCCAAATTAAAAATTTGACTCTCTATGTGTTCTAATAAAAATGAGGTCGTCGTGGCTCTAACCGCCCGATTGTAGATATAGTGTGAAAAAGTAACTTCTCCAGCTTCCTCTCACTTCTCAATAGGAAATATCTCCATTAATGATGAGCCAACAAATAAAGTTTGTCCCTTTTTTGCTGATAGGTTTGCCTTGTCATAGTTTTTAAGAAGTTCTTCTTGAAAAGCTGCAAGCTGAGGGTTTATCGTAAGAGCTTTGGTTTCTTTTGACATTATCTTCTCCTATAAATTTAGCTATTTTAAATCCACTCTACTTTGTTTAATTGAGCCACAAACTGTTTCTCAGCTTCTGGTAAAAACTCAATCGGGTGTTTTTTAGACTCTAGCTTTATCATTGATTTTGCAATAATTTTATCGTGCCAGTTAAAAGGGGTCAAATTATTTACCTCCCCTCCAAAGTTTGCGATAGCTACAGCTTTTTTGCGCAAAGGTTCGGCGATTTCTTTTTTAATCACTTTCGTAAAACTATCATATTCAACCATTGTAACGAATGCCGCAAAAGGTTTCGTTTGCAAAATTTCTTGATATTTTTTTAAGATACTGCCTACTGAACGTTCAAATTTATGACTATAAACAGGGCTGGCAACAATCACAGCATCAAAATCTTTAGGATTTACTACTTCAGCATTTAAATCCACAAGTGTGACCTGATTTAAATGTATCGCTAGCTTTCTAGCGCACTTGGCAGTATTTCCTGTCTTACCAGCGTAAGCGATGAGTGTTCTCATTTTCCGCTCCTTATCTATTCAATCCTTAGAAATCATCCCAGTTTTCTGGTTTTTTAGGTTCTTTATTTTTGTCTGTCTTTGGTTTAGAATCAAAATCTGGACGACGGTTTCCGTCAAAATCACCAAAACGATTTTTCATTTCATCTGAAAAGTGATCCCAATGTTCATTAAAATCGGCTTGATCTCTCCCACCAAAATTATTTTTAAAGCTATCTTTGAGCTGCTTACCAAAGGCTTTCCAATCTTCACCAAACGGAGCTTGTGAGCGTTCGTCACGACGCATACGATTTTGTCCACGTTTCATTTCTTGAGATGAACGACGCATTTCACGTTGCCAATTTTGCATTTCACGGCGCATGTGATTCCCAAATGCATGACGGTCATGAGCATTCATCATATTTTCCATAAATGGATTTCCGAAAAATTGTGCCATTCGTTGGAAATCTTGATCATTACTTGCGTCGTTATTTTCTACTAATTTTTCCATTAGAAAGGCTAATTGTTCTTGTTCTTCATCTGTTAGATTGCCAAAAATTCTTTCTGAAATATCATTATGCATTGTATCACGTGTTTCTTGAGCTTCACGACCTTTATCAGTCAAGAAAATGCGGCTGACACGTTTATCATTCTCATCTTGTTTACGAATAACCATTTCCGCTTCTTCTAATTGTTTAACCTGAGCTGTTACACTTGAAGGTTTAATATCAAGAAGTTCGGCAATTTCTGCATTGGTTAGACCATCTTTATTCCATAATTCAACGAGTAAACCTTGAGCTCCATTGCGGTTACCGCGATTTTTCATTTGTTTTGAAATCCCATCTGCTCTTAAAGCAAAAAGGATGTTTGGATTGTGCAATAGTTTTGAAAATAGATTCAATAAGTTGTTTGTTTGTTCTGACATTATGTATTCTCCTTATATCAAATTCTTTGTAATTCGTCATCAAAAGCATAGATTAGTCGTTCATCTGGGCCTTCAATAAGTCTGATGAACCAATTCAATTTTTGAATTATTATTTTTATCATCTTAATCATTGGTTCTCCTTTACTATCTTTTAATTTCTTGAAAAGTTTAAATTAATTAGTTAGTTTATTTTTTATTTACCTAACAAAAAAGATTATAAAACATTTAATTAGTTTTGTCAACACAAAAACTAACTAAATTAAAAAAATCAGCCCATAGACTGATTTTTTATATTATTCATTTCCTAAATCAAGTTGATAAAGTTCCTTAAATGTTGGATTATTCTCCAGTAATGACGCGGGTT
The DNA here is from genome assembly GCF_038006585.1 of Lactococcus sp. FSL W8-0209. Taxonomy (NCBI): domain Bacteria; kingdom Bacillati; phylum Bacillota; class Bacilli; order Lactobacillales; family Streptococcaceae; genus Lactococcus; species Lactococcus sp. FSL W8-0209. The sequence goes on along the minus strand of NZ_JBBOVN010000001.1, from coordinate 971,320 downwards.
TCCCATCAAATTTAATCGAGCCATTTTCTAAAAATAGAACTCGGTCCATATGATGAACACCTAATAAATGATGAGTAATAAAAATAATTGATTTATCACGGAGCTGTTCAAAAAAGAGACTTAAGAGTTGATTTTCTGTGATTGGGTCAAGTGATACAGTTGGTTCATCAAGAATTACAACATCAACATCTGATAAAAGAACCCGTGCCAAGGCTAAGCGTTGACGTTCTCCACCAGAGAATCGTTCTCCCGCTTCATCTACTGGTGTCAGAAGTTTTTGAGGTAATGATTCAACCATTTTACGGAGGCCAACTAATTCAAGAGCTTCCCAAATTTCAGCATCACTGGCATTGAGTTTCGCCAAAGTCAAATTAGAACGAAGGCTTGTCGCAAAAAGATAAGGGGATTGATTAATGACACCAATTTTTTCTTCAACATTTTTAGCTTTAGATGGCTCAACACCAGAAAATTGAATACTTCCACTTTGGGGAACTAAATCTCCTCTGATTAATCCGGCAAGTGTTGATTTACCCACACCTGAACGTCCCAATAGAGCGATATGTTCTCCTTGTTTAACTTCTAAATTAAAATTATCAAAGATTTTTTTATTTTCTTCAAATGAAAATTGGAGATTATTGATGACTAAATCTGTAGAAACAATTTCCTCAGTCCTTACTTCTTCGTCTTGGTCTGGTAAGTCATTTAAACGATTGATTGAATCGCCATAACGTTGCGTTTCAACCACCGCATCAGACAAAGGAGAAAAAGCATCAAATAAAGGGAAGGCAGCAAGACTAACTGCCGCAATATAATTAGGCGCGTCTCCCAATCTTAAGGCACCAGAAGACCAAATCATCAAATAGATCACTAATGCGCCATAGACAACTTGTAAAAATAAATTTCTTCTACGTCCGAAAGCTAATAGTTTGGCTTGAATTTTTCTAGCAGATAATTCAGAACCTCGATAAGCTGTCAGAAAATCTTCTTTTCGTCCTGAAAGCACCCAATCTTGTAATCCTAAAATATCATCTGTCAAATGAGAAAAAAGTTGATTGCGATAAATTTTGAGTTCTTCATCTAATTTTACTGTAAATTTCAAAGAAATTAATGGCAAGATAACAATCAAAAATCCTAAGAAGAGCGCTAAACCTAAAGCAAACCAAAGTGAGAAAAATCCTCCAGCAATAATTAGAGCAATCGATAAACTTCCAGCAATTAAAACTGGAAATAATGTTCTCAAAAAGAGGTCTTGTAGATTTCCAATATCTTCATTAAGAACACCCAATAAGTCACCTAAACGGTAACGATCTGCTAATGTAACGGCCGTTTTTTCCAGTCGCAAATAGAGTTTTTTTCGTAAGAGACTTGTGATTTTTAAAATCCAATTATGAGAAGTTAATCTTTCGACATAATGCATCACTGGTCGTCCAATCCCAAAAATACGTACAAAGAGAACTGGAACATAAATCATTAAAATATTTTCTGGTTTTGTTGCTGATTTAGAAATGACATATCCTGAGCTGAACATCAAAAGTCCCGCCATCGAAATTGTAATCGTTCCTAAGAAAATAGATAGAATAAAGCCTGAACGATTTTTTTTCAAAAATGGAGAAATCCAGTCATTACCGAACAAAATATTTTTTAATTTCATTATTTCTGACCCCCATTATCTGACGAAGCTTGGCTGACAGAGCTGTCAGTAGATTTATCATTTACTGACGAAAAGTTTGACCTCTCAGATTCTTTTTCTTCTTGGTCCTTTACTGATTCGCTCGTTTCATTGTCTAATAAATTTTTGTCATCATCAACCCCACGCATCTGACTAAGTAATTTTTGATAGTAAGTATTTTCAGATAATAGTTGTTCAGGAGTTCCAATTCCTGCGACCTGTCCCTCGTTTAATACAATGACCAAATCCATTGATGTAAGCCAATGAAGACGATGAGTAGCAATGAAAACAAGTTTATTTTCAAGTAAAGGTAAAATATTTGCTTTAATTTCTAATTCGGTTTCAATGTCCAGATGAGCTGTCGGTTCATCAAGAAACAAAATATTGCGGGTATGACTTAAAAATGCTCTGGCTAATGCAACACGTTGAGCCTGTCCCCCTGAAATTGTACGGCCACTGGCCCCAATTTGTCCATCAAGACCAATTTCATCGATAAGACTTTCTAAACCAGCAAGTTTTGCTGCTGCTTTGATTTCGTCATCAGTAGAATCAGGTTCGTAAAAAGCTAAATTTTCACGAAAAGTTCCTGCAAAAATATAAGTCTTTTGTGGAATGAATTGAACTGACTGACGATAGTTTTCGTCAGTTAAAGAAGTCAAACTTTGCTCATTTAGTTTAATTTCACCAGCTGTTGGTTTTAGAAATCCAGCCAGCATTGAAAGCAATGTTGATTTACCAGAACCTGAATTTCCGACAATGGCAATTTTTTTAAAGCCATTTACTGACAGATTAACATTTGAGATTCCACGCCCTGTGTCATAAATTTTTCCTAACTCTGTCAGTTGAAGTTGTGAATTTGCACTCCAAGTTACTTTTTCTGTAAGTACTGACAAAGTATTTTCCTCAGTTGATAGAACTTCATTAACAGCTGCCAAAGCATTTTTTCCATTAAGCGTCGCATGATAATCACTTGCAAAATCACGCAGTGGAAGGAAATATTCTGGCGCTAAAATTAGAGCCGCTAAAGCTGGAAAAAGTAAAATATCACCGCTCATTAACCGAAGTCCCAAAAAAAGTGCGACAACAGCAACCGAAAGACTTGCAAAAAAATCAAGGGCAAAGGTTGAAAGCATAGCAATTCTCAATGCGCCCATCGTTTCTTTACGAAAGTCTTCAGAAGTTTTATAAATTGAATTTGAGTAATCTTTAGACAATCCAAAATATTTCAATGTAGAAATTCCACGCAATGAATCTAAAAAGTGATTTGATAAATATTGGAAAGTTTTATATTGACGTTCAGCACGTCCTTGTGCTGCGTATCCCAATAGAATCATAAAAATAATTGCAAAAGGAAATGTCAAAGTTAACACAATTCCACTTTGCCAATCAAGAAAATACACTGGAATCAAAATTAACATTGGGATGATCATCATATTTAAGACTTTGGATAGGACCAATTTAATATAATTTTCAACCTGATCAATTCCTGTGATTACTGTTGTTGCAGCTGAGCCCGAACCTAAATTAGCAATAGCAACTGGACCAAGTCGGAAAAATTTATCCAACATATCCCCCCGCAATTTTGTTGCTAATTGGTAAGCAAGTTTATCCAGAGCCTTTGAACGACCAAAATTAATAATTTCACGGCTCAAAAAGCAAGCAAAAAAGCCCAAAACCCAAGGAATGGTATGAGAAAATAATTGTCCTTGCCAAAGCTTAGTAATCGCAGTAGCTAGAAATAAAGCTTGACCAGCAATTGCAATGAATTGAAAAACTGCCAGAATCCCCAATATCGGAAACATTCTTCTTACACCTGGCAGTTCAAAAAGAGATTTATCAATCATGTTTAAAGTTACTGATGAGATAATATTTTACTGACAGAACTTACCAACAAAGCTGACAGTTCCTAAAATCTGCTCATAGAATTTCTGTCAGTAAAATAAAATTCCTCAGTTCCTTTCTAAAAAATTTAGGTCAGAAAAATTTTCCTGACCATAATATGTAGTTGTCTTAATTAATTATATCAATTTACAAACTAATCTGAAAATAACTGGTTCAACCAGTTATTTTCATGTTTTATTTTTTAAGTCTTTTTCTGAAAATGAAATAGGTCCAGCCCATATAGATGAGTACAAATGGTAAGATAACCAGAGTAATGATCGTCATTGTTTTCAAAGTATAGCCTGTTGAACTAGCATTTTTAATCAAAATACTGTGAGCAGGGTTAGTTGCAATCATTACACGTGGGAAAATCCCTTGGAAAATCAATGCAACAAGGGCAATGAAAGTCAAACCTGAAGCCAAGAAAGCAGACATTTCTTTTCCTGCACGAACAGATAAATGTGCCACAAGAGTTAGAATAACAATCAAAGCAAGTAAAACTAAAGTTCCAATAAAATGTTTTTCAAAGAAATCAGTGAAAATAGCTAGCAATACAGCAAATACAACTTCACCAGCATAAAGAACAAAATAGAGGATATTAGCTATCTTTGCAGCTCTCTCACGCAAAGCTCCCTCTGTTTTCAAAGCTAAATAATTTAAGCCATGAAGCCAAGCTAAGAGCGTTACAGCAACACCACCAACGACTGACAAAAAGTTAACGTAAGTAGTAAAAGTAGCAGTCACATTTCCTTTAGCATCCATTGGAACGCCTTGAATCATACTTGTAAACATCAATCCAAAGAGAAATGGAATAGCAAAACTTGCAACGCCCAAAACTTTTGTCCAGAGCATTTTTCCTTTTTCCGTATGTGAGTGATGACGAAATTCAAATGTTACTCCCCGGAAAATCAAACCTACTAAAATCAAAAATAGAATAAGATAGAAACCAGAGAACAATGAAGCATACCAATAAGGGAATGAAGCAAACATTGCCCCACCGGCAGTTAATAACCAAACTTCATTCAAATCCCAAACTGGGCCAATTGATCCGATAGCTTGTTCAACCTCACGTTTGTCCTTGGCAATTGTGATTGCACTCATTCCTACACCGTAGTCAAAACCTTCGAGGAAGAAAAAGCCACTAAATAATACTCCAACAATAATAAACCAAAAAAGTTGTAATCCAGTCATTATTTATCCACCCCTTTCTCATCAGTTTCTTTTTGAATTTCACTATCTTCTTTTGATGAAGAAGCAAAATTTTCTTGACTAAATGAATCTAAAGAAACATAAGCTGTTTCCGCTCCTTCTACTCCTTGTTTCATTCTTTGAAGCGTAAAGTAAACCATTACAGCACCAAGGAAACAGAACAGGAAGAAATAGACGATATTTGAGAATAAAAGTGAACCGACAGAAACATTTGGTGAAACTGAATCTTTGATTGTAAATAAACCATAAACTGTCCAAGGATAACGACCAAGTTCAGTAACTAACCAACCTGAGGTAATCGCAAGGAAAGGTGCAAATAGCATCCAACGATAAACTTGTAAGCCAAATTTATTTTCATATAGACTTGGTTTTTTCTTTCTAGTCCAAAATAGCCCCAGAGCAGAAAGTAAAATCATTAACATTGATAGACCGGCCATAATCCGGAAAGTCCAGAAGAGAAACGTTACTGGTGGGAAGAAATTTCCGCCAATTTCTTTAGCTACATCAGGATATTTCTTTTGAAGTTGAGCGTTAATTTCATTCATCCCTTCAACCGAACCGCTTGGACGGTGATAAGTCAGAATTGAAAGCATATAAGGAATTTGAATTCCAAATACTTCTTTGTGGTCAGCTTCATTAAAGAAGGCAACCATATCCCAAGCCGCAGGGTCAGGTGTTGTTTCATAAACCCCTTCAGTTGCAGCAAATTTCATAGGTTGAGAGTTTTTAACTTCAATCATTTGTTGGTCACCAGCAACAAAGTTACCAACTGCACCGATTAGAGCTACTAAAAGTCCTAAACGTAAAACTGGTTTAAACATATCAATTTCACGATTTTTAAGAATTTGATAAGCTGAAATACCAGCAACCACAAAACCACCAGTTACAAGGAAACCTGTTGCCACGTGGCTAAATTCCAAAATAGTTTGAGGATTTGTCAAAAGGGCAGAGAAACTTGTTAATGTTGCTCGTCCACCTTTAACTTCATATCCCACTGGATTTTGCATCCATGAGTTTGCCGCTAAAATCCATAAAGATGATAAGAAGGTCCCAACAAATACAATCCAAAGTGTTGCATTGTGCAATTTCTTACCCAATTTATCCCAACCAAACATCCATACTCCAAGGAATGTAGATTCCAAGAAGAAGGCAAGTAAGGCCTCAACGGCTAAAGGTGCGCCAAATATATCACCAACATAGCGGGAATAATCTGACCAGTTCATTCCAAATTGAAATTCTTGGATAATACCAGTTACGACCCCTACTGCAAAGGATAAGAGCATAATTGATCCAAAAAATTTCGTCCGTTTTTTCCATTTTTCATCACCAGTTTTCACATAGATAGTTTCCATGATCGCTGTCATGAGAACCATTCCGACAGAAAGTGGTACAAAGAAAAAGTGGAAGATTGTCGTCATCGCAAACTGAAAGCGTGCGAGAGTTTCAATGGTAAACATTGTTTATCTCCTTATTTTTTATTTACTATATATCAAATAGATATAGACTAATTTTAAAAATATTTTTATCTAAGACTAATTTTGTCCTTGGTTTAATAAAAAAATTTATTTTATTAATAAATAAAATGAGAGAATTTTTAAAGTTAACAAGATTTTTCAATAATAATTAATAATTAAAAATATCAGTTCTAATCGTAAATCTATAACTTTTCACTATTTCTTATCAATTTATTTATTAATTTAGCAACAGAAAAACAATAATTATTTTTTCTACAGGCCTCTTCTCAGTATCTTTTCAAACACAAAATGTTCAAAGTTTTTAGTAAACTCATATTTCTTAGTCAACCACTTTTAATGGATGACCGTGCTTGAGTATCCTTACTTTGAATTTTATATTTTTAATAACAGAGTAACTGCGAGTTTTAGAATAAAAATGGCTTTGCTTCTCACCTCTATCCTCTATAAGTTTTATTTGTAAATAAGTGATTTCATACTTTATTTTAGCATTTGTGAATGTCTTTGGCCTTTTAACCAAAGGCACTAACATCTGCAAATAATTTAAAATCACGTTACACTATATTTTATCATAATGTAAGCGCAGATAAAAACGATTGATTTGTAAAAGACTTTTAACAAGTGTAACTTTTCAGACACTTCTATAGTTTTTAAAACACAAAAAACCTATCATTAAAGATAGGTTTTATTAATTACTAATTAACGAACATCTCCCATTAATTTCAAAATAGGTTTTTTGACAATAAGGAGGATAATTCCCACGATAATACCAATAATACCAGTAATCGCAAAGAAGTGAACTTCTGTTGCTGCTTTAAAGAGTGGTGTAATTTGAGCATTGATTGCTTGTGAAGTTGAATCTGCCAAGAACCACATCGCCATCATTTGTGATTGGAAAGCAACTGGAGCTAATTTTGTTGAAACTGATAATCCAACTGGTGAAACAAGTAATTCACCTGCCATTTGGACAGCAAACATCAATACTAACCAAAGAGCACTTGCACGACCAGAAGTTCCGTTCAAGAGACCTGGAAGTGTCATAATCAAATAAGAAATCCCTGTCAACATCAAACCAAGACCAAATTTTACAATTGTTGAAGGTTGACGTTCACCCAATTTATTCCAAAGACGAACAAAGATAGGTGACAAGAGAACGATGAAGAGCGGGTTCAATAATTGATACCAAGAAGGGTCAATATGGAAAGTAATTCCAAACCAAGTTGGGTCCAAATTAGAACGTGATTCTCCCCAAACCGCAATAATTGTAGAACTTTGTTCTTCAATTGCCCAAAAGACAATAGCAGAAAGGAACAAAGGAATATATGCTGTTAATTTACGACGTTCATCTGATTCTACCTTTTTAGAGGTAAACATCATTACGAAATAAATAATTGGAACAACAATACCGATAATTGATAAAACATTAATGAAGTTATTAATGAAATTAGCTGGACTTGCTTGATAAAGTAAGAAGAAACCAATAATTGCGACAATAACAACAATTGTCAATGTAATAAGAAAATTACGTCTTGCTTTTGAATCCATTGGATTTGAAGGCTCGCGTCCAATTTCTGGGAAGTGACGAAGACGTCCATACCAATAAGCAAATAATGCAAAAATCATACCGATAGCTGCAAGTGAGAATCCTAAGTGATAATTCACGCCTTGTCCAACTGTCCCAACAATCAATGGAGCAATCAGAGAACCCATGTTAATTCCGACAACAAAGATATTGAATCCAGTGTCACGACGTGAGTCATCTTTAGAATAAAGATGTCCAACCATATTTGAAATATTCGGTTTAAGCATCCCTGTTCCCAAGATAATTAAGAATAATGCCACGAACAGTGAAGATAAACCAAATGGTGTTGCTAAAGCGATGTGTCCCAAAGTGATTAAAATTCCACCAAGGAAGATTGTGCGCGAAGCGCCCAACAAGCGGTCAGCAACCCACCCTCCAACAATTGTTGAAAGATAGACAAGTGCACCATAGATACTTACAATCGCCATTGCTTGAGCTTTAGGAAGTCCTAAACCTGCGTTGTCAGCAGTTGTCAATGCATAGAGGTAATAAACCAGAATGGCACGCATCCCATAGTAAGAAAAACGCTCCCAGAACTCAGTCTGAAAAAGCGTCAATAGGCCGCGAGGTTGACCGAAAAATGTTTTTTCTGTTTTGTTTAAGTTTTGCATAGATTATATTATAAAGTTTTCTATACAACTTGTCAAGTTGTCAAACAATTTTGCCTATACAGATTCTTTGAAAAACGCGGGAAAAAGAGGGACAATAACAAAATTTCATAGATATTTATTTATATTTTCTTCTTTTCTAAAATAAGATTTAGCTAAAAAATATAGTTTTTATCATTTTTTACTGACAAATAAATCTGTCAGTAAAAAAACTTGCATCAGCAAGTTTTAAATTTTCATCTTTAATTCTAAATTTGTTTTTCCACTAATCACTTTTTCTGTCAGTAATTTTTTTAATTCTGGTAAGAATTTCAGATTTTGTAAAAAAGTAATTTCTTGAACTTCTATATTAAGCTCATCTTCACTCGGATTAATGAGTTCAACAAAAACTTCTGAATCTGTATATCGCAATATTCCTAACAACCTGTCAGTAAAAAAAGTTGAAAACTCTCCATATTTCAAGCTATTTTCTGACAGACGTTTTTGCGTCCAACTTTTATAAACATTGTAAACATTGGGTGAAATGTTATCCCAAGGAAAATATTTACGATTGTCAGGGTCTTTTCCACCTGACAATCCTGCTTCATCTCCATAGTAAATACAAGGAATTCCTGGTAATACAAAAAGCATTGCTAACGCTACTGACAAATTCTTTTCTCCAATCATTGTCAAAATTCGTTCAGTATCATGAGTCCCTAGATTGTTTAAATTATTATAAAAAATATCTTTAGGATAATTCTCTTGCAAAGTCATCAATTGATGAGCGACATCTTGACTAGAACGATGACCATTTAATAAATTAATAATTAAATCACGAAACGGATAATTCATAGCAGCTTGCAAACTTCCACCAAGAATATAATTTCTTCTTTTTCCATAAGAAATTTTGTTGGAAGCATCTTCCCAAATTTCACCAATCAATATCTTATCTGAATAAGAGTCAAGATTTTCTCGAATTCCTTTAATAAATGAATCAGGGAGTTCATCAGCAACATCCAGACGCCAACCATCAATACCCAAGTCATTCCATTTAGCTAAAACAGAATTTTTCTCACCATAAATAAAATTGCGAAAAGAATCATTATCTTTGTCTATTTCAGGCAAATCTTTAATTCCCCACCAAGATTTATACTCAAAAGGATAATTTTCAAATTTAAACCAATCAAAATAAGGTGAATCAGGATTTTTAGCTGCTCCCTCATCATCGCCATAATCACCATTAATATTGAAATAAAGCGAGTTTTTTCCTACATGAGAAAAAACACCATCCAAAATCAAATGCATTTTTTCTTGATGAAGCAACTGAATCAATTCTTCAAAATCTTCCTGCCTACCTAGCATTGAATCAATTTTTAGGTAATCATTCGTATCATAGCGATGGTTACTTGTACCGGAAAAAATGGGATTAAGATAAATCGCATTGATTCCCAGTTCTTTTAAGTAAGGAATTTTTTTAATAATTCCTCTTAAATTTCCACCGAAAAAATCCCAACGTGCAATATCACCATTTTCTTCTTTAACATAAAAAGGACTATCCGTTTTTCTTCCATAGATAAAAGAATTGGGTTTTGGATGATTGATTTGACCATTTTCATTTCCATTATAGAAACGATCTGGGAAAATTTGATAGAAAACTGCTTCACGATACCAGCTGGGAGCTTGGTCTTCTTTTTCAAATACAGTCAGCTGATAAGGTTTAACATCATTTTCATCAGTATATAGAAGTCCCTCTCCTCCTATGCCAGAACAACCATAAAATCGCCTAGTTTCTCCCAAATCCGAAGACTCGACTATTTCAAAATGATAAAAGTAAAGTCCTGACTCTTCATCAAAAGGAATGGTAACTCTAAAATTCCCGCCTGAATCTTTGGTCATAGAAAATTCATAACGTTTTCCAAAATCACGTCGAATTACACATGTCACAAGTACAGAAGGTCGGTCAGTTGTAAAACTCAAGTTCATTGAGTTTCCAACCTTGATGGCCCCAAAAGGTTGTTTATAATCTAAATTCCACGGATTATAATAATACATCTAATTCTCATTTCCTTTATTAACACTTAAGGCTAAAGGCTCCTAAAATTTACTCTGTCAGTAACAAAAATTTCTGTCAGTAAATTTCTTCATTCTTTTTTAGCCTTTATATACCAAATGTCATCAGCATATTCCCTAACTGTTCGGTCAGAACTAAAACGTCCCACATTGGCAATATGCATTAAACTTGCTTGAGTCCATGCTTTTTGGTCACGGTAAAGTTTTTCAAGTTCAGCTTGTGCCCGAACATAATCATTAAAATCACGAAGTACAAAATATTCATCATTATAAACGGTGAGCGAATCAAAAATTTCGCAACCTTCACTTTTAATATTTGGCACCGTTCCGTCAATTAAGGCATTCAAAATTCGATTAACTACTGGATTTTGCTCATAAATATCACGCGCATTATAATTACCATTGCGATAATATTCATAAACTTCATCCTTAGTCAGCCCAAAAACAAAATTATTTCCATCCCCTGCCGCTTCAAAAATTTCAATATTTGCGCCATCAAGTGTTCCAATGGTTAAAGCACCATTTAGCATAAACTTCATATTTGAAGTTCCAGATGCTTCTTTAGAGGCCAAAGAAATTTGTTCTCCAACATTGGCTGCTGGGATAATCACTTCCGCCAAACTTACATTATAATTTTCCATAAAGACAACTTTGAGTTTATCTTTAATCGTTTGATCATTATTAATCATATTTGCTATTTCGTTAATTACTTTAATGATAGATTTAGCATAATGATATGAAGGAGCCGCTTTTGCCCCGAAAATAAATACTCGAGGAACCATATCTAATTCCGGATTATCTTTCAAATCAAAATATAATTTTAGAATATGCAAAGCATTTAACAATTGTCGCTTATAAGCATGCAGCCGTTTTACTTGAACATCAAAAATCGCATCAGGATTAACCGTAATTCCATTTTGTTCTTTAATCACCGCAGCCAATCGTAGCTTGTCATCAAATTTAGCTTTTTGAAGTTGTTCAAGTGTTTTTTCATCATTTTTAAAATTTTTCAGCAGCTTCAATTCATCTAAATCATGACGCCATGATTTACCAATTGTTTCATCAATAATTCCAGACAAGCGTTCATTTGCAATCTGAATCCAACGACGGTCAGCAATTCCATTTGTCTTATTATTAAAACGTTCAGGATAAATTTCATAGAAATCATGAAGTTCAACATCCTTTAATAAATCAGAATGCAATTTGGCTACGCCATTGGTTGAATGTGAACCAATGATTGACAAGTTGGCCATATGAATTTGTCCATCTTTGATAATTCTCGTATTATGCACCAGCGTTGCACCCACCTTAGGAAGCAACTCAGCCGTACGTCTCCGGTCAATCTCCACAATAATTTGATAAATTCGGGGCAAAAGTTGTTTAATCATCTCTTCTGGCCACTTTTCCAAAGCTTCCGATAAAATTGTATGATTGGTATAAGACATTACCTTAAGGGTTGTATCCCAAGCTCGATTCCAGCCCACTCCATATTCATCAACTAAAAGGCGCATGAATTCTGGAACACAAAGTGCAGGATGCGTATCATTAATATGGACAGCAATATAATCCCCAATTTTTCGAATATCTTTTTTTTGTGTTCCTTTATAGTGGTGCAAAATTCGTTGAAGTCCAGCAGAAACAAAGAAATATTCTTGCTTCAAACGTAAAAGTCGCCCATCATAATTAGAATCATCTGGATAAAGTTCAGCAGAGAGCATCGAAGTTTGTCGCATATAATCCAAATTTTGAAATTTAGGGTCTAATTCCTCTGGCACTTCTGAGCGCCACAGACACATATTATTGACCGTTGTATTTTCAAAACCAACCATGGGCGTATCATATGGAACAGCTAGAACACGTTCCTGGTCCTTATAATGAGGAATAAGATTTCCTTTTCCATCATCTTCTAACCAAACTTCACCACCAAATGTTACTTCAACTGCTTTGTCTGCTCTACGTACTTCCCAAGGATTCCCATTATTTAGCCAAGAATCAGGTAATTCTACTTGGTAACCATCTACTATTTTTTGTTTGAATAATCCATACCGATAGCGAATGCCATTTCCATTTCCTGGAAGCCCCGTTGAAGCTAAAGAATCCATGAAACAGCTAGCTAAGCGCCCCAAACCTCCATTTCCAATGGCCATATCAGGTTCTATCTTAGCAACCTCATCCAGTTCAATTCCAAAATCATTTAACCCTTCTCGAACGGTATTTAAAATACCTAAGTTAAGTAAATTTGATTTAAGCATTTTTCCTGGTAAAAATTCAATCGAAAAATAATATGCTTGTTTTTTTCCAGTTTCATCCTTATATTGATTATCGGCTACCCAAATATTAGCATAGTAATGTTTCACAACAGATGCCAATGCATCATAAATTTCTTGATAACCTGCTTTTGTCAGGTCAGTCGCAAATTTTGAAGTTAGACGCTCTTCGAAATCTTGCTTAAATTGTTTTTTAGAAAGTTTCAATCGTCGCTCCTTTATTATTCTCAAACATCTTTTATTTTAAAATGAATTCTACCACAATTTAATCGCAAGCGCAATCGTTTGCGAGATTTTATAATTCTTGATAGAGTTCAATGTATTGTTGAGCCTTCGTTCCCCAAGAAAAATCTTTACTCATTGCTGATAAAACCATTTTATTTAAGACTTCTGGTTCTTTTCCATAAACTTCAAGTGCACGATTAATCGTCTCCAATAAAATCTGTCCTTCAAAATCAACAAAACCAAATCCTGTTCCTTCTTTGCTAATAGGATTAAATGGAATCACAGTATCTTTCAAACCACCAATTTCATGAACGATTGGTAAAGTTCCATATCTCATTGCAATCATCTGTGATAGGCCACAAGGTTCAAAAGCAGATGGCATCAAGAAGAAATCAGAACCAGCATAAATTTCCTGAGCAAATTGAAGGTCAAATGCAATATTTGCTGACAACTTATCTGGATATTTTTGAGAAAAATCTCTAAAACCTTCTTCAATTTCAGGGAAACCTGTTCCTAGTAGGACAATTTGAACATTTTCTTCCAATACTTTTTCCAACTGACTCAAAACTAAATCAAATCCTTTTTGATTCGTTAAACGGGAGACCATCCCAATCAATGGAACATTTGGATTCAATGGTAATCCTGTTCGCTTTTGGAGTTCTGCTTTCATTTGACCTTTACCAGAAAGCTCTTCCTCGCTGAAATGGTAAGGAATTAATATATCATTTTCAGGATTATAGATATCATAATCTATCCCATTTAAAATTCCAGAAACTTTTCCATCTACATATTGCAAAATCGATTCTAAACCACAACCAAATTCTGAGGTCTGGATTTCCTTAGCGTAAGTTGGCGAAACTGTATTAACCCGATCCGCATATAAAATTCCTGTTTTGAGCATATTTAGCATACCATTATGACGGACCACTCCTTCAAAATAGCGCTCCATTCCCATACCAAAAAGCTCACTTAAAGCATCTCCATGCATCAAGCCTTGAAATTCAATATTATGAATGGTTAGTACTGTTTTAATTTTTTCATAGGCCTTAATCCAGTTGTATTTTTCTTTAAGTAAAAAGGGAACCATTGCAGTCTGCCAATCATTGACATGCAAAACATCTGGAATGAAATCTAACTTTTCTAAGAGTTGGCAAAGAGCCAAGTCAAAAAAGGCAAAGCGCTCTCCATCATCGCCATAACCATAGAGTTGTCCCCTACCAAAATAATGTTCATTATCTAGAAAATAATACTTCACACCCTCTTTTTCTAGACTTTTAACTCCAACATATTCGTGTCGCCAACCAACATCAACAAAATCATAAAATTCATCTTTTAAAAGTGAACGATATTCTTCTTTCATTTCATTCTTAAAATAAGGAAGGATCACAGCAACTGAATCTATCTCACTTTTTTTAGCCAATTCTTTGGGCAGTGCTCCAGCTACATCTCCAAGTCCTCCCGTCTTAAAAAAGGGGGCACATTCACTTGATGCAAATAAAACTTTCATTTTTCTCTCTTTCATTTCCTCTTTAAAATATAATTCTTTTTTTGAATTTTATTCAAGAACGCCGATAAATATTATCAGCGTCATTTGTCTTCTATAAGATATCTGCGGTAACAACTGTTCCTTTAGGAATCACTACTGGTTTTTCTGAACTACCAATAATTTTGACATTATTTTCGACAACCACTCCTTTATCAATGATGGCAAATTTAACTTGAGCGCCACTTTTAACTTCAGAGTTGGTAAAAACTAATGATTCTTCAATTAAGGCATCATCTTGAATCTTAACTCCACGAGAAATGAGAGAATTTTTTACTTTACCATTGATAATACAACCAGAACCTAATTGACTATTCTCCACTTTACTATTCTCAGAAAAATAAGTGGGAACTTCATTTTTAATCTTAGTATAAACAGGTTGGCTACTATATAAAAGAGATGTAAAATTTTGGGGGTCGAGCATGACCATATTGGCATCATAAAATGACTTAATATTAGTGATATTACTCATATAACCTGTGTATTCATAAGTATTCACATCATAGTTCTTCATATAAACACGAATGAGACGGGCAATTGAAGTCAATTCTCCTATATCTTGCATCTCTTTTATAAAATTAATCAACCAATCGGTGTTCACGATAAAGAGATTCAAACAAAGGGCTTCTTTTTCTTGGGGATTTTCTAATTGATTAACATAACAGTTACTCATTTTCCCTGATTCATCAAAACGAAGAATAGTATCATACTCACTTGCTAAATCTGGAGAAACTTTTTTATAAACGGTGGTTATTTCCTTACCTGCCAATTTATGTATTTTAAGAACAGCCGTTAAATCGACATTACAAATAAATTTACTGCCCAAAAGAACTGTATATGGTGCTTTAGATTTACGCAAAAAATTTAACTGTTGAGCAAAATAATCCTTACCTTGTTCCCTTAAACGGTCAAAATCTTGTTGAATATAGACAAAGTAACGACTATTAAAGCCATCCAAGCCCCATTCGCCACCTGAACCTAGATGGTCAAAAACAGATTGCGTTTCTCCTTCATTAAAGGTCATAAAAATATTATCTACATGGGCATTTGATAATGATGACAATGGAAAATCAATCAAACGATATTTACAATCAAAAGGAAGAGTAGCGATTGGACGAACCTCTGTTAGGGGGCTTAAGTGTTTGCTTGAAGAAATATTTGAGAGGATTGCTGCCATTTTATTACTATTGTTCATTTTTATTTTCTCCTTTAATTTCTCCGTGACCAATCACTGCGACTTCATTTTCACCGATTATTTCTACATTATCACCAATTTTTGCATTTTCACCAATGATTGCATTTTTGATTGTAACGTTTTCCCCAATAAATGTCCCAGACATAATGAAACTGTCCTCTATCACTGTTCCTTCTTGAACATGGACATTCTGTGAAAGGATTGAATGAACAACTGTTCCATCAACGTAACAGCCATCACCAACAAGTGCATTTTTTACATTGGATTTTTCTGTGATAAACTGTGGAGCTGAAATATCATTATGTGAATAAATCCGCCAAGATTTATCTGTAATATTTAGTTCATTATTTAAATCAAGAAATTCCATACTGGATTGATGAAGAGAATCAATGGTTCCAACGTCTTTCCAATATCCCTTAAAGCGGTAAGCGAACACATTTTCCCCAGCTTCAATATAGGCCGGGATAACATCTCCACCGAAATCTTCCATTGGATTTCCTTTCGAGTAACCATTCACAAGAACTTCACGAAGCCTTTTCCAATTGAAAATATAGATTCCCATTGAAGCAAGATTTGATTTTGGTTCTTTAGGTTTTTCTTCAAATTCAATAATTCGGTCATTATCATCGGTGTTCATGATTCCAAAACGGCTTGCTTCTTCAAGTGGAACTTCCATCACCGAAACTGTTAAACTAGCTTCACGTTCTTTATGGCTTTCTAACATGGCTTCATAGTCCATTTTATAAATATGATCTCCCGAGAGAATGAGAACATATTCTGGATTTTGCTGGTCAATATAAGAGATATTTTGATAAACAGCGTGAGAGGTTCCTTCAAACCATTTAGAACCTTCTTGTGAAGAATAGGGTTGGAGAATAGTGACTCCACTATTGATTCCATTTAACCCCCATGGTGCTCCATTTCCAATATGAGCATTTAGAGTTAAAGGTTGGTACTGAGTAATGACGCCAACATTTTTTACATTGGAATTTGCACAATTTGATAAGGCAAAATCAATGATACGATAACGACCTCCAAAAGGAACAGCAGGTTTTGCAACATCTTTTGTCAATTTACCTAAACGCGTCCCTTGACCACCAGCAAGAATAAGACCAAGCATTTCAATTGCCATAATGAAACCTCCATTTTTTTCACAAAATTTTTGTTTTTTTACATATTTATTATTATTTTATAATTTATACTTTCTAATTCAAAATGATTTACTTTGAAATTTAATAGGCCCTTTTACTTTCTTTGATAAATTTCTTTAAAAATTCAGTCCAATCCTGATTATCAATCAATGTTTCAAGTTGACAATGCAATCGGTAATTCCAGTAATGGTATGGATTTGCTGGAATATTAATTTGTTCGGATTTTGCATCTTCTTTTCGCAATTGTTCACTCATTGCTAACCAATCTTGAATAGGTAAGATAACCATCATCGCATTGGAGTTTAAATGCCTTTTAACTATCTCTTGGATAATTTCTGCACTTGCATAATAAGGAGCTCCGCCATACCAACCCATGACTTCATTGTAGTAACGTTGAATTTCCTCATGATTTTCTTCCCACCAAGCTCTTAGTGGACTTGTATCGTGACTTGAAGTCGTTAGGACCGATAAATAGGGAACTTCGTTTAAAGGACTGACAAATCGATTATCTGAAGGCATTCTCTCAATTATCAAACGTAGAATATTAAGATGATTCATGACATCTGGTACATTGGCGGGAACCATTCCTAAATCTTCACCACAAGCCAACATATTCGTAGCATCTTTTAAAACTGGTAATTTTTCATAGGCCTTTTCTTTCCAAAATTCATAATTCCTTCCATAAAAATAGTCATTATAAAGTTTTTCAAGCCGTCCTTTATAGTCATCACCAAATTCTCGAAAGCTGATTGTTTGTATTAAAGAAATACGTGGATGATATTTCTCTGGATTCTCATCATCTTTTAATAATATTATATTTTCATGTAATTTATAAAGTCCTTCTCGCACCCAATCTTCTAATTGAGCTTTTTCTACTTTTTTCTGGTTATTATACTCATTTTGAAATGTATAATTTCCATTACCTATATAATCCAGAAATGTTTGAATAATCCAATCTCGATTATCTCGGCCAAAAATTTCATCAATTACCCAATCCTTGATGAAAGGATTAATAAACCGCTCGAGGCCCCATTGCCTTAATGGAATACCATAGTTATTTTCAATTTCTTCTGCTGACAAGGCAATAGCTGGTGAAAATTGGCCCAATAAACCTCTTACGGAATCCTCTGGCATCTGCCATATTCTAAAGAAACCAAGAATATGGTCCAGCCGATAAGCATCAAAATAATTAGACATGGCTGTTAACCGTTTTTTCCACCATGCATAACCATCTTCGGCCATTTTTTTCCAATTGTAGGTTGGAAAGCCCCAATTTTGTCCATTTACAGCAAAAATATCAGGAGGAGCGCCAGCTTGTTTATCAAGATGAAAAAGTTCTGGATGAGTCCAAGCGTCTACGGAATCATGAGCAATTCCAATTGCGATATCTCCTTTTAGTGCAATTCCTAATTGATGACAATAGTCAACGGCTTCTGAAAGTTGATAATGCAAAAGGTATTGCACAAAGATATACAAATCCAATTGATTACTTTCTGAAGTTAACTTTTCAAAGAAATCTTCACTATAAGTGGCATACTTTCCCCAATTCATAAAATTAGCACTTTGATTGATATCTCTTAAATACGAAAATGCCGCATAGGCCTTTAACCAATCCTCATTTTGCTGATAAAATTGCTGATAATCTTTGCTTGCTTTAAATTTATGAGCTGAGTTTTGATAAATAATTTCAGCATATTCCCATTTTAAGGCTAATGCTTTTTCATAATCTATTTTTTCTAAAGCATTTAATTCTAATTCCGCGATGAGAAGCTTTTCTTGTTGAATTTTTGTGTAAGAATCCCAAAAGATGTGAATATCTAAATAAATTGGATGCAATGCAAAAACAGAAATGGCACGATAAGGATATGAATCACGCCAGTCCATAAAAGTACTGGTATCATTAATTGGTAATAATTGAATGATGTCCATCCCAGAACGGTGGGCAAAATCGGCTAACTCTTTCAAATCTGAAAATTGCCCTACCCCACTTGAGTTTTCAGTTCTTAGTGAAAAAACTGGAACTGCTATCCCTGTATGGTAAGCTTTTTTTCCGTAAGGTTCAATTGAAAAATTATTGGTGAGCATTTTTACTCCTTAATTCTCTAAAAATAGTGTAGAATCGCAAAAGAAAACGTTTTCTTTTATTATATATCTTTTAAAAAAAATATACCAATATTTAGTGTGATTTTTCAGAAAATTAATAAGTAATGTTAAATAAGATAACTCATTAATTACAAAAGCTAGAAAAACGTAATAAAAAAAAGCTACAGATAAAATTATCGGTAACTTTTTTATTAATTTTATTTTAAGAAGTTAGTTAATACACCATTAATGAATCGGCTTGATTTTTCATCACTAAAGTCTTTTGAAAGCTCAACTGCTTCATTGACCGCAACAACATCAGGTGTTTCTGTATATAATATTTCATAACTAGAAACTTGAAGGATTGCTTGTTCAACAAGAGTCAAACGTGAAAATGACCAAGTTTTTGCCAAATATTTAGAAACATTTGCTTCCAAATCTTCTTTTTTATCTAAAACTCCATCAACAAGTTGTGTAAAGTATTCAGGAGCTTCAAGATCTTCTGGACGATCATTGTCATAATTGAGAACAAAGCGTTTTGTATTTTTCAAAAGCTCTGACAATTGTGATTGAGCATTATTTTCTGCTTGTGCTAATTGTTCATCAAGTTCTTCTTTTAAAGTGCTTGGAGTGAATAAATCACTTGTATATTTTTCAAGAACATTTTCATGAAGGAATGAGAAGGTTTTTTGGAAAGTTTCAAGAGATTGTTCAGCTGTCGCATTATCTGGAAGATTTTTGAAAAATTCTAGAACTTTTGGCGCAACAGGTTCTTCATCAAGTTCAATTTGGAACAAACGAATCAATTTCAAATTTGCCATGACACCAACAAATAAATTTGTTGCTTCATATTCATTCATTTTCTTAGCGTAACCACCAAAATCTCGCATGAAAGCAAGAGCTTTAGCAACCGTTGTTTTCTCGATATCTTTAAGTCCAAGAATTTCATAAATTTCATAAATGGCTTCTAAAGGTTGAGAAAGTCCTTTTGGAAATTTACGAACAGTAATTCGTTCATCACGAAAATCAACATCAAAACGAATAGTTTGAGAAAGTTCTTCTTCTAATTTCTCGACGTTTTCTCTAAAAGAGCTTACGACATTTGTTGCCATTTCTTTTTGGACAGCATAAGAAAATAAGACCTGGACCGCTCGTTGACGAATCTGGTGTTGAGTGAGCGTCTTAGGCATCAAAAAATCCCTCATCAAACAAGTCTTCAAGCGCTGGTTTTGGTTGTTTTTCAGTCATAATTCCGACAACGTGGATATTGACTTCATCAACAATAATCTCAGTAGCTTGGGCAACTGCTTCTTTCACTTCTTTTTGGATTTTTGTAGCAACGGCTGGTAGGCTTACACCGTAAGTAAGGTACACATATATATCAACAGCTACTTTATCATCTTTTGAGTCAATATAAACACCACGGCCTTCATTTTTCTTACCAAGGCGGTCTGAAAAACGTTTGTTACGAAGGGCGTGTACCCCATCGATTTTGGCTGTTGTAATACCGATAATTACTTCAAGAACTTCAGGGGCAATGACGATATCCCCAAGTTCTTCAGAATGTACAGTTTTTTCTGCCATTTTGATTTCTCCTTTTGTCTTTGCAAATTTTTCCAATTGGAAAAATTTCACTTACAAAATGAATTTTCTTTACTGACGAAGTCTTTAAACTTCATAAAGTTACTGACAAAAGGCTGTCAGTAACTTTTTTCAGTAATCGTACTTAATTAAGCACGTTTCAAGTATTCACCTGTTTGTGTGTTGATTTCAAGTTTTGTTCCAGCTTCAACGAAATCAGGAACGTTAACAACAAGACCAGTTTCCATAGTTGCTGGTTTACCAGAACCTGTTACTGTTGCACCTTTAATAGATGGTTGTGTTTCAGTAACTTCAAGAACAACTGTTGTTGGAAGTTGAATACCAATTACTTCTGTACCGTAGAATTGAATTTTAACATCTGTATTTTCAAGAACATAAAGAAGTTCATCTTTAACTTGTTCTACTGGAATTTCATATTGTTCGTAAGTTTCATTGTTCATGAAATTAGCAATACCATCCATTGAGTAGAGGTATTGTGCTGTTACAGTTTCAATAACAGCTTGTTCAAACTTATCTTCAGGACGGTAAGTGTCATCAAAAGTTGAACCTGAGCGTACGTCTTTAAGTTTCATACGCATGATTGTATTCCCTTTACCTGGTTTGTGATGACTTGCTTCCATAACGCGGAGAAGTTTTTCCCCATTCAAAAATGTCATGCCTGATTTAAGGTCTTTTGCTAAAACCATGTTTATGTTTCTCCTAGTATTTATAAATTTAGATATTCTGTCATTTTTCTTTTGTCAGCAATTTTTCTGTACACAAAAGAAGTGAAATGACAGGATTTAACATCTTATTTTATCACAAGTTATTGCTTTTTTCAAATAACGATAAGCTCTTTTGGGGCTTTTGTTAAGACTTCACAGCCATTTTCTGTCACTAATAAGTCATCTTCAATTCTGACTCCACCAAATTCAGGAATATAAATTCCTGGCTCATCTGTAATAACCATCCCAGCTTCCAAGTGATTTTCTGTCATTGATTGATTAAAATAAGGAATTTCATGAACATCTAAACCAAGTCCATGTCCAATTCCATGCGTAAAATACTGACCAAAATTGGCTTCTTCAATGACGGTACGCGGAACCTTATCATATTCGGCATAAGTCATTCCCGCTTTGACTTCTTTGATAAGTGCTTCATTAGCCTTACGCACGGTTTCATAAATTGTTCGCATCTTGTCGTCTACAGAACCCACGAAAATTGTTCTGGTCATATCGCTAGCATAATGTTCATAATAACAACCAAAATCAATGGTCACTGGATCACCAAATTGAATCATTTTACTGGTCGCAACGCCATGAGGCAAGCTACTTCTCTTGCCTGAGGCAACAATGGTTTCGAAGGAAATTCCGCTCGCCTCTAAATCACGCATTTTGAAATCAAGAAAATTAGCAACTTCAATTTCAGTTCGGCCCGGCTCAATGAATTTTAAAGCTGACATAAACGCTTCATCAGCAATTGCACAGGCTTTTTTTATCAAATCAATCTCTGTGTCATCTTTAAATTGGCGCAATTCCAAAACAAAATTACTTGTGGCTAAAAGTTCTAATCCTGGAGTGGCGTCAGAAAGTCTTTTAAAGAAAGCATAGTCAACTGTTTCTTCAAAAGCTATATTTTTAATTGATTCACTTGCTGACAGGTCTGTCAGTAAACTTATTGGATCTCTTGTTTCGATAATTTCAAAATCACTAATCAATCCACGCGCCATTTCACTATAACGGCTGTCTGTCATAAAAATATTTCGCTTCGCTGTCAAAAAAACTGTGCCCGCGGTTCCAGAAAATCCTGTCAGATAAAAGATATTCTTCATATCAGTAATCAATAAACTATCAATATTTTCTGTCAGCATTTTTGCTTTTAATTTTTCAATTCTCATTTTATTCTCCTTTAAATTAAGAATTAAACTTTAAAATATTTCTTCATTTTCTTACATGATAACACAAAAACGCTAACATGAGTTAACGTTTCCTTTTAATTTATTTTTTAAGCGGAAGTAGGGCATCAGCTAATTTAGCAAATTCTTCAATAGATAAGGCTTCACCACGAATTGTTGGAGATATTTCTGCTTGTGCCAATAATTTTTCAATTTCAGGTTTACTTTCTTTACCAAAAGCTGCTTGTAAATTATTCATCAATGTTTTACGACGATGAACAAAACTGCTGTGCATCGTTTTAAAGAACCATTCTTCATCTTCTACTTCAACCAATGGTGCTTCACGACGAACCATTTTCAAAATAGCTGAATCAACATTTGGTGCTGGAATAAAGACAGTTCGAGGTACAATAAAGGCTACACTTGCTTCCATATAATATTGAACAGCAATTGATAATGAGCCGTAAGCTTTCGTTTTAGGACTTGCAGCAATTCGGTCTGCCACTTCTTTTTGCATCATCACCACAAATTCTGAAAATGGAATTTTGCTTTCAATCAAATGCATCAAAATCGGTGTTGTGATGTAATAAGGTAAATTCGCAACCACTTTGATTGGTAAATTTGGATTTTTAAATTTTTGAATTTCTGAAAGTAAATCAACTTTCAAAATATCTGCCGAAACCAAGGTAAAATTATCGTAAGGTGCCATCGTTTCTTCTAAAATTGGAATCAAAGATTTGTCAATTTCAAAAGCCATCACTTCAGCTGCTTCTTCCAATAAATATTGGGTCAACGAACCAATACCTGGGCCAATTTCAATGACATTTACTTCTTTTGAAAGTACAGCGGTTTGAGTAATTTTTGTCAGAATATTATGGTCTGTCAGGAAATTTTGTCCAAATTTTTTCTTAAAATTAAAATCATGGCGACGTAAAATGTCCTGAGTACGGATAATATTGGAAATGCGGTCTATGTTATTTTCTGTCATTTTTTCTTTCTTTTACTTTTTATGTATTTTAAAACTGATATTCAGTTTTTGTCAGTAAATTTTACTGACAGAAACCATTGATGTATTCTATCGGCGATATTTATCTTCTGTCAGTAATTCTTCATTACATTTTCAATTTGTTCTTTTGTAATTTTAAACATGTTAAGTCGTTTCTTAATTTGTTTTCCATTCGCATAACCAATTCTGAGTTGCTCACAAAGAAATTCTCGACGTTTTCTACTGTCAGCGGCCATAACTAAGCCAAAGCTCATTAAATCAGTTTGTGTCAGTTCTGTCAGCACTTCTTTTTTACTGACAGAACTTCTGTCAGAGGATAGTCCTTGCGTTTTAGCACTTCCAAATTCATCAGTAACTTTTTCTCCACCAAATACTTCTGCCAAAGCCTGATTCAGTGCTTCAAAATTTGCATGCTCAACTCCTAAAGAACCTTTTCCTTTAGGTCTTGCCTCATCACGATTTAAAAACGCATGTTTAGCATTTGGAACGGCTTGCATTATGATTTTACGAATTCTTTCTCCTTGGAAATCTGGATCAGTAAAAACAATAATTCCTCGCTTATCTTCTAACCTCTTTAGTCGTTCTAAATCTCTGTCATCAATAGATGAACCTCCTGTTTCATAGGTCTCACAGTCAAAATAACGCTTAAGATTGGCTGTGTCATCTCGTCCCTCTACCACAATTACTTCATTAATTTTTTGCTTTTCTACCATAATTTGCTAAATATTTCTCTTTATCTTTTCGATTTTTAAGGATAATCACTTTACTTTCAGCATTAAATTCTTTTATTTTTTGCTCAATCTGTGGAAACTCTTTTTCAGGAAAGGTCCAAACAAATTTCAAAAATTCCAGATATTCTTTGTCCCATTTTTCTTTAAACTCTTCAGCAATATCTGGGCGATTTTTACCAAAAACACGACTCTTAATCGAGCGCTTAATCACCCGAAACGTTGTTTTTAAACGGGGTGTCTTCAACCAGATTACTTCATCAGCAAAAGGTAATCGCTCATCTAAAGTTGAACCGTAATTTCCATCAATAATCACATTTTCATTTTGGAAAATAAAAATTCTTGTCGCCTCACGTAACTTTTCTCTGGCAATTTCACTTGGATATTTATGAAAAACCTTATCTAAATGCAAAATAGGATAATTTGTAATTTTTCCTAGTTCTCTTGCAAAAGTTGATTTACCACTTCCTGAACTACCAATAATCATAATTTTCATAAAAATAGCTCCTATCCAAATCAAAATAAATACGAATTTATTTTTTCAAGCCAAAAATCCTCAAGGCATTTTCTGTTGTCATTTTAGCCACTTCATCAGCAGAAATTTCACGTAATTCAGCAATTTTCTCAACAATAAATTTTGTGTAAGCTGGTCTATTTTCTTTTCCACGATATGGCGTTGGTGTTAAATAAGGCGCATCAGTTTCCACTAAAATTTTATCCAAGGGAACTGTAGCCGCAGCCTCCTGAACATCAAGAGCCTTCTTAAAAGTGACCACACCTGAAAAAGAAATCATCATTCCAAGTTCCACAAATTTCAACGCCTCATCAGCTGTCCCAGAAAACGAATGCATAATCGCACCAGCAGAACCAACACCTTCTGATTTAATAATTTCATAAGTATCATCAAGAGCATCACGTGTATGAACTTGAAAAGGCAGACCCATTTCCTTAGAAATCTGAATTTGTCTTCTAAAAACTCGTTCTTGTTCTTCTTTCGGACGGACCATCCAGTGATAATCCAAACCAATTTCTCCAAGAGCAATAACTTTTTTTGCTGACAGCTTGGTCAGTAAATAATTTTCAGCTTGATCATCAAATTCAGCAGCATCATCAGGATGCCAGCCAATTGTTGCGTAACATTCTTCAAACTTATCAGCCAGCAAAAGTGCTGCATCATTTAATTCATAATTACTTCCAACATTATTAATTCTTGTCACTCCAAATGTTTGAGCTTGGACTAATTCGTCTTGAATTCGTCCTTCAAATTCACTAGTATTTAGATGTGTATGGGTATCAAAAATTTCCATTATATTTTTATTTATACTTCCTTATTCTTCCTCAAAAGTCTCTAACAATAGTTTTTAGAAGAATTTCAAAAATTGATATTCCCTAATCTTCCTTATGATTCTCTTTGCTTTGGTTAGTTCTTGGTTAGTCTCTTGGTTAGTTATTTTAGAGATTAATCTGGTTCAATTTTTGACTAATTTCATTTTTAATTGTACCACTTATATGAGAATAAATCCTCAGAGTAATTGATTCGTCTCTATGACCAACCCGTTCCATAATTGCTTTAATTGGCACTCCAAGTTCCACGAGTAATGATACATGAGAATGTCTCAATAAATGAATACCATATTTTCTTTCACTCCCTAATACTTTTTGACAATTATCACAAATAAACTTATAAAATACAGGTTGTCTGAAAATTCCACCAACCGCATTTACAAAAACAAACTTATCATCTAAACAGTTTTTTTGGAAATAATCAATAATTTCCAAGCAACGATTACTTAAACTAATAGTGCGGATTGAACCTACCGTTTTAGGTGTTTGAATAACTCGATCATCATATTTTGCAACACGATATTCTAAAGTGTGGTCAATTCTTAGTAACTTATTTTTGAAATCAATATCTTGATAACGAATAGAAGCAAATTCACCGAATCTACATCCTGTTAGAAAAATAAATTCCATAGCTAAAGTGTACCTTATATCTTTTTTATAAGATTTTCAAAATATCAAAACGGAACTCATTTCTTCTTTACTTAAAAATTTTTCATTTGCCCGTTCTAATGTTTCAATTTCTAACCTTACTTTAGGTAATACTACTTTGTCAGCTGGATTTGAATCAATATACCCGATGTTTTCAGCATATCTGAACAAAATTCGAATGTAAATTCTACGATTTTTTCTTGTTGAATTTGCAATATCTAATTCCATCAAATAGCTTTGTATATCTGCAGTCCTTACTTCTGAGACTTTATATTTTGAAAATTTTTCGATAAATCCTCTTAAAGAAATTTGCTCCGCTACAAAACTCGCTGGCTTAACGTCTTGTTTTCTAATTACAATCCACTCTTCATAAATTTCTTCTACCGTCTTATTTTGAACGATTTGTTTCTGAAGCTCGTTTGCAGTTGGTACTTTTTTTGATTGTTCAATTTTTCTTGCTAATCTATTTTTAGCTTCTGATTGAGCAACCCTTGATTTTGATTTTAAAGTGACCGTTACTTGTCGCCATTTATTCCTCTTTTCATCAAAGTATTTTTCAAAGTATCTATATTTTCCACTATCAAGTTGCTTATAAAACATATTTCCTCCTTTTACCAAAGATAAAAGAAAGCTATACAGCACTTATATTATATCATATCTGTATATTACTTTTATATTTTTTTTAAATTGTACTTTCTCTTAATTTTTGCTTATATTCAAGAAAAGATTTATAACCCTTGACATTTATATAAACACGTTTATGACTTGGTCGTAATATATAAACATTAAACTCTGTCCGTCTCATTTCAGTTAAATCATTATTAAGTGTTTTGGAGCTATACTATAAAAGTGGACAGAAAATTGTGTGTTATAATCTGTCTATTAAGACACAAAAATGAAAGGACTTTTATGCCAGGTTTTAAACGTTACGACGAGGATTTCAAACAATCGCTCGTTAATCTCTATCAAACTGGTAAAACACAAACTGAACTCTGTAAAGATTATGGGGTATCTTCTTCTGCACTTGCAAAATGGATTAAGCAGTACTCTCAAGTGCGTCTTGAAGATAATACGGTGTTGACTGCTAAACAGATTCAAGAATTACAAAAAAGGAATGCCCAACTAGAGGAAGAAAATCTGATCTTAAAAAAAGCGAGTGCCATATTCATGCAAAACTCCAAGTAAGATTGAAAGCCATCTATAGACTCCGATTTGAACACACGACAGTTATGCTCTGTCGTGTTTTACATGTCAATCGTTCCACCTACTATAACTTCATAAACAAGAGGCCTTCGAAGCGTGAAGTAGAAAATCAACGCTTGAGAAAATTACTCCTTGAGATTTATATGAAAGCCAAGAAAAGAATTGGAACGAGAGCTTTTAAAATCATTCTTCTGCGTGATTATGGCGTTAATATTTCTGAAGGCCGTATCTTAAGACTTCTCAAGTCTATGACACTCCCTAAAATGTCAACCATCAAACCTCGTTTTAAATCAAATAAATCTCCTGTATTTTCTTCTGATAATCTGCTTAAACAAGAATTTAACCCGAACTCCCCAAATCAAGTTTGGACAACAGATTTCACTTATATCTCTATAGGACCTAAGCGACATGTTTATCTCTGTGCTATTCTTGACCTCTACTCAAGGAAATGTATTGCGTGGAAAGTAAGTGATAGGATTGATGCCAAACTCGCCTGTGACACCTTAGAAATAGCTATAAATAAGAGGAAACCTAAGGAACCAATTATTTTTCATTCGGATCAAGGAAGCCAATTTAAATCAGCTTCCTTTAGAAAGTTATTAGATGAGCATCAATTGCTTGCTTCTTACTCCAAGCCTGGATATCCTTATGATAATGCCGTCACTGAGGTCTTTTTCAAGTATCTTAAACAACGAGAAATTAATCGCAGAACTTATCACTCCATTCAAGAAGTTCAACTCTCTTGCTTTGAATACATCGAACAATTTTATAACAATTATAATCCTCATTCCGCCAACAATGGTTTAACTCCAAATCAGAAAGAAGAAAATTATTTTAAGAAAATGGAAAGGTTATAATAAACTAGACACAAAGTTAAGAGAAATCGTGGAAAGGTTTATTATGGCAAGAAGAAAATTCGATAAACAATTTAAAAATTCTGCAGTAAAACTCATTCTTGAAGAGGGTTACTCTGTTAAAGAAGTCAGCCAAGAGCTTGAGGTTCATGCCAATAGTCTTTATCGCTGGGTTCAAGAAGTTGAAGAATATGGAGAAAGTGCTTTTCCAGGCAATGGGACAGCCCTAGCTAATGCCCAACATAAGATTAAATTGTTAGAGAAAGAAAATCGTTATCTTCAGGAGGAACTTGAACTTCTAAAAAAGTTCCGGGTCTTCTTGAAGCGAAGCAAGTAAAACGTTTTGAATTTCTCTTGAAACATCATGGGAAGATAAAAATTAAGCATGCAGTAAAAGTTCTTAAGGTTTCTCGCTCAGGTTTCTATGAATACATGCATCGTCGTCCTTCAAAACAACAAGTGGAGAGAGAAATTCTCTCAGAGAAGATAAAAGCTGTCTTTCATGAGCATAAGGGACGCTATGGTGCGGTTAGAATTACCAAGGTACTTCATAATACTGGTATTATGACCAACACGAAACGTGTTGGAAAACTGATGCACTTGATGGGACTTTATGCCAAGGGAAGCCGTTATAAATATAAACATTACAACAGAAAAGGAGCTTCGCTTTCAAGACCCAATTTAATTAATCAGATCTTTAAAGCAACAGCTCCTAATAAAGTATGGCTGGGAGACATGACCTATATCCCTACCAAAGAAGGCACCTTATACTTAGCCGTGAATATCGACGTTTTTTCACGTAAGATTGTAGGCTGGTCAATGTCTTCACGGATGCAAGATAAACTGGTGAGGGATTGCTTCTTACAAGCTTGTGGGAAAGAACATCCTCAGCCTGGCTTGATTGTCCATACTGATCAAGGGAGTCAATATACAAGCTCTCGTTATCAATCTACTCTTCGTCAAGTCGGTGCTCAATCTAGCATGAGTCGTAAAGGAAATCCCTATGACAATGCAATGATGGAGTCTTTTTATAAGACGCTAAAGAGGGAGCTTATTAATGATGCTCATTTTGAGACAAGAGCTGAGGCTACTCAAGAAATATTTAAATACATTGAGACCTATTACAATACAAAAAGGATGCATTCAGGTCTTGATTACAAGTCTCCAAAAGACTTTGAAAAATATAATTCTTAAATTCTCTTAACTCCGTGTCTAGTTTTTCGTTGACTTTCCAAAAATATAGCTCATTTTGTGTCTAAATATTTGACATTAGTCCAGGTTAAGTAATTCTAAAGCATTAGAGCTTGTTTTGAAACTCAGAGATAACGATTATAAAACTACTATTGAAATTAAACATCTTGTTAATAATAAAAATAATCAACGTAGAAAATGCAAGAATATATTAATAAAAATAAGTCGTGGACTTGTTATCGATCAAAACGCTTGCGTTTCTTTTTTAAAGAATTTATCCATAAATGAATTAATCAATGAGCTAGAATATGCCCATTCAACTAAAAACTTTACCTTAGAGCAATTAGTCATGAATGAATATTATCAGAAACAACAATAATTCTTATTTGAACTTATAAAAAACTGCTAGACTTCAATAGTTTAGTAGTTTTTTTATTTTTATTTGACATTAAAAAAAACTTTTATACTTTAGAACTTGACATAATAATCAAAACGATATATACTTAGTTACATAACCAACCAACCAATTAACGAAAGGAGAAATATGAACTTTAATTTTGATAGTGATATTACTTTGTATCAACAAGTAGCCGAAGAAATTTCTGAAGGCATATTTAATGGTTCCTACGCAGAAGGAACTCAAATTCCTTCTACTACTGAAATTTCAAAGAATTACAAAATCAATCCCGCAACGATATTAAAAGGCATGAATCAATTAGTAGAAGAAAAACTAATCGAAAAGAAAAGAGGATTAGGAATGTTTGTTACAATTGGCGCACAACAAAAAGTTTTAAATCAAAGAAAAGATAATTTTATAAATAAAGAACTACTTAAAGTCCTTGATGAAGCAAAAAAATTAAATATTAGTCAAGAACAACTAATAGAATTAGTAGAAAGAGGGTATGAAAAATGAGTTTAAATATTGAAAATCTTTATAAGACATATGGTAAAAAACATGTCTTAAATAATATTTCTGTTAATTTTCAAGCAGGAAAAATTTATGGGCTGTTGGGCAATAATGGTGCGGGTAAAAGTACATTATTGAACATTATTAATAATAGAATTTTTGATACCAAAGGTAAAATAACTCTTGATGGTGGACTTGTTGCTGAAAATGAAAAATCATTAAATAATATCCATCTAATGAGCGAGGATGACCTTTACCCATCAAAACTTAAAATAAAATCTTTATTTCATCTAATGGAGGGTTTTTATGGTGATTTTGATTGGAGACTCGCTAATGAAATGTTATCAGAGTTTGAGTTGGAACCTACTAAAAGAATGAATAAGCTTTCAACAGGTTATAGAAGCATAGCTAAACTCATCATTGCACTATGTGTTCCCTGTGAGTATATTTTCCTAGACGAGCCAGTTCTTGGTCTAGATGCTAATCATCGTGAATTATTTTATAACTATTTAATAGAAACATACCAAGAAAACCCACGAACCTTTGTTATTTCAACACACTTAATTGAAGAGATATCAAATCTACTTGAGAAAGTAATCATTTTAGATAAAGGCAAAATTATCGAAGACGATAGTGTCGAAAATATATTAGAAAACACCTATATAGTCACGGGATCTATTGAAGAGGTGGAAACTTTCACAGACCAACTACAAATCTTAGAAAAAACAACTCTGGGAGGCTCTCTTACTGCTTTTGTAAAAGGGGAGTTACCTCAGAACAAATTGGGTAACATAAAAGTAGAATCTATGAGTTTACAAGATTACTTTATGAAAATTGCAAGTAAAAAGAAAGGAAATTAATATGAAATTTCAAGTAGCAACTCGATATATCCTCATCCACCAATTAATCTCTTTAGGTATTTTCTTTATCTGGTGGATTTTATTTGGAATCCTTTTTCCAGTTTTTGGACTATACGTTTCTGGAAGTACCGAACCAGTTTCATCTGATGTGCTCATACCGATAGTATTTTTCTCAATTATTATTTCTTTCCTAAGTATGAACTCAGATTTCAAATTTTTTATTCAATGCGGTCTTAAACGTTTTTCAATTTTTATCGTTAATTTATCTGCGATAGCTATTTCTTCACTTCTGAGTTCTATCATTGCATTATTACTATCAAAAATCTCAGTCGATAAATTTAATCTAACAATTTTCTTAATCTCTAAAGATGCCTACCATTCAGATAACTTTTTACTTTCTCTTCTCTTAGTGTTTATTCTACTATTTTTCTTTTCATCATTAGGATTAGTACTAGGAACTTTTAATGATATTTTTTCTGGATTTAAAAAAATTATTATTTTACTTTTAGTAATGAGTATTCCTATTGTACTTTCAATTCTTATACAACTTGGAAATTCAGCAATGAAAAATAAGTGGTTCAACTTTCTAAAATCAATCATTGGTTACTCAAGGGAAAAAGGATTCTCTCCCCTTCCATTTATTACTACACTATTTATTGGTTCCATTGTTTTACTATTCCTATTCTACTTCATGAACCGTTCTCATGAAGTTCGGCGTAAAGGCGTATAATCGATCAATTAAAATACACAAGAAAACTACTAAACTAATCCTGTTTAGTAGTTTTTTTGATTTCATTTCAGAAAATATTGTGCCATCTCTTACTCATAAGAGAATATATTTTTATAACTTATTATCTGATTTATCTCTCAATTGAAATAAAGCATAATACAATAGACTAAACAAGAAAATAAGTCCAAATATGGAAGTCATAACATATCCCGAGCCATAAAAAGCCCAAAATCTTGAAAGCCCTCCATAAGTACTATTAATCTCAAAAGGCTTCACAAAAATAAATGATAAGGGTATTCTTATGATAAATTTATAATAAACAAAATGTTATTAGCTGATTTAAGGATAATTAATTGAAACTGGCACATTTAGTAATACTAAGATTATCATAACTATCGGAATTATAAACAGAATGAGAAATATTATTCTACCAATAGGATGTTTAGGATTTATATAGACCCCACCCATACGAGGTCTTGTCAATTTTGAAGAACCTTTAAATATAAAAATAGACATTTTATTGGCAAAAAACAGTAGTACGATAATTAACGATAAAACTATTATATTAAAAACCTTTGTTACCATTGGATTAGGATTTTTTCCAAATAACGTATGAATTGAAAATACACAAATAAGTAGTAGTAAAACTAAATATATTCCAACATGTACTCGTTCATATGTCAAAATGTTTTTTGGGAACTTTTTGTTTTGAACAATGTTTTTAATGAGCTTTTTCATATATACTCCAACTAAGTAAAATTCAAACTTCATAGACGATTGTGAAATAATTATCAATCTATTTTTATAATATACTATATTTATAAAAAATCAAAAATTTTATTAGTCAAATATACTTTACACCAAAAATATTTATCTATAATTTTTAGCGTATAAGACACATTAAAACTATGAGAAATTTACTAAATAAAAAATCACTAGTTATTATTACCAGTGATTTTTTATATACACTTTTTCTTTACTTGGTTAGTTTTTTAGTTAGTTTTATTTTATCAAACTTCAAAATCACTTATTTTAAGCATTCCAAGCATTTTCTTACTTTAATACCACAATAAAAAACAATAAATTTATAACGTCATCTAATACACCATTATTTAGGTAAAGAACTATCTTTATATTTTGTGGCTTTCTACACTTGGTATGATAGTATATAATTTAAAAAATCAAAATATAAAATATCATTTATTAAGAGGTTTAACCTTTTCAATAAAACGGGAACAATCTTCACTAAAGATATTCTCACTCAAAATCTTACTTAATTCTTGACTCACATTTCGATAGATGAGTGATGGAGTATTAGGAACAACATAATAGTATTTTCCATCATTTTCATAGATAGGGTCATCCATACTAGTAAAATGCGTTCCTTCAATTGTATTTCCGGCATCAGCTGCTACATCAATAATAAATGTCCCTTTTTTCAATGATTTTTGTTCTGATAAACTTAAAATTGGGTCATCATCTTTCCCAATTTCAATTCCATTGATAATGATGTCGTACTTTGTATAATTTTCTTTGAAAATTGACATTGTTTTTCGATAATACATTCGGATGTTTGAGGAATATTTTGAAATACTACTAAAGGCACCCTGCGCAACATTTCCAGAACCTAAAATAGCTATTTTTGTCTCTTCAGTTGGAATAAATCCATATTGCAACAAAGCGTCTATAACCTCTGCATAGCCTGCGTAAAAACTATTTTTATATAATAGACCCTTCGGAATACCTGATTCAAATATCTCATTTTCATAATAAATGCAAGGTGAGTTACTATCTAAGTCTACTACAATTAACTTTTTAGGCAGAGCTTGGTCTTTCATGAACGATTGCCCTGAACCAAAAGGGTGTGTCCAGCCTATAATCATCTGTCCCTCTCTAAGATGGGAATAGTCAGTAGGCTGGATGAGTTTTAGTGAGAAGATTGCTTCTGATTCCGCAAAAATTTCAGCTCTTGATAAAATGTGACATCCTTTGTCAATGTATTCTTGATCATCAATATCAAGAAATTTTCCAAACCCCTCCTCTACCAATATTTCATTTTTAAAATCTTTAATATCTTTTGGTAGAAGTGGGACTCGTCTTTCTCCAGGGAAGTTTGCTTTTACTAGGCCAATTTTCATAGTTTTTCCTTCTTTTCTTTATAATTTTATAAATTTTTCTAAAGAGATTTTTTCTTTTTTAACCAGTACCAAACTAATAGACTGATTAGAAGTGAAATAACAATTACAAGTAACGAACCATAAGGGATACCTTGAAAAGGCAACTTGAGATTTATTCCCCAAAACCCATAAGTAATTGTTGGTATTGTTAAGACAACTGTAAGCTCAGTTAACGTTTTCATAATATTGTTCAACTGAAACGAACTATTATTATTTATAATTGTATCCAAGCTAGAAAGGTACTTATTATAAGCTCTTACCAAAGACTTTAAGGTGTCCATCCTCTCTTCAAGAAGAGTTACTTCATTTTGCATATGAATTTCTTTAATATTTTCCATTTGTTCTCTTTTTATAAAGCTTAATATTTTTCTATCGGAATCAATGATAAAATCTAACAAGATAAGATATTTTTTCAGTCGCAAAATTTCATCAAATATTGTTCCTGAAGGTCCTAAACTTTGTATTTGTGTTTCCAATAAACTAATTTCTTCTCTTTTCTCTTTAACATCTTTAATTACTTTTTGGATGCTCACATTCAAAAGCTGGATAAAATTTACCTCACTTCTTTCAACATTTTCTCCTGTATTTTTAAAAAAATCAGAAATGAAGTCTTCTTTCTCACTCGTTACAATAATGAGCTTTTCCTCTAGTTTTAAGATAACTAAAGCCTTTATTTTCCGATTCAAATCATTTTTCAAGTTTTGGTGAGGTAAAATAAAAAGTATCTTTAATTCTTCTTTACCTGTCTTTGTATAAGATATCTCGTGGATCACTTCCTCTTCTTCATACAAAAGGTTTTCTAAATCAAGCTGATACTCTTCTTTAAAAAAATCGTAGATTTTATCTTTAGGGTTAAAAAGATATACCACTGAGTGTAAAGAATTACTGTTTGAACAGTTAAGTTCCTTTAAATTACTATTTCCCCCGTCCACTTCAATATAATCTATCATGAAAGATCTCCTTAGCCTTATTTGACTCGATACTTCTATCTAAATAAAAAACTATATAATTGAACTCACTTACTAAAAAAGCCTCATAATAGAGGCTTTTATTTCTCACGATTTATCTAGAAATTTATTTAACTCTAGCTTCTTTATCTGTATTGTCTTCTACTTTGTCTTTTACTTTATCAACTTGTTCAGAGGTGAATTTTCCAGTTGTTTGAGCCGCGCTAGTCACTCTATCTTGAATACTTACATCATCTTCTTTTTGTTGCTCTTTCGTTTTAATATCTGTGACTGTTACGTTAACTTCAACAACTTCCAATTCTGTCATTGCCGCAACCTCTTTACGAATGACTTCTTTAATTTTTTCATAAATATCAGGCACATTCTTACGATATTCTGTAACTACTTTCAAGTCTACTGCAACTTGTGTTTTCCCAACTTCTACGTCAACACCTGTTGTAACATCATCAGTATTAATAAGTTTTCCTGTTAAGTTTGAGAAGAACCCACCTTCTACAGAAAGAAGTCCATCTACTGATTCTAATGCTAGTCCTACAATCTTTTGCACAACTTTATCTTCATAAGTCAAAGTTCCCTTAATTTCTGGTTGGGTTTCCTTTGTTTTAGGAGTTTCTTTTTCTGCCATTGTTCCAAATGCTTTCATGTTTTCTTGTACCATAATATTCTCCTTTTATAATGTTATTTACGATCTATAAATTGATCAATGATTCCTGATTTTTTTAAGAATAGACCAATATAAATTCCTAATCCAATTAAAAATAAAACCAAAATCATTTTCCAAAATCCAATAGTGAAGATACACACAGCAATGAGTGCACCTACGATTCCCCCTATAATCGGGTATCGATTTTTTTCGAAATAATCCATTGATACCTCCTACATGACACGTTGGCGTTTAGGGTTATCATCTTTACTTAATGTATTGACTTTTACTTTAAGTTTAACCTTATGTTCCAATCCAAAGAAACTTTTTAACCCTTCAATGATTTCCTGTTCCAGAATTTGGGCTTTTTGTGCCACTTCAACTCGAGGAATAATCTCACCCTTTATATCAATTTTTATCTTATTTTTAAAAAGTGAAACAGCGATTTTTGAGTTTTTAAGGTAATCATTTTCTTTTACTTTTTCACCTACAAATCCTTCAATGGCCGACTTCTTCAAAGTTAAATCTCCATTATTTGAAGTGAGTTGTACATCCATATAGGTTCGAGGGTAAAAAAGAATTACAATCAAGGCGAGAATTAATATGACCGTTAAAACGATGTTCCCCCAAAATAAATAGTCTGTCATATATTTACCTATGAAGGGAATGTTACTAGAGGTCGTTGTCATCCAATCATATTCCATGAAACTGTAATAATCCCAAGTCATTGGTAGAACAAGCGTAAGTAGAATGAGATCAAGGATAATTAGTATTATTTTCTTTCCAGTTGCCAAAATTCCTCCTTTCTTGATCTTAAGATATTAAGATCTAGTGATTCATTCTAGATAAGAAGAAAGAAACTACAGCAACCACAATTACTGCACCAACAATGGATGGTATTAATGCCATGCCAGCAAGCGATGGCCCCCAGGTCCCAAGTAAAGCTTGACCTACGAAAGACCCAACTAACCCTGCTAAGATATTAGCAATCCAGCCCATTGAACTTCCCTTATTTGTAATCGCACCAGCGATTAAACCGATTAATGCACCAACAATTAATGACCAAATCATAAGCCACCTCTTTCTAAAGA
Organism: Lactococcus sp. FSL W8-0209; assembly: GCF_038006585.1. Classification (NCBI taxonomy): domain Bacteria; kingdom Bacillati; phylum Bacillota; class Bacilli; order Lactobacillales; family Streptococcaceae; genus Lactococcus; species Lactococcus sp. FSL W8-0209. The sequence goes on along the minus strand of NZ_JBBOVN010000001.1, from coordinate 934,562 downwards.
TTATAATATGTTTCTTACTTTAATTTAGCATATTTAGAAAGCGTATTCAAGAGATGTGATTCATTTTTTTAATTTACTAACCCAATAATTATAGCACTTCAAATAACTAAGAAAATAAAAAAAGCCAGCATTTGCTGGCACTTATGTTTAAGGTACTCTATTATAACACATCTCTCTATTTTTGACCTTAAGACTATCTATATGGTATTATTAATTTGTATGTTTTAAATATTAACTTCTTAATCTATGAACATGCACCAAAAACTGCTTATCATTATGTGCTGTGATATGTGGTTTTTTATATAAATCTTTTAAATATTAATTTTAATTAATAAACATTGAAAAAACCACTCTATATTAGAGTGGCCCTAATTTATGCACGGAAAGTGTGAGTTTCCTCTTGCCGGCTAAGTATATCATATTATCTCATAATTGCAACTGAATATAAAAAAACCGAAGTAATGACTTCAGTTTTTGCACGATTTTCAGATATAATTATGCTTTTGTGATATTAACTGCTTGAGGTCCACGTTGACCTTCTTCAACATCAAATTCAACTTTTTGACCTTCGTCAAGTGATTTGAATCCATCAGATTGGATTGCTGAGAAGTGAGCGAACAAATCTTGACCATCTTCAGAGGTAATAAAACCAAATCCTTTAGTAGCGTTAAACCATTTTACTGTTCCATTTGCCATAATATATTTATTTCCTTTCGACAAAATTGTAAATCTTATTTTGCGAAAAGTGAATCTATAAAACATTTTACTCATGACAAAATCTACTTCTTCATAGTAACACTAATTATACTCAATGTCAAACTACTCTCTCATTAATAAAATCCATATCGTAGTGACATGGATTTTATGAACTGTAGGGAAAGCAACTAATCTTTCCCTCACTCAGTATAACATTTTAATTCGTTTTTGCAATAGCAATAAATAAAAAAGCAAAGGACACCCCATGCTTTAACTCATTTATCTTTTATGTACGTTTGAAGCATAACGACCACGAGACGTCATTTTGATATCAAAAGTAACCTTTTGACCTTCATCGTATTTTTTAAAATCATTTCCTTGAATAGACAAGAGGTAAGCAAACACATCTTGCATATCATCTGCCATAATAAAACCATAGCCTTTGTCAGCGTTAAACCAATTTATTGTTCCTTTATTCATATAATACATCCTTTCGCATCATCTGTAAATCCTATTTTGCGAAAAAGTGCATTCCTAAAACATTTAAACTCGAGACAAAACCTACCTCTTAATAGTAACACCTATTCTTACCAAAGTCAAATTGGTCTATTTAAAACTTATTGATCTTCTTATGATTCCCAAGATTTTCGTGAGGATTTGCTTTAGCAAGTGTCAAGGTTTCTCTATCCACAACTCTGACATCATGGTTTTCTAATTCTACAATTAATGCATTCTTATAGAGATTAATATCTCCAGAAACGACTGTTGCTTGTTCCCCATTAGATAATGTAATTTTATCTCCTGTTTTCATTTTTCACTTCCATTCTAGGCTCCGCCTATTTAACGAAAAAATTTCACTTTAGGGTGAGTTTTTTATAAGAAAAATAAGGGCTCCCTAAAGCCCTTAAAATATTGCGGGAATAGGATTTGAACCTATGACCTTCGGGTTATGAGCCCGACGAGCTACCTAACTGCTCCATCCCGCTTCGCAAGTATAACACTAATATCAGTTAAAGTCAATTTAAGCCTTAAACTTCGATAATTATTTAACTAAAAAATGTTCTTGTGAACAGAACTCAAAATTTTTCTCACATCAGAAAACTTATTACTAGGTATATAACTAATATACTTACTACAAACCCAAAAAATAGTAAGCTTATAATCGCTTTTTTCTCTTTATTCTTATTCGTTAGACATTCCTCACTCTTATTAGCAACTTAATTCTTTACCACTACACATTATTTTAAAAAGCTACTCACAATTGAGCAGCTAATGATGAAGGTGTGGTGCTTTCGCTAAACCACCCATGAGCTAAGTATATCACTTTAATTCCAAATTACAATAGTAATCAAAAATAGAAACCAATTTTGGTTTCTATTCTACAACAGAGACTGTGATCTCATAAAATTAAGTATAGCACCTTGTTAAGCTCAATACTGATTATTAGTTTACAAAGAGAAAAACATATAGCTTAACAAAATAAAAAGTCATTAGTTCAATTCTTAATGACTCTTTAGTTTATTTTTTGTTGAAATCTTCTAAAATAATATACTTAGTTCCTTAACTTTATAAACTCAAAAATTCAATGAGATTAAATCGTAGCTATGATTTTATACCATAATTGCCCCAAATTTGTCCCATTTTATTTTTCAATTTAAGAGGTTTTCTATGAAACAGGTTTATAAAGGCTTATAGAACCTGAATTTAACTTTGAGAGCGACCTAAATAATCCCCTCTTCTCCTTACAATATATATCTTTTTTTATAACTATTTTGTATTTTTATAATTTTACACTTGTTTTTTAAGTAAATATAAAATTATTAAGAGTTTTTCTAGTATCGATTTATTCGGTAAATTTTATTTTAATTTTTATAATACACTGTTACAAAGGCAGTCATGAATATTCCCATATTTGAAATAAACGCTCAACGCGTTTGCTTAATATTAAAACACATAAAATAAAAAGTCACTAAAGTTTAGTGGCTCTTTATTTTATAAGTTTTCTATTGTTTTCAATAATGTCTAGTTGATTTATATATTTTAAATTTTACCCACTATTTGCCCACTAAATTTTATTTTAGTTTCTATAATGCATTGCTACACAGGCATCCAATAATATTCCCATATTTGAAATAATTTTGGGCATTTCAACTTTTCTTATTCTAAATAAGATAATACATAATTTGTGAAATACTGCCTTCCAAAGTAAGACCTAGAAATTTACTTTTCTCATACTTAAATTATTAGGTATTTAGCATCACTAAAAGAACTTTCGATTGTGTTGCAAAAAGTTAAAAGATAACAAAGAAATGAAACTTTTTATAGTTGTAATATTGCCTTAATATTTACAATTACCATTATATTTTGTTGAACTACATGCTAGAAATATATAGATTTTATATTATTATTCTTTTGTAAATAAAGAATATGCTAAATAGAAATTTCCTAACGTTGCTGAACCATTTTCTTTGACAGTTGGTAAGCGAATATACTTTTCTACAGAACAAGGCAGATCTATATAATTATTAAGCATAGAAATGAATTGTTTTTGTATAAGTGATATCATATTTGGTTTTTCCATTACACCACCTCCCAAAATTATACACTCGGGAGCTAATGTCAATGTTGCATTAATAGCCGCTTGAGCAATATAATAGCTTAAGATATCCCAGATAGGATCATTTGAAGAAATTTTTTCCCCAAGTATTCCTGTTCTAGCTTCAAGACTCGGACCCGCCGCAACTCCTTCAAGACAATCACCATGGAAGGGACAGATTCCTTCAAAAGTAAGATCATCTCTATGACGATTTATTCTTTGGTGCCCCATTTCCGAATGCCCAATGCCACCAATAAAATATCCATTTTGAATTGCTCCCCCTCCAATACCTGTACCGATTGTTAAATAAACAAGATTTTTTATTCCTGTATTTTTCATTTCACCATAGGCTGAGGCGTTTACATCAGTAGTAAAATATATTGGAATATCAAGTGCTTCTTTTAATTGGCCAACTAAATTTATATTTTTCCAACCAACTTTTGGCGTCGAAGTAATGTAACCATACGTTTTACTTGAAAGGTTTAGATCAATAGGCCCAAATGATCCTAAACCAATGGCAGAAACTCGGTTTTCTTTAAAATATTTAATCGTCTTACTTATAGTTTCTTGTGGCGTAGTAGTAGCAAATTTGAATTTTTTTATAATATTAAAATGTTCATCTGCAATAGCAAGTACAAATTTTGTACCACCAGCCTCAATTGATCCATAGTATACGGACATAGTTCGCTCCCTCTAGTTCAATAATAGAATTTTTTCTCCAACTTTGATATCAACATTTTCACTCAATGGCAAAATCTCATTGTAACTTGCTGAATTTGTAATAACAATAATTACAGTATCATCGAATCCACTCTTCTTGATTTCTTCTTTATCAAAAGATCCTAGTAAATCCCCTGCTTTTACTTTCTGGCCAACTTTAACATTTTGTATGAATCCATTACCATTCATTGAAACAGTATCTATTCCAATATGTAAAAGAACTTCACCTCCATTTTTTGTTTTTATACCATAAGCGTGACCTGTTTCATAAGCAATAATAATTTCTCCGTCGGCTGGTGAGAAAAGTTCTCCAGATTTAGGCTTGATTGCAATACCTTTTCCCATAATTTCTTTTGAGAAAACAGGGTCACTTACATCAGACAGAGGAATCACAAATCCATTTATCGGAGCAAGGAGTTCGCCACTTTTAACTGGATCGATAATAACTTTCTCAGGTTGGTATTGAGTTGTTGCATTCTGTTTATTTTTTTCTTTCGTAATAGATTTAGCTTCCATCCGCCGACCATAGATTGAGGTAACACCAAAAGCAATAAGAAAGCTAATAAATATCGAAATCATAAATTGTAAGTTATACCCAGCTTTAATAGAGATAAAGCCAATTAATCCTGCGGATCCCAGACTAACCGCAAGGACATGGAATAATCCCATAAATAATGAACCAATTGCTGAAGCCCCAAGAGCAATAAAGAACGGATATTTTAGTTTTAGATTAATCCCAAATAACGCAGGTTCTGTAATACCTAGAATAGCAGATACACCAGCTGGAGCTGCAAGAGCTTTTGTCTTAATGTTTTTAGTAACAAATAAAATTGCAAAAGTTGCACCAGCTTGAGCCATATTTGCGCAGGCCGCAACTGGAAAAATAAAGTCTCCACCAATACCACTGTGTTGATAGTTTGTGATTAACATTGTTTCAATGGCCGGAAAACTCTGATGTAATCCAGTTACTACTATTGCCGAGTAGAAGCCTCCAAACACAAGCATTCCTAGTGCCCCTAATGTGTTATAAAGTCCAACCAAACCATCTGTCAAGCCATTTGATACAAAACGAAGCGCTGGTCCCACAATAGTGAATGTGAGAAATCCAGTTATGATGACTGAAAGTAACGGAGTAAATGTGAAGTCTATAGCATCGTTAAGGTATTTATGAAAGAATCTCTCAAGTTTAGCAAGGATAAAAGCCACTCCAATTACAGGAAGAACTTGTCCTTGATATCCAGCCTGGGCAACTTTAAAACCAAAAATATCCCAATAAGTCATTGTATGATTAGAGATTGCTTCAGCAACATTATATCCATTAATAAGCCCAGGCATTACCATAATCATACCTATAACAGCACCTAAATATGGGTTTCCACCAAACCTTTTTGTGGCAGAATATCCTATTAAAATTGGCATGAATGTAAATGGTGCGGCACTCATAGTATTAACAATATCAGCAAATCCTTTCCACATAGGAAACATTTCAACAAGTGATTTCGTCGCGAAAAGATGTTCAGCTGTTAGCGCATTATTAAGAGCCATTAACAGACCACCAGCTACAAGAGCTGGTATCAAAGGAACAAAAATATCAGAAAGCAGCTTTACAAGTGCCATTACTGGATTTTGTTTTTTTTGACTTCCTGCAATCTCTTTGAGATCTGCAGTTGATGCCTCACTTATTCCTGTAAGTTTAATAAATTCTTCGTATACAGTGTTAACATCACCTGGCCCTACAATAATTTGATATTGACCAGCTGCTTCAAAAGTCCCCTTAAGATCTGGGTCATTATCTAGAGCATCTTGATCAATAACGCCAGTATCTTTTAGGACTAAACGTAGTCGTGTCGCACAATGTGCAGCTCCTTGAATGTTATCACGCCCAACTGCATTTAAAATGCGTTCAGCTACCTGCTTATGATTCATAATTTTCTCCTCAAATAAAATGATTTCGCTTACAGAAGTTATTTTATCATTTTTCTGATATATGTCAAGCGTTTGCCATATTTTTTTATTTTTTATTTTTCCGTGCTTGTTTATATTGATTTTTTTATAAAAAACGTTTATCATAAATATATATAATTTAGTAAATGAGGAAAAAAAATGAAATGGTCTACCAAACAACGATATCGTACCTACGATAGTTATTCTGAAAATGATTTAGAGAGTTTACGCAAACTGGCACTAAAATCTCCTTGGAAATCAAATTTTCATATTGAACCAGAAACTGGACTTCTTAATGATCCAAATGGATTCTCTTATTTCAATGAAAAATGGCATTTGTTCTACCAACATTTTCCTTTTGGGCCAGTACATGGTTTAAAATCATGGGTACATCTAGTCTCAGATGATCTCGTCCACTTTGAGAAAACAGGGCTAGTCCTTTATCCAGATACAAAATATGATAATGCTGGAGCTTATTCTGGGTCTGCTTTAGCTTTTGAAAACTCCTTATTTTTAATATATACGGGTAATCACAGAGGCAAAGATTGGGTTAGAACTCCATATCAACTCGGAGCAAAAGTTGACAAAAATAATCAGTTAGTCAAATTCACTGAACCACTAATTTTTCCTGATTTTTCTCAAACAACCGACCATTTTCGAGATCCCCAAATTTTTTCATTTAAAGGACAAATTTATTGCTTAATTGGTGCTCAAAGCTCTCAACAAAATGGTATAATCAAACTTTATAAAGCAATAGAAAATAATTTAACTGATTGGAAAGATTTGGGAAACTTAGATTTTTCAAAAGAAAAAATGGGTTATATGATTGAATGTCCGAACCTTATATTTGTCAATGGTAGATCAGTATTAGTTTTTTGTCCACAAGGACTAGATAAATCGATTGTTAAATATGATAATATATATCCTAATATGTATGTTATTGCGGATGACTTTACTACTGGTTCAAAAAATCAGCTAAAAAATGCAGGACAACTAATTAATTTGGATGAAGGTTTTGACTGTTATGCTACGCAGTCATTTAATGCACCTGATGGCTCTGCTTATGCCATTTCATGGCTAGGTTTACCTGAGACATCATACCCCACTGATAAATACAATGTTCAAGGTGTCTTGTCCATGGTTAAGAAGCTTTCAATAAAAGACAACAAATTGTATCAATATCCAGTTGAAAAAATGAAAGAATTAAGACAAAAGGAACATGATCTCTTACTAGCAGATAATAACATTATTACATCTAACTCTTATGAACTTGAGGTCGATTTTCGTCAGCAAAACTCTACACTTCTATCTTTAATGACAAATGAAAAAGGGGTTAGTGCACTTAAAGTTGAGATAGATAAAGAAAATAACACTATTACACTTATAAGAAATTATGAAAAACGTTTGGCACATGTTAAAATAGAAAAAATGAATGTATTTATTGATCAATCAATTTTTGAAATTTTTATTAATGATGGTGAAAAAGTATTATCAGGTCGTGTATTTCCAAATAAAAATCAGTATTCGATTAGAAGTCAAAATCCGATAAAAATAAAATTATGGGAGCTAAAAAAGTGATTAAACTTGAAGATGTTGCAAATAAAGCTGGGGTTAGTGTAACGACAGTTTCGCGTGTTATAAATCGTAAAGGATATTTGAGTGACGCAACAATATCAAAAGTAGAAAAAGCAATGCAAGACTTGCATTATATTCCAAACGCAGCCGCACGTTCTTTGCAAGGAAAGTCTTTAAAATTAATTGGCCTAGTATTTCCAACTATAAAAAATATTTTTTATGCAGAATTGATTGAAAAAATTGAGCAAGCTCTTTTCAAACGAGGTTACAAAGCTATGTTAGCAACAACAGAACATGATGAACAAAAAGAGCGAGACTATCTTGCCTTACTACTTTCTAACCAAGTTGATGGAATTATTTATGGGAGTCATAATTTAAAAGCACATGATTATATAGCAATTGAAGCACCTATTGTTGCTTTTGACCGTTTATTAACCCCTGAAACAACTGTTGTTAGCTCTGATAATTTTGAGGGAGGAATCCTAGCTACTAAAGCTTTGATTAACTCTGGAAGTAAAAAAATCGCCATATTTACTGGGAACGATAATACCAATTCTCCTACATATTTAAGGCGTGATGGTTATCTTCTTGAGCTGGAAAGAAATCAATTAAAGCCACATATAATAAAAATTCCTTCTCAATGGACTCTTCTTCGCAAAAAAGTTGAGATCAAAAAAATACTAGAAAACAACGATTTTGATGGTATATTTTGTACAGATGATTTAACAGCTATATTAGTAAAAGATCTCGCCTCAAATTTAAAAAAATCACTTAATGTGGTAGGTTTTGATGGAACTGAATTTATAGAAAACTACTATCCTAACCTAACAACGATAAAGCAACCAATAAATGATTTAGCGGAACTCTTAGTTGATTTAATCATACGAAAAATTGATGGAGATAACATTGACATTACATATCAACTTCCTGTTCAGCTACATTATGGTATAGATTAAAAATATATTTTACTTCTTCAAAAAGACACTGCTTTAATTCTGCAGTGCCTTTTATTTTATATACTTTTCTATTTTTTATGTCAACATGATACATACTATTTCTTTTTTAATATGAAATGGCCTTTGAAAATATCGAATAGTAACTTTCCAATATTGTTACCCTTCTCTTCTCGAATAGGTAATTCACTTGACGCTACTGCATATGTTTGAGTAATGACGTTAAGTCAATTTATTAGAGTCAAAAACGTATAATTTTAATGTATTTATTTTAAGCGATTTCTTTTTCAAATTGATTAGGCGTAAGATACCCTAAACTTTGATGGATTCGTTTTGAATTATAAAAGGCTTCAATATACCAGAAAATACTCTGATAGGCTTCTTCAAAGTTCTTATATTTAAATTGATAGACCCACTCTCTTTTTAAATGTCCATGCCAAGATTCAAGACTGGCATTATGATAAGGATAGCCCTTACGACTGAAGGAGTGAGTCATTCCAGAGTTTTTTATTGTCTCTTCATACTCATGACTCTTATACTGACTTCCTTGGTCAGAATGAAGCATCACAGCTTCTGGATAATTTTGTGATTCCATTGCCTTATTCAAAGTCCTTTGCACTAATTCTACAGTCATTCGCTTTCCTAAATCCCAAGCAATGACTTTTTTAGTATAACGATCCATAATGGTTGAGAGATAAACCCAGCCTTGTTGAGTAGGAATATAAGTAATATCAGTTGCCCAAACCTTATTTATCTTTTTAGGCTCATTTTGTATAAGGTTCTTTCTGTTAATACCATCACTTACGGAGTGTCCGGGTTTAAATTTTTTAAGGACGACGGACTTGAGCTGAAGTTGTTTCATAATTTTTTGTACGAGCTTTATCCCTACTTTTTCCCCTTGATTGAGTAAGAGGTGATGAATCTTAGGTGCCCCATAGATTCCCCGATTCGCCTTGAAAAGTTAGTCAATCTTCAGTGCAAAGTGTTGTCTTCTTAATTGAGTTTTGGATGGCCGTCGATTGATTCTCTCATAATAACTTGCTTCAGGAACACCAAGCAGTTGGCAACTGAGTCTGACATTGAGTGCTAAAGTTTTAATCGTTTGAGTCATATCCGCAGCACTCACATCTTTTTCTCGGCGAATATGGTCAATACTTTTTTTAAGATGTCTTGTTCTTCCTTAACTTTAGCCAGCTGTCTTTTTAATTCTAGAAAATCAGCTTTAGAGACTGAGCTTTCGTTAGACTTAGAATAGAGGTCGATCCATTTATAAATCGTTGCAGGAGCCACGCCGTATTCTTTAGAAAGCTGTGTGACGGATTGCCTAGAATGATAGAAGTCGAGAAGGGTGTCTTTAAATTCTTGTGAGTAGCGTTTTTGCATGTTTTTATCCTTTGTCTAAATTATACAATAGTGACTCTAAGATTTAAGGATAACATCAGTTTTGCTTTGGTTCATTTTATTATTATCAACGATACATCTTTTAATTCTAGGTTAAAATGCACTTTATATGTCTATCAAAAATAATGAAAAATCCAAGTATTTATACTTGGATTTTTTATTGTTTAATTTTCTCTTTTATATAGAAACTCATATTCTTAACAAATAATTGGCATATCGGTTTAAAAATGTTATATGCTTAAAAGAATCTCTCATGAGCTTGACACCAATAACTCCAAAAGAAAAAGTGTAAGTCGATAGGAAACCTCTTTATAAAAAATTACTGAGAAAAGAAAACTAACGACGAAAACATTATTCTTAGAGTAAGAACTGTCACATATTGATAGAAATTTTATTCAAACTTATGAGTCTAAAGGTACTTTGAATAAATTACTATAGACAGAAATAAGAGATAAATAGCAAAAACATATTAGGTCGAATTACCATAAGGAAAAATACTTTATCTAATCTTTTTTTTAGATAATGCCACAAGAATTATTGTGGATAAAACAATCCACCCTACGGCAGCTATCAGATAAGCACCCCGCCCAGTTATCATAAAATTAACAGGTAAAGCAATAGGACACCAATAAGCTGCTAATAAAACTTTATTACTGGCAAAAATAATGAGTAATATTTCAATAATCGCGATAATCATGCTCCCTCCTCGATTGATTATAAAGGTCAATAAAAGATGAAAATGATTAAGAAAAATTGCCATCAACCAGCTAGCTGTTGCGATCATCATTCCTTGTTGCCCTACTCCCTGTGAAACTCCCGTAATTATCCAGATCATTGCTGATGGAAAGAACAAAAGGAAATCCACTACTATTAGCTTTGATAACCAAATTCTGCTACTTTTTTTATTTACATTTATTTCTTGGAAATGATTGGCCAGACTCTCCTGTTCAAAGATTAGAATAGACAAAATTGTAACCAGTAACGGAAAAAACAAAAAAATCATGAGCGACAAATCAGTCATTGAAACATGACTTCTTCCAAAAGCTAAATAAATAGGAACCGTTAAAAGCTCTAATAAAGTAAAGAGAAAAACTAAATAAAACCCTAAGCTATTTTTTAATTTGAGACATTCACTTCTTATCATGTTCTATCACTCCTTTAAGTAAATAAGAAACTCCTATCGTTACAACTATGGAAAGTCCAACTGGTAATAAAACTTCCCAAATACTGAAATTTATCTTCCCTGTTAACAAATCTCCTGATGCTTTGATATTTAACAAACTTTCTGTAACTTTATAGTGATAAGTGTATGGTAGCAAGAACCATACTGGAGTTTGTGCAACAAAAGGGGCAACAATTAAACAAATCAAGGTATTCGCAGCTAACAATACGTAGGTATTAATCCACTTGAAAATCAAGTATATAAAGGGTAAATTCCAAGAAGCTGCTAGTAATATAGCAATCAATGCCACACTTACTTTCATAAAATCCACCACTACAATACCTTGAAACACAAAAGCAACCAAATAAAGCAAAATAATCAAGACTATGCTCGCTAGTATACCTCTTAGCCAAATCAACAACATTTTGGCCAAATGAATTTTCCAACTCAGCTTTTTCCATTTCAAATTTTGAAAATTTCCAGCTTGCTCCTCTGATTTTTTATCATAGAGAAAAAGCAAACTCATCAAAAGGAATAAAAAACCAGCTTCCCACCAATAAATTGAAAAAACACTAAAAATCTGTATTCCACCCATAAGAAATGCTATAAATAGAGTCACAAAAGGGATAATTAATACCAATCTAAGAGTTCCTGATTTTTTTAATTTTATTGCTTCTGAGGCTATTATTCTTTTCATATCACATTCCTCCATGCACAATCTTAAAGAATAACTGTTCAATGTCGTCTTCTTTATTGTTCGCATGATTATAACGAATCTTACCTTTGTTCAAAATAATAATTTGACTAGCTACTTTACTTATTTCGTGCAACTGATGACTAGAAATCAAGATTGTCACACCTTTAGCTTTAAGTTTTAAGATTAAGTTTAACAACTCCGCAATACCATCAGGATCCAAACCATTAGTAGGTTCATCAAGAATTAAAAATTGAGGTTCTGTAAGAATAGCCATACCAATTCCCAAACGTTGTTTCATCCCTAAAGAGAATTTTCCTGCTCTTTTCTTTCCTGTTTCTGCCAAACCAATCACTTCTAGAGTTTCATGAATTCTCTTATCTGAAATTCCAAAAAGCAAAGCCTTAGTTTTAAGATTATCGAAAGCAGATAAATTCATATATATTGCTGGAGCCTCGATTAAGGCTCCAAGTTGATTATTTGTCTTTTCTTGTCCATCAAAAAAAATTTTTCCAGTATCTGCAGAAATTAAACCAAACAAAATTTTCATCAAAGTTGATTTTCCTGCACCGTTAACTCCTAATAAACCACAGACTGTTCCAGATTTAATATCAAAACTGATATCTTGTAGCACCTGCTTTTCTTTATATGTTTTAGAAAGATTTTGAATTTTTACCTGCATTATATTTCCTCACTTTATTTTATGTTTAAAAAAAGTATATAAAACAATTTTCAGAATCTATTCAGAAACAAAAAAAGTAATCCTTAGAGATTACTAAATTACTTTTTTATTTTTAGGATAACTTCTGCCCCACCTTTTTGAGGATTACTGAGAATTAAGTTTCCTTGATGTTTTAAAGCTACACCTTGAGCAAAAGATAGTCCAATCCCATAGTGTTTCCCACTACGTCCAGTATCTTCTGTGAAAAATAGTTTTCCAGCATTTTTTTTTGCTTGTTCAGAAAAAGGATGACCATTATTCCAGATTTCAAAATAGAGATATTTTTCATCATCATAAATACTCAAACTGACTATTTTTTCACCCTCTTTAGCATACTGACAGGCATTAACAAAGATATTGATAAGTGCTCGACTTAAAGCTAATGTATTTCCGTAAAAAGTGGTTAAATCTGTTTTTTTAACTAGCTGATAGTCCACTTGATAAGTTGTTGACAACTCTTCCAATTCAAATGATAAATCTATCAAAAAATCCTCCAGGGAGATTCTCGCTTTGTAATCATTTTCATCATTCAAAAGTTTTGTATAACTAATCATTGTGTTAAAATACTTGTCAAAAACAGTCAAACTATTTTTCATTGACTCAATAAAATCAGCTTGTTGTTCATTTACTTCAGTCATCTCTAGCAGTTCAATATTTCCTTTTAATACTGTTAAAGGTGTCTTAACATCATGTGAAAGTGCAGCAACCTGGAAGGATAAATCATGCTTTTCATGACGCTCCGCTTCAATAAGGAAAGCTAATTCCTTACTTTTCGAATATAAGTTATTCAGAACCTGATCAAATTCAATAATTTTTGATTCCTCTTGTTCAGGAAAAGTAGTTATTTCCCCCATCTTCAATGCAATCTTTTGAACGGCTTGAAAATTCTTAGAAAATTCTCTAATGAGATGATAGACAGAAAAAATAATGAGTATTATTTCACCAAGAAAAAAGAAAAGGTAAGTAAATTGATTATAAGAAATTGAACGAAGCGTATGATTTGTAAATTCTGGCATACTGTTTTGTCTTAAAACAACTGAAAAATGCTTATTGCTTGAATAAGTATAAGTAATTTCTCCTTCTGTAATATTATGTGAAGACTGTTTTGAAGCTACAAAACTAGGTACATCCGACTTGACATAATGTCCTCCCAAAATTTTACTTGTCTCATTGTCAAAAATAATATAATCATATGGGTAGTGTTTCATATCACGTTCGATATCAGAAATAGTTAAATTATCTGAATCTAAAGATAAACGAATAGTTTCTGAACCACTGATTTGTCCAATTTGTCGTAGAAAGAAAGTCAAGCCCAGTAACAACAGGATAAGTAGACAAGTACCTATGATAATTTCAATGACAGCTTGCCATATCCGTCGACGCATTGAATATTTTTTACCCATGCCACTGATACCCAAGTCCCCGAACCGTTTTTATCGGATTAATATCGTATGGTGCAAACTTACTCCTAATCTGATAAATATACTCCGAGATTGACCGAAAAAGTGCATTAGAATATTCATCATATACGTCATCATAAATATCCTCTCTCGTATAAACTTTAGAAGTTCGTTGTGATAGTAATTCAAGAATATCGTATTCACGACAAGTCAGTGGAATTGTTTGACCATTGACACAGACTCGCCTTTCTTCTAAATAAAATGTAATTGGTCCTAAATCTCTACGAATCTCTGAAAAAACATGAACTGCATGTTTATTGCGTTCCTCTCGCTTTATATTTGCTTCCACTTTTGCAACCAACTGTTTAAGGCTAAAAGGCTTAGTAATATAGTCATCCCCACCAATATCTAAGCCGTTTATAATATCCTCTTCTGTATCTTTCGCACTAACAAAGATAATTGGAGTTGATATTTCTCTGCGAATCCTTTTACAAATTTCCGTCCCTTCAATATTTGACAACATGATATCTAACAAAATCAAATCAAAGCCCTGAAAATCAGTAATATCCAAGGGAAGTGAAATGTTTTGATGCGTCGCAACTTCATAGTTTCTCATTTCTAATGCTGTCTTCATTAATTTTAAAATTTCCTGATCATCATCAACTATTAAAATTTTATACACCACTTTACCTCCGATTGTTTAGTACTCATTACTTCATTATACCATTCATTCTGAAGAAATATAATCTATCAATTTTTAGTCTTTCTTTTCAATATACCAAGGATTGAGATACACACTATACCTGAAGCAGGTAAAAAATCTTCTCCATCTCCAGTAACAGGTAAAATTTCTTGACTTCGTACAGAAACAGCACCTCTCAAATTTCGATTATTAGCCATTTTTTGATTAATATTATAATCAACTGAAATTACTTCTTTTGAAATGTTTGATAGAAAAATTGTTATTTGTATTTCTTTGAATTTCCTTATCTTGTTCCTGTTTCATTGTATCCCTAGACTCTTTAAGATTCTCCATGGATTTATGGTTAATAGCATCATCCTGACCTTTATCTGTATCTAAGCTAAAAGCTTTATTTTTCCCATTCAATAAATCAACAATATTCAATACTCTATTCCCATTAACTTCTGGAGAATTCATTAGAAGA
Source organism: Lactococcus sp. FSL W8-0209 (assembly GCF_038006585.1). Classification (NCBI taxonomy): domain Bacteria; kingdom Bacillati; phylum Bacillota; class Bacilli; order Lactobacillales; family Streptococcaceae; genus Lactococcus; species Lactococcus sp. FSL W8-0209. The sequence goes on along the minus strand of NZ_JBBOVN010000001.1, from coordinate 919,534 downwards.
AACCTTTTTAGTTGGTTAGGATTCTTTATTCCATATTTATCAACTACTAATGCCAGTGCCCCAGATACTTTAGGAGCAGCAAATGAGTTGCCATAAACATATTGGTACCAGCCAGTATTAGTAGTTGTAAAAAGCCAATTTTTCAAATAATAACCCTGACTGACAAATTTATCTTGCCCATATTTTTTAAAATTGGCCGTTGTACCAGCAGGAGCATAAATTGCATCCGCTTCAATATTACTAAAATCAGAAATATTATCATATAATTCGCATTATTTCTAGTAAATGATAACTTTTTTGAGAAATCTACTTCCATTTTATGAACTAGGCGAATCAACCACTGAGTATCCAATCTTATACCCTTTGTAGTCTTTCCCATTAACTTGTACTGTGAACTTTTCGAAAAAACACCAATTGAAGTTTCACTAAATAATCCAAATGGAGTTGATCGTAAATAACTTCTCTTATAATACTTGTAAATAGATTCAAATAATTTTTTAACCCTTTTCTTCTTTAACAGACCAGCATTATATTTCTGCATAACATCATAGAGTTTAGGATTAGCTAGTAGTAACTGTTCCAAAAAAACTTTATTTTTACTTACAGTCTCAATGACTTGAGTATATTCAGTAAAACTCCGTTTATCGTTTGGAGATAATATTGTATTTCTTACTAAAAACGGTTGAGCTTTAAATGAACTTTTTATCATGTTTTTTCCTCTCTTTATTTTTATAAGCTATTTAGCAACCCTAAATAACTTATAAAAATAGGATAGTATCCATGTCTGAACTAACAAAAAACTATCCTTTGATTTGGTTATTTGCTTACGTGAATACTACAATTACAAGTTGCTGTTTTCATGTTACAACCCATCACAGCTCCTGTTTTACAACCGGGTGTACATAGCGAAATACTTGTAATGCGTGGTGATGCACCTGAATTTTTCTTCGAAACAGATACCAAATCCAAGTTAAAATCTTTTGTACTCATTTTGAGTGCCTCCTTATAATTTATTTTGTAGTTCCTTCGAACGAAATCTTTGTATCTAACAAACTTCAGAATTTAATCAGAGCCGTTTATTATGCTCGCGTTATCGACATTAATATTATTGCCAATACTTTCTCAAGATAGAATTAAGACTGTTTTAGATTTGTTAATGTTTCTATTGTCAGTATAGTTATAAGACTAGGTCATTCAAGTATGTCTAAGACTCAATAAACCTATCTCTATATTATTCAGGAACTAGAAAATCAAGATATTAATAAAATTATTAAATATTCGTCAACTATAACTTAAATAAATATTTTTTGTAAAAGAGATTATTCTAATGATTTTAACTTGTTAATTTTAGGTTAATGAAGAGTGATGGTATCGTCGAGGCGTTTAAAGAGTAGTCCAACTTCTGTTGTTCCTCATAATTTGAAACATTGAGAACTCAATCGTTTACAATTAATCATGATAAGTTCACTTGTCCTCCCCATAAATATTTATCTATTTATCTATTTATCTATTTATCTATTTGTTTTTGTCATTTTAACGATTGGATAATAACAAAAACCATCAAAATAGTAAATACTATCATGAAACTCAATGACTGAGATACATTTGATAAGGTTACTGCCGAACGTGCCTAAAAATAAGGTGACGGTGATTTTAATCTAAGTTATTGGCGTCAAACTCATGAGAGATTCCTTAAAACACATAGTATTTTTAAACCCGATATGCCAATTATTTGTTAAGATTACGAGCTTGTATACAAAAAAGGGAATTAAACAATAAAAAATCTAAGCATAATGGAAAGGTTATAATATGGAAAGGTTATAATAAACTAGACACAAAGTTAAGAGAAATCGTGGAAAGGTTTATTATGGCAAGAAGAAAATTCGATAAACAATTTAAAAATTCTGCAGTAAAACTCATTCTTGAAGAGGGTTACTCTGTTAAAGAAGTCAGCCAAGAGCTTGAGGTTCATGCCAATAGTCTTTATCGCTGGGTTCAAGAAGTTGAAGAATATGGAGAAAGTGCTTTTCCAGGCAATGGGACAGCCCTAGCTAATGCCCAACATAAGATTAAATTGTTAGAGAAAGAAAATCGTTATCTTCAGGAGGAACTTGAACTTCTAAAAAAGTTCCGGGTCTTCTTGAAGCGAAGCAAGTAAAACGTTTTGAATTTCTCTTGAAACATCATGGGAAGATAAAAATTAAGCATGCAGTAAAAGTTCTTAAGGTTTCTCGCTCAGGTTTCTATGAATACATGCATCGTCGTCCTTCAAAACAACAAGTGGAGAGAGAAATTCTCTCAGAGAAGATAAAAGCTGTCTTTCATGAGCATAAGGGACGCTATGGTGCGGTTAGAATTACCAAGGTACTTCATAATACTGGTATTATGACCAACACGAAACGTGTTGGAAAACTGATGCACTTGATGGGACTTTATGCCAAGGGAAGCCGTTATAAATATAAACATTACAACAGAAAAGGAGCTTCGCTTTCAAGACCCAATTTAATTAATCAGATCTTTAAAGCAACAGCTCCTAATAAAGTATGGCTGGGAGACATGACCTATATCCCTACCAAAGAAGGCACCTTATACTTAGCCGTGAATATCGACGTTTTTTCACGTAAGATTGTAGGCTGGTCAATGTCTTCACGGATGCAAGATAAACTGGTGAGGGATTGCTTCTTACAAGCTTGTGGGAAAGAACATCCTCAGCCTGGCTTGATTGTCCATACTGATCAAGGGAGTCAATATACAAGCTCTCGTTATCAATCTACTCTTCGTCAAGTCGGTGCTCAATCTAGCATGAGTCGTAAAGGAAATCCCTATGACAATGCAATGATGGAGTCTTTTTATAAGACGCTAAAGAGGGAGCTTATTAATGATGCTCATTTTGAGACAAGAGCTGAGGCTACTCAAGAAATATTTAAATACATTGAGACCTATTACAATACAAAAAGGATGCATTCAGGTCTTGATTACAAGTCTCCAAAAGACTTTGAAAAATATAATTCTTAAATTCTCTTAACTCCGTGTCTAGTTTTTCGTTGACTTTCCAAAAAAGTCTAACTTTTGGGGTGCACATCAATTCATTTATTTAGACTCTCTCACTTAAGAGTTATTTGTAAATTTACTTTAATATTTTAAACTACAAAACCTACTATAAATTTTACAGTAGGTTTTGGATAAAGTAAATGCTGTATAGTTTTGCTTTGGTTAGTTCTTTGGTTCATTTTATTTTTATTAACAGTAAATCTTTTAAAACTAGGTTAAAACGCACTTTATATGTGTATCAAAAATTTCCATTATCTTATTTGAAATTCCTTCTCCGTAATTTTTTAAGCAAAAAATTTTCCAATTTATTACTAGAGTTTTTTCTCTTTTTTATTAATCTGTCATTGATTAATTAATTTTACTTTTATTTAATCAACCCTAAAACATATTTTCATTTTTTTCCAAGACAAAAAAGTCAATAAGCATTTATATTATAACATATCTGTATATCTCTTTCATCTCTTCCTAGACCCCTATATTATTTTTCAATGCTTTCTATAGATATCATTCTGATAAAGCAGCTTGACAAATGTCATATAAAAAAATACAATCGTAAACAGGAGGAAGAAAATGGATAATTCAAAATTATTTGGCGAAGCTGCGAATGAAGAACAACTATTGAAAAATGATTATCGTAAGTATCGTGGTGAAAACATGGATATTTATTACAATGTAGCAATTTGTGAGCATGCAGGTGAATGTGTTAGAGGAAATCCTTTAGTATTTGAAGTTGGCCGTAAGCCTTGGATTATCCCCGATAATGGCGATGTCGCTTCCAATCAATCAGTAATCAATAGATGCCCTTCCGGAGCACTAAAATATTTGGCGAAGGAGAAAAACTAATGAACATTATTGAAAGAGAAAATCTATTTGAACTTCTGTCAGATAAAGGAGAAGTCATTGGCGAAATGGCCTATATGCCTATGAATAATTCAATAATAATCACTCATACTGGCGTTTCACTTGACTATCGCGGTCAAGGCCTAGCCGAAAAATTAGTTCTTGCCGGAATCCAAAAAGCAAGACGCGAACAATTAAAATTAGGAGCCACTTGCCCCTATGCCGTCAAATATTTCAGAGAACACAAAGAAGAATTAACTGATGTTTTAAAATAAGCTAATCCTTAAATATAAAAGACCTTTTAGCGGGACCTTTTTTATGTATTCTAAATTAAGCAATAGAAAAAATTTTCTTCAAACTTTACTTTAACACTGAATTTACTTGGTAATTTAAAAGGCTTAATAAAATCAATCGTCATGTTTTCTATAAAATTGTGTTGTAAATTCACAATTTTTTTGCTATAATAATTCATTATTTTATCTATCAAACAAATCAATTATAAGGAGTATTTATGGAGGAAAAATTAGCTGGTAAAGATTACCTCTTTATAGGGTCAATGTTATTTGGACTTTTCTTTGGTGCTGGAAATTTAATTTTTCCAATACATATGGGTCAAGAGGCCGGTGCTGCTATTTCACAAGCAAATTTTGGTTTTTTAATTACAGCAGTCGGCTTTCCCTTTTTAGGAATTATCGCTCTGGGAATTTCTCAAAGTAACGGGGTTTTTGAGTTAGCTTCCCGAGTCAATCGTATTTATGCTTATATTTTTACAATTTTACTTTATCTCGTTATTGGCCCCTTTTTCGCTCTTCCTCGCTTAGCAACTACTTCTTTTGAAATTGGAATTTCACCTTTTTTAAGTCATGAACTCCAAGCTCCACTATTGGCTCTTTTTAGTATCCTTTTCTTTGGAACCGCCTGGTTTCTGTCTAGAAAGCCAACAAAACTCTTAGATTATATCGGAAAATTTTTAAATCCCCTCTTTTTGGTTTTGTTAGGTATTATTTTGGTCATTGCTTTCACTCATCCATTAGGAAAAGTTAGCCAAGCAGAAATTGGTAAAGCCTATCAAGCATCTCCTATTTTGACGGGTTTCACACAAGGTTACAATACTCTTGATGCCTTGGCCGCCTTAGCTTTTGGAATCATTATCATCACAACTATTCGCCAACGTGGCGTAAAAAATCCTAAAATTATTGCTAAAGAAACCATAAAAGCTGGCCTCATCAGTGTAGGACTAATGGCTATCATTTACACCTGCCTTTCTTACCTAGGTGCTATGAGTCTTGGGCAATTTGCTATTAGTGAAAATGGTGGAATTGCTCTCGCTCAAATTTCCAACCACTACTTAGGAAATTTCGGCATGATTATCTTAGCACTCATTGTCATCATCGCTTGCTTAAAAACAGCCGTTGGCTTAATGTCTGCCTTTTCTGAAACCTTTGTCGAATTATTTCCTAAAAAAGAATATCGTTTTTATCTCCTCATCGTAAGTATTCTTCCTTGCATCTTTGCAAATATTGGTTTGACAAAAATTATAGAACTTTCGGTTCCAGTCCTCATGTTTTTATATCCCTTAGCCATTATCCTTATTTTATTAGCTTTATTAAGCCCACTTTTTAAATATTCTAGACTCGTTTATCAGATAACAACTGCTTTTACACTTTTAGCGGCTATTATCGACGGACTCAATGCTCTTCCAGCCAGTCTTCACACAATTACTTTCATATCAGTAATAATTAATTTTGCTAAAGACTTTCTACCCTTTTTCTCCCTAGGAATGGGTTGGATTCTTCCAGCGGTTTTAGGCTTTATCATCGGATGTTTATGTCAAATTGCGATTACTATATATAAAAATAAAAAGTCTTAAACACTTTCATAAAAGTTGAGAGCCTACAATATATAAAAAGGAGTTTCAAATAATTGATAACTCCTTTTCTTTTACATCATCTCAGATAATTAAATTTTTGATTTTCTCCTAATATAAATCATTCCAAGACCCCCAGAAATCAATAGAAGTATTCCCAACACTTTGAAAAAATCCCTTGGGCTATCCCCCATTTTAGGCAACTCTTCAGAAGGTTCTGATTCCATTGAAGAAGACGAAACCGACATTACTTGTGAGGATGAACTAGGAGTAGTAATTGATTGGTCGGGTTTTTCAGGAGTTTCTTCTTTAACAGGGATGATTGTATTTATAAAATTATACCCCTCCTGTTGACTCGTGTAATTACTAACAGGCACCTCTTTTACATCATAATCGTAAAGTTTCCCACTTTCATCGTACTTATCCAAATCGGTAAACGAATATTTCCAATTTTCTTTAGCCGTCACATCTCGTGAATCAACTTTCTCTCCATTCCGATATAACTCAATACTAATAAAACTTGGTCTTAAACCACGTGCATTATTTTCATCAATCCAAGTTTTCTCTCCAGAAATAGAAAGTTTCATACTTGCATTTCCATTTCCACCATTGTTAGGAGTGTGAACTTCCACTACCTGTTTTTCAATATTTTCTCCCGTCAATTCTCCTCTATTTTCATACTGTTGAGAAAGCCCTCCATCCGTTGCCTTCGTTGAATAATCGACAATAATCGTATTTGAAATATCACCTAAATTCACGGTAAATCCGTTCACGCCATTTTCTAAAATACTAGCCTGAGGATAATAGCTATCAACATTATAATTCTCTCCATCACTGCTATAAGTCACATTAGCTACCGAAATCGAACCAGAAACTAAATTCTGATTCCCACCAATAATATCAGTATAAATAGCTTTCTGGATATTTTCTTTAGCATAATTGATCCGAACCTGCCAATGAATTAAGGTTGAATCATTCTCGTCAACCCATCCCCATTTATAAAGTACCTCATCTTTATCCGGTCCTGTTGCCGGACCAATGTTAACCTCTGTTGTTCCTCCATCTTTCCAATCAACTACTACCCTTGTATTTTCCTCTACTTTTTGTTCATCCCAATTAACCCAAACGGAAAATGAACCTTTAATGTCTGAAGTTGCATTTTCAACAAGTTTTGAAAAAGTAACAGTTACCACCCCCGTAAGATGATTAGCAACCGCCGTTCCGATAATATTTCCAGCTTCATCTTTTATTTCAAAAGTAATATCTTTTGATAAGTTAATAAATCAGGAACATTGACACTCATTGTATCCCCCTGAGAAACGCTTCCCACTGGAATATCAAAATCCCAATGAGCCTGAACATCATCATAAATACCAAAATCTGTTTTCGGATTTCCCAAATCATCAGTCAGTTCATGTCCCGTTATAAATTTATTTCCATAGTCAGCAGCAAATACATTTGAAGGTTTAAATAAATTAATTCCAACCAAGCACATCAATAAACTCAGAACCATTAATAATTTAAATGACTTATTCTTCGCCTTCATGAATATCTCCTTCTTATTTTCTCTTATTATTGTGTCCCTTCACTTAAGAGCCAATGTTTGTGGACTAATGTCAAATATTTAGACACAAAATGAGCTATATTTTCTTAAAATAATTTTCTTCTTTCTGATTTGGAGTTAAACCATTGTTGGCGGAATGAGGATTATAATTGTTATAAAATTGTTCGATGTATTCAAAGCAAGAGAGTTGAACTTCTTGAATGGAGTGATAAGTTCTGCGATTAATTTCTCGTTGTTTAAGATACTTGAAAAAGACCTCAGTCACGGCATTATCATAAGGATATCCAGGCTTGGAGTAAGAAGCAAGCAATTGATGCTCATCTAATAGCTTTCTAAAGGAAGCTGACTTAAATTGACTGCCTTGATCAGAATGAAAAATGATTGGTTCTTTAGGTTTTCTTTTCTTTATAGCTATCTCTAAGGTATCACAGGCGAGTTTGGCATCAATTCGATCACTTACTTTCCACGCAATACATTTCCTTGAGTAGAGGTCAAGAATAGCACAGAGATAAATATGTCGTTTAGGTCCTATAGAAATATAAGTGAAGTCAGTTGTCCACACTTGATTTGGGGAGTTCGGGTTAAATTCTTGTTTCAGTAGATTATCAGAAGAAAATTCGGGCGATTTGTTTGAATAAAAACGAGGTTTAATGGTTGACATTTTAGGGAGTGTCATAGACTTGAGAAGTCTTAAGATACGCCCTTCAGAAATATTGACGCCATAATCACGCAGGAGAATAATTTTAAAAGCTCTTGTTCCGATTCTTTTCTTGGCTTTCATATAGATTTCAAGAAGTAATTTTCTCAAGCGTTGATTTTCTACTTCACGCTTCGAAGGCCTCTTGTTTATGAAGTTATAGTAGGTGGAACGATTGACATGTAAAACACGACAGAGCATAACTGTCGTGTGTTCAAATCGGAGTCTATAGATGGCTTTCAATCTTACTTGGAGTTTTGCATGAATATGGCACTCGCTTTTTTTAAGATCAGATTTTCTTCCTCTAGTTGGGCATTCCTTTTTTGTAATTTTTGAATCTGTTTAGCAGTCAACACCGTATTATCTTCAAGACGCACTTGAGAGTACTGCTTAATCCATTTTGCAAGTGCAGAAGAAGATACCCCATAATCTTTACAGAGTTCAGTTTGTGTTTTACCAGTTTGATAGAGATTAACGAGCGATTGTTTGAAATCCTCGTCGTAACGTTTAAAACCTGACATAAAAGTCCTTTCATTTTTGTGTCTTAATAGACAGATTATAACACACAATTTTCTGTCCACTTTTATAGTATAGCTCCAAGCCTCCTTCGTTAAAATATAAAGACTAGGAATCGTTAATATTGAAAGAAGACAAAACAAATCATAAATTATATCTTCCCAATTTGTTATTGGAAACCCAATGATTACAAAAACAGAGATAATTCCATCACTATATATCCCCAGCAAAGAGATTAATAAAAGAACGAAAACAATTAATATAAACAGCCAACATAGTGAAACAGCCAAGAATTCCAAAAAATGTCGTTTTTTCATTTTTTTACGTATTACTAATTCCATTATTACACCCCTCTATCAGGACTTTCCCATTTTCCTTTATTTGTCCGATTAGTTAAAACAACAAGTTCAGCAGAAAGAGCACTAATCAAATTTAGAAACCAATAAGCAACAAGATAAGCTGGAAATATTAATTTATCAGTCAAGGATAAGCGGCTCTCCCCTTTATCATTATTAAGTCCTAAAAAGAATACAAAAAATGAAATAAGAACAAAAATCACGATAATTTGACCCGATACTTTGAATTCTTGATTTAACAGCATTTGGAGAAAATACTGATAAGATTCTATTAAGAAAAACCAACTCCAAATATGACTACAAATCATTTCAATCAAAAGAAACCGATGTTTAAATTCTCCTCTTTTAAAAACCCATGATAAATTTGTAATTAATACTTCTACTCCACCAACTGCCCATCTTCTCCGTTGCTTTAAAAGAGATTTTAAATTTTCAGGAACGAGAATATAGCTTAAGGCTTTAGGGACATATTTGACTTTCCATTGATTACGATGAAGTCGCCAAGTGACATCAATGTCTTCCGTCATCACTTCGGTATTAAAGCCCCCAATTTCTTTCAAAGCCTCTACACGATACATAACAATCACACCTGATACGGTCATTATTGCACCTAGAAAAAGACTTTGCGCTCTCTTAATCGCATCAATCACACTTAAATACTCTAAGGTTTGTAATTTCCCCAATAGAGTTGTTCTGTTTCTAACAATAGGTCGTCCAGTCACAGCCCCAATATCTGAACTAGAAGTTAATTCGGCCAATAAATAAGATAGAGCATCTTTAGAAAGATATGAATCCACATCAATAACAAGCATATACTTGCTGTTAACTTGTTGCAAAGCAACATTTAAAGCCGTGGCTTTTCCCTTATTTTCCTTTTGCTCAAGAATAGTTAATGTTTCCCAATCGTCGAAAGATTTTTTTACTTCATAAAGTTTCTCCAAAGTGCGGTCACTACTCTTATCATCAACAATAAAGATCTCTAGGAAAGGGTAATTTAGATTACGTAGTGATAATAAAACTTCCTCAATCGTTTCTTCTTCATTGTACGCAGAAATAACAATACTAATTTTTTCAAATTCTTTTGTTTCATCAATTGCTTTCTTATCTCTTTCTTTCCGCCGAGATAAAAAAGCACCACTTGCCCAAATGAAGGACAAGATAATCGGATAATAAACAACATAAACATCTACCATTGTTGAGATTATCATAGTTTTAATTTTCCTTTCTTTCTTTTTTTCTCTTAAAAGGGAAATTTAAAACTTTTCCCACAAAAATTCCTAGTAATGCCGCACTAGTAAAGGCTACTGGAATAATAATCGGTCCTGCTATCACTCGTTGACTTAAGTTTGGAATTTCATGCTTAAAAAATCCATAGACAAACTGATCCGTTAAATCAGATATAAGATAGATAGTCAAAGTAGCGGTAGATAGAGCCTTTAGCAACCTAACGCTCCATTTTGGAATGGGAGTTCTCCACAAGATTGCTATAACTAATACTGTCATTATGGCTGTTTGATAACCAAAATAATCATTGTGGTCTAGCCACTGAAATTCTTGATTCCAACTTGCAAAAGTGTCCGTCAAAGTAAAAATCGTAAGTGCACTTAAGAATGCTGTAACAAGTTTTCCTATTGAAATTTTCTTTATTTCATTTTGACAAGTATAAAGGTAAGCTCCAATAAAATAATAACTAACGGGATAACAAATTTGCCAATAGTCTGGAATAACTTTTCCAAAACTATTTAATAAAGAGGGTAAGAATGTTAGCAAACTTGCGATAAAGACAATATATAAATGATAATTTTTTATTTCTTTTTTATAATTCCAGATAATATTTAATAAAGGGATAAAAAGATAAAGTCCTAAATACATTTCAACATACCAAGAGTAAGAATCGGTTGAATAATCAAAAATTCCATTTATGGCTGTGGAGAAGTCGCTTCCTTTTCCGACAAGAGATTGAACTCCCCATACTAATAAAGATATGCCTATATATGAAATGATGACAGGAACTATGCCCAGAACATATTGAGCACTTAATTCTTTTCGATTCATTAAAAATCCAGTTGCCACTAAAAACAAGGGCACACAAGTAATTAAAATCGTTCTTATCCCAATCCAAAAAATTGCTAAAGTGGAATGAATTGTCATATCATAAAAGCCCGAATTTAATAAAAAGTGGACCGAAATGACAAAGAATATTGCACAACTTTTCATTAAATCTATTGATGAATTACGTTTCATTTTTTTATATTTATGGCAGAAAAATTTTGCTCCTATAAATCCTTTCTCTAATTTGGGTTATAAACCGCTCAATTCAAAATTTACAATTATTTTTTCTTTACATCACTAAGATGTCTCGAAATCATGTTATTCTCCTAACTTTAATTTAGTATGGATTTATAACTAACGAAAATCATTAATTTTTGATTGCAATCCACCAATTTATCACAGTATAACATAACAAAAAGAAATATTGTAATATAAAGCTTACAAAATTACTTAATATCATCATAATATTCATTTTTAATTATTATTAAACCCTATAAAGTAAAATATCAATCAATAAAAAAAGCGGTACAACCCTTATAAACTGGCACTTATGATGGTTTTAGGTATATTAGGTAATACTCTAAATTGCAAATTTAGAAATCAAAAACAAACATCAGTTTGTAATTAGTAATATACAAAAAAAGTACTTACTCAAGTAAGTACTTTTTTGCATTGATTTACCATATTTTTATTTTAAAAACTTCTTTTATTCCTGACAATATTAATGTAGGTAGAGCAGGAATAAAAATCACAAGTAGATATACAGGTAATGTTAACTGAGCAGTTCCCATCACACTATTGAAAAACGGAATGATTGTTACTAAAAATGAAGAAACTCCTGCAAATAACACTGCTCCAACAAGTCTAATATTCCCAAAAGGATTACGTCTAAACAATGTTCTTGAACTTCTTGCATCAAATACATGCCATAATTGTCCATAAACTAAAGTCAGAAAAGCAACTGTTTGTGCTTCACTAGCGTTCAATCCATTTTGAGCAGCCAGGAGAAATCCAAGATAAACCATCGCTCCCATAACTGTTCCCCTAATCAAAACCCTAGACCACGTGTGGTTAGCAAGAATAGATTCATTAGGGTTCCGTGGTTTTTCTTTCATCAAATCTGTTTCGGCAACATCATAACCCAAAGAAAAAGATGGAATCGCATCACTCACCATATTAACCCAAAGAACCATTAAAGCAGTCAATGTCGGAGTCATTGCTGCTACATTTCCAACACTACTTCTAAATAAAACTAAACCTAATACAAGAGCCAAAACTTCAGCAACATTTGTTGTCAGTTCGTGTCTCATAAAGTTTTTTATATTAGCATAGATAGTACGACCGCTATAAACTGATTTTTCTATCGTTGTAAATTTATCATCTAATAAAATGAGATCTGCAGAATCTTTAGTTACTTCTGTACCAGTAATTCCCATCGCCACTCCAATATCAGCAGCTCTTAAAGCTGGAGCATCATTTACTCCGTCTCCGGTCATAGCAACAACTTGTTGATGATTTTGGAGCTGTTTAACAATACGTTGCTTATGCTCTGGTGTCACTCTTGCATAAACATTAACATTTTTTACTTCTGCATAAAGCTCCTGATCTGACATTTCTTCAAGGTCAATTCCCTTTAAAACTGTTGCATTTTTTTCTTTTACAATCCCCAAATCATAGGCAATCGCACGAGCTGTTTTTTCATGATCCCCTGTAATCATGACCACATTAATATTTGCATCATGAAGTTGTCTGATAGATTCTTTCACTTCTTCTCGTGGAGGATCAATTATTCCTGCAACTCCCGTTAATATAAAATCTTTTTCTACGTCTTCCGTGGCTCCGTATAATGCCTCTTCTTCATCAACTTTTTTGTAGGCCACAGCCAAGGTTCTTAGTGCTTCATCCGCATAATCATCTACCACTTTAATAAAGTTATCTTTTGACTGCTCAGATTGGTCAACTATATCTCCAATCAAAATCCCCGAAGCTTTTTCCATTAAAACATCTGGTGCTCCTTTGGTATAAACGTAAAATCCTTCATCATTTTGAACAATGACACTCATCATTTTTCTACTGCTACTAAAAGGAAGAGTTCTTATAATTTTATTGTTTTTTAATAACTTATTCTTGCTATAGCCGGCTTTACTACCAAGAACGGTAAGAGCAACTTCTGTAGGATTACCAAAAGTTTTTACTTGCCCCTCAACTTCTTTGACACTTGAATCATTACACAAAACGATATTTTTCATAAATTGAGCAAAATTTACATTTTTTTCACCTTTTGATACCAAGTGAATTTCACCAATGGAACGATATCCCAGACCATCCACATTATACAGTTGACCATTAGCGTAAAATTTTGTAACGGTCATCTCATTTTGGGTCAATGTACCTGTTTTATCAGAACAGATGTAAGAAGTACTCCCTAAAGTTTCCACACTACTTAGTGTTTTAATCAAACCTTTATTTTTTGACATTTTGACTGCACCGATTGTCAATACTATTGAGAGAACAACTGGTAAAGCATCTGGAATAGAGGCAACTGCGAGAGCGATTGAGGTTGAAAATACTGAAGTAATTGAGTTAATTGAAAATTCTCCAGAACTTATTAATCCAAATACAAAAGTTAATAAAACAATCCCAGCGGATATTTTCATCAGTGTTTTAGTAAGTTTTTTTACGGTTTCTTGTAATGGAGATGATTTCATTCCCTCATCTTTCATCAACTGAGAAATTTTCCCAAGTTCTGTGTTTTCTCCCGTGGCTACAACTATTCCAATTCCCTGTCCATTTGAAACGATAGAGCCAGAAAATCCCATATTCGTTTGATCACCAATTTCGACGTTTTCATTAATGACCTCTATATTTTTTATTATAGCATCAGCTTCACCCGTTAAATGAGACTCAATTAATTGAAGTTCATCAAGCTCTAACCATCTTATATCGGCCTCCACAAAATCACCTACTGTAACTTTTACGATATCACCAACAACTAGCTCATTTGATGAAATTTTTTCTAAGGCTCCATTTCTTAGTACAGATGCAAAACGATTGTTCATTTCTTTTAGTGAATTTAAATTTTTACGAGCACTAATTTCTTGCCAAAAACCTAAAAATGCATTTATAATAATCAAAATAGCTATAGCAATCGCTTCATATAAGGATTCTAAACCATGTTTTTTATCTCCAACTATTTGGAATGAATAAAATGAACTAAAAAATGATAGAGCGACTGCCCCTAATAAAACAATGATTATTGGTTCTTTAAAACTTTTAAAAAATACTTTTAAATAGCTTTCTTCCTTTTCTTCTGGAAGTTTATTTTCACCATATCTTTCTCGATTATCAGTAACCTGAGTACTCGAAAGTCCTCTATCTATCTTAACATCATAATTATGTAATAATTCTTCTTTGGATTTTTGATAAAATTTCATATCATCCCTTTCTAGTAAAAAACGACAAAAAAGAACGCAAACCTCAAAACAATCTCCTCACCCTTGGAGATATGTCTTGAAGCTTGCGCCCAACCTAGTCGTTTATTTAATTAATTATATTTTAACATTATCCATATCGTAAGTCAATCCATTTTATATTGTTTTGACTACAACACAATATATACTTATATTAAAACTCAAATTATCCCTCCGTTCCCAAAACAAATAAGTTCCAGTAGCCCCTTTAGTAAGTTAAATGGTAAAATATTATTAGAATGTATGAATTTATAATATGTACTATATAAATGAATTTTCAATTATTTTAAAGCTAGAAAGAATATCATGACTAAAAATTACTTAGAAATCCCTGAAGAACTTTATAATAAATTAAGTGATTATGCAGAAAATGACCAACTATCAATCCGTTTAGAAAATCAACAGATATTATTAGAAAATCCGAAAATTAATCATACCAATAAACAAAATTTAGCTTTACACTATTTTATAGTACCTAGTTTAGCATCTGGAATAATTGCATTGCTTATCTTTTTAAGTACCAATCATCCACAAATCGCATTTACGGGGAGCCGCCACCTCTCTGTTGCAAGTTTGAGCATAATTCTATCAACCCTTTTTGGTTTTTTTGGTTTCATATGGACTTATCTTCGCAAAAGTTGTGACTTATCCAAATCTAAATTTAAAATTTTTAGAGAAACTTTAACGCTATCGGTAGCCTATACAAGTATTTCTTTTGCTGTTCAAATCATTTTTTGGTACATAATTGGCAAAACATTTAGCGGAGTAACTTTTGACCCCTTTACTGCAGGGTTTCTTGTCTTAGTATTTGTTGGAATCATCTTTTATTTTCTTATTTCAGCAGCTCTTTCCATCACTTTACCTAATCTTATTTTGCTCCTCTTTACCACTTTCATAGGGGGTATTCTTGTTTCAATGGCAACAAACAATCAAAAAGATTGGTGGCAACATAACTTCAGCTTCTTAGGAACTGGTGAAGCCACACAGCACTGGCAGTTCAATATCACCTTAATATTTTCTGCTCTTATTCTTCTTACCATAACTGATTTTCTCTTTGCTGAGTTTTCTAAGAGCAGCCTTTACAATTATAAATTTAAAATAATTCGTGTTTTTTATATTCTCATAGCACTTTTGATCGCTTTCGTCGGAATTTTTCCAGCCCAATCATGGACAATGCCTATACATAATAATTCTGCATTTGGTCTGGTTGCGGTTGTTCTTATTATGATTATCTTTCTTAAATGGTTAGTTCCCACCATTTCTAAAGAATTTTTAGCATTATCTTGGACTGCTTTGATAGCATTAACTTTATCTGCCGTTGCCTTTATGGGAATTCACTATCTCTCATTAACGGTCTTTGAAATTATTGCTTTTGCTATAGCTTTTACCTGGCTCGTTATGTTTATCAATTCACTCAGGGGAATTATTCAAGAAGGAAACGAATGGCAAGTAAAGCTCCTTCAAAAATAATTACCTCAAGCATCAGATAAGAAAAACAAAAAGGTTGAATTTTCAGAAAATTGTGTTATAATATCTTCACAAATACATTTTGGTTGGAGGTTCATCATGGAATTTAAAAGTTTACTGCTCCTTTCACTTGCTGCAGTTTCTGCAGTTGATCCATACTTACCCACAATTTTTATTTCAGCCACAACACTTGATGATATTGAATTTGAAGGATAACAATAACCATAAAAAATTTTTTAATTCATTTTCTTTTATTATCCAATAACAATTACTATGCACTCAACAAAAAACCATTGTTCCTTTCTGGCAGTGGTTTTTTTCAATAAAAAAAAAAGACGCAAATGCGTCTATAAAAATTCCAATAAATGAATATTTTAATTATGAATTAAATTGCTGAACGCAAACGAGCGCCACCATTTTCTAAAACACGAACTGTACGAGGTAAAAAAGCACGGATTTCTTCTTCATTATATCCAACATGAAGACGTTTTTCATCCATAATAATTGGACGACGCATGATTTGTGGATTTTCAGAAATAATTTTAATTGCTTGTGAAAGTGAAATATCTTCAAAATCAACACCCAAAGTCTTCACAAAGCGATTTCTACTTGAAATTAATCCTTCAACACCATCGTCACATTTTTGTAGAATTTGACTAATCTCTGTTGTTGATAAAGGATCCGCGATGAGATTTCTTTCGTTAAATGGGATGTGGTGATATGAAAGCCAAGTTTTAGCTTTTTTACAGCTCGTACAAGAGGGTGCTGTATAGATTGTGATCATCGTCTCTCCTTCGTGTATATTTATTTATCTAATAGTATTAAACATCAATGATTGTACAATTATACCATATTTATAGACTTAAAAAAAGACCTTTTCAAAATTTTTTCACAAATTTTTTCAATAAAAAAACCACTGAAATCAGTAGTTTTTTTCACTGCATTAGATATTATAATGTTGTTTTTTCAACATCGATGGATAAACATTTTTAGCCTTTTGTAACTCTCGTTTTTTTGCCTCAATATCATCAGTAATTTCGACAGAAAAATTCTCGAAAATTGTACGAGATTCTTTGAAAATGTATCCCCCATTTTTCAAGTCCTGCTCGTCATCAAATACAGCTAAATGGTGAGAGAGCTTTTTGAAAAATGTATTCAAAAAATAAGTTGGAATGTATAAATTATACATTGAAGTATAGTTTTTCAAAAAATTATAATCGTAAAAAGGAACTTTCACATCACTTTGAGGATTAATTAATTCTTTATCACTCCCAGTAATTGGGCGATTAAGAATTTCAATCACTTTTTGATTAAGTGTGTTACGAACTTCAATTTCACGAAGTAATTTTTCAATTGTTAATCGTTTCTTATAACGATTTTCATCATAAATTTTGTAAATGTAGATGCCTGCAACCATTAGCCACGCGCCAATAATCAGACCAAAAATCATTGCAATAATAAGTTCTGTATTCATGTCATAATTATAACAAATTTGAAAGCGTTAAGAAAGTTTAAACTCTTTTTTTATCAAGTTTAGGAAAAGTCATAAAAAAAGACAATATTCTTTGACCTTTTTTGACCAATGAGTTATAATATAGAAAAATAAACAAATGAATTCAATTTTATCTAAAATTAAATTCATATCTTATTTATAAAGGAGATTCAATCTATGGGTTATTTAGTACCTACCGTTATTGAACAATCAAGCCGTGGCGAACGTGCTTATGATATTTATTCACGACTTTTAAAAGACCGCATTATCATGCTGACAGGACCTGTTGAAGATGGAATGGCAAATTCTATCATTGCTCAACTTCTTTTCTTGGATGCACAAGATAACACTAAAGATATTTATCTCTACGTAAATACACCTGGTGGTTCTGTATCTGCTGGTCTTGCCATTGTTGATACAATGAATTTTATCAAATCAGATGTTCAAACTATCGTTATGGGAATGGCTGCCTCTATGGGAACAATCATTGCTTCAAGCGGAACAAAAGGCAAACGATTCATGTTGCCAAATGCTGAATATCTTATTCACCAACCAATGGGTGGTACAGGTCAAGGCACTCAACAAACTGATATGGCTATTGTTGCTGAGCAACTTTTGAAAACTCGTAAACGTTTGGAACAAATTCTTGCTGATAATTCCAACCGTTCACTTGAACAAATTCACAAAGATGCCGAACGTGACCATTGGATGGATGCCAAAGAAACTTTGGAATATGGTTTCATCGATGAAATTATGGAAAATAATTCCTTAAAATAATGATGTAAATCTTAAAGGCCCTGATTTCAGGGCTTTTTTATTTTTCTGATTATCAATCTATTTTTTTAATATGTTTTTATAAAATCAATCAAAACGTCGGAAAATTTTGAAGTTGAAAGTTTTCCACCTAAATCAGCTGTCAAATTTCCATTCCTGAATGAAAATGAAAGAGCAATTTTGATTAATTCAGCTACCTCTTGCCAGCCTAAATACTCAAACATCATCACTCCAGATAAAATTAGACTAGAAGGATTTGCTATATTTTTTCCAGCGATATCTGGAGCTGTTCCATGAGTTGCTTCAAAAATAGCATGACCGCTTTTATAATTAATATTCGCACCTGGTGCAATTCCAATTCCTCCAACCTGTGCGGCAAGTGCATCTGAAATATAATCACCATTTAAATTAAGAGTGGCAATTACTTCAAAATTTTCAGGATTTAAAATAATCTGTTGGAGGAAGTTGTCAGCAATTACATCATCTACATAAATTTTTCCTGATTTTAATGCTGCTTTTTTCTCATTTTCAGCTTGTAAACTTCCTCTTTCATTTTTGATTTCATCGTATTCTAGTTTTGTAAAAGTTGGATATTCCCTAGCAACCTCATAGGCCCAATTTCTAAATCCTCCTTCAGTAAATTTCATAATATTTCCCTTATGAACAAAGGTCACTCTTTTTTTGTTCATTTTCAGAGCGTACTCAAAAGCCGCATTAACCAGTCGTTTACTTCCTTCAGGACTAACAGGTTTTATTCCTAGTGCTGAAGTTTTTGGAAAGCGAATAGAATGGACATTCAATTCTTTTTCTAAAAATTTTAATAAGTTGTGAGACTCATTTGTTTCACTAGCAAATTCAATACCTGCATAAATATCTTCTGTATTTTCTCGAAAAATTGTCATGTCAACTTTTTCTGGCGCCTTAACTGGGGATTTTATCCCTTTAAAATATTCAACTGGTCTTACGCAAGCATATAAATCCATTTTTTGTCTTAAAGTAACATTAATTGAACGAAAGCTTTCACCGACCGGGGTCATTAGTGGTCCCTTTATCGCAATTAAATTTTCATTAATATGAGCGAGAGTTTCTTTGGGCAGATATTCTCCACAAGTCTCAAATGCTTCTCCTCCAGCCAATAATTTTTGCCATTCTATTTTCTTTTTTTGACCATAAATTTTTAGAACCGCAGCATCAAAAACTTTTTGCGCCTGAGGAAAAATATCTTCGCCAACACCATCTCCTCTAATATAACCAATTGCTGGATAATCTGGCACAACTAATTTTCCATTTTTCATCTCAATTTTCATAATAATTTTCACCTATTTTTTTATTTTTTCCGAATCACATAAGGCATTATACCGTCATTAGCATAGTAATCTAAATCCGCCTGAGAATCAAAGCGTAAAAGAACCTCAAAGTTTTTTTCGGCAGTACTTACAGTAATTTTTTCATGAATTTTGGGATTTTCTGGTAGCTCTATAGTAAAACTTTCATAACCACTTAATCCTAAAGTTTCGGCATTTTCATTATCTAGAAACTGTAGGGGAAGAACACCCATCATGACGAGATTACTTCGATGAATACGTTCAAAACTCTCAGCAATTACAGCCTTGACTCCAAGTAATTTTGTTCCCTTGGCCGCCCAGTCTCGACTGGAACCCATTCCATAATCCTTACCAGCAAGAACAATTAATCCTTGTCCTTGTTCTTTATATTTTTTAGCTACCTCATAAATAGGTAATGTTTCATTATTGAATAGAGAATAACCTCCCTCAAGAGGAGCAACAAGCTGATTTTTGATACGGATATTAGCAAATGTTCCCCTTGTCATTACTTTATCATTTCCGCGTCTTGAACCAAAACTATTAAAATCCTTATAAGCAAGTCCTCGAGAACTTAGATAATCCCCAGCTGGGGATTTTAAAGGAATATTCCCTGCTGGACTAATATGGTCAGTTGTGATAGAATCACCAAATTTTGCTAAAACATGTAAATTTGACAGTGAAGCTATCGGTTTATTTATCATAGTTAAGTTTTCAAAATATGGTGGATTAGAAATATAGGTAGATTCAGATTTCCAGTCATAAACTTCACTTTTCTTTGTTTTGATATTATTCCAGACTGTATTTTCATCAAAAACCTTAGCATAACTTTCAGCATATAAATCACTTGTTACGTATTTTTGCACTAAATCATTCACTTCATCAGAAGTTGGCAGAATATCTTTCAAATATACCTTTTCACCTTCTAGATTAGTCCCCAGAGCAACAGTTGTTAAATTTTTACGAACAGAACCCGCTAAAGCATACGCAACTACTAATGGAGGACTTGCTAGATAGTTCGCCTTCACTAATGGATGAATTCGACCTTCAAAATTTCGATTGCCACTCAAAACACTCGTTGCAATCAGTTCTTTATTTCTAATCTCTGTTTCCATTTCACTTAAAAGTGGCCCTGAGTTACCTATACAGGTTGTACAGCCATATCCTACTACATAAAATCCCAACGTTTCAAGATAAGGAAGGAGACCCGCTTTCTCTAAATAAGAGGTAACAACTTTTGAACCAGGAGCTAATGAAGTTTTAACCCAGCTAGGAACCGTAAGGCCTTGTTCTACTGCATTTTTTGCAAGTAATCCCGCCATCATCATAACATGTGGATTACTCGTATTGGTACAACTTGTAATAGCGGCAATTGCAATTTTTCCATCCTCTTCTTTCAGAGGTTTTTGTTTTTTAGCAAAGTCTTCAAAGTTATTTGCTAGCTCAGACAATTCAAGCATATCTTGGGGACGAGAGGGACCTGATAATCGTGTTGCTACTTCACTTAAATCAACATTAATCGTCTTATTATAGTATGGTTCACGTTTTTCGTCATAAAATAACTTATTTGCCTTTGCATAGGTTTCTACTCGCGCAACCACTTCTTCAGAACGATTTGTCGCCCGAAGATATTTCAAAGTTTCATTATCAATCGGAAAATATCCACAGGTGGCACCATACTCAGGAGCCATATTTGAAATTGTTGCTCTATCTGCTAAACTTAAATTTTTTAGTCCTTCTCCAAAAAATTCAACGAATTTTCCTACCACTTTTTCATCTCGTAAAATTTTTGTCATTGTCAAAGCTAAATCTGTTGCAGTAGCAAATGCTCCTAAATTACCTATTAATCTAACTCCTACTACTTCTGGAACAGGCAATGAGCTAGGCTCTCCTAGCATCACTGCTTCTGCTTCAATTCCTCCTACTCCCCAACCAAGAACACCAAGGGCATTAATCATTGTTGTATGACTATCTGTACCAAAAACACTATCTGGATATAAAACGCCATTTTTTTCGGTAATTACTTCACTTAAATATTCAATATTAACTTGATGAATAATACCTGTTGCTGGAGGGACTACTCTAAAATTATCAAAAGATTGCTCTGCCCATTTTAAAAATTCGTAACGTTCACGATTACGTTCAAATTCTTTTTTTGAATTTAACAGAAAAGCCTCTTCATTTCCTTGAAAATCTACTTGAACAGAATGATCAATTACTAAATCCACTGGAGTTTCTGGGTTAATTAGTTCAGGATTCTTTCCTAATTCAACCATTGCGTCTCTCATTGCCGCAAGGTCAACAATAGCTGGAACTCCTGTGAAATCTTGAAGAACAACACGGCTTGGTAAGAAAACTGTTTCTTGACCAACTTCCCCTTTTAAATAGTCTTTAACGGATTGAATATGAGCCTGATTAATATTCTCATCATTTTTCTGTCTAAGCAAACTTTCTAAAAGAACTCGTAAACTATATGGAAAGTCTTCAATTCTTTCAGTTTCTGAGATATCATAATAATGGTATATTTTATTAGAAATACTTATTTTTTTCATCTTTCCCCCAACTTTATATAATTTTTTGATTCTAAGACACTTTCATAGGCTGGACGGATAATCTTATTCATATTAATTAGTTCTTCTATACGATGTGCTAACCAACCTACAATTCTAGCAATCGCAAATAATGGAGTAAATAATTCTTGTGGAATTTCTAATATTCTATAGACAAAGCCAGAGTAGAAATCAACATTTGGACAAATCGTTTTATATATTTTCCGATTTTCCGATATTACTTTAGGAGCTAGCCTTGCAACTTTTTCATATAACTTGAATTCCTCTTCCAATCCTTTTTCTTTTACTAAAGTCTCGACATAGGATTTAAAAACCTCAAACCGTGGGTCGCTTACACTATAAATGGCATGACCAATACCATAAATTAATCCTTGCTTATCAAAAACTTCTTTATTTAAGATTTTATGGAGATACTTTTCTATTTCAGCATCATCTTCATAATTAGAAATATTTTCTTTTATATTTTCTAACATTTTTGCTGCCTTAATATTAGCCCCACCGTGTTTAGGCCCTTTTAAACTGGAAAGGGCAGCAGCAATTGTAGCATAAGTATCTGTTCCACTTGAGGTGACCACATGAGTCGTAAAAGTCGAATTGTTACCTCCACCATGTTCCATATGGAGAATCAAGGCAATATCTAATACTTTAGCCTCTACCTCTGTGTAATGGCAGTCTGGGCGAAGCATTCGTAAAATATTCTCAGCGGTCGTCATTTTTGGATCAGGATAATGAATATAAAGACTTTCTTTTTTAAAATAATGAACATAAGATTGGTAACTGTAAATCGCAAGAAGTGGAAAATCAGCAATAAGTCCCAAAGATTGTTCTAAAACATTTTCAATCGAGATATCTGAAACTTTCTCATCGTAACTAGCAAGAGCTAGTATACAACGGCTCATCGAATTCATCACGTCACTTGAAGGGTTGGTTAAAATAGTTTCACGGACAAAAAATTCTGGTAGAGTTCTCCTACTGGCTAAAAGGTTTTGAAATTCCTGAAGTTCATTTGCCGTGGGAAGTTCTCCAAATAACAATAGATAAGTCATCTCTTCAAAACCAAAACGATTTTCTTTTCTTAAATCATTAATAATATCTTTAATATTATAAGCTCTATACTCTAAAATACCGGGAATTTGGTTTCCTTCTTTATCAAAAGAATGTATCGCCGAAATATTGGTTAAACCCGCTAAAACTCCTTTCCCATTAATGTCTCTTAAACCTTTTTTAACATTGTACTTTTTGTAAAATTCACTAGGAATTTGTGAATTTTTAATCATTTTTTCTTCTTTACTTAATAAATTCATAAACGCCTCCATCTATTTCATTATTATACACTTTTTATTCCGAAAATTATATATTTTCTGAAAATTTAAATATTTTTTTGAAGAAAAATAAAAAACCTACCCAAAAGGTAGGTTTAATTTATATTAATTAATTTCGATTAACAAGTCTTGAGTTTGAATTGCCTCACCTTTAACCACATGAAGGTCAACAATCTCGCCATCAAATGGTGCTTCAATAGTTGTTTCCATTTTCATGGCTTCAGTAACCATCAAGGCTTGACCTTTTTGAACTTTGTCACCAGCTTTAACTAAAATTTCAAGAACAGAACCTGGCATAGTAGCTCCAATTTGGTTTGGATTTCCTGTTTCGGCTTTGCGTTTAGCCACAACTTGAGTTTGTACAGATTGGTCATTAATTACGACTTCTCGACGTTGACCATTTAGGTTAAAGAAGAGAACACGATTTCCAGCTAGGTCAGGTTCTCCTATTTCATCTAAACGAATGCTGAGTGTTTTACCTTTTTCAATTTGTACTTCAATTTTTTCATTGAGACGCATTCCATGTAAGAAAGTAGGAGTGTCAAGTAGCGTAACTGCTCCAAATTCTCTTTGCATTTTTTGATAATCAAGGAAAACTTGTGGATACATGATATATGAGATAACTTCGTGATCTCCTGGTTCATAGCCAATTTTTTGTTCTAGGTCTGCTTTAACAGTTTCAAAATCAACTTTTTCTGCGTGTAAGCCTGGACGGTCAGTAATTACGGCTTTATCTTTCACGATAATTTTTTGTAATTCTTCTGGGAAGCCACCCACTGGTTGTCCTAAATCTCCACGGAAGAATGATACTACAGATTCTGGGAAATTAAGTTCGTTACCACGCGCATAAACATCTTCTTCTGTTAAATCATTTTGAATCATAAAGAGAGCCATATCTCCAACTACTTTTGAAGAAGGAGTTACTTTAATAATATCTCCAAACATCATGTTAACTTTACGATACATTTGTTTGATTTCATCAAAACGATGTCCAAGACCAACTGCTGCTGCCTGAGATTTTAGGTTAGTGTATTGACCACCAGGCATTTCATGCATGTAAACTTCTGTCTGAGGACTTGTAATACCCGCTTCAAATGGTGCATAATATTTACGAACATCTTCCCAATAATGGTCAATTTGTTCAGCATTTTTTACATTAATTGAGGCATGGCGAGGACCATGTTCAAGTGCATAGTAAATAGATTGCATTGATGGTTGAGATGTTCCTCCAGCAAGACTCGCTGTTGCTACGTCAATAATGTCTACACCTGCTTGAGTTGCACCAGAATATGTAATAATTCCATTTCCTGAAGTATCGTGTGTATGCAAATGAATTGGCAAATCAACGGTATCTTTTAATTCTGAAATCAAACGATAAGCAGCTTGAGGTTTCAATAAACCTGCCATATCTTTAACTGCCAAGATATGAGCACCTGTTGCTTCTAATTCTTTTGCTAAGTCTTTATAGTATTGAATATTATATTTTGGTCGGCTTGGGTCTAGGATATCTCCCGTATAACAAATTGTTGCTTCTGCAATTTTCCCATTATCTCGAACGGCTTGAATGGATTTTTCCATTTGGGGTAACCAGTTAAGACTATCAAAGATACGGAAAACATCGATACCTTCATGCGCCGCTACTCGGATAAATTCTTCAATCACATTATCTGGATAGTTTTGGTAACCAACTGCATTTGAACCACGGAAGAGCATTTGGAACATGGTATTTGGCATGAGTTTACGTAGTTTACGTAGACGATACCACGGTGATTCATTCAAGAAACGGTAAGCCACATCAAAGGTTGCACCACCCCACATCTCAGCTGAGAAAAGTTCTGGTAGCCCTTGGTCAATCGCTTGGGCAATTCCTTTCATATCTTGTAAACGTAAGCGAGTAGCAAGCAAGGATTGGTGAGCATCACGTAAAGTTGTATCTGTTAATAATACTTCTTTTGTATTTTTAACATAATCAACAACAGCATCAGCACCTTGTTCGTCTAAGATATTTTTGGCTGTCTTTTTCTTTTCAAGATTAAGAAGGGGTTGACGTGGTTCTTCAAAATGACGTTTTTCAGTATTTTCAATCCCTGGGAAGCCATTGACTGTAATCATTGATAAATAATGCAGCGTCTTTGTTCCACGGTCACGTAAGTGTGGGAAGTTGAACAGACTTGGTGTATTATCAATAAAGGTTGTTGTTGCTTGACCACTTGTGAAGTTTTCATTAGCAATAACATTAATCAAGAAAGGAATATTTGTTTTGACACCACGAATACGGAATTCATGGAGAACGCGGTCCATTTTTCTTACGCTGTCACTAAATTCATTGGCAAAAGTACAAACTTTTACTAAAAGTGAATCAAAATATGGAGTTACTTCATATCCAGCATAGGCATTTCCGACATCTAAACGAACACCAAAACCACCTGGTGAACGGTAAGTATCAATTTTACCTGTGTCTGGCAAGAATCCATTTTGTGGATCTTCTGTTGTGATTCGACATTGAATTGCTGAACCCAAAAGTGGAATTTCAGACTGTGCTGGAAGTCCAATTTCTCTATGTAAGTCTTTACCTTGAGCAATCAAAATTTGAGCTTGGACAATATCTACACCTGTGATAAGTTCCGTAATTGTATGTTCAACTTGAACACGTGGATTTACTTCAATGAAATAAAATTTATCATCTTTAACAAGAAACTCAACTGTACCAGCATTAACATAGCCAACATTTTTACAAAGTTTGACTGCTTCTTCACATATTTCGTTACGGAAGTCCAGTGAAAGTCCCACGGCTGGCGCAATTTCAATGACTTTTTGATTACGTCGTTGTACTGAACAGTCACGCTCATGGAGGTGAATAATATTTCCATGATTATCTCCAAGAATTTGGACTTCAATATGTTTTGGATTTTCAATATATTTTTCAACATAGATTTCGCCAGAACCAAAAGCTCCAATTGCTTCTGATTTTGCTCTAGCATAAGCATCATGCATTTCAGCATCATTACGCGCAACTCGCATTCCGCGACCACCACCGCCTAAAGCGGCCTTAATCATAACTGGATAACCGTAAGTTTTAGCAAATTCTAAAGCGCCGTCGATATCTACTGCTCCATTTGTTCCGGGAATTCCTGGAACTTTCGCTTCGTCGGCAGCTGCTTTAGCTTTAATTTTATCACCGAAAATATCCAAATGATGAAGTTCAGGACCCACAAAAACTAAACCTGCTGCGCGAACTTTGGTAGCAAATTCGAGATTTTCAGATAAGAGGCCATAACCTGGGTGAATAGCATCTGCTCCTGATTCAAGGGCAACACGAATGATATCATCAATATCCAAATAGGCATCAATTGGTTTTTTTCCTTGACCGATTAGATAAGATTCATCTGCTTTAAAGCGATGAACAGAATATTCATCTTCTCTTGCATAGACGGCTACAGTAGAAAGTCCGAGTTCATTACAGGCACGAAAGACACGAACGGCGATTTCTCCACGATTGGCGACGAGTAGTTTTTTCATTTTGACTCCTTAATGAGGCTTGCTTGGAAAGGTAATTGGTCATTACCTTTCACTCTTTCATATATTATAAAAATCTTTTATACACTTTTAAACGACTGACAATTGTCAATCGTTTTCATAAGTTGGGACACTGCTACTATAATGATTTGAGAGCTCAGAAACTTCTCTTCGTTTCTCATCAGCTGAAATATTTAATGCAAATGCAATTCCCAACGATAAGACAAGGAAGGACGACCCTCCTTGTGATAGGAAGGGGAAGGTTACTCCTGTTTCTGGAATAATTCCGATTGCTCCACCCACATTGACAAAGACTTGAACTAACAATAAACCAGATACCCCAATCATAATGAGTGAGTTAAAGGCACTTTTAGCACGAATTCCAACAATTAACATTCTGCTTATCAAGAAAAAGAGAATAGCTAGAATAATAATTCCGCCAATGATTCCTAATTCTTCCACGACAATTGGAAAGATAAAGTCAGTTTGAGCTTCTGGTAAGAAACCATTTTTTTGAATCGAATTTCCTAAGCCACGTCCTGTCCAACCGCCATTAACTATAGCATAGTATGAATTAGCTAGCTGGTGTCCAGAATTGGCTAAGTCTGTAAAAGGATTAACAAAAGCTTCAAATCGTTTATTGATATAAGCGATGGGTAAGAAACTTGGAATGATATTTCCACCTACAATGAAAAGAAATCCTAAGAAAATGGCCATCAAAGATAGAATTAATTTTGAATAGCCGGAATACCAACGCCAAGATATACCGCTGGCTCCAATCATTATCAAAGCAACTGCAGCAATAATCAAAGTATTACCTAGGTCAGGCATGATAAGGTCAACCAATAAAATGGCAACTACGGGTAATCGCCAACCACCAAACAGTTTCTGAAAGAGCGTCTTTCCTTTAAAAATCTCATTTATATCACGTTTTTCAATTTCTTCTTGTTTTGTTGAAAAAACTGAGGCTAAATACCAGATAATAAAAACTTTGGCAAATTCTGCTGGCTGCACCGTTCCGATTCCTGGAATATGAATCCAACCTCTGGCTCCATTTACGGGTGCTGTCAGAGCAAAACTGGAAGGCATTATTCTACAAAATATTAATGACAGAATCAAAATAACCATTATTGTTCCTATCATTTTTCTATTCTTAAGGGCTCTAAGTTTCAGACGGTAAATCACTGCAATCATAATGAGACTCAATAATACGAATGCTGTTTGGTTAATTACTAATTTATAAGGATTTAATCCTTTTTGTAACTGATCAGGAACCGTGGTTGAAAAAACCATCACAATACCAATTCCTGCAAGAATTAGGTATGGAATCAATATAGAGTAGTTTAAAAAATTATTCTTATTTAAATTCATTATCTTTTTTTCCTCATTCATATTATTATAGCATGAGTTGAATAATTTATAAAGATTTTCAAAGTGCTTATAAGTTTCTACCACCCAAAGATAAGGTATTTCCGAATATATTTTTTAAACTGAATTTTTTCTTTTATAAATAGTCCACAAAATTATGATTAAAATTTTTTATCTGTCTCCATCAACTGCTATTATAATGAAAAAATAATGTCTTTTTTTGCATAAAACACCTCTAATGAAATATTGTTTACTTTATTATATAATATTATCACAATTCTTAATAAGTGTACATAGTAAAAACTTATTATAAATAAAAAAACAGCAAGATAATTCTTGCTGTCTAACCTTCACGATGAAGTGTAACAATTCGTTCTTTGGGACAAAACTTCATTGTTTCAACTTTTTCCGGATGGGTTGCTTTATTTTTACTACTAATATAATTTTTATTCCCACAAGAACTACAAATTAATGTGATTTTTACTCTCATTCCATAATACTCCGTTTCCGCAGATATTTTCGGAAATTAATAAAGGACCAAATAATATTAACAATGACAAAAAGACTTGTCCCTACAATTGCTGCTCGATAACTAATATAACCTGCAATTGCTGATCCAACCAATGGACCGGTTACCATTCCTAAATTAGAACACATTTGTGCGTAAGCAAAAATTCTGCTGACACCTTCTTTGGGAGTAATTTTTGAAAGCAACGAATTTACTGACGGCATCAAAGCACCAGTTCCAAAACCAAGAAGGAAGCGTAATATCCCAAGTTGGAGTGGGCTTTGCACAAAGGCCATTGGTAAATAAATAATAAATGTAAAAACAAGTCCAATCAAAATTAAACGATGCGAACCGTATTTATCTCCTAAACGTCCTAGAAAACTTGATGATAACATTGCCGACAATCCAACTGCTGACACAATTAAACCTGAAATGAACATCAAATTGTTCGTGCTTGTCGTCAGGGTTTTGATATACAAGGTCACAAATGGTTCAATAGATTGCGAGGTGATTTGAATAATAAATGTTGTCACTAATAATCCAAAAAGAATTTGTTTGTTACTGACTTTATTAATAATTTCTTTACTAGATAACATTTCACCCTTAGCAATTGGTTCAAAGTTTTCATGAACAAAGAAAATGGTTAGTAAAGTTGCTAGGGCTAATAGAGCGCCGACAATCAAAAAGACATTTGCCATGCCAAACCACTCAGCTAATAACCCACCAAGTGAAGGACCAATCAGTGTTCCAGAAACCATTGCTGTTGCTAATGTTCCAAGGGCATAGCCTGATTTATCTTTTGGAGCTTGTGAAGCAATCATTGCTGTTGAGTTAGGGATATAGCCTGAGAAAAATCCCATTAGCAAACGTAATCCAAGTAACCACCAAACATTAGGGACAAAAGCTATTCCTCCCATTGTTAGGGTCATGACGATACTGGCACGTACCATCATCACTTTACGCCCATGTTCATCAGCTAAACGTCCCCAAATGGGGGCAACTAACCCTGAAGCTAAGGCTGGCAAAGAAAAAGCTAACCCTGAGTAAAGTTCAACATTTCCACCGCTTACGCCCAGTCCTTGAATATACAAGGGGAGAAAGGGCATGACGAGTGAAAATGATGAACCTACAAAAAAGCAGCCAATCCATGTTATAAATAAATTCCTTTTCCAATTAACTGTTTTCGTGCGATTCACCTCTATTTCTGTTCTTCTATCCTAGCTAGTTCTCGCTGGATTTGTTTTTTTAGTGCTTCAATCGTTCCAGAATTATCCAGAATGACATCAGCGACTTTTTGTTTTTCTGACAATGGCATTTGTGAGGAAATTCGTTTTTTAGCTTCTTTTTCCGTAAACTTATTTCTTGCCATCAGTCTTTCTAATTGTATTTTTTCAGGTAAGCTGACCAACCATATTTCATCAAATCCGGTATAATTGTATTCAATTAATAACGGAATATCCATAAATATTGGCTTATTTACTGACAGATTTTTTCCTTGACTCTTTGAATCAAAATTTTTACTGACAGACTTGTCAGTCATTTTTTTTAATAAGTCATCACGTCTATCATATAATTCTGTACGAATAATTTCATCTTGTAAGTTTGATAATTTCTCGCGCTCTTTTGGATCAGAAAAAACTAAAGCTCCTAATTTTTCACGATTTAACTGTCCATTGTCAGCAATAAAATCTAAACCGTAAGTTTCTACTATTGCCTTGTAAAGTTTTCCGCCAGGTTCTTGTAATTGACGGACAACTTTGTCAGCATCAATCACTTGATAACCCTCAGAAATCAAAAAATCAACCACCGTTGATTTCCCACTCGCAATTCCGCCTGTCAATCCAATTACCATTTTCATTCATCTATTTTAGCATAAAATTTAACTTTCTTAAACTAAAAACAATAGTTTTTAACTATTATGATTAATTTTTTCGTAAAAAAAGTCTGTCAGTAAAACTGACAGACCGAATATTCATTAAATTTTAAGAATTAAATGTTTGAAGTATGCATTACTTCTTCATCATCGTTTGAAAGAACTTCATGGAAGACACGTTCAGTTAATTCTTGTTTTTGTTCTGGTGTGAGGTATTTAGTATTGACACAGTAACCAGAGATACGAACGATAACATCTTCACCACGCATGATTTTATCGTAAACATCTTTAAGGTCCATTACGTTCAAGTTAACGTGTTGACCTGCAAATTCAGTACCATTAATCAAAGCACCTGGTGTGAAGTATCCATCAAGAATTTGAACCAAGTTATCCACTTGTTCATCACGAGTTTTACCAAGTGCACGAGGTGAAACTTGAGTAGTCAATGAAATACCATCATTTGCATCTTTGAATTCCAATTTAGCCAGTGAGCGAAGGTTTTGCAACCAACCACCCTTAGCTTTATTAGATGGGTTAGCACCTGGTGAGAAGAATTCAAGTTTAGATTTGTTTACTGTACCATCTTCATTAAGGAATACTCCTTTATGCACTGGAGAATTACCAGTTTGTTTAGAGTAAGCAACGTTAGATGTAATTGTCAAAAGTGAAACAGTAGCTTCAGCATTTTTGTAAAGTTTGTGTGAAGCTAATTTTTCATGGTACATTTTCATGACAAGTTTAGCAATATCATCAGCACGATCATCATCTTCACCATAACGAGGGAAATCACCTTCTACTTCGTAATCGTAGATATAGCCATTTTCATCACGCAATGTTTTAACTTTAGCATATTTAATTGCTGAAAGTGAATCAACTGTATTTGCGAATCCACAGATACCAAATCCCATGTTAGCACGAACTTTAGTAGGCAAGAAGGCCATTTGAACTGCTTCATAGTTATATTTATCAGTCATGTAATGAATGATATTCATTGCATCAACATAAGTATCAGTCAACCAGTCGAGAGATTTGTCAAAGTTTTCCATAACTGTATCATAGTCAAGAATTTCGTCACGAACAGGTTCGATGTCGAATACTTTATAATCTTTATGAACGTCATCATAACCACCGTTCAAACCAGTCAACATTGCTTTCAAGACGTTTACACGCGCACCAAAGTATTGGAGGTTATGACGTCCTTCTTCATTTTCTGGATCAAGTGGTGAGACACAACAAGAGATACATGACATTTCGCCATATCCATCTTTAGCCATTGTTTCAACACCTTCATATTGAATAGAAGAATGCTTGTGGCTCATAGACATTGAATAACGTTTGAATGAGTAAGGAAGTTTAGAATCCCAAAGGACTGTCAAGTTTGGTTCTGGAGCATTTCCGATTGTATCAAGTGTGTTCAAGAAACGGTAGTCCATTTTAGTGACACGGTGACGTCCGTCATTACCCATACCAGCCATAGATGTTGTGATGAATGTTGGGTCACCAGAATAAAGTTCATCATAAGCAGCTGCACGAGCAAATTTCATTGTACGGAGTTTCAAAACGAAATCATCAACAAATTCTTGAATTTCTTGTTCAGTAAATGTTCCACGAGCAAGGTCACGTTCTGCAAAGATATCAAGAACGATTGGAACACGTCCAAGTGAAGTTGCAGCTCCATTAATGACACGACATACTGCCATATAAGCGATGTTAACCCATTGGATTGCTTCTTTTACGTTCATAGCTGGACGTGAAACATCAAGACCATATAAAGCACCAAAGTTTACAACTTCTTGCAAAGCTTGGTATTGCATATTAATTTCTTCTTTAAGACGAATGTTTTCTTCGTTAATTTCAGTGATTGCATCCCATTCTTTTGCTTTTTCCTTCATAAGGTAATCAGCACCGTAAAGGGCAAGACGTGCATAGACACCAATGATACGTCCACGAGAGTAGGCATCTGGCAAACCTGTTACAGTATGAGCATGACGTGCTTTACGAATTGCTGAAGTATAAGCACGGAAGATTCCATCATTTACAGAAGTCATTGTTTGTGACAAAACATCATGCAAGCCTGGGTCAACTGAGAGACCGTGTTCTGTCAAAATCTTTTCAGCAACACGAAGTCCACCTTTTGGCATGAAGTTTAAGCGGAAAAGTTCGCTATTTTGCATCCCATAGATGAGTTCAAGTTCTTTATCATTAGCATCGATATATCCGGCAGGGATTTTATCAATAGAGGTTACGCGGTCAGTATCGAAGGGAAAACCAACTTCTTCATAGTGAGCTTTTGTATCTTCAATAATTTTCTTTACTTTAAGTGTACGTTCTGTTGGCCCAGCAAGAAAGCTTTCATCACCATCATATGGTTTGTAGTTTTCTTGTACAAAGCGAGTAACGCTTGCTTTATCACGCCAGTTGGTTCCTTTAAAACCATCCCAAGCTTGTTCAAAGATATTTTCCGTAACTTCGGTTTTCATTTTGAAATCTCCTTTGTTCTTTCTGTTTCAAATTACAACTTCATTATATCATACAGTTTGAGAATAGCAAACAGAATTCAAGAGAAATTACAGATTCTTTACTAATACAGTTCCAATTATTTTAATATCTGTTATACTTTTTTAAAACGTTTTCATAAATAATTCACAAAATAGTTTTAACAAACATTGCTAACTTCATAATCTGCAATCACTAATTAATTTTTTCACAAAGAGCAAAAAAATGGAGATTTTTCTCCATTTTATAACATATCTTTTTTATGTAACCACCAAGTGACCCAAACACATAATAAAATTCCTAGAACTAAAATAAGCCAAACCATCCAATTAAAATTTTGACCAGGAATTGGAACATTCATTCCGTAAAAACCAACAATTACTGCTGGAATCCCTAGAACGAAAGTAGCTGATGTCATGATTTTCATGACAATGTTCAAGTTATTAGAGACAATGTTTGAGAACAAATCTCGGAGATTTTCTAGTAACTTGAGCTGAATCTTGGTTTCTGTATAAGCTTGGTCTGTTTCGACAAAAATATCATAAATCTTTTCAGCAAAACCGTCTTCATCATCTTCTCTCAAGTAATCAATAAAATCCTGAAGTACTTGCATATTATTGTGCAAGGCATCTTCAAAATAAATTAAACTTGCTTGAATGGCAATCAAATCAACAATTTGGTCGTTCTTTGTTGAATTTTTGATTCCCTGTTCAAGTCTGCGACGTCTTGTTCGGAAATCTCTCAAATAATCATGGAAAGTGTGTGTCATTTGATACATCACTTGAAAAATAACTTGATGTTTGTAGCGTTTATAATCATATTCACGCTCGAAAATTAAGCCATTATCAATCTCATGATTAAGTGCTAAAATAACCGATTCATTTTTAGTCCAAACCAAAGAATATGGAAAAGTCGCAACTTCTCCATAATTAGAAAGTGCAGGATATTGTAAGAGAATCAGATTATTATCATTATCATCTGTTTCAAAACGGGCATTTTCATAATCATCCAAAATTCCTGATAAATAGTCAAAAGGGAAGTCATAGTATTCAGAAATATTCCCAATTTCTTCACGTGTTGGATTGAGAATATAGGTGAAATTCTTCATTTCAGAGGTTGAAATTAATTTTTTTTCGTTGGATAGTTCATAATTTTTAATCATTTTCCTATCTATCCCTTCTTTTCCTGATAAAAGAGGATTGGAATCCTCTTAGTGTCCCTTTAATTGTAGCAGATTTTAGACTTTTTTTCCGAGTATTTTATTCTCTACGACTTAAGAAAACATTTACATTAACTATTGGTCTAAAGAATACTTTGTGATATAATAAACTTATTAACTTGAGGAGATTTTTTTTGAAATTCAAACACGAACCCCTAAATTTGTATCTAAACTTTAAAAAATCAGCTGAACAGTTTCCTGATAGCCCAATTATCTTTGATGAGGCTGTTGGAGCTTTCCCTGAACTAGCTCTTGAAACGACTTACCAAAAGACTCATCAAGCAATTGTTGATAAGGCAAGTCTCTTATCTGAGTTGGGAATCAAAAAATCGGATAAAGTCATTATTTTTAAATCAAGTGCTTTTGATACCTATCTTTTAGCTGTTGCTGTTTCTTATCTAGGCGCTGTTCCAGCAATGATTTCTTATCATCTTCCTGCCGAAACAATGGATATTTTAGCTGGACGTTTAGGCAATCCTTGGCTCATTTATGACCAAGTTACTGACAAAACTGTAAATGAAATGAAGAATCTTGAAGATTCTAAAAAACTTTCTGTCAGTAAATTTGCTTTGGAAAAACCTACTCAAATTGCTGACAGTCAGCAATTGGCCAGTGATGAGATTGCTTATCTCACTCATACTTCTGGAACAACTGGTGTACCAAAATTAATCGCTCACTCTGCTAATTCAATGGGTTGGCGTTGGGTGCTTCAAAGAACTGTAATGGATTGGATGCCTGATAAGGAAGAAATTTTAGCTTTCCATATTTCTCCTGTTCATTCTCGTTTCAATATAGGGGTTTCATCAGCAATGACCTTTGGGTTTGGCCTTATGCCCCTCAATGATTTATCAAAAGATAATCTTGTCAATCTTTTTGCTAAACATCAGCCTTATGCTTTTGAAACACATCCAAACGATTTTGTTCGTCTAGCGAATCTTGCAAAGCAAGAACCTGAGATTTTTGCTTCAATTCGTTACCTTCACTCAACTTTTGATGCAATTAATAAAGAAACAATGCACACTTTTCTTTCTGCCTCTAAACAAAAAGAGCCAGTTTTCCTACAAATTTATGGACAGTCTGAATGTGGCCCAATGATTTGGAAAAAGCACCGTTTATCAACTTTAGCAGACACTAATGCCCGTGAAATGGGGATTGGTATGCCTGGATTATCTAAAGCACGTATTGCCGATGAAGATGGAAATGAATGTCCTGCAGGTACGCCTGGAAGAATCCACTTCCTCTCAAAAGGAAGAGCTTTGACTTACTATAAAGAAGAAGAACGTTTTAATAAAGAAGTCTATGGTGACTGGTGGGATACTGGCGATTGGGGTCTCATGAATGAAGACGGAATTCTCTTTTTACATGACAGACAAGTTGATTTAATTGATAAAATTGAATCTAATTTGGCAATTGAAGATCTTCTGTTAGACCAACACGACTTCTTAGATGAAGTTGTGATTATTCGTGATAAATCTGGTAAACCACAACCTATTTTGGCTCTAGCTGAAAATGCGGAAATGGATTGGTCAGCTTGGTGGGCTTCAATTGTTGATTTGACATTTTTAAATGAACCTATTCTTATGGCATACGATGAAATTCCTCGTACAGCAACAATGAAAGTTCAACGATTAGCTCTTGAAAGAGAATTGGCTAAATAAGTGTTCCTAATTTTACTGACAGAACTGTCAGCCACTTATACATCAGTAAATTTATTATCAAAACTACTGACAAAACTGTCAGTAGTTTTTTTGCTTAAAAAAATTAATTAATTGATGTTAATCAATTAATTTGTTAGAATTTAATAAATGACACAGTGTCATAAATTGAATGAATTGGAGAAAAAATGCCTAAATCAACCTATTTCAGTCTATCTGACGAAAAACGCAATCGCGTATATGATGCCTGTTTAAATGAATTTCAGACTCATTCTTTTCACGAGGCAAAAATTATGCACATCGTAAAAGCTCTTGATATTCCGAGAGGGAGTTTTTATCAGTATTTTGAAGATTTAAAAGATGCCTATTTCTATGTCCTCTCGCAAGAAACCCTTGAAATCCATGATTTATTTTTTAATTTATTAAAAGATAATTCCATTGAAGAGGCTCTAGATAAATACAAATATCTCCTTCTTGAAAATTTAATTGATTCTCCCCAATACCAACTTTATAAATATCGCTTTTTAGATTGGACTTATGAACTTGAAAGAGATTGGAAACCTAAAAGTTCAGCAACCGTCCCAGCTAGTGAAAATAATAATCCAGTTTCACAAGTATTAAAATCAGTTGTTCATAATCTCGTTTATAGATTATTCAGTGAAAATTGGACTGAGAAAACTTTTATTGAAAATTATGATAAAGAAATCAAATTAGTCACCGAAGGTTTACTTAATTATATTACTGACAGAAAAAACTGAAAGGAGATTTTATGTTTTTAGCACTAAGAGAAATACGTTATAATAAAGCTCGTTACACCTTAATCGGAGCTATTATTTTTTTAATCGCTTATGTAGTCTTTATACTGTCCGGACTATCTGTAGGACTTGCCAGTCAATTTAAACAAGCCGTCCTTGATTGGAAGGCCGAAAAAGTCGTTTTATCAACAAGTTCAAATAATATTATTTCTGCTTCACAAATTACTTCTGATGATTTAAGTAATATTCATATAGAAAATGGTTCAGAATTATCATTGTTTTCTACTTCTATGCGCAAATCAAAGAGCGAGCGAGACAATATTGCTATTATTGCCCTGCCTGATAAGTCTAAAATCATGCCAGAAGTTCTTGAGGGAAAAAAATTTACTGACAATCATTTAGAAATGATTATCTCAAAAAAGCTGGCAAATCAAGGATATAAAATCGGTCAAGAAGTTTCCGTGGGAAATAATAATATTAAAATAAAAATTGTCGGAATTTCAAAATCCTCTTCTTATTCTGCCTCGCCTGTTATCTATACTTCGTTTTCCGCTTTGAATCAGATAAAGTTTGGTGAAAAAAGTACTTCAACTTCTTCTGTTAATGCTGTCGTTGTAAAATCTGGAAAAGTTAAGATTGATTCTTCTATTTCAAATCAATATAAAGTCCTGTCTATTTCTGATTTAATTAACGATATTCCAGGTTATTCTGCTCAAAATATGACACTCAGCGCAATGATTTACTTCTTATTTCTGATTGTACTGTTGATTATTGGAGTCTTTATGTATGTTATAACTCTTCAAAAAGTTCCGATTTTTGGCATAATGAAAGCTCAAGGAATTTCAAATCGCATAATAATGAACTCTTTACTTGGTCAAAGCTTTATCATTAGTTTAGTTGGCGTCTTCGTTGCTTTTATAGCAAGTTATGGAACTAGCTTTATCTTACCCGATGCAATGCCATTTGAAATTAGTCTTACAAACTGGTTGCTCTATGCTTTAATTCTCATCATCGTATCAATTATTGGGTCACTTTTTTCAATCATTACTATCCGTAAAATTGACCCAACGAAAGCAATTGGAGGTTAAAAATGAAAACAATTCTTAAAATGGAAAATGTAAAAAAATCTTTTGGTAGTGGTCATAATGAGATTCAGGCACTCAAAGGAATCGATTTAGCAGTCAATCAAGGAGAATTTGTTTCAATTATTGGTCCCTCCGGTTCAGGCAAAAGTACATTTCTCACAATTGCAGGTGGTTTACAAAGTCCAACTTCTGGGAACATTTCAATCAATGGCTTAGATTTTACACCATTGTCAGAAAAAAAACGTTCTAAACTTAGATTTAAAGAAATAGGTTTCATCCTCCAAAGTTCTAATTTGATTCCTTATTTGACTATTGAAGAACAATTTCTCCTTATTGATAAAATCAATCACGAAAAACTAACTTCTAAAAAAGGGATTGAACTTCTTAAATCACTTGATATTTTAGACTTAAAAGATAAACATCCTAGTGATCTTTCTGGTGGTGAAAGACAAAGGGCAGCTATTGCTCGTGCTCTCTTTAATGAACCAAATTTAATTTTGGCCGATGAACCAACAGCAAGTTTAGACACTGAGCATGCTTATCAGGTTGTTGAATTATTAAGACAAGAAGCTCATTTGAAGAATAAAGCAACAATCATGGTCACTCATGACCAAAGAATGATTAAAAATAGTGACAGTATTTATAAGATTGAAGATGGACTCTTATCAAAAATCTAAATAAAATAAAAACTACTAGCTTACTAGTAGTTTTTTCATAGAATATTTTTTATAAAAAATAATCCTTCTCTAAATAAAGAGAAGGATTAAATCTAAATCATTCGTTGGTAAACCTTATTTTTTAAGGTTGTAGAATGCTTTAAGACCTTTGTATTGAGCCACTTCAGCCAATTGGTCTTCGATACGAAGCAATTGGTTGTATTTAGCCATACGGTCTGTATCAGGTTTCAAATAGATTCTGAACTACGTTCAAAGCCTGTTCTATGTTTAATGATAGTATAGCAGAATAAAAAATAATTGTCTAGTATGTTGAAGTAGAACCAGATAAAAAAGTGGTTGTATTTTAACATATATATATATATGTATATATAATAGAAGAAAGTTTGTAAAAAAGTCTCCCCCCCCTACTTTTTACCTAGAATTGTTTTGAATTTTGCATTTAAATTTGTCTTTCATATATTCCACCTCTTTAATCTACTGATTCTTTTGAGCTTCTTAAATATTAAAAAATCCATTTCCGTAAAGGGGAAATATTTGTTTACTTATTAGTTTTTGGTCATCACTACTAAGTCCAGACTGCTTTAAGAATTTATCTTTTGTCTTATTCCAACTTCGTTCCATCCTCCGCTGTACAACTTTACTAATGCTTCCCATTGGAGTTTCATAATCATATAAAAGAACAATATGTTCATCACCACCATATAAAAGCCATTCAGCTATTTTTTCCCAATATACTTTGTCTGTATCACCAAGAGATACTCCAAATAAGAACAAAACATCACTACTATCAATGACTTCTAAAGCCTTATCCAATTCAGTACTATTTACATGGTCAGTTAAATTTTTATTTTTTATGAAAAACTCTGGAAAATCATTATCAAATATTTCTGATTTGAATTGAGTTTCGTCATTGACACCTAATACCATAGAACTATTTAGTGTACCATGAACGTGAATAGGAATACGTAAGATTACAGGAACAGTTTTTCCGTCTTTACTTATACCAATCGTTTTCTTACTCATTGTCTTTTCAACCGTGTCTGTATAATTAAAAGTCACAAAATTTACCTCTGTTTGTTTAGACAAATACCTATGTATTATTTGCGAATTTTTATTTTGACCTGTTTCCACCAAATTTTTTTCTATACTATAAAATAATTCTGTTATGGAGTCTTCAATTGAAAATTCAGTTCCTATTTTTTCTTGTTCTAATAGTAGATATTCATTTAAATCTTCTATCAAATTTGCATAAGATTCTTCAAATTTATCTGGAATAATTTCATTATCAAAGGTATACTTTCCTAATGCAAGTTCTAAATCACTCCAATTCTCAGGCATTTCTTTGATGTTACAATAAATTTCATCACTTTCTTTTTTCTGATTCTCATCTAACCACTTATAAAAATCTTTATAAGTTGTATTAAGTCCTAAATTTTTATCAAAGCCATTTCCAAAAATAATTGTTAATTTCATACTTCTCTCATTTCAATCATTATGTAACTATTTTATCATATAAATTAGAAAAGTTTCTGACTTTTTAACAAAAAGAGCGCAAATGATATTAAGATTTTAGAAAAACGGAAGCCTCCCACCAAAGTTTATTCCATTACTCCTGGAAACACAACTGAAACTCTTCGAGTAGTTTACAGACATCTTTTTCAAGAAGAAAAAACCAAAAGACAAAACCAAATTCATCAATTGATGAAATGAATACATGTTACTCAAAAAACTTGACTTAACGTCAATCTGACATTAGTCCAAAAAATATACTTTGTTTACTTTTGAACATAAAGTATCTTTTTAACAATATTGTTCTATTTGGATAATGATAAATCAACGTCCGTGATGGATATTAATTACAAAAGTATCTGTCTGACAAGGAACTTTATAGCATCATCAATATAAGAAGGAAGATTTGTAGACCATTTAAAACAAACCTTATAAATTTATAATTGTTATTCTATTATTTTAAGATTAATTACTCTTGTAACAGTCCAATTCTTCATTTATTCTAACAGTAAATAATATCAGAATCATAAGCAGTTCCAAGTAATAACTCTTATAATCACTGTCTTGTTTTTTCCCATAGCTACCATGAGTAATCTTGTTTCGAATTGCCAATGCATTGCTAAATTTTTTATTATCCATTATATATGAAATATAATCACTCTCTTGTTCAGAAAATAAAGTGTTGCCATATTTAACATTTCCTGTCATACTTTCTTCCTCAATAACTTTTAAATCTGATTCAGACAGGTATAGGGTAGATAAATAACCTTTCTCCCACAACAAGTAATAAAAACTTATACTTGTAGGATTTGTAAATCTTATTTGGTTAACCAAATTAATATACAAAACTTTATTCTCTATAAGAGAATCTATCACTTTCTTCTGATACTCATAGAAGTCATTAATCGAAATTCCATATTGAACATACTCATAGAAATTCTTCCTATCTTTTTTCTTTTCTGGGAATGATAAATTCGATTGGCTGTTAAATATTAATTTACAAAAATTTAGCTTTTCTTCTGAATCAAAATAGACAAATTTTTTTTCACTCAATGATTTAATTTCTTGATAATTAGTATTTTTTGAATCCAATTCAAAAACATCAGAATCAATTTCACCATATCTCTGAATAAAATCAAATTGTTTTAATAAACTATCTAGCTCTGGAATTAACAGTTTACATCTTTCATAATAAGTATAGTTTTTTGAACTTGCGTTAAAGAAAAAATCAGGAAAGCCATACTCAGATTTTAAATGTTCATTGTAATAAAAAGCGAAAACTTCTTCCAAATCAATTTTTAGGAAAGTTAAATAATCAAAATACGCTAATAAAGAGAGCATATAAAAATTTTTTTGGTATTCAGATATGAGTGTTTGCTTATACGCATAATTTGATTTAGTTTGAAATATCTCTAACAAACCACCATGTTCATAAGGTGAATCAATCATAGAAAATTGAAAAAATTGGTTAAAAAAACCAAAAAAATAAATAAAATTATTCAAAATTGTAGGGTAATCATGTTCTTCATCAATCCAATCTTTAGATAACAAAAATTGTAAATCTCTAGAACCTTCTCGCACAATTTCAAAGTCTGTTTTTAAGCCCTCTTTAAGACCTACTGCCATTTTCCAAGATACTCCATTTTTTAGAGACATCGTCTTTTCAGTTTGTTCTATTCTTTTCTTTCTTGCTTTTGAAATTATTCTTGAATCAAGTTTATGTTCATGATGTAAGCTCCAATATGAAATTCGCTCTAAGTAATTAATATTGGCTTCATCAAGTTCACAATATCTCCTAGCCCAGTCATTTATTTCTTCATCAGATAAGTTATCTGGTAAATAAATGTTTTGAATATTAGGAGAATCATATTTATCAAGAAAAAACTCAAAGTAAACAGGATTTGACAATAGTTTCTTCTTGAAAAACAATTTATACTTTTCACATATTTTTTGCTGTTCTAATAATAAGTGAAACGGTATTTTATATCCATCAATTATTTTCTCGAAATCAAAATATTCTGTCCTCTTTATTATCTTGAACCAAACAAATATATCCCAGAAATCTGATTGATATTGGAAGTACAAATCACTATATTCTGTCATATATTCTGATAATTCTCTTTTACCGAAATATTCGTTTAATATTCGGTGACAACTTTTTCTAAATTCAGAAATTTTTTCTGATGTCCCTTTCTTAAAAAATTCCAAATCCAAAAACTTTAACACATTATATATCTCAATTGCTTCATTAAGAGTATTGATTATAGGATTTAAAATAAAGTCATTGATAAAAGTCTCTACGTTACTTAAATTTAATTCAGTTGATAAATCATTTTCGCCATAGAACTTAATCCAATTATTTTTCATTCTTTAAATCACCCTTCATAGTCTATAGTTTTAGTATACCAAGTTTTAATGAAAATTGTACTTCTATAATGTCTGCAATGGCGAGAAATCAAATGTGTCAAACTCATTATTATAATATAAAAGCTAAATACTTATCTTAAACTATTAATAGTACATCCTGTATTATAGCCATAACTTCTTATTCATTTTTTATGTTATAAAGTAGTAGTTCTAACTGGCTAAATAATTTATAGACTTCTTGTTGTTTTTCTTTACTAAAGGCAACTAAGATTTCTTGATAGGGACTATTCATATCGCTCAGTTTAAATCTTATTGAAATTTCTTTTAAATTACTAGAAGATTTAGACTTTTCAGTTACACCACCAACATTCGTTCCAATTCCCCCAGCTAGTATTCCACCAACTACCCCACGCGCCACAACACTCGCGGTAAAAACTTTTGTAACTATTTCATTGTCTTCTCTCAATTCAATATCAATAACTTTGTTTAAATCTATTACATTAGCCAGTTTACAACTGGGTTCTCTAAAACTAGTATCTACTGAAAATATATAACTATTTTTATTTACAGAGATATATTTGAATCATGATGTATTATATTTTTGGTTAATTCAGTCATTATAATAATTGATCAGGTATGACTACAAAAGTATAAGTCTTAGCAAAGACCAGTACTTCTTATAATGTTTATTTTTTCGATAAATCGTTATTAAAAAAGCTTATGTGATACATACTTTTTTATCAGTTTTTTAATTAAAAAAATATCATATGGATAAATAAATATATAAAAAAAATACCATTTACAACATAGTATTTTTTTAGACTACTTTTAATTATATTCCTTGAATAGTTGAGAGACAGATGGTTATTTACAAATAATTGAATATAAATGGGCAGAAGCGCGTGCTATATTCTAAATTAATTGATGTTTGAAGACAATGTTTAGAGTACATTTATATAAAGTATGTATTAATCCACCCAAATCTTTTTATCTACAAATATTTGAAATATTTGATAGTTGAACAAGTATAGTGGTGATAATATTTGAAAGTATTAGATTTAATTAACTTGGTAAAAACCCATCCCCCAGGTTATACTGAACTATTATTCAAATAATCCCCATTCCGCTAACAATGGTTTAACTCCAAATCAGAAGGAAGAAAACTATTTTAAGAAAATATAGTTCATTTTGTGTCTAAATATTTGACATTAGTCCAATTTTGTTCAATGCTGATAATTTATTCATTCTTTTTCCTCTCCTATTATTTAATTATGCTTGTTATATCATAAATCCTTATTTTCTTAACTATTACTTAAAATCAGATTAATTTCTTATCTTCTGATATAATATTTTTAATAGGAGTAATTTTATGAAAAAAATCAAAATTGTTGGAACCTTAATATTGTTATCAACTCTAGTATTATTTACTGGATGTGAAAATAAAAAAACTGACTCAACATCTAATAGTAAATCAAAGGTAAGTGAAACTAAGAAAATTGAGCGAAACGAAACTATTTCTCAACACTTTACTGATGATTTAAAAGATGAAATCTGGTTTGAAGTTACACCTGTAGCTGATAATAAGATTAGTGGTGAAGCACTTATTACTGCTGTAATTGTAACAAACCAATCACAATTAGATTCTAAAATAAGTAATGCATTCACTTATCAAAATATGGATAAAGGTTATTTTTTTACTCGTATTAAACCTTCATCACTTTATTTTGATTCAAAATATCCTACGTTCAACCAAATCTTGCAATTATACCTTGATGGAACCTTGCAGTCAAATATATATGAAGCATATATGAATGTAAATACGAGTCTTAAGGATAAAGCAAAAGTAGGTCTTGGTGAAAGTTCTTATGGCTTTGTTGGGGGTGTTTACACCTATAAACCAGAATTTTTTCACTATTTAAAAGATGGGAAATTAAGTTATCAAACTATTGACTTTAAAGGGAATGTTAAATTTGACGGAGAAGAATTTTTTGCATCTCCTGATTCTCAATATTATGACTTTAACGCATATGCAGATATCCAAACTCCTTTAGAAAGTAACAATAAAATTATCGGCTACGCTAATGGTTTTATTGGTTCTAATAATGATACTAAAACTGGTGATAATGATGATAATAAAATAGTTTATCTTATTAATATTTCTAACACTAAAAATAAAATTGAATTAGACCCTCTTTATTCAAACAAAGACATCAAAACATTTACAAGATAATTAATAGAGAAATAATCCTATTTA
The DNA here is from genome assembly GCF_038006585.1 of Lactococcus sp. FSL W8-0209. Classification (NCBI taxonomy): domain Bacteria; kingdom Bacillati; phylum Bacillota; class Bacilli; order Lactobacillales; family Streptococcaceae; genus Lactococcus; species Lactococcus sp. FSL W8-0209. The sequence goes on along the minus strand of NZ_JBBOVN010000001.1, from coordinate 874,892 downwards.
AAAGGTTATTTCTTTTTTGTTTTTTCTCTCAATAACATCAAGTCTTTTTTCAACCTTATCAGCTTTTTCTTCAATAACATCAAGTTTTTCTTGTAATTCTTTAAGTTTCTTATTCATATTTATCTTCTCCTTAATATTTGCCAGTCAACAAGCTATAAACATTGTTATTTATTTTATACCACTCTAAATCCTTATATTTCTTTCTTTTTCCTGATAATACATAGCTGATAGAACTACGAGTATAACCATCACGACCTCCTTCATTCATTGAAGAATAAATTTTTTCAACTGTTCCAAATTCATCTATACTTAAAATAGCTTGTGATTGCGCTTTTGCTGAACGCTCAACTCTTGTTCCCCATTCAAGATTTTCAACTGAATTATTACCTTTATCTTCGTCTATATGATTAACTTCTGGCTTATTATCATGATTCTCAATAAATGCCATAGCAACTAGTCTATGGACAAGTTTAGAATATTGAACTCCTTTATTATTCAAAATAAGTTCCTCATAACCAAGTTCAACAGAACCATCTTTCTTGAAAAATTTTTTTCTTCTTGGCTTCATGATTCTTGGATTTTTACCTTTTAAAGATTTAACTAAACCAGTATTTGAAACTTCATATTGTTCAAAACCTTTAACTGATTTCCAGATTACTGTAGTAGTTGTTGTATTTGCCATTTTAATTTCTCCTAATTTCTAATTTTTATTAATATTTGTTTGTTATTATAATTATTTTCCTCTTATAGCCATTTGCTAATATCATTTCCTAGTTTCTTACGTTTTTTTCTAGGTTTTTCATCTTCCTCGTGATATTGATATTTAATAATATCCTTGATTTCTTCTTGTGTAAATTCACTCTCACTTTGCTTTTTACGACCAATCTCATTATTTAATTGATTGAAATGTTTCTTATTCCATTGTGGATTGTCAAGTTTAATTTTTCCTTTTTCTGTAAGATATCCATCTTTTGTTGTCTTTAAAATATTATAATTTTCTAAAGACATTGGATATTTAAAATCTGTAAGTTCTTTTACCTGTTCAATAGTTATAACTCTAGGGTCAGTTATTTTTTTAAGAATTTTATGGTGTATAGTTCTTCCAAAAAATTCATTTTGCATATCATTTATTTTTTTATCTGTAATTGCGTTTCTTTTCTTTACCTTTGGTTTTAATGAAAGTTCTTCCTCTTCAAAATTATCAAAATCTTCTTCAACAAGTTCAGGTTCTTTAACAACTGACTTAGATGATTGAGCTTTATACGTAGGTTTCAAAGAAACTTCTTTAACATCTTCAACAGAATCAAAAGTTAAATAAGAGTTTGTTTCTCGTCTGTTAGTGTCTGAGTCAAAGCCATTAGAAACTCTAATAATAACTTCTGAATTATCTATAACGTTGAACGCATTTCTACTTGTCATTCCAAGAACAAAGCCCCATTCCTCATAACAGATTCTGTATTGGTGAGTTTTCATTTTTCTGTATTCTGTATAGGCATAAAGAGTAAAATTTTTACCTTCTAACAGAGTATCAATCACACTGTATTTAATCTTTGTAAAACCGCTAAATTTAACACCGCTTTGCTTCCAGTCAACTGATACAATATGTTCTTCTTTGTCATTCCATTTGTTGATTTGAACCGTGAACACATCTTGAGTTGATTCAAAATTAACGTATCCTTTATCTTTAAGACCATTCAAAGCTTTTACAACTTTCTTATTTGAATATTGACCTTTAGACCAACCTAAATATGAAATCAACAAAGGAATCATTGTTCTTGTCATTCTGTTATCTTTATCTAAATGACCAACTGTTTGTGTATATTGCAAGATTGCATATACTAATTTTTCATCATTATTTGTGTCTGCAAACATCTTATTTGGAATTTGTACAAAATTTTCATTTTTCATAATTGCTTAACCTAATTCTTTCTATTTTTTATAATTTGTAAGTGCTTTGTCTAATTGTTCTGTTTTAATGTAAACCCAAAACTCATTCATTGTCTTTGGATGTAATGCACTAAATTCTGAATCAATACCACATTCAAAATAAAGATATTGTTTTAATTTTTTGTTGTAACAGAAAAATATTTTTTCTTTTAAATTGTTATTCATATTATTTACCTCTTATTATTATTTATTTATTATTGTTTTAGCAAGGTGAATTGGAACGCAAGTTCCAAGAGGGCGCTAGCCCTTAAAACAAAACGTCCGTAAGGAAAATCTAACAAGCGTAGCGCCTAAAATTCTCTTTATTATTTATTCTCTTTTATTTTTATTCTCTTTTTATATTGAAATCTAGTTCCATTTTATATAACAAAATTTCAATAGCCATATGAAATATCTTTCCATTTTATATAACGAAATTTCAATAGCCATATGAAATATCTTTCCATTTTATATAACGAAATTTCAATAGCCATATGAAATATAGTTACTAAATATGGAACAAAACTTCATGTGGAATTATTTATTATTCTCCAACATATTCAAGATACTCATCAACAGAAATACTTATAAATTGAAACCCTCGGTGAGACTTAATATTTTTATTCAAACAATTTCTTATTCCCATTGAGCTAAACCCAAATTCACTTTCTCTTTCACATTGTTTACTATTACGGTAAACACCGACAATCTCATTTTTATAATCTAAAACTACAAAGGGATTGAGCCATTGTTTACTTACTGATTCTTTCATCTCGTCTGTCCAAGTTGTCATATTTTACCTGCTTTCTTTTTATTGTAGAAATTATAGAAACAAAAAAACATAAAATAACCCAAAAAAATATATTTATATAAGACTAACCAAAGAATGGCTGGACTTCTAAAATATTTTAAGTTTATTTTATGTTATGTTATGTTATGTTTAGTTTTATGTTAATGTTTAGTTTTTTAGTTAATTGCCGAATCTTTCTTCTAAATTAACTATATTACTATTATATCATAATTTGTATCACTTGTCAAGCAAATTTTACATTTAAATAAAATACGGTATTATATACATTTTTTTTGACAAGTCTAAAAAACAATGATATCTTCTTCTTACATAATATTTTATTTTTCAAAGATTATTTTTTCTAGTCTTGCTTTCTTTATTTTAATAATTACATCTCCCTCATTTAAACCGTGAATGCTTGACTCATAAACAAAAGCTAAATCTCCAATAAGACAATTCCCCATGTCTTGGCAAGCTTTCTTTCGCTATCGTTCAATTCCCCCTTCTCCATTAACATATAAAAATTGATTATTTTAGTTTATGATAATAAAAAAAGCTCTTACAATTAAGTAAGAGCTGTTTGTTAAACTTTATAACAGGACACTTTTTAGAAACTCATTCCAACAGTTTGAGAACTAGATAAAGCCTTAGTATCTAACTCGCTCAATTGAGATGAACGAGTTGAATATGAACCAGATGGATTTATAGCTTCATCATTGAAATTAAAAACATCCTGAGCGAACTCCTCTAAATCATCAGCTCTATTTGATTTTTCTGGAAAATATTTTCTTATTAATTCTGAAAGGTTGTTTGCAGAGTCAATATTGTCTTGAAAGAAACTATTCAATTCACTAAACTCATTACTATACTGTGCCTGAAAAGCATGAATAGCATCTTTAAAATCAGTATAGTGTTTTCCATTTACAGTGGCATAATTTTCAAAAATAGCATCTCTCCAGACTTTAGTGATTTTATTGCCATAAGACTCTGATTCTGATGCTTTAAGCATGGATTGTGTATATATTTCTATCCATTTATTATTTACTTCGTCTGTTATTTTTTTTTCGTTTTTCTTAGCCTCAGATTCATCCTTAGAGAATTTTTTGTCATATTCCCTAGTCATTTTTATCATTTGAAATAAATTTGACTTGTTATTCGCATTTTTAGACAATACAATCCATTGACCATAATCATTAACATGATTTTGTGGTGCAAAATTGTTTTCAGACAATTTTTCAACACTATCAATCTGTACAGCAATTTTAGAAGAATATCTATTTACTGATTGATGGTATGCTCCTAACAGTATAGTGACTAAGACAACTATTATTGCAATAATTATGGCTATTTTTTTATTTTTAATTATCGTTTCCATTTTTTCCTTTCAACCAATAATTATATTAAATTTCTTACTGTGCTCTGTGTAGTACTTTTTGTTTCAGCTGTGTCTTTATCCTGAGAATAAGCACTCAGTGATATTCCACATAAAGCAATGGCTCCAATACTTGTAAGCTTTCTCATGAGTTACTCCTTAAGTCTATTTATTAGATATTAACTATAATTTCATAATATATTTAGTATATCAGAAAAACATAATTTTATATGTTAAGTTATAGTTAAGTTTAAAATTATGTTCTGTAAGATATATTATTTTAAATGTTTTAATGGACTAAATTTGATAGCCTTACTTATTAATTGTTCATTTGTCAGCTTTTGTAAGTAAATTTGTGTAGTTGATAAATTGGTGTGTCCTAGCAGCTTGCTGATAGTAAATATGTCTTGTCCAAGTTCTAAGTTCTTACAAGTCCAATAATGTCTAAATTGATGTGGACTGCACCTTACAGAAGTCCTCACATTGGCTTGTAAGCCTGTTTGGGTAATCATAACCTCAATGTTTGTAATCGTTTTTATAGAGCGCCCTGTCTTGCCTAAAAACAGCTCAGAATCAAGTTCTCTGACTTTACCATTCCTATTTCTTATCTTATTGAAATGATTGTCTCTGAGTCTCTTATATTTCGTAAGGAGATAGTTTAACTCATTTGATATAGGTACGACTCTCCACTTATCGCCTTTCCCTAAAACTCTTATATATTGGTCTGTGAGGTCTGAATCTTTAATGTTGATTAGTTCTGATATTCTTATTCCTGTGTCAGCTAAGACAGCTATTATACATTTATTTCGAGCATTCAAATAGGTGTTAAAGTTCCACACGTTTAACATTGCCTTAACTTCATCATCATTGAATGTTGTTAGTGCTTGTTTGGTCTCTTTAAGTAACTTTATAGAGTCCATAGGACTTGTTTTAAGCACCTGTTCCCTTATTAGATAACTGTAGAAGGCTTTGTTTGATTTGAGTATTGCATTGATGTATGTAGCCCTCAGAGAGTTATCTAAAAGCAGTGAAATGAATAATTTGTAGTGCATTTTGTTAATTGCATAAATATCCATTTCTTTGCATATTTCTTTCTTGTAGAAATCAATGAACTTATCTATATGTTGTTCATATACTGCCATTGTTTTTTTAGAATAATTTCCCAGTTTTAGTTCTAGTAAATATTCTTTCACTAATTGTTCGAATTGCATCAAAAAATGCCCTCCCTATGTTTTGGAATTAAACATAGAAAGGACATCTATTAAATTCAGATATTGCTAATTAAAACCATCTAAACCTTATTTTTTAAGGTTGTAGAATGCTTTAAGACCTTTGTATTGAGCCACTTCAGCCAATTGGTCTTCGATACGAAGCAATTGGTTGTATTTAGCCATACGGTCTGTACGTGAAAGTGAACCAGTTTTGATTTGACCAGCGTTAGTTGCAACAGCGATATCTGAGATTGTTGAATCTTCAGTTTCACCAGAACGGTGAGAAACGATTGCTGTGAAACCAGCTTCTTTAGCCATTTCAATAGCTTCGAAAGTTTCTGTCAAAGTACCGATTTGGTTAACTTTGATCAAGATAGCGTTTGAAGCATTTTCACGGATACCACGTTCAAGGTATTTAGTGTTTGTAACGAAGAAATCGTCACCAACGAGTTGAACTTTTTTACCAAGACGTTCAGTAAGGATTTTCCATCCATCCCAGTCGTTTTCGTCCATACCATCTTCAATAGTGATGATTGGGTATTTAGAAACGAGCTCTTCAAGGTAGTCAACTTGTTCAGAAGCTGAAAGTTTTTTACCGCCTTCACCTTCGAATTTAGTGTAGTCGTAAACACCGTTTTCGTAGAATTCTGATGATGCACAGTCGAAACCGATCATAACGCCATCTTCACCAGCTTTGTAACCAGCTGCTTCGATTGCTTTAAGGATAGTTTCTACACCGTCTTCAGTTCCGTCGAATTTAGGAGCGAATCCACCTTCGTCACCGACAGCTGTTTCAAGTCCACGAGCTTTAAGAATTTTCTTAAGAGCGTGGAAGATTTCAGCACCCCAACGAAGCGCTTCTTTGAATGTAGGTGCACCAACTGGTACGATCATGAATTCTTGGAAAGCGATTGGAGCGTCTGAGTGAGAACCACCATTGATGATGTTCATCATTGGAGTTGGCAATACTTTAGCGTTGAATCCGCCAAGGTAGTTGTAAAGTGGAACACCAAGTTCATCAGCAGCAGCACGAGCAGCAGCGATAGAAACACCAAGGATAGCGTTAGCTCCCAATTTACCTTTGTTTTCAGTACCGTCAAGAGCGATCATTGCACGGTCAATAGCTTGTTGGTCAGTAACTTCATAACCGATGATAGCTTCAGCGATGATGTTGTTTACGTTGTCAACAGCTTTTTGAGTACCAAGTCCGTTGTAGCGAGATTTGTCGCCATCACGAAGTTCAACCGCTTCATGTTCACCAGTAGAAGCACCTGAAGGTACCATACCGCGACCGAATGCACCGTCTTCAGTGTAAACTTCAACTTCAAGTGTTGGGTTACCGCGTGAGTCAAGGACTTCGCGAGCATAAATATCAGTAATAATTGACATTTTAGTCTCCTTATTATTTTTAAGTGCGTCTGCACTCTTAATACATCTTTGATTTTACTATTTTTTGAAAGATTTTTCAAGTGAAAATCTTCGCAAAGCTAAACTTCAAAAGGTTTTGCGCTTACATTTTGATTTTTTATCTGAACATTAATAAAAAAGGATAGAAAAATCTATCCTTTTTTTTTTATTCTGTTTCAATTAAACCATAACGACCATCTGTACGACGGTAAACGACGTGGGTTCCGTTACTATCAGCATCTGTAAAGACGTAGAAATCATGTCCCAACATATCCATCTGAAGCACTGCTTCTTCGGCATCCATTGGTTTTAAAGCAACATGCTTAGTACGTACAATATCTACGTGATCCTCAGCAACTTCATCGGCTTTTTCTAATGGTGCAAACTCATCGCCAAAAGCTTGTCCTGTTGGGACAGCATTGCGTGGTTTACGGTTCATACGTGTCTTATATTTACGAATTTGACGTTCGAGTTTTTCTTCTACAAAATCAATTGAAGAATACATATCTTGTGAAGTATCTTCTGCACGTAAAGTGACATTTTTAGCTGGAAGAGTTACTTCAACTTTAGCTCGTTTTTCGCTGTAAACTTTAAGATTAACATAGGCTGTTACTTCATGACCATCGTTGAAATATTTATCAAGTTTTCCGATTTTATCTTCAACATAAGCGCGGATTGCATCAGTCACTTCGACGTTTTCGCCACGGATATTAAATTTGATCATAAGAGTACCTCTTCAACAGTTCTTTTTGTTTCAATGAAGCCCTTAAACTTTTGGAATTTTCAGGACTTCTGAATCTTTTCGAACTGTCCTTTCCTTTATTTCTAATTTAATTATAACATGAAACAGCTTTCATCTCAAACAATTTGAGCGATTTTAATTTTTTTATTAGATGCCCCAATTGAAACATGATTACCTGCTTTGATTTCACCAGAGAGCAATTGTTCACTTAAAAGGTCTTCAACTTCTTTTTGAAGAGCCTTGCGGAGCGGACGTGCACCATATTCTGGGTCAAAACCTACCTCAGCAATTAATTTCACCGCTGACGGTGTGAGTTTAACATGAATATCTTGTTCTGCCAGACGTTTAATCAAAGATTTACTCATAATTTTAACAATTTGTTCAATCTCTTGACTTTCCAATGAGTGGAAAACAATATTTTCATCAATTCGATTAAGAAACTCAGGACGATAATGACGTTTAAGCTCTTCTAATATTCTTGATTTCATGGCTGAATAATCAGCTGTGATATTTTTAGCGCCAAAACCAACTGTCTTATCATCACGAAGAGCAGTCGCTCCCAAGTTTGAAGTCATGATAATAATTGTATTTCTGAAATCAACTTTACGACCTTTAGTATCAGTCACAAAGCCATCATCTAGAATTTGCAACATGATGTTGAAAACGTCAGGATGAGCTTTTTCGACTTCATCTAAAAGAACAACAGAATAAGGTTTATTACGAACGCGTTCTGTCAATTGACCACCCTCATCATAACCTACATACCCTGGAGGAGCTCCAATCAAGCGTGAAGTCGAATGTTTTTCCATGAATTCACTCATGTCAACACGAATCATATTATCTTCACTACCGAACACACTGTCAGCCAGTGCTTTAGCAAGTTCGGTTTTACCGACCCCTGTTGGTCCAAGGAACATGAAAGAACCCATTGGACGACGGCTGTCAGCAACACCGGAACGTGCCCGACGAATGGCTCTTGAAACGGCAGAAATAGCTTCTTCTTGTCCAACAACTCGTTTGTGTAATTCTTTTTCAAGATTGATTAAACGATCACTTTCAGACTTAGTCATTTGTGTGATTGGAACACCTGTCAGTGTTGAGGCAACAGCAACAACAGCTTGGTCAGTAACTTCTTGACGTTTATCTTCTTTTACTGAGAATTTATAAATCTTGTCAGCAATTTTTTCAACTGCTTTTTCTTTTGTACGAGACGCTTTGATATCAAGTTTAATGACAGCTTCTGATAATTCTTCTTGAGCTTCCGCTAATTCTTTTTCTAAATCAAGACGTTTTGTTTGTTGATTTTTGACAGAAATTTTCACTGCTGCTGCAGCTTCATCAAGTAAATCAATGGCTTTGTCAGGCAATTTTCGGCTAGTCATATAACGGACACTGAGCATTACAGCACTTTTAATGGCTTGGTCAGTAAATTCCACTTGATGATAGTCTTCAAATTTTTCACGTAAGCCTTGCAAGATAGCAATCGCTTCATCTGGACTTGGCTCGTCAACATTTATTCTCGCCAAACGGCGTTCTAAAGCTTCATCTTTTTCAATATATTTTTGATATTCATGATAGGTTGTTGCTCCGACCATTTGAAAATCACCACGAGCAAGCGCTGGTTTCAAAATATTTGCGGCATCATTGACAGAATCCATACCGCCACCAGCACCGATGATTGTGTGTAATTCATCAATGAAAATAATGACATCTGGATCACTGCTAACTTCTTCAACAATAGCTGTCAAACGATCCTCAAATTCACCTCTAAATTTTGTCCCAGCAACAACAGTCGCCATATTCAAGGCCATAATTCGACTATTCATCAAACCAATTGGAACTTGACCATTGACAATTCTTTGAGCCAAACCTTCAATAATTGCTGATTTCCCAACACCGGGCTCTCCAACTAAGACAGGATTATTTTTTGTTCTGCGGCTGAGAATATGAATCAAACGGTCAATTTCAGCTTCTCGTCCAATCATTGGGTCAAGTTTACCCAAGCGAGCTTCTTCGGTTAAATCTGAGGATACAGAGTCTAACGTTGGCGTCGTTGAATTTTCTGCAACTCCCTTTGCCATCTTACGTTTTGACATTGGAGTCACAGCTTTTTTACTTTCTGGAACTTTGAGTCCAGTTCTTTTCTCAAGCTCTTTTCGCAAAGATACAATATTGATTTTTTGTAATTTCAGAAGTTGAAGACCAAATCCATCTTCTACTTGAAGTAGGGCATAAAGCAAGTGTTCTGTTCCAACGGCTTCTGAGTTATTATGAATTGCTAAAAAACTTGCCGCAGTCATCACTTCTTCTGCACGAGGTGAAAAACGTAAAGTTGAACGTTTGACCTTAACATGACTTGATAAATCCTCTAAATCAATCAGTAAGTCAGAAGAATCAACATTCATTCCTGCAAGAAGGCTGTAAGCAATTGAGCCTGAGGTCGTTGCCATTGCAGCTAGTAAATGAGCACTTTCAATGGTGCCATATTGATATTGGTGAGCATACTCTTCCGCTTTTTCTAAAATTCGGTCAAGCGTTGGTGTATATTTTATATTTTCAAATTTCATCGTCACGGTCCAATCTGTTTATTATACTTTTCATCATTATACCACGAGTAAAGGGACTAATGGCTCCGTCAGTAATGACTAACAAAAGTAGATTTCCCTCACGTTCTGTCAGTACTTTCTCATCAAAGAGAAGTTGAACGATATCATGGGCAGCTTTACTTGAGAGATTAGCTGGAACTTTCTGGTAAAGAGCCGTTAAGAATTCATGACGAGCAGAATATTGATACTTCACAATTTTGATGTATCCACCGCCACCACGTTTTGATTCCACATCAAAGCCTTTTGAGGCCGTAAATCGTGTTTTTATCACATAATTAATCTGACTCGGCACGACATCAAATTGATTGGCTAAGTCCGCTCGTTTAATTTCAATGACTTGTGCTTCTTCTAAAAGCTTTCTCAGATAAGCTTCGATAATATCTGATGTATTTTTTTGACCTGCCATCGCTCCATCCTTTCTTTCATCCATTTTCTAAATAATCTTTGACTATTACTGACTATTATACCTGAAAAATATTATTTTTACCAAAAATAGCAATTTTAACTTACTGACAGACTTAAGCGTTGAAAAATAAAAAAACCGTTACTGACGGCTTTTTTACTTATTATATTCTAAAATAATTAGTCAACTTTTACAATTTTAACTGTCATTTCGCCAACTGGAAGTGGTACATTTACGATGTCTCCAACTTTTTTTCCAATCAAAACTCGAGCAATTGGTGATTCATTAGAAATTTTTCCTGAAAATGGATCAGCTTCAGCAGTACCAACAATTTGATAAGATTCTTCGTCAGTTTCGCCAACTTCAACAAAAGTTACGTTTTTACCAAGTGCTACTTCGTCTTTAGCAATTTTTGCGTTATCAACAATTTCAGCATAACGAATCATTGTTTCAACAGTTGAGATACGTCCTTCGATAAAGGCTTGTTCATCTTTAGCTGCTTCGTACTCTGAGTTTTCTGAAAGGTCACCATAGCTACGAGCAACTTTGATACGGTCAATGACTTCTGGACGTTTCACAAGTTTTAAATTTTCAAGTTCTAATTTTAATTTATCAAGCCCTTCTTGGGTCATTGGGAATGTTTTTTCCATTATATTTCTTTCCTTTTTTGTAAACTTTTTTCTTTTTTAATCAAATCTAAATTAATGATAGCTTAGCTACTTATCTTATCATTCACATATTTTTGAACATTTGCATTTTGTTCAGCTAATGTTTTCGCAAAATAAACTTTTCCTGTTGTCACATCAGCAACAAAATAGAAGTAGTCATTTTGAGCAGGATCAAGTACTGCTTTAATAGATGACAAACTTGGACTATCAACAGGGCCAGGGCCAAATCCAGTATTTGTGTACAAATTATATGGCGAATCTAGGTTGGTGTCAATATTAGCATCCTCTGAAAGACTTGTTTTTTCACCAAGTTTACCTTCGGCATAAAGAATTGACAGATTAGAACCCAAAGTCATTCCAGCATTCATACGATTATAGAAGGTTCCAGCAACGTTGCGTCGGTCATCATCATTGTTGGCTTCTTTTTCAACCAAAGCTGCTAAACTCAAAACTTCATTGACAGTCAAATTCTTTTGAGCGATTGTATCATAGTAAGGAGTGAGTTGAGTATTGGCTGCTTGAATCATATTTTCAATGACTGATTCAACTGTCGATGATTTTGTGTAATCATAAGTCGCTGGGAACAAGTAACCTTCTAACTGATATTTGATTCCTGAATCTTTTGTTGGCAAGCTTGCGAACAGTTTAGGATAAGCCTTAACCATTTTAGCGATAAAGGTTGGGTCTTGAACGGTTTTCATGAAGTCTGCTTCAGAAAATGGCGTTTTTGCATTCTTTTCATTGCTTCCACTATTAACTGTCACAGCTTTAGCAATTTGTGTTAGCGTATAGCCTTCAGGAACTAAAATTTTACCTAAAGTTGGAGCAACAGGTTTTTCTGTTCCGCCTTCTTCAAGTTTACTAGCAATTGTAGATAAGCTCATGTTTGGTGCAAGATTATAGTAGCCGCTTTTAAACTCTGAATAATTTTTAAATTTTGTATAATACTGAAAAACCATTCCATTTTTAATAATGGATTGTCTTTGCAAAATTTCACCAATTTGCTTACTACTTGAACCAGCAGGAATATTGATTGACTTAGCTGTTGCATTCTTAGAATCCAAAGGTTGAATGCCAGATTTTACAAAGTTATAGCCATACCAACCAGTTCCTCCAACAACTAAAACTAAAAGAACAACAATCACAGCAATGATTTTTCCTGCTGTTACTTTTTTCTTTTTCTTATTTTTGTTCTTATTCTTATTTTTCTTACTAGAAGAAGTTTTTTTAGAAGAACTGTTGGTTCTTCTTGAAGGTTGATGTTTAACCATTTTTTCTGATTCTTTTTTTTCTGAAAATTGTTCTTGTTCAACCTTTTCATCTTGAACTTTTGATTCACTTCTTGAAAATTGAGGAGGAATATCTTGGTTTTGAATTTCCTCAGAAACCACTCCATCTAAATTTTGACGCAATGAATCGCCTTCTTCTGAAAGGTTTTCATTTTCTACAAAAGGTTCTTCTTCGTTTTCATCCGCTGCTGGAAAATCAAAGACGGGAAGTTTGAAAGGCTCAAGATCAACTTTCCTTGGTTCGATTTTTCGCTCAGGTTCTTCTGAGTCACTCCTGCTGGGACGTTCGAAATCTTCAGGGTCTGGGAACTTAGTTTCTGCTTGTTTCGCTGCATTTTCTTCAAGTTGGCGAAGTATTTTTTCTTTAAAACTTCCTCGAGAAAATTCAGTTGTTTCTTTGTCCACCAAATTTTTTCTCCTTATGATTAGCTTTCGCTCAATAATAAAATTTTACTTTTCCTAATTGTAACCGTTCTTTTAATTTTTTACAAATAAAAAGAGAATATTCATAAAAGTGAGGCTGATGCCTCACTTTTTATGTGTTTTAGTCTTCATCAGTATCGTCTGAATCATCTTCATCGTCTTCTACATCGATGTCAACTTCTTCATCTACATTATCAAGTTCAACTTCCGCAAGTTCTGCGTCATAAGCAGCGACGTCATCTTTATCTTCGTCTTCTGCTTGAGTATCGTATGACATGTCTTCTTCAGTTGTTTCTTTTGCGCCTTCTTCATCTTCTGGATCGATTTCGTCTTCGATACCAAAAGCATTGACTTTTTTACGTTTTTTAGCTGGTTTTTCTTCTTCTTCGTCTTCAATTTCATCAAGAGCGATAACTTCTTCGTCAATCTCATCAATGGCGTACCATGAACGAAGTGCCCAGATATTATTTCCTAATGGAATGAAACTTCCGTCTGTATTGATTTCTGTATAAAAACGAGAAATACTAGCTTTAATTTCATCATCTGATTTTTCCAAATAATCTTGAATCGCTCTGATGATTTCAGAGAATTGCATTTCTTTGCCATTTTGCTCCAATAAAGCATGAGCAACTTCAATCATTGAAAGTTCTGAGATTTTTTGTCCTTCTAAGGCTGTAATTTTCAAGTTTTTACTCTCTCTTTTCCTAATATAAAATATAGGCTCATTTCCTAAAAAACGAACGCTATGTGGATTTTCTTTTTATAGTGTATATCAAAATTAGCTTGCTGTCAATATTTTACGCCAAAAAACCTCTGTTTACTTGCTTTTAGCTTAACTATACTCTCTTGTTTTTATCAAAAGAATACTAATAACATTTATTGGCTACCGACAGTAAAGAAATTAATAGTGCATTAGAACTTTATAATCGTAATCTCCGATTTTTTCGCGACCTTTAAGTTCATCAAGTTCGATAAGGAACGCACATCCGACAACAATTCCACCCATTTTTTCAACAAGTTCAATTGTAGCAGCAATTGTTCCACCAGTTGCAAGCAAATCATCAACAATCAAGACACGTTGTCCTGGTTTGATGCTATCTGAATGCATTGTGAGTGTGTCTGTTCCGTATTCTTTTTCGTAAGTTGCTTCAATGACTTCACGAGGTAATTTACCAGGCTTACGAACTGGGGCAAATCCTACACCAAGTGCAAAAGCAACTGGACATCCAATGATGAAACCACGTGCTTCTGGACCTACAACCATATCTATTTCTTTATCTCTTGCATACTGAACAATTTCGGTAGCAGCATAGTTATAGGCATTTCCGTCTGCCATCAAAGGGCTGATGTCGCGAAAAACTACGCCTTCTTTAGGATAGTTTTCAATTGTTGCAATATAGTCTTTTAATTCCATGTTTTTGTTACTGACAGAATTGTCAGTGCTCCTTTTTTCTAACATAAGTTCGTTATTTTTACTGACAGCTTTATTATTATGAGTATAGCTGATTTCGTCAGTAACTTTTTATAAAAACGAAATTATTTTTCTAATAAATTTTGATAAATTTCTTTGACGGGTGCTAAAGCAAAAAGTTCTTGCATTTTTACAATTTTTTCTAGTTCTTGATAAATTGTACTCTCAGAAATTTCGCGTTTATCGGCCGTCTTATTAACGGTCATTAAGCCATTGTCAATGCTGACAAATTCAAGTTCCTCAAAGATTTTTATCATCTTGACAAGCAAGAGATGAGGGATTTTCAAATAATCCGCAAGTGATTTTAATTTATAGCGAATATCAAATTCTGGAAATTGATAAATTGCTTTATAAAGTCTTGCAAATTCTTCTCGTGTTCCACTTCCTGTTAAATAATAGCTATCAGTGATTTTATTTTTAAAATAAATCATTTTAAAATCATCCGACGCTGCTTTACTGACAGCTTCTTTTAATACTGACAAACCTGCTAAATCTCCAGGTGTCTCTTCGATGACAAGCACATCTTCCATTATACCATGTTTTAGCTGATTTTGAGAAAAAATATTAGCCTCTTTTGGGATAGGAAGTTGTTTACTTCTTATATCAAGAAGTTCGACACCAACTGAATCAGCATCTTCAATCATTAATTGAAGACTCGTATTTCCATTCCAACTATTACTTGAAAGTGTTGCGACTAATTTTGTTTGTGCCTGTTCGAATTCCAATTCTTCTGAACCATGTTGGAAATAAACGGCATCAATTTGTTGCTTTTCTTCCTGAATTTTTAATTTAAGATGAGCATTGTCTTTCCCCATACTTCGGCTTTGAATCACCTTATAATCTTCGATTAAAAATCGAGGCTTAGGATTATCCATGCCAAAGGGAGCCAATTTTGCTAAATTAGTGATTGTTGAGAGCGAAATATCGTCTAAGTGGCAACGGTCAGCAATTTCTAAGGGACTTTTTTTAGACATATCTAAATGATTGTCCACGATATAATCAATCATCGCCTTTTTAACTGCTTCTACGTTTTCCAGACTTAAAGTCATCCCTGCGGCTTGTTTATGACCACCAAAAGCAATAAAAAGTTCACGATGGGCATTTAATGCCTTGAAAATATCAAAATTTTCGATTGACCGAGCAGACCCACGCAAAATCCCATCTTCTTGGGCCAGCATGATTACTGGCTTATGTGTGGCTTCTAGCAAGCGACCCGCAACAATTCCTAAGACACCTTTATGCCAGTCCTTATGATATAAAATCTGAACAGGTTCATCTGTCAGCATACTCAGAGCTTCATTGTGAATTTTTTCCACAATTTCTTTTCGCTCTGAATTTTTTTGGTCAATCATTTTGGCAATTTCATGCGCTTCGTCTTCATCCCAACCTGTCAGCAATTCAATGGCTGGGTTTGGGTCATCGAGACGTCCCAAAGCGTTTAAACGGGGAGCAATTTGAAAACCAACCGTTTCCTCAGTGATTTTATCAAAATCAACCCCAGCATACTTCATTAATTCTTGTAGGCCGGCACGCTCTGTTTGGGCCAAAACTTTTAGACCATGAGCCACTAAAATTCGGTTTTCATCAGTCAAACTGACCATGTCAGCAATTGTACCAATTGCAACTAAATCAAGCATTTCACTGGGTGCATATTCTAAAAGAGCACAGGCAACTTTGAAGGCGACACCAACTCCTGCCAAATATTTGAAAGGATATTGACTGTCAGGATGTTCGGGGTGGACAATGGCATAAGCAGGGGGAAGTTGGTCAGGAATTGAGTGATGGTCGGTAACAATTACATCCACTCCATTTTCCTGTGCCCAGGTAATTGCCTCCAAGCCAGCAACCCCATTATCTACAGTAATAATAAGATTGATATTTTCATTCTTAATATAGTACTGATAAACGTCAAGATTTGGCCCGTAACCGTCAGTAAAACGATTGGGTAAATAAACTTGAGCCTCAGCTCCTAATTCATCCAGAGCGGACTTCATGACTGATGCTGCAGTCATTCCGTCAGCATCATAGTCACCATAAATTAAGATATTTTCACCTTGCTCAATTGCTGATAAAATACGCCCTGTTGCTTTTTCCATATCATGAAGTAGAAAAGGGTCATGTAAATTTTCTAAACTTGGCTTTAAAAATTGCTCAATTTCAGCTTCTGCATGAACTCCTCTTTGATAAAGCACGCGACTTGTCAATTCATCTAATTTATGTTTTTTCGCTATCTTTAGAAAATCTTCGGAAATGGCTGTATCAGCCACTTTCCAATCATATTTTGCTTTTATCATTTTAATTCTCTTTATCTTTTCTATGCTCAATTCAATTATTTTAGCATAAATTACTCGAAAAAAATGGCTAAGTTTAGAGATTATTTTTCTTTTATTTAATAAAATCCTAAACTTTTCTATAATTTACTGACAGAAATAGCATTAAGCTTCTATCAGTAAAAAATTCTATTTGAAATTAAAAAATTTGGCAGAGATAAAATCAAAAAGCGAAGGAAAAATAGCTCGCAATTTGGCCGCTGTGGATAAAGTCCAAGGTAAATTGATTTCTCTTTTCCTTTTTCCCAAGTTATTCACAACTTTGTCAGCAACTTTAGATGCTGAAATTGCATTTTCCCCCACCTTTTCCAGATAATCTCCATTATCTTTGTGAAATTTGGTTTTTACAGGTCCAGTATTCACAGTTGTCACAATTAATTGTGGATTTTCCATACGCAAAGCATCTGAAAATGTAATCAAAGCCGCCTTAGAGGCAGCATAAATTGATGATTTACCTGTTGGTAACTTTCCAGCAATTGAAGCAATATTAATCAATTGAACTTTTGGTTCTAATAATCTGGTCAACTGGATTGGCATTAACGTATTAATGACAAACTGTTCTGTAATTTCCCCATCAGTAAGTTCAGTGAATTCTTTAAAAATACCAAAACCAGCATTATTAATCAAAATATCCACAACAAAAGATTGTTCATTAGTCAAAAGTTCATCATTGGTCAGTAATGTAACATTTTCAAGCTGACCATAGCGTTCAATCAGAGCCTTACGGCTACGTGAAACCAAAATTAAATGGTCATTTTCTTTAGATAAAGATTTGACAATTTCTTTAGCAATATCACCAGTTGCACCTGTAATTACAATATTTCTAACCAATTTTTTCCTCGTAAAAATCCTTAACCACAAAAGTGTTGGAATGAACAGTTTGTGCCTCACGCACCAATTGTCCAACCAAAGGTCCAACATAGCGTGCACTAATATGAGTCAATAACAATCGATTAACTCCGGCTTCTTTGGCGACGTCTGCTGCCTGTTTCGTCGTTGAATGACCATGTGCTTTTGCCATTTTACTTTCATTTGCTTCATAAGTTGCCTCATGAACCAATAAGTCTGCTCCATAAGCTAAGCGTACTGCAACATTCGATTTTCTTGTATCACCTAAAATCGTGACTATTTTACCAGCTTTATCCGCTCCGATATAATCTTTAGGATCGAAAGTTTTTCCTTCGTACTGAACAATCTCACCTTTTTTTATTTTACCAAAAAGGGGTCCGAAAGGAAGCCCAGCTTCTTTTAAAGCATTGGCATCGAGTTCACCTATTCGATTTTTTTCTACGACGCGATAACCCAAGCAGAAAATAGTATGGTCAAGCAAATCTGTATGGACTTCAAAACTATCATCTTCAAAGATTTTTCCAGCCGAATCAATTTCATGAAAATTGATACGATAAGCTAAGCGTGAACCCGAGATTCTAAGAGCGGTCAAAACAAAATCTTTAATTCCCACAGGGCCATAAAGCTCCAAATCAGTTTGTTCATCTGAACTTTGAAAACTCCTACTAGACAAAAAACCAGGCAAGCCAAAAATATGATCCCCATGTAAATGTGTAATAAAAATCTTAGTAATTTTTCGTGGCTTAATTGTCGTATTTAAAATTTGATGTTGCGTTGCTTCACCACAGTCAAAAAGCCAAATTTCATTGCGCTCATCAAGCATTTTCAAGGCAATTGCCTGAGTGTTTCTTGATTTAGAAGGCTGACCAGCCCCAGTCCCTAAAAATTGGATTTCCATTGAACCTCCATCAGTTTCAACTCACCTTAAGGCAAATTAAAACTTTATTTTCTCAAAAATGAGAATTATTTTCCAAAACAAGAAAAGATTGTGAAACTTCCCCACAATCTTTTCTTCAATAAATTAGTGACCCGTGCTGGGCTCGAACCAGCGACCCTTTGATTAAAAGTCAAATGCTCTACCAACTGAGCTAACGAGTCATGCTTAAAGCGTCATTTTCACGACGAAATATATTATAACACAGACTTTCTGAAATTTCTAGTCTCAGCTGTAATTTTTTTATTTTTTTTAAATTTATTATTTATTTATCTCTGATAATGGCCACACACATGTCCAATTAATCATTTTTTTCATCATCAAAGGGCAGTAAAAAATGTGACCAATCCAAAAATTATACCTGGAAAGTTTGCCGTTGCCAAAGCTAAATCTCTAGGCTTTTTGCCAATTCCATAAGTGACCCAAAGTGTACAATTAATTGCAGCAACAAGGGGCTGAATAGGATTTCCTTTGATTCCACTAAGATTGTTAGCAATTTGCGGAAGATATGACACATACATCATTACCGACATCCCAGTCGCTACCCAACTTAAATACTTAATAAATTTCTCTTGATTCATAAAAGCCCTCCTGTAAAATGATAATATCAAAAAACTCTCGGTTTCATTCTAACTATTTTTTAAATTTAAAACCTAGTCATTTTACCTTCGAGTCAATATCTTATTATAACATATTTAGGATTCTATCAAACGCAGTCATTGGCACATGTTTAGCACAAAAACAATAAAAGCCGCTCAACCGAGCGGTTTATTTACTTAATTAAATGCGTCCGGAGGGAATCGAACCCCCATCTCAAGAACCGGAATCTTACGTGATATCCATTACACTACGGACGCGCTACAATCACTTTATTCTACCTAATTTCAAAAAAAATTGCAAGAAGAAGCTTGCTATAATAAAAAAGCTATCCATCGATAGCTTTCCATTTTTACTTTATTTACCTGCTTTAATGGCTGATAAAATCTGAGTCCTTAAACTTTCTGCTCCTTCAGCTCCGCTTGGAAGGAAAATGGTTGAATTTCCACCTGCAGCAAATTGATTCAAGGTATCTAAATATTGGTTAGTTAACAAAATCGCCATAATTTGTTCTTCATCAAGCGCCACACCAAGCTTTTTGATTTCGGTAATTTGTTGAGCCAAACCGTCAACAATAGCCTTACGTTGTTCAGCAATCCCTACCCCATGCAGACGGTCTTTTTCAGCTTCTGCTTCAGCGGCAGTTACAACTTGAATTTTATTAGCATTTGCCAACATTTGGCTGGCATCTTGTTTACGTTGTGCCGCATTGATTTCATTCATAGATTGCTTAACTTCAGCATCAGGTTCTACTTTAGTAATCAATGTTTTTACGATAATATAACCGTAAGTTTGCATTTCTTCAGCAACTGTTTTTTGAACTTCAAGAGCGATTTCATCTTTTTTCTCAAAAACATCATCCAAAGTCAATTTTGGTACTGCTGAACGAAGGGCATCTTCAATATAAGCCTTAATTTGTTCACCTGGATTCATTAACTTATAGTATGCATCTTTGATGGATTGTTCGTTTACTCGATATTGCGTTGCAATATTCATCGTAACAAAAACATTATCCGCAGTTTTAGTTTCAACTGTCATCTCTGTTTGTAATAAGCGCAATTGAACTCGAGCAGCAATCCGATCAATTCCCCAAGGAAGTTTCAAATGAAAACCAGGGTTTGCAGTAAATTGATACTTCCCAAAACGTTCAACAATTGCAACAGTTTGTTGTTTAACAACAAATACAATTGTACTCAAACTAAAGATTAAAATGAGCAGGATAATTGCTAAAACAACGAGTGGAATAAAAATCATAAAAGTTCCTCCTTATATTTGACCAAAAGTTACTGACAAACTTTTCTGTCAGTAATTATGAAAAATTCAGTCTTATTAATTACTGACAGCATCGCCAGTAACCGTTTTCACATAGTCTATCACTTATCAAAGATAAATGCAATTTTTTTGATAGTTTATTAACTAACGATTAAAAACCTTTTGTAATATAGATAAAGTGTTTACGTCCGTCACGCCCAAAGCATAAAGGACTTAAGAAGCCAATTTCTTCGGCTTGTTCTAATAAATCTTCAATATTATAGCCGGCTAAGCGAATATATTCCCCATTTTCTGCTTGTTCTGTTAGTGCTGTTAGGTCTTTCACTTTCTCAAATTCACTTTGAAATTGAGCAGGTTTCATTGTCAATTTTCCGTCTTCTTCCACTAATAGATAATGCGGGAAAATCTGTGCAATTTCAAACATCAATTCGGCTGTCACTTTTACCGGAAATTCACTGAAAATAATTGCTTCTTCTGCGTCATTTTTATATGAAAAACCAAATGATTTTCCAGAAAGATTGAGTCGAATAAATCTGAAATTTTCATAACCATTTTTTCCTTCAAGTTGAAAATCTGGATTTTCTTCAAAAATATCAAAAGCTTTAGAAAGTTCAAAGAAATAATCTGTTGCATCTTTCGGTGAGCGTTTTTGATAAAGTTCAGCAAAATAAGCATTTAAAACTGATGCTGGTGGAGTCACCAAAAGTCTTTTATCTTTTACATTGGTCAAGGCAGCTAATCTATTTTCTAAAAAGATATGGTCTTGAGCCATGAAGCCACCATATTTCATTCCCAAATCAATCCATTTTTTATCAGTCATTTTTTCTCTCCATTTTTAATAAAATTTACTTATAAAGTCCTTTTTTCAATCTTTTTCATTATAACATTTTTAAGGAAATGCGTCAGTTCAAAAACTGACTGACTTTATCAAAAACTGGGTCAGGATAATTTTTTGAAAAAACATCTTCAAATTCGACAGACATTCGATTTTTAAACCAAGTCAATTGTCGCTTGGCATAGCGTCTTGAATTTCTTTTGACCAACTCAACAGCTTCTTCCAAACTAATGTCCCCTGAAAAATAAGGGAAAAATTCTTTATAACCAATCCCTTTTGCCGCTTGAACTTCTGGTGCTTGCTCATACAAAGTTCTAGCTTCATCTAATAAGCCCTCACGCATCATTTGATCAACCCGTTGATTAATTCGATCATAAAGCACTTTTCTGTCAGCATTTAATCCTATAAGCAAAAAATCATAATCAGAACCCAAATTTTCATCTTGAGAGCCGAAAGCTTGCAGCTCCAAAAAACGAATCGCCCGTCTACGATTTAACTCAGGAACTTCTGGATTTATTTTAATCACTTTTGCAAACAATTCCTCATCAGATAAAAGAGATAATTCTTCACGAAGTTTCATCATCTCCTCATGATTTTCCTGTCCGCCAAGATGATAACCTTCGATAAGAGATTGAATATATAAGCCAGTTCCTCCGACGATAATTGGCACTTTTCCTTGGTCAAGAATTTCTTTAATTAATTGATTAGCTTCAATGACAAAATCATGAACCGAAAAATTTTCTGTCCATTTACGTACATCAATCAAATGATGAGGAACTTGAGCTTGTTCAGCCATAGTCACCTTAGCAGTTCCAATGTCTAATCCTTGATAAACTTGCTGAGAATCACCAGAAATAATTTCACCATTAAATTTGATTGCTAAATCAATGCCAAGTGCTGTTTTCCCCACAGCTGTAGGCCCGACAACCACTAAAACTTTATTATTTTTCATTTATTTTTTATGACTCACTCTCACCATTTTCATTCTCTATTATTTCAGAAATAGCCTGTAAATTCAAGCACTGACAAGTAAAAATTACTGACAGCTCAATTTCTGTCAGTAATTTTTATTCTATTATTCTTAAAGTTTTTATGCAGCAAAAACTTTTTGATAAATTCTTTTTCCACGATTCATTAAAGATTTCCGATAATCTTCACGTCCCACAATCAGAGTCATTTTACTAAAGATATAGCATGAGAGTAGTGTGACCGCAAAGTTAGGAAGTGACAAGAATGTTAATAAGGAAACACTTAAAACGACCACATCGACCATAAACAAAACCTTGTCAATTTTAAAGTTCCATTGCTCCTCCAAAATTCGGCTCAATAAGATTGATCCTCCAAATGTTCCTTCAGAAATAATAACTAATCCTGCCCCGAATCCTGAAAGAAGTCCATCGAAAATTCCAGCAAAAATAACATGTGAGAATTGGAAACCAGTAACTCCTAATGCTTCATAAATCATTAACCAACCACTCATGGCAAGCGCTCCAGGAATGCTCAGTAGTAAAATTCTCCGCGGAAGCGAACGTCCTCCGAAAATGAAAAGTGGTACATTTACCAAAAAGAAAGTCAAGGCTGGGTTGATGCCAAAAACAAAATCCATAAGTACAGAAAAACCAGCGACACCATTACTTGCTAGACGATTAGGGATGACGAATAACTGAACTGAGAGTACATAAAGTCCGACACCTAAAATAAGTATGAGTAAGTCCCTCATAAACTTTTTGTCAATTTTTACACCTATAATTGTCATATTTCTTACCTTCTTTCTTTATCATTTATTTATTACAACTGCTACTAATATATCACATGCACCTAATCTTAACCTTAACCAGTTAATTATTAAAGAGTCTTTCTTTTTAAAATGTGCTTCGTTAGCGTTTTCACATTTTTTGATTTATAATGAAGATAGAGCAATTTTTAAATAAAATATAAAGGAGTCCACTAAATGAAAAATAAATTTATACAAGGCTATCTCATTGGAAAATCTGTCGAAATTCTTGTTGCAGGTACAGCCCTGTTAATTGCCAAGAAAAAAGGTTATCTTCCTTCTGCTGACAAGGCCGAATTTATCGCTCAAAAACGAAAAGAAGCCGCTAGAAAACGACTTGCTCGTTAAAAATTTTACTGACAGAAATAAAAACTTACTGACAGAAATTTTGTCAGTAAGTTTTTTTATATTCTTTAATGAGTTGCTGAAGCTTCTGCTTCATCCACCTGTTCCAATCGTTCATGAATTTCCAAATTACGTACATCTGAAAGAACCAAGGGAACTGTTTCAACAGTTACTTCCGAGAATTGAAGACCAAACCAACGAATTGGGGAAGCCGTAATTCTCTTGATTTGTGCTTTAGTTTGAAGAACAAAACGCTCGAAACCTGGCATTTGACGTGCATTCATTAGCTTTTCTTCAACAACGACAAAGCGGAAATCTCCAACTTTACGTCCTGGAGTGATACTGTAATGTTGATGCTGACGTGGCAAGCGTCCTGATTCCATCAAATCCGTCACAATTGTTCTTAAATAACGCGGAACTTCTTGACGCATACGGAATCCAAGATAGAGATTCACACGAACAATAAAGTCAGTATCCATCATGTCTACTTTATACTCAGAAGTATAAGGCTCGTCAGTAACTTTTACATTTACAAACCAATAACATTCTGCACGTTTTGGTCGTTTATCCAAGATTGAATATAAGATTGAACGGTCAATCCATTCATGGTCCATTTTGCTTGTTAAATAAACCACATTTGTTTGATATAAATCATAAGATTCATCATGACGCAAAGCATTAAGTTGATTTTTATACTCATTAATATTCAATGATTTGATATATTTCATGACAATCTTGTGTGACTTGTTCCAGATGAACATCACGAAGATAATTGCCAAGGCAATCAGAACCACAATATATGCTCCGTTGATAAATTGGACAAGAGAAGCAGCAAAGAATGAGCCTTCAATACAAAAGAGACCGATAGAAATAATTGCAATTGCAATTTTTGGCGTTCCTTTTTGAATTAAGAAATAAGTCAAAAGTGTTGTTGTCATCAACATAGTGATGGTAATGGCCAAGCTATAAGCGGCTTCCATATGTTCTGAAGTTTTAAAATACAAAACAAAGAATGAAGTCGTTACCCAAAGAGCAAAGTTAACTGCTGGGATATAAAGTTGTCCCAAAGTTTGCCCTGGATAATAAATTTTGAACAATGGCAAAAGTTTCAAACGAATCGCTTCAGACACCAAAGTAAATGAACCCGAAATCAGTGCTTGAGAGGCGATAATCGCCGCCAATGTTGATAAGATAACGACATAAATAACCATATTATCAGGTAAAACAGCAAAGAAAGGATTAAGTTTTTCAATGTGTTCACCACGGTGAGCTAAAAGCCAAGCTCCTTGTCCACAGTAAGATAAGATAATACAAATCTTAACAAATGGCCAGCTGACATAAATATTTCCACGCCCAACGTGTCCTAAGTCAGAATAAAGTGCCTCTGCCCCTGTCGTTACCAAGAAAATAGAACCCAAGATAAAGAAACCAGCTTTATTTTCTGGACTAAACAATAAGTGAATTGCATAATATGGATTAATTGCTTTTAAAATTGATAAGTCAAGAAAAGAATTAATCAATCCACTTACACCCAAAAAGCCAAACCAGATAAACATAATTGGTCCAAATAAACGACCAACCAAACTTGCTCCAAACCTTTGAATCAAAAAGAGAAAGGCCAGGATTATCAAAGTTGTTACCATGACTGCCGTCTGATTTGAGTAAACATGTGTTACTCCTCTTAAACCCTCGATGGCTGACGTGACCGTCACCGCAGGAGTCAATGCTCCATCCGCTAATAATGTCGCCCCACCAATCATCGCTGGAATAATCAGCCATTTTCTCATCCGTCTCACAAGGGTAAAGAGTGAAAAGATTCCCCCCTCATGATGGTTATCTGCTTTCAAAGCAATCAGAACATATTTAACAGTTGTAATCAATGTTAAAGTCCAAATTACAAGAGAAACAGCCCCCAAAATAAAGCTTTCAGAAAGATTTGCTAACCCTCCCTGTCCTCGAACAATGGCCTGCATGGCATAAAGTGGACTTGTTCCGATATCACCGTAAACAATCCCTAATGCAATCAGGAACCCTGCAGATGTCGCTTTATTAAACGACCGATTATGTAAGTGTACTTGACCCACTTTTGTAACTCCTCAACTTTCTTCAACGAAAATAGTCAAATAAAATAAAACGAAGCGTAGCTCGTTTTTTAATAGCTTTATTATAGCAGATTATCCCCTGTTTATTCAAAAAAAACTGCGGGAAATTATATTTATTTATTTCTCACAGTTTTATATATAATACAGTAATCATCACAAAAGCGATGATAGCAACAGTAAGCTATCTTTTGATTGATTTTATTTTATTATGCTTCTCCTTGATTTTCTTCTGAAATTCGTTCGTGAATTTCCAAATTTTTAACATCCGAGAGAACCAAAGGAACAGTTTCAACCGTCACTTCTGAAAAGTGAAGACCAAACCAACGTGCTGGCGAAGCTGTAATTTTTTTAATTTGCTCTTTTGTTTGAAGAACAAATCGTTCAAATCCAGGCATTTGTCTTGCATTAATTAGTTTTTCTTCTAAAATAATAAAACGGAAATCCCCAACTTTTCGTCCTGGTGTAATACTATAAGTTTGATTTTGTTGTGGTAATCGTCCTGACTCCATCAAGTTGGTCACAATCGTCCGTAAATACCTAGGAATTTCTTGACGCATATGAAAACCGAGATATAGATTAACACAGACAATAAAATCAGTTCCTAGCATATCCACTTCGTATTCAGAAGTATAAGGCTCATCTGTAACATTAACCTTCACAAACCAGTAAACTTTAGCTTTTTTAGGACGCTTATCCAAAATAGAATACAAGATTGAACGGTCAATCCATTCTTTATCCATTTTAGCCGTTAAATAAACAACATTCGTATGATAAAGGTCGTAAGTTTCATCTTTGCGGAGTTTGTCCATTTGTTCTTTATAATCATTAAGATTTGAAGAATTAAGATATTTATAAAAAAGCTGATCAGATTTATGCCAGATTGCCATAACAAATAGAATCATGGCAGCAATAATCACAACGACATAACCGCCATGCATAAATTTTACAGCGGAAGCTGCAAAAAACAAGCCTTCAATAAAGATAAAGACGGTGAAAAATAGGCCAACCAATACTTTTTTAACTTTTTGATAGTGACTTAAATAGACAGTTAACAATGTTGTTGTCATAAGCATGGTTACTGTGATTGCTAAACCATAAGCCGCTTCCATGTGAGCAGAACTTTGGAAATAGACAACAATAAAACTCGCTGCCAACCAGAGTCCCAAATTTACGGCTGGAATATATAATTGTCCGAAAGTTTCTCCTGGATAAAAAATTCTTAATCGAGGAAGGAGTTTAAGACGAATAGCTTCTGACACAAGAGTAAATGAACCAGAAATCAATGCCTGTGAGGCAATAATTGCCGCCAAGGTTGCTAAAATTACTGAAAAAATGATTAAATTTTGAGGAAGGACAGCAAAAAATGGATTGATATCTCCTAATGATTTTCCGCGATTTTGTAAAAGCCAAGCCCCTTGCCCACAATAGGATAGGATGATACAAACTTTAACAAAAGGCCAACTGACATGAATATCTCCCCGACCAACGTGTCCTAAATCGGAATAAAGAGCTTCTGCGCCCGTCGTTGCCAGAAAGACTGAACCTAAAACAAAAATTCCAGCTTTATTTTCTGGGCTTAAAAGTAAATGAATTGCCCAATAAGGATTAATTGCTTGAAGAACAGAAAAATCACCAAAGAGATTAATCAAACCCGTAATTCCAAGAAAACTAAACCAAATAAACATGACTGGTCCAAACACTTTACCAACGATTGAAGTTCCAAATCGTTGAATTAAAAATAAGACCACTAAAATCGCTAAAGTAATAATAACAATCGGTAATTTCTGCTGACCAAAAGCTTCATGAAAAGCTGGAATTGACCTCAAGCCTTCTATTGCTGACGTAACCGTTACGGCAGGTGTTAAGGCTCCGTCAGAAAGCAAAGCAGCACCACCAATCATTGCCGGAATAATTAACCATTTTGCATACTTGCGAACGAGAGTAAATAATGAAAAAATTCCGCCTTCATGATTATTATCCGCTTTTAAAGCAATCCACACATATTTGACTGTTGTAATTAATGTCAGCGTCCAGATAATGAGCGAAAGTGCCCCAATAATTGACGTTTCTGAGATTCGCTCAAGCCCCCCTTGGCCTTGGACAATTGATTCCATTGTGTAAAGAGGGCTCGTTCCGATGTCGCCATAAACAATTCCCATTGCGATGATGAAACCGGCACCTGTTGCTTTATTAAATGAGCGATTAGATTCATAACCCATTCTAATTTCCTCAACTTTCTCTAGTTCCATAAAATTTATCAAAGTAAATAATTCACATTCGATTACCTAAATCATATAACAATTTCTTGATTTTTTGTTAAAAAATGGTCTAAATAATACTGCAAAATTTATAAGAAAAAAAGCTAGAAAATTCTAGCTTTTAATTAATTATTTTTCAACTTAATCTTCCGTGTACCAGTCGTAGTGGAAGATTCCAGCTTTGTCTGTACGTTCATAAGTGTGAGCACCGAAGTAATCACGTTGGGCTTGAATCAAGTTAGCTGGAAGATTTTCAGAACGATAGCTATCGTAGTAGCTAATTGCTGATGTGAATGTTGGAATTGGAATTCCTGCTTGAACAGCAAGTGAAACTACATCACGAACAGCTTCTTGATAACGTTTTGTGATGTCTACAAAGTAGTCATCAAGCAAGAGGTTTTCAAGTTCGCTATCTTTGTCGAAAGCATCAGTAATATTTTGGAGGAATTCTGCACGAATGATACATCCAGCACGCCAAATTTGTGCAATTGTACCGTAAGGCAAGTCCCAATCAAATTCTTCTGAAGCTTTACGAAGTTGAGCAAATCCTTGAGCATAACTCATAATTTTTGAGAAATATAGCGCTTTGCGGATTTTTTCAATGACTTCTTTTTTATCGCCTGAGAAATTAACCGCTGGTCCAGATAAAACTTTGCTTGCTTTAACACGTTCATCTTTATAAGTTGAAATGTAACGAGCAAATACTGATTCTGTAATCAATGGAAGTGGTACACCAAGGTCAAGGGCAGACTCTGAAGTCCATTTACCAGTTCCTTTGTTTCCTGCTTTATCAAGAATTTTATCAACGATGTAGCCTTCGCCTTCATCATCTTTACGTTTCAATACTTCTTTAGTGATTTCAATGAGGTAGCTATCAAGTTCGCCTTCATTCCATTCTTCAAAAATGGCTTGAATTTCTGCATTGCTAAGACCAAGAACACGTTTCAACAAATCATAAGATTCAGCAATCAATTGCATATCGCCGTACTCAATTCCGTTGTGAACCATTTTAACGTAATGTCCAGCACCGTTTGCTCCCATGTAAGCCACACATGGTTTACCATCTTGAGGAGCTTTAGCTGCGATTTGTTCAAAAATTGGTGCAACCAAATCGTAGGCTTCTTTTTGACCACCAGGCATCATTGATGGGCCTAAAAGCGCACCTTTTTCACCACCAGAAACTCCTGTACCGATGAAGTTAATACCTGAGTCTGCAAGTTCAGCATTACGACGCATTGTGTCTGGGAAATGAGTATTTCCACCATCAATCAAGATATCGCCTTTATCCAAGAGTGGTAAAAGTGATTTAATTGTCGCATCTGTCGCTGCTCCTGCTTGAACCATGAGCATGATACGACGTGGTTTTTCAAGACTTCCAACAAATTCTTCAAGTGTTTTAGTGAGAACAAGATTCTTATCTTGATGTTCTTTATAAACTTCTTCAGTTTTTGAAGTCGTACGGTTGTAAATTGCAACGGTATAACCACGTGACTCTACGTTGAGTGCAAGGTTTTTCCCCATTACAGCCATTCCGACAACACCAAAGTTTGCTTGTGCCATTTGAAATCCTCCAGAGTATTTCTTTATATTCTATAATATATAGTATAACGCAATTTATTTCCAATTACCATAGTTAAGTATGTAAATATTTTACATGACAAAAAAATCTGCCTTAAAGACAGATTTTAAATTTTATTCTTTTTCGTCAGGAAAATTTGTTAATTCTTTGGCTTTGTCAGCAATTTTTTTCGCTTCTTCAGCAAGAGACTCAGTATCAATATCTTCTTTCACTTCATCTTTGGCATCACTGAACTTAGCCACAACTTCTGCGGCTTCTTCTGAGATGTCTGATTCATTTTCATCAAAGAGTTCTTCTCCACTGTCTTTCATTGAATTAATTTTTTCAACGACAGCATCTTTAGTATCATTGAAGAAATCAACAACTGAATCTTTAGACAGTTCACCTGAGTCAACTTTTTCCATAATTAAATCACGTTTTGAAAGCAAAAATTCTTTGGCCTTGTCAGCTGAAATTTCACCTGAATCAAATTTTTCTTTGATCTCATTAAATTTTTCAGCTGAGAAATCAAGAGCAGTATCTCTCATTCCAGTCAATGTTTCTTGAGGATTTTCTTTTAAATCATCATAAATTTTTCCAGCCCCTTCGCGGAGTTCGCTTCCTTTTTTAGAAGCTAAAAATAGAGCAGCTGCGGCACCAACTAAAGCACCAACTAGAAATCCTGTTTTTTTTGACATCGGTTAAGTCCTTTCTTTCGTAAGCAAGTTTAATTTACTTTTACACCCGCTTCAGTTTTATCTTTTTTAACAAAGAATTTTTTGGCTGTTTTTGCCAAAACTACTGCTGAAGCTGAGGTTGTTTTTCGTTTTGTTGAACCTCTATTAAGACGTGTCACAAGTTTACGACTTGAAGCATTGATGTATGAAACACTTTCAGACAAGTCAGCAACCGCTGTAAACAAAGGGTCAATCGTGGCGACTTTCCCATTAACATCATCAAGCAAGGTATTGGCTTTAGTCATTATGCCATCAGCTTGATGAAGTAAGACATCTACATCGCTAGAAACTAATTTAACCGTACGGTTGGCTTCTTCAACAACCTTAGAAACTTTATGTAATACAATAACTAAGAAGACCACCAATACAGCAAATGCTATCGCGATAATCAATAATGCAATATTTCCCACGTTTCCTCCTCTTTATTCGGGTATAAATCAGCACCCATTTTTTCAATCTTCTTTCATTTTGATGAAAGCGATTCTATTTGACTTAATTATAACAAATTGTTTCGCTATTTTCTAATATAACTTACATTTTTTTATGACAAGAAGTCTATCCTTCAGGATAGACTTCTTAATTTTTTTTCATTCTGCGATAAATAAAGAGAACAAGTCCTACAATTACTAATAAAACTGAAAGCCATTGTGACACACGAGCAGGTCCTAACATTAGGCTATCTGTTCGCATTCCCTCAACAATAAAACGAACGGCTCCATACCAGACGAGGTAGAAACTAAAAATATCCCCACGTTTTAATCCTTTAATTCGATGCCTAAAGACCATGACCAGAATAAAACCGCTTAGTGTACCAATACTTTCAAAAAGGAAGGTAGGCATTCGATAATGACCATCAATAAACATTTGATTTCTAATGAAAGCAGGTAGCCAGTCTAAATTTGAAACAATTTTTCCATAGGCTTCTTGATTGACAAAATTGCCCCAACGTCCCATTGCCTGAGCAAGAAAAACACCCGGGATAGTAATATCAAGCAAATCTAGCGGATGAATCATTCGATAGTAGCTAAAGACAAAGAGGACAATTGCTCCAGCGATTAAGCTTCCATAGATGGCTCCGCCACCATCCCACATGGCAATGATTTGTGAAGGATGTTGACTATAGTAAGACCATTGGAAAATGACATAATAAAGTCTCGCTCCAACAATTCCTAAAGGAAAGGCAAAGAGAACAAAATCAATAATATCATCGGTTTTTATATTACGCTTTGGGGCTTCTTTACATGCGAGCCAAACGGCTAATGCGGCACCGCCCACAATAAAAATAGCATACCAGTGAATGGCTAGCGGCCCTAATTGGAGTGCAATCTTATTTAAAGCTAAAAAGGGAAATAGATTATTCATATTTTTTATCAGTTTTCTAAATTTACTGACAGAATTTTCGGTCAGTAATTTCTAAGTTTTATCTTATGATTCTTTATTATGACTGATTAAATCAGTGAGACGGTCTTCAAAAGTTTTTGTGGCATCGAAACCCATTTGCTTAGCTCTAAAATTCATAACCGCAGCTTCAACAATTACTGACACATTCCGCCCAGTTTTTACAGGAATGCGGGTTTGTGGGACTTCAACATCAGAAAATTCAACAATAGTCGGTGCATTTCCCAAACGGTCAAAAGCTTTTTCCTTATCGTAGTATTCTAAATATATAGCCATATCAATATCCGTTGAATCTTTAACAGCACCAGCACCAAAAAGACTCATCACGTCAATAATCCCAACGCCACGAATTTCAATCATATTGCGCAAAATTTCTGCGGGTTCCCCAGAAAGTGTGAATGCATCCCGTTGAAAAACATCTACACGGTCATCAGCAACTAATCGGTGGCCACGTTTGACTAACTCAAGACCAGTTTCTGATTTACCAATCCCACTAGCCCCTTGAATAAGAACGCCGACCCCAAAAATATCCATCAAAACACCATGAACAGTCGTTCTTTCAGCTAAACGTTCATCAAGAAATGAGGTCAATACTGAGTTCAATCGGCTGGTTGCTTCACGCGATTGAAGTAAAACAATGTCAGACTTTTTAGCTGCTGCCACCATTTCACTAGGAATTTCTAAATTACGTGCAACAATAACAACCGGTGTTTCTTTAGCCATGACTTTTTTCAAGAGGTCATAGCGATTATCTCCAACTACAGTCATCATGTATGACCATTCTTTCATCCCAAAAAGTTGAATTCGTTCGGGTGTGAAATAATCAAAATACCCAGCCATTTCTAAACCTGGGCGCATAATTTCTGAAGTTGTAATTTCTTTTTGTAATGCTGTTTCTGTTGAGTAAATCACATGAAAACGAATTTTGTCAAGTAAATCTTGAACTGAAACCGCCATTGTAAGTCTCCCCTATTATTTCATAAATAAGAACAACTGACAGAGAATATTTTTTCGTCATAAAACTTTGTCAGTACTTTTATAATAAAAATTGTGATAAAAATCACATTTTCATATCACGTATAAATTTATCCAAGCGATAAGCAAGGAAGATTCGGCGTAATAAAAGAAAGCCGAAAAACGTGGCTAAAAACCACGAAGCAGATAGGAAGGACCAGCTGAAAATCCAAGCTTCAAGTACCGTTCCAATCATAAAAGAATAAAATCGTTGTTTAGGCATGCCTCTATTATGACATTTTTAAGCCAGAAATGTCAATGGATTGTGTTGAATAATACTTAATAAAAAAAGCTTTTTATTTTCTAAAAAGATTTTCAATTTGATGATTTATTTAGCAAAGAATTTGATAATTAAAAAGATAAGTCCAGCATCAACCAATAGTCCCACGTACCATGAGAGATTGAAATACCATTTTCTAGTTTTATGATGACAGAGATGCCCAGCCAAAATTGCTCCAATCCCTCCACCTAAAAGTGCTTGTGCAAGTAAAAATTTTTCAGGAATTCTCCACAGATGATATTGGGCCTTGTACTTATCCACCGCATAAAAAACAAAAACAATAAGATTCCAAACTGCTAATAAAACTAATAAATAAAGAATCATTTTTCTCCCTTCACATCTATACTAAATATCATTAGATTTTAAATTCTTTCATTTTCTCAACTCGAAGAGCCCCTTTTTGACCACTAAAAGTCCAACGTTGTTTAAACGCCCGTCTTTCCTGAGTATTTCCCGCAATAGTTTGACCAGAATTAACAGAAACAAGGTAGTCAATAGCTACAAAATAGAGGTCAACTTCAAATTGATTATCTTTTACTTCTTTATAACGGGTGATTCCATCCAAAACCACACTACGCGTGTGATTAATTTGACCTTTGTCACTCATCTTTTGGAGAATTTTTTCATGTTTTTCATATAAATTATCACCATAAGATTCGGACAAAGCTCGTAAGTCATGTTTATCCCAAGCATCTTGAACTTTTAGAAAAATTGCTTCTATTTCTGCTGACAAAGCTGAATCATTTAATGTCTTTTCTTGAAAATAACCTCTTTTTTTAAAGGGAAGTTTAACTCTATTTCTTATAAAATAAAATCCGAGACCGGCAAGCACAATCAGCCATTTCCAAATCCTTCCTCTATTATACCTGCTCCCCATTCTAGATGTACTCGAATTAGGAGTATAGCTATTAGAACCAGTATTACTATAATGGCTGTTAGTATTTCCACCTCCAAAATTACCGCCAGTTCTTGTACTTCTATTTCCTCCCCCTCGAAATCCTCCTGCTGTTGCAAAAGCATGAGGTGTGACTAAAACTAAGCCACTGATGAGCAATAAAATAACCACTTTCTTCATCATTTGATTCAAAAATTATTTCCTTTTCTTTGTCACTGATTTTATTATATATATTTTGTTATTATACCCTATTTCCCTTTTTATTTGAAACATCTGTTAAATTGCTACTTTTAGTGGAGTCTATTAAAAGAGTGTGATATAATTACCTCATGAAAAAACTCATGAATCTTTTTAAGTCTGAAACTGTTAGATATCTCATTTTTGGAGTCCTAGCAACAGCAGTTTATGCCTTTGTCAAATGGTTAACTTGGCAAGCTTGGCATTCTGGCTGGGGTTCAGAAACTGCCGCTCAAGCTTCAAGTATTATTTTTGCATTTTTTACCAATAAACTTTTTGTTTTCAAACATGAATCATCAAACTTATTACGTGATTTCATCAATTTTACTTCAGGACGAATTGTTCTTTTACTCCTATCCATCTTTATTAACTGGTGGTTCATTGATCAACATCCTGATATTTTGATGAATCTTTTTGGACTTTCTAAAAATAATATGGTTGCTGCTCTTAACCTCGTCGTTCAAGTTTTAATTATTGTTATTAACTATCTTTATTCAAAATTCTTTGTCTTCAAAAAAGATAAAAATTTAACAGAATAAACTAATTTTTTACTGATAGAAAATTACTGACAAGATGAAAAAAAATACTGACAGATTTTCTGTCAGTATTTTTTTTCATTTTTATTAGTATTTTTTATTTTCTAATTTCCTTGATGAATTCAACAATTTCACCACGTCGTGTTTCAATCTTACCAACTTTTGTTTTTTGATAAACAGCATTTAATATGGCGCCAATAATCAAAACGCGGGCGATGAAAATAAACCAAATCATCAGTGCAAAGACAACCAATGACCCAATCAATTTCAAGTCATCTAATCGCTGAAGTGCAAAGCTAACATATTTTGCAATCCAGTTGGTTAGAAAAACAAGAACAAAGGTTGAAAATATTGTTCCAGGCATGGTGTATCTCAATTTTCTTATTTTAACATTTGGTAGGATAAAATAAAGCATCATCAAAGATAGAAAGGTCGCTACAGCAATCGCTGGTAAAGTCATATTGTGTAAAGTTCGGTAGAGATGATCATCAAAAGGAAATAAGCGATGAACTTGTTCAAGAATTAATTGTCCAAAAGTAGAGAGAACAATTGAAAAGTAAAGAAAGAGTAAAATCGCAAATCCGGCAGCTAAACCGATAATTCGACTGACAATAAAATCTCGATGATTAAAGACTTCATAAGCTTTATTCATTGACATTTGTAGAGCAGATAAGGCTCTTGAAAAGGTCCAAAAACCTGCCAATACAGAGAGTGAAAGTAAACCTGTATTTCTTTGATTTAAGAGATTATTAATGACTGGTTCAATTCCTTTGTAAACATCACTTGGGAGTTGCTCAGACAAAAAGCTCAATAAAGCTGTTGTATTGATATGTAAGAAGGGTAAAATATTTCCGACAATCAATCCTAGAGGAAAGATTGCAAGTAAAAGGTAATAGGCAACAGCAATTGAAGACAGACTCATTTCTGAACTTTTGAAAAAAGTCATAAAAGTTGTCGTTAGCTCAGCAATTTTTTGTATAACTTTTTTCATCTTTCCTCTCATCTGTTTTTCCTTTTACTTATTAATAAGTCCGTTCTTCGCCTTGAGAAGTCAAAATCACAGGACCATCTTTAGTGATAACAAACTGGTGTTCGTATTGACATGATAAACTTCCGTCAAGTGTAACGTAACCACGTTCACCATCATGGTCAATTTCCCAACCCCCAGTGTTAATCATTGGTTCAATGGTTAAGACCATTCCTTCGCGTAAACGAAGTCCACGTCCAGCACGTCCGTAGTGGGGCACCATTGGTTCTTCATGCATTGTTGGTCCAACGCCATGTCCTACAAGGTCACGAACGACACCATAGCCACGACTTTCAGCGTATTCTTGAATAGCTGCCCCAATATCACCAATGCGGTTGCCTACTTTGGCTTGTTCAATTCCAAGATAGAGACATTCGCGGGTCACATCCATCAAGTTTTTTACTTCGTCAGAAACTTGGCCTACAGCATAAGCCCAGCAAGAGTCAGCAACGCCACCGCGGAATTCTTCTTGATATTTAACCATTGATTCAGCATCGTCAAAATTAAGTTTTGAAACATCAACAGAACCATCTTCAACCAACCCGAGAACCATGTCAACCTTAATCAAATCACCATCTTTAAGAATTTGATGACGTGGAAATGCGTGAGCCACTTCATCATTCAAACAGCAGCAAGTAGCATAAGGGAATGGATTATAATTTCCTTCATCCACTCCGATTTGTAAAGGTAAAACATTTTTTTCTTTACAAACTTTGCGGACATATTCTTCAATTTCCCACATGTCAATCCCTGGTTTAATCAACTCACGAAGCCCAATGTGGATATCTGCCAAAATTTTGCTACTACGTTCCATTTGCTCGATTTCACGTTGCGATTTTAATGTAATCAATTTATTCTTTCCTTCTAAAGTTCTGAGAAAAACTCAGTTCTTTTTATTTAAATTAATGTTTTGAAGTGACTCATACTTCATCGAAAAATAAATTTTCATTTACTGGGGTTACTGAATCCTTATAAGATAGTATTTATGACTTTATCTATAAGAATTTTCTTCGACAATCATGAGCCTTTTCAAAATTACTTTGAATGCTAATTCAACTGAACAGATTTTTTTGTAATCCAAAACAGTCTATTTAGTATAAATACACTTTATTTTACCATAAATTTCCCTATAACTAGGTGTTTTTTATATAAATTGTCAGTAAAACTTCATCTACCAATTCATTAATTTGCTTATCATTCATGGATTGACCTTCAAGGAGCATATGATAACGGGTCATCTGGAAAGGTAAAAGCTTAGCTGTTTGCC
Organism: Lactococcus sp. FSL W8-0209; assembly: GCF_038006585.1. NCBI lineage: Bacteria > Bacillati > Bacillota > Bacilli > Lactobacillales > Streptococcaceae > Lactococcus > Lactococcus sp. FSL W8-0209. Next base: position 838,339 of record NZ_JBBOVN010000001.1, on the reverse strand, counting down.
CAATTTTTTCACGCGCTTCCCCTCTTTCCTGAGCCCTTGCAAGCAAGCGTTCCATAATAATCAGATTACTTGGAAGGACATTGCCAACAGTCGATTCAAGAACATTTTTTCCTTGTGACTGCATAAATGAAACGAAGGCCAGAAATCCTTTGGGATAGAGTTTAAAATTCTCTCTCATAAAGGTTAAAAGTTCAATTAAATCTTGCCGCAAGCTCCCACTGTTAATTTCTTGGTCTATCACATTTCCTCGCCACTCAGGATTTTGTGAAATATTGAAACGGACAGCTTCAAAAATTAAGTCAAAAACATCATCCCAATAACGATAAAGTACGCTTCGTGTGGTTTTGGCTTCTTTTGCAACATTTTGAAAGGTTACTTTTTCATAGCCTTCATTTTCTAAAATATGAACTGCAGCTTTATAAATTGCTTTCTTAAGTTCATCCCCTCTTCTTCGAGAATGATTAGGTGATTTTTTTTCTTTTTCTTCAAACATAAGAGACCTCGTGTTTCTTAATTCTATTATAACATCATCTTTATCTAATACCAACAAATCAAATTAGATACAAAAAGAATCTTATTGTTGACAAAACTTATTCTTAGGTTTATAATAATTTTGTATTTAAGATACAAAATGTATGTTATTTTTAAATTATAATTCCTAAGTTTTGATAACTTAGTTTTCGCTCAGACGAAAGAAAGGATTAACATGGCAAAATCAAAAAAGAATGAAAAAGAAAAATTGCCAAAAGAATTGACGCGAAATGCTTGGATTTTAGTCATTGGTGCTATTGCTCCAATGCTTGATTCAACCATGGTCAATATCGCAATCAACAAACTTCAAAGTGACTTACATACTTCACTAGACATGATTCAGTGGGCAATTACAGGCTACGTTCTTGCACTTGCTGTAGCCGTCCCTGTCTGTGGTTATGTTGTCAATCACATTGATGGAAAAAAAGTAATGCAGTGGTCACTCCTTAGTTTTGGACTTTTTAGCTTTTTATCTGGAATTGCTTGGAATATTGATAGTTTTATCATTTTCCGAGCTGTTCAAGGATTTTCAGCTGGTTTTATCACTTTACTGATGACAACCCTGCTAATGCAAATTACGCCTCCAGATAAACTTGGTCAATTGATGGCTGTTGTCTCAACTCCTATTATTCTTGGACCAATTATCGGGCCAGTACTTGGTGGTGCAATTGTATCTGGAGCAAATTGGCACTGGATTTTCTATGTTAATATTCCGGTAGTAATTATTGCAGTCCTCCTTAATCATTTTTATCTAAGTTCTTTCAAACCTTTCAACCCTAAAGCTAAACTAGATTGGTTTGGAACACTCCTTTTGGCTGGCGGTTCTGTGGGATTAATTTACGGAATGATGAAGGATTCAACTAATGCTAAAAATTTTTTCAATAGTCAAATGATTACTTTTGTCATCATTGGCTTAGCCTTGTTTGTTATTTACGGAATTTATAATCGCATTCGCAAAAATAATACTGTTCTTCCGCTCAGATTTTTCAAATCTAAAAACTTCACTGCAGCGAATATTGGAATCTTTTTAGCTGGAATTGCTTCTAATGGACCTATGCTTTTACTGCCACTTTTCTTTCAAAATACAAAAGGCTTTACAGCCGTTGAAGCAGGTCTAATGTTGATTCCTCAAGGGATTGGTATGATGGTGACACGACCATTGATTGGGAAGATGATTGACCGTATGGGAGCTCGTCCTGTAGTACTTGTTTCCCTGGCTATTTCCCTTCTTGGAACAATTCCTTTCATTTTTGTTCACGAAAATACAAATTTGATTTGGTTGGGATTGGTTTTATTTGTTCGTGGAATGGGAATTGGTGGTTTGCAAATGCCAATGATGACTGATATTTTCATTGGTTTAGACAAACAAGATATCCCTGGTGCATCAGTAGGACAAAGAATCATTCAAAACGTTGGTTCATCTTTTGGTTCAGCCGTCATCTCGGCAGTTGTGACGGCGGTTGTGACGTCTGAAATTGCTGGACAGATGACAACTAAACTACATCAATTAGCGGCGATGCACACCAATTTAACACCGACTGTCATTGCAAGAGCAAAAACTTCTGTTGAAAAAGCGGTCACGCTTAATGGTTATCAACTTGGCTTTCTTGTCTCTTCGATTGTTTTAATTGTGATTGCTATTCCAGCCATGTTCCTTTCACAAAAGAAGGTCAACAAATAAAATTCGTAGTTTTTAGCTTTGATTTCACTTGTTTTTTGATATAATTGAATTGAATTATCTCAATAATAGATAGATGAACTTTAATCAATTAACTGAGCTTGGAGCGCTAAATTGTATGGCTCCTTGCATCTTATAGGAGAGTGAAAAAATGCCATTAGCAAAAATTGTATATGCAAGTATGACAGGAAATACTGAAGCTTGTGCCGATATTGTCGCTGATAAACTTGAAGAATTAGGTTTTGAAGTAGAACTTGACGAATGTTCTTCTGTTGATGCCGATGAGATATCTGATGCTGATCTTTGTATCGTTGGAACTTACACTTACGGTGACGGTGAATTACCTGACGAAATTGTCGATTTTTATGAAGAATTAGCTGAGGTTGATTTATCTGGTAAAATTTACGGTTGTTTCGGATCAGGTGATACTTTCTATGATGACTTCTGTATCTGTGTCGATATGTTTGAAGCGCAATTTGAAAAAACTGGCGCAACAAAAGGAGCTGAACTTGTTCGTGTTGACTTGTCTCCTGAAGATGAAGACGAAGCTCATCTCGAAGCCTTTGCGGAAACTTTGGCGGCTCACTTTAACTGATTGAGCTAAGATTAAATCCGTAAAATCTACTGACAAAAAGAAAATGGGAATGAAAAAGCTATTGACGAAAATCTCGTCAGTAGCTTTTCTTATCCACCGATTCCATGCTCACGTTGGTCGCATTGAACTGATGGAATTTCCGTCAGTAACTTTTTTGATGTCTGTCAGTAATTTTTTATTTATTTGACCATTTCAATCTCACTGTCAAAATATTGCTCTTGAAAATGAACTGCTTTTTCAATTTCTGATTTTGTGAAATTTTCAGTTGGACTGGTCAGTACCCATTTGTCCTCAACATCATCTTTTCTGTGGACAATAGCAATAAGTTTTCCAGTGAATGTCTGAAGGGCTTTTTGGTTTTCGGGCAAATTTGACAAAATATAAACATCTTGTTCTTCGCCGTCTCCTGCAATTATTCCTTCAATGTATCCGTAATTTATTGGATAAGTTGTTCCATGATGAACATAACCCATTGGGCGGTCCATTTTTGCAGTGTAAATCTTCATATCCACCTCCATTTTTACTGACAGCACCGAGAAAATTTCTGTCATAGGATAGTCGTTAGCGCTTGAGCGCTTACGAATATGCTAGGAGTTTCTGTCAGTAATTTTATAATGAAAACATCAAAATTCCAGCTGCTACAGCCACATTTAAAGATTCTGCTTGTCCTGGCATGTCAATATGAACGAGTTTGTCAGCAGCTTTAATGGCTTCGTCAGAAACTCCAGCCCCTTCATTTCCCATAATCAATGCAAAACGTGGTTCATTGATTATTTTATAAGACACAGAATTTGCTGACAGCGTGGTCGTCAATATTGAAATGCCTGCTTTTTTAAGTTGAGCAAAACAATCTTCTTTAGCCATTCGTACAAGAGGCAAATGAAAATTTGAGCCTTGCATAGACCGCATGACCTTTGGACTGTAAATATCTGCGGTTTCGCCAAGTAATATAACAGCCGAAAATCCAGCCGCATCAGCTGTTCTAATCATTGTCCCTACATTTCCTGGGTCTTGTACGTTTTCTAAAAGTAAAAATTTTGCTGCTGAAAAATCAATGACTTCTTCAATTTTTGTCACTTCAGCAATCAGTCCTTGTGGACTTTCGCTGTCAGCTAAAGATTTCAACACTTCTTTACTGACCAGATTTACAGATAAGTCTGTCAGTGATTTTTCAGACCCAATCATTTCTGTCAGTTTAGTCAGTTTATTTTCTTCAACAAAAATTTGCTTTATTGAACGACCAGCTTTCAGCGCTTCCTCCAACAAATGAAATCCTTCGATGAGATATGAATTTTTGCGGTATTTTTTTGTCAGCAATTTTCTTGCTTCTTTAATTTTTTTATTATCTTTTGAACTGATGATTTCCATTCTCCAATTATATCATAGCCAGTAAGGCGAAACAAAGTTTTACATTGCCAGTATCCCATTGCATTGATAATCAAATGAAGTGTAAGATAGCTGTCGCCACTTTACTGGCTTACAGATATGCTAGTTCTTTCATCTAAAAAGGATAATTTCCCACTGAGTGATTGTGACTTATGAAAAACATAGATCCCTTTGGTTTGGACAGCAAAGCATAAGCAGTGAAACTTTTATCAGATTTTTGTCAATCTTTCTGGTGCTTATGTTATAATAAAAGAAAACGTTTCAATTATTATCATTTCAACAACATAAAGCTAGGAGGTCTTAAGATGTTCAAAGTAAAAATGATTGTTTCTGGGCGCGTTCAGGGCGTCGGATTTCGTTATTTTGTTATCATAAGTGCGCGTGAACTGGGCATTTTAGGGCGTGTTTGGAATAATGATGACGGTACAGTTGAAATTCTCGCGCAAACAGAGGACGAAAAAAAATTAGAAGAATTCACTGCCATTGTTTGTGGGGAAAAATCAAGTAAAGGACGTCTTTCACCCTTTGCTAAAGTCACTGATGTCAAATCAATCCCTGCAAATTTTCCTGATTTCACAGACTTCAATATCAAATATTAGAAATTAAAAAATACTAACAAAAAGCTTGTCAGTTCAATGCGACTGAAACGAGCATTGAAGCGGCAGATAAGAAAAATTACTGACGGAAATTCCGTCAGTAATTTTTTACATTTACATTTTATTCTTTATCAGCAAGTTTATCCACAAATTCCAAAACGGTCAGTAAATTTCGCTTATCAATATGATAGGAAACAGCAGCTTTGACCGCAGGTTTTGCACAAAAGGCAATCCCAATACCAGCTGTATTTAGCATTGGAATATCATTTGCGCCATCACCTACAGCAATAACCTCAGATAAATTCAACTTATTTTCATTTGCCCATTGTTTGAGCCTATCAACTTTGAAATCTTTATCCACAACTGTCCCATGAGTTTTTCCAGTCAAATGGCCATTTTCCACAGACAAACGATTAGCAAAAACATAATCTATTTTTAAATCTCTTGCGATTTTATCCACTATTTCATGAAAACCACCAGAAACAAGGCCAACTTTCCAGCCTTTCGCATGCAAAGTTTCAATTAATCCCGTTGCACCCTTAGTTAAATGAATTTCTTTGTAAACATCGTCAAAAATAGTTGTGGGCAAACCAGAAAGCAAAGCCACCCTTTCTCTCAAAGATTCCTTAAAATCAATTTCGCCAGACATGGCGGCAGCCGTAATTTCTGAAATCTTATCACCCATACCCGCTTTTCCCCCTAAGAGATCAATGACCTCTTCTTCAATCAATGTGCTATCCACATCCATCACAAGTAATCCTTTTGCAGCCATTTTCTTCCTTTTCCATTCGTTTTTTAAACTATACTCTGATTTTCAATTAAGCGAACACGAATAATATTATCAGCAGCCTCAAAACGTGAAACTAAAGCCGCCAACTTTCCTTCATCTTTTTCATCCAAATCAAGTAAAGTATAGGCATAATCTCCTTGACCACGATTAACAATATTAGCAATATTAATATTTTCTGCTGCCACCGCAAGTGAAATTTGAGCCACAACATTAGGCACATTTTTATTGATTAAGGTCACACGATAAGGCGTATTCAACTCTTGCAAAACACGTGGAAAATTGACTGAATTAATAATTTCGCCAGTTTTCAAATAAGTTTGAACAGAATCCAGAGCCATTCTTGTGCAATTTAAACTGGCTTCCGCCGTTGAACCACCTAAATGAGGAGTTAAAAAAACTTGTGGATGATGATAAAATTTTTCAGAACCAAAATCCGTTCCAAAAAAGCGGACAATTCCCTCATCAATCGCTTTAAGCACTGCTTCTTTATCCGTAATCTCATCTCGTGCATAATTGAGCAAAATCACTCCCTTTTTACACTTAGATAAATTTTTCCAATTGAGCATTTTCGTCGTTTCATCCGTCGCTGGCGTATGAACCGTGATATAATCTGCCTTCTCAAAAATCTCAGCCAAATCATTCACTCTTTTAACATGATGTGACAAGTTCCAAGCGTGCTCAATTGAAAGATAAGGGTCATAACCAATAACTTTCATTCCTAAACGCTGTGCATCATTGGCAACTTTTGAACCAATATTCCCAAGGCCAATTACCCCTAAAGTTTTTCCTGAAATTTCAGAACCAGAAAACGCCTTTTTCCCATGTTCAACCGCCCCATCAATGGTATTATCATCGCCTTTTTGACCAGTCAACCATTTGTTTGCTGGTTTTAAATTACGCGTTCCAAAAATCATCATTGACAAAACTAATTCTTTAACCGCATTGGCATTCCCACCAGGCGCATTAAAGACTACAATCCCTTTACTAGCACACTTTTCTATCGGAATATTATTAAAACCAGCACCAGCACGTCCAATCGCCAAAAGCGCTTTGGAAAATTCATAATCGTGGAAAGGCTGAGCCCGACAAATAAATGCGTCAGATTCAGCTTCTGACACTTGATTAACAAGAAAGCCTTCGCCAATTTCATCTAATGCAATTTGGTCGATATTATTTCCAATTGTTTTGATATGATAAGTCATTTATATCCCTCTTCAAATTCTTTCATAAATTTCACTAATTCAACAACCCCCTCTAAAGGAAAAGCGTTGTAAATACTTGCTCTCATTCCTCCCACGGAACGATGACCTTTGAGTGATTTGAAACCTTTTTCTTCAGCTTTTTGGGTGAATAGCTCATCCAATTCTTGGCTTGGACTTGTAAAAACAACATTGCAAATCGACCGCTCATCTTTATTTTTGATTGGGTTCTGATAAAAGTCAGATTGATCAATTAAATCATACAACAATTGAGCTTTTCTCTGATTCATTTCTTCGAGTTTTTTTACGCCACCTTGCGCTTTTACCCATTTGAAAACCAGCCCGGCCACATAAATAGCAAAAGTCGGCGGGGTATTGTACATCGAGCCATTTTCAACCAAAATCTGATAATCCATCATTGATGAGAGGCTTTCAGCTTCATTCAATAAGTCTTCACGAATAATGACAATGGTTAAACCAGCAATACCTAAATTTTTCTGAGCTCCAGCGTAAATTAAGCCAAATTTACTCACATCATAATCAACCGCCAAAATATTTGAACTCATATCAGCAACCAAAGGAAGGCTTGCAAACTCAGGCAAATTTTCAGGAAAAATACTTGTTCCTTCAATCGTATTATTCGTTGTCAAATGGAGATAGGCCCCATTTTTTTCATCAATTTTAGATTTATCAATTTTCAATAGATGATTATAATTATCTTTTTTAGTTGAGCCCAAACTAATCGGTATTAAATCAAGGAAATGACTCAATTTCACCGCTTCATCATAAGCCTTTTCACCAAAGGCGCCCGAAATATTGTAATAAGCCTTTTTGCCAATTGCCAAATTCATTGGAACCATTGAAAATTGACTGGAAGCTCCCCCTTGTAAAAACAAAATTTTATAGTTTTGAGGAATCGACATCAAATCACGCAAATCGTTCTCAGCCTCATCAATTACTTTTTGGAAAGCCTTGGAGCGATGCGAAATTTCCATCACTGACATACCACTTTTTTCAAAGTCTAACAGTTCTTCTTGAACCTTCTTCAAGACTTCCTTTGGAAGTACACTGGGTCCTGCGCCAAAATTATAAATCATCGATTTCACTTCCTCAAATTATTTATTAATCACTATTATAGTATAATTTTCTGATAATTCAAATATAAAAAAATACTGTTCGACAATAAAGCACATTCAACTGTGTTTTTCTATCTTAACAGTAATTTACCAATTTAATAAATCAAGTAAGAGCATGTTCCATTCAACCTCTTTGGCATAGAAAATATTCCCACCATTAGAGTAGAGTTTTCCTTTATTATAAATCAATGAATCCAGAGTCAAATGATAATAAGTTTCACCCGTTGTATTTCCTAAACTTGGCGCAACGACATCACGAGAATAATCCTTAGAAAGAGCGATAGTATTCTTTCCACCATGGGCAGCTATGTAATCAACATAGGCTTTCCCATAGTTATAAGCCTGAACTCCTGCCCAAGCGTCGACCTTTTTTTGTGAAGCGTATTCTAAAACTTTTGACAAATTAGAAATACCTTGTTTAATACTTTCTTGTTCTGTTGAGAAAGTATTTGTTGTGCCATTCAAGCTTTCACTTGATTGCATAATATCAACTTGTTTTCCTTTAGTTTCTGTATAAATAATTGCCAAAGCCAACTTTGTATCACCACTCAATCCTTGTGCTTTAAGGCTTTTTTTGACCTCTGCCTCATAAGACATTACGTGTTTCACATTTTCATGCATACGGTAAACATAAAAACCACTGAATACAAGAAGTATCAGTACTATTAATCCAATTAATTTTTTAAACATTTCACTTACCTAAATTTTCTGACTGCTCTTATTCTTTACTAGCACATATCATTATTTTTTGCAGTCATTTTTTATATAAGTTCTATTATAACACTTCTCTTTTAAATTTAGCTTAACATTAAAAAATTAGACAAATTTTCTTTGTCTAATTTTTTGATATTATAAGGGAAATTGACGAGTCAGTTCTAAAGCTGCTTTCCTAACTTCCGCAAGTTTTTCTTGATTATCGTGATTAACCAAAGCTTCTGAGACCAATTGTGCAACTTTTTTCGCTTCAACTTCTTTAAATCCTCTTGAAGTAATCGCTGCTGCTCCAATTCGCACCCCTGAAGTTTTAAATGGTGATAATGTTTCATCAGGAATTGCTTCTTTATTGAGTGTGATGTGAACACTATCCAATAAATCTTGAGCTTCTTTCCCATTAATTCCTAAGTCTAAAACTTTAAGATTAAGCAAATGATTATCTGAACCACCAGCTATCAATCGTAAGCCTTCCACTTTAGCAAATTCCTCAGCCATTGCTTGCGTATTTTTAATGACTTGTTCAATATAGGTTGTGAATTCTGGATCAAGTGCTTCTTTAAAAGCTACTGCTTTTGCTGCAATGACATGTTCTAAAGGCCCACCTTGAGTTCCAGGGAAGATTGCAGAGTTAATTTTCTTGGCCAAAGCTTCATCATTAGTCAAAATCATTCCACCACGTGGTCCACGGAGTGTCTTATGAGTTGTTGTTGTAACGACATCAGCATAAGGAAGTGGATTAGGATGCGCACCAGTCGCTACCAATCCAGCAATATGTGCCATATCAACCATTAATTTTGCTCCAACACTATCAGCGATTTCACGGAACTTAGCAAAATCAATCAGGCGTGAATAGGCAGAAGCGCCAGCAACAATCAGTTTAGGTTGAACTTCTTTAGCAATTTTTAAAATTTCATCATAATCTAAAAGCTCAGTTTCAGAATTAACTCCATAAGGAACAAAATGATAAGTTTTTCCTGAAAAATTGACTGAAGCTCCATGAGTCAAGTGACCGCCAGCATTTAAATCCATTCCTAAGACTGTGTCTCCAGGTTGAATTAATGCCATATAAGCTGCCGCATTGGCTTGAGAACCTGAATGAGGTTGAACATTGGCAAATTTTGCACCAAAAAGTTCTTTTGCTCGTTCAATAGCCAAATTTTCTACAACATCAACCGCTTCTGTTCCGCCATAATAACGTTTCCCAGGATAACCTTCGGCATATTTATTTGTCAAAACAGAACCTTGTGCTGCCATAACTGCTTTTGAAACAATATTTTCTGAAGCAATTAATTCAATATTTTGTTGCTGACGAATTTCCTCAGCATGAATGGCTGCCCACAATTCTGGGTCAAAACTTTCAAAATCTTCTTTATCAAAAATCATTGGTTCTCCTTGTATGTCTTTTGGGATATTTTAAAAAATATAAGTAGAATTTTATAGTCATTGGCGCTATAAACTTAATCAGTTAATTTTAGTTTACTTTCGCAAGCAAACTTTCAACTCTAAAACTATTATATCGGCTAAAGGCTCTTTTTTGAAATAAGTTGGCTTGTAAATCTCATCATTGCCAAAGAATGTTCGGAAATTTTTAGATTACTTTTTTCAGCTTATTTTATTCAATTTGACCAAGTTCAGGAACTTTTTTAAGTAATTCTTCTTTAGTAACAGCCCCTTGACGCAGTAATTTTGGTTTTTCTTGCGTCAAATCGATGATTGTTGTATCTAGTCCATAGATGCTATCATCTTGAACAGCGACTGCGGCATTTTCTAAAATTTCAGGACTTAAATCGGCAAAGAAACTTGGACTTTTAGAACCACTTAAATTGGCAGAAGGTCCGACCAAAACACCGACCTCTTTGATAATTTTTTGAGTTACTGCAATATTTGGCATTCTAAAACCAACAGTACTTTTTCCAATATGAATCCATTCAGGAACATCTTTAGATGCCTCTAAAATAATAGTTAAAGGGCCAGGAAGAAAGGCTTCCACAATTTTTTGAAGATAAACTGGTTGATTGATTGAATATTTTAAAATATCTTCAAAGCTTGAAATATTCATATTTAAAGCTTTTTCTGTTGGACGTCCTTTGACTGAATAGAGTTTTTGGACTGCTTCTTCATTCATCGCATCTGCAAAGAGACCGTAAACTGTTTCTGTCGGTAAAATAGCTAACTGACCAGATTTTAGTGCTTTGATAGCTCTAGCTGATAAGCGGTTTTTATTATTATTCTCTTTTTCTGACTGCTTGTCTAGTTCTTTTTGTAATGTTTTTGCTTCAATAAAAAGATTTTCTCTAATATTTTTCAAATCATCTGGTACTTTGTAGGGACGACGAAAAAGAAAGCCAATAATACCATAAAATCCACCTTCGACTTTTTCAAGTTCGTTAGCAAAATTATTGAGTCCCCCTTGCACAAACTTCAAATTTTCTTTAGCTTGGTCTATCTTGTTTGACTCAACCAAAGTTTTGATATCTTTTAATTGCACTTGCAAAAAAGAGGACATTGTTCGTAAATCATTTTCAACTTTCATTTTAACTTCTTTCTTAAATATATTTTATCTTTTAACTGAACTTTTCCTTCAAAAATAGGATGATCATAATTATCAAGAAAATAATTGGAAATTTTATGAGTAATTGTGAAGCCGCATTTTTCATAGAAAGCTACATTGTTTGAAACATCATCTGTTCCAAGAATTAGCTCATCAGCTGCTAAATTTTCTTTCAAATATGTGATGAGTTGTTTCATCATTTGCTGACCGAATCCTTGTCCTTGAAAACTAGTTTCTACCGCGAAATTCTCAATTTCAAAAGTATTTTTTTGTTTTTTTATGACTACAGCACAGGCAACGGTCTTGCCATTTTTTAAAGACAGAGTAAATAAATCTCCATTTTCCAGATAATTTTCTAAATGTGGTCCATCATCAGCTAATAATAATATTGGTAAAAAATCTTCTTTTTGCTGAAATACTTGTTCAAAAATTAAAGAATTCATTTTTCTCCTTAAATATTGCAACAGTAGCTTTTATCACTTGACACTAATCATTCGATCTTTTCCAAATATATCCTGATGAATACTAACAAGCTTGTCAGTAAATTTTTCTTGAAAAATAGCTTGCACAGCTTGCCCTTGCTTATAGCCGATTTCCAAATAAATTTTTCCATTATCGGTCAGATGATTGACCGCTTGGTCAGCAATTTTTTGATAAATTGCTAATCCCTGATTTTCCGCAAAAAGCGCTAAATCAGGTTCATATTTAATGACAGAATTATCCATTTCGTAAGTTTCATCAAAAGCAATATATGGCGGATTAGAAACGATAATATCAAAGCTGTCAGTAATTTTATCTAGTACATCTGATTGAACGAATTCCAAATTAGCCTGATTTATTTCAGCATTTTCAGCTGCTAAAGTTAGTGCCTCTTTAGAAATATCAGAAGCTTTTACTGTCCAATTTTCACGCGCTTGAGCTAGAGAAATGGCAATCGCTCCTGACCCTGTTCCAATATCTAAAATTTTGAGGGAATCATTCTCATTTTCAGCCAAAATCATTTCCACTAATTCTTCAGTTTCAGGACGAGGAATTAAAACACGCTTATCGACCTTCAATTTCAAATCACGGAATTCTGCCCAACCCACTATATATTGTGGAGGCTCATTTTGATGAAGACGTTCTGACACTTCTGTCAGTAATTTTAATTCTTGGTCAGTAATTTTTTCTCGCATCAAATTCAACCAAGATAATTTATCAAGTTCATGTAAATTTCGCCAGACAAATTCCAACTCAAAAGGGTCTTCTAAATCTGCTGACAAAGTTCGCACAGCTTCAATCCAAAGCATTTTTCTTTTTCTACTTTCCAATATTAATTATTTTTCTAATATCTTTTTAAATTACTCTTCCAAGTATAGCAAAAAAGCCCAATAAAATCAGGCTTAATCAACCTTTCAGTTTAATGTAAATCCTTGCTTTTTCAAAAATTTGGCAACATCCTCACGCCGTGGCTTTGTCAGAAAATTGCTCATTTCCTGCGTCCAATCAGTAGACTTTTGATGATGACTCCGATTGGCATAGTAATCTGAAGTTTGTTCATTATAAGCCTGTAAATCACTCACTGTCACACGATTATAAGCATTAACTGACAAAATATTTGCTCTTGGTAAACGTGGTTTAACTTCATTTCGTGTTTTTGGCATCCCAATTGTAAGACCAAAAAGTGGAACAGTCAATTCTGGTAAATTCAGTAACTCTGCCACTTTAGCAATATCATTACGAATCCCACCAATATAACAGATTCCAAGCCCCATAGATTCTGCAGCTATCGCCATATTCTGTGCAGCAATTGTAGTATCAACAATGGCAACCGTCAATGCTTCCATATTCTGGAGAGCCTTCACGTCCTTATTTTCCGTCTGTAAAATCTGAGCTTGTCGATACCAGTCAGCCACAAATATATAAAAAACACCTGTTTGATTCACATAATCATCTGAACCTGATATCCTAGCCAGTTCACGACGTAAATCATTATCCGCTATCTCAATGATTGAATAAGCTTGTAGAAAATTAGATGAAGCTCCAGACTGTGCAGCTTTTAGCAACAACTCCTTGACATCAGCTGACAAAGGCTTCTCTTTAAAATCACGAACTGATGCGTGGAGCAACATTTTTTCAATCGTTGGATTCATGATTGTTTCATCATTCATCAAAATAAGTTCCTCACTACTAATAATTTTTATAAATAATCATTATTTTACAAGATTCTCTACTAAATAAGAGGTGAAATTCGAGTTAAAAGATAAGCACATAAAGGGATTTTTACTTCTTGAGCTGGAAAAAGCAAAGCATACTGCTTTCGATTTTGATTTGTTTCGGAAACCAACTCTTCTAAAGTTCCAAGTTTTGCTCCAAGTTCTGAGAAAGATTGACGTAAAGGATTTTTACTATATTTTCCCAATTCAGACAAAGGTAAACTTTTCTTGGTCCGACTCCAGTCTTCATCTTTTTTTACTTCTTGCCAAAGTCGACAATATTGCTTTTCTTTATAATTTTCAATTGACATCCGAGTTCTTTGCGCTCGGTGCAAATGCTTAGAAAGAGACTCCATCTTTTCAGCAACTACCCAAACATCTCCATTTCCCCCCCTACAATAAAGTAAATCAAAAGATAAATCAAAGCCTTTGACCTTAAAAATAGTCACATCTGTTGAAACATTATTCACCTTTTTCGAAGTTTGCATTTTCCTATTTTCATGTCCCACTTCTCGAATAACAAAATCTTCAAATTCAAAATCCATTATTTATTTAATTCTTCTAATTTTTTAGTTTGGTCATAGACAATCAAAGCATCAATCACTTCATCCATTTTCCCAGATAAAATACTATCCAACTTTTGTAAAGTTAAGCCAATCCGGTGATCAGTCACACGGTTTTGTGGGAAATTGTAAGTTCTAATCCGCTCAGAACGATCCCCAGTTCCGACAGTTGATTTACGTTCTGCATTTTGCTTATCCAATTCAATTTGTTGATAGTAATCAAAGACTTTTGTATTCAACAATTTAATAGCTTTATCCCGATTTTTTTGTTGCGTCCGTTCTTCTTGCATTTCCACTTTAATCCCAGTTGGTAAATGGACCATACGTACCGCAGTAGCAACCTTATTGACATTCTGTCCACCAGCACCAGAGGCATGGTAAATATCCACACGTAAATCTTTTTGGTCGATTGTCATCTCAAATTCTTCAACCTCAGGCATAACAAGAACAGTAGCCGTTGATGTATGGACACGCCCTTGTGTTTCGGTTACAGGAACACGTTGTACTCGGTGAGCACCAGATTCATATTTCAATTTTGAATAAACAGATGGACCAGAAATTAAAACTGAAACCTCTTTATATCCACCAATTCCGGTGATGTTTGCTTCCATAATTTCAAACTTCCAACCTTGTGATTCAGAAAAATGTTGGTACATATTCAACAAATCACCAGCAAAAAGTGCAGCTTCATCACCACCAGCAGCTCCACGAATTTCTAAAATAATATTTTTTCCATCATTTGGGTCTTTTGGCAAAAGCAAAATTTTGATTTCTTCTTCCAAAAGCTCTTTTTGTGATTTTGCTGATGAAAGTTCTTCTTTGAGCATTTCTTTCATATCATCATCAAGTCCACCTTCGCCAAGCATTTCTTCACTATCAGAAATTGTTTCAAGAACTTTTTTGTATTCATTATAAGTCGCTACTTTATCACGTAAATCTGCTTCTTCACGCGATAATTCCATAAAACGCTTTGTATCCGAAACCACCTCAGGGTCAGACAATAACTCACCCAATTCTTCATATCTTCCAACTATTGATTCTAACTGATCAAACATTTCTCTATTTCCTTTAATTATTTTTTAGTTTGTAATGGTAAATTTTTGGCCATATTGACAAACGAATCCCATTGTGTCACATCTTGCAGCATGTCTTTTTTAAAAATCATCACTTGATTTCTACCTTGAAAAAAGTGCACACGATCTGAAAAAATTTCGACATTACGTACATTCATTTGAGCTTTAATTTGTTCCTCTGTCACATACATATCAAGTTCTTGTGGCTTAAAATTTTTCAAAAAACGACTTTTCAATTGCCAATGTAAAAAAAGATTTCCTAAAACAAGAACAAGTAAAGCAGAAACAACCGGCCAAAGCCATTGCCCCTTACTCATAAATAAATTAATAACCAAAAAAATAAGCATAATTCCTGAAAAAACAAGCATCATCCGCTTGGTCATTTGACCAAGAATTCTTTGATAATCCTCACCAGTAATCGTTCCTTTAAAATGATAAAACATCGAGTTCCTCCCTCTTGATATAAAGTCTGTTCGTGTAAAATTCTAATCTTATTTTTTAAATTTCTGGCTTAAAATAATGTTTACGACAAACAGGAATATAGGTTTCGTTTCCACCAATCTGCAACTGTTCACCTTCATAAACTGGTTTTCCATCAATTGTCCGAATCACCATTGTTGCCTTTTTACTACAATACCAACAAATTGTTTTAATTTCTTCGATTTTGTCCGCAAGCAAAAGTAAATATTTTGAGCCTTCAAAAAGCTCATTACGAAAATCATTTTTCAAACCAAAAGCCATGACTGGAACATTTAGTTCATCCACAACACGCGCAAAATCATAGACATGTTTTTTATTTAAAAATTGTGCCTCATCAATCAGCACACAAAAAGGTTTAGCTGGCAGGCTGTTCACATAATCAAAAACAGACATTTCCTCATCAATTGCGACAGCTTCAGCTTTCATCCCGATTCGACTAGCAACTGTCCCAACCCCTGCGCGTGTATCTAGACTAGAAGTCATTAATAAAACAGGCTTACCCTGTTCCTCATAATTATAAGCCACTTTCAAAATCTCAATTGATTTCCCTGAATTCATCGTCCCATATTTGAAATATAATTGCGCCATTACTTTTCCTTTTATTTTTTAGCTTCTATACCATTGATATCAAAAGTTCTGTACTTCAAAATCTTTAAAGATTACTTCATAAACTTTCTCGATTTCTCTAATTTTTACTCAATGAGGTCAAATTAAAACACAACTTAAATTATATCATATTTCATTTATATTTTAACCCTTCTCTCTGTTTTATTAAACCATCAAAGATTGGAAAGGTTACTTCATTTAATGTATATCTTTATAATTTCTTAGCAATAAGGTCCTTTTATCTATTTTTTTATTTTTTTCTTGCACTCGAGATGAAAACACCTATTCTGGAATTTCTTAAAATAAAAAAACCAATATTTTTGTTATTGGCTTTTTTACTTTTAAAATTTTTAATAAGCTCCTCGCTGATTTTTGTATTTTAAATCCTGCATTAACTATTGTTATCTTTTATTTTCAGTATATCATCAAAACAAAAAATAATAAGACTTTTGTGCTCCCTAAACTTAGTAAAAAGTTTAATCTTGGAAAACTAATTTTAGAAAAATCTTTTAGATAGCCTTTATCGTTACTTCAATATTACCTTGAGTAGCGCGGGAATATGGGCAAGTTTTATGTGTTAGTTTCAAGAGTTCTTCTGTTTCTTCAGCACTCACTCCTTCGATATGTCCTGTAATATCAACTCCTAATACTACATCTGGAATTTCATTTTGACTTAAATTATAGAGAGAAACTGTAACTTCAATAGTTGATTCACCCTCTATATTTTTTGATTTTTTAATATAGTCTAAAGCACTATTAAAACAAGCGCTATATCCTGCAGCAAATAATTGCTCTGGATTTGTCGCTCCTTCAACCTTTCTGCCTGGTGCAATAATATCTAAATTAAAACTTTTATCTGGAGAATGGACTTCGCCATTTCGACCGCCAGTATTTATCATTTTTGTAGAAAATATTTTTTTCATTGAAACCCCCCTTTTGTATTGTTTACAATATAATTGTACTAAATACAATCACGTTTGACAAATATATAGATTCAGATATAATGAAATGATGGGAGAAAATATGACAGACAATATTCTTAGTAAGGAATTATGCTTTCAATTATACATTGCTTCAAAGGAAATTATAAAAAAATATAATTCTTATTTAAATAGATATTCGCTTACTTATACTGGATTTATCGCTATGTTAGCAATTGAAAACGAGATGACAATAAATAAATTAGGCGATGAACTCTCTTTAGATTCTGGTACATTAAGCCCTCTACTAAAAAGATTGGAAGCAAAAGGATACATTATAAGAAAACGTTCTGATAAAGATGAAAGAAGTGTTGAGTTATTTCTCACAGATAAGGGAGCACAAGTTAAAAAGGAATTACCTTCTATCTCTCTTGAAATTGGTGACAGTTTAGTTTCTTGCAACGAGAATATTAATTATGACTTACTTCTCTCGCAATTACTTACTTTAAATAAAAGTTTGAAAACAGAGATTTAAATATTTTTTATTTATTATACATCTTTTACAGCCTGATCAGATTTTGCTCGAATATCTTGAACTTCTCGCAATGCTTGATCATTGTCCTGTCCAATAATTATCCGCTAATGATTTGATATCAATACACGCATTAAAGACTATTGCAAAATTGGTGTTTGCTATGATTATTTTTTTATGCTATAATTTCTCAATCTTAAAATAGGAGAATGTAAGATGAAATACTTTGTACGCCTTGCTACAGAGCAAGATAAACCCGCAGTTGCTAAATTCTATGATAATTCTTTACCATTGATTGATGAAAAACAAACGAGTTGGATAAAAAATATTTATCCCTCAATTGATACAGCTCTAAAAGCAATTGACTTATCTCAGCTCTTTGTTTGTTATGATTCAAATGATATTGTTTCAGGGACTGTGATTCTAAATAATCAATCAGATAAAGAGTATGAAAATATTACCTGGAGCACTCCAGAGCTTGATCCTAATCAAATATTGGTAATCCATACTTTAATTATAGATCCTAAAAAATTAAATCAAGGAATTGCAAGTGCCATGATCAACTTTATTAAAGATTTTGGCAAAAGTAATAGTATGGTAACTATTAGATTAGATACTAATTTTAAAAATACACCTGCACAGAAACTTTATGAAAAACATCAATTTGTATTTCGCGGGAGAACCAATCTCAAGAGCTTTGATAACAAAGGATGGGACGATTGCGTATTTTATGAATTTTGTATTAAATAATTAAAAATATAAAAATAAGTAAAAACCACTATTTTTTTAGTGGTTTTTTATTTTATAAATTTTCTTTTTTAACAATATTTTTTAATTTATTTTAAATTCTACCCATTAAATTTTATTATGATTTCTTTAAATTCATTGCTACAAAGAGGACCAGTAATATTTGCATATTTGAACTGATTAAATATCTTTCTTAAAAATTGGAGTTTTCCTAAAACTTACATCAATTATTCTTAAATATTTTTATCTTCTGGTGTTTGTGGTCGTTTGCTTCAATATTTAAGTCACCATTACTATATTCAAAATTTTGATAGATATTTTTTAAATAATGAATCAAATACAGAACTTCTTTGCCCTTCTCTAAATCTAACTATAGCAGAAAATAATCTCTTTTTTGGGGGGAAGGAACAAACTGAGATGTTTTTTATCTTTTTACTATTTTTTCTGATATTATCCATTGATTAATGGTTTTTTTTAGAGTATAATATCAGATAAACAGATGTTTTGTATTAAATATGTTACTGAAGGGGAGAGATGGATAAACATAAATTAAATAACTTTTTTGACTACTCACTTGAACCTCGCAGAGCTATCCTTTTTGAAGATGTCAAATCAAATTACGCTTCTATTGAGTGCGTTCAACGAAATCTTAACCCTTTGACAACTTCTCTTTGCGTCATGAGTCGTGCAGATAACACTAAAGGTTTAACGCTTGCCTCTAGTCCTACTTTTAAAAAAGTCTTTGGAATGAAAAACATAAGTCGTGC
The DNA here is from genome assembly GCF_038006585.1 of Lactococcus sp. FSL W8-0209. NCBI lineage: Bacteria > Bacillati > Bacillota > Bacilli > Lactobacillales > Streptococcaceae > Lactococcus > Lactococcus sp. FSL W8-0209. The sequence goes on along the minus strand of NZ_JBBOVN010000001.1, from coordinate 819,280 downwards.
CAGTGATTTACCCTTTATTATTGAAACAAGGAAATTCAATTTCCCACAATGGTATCGAACACATACGGATATTTACGGACAACGGACTGAACCAACTTTGCAGCATGTCGCTTTCATCGAATCCTGGGCAAAACGAACATGGCTTGTTCCGCCTCAAATGCAGCTCTATGTAGATTATAAAATCAAAGTTACTGAAATTCTAACCAATTACACATCAATTGAAGAAATTCACTCTTACTCAATTGATGAATCATTTTTAGATATCACAGAATCTCTTAACTTCTTCTATCCTGATATTAGAAACCGATATGAGCAAATGAATCTGATTGCTTTAGATTTACAACGTGAGATTTTGGATAAGTTAGGGCTTTATGTAACTGTAGGGATGGGTGATAATCCTCTACTTGCAAAACTTGCCATGGATAACTATGCCAAACATAATCAGAATATGAGAGAATTAATACGGTATGAAGATGTGCCTAGTAAACTCTGGACTCTTCCTAAGATGACTGACTTCTGGGGAATTGGAAAACGAACTGAGAAACGTTTGAACAAGTTAGGAATCAGTTCTATTAAAGAGCTTGCAAATGCTGACCCTCTTCTCCTTAAACAAAAATTAGGCACAATTGGACTCCAACATTTTTTCCATGCAAATGGAATTGATGAAAGTAATGTAAGGGAAAAATATATTCCTAAATCTTCTAGCTTCAGCAATTCTCAAATTCTACCTCGTGACTACCATAAACAAAAAGAAATAGAACTTGTGATTAAAGAAATGGCTGAAAACTTAGCGATAAGGCTAAGAAAGGGAGGAAGAATGGCAGGCAATCTTTCACTTTATGTGGGTGCTGCAGCAAGCTCTGAACACTCTTCTATTAAAATTTCACGCAATATTGAAGCAACACAAAATACAAAGGAACTGCAAGACCTCGCAATTCGTTTATTTCGTGAAAAATATCAAGGTGGAGCAGTAAGGCAAATAGGAATAAGTGGCAATCAACTCTCTGATAATTCGGTCAAACAACTTTCTTTATTTGAAACTGTTGAAGAAAATCAATCCAACGAAAAGCAGGAATCCCTTCAAAAAGCCATTGACGAAATCAGAGAAAAATTCGATTTTCTATCCATTCAAAAAGCAAGTAGTTTATCCGAAGGTTCACGTGTGATTTATCGAAATAAACTTATTGGAGGTCATGCAGCAAGTCAAAATAAGGAGGATAAAGATGTCAGTTGACCGTTCTTATAGTTCCTATGAAGTCATTCGAGCATATCAGGATAGAGGAATGATGAAATGGGGATCATTTGCGACCGGAGAGTTGACCGAGGCCCAAAATGCATTTGTTAAAGAGCAAAATAGTGATAAAATCTTACAACCTTTATCACATCACATTATACTTCATCTTCTCAACCAGTCATTTACTAATCAAGTACAAGTCAAAATTAAATATCAATCTAAGGATAAAATAACTGAAGTTTTTGGTTTTGTATCAGAATTTATGAATAATCAAGTTAGAATAAAATCCACAGATAAAATTCACCTCATATCTATCGAAAAAATTATAAATATTTCATAATTAATGAAAAAAGCATGTTATGTCCAAACATGCTTTTTTATTACTATAGCTTCTTTGAGTACAATAATTTCATAAATAAGAATAATTTTTAATATTTATTCAGATGACATCTCATGATATAATTGTTTAAAGAATAAGTTCAAAAGGAGAAGATTTATGGAATATCAACTAAGTTCAACATCAATGGCACCACTAGTGGAGATTAGTCTTGACAATAATGAAGAGATTCAAATTGAGTCTGGAGCGATGGTCTATCATAACGCTGCTGTTAAACTTGAAGGAAAAATGAACAGCAATGGAAAAGGAGGACTTGGAGGTGCTTTAAAAGCTCTTGGTCGTTCAATTACAAGTGGAGAAAGTTTCTTTATTACTAAGGCAAGCGCAATAGGTGCAAATGGTAAAATTTCGCTTGCTCCTGCTAGCCTTGGTTCAATCAAGGAAATTCTTGTCGGTCAAGAACAGTGGAATCTTAACACAGGGGCATTCCTCGTTAGTGAGGGTGGTGTCCATTACATAATGGAACGTCAAAAATTAGATGGAGCATTATTTGGAGGAACTGGTGGTCTTTTTGTGATGAAAACACAGGGCAGCGGAAAGATGTTAATCAGCGGTTACGGGGATATTGTAGAAATAGCTCTTGATGGAACAGAAGATTTTGTAGTTGATAATCAACATGTTTTAGCATGGACTGAATCTTTGAGTTATTCAATTGAAGTTGCTTCCGGAACATTTGGTTTTAAGACAGGAGAAGGGTTAGTTAATAAATTTCGAGGTAAGGGAAAAATCCTGATTCAAAGTAGAAATGTTGAAGCCCTCGCACAGTCAATCATTCCATTCATACCAAGTAAAGGATAAATAAAAAGTCACTAAACTTTAGTGGCTTTTTATTTTATAAATTTCCTTATTTTTCAATAATATCTTGTTGTTTTATGTATTTTAAATTTTGCACACTATTTTCACACTAAATTTTATTTTAGTTTCTATCGTATATTGCTACACTAACATTCAGTAATAATTCTATATCTTAAATTGGTTTTGAACATTCTTTAGTTATTCTAATACATTCAAATCTTTTTATTTATTGAAATGCCACGAACTGAAATATCATTATATAAACTAAAATATAAATAAAAACAAAATTTCTGGCACTTGATTATCTTAAGCTTGTATTTCTAATAATACTGTGATTTTCGTAGAGACCGAAAAGCCAAAGCTTTGGAACCTCTTGGACTTTTAAATATCGACGGAAATCTAAGTTCAATTGGGTATAAAAGCATAGTCAAATTTCGGACTAACTTACTCTGTTTTAAACTTCGAAATAGAACCATTTTATGGCTTCATAGTGGGAAAGAGGAGCACATCTCTAATAGTTGTTGTATTAGTTAAGAGCATAACAAGTCGGTCAATCCCAATCCCTAATCCTCCAGTAGGGGGCATTCCATACTCTAAAGCCTCTACATAATCATAATCTATACCAGTCGCTTCTTCATCACCTAATTCTTTATCTCTTGCTTGATTTTTAAATCTTTCTAACTGATCTATCGGATCATTCAATTCAGAATATGCATTAGCATATTCATGCCCACCGATAAACAATTCGAATCTCTCAGTAAACCTTGGATCTTCTTTACTCATTTTAGCAAGAGGTGTTATTTCTTTTGGGTGGCCAAAAATAAACGTGGGTTGAATCAAAGTTTCCTCAACAAATTTTTCAAAGAATTCATTAATGATATGCCCAATTGTAAAATGTCTTTGTACCTCAATACCATGATTAACAGCAATATTTACTGCCTCTTCAAAGGTCATCTGTTTTCTAAAATCGATCCCTATTTTTTCTTTTATTGCATCAACCATATGTAATCTTTTAAAATTCTTAGATAAATCTATTGAGGTTTTCTTTCCTGATAACTCTACCTCAACTACTGTACTTGAAGCAACGGATAATGCTGCACTTTTAAAAATACCTTCTGTTAAATTCATAATATCTCTAAGATCAGAATAAGCTTCATAACATTCTAACATGGTAAATTCAGGATTATGAGTATTATCCATCCCCTCATTACGAAAGTCTCTTCCTATTTCATATACTTTTTCCATTCCACCAACAATTAACCTCTTCAAATGCAACTCCGTAGCAATTCCAAGTGTCATATCTATATCTAAAGCATTATGATGAGTAGTAAATGGTTTTGCTGAAGCGCCGCCAGCTTGATTTTCCAAAACTGGAGTTTCTACTTCGAGGTATCCTCTATCATCCAAATACTTTCTCACTGAGCTGATAATATTGCTTCTCATCCTAAAGCGTTCTAAACTTTCATGATTAGAAATCAAATCTAAGTAGCGTTTACGATAACGAGTTTCTGTATCAGTGAGGCCGTGCCATTTTTCAGGAAGTGGGCGCAAAGCTTTTGATAGATGCGTTAAACGAGTAGCTTTAACAGTGACTTCACCAGTGTCAGTTTTCATAACGTCGCCTTCAACACCTAGAATGTCTCCCAAATCCGATTTTTTAAAAATATCGTAATTTTCCTCACCCACAATATCTTTACGCACGTAAATCTGGATTTGCCCCTCTCGGTCTTGAAGGTTGGCAAAGCCAACTTTACCTTTGCCACGCTTGGTCATCATACGCCCAGCAATCATTGCTGTTAAAGCTTTTGCTTCCAAATCTTCTTTACTGTCTGCGTCGAAATTTTGATGTAATTCTCCTGAATCTGTCGTGCGTATAAACTTTTTCCCAAAAGGACTAATCCCCTTTTCACGCAACTCTTCCATCTTTTCACGCCTAACTTTCATTTGGTCATTCAACTCGATGCTTACTGTCATTATAAATCTCCTTTGCTCCTTGCTTTATGTTTTTTCTTTATATAGTACTTTTTTAGATCTAACATACTCAAAAAATTTTTTATAATAATACCACTTTTCAGATCCTGTTGCAAAGCTCCTCATAATTCTCTAATTAAGTATAAAATATAGGAATAATAGCAAGGGATACAAATGAAGCTGAGTTATGGTAATCTTAGTTCTATTCTTTATATTCTTTAACTTGTCTATACAATATTTTGTTCGTTAACCATATTTGAATATTTCAAGACAAAAATTATAAAATAGTTATACATTCTCCATATGATTTTATAACTTGGTAAACAAGTTTATCATAGCGAGGGTGTCTTTTTGTTTTCTTAAAAGTGACTTTTATATATAATTTCTCCTTATCCTTCTGATAACCTGCTTAAAAATGGTTTCATTTTTAATACTAGTGGAGCTATACTATAAAAGTGGACAGAAAATTGTGTGTTATAATCTGTCTATTAAGACACAAAAATGAAAGGACTTTTATGTCAGGTTTTAAACGTTACGACGAGGATTTCAAACAATCGCTCGTTAATCTCTATCAAACTGGTAAAACACAAACTGAACTCTGTAAAGATTATGGGGTATCTTCTTCTGCACTTGCAAAATGGATTAAGCAGTACTCTCAAGTGCGTCTTGAAGATAATACGGTGTTGACTGCTAAACAGATTCAAGAATTACAAAAAAGGAATGCCCAACTAGAGGAAGAAAATCTGATCTTAAAAAAAGCGAGTGCCATATTCATGCAAAACTCCAAGTAAGATTGAAAGCCATCTATAGACTCCGATTTGAACACACGACAGTTATGCTCTGTCGTGTTTTACATGTCAATCGTTCCACCTACTATAACTTCATAAACAAGAGGCCTTCGAAGCGTGAAGTAGAAAATCAACGCTTGAGAAAATTACTCCTTGAGATTTATATGAAAGCCAAGAAAAGAATTGGAACGAGAGCTTTTAAAATCATTCTTCTGCGTGATTATGGCGTTAATATTTCTGAAGGCCGTATCTTAAGACTTCTCAAGTCTATGACACTCCCTAAAATGTCAACCATCAAACCTCGTTTTAAATCAAATAAATCTCCTGTATTTTCTTCTGATAATCTGCTTAAACAAGAATTTAACCCGAACTCCCCAAATCAAGTTTGGACAACAGATTTCACTTATATCTCTATAGGACCTAAGCGACATGTTTATCTCTGTGCTATTCTTGACCTCTACTCAAGGAAATGTATTGCGTGGAAAGTAAGTGATAGGATTTATGCCAAGCTCGCCTGTGACACCTTAGAAATAGCTATAAATAAGAGGAAACCTAAGGAACCAATTATTTTTCATTCGGATCAAGGAAGCCAATTTAAATCAGCTTCCTTTAGAAAGTTATTAGATGAGCATCAATTGCTTGCTTCTTACTCCAAGCCTGGATATCCTTATGATAATGCCGTCACTGAGGTCTTTTTCAAGTATCTTAAACAACGAGAAATTAATCGCAGAACTTATCACTCCATTCAAGAAGTTCAACTCTCTTGCTTTGAATACATCGAACAATTTTATAACAATTATAATCCTCATTCCGCCAACAATGGTTTAACTCCAAATCAGAAAGAAGAAAATTATTTTAAGAAAATGGAAAGGTTATAATAAACTAGACACAAAGTTAAGAGAAATCGTGGAAAGGTTTATTATGGCAAGAAGAAAATTCGATAAACAATTTAAAAATTCTGCAGTAAAACTCATTCTTGAAGAGGGTTACTCTGTTAAAGAAGTCAGCCAAGAGCTTGAGGTTCATGCCAATAGTCTTTATCGCTGGGTTCAAGAAGTTGAAGAATATGGAGAAAGTGCTTTTCCAGGCAATGGGACAGCCCTAGCTAATGCCCAACATAAGATTAAATTGTTAGAGAAAGAAAATCGTTATCTTCAGGAGGAACTTGAACTTCTAAAAAAGTTCCGGGTCTTCTTGAAGCGAAGCAAGTAAAACGTTTTGAATTTCTCTTGAAACATCATGGGAAGATAAAAATTAAGCATGCAGTAAAAGTTCTTAAGGTTTCTCGCTCAGGTTTCTATGAATACATGCATCGTCGTCCTTCAAAACAACAAGTGGAGAGAGAAATTCTCTCAGAGAAGATAAAAGCTGTCTTTCATGAGCATAAGGGACGCTATGGTGCGGTTAGAATTACCAAGGTACTTCATAATACTGGTATTATGACCAACACGAAACGTGTTGGAAAACTGATGCACTTGATGGGACTTTATGCCAAGGGAAGCCGTTATAAATATAAACATTACAACAGAAAAGGAGCTTCGCTTTCAAGACCCAATTTAATTAATCAGATCTTTAAAGCAACAGCTCCTAATAAAGTATGGCTGGGAGACATGACCTATATCCCTACCAAAGAAGGCACCTTATACTTAGCCGTGAATATCGACGTTTTTTCACGTAAGATTGTAGGCTGGTCAATGTCTTCACGGATGCAAGATAAACTGGTGAGGGATTGCTTCTTACAAGCTTGTGGGAAAGAACATCCTCAGCCTGGCTTGATTGTCCATACTGATCAAGGGAGTCAATATACAAGCTCTCGTTATCAATCTACTCTTCGTCAAGTCGGTGCTCAATCTAGCATGAGTCGTAAAGGAAATCCCTATGACAATGCAATGATGGAGTCTTTTTATAAGACGCTAAAGAGGGAGCTTATTAATGATGCTCATTTTGAGACAAGAGCTGAGGCTACTCAAGAAATATTTAAATACATTGAGACCTATTACAATACAAAAAGGATGCATTCAGGTCTTGATTACAAGTCTCCAAAAGACTTTGAAAAATATAATTCTTAAATTCTCTTAACTCCGTGTCTAGTTTTTCGTTGACTTTCCAAAAATATAGCTCATTTTGTGTCTAAATATTTGACATTAGTCCAGTATCTTGTTGTTTTATGTATTTTAAATTTTGCCCACTAAATTTTATTTTAGTTTCTATAATGCATTGTTATAAAGGAATCCAGTAATATTTCCATATCTAAAATATAGTTGAGCGATTACTTTTCCTTTCCCAGTTTTACCTTCTAAACCTTAGAAGATTCTTCACTAATTTCTTTCCCTATAATATAAAAAGATAGAGCAATATTTTTCTTGCTCTATCTTTTTATATTGTTAATTATTTTTTACTTTGTTTCCGCAATTTGTAGAACTGGTTTCTTTGAACTATAAGTGCTTAAGTTCTTAGCGAATGCTAGCAAAAGGGGATTAGTGTTATGTTTTTCGATCGCTTCCTGTGATTCCCAATTTTCTATCATCACAAATTCTAGCTGATTATCCGTAGATTCATAAAGAGAGTATTCCAGACATCCTTCATCCTTTTTGGAAGCTGAAATCAGACCTTCTATCTCTTTTAAGAATTGAGATTTTTTATCTTCTTTAATATAAAATTTAGCATTTACAATAATCATAATTTTTATTCCTTTTTATTTATTAATGTTTATTTTTCAATTTTTGGAAAAATAAATACTTGACGAGTCAATGATTGATAAGTCATATAATAAAATATTTTACTTGTTTTTGCAAATATTTTAGATTACACAGAATAAAAATTTATATGATTTCTTTATTTTTTCATTTAAATAAAAAGAACTGCCTTTAATGACAGTTTTTAAGTACTATTATAAAATTAGATATGATTAAATTTCCATAAAAGCATAATAGTTACCCGAAGGGCTTTGGAAATTAAATGCTTTTTTCCCGTTAGCATCCATCAAGTCGCTTGTTGTAGGAGTAATTTTCTTTAATTTTTCATTCATCTCTTCTATATTATCTACTGTGAATAGTAATGAAGGTTTATCATTCGCAACTTCGGGTGAGACTTTTTTTATAAACTCGATATCCCAAATTTGTAAAAAAGCATTGCCATCTGATAGCGGTGCAATTACAACTGAATCTGAGTTTTCCATCTTATGTCTTTCAATTTCTAAAAAACCGATTGACCTGAAAAAATCTACTTCTTTTTCTACTTCTTTTACATAAAGATTTACACAGATATTAAAAGCCATATTTATTTTCCTTTTTTCCTTTAACACTATCATTATATCGCTAAAATATTTAATCTATCCACTAACTTCTTTTAGCTCCCTAGCTTACAAATTCTTTATCTAGATAAGGAAAATAGAAATTAGTTTTCTAAGCTTTGTAGCTCTTTTAATGCAGGTTTTGGTATTTCTTTCTCTTGGACCTCATTCCAGTTTGTTACACCTTTATGCTTGTTATAAGTCAGTTCTAAATAGGCTTGGTTTCTTAAATTATGACTAGCCATAAACTTTACTAACTTTTTATCTCCTTTTGAATTGAAAGAATCAAGTTTGTAGTGATAAATTACCATTGGTGTATGATCATCAGCAGTCGTCTCTTCCCGCTCACCATTAACTAATATTTGAACATAGTAACTTTCCCCACCATAATTCATTTTATAATATGTATATCCAGAAGCGATTATCATAACCATAATAGCTAACAATCCTACTAATACTTTCTTCACAATATATTCTCCTTTATTTTATACCCTTATTATATCAAGGAGCTGGATTAATAAGCTTACAATTTTGAAAGCATACGAATGTTGTTTTATATAAGAATAAAAAGGAAATTACTAAAATTATGGGCCTTTATGATTGAGAACTTAGTCTACAGGCCCTTTTTACCAATAAAAGGAACAAACTTCGGGGTAGTTTTTGCATATTCTTTAAAATCTTCACGATTCTTATATTTTTTTTCAAGAATTGGTACACCAGATACAAATAAAAGGAGACTAGTAATCAATAGTGGACTAATAACCAACCAAAGCGTTGATAAAGTCGTCAAAGAGATTAAGAATATTCCCCACCAACACATTGACTCGCCAAAATAATTAGGATGTCGTGTTAGTGACCACAGGCCACTAGTCAATAGTTTTCCTTTATTTTGGGGTAGTTTTTTAAAGACTTCTAACTGACGATCTCCAAAAACTTCAAAGATAAAGCCAAATATCCAAATTATTATACCTAAAATTTGCCACCAATAAAATTGAGAATTAACATTTGAATTGACTTGAATAATTGGGAGTGAAATAATGATTAACAAAAGATATTGCACCATAAATACCGTTAGAAAAGCTTTCAATTTTGGAAAATTATTTCCCCACCTTTTACGCATATTTGTATAGCGATAATCCTCGGGTTTATTCCAATTTCGTCTTCCTAAATGAATTGCTAAACGTACTCCCCATAATATGACTAATACTAAGATTAGGCTATTTTGAATCGTAATTCTCGGAGAAAATAAATAAGAGACCACAGCTGTAAGAACAAATCCTCCGCCCCAAGCAATATCTATCAATCCGTAATTCTTCTTAGATGTCGCAATAAGAAACCAACAGATGAAATAAAGTAATAAAGTTACCAAAACGGCTATATAATTCATTTGACCTCCTTTAATAGTCCGGCAATTGCTAAACTTCCAATCCCTGCAGAAATTCCAATTGCTGCTGAACTGTCTATAATTTCACAGTTTTTAGTAGTTTTTTCTTTCAATAGTTCATTTATCTTTAAGGCTGATTCTTCGGATAAAACATGTGTCAAAGCTAATTCTTCGATTTGTCCTTCTTTTGACAATAGGTTAATTTTTTTCAAAATTTTATCCATACTCTTATTTTGACTAAAAGAAGCACCAATCAGCTTTCCGTTTCCTCTTTTATCAAGACTAATAATTGGATGCATTGAAAGTTTTTGTGCGGTTTCTCCCAAAATTTTTGGAATTCTTCCCGAATTTATCATTGGCGATAAATCTTCTACTGCCACATAAATAAATATCCGGTCAGTTATTTTTTCTGTTTCATTAAGTACTGATTCAATAGAACGCTCTTCACTAATCAATTTGGCAACTTGTTTAACTAGTAGTCCTTGAGCCACTGAATTTAATTTGGAATCTATAAGATGTACTCGGTTTTCTAAGGATTTCTTTGCTGTAATTCTTTGGTTGAGAAGTTGATAAGTGCCACTTAGTTTTGAAGAAACTGAAATCACGATGATATGTTCATATTTTCCTTCTAAAAAGGAGAAAAGCGAATCAACAGATTGAATGCTTGGTTGAGAAGTTGTCATTTTTAAATTCTTATTATACTTTTCTGAAAAAATTTGAGGATTGATTGTAAGTTTATCTAAAAAGGCTTGCTCACCTACTGAAACATTCAAAGGTAAAACAAAAATTTGATTTTCAAGTATAAAATCAGCAGATAGATCGGCAACAGAATCTGTGACAATAGCAATGGATGATTTTCTATTTTGTGATATTTCATATTGTAATTGCATATCATCAACTTTTTGATAGATAATTGTTCCTGTTTTTTCTAACAGTGCTAATATATTTTCCGGATGGTTAGTATGGATATGAATCTTTATTTGTTTTTTATTTCCAGCAATAACTAAAGAATCTCCCCATTTCCTTAGTGATTCTTTTAAGTCCTTTTCTTGTTTTAGGGGTTCTTTGATAATAAATTCTGAACAATACCTATTTTTAGGTGCTTCAGATATAAAGTGTTCTTTAATATCTTCTGTATTTAATTCTTTTATGCTGGGGATAAGTCCTTCTTGTATCTTACTTACTTTTTCTCCACAGTAAGCGTCAGTAAAACCAGATATAAAGTAGTAAAAACCCTTCGCTCCAGAGTCAACGAGTTTATTCTTTTTTAAAATTGACATCTGAAATTGTGTTTCCTTAAGAGCTTTCCAAGCTTCTCCTTTTGCTTCTAGCAAGGCTTTTTCAAAAGATGTACTTTCTTTAAAAGTAATCAGTAATACTTCTGCCCATCTTTTCATAACTGATAAAATCGTTCCTTCTTTGGGCTCAATCAAAGAATCATAGGCGCTCTTTACTGCTCTGTTGAAAGCTAAAACAAGTATCTCTAAGTTAGTTTCATATACACTATAATAATCTGAAACGGCATTTAAGTACTGGGCAAAAATAATTCCAGAATTTCCCCGAGCCCCAATGAGTGCTGCCGAAGCTACTTCATCAAATAAAAGGTTCGTTGAATAATTATTATTAGATAAATTATCAATAATGGTTTGCATTAAAGATGCTAAATTACTCCCTGTATCCCCATCGGCAACTGGAAATACATTTATTTTGTTTAGTTCATCCTTTCCGTTAATAACCTTTTGCGCTCCTGCTATGATACTTTCTAGTAGACGGTCTTCAGATTTTACCTTTTCCATTCTTTATCCTTCCATAAACTTTGTAATCACAAGAAATGAAAGACTTGCACTCAAAGAGCTTACAAAAGTCCCCCAAATAATATCAATTATTGTTACCATTAGTGACCAGTCTTTAATTGATGCCAAATTTGTTAAATCGTATGTAGAATAACATACTAATCCTAGTAGAGCACCACTCAGTAAGACGTAAGTTATACTATTTTTTTCAAGTCCGGGCATTAATACAAAAAATGTTAGTGCTCCTAGATAAATAATATAGAAGATAATGGCCGGAATAACTTTAAAATCTCCCATCAAGTTACCAATATTTGGCTGATAGATTTTTTTATTTGCAAAAAAGAGCCAGCAAATATCTAAAATTAAAAAAATTACTCCACTTATAATAAAGGGTTTAATAAAATTCATTATTCTTCTCCAATCTATAGCTTTCAGTTTTACAGATGTATATACTTATAAATATCAAAATTTTTATGTTATATAATCATTATTTATTGCCCAAACCATCAGATTCTCCTCAAATTATTTAGTTCAAGATAGCAACTGATATACTCAAATATGTTGCGAAAATAATCCAAATAAAATAAGGAATTAGAAGGAATGCAGACCACTTATTAATTTTTGAAAATTTAATGATGCAGAGATAAACAATAAAATCTAGTAAGAGAATAATAATAACTCCTAACCAAAAATAGCCTTTGAAAAAAATAATACTCCAAATAAAGTTTAAGATAAGTTGTATTCCAAAATAGAATAAAGCATTTTGTCCCTCACTTCTTTGAGTTTTCAGCTTATAAAAAATCAAATAGGCGGAAATGGCGATAAGAGCATATAATACAGGCCAAACAATCCCAAAAAGATAGTCTGGTGGAGCTAGGGGTGGGAGTTTAAGATTATTATAAATCCCCTTAATATCCCCCGCCAAGAGGCCAGATAGGCCACCAATTAGTTCAATTCCTACAATAAATAATATTAGTTGTCCCAATGCTTTTAGTTTTTTACTAGTCATAATTTCTCTACCTTTTAATATACATGAGTTCTTTTGATTACTATACTTATATTATTACATAAATAGTGAGTCAAGCTGTCTTATTCGCTTGATAACTTTATAACTTAGTATAATCATCTTTAATTTGTTAAAAAATAAAAATGTCACTGGAAAAATTTCCAGTAACATTTTATAAGAGTTATTTTTAGTAGTTTTTATTATTTGTAAGGGAATATCTGTGAGGGAATTGAACCACTCGTAATGTAGCTTTTAAGGACTTTATCAGCATCTCGTTTTTCTTTTATTACACTTACAAATTTAGCTTTTGCATCAAATTTTTGATAATCTTCATCATTAAGAATCAATAGCTTAGAAGTAGCACTGTATTCTCCTAGAACAATATATTTTGTACTTTTAGGTTTCACTGACTGTCCTTTATCATCAGTTATTGTTTTATCTTCCTTTCCTGTCCACAAAGCTGGCTCGGCTGATAAGTTTTCTACTGTCTTAAATTTAAACTTGTCTCCTTTTTTGGTTACGTTATTAAAAACTTTTTCATTTATTAATTTATTAGCAGCTTGAGTATTCAAGACTAAGACATCTGATTTTGAACTGTATTTACCTTCTACAGTTAAACTTTTATCAATATATTTTTTATTATTCTCTAATATAGTATCTGCTTCATCCTTATTATCACTATACATGATTATACCGTGAACATGAGCAAAATTTTTTTTGAAAAAGTCATAACCGAGAAATCCGGTAATGGCAATTGGTACTATGATAATTAGCGCTATTAGTATTTTCTTCATTCTATATCTTTCCTTTTTTTCTTTTTACAATTTAGCTACTCTTTCATTCTAACATCAAGTCCGATGCCTCCTTCTTACATTTTTGTAATGAAAAAATGAGTACTAAAAACCTCAAGAAAGAGATTATTTCTTGAGGTTTGCTAACTTTTTTAAATAGGAAGAAGGGAAATAATGATGAATAGTAAGACACCTCCCAATACACTAAAAAGAATAATTTTTCTATGTAGAAGTAATGCGATATATTCACGAATTAAGGCCGTAGGTAAGAAATAAAGTGCTGTGGGTGCCCCTACTCCTTGGGCTTTTAATTTTACTCTTTGCGCATATAAACTTCCTCTGAGAACATGATAATTATTGGTTGAAAAAATGATTGAAGGGGGCATTTTTTTATCTGACCAATCCTCATTAATTATCCTTTTAGAAAATAACATGTTCTCATAAGTAGTGGTGGATTTATCTTCAAAAAGAATTTGATGATTAGGAATTTTTTGTGAGTGGAGGTATTTTCGCATGGCGAAGGCTTCTGATACAGGCTCATCCGCCCCCTGTCCGCCACTAACAACAAATTTGGCTGTAGGATTTTTCTGGTAATATTCAATTCCTTTGTCCAATCGACTCTTTAACAAGGGTGGAACTTCTTCACTTCTAACACCTGAACCCAAAATGATAATATAATCTATCTTTTTTTGTAAAGGAATCATTTGGCTCATCCATGAATATAAAATATAGGCTGCAAACAAAAAACAGAGAATTATATCAATAAGTAAAATATAAAGAAGAATGTACCAGATTATTTGTGGTATTGTTTTTGTTGAAAATGTGAATAACATAAAGAGTGCTGGAAAGGCAATAAGCAAATTTAAGCCAAATAGAGCAGATAATTTTGCAGTGGCACTTTTACCTTCTTTAGTTCTCATTGTTTTTGAGTTAAAAATGAAATATCCACAGACCAATAAAAATATTAAGGGAAGGATTCCATAAGCAATGATCAAGGTTGCAAAATCACCCGACGGAAGATAAAGATAAATAAGGTATAATAATTCAAAAAACAGAGAGGCTAGGCTCAATATCAAACCTGAGGCTAAAAAAATTCCTCCTATTATACTTCGTTTATTGATTTTTAATCTTAGCAGGCCAATTAGCATGATAATCAGGGAAATTATTAAAAAAGCCATTCAAACTCCCTGGGTTTAATCTATTCTATTATAACATAGCCTTCTATCCTAATCTCTTCACGTGTATTAAAAAAATCCCACTGTTCAAATGTGAGATTTTTGATTATTAACCCAAATGCATAAAAAGAATTGGATATTGATTTCCTTGTTCGTCAATTGGATTTCTTTTATAAACTTTAAAGCCTAAATGCTCATAAAATCCTTTGGCTTGCGGATTTTGCTCATTCACTACAAGTTCATTTACCGAATAGTTTTTTATTGCTTCTTCAAGCAACTTTCTACCGAGTCCTTTTTTCATGCGATTAGGGCTAATAAACAACATTTCAAGTTTCTCACCAACAATTCCCATAAAAGCAATTGGTTTTTCATTATCGTCAAATTCCACAATTAAATGTTCGATAGCTTTAAGAGCTTGCGGGACATATTGTTTTATATCTTCAATTTCTTTAACTGACAGAAAAGAATGTGTTTCTTTAACTGAATTTTCCCATAAACTTATCAATTCTTCTATGAGTTCTTTATTTCTCATATCTTTATTTATTTCTTTCATTTTAATCCTTTCTTATTTGAAAAACTTTTTTAATAGTGAATCAAAATTTCTAAATAGTGATTCTGAAAATAGTGAGAGTAAGGCAACCAGAACAAAACTATCCAAAGAAATTTTGCTGATAGAGAAGAGGGAATTGAACATGAAACCTGAGATAATTATCCCAACAATATTAAAAATGATAATTCCCATTTTAAAACGGTTGAGTGGTGCACTGATTTTAGTTAAAATCATAAATCCAACAACAGCTAGTAAGATAACTGCTGAAGTTGAAATTTCTGATGCCGTCAATTTGAAGGCAGCTCCAGCAATAACGACTCCTAAAACGGCCGTAATTTCAGTCAAGCTGGCTGGTAATGCTTTTAAGATAACATTTTTAATAAAATCTTTTTCAATTCGTTTGTCATTTTCTTCTAAAGAGAGTAAGAATCCCGGAATCCCAATGGTGAATAAACTGATAAGTGAAAGTTGTGAAGCTTGTAAGGGATAGGTGAAGACAAAGATTGCTGAGATAATTGCCAAGATGATTGAAAAGAGATTTTTTACAAGGAAAAGAATGGCTGAACGTTGGACGTTATTGACGACTCGACGTCCTTCTGTGACTACTTGTGTCATATGCCCAAAATCTGAATCTAATAAGACAACTTGTGCAACTTGGGTCGCGGCATCACTTCCGGAAGCCATGGCAATGCTACAATCAGCACTTTTCATGGCTAAAATATCATTAACACCATCTCCGGTCATTGCGACAGTATGATCTTTACGTTTGAGGGCTTGAACGAGACGGCGTTTTTGGTCAGGTGTCACACGCCCAAAAACAGTATATGATTCAACCGCTTGGTCTAAATCTTCTTTCGTTTTCAATAAATTTGCATCAATGAAACGTTCAGCTCCAGTAATTCCTGCTCTTTTTGCAACTGCCGACACGGTTTGAGGGTTATCACCTGAAATAACTTTGATATTGACTCCTTGCTCTGCAAAGTAGTTAAAAGTCGATTTAGCATTTTCTCTGATGGGATTGGCTAACACAACGTAGCCAAGTGCGTAAGCCCCCAAATTAAGTTGGTCATAAATTTTTTCTTTTGTTCCCGCTAAAACTAGGACACGAAAGCCTTCTTCTAAGAGATGATTGATTTCAGAGCTAATTTTTTCATAAGTTTTCCCTAAAACAATTTCTGGTGCTCCTAAAAGATAACTTTCATTTTCAAAACAAACAGCACTATATTTTACTTTTGATGAAAATGGAATAATTTTTTTAACGCCGGTCATTTGATTTTGAAGGTCACCTTTTGCAAGCATAAACTCTCGAATTGCCTTCATGGTATCATTGTCATCAGTATTTGCTGAGATGTAGTCAGATAAAAGAGACATAAATTTCGCTTCGCTTATGTTACTACTTGGGCTAACAAATACTTGCTCAACTGACATTCTGGGTTCTGTGATTGTTCCTGTTTTATCAACACATAGAACGTCTACACGCGCTAAGGACTCAATACTTTTCATATTGTGCAATAGCACTTGATTACGAGCCAATTTCACACTACTGAGCGTTAAGGCAATGGTTGTTAAAAGATACAACCCCTCTGGAATCATTCCGATAACCGCTGCCACCATTGCTACAACACTGGTTTGAAGTGTATTATGATTGACAAAGTAATTTTGGGTAAATAAAATGACTGCTATCGGAAGAATAATAAAGCTGACCCACTTTAATAATTTATTGAGGGCCCGTAACATCTCAGAGTCTTCGCCATGGTCAACCAATTTGG
This sequence comes from Lactococcus sp. FSL W8-0209, assembly GCF_038006585.1. Lineage (NCBI taxonomy): Bacteria > Bacillati > Bacillota > Bacilli > Lactobacillales > Streptococcaceae > Lactococcus > Lactococcus sp. FSL W8-0209. Next base: position 802,335 of record NZ_JBBOVN010000001.1, on the reverse strand, counting down.
CTTGTTCTGTTAATTTGGAAATGTAGGAATCTTTTCCGACTTTTTCCAAAATGACTTTGGCTTCTCCTGACACAACAAAACTTCCTGACAGAAGTTTGTTATCAACATTTTTTTCAATTTCGTCAGCTTCACCTGTCAAAAGTGATTCATTGACAAAAATACTTCCTTCGACAATGCGAGCGTCAGCGACAATTTGATTTCCTGTTTTAAGAATAATAATATCTTCTTCAACCAAATCATCTGAAGCAATTTTTTCTTGTTGACCATTCCTTATCACTGTGGATTGCGGAGCGTGCAGGAGAGTCATTTGGTCCAAATATCGTTTGGCTTTGATTTCTTGATAAATTCCGACAATTGTATTAATGACAATTATTGGAAGGAAAATAAGCTGATTCCATGCTTGAACTAAACTGATTAGAATCGCAATGACTGCAAATATTAAGTTGAAAAATGTAAAAGTATTTCGTTTTACAATTTCCCAAACAGGACGATCCGTCTCATCTATATTTTTATTTATCTTCCCTTGGCGAATCCGTTCTTCAACCTCAAAACTTGTTAATCCTTTTAAAGACATATTTTTTACTCTCTATTTCTTCTCAATTTCAATTTTTGATTTCAATTATATAGTATTTTTAAGAATACTTTGTTTTATCTTAACATAGTTCTGAGAAGTCCTGCAAACGGTAAAAATGTTATTTTTGATTCGTTAAACTTTTTTCTATTTAAATATGATAAAATATGCTCATAATCATATAGAAAAGAGAATTTATTATGCCATATGTCCATGTTGAACTTTTTGAAGGTCGTACAGTTGAGCAAAAAGCTATAATTGCTAAAGAAATTACTGAATCAATTTCTAAACATGCTGGAGCACCTACTTCAGCAATTCATGTCATCTTTAATGACCTTCCAGAAGGAATGCTCTATCAAGGCGGAGAAATGAAAAAGAAGAAATAAGTTTTCATTTGAGCCAATCAAAGCTGTCAGTAATTGATGGCTTTTTTATTTAAGCTGTGAGTAAATTTTTAGTAAATAAACTTCTCTTGAAAAAATATTTTTATTAGGATAAAATGAAAGCAACTCTAAAAGAAACTGGTGAAAAATGAAAGTTTTGATTACTTCTGGTGGAACAACGGAACCTATTGACAACGTTCGTGGCATCAGTAATTTTGCAACAGGAAGTCTCGGAAAAGTGACTGCTGAAAATTTTTTAAATGCTGGTCATGAAGTCTATTTATTAGCTGGACTTCAGGCTAAACTTCCTGAATTTACTGACAGAATGACCTATATTCCGATTGAAGGAACTCATGACCTTTATGAACAGATGAAAAACTTAGTCCCTGACATGGATGTTGTTATCCATAGTATGGCTGTCAGTGATTATCGTCCTATTTATATGACAGGTCTTGAAAATTTTACTGACAAGTTTTCTAAAGAGGAGCTTTTAAATTTTCGTCCTGAAAAAGTTGGGAAAATTTCTTCAAAATCTGATTATCAAATCATGCTCCTAGAAAAAACACCAAAAATTATTTCTTATATTAAAGAATGGAATCCAAATGTTTTACTTTTTGGTTTTAAATTATTGGTTGGTGTAGAAAAATCTGAGCTTCTTTCTGTGGCCAGAGAAAAGTTACTGACAAATCATGCTGATTTTATTTTAGCGAATGATTTAGAAAATATTCATGGAAATGATCATCAAGCATTTTTGGTCAGTAAAAATCATGAAATTACTTTAAAAACAAAGGCTGAAATTGCTGACAGACTTTTAAAAACCTCGGAGGAATTAAAAAATGACTAAAATTACACTTGCGGTAACAGGTTCAATTGCAGCTTACAAAGCAGCAGATTTAACTTCTTTACTGACAAAAGAGGGATATGATGTGACAGTTTTAATGACAAAAAGCGCTACTCAGTTCATCACTCCTTTAACTCTACAAGTTTTGTCCAAAAATAAGGTTCACTTGGATATTATGGACGAAGAACGTCCTGAATTGGTTAATCATATTGATTTAGCTAAAAATACTGAGCTTTTCCTTGTGGCACCTGCAACTGCTGATACAATTAGCCGTTTGGCGCAGGGCCGAGCTGATGATATTGTCACTTCTGTAGCCCTTGCTCTTGAACCTTCTGTACCAAAATATTTTGCCCCTGCAATGAATACTAAAATGTATCAACATCCTTTGACGCAAAAAAACATTGAGATTCTTAAGAAAATAGATTATAATATGATTCAACCGAAAAAATCTTTGCTCGCTTGTGGAGATTTTGGTGAGGGAGCACTCGCCGACTTACCTGATATTCTATCGGATTTAAAAAATTCTTTATAAAATAAATGAGGTATTTATGAAAAAATCAAAAGCGTCTGATGTGGCAATCTTGTCCATTTTTATTGCAATTATGGTCGTTGTCCAACTTTTGAGTCAAATTATCTATAGCGTTTGGCCTTTACCAATCGTTCCAACTTTGCTCCATATTCCAGTAATCATTGGTTCAATTGTTCTTGGAGTTCGTAAAGGAGCATTTCTGGGTCTAGTGATGGGATTGATTAGTGTTATTAATTCAACAATCGTAACCCTACCTTCTAGCTTTATGTTTAGTCCCTTACAGCCTGTTCCTGGAACAAATCATGGTTCTATCTGGGCATTGGTTATTGCCATCGTTCCGCGTGTTCTAGTCGGAATTCTTCCTGCCCTCGTTTATCGTTTGGCACAAAATCGTTTTGGAGCTGGTTTAGCCGCTTTTGTTGGAACAGCAACTAATACACTTTTGGTTTTAAGTTTCATCTTCCTCTTCTTTCATGATGTAACCAAACAAACCTTCGGAGCTTTGCTTGCTTCAATTATCACAGGAAATTCTATTGCAGAAGTGATCATCGCTGTGATTTTAACAATGGCAATTGTCCCTGCTTTAAGTAAAGCAAGAGGCAATTCATAATTGAAAAAAAAACAATCTATTTTTATTAGATTGTTTTTTTTATTAAAAAAATGTTATAATGTAAGCGTTGATAAGAAAAAAATAGGAGAAAACTTATGAAAAAAATATTAAGTTTCGACATTGACAACACACTCAATGAACCAAAAATGCCGATTTTCCCTGAGATGGCTGAATTGTTGGCTACTTTGTCTCAAAAATATATCATTGCACCAATTTCTGGTCAAAAATATGATCAATTTTTGATTCAAATTATTAATAATTTGCCTGAATCTGCAAATCTGGATAATTTCCATTTGTTTGTTGCCCAAGGGACTCAATATTATGCTCACAAAGATGGCGAATGGAAACAGGTCTTCAATTACGCTTTAACTGATGAACAAGCTAACGCAATTATGGGTGCACTTGAAAAAGCTGCTAAAGAGCTTGGACATTGGGATGAATCTGTTCTTGCCCCTGGTGATGAAATTAATGAAAATCGTGAATCGATGATTGCTTACTCAGCAATCGGTCAAAAAGCTGGTGTTGAAGCTAAACAAGCTTGGGACCCAGACATGACAAAACGTAATGAAATTGCTAAATTGGCTAGTCAATATGCTCCAGAATTTGAATTTGAAGTTGCTGGAACAACAACTATTAACGGTTTTGTTCCAGGTCAAAATAAAGAATTTGGGATGAATCATTTGATGGAAGAACTTAATGTTACTAAAGAAGAAATTCTTTACTTTGGTGACATGACTCAACCTGGCGGAAATGATTACCCTGTTGTTCAAATGGGAATTGAAACAATCACTGTTCGTGACTGGAAAGAAACTGCAGCTATTCTAAAAGCAATTATTGCGATGGAAGAAGCTTAATTTTCCACTGATAAAAAGCTGTCACTACTGACAGCTTTTTTCTTTTGCTGACAGAAAATATTATTGAAGATTTTAAACTACAGAATGGCTTTTCATCCTTTAGTCCTATTGAAATTCATCTGAATTTTAGGTAAAATAGGTGAGTATGTTTAATTTATAGAAGGTGAACTTATATTGAAAAATTTGAAAAAGAAATTAACATTGACTGGTTTAATGACAGCCGGATTGTTATTCCTATCTGGCTGTGTTCAAACACACGTTGTTGATGGAGTCCGCGTTCCAACCGAAGCAGCTACTCATGGAATTACCTATAATTTTTTGGTTCGTCCAATGTCTGCTTTTGTTGACTTATTCGCTAATAACTTGCACATGGGTTATGGTTGGGGAATTATTTTTGTTACTCTGATTATCCGTTTTCTCATCTTGCCTTTAGGTTTGAATCAAGCCTACAAATCAACTTATATGCAAGAAAAAATGGCTTATCTTGCTCCTGTATTTGCTCCTTTGCAAGAACGACTCAAAAAAGCACAAACTCCTGAAGAAAAAATGGCAGCTCAACAAGCATTGATGGCAGCCCAAAAAGATAATGGAATTAACATGCTTTCATCAATTGGTTGCTTACCAATGTTGATTCAATGGCCTTTCTTTATCGCTCTTTATAATGCTGCAGCCTATACAACGGGAATTTCAAGTTCAACATTTTATGGGATTCCTTTAGGACATCCAAGTGTGGTCTTGGTTATTATCTCTGGGGTGCTTTACTTCATCCAAACCTGGATTTCAACTTTGTCAATGACCCCTGAACAAAAGAAATCAGGAATGGCAATGTTGATTATGAGTCCGGCAATGATTGTTGTCTTCTCATTCATGTCACCTGCTGGAGTAGCACTTTATTGGGCAGTTGGTGGTTTTGTTATTGTTATCCAACAAATCATCATTACCTTCATCATGAAACCAAGAATGCGCCGTCGTATTGATGAAGAATTTACAAAAAATCCTCCAAAAATCAATAATGAAGGTCTCAAAGATGTTACACCTACTTCTGTTCAAGAAAATTTCAAAGAAATCACAAGTGAACGCAATGAAAAGGAACGTAAATCTGGCGGACGAAATGCTGGTAAACAAAATCGTAAGTAATTTTTACTGACAAGATATAAAAAAATAAAAAGTCACTGATAAAATTTCTGTCAGTGATTTTTTTATTTATTGAATCAATAATTTCTTGTTCAGATTAAAATGAGAGTTCTGTCAGTAACTTTTCTTATATATTATAGCGTGTATGCTTAAAAAATATCAACATTCCTCCAGTAAGAATAATTAAAAGATAAGTCACAAATAGCACTAAAATAAATAAAGGAGAGATTTGGGTCATTGAAAGAGGTGGCACACCTAGATGGTTACCAAATGGTGCAAAAATATTTAATGTCATATTACTCCAATCGAAGCAACCAGTATTTGGTAAGATAAATAAATAAATCATAAAAGCACTCCCTATCAGGTTTGCTCGTTTACTGGCTAAAGTTAACGCAAAACACATCATTGCTAATGCTAATCCAATCATAAAGCTAAAAAATAGTAAATAAAAACTATCTGAATTAATAAGGGGATACAATGATTGCCCATATTCTCCAGCATTTTCAGACTTAAAGAATAAGTGTAAAATTTCACCAGAACAAGCTGCCAAACTAAAAATAAGCAAATACATTACAATTAATGATACAACTAATCCAACAGATTTTCCTAATAAAATTATCTTCCAACTCTGTTGCCCAAGTCTCCTTTTGAAGGTTCCAAATTTATAATCATAGTTTGCAACAAGTACTCCAAAGAAACCAGCAAGTAAAGAAATAATTGTCATACCATAAGCTTTAAATATGAATTGTGGAAATCCCACAAAACTGATTGCTTGGTTGGCTTGATTTAATTGCTCATAATCATAGCGAGTGGCATTATTAAGTATAGATTGATTGCCATTATTAGAAATAGAATAATCTTTATGAATATTTTTTTGAAAATTAATATCTGATTGTTTGTCCTCCATAAAAAGACTCTCAGCTCCTTTTAAATTAAGGATTGCTTGGAATGTGCCTAAAATCAATAAGCCGATTATTATTCCAAAAATTACTAGATAAATTTTGGATTTGGTAAGATAGAAAAGCTCTTTAATTAAAGTTATTTTCATAAATTTTTTTCAAACCTCCTTTATCCACCTTTAAAATTTTTTTATTTTTTATCACATATAAATCATCAATAATCTCTTCATAAAACTCAAATTGATGACCTGTTAATAAAATAATTTTCTCGTTTTTTGACCTGATAAGGTCTTCCTTAAGAATATTTAAACTCTCATAATCCAATCCATTTGTCACTTCATCCATCATCGTTAAAGAAGGTTCTAATAAGTTCCATATAATCAATGATAATCTTTTCCCTTCACCAAGAGAATAGGTTGATACCCGTTTTGACAGTCTTTCTTCTGAAAGATACCGTTGAGCTCTCTTTTCAATTGTCAATTTAGAATATCTAAAATTTGTAAAAAAAAGAATATTGTCCATTCCAGTTAGATTTTTATAGAGTTCTAAATTATCAAATAGGACATATGTATCATTATTTTTAGCTGAATTATTTATAAGGCCTTGGCTCGCATGCAGACTTCCTAAAATAAGTTTCAATAGTGTTGTCTTCCCTCTACCGTTTGGTGCCATAATAAACGAGATTTTACCCTCTGTGAAAGAAACCGTTGTATTCTCAAAAATATTTTGTGTTTTGAAATTAAAAGATAAATTTTGAATGTCAATTTCCATTTATTCTCCTTTATAAAAAATATGTACACAACTAAATTTTAATCATGTACATATTTTCACTAATATTATCAATTAAATGTAGAATAGGTCCATTGACCATTTCCAAGAATAGTTGTCCGTATATACTTATTAAAACTAACTCCCACATGTCCAAATTTTCCAGCATTTATACCTGAGCCCACAGTATATTTTCCTTGATAAATTCGTCCCCAAGAACCATTTTTATTAATAAGTGAAATTCCATTTTGAGTGACCCAGTTTGTCGGAGTAAAGCTATGAGCACTCTGAAAAGCTGTAGCTGTACTAATCGCTTTTCCATTATACTGAAAATAGACACGATCCGCCATTGTGATAATATTTAAAACAGAAATAGAAGCATTAGTTGTTTTAGTTGCCGCATTTACAGCCGGACTTAGAGCACCTGATATTCCCAGGGTGACTGCGAGAGTTACAAGAGTTTTCTTCATGAGTTTCATATTTATACCTCCATATTAAATAATTAAATTGACATTTCTTCTTTAATCCAATTTTTCTACAAAAGCAAGAGATAATCCACTATATTCAAAAATATTCTGGATAATAACAATCATTCGTTAAGATAATGATAGCGCTTTAATTGATTTGCTTCAATATATTTTTTGTTAACATTAAGTTTCTTTTGTATTACTTGAGGTCAAAAAAATACTGATTATTTTTATCAATCTCGATAAAAATAATCAGTATTTTTCTCTTTATTCTTATGTTAAATGAACACCTTTATCAACATAAACAATATCACCAATGACCCCTGAGGCAAGCGGGCTAACAAGGAAAGCGGCAGTTTGACCAACTTCATCAATTGTTACACCAACACCATCAGCTGTACGGCTGTCAGATTCTTTAATCAAATCTTTGTAACCTGAAACTCCAGAAACCGCAAGTGTTTTAATTGCTCCTGCAGAAATTCCGTTCACATGAACACCTACATGTGCCATTTCAGCAGCAAGATAACGAACTGTTGATTCAAGAGCTGCTTTAGCAATTCCCATAACATTGTAGTTAGGAATGGCACGAACTGAACCCATGTAAGTCAAAGTTACGATACCAGAACCTTTTTTAAGCAATGGTTTTGCTGCTTTAGCAACAGCAAGCAAGCTGTAAGCTGAAATATCTTGAGCAAGGGCATAACCATCGCGAGAGATATCTGTAACATTCCCACCAAGCTCTTCTTTTTTAGAGTAAGCAATGGCATGAACAAGTCCGTCAATTTTACCGACACGTGCCTCAATTGTACCAAAAGCACGGCGAATAGATTCATCAGAAGTTACATCACATTCAATGAGCAAATCTTCTGGTTCAGCCAATTTAGCTAATTGTTTTTCCATTCGTTCATTTTGGTAAGTATAAATTAATGTTGCACCTTGATCTTTCATTGCTTTAGCACAGCCCCAAGCAATAGATTTATTGTTAGCAACACCCATGATAACAATTTTTTTACCTTCTAAAAACATAAATAAAATAAGTCCTTTTCTTTAAAATAATCAGGTTTAAGCGACTAGCAAATAAAAAAAAAATAAATTTAATCACTTTACCTTTACAAGTCATATAAAAAAGTTGACACTCTCACAAGAAATTGATAATATTAATTGTAAAAGGTTTTGTATATCAAAATACTTGATACATAAAATTTTAACTTAAAAATGTTGAACTGTCAAGTTAGAGTGATGGCTCTTTTTCCCTGATTACTCGGGCTTTTCATTAATTTTTAATAAGAAAAGGAATAAAAAATGACTAAAAAATACGCTATGACTGCTACAGAAGTGATGGAAGTTATTCCGAACCGCTATCCTATCATGTTTATTGACTACGTTGATGAAATTTCTGAAAATAAAATTGTTGCAACGAAAAATGTAACGATTAACGAAGAAGTTTTTAATGGACATTTCCCTGGTAATCCAACTTTCCCTGGTGTTTTGATTCTTGAATCACTCGCTCAAGCTGGTTCAATTTTGATTCTCAAAAAAGAAGAATTTCAAGGAAAAATGGCTTATATTGGTGGAATTGATAAAGCAAAATTCCGTCAAAAAGTCACTCCTGGTGATGTAATGAAACTTGAATTTGAAATTACAAAATTCCGTGGAAAAGTAGGAACTGCTGATGCCGCAGCTTATGTTGATGGTAAAAAAGTAACCACTTGTCAGTTCACTTTCATCGTTGATGAAGCAGCTGAACAAACAAACTAAAAAAAATTTACTGACAGTCTTTGTCAGTAAATTTTTTTATTATATACAGGATTTGTCAGTAAATATCTTAACTCTCCTGCATTTTTTTAATAAAGGATTGTAAAATTTCAATATGTTCTTCCAACTTTTCAAGAATAATAGATTCATTTGCAATGTGGCATTGTTCATGCTGTCCTGGTCCAAAAACAACCGTTCTAATCCCAACATTTTCAAAAAATCCTTGATCATTAGAACCCGAAGCCGCCGTTGTTTTCGCGCCAGATAAGTCTGTCAGTAACTGAATGAATGGAGCTTGATTATCGGTCAAAGTTGATAAAACAGGTGTCACAATATCTTCATAAGTAAAATGATACTGCACAGCTAACTCACTCATGACTTGCTCAAATACCTCTTCCAATTCAGGAGTTAAACGACAGTCAACCACAAGTTCAGCGAAGTCGGCTGTTTTATTAGGAGAATTTTCATCCCCAGAGAGAATTGATGTCACTACAAAAGTTGGCAGACCAAGCTGACTATTTTTGTAAATTTTCAAGTCTTCAACGATTTGCTCAATATTTTCTAGAAAATAAGTAACCGCCCCTAAAGCGCTTTGCTGAAAATGTTCTTGTACCGAAGCATGACCAGCCTTCCCAGAAAAATGTAGCTTCATAAAATGATTTCCACGTTGCCCAATATAAATCTTCTCTAAATCAGTTGGTTCTGCAATAATGCAACAAGCTGAGTCATAGCTCCAATTTTCACTAAAATAACGAGCAAAATCTTCTGAACCCTTACCATCAAGTTCTTCGTTAGCCGTCCCCACGACCCAAATATCTTGACTTAAATCTTTACCAATAAAACTTGCAGCAGCAAGTAAGTTTCCAACATCGCCACCTTTCATATCACTCGCACCAAGTCCAAAGAGTTTTCCCTCTTCTACTCTTGCATCGGTAGGCGAAAATTTCCAGTCAGCTAAATGACCTGAAACGACAGTATCAACATGCCCAGTTAAGATAATGGCTTCTTTTTTTTGTTCTTTTTTACCTTTTGCTTTAATTTGTCCGGCGACAAAAGTTTCTTTGCGAATAACAAAATCAAATTGCTTCTCAATAAACCATTTTTCAAGAAATATTAAAATCTCTTCTTCATTTCCTGAACTTGACGGAATATTAACCAAACTTTTTAATAAGTCTACAGCTTTTTCCATAAATTTCCACCAAACTATTTATTATTTTCAGAAAGCGTGTAGTTCTTTTGAATATCTTTATTAATTTGTCCGTTCTTCAATTCTTCTTTAATGACAGAATTGACAACCTTTGTTAATTCATCTGAACCTTTAGGAAGTGCAACCGCTGAACCATAACTATCTTTTGGCGTTTTTACGTCCACATTAGCAATCGCTAAATCTGAATTAGCTGCGACGTAACTCTTAGCAATAAGATTTTCAATCACGGCTCCTTGAACCTGCCCCCCTTTGACTTCATTGATTTCATCGCCAATTTGTGGCAAGGCAATCTCTGTTGCTCCTTTGAATTGACTGGTTACAATGCCTTCTTGAGTTGACCCTTTTTGTGCCGCTACTTTTTTACCTTTGAAATCTTCTACTGAACGATATTTACTTAAATCAGATTTTTTCACAACTAAATAATTACTTGCTGTATAATATACATCTGAGAAATTGACAGATTTTTCACGACTAGGTTCTTTTGAAATTCCCGAAATCGCAATATCTGCTTTTCCTGTATTTAAACTAGCTAAAACATTGTTAAAGTCCATGCTTTCAATTTTCACTTTAACCCCTAGTTTTTTACCAATAGCATTGGCCAAATCAACATCAGAACCCACGATTGTATTCTTGCCATCTTTAATAATTTGAAATTCAAAGGGTGGATAATCTGGAGATAAAGCAACTTTCAATACGCCAGCTTTTTTTACTTTATCCACTTGATTAGTAGCCGATTTTCCATTTCCGCAAGCTGCTAATGTTGCTACTGCGGCCAAACCGACCATTCCCAATGCTAATTTTTTCATCTTCTTGTTCATCCTTAAACCTCTTTTATAAATAGAATAAGTATAATTATACATTTTAAAATTATTTTGTCAAGGATTTTTGCATATTTATATTATAATTATTTAAAAAACAAAGATTTTCAGATAAAAAATGTACTTTTATACTTAAGTAAAAATAAAAATTCACTCATTGAGTGAATTTTTATTAATTATTAATCAATCCATTGCACGTAATTCTAATACCATATCACGTAACTGAGCAGCTCCTTCAAAGTCGAGGGCGCTAGCCGCTTGTTGCATTTCTTTTTCAAGTTTTTTGACTAATGCTTTACGTTCTTTCTTAGTCATCGCACTTGCATCGACTTCTTCAATCTCACCAGACTCAGTTTTCTTAGTAATGGCAATCAAATCACGAATTTCTTTTTTGATCGTTTGAGGTGTGATTCCATGTTCTTCATTATAAGCCATTTGAATTTCACGCCGGCGGGCCGTTTCATCCATCGCATGTTTCATTGAACGCGTTATTTTATACTTTTGACCCTCGTATTCTGTATAATAACCACTATCTAAGATTTCTTTATCCGCAGGATCATTTTCATCAAGGGCTTTAGCCATATCAGAATAAAGAATAACATGGCCTTCACTATTACGTGCTGCACGACCAATGGTCTGAATCAAGCCACGCTCATTACGTAAAAATCCTTCTTTATCAGCATCCAAAATTGCTACTAAAGAAACTTCTGGCACGTCTATCCCTTCACGAAGCAAATTAATTCCCACCAGAACATCAAAGACTCCTAAACGCAAATCCCGAATAATTTCGGTTCGTTCTAATGTTTTGATATCCGAGTGCATATATTTAACTTTTATCCCCATTTCCTTGAAATAGGCAGTCAAATCTTCTGACATCTTTTTAGTCAAAGTCGTAACAAATACTCGTTCGTTTTTCTCAGCTCGTTTATGAATTTCACCAACTAAATCATCGATTTGTCCCATCATTGGTCGAACTTCTACGACAGGATCTAATAGACCTGTTGGACGAATAATTTGTTCAACAATGGTATCGGTCTGCTCCATCTCATAATCCCCAGGGGTTGCTGAAACATAAACAATTTGATGCACATGACTTTCAAATTCTTCTCTTTTTAACGGACGGTTATCGAGGGCTGAAGGCAGGCGGAATCCGTAATTACAAAGCATTTCTTTACGGGCTCTGTCACCGTTATACATCCCTTTTACTTGCCCCATTGTCATGTGTGATTCATCAATCATAATCATGAAATCATCAGGAAAGAAATCAAGCAAAGTATATGGAGGTTCGCCTTCCTCGCGCCCATCCATATGACGTGAATAGTTTTCGACCCCATTACAATAACCCATTTCACGGAGCATTTCGATATCGTAGTTGGTTCTTTGTTCTAAACGTTGAGCCTCAAGAAGTTTTCCTTCTGAGCGGAAAACTTTTAATTGTTCTTCTAATTCTGCTTCTATCTTGGCAATTGATTCTTCCATACGGTCATCATTTGTCATGAAATGTGTCGCTGGGAAAATTGCCAAATGGTCTACTTCACCTAAAACTTGTCCGGTCAAAACTTCAATTTCACGGATACGGTCAATTTCATCACCGAAAAATTCAACACGAAAGGCATGTTCATCACGAGAGGCTGGAAAAACTTCTACAACATCCCCGCGAACTCGGAAACAGCCCCGTTGAAAGTCAATATCATTTCGCTCAAATTGAATTCCTACCAAATCATTTAAAAGTTGGTCACGAGAAATTTCTTGACCTGGGCGCAATGAAACCACCGAATCTTGATACTCTTTGGGTGAACCCAATCCATAAATACAAGAAACTGAGGCCACAACAATCACATCATTACGTTCCAATAAGCTTGAGGTCGCACTATGACGCAATTTATCAATTTCATCATTGACCGAACTGTCTTTTTCAATATAGGTGTCAGAACTTGGAACATAGGCTTCGGGTTGATAATAATCATAGTAGGATACGAAATACTCAACTGCATTATTTGGAAAAAACTCTTTAAATTCACTGTATAATTGACCAGCCAGTGTTTTATTATGAGCCATAACAAGAGTAGGTTTACCTGTCCGTGCAATCACTTGACTCATGGTGTAAGTTTTCCCTGTTCCTGTTGCTCCACGTAAAATTTGAGCTTTTTCCCCATTCTCAATATTATCTACTAACTCAGCAATCGCCTCACCTTGGTCACCGGCTGGCTCATATTTTGAAACAAGTTCAAATTTATTATCTGTTATTCTTTCTATAGCCATTCTTTTTCCTTTAATTCTTTTCTATTATCTTTGAAAAATAATCTAATGCTTGATGATAAACATCATTTTTAAAGCCAAAATCCATTTTACGAATTTCAGAAAGTCCTAAAAATTGATAAGTTGAAAATTCAATTTCTTCAGGATGGCTTTCAAGATTAATTTTTGCTTCTTCATGCAATCGGACAAGAAAATAATGTTGTTCTTGGCCAGCATAAGTCCAAGTTGGAAATTTCATCTCTTTAGGAAAATCATATTTTAAAGTTCCTGGATATTGTCCAATGATTTCAAACTCTTTTGTGCCAATTTCTTCTGAGAGTTCTCGAATAATGGCTGTCTCTGGTTTTTCACCAGCTTCAATTCCACCTTGTGGGAAGCCCCAGCTCATCCCGTCTGCTCGTTTACCTAGCCAAATTTTGTTTTCTTTATTGAGAATAATGGCTGCAACATTTTGTCTGTATTCTTTCATTTTTATCCTCTTTTTAGTATTAGGTTTACTGAATTCTATAGATGTAAAATTTGTCTTATTATTAATCTTCTAATACAATTTTACCATTTTCATCGCTAAAAATATGCTATAATTAATCTATATTCAAAAAAAGATAAGGAAGTTTTATTAATAATGAATCGTGATGAAATTCAAGCAAATTTAATCAAAGCAAGTCACATGATTAGCATGGACGATATTATTCGTGAAGGTTATCCAACTTTACGTGAAGTGGCAAATGATGTAACCTTGCCATTGTCAGATGAAGACATTATCTTAGGAGAAAAAATGTTGCAATTCTTACATAATTCTCAAGATCCTGTCATGGCTGAAAAAATGGGACTCCGTGGTGGAGTTGGACTTGCAGCAAACCAACTTGGCTTGCTCAAAAAAGTCATCGCCGTTTTGATTCCAAATGAACCTGAAGTTGATGAAGATGGAAATGAAATTCCACCTAAAGAAGCTTACAAAATGCGCGAAATCATGTATAATGCAAAAGTGGTTAGTCACTCTGTTCAAGATGCGGCTGTTGAAGGTGGCGAAGGTTGTCTTTCTGTTGACCGTGAAGTTCCAGGTTACGTCGTTCGCCATGCTCGTGTAACTGTGGAATACTACAACAAGGAAGGCGAAAAGAAAAAAATTCGCTTAAAAGATTTCCCAGCAATTTGTGTTCAACATGAGATTGATCACACTAATGGTGTTATGTTCTATGACCACATCAATATGAATGACCCTTGGGAAATTAAAGACGGTATGATTATTGTTAAATAATCGCCAAATTTACTGATGAATTTATGAATAGAAAAATTACTGACAGAATTTCCGTCAGTAATTTTTTATTTCATTTTCTACTTTTTAATTCTTGTCAGTAAAAGTTACTGACAAGTTTTTAGAAAATGATAAAGGTAAATTATTATTTAGCAATTTTTGCAAAATATTCAAGAGTACGAATCAATTGAGCAGTGAAACTCATTTCATTATCATACCAAGCAGCTGTTTTAACTAATTGTCCACCGTCTTTTAGGTCAGTCACTTCAGTTAATGTAGCATCAAAAAGTGAACCGTGAGCCATACCGATAATATCAGATGAAACAATTTCATCAACATTATAGCCAAAGCTTTCATCAGCGGCAGCTTTCATTGCTTCATTGATTTCGTCAACTGTAACGTGTTTTTCAAGTACAGTAACAAGTTCGGTAATTGAGCCTGTTGGAGTTGAAACACGTTGAGCATGACCTTTCATCAAACCAGAAAGTTCAGGCAAAACAAGACCAATTGCTTTAGCCGCTCCACTTGATGCTGGAACAATGTTTTCGGCAGCAGCACGCGCACGACGGAAGTCTCCACCACGATGTGGACCATCAAGGGTCATTTGGTCACCAGTATAAGAGTGAACAGTAGTCATTGTTCCACCTTTAACACCAAAGTTTTTATTTAAGGCATCCGCCATTGGTGCTAAACTATTTGTAGTACAAGAACCGGCAGAAATAACTGTTTCAGTTCCATCAAGAATTGTGTGGTTTGTATTGAAGACAACAGTTTTAACATCATTTCCACCAGGTGCCGTAATCAAAACTTTCTTAGCTCCACCAGGATGCAAATGTTTTTCAGCTTTTTCTTTAGTCGCAAAGAAACCTGTGGCTTCAAGCACAATTTCAACACCAGTATCAGCCCATTGAATGTCTTCCGGATTACGTTCGGCCGTAACTTTCACAAATTTTCCGTTGACATCAAAACCATCTTCTTTGACTTCAACAGTCCTTTTAAAACGTCCTTGAGTTGTATCATATTTTAGCAAATGTGCAAGCATTGCTGGGTCTGTCAAATCGTTGATATGCGCAACTTCAACTCCTTCGACTTCTTGAATTCGACGTAATGCCAAACGTCCAATACGACCAAAACCGTTAATACCAACTTTAACTACCATGATGTAGTCCTCCGTTTTTTTATTTAGATGATGAGATTCTTCTCTTTTTTTGCTATAATAGAAATAAATAATTATAGTTATTAGAGATATCTCTTATCTCTAATATAAATGATACTACTTTTTTACCCTAGTGTCAATCTTTTTTAATTTAAAATGTTTAAGGAGCTTCATCATGAAATTATCATCTGGTTGGGAACAATCTGTTTATGTATTACTTATTTTGGCAAGACTTCCTGAAAATCGGACCATGTCATCAATTGCACTTGCAAATCGTCTCAAAGTTTCTCCTTCATATCTCAAAAAAATTATTAAATCTTTAGTTGATGAGGGACTTTTACGCTCTACTCCAGGGAAAAATGGCGGTTTTTCACTCAATAAAGACCTTCATGATATTAGTTTTTACGATGTCTTTTTGGCCATCGAAGGACGGGGTCGAATTTTTCAAAGTCAAGGTCTTTTGCAAAATTTTATTGGTTCAGAGTCTGGCAAAGCAAAGCGTTGTGCCATTACAAGCGCTCTTGATGAAATTGAAAATACGCTTGTCAGAACACTATCAAATGTTTCACTAGCCCAAGTTGCTGACGAAACTCAATATAATTATAATCTTGGTTATCTTGATGAGTGGATTGATGAAATGGATTAAAGGATTTTCTGACAGAGCTGCAATTCATTACGAACAATGAAGTTACAAATAGAAAAATTACTGACGAGATTCACGTCAGTTCAATGCGACCAAGGGGAGCATTGAAGTTGGGGATAAAAAAAATTGCTGACAAGATTCATGTCAGTTCAATGCGACCAAGGAGAGCATTGAAGTTGTAGATAGAAAAATTGCTGACAAGATTCATGTCAGTTCAATGCGACCAAGGAGAGCATTGAAGTTGTAGATAGAAAAATTGCTGACAAGATTCATGTCAGCAATTTTTCATTATTTCATTATTTTATTTTTTCTATCACTAAAAATTTTACTGACAGACATTTTTTATTCAGCAGGAACTTCTTCATCAGTCGTTTCTGCTGCTTCTTGAGCTTGATTAGAGATAACAATTTTATCATCAATCAAATCAGCAACCAATTCTTTGTATTCAGGGTGTTCAATATAGAAGTCAGCAATTGAATCTTCGATATTTTCTTGAATTGTTCTACGAAGTGGTCTTGCACCCATTGCTGGATTGTAACCTAGATCAACTAATTTTTCTTTTGCTGCTTGAGTGACACTAAGATGAATATCATTACGTCCAATTTGTTCGTTGACTTCATCAAGCATCAAATCAACAATTTTAAGGAGATTTTCTTTGCTCAAAGCAGAGAATTCAATAATTCCGTCAAAACGGTTCATGAATTCGGGGCTAAAGAAATCGCCAAGCTGACCAAGCACTGATTTAGTTCGTCCCTCACGAGCAGCACCAAATCCGACAGAGGCTTCAACTTTACCAGTTCCGGCATTAGAAGTCATAATAATCAAACTATCTTTAAAGGATACTGTCCGTCCTTGTGCGTCTGTCAGACGTCCATCTTCAAGAATTTGCAAGAACATGTGCATCACATCTGGATGTGCTTTTTCGATTTCATCTAATAAAATCAAACTGTAGGGATTACGACGAACACGTTCAGTCAATTGACCAGCTTCTTCATAACCCACATATCCTGGAGGGGCTCCAATCAATTTGGCCACCGAATGTTTTTCCATGTATTCCGACATGTCAAAACGAATCATACTTTCACTTGAGCCAAATAATTCTTTAGCCAATTGTTTAGCAAGTTCTGTTTTACCAACACCTGTTGGACCAACGAAAAGGAAAGAACCAATTGGACGATTAGGTTTACCAAGTCCCACACGAGAACGACGGATAGCTTTAGCAATCTTATCCACTGCTTCATCCTGACCAATCACATGTGCTTTCAAATCATCAGCCAAATTAATCAATTGGGTTTGTTCTTTTTCTTTCAAATCACCAACTGGAATATGTGTTTTTTGCTCAACAATTTGTTCAATATCTTTTTCAGTGATGACAGGAATTTCATCATCTGAAACTTCATGATTTTGTAATTCACGAAGTTTAGTGATTTGGTCACGGAAATGAGCGGCTTTTTCAAAATCTTCAGCCTGTGTTGCTTCATTTTTCTTCGTTTCTGCATCCGCAATCCGACGATTAATATCTTCAGGATCAACAAATTTCAAGGTTAGATTTTTCTTAGAACCAGACTCATCCAAAAGGTCAATGGCTTTATCTGGTAAGAAACGGTCTTGAATGTAACGATTTGACAAATGAGCGGCTGCTTCAATAGCCTCATCAGTGTATTTCACGTGATGATAATCTTCATAACGTGCTTGAATGCCTCGCAAAATAGTAATTGTTTCATCAACTGATGGTTCATCGACTTTAACTGGTTGCATCCGGCGTTCAAGCGCAGCATCTTTTTCAATGATGCGATATTCATTGAGCGTTGTTGCTCCGACCAATTGAAGCTCACCACGCGCAAGCGCAGGTTTTAGGATATTTCCTGCATCCATATTGCCATCACCGGCAGAACCAGCACCAACAATTTCATGAATTTCATCAATAAACATAATCACATCATTACGTTTTCTGATTTCATCCATTAATTTTTGCATCCGTTCTTCAAATTGTCCACGAATTCCTGTTCCTTGAACAAGAGAAACAACATCAAGACGAATCACTTCTTTATTTTGTAGTTTTTGCGGCACATCTCCGTCCACAATTTTTTGCGCTAAACCTTCAACAACTGCTGTTTTACCAACACCAGGTTCACCAATTAATACAGGATTATTCTTAGTCCTACGATTTAAAATCTCAATGACACGTTTAATTTCTTCATCACGCCCAATCACTGGGTCAATTTCGCCACGACGAGCTGACTCTGTGATGTTAATTCCAAATTCTTCTAACATTCCTTTAGGTTGTTTTGCCCGAGGATTTTGTGGACCGCGCGGACCACGTCCACCTGTTTGTGTTGGTGGAGTTTGAGTGCTTGCTGCTCCATTAAAATCTTGACCGTGCAAAGCACTAAAGATATCATTAAATGGATTAAATGGTTCATCAGAATTTCCATTTGAGGCATTTCCTGCGCCAAATAAAGCTTCTTGACCGCCAGATTTCATAATTTGATAACAGTTTTGGCACAAATCAATTTGTTTTTTCTGACCATTTACACTTGTGTAAAGGTGAATCGTCGCTTCATTAATATTACAATTTTGACAAAGCATCGCTTTCCTCCTCTTAATTCTCAGTAATTAATTTTAAACTAATTTTCCCTTCACGGTTTGGAAGGAGTTAATCTAAAATCAGGACCAACTTCGATGTAAAGTTTTTTATATTTGAAATTTCTTGTGGTGATGACTAGAACTCGCTCATTATTTCGGACATCCCAAAACTCATTTTCACCGTTTTCTCTGAACCAACCGCCATAGTACCAAGCGTTAGTTCCTGCTACTTTTTTATAGAATTTTGGTTTTTTCATATCAGAAACAAGTTGAACAGATTCCAAATTTTCCGGGTCAATCTTGATATGTTTTCTTAAAGAAAGAACTTTTCTTGCCCCTCTAAGTTCAATATCAATGCCACCATTTTTTTCAAAATAGACAGTAGTCGTCATTTTCTCTCCTTATTTATAATTTAAGTGATAACGGTTACTTTCATTTTACATCAAATTTAAAAAATCAATAAATCATTTCTCCCTTTTAAAATAAAAAGTTTGACCATATTTGACCATTGATAAATTTATTATAATCATTTTAGGAAAATTTAGCAAGTCTTTTGAACTTTATAAATAAATTTTTAATAAAAAATACTGACAAAGCTGTCAGTAGAGCCAAAATATAATATAAAAAATTTAGCTTTTCCTTCATAGATTTGTCAGTAATTTTTTTATTTTGTCAGTTAGCCTGCATCATCAATTTTCTTATATAATCGATTTTGATGAACCAAGATATAAATTGAAGCAAGAATGGCAATGCCGGCAAAAATATAAACAATGATATTTCCTGCTGACCAGCCGTATGCTTGAACAAGCCAACCAATAACCAGAGTTGCTGTCACTTCACCAATAATGTACTGACAGAACCCCATCGTACCCGTTGACATTCCATTGGCAAATTTGGGGACAGCTTCATTGACCATCAGCCCGACAATCGTTGCTGGAGCATAACTGAAAGTTCCCATAATTAATAACACAATAATAATCAAAGTATGATTGGTCGCTGCAAAATAAGTAATCAGACAGGCAAGCATGGCAATCAATGAAACCAAAACCATAATGGCCCGACGGCCTTTAAGTAAATCAGTGATAAATCCGATGATAATAACACCAGGTACAGCTGCAAGTTCAAAAATTCCTGTCAGCCATTTTGCTGTTGAATTATCAAATTCTTTGACATTAACCAGATAGTTTGGAATCCAACTCATAATTCCATAACGAACGACATAGATTGACAATGAGGTCAAAATGACCGCCCACACGAGTTTATTTTTGACAATGTATTCAAAAAATATTTTAAAAACATTGTCATTAGAAACATCGCCTTCAACAATTTCTCCGTCTTTAATAACCACTTTGTCGCCAGAATATTCTTCAATTGTCGGTAATCCTTTCATCGTTGGACGGTCAGAACCCAGAAATAAAACGATAATAGCAATGACAATCGAAACAATTGATGCTGTCCAAAAACTCCATTGAAGCGAAGCGCCGAAAAAGAAAGCAGATAAATTAATAACAGCCACACACATGAAAGCTCCAGCATTATGAGCTGATGACCAGATTGAAAATGCTGTCCCACGCGCCATAATCGAACCTTTTGCTTTTCGGCCAAACCATAAACCGAATAAACGCTGACAAGCCGCAGCTCCCATACCTTGCATAACCGAGTTAAGCAACATCAAAAAGATAATCATCCCAAAACTTTGGGTTGCTCCATAAAGCGCATTGATAATCGCTGACACAATCAATCCTGTCGCCACATAACGGTTTGGATTGTCCCGGTCAGCTAAAGTCCCCATAATCAGCTTTGAAATTCCATAGCCAATCCCAAACATGGAGAGAATTGTCCCAATTTGTCCCATCGAAAAACCATAAGCCTTGGAAATATCATTTTGTTGAACGGTAAAGATCAACCGAATAATATAATAACCAATATAAACGATTGCCGTCGAAATTAAAACTCGAGTTTGCCACATTTTATACAACCGGGGAACTTTTTCCTCTGATATTTTTTGCTCCGCATATGGAGCGGGTTTTAAGAATCCAAACATTTTGAATCCCCTTTCATTTTGATGAATTAATTATAACCCACTCCTATTTGAAATAAATTCCTGATTAAGCCATAATTTCAGGAATTTATTTTTAAATCAAAAAAATTTACTGACAAAATATAATCGTCAGCTTACATTACAATCTGTCAGTAAATCTCTAGCACTCAAACAATTGCACCGTATTCTTTATACTGTTTGTAAAGTTGGATTAAAAGGTGAATAATTAATTCTAAGGGGAGCATATTATTATAATCAACAAGGATTTTCCCTGACAGGTTCTTTTGATAAGCAAGCAAAAGCAAATCACTTTGTTCAACTAGCCTACTCTTATAGTTACCAGTAATAGCTAAAACCTTTTTTCCATCTCTTTTGGCCTTCTGTGCTGTTGCCACAATCAAATCTGTTTCACCTGATAAGCTAAGACCAATTACAAATGTATTTCTAGGCAATTTTTCAAGATATGCTTGCATATTATCTTGATATAAGCTGACAGCTTTAACATCTAAAAATTGCAAATCTCTCGCAAATGAGTCAGCTATCCGAACAGATAATCCTCTTGAAATAATCACGACTGAAGCTGCATGAAAAATATTTTCAACAACTTTAGCTAAGTTTTCACTCTCTAGCAGCCTTACTGTCATTAATAATTCTTCAATATTTTCAGAGACAACTTGATTTGCATCTTTTGTCAGCCCATAAATCCAATCATGTCTATTTAATTTTTGTTTTTCCATATTTTTGTATTCAGAAAAACCAGAAAAATTTTTCTTTTTCAAAGTTCGAATAATTGATGAAGGACTGACATGGGCAGATTCAGCAATTTGAGCAACCGTCATTTGAATTATTTTTGCTTTATTTTCTTCTAAATAATTCCAAATATAAATTTCGACACTAGTTAAATGGTTCATAAAACTCCTCTGAATAAAAAATAATTTTATATAATACAAACTGAATCATAATACATACTATCTCTAAAAAAATATAAAAAAACTTACTGACAGTTTCATCAGTAAGTTTTTAAATTACATAAAGTCACGCAACGGTTTAGAACGACGTGGGTGACGAAGTTTTTTGATTGCTTTTGCTTCAATCTGACGAATACGTTCACGTGTCACTTTGAATTGTTTACCAACATCTTCCAAAGTATGCATGCGTCCATCATCAAGACCAAAACGCATTCTCAAAACATTTTCTTCACGGTCAGTCAAAGTATCCATGACTTCATCTAACTGTTCACGTAAAAGAATACGGTTTGTATAATCAACAGGTGATTCGATTACATCATCTTCAATGAAGTCACCAAGATGTGAATCATCTTCTTCACCGATAGGTGTTTCGAGTGAGACTGGTTCTTGAGCAATTTTCAGAACTTCACGAACTTTATCTGGCGCCATGTGCAACTCTTTACCAATTTCTTCTGGTGAAGGATCGCGTCCGAGTTCTTGCAAAAGATTACGTTGAACACGAATCAATTTATTGATTGTTTCAACCATATGCACTGGAATACGAATCGTGCGGGCTTGGTCAGCAATCGCACGTGTAATTGCTTGGCGAATCCACCATGTGGCATAAGTCGAGAACTTGAATCCTTTTGTATGGTCAAATTTGTCCACAGCCTTCATCAAGCCCATATTTCCTTCTTGAATCAAGTCCAAAAATTGCATTCCACGTCCAGAATAACGTTTTGCAATTGAAACAACCAAACGCAAGTTGGCTTCGGCAAGCATTTGTTTCGCAAATTCTGCCCCTTCACCACCAGCAATAATTGCTTCAGCAAGTTTTGTTTCTTCATCAAGAGAAATCAATGGATAACGACCAATTTCTTTAAGATACATGCGAACAGGATCATCGATACGAACATTCGTAACAATTTCATCCATTGCAGTATCTGAAACTTCTTCTTTTTCAATTTCATCAGTGACAAGAGCCAAAGGACTTGGATTTCCATCTTTATCCACAATTGAAATTCCTGCATCTTGAATTTGTTTAAACAAGTCTTCAAGCGCATCATCAACAATCCCAAATTTAACAGAAAGTTCATCCATGATTTCTTCATCAAGTGCTTCACCCAAAGGTTTACGTTTGGTAATATAGCTTTTAACTGCTTTTTCATAAGCTTTTACGTTAAAAGTATCACCATTTTCTTTGACTTCAACTCTTGCTAATGTCTTAGGACTATCCATCTTTTCAACAACAACAGGTTTAACATTTAATGCTTCAAGAAGACGACGTTCTTCACCAGGTCCAACTGAACTTGAATGTGATTTTACAAGTAAGCCAATTTCTTGAGCCTTCTCAACCAAAACACGGTTTTGAACGCCAGTTTCTTTTGAAATTTGACTTATTCTTTTTTTATTTGCTGCCAATTCGCTCCTCCTCTTTGGGTAAAACTACTGACAAAACTGTCATTAAATAGACTAGCCAATTGTCAGTAAAAAATTATCATAATTTCTTCTTTTGGTTAATAATCTGAAGGGTTAACTCTAAGACACGTTCTTTGTTTCCTGCTTTCTCAGCAGTTGCCAACTGTTGAATGAGTTCTTCAAATTTTATTTGTTCCATTTCATTAGAAAAAATGGAAACTAAGTCATTGATTTCCTGACTTGATGCTGTATCAGGCAAATCTAAACTTATAATCTGGTAAAACAGACTACGTTCTTCGTCTGACAGCTCACTTGCTAAGTGTGATTCATCAATTTGTTCATAAACCATTGCTTCAAGCAAGATTTTATCAAATAAATCTTGATAACGTTTATGGACGAATCTAAAATTCTCATCTTGAGAAAATTTTTTCAAAACTGATGAATGATAAATCATTCGATGGAGTAGCATTTCTTCGGCTTTTTCCGAACGTGACAACTTAGGAACCTGAACAGATGGTTGAACAACTTGAGCCGATTCACTTCTTCTGTAAGTTTGTTGAGTTTTAACATTATTCTCATAATAAGCCTCCTCAAAATCTACAGGCATGACTGATTCAAGACTAGAATAATCATTTTCGTCAGTAAAACTTTCGTTCAAACTTGAAGCATCTAAATTACTGACAGGATGGTCAGTAATTGTCATATTTTCACGCCGTAAATTTACAGCCTGCTCCACTTGATTATACTCGAAATCAGGCAAAATCTCAACTAATTTTCTTATATAGGCATCCTGAGCCGTAATCGATGGAAGCTTTGCAATCATTGGTGAAATCTGTTCAATAAAATCAAGTTGCGTTTGTAAATTAGCAAGGTTTTCAGGTCTCAAATAATCAATTAAAAATTCAATGGGTTGAATACGCCCCGTTTCCATTAAGGCAGATAATCCCTTCAAACCATAATTTTTAGAATACTCATCTGGATCAAGTCCTTCTGGAACCTTTACAATCTGCACAGCAGATTCACCAATCAAATCAATGGCCTTATAAATTGCATTTTGCCCAGCAGAATCTCCATCATAAACTAATACGAATTTTTTTGCCATTTGTTTCAAACGGCGGACATGTTTTTCGGTTAATGCCGTCCCCATTGAGGCAACAACATTATTTATTCCAGCTTTATAAGACGCAATAACATCCATAAAACCTTCCATTAAATAGACTTCATGCTGCTTTGAAATTGTTGGTTTTGCTTTATCTAAATTCCAAAGTTCATAAGATTTATCAAATATAGTTGTTGCTGAAGTATTAATATATTTGGCTTTAGAATCATCATTTTCCTGCCATTTACGTCCAGAAAAACCAATTGTCTGTCCATATTCGTTGGTGATTGGAAACATGATTCGATTCGTAAAAGCATCAAAAACTTTATTATTTGAGAAATGAAATAAACCAGACTTTGCCATAATTTCTTCATCAAACTTATTCGATAAATTTTTAAAAATAAAATCATTTTCTTCAGGAGCTAAACCAATATTAAATCTCTTGATCACATCATCAGTAATACCCCGCTCCTCAAGATATTTCCTAGCCCGTTCACCCAACTCCGTTGACATCAATAGAATATTGTATAAACGAGCAGCCTGGTTATTGATTTCAAACAATGGAGCATTTGGATTATTTTTTTCTTCTCTATCATCAGAAATGTTAAGAGTAACTCCTGCAAAATCAGCCAGTTCCTTAACAGCATCAACGAACCCAACTTGATTGTATTCTTTTAAAAACTCAATCGCATCACCAGAGCGCCCACAACCAAAACAATGATAAAAACCTTTTTCAGCATTTACATTAAAGGAAGGAGTTTTCTCACCATGAAAAGGGCATAAACCAATATAATTCTTACCTGTACGACTTAAAGCAACATACTGTGAAATTAAATCAGCAATATTAACTTTTGACTTTAAATCATTAACAACCTCAGTGTCAAGTAAAACCATAATCTCCCCCTTCTTCCCTACGATTAATCATAAAAGTAATCTCATAAAATAAGTATAACACTTCAGAAAGGTTCTTAATCATCATTCATTTTCTAAAATAAATATAACTTACGAAATCTTACTGATTTTATGGCTTTAAAGTCTAAAAGACGCCTATTAAAGAATAGACGTCGAACAAAGGGGGGTAAGGGATTCGAACCCTCGCGCCGGTTTCCCGACCTAACGATTTAGCAAACCGTCCTCTTCAGCCTCTTGAGTAACCCCCCATAGGCTTATTAACAATGAATAGATATCTTACATATCCATTATGGGAATTCCAGGATTCGAACCTGGGACCCCTGCGTTATCAACACAGTGCTCTAACCAACTGAGCTAAACTCCCAATTTATTGTTTTCAATTGAAAACTAAGCGGATGACGAGAATCGAACTCGCGTAGCCAGCTTGGAAGGCTGGGGTTCTACCATTAAACTACATCCGCTAACAAAGAATGGCGCGAGACGGAATCGAACCGCCGACACATGGAGCTTCAATCCATTGCTCTACCAACTGAGCTACCGAGCCAAAGATATGGATCTTGCTGGATTCGAACCAGCGACCGATCGGTTATGAGCCGATAGCTCTAACCAACTGAGCTAAAGATCCAGCTGATAAATATAGCGGCGAAGGGGATCGAACCCCCGACCTCTCGGGTATGAACCGAACGCTCTAGCCAGCTGAGCTACACCGCCATTTTTGACATAAGTCAAATTGATGTAAAAACATCAATCGGGAAGACAGGATTCGAACCTGCGACACCTTGGTCCCAAACCAAGTACTCTACCAAGCTGAGCTACTTCCCGTTATATGCAAGCGGTAGGATTCGAACCTACAACCGCCTGATTCGTAGTCAGGTACTCTATCCAGTTGAGCCACGCCTGCAAATAACACTTTTATAAATAACTAGTAATAATACTAGTAAGCGAACGACGAGATTCGAACTCGCGACCCCAACCATGGCAAGGTTGTGTTCTACCCCTGAACTACGTTCGCACTTAAACTTTGTGTCTTACGACAATGCCGACTACATGATTCGAACACGCGACCCTCTGATTACAAATCAGATGCTCTACCAACTGAGCTAAGTCGGCTAATACCTAGTATGCGGATGAAGGGACTTGAACCCCCACGCCGTTAAGCGCTAGATCCTAAATCTAGTGCGTCTGCCAATTCCGCCACATCCGCTAGGATTATGACCCGTGCTGGGCTCGAACCAGCGACCCTTTGATTAAAAGTCAAATGCTCTACCAACTGAGCTAACGAGTCATTAGTATTTCTACTAACGGTTCTGACGGGAATCGAACCCGCGATCTTCGCCGTGACAGGGCGACGTGATAACCGCTACACTACAGAACCTTTATTCACTTAATGGCTGAAACAACCAATGGGAGTTAACGGGATCGAACCGCTGACCCTCTGCTTGTAAGGCAGATGCTCTCCCAGCTGAGCTAAACTCCCAAAACTTGGCCACTCGCCTATCTCCCAGGGGGCAACCCCCAAGTACTTCCGCCGTAGATGGACTTAACTTCTGTGTTCGACATGGGAACAGGTGTATCTCCATCGCAATGATGACCAAATCATTAAATGTTACCTTGAACATTCAAAACTAAATAACAATTCTTCTAACTTTTAAACCATAAGCATATTATATTTGACTCTTTTGGTAAAGTCCTCGAGCGATTAGTACTGGTCCGCTCCAAGTCTCGCAACTCTTCCACTTCCAGCCTATCTACCAGATCATCTCTCTGGGCTCTTAATTCTTACGAATGGGTAATCTCATCTTGAGGTGGGCTTCGCACTTAGATGCTTTCAGCGCTTATCCCTTCCCTACATAGCTATCCAGCCGTGCTCCTGGCGGAACAACTGGTACACCAGCGGTAAGTCCATCCCGGTCCTCTCGTACTAAGGACAGATCCTCTCAAATTACCTACGCCCGCGACGGATAGGGACCGAACTGTCTCACGACGTTCTGAACCCAGCTCGCGTGCCGCTTTAATGGGCGAACAGCCCAACCCTTGGGACCGACTACAGCCCCAGGATGCGACGAGCCGACATCGAGGTGCCAAACCTCCCCGTCGATGTGAACTCTTGGGGGAGATAAGCCTGTTATCCCCAGGGTAGCTTTTATCCGTTGAGCGATGGCCCTTCCATGCGGTACCACCGGATCACTAAGTCCTAGTTTCCTACCTGCTCGAGTTGTAGCTCTCGCAGTCAAGCTGGCTTTTACCTTTACACTCTACGATTGATTTCCAACCAATCTGAGCCAACCTTTGAGCGCCTCCGTTACTCTTTAGGAGGCGACCGCCCCAGTCAAACTGTCCGTCAGACACTGTCTCCCTGGCCGATTATGCCAGCGGGTTAGAGTAACCATAAGTCAAGGGTAGTATCCCAACAACGCCTCAATAGAAACTAGCGTCCCTATTTCAATGGCTCCTACCTATCCTGTACATGACTTACAGGTACTCAATATCAAACTACAGTAAAGCTCCATGGGGTCTTTCCGTCCTGTCGCGGGTAACCTGCATCTTCACAGGTACTAAAATTTCACCGAGTCTCTCGTTGAGACAGTGCCCAAATCATTACGCCTTTCGTGCGGGTCGGAACTTACCCGACAAGGAATTTCGCTACCTTAGGACCGTTATAGTTACGGCCGCCGTTTACTGGGGCTTCAATTCATACCTTCGACTTACGTCTAAGCACTCCTCTTAACCTTCCAGCACCGGGCAGGCGTCACCCCCTATACATCACCTTGCGGTTTAGCAGAGAGCTGTGTTTTTGATAAACAGTTGCTTGGGCCTATTCACTGCGGCTGGCTTTTACACCAGCACCCCTTCTCCCGAAGTTACGGGGCTATTTTGCCGAGTTCCTTAACGAGAGTTCTCTCGATCACCTGAGGCTACTCGCCTCGACTACCTGTGTCGGTTTGCGGTACGGGTAGATATGACTTTACGCTAGAAGCTTTTCTTGGCAGTGTGACATCAGAGAGTTCGCAACCGTAGTTGCTTCCCCATCACAGCTCAATGTTAAAGAGAAATGCATTTGACACATCTCACACCTCACTGCTTAGACCAGAATCCATTAACTGGCATCTCTTAGCCTACTGCGTCCCTCCATCACGATCATATCTAGTACTGGAATATCAACCAGTTGTCCATCGACTACGCCTTTCGGCCTCGCCTTAGGTCCCGACTAACCCAGGGCGGACGAGCCTTCCCCTGGAAACCTTAGTCTTACGGTGGATAAGATTCTCACTTATCTTGCGCTACTCATACCGGCATTCTCACTTCTTAACGCTCCAGCACTCCTCACGGTATACCTTCATCGCGGTTAAGAACGCTCTCCTACCATTGATAAAATATCAATCCAAAGCTTCGGTAATATGTTTAGCCCCGGTACATTTTCGGCGCAGGGTCACTCGACTAGTGAGCTATTACGCACTCTTTGAATGATAGCTGCTTCTGAGCTAACATCCTAGTTGTCTATGCAACCCCACATCCTTTTCCACTTAACATATATTTTGGGACCTTAGCTGTTGGTCTGGGCTGTTTCCCTTTCGACTACGGATCTTAGCACTCGCAGTCTGACTGCCGAACATGTGTATTAGCATTCGGAGTTTATCTGAGATTGGTAATCCTAGACGGACCCCTCACCCAAACAGTGCTCTACCTCCAATACACTTACATTTCGACGCTAGCCCTAAAGCTATTTCGGAGAGAACCAGCTATCTCCCAGTTCGTTTGGAATTTCTCCGCTATCCACAAGTCATCCAAACACTTTTCAACGTGTCCTGGTTCGGGCCTCCAGTGCGTCTTACCACACCTTCACCCTGCTCATGGATAGGTCACTAGGTTTCGGGTCTACATCATGATACTAAGTCGCCCTATTCAGACTCGGTTTCCCTACGGCTCCGTCTCTTCAACTTAACCTCGCATCATAACGTAACTCGCCGGTTCATTCTACAAAAGGCACGCTCTCACCCATTAACGGGCTCGAACTTCTTGTAGGCACACGGTTTCAGGTGCTATTTCACTCCCCTCTCGGGGTTCTTTTCACCTTTCCCTCACGGTACTGGTTCACTATCGGTCACTAAGGAGTATTTAGGGTTGGGAGATGGTCCTCCCGGATTCAAACTGGATTTCGCGTGTCCAGCCCTACTCAGGATACTGCTAGGTATAAGCGCTATTTCGTCTACGGGATTATTACCCTCTTTGATTAACCTTCCCAGGTTATTCGACTATAATGCTTAAGTCCACGTTGCAGTCCTACAACCCCAAGAAGCAAGCTTCTTGGTTTGCCCTTCTTCGCGTTCGCTCGCCGCTACTTACGAAATCGTTTTTACTTTCTCTTCCTGCAGGTACTTAGATGTTTCAGTTCTCTGCGTTACCTTTACATGAGCTATGTATTCACTCATGAATAACTGCTAGTAGCAGCTGGGTTTCCCCATTCGGAGACCTAGGGATCAATGCGTACTTACTGCTCCCCCTAGAATATCGTCGTTAGTCACGTCCTTCATCGGCTCTTAGTGCCAAGGCATCCACCGTGCGCCCTTATTAACTTTGCCATGATGATTTATAATCATCGTTTTTCAAGTATAAGTTTGTAAATTCTTTAAAATTCACAGCTTTTGGTTTATTTATCGTTATTAGATATTGTTATTTAGTTTTCAATGTTCAAGTGATTTTAACGTCTTGTCTGACAATGGAGCCTAGCGGGATCGAACCGCTGACCTCCTGCGTGCAAAGCAGGCGCTCTCCCAGCTGAGCTAAGGCCCCACAATCAAGAAGTTGATTCTTGCTTAGGTTTATGACTAAACCCCTCAAAACTGAATAAAGTTGAATGCTCACGTCTTTGTATATATTCCTTAGAAAGGAGGTGATCCAGCCGCACCTTCCGATACGGCTACCTTGTTACGACTTCACCCCAGTCATCGGTCTTACCTTAGGAAGCGCCCTCCTTGCGGTTAGGCAACCTACTTCGGGTACTCCCAACTCCCGTGGTGTGACGGGCGGTGTGTACAAGGCCCGGGAACGTATTCACCGCGGCGTGCTGATCCGCGATTACTAGCGATTCCGACTTCATGTAGGCGAGTTGCAGCCTACAATCCGAACTGAGAATGGTTTTAAGAGATTAGCTAAACATCACTGTCTCGCGACTCGTTGTACCATCCATTGTAGCACGTGTGTAGCCCAGGTCATAAGGGGCATGATGATTTGACGTCATCCCCACCTTCCTCCGGTTTATCACCGGCAGTCTCGTTAGAGTGCCCAACTTAATGATGGCAACTAACAATAGGGGTTGCGCTCGTTGCGGGACTTAACCCAACATCTCACGACACGAGCTGACGACAACCATGCACCACCTGTATCCCGTGTCCCGAAGGAACTTCCTATCTCTAGGAATAGCACGAGTATGTCAAGACCTGGTAAGGTTCTTCGCGTTGCTTCGAATTAAACCACATGCTCCACCGCTTGTGCGGGCCCCCGTCAATTCCTTTGAGTTTCAACCTTGCGGTCGTACTCCCCAGGCGGAGTGCTTATTGCGTTAGCTGCGATACAGAGAACTTATAGCTCCCTACATCTAGCACTCATCGTTTACGGCGTGGACTACCAGGGTATCTAATCCTGTTTGCTCCCCACGCTTTCGAGCCTCAGTGTCAGTTACAGGCCAGAGAGCCGCTTTCGCCACCGGTGTTCCTCCATATATCTACGCATTTCACCGCTACACATGGAATTCCACTCTCCTCTCCTGCACTCAAGTCTACCAGTTTCCAATGCATACAATGGTTGAGCCACTGCCTTTTACACCAGACTTAATAAACCACCTGCGCTCGCTTTACGCCCAATAAATCCGGACAACGCTCGGGACCTACGTATTACCGCGGCTGCTGGCACGTAGTTAGCCGTCCCTTTCTGGGTAGTTACCGTCACTTGATGAGCTTTCCACTCTCACCAACGTTCTTCTCTACCAACAGAGTTTTACGATCCGAAAACCTTCTTCACTCACGCGGCGTTGCTCGGTCAGACTTTCGTCCATTGCCGAAGATTCCCTACTGCTGCCTCCCGTAGGAGTTTGGGCCGTGTCTCAGTCCCAATGTGGCCGATCACCCTCTCAGGTCGGCTATGTATCATCGCCTTGGTGAGCCTTTACCTCACCAACTAGCTAATACAACGCGGGATCATCTTTGAGTGATGCAATTGCATCTTTCAAACTTAAAACTTGTGTTTAAAGTTTTTATGCGGTATTAGCATTCGTTTCCAAATGTTGTCCCCCGCTCAAAGGCAGATTCCCCACGCGTTACTCACCCGTTCGCTGCTCATCCAGTTGGTACAAGTACCAACCTTCAGCGCTCAACTTGCATGTATTAGGCACGCCGCCAGCGTTCGTCCTGAGCCAGGATCAAACTCTCAAATAAAGTATTTAAGTCACCGAAGTGACTGGCTTGTCTTTCATTATTGATTGACAGATTTTTGATGTATCTTACTACATCACATGAGTCATTCTTCTTTATTCAGTTTTCAATGGTCTAGCTTATCGCTTCAAGACCCTCGTCTCTTGCGACAACTATTATATTCTATCAAACCTACCTAAACTTGTCAAGAATTAACTGTGACTTTTATACCTTTTTTTATCTTACATCCGGAAAATCCCACGGTTGTCATGTTTTATCATGTATACTTTTTATAACTTATACTCATAATTGGATCGATTTTTCACTTATTATGATAAATCCATGAACTAAATCTCACTCAAAATTCGAATTAATAATAAAAAAATAAGTACCAGTAGTTACTGACACTTATTTTTTTATCATTATTATATGAAATTATTTTACTTTTGCTGTTGTTGCAATAACTTCTACTGCTTTTTTCATTGCAATATCATGTTTAAGCATATCAACCGGAAGAAGTTTTTCAACTTGTTCAACAGGCATGTTGTATTGACCAGCAAGATCTTCAATTTCTGCTTTAACTTCTTCATCTGAAGTTGTAAAGTTTTCAGCAGCAGCAATTGCTTCGATTACCAAGTTTGTACGCACGCGTTTGTCAGCGTCTGCTTCATATTGTTTATGAAGATCATCTTCAGAAGTTCCAGTAATTTGGAAGTACATTTCTGGAGAGATTCCTTGTTGTTGCATTCCACCAAGAAATTCGTTCATAGCGCGATGAACTTCTTCGTGAATCATTTCTTCTGGAATTTCTTTGATTTCAGCATTGGCAACAGCAGCTTCGATTGCAGCAGTTTCTACAGCATCATCATAAGCTTCTGCTTTTGATTCTTCAAGTTCTTTACGGAATTTAGCTTTAAGCTCATCCAAAGTTTCAACTTCTTCGTCAATATCTTTAGCAAGTTCATCATCAAGTTCTGGTAATTCTTTTGCTTTTACTTCATTAACAGTTGTAACAAAGAGTGCTTCTTTACCAGCAAGTTCTTCAGCTTGATAGTTTTCTGGGAATGTAACTTTAACTTCTACAGTTTCACCAGCTTTAGTTCCAACAAGTTGTTCTTCAAATCCTGGAATGAATTGACCTGAACCAAGTTCAAGACTGTGATTAGAACCTTTTCCACCTTCAAATTCAACACCATCAACTGAACCAACGAAGTCAATAACAACAGTATCACCATTTTCAGCAGCAGTTTCTTTTACTACAAGTTCAGCTAAATTGTTTTGAGAGTTAGTCAAGCGTGTTTCAACTTCTTCGTCAGAAACTTCTTTTGTTGCTTCTACTTCAACTGTAAGGTCTTTATAGTCACCAAGTGAAACTGTTGGTTTTACAACAACTTCTGCAGTCAATTCCCAGTCAGAACCTTTTTCCATTTTTGCAACATCAATTTTTGGTTGTGCAACTGGTTCGATACCAGCTTCTTTTACAGCTGCATCATAAGCAGTTGGAAGAACAGCGTTTAAAGCTTCTTCAAAAAGTGCTTCTTCACCGTACATTTTATTAAACATTTGACGGCTGATTTTACCTTTACGGAAACCAGGAACGCTAATGTTAGCTTTTACTTTATTAAAGGCTTTGTCAAGCCCAGTTTTAATTGTTTCTTGGTCAATTGAAAATGAGAGTGTACCTTTAGTATCACTAGTTTTTTCAAAACTTACAGTCATTTTTTTCTCCTTATTTTGAGCCTGAGCTCAGAAATTCATACCTTTCAAGAATAGCATAAAATCCGCTATATTTCAAGAAAGACTAGCTTTTTTGACTTATAAAATGTAATTTCTTAACAAAATAAAAGGCCTGATTCTTCCGAATCAAGTCTTTTATTATTTTGCAGGGCTAAGTTTATCCATAACTTCTTTCCATAAGTTATGGTTGAAAACGTTGGAAGGATTTCCTCCACCTAGAAAACCATAACCAACCATAAGTCCTAAAACGGCGGCAAGAACTAGTAGAACTATAACAAAAATAATAATAGAGAGTCTTAGTCCTAAAAATTTTATGGTTTTCTTAAACATTAGCCTTCTCCGTCTTCGTCTTCTACACGAATAATATTAGCTCCCAGAGCTTTTAATTTTTCATGGAATTTATAGTAGCCTCGGTCTAAATGACTTAATCTTCTAACAGTTGTTTGCCCTTTGGCAACCAATCCCAAAAGAATCAATGCGGCACTTGCACGTAAATCTGTTGATTTTACCGCAGCACCTTGTAAATTTGAATTTCCTTGAATAAGCGCTGTATTTCTAGTAATGTCAACTTCCAATCCCATACGACGCATTTCTTCCAAATGTTGGAAACGATTTTCAAATACTGTCTCTACCATCACTGATTCTCCCACGGCAATGGCCTGAGCAGCTGTCATTTGTGATTGCATATCTGTAGGAAATCCTGGGTGTGGTAAAGTCTTAACGCTTGTTGCTTTTAGTTTTTCAGGCCCAACAACTCGAAGTCCAGATTCTTCTTGGGTAAAATTAACACCCATTTCGCTAAGTTTTGAAATCAATGGACGGTTATGTTCAGCAATCGCGTCTTTGATTAAAACATCACCTTGTGTCATTGCGGCCGCAACCATGAAAGTTCCTGCTTCAATTCGGTCTTGAACAACTGAATGGTTTGCCCCATGCATTTTTTCAACACCTTTAATAATAATTGTATCTGTTCCGGCCCCCTTAACATTTGCTCCCATTTTATTTAGGAGGTTTGCTAAGTCAACAATTTCTGGTTCACGTGCTGCATTTTCAAGTGTCGTTGTCCCGTCAGCTAGTGTCGCAGCAAGAATAAGATTTTGAGTAGCTCCTACTGATGGAAAGTCAAGATAAATATGAGCTCCTTTTAATTTATCAGCCTTAGCTTCAATATAACCAGCATTTTGAGTGATTGTTGCTCCCATTTGTTCAAAACCGCGTAAATGTAAATCAATTGGTCGAGATCCAATGGAACATCCACCTGGCATTGATACACGTGCTTGTCCGTTGCGGGCTAAGATTGGTCCCATAACAACGATTGAGGCACGCATTTTGCTGACATACTCATATGGTGCAGTTGTTTTTATTTCTGAATTTGATTTAGCAATAATTTTCTTTGCTTCTTGGTCAAAGCTAATCGCAGTTCCAAGATGATTTACCAAATTATTCATCATAAAAACGTCGCTTAAAATAGGGACATTAGTAAGTACAACTTCATCCTCACTAGCGAGTAATGTTGCTGCAAGAAGAGGAAGAACAGCGTTCTTTGCTCCTTCAATTTCAACTTCACCTTGAAGTTTTGTTTGCCCACCTTTTACAATTATTTTATCCATCATTTAAATCCTATTTTTCCTCTAAATTTTATTTTATATTTTTAGATTATAACACAAAAGTACCTTCCATTTTTCTGAAATATTTCACTCTGTTTATTTTTTGATGTATTTTTGTATTTCAGAAATTAAGTATGAGGGGGCAGTGAATACTCGCTCTCTACAGTTAAAATGGGGACTTTCACCCGATATGTTCAATGTAACATAGCCAATTCTTTCAGCAATAATACTTCCGGCTGCATAATCCCAAGGTTGAAGATTACTGAAATAGCCAATTATCTTTCCTTCCAGAAGCTGACCATAGCTGATACCTGCACTGCCAATGATACGAACCCCTAAAGTTTGATGGCTTAAATCTAACAAGCCTCCACTATTAGATCTATACATGTAACTATTCACTCCAAGTAAACTTTGAGCCAAAGGTCTTTCTTTGAGTTCCAATTCTTTTTGATTACAAAAGGCTTTGTGGCTATCACACCAATAAAGTTTATCCTTCATTACATCTAGTATCAGACCAAATTTACCAACACCATACTCATAATAAGCAAGCATCACGGCAAAATTATCTTTTTGAACAATAAAATTTGTTGTTCCATCAATGGGGTCTAAGACCCAGAGATGCGGAATTTCTGAATCGAACTTTATTTTTTCTTCGTCTTCTTCGGCTAAAATTTTATCTTCCGGGAAATGATGGAGAATATTGGCTACTATTTGTTCTTGGACTTCTTTGTCAAAATTTGTCACTAAGTCATCATAGCGAGTCTTTTCAGTAATTTCCAACGGAGCAGCTATATTTTCTTTTAAGAAATTTCCAGCATCTCTTACCCAATCTTTAGCTAATTCAAGCCTTGTCAGCACTGACAAATCGTTTTCCACTAGCTTTTACCTCCTTGACTGCATGATAAAGTGAGTAACCACTGCTTAGTTCAAAATCACGTCCAAGCTGTTTTTCTTGCATTTTTGAGGGAACAATCTTTTTGAAA
Organism: Lactococcus sp. FSL W8-0209; assembly: GCF_038006585.1. NCBI lineage: Bacteria > Bacillati > Bacillota > Bacilli > Lactobacillales > Streptococcaceae > Lactococcus > Lactococcus sp. FSL W8-0209. Next base: position 766,448 of record NZ_JBBOVN010000001.1, on the reverse strand, counting down.
GCATTATAGGATTCTAAAAAAACTTCTTTTTCAACTTTGCTTTCATAAAATTTTTCAACTTGATTGAAAAAAGAGAGCACTTCTGTCATTTCAGTAGTACTCCAACTTAAATCAAGAGGATAATTATAATTTTCTTTCATGTTTCTCCTGCCCGTTCAGGCTAAAAAATCTATAAAATTCAGCAAAAATTTACTGACAGAATTGTTGTCAGTAAATTTTGCTGCCTAAATCTTAATCTATTGTACTTAACATTTCTGCTCGACGATATTCACGTGGCAAAAATGCACGAATTTCATCCTCGTTAAAGCCAATTTGTAGGTGTTTTGAGTCAGTAATAATTGGACGTCTTAATAGATTTGGAAATTCTGTTACCAAGTCTAATAATTCATTAATAGTCAAATTATCAACATCCACAGCCAATTTTTGAAAAACTTTTGACCGTGTCGAAATAATATCTTCTGTTCCATTTTCCGTTTTCGTCAAGATATGACGCAAATCGTTTGTTGTCATCGGTTGTGTCAAAATGTTGTGCTCTACAAAGGGAACCTTATGGCTTTGCAACCAAGCGCGCGCTTTACGGCAACTGGTACATGATGGCGACAAATATAAATCAATCACAGTCCTATTTCCCATCCTTTTAAAATTATCAGTAAGTTTATTTTTCTCCTCATTGGATAAAAACTAATTTACATCTGCTAAGTATTATATCAAAATTAATATCGCAAAAAAAGTGACGTTATGATTTTTAGTAATTATTTTCTTCTAAAAATTACGAAATCACTCATTCATTTCTTCAAAAGTTTCTTGTAAATCTTCAAAATCAAGCAAATAAACTTCATAATTAGTGTTTTGTTTCATTTTTTCAACCATATATTTTAATTTTGTCTCATTTTCTTCATCGTAAAAAACAAAAGCTCCCTCGGTATTTTCCAGTATAAAATCATTGTACTGGCGGAATTGGCTTGGACTTTCATAAGTTTCAAAAGCATATTTCACAAAATCTACTTGCTTGAAAGCTGCCAACTTAACTTGATTACTTTCGTTCCAATTTTGGCCATGTGTTTCAAAAGAAAAAATTGTCCCAATTTGAAAGTCATAATCTGTCTGAAGTTCCTTTGCTACTTCCAACGCCCAGTATTCAAAACCCAAATTACCTGTAAAAATAATCCAACGAAGGCCTTCCTCCAAAAAATTAATTAATTTTCTTCTAATTGTTTTTTTTATTATTGATACTTTTATGTCTTTTTCATTGAAAATACCTAGGTCAAAACTTGTATAACCCATGATTAGTAGTGAATTCATAAATATTTTCCCCTTGTAAAATTTATGTTATAATAGACATTATATAACTAACTGAGAATTTTATAAAGGTAGAAAACAGAATGGTTAATTATCCTAATGGAAGGTCGCGAGCTTACAGCACTGTTCCTAAGAAAAAAAAATCACTGACAGAGCTGTCAGTAACTAAAAAAAGCACCTCAAAAACCAAAGGGATGGTTGCCTTCGGGAAGCGGGGAATGAATTTTGAAGCTGAAATTAATGCAACAAATGAGTATTATCTTTCTCGTGGACTTGCAGTTATTCACAAAAAGCCAACACCAATTCAAATCGTTAAAGTAGATTATCCACAAAGGAGTCGTGCAAAAATTACAGAAGCTTACTTCAGGCAAGCATCTACTACTGACTACTCTGGAGTCTATAAAGGTCACTACATCGACTTTGAAGCAAAGGAAACACAGCAAAAAACTGTTTTCCCTCTAAAAAATTTCCATGAGCATCAAATTGTTCACATGAGTAATGTTCTCGCTCAAGGGGGAATTGCTTTTGTCCTCTTGCACTTTGCAAGGTTAAATGAAACATATCTTCTTCCATCTTCGTTTTTGATTACTTTTTATTACGAAAAAGGCGGTTTGAAGTCAATTCCGCTTTCTCATATTCGCGAAAATGGCTATAAAATTGAAACGAACCACATTCCTAGAATTCCTTATCTAGAAATTGTGAATAAACTTTGTGAGGTACAGTAAAATTTCTACTAAATCTAAGAAAAATAAACAAAAAAAACGTACGAAACGCGGTTCCGCCAAATCTAAAATGTGGACGGCAGTAAAATTATTTTTAATTGCTTTCTTTTCTTTAATTATCCTAGCCTTAGCCGCTGGGGGCGCCGTTTTCGTTTATTATGCTAAGGATGCACCTGCACTCACTTTGGACAAACTTGAATCTAAACCTTCTACTAAAGTTTATGACTCTAGCGAAAAAGTGGTGGCAACTTTAGGAGCTGAACAAAGAAATCTGGTTAAAACTGATAATATTCCAGTAATGTTGGTTAATGCGGTTACTTCTATTGAAGACCATCGTTTCTTCAATACTCGTGGAATTGACCCCATTCGGATTGCTGGGGCTTTTGTTAATAATTTAAAAGGTGGTTCTTTAAACGGTGGTTCTACGCTTGACATGCAGCTCATTAAGCTTTCATTCTTCTCAACCGATGAATCAGACCAAACTTTGAGTGTTAAAATTCAAGAAGCTTGGATGGCCTTAAAATTAGACCAAAAATGGACTAAGGAGCAAATTTTTACAGCTTATGTTAATAAGGTTAATATGGCAAATGGTTATTATGGAATGGGAACCGCTTCCCAAGCCTATTATGGTAAAGATTTAACTCAGCTTTCAATCGCTCAACTTGCCCTACTTGCAGGAATGCCTCAAGCTCCTAATACTTACAATCCATATACTAATCCTACTTCTGCTAAATGGCGCCGAGATATGGTTATCCGTGCAATGCGTCGCTATGATAAAATTACAGCGGAAGAAGAAAAGAAAGCACTGGCTACCCCAATTGATGATGGACTTCAACCTTTAAAACAAAGTGTAACTATTCCAAGTTATGCTGATAATTTCCTCAAACAGGCAATTGCTCAAGCTAAAACTTTGGCTGGAGATGATATTTTGACTGAGGGAGCTAAAATTTATACTACTCTTGATACAACAGCCCAACAAAATCTATATAATATTGTTAACACTGGCAACTATATCACTTATCCAGATGATACAATGCAAGTTGCTTCAACTGTTACTGATGTCAAAACAGGTGCTGTAATTGCACAAATTGGTGGTCGTAATCAACCAAGCAATGTTACTTTTGGCTTTAACCAAGCCGTGCAAACAGACCGAGATTGGGGTTCGACCATGAAGCCAATTGTCGACTACGGTCCAGCTTTTGAAAATAATATTTATACTTCAACTAATAATTATGTTTCCGATTCCCCAACTACTTATCCAAATGGAACGCCTTTAAAAAACTGGGATAATACTTATTTTGGTTCAATGACTGTCAAAAGTGCCTTAGCACTTTCACGTAACATCCCAGCTGTTAAAACTTTAATCAATGTTGGACTAGATAATTCTAGCAAATTTGTTAATGGTCTAGGAATTACTTTAGATCCTCTGGAATACTCTAATGCTATCTCTAGTAACTCTAAAAATGGTGGAGCAAGTTCTGAAAAAATGGCTGCTGCTTATGCTGCCTTCTCAAATGGTGGGATTTACACTAAACCTTATTATGTTTCCAAAGTTGTCTTCCCCGATGGTCGTACAGTTGAATACAAACCGGTCCGCTCACGAGCAATGCAAGCCTCAACCGCTTATATCATGACCAATATTCTTCAAAGTGTTTTAACATTGCCACTTTCTGAATCTGTTGGTTCTTACGCTGCTGTTCCCGGCTTGGCAGCCGCTGGTAAAACTGGTACATCTAACTATACAGATAGTGAAATGGATCAAATCACTGAGAAATACGGTTCCCTTCCAGGTATGGTTTCTCCAGACGAAAACTTTGTTGGTTATACTCCTCAGTATTCAATGGCTGTTTGGACCGGTTATTCAAATCGAATGACGCCAATTTATGGTACAAGTACTCAGATTGCAACCAAAGTTTTCTCATCTATGATGACTCAACTTACTCCTGATCCTTCATCTGTTGCGACATGGACAATGCCTGAGGGTGTTAGTCAAGAAGGAACTGCTCTTGTTAAAACAGATAGTTCTGGTCAAACAATAAGTCAATCCTCCGCTAATGGTAGTTAAATGAAAATTGAAAAAATCGTTAATAAAATTGCTCAAGAGAATACATATCTCCTGAGCAATTCTACTTCACATCTCATTATTGATCCTGGAAGTGATTCGTCAGCACTTCTTGAACGTCTTAAAATTACTGACAAAACAATCTCCGCTATTTTACTGACACACGCTCATTTCGACCACATTATAGGGCTGAATGAACTAAGGAAACATTTTCCTGATGTTCCTATCTACCTTCATTCAGCTGAAAAAGAATGGATGAAAAATCCTAAATTAAATGCATCACTCTTTTTCCTAGGAACTGCTGTGACTGGCCCTGAAGCTGATTATTTTTATGAAATTAATCAGTTTTACGATATTGATGCTTTCAAGTTTCAAGTGCTCGAAACGCCGGGACATTCTATTGGTGGAGTAAGTCTGCTTTTTACATTGGAAAATGAGTCTTTTGTATTTAGTGGAGATGCACTTTTTAAGAATGCTATAGGACGCTGGGATTTACCTACTGGAAATCAAGCGCAACTTTTAAAATCAATTCGTGAGCAGCTCTTCACACTTGATGAAAATACTCAAGTCTTTCCTGGTCATGGTCCCAAAACGAGTATTGGTACTGAAAAACAAAATAATCCTTTTTTCCAATAAAAAAAAGTTACTGATTCTATTGTCAGTGACTTTTTTATTTAAATTCTAATTGTTTGTCCTGGATGAATCATGTCATTAATTCCAAATCCATTGAGGGCTGCTAATTGGTCAGCTGTCATACCATTTGCTGTGGCAATTGAATAAATGCTATCACCATTTTGAATTGTATAACTGTTTGAAGTCGTTGTGTTTGAAGTTGTTGCACTAGTACCTACAGTTACTTGCAATACTTGTCCTACTTGAAGCATTGAATTAACATCATAAATTCCATTGGCTGACATCAGTGATGAAACAGTCATTCCATATCGTTCCGCAATCGAATATAAACTATCTCCCGATTTGACGGTATAAGTAGAACTTGACGATACATTGGAAGTTGTATTGGTACTTGTTGTAGTTGCGCTAGCACCAGCAACTTGCAAAACTTCTCCTACATGAATATCGTTCGCATTTTCTAAACTATTTGCTGACACAAGTGCATCAACAGTTGTACCATATTGAGCAGCGATTGCTGATAATGAATCTTCCTCTTGTACTTTGTATGTGCCAGCTGAATTTGTTGAGGCTGATGAACTAGTTGTAACAGCAGTTCCTCCTGATATTTCTCCTCCTTGGTCATAAACACTTAAACCAAGTTCAGAAATCACGCTATTCAATTTAGAAGCATAAGTTGGATCTGTGGCATAACGTCCTTCAAGCCAAGCTGTCGCATCTAGGTAAGAACTTGTATTTTCACGCCAAGCCCCAGAATAATATGATGAAGCACGTAACATTTTAGCTTGGGCAACACATGCGTCATAAACTGAGCTATAAGCTTGGAAGGGTTCAACAACATTTGTCATTGTTCCATTCAAATACTCTTGTGTTGGTAGATAAACAGGTGTACCAGAAGTGTATTTAACTCCAAAAATATTATTATAATTGCTTGCTAAGGCACTTTGTCCACCACTTGATTCTAAAATCCCTTGGGCAATCATTACTGATGGATAAAGTCCGTAGTCATTTGCCACTGGTACCGCAGCGTTAATAATTTCTTGAACAGATGCAGCTTGTGCTTTAATCCCACCAAGACTTGCCAAAGCAACAATTGACGCACCAAGCGCTAATTTATGTTTCTGTTTCATCGAGTCTCCTCTTTAATATTAGATAATTTTTTGACTAAAATATGCCAATTGTATTTTTATTGTTACTTACTAGTATAAAAATTTTCTGGCGATTTGTAAAGTCTTTTCTTTATTATTTTTTAAATTTCACATCATAAATTTTTTTTAGAGCCATGATTATAATATTAGGAGGCAAATCTTTTTATTTGAGCTATAATAAAGTAAAAGGAGCGAAAAAATGACTAAAATTTATGATAACATTACTGAATTAATCGGACAAACTCCAATTGTTAAACTTCAACATGTTCCAGCAGAGAGTGCTGATGTCTATGTCAAACTTGAAGCTTTCAATCCTGGTGGTTCTGTGAAAGATCGGATTGCCCTTGCAATGATTCGGGCGGCTGAGGCCGATGGACGTTTAAAACCTGGTGGAACAATCGTTGAACCGACTTCTGGAAATACAGGAATTGGACTCGCCTTCGTTGGCTCTGCTTTGGGTTACAAAGTTGTCATTGTCATGCCAGAGTCATTCTCACTTGAACGTCGCAAATTGATTCAAGCTTACGGGGCTCAATTAGTTTTAACACCCGCTAGTGGTGGAATGAAAGCTGCAATTGCTAAGGCAAAAGAACTCTCAGAAACAGAAGGTTATTTTCTTGCCATGCAATTTGAAAATCCCGCAAATCCTGAAATTCATGAAAAAACAACAGGAGCTGAGATTATTGATGCTTTTGGGCCAACTGGACTTGATGCCTTTGTGGCAGGTGCAGGGACTGGTGGAACGATAACAGGAGTTTCGCATGCCCTCAAAAAAGCAAATCCAACTATCAAAACTTATGTTGTCGAAGCTGATGAATCTGCTATTCTCTCGGGTGAGGCTGCTGGCCCACATAAAATCCAAGGTATTTCTGCTGGTTTTATTCCTGGGAATCTTGACACTAAATCTTATGATGAAATCATTCGGGTCAAAGGAGATGATGCCATTTTAACGGCTCGTCATCTTGGAGGAAAAGAAGGATTTTTAGTTGGAATTTCTTCGGGCGCAGCCATTTATGCTGCCCTTGAAGTAGCTAAAAAATTAGGTAAGGGTAAAAAAGTGTTAGCGATTGCTCCTGATAATGGAGAACGCTACTTATCAACGGCTCTTTATGATTTTGAGTCTGAAAAATAAATAATTTTCACTGACAGAAAGTAAAAAAGTTACTGACAGAAATTTGAGAAGATAAATCAGCTAAAAAGGTTGACAAAATTTTCTGATTTTCCTGTCAGTATTTTTATCTAAAATCCAAACAACATATTTTTATATTTCACTATTTTAGGGTAAAGTTATTTTGGAGCGCTTTGCTCTTGGAAAATTTTAATAAGGAAAAAACAATTTCATGAATAAATCAAAAATTTTTGCTTTCTCTGCAATTTCACTTTCTGCTGCCCTTTTACTGACAGCTTGTGGAAATTCTGTCAGTAAATCTGAAGATTCCGCTCAGGAAGCCAAATACAGCTTTGCAAGCAATATTTTAACCCTTGACACTAGCATGGCTGCTGACGTCAATTCCATTGATGTTCTTCTCAATGTTGATGCTGGACTTGTCCGTTGGAATCCCAAAGCGCAAGTTGTCAACGATTTGGCAAAATCAATTGACATTTCAAAAGATGGCAAAACTTATAATGTAACTTTGCGTGACGGTTTAAAGTGGTCAAACGGTGCTAAATTAAGAGCTGCTGATTTTGTTTATGGTTGGCAAAGAACCGTTGACCCAAAAACTGGTTCACAATACGCATATGCCTTAACACCTGTTGCTAATGCCAGCGAAATAATGACTGGCAAAAAACCAGTTGATACCCTTGGAATTAAAGCTGAATCTGATACGAAATTAGTCATCACTTTAGCAACACCTACTCCTTACTTCAATAAATTGCTGACACTTCCAGCTTATTATCCCGTCAATGAAGCTTTCGTTAAAAAAATGGGAAATAAATATGGAACAAGTTCAGACACCAGTCTTTATAATGGTGCTTTCAAATTTGTCAAAGGAAAAAATAATTGGACTGGTTCAAATGAAACTTTTTCAATTGTAAAAAATGATCAATTCTATGACGCCAAAAATGTTAAGCTTTCTGGAGCAACTTATCAAATTGTAAATAATCCTAACACCGCTGTTAATCTTTTCAAATCTGGAAAACTTGATGTCGCTAATTTGGCCACTCCGGAATTAGTTTCTGCAAATAAGAAAAATAAAGATTATAAAGCACTAACTTCACCAAGAATTGATGTTTTAGAATACAATCAATCTGGTAAAGTTCCCGAACTTTCAAACTTAAAAATTCGTCAAGCTTTAAACTTAGCAACAAATAGAAAAAACTTGTTAGAAATTGCGGCGCCAAGTTTTTCAATTACGAATACAGTGACTCCTAAAAAATTAGATCAAGCACCAAATGGAGAAGATTTCGCAACTTACGCTGCCCAACCTTATAAATATGATGCCACAAAAGCCGCTGAACTTTTTAAAGAAGGTCTAAAAGAATTAGGAAAAACATCAATTACTCTTGAACTTGAAGGAGCAAATGACAATTCCTTTGCCAAGGCAGAGGTTGACTATCTTAAAGGCAATCTCGAAAAAGATTTACCAGGTTTAACCATTAATGAGAAACTCGTTTCTTCAGCTCAACGTCAAAAAGATGCTCAAAATAATAATTTCCAAATTCTGCTGACAAGTTGGGGTGCAGATTACAATGAACCCTCTGATTTCTTGATGAATTTTGTATCAGGAAGTACAATGAATCATGGATTAGTCAAAAACCCTAACTTTGATAAAGCCTATCAAGCAGCGACTACAGCTCCTGACGTTCTGTCAGCTGATAAACGTTATGCTCATTATAAAGATGCTGAGAATGCACTATATGAGGCCGCTAATGTCAATCCCTTAGCCACTGAATCTGTTTCTTTATTATTAAATCCAAAACTTAAAGGAATTTCAACTTATAACTCAGCCATGATTTTTGATTTACGTCATGCTGAAATCGCTAAATAATAAAAAAATTTACTGACAAATTTTTGTCAGTAATTTTTTTATTCTGTCAGTAAATTTTAAACTTCACGACGAACATGTCCTGGCTCAAAAAGTTGTCCCCAAGTCATTGTCCCTAAAACTTTCTTATTGATGACCTGATTTAAACGACTAATGCTCACTCCATCAGTACTTGTTGAGTCATGTAGAATAAATCCTCCGCCAAGATAGATAGCCGCATGTTGCTCATCCTCACTTGCATCGTCAGCTGTAATTAATAAATCACCACGCGCCTTATCTGACCAATCTTCAGCCTCGCCAGTTTGAGCTAGCAAGGAGGCTGAAGCCGCAAATTGATAAACCAAAGATTGACCGCCTAACCGGAACATTTGAGCAATAAAACTCGAACAATCAAATTCATTAGCAGCTACTGAATCATCGGTGCGCCCTCCACCATAAACATATGGACTTTTCCCAACCAGTTTCATTCCTGATGAAATTGTTTTTTCAATCACTGAATTATCAGAGTTCAATTGGCTGGCCACCGCTTCATAAGCTTTAACCACATCATCTTTACCCGTCTTTTTTGTGAAATAGTAATAATAACCATTAATTTTTTGTAATCCATAAACCATTTTCCCCGTTTGTGGACTGAAATAAACCGTTCCACCATCCAAAGTCATCAAACCTGTCTTCATCACACCTGTTGTTGAATCAAAATAATAATTATTCCCATTAATTTTTTGAAGACCCGTTAATTTTTTTGACCCAGAGTAAGCATAAGTCTCATTTGATTTATTAACCAATTTAATCGTTGAAGCCTGAACATCTTTACTATGATATATTTTAAAGCCAACAAAGAAAATTAGAAATGCTAATAAAGCTAGAATAAGTACTTTCCCTTGTTTACTCATTTTTTTAGAGCCATTTTTTTTATAATCTCTTGTTCTTTTTTCCATATCTAGTTATACCACTCCAAGTTTAATGATAACTTAATAAGAACAATTTAAGATTTGGATAAGAAAAGTGATTTGAAATTATCTTCAAATCACTTTTATAAAATATTTAACCACTTACTTTTTCTAATTCTTGATAAATTTGTCGAAAAACAGTCAAAAATTGTTCAACTTCAGCCATATTATTTGTTGAATCAAGAGAAATCCTGACCGCACTTGTTGCTAATTTTGAAGGGACATTCATCGCAACTAAAGTTCCAGCCGCCGCATTTTTCTTTGAAGAACAAGCTGAGGTTGTCGAAATATAGATTTCATGTTGTTCAAAAGCGTGAACAACAACCTCACCTCTAACCCCACGAATCCCAAAGGTCAAAATGTTAGGAGCAAAATTCTCCACTTTACTAAAAACATGAACTTTTCGATGCTTTTCTAACTCTTCTAAAATCACCTGCTTCATTGCTCGTACTTTTTGACGTTTAAAGTCATCATCATCTAAAGCTAAACGAAGGGCTCTAGAAGTCGCAGCAATTCCAGCTAAATTTTCTGTAGTCGAACGCCAATTATGCTCTTGACCTCCCCCATGTAAAAGCGGAGTCAGTCTTTTCCCTTTTTTTGCAACAACAATTCCCACACCACGTGGCCCATGAAATTTATGAGCAGATAAAACCGCAAAATCTACCCGCTCTGTCAACCAAGCCTCTAATGGAATTTTACCAATGGCCTGTACTGCATCTACATGAAAAGAAATTGTTGGCTTATCAGCAAGTAGGTCAGAAATTTCACCAATCGGTTGAATGGTTCCGACCTCATTATTGACTGCCATGATTGAAACTAAAATCGTTTCATCTCTAATCAATTTTTCAAGCTCAGAAACAATAACAAAACCATCCCCATCAACAGGTGCAAAATCAACTTCAAAACCTTGCGTTTTTAACCATTCTGCTGTATTTTTTACAGCTGGATGCTCTACATTAGAAACAATGATGTGATTACCATAAGGACGCTTTTCAAAAGCGACACCTTTTAAAATCCAATTATCTCCTTCAGTCCCTCCACTTGTAAAAAATATTTCTTGTGAATCGACTCCCAACAGTTCAGCAATTTGTCGTCTAGAAGCCTCTAATAATCTCGTCGCTGTTGTCCCCAAACCATGTAGACTTGACGGATTTCCCATAATTTTTGTTGCAACATCTGTATAAGTTCGTAAAACCATTGGATTAACTGCTGTCGTAGCAGAATTATCAAAATATATCATTTTTTATCCTTAATATTTAAAAATCAATCTTATTTTAACACAAAAAATACCGAAAAGTTTGACTAAAATATAAGAATGATGATTAAATTACCATAAAAAACTTTTGGCATTCGCTATTTCTGTCTATTAAATCTTTTGACAATTTTCCGATTTCTGACGATTGAATAAAGATATACCAAAATAAAAATGAGCAACCAAGTAATAGTAAAACTCCAAATATGATGTTGCCACGAGCTATCAAAAAGCCAAGTATTAACTAATAAGTAACCCCAAGCCAGCAAATAACTTGCTAAAGCTTGACTAACAAATTCAAGCAAGGCAATTGTGACATATTCATCTATCAATTTAGACATGGCCCCCTGAACAAAACCATAAACAAGAATTAGAGTCATTGATTCAAAATCAATTTCTCCACCAAAATACAAAGTAAGCAAGACTCCACATACTATAGCAATGAAGGCACCTTTGAGTCCCGAAATTACATATTTCATTTTTTAGCTCCTTCTTCTAACTTCTTGTTGATATTTGCCAAGTATCTACGACTGACAGGCAACTTTTCATCTCCGAGATAAAGCAATACTCCGTATACAAAGTCTGTTTCCAAGCGCCTTATTTGTTCAAAATTAACCAGAGTATTTCTTGATATTTTAATAAAATTCAAAGCCAATTTTTTCTCATAAAAATAGAGAGGAGATCTTACTCTTATCACTCCATCCGTCATATGGAAATCTAGATAATTTTTTTCTGATTTTAAATATAAAATTTCTCTGATATTAACAATCTCAAAACCTTTATTTGTTGCCAAATAGAGTTTTTCGTTATCTATAGAAGACAAATCTTCTAAATGATATTCTTTTACAATAGCCGAAAATTCTTCTTGCCTTCGAGCAACAATGACAATTTCCGCTTCTTCTATATTAGGGTCAATTTGTTTTTTTAATTTCACTTTTTCATTATATAAATAAATACTCACTTAAACAATTATTTAACTAACAAAAGCTAAAGTATTTATGCCTTTCTTCGATAAACTAATAGGGCTAAGAGACAAATCAATCCGACACTTAAAGATATTCTTGACCAATTTGGAACGACTGTATAGTTGGAAGTTAATGTATGGTTTAAATCAGAAAGTAACTGAGTGAGGAAAAAATTGTCAGCAATCTTACGAATTCCTCCTGAAAGTTGTGCTAACGGAATCATCATTCCTGAAAAGAAGAAGGAAAGAAACATCAGAGGCATAGCAATCGCACTTGCTGTTGCCGTGTTTTTAGCAAGAAGTCCAATAATCATTGCTAATAAACAAAATGGAATTGAATATAAATAAAGTTTTAGATAAAAAAGAATTAATAAACTCAACTTAGGAAACTCATAATCATAAGCATAATGAGCAACTACTAGAATAACAAGCGTTGAGCAAAAGATAATAATCATAAAACTAACAATTTGTGCAATAATATAAAATAATTTTTTTATTCCTCTTTGGACAAATAATTGATAAATTTTTCTAGACTGATAGTCAGCAATTTGTACTGACAGTGAAGTCAAACTAGCTGATAGAACACTGTATAATAATATTGATGCAATATTATTTTCAATATAATGTGGTATGCTTTTTCCAAAACTTGATGAAAAAGCAAACATTAAAAATAAGGGAAAGATAAATACAAAGAAAATTTGTGAAGGATTCCGATAGCGTAAACGTAGTTCAAATGTAAAATATTTTAGAAATTTCATGATAATAGTTCCTCCAAGTTGATACGGTAAGTCATTTGATATAAAACAAGTTCTTTATTGAATTTAATGATGGCTTGTTCAGCCAATTCCTTTGGTAATTTGTACTGTTTTTCTTTTAGTTTATAGGCTTCAAATTCTGGAACTTCTACTAAAAATTCAACAAAAGAAAATTCTTCTTGAATTAAATCTGATTTTTGTAAATCTGCAATAATTTTTCCATCTTTAAGAATGATAAATCGGTCGCATAATTGCAATGCTTCTTCTAAATAATGGGTTACCAAAAGTAAAGTTGAATTTTTTACTTTCAAATTTGAAGATAAAAATTTAAAAAGCTCTCCTCTGCTCTCACTGTCAAGACCCGTTGTAATTTCATCCAAAAAGAAATATTCAGGACTATTTTGTAGTGCAGATACCAAAAAGAGTTTTTGTTTTTGACCACCAGATAAATTTGAAAATCTTTGCTTTAAATAGGATTCCATTTTAAATTCTTTGACCAGTTTTAAGCCATATTCTTTAGATTGTTCATCATTTGAAAACAAAGCTAAAACTTCACTGACTAAAGCATCAGGAGGTAAGGTCATATTTTGCATGATATAACCAGTATTATTGGAAGTCGGTTTCATTTTGCCATATTCAATTTTTCCTGAAGAAGCCTTGACATTTCCATTAATAATATTCATTAATGTTGATTTTCCCGCACCATTATTACCTAATAAAGCAACCTTATCACCAGCTTTTAATTCAAAACTGATATCATTTAGCACTTGATTGTTACCATAGGATTTTTTTATATTTTTTATTTTCATATTGCTATTTTAACTCAATCTATCAAAAGTACTGACCAAAAGTCTGGGATAAATTAAGCAATTTTAGGGATAAAAAAATAAGAGTTTTTTCTCCTATTTTTTGGAATTTATATTATAAGCTTTACGGTATTGATTGGGAGCAAGTCCATAGCGCTTTTTAAAAGATTTTATAAAATAAGGAGTATTCATCATTCCAACGTCACGCGCAATTTCAGAGATTGCTTCATTTCCTTTAAGCAATCGTATTCTTGCTTGCTCAAGTCTTATTCTTGTTAGTTCTTGCTGTGGAGTTAGCCCTTTTATTTTTTTATAAATATGCCGAAGATAAGACGAAGAACCATGAAGTCTTTGTCCAAGATCCTCAAGACTTAAGTCCTCATCATAATGATTTTTTAAAAGTAAATCAATCTCTTCTACCCAAACCTCATTTGGTACAATTTTATCCATTGGTCGACATCTTTTGCAAGGACGATAACCTTCTTCTAAGGCTTGCTCGGCTGCTTGAAAAATACTTACATTCTCTCTTTTTGGTAGTCTAGAGACGCAGGAAGGTCGACAAAATATTTTAGTTGTTGCTACGCCATACCATAATTTATTATCAAAGTTTTTATCATTATTTTTAATGATTTCCCAAGTTTCGTCAGTAATTTCCAAATGAAAACTCCAATTATTTTTTTAAATGTGCTTGCTCAAGTATCAAAAGAGCTTTTTTCTTCTCTAGTCCACCAGCGTATCCTGTCAAGGAACCATCAGTCCCCACAACTCGGTGACAAGGGATAATGATTGAAAATGGATTATGTCCAACTGCTCCACCAACCGCCTGTGACATATTTCTTTTTTTCTCTTCATTAACCTGAAGAAGATTTGATATTTCTTTATAAGTAATTAGACTACCATAGGGGACATCACTTAATATTTTGAGTACTTTTTTTCTAAATTCCGTTACTTCTGGTTTCAATTTTATTTTTTTAAAATCAGGGTTTTCTCCTTTAAAATAAGCGTCCAACCATTCTATAGCATTAATAATTGGAAGACTCTTATCCTCTTTTGCCTGATTTAAATCATAATTGGCCGCAAAGTATTTTTGCTCTTTAAACCACACTCCTAATAAATAAGTTTCATCACTTAAAAGCGTTATTTCTCCTAAAGGTGACTGATATTTTTTTTTAGTTAACATTTTCCCCTCCTCTTCGTTCCGACTTTTTTATATTCAATAGTATAACAAAAAAATAAGGCAGAAAACATCACTATTTGGCTTTTTCATTTTTTTGAATATCATTCTTGATAAATGATATAATATAAAAAAAGATTAAGGGTCTGACAATGAAAGTAATACTAAGAAAAGCATTCCCAGATGATTATGAGCAAATTGCTTTTGTTCACTATAAAGCCTGGTTAGAAACATACACTGGACTTCTCCCAGAAAGTTTCTTAAAAAACAGAACGCTTGAATCAAGCATTAATATTTTTAAAAATAATCTTTGTTCAAATACAGTGGTTGCCATTGTTGAAGGCAAAATTATTGGTTTTTGCGGCTGGGGCCCTCTTCGGAATAATTCTTTTGAAGAAAACTTTGGTGAAATTCATGGCATATACTTACTCGACTCCTATAAAAAACATAAAATAGGTCGAAAAATGCTTGAATTCGCCTTAGAAAAACTTTCAACAAAGAATTATCCAAAAGTTGGTCTGTGGGTACTAAGTAGCAATGAAAATGCCATTCACTTTTACAAGAAACTTGGTTTTTCTGACACAGGAATTGTTAAGGAAGAAAATTTAGGGGAAATTATCACTGAATCTTTTTTTACAAAGGAAATCTAAAAAAGCATATCCCGGGATATGTTTTTTATTTTAATGACAGACAAGAAAAAAACACCGTAAAATTATGGTGTTTAATGCTTAATAGCTATAATTATTTAACAGCGTCTTTCAATGCTTTACCAGCTTTGAATGCAGGAACAACTGTAGCAGCGATTTTGATTGCTTCACCAGTTTGTGGGTTACGTCCTTCACGAGCTGCGCGTTCGCGAGTTTCGAAAGTACCAAAACCGATCAATTGAACTTTTTCACCTTTTGCAAGGAATTCAGTTACAACTTCACCAAAAGCATTAACTGCTTTTTCTGAATCTTTTTTAGTCAATCCTGTTTTTGCTGCAACTTCAGCGATAAGATCTTGTTTGTTAGCCATTTTAGAAATGTCCTCCATTTGTTTTTTACCTTAAACATAGGCAATTTTCATTTTAGCAAATCTTAGCCTAGTTTGCAAGTCAAAATGCCATTTTAATGCGTTTTTCAGGCTTTTTTCATGAAATCAAAGACAAAATTCCCTTTGGCTAAATCAATTTGATTCGCTTTAATATAAAGATTACCTGAGACATTTATTTTGGACAAATTAATGACCACTTGATTTTTCTTACTTTCAACTTGAACAAAGTCTGGCAAGTCGTATGCCTTAACAATTTGCAGAACTTCTGAAGTTGGTAAACTCAAACTTCCAGCAGAAATATTTTGGACAGATAGACTAATTGAACCATCTGAGAGTGCCAGAGGTTCAAAATAAATATAAAGTGGAATTTTGGTTCCAAAAAGTTTATAAGATGCTTCAAGAACTGCTTGTTGATTAGAAATATAAAACTTATAAGTCATTTCTTTAGTTTGATAAGTTTCTAAATAACTATTTATCAATTCATTAAGCTGCGAAGTTGTGCTCGTAATCTGAGCAACCTTTTGGTCTGAACTATTAGTTGATTTTTGATTGAGAACCGTTTGATCTCTTGGGCTAGTCACGCGAATGGCAATAAACACAACTCCAGCTATATTCAGAGCCAAAAGAATAATAAAGAGCCATTTCCAAATAGGACGTTTTTTAAGGCCTTCTTCTTTTTCAGTTTTTGGCTTAGTGGAATTTTTTGTTTTTGATTTTCTTGTTTGATTTTCGTTATTTTCCATTTTGCTTCTCTATTCTACAAGTTTCATTTCTTCTTTTACTTTAATCACTCTTGTGGCTGATTGACTGATTTTTTTAGCAAAGTCTGGGTCTGCTTTTACCTTTTGCAAAACTTCTGAGATCATTTCTGGAATTTGTGTAGGCTCATTTGCTAAAACAAGGTCATTTCCTGCTGACAATGCTAAAACTGCCCTTTGACCAGGCGTCCATGATTGTACTTGGACAGCATTTGATAAATCATCTGTAATAACCAAACCATCAAAGCCTAATTGTTTCCGTAGTAAACCATCAACCATTTTGGATGAAAAAGCACCGGGAAGATTAGGGTCAATTTTATCATAAATAGCGGTTGCGGTCATAATCGAAGGTGTCCCAGAAGAGATTAAATCTTTGAAAATTTGAACAGATTCGCTATTGGAATTCGTTTGGTCATCTCTAACACCTGCACTGATATCTGTATTGCCTGTCACCGCTCCAAGCCCTGGAAAATGTTTAGCAGTTGTCAAAACCTTGGCTGCTTTCATGCCTTCCGTAAATGCTTGAGCATGGCTTATGATACTTGCTTTATCATAAGCATATTGGCGACTCCAATAGCCAATTGGAGCATTTTGTGGAGCAAAGTCGGCAGATAAAACTTGGTCAGCAACTGGTGCTAAGTCAAAATTCACTCCAGCTGCGTAAAGTTCACTTCCCCAAGTTTGTGATTCCTTTTGTAATTTATCAGCTGCCCAACTTCCTTGAGTTAATCCATCAGGAATCTGTGAAAAACCCTGACCTTGGAGAACTTGAACATTTCCTCCCTCTTGGTCACAGGATATCAAGAGTTTGCGATTAGCCGGTGCTAAGCCTTGTAGTTTGTCAGTAATATCTTTCATTTCTGGGACACTGAGATTAGAGCGACCAGTCAAAATAATACTACCTACTTGATACTTTTCAATCGCATCAAAAGTTGCCCGAGTATAGTTATTTGCTGGCATTCCTGTCATAAATAACTGACCAACTTTTTGTTCCAAAGTCATCTGCTCAATATTTTTATCCATATTTTTTGGGGAAGTTGAACTCCTTTTAGTTTCTGACAATTGACTTTTCTTTTTTGTTTTAGACGATTCTTGTTCGTTTAAATGCCCCGCCAAACCAAGAACTCCTGATAAAATTAATGCACAACCAAGAACAAGAGCTAGAAAAACAACTGGTTTTGCTTTTTTCTTTAAGCGCTTAGTCATTTTTGGTTGACCTCCTTATAACTTGCAAATACTGCATCAGCCATAAGTTGATAACCTACGTTATTTGGGTGGAAATGGTCTTCTGTATAAAGTAAGTTATTGGAAACTGCATCGGATGTACTGCCAGATTCAACCGCTTGTTTATCTCCTGAACCCTTATAAAGTAAGTCATTGATTGGAATAAAATAAGTGTTCTTTTCTTGACTTACAACGCCAGCAGTCGCTGTATTCCAGCTATCAATCACATTCTGCATGACTGTAAGCTCAGGAAAATTAAGATAAAAAGGATTGTAAATTCCGAGGACATAAATCTGCGCTTTGGGATTGTCTTCGCGAATTTTATCTAATAATTTTTTCACCCGTGCTTGATAAAGTTGCTCTGGCTTAGTAAAATCTTTTTCTGTCATTGATGAGAGTTTGCTGACATTATCACGAATGACTTTTAAGACGTCATTTCCTCCAATGGTAATCGTAATGATATCAGCCTTTTTTAAGCCGTCAGTAATTTTTTTACTTTTCATCATACGATTATAGATTTGAGTACTTGTATCTCCAGCTTTCCCAAAATTTTGACTACTGACAGAGCTATCTGTCTTATTCTCAATATCTTTGGCAAATAAAGGGACAAAACCACCTTGTCCTGTGGCATCTCCAACTCCTTCTGTCAGTGAATCTCCTAAAGCTGCATAAGTCAGATTTTTTGCTGACAGAGTTGAAACTTTTTTGTCAGCTAAAAATCGGTCCCCTGCCTTTGGAAAAAGGAGCAAAAAGAAGCCCAAAATTAGCAAAATTGCCAGCAACAAGCCGGCAAATGTATGTATAAAATTTTTCATCATATTTTTAGATTTATCATTCATAATCAATCATAATTGCCCAAGCTCCAGGACCTGTATGAGTGGCAATTGTCGTGTTGGTATCTAAAATTGAAATAGGTTTTTCAACAAATTTTTGCAAAACTTCTTTCGCTTTTTGTGAAAATTCTAAACCTTGAGCATGAGAAATTCCAATTTCACGGATTTTACGTCCAGAACTACTAATAGAATCTGAAAGTTCTTCAAGCCATTTATAAAAAGTTTTACTTCCACGTCCACGTAAAAGAGTATTCAATTCACGGTCTTTCAAAGTTCCAATAACGCGAACTTGTAAAAGACTTCCAAATAGTCCTGTCATTCGACTGACACGACCACCTTTAACCAAATTTTCTAATGTTGAAAATCCGATAAAAAGCTCTGTATTTTCTCGAATATATTTAATTTTTTCTAAAATTTCTTCTTTAGATGCTCCTGCTTTTGCTAGGCGCGCTGCTTCAACCACTTGGAATTTTTGTGCTTGGTCAGTAAAGTCACTATCAATGACCGTTACGTTACGACCTGAAAGCATTCCCCCTTGGCGTGCTGCTTCTACTGTTCCTGACAATGCTTCTGTTAAATGAATGGAGATAATCTCATCATCCTCAGCAGCAATTTTTTCATAAACCTCGGCAAAAACACCAACTGGTGGCTGACTTGTTTTAGGCAAGTTTTTTGATGCAGCCATCTTGACCATGAAATCTTCAAACTTCAAGTCGTCGTCTGAATACATTGTTCCATCGATCGTTACTGACAACGGAACAATAGTAATGTCAAGTTCACGAGCAATTCCTGGCTCAATCGTAATGGATGAATCTGTCACAATTTTTATTGGCATATTTACTATCTGAACTCCCATTTTTCTCATAAGAGAAAGTCGGCAGTCCAATTCCTTTTCTATACAATTTGTGCTATCATATATTATAACAAATTTTCAGTTGGAAAGAGCAAAAAAGGTTGATAATATTATTTTTTTGATTCCAAAAACAAATTAAAAATTGCTCAAAAGCTGAATAAATCAATAAATTGGAGAGACCAAATGGAAGAAACACAAGGTTCAAAAACCTATCAGATTCTCAATGAGATTTTCAATGCAGTTACTCATGGAGCAGGAACTGGTCTAGCAATTGCAGCATTAGTTCTTCTTGTCATTAAAGGTGCCGCATCTGGTTCTGCACTTGAAGTGGTTGCTTTTACAATCTATGGAGCTTCGTTAGTCATTCTTTTTCTATGTTCAACTTTAGCGCACAGTTTACATTTTACTAAAGCAGTCAAAGTCTTTCGAGTTTTTGACCACAACGGAATTTTCTTTTTGATTGCTGGAACTTATACCCCTTACTGTTTAGTTGCTTTAAACAATTGGCTAGGTTGGATTGTCCTAGCAGTTATTTGGATATGTTCTATTTTAGGGATTGTTTTAACATCAATCTACTTACCAAAATGGGGTAAAACACCAAAATTATCAACCATTTTATACGTCGTTCTCGGTTGGATGATTTTAATTGTCATTTATCCTTTATGGAATGCCCTGCATCCCGTAGGTTTCTGGCTTTTAGTCGCTGGTGGCGTTGTTTATTCTGTTGGAGCACTCATCTATCACTTTAAATTTCCTTTTGCCCATGTGGTATGGCACCTCTTTGTTTTACTGGCTGCAATGCTCATGTTCTTCTCTGTTTACCTTTATGTGGGATAAGATAAAAAACCGTTCGGATGAACGGTTTTTTTATTTATAAATACCAGCTATAACATACCCTTCCAGCCTTTTTTGTAAAATCTCCGATTCTTCCACATAAATTTTGGTTTGGATTGTTTTTTTTAAATTTGAATAGTGAAGAATCACTTGATGAGAACCCGGAAATTCACGCAAAATTTGTGAAATTTTTTGATTATACTTCTCATCTTTTAAATTTAGCCAAAGTTTTCTATCCGTTTCCAAAGCTGGGCTTATTCGGTCAGCAACCATCTGTAATTCATCATTACGTTCTGTTACTTTTCCACTGATGAGATAAAATTTTCCTTGTTCAAGTTCACTTGAAAATTGACGATAAATCTCTGGAAAAAGTGTCACATCAAATTTTTCACGACTATCAGATACTGTTAAGAAGGCCATTGTTTGCCCTGTCTTTGTCCGATGCGTTCTAATGTAATTGATTTCAACCAAGATAGTCATTCGTCTATTTTTCACAAGTTGAACAAGTGGTGTAAAATTATCTTCAAATCTGCGAGCTAGATTTTGCAAAGGATGTGGTGTTACCCCAATTCCTAATAAATTTTTTTCAAAATCGTATTTTTCAGTTTCTGAATAATCTTCTGCCTCATGATAGGCAAAGCCCCCACCAGAACTTGCCATAAAAATATCATCACTATAATAGTTTAATAAATTAGCATGGTCAGCCAAATTATAAGCTAATTTCCCTCGATTTGAATCTGCATAATCAAAGGCTCCAATCTGAATCAAAGGGAGAATGTTTTCTTTTTTATGAAAATTATTAGGTAGTTTTTCGACAAAGTCTGCTAAATCTTTGTAGGGTTGATTTTCAACAATCCATTTTGCTAAATCACGAGAAATTCCTTGAACGTGAGCCAATCCTAAACGAATCTTTTTATTTTTTACAAAATCGCCAATTTTCATCAGATTGATGCTTGGTTTTTCTATTTCAAACCCATTTTCTAACGCATCTAAAATCATTACTTCACGTTTGCGATCACGTAATTGAATTTCATAAAATTCATCAGGAAAATGTGCCTTAAAATAAGCAATTTGAAAAGCAAGTGCCCCATAAGCAAAACCGTGTGAACGGTTAAAACCATAATTAGCAAAACGTTCAATTAAGTCATAGATTTCTTCTGCTTTTTCTTTAGAATGGCCATTATGGCTTGCTGAATCTAAGAAATCTTCACGCAACTTTTCTAACTCAGACCCTTTTTTCTTAGAAATTGCTCGTCTAAGAAGGTCAGCTTTCCCAAGAGAAAAGCCAGCAAAAGCTTGAGCCACCTGCATAATTTGCTCCTGATAAATCATAATTCCGTATGTTGGCTTTAAGATTTCACTAATAGAATCATCCACAGTAGGCACAATTTCTTTCCCATGTCGTCGAGCAACAAATTGTGGAATAAACTGTGATGGACCAGGACGGAAAATTGAAGTTGCATCAACAATATCATCAAATTTACTTGGGGCAAGATTTCTTAAAAAACGTCGCATTTGTGGATTTTCAAACTGAAAAATTCCCATGGTATTTCCAGACCGAAAAAGGGCCAATGTGTCTTCATCTTCCAAATTTATTTTTAGTGGATCAATATCAATTTTTTGACGTCTTTTCACCAAATCACGTAATCTAGAAATTATTGTTAAATTACGTAATCCCAAAAAGTCAATTTTCAAAAGTCCAATTGCTTCAACATCTGGCGCCTCATATTGCGTCAAAGCCAAATCTTCTGACGGTTTTAATGATACATAATTCACCAAAGATTCTTCAGAAAGAACGACACCTGAAGCGTGTGTTGAAGTCTGACGGGGCATTCCCTCAATTCGTCTTGCAACTTCATAAATTCTTTTCAATTTTCCATTTTTTAACACTTCAGCTTTAAAACGTTGATTATTTTCATACTCATCAGCCAAAGTTCCAAAACGACGCACAAGCATCCGAGTCAAATTGGATAATTCAGCTTCAGTCATTCCAAAAGCTTTACCAACATCTCTAAGCGCCTGTCTTTTACCCAAGGTTGAAAAAGTAACAATTTGTGCGACATGGTCTGAACCATATCTGTTTTTCATATAGGCCAATAATTCAGCACGACGGTCATCTGGCATGTCAATGTCAATATCGGGCATGGCGACACGTTCTGGATTCAAAAAACGTTCGAAGAAAAGATTATGTTGAACAGGGTCAACTTGTGTAATTCCTAAAACATAGGCAACTAAAGAACCGGCCGCTGAACCACGCCCCATTCCACAATAAATTTCTTGTTCACGGGCATAACGCAACAAATCCGCGACAATCAAGAAATAGTCATCAAATCCCATTTGATGAATGACTGACAACTCTTTTTCTAAACGTTCTTGATAAACTGACAAATCTTGCAAATTTACTGACGAGACTTCTGTCAGTAAATTTTTTTCTTCAAGTCGAGCTGACAAACCTAAAGTCGCTTCTTCTCGTAAATGTTCAACTGCCTGTCTCTTCTTATCGAATCTAGGAAGCTCCAATTTTTCATCGAACTGATAAGCAATCTTTGCTGTTAATGCTGACAGATTTTTCAAAGCCTGTGGAAAATATTTCAGGAAGTAAGTCTCATAAGCTTCTGGTCTTTGAAGAAGTTCATTAGAACTGATTGTTAAACTTTCATCGAAAGAAACTCCATCACGCACTGCATGCAAAATTGCTAAAATTTCATTATCAGCAAAATTCAAATAGCGAATAGCAGGAAAAGGAAGTGTTGGTAAATTAAATTTAGCCCCTTTATCTGTCAGTTGATCAATCCCAATAAAAGCTTCATCAGCTACTGACGAAAGTTCTGTCAGCTCGCTCAAACTTCCGTAAGTTTCAGGAATAATCAAGGCGATTCCTGATAAATGATTTTGAATATCAGAAAATTGACGGCGTCCATAGTTATGAAGCGTCGAAATCCGAAGTAAGTTTTTATAACCTTCAGTATCTTTAGCAATAAAAGAAAAAGCAATTGGTAAACCCCGCCATTCAAAATTTAGCTCAATACTAATAATGGGTTGCAAATTAAATTTTTGAGCTTTTCTGACAAAACGAAAAGCAGCATGAAGATTCCCAACATCGCAAATTCCAACCGTTTGATAACCTAAACGGTGCGCCGTTTCCAAATAGTCATCAACTTTAACGACACTATCTAAAAAACTATATTCAGTTTTTGTATTCAAGGGTGCAAACATATTTTCCTCCTTTCTTGCTAAAACGACTGGTATTTCTTAATTAAAAGATATTAATTTTATTATACTATATTTTAGCTTGAACTTGGGATAAGTTTAGACAAACTAAGAACAAAAAAAGCGTCAAATTTTAGTTATTAAACGCAAACAAAAGTAATTAAATTTAACTAAATTGATATCAAAAAAACAACTTAACGGCTGACAACGTCCAACATTTTTGACATTTTTTGATTTTAAAACTGCTTTCATTCTTATTTTTAATTCGTTTTTATTACAAAAAACTAAGATGTTTCACCTTTTTATTAATCGTAATAAAAAAATTATAAAAACTAAAAGAATCCTTTAACAACAGCATTTATAGGTTATAACTTAGCAATTTGACGAGAACTTTTTTTTGCACTATAATGAGCAAGCCATGTTTATTTATTACTAATTTTTAATTAAACAATCACTAAAACTAAAAATAGAATGGGAAAGGTGTAATGACAGTGCTAGTATTAGCTGGAACAATCGGAGCAGGAAAAAGCTCTTTAACTGAGATGTTGGCGGAGGAATTGAAAACACAAGCTTTTTATGAGAGTGTTGACGATAATAAAGTTTTGCCATTATTCTATGAGAACCCTCAAAAATATGCCTTCTTATTACAAATATACTTTTTAAATAAGCGATTTGATTCAATCAAAAGAGCCTTGTCTGATAATAATAATGTATTAGACCGCTCGATTTATGAAGATAGTCTGCTTTTTCATTTGAACGCCGATTTAGGACGAGCAGATGAAACGGAAGTCGAGGTTTATGATGACTTACTTAACAATATGTTGGAAGAAATTGATAGTTTATCTTTCAAAAAAAGGCCTGATTTACTCATTCATGTCAAAGTTTCTTTTGATAAAATGCTAGAAAGAATCAAAAAAAGAGGACGTCAATTTGAACAATTGGAATACGATCCAAGTTTATATGACTACTATAAAGAATTAAATAGCAGATATGATACTTGGTTTGAAGACTTTGATATTTGTCCCAAAATCCAAATTGATGGCGATAAATATGATTTTGTGGAGGACGAACAATCAAAAATTCATGTTTTGCAACAAATCAAAGAAAAATTAAAAGAAATTGAAGGAGAAAATAATTAATGAATGTCACCGTCTTTCTTTCTTCAAGAGATGGAAAAAATCCAATCTATAAAGATACAAGCGAAAAATTAGGAATATTACTTGCTAAATCAGGCCATACCCTCGTCTATGGTGGTTCCGAAGAAGGATGTATGGGAATGGTCTCAGATGCAGTCATTCGTCATCAAGGTAAAGTTATTGCCGTTTATCCTGATGGAATTCTCCCTTTAGAACCACCTCGTCAAAATGCCAGTCAACTTTATTTAACAAGTGGAATGGATGAGCGCAAACGTAAACTCATTGATTTAGGAGAAGCTTTTGTCATTTTAGCTGGTGGATTTGGGACAATGGAAGAAAGTTTTCAACTTTTAACTGAGATGTCTATCAACCAAACCGCTGTCCGCCCAGTCATTTTTGTTGGTCGAAAATTTTATCAACCTCTTTTTGACCTACTGCGCTTGCAACTTAAGGAAGGAATGATTTCTAAAGAAGTCATAGATGCCATTTCTCTTGTTGATACCGCCGAAGAAACCATAGAATTATTAGGAGATTTGAAACTTGAACAAGTTGTTTAATCAAGCAGTTAACGTTAACGTTTACCTTGCCGCACCATTTTTTAGTGAAAGTCAAATAAAAAAAGTTGAACTTTTAGAAAATGCACTTTCAAAAAATAAAACAGTAGCAAACTTTTTTAGCCCAATGAGATGTCAACATCCTGAATCTTTACCACAAGAAGTTGAAGCTTTTACCCCTGAATGGGCCAAAGCGACAATGGAAAATGATGTAAATGAGGTAAATAAAGCAGATATCATTGTTGCAATTGTTGATTTCGATCATCAAGATACTGATTCTGGAACAGCTTGGGAGCTTGGCTACGCCATTGCTTTAGAAAAACCAACCTATCTTATTCGTTTTGAAGATACTATTCCAGCAAATATAATGCTCACTGAGCGAAATAGAGCTTTCTTCACCCAGATTGAACAAGTTGAAGAATATGATTTTTTAGAGTCTAAACTAATCCCATATAGTGGAAAATACCAATAGTAAAGAGATAAGTACCTGCTTATTTTTATCTTCTCCTTTATATATAAAATTTGAAATTTGTCATAATTTGTACTATACTATAGGCGGATAGAAAATAATGGAAAGAAGCGTAAATATGAAACTTATTGTCACACTTTTTTGGTCGCTTGCTCTTGGACAAGTTGTAGGTTATGTTGCAACTGCTCTTGCTGGCGTTCCAGACCCTGAACTTTGGACAACGATTATCTCGCTTATCTTTGGTCTTTTTGTATATCTTTTCCAAGCTGTAGCTGTGGAAAAAGAGGCTAAAGCAAACTAAATTACTGATATTTTATCAGGTTCTTTCGCTAAAAAGTGTTTGAAAATAAAAACTCTTGCTCTGCAGGAGTTTTTATTTTAGTCCTGAGGCTTGCAAATTTCTTAAAATACCTTATAATTTAATATGGACATATTTAAACTGTCCTTTAAAAACCTAAATGAAAGGAGAGCGCTCAAGCTTTGAAAGGTCGACCCAAACCCGCAATTATTATGATTACTTATTCTGTCAAATTGACCAAGAGTAGATTGGCGCTCTTCTTGTGCCAACTTTTTGATTTTAATTCAAAAAACTTGACCCATTTCACAAAATAAGAAATTAGATTTTACAAGCTTGAACCATGCTATAAAATGGCTCCAACTCCAATTAATAAAAATAAAGTCGTCTGTCTTGTTAACGGTCGTGTTCATCGCCGGTCAGGAGGAGATTTCCTTGAGAATCTTGACCCTAGCCTTCAAACCGTTATCATGCGCGATTACCCAGAAGCAACCAGTCATGATTTCATCTGTAATGAACATCAGGTTAAATTCCGTTTGGAGGTCTTAGATACCCTTTTTCATCTTGACCTGCAAAAAAACTTTACCGTTAATGATTTACTTAATGAAGAATTAACTAAGGCAAATTTTGAGATTCATGACGTGGAAGAACAACTTCAAACCCAAGAAACTATCGGTGAACGTGTGGCTGATAAAGTTACTGAATTTGTCGGTTCGTGGGCTTTCATTCTAACTTATCTTGGAATTTTAGTCGTTTGGATGTTTGTTAATGTCTCTGGTATTTTCGGAGTCGAGTGGGATAAATATCCATTCATTCTCCTCAACCTTTTTCTATCGATTACGGCCGCAATGCAAGCCCCTTTGATTATGATGAGTCAAAATCGTGCTGCACACCATGACCGCTTGTCTGCTAAAAATGACTTCCAAGTCAATGTTAAATCAGAAAAAGGGGTAGCTGCCCTCCATGAAAAACTTGACCATTTGATGATGGATGATCAAGCTTCAAATATGCAAATTCAAAAAATTCAAACCGAAATGCTTGGAGATATCCAAATTCTTCTTAACGAAGTTTATCAACAAAACCAAGATATTCGTGAGCGTTTGGATGATGTCGAAGATCAACTTGATGATTTTGAAGAAACCTTTGATAGTTTTGAAGAAACTCTTGACAGTATTGAAGAAAATACTGACGATGAGGAAGAGGAAGACATGGCTAATTCTGATTAAAAAAGTCTGTTCAAATGAACAGGCTCTTTTTTTAACTAAAATAATCTATTTTTTCCTGAATTTCACAGACTGATTGTTTGAGCTTAACTTCTTCTTCAAAAGTTAAGGGAAATTTTACAAGGGCCTCTACTCCCTCTTTACCAATCAAAACAGGGGTAGAAATATAGGATTTAAACTTTTCATCATAATGTGAACAGATAGCAATACTCTTAGCATCAGAAAGCACCAGATTCATCAGAGATACTGTTGCTGCAGCTATGGCAACATTAGTATAACCTTTCGTATTAAAGACAGCAAAGCCTCCTTGACGCGCTTTTTCTTCTAGATCTTCTAAATCTAGATTTTTTTCTTTAGCAATCTCTAAAAAAGATTGTCCCCCAACTCTGACCGTTGACCAAGCGGTAAATTGTGAGTTTCCATGTTCTCCAAGGACATATCCTTCAATAGCCCGCCCATCAATCTTTAAT
This sequence comes from Lactococcus sp. FSL W8-0209, assembly GCF_038006585.1. Taxonomy (NCBI): domain Bacteria; kingdom Bacillati; phylum Bacillota; class Bacilli; order Lactobacillales; family Streptococcaceae; genus Lactococcus; species Lactococcus sp. FSL W8-0209. Next base: position 738,805 of record NZ_JBBOVN010000001.1, on the reverse strand, counting down.
GCTTTACTTACTTGTGCTTTCATTCTTGCAGTATCTAAATATGTTCCCGTTCCAATAATATGACTTTGAGGGAGGTTCAGTAATTGAGAATAGAGATTGACAATCACATCATTTGGATTAGTTGTTGCAATCAGAATTCCTTTGAAATTAATCCTATTTAATTGCTCAGAAACTTCTTTAATTTCTGGAATATTTGCTTTTAATTCTGTAAAACGGTCTCCGCCAGGTTTGATTAGTTCAATATGGCCTAAGGTCGATAAAATGATATCGGCATTTACTAAATCAGTATATTCTCCAACATAAATTTTGACATAGAACGGCAAAAGAGAAAGGGCATCTAGCAGGTCTAGAACCTCTGCTTCAGCTTTTTCTCTTTTTTTATCAATAATGACCAACTCATCTACAAGACCTCCTTGAACAATATCAAGAGCCACCGTTGCTCCAACATGACCACAACCAATTAGACCTACTTTACGCATCTTTTCACCCCTTTTTCTTCAGATTTAAATTGAATATATTATAATACAAAAAGTATGGGAAAACAAGCTATATTTTAAATATTCTGATTATTTAAAACAAATAAAGAACCTCCTAATCTCGGAGGTTTTTTAGCCTATATTATTTACTATTTTCAACCGCTACACGAATGAATTCTGTGTAGAGTTCTTCTGGACGGTTTGGACGTGATTGCAATTCTGGGTGATATTGACATGCCACGAAGAATTTTTTATCAGAAAGTTCAACGATTTCAACCAAACGGTTATCTGGTGAAACTCCTGAGAATACGAAACCAGCTTTTTCAAAGTCTTCACGGAATTTGTTATTGAATTCATAACGGTGACGGTGGCGACGTTGAACCACTTCAGCATCATTGTAGGCTGCTTTAGCGCGTGAGCCATTTTTCAATTTAGCTGGGTAAAGTCCAAGACGTAGTGTTCCACCCATGTCTTCAACATCAACTTGGTCACGCATAATGTCAATGACTGGATATTTTGTTTCAGGGTCTAATTCAAATGAATGAGCTCCTTCAAGTCCAAGAACATTACGAGCGAATTCAACTGCTGTCAATTGCATTCCAAGACAGATTCCAAGCATTGGAACGTCATTTTCACGCGCATATTTAATGGCTGCAATCTTACCTTCTGTGCCACGATGACCAAATCCTCCAGGAACAATAATCCCTGCAGCATCACCAACAAGATCAGCAACATTTTCATCAGTTACATCATTAGCATTAACCCAGTTAATATCAACTTCGGCATCAGATGAATAACCTGCATGTTTAAGCGCTTCAGTCACTGAAATATAAGCATCTGGTAATTCTACGTATTTACCAACCAAAGCAATTTTTACTTTTTTCTTGAGGTTCATGACATGGTCAACCATTGCTGACCATTCTGTCATATCTGCTTTTGGTGCATCAAGTTTTAAATGGTCACAAACGATTTGGTCCATATTTTGTGCTTGAAGGTTCAATGGAATTTGGTATAAGTGTTCAACATCAAGCGATTGAATGACTGCTTCTGGTGCTACGTCACAGAACATCGCAATTTTATCACGCATTTCTGTCGTGATTGGAACTTCACTACGTAATACGAGCATGTTAGCTTGGATACCATATTCACGAAGTGTCTTAGTCGCATTTTGGGCGATTTTAGTTTTCAATTCTCCAGCAGCACGCAAGTGAAGAATTGGAACAGCGTGAATGTACATGACGTTGTCCGCACCAACTTCGGCTTTCATTTGGCGTAAAGCTTCAATAAATGGCAAGCTTTCCATATCGCCAACCGTTCCACCAACTTCTGTGATAATGATATCTGCATCAGTTGTTGTTGCTGCACGTTTAATTTTTTCTTTCAACATGTTAGTCACATGCGGTACCATTTGGACAGTTGCTCCGAGATATTCTCCCTTACGTTCTTTACGAAGAATCTCACTGTAAACTTTACCGGAAGTAACATTTGAATATTTATTTAAATTGATGTCAATGAAACGTTCATAGTGACCAAGGTCAAGGTCAGTTTCAGCACCATCATCAGTAACAAAGACTTCACCATGTTGATAAGGGCTCATTGTCCCTGGGTCGATGTTAAGGTATGGGTCAAATTTTTGGACAGTGACTTTAAGCCCACGATTTTTAAGCAAACGACCGAGCGATGCCGCTACGATCCCTTTACCCATTGACGAAGTACCACCACCAGTGACGAAAATATACTTAGTTGACATCTAAATCTCCTCTAATCTTTTTACAAAACAGAAATAACTGGGAAAAACAAAAACAGCTCCCCAGAGGGGAGCCTACCGTTACTGATTTTTTATAATAAAAAACCAGTGCCCGAAAATAATTATATCTGATTTTTCCTTTTTTGTCAAAAGTCTGTTTTTTTATTTTTCATGAACCATTGTAATATCAGATTTTTTCTTTTTATTTGTATTAGAAGCTATAAGCTTCACTTCTTTTTCAATTCAGAGCTTCTAAAAAATCTTCTTGTAAATTATTTTTAAATGCAATACCAAAATCTTCTAATACTTTTTGAAGCGCATATAGACTGTAAGCCACTTTATTTGGTCTCGCATTCTCTCCCATGTGCCCAATTCTTAAAACTTTACCTGCCAAATAATCAAATGATCCTGTGATCATCACTCGATAGTTCTCACGCATTTTCCTTAAGATTTCTTGATCATTCAGACCTTCTGGCACTTTAATAACAGAAACGGTGTTTGAATAGCCATTCTGCAAATAAAGTTCCAAAGGAGAATTTTCAATTGCTTGTCTTGTCGCATGACCAATCATCGCATGACGTTTCAAGATTTCTTGGTCGGCAAGAAGATTATCTATCGCTTGGTCTAATCCATAGATATCAGAAATTGGCATGGTATATGGAAACCATTTTTTTTCATAATAATCTTTAAAAGTAAGGAGATTACAATAAAAACTTGCGATGGGGCTTTTTCTCTCTGTCATCGCTTGATAAGCCTCTGTTGAAATAGATGCAATTGTTAAGCCTGGTGGAGCTGAAATCACTTTTTGAGAGCCACCAAGAGCGATGTCAATTTGCCACTTATCAACTTGTAAATCTTCACCACCCATCGCCGCAACCGAATCAACAACGGTTAGAATTCCATATTTTTTTAAGAGAGGACAAATGCTTGAGAGGTCATTTAAGACGCCTGAGGGTGTATCACAATGAACGACTGTTGCATATTTAAAGTCATGGTCTTTTTCTAAAAATTTTTCTAGAATTTCTAAGGAAAATGCTTCTTTTCCTGAACTCTCCAGTAGAATTGCTTCACCTCCGTAAAGCTCAATGAAATCACTAAAGCCATGACCAAAAATACCATTATCAAGCACAAGTACGCGGTCACCTTTTTCGGTTAACGAAGCACAAGCCGCTTCCAATCCTAAAATTCCTTCACCAGCTAAAACTCTGACATCGTTTTTGGTTTTTAAAAATTGAGCAAGTTTACTACAAGTTTTTTTGTAAAAGTCATAAAAATCTAAATCAATATCCGGATTCGTTGTTGCCTTTGCTCTTGCTAATCGAACATTTTCAGCCACCTCAGTCGGACCTGGGGTCATGATTAACATCTCTTTCATTTATTTGTACCTCGCACGTTCTCCACCAATGAGTTTAGGACGTGATTTAAGAGCTGTTACATGAGCGCCACCAAGTTCTCTTAAAATTGGACGGACGGGAATTTGGACGTGCTTTACGTGCATTCCGATACTAGTATCACCAATATCTAAACCGGCTTTGGCAACAATATGTTCTACCTCAACTGGAGATTTAAAGAGCTGGTAGGCGGCAACTTGACCACTTCCACCAGCGTGGAGTTGCGGAATCACAGAAACGATTTCCCAGTCTTTTTTTTCGGCTAATTCTTCTTCAATGAGTAGGGCACGATTAAGATGTTCACATGCTTGGACCGCCAGATAAATTCCTTTGTCTGACAAGGTCTTGTGTATGACAGAAACAATGACCTGACCGATTTCACTAGAACTGGCATGGCCAATTAAACCACCATTTACTTCTGATGAAGATAAACCAAGAACAAAGACTTGACCAGCTTTAATTTCTGTTTGTTTTATGACATCATCGATAATGACTTGTGTGTCTTTTTTAAGCTTTTCTAAATCCATTTAAAATACCTGTCCTTTCAATGAGCGGGCTCAAGACTTTTGCTAAAGCAAAGCCAACCACAACTTGAATAATATTTACCCAAAGTCCCGCAATGGCTGAACCCCAGCCATACATTAATCCACCAACAATAAAATATCCTCCAACCATAAAGACAAGACTGACCAAAAAGTTAAGCCATTTGTATCTTGTTAATCCTGCGAGATAGCCTTGCCCGCCATGAATAATTAAGCTGAAAAACATGTAGTTACTGTAGCCTGCAGTCAAATCAAGTAGAAAGGCTGCAAAGCCCCCAACTATTGCCGCCTCTCGTTTACCAAATAGAAAGACTGCTGTATAAATTCCGACATCCAAAAGAGTTAATATATTACCGGCTGAACCTGGAATAGGGAAGGTAAATAGGCGACCTAGAACAAAAGTGACTGCTGTCCAAATCGCAAGTAAAGTTAATTTTTTGATATTTCTGTTGTCCATGAGTTTCATCTCCTACTTTTCCTAGAAGTTTGGTTTACTTTTGGAAATTTATTTTTTATTTTGAAAAACACCATATTCATTTGCATTTTGAATGGCTTGATAAACGAAGTCTTTTGCATTCTTGACTGAATCTTTAAAGAGGTGATTATAAGCCATATTAGCCGCAATCGATGAAGCAAAGGTACAACCTGCTCCGTTGTTATTATTTTCTATAATCGGGCTTGATAATTCATAAAAAGCTTTTCCATCATAAGCAAGGTCAATGGCTTGTTTTTGGTCAAATCGATTTCCTCCTTTGATGACGACATTTTTTGCTCCAAAATCATGCAAAAGTTTGGCTGCTTCTTTCATCTCTGATTTACTTTTTACTGACAGCCCTGTCAGTATTTCTGCTTCTTTGAGATTCGGGGTAATTACAGTCGCCAAAGGAAAGAGTTGGCTGATGAAAAGGTCACGCATTTCATTGACCGAATAGTCAGCATTTTCTTTAAAAACAATGACTGGGTCTAATATAATTGGAGTATCAGATTTCACTGACAGAGCTGTCAGCCAGTTTTTGGTCAGTTCAAGTATTTCTTTATTGGGTAATAGTCCTATTTTTATGGCTGAAAAGTCCACATCGCTTAAACTTTCCAACTCTTCTTGAAAGAGTTCTTTTTCTACTGGATGAACAAAAAATTTATCTTCTTTGACAGTTACAATGCTTGTTAAGGCGCAAAAGCCATAAAGCCCATTGGCTGCAAAAGTCGCTAAATCAGCTTGCATCCCGCCTCCGGATAGGATATCTGAACCTGCAATTGTTAGAATTTTTTTGCTTTCATTTAAATTCTTTGGCATCTTCTCTCCATTAATTTTACTGACAGTAGCTTTTAGATGTCAGTATTTTCCGCATATTTGACTTCTTTCAAATATAAACCTTCAGGTGCCGCTGTTGGTCCTGCAAAATCTCTATTTTTAGAGGTCAATATTTTATCTATTTGGCTGACAGGCATTCGGTCATTACCAATTTTAATGACTGTTCCAACCATGTTTCGCACTTGTTTATACAAAAAGCCATTGCCACGAAAAATAAATTTGAAATTTTCTTCGTCAAGACGGATAATTTCTGCCTGATAAATCGTTCTTACTTTGTCATCAACTGATGAACCCGATGCTGTAAAACCTGTAAAATCATGTTCTCCAACCAACTTTGACATTGCTTCTTGCATCCGCTCAAAATTAAGTGGATAGCGAAAATAGGCTTTAGAATGTCTTTGAAATGGACTTCGTGTAATTGAATTTTCTAGATAATACTCATAGGTTTTTTCATGCTTTTGATATCTTGCATGCCAATCATCTGGGACAAGTTCCACTTTTTTTACTGCAATATCTGCTGGGGTTTGAGTGTCTAAACCAAATCGCAGACGTTCCAAATCACGAACTTTGCCCTTTAAATCAAAATGAATGACTTGACCAAAAGCATGAACTCCAGAATCTGTTCGGCCTGAGCCTTGTAAAATAACTGGCTCAAAAGAATTTAACTTCGTCAGTATTTTTTCAATTTCTTTTTGAACTGTTCTTTGATTTGTTTGGCTTTGAAAACCTACAAAATCTGTGCCATCATAGGCTATTGTGGCTTTGTATCTTGTCATTTTTCTATTATAGCACAATTTTTATTAGGACTTTATTTTCTTTTTTTATAATGGTTTATCCTTTTTTAATATGTTTCTTTTAAATTGCTTTTCGTAAAAAAGTATAAAAAAATGCCCCACTACGAAGGTGGGGCGAGGTTTGGCACCATGATCCGAGGGGGATTCGAACCCTCGACCGTTCGCTTAGAAGGCGAATGCTCTATCCAGCTGAGCTATCGGACCAAATTATTTCTGTCAGTAAATTTTTAAGCTAAAATTACTGACAGAAACAAGTTTATCATATTCTCTTATTTTTTTCAATTATTGACTTGTACCGTAGCCATAGTTCCCTGTGTTTGTATCATCTGTTCCATAGCTAGATGTTGTACTGTCATTACTATTATTATAGCCATCATTGTAAGTATTATCTTGTTGATAAGTAGAATCAGAACTTGAGGTTGCCGTGGAATCGCTTGATGAGCTAGAGGAGCCAGAACTTGAATCTGATTGAACTGAGCCACCACTTGTCGAAACATAATTCCCTGAATTTTTGGAATTCAAAGAAACAAGATTTCCTTGCGTATCAACACCATAAGTCACCGTTGATTTTCCTTTTTCAGTTACAGTAGCTGACGGAAGATAATAAAAAGGTGCTGTTCCTGAGCCAAAAACTGATTCATAAGTAATCAAACTGCTTGGCAAAGTGGTCACTGTTGATTCATCAAGCGATTTCTTCATGATATTTTGCATCGCGAGATAAATATCTGTTGGCATAAATTGATAAGAAGCACCATCAACCATTTCACCAACGCCTTCATATTGAATAGAAACTACTTTGTTAAAGCAATCTTTATAACCTAGTAATGAAGTAATTGTTGAAGCATTAATTGGGATATTAGTTCTAAAATCTTTTGAGGCTTCATTCAAAAATTGTTCATAGCGTGTGATATTATCTAAGGCTAAAATTTTCTTCATGAGTGCTGCAATGACTTCACGTTGGTGAGCTGCCCGACCATAGTCACCATTTGGTAAATGATGTCGGTCACGGGTATAAACTAAGGCTTGGTCACCATTAATATGTTGTTTTCCAGGTGGAACTTTCGCAGTATATTGCGGCTCTGTATCTGAAATATAGAGAGTTTGGCCTGTGGTATTGTTAATATCAATCCCACCAACATTATCAACCATATTAACTAGTCCATCAAAATTGACTGTTGCAAAACTGTCAATATTAATACCAGTCTGAGCACTAATAGTTTTCATAGCATAACTTACGGCATTTTTTAAACCGTCAGAAGATGACCCTGAGTTATAACCTAAGGGATAGGCTGCATTCATTTTTTGCTTAGAAACAATGTTTCCGTCAGCATCTAAAATGTTAGTCATCGTATCACGTTCAATTGAAACCATTGTTGTCGTGTGCGTTTTAGGATTAAGTGTCATCAGAATTTGTGAGTCAGAATTCCCATTCCATGAATCGGAAGTTCCACGCCCTTCGCCTCCTGTGTCAACCCCCATAAGTAGGATTGTTAGAGGTTCAGTTGCCTGAATGACTTGTTCTGTCTTTTTATTCCCAGCATTAGTGTAAGTCATTTTAAAGGCTTTTGTTGTACTGTTCAGAACGGTTAATGTATATCCGCCTGCAGCAATTGCCGTTACTAAAATAATACTTCCAAGCATGAGAAGTGTTTTTATCCAAAGCTTCATATTAGCATTATATCAAAATTCTGATTTTTCACAACAAAAAAAGAAAAATTATATTTTAATTTTTCTTTAATTATATTTAATTTTACTGACAAAAGGGTCAACTATTAGTCAAAAAATAAAACATATTCGCAAACATCAATTAATTGACCATTTTCATCTCGGGCGCCCCATTTTTTGACATTTTCTAATTCAAAATCAAACTTTTCATAAAGATGACATGCTTTTTTATTACGTGCTTGGACAGTTAATTCCAAACGTTTGATTGTTCCAACTTCTTCTACCCACTCAAGTGCATCTTCTAGTAGAATCGTCCCAATGCCATAGCCTTGATAATCTTCTGACACAGCGATAAAAAGTTCCGCAATATGACGTACTCGATAATGATAATCCGCCGTCAAATGCAAAATACCAGCAATTTCATCACCAACGAATGCAAGAAAATAAGCATTATTATCTTTCTCAGCTTGTTGATTTAAAAAGTCCGTCATTTCTGCTTCAGAGATTAAAATTCCTACTTCATCAATGGTCAAAAAATTACTTTCTGTTCCAACCTTATTGAGAAATTCAATGACTCTAGAACTGTCGGCGCCATTTGCTTCTCTAACAATTAGCTCTGTAGTCATAAGTTATTAACGAGCTCCTCATATCTTTTTCCATGTGGTTTCAAAATAATTTCACGTTCTTGATCGTTGACCAAATCTTTAGAATACTTATCAAAAATGACTTCCAGATAATTTTCTGGCAAATCATCGCCTAACATTTCGCCCCATTCAATGACCGAAACCCCATCACCGAATAAATAATCATCTAAATCAAAACTATCCGGATCATCACCAATGCGATAAACATCCATATGATGGAGTGGCAAACGTCCTTCCAGACTTCTGACAATTGTATAAGTCGGACTTTTAACCATTTGATGAATCTCTAAACCCAAAGCCAAGCCTTTGGTAAAAGTTGTTTTTCCAGCCCCAAGCTCGCCAGTTAAAACAATAACATCTTGAGCTTCTAATTTTCTTCCCAATTTTTGTGCAAATTGTAACATTTCTTCTTCGTTAAATTTCATGATTTTATTATAACACATCCCCTAAGACACTATCTAACGTTTGCAACTGATGAATCTAAAAATAGTCAAACCATAGAAAATTCCAGTGTTGCCACTTCAAAAAGTTTATCTCCTACATTATCACAGTCTTTAACATAAAAGCTGTCAGTAAATTTTACTGACAATTTTTCAAAAATTTGGGCAAAATAAAAAACCTTAAATGGCTTTTTATCTTCTTCTGCGACGATATTCTTTTTGTTGTTTTTTATGATTTTTGAGCAATTCATCCGCCTGCATATTAATTTGCTGAGTTTCTGTCAGTGCTTTTTCTTCATTTGGCGTTTTTTTAGAACTTACTGATGGCTCAGCTATCATTGAATTTGAAGGAGTTTTCCCATTTTTAGAACTTTGTGCCTTACTGACAGGATTTTTCTTCTTGCCACGGCCACGCAAATGACGCACAAAGGCAATAATTCCCCCAATGATTGTGACTGATGCTGACAAACTGGTCAATGTCATCAAAAGAATATTGTTCCCCTTTGCATTATTGTTGACGGTTTCATTAATAATTGTGGTTGAATTTTTAGTTTCTTTTTGACTGCCAGAATTTTTATCTGTTGAACTGTCTCGATTTTCTACTACCGGAGGCGTTTGATTTTGCCCAACATTATCTGTCTGATTTTGAGCAGTTGTACTTGTTTGTGTTTGATTTTGACTTGTCGAATTCGTTCCTTCAGAGGAACTTGTATTTTGTGAACTACTGCTAGCTGAATTTGAGGTACTTGAAGTCTCGGTTGAGCTTTGAGCTGTTGCATCTCCTGAACTTGCTGAAGTCCCGGTTGCCGTTTCTCCATAAGCAATCGTTCCAAAATTAAGCAAGGATATCAGAACTATACTATAAATAATTTTCTTCATAATCAAATTCTATGATAGTTTTCTTAAACGAACTTAAAATTCATTAATGTAATAAATAAACAATGAGGTATTTTGATATTTCTTTCAACCCTTTTTTGGTACAATGAACTTATGAATAAATCAACGTTTTCTTTAAATGATACTGCATGGGTTGATTTTTATCAGCTCCAAAATCCTCGTCAAAACGAAAATTATACTTTTCCTGCTATTATTATCTGCCCTGGTGGTGGTTATCAACATATTTCACAAAGAGAATCTGACCCTCTTGCCTTAGCTTTTCTCGCCAAAGGTTATCAAGTGCTTCTCCTTAATTACACCGTGATGAACAAAGGAACAAACTATAACTTTTTATCACAAAATCTTGAAGAAGTTCAAGCTGTTTTTTCTCTGATTCATCAAAATCATAAAGAATGGCAAATCAATCCTGAGCAAGTTTTCTTACTTGGTTGCTCTGCCGGAGGGCATCTGGCCGCTTGGTATGGTAATTCTGAACAAATCCATCGACCAAAAGGAGTTATTCTCTGCTATCCAGTAACTTCCTTCACTTTTGGTTGGCCTAGTGATTTGTCACATTTTAATTTTGAAATTGAAAATATCTCAGAATATAATATTTCGGAAAAAGTTACTTCCTCAACTCCTCCAACCTTTATTTGGCATACGGCTGATGATGAGGGTGTTCCTATCTATAACAGCCTTAAATATTGTGATCGACTCTCAAAACATCAAGTTCCTTTTGAAGCTCACTTTTTTGAATCTGGACCTCATGGTGTCTCTTTGGCTAATCGTACAACCGCTCCTTCTGATGCATATTGTCTTCCGTCAGTACATCGATGGATTTCTTGGGCATCTGATTGGTTGGAAAGACAAATCAAAAATTAAAAAATACCACTCAAAGGTGGTATTTTTTATTGGTTTTATGTAATTTATTAATTACGAATTATTTTTGCTTTTGAAGCCAAACTTCTTTCAAAAATTCTAATGTATAGTGTGAAGTATCAGGCACAATGACGATATCATCTCCCAAATCTTCTGGGCGCCCTACACCAATTGGTAAAGCCCCTGAATCTTTGATGGCTTGAATTCCAGCTTGAGAATCCTCTAACCCAATTGATTCAGAGGGGGCAACACCCACTGCATGTGCTGCTGCAATAAAAATATCTGGTGCTGGTTTTGATGCTGCAACTTCAGCCGGATCAGCAATTGCATCAAAATATCCAGTTAAATTCATTCTCTCTAATAAAAATGGACCATTCTTAGAAGCCGACGCTAAAGCAATTTTGATTTTATTTGAACGTAAATCTTTGAGTAATTGTAAAATTCCAGGATAGACATCGGCTGGCGACACATCCTGAATCATTTTCACATAATTATCATTTTTTCTCTTAGCAAGTTCTTTAAATTCCTCAGCTGATACTTTTTTATCAGCTAAATCTAGAATTTTCTGAAGCGAGTCTTCTCGTGAGACCCCTTTTAATTGCTCATTAAATTGGCGGTCAACACCATTAATGCCAATTTCTTCAGCCAAAGCTTTCCAAGCTCTAAAATGATACTCTGCGGTATCTGTAATTACACCATCTAAATCAAACAATACTGCTTTAAACATCTTTTTACCTTCTTTCTCGTCATTTTAAAAATATATTTTTAAGCAATGACTTTCCAAAATTACTGACAGAAATTCTGTCAGTAATTTTTTTATTAAAAAATAATTGTAAATCCTTGTATCAAAACTTTATTAAGAGTAAAACCATTTATTTTAAATCAAATTTAGTCTGCACTCCGGCTTTTAATTGAACCTCATCATCATAAACTTTGGTCAGTAAATCCGCCGACGCTGTCAGTAATAATTGTCCATTTTCAATCAAAATTTCAACTTTAGTTCCTCTAAAAATTTGATTAAATTTCAATTTTGTCCAGCTTTTTGGTAAATAAGGAGCAATTGCAAATTGGCCATCTCGCAGACTCAGACCAGCAAATTCATTTTGAATCACCTCGAGCGTTTCGCCCATGACCCCAATATGAACCCCTTCGGCCGTTGTTCCCCCTTGAATATCATAATAATCACTGCCAATTGCTGTAATCAAGAAATCCAACGCTTCATCAAAATCCCCTAATTTCACATCAATCCCAGCAAAAACCGGACGTGAAGTCGTTGAACCGTGAACAGTCCTAGCAAGATAATAATCACGGTTGACTTTCAACCAATTTTCGGGCAACTCATAAGCCAATTGTTTGACCAACTTAGTCACATGCTCCTGACCCAAATTGTAGATTAACATCAGCGTATCAGCCTGTTTAGCCACTTGATATTCGTCAGGGGAAATACCTTCGGCCTTCATCAAACGGTCAATGCGATGAATATCCCCATATTTTGCTTCATAAGCTGCAAAGTCCACTTCCTTAAGCTCAAAATATTTAGCATATTGCGCAATCACACCATTTTCATCAATATCTAGATACAGTTTTTTCCGAACTTTTTGAGCTTTTTCAAGTAATTCCTTAGGAATTTCAAATCCTTTTTCTGATAATTCTGTCAGCCAATTTAATTGCCAAGTGAGCATTAAATTAGTATAGGCATTATCACAGATTCCCCCTTCTTGCCCAGGATAGGCCTCATGATATTCATCAGGTCCCATGACCCCATCAATATGATAACGGCCGTCATCTCCTAATTCGGCTTTATTTAACCAAAACTTTGTCGTTTCAATGATTAAATCTAAACCACCGTCAGTCAAAATGCTTTCATCTTCTGTCAGTTGTGAGTAAATCCATAAATTATATACAATGGCTAAACTAACATGCCTTTGACGCCGGCTATTATCTGGTTCCCATTCATTATTTACTGTGTTCAAATGAACAAATTGCGATTGTTCATCACCAATTAAGCCGGACTGCCAAGGAAACATAGCTCCTTTTTCTCCATCAACCTTCGCATTTTCCTGCGCTGCGGTCAATCGATTGATTCGGTACAAGAGCAAATCACGCGCCGTTTCTGGCTCATTAGCCGCATAGTAAGGAAGAACAAAAATTTCATCCCAGAAGATATGGCCCCGATAGCCTTCACCAGTCAAGCCACGTGAACCTACTGATGCATCTAAAAACTGATTAGCACCATGCTGTGCCGCTTGACGAATATGGAAAATGTTCATCCTGACCATTCTTTGTAAATCTTCATGGTCTGATTCGATAACAATATCGGCATCTGACCAAACTTTTTCCCAATAATTCGTATTATTTTCTTGAATTTTACTGACAGAAGTTGCTGACAGCTCTGTCAGTACAAACTCAACAGGATTTTTACTTTCATAAGAACTTGCAATGACAATCGTTTTGTCAAACTGAACTTCTTGATTTTTTTGTAAGTCAATTTCAATTGCTTCTGCTAAAATCTCATCATTCTCAGAATCTATTTTTTGGAAAGCCAATCCATTCAAAAATGATTTAGAAGCAATTGCAAGTTCAATTTCACTTGTTCTTGTTTTAGCAACCAAAAGTCCTTTGGAAATTTTTGTTACTTCAAATTCTTTACTATCAAAAGCCCGATAACGTTCAACATTTTGATTTAAAACTGAGCCATCAGTAAAAGTTTCAATTCTTAATTTACAAGAGAAGTCAGCAATAATTTCACCAACAAAACCAAAATCATGAAAATTAATTGGATCTACAAACTTTGTTGTTACTAAAGTCAAATTTCCTTTGGCCAATTTCACCTGATAACGTTCAATTTGCAAAGCATTTTTAAAATCAATTGTAGCTTGCTTTTCAACTGACGCTTCAAAATCAACCAATTCACCATCAATATATACTTTTATTAATTGAGGATTTGGCCAATTTACCATATCTTCATTAATGACATCATGTCCTGCGACTTCTGTACTCGTCCGGTTGAAGACACCAGCTACGTACAAGCCAGGATAATGATTGTCAGAACAAGTTGACCATAAAGGCGCACCTCGAAGCCCTAAATAACCATTTCCCAATGACATTAAAGATTCTTGACCATAAGAACGTTTCCCTACTTCTTTTTTATCATATTGGATTATCCAATCTTTTTCAGTCATTTTTCCCCCTCATATAAAACTAAAGGAAGCAGAATTTATCAGCACTGCCTCCAACTGAGTTTATTAATTATTTAACTGCATCTTTAAATGCATTTTTTTGTTCAACACCTTCTCCCATTACATCTGTATCTTTATAACCAAAGAACCAAACCAATAGGAAAGTTGCAACCGCACATACCGCAGTGGCGATCCAGAAGAGCATCAAGTTACCCGCAGGAGCGTGATGTGTCAAAGGATTAGAAATAAAGTTAGGGAAACCAATCAAAGAACCTGAGAACCCAAACATTTGTAATCCGCCAAATCCAGCAACACCTGCACCAATCGCGGCACCAATTGAAGACATGATAAAGACACGCACATATTTCAAATTAATCCCATACATTGCCGGTTCAGTTACCCCACAAAAGGCTGAAATTGCTGCTGGAGCAGAAAGTCCTTTGAGGTCTGCTTTTTTAGATTTAAAGAAGACAGTCAAGGCACCAACCCCTTGAGCGAGCATTGTGAAAGAAACAATCATATTGAGTGAACTTGCTCCAGTAGCCGCCAATTCTTGTGAAATAAGTGGTACAACCAACCAGTGCAACCCAAAGATAACCAAACATTGATACAAACCACCAACGATAATACTTGCAATTCCTAAATTCAATGACAAGATATGATCAATCACAAATGACAATCCAGAAGAAATTGTAGAAATAACTGGACCTACCAAAAGTAAAACAATTGATGCGGTAATAAAGAAAGTAATCATTGGTTGGAAAATTGGACGCAAGGCAAGTGGTAAAACTTTTTTCAACCAAGCATTCAGTGGTTTAGCAATTGCCACGGCTACAATGATTGGGAAAATTGTATAAGCATAGCTTGGCAAAGCAACGGGGATTCCAAAATAACTTGTATTAAAAGTTACTCCAAGGAAATTTGCAACAGGAGCAGCTGCTTCAACAACAACATTTTTACCTGCCGCATTCGTTCCAACATGCGCATTTACCAAGTTAGTAATCCCTGGATTAATCATAAATCCGCCGACTGCAGCACCAATAAATTGTAAAACAGTATCTTTAGGTGCCAATTGTTTTGCTGCTGAAAAACCAACCAAAACAGGTAAGAAGTAAAAGGGCGTCATTGCCAGTGTTGAAATAATGACATAAGTTGAACTTGCAGGATCAATCACTTCGATTAAGCGATTTCCCTTAACAAAGATACTAAGTAAACCATTAATCATCCCACCAGCTGCAAGTAAACCAATAATAGGAATCATTGACCCAGTAATTGTTCCAATGACCACTTGGAAAGCATGAACAATCGGATTTTGTTTTTTACCATTAGCTGGTGCTGTTGCAGCGACTGCTTGTGCCGTTGCCTCATCATCAACTACCGCATCACCAAGTTGTTCAACAACTTCATCATAAACATCCTCAACCGCTTGTCCAATAACCACTTGATATTGATTCAAGTTTGAATTATAAACCGCGCCTGCCACACCAGGTAAGGCTTCAATTGCTGCTGTATCGGCTTTATCCTTGTCCTTTAAAGTGAAACGAAGACGAGTGATACAATGAATAACTTTTGTGACATTTTCAGCGCCACCTACATTTGCGATAATATCAGTCGCAAGTTGTGAATAATTTGCCATAAGTTCTCCTTTTGCTTCATTATCTATGAAGCATTTCATAATATAAAATAATAATTGACGAGTTTAATAGTCACAAAATCTATATCCAAAGTTCTCGTCTTCTTTGTGCTATAAATTTATTGGTTGATATTTTTACTTACTTAACACTTGCCTGACCTAATTCATCACGTGCATTGGCTGAACCATATTTAACCTCAAAGCCAGATAAAAGGTCTTTAGTATTTGTAAAAATAACCATTGTTGTCTTATCCAAACCAGCAGCTTCAATCTGCCCCCAATCAACAGTTCCCAGCTCATCACCACCATTAACAATATCATCCACTTTAACTTTAATTTTAAATGGTGCCCCTTTAAGAGCTACTGTATCAATACCTAGATGTAAAAGAATATCTAAGCCATCAGCACGTTTAAAGCCAATTGCATGTCCCTGAACCAAAGTTACTTTTGCAGAAACTGGAGCAAAAATTTTATTTTCTTTGGGCTCAACTGCAAAACCATCACCCATTATTTTCTTTGAAAATACCGGATCGTTTACTTTTGAAAGTTCAATAACTTCTCCAGAAACTGGATTATATAGCCCTTTATCGTCTTTCAATTCTTTCTTTTTTCCTATTCCAAACATAAGAATCTCCTATCTTTTGAAGTTGTACGTACAAGTTAACAAAATCATTGTATCATATAAAAACGTTTTCAGCAAGCGGTAACAATTATTTTTATGATAAAATATAAAGTATGAAGAAATATGAAGTGATTTTGCAAGATTTAGAAAAAAAGATTTTTAACGATATCTATAAAACGAACGATATTCTTCCAAGTGAAAATGAGCTCTCTGCTAATTACGAGAGCAGTCGTTCAACAGTCAGACAGGCTTTAAAAATTTTAGAAGAGAAAGGGCTTATTCAAAGACGACATGGCTATGGTAGCATTGTCCTCGCTCACGATAGGCTCCTTTTCCCTATCTCTGGCTTAACTTCATACAAAGAACTACAAACCTCTATGGGTTTCCATAGTGAAACTGAGGTCATTCGATTTGAAAGACTTGAAATTAACCCTAAACTTTCAGAAACAACTGGTTTTGCCGTTGGTGAACACGCCATAAGTATTCTCAGAAGGCGCAAAGTAGATGGCAAATTTTCAATTTTAGATTGGGATTTATTTTTAGAAAAATATTCCGAAGGTTTAACTCCAGAACATGCTAAAATTTCAACCTATGACTACTTAGAAGATACTCTAGGGCTTGATATTGCCTATGCTCAAAAGGAAGTCACGATTGATTTTGCCTGCGAAGATGACTTTAAATATCTTGACTTAAATCCCAAAGACCATCATGTCGTTTCTGTCAAATCCCATGTTTATCTTGCTGATAATACTCTTTTTCAGTATACTGAATCTCGACATCAAGTCGACCGCTTTCGTTTCACAGAATTTGCCAGACGACAAAAAAGATAAAAAAGCTCTCCCAATAAGGAGAGTTTTTACTTGATAATAAAAAGCAAGAACAAAATCAGTTCTTGCTTTTTTTCTTTATTTTACACCAATTTCTGCTTCAACAACTTCAACAATGGTATCTACAACATGATTGACCTCTTCATGAGTTGGCGCTTCAGCCATGACACGCAAGAGTGGTTCAGTTCCTGAAGGGCGAACTAAAATACGACCTTTCCCATTCATTGAAGTTTCCATTTCTGAAATTACTTTTTGAATCGCTGGCACATCCATTGCTGATTTTTTAGCTGCATTATCTTTTACCCGAACATTAACTAATTTTTGTGGATAAATTGTAACTTCACTTGCTAATTCAGATAAAGATTTGCCAGTTTCACGCATTACTTTCAACAATTGAATGGCTGAAAGTTGACCATCTCCTGTTGTATTGTAATCAAGGAAAATCATATGACCCGATTGTTCACCACCGAAGTTGTAATTATTTTTCTTCATTTCTTCAACAACATAACGGTCACCAACGGCTGTAATCACTGAATTAATCCCTGCTTCTTCAAGCGCTAAATGGAATCCAAGATTAGACATCACAGTTATTACTAGCGTATCTTGAGCCAATTTTCCTTGTCCAAGAAGATATTTCCCAACGATAAACATAATTTTATCGCCATCAACAATTTCTCCATTTTCATCAACGGCAATCAGGCGGTCAGCATCACCGTCAAAGGCAAGTCCGAGGTCACTTCCTGTTTCGACAACTTTTTTAGCCATCGCTTCAGGATGAGTTGAGCCTACTTTTACATTGATATTGAGTCCATCAGGATTTTCACCAATAACTGTCAAATTCGCTTCTAAATCAGCAAAAACGGCACGAGCAGAAGTATAAGCTGCACCATTAGCTGTATCAAGAACAACCTTATAGCCTTCAAAATTACCTTCTGCTGTTGTTTTTAAGAAAGCTTGATATTTACGAACACCTTCGATATAGTCATGCAGCATTCCTAAGCCTTGAGCAGATGGACGTGGCAATGTGTCTTCTTCAGCGTCAATCAATGCTTCAATTTCAAGTTCTTTTTCATCCTCTAATTTATAACCATCACCACCAAAGAATTTAATTCCATTATCAAGTGCTGGATTATGGCTGGCTGATATCATGACCCCAGCAGAGGCACCATCTTTTTTAACTAAATATGCTACACCTGGTGTTGCAATGACTCCTAAATCATAAACTTCAATCCCAACAGACAAAAGTCCTGAAATCAAACTGCTCGCAAGCATTTGTCCAGAAATTCGTGTATCGCGACCAACATAAACTTTTGGTGTACCTAATTCATGTTGACTAAGGACATAGCCACCAAAACGACCAAGTTTAAAAGCCATCTCCGGCGTTAATTCAACATTTGCTTCCCCGCGAACACCGTCTGTTCCGAAATATTTACCCATTTTTTCTTGTCTCCATTTTTATTATTTTTATTTGACTCTGAAAATTTATCCACTTATTTTTACAGGTGTTAATGTTACTTCAACTTCTTGTGGATCAGCACTTACTCCTGTTGCACGTATAGGAACAGTTACTTTCGTTTCTTTTACAACTCCAGAGATATCCACTGATGCTTCAACCTCGTTGATTGCTTCTAAAGCACTTTTTTCTCCTGAGAGAGTAACTGTTTTATCAGATACTTTTGTCTTAATAGATGATAAAGTCTTATCAAGCGTTCCTTTTTGTGTCACTTTAACCGGCACATCTTTAGTTAATTTATTTACTACAACTTTTAAATGAGTCGTTGAAGGTTCAATTTGTGCTGGAAGAATTTTACCTGTGCTGTCTACGGCATGAAGAGTGACTGTGCCTGAATAATTTTCATTTAAATTAACATCATTTGGTAAAGCAGCTTCAATTGCTTGAATTTTTTTGATGCTCTCTTCCCCGGCAGTCACTTTTACCTTTTCATCACTCACTGAAAGTGAATCAATTGTAAAACCTTCTGGCAATTGAGTTGAATCAGCTTTTGGTGTTACTTCAAACTCTTTCTTCACTTTGTCTTCTAAAGTGATATTCATTGTTTTAGGTTCAATCGTTGCCGTTACTCCGCCAGGCAGTTGTTCAATCCGAATTGGTACATCAAATTTTCCTGTTTTTAGTTTGGTCAAATCAACACTTAAAAAGAAATTTCTTGTGTCCGAATTTTCTTCATTAGTGATAGACAAGCGATTATATCCAGAAAGATGAACCGTCGCAGTGCTGTTATAACCACTAACGAAATATTTATTAGAATTATATTTTAATTCTACTGGAACGTTATTAATTGTGGCTGTGTAAACTTCTCCAGACTGATTAGTTCCCTGATTACGGATGGATGTTGCATTAGCATTAAAGAAAAGGACAATCGCAAAGAAAACAGAGGCAAGGATATAAAATGTTTTGGAATTAAAAAATTTATTTGCCATTTTTCTTTCCTCCTGCTTTATTTTTTCTATTCTTCCCTGTTCCTTTTTCATTTTTTTCAACTTTAGGAACTAAAATGGCCACTAGAATATCATGGAATTTTTCTTTGGAAATATCCGCGAAAAATTCTCCATTGTGAGCGATTGAAATTCCACCAGTTTCTTCGGAAACCACTAAAATTAAAGCATCTGAGACTTCAGAAAGTCCAATTGCAGCACGGTGTCTAGTCCCAAATTGTTTTGAAATCCCCGATTTTTCGGTCAAAGGAAGATAGGCAGAGGTTACAGCAATTTTGTTTCCCTGAACAATGACCGCGCCATCGTGCAAAGGTGTATTTGGAATGAAAATATTAATAAGTAATTCGCTAGTAATATCCGCATCTAAACGAATCCCTGTACTTACAAATTCATTTAAATTTTGCCCTTGCTCAATCGCAATCAAAGCGCCAATTTTTCGCTCAGACATGTAAGCAAAAGATTTCTCGTAAGCTGAAATATGCCCATCAGGGCTACTTTTTCTCGTTGGTGTAAATAATGTGGTTGTTCTTCCTAAGCTTTCAAGCGCTCGCCTAATTTCAGGCTGAAAAATGATAACTCCGGCGATAACCCCATATGTAATAACTTGGTTGAGTAACCACTCAACTGTTGTAAGTCCAATAAGTCCGGCAATAATTCTGATAAAAATGAAAATAATCACACCACGAACAAGCGTCATTAATTTTGTTCCTTGTACAAACCTAATCGCTTGATAAAGGAAAAAACTGATAATTGCAATGTCTAATATTGCAATAGCAATTCGCAGAGGTGATTCATTCAATTCAAAAATCTTTTGCCAAAACTCAAGGTTAAAAAATTGATTGAAGTCGGTCAAAAGTCCCCCTCCTTTTATATTGTTAGTCTAATTATACCAAAATTTTACGTGAACTGCTTTATTCCCAAATAAAGATTTATCATCTTGTTCTTATTCCCTTAATCTATCTGTAATTTTTACATTAGCAAAACTGTAGTTTTTAGCTGACGAGAATAAAAAAGTTACTGACAAAAATTCTGTCAGTAACTTTTCATTAGTAAGAATATATTATTTTTTAGCCTCACGTTCTGCTTTACGAGCAGCTCGTCTTGCTTCACGCTCAGGATCAACTGGACGTTTCTTACGTTCTTTTGGCAGAGTAACTTCTATAGTCCCCTCTGATTCAGGATTTTTTTTCGCCAGTGCTTTTGCTTCACGTTCTAAATACTTATCTAAATCTCCTGATGTTCTAGCATAACGCATAAATCGTTTACGAGAATCTTTGACAGCTTTAGCATACAAACTTTCTGCATGTTCAGCATCAACTTTTAATAGATTACCAAAACGAGATTGTGTCAATAAGAAATCTCTAACTTTACTAAAATTAGGTTTTTTGAAATCAAGAATCATCGGATTTTTACCCAAATCTTCAAGAAGAGGATTATAGCGATAAAGTTGCCAATAACCAGAATTCACGGCTTCTTTTGCTTCATCAAGTGCTAAATGTATTCCTCCATATAAACCATGTGAAATACATGGAGTATAAGCAATAATGACTGAGGGACCTTTAAATTTTTCAGCTTCATCAAAAGCACGGATTGTTTGCATCATGTTTGCTCCAGAAGCAATCTGAGCCACATAAACATCTCCGTAGGTCATTAGCATCGCTCCTAAATCTTTTTTCGTATTAGATTTACCGCTAGCAGCAAATTGTGCAATTGCTGAAGCTGGAGTTGCTTTAGAAACTTGTCCCCCAGTATTGGCATAGACTTCGTTGTCCATAACTAAGATATTAACATCAGCACCTGAAGCTACAATATGATCTAAACCGCCAAAACCAATATCATAGGCCCAACCATCTCCACCAAATATCCATTGGGTTGGTTTTACAAATTGATCTTTTTGTTTATATATTTCATCCAACTTAGCTGAGTTGAAGTGTTCAGAAGCAAGCATTCCCTTCATTTTTTCGGCTCTTGCTCGTGTTCCTTCTGAATCTTCTAAGTGTTCTACCCAGTCTTTCGCCAATTTTTGCAAATCATCTGACATTTCTGGCAAGGCTTCAAGGACTTGGGCTGCTAATTTTTGACGTCTGGTTTGAGAAGCTAACCACATTCCATATCCGTATTCCGCATTATCCTCAAAGAGTGAGTTTGACCATGCAGGGCCTTGTTCAAACTCATTTGTTGTATATGGTGTTGCTTGTGTTCCACCATAAATGGCTGAACAGCCAGTTGCATTGGAAATCATCATTCGGTCACCAAACATTTGTGTCAATAATTTAATATATGGTGTTTCACCACAGCCTGAGCATGCTCCTGAAAATTCAAAAAGTGGTTTTTCAAATTGACTAGCGGCAATTGTACCTGGACGAGCTGGATTTTCTTTTGTTTTAAGGGTTTGCGCAAAAGCCCAATTGACAGATTCTTTTTCTTGTCCCTCATAAGGAATCATTTTTAAAGCTTCACCCTTTTTAGGACAGGCTTCAACACATAATCCACAACCTGTACAGTCTTCAACAGAGACCTGAATCCGATATTTTAAGCCATCAGCTCCTTTATAATCCATAACATGGAAACCTTCTGGTGCTTGATTCCATTCGTCTTCGTCGACTAAAAATGGTCTGATGGCAGCATGAGGACAAACAAATGAACATTCATTACATTGAATACAAGCTTGGGCATTCCATTCAGGAATTTCTAAGGCAATTCCCCTTTTTTCAGAAGCACTTGTTCCCAATGGTTCATCTCCAAAAGTCATTTTGTTATCGACTAAGGTTTGTACCGAAAGTTCATCACCTTCAAAGGCATTGGTTTTATTTACAATTTCAAAAACATATTTTTTACGAGAACTTTCTGTCGTAAGAACTTTCGTTTTTTCTTCTTGAGTTTCAGCCCAGCTTTCTGGAATCTTTACTTCATGCAAGCCGTTCAAAGCAAGTGCCATTGCATTCAAATTTTGTTCAACAATGGTTGGTGATTTCTTTGCATATTTTTGAGCATCCTTTTTCAGAATCTCATAGGCTTCATCAAAAGGCATAACATGAGCCAATTTGAAAAAGGCGACCTGCATAATCGTATTAATTCTGCGTTCCATTCCGGTTTCATGAGCAATTTTCATGGCATCAATCGTATAAAATCGAATTTGATTTTCGGCAATGAATTTCTTCATTTCATTCGGAAGATTTTTTGAAAGTTGTTCTAGATTCCAACTTGTGTTTAATAGAAATAGGCCTCCAGCTTTCAAGCCTTTGGTCAAGTTATATTTACGTACATAAGTCATGTTGTGACAAGCAACAAAATCAAGTGTAGCTGTCATATATTCAGAAGTAATTGGCGAATCACCAAAACGTAAATGTGAAATGGTTAATCCACCTGATTTTTTTGAATCATATTCAAAAGCGGCTTGAACATATTTATCAGTATGGTCACCAATAATTTTGATTGCTGCTTTATTGGCACCAACTGTTCCATCTGAACCAAAGCCCCAGAATTTTGCTTGAAATGTATCTGCTGGTGTTAAATCAAGGACTTTTGAATTTGTCAGAGACAAGTTTGTAACATCATCATTAATTCCGATTGTAAACATACGTTTTGGTTGTGCTTTGACTAATTCATCAAAAACACTGACGATGTGTTCTGGACGAGTATCTTTTCCACCAATTCCATAGCGGCCACCAATCACTTGTTTAACATTAGAATTGAAAAGCGCTGATTGAACGTCAAGGAAAAGAGGTTCTCCATTTGAACCAGATTCTTTTGTACGGTCTAAGACCGCTACTGATTTGACTGTCTTTGGTAATTTTTCAAGAAAGTTTTCCAATGGAAATGGACGATATAAGTGAACATTGATAAAACCAACTTTTCGGCCTTGTCCATTTAAATAATCAACTGTTTGCTCAATTGTCCCAGCAACAGAACCCATAGAAACAATGACTTCTGTCGCATCAGGTGCGCCATAATAATTGACTAAATCATAATCTGTCCCACGAAGTTTATTGATTTTTCCCATGTATTTTTGAACGATTTCAGGAAGAGCTTCATAGTAAGAATTGACCGTTTCCCTTTGTTGGAAATAGATATCTGCATTTTGATTTGTCCCTGAAACTGTAGGATGATCAGGGTTCATTGCACGGTCACGAAAATCAGCTAATTTTTCTTGATTAACCATTGGTAATAAATCTTGATAATCAATAACATCAATTTTTTGAATTTCATGAGAAGTTCTAAAACCGTCAAAGAAATTCAAGAAAGGAACTGAACCTTCAAGTGTTGCTAAGTGGGCAACTGCTGACAAGTCCATCACTTCTTGAACAGATGACTCTGCTAACATGGCAAACCCAGTTGTTCTGGCTGACATCACGTCAGACTGGTCTCCAAAAATATTAAGCGCCCCAGCCGCTACGGCACGAGCTGCGACATGAATAACTGCTGGCAAAAGTTCACCAGCCATTTTATACATATTTGGAAGCATTAAAAGGAGCCCTTGCGAAGCGGTATAAGTTGTCGCAAGCCCTCCTGCTTTAAGAACACCGTGCATGGCACCTGCTGCACCGGCTTCTGATTGTAGTTCTATAATTTTTACTGTTGAGCCCCAGATATTTTTACGACCAGCAACTGACCACGCGTCAGTATAATCTGCCATTGGTGAACTTGGGGTAATTGGATAAATTACGGCAATTTCTGAAAAGGCGTAAGCAATATGTGCTGCCGCCATGTTTCCGTCCATTGTTTTTTTCATTTTTTTCAAACCTTCTCAGGAGAGCATTTATTCGACATTTTTACGGCATAAAGAGCGGTGTCGGTGTTCTTTATGTGATTTAGTACTAAATCGAAAAAGATGAGAGCTTTCCTAATAATATTATTTTGACTAAGTTAATTTTAGCATTTTAAGCCTGAAAAGTTGAAGCTGCTTAGTGTCAATTATCTTTGACATTATCGTTGAAAAGCCTTTATTTACAAGACCTATCAGTAATTTTTTCACTTACAAACTAAAAAAGATTCTATCAATTAATGACAGAATCTTTAGAGATAAGAGGGCGTAAATTTTAATCAATGATGCGATGTTCAGTTTGAGCATCAAAGAAATGTGATTTGTTTAGGTTCAAAGCCACTGTAATTTTTTCTCCTGGATTGCGGAAATCACGCGCTTCAACACGAGAAACAAATTCAGTTGAACCAGCTCTAAGATAAAGCATAGTTTCTGCTCCAAGAAGTTCAGAAACGACAACTTCAGCTTCAATTGTTTGATTTGGATAGGCTTGTTGTGCCAAATTGCTTGCTTGAATGTCTTCTGGACGAATTCCAAGAATCACTTCTTTTCCTTCATACCCTTGTTCTTTAAGCAATTTTGCTTTTCCTTCAGGAAGGTCCATATTCAAACCTTCATTATTTGTTAATTTTCCAGAAGCAACTTTGACATTAAAGAAGTTCATCGCAGGACTACCGATAAAACCGGCAACAAATTTATTAGCAGGTTCATTATAAAGCTCTTGTGGTGTTCCGATTTGTTCAACACGACCAACTGTCCCTGTTTTATCAGAGTTTGGTGATGATGACATAATAACAATACGGTCAGCAAGAGTCATCGCTTCAGTTTGGTCATGGGTTACATAGATTGTTGTCGCTCCAATTCGACGGTGAATTTTTGCAATTTCTGTACGCATTGAAACACGAAGTTTAGCATCCAAGTTTGACAAAGGTTCATCCATGAGGAAAACTTTGGCATCACGGACAATCGCACGTCCCATTGCTACCCGTTGACGTTGACCACCTGATAAGTCAGCAGGTTTACGGTCAAGCAAATCAGAAAGACCAAGAATTGTTCCAGCTTCTTCAACACGACGTTTAATTTCATCTTTTTTGAACTTACGAAGTTTCAAACCAAAGGCCATGTTATCAAAAACGGTCATATGTGGATAAAGCGCATAGTTTTGGAAAACCATGGCAATATCACGATCTTTTGGTGCGACATCATTCATGATTTTACCGTCAATTTTAAATTCGCCTTCAGTAATATCTTCAAGACCAGCGACCATTCGCAATGTTGTTGATTTACCACAACCTGAAGGACCAACGAATACAATGAATTCTTTATCTTTGATATCAATGTTGAAATCTTCAACAGCGTATTGCGTCGCATTGGGATATTTTTTGTAGATTTTGTCTAAACTGAGTGTTGTCATTTTTTCTCCTCTAATAACATTTGTTCTTTAATATTATTCTACTGTAAACGTTTTCTGTTTTCAATCAGTGATTTGCCTAAATTAATTGTACAAGTTGCACATTTTACTGACAGAATTATTAATGTAGTTGACAATTCTCTTAGCCTCAACTAAAATGCTCCGAGCCGTCGTATTTTACTGACAGAAAAAGTTACTGACAGATCTGTCAGTAACTTTTTAATCTTCTTCATCTTCATCTTTAATTTTATTGGCTTCTTCGGCAAATTTTTGCGCAACTGCTTCTAATGCCAAGGTTTCTTCGTCTCCAAGGTAATGGTCATCGTTGATTTCATCAAGGTTTACATACATATCCAAATGACCTTTGAGATTATCAAATTGAACTGGAGCATCTCCACCATATTCTCCATCTAAATTAAGAAGAATTTTTTGACCGCCTAAGGCTTCGATTTCTATTTTACTTGTTTTAATGTATTCCAAATTAACATCATCCAAATGTTTTCCATTAGCTACAATCGCAAGTAAAGCAATAAGTTCAAATAGATTATCTGTTTTCACCAAAATCAGTGTGAAAAGTCCATCATCTAATTTAGCATCAGGTGCAATCTTTTCAAAGCCACCAACTGAATTAGTAAGTGCGGCAAAGAACATTGAAATATCACCCTCAAATACGCCTTCATCATGAACAACACGAACCGGTGCTTTACGCACACGAGGTAAAAGTTCTGCACCCTTTGCTAAATAGGCCAAATAACCAAAAGCCGTTTTTAAATGACTGGGAACACTGTAAGTAAGTTCTGTCAAACCGCCCCCAGCAGCGATATTAATAAAATACTGTTCATCTTGTGTTTCTCTGATTACGGCATGACCGACATCAATATTTAGAATCTGATTTTTACCAATAATTTCAATCGCTTCAAGCGGTTTTCCTCTTGGAATTTTTAAAGCCCTAGCAAAGTCGTTTGTCGTTCCCGTTGGAACAATAGCTAATTGAGGACGTTTCTCAAAAGGAGAAATTCCAGCTACAACTTCATTAATAGTACCATCACCACCAGCCGCAATGATTAAATCAAAGCCAGCTTCTGTTGCTCTTGCCGCCTCTTTTTTTGCGGAATCTTGTTCTGCTGTGGTTTGATAAGCACTGGCCTCATAACCATATTGCTCTAATTTATCCAAAATATCTGCAATATGTTTTTTTATAATTTCTTGACCCGATGTCGGATTGTAAATCAATCTCGCCTTCATCATTTTCTCCGAAACCTTCTCTCATCCATTCTTAAAAAATAATTTACTGACAAACTCCCAAAAGAGTGACCCCACCAATTGAACCAAAGTTCAAATTTCTGTCAGTAAATTTACGCTCTCACTAAAGTCTGTCAGTAATATTCAATACAAATTAGTTTATAAATCAAGCAAATCTTGCTCTGACCAGATTTCAATTCCTAAGTCTTGAGCTTTTGTCAGTTTGCTACCTGCTTCTTCTCCGGCGACTACCAAATCAGTTTTCTTAGAAACAGAACCAGAAACATTTGCTCCCAACGCTTCCAATTTTTCTTTTGCTTCTGAGCGCTTCAAAGTCGTCAATTTACCTGTTAAGACAACTGTCTTACCTGATAATATTCCTTCAACATTAACAGCCCCTAAATAATCAAAATTTAAACCAGCATTTTCAAGTTCATCCAGTAAAATTTTTGCTCCGTCAGTTTCAAAATAAGAAACGACAGCCGTAGCAATGACCCCACCTAAAGATGGAATTTCAGAAATTTCTTCTTCTGTTGCTTTAGAAAGCGCTCGAAGATTAGCAAAACGTTCCAAAAGTAATTTAGCCGCTTTACCACCAACATGACGAATTCCTAAACCAAATAATAATTTTTCCGCCGAATTTTCACGACTCTGCGCAATTGCTGACACAATTTTTTGAGCCAATGTTTCTTTGACCTTATCTAATGTCAGTAAATCTTCAATCGTCAATTGATATAAATCAGCAACATCAGCCACCAATTTTTTATCAAAAAGTTGTGAAATGACTGACGGGCCTAAGCCCACAATATTCATAGCATCACGACTAGCAAAATGAATTAGTTTTTCCCGAATTTGCGCCGGACATAAGGGGTTAACACAGCGTAAAGCCACTTCATCTTCAAAATGAATTAACTCCGAACCACACTCTGGACATTTCGTTGGAATTTCTAAGCCTTCAAGACCTTCTGGCCGTTTGTCCAAAAGTACTTTCCCAACCTTCGGAATAATATCCCCTGCCTTATAAATCAAGACATGATCACCAATACGGATATCCTTTTCCTCAATATAATCTACATTGTGCAAAGTTGCTCGAGCAACCGTTGTCTGTGCTAAAAGAACCGGGGTCATATTTGCTGTTGGGGTGACAACTCCTGTCCGACCGACAGTCCAGTCAACAGACAAAATTTCTGTTTCTGCTTGTTCAGCTGGAAATTTGTAAGCAATCGCCCAGCGCGGTGCCTTAACCGTAAAACCTAATTCCTCCTGCTCAGCAAGATTATTAACTTTTACAACAACCCCGTCAATGTCATAGGGCAATTCGTCACGCAGACGGGTAGCCTCTTCAATAAATTCCCAAATTTCATCCATATTTCGAGCAAATTTACGTTCAGGATTGACTTGGAAACCAAGTTCTTCAAAATATTCTAAGACTTCTTCTTGAGTGTCATTGGTTGCTGGACTTGCTTCTTGATAAAGGAAAGTTGCAAGACCACGTTTGGCAACTATTTTTGTATCAAGTTGACGTAAAGTTCCAGCTGCCGCATTTCTTGGATTAGCAAAAGGAGCTGCTCCTTCAAGTTCACGCTCTTTGTTCAGTTTAGCAAAATTCTTACGTGGAAGATAAGCTTCACCACGTACCACAATATCAATTGCTTCTTTAAGCTTTAAAGGAACATCCTTGATTCTTTTCACATTTTCTGTGATATTTTCACCCGTTGTTCCATCGCCCCGAGTCGCTGCAGTCATAAGCAAACCATTCTCATAATAAAGAGACAATGAAAGACCATCAATTTTTAATTCACAAATATACTCTGGATTAGCAATTTCCTTGCGAACTCGTTCTTCCCAAACTGCTAATTCTTCACGCGAAAAAACATCCCCTAAACTATAGAGATTATAAGGGTGTCTAAATTTAACAAATCCGTCTAAAATAACCCCACCTGTTCGGTGCGTTGGAGAATCCGCTCTAGTTAGTTGTGGATTTTCAGCCTCCAATTTTACCAATTCTTGATAGAGTCGATCGTACTCACTGTCTTCTACCGAAGGCTCATCTAAAGTATAATATTCATAAGCATACTGATTTAATTTTTCCGTAAGCTCTTTAATTTTTGACTCGATATTCATAGCTCCTATTTTAACACAAAAGACCAGTCAGTATGATTACCGAAGCACATCAAAAAGACAAATTTCTATTAAAAAAATGATGTAATTTAAAACAAAAAAACCTGCTTTTCCAAGCAAGTATCTTTTTTTATTAAGGCGACGGTCGGATTTGAACCGACGATTAAGCTTTTGCAGAGCCATGTGTTACCACTTCACTACGCCGCCACAACATTAACTATTATAGCGGAAAAATAAATTTATGGCAAGCATGAGCTCACTCTACTTCCAGTTAAATCATTTGAGTCACGACCGACAGGCTTTAACAATCATTTGCTAACTCCAAATCAATAAAAAATGACTTGAGCTATGCAACTTTTCTGTTTTAATTACCAATTTTAAAATTTGTTTCTGTGTCCATAAAGACCAAATCCCGCTGAACATTTTCTCTGCTGACAACATGAAATCTTCTTCCATCTTTTTGAATCAAAAAATCGCCAACTAAAGCCAAATCTCCTGAAATTGACTCAAAATTTAAAACGTTTTTATTCCATTCATTCCAAGAAAGCCGTTCTTGTTCAAAAGCCTGCCTAACCCATATTTCATGAATTGGTCGATGCGAAATTTTCCAGACTTCTACAAGCTGTCCCCTATATTTTGCTTGCATAAAACCCCTTTCTGTTACACATGAACTACTCAGTAAAGATATTTTAGCAAAATGAACAAATTTGTCAAAAGCTAGTTGGAAATTTAACCCTTGTTCTTTTCATATCGGAAACGTTTTTACATGAAAATAACTTATAATCTGATATTTTTACTTTATTAGGCTTTAAAGTTCACCAAAAATTAATAAAATACAGTTACGTACCCTTTATACTACTTTTTCCACTTTTGGAGTGTTTTCTTTACATTCCAATAAAAATAAAAAGACACTTTCGTGTCTTTTATTTTTAAAGTTCTTCACCATTTGTTGCGATAACTTTTTGATACCAAGTAAAGGAGTCTTTTTTCGAACGTTCTAATGTCCCATTTCCTTCGTTATCCTTATCTACATATATGACGCCATAGCGTTTTTTCATCTCACCTGTCCCAGCAGAAACAAGGTCAATAAAGCCCCACGGAGTATAACCCATTAAGTCAACTCCATCATAATCTACAGCATTTTTCATTGCTTCTATATGAGCTTTTAAATAATCTACTCGATAAGGGTCATGAATACTTCCGTCAGCTTCAACTTCATCTACAGCACCAAAACCATTTTCAACAATGAAGAGTGGTTTTTCATAACGTTCATAGAACCAATTCATTGCATAACGTAATCCTAAAGGATCAATTTGCCAGCCCCATTCAGAAGCTTTAACATATTCATTTTTGACTAAATCTTTATCTTCATTGTAATCAAAAGTAGGAGCTTTACCATGGTCTTTAATTGCAAAACTCATGTAGTAAGAAAAACCAATATAATCTACTTTTCCTTCTTCCAATGCTTTCAAATCATCATCAAGAATATCAAGTTTAAATTCCTTACGGTCAAAATAGGCTTTTAAATAGCTTGGGTAATGTCCGCGAACATGAACATCTGCAAACCAATAGCGACGTTGCATAGCAACGGTTGAAGCCATCATATCTTCTGGTTTACAAGTTGCAGGATAAATCGGACACATGGCAATCATACATCCAATTTGGAAATCTGGATTGATTTTATGTCCCAGAGCGACAACTTTGGCAGAAGCAACCAACTCATAATGAGCCGCTTGATACATCATTTCTTCACGTTCTTTTTCGCTTGCTCCTTCTGGGAATTTTAAACCAGAATTAGTAAATGGTGCAAAATCACGCAAATAGTTTGCTTGGTTGTTGATTTCATTGAAAGTCATCCAATATTTAACTTTATCTTTATAACGATTCATTACGACTTCTGAAAAATGGACAAAGAAATCAATGAGTTTACGATTACGAAAGCCACCATATTCTGTCACTAAGTGATAAGGAAGTTCAAAGTGAGATAGAGTAATTACAGGTTCAATCCCATGTTTTAAACACTCATCAAATAAATCATCATAGAATTGCAATCCTTCTTCATTAGGTTCTGCTTCATCTCCATTTGGAAAAATACGAGTCCATGCAATGGAAGTTCTAAAACAATTTAATCCCAATTCATCAAAGAGTGCAATATCTTCTTTGTAGCGATGATAAAAATCAATAGCTTCATGATTCGGATAATTTTCTCCCTCAATTACCCCATCTGTGATTTTTCTCTCTACTCCATTGCTCCCTGCTGTCATGACATCAGCAACAGAAACTCCCTTTCCGCCGGCATTCCATCCTCCTTCAAGTTGATGTGCAGCAACTGCTCCTCCCCAGAGGAAGTCTTTTTTTAAAGTCATAATTTCTCCTTTTAAATTTTTAGAATTAACATTTTTAATAAGATAAGCTCAAGAATTCTTGAGCTCATCTAAAATTTGCTATTATTCAGCAGCATTAATTTCAGCTTCTGTTTCAGCTTCTTCTTTAAGAAGAATATTGTCATAAGCTTTGGCAAATGGCCAGTAGAGAAGTGATGTCAATGCAAGGATAATAACTTGCCAAACCATACCTTGCCAGCCACCTACAAGGTATCCTGAAAGAACTGCAGGTGTTGTCCATGGAACATAAGCTCCGTTAAATGGTGGAATGATTCCTAGATAAATCACTAAGTAAGTCAAGATTCCTGAAATCAATGGTGCTAAGATAAATGGAATTGCAAGAATAGGATTTAAGACAATAGGAAGACCAAAGAGAATTGGTTCATTAATATTGAACACTGCAGGTCCAATTTCCATACGTCCTAAAGTTTTACCTTGAACTGATTTTGCACTCACTAAGAGGAAGATAACCAAACCAATGGTCAAACCAGAACCAGTAACTGTCAAGTATTGGTCCATGAATGATTGTGTAACGATGTGGGCTCCATTTGAAAGACTGAGATGTCCTGCTTTATAGAGGGCAGCATTGTCAGCAGAGTTGGCTTGAAGCAATGGTCCCATAATCCCACCGATGATTGTCGCTCCGTGAACACCGAACCACCAGATAAATACTGGCATAAAGGCAATAACGAAGACGCCGACAGGACCATCAGTTACGTGTTGTAATGGAGTTTGAATCCATTTATAAACTAATTCAATGAAAGTTGTGTTGAATCCGATTGTTGTAATTCCGTGAACAACTCCAGCTAAGGCAATGATTGCTCCTGCAGGAACAAGTGAAGTGAATGATGCCGCAACGTTTTCTGGAACTTGTTCTGGCATTTTAATTGTGATGTTACGACGCATAAAGCCAGTGTAAATCCAACCGACTAAGAGTCCGACGATGATTGAAAGAACCATCCCTTTCCCACCTAACCAAGCTCGGTCAATTACTCCCCCTACTTGATAAGCAGTTGAAACTTTAGTTGGGTCAGTAACAGATGTTACTTGATGAATTGTGTCTGGTTGCAACAAGATGTGAACGATAATACCAGTTAAACCAGCAGGAACTCCTTCATAACCTGCATCTCGAACCCACGCGTAAGCAATACCGAATACGGCAAGCAAGGCCATAATACCAAATGAAGCATTATTAATTTGTAAAAAGAGTGGGCCCAATTTGATTTTGTTCATGAAGTCTTGGCCTGCTTGGAATGGCAATTGACCAAGAATCAAGAATACTGAACCAATAATGATAAATGGAATAGGATAAATCATACCATTTTTGATTGCCGTGACTGCACGGGTATTCAAAAATTTCATCATTGGAGGCATGATTTTGTTTTGAATAAAATTGTTCATGGTTGAACAGTCTCCTTTACTTTTTTTGATGAACTGGTTTCACGTTCATCTTTTCTACATTTTCATTATAACACTAAAGAGCAAAAGAAAGAAAGCGGTTTCTCGTTTTTCCAAAACTTTGGTTCTGTACCACTCGTGAAGACTAATGTGCCAAAAATGTCATATAAGTTTCCTTTAAGGTTGCGAAAATTAGCCTTTCAAATTATATTTGTTATCTCAATTTAACTTTTTTTGTTTTATCCATCAAATGATTAGGAACGGCTGAGCAGATAAAAAAGCCAATTTGGCTTTTTAATTTGATAATTGATAAACCAAATCTGTTAAACGCTCAGTCAAATAAACTGTTGGTAATTGACTCGTCAAATCATAATGCGTATTGATTCGGTGTTCATTAATTCGATAAGTAAGGACAAAATCGCTCAGTTCAGCAATACTTGAATTCAATTTTGGTGTGATACATGAAATATAGACATCTTTATTAGAGCGCAGACTGGTCAGTACTTCAATGATTTCATTCGTTTCCCCAGAGATGGATAAAGCAATTACCAAAGTGTTGGTTGTATTTTGTAATTTTGAAGCAATTGGATAAGTCACATCACTAAATGAAAAGGTATTAATTCCAACTCCCGCTAATCTTCTGGCTGCATAATCACAAATTAAACCGCTGGAACCTACTCCTGTAAAAATGATATTGTCACTTTCAATGACTCGATGTGCCAGATTATCCAAACGTTGTTCAATATCGTTAGAGAAAATATCTAGTGAAAAGGGAATTGCCGTATTTGAGCTTCCTTTTTCCAATTCTTTTTTATCAATAATGTACTCTTTAAAATCTGTATATGAATCATAACCCATTTTATGAATGAGACGCATGACGCTAGAAGTTCCAACATGTGCTTCCAGAGCAATGTCACGGACTCGCATATAAGGAATTTTATCAACATTATCTCGTAAATAACTATAACAAGTTCTTTCCGTGTAGGTTAATTTTTGAAAGTCAACATTTCCAAAAAAACTCATCATTCTCTCCTTTCTTCTTTAAACTTTTTGGTTAGAAAAAAGTTGCGTCTCCGCAACTTTTAATCTTGCTTTTCTAATAAGCTAGGAGCTATATTATTTGTTTTCAAGTGCTTGCAGGCGTTGTTCTTGACCGACAACTTCTACAGCAAGGTCTTTAAAGGTAATCGCATTCATTAAGTGGTCTTGAGCATGAACCATGTAAAGATTCCAACCAATTTTTTCGCCTTGAGCTAAACGTGTCAAAAGGTCAGTCTGAACGTCATGTGCTTCACGAAGTTGTTCGCTCGCTTCGTTTAATGAACTTTCAGCTTCGGCAAATTCACCAGCTTTGGCTTGTTGAATGGCTTGGAAGGCTAAACCTTTGGCATTTCCTCCACTCATGATAATGCCCATTACAACACCCATGTAGTCATCACTTGTTGGATTCTCGTATTTATCAGTCATTTCTTATCTTCCCATTTCTCTTTGCTTAGATTTTTACATAGTAAAAGAGCTTTCGCTCTTTCACAAGTTTGAAATTTTCAAACCTTAATTCATCAAGTTTTCAGCTGCTGCAAGAACTTTATCTCCGCGCATCATTCCATAATCTTGCATTTTGATAACGTCCATTGGAACACCAGCGATTTCAGCTTTTTTAGCAACTTCACCTTTCATGAAGGCAACTTGTGGGCCTAAAAGAAGAACGTCAGGTTTTGGTGAGCCTGTTCCGGCAAGCATGTTATCAATGTCCGCTGTTGATTTTGCGAAAATTTCGTAATCTTTCCCGTTATCTGCTGCTGCTTTTTGCATTTTTGATACCAAAAGTGATGTTGACATACCGGCTGCACATGCAAGTGCAATAACTTTATCTGCCATAATTATTTCTCCTTATTCTTAACGTTTTATAATTTAACGTTCTTTATAAAAATAATTATAACGTTTTCATTTTCATAATGCAAGCGTTATCTATTTTTTGAAAGTGCTTTAAAAATTTTACTAATTAGTTTATTTTTCGCTTTATAGCAAGCTTTAGGAGACTTTTATGTCATAAAATAAAAAAGCTACTATCAAATAGTAGCTTTTTGAAATATTTGTTTCTCTTTTTGGAACAAATTTATTATTTTTTAAGATGATAATCAATCGATTTATGAGCTAAAATTTCTAAAATAGCTAGTACTGGGAGTTGCGTGGTCAGATTTCCTAAAGGATACTGTTTGGACCATTCGTTAACAAGATTGTACGAGAGTTGGTAATCAGCAAGTTTAGCAACGGTGCAATCTTCATTATTTGTAATCGAAATAATTTTTGCTCCGCCCGCTTTAAACTCCAATTCTTTATTAACAACTTGTTCTGTTTCACCTGACACAGACATGATTACTGCCACAACATTTCCCATTCCCTGAACTTGAACAGCTTGAAACGGGTCAGAAATAACGAAGCTTCGTAATCCAGTATTTACAAAATATTTAGTAGCATACTCACTTAATGAACCAGATGTTCCTAAACCTAAAAACACGGTATAATCAGCTTTAGCAATCATTTGTGCAGCATTATTGAGTTTTGCCTGATAATTATCTGTATTCATTCGACGTAAAAACATGTTGAATTCGAGCATATTATCATAATGTTGCTCTTCTGGTGTTTTTTCTTTGAGTTGATTTTTGAGGTAAAATTTTAAATCAGACCAACCTTCAAAACCAAGTTTTGTACATAGTCGGACAATTGTCGAAGTTGAAACATGGGCTTGACTTGCTAAATCACGAATTGTCATTTGTTGGACTTCTTCAGGTGATTTAATGATAAAATCAAAAACTAGCGTTTCAAGCTCGTTAAGTTTACTGATTTGTTCGGGTAGAAACATCATTTTTTACTCTCCGTATTTGGAAATATTTAGCTCCGCCACAAATTCTTCTAAAAATTTACTGACAGAATCATTGTTTGAAAGGATTTGCCAAATTTTAGCAAAGCTGTCAGTAAAAATTACTGACAGCTTTTATCCTTATAATAATTGAAATTTTCTTAGCCTTTTCCAAAAACGAAAGCATAGATTAAGCCAAGAATTTCATGACCATAATAATTAGGATAATAAAGAGGATTATTGACTTTTGTCTTTGCAGCAAAGCCTTCTACTTTTACACCTTCTTGTTTTGCTAGATACAAGGCTCGGTAAAGATGAAAATCGCTAGTGACAATCACAGTTTTTCCGTCAAAATATTTTTTGGAATAAGCGATATTTTCCGCGGTATCACCCGCCTTATCTTCACTAATAATTCTGTCAGCCCTAATATGATGAGTTATCAGATAATTTTTCATACTAAAAGCTTCACTAACAGGCTCGTCAGCTCCTTTTGCTCCAGACACAATAATTTTGGCTTGCGGATTATTCTTAGCAAGCAAGAGCGCTGCATCTAGCCGCTCTTGAGTAATCTTGGCTGGTTTTTTATTTTGATTTATTCGTGAGCCAAGGACTAAAATTGTTTTAATGTCTGTGGAGTTTTCAGCAGTTCTGTCAGTAGATTTGCTGAGAATCAAAGCAAGACAAATTACTGAAATCAAAAGAATCAGACCAACAAAAGCGCCTATAATCTTAAAAGTCTTTTTCATTAATTAGAAACTTTGTTTACGAGAATCACGTGTTTTACGGGCATTTTTATTACGCTCAGCACGGCGTTTTTTCTTGTTATCTTCTTCAATTTGCCATTTAATTGCACGTTTGTAACCTGGTTTAACGTGTTTTTTACCTTTTTTAAGGGCACCAATGGTTTTTGTTGAAATTTCATCTTGTTTTTTCGTCCGTTTTTCACGACGGTCACGGTCATAAGAATCAACAATTTCACCATCT
Source organism: Lactococcus sp. FSL W8-0209 (assembly GCF_038006585.1). Taxonomy (NCBI): domain Bacteria; kingdom Bacillati; phylum Bacillota; class Bacilli; order Lactobacillales; family Streptococcaceae; genus Lactococcus; species Lactococcus sp. FSL W8-0209. The sequence goes on along the minus strand of NZ_JBBOVN010000001.1, from coordinate 702,159 downwards.
TTAATAGCTTTTGGCTGGAATGTAACACCCATTTTTTCAATCTCACGAATACTTGAATCATCAGAAGGACTATAGAGTGTAATGGCTGTTCCTTGTAATCCATTACGGCCAGAACGACCCACTCGGTGAACAAAGAAAGTTAAATCTTTTGGAATTTCATCATTGATAATGTGTGACACACCTTCAATATCAATTCCACGCGCGGCAATATCGGTTGCCACAACATATTGATAATCCAAATTTTTAATTGAATTCATGATACGTTTACGTTCACGTGGCGGTACATCACCATGAATTTTTGCAACTTTAAGTCCGTTACTTGTCAAGAAATGATGAATGTCATCAACACGACCTTTGGTATTGGCAAAAATCATTGCCATGTATGGATTCGTTGCTTTTGTCAATTGGAGCAAAAGTTGGTTATGAGAACTTCCTTTGGTAGAAACAAGCCAATTTTCGATTGTATCTGAAATTACTGTCTTATTGGCGATTTTTTGCATGACAGGATTATGCAAATATTTTTTCAAAAATGGTTGAAGTTTTTGAGGAATAGTTGCTGAGAAAACTAGCATTTGCACGCGTTTACCAAAACTTGAAGCAATTTGGTCAACATCTGCCAAAAATCCCATGTCAAGCGTCATATCCGCTTCATCAACAACAAAAGTATTAGCAGTATGCACAATTAAAGCATTAGAATTGATTAAATCATGGATTCGACCTGGTGTTCCAATTACGACATGTGGTTGTGATGATTCCAATTTTTTGATTTGACGGGCCTTATCAGTCCCACCGACAAAGTTTGAAACACGAAGCTTGTCATTAACTTTTGTAAATTCTTGAGCTGCTTTGTAAATTTGAGTAGCTAATTCACGTGAAGGAGCCGTAATGACTGCTTGCACTTCATCAAGATCAGTATCAATTTTTTGGAAAATTGGGAGTAAAAAAGTGTGTGTTTTTCCTGAACCAGTTTTTGATTCCCCTACCAAGTCACGGCCTGAGAGAACAATTGGAATCAATTTTTCTTGTACTTCAGTTGGTTTTTCAAATTTGATATTCTCTAACGTTTGGTTAATATAATCTTTAAAATTAAAGTCTGTAAATTTCATTTTTTTCTTTCATTTGTTGAGGATTATTCGTTTCATTTAAAAAATGACGAATCTCTGTTTTTGCTGATTTATCCATGGAAGGGACTTTTTTCTATTATATCAGAAAAAAAACATTTAAGAAACCAGTTCTTGCCACTATTTAAACTCATTTTTAAAATCTGTCAGCATTTTTATTTTTAAAATTTACTGATGGCGCTAAAATTAGAAAAAATTGCTGACAGCTGTTCAACGTTGAAGTCAGTGATTATATTATAAATAAAAAGTTACTGACAGAAATCCTGTCAGTAACTTTTATTTTCCATTATTCATTAACTTTACTTTTTAAAACCTTATGTTCAAGCTTACTAGGCCAGAAACTTGAAGTTTCAAAAAGATTTGATTCTTCAAAAACTTCTTCTGAGCTAAATTTATCACCAACTTCATTTGTTCTTAAAATTTTAGTAACTTTAAAGGCACAGATGACTAATAATATAGCCACACAAAGTAAGAAAATGACTGACAGACTTCCTTGAATCATTGTATTACGCATGGTTGCTTGCGCATTCGTTAATGCTAGACCAGATAATTTACCAGAAGCCACTTGGGCTTTTGCTGCTGAATAAGAAGCAAAGTAACCAATATTGACATCACTTGAAAAGATTTTTTGCCAACTGGCCGCAAAAGTTACACAAACATCCCAAACTAAAGGAAGTGCTGGAATCCAAACCCATTTAAGATAACCTTTACGGATAACCATGACACAAACAATAGCTAGAGCTACCGCCGCAATTAATTGATTAGAAATCCCAAAGAGCGGATACATGATTTTTATTCCACCATTCGGATCAGAAACGCCCATCAAAAGCAAAGCACCCCAAACTCCAACAATCACTGCTGTCGTTATAATTTTACTAGGTAACCAATCATCATCACCTAAGCGACCTAATTTTTTGAAGCCACGCAGGGCATCATTAAGTAAATAACGAGTCGATTTTGTTGCCGCTGAAACAGCGGACAGGATAAAGAGCGCCTCAAACATAATCGCAAAATGATACCAGAATCCCATCATATTTGTCCCACCAATAAGTGGAACCTTATGTAGAATATTTGACATTGAAACGGCTAAAGTTGGTGCACCACCAGTCCGTGAAACGATTGATTGTTCACCTACATCTTTTGCCACTTGCTCAAGTGCTTTTTCACCAGTCGTTCCTTCCCAGTCAATACTGAGTTTTGAACCATCAGGCATCATGGCTACATTTGGAATTGCTTTGGCAGCATTATATTCGGCACTTTTATCTGCTTGATAACTTGAAGCTGCGAGTTTTTGAATACTAGCTTGAGGGGTATTCATAGAATAATAAATTCCAGGATTAAGAGAAATCGCAGCGACTAAAGCCATAATAGCAACAAATGATTCAAAGAGCATCCCACCATAACCAATCATTCGCGTTTGTGACTCTTTAGCAATCAAATGAGGCGTTGTTCCAGAAGACATCATTACATGGAAACCAGACAAGGCTCCACAGGCAATCGTAACAAATAAGAAGGGAAAGAGGGAACCAGCAAAAGCAGGACCATCTGTATTATGTGCAAAATTAGTCAGAGCTGGAATCGTAACATCTGGACGCACACCAACTACAGCTATTGCTAAAACAGCAATTGTACCAATTTTCATAAACATGGATAAGTAATCACGAGGCGTAAGTAAAATCCAAGCGGGGATAATGGCTGCAATAAAAGTATAGCCCATGACCCACCAAACTAAAGCAGTTGGCGAAAGCATGAAAATATGCGCAAATGAAGATTCCGAAACCCAACGGCCACCAAAAATAGCAACTAAAAGGAGAATAAAACCAATCGCTGAAATTTCATTCACATGCCCTGGGCGAATATATTTCAAATAAATTCCCATTAACAAGGCAATTGGGATGGTCATCCCAATCGAAAAGACTGCCCAAGCAGAATTTGCCATCGCCGTCACACAAATCAAAGCTAAAACAGCAAGAACAATCATTGTCATGATAAATACAATAAATGAAGTCAAGCCACCAGCAAATCTACCAACTTCATCATGAGCCATTGCCCCAATAGATTTTGCTCGACGACGATGAGAATACCAGAGAACAAGCATATCTTGTACCCCTCCGGCAAAAATAACTCCGAAAATAATCCAAATTGTCCCTGGTAAGTAACCCATTTGTGCCGCTAAAACTGGTCCAACCAAAGGCCCAGCTCCAGCAATTGAAGCAAAATGGTGACCGAATAAAACAACTCGATTGGTTGGGTCGAATTCTTTTCCGTCATTATGGCTTTCCGAAGGAGTTGCCCGTAAATCATTTGGACGCATAATCTTACGTTGAATATATAAAGCATAAAAACGATAGCCAATCAAATAAGAACAAACTGCTGCAATAACAAACCAAATCGCATTAATCGTCTCTCCTTGAGCCAGAGCAATCAACGACCAAGCAAGACCACCTAGTAAAGCGACCGCCACCCAAATGATAATTGATAGAAGACTGGGTTTTGGTAAATGTTTTTTCCAGTCTTTCATTGTTTCTTGAAAATTTGCCTGCTTTAAATCTTTAATTCCGACAATTTTTCCTTGTTTATTCCGCAACAAAAATAGCTCTTCTTCTTCGGTAAAGTTTGAAGAGTTTCCAATATCTTTCATAATCCTCTATTCCTATGCAATTATTAATGCATTTGACCTTCCATATTTTTTTAAAACAAAATGTAACCGATTACATTAATATTTTAGCACTATTTAATCAAAAATATAAACATTTAAGTTTAAAAAAATCTCCTTAAAACATCTTTTTGTAAAAATAAGATAAATTTCCAAAAGAATAGTCTAACATTAAAAAAGGTTTCTCTAAAATAAAAAAAAGCTCTCCTTAAAGGAGAGCCTCATTCATCATTTTATTTTGCTTTAGCATAAAGTTCGTTAACTTTATCCCAGTTTACAAGATTAAAGAATGCTTCAATGTAATCAGGACGTACATTGTGATATTTAAGATAGTAAGCATGTTCCCAAACATCAAGTCCTAAAACTGGTGTCAACCCTTCAGAAATTGGATTATCTTGATTTGCAGTTGATACAACTTTCAATTTTCCAGCTTCATCAACAACTAACCAAGCCCATCCTGAACCAAAACGACCTGTGGCTGCAGCTTTAAATTCTGTTTTGAAAGTTTCAAAACTACCAAATTCTTTCGCAATTGCATCCCCAATTTCGCCGTCAGCATGGTTTTCAGAACCGTCAGTGTTTGGACGAAGCCAAAGCCAGAATTGACTATGGTTCAAATGACCACCACCATTGTTACGAACAGCTGTACGAATGTCTTCTGGAATTGCTGACAAATCTGTCAATAATTCTTCAAGGCTAAGGTCATCAAGTTCATTATGTTTTTCAATTGCTGCATTAAGATTATTCACATAAGTTTGATGATGTTTTCCATGATGCAAACGCATTGTTGCTTCGTCAAAGAAAGGTTCAAGCGCATTTGGCGCGTATGGAAGTTCAGGTAATGTAAATGCCATAGTAATTTCTCCTTTTAAGATGTGAACCCATTTTGAAGTCTTAATACTTTGGTATTTTGACTAGATTGAGAATGAATTCAGTTAGTTTATTTTTTTAATTCTATTCTCATTATAGTCGTTTTTGAAACCATTGCCAAATGATTTGATTTGTAATTTATTATTTTCTTTGTTGGATAAAATTAAGCATATTAGTCGAGTAAAGGAGCTCAACCTTTCGACATTCTTCAATATTTTTTGAACCAGTTAAAACAAATAATTTATTCAAATCTTGTTTCCATTGTTCAATAACTTCTTCTACTTTTTCAGGCCCTGTTTGCATAAGATTTTTCAAGATAAAACCAGCAGAACTTGACAAATCAGCCCCTAAAATTAAAGATTTAAAAATCTCTTGAGCCGAAGTAATTCCACCTGTTGCAATCAAACTTTTTCTATTATCAGCCATTTTAGCTTCTAAAAGGCTCTCAAGCGTTGACAAACCAAATTCATCCAAGTTAAAACCATTTTTACTCCGTTTACGTTCAATCCAAGCAAAATTAGTTCCGCCAGCTCCCCCAATATTTATTCCTGAGACAGCTGTTTTTGCGAGTGCTTTGAAGGTTTTTTGTGAAATTCCAAAACCGACCTCTTTGACAATGACTGGAACTTCTAATTGACTTGCAATTTCATTAATATTTTCTAACCAATAAAATTCACGGTCTCCTTCATCCATTGGCAATTCTTGCGCTGTATTGACATGAATTTCTAAAGCATTTGCCTCAATCATATCCACCGCTCGCTTGGCATTTTCTAGAGAATGACCTGCGCCGATATTGGCAAAAAGAAAACCAGAAGAGTGTATTTTACGAACTTCACTGAAACCAGCAGCTAGTTCTGGAAACTTCAAAGCAATCGATTGAGAGCCGACCGCCATAGCTAAATGTTGATTTTTCGCAATTTCTGCTAATTGACGGTTGATTTTATCTGCTCGCTCTGTTCCACCAGTCATAGCTTCAATATAAAAAGGAAATTCAAAATTCTGTCCAAATACTTCTGATGAAAAGTTGATTTTTTCAGTAGATAATTCTGGCAAACTATTAGGAATGATTCGACTATCAGAAAAAGTCAGGCCCGAGGTCTGATTTTTTTCTTCACGCCAATATTTATAAGCTAACGATAAGTGTTCATCTTTGCGATGTTGATGGATTTCTTTTTCAGTTTTCATCAGTTATTTCTCGATTCATTAAGATCTAACTCTGCTTTTTAGCAGACTTATCTCAGTTATTTTTTTGAGCAACCTTAAATTTTTCAAGATTGATTCCATATTCCGATAATTTATTTTGGACTTCAGCAATAGCTTGGGTATTTTGAGCAAATAAAATAATATTCTCCCCAAAACCGGCCCCAGAGATTTTAGCAGCAAATTCAGGATAGCTATTGAGTAAGTTTAAAGCAATAGCTAATTCTTTAGTCATATAACCTTCTGGAATATTCTCCAAAAGCAAAAGTTGATTTTCTGATAACTTTTCTTTGAATAAAGCAAAATCTTGAATGTCAATCGCCGTTGCCAATTCAATGACCAGCTCATTTGAAGCTTGATAAAATTCATCAGAAAGCTTTATTTTTATTTTTTCACTCGTTTTTGCCGCTTTTCCTGTTTGAACCACATAAGTTGCCCAAGGAATTTCGAGAGGTATGACTCGCTTATGATTTTGATAAAAAACAGAACCACCATACATAATAGCAGCAATATCGCCCATTGAACCTGAGCCTTGAACTTCAAAATGCGTTTTTGCGGCAATTTCAAAACGTTTTTCAAGTGACAACTGCAAATCAAAAAACTGATTGACTGCATTAACTAGACCACAAACGACTGAAGCACTTGAGCCGTAGCCTTTTTTATTTTCACCAAAACCTAAATCACTGACAATCTCAAGAGAAATTTCTGGAGATGATGATAAAATTTTACTGACAGATTTTTTTTCAAAGCTGTCAGCAGCTGACAAAGTATTTTTTAAAGCTGTCAGTGCAAAATTCCACGGATTTTCTTTAGTAAATTCAATTTTAGACAAAGAAAATTCAAAATCAGACAGTCCAACATTTGTTTTGAAAATTGATTTCCCTGTAGTAGCTGAAATTCTTACTTCAAAATTTGTTTCAATTGTTGTGATAAGGGCGAGATTTCCTTCTTTTGTGACTGAATATTCCCCCGCAAAAAAAAGTTTTCCTGGCACTTTGATTGTCATTTTCTTCTCAGAGATATTCATAAGCGCCCCCAGCACGTGCGATATCAAATGTTAATTCTGGAAATTCCGCTTGTAATTTAGCTAAGAGAATTTTTTCAGTCGCGTGGTCAGTAATAATTTTGACGTTTGGACCGGCATCGATAGTCACAAAAGCAAGCAATCCTGATTGGTAAGCCTGATTCACAAAGTCAATCACGCGTCTTGTTTCATGCGTGAAATAATCAAAAGGTTGGTTAGAGAGACGATTTTGTTCATGCATACCTAATGCATTATCCTGAGCAATTAGACCAACTTTTTCAATATCAGCATTTAAAATGGCCTGCTTCATTTCTTCCAGTTGAATGGCTGATTTTTCAACCCAAGCACTGTAAGTTGGTGCAGTTTGTGCCAATTGCATGCCCTTAGTTGACGACATTTTTTTCTTTTCAGCAGAGATTTCAGCAACAATCATTGAAAGACCAATATCTTCGTTGTAAAAAGATTCCGCAAAGGAAGATTGATGATCTTCTCCTTTATTCCAAACTGAAAAATTTCCAAAAATTGACCGAGAAGCCGACCCTGAACCGCGTCTAGCTATTCGTGACATTTCTGAATCATCTTTTTCTAAATCTAAAAGTCCAAACATAGCAGCTGTCAGAGCAGCAAAACTTGAAGCACTTGAAGCCAAACCAGCAGCTGTTGGCACATGATTTTCTGATTGAATCATTACTTTAGGGAAATTTCCATATTGTCCACGCATCATTTCCAAAAATTGACTGACACGGCTGCTATCTGCCACTTCAGAATTCAAAATCAAGGAATCAGACTCATTGTCAGTAAATTCAACAGAGGTTGTTGTATAAAATGGCTCCAGAGTCATTGACAAAGAAGAGGTTGTTGGAATATTTAGAGCGATATCCGCTTTTCCCCAATATTTAATCAAGGCGATATTTGTATGCGCCCTTGCAGTAACAATATTTTTCATGAAACTATTATATCAAAAATTTGATTCTTTCTTCTCTCCTATCATTTCAATAAGTTATTTTTACACTAAAAAATACATTTTTCAGACTAAATGATGAATTTACAGCCAAAAGAGAAACAAAAACTTGATTTTCAAGAGGAAATTTTATAAAATTGTCAGGTACGTTTTTGTATTCATAATTATGATATTGGAAAAAGTTTATCGAATTTTTCCTTCGATAAGACTTTAATTTAACCAAAATATGCTAATTTGCAGTTCACATTTTCAAAATGAGAAACTAATCTAGCAGGAGAATTGTTAATAATGACTATCAATAAAATGGGGACGGGAATTGCCCATTCCAAACTAATCTTAATTGGAGAACATTCCGTTGTATATGGTCAGCCAGCAATTGCCTTACCTGTAACAATTCTTAAAACTACAGTGACAATTACCTCATCAAAATATGGCCAATACATTGAAAATAACGAATTTCGTAGAAGACTTGATTTAATGGGAGATGAATTTGAAGGAATTCGTCAACTCATTATGCGCTTACTCTCTAAATTTCATTCATCAAAAATGCCATTCTCTTTAGAAATTGATTCAAATATTCCTCAAGGACGTGGCTTGGGAGCTTCTGCTTCATTGGCAACTGCCATTATCAGAGCTTTTTATGATTTCTTTGATGCTGAACTTCCGCAAAAAGATTTACTCTTTTATGCCAACTTTTCAGAAAATATTACTCACGGAAAATCTTCTGGAATTGATGTGGCAACTGTAAATTCTGAACACCCTTTGTGGTTTATTAAAGACAGCACAATTGAACCCTTTGAACTCAATCTTCATGGTTTTATCGTGATTGGCGATACTGGTGTTCACGGCTTTACGAGTCAAGCCATCAATATTGTTCGCGAAAAACTTGTTGAAGAAAAAGAAAAAACACAAGATTCAATTAATCATTTAGGTCAATTAGCGACCGATTCAAAAGATTTTTTGATGACAGACAAACTCAAAGAATTTGGTCATGTCATGAATAAAGCTCACGAAAGATTATCTGATTTGGGAGTTTCTCATCCACGTCTAGATAATTTAGTCGAAACCGCTCGTAAAAATGGTGCACTTGGTGCTAAATTAACTGGTTCAGGGCTAGGTGGCGTCATGGTTGCCCTTGCTGAAAATGAAAAAGATGCTATTCGTATCAGTCAACGTCTTCTAAAAAATGGCGCTAAAAATACTTGGATTTACTCATTTTAAGATGGTTGATGACCATCTTTTTTTGTTATAATGAATCTATCAATTTGCACTAAGGATAACTTATGGAAAATCAATACGAAATTCTTCAATCACTCATCGAAAAAATGGAAATTGTTACTGTTGGCTCGGCTGTCAGTAAAACAAAGCTAAATCGTAAAGAAATCATTGATTTTGTACGTTCACAACGTTCTTTAAGAATTTTTGATGAGGAAAATCAAAAATGGATTAACGAAAATGTTGACGGGCACTGTTAAATTTTACTGACAGAAATTTTAATCAATCAAAAATATAAAAAAGTTACTGACAGACTGCCTGTCAGTAACTTTTTGCTTATAAATCATGAAATTCTGCATATAATTCTTGACGATTTAGACCTCGTTCTTTAGCAATTTGTTTAATGGCAACATTGGGTTTTACACTTTGTTCAACTAAAACTTTAACTGCTTCGAGCGCTGTCAATTCTGGCTCTTGAACTTCTTGAGCCACTTCATCCGCTCCTGAAACAATAATTAGGCATTCCCCTTTTATTGGTTGGTCCGTTAAAGATTCTAAAACCTCTGAAATCTTACCACGACGATATTCTTCATAAATCTTCGTTAATTCGCGAACTAAAACAACTTCTCTATCCCCATAAATTTCCTGCATGTTAGCCAAAGTATCCCCAACTCTAAAAGGACTCTCATAGAAAATTTGTGTTTCTGGATAAGAAAGCTTACTTTTCAAGAACTTTTGCTGCTCCCCTTTTTTTCTAGGAAGGAAGCCATAAAAAATATGAGGTTGAGGAACTAATCCTGAGGCAATCAAGGCAGTAATTCCTGCTGAGGCACCAGGAAGAGCGATAACATCAATTCCTTCATCAATTGCAGCTAAAACTAAATCATGGCCTGGGTCAGAAATTGAAGGCATTCCAGCATCAGAAACCTGTGCAATAGATTGTCCTTTTTTCAAAAAATCAATTAATTTAGGAATTTTTTCTTGGGAATTATGTTCATGAAAAGATTCTTGCGGAACTTTAATTTCAAAATGGTTTAAAAGGCGCAAAGTATTTCGCGTATCTTCTGAACAAATCAAATCTACAGTTTTCAAAGTTTCAAGAGAACGTAGAGTCATATCTTGCATATTGCCAATTGGTGTTGGAACCAAATAAAGACTTCCAGCAGTTTTTAGGCCTTTAAATGACCGTTGAATATTAAATTTATTTTCCATCAGCGATACAAAAGCTCCAAACAATCTAAACAAGATTCCCCTTCAGCCAATCGTTCTGCATAATGCAGATGGCAAACATGGAAACCTTCATTAAAAATTTGAATCAAGTTAGGATTTGGCTGGTCTTTAGGCGTTTCTTTTTTAACTTCTTTTTTCTCAAATTCTGCCAAACGGTCACGCAATTTTTCTAATTCCATGCGTAAGGTTGCATTTTCAGTCATTGATGATTCAAGCACTTGGCGAATTCCTGAAATTTGCGTTAATGTGGTATTTAATGTATTTTCAAGTTCGCCCAGTTGGTCGAAAACATCATATTTATCAGCCATGATTCACCTCAATTTCTGCAAGTTCAAAATCCTTGCTATATTCTCCAAAGCGGATTTTTACTCTATTTTTTAAAACATTTAAGCCAACAACTTTTCCTTTTCCTTCTGAGGTAGTTACAAACTCACCAAAATCTGGGAAAAGTTGTTGGGCTTCTTTATAAAAACTATCTTCATAAGTTAAACAGCACATCAAACGACCGCAAAGACCGTTCAATTTATTTTGTTTCAAAGATAGATTTTGATTTTTGGCCATTTTGATTGAAACATTTGGAAATTCATAAACAAACTCAGAACAGCACAAAGGACGCCCACAAGGTCCAAGTCCCCCATGAATTTTCGCCGCATCTCTTGGCCCAATTTGGCGAAGTTCAATCCTAATTCTAAAAGTTGTTGCCAACTCACGCAAAAGCAATCGAAAATCAACACGATTCTCTGCCGTAAACGAAATAAAAAGTTGCATTTGGTCAAAATTATAAGCAACATCAATAATTTTCATTTCCAAACCTTGTTCGATGACAAGTTGGCGAACTTTATCTTTGGCTTGTTTAGAACGTTCTTCAAGTTTTGCAATAACTTGGAGATCATCCTCATTTACTTCACGCACAATCGTGTGGTGAATTTCAAGATTCGCTTCTTCAGAAATTTCACGTACAATTTTTCCGTAAAAGTTTCCCTTATCTGAACGAAGGATAACTTCTGTTTGTGGAGCAAGTTCTATATCACTTATTGCAAATACATTTGATTCGCCATGTGCAAATTTTATTTCATAAATCATAATATTCTCCTGATATAAGATTTTTCAATCAAAGGATAAGTTTGACAAGTTTCATAAAACAAGAAAAGTTAAACTTGACTCAAATCGGACATTGCTTTTCCACATTTTTATTGCCTGAAATGTTTTTAAAAGTTCCTGACTCATTCTTTCTTGATTAAAAAGTTGTAATAAAAGTTCAAACGCTTGATTTTGTTTTTCTTTGTCATCAAAAATTTCGACTAATTCTTTCAAATACAAGAACGCCTCGTCAGCAGATGTTTTTAGAAGTTTTACAAATTGTTGAAGTCTTTGAAGCCCTTCGTTAAACCAGCTCTGCTGAGCTAATTCTAATGCTTTGTCAGTCGAATTACAGATTTCCGCAAGAAGTTCTGCTTGTGTTTTTAAAATACCATTCTTTTCCAAAAAATCTTGTAAGTATTGAACATTTTTTGGAAAATTAATAATTTGTGTCCGTGATTTTATTGTTTGTAAAATCATATTTTCATTGTCTGTCAGTAAAAAAACAACAATTTCTGTTTCTGGTTCTTCAATTGATTTCAATAAAGCATTTGCTGCATTAGGATGCATTTTTTCAGCTTCCTTAATTAAAAGCACTTGTTGATTTCCCTCATAACCAGATTCATTGAAAACTTGTGTCAGTTCTCGAATTTGTGCTGTTTTAATCGTTTGTCCATCAGGTTCAACGATATGTAAGTCGGTAAATTCTTGTTGGGCAACAAGACGACAGGAACGACAATGACCACAAGGCAAAGCATTTTCAGGATTCTCACAAAATAAGGCTTGGCTCAGCCAGATTGCTAATTCAAAAGAACCAAAACCCCCTGAAAATAAATAAGCATGACTTAATTTTCCATGTTGCAAAATCGTTGAGAACTGCTTATAAAGTTGAGGCTGAATATCTTTTATTTCCACAAGAAACCTTTCTAAATATTTACCAAATCTAGTCTAAATAACAAAATTAAAAAAACTATTTAACATCCTCATTTTTTGAAAAATGTAAGTATTTTTTAGCATTCTTAATTTTGCTGACAGATTAAATTGTCTTTAAAATTCACTGACAAATCTTTTTTTGAGGACGGAAAGTGTATCAGCTACCACTTTTTCTAAAGGTTGACTTGCATCTATTTTTACAAAACGCTCAGGTTCTTTTACAACAATCTCCAAATAACCTTCACGAACTTTACGATGCATCTCAGCTCTTTCCAAATCTAAACGATTTACCTCATCAGCTCGATTTTTCATAATTCGCTCAAGGGCAACATCCGTATCAACATCAAAATAAAGCGTCAAATCAGGCTTCAACCCATCTGTTGCAAAATAGTTAAGCCAATCAACAACTTCGACACCCAAATCACGGCCATACCCCTGATAGGCGACAGATGAATCAATAAATCGGTCAACAATGACAACTTTACCCGCTTGTAAAGCTGGCAACATTTTTTCTTGCATATGTAAACGACGCGCCGCCGCAAAAAGCATTAACTCGGTTTTAGAATCAATCTCTGTATTCTTTGGATCAAGAATAATTTGGCGAATTTCTTCCGCCACTCGAACACCGCCTGGTTCACGAGTTGGGACAATTTCGCGCTTCATTTTTTGGATTTCAGGTAAAATTTCTTTTAAAACCGTTGTTTTTCCTGCTCCATCGGGTCCCTCAAGGGAAATTAGAATTCCATTCATAGCCTCTATTATACCAAAAAAACAAATATTTTATCTTTTTTCTAAAAATAATAGGGTCTCTTTTTGCGTAATTTTACTAAAAATTGTATAATATAACTGAAACAGCTTACTTGATTTGTTAATTCAAATAAATACGAGTAACATTCAATAAAAAATTTTCCACTTGAAAGGACAACTATGAAAAAAATTCTTGTTGTTGATGATGAAAAACCAATATCAGATATCGTAAAATTTAATTTAACCAAAGAAGGTTTTGAAGTCTTTACAGCTTTTGATGGTGAAGAAGCTCTTGAAGCATTTAAAGAAGTACAACCTGACCTTATTCTGCTTGATTTGATGTTACCTAAACTTGATGGTCTTGATGTTGCACGTGAAATCCGTAAAACTTCTGACACTCCAATTATTATGGTGTCAGCTAAAGATAGTGAATTTGACAAAGTAATTGGTCTTGAACTTGGTGCTGATGATTATGTCACAAAACCATTCTCAAACCGTGAACTATTAGCTCGTATTAAAGCAAACTTGCGTCGTATCAATGTCGCGCCTGCTGAATCTACTGACAATGTCAAGAAAGAATTGATTATCGGAAACCTCCGTATCAATCCAGCACACTATGCGGCTTATAAAAATGATAAACAACTCGACCTTACACACCGTGAGTTTGAATTGCTTTACTACCTTGCTCAACACCTTGGCGAAGTGATCACTCGTGAAAACCTTTTGGAAACCGTTTGGGGTTATGACTACTTTGGAGATGTTCGTACAGTTGACGTTACTGTTCGTCGTTTACGTGAAAAAGTTGAAGATACTCCAAGCCGTCCACAATATGTTTCAACACGCCGCGGGGTTGGCTACTACATGAGCAACCCACATGATTAAATTTTTTAATTCAATGATTTTTAAAGGAGTAGTTGCACACCTACTTCTTTTCGTCATCCTTTTTATGAGCAGTTTTGATTACAATTTTGCTCATTTAAGTACTTTTATTGGTTATTACTTATTTTCACTCGTCTTTGTTTTAGTCTTTCTCAATCAGCAACATCGCATGATTGTGAATGTTTCTAAACAGATGAATGACATAAAAAATGGCTATTTAAATCGGGATAAAATCCCAAAAGGGACGAGTGAAATCAATGAATTATATGATGAAATTTTAAAACTTGGTGAAGATATTGTTCGCACGCAGAACAATCTTGAAAATCAGCGTAATCAATTAGATAGTATTCTCGCATATATGGTTGATGGCGTCATTGCCACCGATCGTCGTGGAAATATTATTATGGCCAATAAATCAGCTTTGCATTATTTGAATACAGATAATGATCTCTTGATGCAAAAAAATATTGTTGAAGTTTTAAAAATTGCTGACCAATATAATTTTTATGATTTATTAGAAAAAGAACCTGAAATAACTATTGAGACACATGATGCTGGGAATGAATCCATTTCGCTCCACATTAAATTTGCCCTCTTTCGTCGTGAATCTGGTTTCATCTCAGGAATTATTGCCGTCTTACATGATATGACTGAACAAGACAAGGCCGAACGAGAGCGCCGTCTCTTTGTTTCCAATGTTTCTCATGAACTCCGAACTCCGCTCACCTCAGTAAAAGCCTACTTGGAAGCACTAGAAGACGGAGCCATTGAGGATAAAGAAACAGCTTCATCCTTTATTAATGTTTCACTTACTGAAACTAATCGGATGATTCGAATGATTTCCGACCTTTTGACTTTATCAAGAATGGATCAAGACCGAATCGTTCTTAATAAAGAAATGATTAATTTAATTGCCTTCTTAGACTATCAAATTAACCGTTTAGACCAAATTTTAGAAACCGAATCAAACGATTTAATCTCTTCTAATTTCACTCTAGTCAGAAAATACTCTGAACAGCCCATCTGGGTCGAAATTGATACCGATAAAATTGCTCAAGTCATTGACAATATCATCGGAAATGCAATTAAGTATTCACCTAAAGGTGGAACTATTACAATTTCCGTTGAAAAACGTGAAAGTGACGTTCTAATCTCCATCAGTGACCAAGGAATGGGAATTCCAAAATCTGATTTACTTAAGATTTTTGACCGTTTCTACCGAGTTGATAATGCTTCAAGAAATTCAAAAGTTGGGGGGACAGGTTTAGGCCTTTCCATTGTCCATGATATTGTTAAAATACATGGCGGAACAATTTTTGCAAGCTCCGAAGGAGAAGGAAAAGGAACGACCTTTAGTTTCACTCTTCCATATTCTTTAGAAGCCGCAGATGACTGGGATGATGGCACTGATGAGTTTGAATTTGAGGATAATGAATAATTTCCCCTAAAAAGAGTCCATACATATTTGTGGACTCATTTTTTGAATAAACCTAGACTTTTACCACAAAAAACTCTCTTAAGCTAATGAGTTTCCTGATAAATTTATTTTCAAATAAAATATAAAAGCTCATGGCAATCCCACTATTTTTCTGCTACAATAGACTGTATGACTGAACAAAATGGCTTTAAATATTCCATTTTAGCCTCTGGTTCAACAGGAAATTCTTTTTACTTAGAAACTCCAAAGAAAAAAATTCTTGTTGATGCCGGACTATCTGGAAAAAAAATAGAAAGTTTACTATCAGAAATTGACCGTGACATTCATGATATTGATGCTTTATTAATTACCCATGAACATAGTGACCATATCAAAGGGATTGGTGTTTTGGCAAGAAAATATGGTATTGACCTTTACGCAAATGAAGATACTTGGTCTGAACTAGATAGTAAAAATGCTTTAGGAAAAATCCCTGTTGAACAAAAACATCTGTTTGAAATGGGAAAAACAATGACTTTTGGTGATATTGATATTGAATCTTTCGGCGTGAGTCACGATGCTATCGCACCACAGTTTTATCGTTTCATGAAAGATAACAAAAGTTTTGTTATGCTAACTGATACAGGTTATGTATCCGATAGAATGCGTGGAACCATTGAAAATGCAGATGCTTATCTTATGGAATCAAACCATGACATTGAGATACTCCGCATGGGAGCCTATCCTTGGCGGACAAAGCAACGTATCCTAAGTGACCAAGGCCACTTATCTAATGAGGACGGCGCTGAGGCTGCTTTTAGTATTCATGGTAATAAGACAAAACGAATTTTTCTAGGGCACTTGAGTTTAAATAATAATATCAAAGAACTTGCTCATCTTACTATGGATGGTTACTTACAGCAACATGATGTCGATACCAAAAAGGACTTGAAGATCCTTGATACTAGTCACGAACATGCTAGTCAACTTTACGATATTTAGTTACTCATCAGCAAATAAAAAAAGAACCCTAAGGGTTCTTTTTTATTACATCATACCACCCATTCCCATGCTAGGGTCCATTGGAGGCATAGCTGGAGCAGCTGGTTCTGGCTTATTAGCAACTACTGCTTCAGTAGTCAAAATTAAACCAGCAACAGAAGCCGCGTTTTGCAAAGCTGAACGAGTTACTTTTGCAGGGTCAACAATTCCTTCTTCAATCATATTAACCCATTGACCAGTTGCAGCATTGAAACCTGTACCTACTTCTTCTGAACGAAGCTTATCAATGATAACTGAACCTTCATATCCTGCATTGGCAGCAATTTGACGAACTGGTTCTTCAAGAGCACGGCGAACAATGTTAATACCTGTTTGAATATCTCCTTCTTCTGAAAGTTTATCCAAAGCAGCAATAGCATTAACAAGTGCTGTACCACCACCAGAAACAATACCTTCCTCAACGGCTGCACGTGTTGCATTAAGTGCATCTTCAATCAAGAGTTTCATTGCTTTGAGCTCTGTTTCAGTTGCAGCACCAACTTTAACAACTGCAACACCACCAGCTAATTTTGCAAGACGTTCTTGTAATTTTTCACGGTCAAAATCAGAAGTTGTTTTTTCAATTTGCGCTTTAATAATAGCTACACGATCAGAAATAGCATCAGCAGAACCAGCACCTTCAACAATTGTTGTGTGGTCTTTATCCACAGTTGCTTTAGCTGCTTGTCCTAAAGCTTCAAGAGTAGCATCTTTAAGATCAAGACCAAGTTCTTCAGTAATTACTGTACCACCTGTCAAGATAGCCAAATCTTCCAATTGAGCTTTACGACGATCACCAAATCCTGGTGCTTTTACAGCTACAACATTGAAGACACCTTTAATCTTATTAAGAACAAGCGTTGGCAATGCTTCTCCATCAACATCATCAGCTACAATAAGAAGTGGACGATTTGTTTTCAAGATTTGTTCAAGGAGCGGTAAAATTTCTTGAATGTTTGAGATTTTTTTGTCGGTAATAAGAATATAAGGATTATCTAATTCAGCAACCATTTTTTCTGTATTAGAAACCATATATTGACTCAAATATCCACGGTCAAATTGCATTCCTTCAACAACATCGAGTTCAGTTTGCATCCCTTTTGATTCTTCAATGGTGATAACTCCGTCAGAACCTACACGTTCCATTGCATCAGAAATATACTCACCCACTTTTTCACTACGTGATGAAACGGTAGCTACTTGCGCAATTGCTGATTTATCGTGGACAGGAATTGCCATCTCTTTAATTGACGCAACAGCTGTTTCAGCAGCAAGTTCAATTCCTCGGCGAATACCAACTGGATTTGCACCTGCGGTAACATTTTTTAAACCTTCACGAACGATAGCTTGTGTCAAAACTGTCGCTGTTGTTGTACCGTCACCTGCGATATCATTTGTTTTTGAAGCAACTTCTGAAACAAGTTTAGCTCCCATATTTTCAAAATGATCTTCAAGTTCAATCTCTTTGGCAATCGTTACACCATCGTTTGTAATTAAAGGTGATCCATATGATTTTTCAAGAACAACATTGCGACCTTTTGGTCCAAGGGTTGTTTTTACTGTATCAGCAAGAATATCAATCCCACTCATCATCGCTGTTCTAGCATCACTTGAAAATTTAATATCTTTTGACATTTTAGCTCCTTTTTAAGAATATATTTTTAATTTTATAGATTTTAAGATAGACAAAAGACAACCAAAAAAATGATTGCTTTTATAATTTTACTCTACAATTGCAAGAAGGTCTGAATCTTTGAGAATCAAGAATTCTTCACCATCCATTTTTACGGTCGTTCCAGCAAATTTTTCAAAAATTACTGTGTCCCCTACTTTTACGAGTGGAGAAATCAGTGTTCCATGATGATTTGTTTTCCCTTCACCGACGGCAACAACTTCAGCTGTTTGAGGTTTTTCTTGGGAAGCGCTTGTTAACACAATTCCACCCATTGATTTTTCCTCTTCTTCTTTTACACGTAAAACTACGCGATTCTCTAAAGGTTTCAACATTATATTTTCCTCCATTTTTTATTTTTTAGCACTCTTATTAAACGAGTGCTAACATATTCTTATTTTATCTCAATGGTCAGATTTAGTCAAGAGAAAACATTTAGATTTTATGAAATAAATTAGAAAGGGAGTTCTTCCGCATCAAGTAAGGTTTCTTCAGTCTTTATAGCGCTTTCTCGTAAAGCGATTGTTGCCCTACTTTCAAGTAAATCATAACTCAGTCCTAAGATTTCTGTGACATAATGTTTTTGATTTTGCTTATCCGTATAATTTCTAGTTCTAATTTCTCCTTCAATTGAAATAAGACTTCCTTTTTTTGCGTAAGAAACTAAAGTTTCTGCAGATTTTCCCCAAATAATAATTGAAATAAAATCTGCCTCTCGTTCTCCTTTTTCATTTTTGAAACGGCGATTAACTGCTAAGGTCACACGGACATATGATTTATCATTTGTTGTTTTTGAAATTTCTGGCGCACTGGTTAAGCGTCCAATTAACATGGTTTTATTCATAATAAAATCCTCCTAACTTTTTATACGTAAAGTTAGGACATTTGTCACAAAAAAAATAAAAAATCTATCAATTGATAGATTTTTATGGTTTATTTTGCATTTAAAGCTGCAACAGTCATGTAATTATATGGACTATTGAAGTGTGGTAAGAAGAATAAATCAAGTAAGGCTAATTCATCAATCGTTTTCTTTTCTTGAATAGCTAAACTAAACATATTAATATTTCCTGCAATTATTTCACTCTTGCTAGCAAGTTGAGCACCAATAATTCTGCGACTTTTTGTTTCATAAACGATACGAATTTTCACACTATCATTATTTTCATGAAGGAACCATGCTTTTTGCTTATCTTCAAAATCACTAAATGAAACTTCTAGGCCGATTTTTTTCGCAGCTTTAACCGACAAGCCCGTAGAAGTCATATTGTAACCAAAAATAGAGATTCCATTAGAACCTTGTACACCAACAGACTCTATTGATTTTCCTCCAATATTATGACCAGCAACAATCCCTGAGCGAACAGCGTTTGAGGCAAGGGCAATGTAGGTGAAGTCTTGTAAAGCATTAGAATAGATTGTGGCAACATCTCCTACAGCATAAACATCTGGGTCACTACTTTGTTGATGTTTATCCACTTTGATTGCTCCATTTTTAAAGGTTTCTAAATGTTCACCAGCCAATGCACTATTGGCTGTAAATCCAATACAATTAATAACGAGGTCAACATCATAAGTTGATTTATTAGTTACAATCTGTGATACATGACCTTTTTCATTTGCCTTAAACTCTTGAGCCAATTCCCCAAAATGGAGTTCAATTCCATGTTGGGCAAGATTTTCATCCATTCCTTTAGCAAACTCTTCATCATAATATGAAGCAAGTGAAGTACTTTCTGCATCAAAAAGTAGAACTTCTTTTCCACGACGTTTGGCAGCTTCAGCAATTTCTGTCCCAATATAACCAGCACCAATCACAGCAATCCGTTTCACATCATTCTTAGCAAACTCTTCGTCAATGGCTTGCCCTTCTTGAAAAAGTTTTAAAAAATGAATGCCTTTAAGATCTTTTCCTGGCAAGTTAGGAATAATTGGACGTGAACCTGTTGCCAGAACGAGTATATCATAACTTTCTGTAATCTTTTCTCCAGTTTTTGACTTGGCATAAATCATTTTATTAGTAAAGTCAATTTCTGAAACTTCTGTTTCTGTTAATATCTTTACTCCCTTTTTTTCAAAATCTTCTGCTTTGGCATAAAACAGCTCATCTGGTTTTTCAATTTGTCTTCCGACCCAAATAGCTGTCCCACACCCCAAGTAACTCATATTACTGTTACGGTCAATCATAACAATCTCATGGCCTGGATATTGATCAATTAATGTATTTGCTGTAGCAATGCCTGCGTGGTTCGTACCGATAACTACGATTTTCATGCTAATAATTCTCCTTTAAATGTAAAATTCTTTTTACATTATTCAGTTTAGCATAAGTCCTTCTATTTTCTTTTGTAAGCGCTTGTGAACTTTGTGAAAAATTTATTTTATTTTTTTTAGATAAAAAAACTGCCAAAATAAACTATTTTGACAGTTTTATTATTATGCTTGCCACATTGTTTCTGAATCAAAAGCTTTACCAGCGGATAAATCTGATGATAATTCAATGATTCCACGAACCTCAGGAGCATTTGGTAATTCAAGTTCACGAGCTGAACAAAGCATTCCGTAAGATTGAACACCACGAAGGGCTCCTGGGAAAATCAATGAGCCGTTAGGCATCATAGCACCAGGTAAAGCAGCAACTGTTTTTAAGCCAAGAGCTGCGTTTGGAGCACCACAAACAATTTGTACTGGATCGGCAAAACCAACATTAACTTTACAGATATGTAAATGGTCTGAATCTGGATGATCTTCCATTTCAACAATTTCAGCGACAACAAATTTGGGTTGTGCATCGTGAACAAGAACATCGCTAAATCCTGATTTACCAAGCTCTTTGTTCAACGTTTCAATATCATCAGATGATAAGACGACTTGACCATTTCCTGACAAATTAGCCAATAGAGATTTCGCTTCAAAAATATTCCAAGCAACCGTCGCTCCAGTTTCTTCAATAAAAACACGAGCTACTTTTCCCTTACGTTCGAAGTTTACTTTTTCTCCCTTATCATTTGCAGTGATAAGCATTAAAACGTCACCGACATTTGTGTTGTATGTTGCAATCATTTTCTTATTTTTCCCTTTTAATTTCTTAACTTTGTTTATTATAGAATATAATCCTTAATATATCAACACTTATCCTGCGATGATACTATTTCGCACTCGCTAAGAAAGTATTGACTTCTTCTTTTGTTTTACGTAATTTATTTACTAGACGAGCTTTTTCTTTGCCATCCTCAATCACGACAAAACTTGGAATTCCCATAATTCCCCATTCAATCGCAAGATCCATATATTCATCACGGTCTACTTCAACAAATTTAAAGTCTGGATTTTCTACTTCAATTTCTGGCATTTTTGGCTTAATAAAATTACAATCTCCGCACCAACCAGCCGTGAAAAAGAAGACTGTCTTTTCCGGTCCTTTTACAAGTTCGGCTAAATTTTCGATATTTTCTGGAATAATCATTCTACATTCTCCTTTTATTTCTAAATGAATACTAAGCTTTCTTACAGAATTTCTTCATTTTTTTCAAAGACTTCTAAAGTTTTAGCATTGATTTCAAAAGTGATTGCCTTATTTTCACTGACAAGTCCTCCCTCAAAAAGAGCACCCGTAGTTGGCTCCTCAAAAATCCAAAAAGCGTCTATTTTTCTTGTTGAAAAATGTTGCCGAGCTCTGTCAGTAAGTTCATGAATCACTTCTTCTTCCATAGTTTTATAGCCATGATAAGCAACGTGAGCAACTGTTGCACCCGCAATAATTCCCAAACCAAACTTTAGTATTTTTTTCATATGGAAATTTTAACATATTTCTTGGTATAATTATAGTGTAAATCATCAAAATTTTTGCTGACAAATCTGTCAGTAAATTTTTCAGTATTCCGGAGGAGAAAAATGGAACTATTCGACAAAGTAAAAGCACTGACAGAAATTCAAGCGACTTCTGGTTTTGAGGGACCTGTTCGTGACTATTTAAAAACACGCATGATTGCTCTTGGTTATCAACCAGAATTTGATGGTCTTGGTGGTATATTTGTCACTAAAACTTCAAAAGTAGCAAATGCCCCACGTATTATGATTGCAGCCCACATGGATGAAGTTGGCTTTATGGTCAGCTCAATCAAAGCTGACGGAACATTCCGGGTCGTTCCACTTGGGGGTTGGAATCCTTTAGTTGTCTCTGGACAACGTTTTACATTATTCACACGTACAGGTAAAAAAATTCCTGTCGTAACTGGTGGGCTTCCTCCACATCTTCTTCGTGGAACTGGTGTTACTCCTCAAATTCCTGCCATTTCTGATATTGTCTTTGATGGAGCTTTTGAAAATGCTGCAGAAGCTGCAGAATTTGGAATCGCTCAAGGTGATGTAATCATTCCAGAAACTGAAACAATTCTCTCTGCTAATGGTAAAAATATTATTTCTAAAGCTTGGGACAATCGTTATGGTTGTTTAATGATTCTTGAACTTCTTGAATTTTTAGCTGACAAAGAATTACCTGCTACATTGATTATCGGAGCCAATGTTCAAGAAGAAGTTGGCCTTCGTGGAGCCAAAGTTTCTACAACTATGTTCAAGCCTGATTTGTTCTTTGCTGTTGATTGTTCACCTGCTAGCGATACGTTTGGTGATGACAACGGTCGTCTTGGAGAAGGAACAACGCTTCGTTTCTTTGACCCAGGTCATATTATGCTCCCTGGAATGAAAAATTTCTTGCTTGAAACTGCTGATAAGGCTAAAGTTAAAACCCAAGTTTATATGGCTAAAGGTGGAACTGATGCAGGTGCTGCCCACTTAGCTAATAATGGAGTCCCTTCAACAACGATTGGTGTTGTTGCTCGTTATATTCACAGTCATCAAACAATTTTCAATATTGATGATTTCAATCAAGCAAAAACTTTCTTGAGAAATATCGTAACATCACTTAGTACTGAAAAAATAGCTGAAATTAAAAACTATTAAATTTAAAAAACAAAAGAAAAAATCACTAGGAAACCTATCCTAGTGATTTTTTGTATTTTATTGACCAAAGTTATAATTAGGCAATATCTTTTTCCAACCAGCAGCTATATCACTTGCCGAACCACCAATAGAAAAATCATATGTGGTTGTAGGGGCACCAGACTTTGTAGCCCAAAAGCTTGTCGTAGTGTCTCCACCGAGATTAACCTCTTGTGTCTTACCATTTGATAATTTAACATTAACTTTTCCTGGTTTTTCACCCGTAGAAACTAATACTTTACTCTTAGTCACATTTGGATCACTATTAGGGTCAGTAAATTTTTGACCAGGTCCGAAAATATTTGGATCGGCAGCATTAATTGCATTCACCAAATTAGCTGTAAATTTTGCGTTATTAATAAAACCTGAATTCTGAGACATTGCAGAATTGTCATCGTGACCAGCCCAACTACCAAGTGTCACTGAAGGTGTCGAAAGCATCATCCAAACGTCTGTATAATTATCAGTTGTTCCTGTTTTACCAGCCCATTGAACATTAGTTGCAAGAGAAGAATTAAGGCTTTGTAGCTCACCATAAAACTTACTTGTTTTTTGAGATTTGATAGCATCTTGAAGCATATATTCCATAATGGTAGATGTTGCTTCAGAATATACTTGAGTCCCCCCAGTAGTTTGATGTTGATAAATTACATTTCCTGTATCATCTTTGATACTATCAACAATATACCATGGTTCATATTTTCCACCATTGGCTAAAGTTTGATAACCATTCGTATGTTGAACCACCGTTGGATCAATTCCTCCTCCAAGAGGAAGTGACTCTACAGAATAATCTGCAACATCATATCCCATCTTCGTCATGTAAGGTTCAACAGATTTTCCTTTATTCAAAATCGTTTGGTAGGTCCAATAAGCAGGAATATTATAAGAAACATTCAAGGCTTCTGAAAATGGCATCATCTCCGTTCCCTTATTGCCGACGTGTTCGATGTCTTGCCCACTCGAATATTTTGCGGGATAGTTAGATAGAACACTTGCAGAACCCATTAAGCCCATGTCAATTGCCGGTCCATAAGCTAGTATTGGTTTGATTGAAGAACCAGGTGAACGTTTAGTATCAAAGGCATGGTTTACTTGGCTTTGTGAGAAGTCTAATCCACCAATAAAGCCATAAACAGCCCCTGTTTTATTATCCATTAAGACATTACCAGTTTGAATAAGACCCGTACCGTCTTGCATCAAACCACTGTAATTAGTTACGGCATTTTGCATTGCATCATATACTTGTTGATTGATAGTTGTAGTTACTGTATAACCACCGTTTTGCAATGACTGTTCAGCTAATTCTCGATAACGTTGTTTAGTACTATCATTTCCTAAATCAGTTGCCGAAACTTTATCTCGCTTAATCAAATAATTATAGATATCAGTAATTGCTTCATTATAAACAACATTATATAAATAACCATGTTCTTGTGATTGAGCTACTCCTGGTTGTAAAAATTCTGTTGAAATATCATAAGCTTTGTATTTCTTGTAATCAGCTTCTGAAATATAGCCCCCACGATAAAGATAAAACAAGACTTCTTTTTGACGTTCAAGACCATAACTCATGTTTTCTTTTGACTTTAGAGAACCATCAGCCGCATAAGGAGAATAGACGATAGGGCTTTGTGGCAACCCAGCAATAAAAGCAGCCTCAGGTATTGTTAAATCCTTAGCAGATTTTCCAAATATACCAAGAGCAGCTTCTTGAATCCCTGCAATATTTTGTCCTTTATTATTTCGCCCAAAAGGTGAGACATTTAAATAATCAGTCAAAATTTGGTCTTTACTCAAGTAGCTATTAAGTTTAAGAGCATAGACAATTTCACTAGCTTTACGTTGGAAGGTAACACTATCTCCTAAAACTTGTTGTTTAATTAACTGTTGGGTAAGGGTTGAACCACCAGAACTTGTGCCACCACCTACTGAACCAAGAATTCCACGAACAACTGCCTTAGGAACCACGCCCTTATTCGTTTTAAAGCTATCATCTTCTGTTGCAATTAAAGCATTTTTAACATTAGGAGAAATCTCGTCACTTTTGACAGTAACACGCACCAAATCACTAGAGATATCCGAAATTGCTTGACCATTACTATAATTAATGACAGAAACGCCATGAATATCATTAATTTTTGCAAGCATTTCCGTTTTATTTGGTGTCTTCGTTTGCTCAACCAATCGAGCAAAATAGCCTACACCTGTCGCCGCACCAAAGACACCCACTAAAGCAAAAATTATTCCAAAAATTACAATTAGTCCGCGGACCACCTTAAAAGTGATTGACCAACCCGATTTTTCATCATTATCTTTAGGATTTTTGGACAGAGAATTACTTTGTTTCCGCCGCTTATTTTCCATTTTTTCTTTTAAACGCGCACGTGCTTCTTCTTGCGAGTCAATTGAGGATTTTTTCATGCCTTTATTATATCAAATTTAAAATAATTTTTCGCCACTTTCAGAATTTTTTTTATTAATTTGTTATAATGTAAAACAGTGCTGTTAATTTTTTTACTTTTTATCCAAAGTGGACAGCTCAATCATTATAGAAAGGATTTTTTTATGAACATTTTTGACGAACTTAAAGCACGTGGTTTGGTTTTCCAAACAACGGACGAAGCTGCGCTTTCTAAAGCGCTGACGGAGGACATGGTTTCCTATTATGTAGGATATGACCCTACCGCTGATTCCCTTCATTTAGGTAATCTTGTACTAATTTTGACAATGAAACGTCTACAAATGGCTGGACATAAACCTTATGCGCTTGTTGGTGGTGCAACTGGTTTGATTGGTGATCCTTCTTTCAAAGATTCAGAACGTTCACTTCAAACAAAAGACACTGTAACAAAATGGTCTGGAAAAATCCGTAGTCAGCTTGAGCGTTTCCTGGATTTTGAAAATGGTGAAAATAAGGCAGAAATGACCAATAACTACAACTGGTTTGAAAATCTGACTTTTATTGATTTCCTCAGAGATGTGGGTAAACATTTCACCGTTAACTACATGATTTCTAAAGACTCTGTAAAATCACGGATGGAAAGTGGAATTTCTTATACAGAATTTGCTTACCAAATTATGCAAGGTTATGATTTCTACGAATTGAACCAATTGCACAATGTTACTTTACAACTTGGTGGTTCTGATCAATGGGGAAATATGACTGCTGGAACAGAGCTTTTACGTCGTAAAGCGAACAAGCAAGGTCATGTTATTACTATTCCATTAATTACAGATTCAACTGGTAAAAAATTCGGTAAATCAGAAGGAAATGCAATTTGGCTTGATGCTGATAAAACATCTCCTTATGAAATGTACCAATTTTGGCTTAATGTTGATGATGCAGATGCTGTAAAAATGTTGAAAATTTTCACCTTCCTTTCATTAGAAGAGATTGCTGAAATTGAAGAACAATTTGAAGCAGCTCGTCATGAGCGTTTGGCCCAAAAAGTTTTGGCTCGCGAAGTTGTCAGCTTAGTTCACGGAAAAGCAGCTTATGAACAAGCAGTTAAAACATCAGAAATCTTATTTGGCGGTGGAGATTTGCGTCAGTTAGATGCTAAATCAATCTTAACTGGTCTTAAAGCAGCTCCACAACATCAAGTTACTGATGATGAAGATTTAACTTTAGTTGAACTTTTAATCTCTGCTGGAATAGCTCCTTCAAAAAGACAAGCTCGTGAAGATATTACAAATGGTGCGATTTATATCAATGGTGAACGTGTTCAAGCCCTTGATTATGTTATTACAGATTCAGATAAAATTGAAAATCGTTTAACTGTCATTCGTCGTGGGAAAAAGAAAAACTTCGTTTTGACTTATTAATAAAACAAAAATTCTGTTCTAAATGGGACAGATTTTTTTATTAAAAAATTTGAGCATTGCTCTTTCTTTTAGGCCACAATATGTTATAATAACTGTACTGAATATGTTTTTAGGTGATCAAAATGATAGATAAAAAATTTGAAGATAAGTTAAATAAATTGCGTGAGATGTACATCAATAAACGTCCTGAAGAATCTGAAAAACTTGATGATAGTAAGAAATTTGAAGCTTTCATGGCCCTTTCGGATGAAGAAAAAGAAGAAAAGCTCAACGCTAAACTTGAACTACTTACTGATAAGCTCGTTACCCTTGATGAAAAATTAGGGGATTTGTTGGCTAAAAATGCAAGTGCCGATGATATTTCTGAGCTTAAATATTATATTGATGCAGTTAAAAATAAAAAATTAATTCTTGAACAAAAACTTGAATTAATTAAAAATGGTGAGTTTGATGCTGCTCGTAAAGAACGTGTAAAACGTCAACTCACTGATTTGGAACTCAAACGTTGTAAAGCGCTTTTAGGTAAAAAAGACTGCTCAAAAATCAATGAAAAAATTGCTTTGAAGAAAAAAGCAATTAATCGTTTGAAATAAATTATGTAGATTAGGTACGGTAGAGCTAGCTTTGATAGCTCTACTTTGTACTTTTTAGCGCTCATTAGTCAATTACACAGAAAGGACTCTATGCTCCATATTATTTTTTATGTCATTGTTTTCCTTTTGGTATTAGTTTTTTCAAATGTCCTTAACAAAGTTTTCCCAAAACTTGCCCTCCCTCTTATTCAAGTGGTTTTAGGACTTATTTTGGGCTTTTTTGGTGCTGACGAGGTTTTACATGTCGCACCTGAATTTTTCTTAGGATTTATTATTGCTCCTCTTCTTTTTAGAGAAAGCGAAGAAGCTGATGTCAAACACATTTTAAAACATAGTAAAATTATTTTAGTTTTAATTTTCCCTCTTGTCTTCATTACGACCCTTGGATTGGGTTTGATTTCGAATTGGATTTACATGGGATTACCTTTAGCTGCTTGCTTTGCCTTAGGAGCAAGTCTCGCTCCTACTGATGCTGTAGCTGTTGGAGCTTTATCAAAGAATTTCTCTTTCCCTCGTCGGGTTATGAGTGTTTTGCAAGGTGAAGGTTTGCTCAATGATGCTTCCGGAATTATTTCTTTTCAGATTGCTTTAGTTGCTTTAGTTACTGGTTATTTCTCTTTCCCAGATGCAACAATGAAATTAGTTATTTCAGCACTTGGTGGAGCTGCTATTGGTTTTACTTTAATTTACATCAAAGGACTTGTCTTAAGACTTCTGGAAGATGTTGACGCACGGGATGTTTCTGGTTATCTTCTTTTAGAGCTTGTTGTTCCTCTTGCTGCCTTTCTCATTTCCGAAGAATTACATGTTTCTGGAATCATTGCTGCAGTTGTTGCTGGAGTCATGTCAGCAAACGGTCTTAAGAGAACTACTTTATTTGATGCTCAAGTTGAAAAACTCAAGAGTACAATTTGGGATACTTTAACATTTATTTTAAATTCCTTTGTCTTTCTTTTCTTAGGAATTGAACTTTATCAACTTGTAGTTCCACTTTTAGTTGATCCTGTTTATTCATCAGCACTTTTAATTGTTCTTGCTCTTGCCTTGACTGCTGGATTATTTGCACTCAGATTTATTGTCATTGCTTTTTATTATTGGCTTCGCTCCCTTAAACAAAAACAACCGTTTTCTGCTTATTGGAATGATGTATTTCTCCTCACTTTTGCTGGTTCTAAAGGAACAGTAAGTATCGCAACGATTCTTTTGGTTCCACGAACTGTAGATGTTCAACCCGTTCTCGTCTTTCTAGCCGCTGCGGTAACTGGCTTAAGTTTCTTAGTTGGAATGTTCATTCTTCCTTTCTTTGCGGTTAAAAAAGTTTCTAAAGTTAATAATATCTCTAAAATTGCGATTTTATCTGAGGTAGTTGATGAATTACATCAGGATATGAAATCGGCTAAAAACCCTCAGGGTTATGATATCGCTATTGATGCTTATCAGGAACGAATTCAACAATTAATTATTGAACAAGAGTCAACAGATATGGCGATTGATTACAATGATTTGCAACTTTTGATTATCCGAATTGAATCTGAAGGTCTTGAAGTTGCCTTGCGTGAAAATAAAATTTCAATGTATACTTACCGAACTTATCAACGATATATTCGCTCATTAGAAACAAGTATTGTCCATTCACTGGTTTCCAGTATCCAATTTGTTTATGTTATTGCCTTGCGTGCTTTTCATTTACTTACCTCTCGTGTCTTACATGTTGACTTTTATTTCAAGAAAACAAAGGCGGCAATGGAAACAACACGAGATGAAATTACTGAACTTTATTTCAATAATACCGAACTTATCTTGCAAGCTCTTGATAATTTAAATGGTGTCTTTGATGAGCAACTATTGAATTTCTTGCAATCAGAACGTTTAAGAACATCTGAAATCGTCGCAACTGGTGGTCATATTTCACGGATGATGAATAAGGCTCAGCCTAACAACATTACCGAAATGATGCGGGCCTATTATTTGGAACGTAAAGTCATTTTTGAACATGAACTTTCTGGAGCAATTACTGCACGAGAAGCCAAAGATATGCGTCTTAATGTTAATATTCTTGAAGATTATTCACTTGCAAGTAATCATCATACATTACTTTTTGACTTCTTAGAACGTCGGAAAAATAAAAATTAAAATAAAAAGTTACTGACAGACCTGTCAGTAACTTTTTATTTTTCAATTCTAATAATCGTTTCTAACTCAATATTTCCTTGAATCGCTCTTGAAATCATGCAAGAACTTTCTGCCCGTTTGGCAAGTTTAATTGCTTTAACTTCATCTGACTCTTTTGTCAATTTCATAGCGACATGATAAGTTATTTTTTCATAAGTAAAGGTTCCTTTTGTCACATCAACTACTCCTTTAGCATCTACTTTCAGATGTTCCAGGAGAATATCATTTCGCTCAAGCATGGCAGCTAATGTAATCGAATAACAGGTACTGGCTGCTCCGAGTAGCATTTCATCAGGATTTGTTCCGACTCCTGGACCATCCATAGTTTTAGGAATTGAAATTTTTTCATTCAGTGCCTCAGCCTGTAAGTCACCGATGGAATTTCTTCCCCCTACCCAATCAATATGTGAATTAAAAAGATGTTTTACCATTTTTTATCCTTTCAATTTACTGACAGAAAAAATATGACTCTCCTATTTTCTGTCAGTAAATTCAATAAAAAGTCTGTTCAATGACAGACTTTTCTTTAGAATGTTTGAGCTTCTAACTCTACTTTATTAATGAATTCAGCAAGAAGTTCTTCTGTTTTTTCTGGATCATAAGCATGTCCTTCAACGGCAATTTGTCTAAAATCGCTACCGATAAAATTGAAGATTGCTGACATGTAAATTGTTGCTGGATCTTGTGCTCCATAAACTCCACCATTAGCTTGTAAGTGCAAGACTTTTTTGCCATTTGCTAAACCAACAGGACCTTCGGCTGTATATTTGAATGTTTTACCAGCAACATTGACTGTATCAACCCAAGATTTAAGTTCAGCAGGAATCATCAAGTTATACATTGGATTAGCAATGACTACTTTATCAGCTGACAAAAATTGTTCTGTAAAACCAGCAAAACGAGCCAATTTATCTTTTTGTGAAGCTGTAAGTTCAGCATTCTCACCTGCGAACATTGCACTGACCAATTCAGTATTCAAAGTTGGAATATCAGCACTGAAAACATCTAGTTCTTCAATTTCATCTTCTGGATGAGCAGCTTTATAGGCTTTGACGAAAGCATCAAGACCTTTGAGTGAAAGTGAATAATCAGCAGTAAGTGGGTGACCTTTTACAACAAGAAGTTTAGACATATTTTGTTCCTTTATAGAAATTATTTTTGTGTTATAAAAAATATTATAGCAAACTTTTCTAAATTATCAATATATTTAGTACGTGAAAATTTACACATGTAAACATTTCACTGACAGAAATTCTGTCAGCAAAAAAAACAATCATTTAGATTGTTTTTATTTTACTTTTTACGTCCCAACAAACGGAATAAGCCAAGAACCCAAGTCACTAAAACAAGAAATGTTGAAAAATAGAAGGCCACGTGGAAACCGTGTAAAAAGACATCTGGTTGATTGTGCAAATAAGTTGTTACCTTATAACCCAACTGATTAGACATCGCTGTGAATAAAATCAATGTTGCTAAAGACGTCCCTAAAACAAAGGCCATATTACGGGCAAGAGAATTAACTGACCCAGCAATTCCTAAATACTTACGGTCAACAGTTTCCATAATCAAAGCATTGTTTGGGCTTTGGAAAATCCCCATAGACATTCCTTGAATCAAAAGAATAACAACAACTAGCCATGGAGCAGAATGCGGATTTATCAGTAAATAGCCGAGCTGTGACAAAACAATCCCTGAAATTCCTACAAAAGTAACAATTTCTTTATCCATTTTATCTGCTGCCGAACCTGCTAATGGGCTAGCAATCAGCATAGCAACAGGATAAGCCATCATAATCATCCCTGCCAAGCCTGGCCCATAATTTCTAAAATCTTGTAAGTAGAATGGTAACAAAATACTTGAGAACATCGCTACTGTAAAATTAAAGAGAGCCATAATAATACTCATTGAAAATAATTTTGATTTAAAAATTCCTAAATCAAGCAAAGGCTGAGCGACCTTTTTCTCTGTTAAAATAAATATTCCAAAGAGAATAAAGCCAAGCAATGCACCAATAATAATTAAGGGTTTGGTCCAACCCAAAGCTTGCCCAAAATTAAGAGCTAAGAAAAGCAAAACAATAACAGAAGTCATTAATGTTCCACCTTTAAAATCAATATCCGACCATTTTCCACTGGTTTTTTCTTTTGGCAAAGCATGATTTCCAAAAATCCATGCTAAAATTCCGATAGGGACATTTATCCAAAAGATATAATTCCATGAAGCGACCTGTAAAATCAGTCCTCCAAGGGCAGGTCCAGCGATTGAGCCAACCGATACAAACATCGCTGAAATGGAAAGTGCTCTTGCTCGACTTTCAGGTGGGAAAATTTCTGAAATAATTCCAAAACCGGTTGCCATAAACATTGACGCCCCAATAGCCTGAATCACCCGTGCAAAAAGAAGAAAACCTAAGCCCCAACCAAAATTTAACCCAGCAAGTGCCGAGCCTAAAATAAAAATTCCCCAACCAATGCGGGCAATTCGTGATTTACCTATTAAATCGCCTAAACGGCCAAAAATCAGTACAATCGCTGAAATTACAATTAAATAGATTGTCACCACCCAAGTGATTTGAGAAGTAGAGACATGAAGCTCCTTTGACATTGTTGGTAGAGCAATATTAACAATTGAACCATCCAATGTTGACATAAATGTAAATATCCCTAAGGCAATTAAAGCCTTTATTCTGTCTGACATAAAATCCTTTCCTATAAATTGAGTATTATCTTCTTTAAATAAAATTCCTAATAAGTCTTGCTATACTGATGAACTCAATTAATTTTTTCTAAGTTTATAAATAACGTTGGTAATTATATCCTTGTTTCCAATCTTTGTCAAGTTTAGACTATTAATCGTAGTTTCCTAATCAAATGAAAATGCTACTCATAATATTATAAGTAGCATTTTTATTATAAGAAATCAGCAAATTCTTCTTCTTCAGTTTGGTCCCAGTTTTCACCAGTAATTGTTGTAAGCATAATTCCTTTGACCGCACGGTCAACCATCCCCTCAACATCCATTCTCTTTTCATATTGAATACAATTTTCAAGTTTTGGATTTGTTTTTGGAGAAGGTGGTGCAAAGACAGTACAACAATCTTCAAATGGTAGAATTGATAAATTAAAAGTATCGATTTTTTCAGCTATTTCAATAATTTCATTTTTATCCATTGTTACTACTGGTCGAATAACTGGAGTATTAGTTACTTCATTAATGGCAGACATTGAGCCAAGCGTTTGGCTAGCAACTTGTCCCAAAGATTCTCCATTAATAATCACTTTTCCACCACGTTCTTCACGAACCCGATCAACCACGCGCATCATAAAACGGCGTGTAATTGTCATCAAATATGCTTGTGGAGCCTTGGCTTTTATTTCTTCTTGAATCTCGGTAAATGGTACTTCAATAAAGGTAATTGAACCTCCAAAAACGGTTAATTTAGCTGCTAAGTCTTTGGCTTTCTTCAAAGCTCCTGGTGAAGTGTAAGGAGGGCTAGCAAAGTGAACAGCCTCAATCTCAACTCCGCGTTTCAACGCTAAATAACCTGCAACTGGTGAATCAATTCCACCTGAGAGCATTAGATGTCCACGTCCTGCTGTTCCGACTGGCATTCCTCCAGCACCTTTTATATCTTCAAAACTAAGATAAGTCGCATCTTGTCTGATTTCAACGCGCAATGTGATATCAGGCTTTTTCATTTGTACTTTTGCGTAAGAGAAATTATCAAAAACAACATCTCCTAAAGCAATATTTAATTCTGTTGAATCTAATTCAAAGTTATGGTCAGCTCGTCTGGTAGCAATTTTAAAAGTCTGCCCTTCGCTATAAATTTCCTTAAAAAGTGCCACAACTTCTTCTTTGATAATGGGCATTGATTTTTCGACTTTGATTGAAGGTGAAAAATTTTGGATTCCAAAAACTTTTGTTAAACGATTTGAAACTTCAGCATAATCTGCTCCATTAAGTTCAATGTGTGCTCTATCTCTTACTGCTGTAATTTTTAATTCAGGCATATCTGCAAGGACTTCGCGGATATTTTTTGCCAAACGATTGATAAAGTAACCACGATTTTTTCCTTTGGTTGAAAGTTCACCATAACGAACCATGATTTCATCATATAATACAGTCATTTTTATTCTCCTATATTCTTTTGCATACTTTTAATCATTAAATACTTCAAAAAATTGAATGATTTAAGTTAAAAAACCAGTCAAATCTTCTTTAATTAAAGAAAAAAAGCACGCAGCGTTCTAATTATAACACAATGTGTCCCTTTTTTTATAGGCATTTTTAAAATTATTGTCTCATTTATAAAGGATTTCTTAAGGCTCTATTGAGCTTGATATACTCTATTTTTAAAGCAAAATAAAAAGCCACTAGATTATTGACCTAGTGGTAATTTTTATCAATGATTTATTTTTATATACTTTCAGGAGAATATTTTTCAGACATAATCTGAACTAATTTTGATCCTAAAAAAATACAGTATCTGATGAGCACATAAGTAACGATTGCAATTGCTATAAGGATTTCCATATTCGCTAATAATTCTAAATTCAGGAACTGAAAAACGCTGAGTTTACTTGTTAAATTTACCGCAGTTGCAGAAATAACGAGAGGAAATGTAAAGGCAGCATAACTAGGATAAAAGGCACTTCTCAAAAGTTTTGTCAGCAAGCCTAAAGTTATAAAATAGATAGCTTGCGATAAAATAAATAAAAAGATAACGAATATTTTAGATTTTGCTTCTACAACAGTGAGGTATCCTACTAAACCAAGTGAACCCGGTGCCGTGATAATTGTAATCAAAGGAAGTAAAGATTTGTGCATTTTTCGTAAAATGAAAACTCTATGCATAACAATAGGAAGAAGAATAAAGTAAAAGAGTAATGTTATCCAAACCACAACTTTACCCACTTCAAGACCGAAATCTGGTGATGTTGCCGATATTACCCCAATGCCTACAAAAGTAATAAACCAGCTTGGATAAACATCATGTATTTTTAATTCTTTTGGTAGCACATGAAGATAAATAAAATACATCATTAAGATAAGATGCAAGATTAAAGCAGTCCACCAAGTAACATTCGCAAGAAGACTAAAGCCGGACAAACGTTTTAAAAATACGCTTAGTACCATTAAAGACATCGTAAAAGTTGGTGAAACAGAGGCTACAATTGGGTCATTCAAAGTCGAAATTGTATGTTTCATTGCCAGTACTATCTTGAGCAAAATTAAAAACATCAGGAATAAACCTAACATATCGTAAGAATTTCCTAAAATAGGGTAACCTTTACTGTAAAGGAGATTCCCTAAGGATATTAAACCCAAAATTAAGCCACATATCGGGAGGGGAATTTGTTTTAAAAATGATATGAATTTCGAATACATCATAGACTTCTCTTTCTATATTTTTTATTAATTCGTCTTTAATAATTGATTCTATTAATAATATATAATAGTTGATTTAATTTGTAAAATAAATTATTATAATCATATAAATTAAAAAAAATAATTTGTTATTTTGTATTTTAAGGAGAAAATCACATGTTTTCATTATTTGAGACCTTTATCGTCGTTTATGAAACTAAAAGTTTTACCTTAGCTGGAAAATATTTATTTATTTCCCAACCCACTGTAACCGTGAGAATTAAGAAACTCGAAGAAGAATTAAAATCAACATTATTTTTAAGAGGAAAACACCAAGAAATCATTCCGACTGAAGCCGCCATATTATTCTATCCCAAAGCTATTGCCTATCTAAAAAAATGGGAGGAAGACCAAGCTGAAGTTCAAAAAAAATCTCTTGCAAAACATCCTTTCAAAATTGGGGTTTCACACAGTGCTGCTCTAAGTATTATGCCAAGAATCTTTAAAGTATTTGAAGGCGAGTTGGAACATTTAGATGTAGAAATTAATATGTATGACTCAGAAAAAGTATTTGAATTAGTTGCAAATCATGATTTACATTTTGGAATCATTGAGCGATTACTCATTAGCGATCAAACCGAAACATTTCCTTTATTTTTAGATGAATTAGTACTTGCTGGAAATACGGATTCAGAAACATTCTTTACCAGAGAATCTGGTTCAGGAATTGGATATTATATCAAAAGATATCTCAAATCCGCTCCTTCTGCTCAAAGAAACATCGTTCGTATGAATAGCAATGAGATGATTATTTCCCATATCAAAGCAGGCTTAGGTTCTTCTTTAATTTCTAAATCATTTTTAACTGATGATATCCCTTATCAAGAACTTGGGAGTAATTATCATAGAGAGTTTCTAGGAGTTTCTTTTGATGAAGAAAAAGACCCTATGATTCAAAAATTAATTAGTAAAATAAAAAAAGAAACCGAAATTCATTAGAATTAATAAAAATAGAAAAACATGAGCAAACTGCTTTTGTTTTTTTATTATTTTTATTAATAATAATGATAAAATAAATTCATTTTACACATTATAAAAATAGAGATAAAATAATTATAGATTTTATAAAAGACATCAGAAAAAGGGGTTGAAGGAGGAGATAGAATTGGCTTTTATCATCATTAGTTTTGTAATTTCTATCATTTTAATTTTATGTACTATGATTAGTTATCTTTGGCTTTTTAACAGATAGGCTTTATAAAAAAATATATATAAATTGAAAAGGAGCTAAAAATGAAAATTACAAGCAGAAAAGTAGTTGTTATAGGAACAGGTTTTGTTGGAACAAGTATTGCTTATTCAATGATTAATCAAGGACTTGTTAATGAGTTGGTTTTGATAGATGTTAATCAGGATAAAGCTGAGGGTGAAGCCTTAGATTTATTAGATGGCGTTTCTTGGGGGCAAGAAAATGTTATTGTGAGAGCTGGAGATTACAAGGATTGTAAAAATGCTGATATTGTGGTCGTTACGGCTGGTGTGAATCAAAAACCAGGTCAATCACGTTTAGATTTGGTCAATACAAATGCTAAAATTATGCGCTCAATCGTGACTCAGGTTATGGACTCAGGTTTTGATGGTATTTTTGTAATTGCTTCAAATCCTGTGGATATTCTTACCTATGTCGCTTGGGAAACTTCTGGTCTTGATCAATCTCGAATTGTCGGAACTGGTACAACTTTGGATACTACTCGTTTTAGAAAAGAGTTGGCCACAAAGCTAGAAATTGATCCACGGAGCGTTCATGGATATATTATTGGCGAACATGGCGATTCTGAAGTTGCAGTTTGGTCACACACGACGGTAGGTGGAAAACCTATTCTTGAATTTATTGTTAAAAATAAAAAAATAGGGGTTGAAGATTTGTCTAATTTGTCAAATAAGGTAAAAAATGCTGCCTATGAGATTATTGATAAAAAACAGGCTACTTATTACGGCATTGGAATGAGTACAGCTAGAATTGTCAAAGCCATCTTAAATAATGAACAAGCAATTCTACCAGTTTCTGCCTATTTACGTGGTGAATATGGTCAAGAAGGTGTCTTTACCGGTGTTCCATCTATTGTAAATCAAAATGGTGTTAGAGAAATCATTGAACTAAATATTGATGCTTATGAAAAGAAACAATTTGAAAAATCTGTCAGTCAACTTAAAGAGGTAATAGAATCTATTAAGTAATCTATCCAAACCTTACAAACATAAAGGAAAATAAAATGCTTGCTCTACTCTTTTTAGTCATTGCTTCACTTTGGGGATTAATCTGGTTTAACATTAATGAGTCCGATTGATTAATAATTTTTTACTAGGTTCAAAAATTTAACTGATAATAATTAGCACAAAAAAGTCACTAAATCTCTGGTTTAGTGACTTTATTATCGTTTTAATTCTAATTATTTGATTAAAAGGCTTATTAAAATAAGTGCAAGAACTACTTGAAAGACTAAAGTAGATAAACCATAAATCAGTAATTTTTTTCCTGCTTTTATAAATTCAACCAAATTTAGTCGTAAACCAATAGCAGCTAAGGCAATGGTTTCACACCAACCGGATAGAAATTTTGCGGTAGCTGAAACTTCCGGCACAAAATGAATCAATGTATCTAAAGTACAAAGCACTAAGAAACCAAGAACATACCAGGGTAAAAAAGAATTTCTTTTAATTTTTATTTGAGTAGGTCCTTGTTCATTTCTTTTTTGTTTTTTACTTCTGAAACCAAAATATAAAACAACAAAAACGAGCATGATAATTCGCATAATTTTAAATAGAGTGGCTAAGGTTGTTGTGTTTGGATTTACCATTGTTGCTGAAGCAACGACTTGACCAACAGATTGTTCTGTTCCACCAATCAGTGCCCCCCTTAATAAATCATTATTACCGAATATCCAAGTTCCTAAAAATGGAAGACTTAGCATTAAAATAGTTCCCATAAGATTGACCATCGCAATCGATGTTCTTTTCTCACTGGTTTCAGCTCCAATAACTGGTTCAACTGCGGCAATTGCTGATGAACCACAAACTGCATTCCCAGAAGCCATTAGGGCAGAAACATTAGCAGAAAATCCTAGTTTTTTACCCATAAACAAAACAAAAATAATTGTTGAAATCATTTGTATTAGTATAAATCCTACTCCGGAGAATCCTAACTTACCAATGGTTTGGAAAGTGACTGTGGCCCCTAAAAACATCACTGAAAATTCCAGAAGTTTTTTTTCTGACCAAGCTGTTCCTGCAAACAAAGTGACTTGTTTGAAGTACAAATTACCTAAAATAATTCCTAATAATATTGCAATGGTTGCTGAACCTAAACTATGGAAGATGAAACGATTGAGTAAATAACTTACTATAGCAATGGCAAATGAGAGCAGAAATCCTGGCAAAATACTCATTATGCCCTGTCTATCATTTTTAATATAATTTTTTAATTTTAACATTTTTCTACTTTTTCCTTTTTTAATTGTCTAGCATCAATTAGTTTACACAATCTCCTTTATTTTGTAAAATAAATTATTATCATTTTTAAAATTACTTTTATTAATTAAAGGAAGATTTATGTTCGCTTTACTCGAAACTTTTATTGCTGTGTTTGAAACCAAAAGCTTTACCAGAGCTGCTAATCAATGTTTTATTTCACAGCCAACCGCAACTGTTAGAATTAAAAAATTGGAGGAAGAACTAAAAGTTCACCTTTTTTCAAGAGGGCAACACCAAGAAGTAATTCCCACAGAAAGTGCCCACCTTCTTTATCCTAAGGCTTTAAAAACGCTCAATGATTGGAATGAATTACAATTTTCCCTAAAAAATCAGACACCTAGTCGTAAACCTTTTAAAATTGCTGCTTCCCATAGTTCAGCAACTACTGTTTTACCTTTGATTTTTAAAAATTTAATTCCTGAACTTGAACAACTTAACATTGAATTAATGATGCTTGATTCTCAAGAGGTTTTTGATTTAATTCGTAATCATGAAATTCATTTTGGAATTATTGAAAAACCGATGATGGATGAAACCATCGAAACTTTCCCACTTTTTAAAGATGAACTCGTTCTTGCTGGCAATCCAGAAAGTGACATCTTTTTTATTCGCGAAGCAGGGTCTGGTGTGGCTCATTATACACATAATTATCTTAAAGAAAATAATCTTAATCCAAAGAATTTGGTCAGCGTCAATAACAATGATATGATTGTCAGTCAACTTAAGGCTGGCATTGGCCTGTCATTGATTTCAAAACGATTTATTAATGAAAATATTGCTTTTCAAGGTCTTGGCGAACGTTATCAACGCATTTTTTATGGTCTTTCTTTTTTGTCTGAACAAGACAAATTGCTCAAAACTGTGATTAAAAAAATCAAAAATTTAAGTGAGTTTTAAAAAATTTACTGACAGAAATTCTTTAAGGTCATTCATCATTTTCTAAATTTCTGTCAGTCATTTTATCAGCATTTTTTACTGACAGTAAAAAAATCTTCTCAAGCCTATGCTTAAAGCGTTTACTGACAAAAAAATTTCTGTTAATTTTTTGAAAATATGTTAAAATAGAGAGAATAAAAAATTACAAGGAGTACTATTTTGGCTGAAATCGAAGAACTTAATGACCAAATGAAAGTCCGCCGTGAAAAAATGGAAAACCTGCGCGAAGCGGGAATTGACCCATTTGGACATAAATTTACACGTACGCACAACTCACAAGAACTACACGAAGCTTATGACGAAAAGACGAAAGAAGAATTGCATGAACTTGCACTTTCAGGAATTGTCGCTGGTCGTTTGATGACTAAACGTGGTAAAGGTAAAGTCGGTTTCGCCCATCTTCAAGACCGCGAAGGCCAAATTCAACTTTATGTTCGTAAAGATGAAGTCGGCGAAGAAAATTATGAAATTTTCAAAAAAGCTGACCTCGGAGATTTCCTTGGTGTTGAAGGCGAAATCATGAAAACTGACATGGGTGAATTGTCAATTAAAGCAAAAAAATTGACTTTCCTCTCAAAAGCGCTTCGTCCTTTGCCTGAAAAATTCCATGGTTTGACTGACACTGAAACACGTTATCGTAAACGTTATTTGGATTTGATTTCAAATAAAGAAAGCTTCAATCGTTTTGTCACTCGTTCTAAAATTATCAGTGAAATCCGTCGTTATATGGATGGTCGTGGATATCTTGAAGTTGAAACTCCAGTACTTAACAATGAAGCCGGTGGTGCTGCTGCTCGTCCATTCTACACACATCATAACAGTCTTGATATTGATATGGCGCTTCGTATTGCAACTGAATTACACTTGAAACGTTTGATTGTTGGTGGAATGGAAAAAGTTTATGAACTTGGCCGTGTCTTCCGTAACGAAGGAATGGATATGACTCATAATCCAGAATTCACAACAATGGAATCTTATGAAGCTTATGCTGATTTTGAAGATATCATGGATTTGACAGAAGGAATCTTCCAACATGTTGCTAAAACAGTGGTTGGTCAAGATGTTCTTGAATACGATGGTAAAGAAATTAATGTTGGCGGAAAATTCAAACGTGTTCACATGGTTGATGCCATCAAGGAAGTTGCTGGAGTTGATTTCTGGCCTGAGATGACTTTTGAAGAAGCAACAGCTCTTGCAAAAGAACATGATATTCATGTTGAAAAACATTTCACTTCTGTTGGTCATATTATTAACGAATTC
Organism: Lactococcus sp. FSL W8-0209; assembly: GCF_038006585.1. Taxonomy (NCBI): domain Bacteria; kingdom Bacillati; phylum Bacillota; class Bacilli; order Lactobacillales; family Streptococcaceae; genus Lactococcus; species Lactococcus sp. FSL W8-0209. The sequence continues at coordinate 661,422 of NZ_JBBOVN010000001.1, read as the reverse complement.
TTTGAAAAATATGTTGAAGAAACTTTGATTCAACCTACTTTCGTTTTTGGTCACCCAAAAGAAATTTCACCACTTGCTAAAATGAATGAAAAAGACCTACGTTTTACTGACCGTTTTGAACTTTTCATCAACGGTAAAGAATACGCCAATGCTTTCAGCGAATTGAATGACCCAATTGACCAATTGGAACGTTTTGAAGCTCAAGCTAAAGCTAAAGAACTTGGGGATGATGAAGCAACTGGTGTCGATTACGATTATGTTGAAGCACTCGAACACGGTATGCCACCAACAGGTGGACTCGGTATCGGGATTGACCGCTTAGTAATGCTCTTTACTGGCACAACTTCAATCCGTGACGTTTTGCTTTTCCCAACTATGAAATAAAAAATAAAAACCGCTTTTGGCGGTTTTTTTTATTTCTGTCAGTAAATTTTTATTGGCAAAAGTACTGACAGAAATTATCTACACTTAAATTTTAACTTATTCAAATTCAAAACTTTGATCAGCAACATAAATCTGACTTTGGGGAATTCCAACGGCTTTTATTTTCTTATCTTTACTAATAAAAATAGCGCCATAAACTTCCGGATTTTCTGTCAGCCAATTTTCAATTGGACCGTCAGCAAAAAATAATCGGGTCGTTTCAATTTCACCATCAATTGATTTTTGGGATAAAACAGTAACACTGGCCAGCTGATTAAGGTGTGGATAACCTGTTTTGGAGTCAATAATATGATGGTAAATCTTATCATTCACTTTCAAGTAACGCTCAGAAATTCCCGAAGTCACAACAGAACCTTCACCAGACAAAAGCTGTAGCACAGGTTTTTTATCATTAGTTAAAGGATTTCTAATGCCTATGCGCCATTTTTTATCTGTCTGATGCGGAGCTTCTCCCACCAATAGAAGATTTCCTCCTAGATTAATGATGCCGGAGGAGATACCGTAAGCATCCCAAAAATCTTTAATCCGGTCGGCAATATAACCTTTTGCTATCGCTCCTAAGTCAATTTCCATCCCTTTTTCTGGCAAAAATATTGAAAATTCATCATCCCTTAGAATAATCCTATCTGGATTAATTATTTTTAACTTTTCATCTATTTCTGCTTGAGTTGGCAATTTAGCATCTGAAAAGCCAATATGCCAAAGTTTAACGAGAGGACCAATTGCTGCATTAAAACCAAATGCTTCCTTGCTTTTTTCAAGCGCTATTTTTGTTAAGCCATAAACTACTCCTGATACTTGAACAGGCTCTATTCCTGCTTTATGATTGACAGCCATCAATTCTGATTGGTCACGATTTACCGTAAAAAGCTGCTCATAATACTTGATTAATTGATAAGTTTTATCTAATAGCTCCTCGTCTTGATGACCATAAATTGTTAAGCTAATGACTGTCCCTAAAGCTCGATAAGTTTTGGAAATTTTCAAGGTTGACTTTTTTTCTAAAATTTTCATCAGTCTTCTTCTTCCGATTTTCCTCTTAATTCTCCAATATCATCAAACTCCCAAGTTTCTCCCTCTTCCAAAAATTGTAGATAGGCCGAATTTTCAGGTTCAATCACTTCTTCATACTCAGAAGCTCCTGTATCTGCATCGGAAAGAACTGGCAATCCTTGATTCGTTTCTTTAGTCCACCAAACTTCATCGGTTTCTGTAGAGTTTTTACTTTCCTCACTCTCAATTATTTCTTTATTATTCTCTTTTTTTGGCGAAGGAAATCTCATCGGTTTTAATGTTTTACTGTAAATCATAAAATTATTAAAACAATGCTCCAACCAGCTAATTGTCCGTTCATCGATCAATTCATCTTGTTGATTAAATGCTTCAGCTGCTCGTCCTAAAAGAAATTGATTGGAAGGTAAAACAAAAGCATCCAGACCCGGTGAACTCAAAATTTGTCGAAGGTTTTCTTGGGCAAAAACAGTTCCCATATTTCCAAGAGAAACCCCAACAATCATAACCGGTAGACTGTTCAATGGCTGAGGTTTTATCCATGACAGCCATTCTATCAATGATTTCAAAGCAGCAGTAATCGCATGATCATATTCAGGCGTTGAAAAAATCAAACCATCCGCTTCTCTTATTGCCTCTGCAATTTTCTGAACCCCTTCAGGAATTTCTCTGATATCCTCAGAAAATAGTGGCAGGTCTGTAATTTCTACTATTTCAATTTGTGCTTCTTTTGTAAAATGTTTTTTCATGTACCAAAGGAGTTTTCGATTATAAGAAAAACTAGCATTGGTCCCAACAATGGCGATAAACTTCATCCCATTTCCTCTTTCACTTGGTAATTTTGGGTAAGTAACTCTTAAAAAATGTCCTTACTTCTCTTTATATTATAAATAAAAAACCACAACTCTATACGAATTGTGATTCAGATATTATTTTTCCCGACTCAAATCTACTTCTTCAAGTGGAATAATTTTTGTATTATACTTCCATTTATAACCAAAATAAAGAATAATGAAAATAGGAATTGCAGCGTATAAAGCTAAGCCTTCACCCCAGTGCTCACTAAAAAGCATGGCTGGGTCAAGATTAATGGCAATTGCCGCAGTCATCAAGAGCGCAACAATTGGACCAAATGGGAACCATTTAGCTTTGTAAGGAAGATCTTCCAATTTTTTCCCTTGAGCAATATAGGCTCTTCTAAAACGGATATGACTGATAGAAATTCCAAGCCAAGCAAGAAATCCTGTTAGTGATGATAAATCAACCAAGAAAAGATAAATTTGCGTTCCAAATATTCCAGTTAAGAAAGCAATAAAACAAATAATTGTTGTGGCTAATAGGGCATAAAAAGGAATTCCATTTTTTGCTGTTCGTCCAAAGAATTTTGGTGCGCCTTTTTCTTGTCCCAATGAATAAAGAATACGTGTTGAAGCATACATTACTGAATTTGCTGATGAAATTACCGAAGTAAGAATGACCGCATTCATAACTGAAGCTGCAACTGCAAAGCCAATATTTTTAAAGACAATAGTAAATGGACTCATGACAGCTGTCGAATTTGGATTTAACAAGCGAGGGTCTTTAAAATTGATAATTGCAGCAATCACAATGATTGAAAAGATGTAAAAAAGTAAGATACGCCAGAAAATAGAGTTCATTGCTTTAGGAATTGACTTACCTGGGTCTTCAGATTCACCTGCGGTAATCCCTAAAAGCTCAGTTCCTTGAAAAGAGAATCCGGCAATAAGTAAAACTCCAACAAATCCTGAAATTCCACCAACAAAGCCATGATTGCCAGCACTTAAATTGGCAACGACATCAACATTTCCTTGTCCCAAAACTCCAAAAATGGTAAGTAAACCAATAGCTAAAAAGAGGACAATCGTAATCACTTTAATCGTTGATAACCAATATTCTGTTTCCCCGAATGCTCCAACCGCCATAACATTAATAATAAAAATTAAGACCGTCGCAATTCCTGAAAATATCCAAGACGGAAGGTGCGGGAACCAAAACTGCGTAATCAATCCTGCTGTCGTTAAATCCACGGCAATGGTAATCGCTCCATTGAGCCAATAGTTCCACCCTAATGCAAAGCCAAAAGCAGGATCAACATAACGACCGCCATAATCGGAGAATGAACCTGAGGTAGGCAAATATGTCGCCATCTCACCTAAGGAAGTCATTACGAAGTAAACCATAATACCAATAAAACAATAAGCAAGAACTGCGCCCCAGGGACCTGCTTGACTAATTGTTGCTCCTGAGGTTAAAAATAAACCTGTTCCAATTGTACCACCCAATGCAATCATGGTGATGTGGCGCTGTTTAAGGTTGCGCTTGACCTGATTTTGATTTTCCATAATCTTTGCTTTCTAATCTCTTGTTTTTTTCTACAAACCAGAGCACGAACAAATAAAAAGACCAGTTGTCTTTACAACCGGTCTCTTGAGAATCACCGGCATAGATACTTGAGCGTACTCTAAAGCTGTATCTATACCTACTGTATGACACAACTCTTATCTATGCAAATGATGATGGCGTAATGAGAAGTTATTCATTTCGTGATTCTCCTTTCGTGATTTTTCTATATTCTATACCTTTTTTTTGGAAATTGCAAGAATTAATTTGATAAAAATTTATAATTACTCATTTTTATGTTAAAATATTCCTATGAATACGAATAAAAAAAATAATACAATTCTTTTTACAATCTTTGGGATTGTCTTAGTTATTGTCGTTGGACTCCTTGTTTTCTTTGCAAATCGTCCAAAAACAACTGATAATACAGCAAGTAGTACAAGCACTTCTTCAAGCCAAAAAGTTGATTATCCAACAAATTATAAATTACATGATGCAGTAAAAAATTCTACAACTGCCCTTAATGATTTGACTTTGCCACAACTTTCTACAACTGTTGCTGAGGATGAAGCTGAGGTCGAAATTAAAACGACTGCTGGAAATATCAATATTAAACTTTTCCCTAAATTGGCCCCTAATGCGGTTCAAAATTTCCTTGTTCTTGCCAAAAATGGTTACTACAAAAACAATGAATTCTTCCGTGTCATCAAAGATTTCATGATTCAATCTGGTGACCCTTCTAATCAAGGAACTGGTACTGCTTCAATTTTTGGTGGGAAAACATTTGATACTGAAATTTCTAATCAACTGTACAATATCCGCGGCGCACTTGCTTTAGCAAATACCGGCCAAGCAAGCTCTAGCAGTTCACAATTTTTCATTGTGCAAAATTCCCAAGATATGACCAGTCAAATTCAAGACAAGACTAAATATCCTCAAAAAATAATTGATGCTTATAAAAAAGGGGGATACCCTAGTTTAGACGGAAGTTACACTGTCTTTGGTCAAGTTATCTCAGGAATGGATGTCGTTGATAAAATCGCTAAAGCCGAGGTTACATCAAGTGGTTCTGGCGAAGCTTCATCTCCTGTTGACCCTGTAAAAATTAAATCTGTTAAAATTCTTAAAAACTGGAAATTTTAATAAATAAAAAGTTACTGACAGAAAATCTGTCAGTAACTTTTTTATTTCAATAAGTTTTTCATATCTTCTGGCATGTCTAATTCAACATGAACCATTTCGTCAGTAAAAGGATTTAAGAACTGTAAATGATGACAGTGAAGGGCTTGACGTGAAATCAAATCATGATTTCCACCGTATAAATCATCACCAATTAAAGGATAACCCAAATGAGAAAAATGAACACGAATTTGGTGAGTTCTGCCTGTATGCAAAATAATATCAAGAAGGGCTAAATCATTTTTTCGCTCAGCAACAACGTAAGAAGTCAGGGCATCTTTTGCTTTTTCATCAAAGCGAACTTGCCTTTGAATAATCGAATCATCACGACGTCCAATTGGTAAATCAATTCGACCAGAATCTGGCAAATCTTGGCCATTTACAATAGCAAAATAGCGTTTTTCCATCGTGTCGCGAAATTTATGTTGATTCATTAAAGCATGTGCATAACGATGTTTAGCTAAAAACATGATTCCACTGGTATCACGGTCTAGTCTAGTGATAATATGCACCGTTTGATTAGCATAATTTTTTTGACTAATATATCCTTTGACAGCATTTGACATGGCACCAGTCGGATGCAAGGACCCTGTAATTGATGGCTTGCCTGCTGGCTTTTCAACCACTAAATAGTGGTCATCTTCAAATAGGACATTGAGTGGAAAATCATCAGGAATTAACTTTTCATTATCTGGCTCATCTGGGACTGTGACCGTCACCAAATCATCCTTTTCCAGACGATAAATGGCATTTTTTTCCTGACCATTAACTGTTATTTTTCCACCATCAAATTTTACTTTTGTCAGCAATCTCCTAGAAATACCGTGACGGCTTAGCATTGATTTAACCATGCTTCCTTCAATCTCGTTTCTAAAAGCAAACTGCATTACTCAACCTCCCCAATAAAGGACTTACTGACCCGTTCCCAAAATGGTGTATGAGCACAATTTGCAAAAGAAATCGTTGTTCCATCCAAAGAAAACTCAATTGATTTGATATTTTTGTATTCAAAAGTCAACTGATCAAAAGTCAAACTATAATCATCCTCTGGCGCAGGACAAACGGTAATTGTATCTTTCTCAGCTACAATCATTGGTGAACCTAATGTTCGATAAACGACATTGTTCAAACTTGCAATTTCAGCAACTTGCATTGCTTTTACTCGCGGATGAACAACGGCTCCTCCAATTGATTTATTGTAAGCCGTTGAACCTGTTGGAGTTGAAATTGACAAGCCGTCCCCACGAAAACGTTCAAAAAGATAATCAGAAATTCTAACATCACCAACCATCGTTTTACTTGCACGTCGAATCGTTGCTTCATTGAGAACGTGCCGTACAATTTGATATCCGTCAGTAAAACTAACTTGAACACGAATGAGTGGATAGTGAATCGCTTGAGCTGGATTTTCATCATAAAGAGCCTCTACGACTTCAAACAAATCTTCGTCAGTAAAATCAGTATAAAAGCCCAAATGCCCCGTATGAACACCCAAAAATCGCACACGATCTAGCTGATATTCGTACATGTGCATTGCTCTTAGAAGCGTCCCATCTCCTCCAACTGAAATCACAATTTCAGGATTAATATCATCAAAAACGAAATGTTCAGCTTTCAAAATCTTGCTCAATTTATTGAGCGTTTTTTTGGATTTTTCACTCGAATTTCCAATAAGCCAGACTTTTTTACCAAAGTTCATTTTCTTCACCATTTTCTTTTTTAAAGTCTTGTTTTTGCTGAGGACTATCAAAAAGTAACTGTGCTTCTTGAATATCCTCACGGATTTCGCCCATTTCCAAATCAAGTTGAGCAGCTTCACGCGCTGCATTAGTCAATCTTGCCTTGACATCCTCAGGAATCAAGCCCCCGTACTTGTAATTAAGGGAGTGTTCAATCGTTGCCCAAAAATTCATGGCTAAAGTTCTAATTTGAATTTCAGCATTGACAATTTGGAAACCATCAATTGTATCAATTGGATATTCAACAATTACATGATAAGAACGGTAACCAGAAGCTTTTTGGTTATTAATATAATCACGTTCTTCAATAATTTTAAAATCTTTGCGTTTACGTAAAAGCTCCAATACATCCCAAACATCATCAACAAACTGGACCATCACTCGAACACCAGCAATATCTTCCATTTCAGCTAAGTTTTCTCGTGTGTAACCACGAAGTTTGGCCTTATTTCTGATTGATTCTCGACGTTTCACGCGCCCCGTAACAAATTCAATCGGAGAATAAAGTCCTTTCTTCAAATATTGCTTACGAACGCCCCGAAATTTTATTTTTAACTCACCAACTGTTTGGATATAAGGGTCCAAGAATTCTTCCCAATTAAACATTTTTTCACTTTGCAAAAGCAATTGCTCTCACATACTCCTTTTTTGAGTATTTAAATCTTAAACGATTTCTGACTTCTATATTTATTAGAATCACATCTAATATTTTAACATAAGTTTGCTTTATTCACATTATTGCTACTTAAATGCTTTAAATTTCAATAAAAAAAGAGCAATCATTTTGCCCTTTTTAGTTCTTAATTATATTTTTTACTTTTATCTTTTTTGAAAAATATCTCTGTAGTTCAATAACAATAATGATTGAAACGATAATCAATAAAGTCCATGAAGAGATTTTACCTAAATCAACAAATTGCCAAGCTTTTAACTGATAAGAATAAGTCCAAGCACTAAAATAAGAACCAATATTCTCTGCAAAATAAATAAAGAGACCGATTAAAAAGAAACTCAAAATTGCCGGCATTTGATAACGTTTTGTCCGCAATACAAAAGAAAATTTAGTTTTCCAGAAAATCATTAAAATAAAGAGATAAAAGATATTTCTGAAATCAAAGCCAAAGGTTCCACTAAAAAAGTTGAGATAAATAAGAACAGAAATACCAATGGACATCAACCAATGCGGCCAATTGATTGCTTCTAAATCAAACTCTTTTATTGCCCGAACAATATATGAGCCAATTGCCGAGTACATAAAAGCACTGTATAAGGGAACATCCATAATTTTAAATAAGCCGGCATCTGGATAGGACCAACTCCCATGCTTTACTTTAAATATTTCTAAAATCATTCCCAAAACATGGAAGACCATGATTGGAATTAAATCATAAGCTCGCTCATATTTGCTGACCAAAAGTATCATTTGAATGACGATGACACAAATCAATAAAGTGTCATAACGTGCAAGATGTGGAATTTTGATGAAGGTAGTCACAATTAATGACAGAATAATGGTAATTGCAAAAATTGCTGACCGAAATTGTTTCAAACCAAAATCCCAAAAATCTTTTAAATGATATTTCTCTTCTACTTTTTCCATAGCCTTAATTCTATCATATTTTCAGTCCTTGTCTAGTCTCCTTCATTTTTAAAACTTCCCTTTGTTTCTCTGCTTTGAGCCAGCTTTTCTCTTTCTTCAACTTAGGGCGCAACTTTACTTATAGTCAGCCTTTTGATATACTTTTAATTAATATATCGTTTAACCCAACTGAAAGGAAAGATATTTTCTTTAGAAAATTATCTTAAAAATTAATTAATGAGTACGAATTTGGAGATTGAGTATAAGTCGCTATTGTCGCTGGCTGAGTATGACCAGCTCAAAAAACTCTTTACTCACGTAACCCCTGTTAGGCAAACTAACCACTACTTAGATTCAAAAGATTTTAAATTACGCAAGAAAAAATTGGCTTTGCGTATTAGAACTTTTGATAAGTCCGCAGAAATGACTTTAAAAGTTCCGCAAGAAGTTGGAAATATTGAATATAATATTGATCTCAGTCTTGAAGAAGCTCAACAACTCCTTGGCGAGCGAAGTATTGTCTGTGGAGAGACTGATTTAAGTGAAATCTGTGAGTTACTGACTGCAAGAGATATTAATCTTGAGGAAATCACTTTAATTGGAAGTTTGACGACGATTCGTTATGAGCAACATCTTCCAATTGGGCTTGCTGCATTAGACAAGAATGATTATCTAGGGCATACTGATTATGAGCTTGAGCTTGAAGTAGATGACAGCAAACAAGGGAAAAAAGACTTTTTTGACTTTTTAGATAAAAATCGAGTTGAATATCGTTTTTCAAAATCCAAAGTTGTTCGTTTTTTAGACTGTTTAAGACATTTACGAAAATAATTTTTAAAATTTTACTGACAGAATCCTGTCAGTATTTTTTTATAAAAAAAATGTCTGACAAGTATCAGGCAGTTTTTTCAATTTGTTCTAAGTATTGTTGTAAGAGGGCATGAGGACAATCTTCAATTTTCAAACATTCCTCATTAGTCATAATCAGACTTGCTGGAGAGGCTTGAAAATCATTTTTTCTAAAATCTTTTAACATTAAAGCGAGATGTCTTTTAGCAAAAGAACGATATTCCATAAAATTCAGAGTAGACACGCCGATTTCTTTCAAAATCTGCTGACGAACTTGAACTGTATAATCTAAAATCGTCGTTTCTTCTAAAACATCCTGCAACAATAAGAGAAAAGCTCTTCCTTGTTTTCGTCCGTAAAGATTTACAGTTAGATAATCAAGTGATACTTTTCGCAAACGGTCATAACAAGCATTTAACGAAACAATATTTTTAGGCAAATCTTCTGCATCCCGTAGTTGCTTAGCCGCAGGTAAAGTGACAATCGGATATAAATGCCAATCATTATGATCAAATGGTTCTAAATGGTCTAAAATGGGAGTGAAGTAATAATGAGTCTCCAACATAGTTTTTCTTCCTTGGTTTTGGGTATCGTTTCATGGTTGAGAAGAAGTGATAATCAGAATCTATAGAATACAACTTTTTTACAAATTCCAAACTTCATCTAATGAAGCAGTATTACTCTACCAAGTCTCCTCTCTTTTTTTACTATATTAACAAAAAAAGTCTGCTCACTCAAATAATACACAATACCAATTACATTATTGACACGTGAGCTCACTTTTATTCCCTTACTTACAAGCGCTCAATTTCCTCTTTAACGGCAAGATTAGTTTGAGCAAAAGCTTCAGAAAAGTTTTGGTCAAGTTCTTTAATATGACCCACACGTACCTTTTTAACAAATTTCAAATCTTTTAATTTACTCAATAAATCTGAAAGATTTTCATTATTGACATAGAGTAAACTATAATTTGATTTTTGGCTTGTATAAACCACATCTCCAAATTTACTTAATTGTCTTGTTCCTTTATATGAATAGCAATAAACATAAACTGCAATTCGCTCCTTTATAAAAAGGGGGCGAATTTCTTTTTTCTCAATGCTTTCCATGATGTCGTCCATGTTGCCCTCCTTTCAACGGTAAATTCTCATCAACATAAATCTGTTCCGAAATACTATTTGTAATTTTCTTAGTCAAAGCTGTCAAAATTTGTTGAAGGTCATTTTCTGCCAAACGAAAGGCATAAACCTTCTCATTCAAATTTATTTCATGCTGAAGCGCTCTTAGCTCTGGGCGAAAAGCGATATATTCAGAATTATCCTGTAAAGTTTTAAGCTGACTTTGTAAATTTTCATCTGCCATAAAATCAGCTTTAGCTTTCTGATAAGCTTCAACTTCTGGAAATTTCAAAAACTCGTCCATTATCTTTTCCAACAAATTATCTATTTCTAATAGATTTTGGTCGATTATTAACATATTTTTATTATATCATAAATATCAAATGATACCCTTTACTGTTATTTTTAGCAAAAAAGAATATGACTCTTGATACAAATTTATTAATTTGGTATAATAATTAACACATTATTGGAATTATCTGATAATTTAAGGGAGGAAAACTTTTGGAAAATCTTCAAGAGAAACATGAAGCTCAACGGGGCTTACAGAACCGACATATTCAACTTATTGCTATTGCTGGAACGATTGGTACCGGACTTTTTCTAGGAGCTGGGAAAACCATTCAAATGACTGGTCCAAGCGTTATCTTTGCTTATATTCTTATTGGGATTGCGATGTTCTTTTTCTTAAGAACAATCGGAGAAATGCTTTACAACGACCCTAGTCAGCATTCATTTTTAAATTTTGTCACAAAATATTCAGGCGTCAGGACAGGTTACTTCACTCAGTGGTCTTATTGGTTAGTTATTGTTTTTGTTTGTATCTCTGAATTGACAGCAATCGGAACTTATATTCAATTTTGGCTTCCTCAAGTTCCACTTTGGTTGATTGAAATTGTCATGCTAGCTCTTCTTTTTGGACTTAATACTTTAAATTCTCGCTTTTTTGGTGAAACTGAATTTTGGTTTGCGATGATTAAAGTAGCAGCAATCATTGGAATGATTGTCACTGCGATTATTTTAGTAGCTGGTAATTTTCACTATAGCACTGTTTTAAGCGGAAAAACCGTTCATGACTCTGCTTCACTAAACAACATTTTTGATGGCTTTCAACTCTTCCCACACGGTGCTTGGAACTTTGTGGGTGCCTTACAAATGGTTATGTTTGCCTTTACTTCTATGGAATTTATTGGAATGACTGCGGCAGAAACAGTTAATCCTAAAAAGAGTTTACCAAAAGCAATTAATCAAATTCCAGTACGTATTTTACTTTTCTATGTTGGAGCACTTTTGGCTATTATGGCTATTTTCAACTGGCACTATATTCCGGCTGATAAATCTCCATTTGTTATGGTTTTTCAACTTATTGGAATCAAATGGGCAGCGGCGCTCATTAACTTTGTTGTCCTGACTTCTGCTGCTTCAGCGCTTAATAGTTCATTATTTTCAGCAACACGAAATATGTACTCACTTGCTCAACAGCATGACAAAGGAAGATTAACTCCTTTTACAAAACTTTCTAAGGCGGGAATTCCTATCAATGCCCTTTATATGGCAACTGCTCTCTCGCTTTTGGCTCCTGTCCTGACTCTTATTCCTCAGATAAAAAATGCTTTCGATTTTGCAGCCTCTTGTACGACTAATTTATTTTTAGTGGTTTACTTTATTACCCTCTACACTTATTGGCAATATCGCAAATCTGAAGATTACAATCCTAAAGGTTTCTTGACACCAAAACCTCAAATTACCGTTCCCTTTATCGTAGCTATCTTTGCAATTGTCTTTGCTTCTTTGTTTTTCAATGCTGATACCTTTTATCCGGCCTTGGGAGCAATTGTCTGGACAACTTTCTTTGGACTCTACTCGCACTATAAAAAAATCTAAGCGAGTCATCTTTTCCTAGACAGAGTGACTTCTGAAAAACTAAATGAAAAAGCGTATAATATAATATTATGAATACAAATCAAAATGAAGAAAATAAGCCCTCACAACGTGGTTTAAAAAATAGGCATATTCAACTTATTGCCATTGCTGGAACAATTGGTACGGGATTATTCCTCGGTGCCGGAAAATCGATTCACCTCACCGGCCCATCAATTATTTTTGTTTATTTAATAATCGGTGCGCTTATGTATATTCTCCTAAGAGCTATCGGGGAGATGCTTTACCAAGATCCCAATCAACATTCCTTTTTAAATTTTGTGTCACGTTATCTCGGTGAAAAACCTGGTTACTTTATTCAGTGGTCTTATTTACTGGTTGTTGTTTTTGTAGCTATGGCTGAGCTAATTGCTATTGGGACTTATATTAATTTTTGGTTGCCGGATTTACCAATTTGGATGACAGAAGTCTTTGTATTAGTTCTTCTAACTTTATTGAATACTTTAAATCCAAAATTTTTTGGAGAAACCGAATTTTGGTTTGGGATGATTAAAATTGTGGCGATTATTGGTTTGATTTTAACGGCAATAATCCTCATTTTTAGTCATTATCATACAGGAACTGATACTGTAAGTGTAACTAATATCACCAAAGGCTTCGAGTTCTTCCCAAATGGGCTTTCTAATTTCTTTGAAAGCTTCCAGATGGTCATGTTTGCTTTTGTTTCGATGGAATTCATCGGAATGACTGCAGCAGAAACAGATAATCCTAGACCAACTTTGAAAAAAGCGATCAACCAAATTCCAATTCGGATTGTCCTCTTTTATGTTGGGGCACTGTTGGCAATTATGAGTATCTACCAATGGCGCGATATTCCGGCTGATAAATCACCATTTGTTACCATTTTCCAACTCATTGGAATTAAGTGGGCAGCGGCTTTAGTGAACTTTGTCGTACTAACTTCTGCTGCTTCGGCTTTAAACTCTGCCCTCTTTTCAATCACTCGTAATCTTTATTCTTTATCAAAACTCAATAATGATAAAATACTTAAACCATTTACTAAATTTTCAAAAGCTGGTGTACCAGTAAATGCTTTACTTTTCACCTCATTATTAATTCTATTTACTCCATTCATCTCGATGATTCCTGCGATTTCTAATTCTTTTGTCTTTATTACCAGTGTCGCAACCAATCTTTTTCTAGTGGTTTATCTGATGACCTTAATTACTTATCTTAAATATCGGAAATCAAGCGATTTTGATCCTAAAGGGTTTGTTTTACCTGCAGCCCACATCTTTATTCCATTAGCGATTGCTGGATTTGTCTTAATCTTTATTTCACTATTCTGCTTTAAAGATACAATTGTTCCGGCTATTGGTTCTGTGATCTGGGTTCTTATTTTTGGACTATTTACTTTCTTTAAAAAAATAAAAACAGCTGAATAATCAGCTGTTTTTTTAATCTTCAAGTTCGAGTTCAATTTCTTCAGTTTCGACTACTTTTTCTTCTTTTTTAGCTTTAGTTGCCTTAGCTTTTGTTGAAGTATCTTCTGTAGTTTCTGCTACTTCTGCTTCATCAAGAAGACCGTGTGCGGCACGAACTTTATGGTCAATTTCATCAAAGATTTCTTGATGTTCTTTGAGATAGTTCTTCGCTTTTTCTGCTCCTTGACCAATTTTTTCGTCATTGTAAGCAAACCAAGCGCCTGATTTTTTGATGATTCCTTCATCAACAGCAATGTTTAAAAGTTCACCGGTTCTTGAAATTCCTTCACCAAACATGATATCAACGAGAGCAACCTTGAATGGTGGAGCCACTTTATTTTTAACGACTTTGATTTTTGTGATTTTACCGATTTGGGTCTTGTTATCTCCAGAACCTTCTTCGATTTTTGTTGAACCACGTACATCAAGACGTACAGAAGCGTAGAATTTCAATGCACGACCACCAGGTGTTGTTTCTGGCGAACCAAACATAACCCCAACTTTTTCACGCAATTGGTTGATGAAAATAGCTGTTGTTTTTGTTTTATTAATATGTCCTGCAAGTTTACGCATGGCTTGTGACATCATACGAGCTTGAAGCCCAACTGAACTGTCACCAATTTCACCGTCAATTTCGGCTTTAGGTACCAAAGCTGCAACTGAGTCAATAACAACTAAGTCAACTGCACCAGATGTAATCAATTTTTCAGCAATTTGAAGCCCTTGTTCACCATAGTCTGGTTGTGAAAGTAAAAGTTCATCGATATTGACACCGAGCGCTTTTGCATATTCTGGGTCAAGCGCATTTTCAGCATCGATAAAGGCTGCAATTCCACCTTCTTTTTGAACCGCTGCAACGGCATGAAGAGCGACTGTTGTTTTACCAGAAGATTCTGGTCCGTAGATTTCAACGATACGTCCTTTAGGATATCCACCTGCACCAAGCGCAATATCAAGTGCAAGTGAGCCTGAACTTACTACTGACACTTTCTGGTTGGCTGCTTCGCCAAGTCGCATAAGTGAACCTTTCCCAAAGTCTTTTTCAATCAGAGCAAGTGCATCTGCCAAAGCTTTGTCACGTTCAGCGCCATATTTTTTGGTAATATCATCAAAATTTGTTTTTTTCTTTGTTGCCAAATTTTATCTCCGTTATTCTTTATTTATTGTTTAATTATAGCATTTTTCAGGATTTTTTATAAGCCCCTATATTCTATCTATACGTTTTTTTATTAACTTTGTCACTGAGTTTTTTAAATTAATTTTTAAAAGCTGTCAGTAAAAATCAAGTCATTATTTTTGCTGACAGAATGGGCAAAAGTGGGTCCCCCGACCAGCCACTTTTATTTTTTGAATTTCATTGCCACAACGCACACATTTTTCCCCTGTTTTTCCATACACTCGTAATTCGTCCTGCATCTTTCCTGTTGAACCTAAGGCACTATAAGTTCTGATGCTTGAGCCGCCTAATTTAATTGCTTTTTGCAAAATTTCAATGATAGAATCATGTAAAAGATGAATAGAATTTTCTGTCAGTTGATTTGCCACTTTTTCTGGATGAATCTTTGCTAGCCAGAGCACTTCATCAACGTAAATATTTCCAAGTCCAGCCACTAATGTTTGTTCAAGTAGAAAAGGTTTAATTTTCTTTGTCGATTTCTGCAATTTTTCTCGGAAAATCTGTTCATCAAAAGTTTCATAAGTTGGCTCCGGACCAATGTTTTTCTTCAAAAAATATGGAAGGACTTGGTCAGTAGAAATCAATTCCCAAGTCCCAAATTTTCTTACGTCAGCATAAATTAATTGTTCGTCAGTAAATTTAAGGGCTAAATGGTCATGTTTTTCCATTGGAACATTGAGACTTGCAAGTCGATATTTTCCTTCCATCCGCAGATGAGAAATCAAACAATCTTTCTCGCCAATTTCAAAAATTAAATATTTTCCGCGACGTGAAATGCCATGAATGGTTTTTCCTGTCAATTCTTTTTTCAATTGCTCAAAACCAGTTAAAACCATTCTTGGATAAGTGGCTTCTATAGATACAATTTTTTGTCCAACAATTCTTTTTTCAAGCTCTCTTCTCACTGTTTCAACTTCTGGTAACTCTGGCATTTTTCCCTCACATCAAAAAATTTACTAACAAGTCTGTCAGTAAATTTTAATTCATTTTTTACTGACAACTTTCTTTTGTATTCTTAATTAAATTTAAATATAAAAAAATCACTGACAATTATCATTAGATAAGTTTCATCAGTGACTATTTTAACATTTCTCATTCATTTTTTTATGATAAAGATTTCAAAATTTATTTTCCAGAATCACCATAATTTGATAAGACGCGAGCTGATGGGTCAGTAACTTCTGCCCCAACCCAATCGCGATTTGGCATCCAAAAATCAAGAATCCAATCTTCATATCCTGGATAAAATTCTTCAAAAATCTCACGATACATCAATGATTCTTTGGTAAATGGTGTATGTTTTGGATACTTTTCACTGGCCTTTGCTAAGTCTTCATCAGAATATTTTTCGTCAGCAAATTCTTTTAAATAGTCAACCATTGAGTGACCAACAGCGTCAGAAAAAGCAGCTTTTTCTCTGAATAAAATCTCATCTGGCAATAGTTCAGTCCCTTCAAAAGCATGACGCAAGAGATATTTCCCTTTGCCATAAGTATTCAATTTTCTGCTGGGATTAATAGACATGACATAGGCCGCAAAATCCAAATCAGCAAAAGGAACACGCGCTTCAAGAGAATGAGCCGCTAAACAGCGGTCAGCCCGCAGGACGTCATACATATAAAGTTCATGCACTCGTTTTTGAGCTTCTTTTTGAAAGGCACCCGCTGATGGAGCAAAGTCAGTATATTTATAACCAAACATTTCATCAGAAACTTCACCAGTCATCAAAACTTTCAGTTCTGTATTCTCATGAATATATTTACAGATTAAATACATGCCAATAGAAGCCCGAATAGTTGTGATATCCCATGTTTCTAAGTGCCAAATCACTTCACGGACTGCTGAAAGTACATCTTCTTTTGTCATCAGAATTTCGGTATGGTCAGTTCGTAAGAAATCTGCCACTTCACGAGCATATTTCAAATCAATCGGATCGGTTTCCATTCCAATAGCAAAGGTTTTGATTGGACTTTCTAATTCCTTAGCTGCAATCGCACAAACCAATGATGAATCTAAACCACCTGACAAGAGATATCCCATTGGAGCATCAGCATGAAGACGTTTTTTGACTGCACGTTCCAATTTGCGACGAATATGTCCTGAAATTTCAGCCAAAGGTTCTTCAACAATTGTTGAAACCTCAGCAATGTCATTAAAAACATGAAATTCACCATTGGCATAGTAGTAACCTGGAGGAAATGGTGTCACATCATTACATGTTGAAATTAGTGCTTTGGCTTCGGATGAAAACGAAATTTTGCCTGTTACTTTATTATAACCATAAAAAAGTGGACGAATCCCAAATGGGTCACGAGCGGCAAAAATTTCAGCAGTGTTTTCATCAACCAAGACAAAAGCAAATTCAGCATCAAGCATTTTTACCATTGTTTCGATTCCAGTAGTTTCAAAAAGTGGTAAAAGAACCTCACAGTCAGAATCACCAGTAAATTTATAACCTTTTGTTTCCAAGAACTTACGGAGACTTAAAAAGTTATAGATTTCACCATTACACATAACTCTTTTGCCATTTAAACCAAAGGGTTGACGTCCCAAGTCTGATAAATCCATGATTGAAAGTCGGCAAAAACCAAAATCATTTCCCAAAGTATCACGAACATGCTGTTGGTCATCTGGTCCTCGATGCTCAATCAATTCCAAATTACTTTTAAACTCTTCTATCGTTAAATCAGATGTTTCCATAAATAAAAAACCGCACATAATTTCCCCCAATAATAATTATAATTTTCAATATTATATCACAATTGTCTGGAAATTTCATAATAAAACAAAAATAGCGATAATTCGCTATTTTCATTACATATAATCATCACGATTGTAGCCAAAGTCAGCTAAATCCATTTTTCGGTCGCGCCAGTCATTTTTGATTTTGACCCAAGTTTCAAGATAAACTTTATCCCCAAGCATAATTTCAATATCTCGACGAGCCATTTTCCCGATTTTACGAATCATATCGCCGCCTTTACCAAGAATAATCCCTTTTTGGCTCTTGCGTTCAACAATAATTGTTGCCATGATATGAATCTTTCCAGTTTCTTCATCTCGAGTCATTTGGTCAGTAGTGACTGCGATTGAGTGTGGAACTTCTTCCCGAGTTAATAATAAGATTTTTTCACGAATCATTTCTGAAACAAGAAAACGCTCAGGATGGTCAGTGATTTGATCTTCTGGGAAATATTGAGGACCCTCGTCCAATTTTTCAGAGAGCGTATCAATTAATCTTTCTGTATTATTCCCTTGTTTAGCTGAGATTGGAACCACTTCAGAAAACTCCATTTGTGAAGTATAATCGGCTACAATTTCAAAAAGACGGTCAGGATGAATTTTATCAATTTTATTGACGACCAAAATGACAGGAACTTCTGCCTTTTTCAAGCGCTCAATAATCATATTTTCACCGGTTGAACGTGGTTCATCAGCCGCAACCATGAACAAAACGACATCACATTCACGTAAAGTCGAATAAGCAGATTGAACCATGAAATCGCCTAAAGCATTGTGTGGTTTGTGAATACCTGGCGTATCAATGAAAACAATTTGTTCATTTTCTGTAGTATAAATTCCTTGAATTTTATTTCTTGTTGTTTGAGGTTTATCTGACATGATGGCAATTTTTTGTCCCATCACGTGGTTCATAAATGTTGATTTTCCAACATTTGGACGACCTAAAATCGCCACAAATCCTGATTTAAATTTATTATTTGTCATAGCGCTATTATAGCATAAAATCAGTCCTTTTTAAGTAAAATTCTAAAAAATGATTGTGAAAATTACTGACAGAATCATCAGTAAAGCTGACAAATTCTTTATTCGCCGATTTAAAGCTCATTAAGCAATCGCTTTAAACTGACGAAAAGCGACAGAGTCTTTAAAAATCATTTGTCATCTCCGTCAGCTTGTTAAATCCAATTATGTTCAGTACAAATTTACTGACAGAATAATCTTGTATTCAAAAACTACTGACAGATTTATTGTTTAACTTTCAAACAATAAAATTACTGACAGCTGACAAAAGAAAAAACCATCAGCTAACTGATGATTCCTCTATTTACCGAAATTTCTTGACTATTTTTATTTGTCACCACGGCTACGCATTACGAAGCCAGCTGATTTTTCAGTTCCTGTGGTACGTTTACGAGGAGTTTTTTCTCCTTGTTTACGATCGTCAAAACGACGGTCATCACGTTTTCCACGGTAACCGCCACGGTTATCATCACGGTCTTTCCAGTTGCGTTTACGATCTCCACCGCGTTCGCCATCTTTACCATCACGATTTCCACGGTAACCGCCACGGTTGCCATCACGGTCGCCATTTCCACGACCTTTGTAGCGTCCGCCGCCACCTTTACCTTTTTTCTTGAAGCCTTTTCCTTCACCATTATATGGCAATGGACGTTCAGCTGTAATCTTAACTTCTTCTTGATTATCAGGGTCTTTTACGCGACCTTGAAGAAGTAAAGCAACCAATTCTTTAGCATCAAATTTTTCAAGTAGACTCGCTGCTTGTTTGTCAAATTTAGCCAATTTTGCTTTAGCTGAATCATCAGACAAATCACGAAGGACATCATCCATAGCTACTGAGAGTGACGCTTGGTAAGCTTCTTCTTTTGTAGGTGGTTTCAAGCCTTTCATTGGCTTTTTAGTCATATTTTCAATGGCACGAAGATAACCCATTTCATTGTATGAAACAAATGTTACTGAACGTCCTGATTTACCAGCACGGCCGGTACGACCGATACGGTGAACATAGCTTTCTTGGTCTTGAGTAATGTCGTAGTTATAAACGTGAGTAACTCCTGACACGTCGAGTCCACGAGCAGCAACGTCAGTTGCAACCAAAACGTCAATATGTCCTGCTTTGAAATCACGCAAAACAGCCAAACGTTTATTTTGGTCCAAATCTCCGTGCATTCCTTCAGCACGGTAACCGCGCAATTTAAGACCACGAATCAATTCATCAACACGACGTTTTGTACGACCAAAAACAATTGCAAGTTCTGGACGTTCAACATCAAGCAAACGAGTCAAAACATCAAATTTTTCAAATTCTTTTGTTTTTACAAAATATTGATCAATACGGTCAGCAGTCATTTCTTTGGCTGCAATTTTGATGTGTTCAGGATTCTTCATGAATTTCACACCAATTTTTTTGATGTCATTTGGCATTGTTGCTGAGAAAAGCAATGTTTGACGAGCTTCTGGTGTTTTTTCAATGATGAAATGAATGTCTTCCAAGAATCCCATATTCAACATTTCATCAGCTTCATCAAGAATCAAAGTTTCAAGTTGATCCAATTTAATTGCTTTACGTTTAATCAAGTCAACCAAACGTCCTGGTGTTCCCACAACAATATGTGCACCAGCTTTAAGACCTTTAATTTGTTTTTCAATACTTGAACCACCAAAAACAGTACGAACTTTAAGCCCTTTTGATTTACCAAAACGGAAAAGTTCTTCTTGTCCTTGAACCGCAAGTTCGCGGGTTGGAGCAATAACGAGTGCTTGAATAGCTGGATTAGAAGCATCAATTTTTTCAATTGTTGGAAGACCAAATGCTGCTGTTTTACCAGTTCCTGTTTGCGCTTGACCTAGAACGTCACGCCCTTCAAGTGCAAGTTTAATTGTTTGTTCTTGGATTGGTGTTGGTTGTTCATAACCAATCTCTGTAAGTGTATTTACGATTCCTTCTGACAGGCCGAGTTCACTAAATTTCATTTTTTACCTATATTTCTACTGCGTGTTCCCACGCCAAACTTTTTATTACAGGGTACGAAACCCTTGCTACAGGCGAAATTTATGTGACTCGCCTGACGTAACTTATCTATTATAGCATAATTTTTTGACTGAAAATGCTTACGCCCTTTACTTTTTTTAAAATATTTTCATAAAAAATATACTGACAAAGCTGTCAGTAAATTTTTATGATATTTTTTAAAGAATATAAGCTTTTCTACTATATAAAATATCTGTCAGTAATTTTATACTGAAAATTGTTCCATTAATTCAACATCTGGATATTTATCTTTAAACCAACGCATAGCAAATTCATTTTCAAACAAGAATAAAGGATGGTCAAAACGATCTCGTGCCAAAATATTACGTGAACTAGACATTTTTTCATCTAAATCTTCTTCTTTAATCCAACGAACCGTTTTTGTCCCCATTGGTGTCATGATTGTTTCAGAATTATATTCACGCTCCATCCGGTCTTTAAAGACTTCAAATTGAAGTTGCCCAACCGCACCAAGCATAATATCACCAGTTGTATAAGATTTGTAGAGCTGAATGGCTCCTTCTTGTACCAATTGGTCAATTCCTTTTTGGAAAGATTTTTGTTTCATCACATTTTTCGCTTGGACACGCATAAAGAGCTCAGGGGTAAATGTTGGCAATGGCTCAAAAGATTTTTTCAATTTACCTGTGGTTAATGTATCCCCAACCTGATAAGTTCCAGTATCATAAACCCCAATAATATCACCAGCTACAGCATTCTCAACATTTTCTCGCGATTCAGCCATAAATTGTGTGACATTTGAGAGTTTCACTTTCTTACCCGTCCGAATAAGATTAACATCCATTCCTCGTTCAAATTCACCAGATACAATCCGAACAAAAGCAATTCGGTCACGGTGACGTGGGTCCATATTTGCTTGGATTTTGAAAATGAAACCAGAAAAATCAGGATTTAAAGGTTCAATTTCTTCTTCGTCCACCGTTTTGTGTGAATGAGGCTCTGGTGCATATTCTAAAAATGTTTCAAGGAAAGTTTCTACCCCAAAACTAGTTAAAGCCGAACCAAAGAAAACTGGTGTCAATTGCCCTGCAACAACTTCTTCCTCAGAAAATTGATTCCCTGCATCCAAAAGTAATTCAGCATCTTCTAAAGCTTGAGTAAAGAATGGATTTTTTGTCAAAGGATGACTAGCCGGCACTTCCCCATTTTCATCAAATTCAACAAAACGTTTGCCATCCTCATGTTGATAAACTTCCACACGACGATGCGTAAAATCATAAAGTCCTTGGAAATTTTTCCCCATTCCGATTGGCCAATTCATTGGTACACTCGCAATCCCAAGAATTTCTTCCAATTCAGAAAGTAAATCAAGCGGTTCACGTCCATCACGGTCAAGTTTATTAATGAAAGTGAAAACCGGAATCCCTCTGCGTTTTACAACTTGGAAAAGTTTTTTCGTTTGTGCTTCAATCCCTTTAGCACTGTCAATAACCATGACCGCAGCATCAACTGCCATCAATGTTCGGTAAGTATCTTCTGAGAAATCTTCGTGCCCAGGCGTGTCCAAGATATTAACACGTTTGCCTGCATAATCAAATTGCATGACAGAACTTGTTACAGAAATTCCACGTTCTTTTTCAATATCCATCCAGTCTGACTTAGCAAAATTACCAGTTTTACGAGCTTTTACAGTCCCCGCTTCCCGAATGGCTCCCCCAAATTTCAATAATTGTTCTGTAATCGTCGTCTTACCAGCATCTGGGTGACTGATGATGGCAAAAGTCCGGCGTTTTTTTATTTCTTCTTGTAAAGTCATTTATACTCTCTTTTTCTTTAATTATTCATTTATATTTTTAATTTATTTTACATTGGTTAAGCCTCAAAAAAATAGTTCTTTTAATTATATCAAAATTTGCCCTGATTTTATAGTTGATTTTTACAAATCTTACCAACAAACTAAAGAGTTAAAAAATTCATTCGATTGGTAATTAACCAAAAGAAAAAACAATCAGCAAAACTAATTGTTTTATCATTAAATTTTTTATTTATACAGTAGCGTTTTTCTTGTAAATTTCTGCCTCTGCCTCTGTTGAGAAGACAAAATGTCCTGGGGTAATTTCCCGCATTTCACGTTCTTGTCCATCCAATTCAGCCGTTGGGTCATAAATAATTGGAGTCCGTTCCCGCTCAGAAATAGGGTCTGGTGACGGAATTGAACTTAGCAAACTCTTAGTATAAGGATGAATTGGATGATTGTAAACTTGGTCAGAAGTTCCAACTTCCAAAATTTTCCCCCAGTGCATGACACCAATTCGGTCAGAAATATATTTAACCATTGACAAATCATGAGCGATAAACAAGTAAGTCAAGTTTTCTTTTGCTTGAATATCTCTCATCAAGTTAACAACCTGAGCTTGAATTGAAACATCAAGTGCTGAGATAGGCTCATCAGCTACGACAAATTTAGGTTTTACGGCAAGTGCACGTGCAATCCCAATCCGTTGACGCTGTCCACCAGAAAACTCATGCGGATAACGTGTCAAATGATCATCATTCAATCCAACCAAACGTAAGAGTTCCAATACACGAGCATCACGTTCAGCCTTTGTTTTTACTAAACCATTAGCATCAAGTCCTTCAGCAACGATATCTTTAACGCGCATCCGTCCATTCAATGAAGCTTGTGGATCTTGGAAAATCATTTGTGCTTCTGAACGATACTCACGCAACTCCGAACCTTTTAAATTACGAACATCTTTACCTTCAAAGAGAATTTCTCCACCAGTAATGAAATTATCATAAAGTTTAAGAATTGCTCGACCAATCGTCGTTTTACCAGAACCAGATTCTCCAACGAGACCAAATGTTTCTCCTTCATAAATATCTAAAGAAACATTATTAATTGCCTTATTAGCCCCTTTCTTTCCTTTATTAAAAGTCAAATCAAGGTTTTTTATTTCAATTACTTTTTTAGGTTCTGTCATCATTTATCCCCTTTCAATTCTTCCCAGCGTTTCCAGCGTGCCAAGATATTATCGGAAGGCGTTACTTTTGGTGCTCGTGGGTCTAAAAGCCAAGTTTTGGCAAAATGTGTTGGAGATACTTCAAAGTATGGAGGTTCTTCTTCAAAATCAATTGCCAAGGCAAATTTATTACGTGCTGCAAAGGCATCCCCTTTTGGTGGATTCAATAAATCAGGTGGAGTTCCTGGAATTGAAACCAATCGGTCCACACTTGAATCAACCGTTGGCATTGAATCTAAGAGTCCCCAAGTATATGGATGTTGTGGGTTATAGAAAATTTCTTCAACTGTTCCGTATTCAACAATTTCACCCGCATACATTACCGCCACTTTATGTGCAAAACCAGCAACAACTCCCAAGTCATGGGTAATGAAGACAATTGATGAATTAATTCTTTCTTGCAATTCAGCCATCATATGCATAATTTGTGCTTGAATTGTAACGTCAAGCGCAGTTGTTGGTTCATCTGCAATCAAGATTTCAGGGTCAGCAGCCAAGGCAATCGCGATAACTGCACGTTGACGCATCCCGCCTGACCATTGGTGTGGATAATCATTAATATGCACTTCGGCATCAGGAATTCCGACTTGTTGCATCAATTCGAGGGCCCGTTTCATGGCATCGGCTTTGCTCATTCCTTTGTTGTGTTTCAACAAAGGTTCAGCAATTTGTTTTCCAATACGCATTGTTGGGTCAAGAGAAGTCATTGGGTCTTGGAAAATCATTGAAATTTCATTTCCACGAATTTTTTGCCACTCTTCCTCTTTTAAATCAAGAAGGTTACGCCCTTTAAATAATAATTCACCTTGTGGTATTACCGCATTTTTCGCATTCAAGCCCATCAAAGTTTTTGTTGTTACTGATTTACCAGAGCCAGACTCACCAACAATCGCTAGGGTCTGTCCTTTTTCTAAATCAAAAGAAACATCACGAATCGCTTTAACATCTCCAGCATAGGTGTGGAAATTGACATGCAAATTTTTAACTTCTAATACTTTTTCTTCTGCCATTTCTAATCCTCACTTGCTCTAGGGTCAAATGCATCACGCAAACCATCTCCAAAGAAGATAAATGTGAGTGAAAGCACAGACAATACTACTGCTGGAATAATCAATTGGAATGGATAGAATTGCAAGCTTGCAATCCCATCATTAATCAAAGTCCCCAAAGAAGACGTTGGCGGTTTAACCCCAAGGTTAATCGCTGATAAAACAGCCTCATACATAATCATACTTGGAATATCAAACATGATTTGGACAACAATAACCCCTGAAACGTTTGGCAACAAATGTTTTACTGCAATTTTCCAAGTAGATTGTCCTAAAGTTTTTGAGGCCAAGACGAAGTCACGCTCCTTATAGGAGAGAACCATGTTCCGTACCTGCCTGGCCATCCCGGTCCATGCAAATAGACCAATCGCAATAATAATTGATGAAATTCCTTGTCCCAAAAGTAGAGCAAGCATTGTTACTACAACTAAGTTAGGTACAGATTGGATGATTTCAATAATCCGTTGCATGACCATATCGACTTTTCCGCCCATCCAGCCGGAAATAATCCCATAGGTCACCCCGATTACTAAGTCAATCAAGGCGGCAGCAAGGGCAATAATCAATGAAATACGCAAACCAACAATTGTTCGTTTAGCTAATGAACGACCATATTTATCAGTCCCGAAGACATATTTGTCTTTGCTTGGAACATCTTGTGATTTATAGACATCTGTTCTTTCAGTAGAACCCGGTGCTTTAAATTCACCATTCCAAAATGGTAAATCACCTGATAGTTTTGGCGGAAGATTTCCATAAACTTGTGATTTATTTGGATCAAAGTAATTTGCCTTTGATTGTGGTACAACAAATGCTGAGATTACTGAGAAAACCAATGTAATCGCAATAATCCACATGGCAACCAAAGCTACTTTATTTTTCTTAAAACGACGCCAAGCATCTTGGAAAAAACTCAAGGCAGGTTTCGCAATTTTTTCTGTTGAATCTGAACCCTTTGAACCAACAAGGGTGAAGTCTTTATTTAAATTTTCCATTTCGACAAACCCTTTCTAGAGACGAACTCGTGGATCAACAATTGCAGTCAGAATATCTGTAACTAAGATAAATAGCATCAAGATTACTGCATAGACAATTGTTGTTGCCATAATAACTGGGAAGTCTTTGGCTGGAATTGAATCAACAAATTGTGAACCAATCCCGGGGATTGAAAAGATTTTTTCAATCAAGACCGACCCTGTCAAAAGATTGGCAGCCATTGGCCCAATCAAAGTCAACATTGGAATCAATGAATTACGCAATGCATGTTTATTGACCACTTCTTTTTCAGAAAGTCCTTTAGCACGAGCTAACAAGATGTAGTCAGAAGATAAAGACTCAATCATTTCAGAACGAACAAAACGAGTTACCACAGCCATTGGAGCAAAAGAAAGAGCGATTGTTGGCATAATTGTTTGTGAGAAGGTTCCCCAACCAGAAATTGGGAAAAGATTCAAATTAAATCCTAAGTAAAGAAGGATTAAGGTACCAATTACGAATGAAGGAACTGAAATCCCAAGGACTGAAACAAAACCGAAAATTCCATCAAGGATGCCATTTTTACGACGAGCGGAAGCTTTTCCCATAAAGGCTCCAAGAATTGTCCCAAGAATAAGCGCTTGAACTCCAAGTTGCATTGAAACTGGTAAACGTTGAGCGATCATTGTAATAACAGGTTGGTTTGTATAAACAAATGATGTTCCAAAATTACCTGTGAACATGTGTCCTACATAGATAAAGTATTGTTGCCAAAGCGGTTTATCTAAACCATAGGCATGTTTTAAAATTTCCAGTTGATCTGGCGTTAGTTTGGGATTTGAGAAAGGTGTTCCGGGCATGACTTGCATCATAAAGAAAGTCAATGTCACAATCAGGAACAAAGTCAGAAGCAAAAGCCCCAAACGTTTAAGAATATATTTAATCATAAAAAATTTCCTAATCTAAGCAAAAGATAGGGTTGGCAATCTGCCAATCCTAACTTTCTTGCTCTAAAACTCTATTATTATTTGAGGTAAGCTGTTTTGAAGTCATACATTAAACCAGTTGAACCAAAGCGTACATCCTTAAGGTTAGGATTACGGAGGACTGGAGTTGTACGGAAGTACAGCGGATTGAGATTTGATTCTGTATAAAGTGCTTCTTCAGCCGCTTTATAGTCTGCATAGTGCTTTTCAGGATCAAGCGCATCTGTTACTTCAGCTGCTTTAATGGCTTTATCATAAGTAACGTTATTGATTTTACCATTATTATTTGGTCCATCTTTTACAAATAAATCAAGGAAAGTTGACGGTTCAGCATAGTCACCACCCCAAAGTGAGATAACCATATCAAAGTTACCAGTAGTAGAGTCATTCAAACGTTGTTTAAATGGTACTGATTTGATATTCAAAGTCAAACCTGGAAGTTGTTTTTCCCATGCTTGTTTAAGGAAAGTTGCTGAGTCTTTAGAAGCTGATGTATCATCAGTTGTTAAAGTCAAAGTAAGTTTAGTTTCGCCAATTTCGCTCAATCCTTTAGCCCAAGCTGCTTTAGCTGCTGTGGCATCGTATTTATATGGTTGTGCTGCATACTTAGCAAAGTCTTCACCAGTATTTGTTTTAGCCATACCCGCTGGTGTTAAGCCTGTCGCAGGATTCGAAGCAGGCGTTACTGTATCAACATATTGTTGGCGGTCAGTAGCAAGGTTGAAGGCTTCACGAATGTTCTTGTTAGCAAGAGCTTTATTTTTCCCAGATTGATTATATTGAATGTAAGCTGTTGTTGCTTCATCCAAAGATACGACATCTTTATTATTTTTATTTGCTTTGAAAAGGTCTGGGTCACCAATACTTGCTTGGACAATCTTACCTTGTTTATAAAGGTTAAATGAAGTTTTAGGGTCTTGAACCACTTGGAAGTCGATTTCTTTAGTTTTAACTGCGCTCTTATCCCAATAATTGTCATTCTTCACGATTGAGAATGTTTGGTTTGAACCGTTCCAACCTTTTGATTTTTCAAATTTATATGGTCCAGAGTAAACCATTTTCTCTGAAGATGTTCCGTATTGTTTCCCATATTTTTCAACCACTTTTTGGTTGAGTGGGTAATAAACAGAGTTAGCTGTCAAGAATTCAAAGTATGGTGTTGGTTGTGCAAGGGTAACAACAAATGTTTTGTCATCAGTTGCTTTAACACCAAGTGTTGATTTATCAGCTTTACCACCATTAATCTCGTTGGCGTTTTTAACTGGGCCAAGGAGGTATCCGTATTCTGAAGCAGTCGCTGGATCAACCGCACGTTGCCAAGAATAAACGAAGTCTTTAGCTGTCAAAGCATCACCGTTTGACCATTTCAAGCCATCACGAAGATGGAAAGTATATGTCAAGCCATCTTTTGATACATCAACTGATTTTGCCAATTCTGGCTGTGCTTTACCATCTTTGTCCACACGTGTCAAACCAGCATTGGTATTACCAATAATGATATTTGAATATTTATCTGTCGCGAGTGATGAATCCAATGTTTGAATAGGTGATGTCAAATTCCATTGAATGTCTTTTGATGATGACGATGAGCTAGAACCGCTATTGCCGCATGCTGCAAGCAAAGCTGCCGAACCAAGTGCAACTGTACCTAAGGTAACTTTTTCCCAAGTCTTCATGTAATTTCCCTCTTTCATGAATTGTGTCTGACTTCGCAATTTTTATTATTGTCAGAAAATTTATTATATTGGTATTATACTTAATTCAACCTGAATTGTAAAGTATAATGGTTATGTTTTCTGAAAATTAACATTTAATTTTTAAATAGCGGAAAGTTTTCACAAACTTTTGAAAAAGATTTATTACTACACTTTTATTTAAAACACTTTCATTTAATTGGGCTCTGACTGGTTCGTGTTTTATTTTTGCAGAAAGAATATTCAATAAAAAAGATAAATTTTCAAAAAATTTATCTTTTTGTATTTTTTATTTAACATAAGCCGATTTTAGGTCGTAAGCTAAACCGGTTGAATGAAATTCTAGGCCTGTAATTTTAGGATTCATTAAAGCTGGATTGGCTTGAAAATCAACTGGATTGATGTAGGACCCTTGATAGAGGGCTGCTTCTGCCGCTTTGTAATGTTCATCTACTTTGGCTGGTTCAAGAACGTCTGGCGTTGTTGTTGCTGCTTTAAAGGCATCATCATAAGTTTTACTAGAAAATTTACCGTCATTATATGATTGGCCTGTCGTAAAGAGTTGCAAGAAAGTTGAAGGTTCAGCGTAATCTCCACCCCAACCTGAGAGAACCATATCAAAATTTCCATTTTGAGCGTCATTCAATCTTTGTTTGAATGGAACAAGTTTTAAATTGACAGTCAAGCCTGGTAGATTTTGTTGATAGGCTGTTTGTAAAAAGTTGGCTGTTGCTTCTGACGGTACTAAATCTCCAGCAGCTTCAAGGGTAAGGGTGAGCTTGGTTAAGCCAAGCTCTTTTAATCCTTTTTCCCAGAGGTCTTTTGCTTTTGTCGGGTCATAGCGATAATCTTGTTTTGCATAAGTTGCAAAATCTTCTCCTGTTGAGGTCTTGCTCATTCCCACTGGTGTAAAGCTTGTCGCAACGGTCGAACCTGGTAGGGCTGTTTTGACGACTCCTGCTCTGTTAGTTGCCAAATTTAAGGCTTCACGAATATTTTGATTAGCTAGTGCTTTTTGAGCATCTGGACTTGAGGCATTTTTACCGGATTGATTGTATTCAATATAGTCTGTCCGTGCTTGTTTAAAGACAGTATAACCTTTCGTCTTTTTATTGGCATTAATCAAATCAGTTGTTGAAAGGAGTGTAAAATCAAGTTTTCCTTGTTTATAAAGTTGTGCTCCCGTATTCGCATTTGAAATGACCTGGAAATCAATTTGTTTAGATTTGACTGCCGACTTATCATAGTAGTTTGGATTGGCATAAATTGAAAAAGTTTTATTGGTTCCTGTCCAACCTTTATCTGATTTGAACATGAATGGTCCATTATAAACGGTTTTATCTGAGGACGTTCCATATTGTTTGCCATATTTATCAACAACTTTTTGGTCAAGGGGGTAATAAACAGGTTCTGACAAAAGAAATTTAAAATATGGTGTTGGTTGTGCCAATGTGACTGTAAATTCTGTATCTGACTCGGCTTTAATTCCTAGACTATCGAGTGATAATTTACCAGAAATAATATCATTAGCCCCAGAAACTGCCCCCATCAAATAGGCATATTCTGAACCAGTTTTAGGGTCCACTGCTCTTTTCCATGAATAAACAAAATCTTTAGCAGTCAACTTGTCACCGTTTGACCATTTCAAATTATCTCTAAGAGTAACCGTGTAGGTCAAGCCGTCTTTTGAAACGTCAATTGATTTTGCAAGTGCTAAGGCAGCATTTCCTTTAGAGTCAACGCGTGTCAATCCTTCTTCCACATTTCCAGCAACATCATAAGAATACTGGTCAGTTAAAATTGTAGTATCAAGTGATGCCACATCTGTGGGAATTGAAAATTTGATGTTTTTTTGCTCACTTGTTTTTGTGCCACAGGCCACTAAAATAATTCCTGACAGGGCAATAATGCTGGTGAGTCCAATAATTTTTCCTTGTTTCATCTGCTTTCTCCAAATCGTAAAGATACTATTGAATTTTCATATTATTCTGAAAATTAAATGTGGACTTATTATACTTTTTCAAAAATACATTGTCAAGAATATTGTTGTATTTTTCTGATAATTTAATGAAAATAAAAAAATACTAACTTTCTGTCAGTATTTTTTATCATTATAATTTTTCAACAACCTCTGAAAGTTTCATGCTATTTGAACCTTTGAATAATACTTGGTCAGTTGGTTTCAAATCTGCTGACAGACTTTCTGTCAGTAAATCTAAATCTGTAAAATAGCTGACCGCTTTGTCAGTCGAAATTTCTGCCAAGTTTTTCATCATTTCACCATAAAGATAGACTTTATCAATTTTATTGAAATCAATAGATTTCAATAAATCTTTATGGAGTTGGGCTGCACTGGGTCCAAGTTCTAACATATCAGCAAGAACTGCAATCTTTCGACCATTCTCATTTTTAGGAATGGCTTGGAAAGTTTCCAAAATCAAACGCATTGCTGTCGGATTGGCATTATAAACATCACTCAAAAGGTCTGCACCATTTTTTGCTTTTTTCCACTCTGTCCGATTTCTGGTCAGCTCTACTTCTTTCAAAGCTTTTTTTATTTCGGCTTCTGAAAGTCCATAATGTAAGCCAACAAAAGCAGCTAACATAGCATTCGTCGCGTTATATTTACCAGGAACTGGAATAGTAATTGATTCATCTAAAAAATTAGTTTCAAAAGTTAATTTTTCTTTGTGTTCGACTAATTTTGTAATAAATAAATCTTCACCGGGCAAACCAAAGCGAATAATTTTTTGATTGTCTGGGATAAAAGCATTAATAATTGGGTCAGCAGGGGCAATAAGCTCACCATGCAAACCAGCCGTAATCCCCATTTTCCCTTTAGCAATATTTTCGCGACTTCCCATATGTTCAAGATGTGCTTCACCAATTAAGGTAATGACAGCAAGTTCAGGCTTAGCAAGTTCTGATAAAAAATCAATATCACCAGGGTGATCCATTCCCATTTCCAAAACTAATTTTTCAGTATCGTCCGGCATATGTAAAATGGTGTAGGGTAAGCCGATTTCATTATTGTGATTTCCTTGTGTTTTGTATGTTTTAAATTTCTTAGACAAAACAGCAGCAATCATGTCTTTGGTTGTTGTTTTTCCATTTGAACCTGTCACCGCAATGACTGGAACTTTTGTCTTTTCAAGATAATATTTTGCTAATTTTTGGAAAGCAAGCAGATTATCGTCAACCAAGAGATGAGCTTGTTCGACTTCTTTTTCTGAAAAGCTGATTATTGCTCCATTATCAAAAGCGATTTTGATGAAATCATGACCATCTCGTGCCCCCTTAAGTGGCAAAAAGATATCCCCTTTTTCAATCAAACGGCTGTCAAATTCAATTTTATTGACTGACAAATCTGCCAGTTGCGACCAATCATTTTTTGCGCCAACGACTTGGGCGATTTCGTGAATTGTGAGTTTCATAGTGACTCCATTATAACACTTTTTACTGACAAAAAAATCTGTCAGCAATCGATTTACTGACAGATTTGTATTTTTTATAAAAGATGATTTTCACGTGTTTCAAAAGTTTCTTTAGCTAAATCAACTAACTTTTCAATTAAATCAGAATAAGATAAGCCCATATTTTCCCAAAGCAATGGATACATTGACCATTGTGTGAATCCTGGAATGGCATTAATTTCATTGAGATAAACATTTCCATCCTTAGTCACAAAGAAATCGCAACGTGACAAGCCCGTCCCATTAACTGCCTTGTACGCTTTTATAGCATATTCTTGCATTTTTTGAGCTAAATCAGCAGGAACTTTTGCTGGAATGTCCATTTGAATTTTATTATCAATATATTTTGAGTTGTAATCATAAAACTCAACATCTTTCACAACTTCACCTGGAAGCGTTGCAGACACGTCACTATTATTTCCCAAAACAGCACATTCAATTTCACGTGCATCCACCCCTTGTTCAATGACAACACGGTTATCATATTTATAGGCTTCGCTTAGCGCAGGTTGAAGGTCTGCTAAATCATCAACTTTTGAAATTCCAACACTAGAACCCATATTAGCAGGTTTAACAAAAACTGGAAATTCTAATTTTTCGACTACTTCTTGAGCAATTTCTCCTTGATTTTCGTCAGCAAAAGCTGCAACATAAGGAACCTGGGGTACACCAACCGCTTCAAAAACGTGTTTTGCCAATAATTTATCCATTGTGCTTGAAGCAGATAAAATATTTGGACCAACATATGCCAAACGTAAAATTTCTAAAAATCCTTGAATCGAGCCATCTTCACCCATTGGTCCATGTAAAACTGGGAATACAACGGCATCTTTTTCGTAAATTGCTGCTGGTGAAATCTTTGGATAAGATTCTGCCAAATCATTTGTCAGTAGTTTTTCTTCTTCAGCAGGTTTGTCAGTAAATTCTTGCGTTTTTATGAATTCACCACCCTTAGTGATAAAGTAAGTTTTTACAACAAAACGAGAATAATTAACAGCTCTCATCACCGATTCTGCTGATAAAACTGATACTTCTCGCTCAGCAGAACGACCACCATACAACAAAATTAATGTTTCTTTTGACATATTTCTTCCTTTTTTACTGACAGCTTTGTCAGACACTTCTTTTTACTGACAGCATGCGATATTTTTACAATACAATTCTGTCAGCAATTGTCTTTTTTATTTTACCACAGAAAAAATCAAATTTCCAACCGATTCTCTACCGCTTTTGATAAAGTAATTTCATCTGCGTATTCTATATCAGATCCTACAGCTAATCCACGAGCCAAGCGAGTCACTTTAATTCCTGCAGGCTTAATCATTCGAGCCAGATACATGGCGGTTGCTTCTCCGTCAGAAGTGGCATTAGTTGCAATAATCACTTCTTTAACCTCTGAATCCATTAATCTTGTAATCAATGTTTTAACATTAATTTCGTCAGGAGAAATCCCATTCATTGGACTAATCGTACCATGCAAAACATGATAAAGTCCTCGATATTCCCGAATTTTTTCCATAGCAAGAACATCTTTAGATTCTTCAACGACCAATATAGTTGTTCGATCACGCGTTGGATCGGTACAAATGGCGCAAGGATCACTTTCTGTTAAATTACCGCAAATCGAGCAAAAACTCAAATCCCGTTTTGCTGACAGAAGATTTTTTGCAAATTCATTGACATCTTGATCTTCCATGCCAATCGTATAAAAAGCCAATCGAGTCGCTGTTTTTTGACCAATCCCTGGTAATTTTGAGAACGACTCAATCAGGCGAGCAATAGGTTCAGGATAATACATATTTCACCAATTCTTCACTTGTAAATATTTTATTCAATTTATTAATTTTACTATAAAAGACTGAAAATGAAAAGGAAAGGTGATAGAATTCTCAATCACTTATAAATAAAAAGCCTCTCCTATCAGAGAGAACTTTTTTTAATTTTTACGAAAAGCCTCATTTGAATAATACAAATCAGTAATTCCCGTTACAATACTTTGGTTTGCTTTTGTTCCACTTGAAGCATTACTTTCAGTATTATCTGGAAGTACAACCGCAATAGCAATTTCTGGGTTGTCAGAAGGAGCAAAAGCCACTGCATTATTAGCTGTTACAATAACTTGACTACCATCTGCCAATACTTTTGTACTTTCGGAAGTCCCTGTTTTACCAGAGATAGAAACCTTTGATGAATCCATTGAACGACCAGTAGTCAATCCACCAGCCCCATGAACAACAGCATACATCCCCTGATGAAGAACATCCATATTATCGGGAGTGATATTTACCTTATCCATGATTTTAGGAGTAATATTTTTGATAAGCGTGCCAGGTTGTCCGTCAGTTCCACCTTCATAAATTCCTTGGACAATGTGTGGTGACAAACGAGTTCCGTTATTTCCTAAAGTTGCCGCATAAACCGCCAACTGAAGCGGCGTATAATTATCATACTGACCAAATGATTCATACAATACATTGACCCCAGAAGCCGCTTCAGATTTAGCTGAAGGGAGATATCCCGTTGATTCTCCAGGTATATCAAAACCAGTTGATGCCCCTAAACCATAAGAAGCAAAAGCCTTACGAAACTGCTCATAAACTTTTACTCGGTTGGTATCATCCAAAAATTGATTAGCTGCCGTATAAGGAGCACCTAACATTCTCATTGCCAATTGCATCATGTAAGTATTTGATGAATATTGCAAAGCTTCAACAGCTGTTAAAGCCATTGGTGAAGCGTCTCCCCACCAGTCATTGATAGGATTAGAATCTTTAAATTGAATAGACTGCGCCGTTAAAGTGTCATTTCCAGAAATTACACCAGCATTCCAAGCAGCAGTCAATGTTCCCATTTTGACAACAGACCCCGGTGTGAAGACACTTTGGAAAGTCCCTAAAGTATTTTCCGTAATTGTTCCTGTATTAGGATCCCGTTGATAGCCAGATAAAGCTAAGACTGCCCCCGTTTTAACATTTAACACAACAGCATAAGCCCCTCTATTATACTGACCATAGCCTTGGGCAATCAGTTGATCTAATTGTGTTTTAACAATATTATTAACCCCGTTTTGGAAATCTAGGTTAATAGTTAATTTTAAATCATCCCCACGTTTTCCTTTTTGGATTGTTTTTGTTCCAGAAACATCACCATTTTTGTCAAATTTAACCTTACTGATATTATGTGTTCCTTGAAGTTCACTTTCGTATCCCTTTTCAAGAAGCCCAGTTCCCACACGGTCATTACGTTGATAACCTTTTTTAAGATAGGCATCCAAATCCTCTGCTGGAATTCCTGATTTTTGTGAAGTAATAGTTCCCATAAGTGGTGTCAAAGAATTTTGAGCATATAAACGGTCCCAAGAAGTTCCAATTGTAATTCCTGGTAAATCGCCTTCTTGTTCGGCAATTGTCGCTTGTTGCTCTGCTGTAATATTTCCAGTAGCAATTTTAGTAGTGTTAAAAGTAGTAGTACTATTCATTTCTTTTAATAATTTTGCGGCAAAAGTTTGTTCTGCTGTAAAGTTCAAGTCACTATCTTTAACTTTACTTAATTCGACATCATAAATTTGTGAACCAGTTAAATCATTACCATGTTTATCTTTCTTTTCCTTTTCAGATAAACTATTAGCTATTTTTTCTAGATTTTTAGAATTAGCCAAGAAATAGTCTTTTTTATCACGCGTTGTCAAATCAGCAACATCAATGTTATTAGATAAAATAGTTGCTAACTTATTGGCTACCTGATACATTTCATCAGCAGTAGCATTTTGACTTCTTGTAAATTCAACAGCCTGTACCGCAACTGTAGATGCCAAAGCTTTTCCTGTTGCATCATAAATATTTCCGCGAGGCGCACCTTCAATAATTTGAACATCTCCGCCTGCACTAATTGATTTTTCGGCGTAGAAATGTGAATTCAATACCTGCATATTGAAGAGCTTTCCAATTAAAATCATAAACAAAACAAAGATAACAAAAAATAAGAGGTTCACTCGTTTTGGAATTAATTTAGTTGGATCTTTTAAAATTTTTACTTCTTTATGTGATTTTTTAGACTTATCGGATTGCTTGCGCTTATCATTTTTTCTTTTATTATCTGACATTTCGACTCCAAGAATGAGTTTTATAAATAGTTTTTACATTCAAAATTTGTACTTAAACATTTTACCACATTTATGAAAACTTTTCCTTACAATTTTGATTCCTATCAATTTAATCAAATAAAAAAAGAAAACTCAAATACGTTTTCTTTTTTGTCATCTAAAATTTTAGTTCCTTATCAAATAATCAAAAGCACCTAGAGAAGCGGTCGCCCCAGTCCCCATTGAAATAATAATTTGCTTATAAACACTATCCGTACAATCTCCCGCTGCAAAAACACCAGGAAGATTTGTCGCTCCAACTTTATCAGTCAAAATTTCTCCACGTGCGGATAAGTCAATTGTTCCCTCCAACCACTGAGTATTCGGAACTAAACCAATTAATACAAAGACACCAGCAAGTTCCAAATGAACAGTTTCTTTAGAGCCACGAACTTGATAATTCAAACCTCTAACCTTGTCATCTCCTAAAATCTCTTTTGTTTCTACATTGGTGATGACAGTAACATTATTTAGGGTCGCAAGTTTTTCTTGTAAAATTTTGTCTGCTTTAAGTTCAGGTAAAAATTCAAGAACAGTAACATGTCTAACCAAACCAGCTAAATCAATAGCTGCTTCGATTCCTGAATTTCCGCCACCGATAACCGCTACATCTTTTCCTGCAAACAAAGGGCCATCACAATGTGGACAGTAAGCGACTCCTTTGGTTTTAAATTCTTGCTCTCCTGGAATTCCCAAATCTCGCCAACGAGCGCCCGTTGAAATAATGACTGACTTACTTTTTAGAAGTGCTCCATTTTCAAGACTCACCTCAATCAAATCTTTTTTCTTTAGCTTAACTGCTTTTTGCAAGTTCATCAAATCGACAGGATATTTTTTCACATGTTCTTCAAGCTGACGACCAAGTTGAACCCCTTCAACATAGGGCGTTCCAATGAGGTTTTCAATTCCTAAAGTTTCTAGTGGTTGACCGCCAAAGCGTTCAGCGATTAAACCTGTCCGAATCCCTTTACGTGCAGCATAAATAGCTGCACTTGCACCAGCAGGGCCTCCACCCACAACTAAAACATCATAAGGGTCTTTATCAAAAAAAGCTTCCGAACTCTCTGGACCAGTAATTTTTTCTAGTAATTCTTCAAGACTAGCTCGTCCATTATGAAATTCTTCACCATTTTTGAAAACAGTTGGAACCGCCATAATTCCTTTTGCTTCCACTTCTTCTTGAAACATTCCCCCCTCAATCATTGTATGACTAATATTGGGGTTGAGAATACTCATTGTGTTTAATGCTTGGACAACATCTGGACAGTTATGACAAGTTAAACTCACATAAGTTTCAAAGTGAAGTGGATTTTGAATCGCTTGAATTCGCTCAACTAATTCTTGTTCAATCCGTGGAGGGCGTCCACTTACTTGGACAAGCGCCAAGACCAATGAATTCAACTCATGACCTAATGGTAGCCCTGAAAAAAGGACTCCAGAAACACCTTCTCTTTCAATAGAGAAAGCTGTTTTTCGATTGAGTTTTGCTGTTTCTTTTGAAATCATTTCGGACAAACTTGCAAGTTGATCTGTAAATTCTACTATTTTTTTCCCATTTTCGCTCTCTAAATCTGCATCAACTTTTAAAATAATTGGATTTTCCAACAAATCCATATAAGGCATCAACTGAGCACGAAGAGTTTCATCTAAAATCATATTAAACCTTTCTGTCATTAAGTTTCTAAAGACAAATAAAGTGAGCCAAGACTCACTTTTTTATTCTATATTTTACCTACAAGGTCAATACCAACGTGAAGACTTGCTCCGTCCTCTTTCCACTTAGCGGGACAAACTTCCCCTGGATGATTACGCACATATTGAGCAGCTTTAATCTTATCGACCAATTGACTTGCATCACGTCCAATACCATCAGCCGTAATTTCAAGCGCTTGAATCACACCGTCTGGGTCAATAATAAATGTTCCACGTTGAGCCAATCCTGCTTCTTCATCAAGAACATCAAAAGCACGTGAAATTTTTTGTGAAGGGTCTGCAAGCATTGGATAAGTAATTTTTGAAATAGCATCACTATGTTCATGCCAAGCAGCATGGACAAAATGGGTGTCAGTTGAAGCTGAGTAAACTTCTACACCAAGCGATTTCAAGGTTGGATAAGTTTCTTCTAAATCTTCTAACTCTGTCGGACAAACAAATGAAAAGTCTGCTGGATAGAAACAAAGCACAGACCATTTTCCATAAAAGTCTTTATCGGAAACTTTGATAAATTTCCCACCAAGATAAGCATCTGTTGAAAATTCTTCTATTTTTTTACCTACTAATGACATAAGATTCTCCTTTTTCTTCTTTAAAGCTTTACTATTAAATTATCTCAAGAATAAAATGAAGAATCAATTAATTTGTTCAAAAACTTACAAACTATTGAATTGATTACAAAAAAATACTCTAAGTCCTAAATAGATGAGTATCTATTATAACTTAGAGTATTTTCATTCAAATATTATGCTTTTTTAGGAGCCAAGTAGTATTCGTTTTGAACGTTCAAGTTGTCATCAAATTCGAAAACAAGTGGTGGGAAGTTAGGGATTTCAACATCCATAATTTCGTCATCAGAAAGTTTTTTGATTTGTTTAACGAGTGCACGGATTGAGTTACCGTGAGCACCAACGAAGACATTTTTTCCTTCTTTCAAAGCTGGAGCGATTTGGTCTTCCCAGAATGGAAGAGCACGTTCCAAAGTAACTTTGAGGTTTTCAGCATCAGGAATCAATGAATCTTCAAGACCAGCGTAACGACGGTCTCCGTGAGCTGTATATTTATCATCATGATCCATTGCTGGTGGCAATACATCATATGAACGACGCCAGATGTGAACTTGTTCATCACCATGTTTTGCAGCAGCGTCAGCTTTGTTCAAACCTGTCAAACCACCGTAGTGACGTTCGTTCAAGCGCCATGATTTAACAACTGGTACCCAAAGTTGGTCTGAATATTCAAGAGCAAGGTTAGTTGTTTTGATAGCACGTTTCAATACTGAAGTGTAAGCAATATCAAATTCGATTCCAGCTTCTTTAATCAATTTACCAGCTTCAATCGCTTGTTTAGTTCCGTTTTCAGAAAGATCAACGTCAGCCCAACCTGTGAAAAGGTTAGCAAGATTCCATTCAGATTCACCGTGACGTGCAAATACTAATTTTGGCATTTTGTGTATTCTCCGTTTATTTTTACTTGAACGAAATTTAGTTCGTTCATTTACAAAGTTAATTTTACTACATTTTTCCTTTTTTTTCTAGCTTTTATTTTCTGTAAGCCCTTTTATTTACTGACAGAAGCTTTGGCTAACCTAAAAACGATTTCTTCATTTCCATTTTTTAAAAATTACTCATGTAGTTCTATTGGTAAGTCACCTGGATCATAGAAAAAAAGCATTTTTCTGTCAGTAATTTCGTCCTGACGAATTTCCTCCACTTTGACTCCTTGACTTATTAAATAATTTCTATCTTCTTCAATATTTGTCGTTTTAATAGCTAAGTGGCGATAGCCTTTTGCTTCTGGATAAGTTAAGCGTTTAGGGGCATCAGATTTGATAAATAATTCAATTTCTGTTTCTTCATTCATCTTTAAATCAAGCTTGATATCTCCTTTTTCTGGACGATGATTTTCTCGAATGATTGAAAATCCTAAAATATCAACGTAGAACTGACGAGATTTTTCATAATCTGCGGCAATGATAGCGATGTGATGAATTTTATTGAAAGCTGGTTGGTACATCTTGCGGCTCCTCTTCTAAGTTCTCTTATTCTAAAATTTGAACTTCTTCACCCATACTTTTTAAAGTTTGGACATGACCTTCACCCCACGAGCAAAGAATATCTAATAAACCATTTAAAGTTTCACCATAAGGGCTCAGAGAATATTCAACCTTCGGTGGAACTTGATTATAAACCTTACGGACGATAATATTATCAATTTCTAATTCTCTTAATTGCTGAGTCAGCATTTTTTGACTGATTCCTGGAATTTGACGTCTCAATTCTCCTGGACGACTTGGATTATGTCTTAAATTACACAAAATAATTGGTTTCCATTTTCCACCAATAACATCCATTGTCGCTTCGACACCAATATTATAAATTTTTTTCAAAATTAATTTCCTTTCTAATCCCATATTTTATCCAATTATTACTTTTTAGTATGTATGACACAAAAAAGTAGGTACTGTTCAAGAGGTTTTATTTATTATATACTAATTTTCTGCCAAAATAAAATATATGAGGAGCAAAAAATGAAACTTAATAATCAGATTGAAATTCCGGAACTTGGTTTGGGAGTTTTTCAAATTCCAAATGACGAAACCGCTGATGTTGTCAAAAACGCAATTGTTAACGGATATCGTTTAATTGATACAGCTAAAATTTATGAAAATGAAGAAGGAACTGGTCAAGGAATTAAAGAAGGTTTGGCCTTGACAGGACTTTCTCGTGACGATCTTTTCATCACTTCAAAACTTTGGGGAGATAATCATTCTTATGAAGAAACAGTTCAAAACTTTGAAGAAAGTTTGAAAAAATTGGATTTAGATTATCTAGATTTATATCTTATCCACTGGCCAGGCACACATTATGCTTACAAAGAAGCTTGGAAAGCAATGGAAGATTTATATAAAGCAGGCAAAATAAAAGCGATTGGTGTCAGTAACTTTCAAAAATCACATTTAGAAGAACTTCTTAGCTATGCTGAAATCACTCCCGTTTTAAATCAAATTGAACTCCATCCAAAATTATCACAAGAAGAACTTCGTAATTTCTTAGAACTTCATGATATCAAGGTTCAAGCTTGGTCACCTTTGATGCAAGGTCAATTATTAGACAATGAAGTCCTCAAAAAAATTGCTGATAAACATGGAAAATCTGTGGCTCAAATTATTCTTCGTTGGGATATTCAACAAGATATTTTAGTAAATGTAAAATCTAATAAAAGTGAACGAATGATAGCTAATCGTCAAATTTTTGATTTTTCACTTGACTCTGAAGATATGAAAGCTATCAATTCACTCAATGAAGAACTTCGTGTCGGTCCAGATCCAGAACATTTTAATTTTTAAGAAAGAAGCAT
Organism: Lactococcus sp. FSL W8-0209; assembly: GCF_038006585.1. Taxonomy (NCBI): domain Bacteria; kingdom Bacillati; phylum Bacillota; class Bacilli; order Lactobacillales; family Streptococcaceae; genus Lactococcus; species Lactococcus sp. FSL W8-0209. The sequence continues at coordinate 620,434 of NZ_JBBOVN010000001.1, read as the reverse complement.
AATGAAAAAAATATCTCCCAGTCTCACTCTTCTAGCTCTAGCAATTAATGCTTTTGCTATCGGCTCAACCGAATTTATCAGTGTTGGTTTAATGCCAATGATTGTCAACACCTTTAATATTAGTTTATCTCAAGCGGGTTTAACCGTTTCTCTTTATGCTTTAGGGGTAACGGTTGGTGCTCCCTTATTAACTATTCTTACAGGAACTTGGAATCGAAAAACTTTGATGGTTTCGATTATGGGTCTCTTTATTCTTGGTAATTTACTGTCAGCTTTCGCTCCAACTTTCCTTTTACTTTTAGTAGGACGGGTTCTTGCCTCACTTGCTCATGGTATTTTCATGTCAATTTCCACAGTCATTGCTGCTGATGTTGTTCGACCTGAGAAAAGGGCCTCAGCAATCGCCCTCATGTTTACAGGACTAACCGTTGCTACTGTCATTGGTGTTCCTTTAGGGACTTTCATTGCTCAGCACTCTAACTGGCATATGTCATTTGTTTTCATTGTTGTTATTGGCTTAATTGGACTGATTGCTACTAGTATTCTTGTTCCAAAAGGGCTTCCAATTCCCGGAAAAATTAATTTAAGTGGGCTTGCTAGAATTTTTACTAACAAATCAATTTTAATGTCTCTTTTTATTACCGCTTTTGGTTATGGAGGAACTTTCGCGGCTTATACTTATCTTACACCAATCCTTGAAGGAACTTTTAGATTTTCAGCAAGTACAGTAGTGATTATTCTGGTTGCTTATGGTGTGATGGTTGCCATTGGTAATTCACTAGGTGGACATCTAGCAAATAAAAATATCCTACCTGCCCTTCAAAAAATGTTTGCGGCTTTAGCTTTGAGTTTACTTTTTCTTTTTATCAGTGCAAGTTTAGCTTCGCAACCTTTGGGATTGATTGCAACTTTACTTTTGGGCTTGTTTGCCTTTATGAATGTCCCTGGTTTGCAACTATACGTTGTTCAATTGGCAGAGAAATTTACTCCAAAAGATATTACTCTAGTTTCAGCTTTTAACATTGCAGCTTTCAATGTCGGAATTACTTTAGGCTCATTTGTTGGAGGACAAATTTCTAAAGGCTCAAGTGTTGTCTTTACTCCACTTGGGGGAATCATTATCATTCTACTTGCAATGTTCCTCATTCGTTTGGCTCAAAAAGACCAAGCAAGTAAATTATAATAAGTTATAAAAATACTCTCTGAAAATTATTCAGAGAGTATTTATTTTAGCTATTGTTTAAAATTCATAGTTTTCAAAGTAAACTTCAAGACTACGTTTATAAGAAGTCGCCGCATTTGATAATAAATGTCCACGATGCTTGACTAAAATCAAACTATTTCCATTGTCTCCCTCCATAGGGACAACTGTTACATTATGGACGCTCTCTTTATCAATAAAACCAAGACCTGTTGCGTAGGCATCTGTCCGTTCTAAAATTCCATTTAAACTTGCACGGTCAGTGACGTTATAAATCAAGGTATTTTCAAAAGTCTCAACCAAATCTTCAGAATAGTAAAGAAACTGTTCATTTTCTTGTGTAAATCGCACACGATCTAGCGGTTTTAAATCATCATCTGAAATTGTTTCACGTTGAGCTAAGGGATGGCCTTTGCGAATATAGATATGCGTTTGCGATAAGAAAATTTCTTCGTAATCTAATTCAAGTTTATTGAGCATTCTTAAAATCCCTGAGCGATTTTGTTTATTGAGATAAACCACTCCAAGTTCACTGTGCCCTTGCGCCACTTCTTGCAAAATATTATAAGTGGTTGACTCAAAAATTCTAAAATTTTTGATTTCAGGATTTTTCTTTGCAAATTCCACTGCAACTGGTGCTAGAAAATCATAGTGTTGACTGGCAACTGAGAAAGTCTTATCAGACTCTTTTGGCTTAGAATATTTTGATTCAAAAGTTTCAAAATTACGTAAAACAGTCTGTGCTTGTTCATAAAAACGTTCGCCTTCAATAGTTAAAGTCGCACCTGTATTTGTTCTCTCAAAGATTTGAAAACCTAGTTCTTGCTCCAAGTCTTTAACCGCAATCGACATTGAGGGTTGACTAACAAAGAGTTGCTCTGAAGCCTCACGAAAAGTTCCACTATTAGCAATGGCGACGACGTACCGTAATTGTTTAATATTCATGTCATAAAGTCCTTAATTTTTTACAAAAAAAGTGTATAAGTTGATTATACACTTTTTCTTTTTATTTTGTAGCTTTAATGATAGCGTCAGTGTAGAGTGACAGCTCTTCTTTAGCCGCTGTTGGTCCGCCAAAGAAGTAAACTTTGTCGTAGTCCATTGTAATCACATGTCCTTCTTTAACTGCTTTGAGGTTTTGCCAAGCTGGATTATTTTTTAATGCAGCATATTGTTCTTTATCTTTATCTGCAAAGTCAATAAAGATGTAGTCTGCATCGAATTCTCCTAAGCTTTCAGTATTTACTTCAGCATAACCTACGCCTTTTGAGAGTTCGGCCATTTTGCTTGATTCTTTAAAGCCTAAACCAGTCGTCAAAGCTTGTCCGCCACGAGCAAAATTGTCACCGAAGGCATAAACCTTATCTCCTTGGAGTTCAAGAAGTGAAATTGTGTTTTTAGCTGGTTTAACATCAACCTTTGCCAATTTTTCTTTTTGCTTATCGGCTTCTTTTTTAAAGCTTTTAAGGAAACTTGCTTTTTCATCTTCGCGATTAAGGAGTTTAGCAAAGTGATCCAATGATTTATTCATTCCTGAGAGGTCCTTATAATTGACAAGAACAGTAGGGGCTACTTTTTGATAGTCTGCTACCTGGTCTTTATCAACTGTAATAATCAAATCAGGATTTTGAGCAATCAATTTTTCCATATTGAATTTTGGTGCTCCTAAATCAACCATATTCTTCTTTTGGTCTTTTGATAAGAAGGTATTTGGAAAGGCCCATGAATCTGTTCCAACAACATTTGCACCTAATGAAGCGACTTCATCTGGATAATTTTGAACAGCAATACGTTTAGGATTTTTAGGAACTTTGACGTCCCCATTTAAAGCGTGAAAGGTCACTTTATCATCGCTTGATGTCGCTTTTTTTGATGATGAATTTGATGAACAGGCAGCTAAAGTAAGTAAAGCTCCTGCAGCGATTAGGGTTGTGAGTACTTTTTTCAAAAGATTCTCCTCTATTTTTAGGCTATTTTTTAAAAATAAGCCGATATTTTTTTATAAGAAATTTACTAAAAGTAAATTAATTTCTTAAACTTTTTGAATAAGATAAATATAGTATGGAGCGCCAATAAAGGCAACTACAAAACCTAAAGGTAAACTTGATGGTGCAATGATTGTTTGTGAAATAATATCAGCAAAAGATAAAATAATCATACCAGAAAGTGCGGTTGCAATTAAACTTTTTCGTGATTTAAAACCAGCGATTTCACGAGCAATATGAGGGGCAATTAAACCAACAAATGCTAATCCTCCAACCAATAAAACACCTACAGCTGCAAAAAGGAGCGTTAACAAGTAAAGATAGATTTTCGTTTTTTGAACTTCTAATCCTAAAGTAGTTGCCATTTCTTCGCCAAGTGAGAGGATTTCAAGTTTTCTTAAGAAAAATGGCAAAATAATCAAGCCAATTACTAATAAGAGAACACAAATGAACAAATAAGTGCTTCCCGTTTGCCAGATATCTCCTGACAGCCAAACTGCAACTTTCTGAAAGTCAAAGGCATTGACTGAAAGCTGACCAATTGTGATTAATGCTTGGAAAAAAGCGGTAATTGCAATTCCTGTCAGTAAAACTCTGACAGAAGAAACTTGCTTTCTTAAGGCAAAAAAGTAAATTAAGACAAATGAAAGAAGGGCACCTATTAAAGCAAAAATAGGATAGGAAAAATTCCAAAGCCCTGTCAGCTTAAAATGGTCAGCAATCAGTAAAAAAGCAACACTTCCTGCCGAAGCACCAGAGGTTATCCCAATTGTTCCGCTATCAGCTAAAGGATTTTCTGTAATATTTTGGATAATAAAGCCTGATAAGGAAAGAGCAATTCCAGCTGACAGGATTGTTATTAAACGAGGAAGACGAAAATTAGGAATTAGGATTGATAGAATTTGAGGATTTGTTGAAAATTGCGTCAAATCAACCACTATCAAAACCAAAAGCAGGACAAAAAGTAAAGTGAATTTTCTTTTCATTTTATTTTGCCTCCTTTGTAATAACCCAAAGAAAGAAGGGAGCGCCTAAAAGCATGGTTAGACTTCCTGCTGGAAATTCGTAAGGTTTAAATAAATTTCTGGATATCAAATCAGCTAAAACAAGCAATAACATTCCTGTCAGTACTGACAGAATTACATTTTGCCAAAAATTAGCTCTGACAAGCTTCTTGGCAATATGTGGAGCAATCAAACCGACAAAGCTGACCACCCCAACTGAGGCAACAGTTACACCAGAAGCCAGCGCAACTAAAAACATAATGACTAAACGAACAAAATTGACAGAAATCCCAAAAGATTGAGCAAGCTCATCACCAAAATTCAATAAATAAATTTGTTTTGAAAATAAAAGCAAGAGGATAAGAAAAATAAGACTTACTACTGCCATCAAAAGAACTTTAGTATTAGTTATCCCTGAAAAAGAACCCACAATCCAGCGAAAATAGGCCTGTGTATCGTGGCTGGCAAAAGTCAAGGAGCTGGCCAAACTAGTTGCAAAAAGTCCAACTGATGTTCCAACTAGTACAACTTTTAATGGCTGAAAATGCGTTCTCGCAGTCAAAAGCATGACGACTGCTAAAGCAATAAATGCTCCTAGTGATGAAACTAGAACTGAAATCCCATCATTTGTTGACCAACCCAAAGTTAAAATGAGTGATAAAGCCAAGCTCGAACCGCCAGAAATCCCTAAAGTTGCCATTTCGGCAATTGGGTTTCTAGTCATAATTTGAACAATAAATCCACTGACGGATAAGAGAAATCCTGTGAGATATAGACTTATTAATCTTGGAAATCTTAATTGTAAGACCATTTTATTTACTAAAATTTCTGTCAGAGGAACATTTTTATTCCCAAGCATCAGGTATATTACTGATAAAAAAAGTAAAGAAAAAACTAGGGCAAAAAAGATTGTCAGAAAATGTTTTTTAGGCATCTTTCACCCCAGTAATCATTAATTTTTTGGTAAAGGTATCACATCCTAAAGTGACATCTAATCCAAAGCATTCTTTCAACGTTTTTTGAGTAAATAACTCATCAACAGTTCCTTCTTCAACCACTTCTCCGTCTTTTACAAGGACTAGATTGTCAGCAAAACGAGCGGCATGGTTTAAATCGTGAATGACGTAAACAATGGTTTTATTTCTCTTTGTCGCCAAATCTTTTAATAAACATAAAATATCTAACTGATGAGCTAAATCTAGATAAGTCGTTGGTTCATCTAATAAAATAATCTCACTATCTTGAGCTAAAATCATCGTGATAAAAACTCTTTGTTTTTGTCCACCAGAAAGTTCTGATATCTTACTTTCTCGAATGTCCCAAATCTTTGTTTCTCTCATCAATTCTTCTATGAACAAAATATCTTCTTTTGAGAGACGTTGTTGCATTAATTTTTGATGTGGGAAACGTCCTAAACTGACAAGTTCATAGACTGTAATATCAGCTGGGGCAGTAATTGATTGAGGCAAGAGAGCTAAAATTCTAGCAATTTCACGATTAGAATGTTGACTTAAAGGTTGATTATCAAAGATAACCTGTCCATCCGATTTAATTAAACGTCCAAGTGCCTTTAAAATCGTTGATTTCCCAGAACCATTGACTCCAATAATAGCTGTCGTTTTTCCTTTTTCAATCGACAGCGTTACGTTTTTCAATACCTGCTCTTTTCCATAAGACACATTGATATTTTTCGCACCAAAATACATCGTTTTCTTTCCTTTTCACAACGGTTGGTTGATAGTTAAAAAGCTCATCAACGGTTGTCCCTAGGGTTTCCGCAAGTTTGAAAGCAAGCGTTAACTCTGGATCGTATTTGTCATTTTCAATCGCATTAATCGTCTGACGCGAGACGTGAGCGATATGTGCAACATCCTCTTGTGAAAGATGAGATAATCGGCGCAATTCACGTATTTTATTTTCCATGTTTTTCCCTTCTAATTCTTTTGGAAGTTCTTTTTTAAGATTTAATTCAAATTTTATTATCTTTTGCAAACAATTGGCTTGTCAAAAGTTTTTTACAAGTCCTATTATGCCATTTTCCACCCATTTTTGCAAGATAAGAAAAAAGCAGAAAACCTGCTTTTTTCTTAATGAAATGGATTAAAAAATCGGCCCTGATTTACAAAGAAGAGAAGAATAACAATCACCACTCCTAAAAGCGCAAGCAAGATAACCAAGTAATCTTTAACATTCAAAGGTTGATAAGAATACCAACTTCTTTTCTTCTTTTTACCAAATCGTCTAAGCTCCATAGCTGTGGAAATAGTATCAATTTGTTCTAAACTGGAAAAAATTAAAGGGAGTAACAATTGAACATTTAATTTTATTCGCGAAAAAAGTCCTACTTTTTTTGATAAATCCATTCCTCTGGCCTGTTCAGCATTACGGATTGCTAAAAATTTTTCTTGCATATCAGGAATATAGCGCAGCACTAAGGAAACCGAATATGAGGAACGATAAGGCAGACCAATTTTATTTAAACTACTGGCAAATTGGCTCGGATTAGTAGTTAAGATAAAGAGTAAAGCGAGCGGAATGGTTGAAAAATATTTCAAGACGAGATTAAAAAGGTAAAAAAGTTCTTCTAAAGTAAGAGGTCCCCAAAGGATTGTTTTTGAATCATAAAGTCGCGCGCCATATCCAGGGTCAAAAATAAATACAAAAAGCAGATTTAAAATCGCAAAAATTGCTGCAAATTGGGCAACCCTTTTTACTGATGAAAAAGGAATTTTAGAAAAATAAAATAAAATTACCGAAAATAAAGCAACAAAAGCCAAATATCTCGTGTCATAAGTCACCATACTGCTGATAGAAATTAATAGAAAGAAAAGGAGTTTTGCTGTTGCATTCAGTTGGTAAATAAAAGAATTTCCAGCTTGATAGCCTAGAACACTAAGTTGATTATTCATGCTTTAATCTCTCCTGATTCTGAAAATTGATGAAAGCTTTTGTCAGTAAAACGGGATTGGTATCTGTTTGTCTGGCAAGTTGATAAAGGCTTGGTTGACTTAAATTGCCCATTTTTACAAAATCTTCATTTTCTAAAATTTGATAAGGACTGCTGTCAGCAATAATTTCCCCGTCAGCAAAAACAAGGGTCCGGTCACTATATTCTGTAATTAAATACATATCGTGCGTAATCATAATCATTGTTAAATGAAGACGGCGGTTAAGTTCGTCAAGAAAATCCATGATTTCCCGATAAGATTGTAAATCCTGAGCAGCTGTTGGCTCGTCAAGGACTAAAATTTCAGGTTCTAGTATTAAAATACTAGCAATCGTTTCTCTTTTTTTCTGACCATAACTCAAAGAAGAAATTGGCCAATTTCTAAAAGGATAAAGCCCACAAACTTTCAAAATTTCTTCAACTTTATCTTGAATCATTTTTTCATCAACATGACGGAGTCGTAAACCAGCTGCCACCTCATCACTGACAATATTTTGCGAAATCATCAGATTTGGATTTTGCATAATATAGCCAATTTTTTTCGCACGTTCAGAAATAGAATCAGCAATAATCGATTGCCCTCGGTATAAAATTTCGCCACTCGCTTCAACAAAATGACAGAGTGCATTGGCAAAGGTTGACTTACCAACTCCATTTTTCCCGACAATTGAAATTTTTTCTCCTTCTTGAACTTCTATATTAATACCTTTTAGAACTTCATGTTGAGCAAAATTTACTGATAAATTTTTTACTGACAGAATATTATTTTTGCTGACAGCCTTGTCAGTAAATTTATAGGTGTCTAAAAAATCTGTCAGTAATTTTTTTGCTGACAGGACTTCCAAACTTTTTAGGTCAGAAAAATCTGTCAGTAATTTTGTAGCATTTGCAGCTTTTAATGCTGAGAGATAGAGGGGCTCGCGTAATGAATTTTCATTAAAAATTTCTGTTTTTAATAATTCAGCAGGACTTCCAATTGCAACAATTTCGCCGTCGTTGACCACGACAATTTTATCAATACCAAGCGGTAAAACTTCTTCGATTCTGTGTTCGATGATAATCGTAGTGACTTCATTATTTTCATGAATATCCTTAATCAAAGCCATTGTTTCTAAGCAAGTTTGCGGGTCCAAATTAGCTAAAGGTTCATCAAAAAGCAAAATTGGCGATTCATCAATCAAAACACCAGCTAAAGAAACCCGCTGCTTTTGTCCTCCCGACAAATCTTGGGGGCGATGATTCAAGAGTTTATTTGTTTCTGTTTTGTCTGACCAATAGGCCACTTTACTGACCAGTTCATCATGAATCAGACCATCATTTTCCAAAGCAAAAGCAATATCCTCAGCAACGCTCAAACCAATAAACTGGCCATCAGTATCTTGCAAAATCGTCGACACCTTTTCAGATAATTCAGCAATTGAAGTCCCAAAGGGCAAACCAGCAATTGAGAGTTCCCCACTTGCTTCTCCTTTATGTAAATGAGGCAAAATCCCATTAAGACAAGAACCAATCGTTGATTTACCTGAACCAGAAGGACCGACAATCAGTACTTTTTCCCCAGGAAATATTTCCAAATTAATCTTTTTTAAAGTTGGATTTTTTTGTAAATCATATTTAAATGTAAAATCTTTGAACGAAATTAAGGCTTCCATTTTTATCCTTCTTTTTAGAGATACTTTATTTTTTGTGCTTTATTAAACCGATACAAGCGTAAAAGCAGCAAATATTTGCTGCTTTTATTTTAGCATATCTGGAGCTTTTTATTCTTTATCGAGTGAGCCAGATTTGGTTCTGGTAGCAGCATAGAGTTTGAGTAGTAAAGCTCCTGCTACGGCAATAGTCAATGCATTTACTAAACCAGCAACAATTCCTTGTGTGAAGACCTTATTTGCCGGTTCACTATAAACTAAAACATCCCCAATTGGGGCAATAATTCCCCAAACTACGACATTGGCTAAAAATTGAACAATATTAAAACGAATGATTTCTTTATTTCCAAAAATTCCTTGAGTCAAAGTTTCTCTTTTGACTCCAAAAGCTAGAAATAAGCCCATTAAACCTGAGCCTAAAACCCAAGTCCACCAAGGCGCACCATAGAGAAATGAATCTTTAAGGGCATGACCAATAAATCCGATCAAGAAACCAGCTAAAGGGCCAAATAAGGCTGAAAATAGGGCAAGGACCGCATATTGCAATTGAATACTAGTATTTGGAATTGGTGTAGGAATATTAATTAGCCAACCAATAATCACAAACAAAGCAGCTCCAATCCCAGTAGCAACAACAATTTTTACAGAGTTATTTTTCATTGTTTCTCCTTTTTATAAAATATTTTTATCTAAAATTATTTGATAAATTATCGATGTGAAACCCGTCTAGCTAAGAAATCACCAACAAGCTGAACCAATAAAACAAAAATCAAGATTAAAATGGTTGCAAACCAAGTCACATCATTGGCAAAGCGATTATATCCATAAGAAATGGCCGTATTTCCTAGTCCACCAGCTCCAATCGCACCAGCCATTGCAGTCAAACCAATCAAGGAAATTAAAGTAACGGTTGAAACACGAATTAAACTAGCTAATTCTTCACGAAGATAGACCGTGAAAACAATATCGAGAAAATCAGCTCCCACCGTTTGAGCTGCTTCAACTTTTCCATGGTCAACAGACTCAAGCGAAGCTTGAACTTGTCTGGCATAAAAAGGAGCCACTCCTAGAGCCAATGGAACTAAAGCCGCAGTAACACCAATCTGCGTCCCCACCAAAATTTTAGTCAAGGGAGCAATTGCTGCTAATAAGATAATAAAGGGAAAAGCCCGTCCGATAGAAACAATTTTATCTAAAATCCAAAATAATGGTCGATTAGGTGTAATCCCATCTTCAGCAGTCACCACAACACCAATTCCAAATATCAATCCCAATAAACCACCAATAAGTGCTGAAATAAATGTCATATAAAGCGTTTGAACAATTGCTGTCCACCAACCCGTCTCACCTGTCCATCCTAAATAAACCACATTAGGAAATGTATGTGCAAACCATTCTGCCATTAGTCTACCGTCCTTTCAATTTTACCTAAAACTTCAAATTTTAAATGTCTTTCAACGAAATATGCCTTTGCGGCAGCCCGATGTTCACTTGAACCTTTTAAGGTCAAAACTAATGAACCAAAAGGTTGTCCTTGAAGTAACTCAACATTACCATAGAAAATGTTAGTTGTTACATCAAATTTTTTCGTAATATCAGAAACCACAGGGTCTTCAAGCTCTGAACCTGAATAATCTAAGTGAATTAATTCTTCGTCATCTGCTAATTGTGCCAGAAGTTCTGTTCTAGAAAGACTGGCAATAAAACGATTGACCGAACTTGTTGTTTCAATAAATTGTTTCGTCAAAGCTTCTTTAGGTTGTGCAAAAATATCAATTAATGAATTTTGTTCAATGATTTCACCATTTTGCATAACAGCTACTTTATTAGCAATTTCCTTAACCACTTGCATCTCATGTGTAATTAAAACAACTGTGATTCCTAATTTTTCATGAAGAGATTTAAGTAAATCTAAGATTTGATTGGTTGTTTTTGGATCAAGTGCTGATGTTCCTTCATCTGAAATCAAAATCTCAGGGTCATTAGCAAGCGCACGCGCAATAGCAACTCTTTGTTTTTGTCCCCCAGAAAGCTGAGCTGGATACTTATCAGAAAGCTCTTCTAAATCAACCAATTTTAATAATTCGGTCACTTTATCCGTTTTTTCCTTTTTTGTAAGATAACGTTTTTTCCCGTTTTTATCTTCGATTTGGCTATGTTGTAAAGCAAAAGCCACGTTATTGAAAACTGTTTTTTCACTTAAAAGATTAAAATGTTGAAAAATCATCCCAATCTTTTGACGAAACTCACGTAATTTCGCGCCAGTAAATTTTACAGGATTTTCACTATCAAAAATCTTCTCACCATTAATCACAATTTGACCTTTGGTCGGTTTTTGAAGGAGATTAATGGTTCTGACCAAAGTTGATTTACCAGCCCCAGAATAACCAATTACTCCATAAATATCCCCTTTTTCAATGTGTAAAGTAGCATCTTTTACTGCTGTGACTAATCGTCCTTTCTGATGAAATTGTACAGAAAGATTATTTAATTCAATAATTGCTGTCATATTGTTTTCCTTTATCTTTTTTCATTCTCTGTCAGTACTGACAAAGTTATTTTCTCTTTTGTCAGTACTGACAGAAAATCTCGTCTCTGACGAGTTTTCTTAGTTACAATTTTAAATTCCAAGCGGGGAGTTCTCCACCATCTGGATATTCTTTTTTAATGGTATCAGCGATATTTTTTTGCTCATAAGCCTTGACCACTTCTTTATAAACTTTATTATTTTTATCAGACTGATTTGCCGCAATAAAATTAATCCATTGAGCTGAATCTTCATTTAAAGGTTCTTGATAAATTGATTCTTTCTCCGAAATTTTTGCTGAAATAGCAAAATTATAATTAATGACTGCTGCAGCAACAGAATCAAGCGCACGTGGGGTTTGACTTGCATCAATTTCTTTGATAATTAAGCCTTTAGGATTATCTCTGATATCTTTAACCGTTGCTAATGCTCCTCTAGAAGTATCAAGTTTAATGAGTCCTGCATTTTTTAAAACATAAAGGGCGCGTCTTTCATTGGTAACATCATTTGGGATAGCAATCTTACTTTTATCAGGAATTTCCGTCACATTTTTATACTTTGTCGAATACAAATGAATCGGCGTAATAATTGTATCACCAATTGATACGATATTTCCATTATTAGCTTTATTCCATGATTTCAAGTAAGCGTAATGTTGAAAGGCATTGAGGTCCACTTCATGGTTAGCCAAAGCTTTATTGGGCTAATCTCCGTCAGTAAAATTTACAAATTTTAAAGTAATCCCAAATTGGTCTTTTGCATTTTTTTGAACTTGTTTCCAAATGGCATCTTCTTGTTTCCCACCAGGCATCAAACCTATTTTTACGATTTTACTGACAGAAGTAGATTTACTTTTTCCCTGTCTTAAAGTAAAAGTGATTAGACCCACGATAATAACCAGCAAAAGCAAACTTCCAAAAAGAATTTTTCGATTTCTTGGATTCATAAATAAATCCTTTCATTTTCAAAGTTTCAAGTTCCAAGCTGGCAATTCTCCGCCATCTGGATATTGTTCTTTGATTGCTTTTTCTGTCGCTTTTGAAGCATAAGCCTTGGCAACTTCTTTGTAAACTTTATTATTTTTTTCTTTACTTGTCGCAGCAATAAAGTTAATATACTGAGCAGAAGTTTTGTTGAGAGGTTCCATATAGACAGACTCAGAATTTGGTAAGCTGGCTGCGGTTGCATAATTATAGTTAACCACTGACAAAGCAACAGAATCAAGCGCACGCGGTGTTTGGCTTGCATCCACTTCTTTGAATTTCAATTGATACGGATTTTCTGTGATATCTGGCAAACCAACTAATTTGCTAGAATCACTTGTTGTCAATTTAATCAAACCTGCACTTTGGAGCACGAACAATGCCCGACTTTCATTTGAAGCATCATTTGGTATTGCAACGGTTGACCCTTCTTTTAAATCTGACAATTTGCTGACTTCTTTTGAATAAATGTGCATTGGTGTAATATAAGTATTTCCTACTGCCACAATATCACTCTTATGTGCTTTATTCCAAGTTTTCACATAATTATAAGATTGAAAGGCATTGACATCAATATCTCCCGAAAGAAGTGCTTCATTAGGTTGATTATAATCAGAAAAATAAACAAATTTTAGCTTTAAATCATATTTTTCTTTGGCGGTTTTAGCTACTGATTTCCAAACCTCTTGGTCTTGCTTGTCCCCACTCATGATTCCAACTTTAACTGTTTTTTGAGCGGTTGATTTTTTACTTGCTTGATGATTTAAACTAAAGAAAGCAACCAAAGCAACAACGATAATCACTGCAAGTGCAACAATAATATTTCTATTTTTCGGATTCAAATTTTTCCCCAAATTCTACTGAATACTTATAAAATATTCTATTTCACAAGTGTTCAGACCTTCTTTGAACGATAAGCCTCTCAATGAAGAGAGACTTATTTGAGTATTAAAAACAATTATTTTAATTTCAAGCCCCAAGCAGGAATTGTACTCTTGTCCGGATAAGCCTTAGCAATAGTTTTTTTGGTTGCTTCTGTTTCATAAGCTTTGACAACATCTTTATAAACAGTGTTGTTTTCGTCTTTTTTATTAGCAACAATAATATTAATCCATTGTTGGCTATCTTTATTAACTGGTTCTGTAAAAATGGCATCAGATTTCTTTAAACCAGCAGTAACGGCATAATTATTATTGATAACTGCTGCATCGACTGAATCTAAAGCACGCGCAGTTTGTGAAGCATCAAGTTCTTTAATGACCAAATTTTTTGGATTTGATGTGATATCTTTGACAGTCGCCAGTGTTTGACCAGAAACATCCAATTTAATCAAGCCCGCAGACTTCAAGACATAAAGGGCACGACTTTCGTTAGAAGCATCATTTGGTACCGCAATGGTTCCACCCTCTTTGATATCTGAAATATTTTTGAGTTGTTTTGAGTAAACGCTGATTGGCGAAATCACTGTATCCCCAATCGCCACTAAATTGCCATTATTTGCTTTATTCCATGCTTTTAAAAAAGCATAATGTTGAAAGGCATTTAAGTCAATATCGCCATTTTTCAATGCTGTATTTGGCTGAGTATAATCCGTAAAGTGTGTGAATTTCAAAGTAATTCCATATTTATCTTTAGCAGTTTTAGATACCGTTTGCCAAATGCTGTCATCTTCTTTTGTTCCTGTCATTATCCCAATTTTCACTGTTTTATTTACCGTTTTATTTGCTTGAGATTTTTGACCAAAGCCGATAAATGCAGCAATAGCTACAATAATAACAACAATTATTCCAATAATTATATTACGATTTCTAGGATTCATAATCTTCTCCAATTTCTACTGACCAAACCGTTCGTAATCAGTTTGAGTCTTCTGTCAGTAAAATTTATTAGCCCTAAGGCAGAAATTTCTAAAGTAGAAATTTCCAAAGTTTTCACCTAACCGTTACTTTTTAACGAAATTACTTAGTCGAGTTTCAATCCCCAAGCAGCAATTTTTCTCTTATCAGGATAAGCTTTCTCAATTGCTTTTTTCGTTGCTTCAGTTTGGTAGGCTTTCACAACTTCTTTATAAATTTTGTTATTAGCATCTTTTTTATTTGCAACGATGATATTAATCCACTGCTCGCTATCTTTGTTTACAGGTTCAGTATAAATAGACTCTTCAACCGTTAATTTTGCTGTTGTTGCAAAATCGTCATTAATTACTGCCGCTGTAATTGAATCAAGCGCACGCGGTGTTTGTGCCGCATCTAATTCTTTAATGACCAAATTTTTTGGATTTGAATTAATATCTTTGACTGTCGCAAGTGTATCACCTGATACAGAAAGGCCAATCAAACCAGCATTCTTCAAGACATAAAGTGCGCGACTTTCATTTGAAGCGTCATTAGGTACTGCAATTGTATCTCCTGATTTAATTTGGCTCAATGAAGTAATTTTTTTAGAATAAAGACGAATTGGTGAAATTGTTGTATTACCAATTGCTTTCAAATCACCGTCATTAGCTTTATTCCAAGCATTCAAGAAAGCATAATGTTGGAAGGCATTCAAATCAATATCGCCGTTTTTCAAAGCTGTATTTGGTTGTGTATAATCTGTAAAATGAGTGAATTTTAAAGTAATTCCATATTTATCTTTAGCTGTTTTAGAAACAGTTGACCAAATGGCATCATCTTCTTTTGTTCCTGTCATTATTCCAATATTCACAGTTTTATTTGCCGTTTTACTTCCACCAGATTTATGATTAAAACCGAAAAATGCAGCGATAGCAACAATTACAACAACAATAACGACAATTAAAATATTTCTGTTTCTTGGATTCATTTCTTCTCCCTTTTTTCTAATTGATTTATTTTTTAAAATCAATTATTCCCCTTTTGATAAACTTTTTACATCTATTAGAAAAATTAACCGTGCACCTGTTAATTTTTCTAATACTAAACAAATTCTTCAAGATAAAGCGCTCATGCTAAATAAAAATAGCTCATTTCATATAAAGAAACGAGCTATATCGTGGTACCATTCTTGATTTAAGCACTTTTTAGTTCACTGAAAATTTTCAGATTCCAAAGGCAACTTTCAAGTTCAATAACGAGAACCATTCCGTCAAGAGCTTAGTTAAACCTCACTCTTGCTACGCTTATCAAGCCATTTTCATTGCTTCACTCAGGCTTGCTCTCACCGCTACAAGCTCTCTGTGCTGACCTTCACAATTACTTACTCGACCGCTTTTATTTTGTCCGAATTTGTGTATAGACTTATTCTAACAGACTTTCGTTTTTTTTGAATTATTGATTTTTTATGTTGCCTTAAATATTTTTTAAGTTTAATTTATAAAATAGATTAACAATCTTAAAAAAATGCTTTTCAACTTAAAATATGCTAAACTTAATGAGTAAAAATAAATATTTGCACAATGGGTCTATTGACAAAACTGTCAGTAGCGAGAAATACCATCTGACCTGATCTGGGTAATGCCAGCGTAGGAATGTGTTAAGACAAATGTCTAATTTCTAACCCTCCTTTTGTGCGCATCAAAAAGGAGTTTTTTTATGTCTAATTCTAAGTTCAATGTCCGTTTGTTAACGGAAATTGCCTTCATGGCGGCACTCGCCTTCATCATCAGCCTTATTCCAAATACTGTTTATGGCTGGATTATTGTTGAAATCGCCTGTATCCCAATTCTTATTCTCAGTTTTCGTCGCGGCCTAACAGCTGGACTTGTCGGTGGATTAATCTGGGGAATTCTGTCAATGATTACTGGACACGCTTATATTTTAACCTTGTCTCAAGCTTTTCTTGAATATCTCATCGCCCCTGTTTCACTTGGAATTGCTGGACTTTTCCGCCAAAAAACAGCCCCTCTAAAACTTGCACCAGTTCTTTTGGGAACTTTTGTTGCTGTTCTTCTTAAATACTTCTTCCATTTTATTGCCGGAATCATCTTCTGGAGCCAATACGCTTGGAAAGGCTGGGGAGCCGTTGCTTATTCTCTTGCCGTCAATGGAATCAGTGCAATTTTGACTGCTATTGCTGCATTTGTCATTTTGATCATTTTCGTCAAAAAATTCCCTAAACTTTTCATTTATAGCAATTACTAATAAAATCTGTCAGTAACTTTTACAAAAAAAATAAATCTGTCAGTAAAATTATTTTATCTTGTCAGTCAGCACAAATTCTTCTATAATAAAGCTATGTCTAAAAAGCAAAAATTAAAGAAAACACTTGTAGAACAAATTCTTGATAAGGCAAAAATTGAGCATACTGGACTTGCTATTAACGCTTTAGAAAGTAATAGCCTCCCTGAGGATATCAGTCGCAGTGATATTTATAAAACACTAGCACTAATCGGCGATAAAACTGGCCCTGTCATTGGCATTCTTCCACTGACAGAGCATTTATCAGAAAAAAAATTGGCCAAAGTTTCGGGCAATAAAAAAGTAAGCATGATTCCTCAAAAAGACTTGCAAAAAACAACAGGTTATATTCACGGTGCAAATAATCCTGTGGGGATTTGGCAAAATAAAAAATTCCCGATTTTCATTGATTCTATTGCCTTAGAGCACGACTTTATCGTTTGTTCAGCTGGCGAAGTTGGGCGTAGCATAAAAATCGCTCCTAAAGTCCTTGCTGACTTTGTTCATGCTCAATTTGTCGAAATTAGAGAATAAAATTACTGACAGAATTTCTGTCAGTAATTTTTTGTTTATTAAAGCAAGAGTTTGCAAAAATTCTTCTTTTTTAGTATATTTTATTTTATACATAAAACAAAGGATTCTTAATGCAAAATACAAAATTATATTCTTTAACCCTAATTGCTCTTGGTGCAGCAATTATTGCGGTTCTCTCTCCTCTGTCTATCCCAATTGGTATTGTGCCCGTCACCTTACAAACACTTGCCGTAGGACTTGTTGCCACAGTACTAAAAGCGCGTGAAACTTTTTTTGCTATCTTACTCTATCTCCTGCTAGGATTTATTGGAATTCCCGTATTCACTGGTGGGACATCAGGAATTGCGGTTCTTTTTGGCCCAACAGGTGGTTTTCTAATTGCCTTTTTAATAATGGGAACTCTTATTTCTTTTGGCCTTCATCAAATTAATTATAAGACCATCCCTGCTTTTATCATAAATATTGTAGGACACCTGCTTATGTTAGTTATCGGAACATTGTGGCTCAAATTTTTTACCAATGTCGACTGGTCATTGGCCTTAAAGCTTGGATTCACACCATTTGTCATTGTTGAAATTATTAAAGCTGTCCTTGTCACTATCTTTGGCTTAGCACTTATTCGTGCACTTTCTCACACAAATAAATACTTTACAAACTAAGGCAAAACCGATACAATTAGTCTATGTTTATAAAAGTACTTATGGCGCTTTATCCCCTTATTGTCTTTATTGCATTGGTTTTCATTTTCAAGTTTTTTAGACTTCGTCACTTAACCAATCGCAAACTAAAAATTCCAGATGTTTTTACAATATTTCTCATCTTAGGGATGCAAATTTTTTCTAAAAATGTTACAAGTATCAGCATCATTCCATACTACCTGCTAATCATTTCTGGCTTAGCGCTTGTTTTGTTGTTGCTTGATTTGCTTTATTATAAACAATTTACCTATCGTCGCTTTTTAAAACTCTGGTGGCGCTTGACCTTCTTTATTACTTTGATTATTTATCTTATCCTTATTGTGATAACATTTACCCATTAAAAAAAGCCCTGAAATCTCAGGGCTTTTATTTATTTCCTAATTCTTTTAAGAGAACACCAAATTCTTCTTCAGATAAAGTAATTCCTTTACCCATTTTTTCATGGTCAGGTGACCAAGTACGAATGTCATATTTAGGTTCGGCATCATTCCAAGAAACACGATTTAATTCTTTACGCCAACCTTTTGCATTTTCAGAGAGAACAATCAATTCTTCAATGATTTCAAATTTTAATTTATCAGCCATCTTATTTCCTTTCTCATTAGTCTATACGAAAATAAATCACTTTTGTCACTCTTCAATCAATTGAATATCTACACCAACAGCAGTCAATTTTTCAATAATGTGGTCATAACCCCGTAGGATAAACTCAATATTAGAGATTTTTGTAGTTCCACTGGCAATAATTCCAGCAGTAACCAAAGCCGCACCAGCACGTAAGTCAGTTGCTTGAACACAACTACCAGTTAATTCATTAGGAGCGTCATAAATAATTCGATCATCTAAAACAGAAATATTAGCACCCATACGAGCTAATTCAGGGACATGATTGACACGTTTTTGATAAATCGTATCAACAATTGAACCACGACCTTTTGCTTTCAATAAAAGTGGTGTAATTGGTTGTTGCAAATCCGTCGCAAACCCTGGGTAAGGAACAGAAGTAATATTGACTGATTTTAGATTTTCTGATTTATGAACTTCAATACTATCTTCACGAATGGTCAAACCTACACCCATTTCTTCAAGTTTAGCAATGAAAGATTCCAAGTGTTCATAAATAACATTTTCAATGATGACACCATCTCCCATAGCAGCTGCTAAGGCAAGATAAGTTCCCGCTTCGATACGGTCAGGAATCACCGTATGTTGAGCACCGTGCATTTCATCCACTCCAGTAATGCGGATAATGTCAGTTCCAGCTCCTCGAACTTGCGCGCCCATATTATTTAGAAGTGTCGTCACATCAATAATCTCAGGTTCACGGGCAGCATTTTCAATGATAGTTAAACCTTTTGCACGACTAGCAGCAAGCATAGTATTAATAGTTGCCCCAACAGAAACAACATCCATATAAATGGTTGTTCCAACTAATGAATCACCAATCACTTCTAAGTGCTCAGCTTCTTCTTCTTGAATCTTCCTAGCCCCTAGAGCTTTAAAGGCTTTATCATGCAAATCCGTTGGACGAGGGCCTAAATCACAGCCACCAGGCAAGCCTACTGTTGCCTGACCAAAACGTCCCAAAAGTGCCCCATTGAAATAATAAGAAGCACGTAAAGAGTTGATTTTTCCATAAGGAAGAGGACGAGAAACAACACTGCGTGTATCAATCACAAGTCGTCCTTCTTCAAGATTTCGTTCAATTTTTGCTCCCATGATTTCCATGATTTCGACTAAACTTGCGACATCAGAAATATCTGGAACTCCTTCAAGCGTTACAACATCGTTAGCTAAGATAGTTGCTGGAATCAAAGCGACTACTGAATTTTTTGCGCCAGAAATTGGGATGGTTCCTGAAATACGCTTCCCACCATTAATTACTATTTTTTTCATATTATTTCAAAATCACTTTTCACATTTTTATTGTCTTAAAAAAATTATATTTTTAAGAACCGCTCTCTATTTTAACATTTTATAGTAGTTTTTCATAGACTTTTTTATCTAAATAAAAAATCACAGCTAAAATTTTAACTGTGATTTTATTTTCCATTGCTTAACTGAATAATCTCTTATTCAAAAACAAATTGATTATGATAAAGTTCAGAGTAGAAGCCACCTTGAGCAACGAGTTCATGGTGATTTCCTTCTTCGATAACTTCACCATCTTTAAGAACAACAATCTTATCTGCATTAAGAATTGTTTTCAAACGGTGAGCAATAACGAATGAAGTACGACCAGCAATAGCAGCTTCCATCGCCCATTGAATTTGTTGTTCAGTTACTGTATCCACATTTGAAGTTGCTTCATCCAAAATCAAAAGTTCTGGATTTGTCAAAATGGTACGTGCGATAGAAATTTGTTGTTTTTGACCAACTGAGAAGACTGATTCATCATCTGAAACATGTGTTTCGTACTTGTCAGGTAAGCTATCAATGAAATCATGAATGTGAGTTGTCTTAGCCACTGTTTCAATTTCTTCTTGAGTAGCATTTGGTTTACCAAACTTGATATTATCAGCAATCGTTCCATCAAAGAGAACAGACTCTTGCAAAACAATTCCGACATTTGAACGCAAGCTATCTAAATCAAATTCACGAATATCAGTTCCATCAAATTTAATTGCTCCACCATTAACATCGTAGAAACGGTTCATCAAGTTCATAACTGTTGTTTTACCTGAACCAGTTGGACCAACGAGGGCAACCATTTGTCCTTTTTTAACATCAATATTAACTTTTTTGAGGACTGGTTTTCCTGAAAGATATTCAAAATCAAGATTTTCGATTTGAATCCCGTCTTTAATCGTATCAAATTTCTTACCATTTTCAGGACGAACTTCTTCTGGTTCATCAAACATGACATTCAGACGAGTTGCCCCTGTGATGGCAAGTTGAAGTTGACCAAAGTTTGATGAAATTTGCATGATTGGGTTGTAGTAACTTTGAACGTATTGAACAAAGGCAACCAAAAGCCCTAAACCTGTGGCAATTGACATGCTATCATCGTTAAGAACATAGGCCGTTCCACCAAAGATAACAATGGCAATTGATAAAAGTTGGAAACCATTCATCAATGGGAAAATCATACCAGACCATGCTTGAGCAGCAAAGGTACGTTTTTTAACATTTTCGTTATGTTCCAAGAATCCATTAATAGAATCTTCTTGCAAACCTTCAACGATAATTGCTTTTTGCCCAGAGATTTTTTCATCCATATAGGCATTAAGTTGTGAAACTTCTTCTTGTTGTTTGTCTGTTGCTTTTTTCGATTGACGAATGATAATCACAGCAGATAAAATGGCAACTGGAGAAGCAGCAACTGTCAACCAAGCAAATGTCACATCTTTATTGAAAATCTGGATAATGACACCCACAAAGACCGCAGCATTTGAAATAACAGAAACGAGTGCTTGGTTTAAAGTATTTTGAATGTTATCCAAGTCAGATGTGAAACGAGCAAGGATATCACCATCTTGATGACGGTCAAAATATGAAATTGTCAAACGTTCAAGTTTACCAAACAAACCTTTACGCATATGATTTGTTGAATGAGCAACGATACGGCTAAAGAGCAAGGTATAAATCAACATTGATACACCTGTTGCTACATAGACTGCAAGCAATTGCCACATTCCTTTCATGAATGTAGAAGTGCTGGCTGCATGTGAAGTTGCCACTGTTTTAAGTGTTTCTAAAGTTGTTCCTTTAGGAAGATTAGCAGTGATTTGGTCTTGTGCTGCTTGTGGCAAAGATTTCACAACTTCAGGAACATTGTGCCAATCTACTGTTTGGTGCATTTGTTGGCTTAATTGTTGAGCAATTTGTTGTAGTGCATCTTGGGATTGACCAGCATGTTGATGTGTAAAGAAGTCAGTCACATATTTAGTCAAATTAGTGATGGCGTCCCCCAAAAGTGATGGAGAAACAACCTGTAACCAAGTTGCTAAAATGATGAAAATCATAATTACAGCAAATTGGAGTTTATATCTTTTCAGATAGAGGTAAAAAAATCGGATGGCACGTGTGGTGTCAGACATTTTTCTTGTTGATTTGGTATTTTCCATGTCTTAGTCCTCCTGTGCTTTCTGTGTGTCGTAGATTTCTTGGTAAATTTTATTCTCAGCAACTAATTCTTGGTGAGTTCCTTGACCAACAAGTTTTCCTTGGTCAAGAACCAAAATATTATCTGCATGAACCACTGATGAAATCTTTTGAGCAATAATAATTGTGGTTGTGTCTTTAAGGTCTTTATTCAAAGCTTCTTGAACAAGTTTTTCAGATTTAGCATCAAGGGCTGATGTTGAGTCATCTAAAATTAAGACATTTGGATTTTTAACAACTCCACGTGTGATTGAAAGTCTTTGCTTTTGACCACCTGAGAAGTTATTTCCGCGTTCTTCCACTTCAGAATCATATTGACCATCTTTAGTTGTAATAAATTCTGCGGCTTGGGCAATGCGTGCAGCACGAGTCATTTCTTCATCAGTTGCATCGGCTTTCCCCTGTTTAATATTTCCAGCAATTGTTCCTGAGAAGAGAATTGCTTTTTGAAGAACAATAGAAATATTTTTCTTCAATGTTCCACGGCTAACTGTTTTAAGATCTTTTCCACCAACTGAAACGGTACCTTCTGTTGGGTCAAAGAGTCTTGGAATCAATTGTGCCAATGTAGATTTACCAGCACCAGTCGCTCCGACAATCCCAACCATTTGACCAGGTTCTACTTCAAAGCTAATATCTTTAAGTGTTGGTTCTTCATCATTTGGATAAGAGAATGACACATGGTCAAATTTGACAGAACCTGAAAGAACTTCATCTTTAGCATTTTCATCAAATTTCATGGCTGGATCAGTATTTAACACTTCATTAATACGACCAATTGATACCATACCACGTGAAGCAAACATTGAAATCATACCACCCATGATAATGGCAAACATAATCATTCCCATATAAGTCATGAATGTAGCAATCCCACCAATACTATCTTGGGCAACTGTTGTTGACTCTGTTACAAAAGTTGAAACAAAGTAAATAGCAAGCCAAATTGCTCCTTGAGCAATCACAGTAAAGAGTGGAATCATTGCTGAGAAGAGTTTTCCTACTGCCCAGTTATGATCGTAAAGTTCATCAGAAGTTTCATCAAAATCTTTGATTTGATTTTTTTCTTGAACGAATGATTTAACGACACGTGAACCACGCAAGTTTTGTTTAGCAATGGCGTTAATACGGTCCATCAATTTTTGGAAAGCCATAAAGTGAGGGCCCATGCGTCCCATTAAAACGGCTGTGACTAATACGATTAAAACAATTAAAAGAACTGTAATCCACCATAATCTTGGAAGAGTCGTGATAGAAAGAACAACCGCACCAATCAAAAGGACTGGAATCCGCATCAAAATTTGGAAAACCATCATCATCAAGTTTTGAACTTGTGTGACGTCATTTGTCATCCGAACAACAAGGTTTCCGGCATTGAACTTTTCAACATTTTCATAAGAAAATGTATTGATTTTTTTGTAAGTCGCTTCACGAACGTCTGCTCCAATTTCTTGGGCAATACGTGCCGCTGAAAGTGTACTAAAGATAGCAAAAATTATCCCTATCCCAGCAACAACCAAAAGCTCAACTCCATATCCTGAAACCTTGTCAGCCATTTGATGACGGCTATAAGTTGTTGATGACATTACGGTCATAATTCGTTTCATGATTTGGGGCTGGTAAAGCTGTACTCCTGCATAAATAAAGGTTGAAACGATTGAGAATAAGGCAACCCATTTATGCTTCATGATTGATTTGAAAATCATAAAATTCCTTTCTAGAGTTAAATAATGTAAATAAGTTTACATTAAATTGAATTTTCAATTTCATTTTACTTCAAAATAATTTCAATAAATTTTTTGAGAAAATAATTATAACATTATTTTTTTTAGTAAACAAGCATTAATTGTTAATGCTGTTAAATATTACAATAGTTAGTTTCAAAAAAGATAAACTAACAAAAATATTGTAACGCTTTTCAAAGTTTAAGTCAACAATTTGCGACGAATATTTTTTTACCTTCATCCCTTATTTTGTAACTTAAATTTTAATTGGAAATTATTTATTAGATTCATCTTTTTTATTTGCTTCTAAATTTTCAATAATTTCATCGACTCTAGACCAAGATTCAAAAGCAAGTCGCATATTTTCATGACCAATTTCTGTCAAGCGGTAGTATTTACGACGGCCACCTTGGCTTTCGTCTCCCCAATAAGAACTGATAATCCCATCCTTTTCAAGTCTTTTAAAGATTGTATAGAGCGTGGCTTCATTAAGCTCCATTTCTCCATTTGAGGCTTCTTTGACTTGCTTGATAATGCCATAAACATAATTATCCCCTTGTTTTAAGACATTGAGCAAAATGACATTGGTTTGGGCGCGTAACATTTCCTTTGGTATTTCTGCCATTCTTTTTCCTTTCTATCATTTTAAACAAAGTATATTATACTTCACATTACTATGTAAGTCAAGGTACTTGAATTTTTTATATAATTATTTTATTTTTGACTGATTTCTACTACATTAATATAGTAGAAAGTGGGTATTTTTATATAAATTAGTCAGCCCTTATTTTTTATTTATATTTTGTGAGCCCTTGTTATAAAAGCATTTTTTGGCAATAGATACAAACTTTCATTCAAAATTTTGTTATAATGGAATGATGTAAATTTGGGAGGATTCATATGGCAGCTTCAAGTACAAACAATCTGAAACTCGCTGAAAAAGGAGTTTGGGTTTCTATTATCGCTTATATTGTTTTATCCATTGGACAAATTGCTTTTGCAGCAATTGTGCATTCTAGTGCTCTTCAAGCTAATGGTTTTAATAATGTGACTGATATTATGGGAAATATTGCAATTTTGATTGGTCTTCGACTTGCTCGAATTCCAGCAGATAGTGATCATGTTTATGGTCACTGGAAAATTGAGTCAATCGCTAGCTTAATTTCTAGTTTTATCATGTTTTTCGTTGGTTTTGAGGTTTTAAGAGAAACAGTTATGACACTTCTTTCTGGTAAAGAAGAAGCCATAGACCCACTGGGAGCTCTTGTTGGTCTATTCTCAGCTTTTGTCATGCTGGGCGTTTATCTTTATAATCGGGCATTGGCTAAAAAAACGAACTCACAAGCGCTGTCAGCAGCAAGTAAGGACAATCTCTCTGATGCGGTGACTTCTATTGGAACTGTGGTTGCTATTTTAGCAAGTAGTGTAGGCTGGGAGTGGCTTGATACTGCGATGGCTGTAGTTATTTGTGGTTTCATTTTAAAGACTGCTTATGATATTTTCCATGAATCTGTTTTTAGTCTCTCTGATGGTTTTGATGAAAATCTTGTCGAAGAATATCGCGAAGCAATTTGCTTAGTTCCAAAGGTAAAAGGGGTTAAGCTTGTCCGAGGTCGTTCTTATGGAAGTAATATTTTCCTTGATGTAGTGGTTGAAATGTCTCCTGATTTAAGTGTTTTCGAAAGTCATGAAGCGACCGAGTTCATTGAGAAAATGTTAATTGACAATTATGGTGTTTATGATGTCGATGTCCACGTTGAACCTGCTGCCTTACCTGAAGAGGAACATTACGCCAGTCGCTCACTTGAACTTTTGGCAAAAGAAGAACAGTTTTTAAATCTGGAAAATTTGGACAAATTAACTGACAGCACTTTTCAAGAAATTCTTGCTGATGGAAAAATCATCAGTGCTTCTGATAAATTGATAGATTTTGCAAAAATTACTGACGAAAATTCTGTCAGTAAAAATAATGACTCTAAAAATTCATTGACAAGTCTGTCAGTAATTCCATTAGCAATAAATCACTATAGTAGTTCACAAGTCAGCAAGAAAACATTTATTTTAACTTATGATTACTGGAAAAATGAACAAAATTTTGTGGTTACAAGTATCTGGCGACGCAATGACTATTGGCGCTGTATTTATAGACAGACAACTTTAAAAAGAGAGGAAAAGTGATTATGACCAATCTTCAACAAAATCAGGAACAAATCATGACTTCTTTAACTGATTTATTTAATAAGATTGATGCCTATTACAAGCCGCAAATGGAGGCTGAATTCTCAAATATTTCGTTATCAGAAATTGAAACGATTGAATTTATTGCTAAAACCCCTTATCCAAATGTGACCAAATTAGCGCATCATCTCTACATGACACGTGGTGCTGCCAGTAAAATCGCTAAAAAACTGCTCAAAAAAAATCTCGTTGAATCTTATCAAATTCCTCAAAATAAAAAGGAAATCTATTTTCGCTTAACAAAAGAGGGTCAAGAAATTAATGACCGTCACGAAAGTTTGCACCAAAAATTTTCAGAAAAGGATCAAGTTATCTTCGATGAATTAACTGATGAGTCTGTCAGCAATATTTTAGAATTTCTCAATAAATACAATAATCATCTTGATTCTGCTATTCGGAATAATATTGAAAAATAATTCTGTCAGTAAATTAATTTTTACTGACAGTTTTTTTTGTTTGTTTTTTGTTGACACGGAAACAATGTTATGATATACTATTTTTGTTTCCAGGGAAACTGTGTAGAAAAGTGAAATCACAAGTCTATAGATTTCACTTTAGCAGACGCAAGTCTGCGCAAAAAACTTCCTAAGAAATCATCATCAATTATTGTAATTGAGTTCAGACCGCTAGAAGTTTATGAAAAAGACAAAATTTTGAACCTGCCTGCTGGGCAGAACCACCAATTTTTCTAAATTTCATCGCTTCAACCCAGTCGGGCTCATATCTTATGGAGGTTTTACCTATGAAAATTAATAAACACGCCCTCACTTTTGGGATTATCACCACTTTCCTGACAGGACTTGGTTTTACAATCATCTCACCAGTCGTTCCTTTTATGGTCGCACCTTTTGCTAATGCTCATGACCAAGCACTCATTGTTACTAGTTTAATGGCAATCTATGCACTATGTACTTTCTTTGCCGCTCCTGCTCTTGGTTCTTTATCAGACCGCTTTGGTCGTAAACCTATCTTACTGATTTCTTTAGCTGGCTCTGCTCTTGGTTATCTTATCTTTGGCTTAGCTGGTAGTCTCTGGATGCTTTTTCTCGGACGAATCATTGATGGTTTAACTGGTGGAAATATCGTGACCCTTTTTGCTTACTTCGCTGATATTACTGATGAAGAAAATCGAACTAAAGTTTTTGGTTGGACAGCCGCCGCTGTTGGTGTTGGAACAATTTCTGGCCCAACAGTTGGAGGACTTCTAGCTCATTTTGGCAATTCAGTTCCCTTTTACTTCGGCGCCCTAATCTCAATCGCCAATCTTCTTTACGGTGCATTCGTAATGAACGAGAGCTTGCCCGAAACTCATCGCACACGTAATTTTTCCCTTAAACAACTCAATCCTTTCACTCAACTTTTTCAGCTCTTACGCATGAAAAATCTCAATCGTCTGCTCTTTGCCGGTATCTTACTTTGGCTACCAAATGGTGCACTCCAAGCAATTATTAGTCAATTTTCATTAGATTCTTTTGCTTGGACGCCTGTATTAATTGGTCTAGCCATATCCATCATGGGTTTAATGGATATCTTGACTCAAATCTTTATCATGCCAAGACTTCTAAAATTAGCTAATGAAGATAAACTCATCCGTTTGGCACTAGTCTGCGAAATTATTGCTTACCTTCTTTTCGCACTTTCTGCTTTTTCTAAAATGTGGCCCTTCTTCATTCTGGCAATGTTTATCTTTGCTTTTGGAGATAGTATTTTTGGAACTGCCTTTAACGGTAAACTTTCAAAATCAGCGACTTCTTCCGAACAAGGTAAACTTCAAGGTGGCAGTCAAGCACTTCAAGCACTTACTCGCGTGATAGGCCCTTTAATTGGTGGACAAATCTATATCAGCTTTGGTCATTTCGCTCCAGCACTCATGGGATTTATCTTTCTAATTATCGCTCTACTTGTGCTATCAAAAACAAAGTCAGACCAAGAATGAATAAAAAAAATCACCTCAAAAAGGTGATTTTTTATTTATTATAATTTTTCAGAAATTTCTTTGATTGATTTATCAACGTCAGCCTTTTGGCTATCAATCAAAGCAACACGTGCTGTGATTTGCTTGATTGCCATTTCGATTGAACGTTTCAAACCTTGATTTTCTAATTTTGGCTCAAAGAAAGCTTTATATTCTGCTAATTTATCAGCAGTTTTAAAAGTATTTCCTGGATAGATAACAAATTTATCATAACTCATATCTCCACCCAATTTTTCTTCAAGGAATGCCCAATTTGCTTTTTCCCAAGCCCAAGCAGCATCTTGTGAGAAATCATTGCGCAAAAGGTAGAACCAAGAGAAAGCAATATCTTGTGGCTTAACAATATCAGCATTTTTGAAGCTTTCAAGCAATTCAGCAATGACTTTTTCATCCTTGATTAATGCGACAGCCCCTTCAAGCTCACGTTTAAATTCTTGCAAGCTAGTTTTAACATAAGTTTCACGATAAGTTTTAACCAATTCAGCAGAATTTGTCGTCTTAATTTCATTATTTAAAACAATTGGACGAATATCAGCCGGAATTCCTGCTAGATTTTCTTTATGTGCTGCAAAGATTTGGCTGGCTTTTGCTTTGGCATCTGCATTCTCAGCATACAAAGTCTTACTCAAAACAATTCCACGAAGGCTCTCATCACCAGCAGATTCGCCAGCAACTTTATTCCAACCTAAGCGAGCATAGTTTTTAGCGAAAAGTTTTCCTACCAAGCTTTGGAAAGCTTTTTCAGTTTCTGAATCTTCATCAACAAAAAGTTCCAATTCGCTAATGAGTTGACTCAAACCAGTATTGACAAGGTAAGATTCTTCATTAGTAAATGCCGGCAAGATATTTACGACATCAGCATAAGAAATTACACCTGCTTTAGCCAATAATTTACGATCTTGCAAGATTTGGAATTTAGTGACATTCTCCAAAGTCTCAACTTCTGAGAGGAGGTCTGTTAACAATTGTCCTTTGTAATCAATAATGTAATGAGCCATATTTGCATCATTCAAAAAGAGGGGTTTACCATTATTTTTTGATTTCAAAGCAGCAAAACCAGGAATTTCAACTTTTTCAGAAGAAAGTAAGTCTGGCAATCCTGACCAATTTGTATTCAAAGGAACATTCCACAAACGTCCTTTATCAGCACCCTCACCAACGAAGAATTGTTTTTGACTCAAAACTAAAGTATCATCAATGACTTCGGCAGTAACGACAGGGTATCCTGGTTGGTTAACCCATGAATGCATGAAAGCTGCCACATCTTTTCCAGAGACTTCAGCCAAGGCATCCCAAAGATTATCTCCGACTGTATTTCCATATTGGTGGCGTTTGAAGTAAAGGGCTAGGCCAGCAGCAAAATCTTCATCTCCAAGCCATTTACGAAGCATAACCATCAAACGTGAACCTTTGGCATAGACGATTGCTGGGTCAAAGAGCGTTCCAATTTCATCTGGGTGAGTCACTTCAACGTGGACAGATTGAACTCCATCAGTTGCATCACGATTCAGTGCCATATTGGCTTCTGAGATTGAGAATGATTCCCAAACGTTCCAACTTGGTTCCAAAGCATCCATACAAACATATTCCATGTTGTTGGCAAATGATTCATTGAGCCACAAATCATCCCACCATTGCATTGTTACAAGGTCACCGAACCATTGGTGTGCCAATTCGTGTGCAATAACGGTTGCTACATATTGTTTGCTTTGAATTGTTGCATTTTCAGGGTCAACAAGCATGCAGACTTCACGATAAGTGATACATCCCCAGTTTTCCATTGCTCCTGCCGAAAAGTCAGGTAAGGCAATGTGCCAACTGTGTGGGAGTGGATATGGCGTTTTATAGTAATCTTCATAAAATTCAATTGAACGAATAGCAATATCAAGCGGGAAATCAAGCGCAGCTTCACTATGAGCTTTCGTTGCAAAAGCACCTACTTCAACACCAGATTTTGTTTTTCCTTTTTTAAATTGAAGTTCACCGAATACAAAAGCCAAAAGGTAAGAACTCATTTTGACAGTACGTTCAAAAACGTGAATTCCGTTAATATTCAAGAGTTCTGGCATGTTTGAAACAATGATGTCGCCTTCTTCTTCATCAAATTTTACTGACAAATCGAAGGTTGCTTTTGCTTCTGGTTCATCAATAGAAGGAAAGGCTTGACGAGCAAAATGGCTTTCAAATTGTGTACCAATGAGCATTTTCTTTTCGCCATTGACTTCATAGTATGAAGGGTAAATTCCCATCATGTTGTCAGTCAATTCAGCTTCATATTCAAATGAAACAGTCACGCGCCCTGTTTCACCAATTTTAACAATGATTTCTTCATCTTCTTCATTTTCAATGAAGTTTGTGTCGACACTAAAAGCACGAACTTTACTAAAGTGTAAACCTTTGGCATGAAAGGCAATAACACTATCTTTTGCTTCCCCAGTAATTGCCACTTGACCTTTTATTTTCTTGGTTTTACGGTCAATATCGAGGAAAATCTTATAATTCTCCGGAACAAAAGTTTCAATTAAACGTTTTACAGCCATGTTTTCTCCTAAATATTCAGTATTAATCTAATTATATCAAATTGAATAGAAAATTTCGAGTACAAAGAAAAATTACATCTATTCTTTTTACTACTAAAAAAGCTGCCTGTTGATAGCTTATAAATAGAAGACAAGCATCAATTGCAATTATCCCCTATTTTGTCAGTTATAACTATTTAGTAGCTGCTAGTGCTTTTTCATAATTTGGTTCATCAGAAAGCTCTGACAAAACTTCACTATAGACAATTTGACCATTTTTCACAACAAAGACGCTTCTGGCAAGACGTCCTTCAAGAGGACCACCATTTAAAATAAGACCATAAGCCTTTCCAAAAGTTCCATCATCAGCAAGAATTGTCATGTCAACACCTTCGGCTGCACACCAATTTTTTTGCTCATCTGCTGTATTATTTGAAATACTCAAAAAGTCAATTTCAGAATGTTTTGCTGCTTCAAGATTAAAATGTTTGGTTTGAAGTGAACAAACTCTAGTATTAATATCAGGAAAAACACTAATCAAAACAGGTTTTTCAAGTTTTGATAATTTAATTTTATTTCCTTTTAAATCTGTCAGTTCAAAATCAGGTGCATCACCACTTATTGTCGGATTTAGTGTTGCTATTTTTTCACCATGAGATGTGATATTCATTGTCATTAATGCTCCTTTGTTAATCTTTATGACTTCATTTTATCATAGAATCTCAACTCATTTGGCTCTTATTGCTCATATTTTACTGTTAAATATTGACTTTCTAAAGGACTTGGAAGTAAAAGTGAGTCATCTTCTGATTTCACAAATTGATAATTGATTTTTGGAATTATTACTGTATGTTTCATGCTAGGCTCCTCCTTTTGATAAATAAAAGTATATCAGTAAAAACTTTAGAAAAACTTAGCTCATTCTCAAGTATAACTTAATAAAATAAATACTGACAGATTTTTTTAGCACCTATTATTCTGCTAAAATTTCTGTCAGTAAATTTATTTTAGAACTGTGAAGTTATGATTCACACTTGCCTCAATTATCGGATGTTTCTTCAAATAATCAGCAATCAATTCGGTCATATCAACAGTAATTTCTCTAACAATCTTGTCCGCAGAAAACATTGGATAATTTCCACCCCCAACTGCGCGATATTGATTGACGACAATTTCTAAAATATCGTCATCCTTTACCTGATGCCCCTTGAAATTTAAACGTACAATTCGCTGACCAATTTCTTTTTGCAAATCGATAGCATATTCAACCCCTTCATACATATCATAATTATAATATTCAGGTTTTGGTTCAATAAATCGTGGACTAAAAACAATTTCGCCACTTTCGTCAAGTTCAAGATGTTCCGCTGTCCGCTCTAAGGCAGCCTTTAAATCTGCACCTGTCACTCTTAAAACAGCTAAAGTGTTGGGATAAATATAATTTGTCAGAATCGATCTCATCGTAATTTCTTTTGCAAAACCCTTCGCTTCATTATTAAAAAGTGCAGTCCCAGAAATTTCGGTCCCTGTCGCTTCCATTTGTATTTTATTAATTAATTCAATATAAGGATGTTCAATCAATCGAGCAGTCATTGGATCACGAATAATCATTTCTCCATGAACTTCTCCCATTGGCTGGTCTAACCAATCCTCTGCTTCTTCACTCACAACGGATATCAGCTGATTGACCTCCGATGAGACTTTGCAATTCTCCGTTTTATGAAGTCTAGCGTTTGAAGCCACAACTTTTTTATGATTATCTAATTCAAGTTCTATTTCGCCAACAAAAGCACCACGATAGCCTGGTTGAATAACTGGAACTCCAAAAAGATGGTCAGCAATTTCACGATGCTGGTGTCCAGTCACTAAGGCATCAATGTAATCTTTATACTCTTCAACTAACTGATAAGCCTCATTTTCCCCTGTCAAACTTTCTGTCGGAAGACCTGTCTGTAAATCTCGCTCAAAGCCTCCATGATATGCAACAATCAAAAGGTCAACTGATTGGCGCAAATCGGGCAGAATATCTTTTGCAGTTGTCAGAATAGATTGGAAAGTCAAATCTTTGATAATTGACGGTTTTTCCCAATGTGGAATATATTGTGTCAAAAAACCAACAATTCCAATTTTCACCCCCTGCGCTTCAATGATTTTATAAGCAGGGCCAAAAGCAGGTTGACCTTCATTATTCAATACATTCGCAGCCAAAATAGGATAATTTACCTGATTAACATAACTTTTTAAATAATCAATCCCATAATTAAACTCATGATTACCAAGCAATCCCACATCATAACCAAAAGAATTAGTGACATTGACCAAGTCTTTAATACCGCGACTTGATTTTTTAGCTAGATAATAAGCCAAGGGTGAACCTTGCAATAAATCACCATTTTCAATTTTTACAATAATTTCACCCTGCTCTTGAGCCACTGCTGTCAGTTCATCTATTTTAGATTTGGCTTTGGCCATTGAAAAAGGCAAATTCATTTCTCTTTCGGTGAAGTTTGTTGGGAGAACAAAACCATGTAAATCACTCGTTTCTAGAATTTTTATTTTCATATTATTTATCCCTTTGCTAATTTTTTCCGAATTCTTGATGAAATGAGTTCAACAAGGATAATTAAAACTAAAAGTCCCAACAAAATTGCACCAACGGCTGACCATTTATAACCAGACATTGCAAAACTCAATGGCGCACCAATTCCACCGGCACCAACTAATCCCAAAATGGCTGCATCACGCAGATTCATATCTAAACGGTAAAGTAAAATCGAATATAAATCTGGTAATAATTGGGGTAAAACTCCAAAACGAATTTTTTGAAATGTTGTTGCACCAGCTGCGTCCATAGCCTCAATAACACCCATATCCAAATCTTCAATAGCTTCAATAAATAGTTTTGCAATCATCCCAATTGACTCAAAACCAAGCGCCATTACACCAGCTGAAGAACCTAAACCAACGACTGGAATAAATAAAAGGGCATAAACAAAAGAAGGAATTGTCCGAATCGCCATCAAGACAAAACGAATCAGATAAGCTAACCAATTCGGAACCAAATTAGTCGCTGCAAGAAAAGAGAGTGGAATGGCAACAATTGCACCAACCAAAGTCCCAAGCAAACCAATTGCAAAAGTTTGTAGCAAGAGATAGGGTAAGCCAGTTTCAGTTAGGTTAAACATTAAACTGGTGTCTGGATGGAAAATCCCTGTGAAAATATTTTTGGCGATTAAAGCTC
Source organism: Lactococcus sp. FSL W8-0209 (assembly GCF_038006585.1). Taxonomy (NCBI): domain Bacteria; kingdom Bacillati; phylum Bacillota; class Bacilli; order Lactobacillales; family Streptococcaceae; genus Lactococcus; species Lactococcus sp. FSL W8-0209. The sequence continues at coordinate 586,969 of NZ_JBBOVN010000001.1, read as the reverse complement.
CATGTTCTGAAACGCCATGATAATGGACGACTGAAGTCGACCAAATCGAAACTGCTAATAAAACAATAAATATCAAAAGATAATAAAACCAGTTTTTAGGTCTATGATTATATTCTTCAATAATTTGTGAATTCATTTTTCCTCTCATTCCTAGGCAATTTTCTTACGAATTAATGCGCTGATTGAATCAATAATCATGACTGTAGCTAGAATAGAAATTAAAATCATACCAACAGAGGAAAAGTCGCGAAAATTCACTCGGTCATTTAAGATATTTCCTATCCCTCCAGCCCCAACATATCCCAAAATTGCAGCATAGCGGACATTTCCCTCAAATGCATAAAGAGCAGTTGAAAGATAAGTAGGTAGGACTTGAGGAAAAACAGCAATGAAAAAGGCTTTTAAAGGACTGACCCCTAAAGCTTCTGCCGCTTCAAAAGGTCCCATATCAACGGTTTCAATCACCTCAAACAATTGTTTTCCTATGAAAGAAAAGGTAAATACAAAAATTGCAACAACTCCAGCAAAAGTTCCTAGACCAAAAATATAGGTTGCAATTAAAGCCAAAACCAAAGTTGGCAAAGTTCTTGCTAGCATAAAAATCAAACGAATGATGCCATTAACAAAACGATTTTTAAGGATGTTATTTGCCGCTAATATCGCAAATGGAACTGACAAAATTGCTCCAAGTAAGGAAGCAAAAAAGCTCATCTTAATCGTATCTAATAGTGGGGGAAGAACTTTATGAAAGTAAGCCCAATTTGGGGGAATCATACTTGCTAATTTTTGAAAAAAGAGACCACTTCTGTTAAGCGCACTAAAATCAAAATTTGTAAGAATAACAGAAAAAGCAATCAGTAAGATGATAATTAACCAAGTCAACCAAGTTCGACTGACTTTTTCTTCAACAACTTCTCCTGTAATAAGTTTTATTTTTTTAGGCTTAAAAATTTTATCGTACATTTAGGCCTCTTTTCTATAAACTTCATCCAAAATTTCTTTGGTTACCTCTTGCGAAGGACCATCATAAACAATTTTCCCTTTTTTTACAGCAATAATCCGCGAAGCGTATTCTAAAGCAAGTTCAACATGGTGAATATTCAGTAAAATTGTTTTATTGAATTCTTCATTAATTCTTCTAAAATCATCCATTACTTCTTTAGCTGTGACTGGGTCAAGTGCTGAAACAGGTTCATCAGCGAGTAAAATTTCACTTTCTTGACTAAGAGCACGAGCGAGTGATACACGTTGCTGTTGTCCACCTGAAAGTTGATCTGCTCGGATATAAGCTTTATCTAAAATTCCTACCTTATTCAGAGAATCTAAGGCAACAAGTTTATCTTCTTTTGAAAACAAACCAAAAATGACCTTAAATAAACTCATATCTGGTACACGAGCAAACATTACATTTTTCAAAACCGTCACTCTAGGAACTAAATTATAGGATTGAAAAATCATTCCCACATGTCTTCGAAATTTTCTTAACTCTTTTCCTTTAAGTTTTGACACTTCTGTATCATTCACAATTAACGAGCCTGAAGTAATATCATTTAAACCATTAACACAACGAATCAGAGTTGATTTTCCTGCTCCCGATGTTCCAATAATAGCTACGAATTCTCCTTGATTGATTTGTAAATTAACATCCGTCAAACCTTTTGTGCCATTTGGATAAATTTTTGACACATTTTCAAATTTTATCATTACTTCTCCATCCTTCTTCACTAATGAAGGCTTTTTAATTAATATTAGTCAATTTCCACAAAAAGAGTCTGGAACTCATTGAGTAACCCAGACCCTTATTAAATGATTTATTTGTTCATTAGTTGGCTTTACTCATTGAATTTGCCACTTTAATGGCTGTTTTATAGTCAGCTTTTGTTGAATCAACATAGCCATCATGTGAATAAATGGCAATGACTTTCTTTCCTTCATCAGTTTTAGCCATATCTTTAATTGCTGCTGAGAGTGCTTTTTTAAAGTCGGCCGTCATGATTTTTGATTTTTCTGAAACCATGATTCCATCATTGGCAATGGCAGGTGTCACACCAATCACATTTGTATCATCCCAAATACTTTCTTTTGCACCGAAAGTTGTGGTCCACTTAGTAGCGTCATCCATTCGTGCATCAGCATATTCTGGCATTACATCAATTTGACCTGAAGCAAGTTGAGCCATTGCTGAATCATAAGAATCCATAGTAACTGTATTTTTTAAATCACGAATTGAATGTTTAAAGTTCTCAGTTAACCATTGCGAAGGATACATATAGCCTGCCGCAGATGAAGTTGATTCAAGCCCCCATTTTGCATCGTTTAAATCTTTCCATGTCAAAGTTCCGTCGTTAGCTTCTTTAGCTAACTTTTTGCCCATTGGAGAATTACCAGCAATGATCAGCGAACGGTAAGAAGTCACTTCTTTATCGGTTTTAGTTGTTGGTTTATGCTCATTCCAATATTTTGCAGAATCTGAGCCATCATTTGAAAGTCCTTTACGTGTTGCCATCAAGAGTGGAGTTGAACCATCTTGATACATGGCATAAGTTGTCGCTGACATTCCATAACCGACGTCAACTGAACCAGCATCAAGCCCTTCACCAACCGCTTGATAATTTGTACCAACACTAGTATCAATATTTTTTACTGTATAGCCTTGTTTTTTCAATTCAGATTTCAAAATATTTGCGATTGGTTTAGTCGCTGTGGTAATATCGTCCGGATTTTTGGATGGAATAAATGAAATCTTTAAATTTGAAATGGTTTTGCTATCAGATTTTGATGCAGAGCTACTATTTCCACAAGCTGCAAGTAATGATACTGCAATTAGTGCACTTGCTGTAAGTCCAATGACTTTCTTCGATGTCTTTTTCATTATAAAAATGAATCTCCTTAAGATTTTTATCAATCGGTTGATGAATCGGTGTGCTTCACAAAATAATTCTAACCCATTTTAATTTATCTGACAATGACCTTTTTGTAAATATTCTGTTAACAGTTACTATTGTACGTAAATACCGAACTTTATTTTATAAAATTACATTATTTTGTTTTTTTATAGATTAATTTTTTATAAAATACAAAAAAACAGCTTACATAGTTTGTATATACCAAACTTTAGCTTGATGATGTATTGTTTGATAAGGCTGTCAAACTTTCTGCTATAATAAAGTTATGAAAAATTTAACTTTTACGGTCAGCATGTCTGACCTTGGTTTAGAAATTCGTCTTCCATCAACTGCCTTTTTACGTATTTTTGATCAGAATAATGCACGTTTTGATTTGCAAAATGATGAGCTTTTCTTTTTACTAAAAAAAGGACAGATTAAAATGATTGCCAATGATTTAGAATTAATTCCTAAGTTAGAATTTGATAAAGTCGTGATTTTAAATATGGCTGCCTATGATTTAGAGCTGGAATATCTAACGCAATATTTAGTTAACTTGGCTGAGGAAGCTGGCATTATTTTACGTGATAAAGCCGAGCCAATTAAAATTCCAAGCAATATCGAAAAAGCTTGTGCCACTTCTGCTGACGAGTTTTTGACTGCTTTAACTGCTTTTGGCATTAAATTAGAAAAGAAAAAAGCTTTTTCTCCTAAAGCACAACATCGCTGGAAAAAAGGACTTTCTGAAGTTGAATTTTTTGTTAATCGTTCCGACAGTAAAGCGACCATTATTTGGGAAAAATCCAATCAACTCGTGATAAAAGCCGGAGCAAAAATCGCCGAAAGCGGTGGAATGAAATCTGATGGTACACCAGGTTTAGCCTATCGTTTTACACAGACTTTAAGAGAAGAACAAAAAGCCAATTGGGATGCTAAAACATTCACAACTACTGAGGATATTGTCTTAAAATCAGTCAATGAAGTGGGACATTTCCTTTACTTCGCTGGAACGAATAGCTGGTTACAATTGGTCGATAAAGAAGGACGGACAATTCATGAATTATCTGTGGTTTAGTAATTCTTACTAAAAGATGACAATAGGACTCCCAATCTGTGAAGTTCCCCTTGCTAATCTTTTTTTGTGGAGTTATAATATAGCAAAAGGAGGCGGTTATATGACTACTGCTTATCTGCTACTTGGCAATGACAAATCGCTAGAAACACCCGCGGGATTACAAATTGGAAAAATGTTTGCTTACAAAGAAATGGAAAAACTTTGGTTAAAAAAAGCTCAAGTGATAGTTGGCAATGACATTCAACTCCAAAAATATATTTGTCCGAATTACTGACGAAAAAAAATGAAATAATTGATTATATCTTTTGTTATCCAGAGCTCAAACTTCATCTGAAAGAGCTTAAAGAAAGTTTTCCACAGACAAAAATATTAATGATTAATCAACTCTAAATAAAAAAAGTTACTAACAGAACTGTCAGTAACTTTTTATTTATTTCATTAGTTCATAGTAAAGTTGGCCCATATTTCCTTTAAAATCAAGGACTTCATCAGCAATTTTTACTTCAACAACTTCAATTTCATCAGCAATGGCATTATAATCGCTTTGTTGAAGGGCTAGGAAATCGTTGACTCCGTCAAATTCTTCAGTAAAGGTCATACCATTTTGAAGTTTTCCAATTAATTTCATCATTAAACTTCTCTTTCTTCTATGTCTTCAAAAACGAGACTAGGTTTTGCATTTAAATCTAATCCTGCTTGAACATTTTCTAAACCTTTTTTCCATTCGATATATGCTGCTGCTGCAATCATTCCAGCATTGTCACCACAGAGTCTTAAAGGAGGAATAATTAACTTTTCGTCAGTAATTTCTGCTGACAAACGTTCGCGTAAGCCTTGATTTGCTGATACTCCACCGCCAATTATTAGCGTTTTAACTGGATATTTTTCCATGGCTAATTTGGTTTTGGCCATAAGGACATCGACGACCGCAGCTTGAAAGGAAGCAGCTAAATTTTCTAAATCATCAGCAATCACGTCATTTCCTTTTTGATTTTCGTTATGAACGAGATTAATAAAGGCTGATTTTAAGCCTGAAAAGCTAAATTCTACTTCATGTGTGTTCATCATTGCTCGTGGGAAATTGTAAGTATCAGCTCCTTTGTGTGCTAATTCATCAATGACTTTTCCACTCGGATAAGTCAGGCCCATCACTCGACCAACTTTATCATAAGCTTCACCGGCAGCATCGTCACGAGTTTCACCAACTTTTTTATAGCTTCCTTCTTTTTCTACGTAAACAAGTTCAGAATGTCCACCTGAAACCAAAAGGGCCATAGCTGGATATTCAATGGTATCCACTAAACTTGCAGCCATCAAATGACCGGCCATGTGATTAACTGGAATCAAAGGAAGATGATTTGCCCATGCAAAAGTTTTTGCTGCCATGATTCCAACTAACAAAGCGCCATTTAAGCCTGGACCTTCGGTCACCGCAACGGCCGTCAGTTGGTCAGTCGAAATTTCTGCTTCTTCAAGTGCTGCTTCAATACAAACAGTAATTTGTTCGACGTGATGACGGCTGGCAATTTCTGGCACAACTCCACCAAAGCGTTTATGACTATTGATTTGACTGGCAATGATATTACATAATAATTCATTTCCATTCTTTAAAATTGCCACTGAAGTTTCATCACATGAAGTTTCAAAGGCTAATATATAATTATCTTTCATTTTTAAAATTGCTCTTTTCTCATTAACAAAGCATCTTCAAGAGGTTTGTCATAATAATTTTTTCTTGTATGATAAATCTTAAAACCAAATTTTTCATAACATTTTTGAGCGGCAAGATTGGACTTCCGAACTTCCAAAAATAAAGTCCCACTAAATGTTGACACTTCTGTCAGTAAAAAACTCGCTAGTCCTTGCCCCTGAAAATCAGGATGAATAGCGATATTTGTAATTTCTAATTCATCCATTATTGTTGAAATTGCTAAAAGACCAACAATTTGCCCCTCTTCTTCTAGGAAGAAATAATCGGAATTTTCATTGATTATATCAGCTAAAATGTAAGCTCGTGTCCACGGTGATTCTTCGTAAGCAAGTGACAAAAGTTCATAAATCTGAGCTGATAGGTTTTCTATGGTTGGAAAATATTTTTTATCTTCTAATTTTTCTTCAAAGTAAGAGAGATGTTTTAGTTTCATTTTTTCAATTTCTTAATCATCCAAATGGCATCAGCACCGTCTTCATAGTACTCTGGCAATAATTTGTCAGTGACAAAACCTTGCCTACGATAAAGTCCTTGTGCTTTAGTATTGTCACGACGGACTTCCAAAGTCATCTCATTTTTTCCGAGTGCGCTCATCAATACAATCAGTTGTTCAATCAAAGTTGAAGCAATTTGTTGTCCTTGAAAGGCTTTAAACACTGCGAGATTAGTGATATGTGCATCTTGACCATGGTGATTGATTCTAGTTCCAATAAAACCAATGACACTGCCAGAAATTTCGGCCACAATGAAAAAGGCTTCATCATTTTTGACAATTTCATGTTCAAAATGAGAGAAGGTCCATGGAATATCTCCATTGTAAACATCTCGTTCAATCGCAAGCAAAGCAACAATATCAACTCTGTCTGCCAATCGATAGTGAACACCTTCTCGGTCATGTTCAAGTTCAATGTCAGCCATTTCTAAATAACGACGAGGATTAAATTTTTTTCCACTAAACCCTTTGAACGTAGTCGTCAGGAGTGTTTTCAGCTTTTTCATGACTTTCCAACCATTTCTCTTCGGCCTCAACTTTTTTGAGGTAATTTGGCACAAAAGCGTGCACATTTTCAGGAGTTAATTTTTCAGCAATCTTAGCAATTTCATAGGCTGACGGGAGCTTTTCTAAACTGTCAGAAATGATTTGTTCTTCAGAGAAACCAGCATTTTGAATTGCTTCAACGAAATTATCAGTTTCTCCTGTGAAAATAATTTGTTCAAATGAAGAAACTTTTTCTGATAAATCAGCCAAAAATTCACTAAAATTGCAATGTTGATCCGCAATTATTTGCTGATCATTTTTATAAAGAGCTGCATAGGCATTTCCACGTCTTGCATCAATTATCGGAAGCACGTAAGCATTTTTGTCTTGAACACGATTAGCAATTGCCAATAAACTTGATAGACCAACAAGCTCTTTATTTAAGCTAAAAGCCAATGTTTTTCCAACTGTCGCAGAAAGTCGCAAACCTGTATAAGAACCAGGTCCTTGTGCTACCGCAATCCGGTCAAGTTCTTTGGCTTCAAGACCAACTTGAGCCATCAAAAAATCAATGCTTGTCATCAAAGTTGTACTGTGATTTTTTTTCAAATTTAATGTTACTTCACCAAGTAATATTCCGTCAGCAACCACAGCTACTGACAAAGCCTTTGATGAGCTATCAAATGCTAATATTTTCATTTTTTACCTATAATATTTCTGAAAGTATGTTATTTTTTAATTACTGATAGACTTTTACTGACAGCCACTTATCCAATGCGACCTATCTACAAATAATTTTTATCTTCTCTGTCATCAGTTCTACTTCCTTATATTTTACCACGCTTGCCTTGCAAGTTCCACCATTATTTTTTAGGAAGCGCTTCATTTATAAAATTAATGAACTCAACTTTCCATTTCCTTGCAAATATGCTAAAATGATAGTAATTGCAAAGAACAGCAAACACGAACTATTAGGAAAGGAACGAGCTTTTGCTCGTGATTTATAGAATGATTTTTAAAGTTTTCTACCAAAAAGATAATACCCGCTCACCACGTCGTGAGACTACTGAGGCTCTTTACCTCGACCTTGATGTTGCTACTAAAGAAGAAGGAGTTATCCTTGCACGCGAACTTCTTGCTAAAAATACTGCCTACCATGTAGAGTTTATTGACTCACTTTCTGATGAATCTGTCGAATATGAAAAAGAAACTGGCGTATTTGAAATCACAAGCTTCTAAGACTGACTGGAGTATAAAGGAGAGCACTTTAGATTTTTGTCAAAAATGACAGTAATCTAAAGTGATTTTCTTGTATCTTTAAAATTCTGTCAGTAAATATTACATTAAAAAACCGAACTGACCAACTTGTCAGTCAAAAAATAAAATAAAAAATCCAAAGAATAGGAGAAACATGCCAAAGCAACTTAAAATAAAAGCTGATGAAGTCGCAGTTTACGCCATTGGCGGACTGGGCGAAATCGGTAAAAATACTTACGGCGTTGAGTATAAAGATGAAATTATCATCATTGACGCCGGAATTAAATTCCCAGAAGACGATTTATTAGGTGTTGACTACGTCATTCCTGATTATACTTACATCGTTGAAAATATTGATCGTATCAAAGGTCTCTTCATCACTCACGGACACGAAGACCACATCGGAGGAATTCCATTCCTCTTGAAACAGGCCAATATTCCAATTTATGCTGGACCATTGTCACTTGCGCTCATTCGTGGAAAGCTCGAAGAACACGGGCTTTTACGTGATGCTAAACTTTATGAAATTCATGCAGATTCAGTCATTAAATTTAATCATTTAAGTCTTGACTTCTTCCGCACGACTCACTCAATTCCAGAACCTTTAGGGATTGTTGTAAATACTCCTCAAGGTAAAATTGTGGCTACTGGTGACTTCAAGTTTGACTTCACACCAGTGGGTGAACCTGCTGACCTTCACCGAATGGCTGAACTTGGAAGCGAAGGCGTTTTACTCCTTCTTTCTGACTCAACCAATGCTGAAATTCCAACTTTTTCACATTCTGAAAAAGTCGTTGGTGCAAGCATCATGAAAATTTTTGAACGTATTGAAGGTCGAATTATTTTCGCTTCATTTGCCTCAAATATTTTCCGTTTGCAACAAGCCGTTGATGGAGCAGTTAAGACTGGACGCAAAATTGTCGTTTTCGGTCGTTCAATGGAAAAAGCAATCGTGAATGGTTTGGAACTCGGTTATATCAAAGCTCCTAAAGGAACCTTCATTGAACCAAATGAAGTTAATCAATACGCTTCACATGAACTTTTGATTATGTGTACAGGTTCGCAAGGTGAGCCAATGGCTGCACTTTCAAGAATTGCCAACGGAATGCACCGTCACATTACCTTACAAATGGGCGATACGGTTGTCTTCTCATCAAATGCTATTCCTGGGAATACCCACGGTGTTAACCAATTGATTAACAAAATCGCTGAAGCTGGTGTTGAAGTTATTTATGGTAAAATGAACAACATTCACACCTCTGGTCATGGTGGGCAACAAGAGCAAAAACTCATGTTACGTCTCATCAAACCGAAATACTTTATGCCTGTTCACGGTGAATATAGAATGCTCAAAATTCACGCTGGACTTGCTCAAGATACTGGTGTCCCTAAAGAAAATTGTTTCATTCAAGAAAATGGGGACGTCCTTGCATTAACTGCTGACAGCGCAAGATATGCCGACCATTTCCTAGCTTCTGATACTTATGTTGATGGTTCAGGAATTGGTGATGTCGGAAATGCTGTTCTTCACGACCGTCATGAACTTTCAGAAGACGGAATTGTCCTTGCGGTTGCAACCGTTGACTTTGAAAAGAAAACCGTTCTTGCTGGCCCTGACATGCTTTCGCGTGGATTTATCTATATGCGTGAGTCTGGTGATTTGATTCGTAGTGGTCAACGTGTCCTTTTCAATGCCATTCGTGAAGCGATGCATGAAGAAAATGCAAATGAAGCTTCTGTGGCTCGTGCGATGCGTGAAGCACTCTCACCATTCCTTTATAAACAAACTGAACGTTCACCACTTGTTGTTCCAATGATTATGACACCTGATGAATAATATTTATTAATAAAAAAAGGCTGAATATATAATGATCCAGCTTTTTTTATTGTCCTAAAGTAACACCTTAGAAATAAAAATATCTAAATAAAGCTCATTCCAACAATAGATTATACCAAGTAGAAATATATTCTAAGATTATAGTAATCATAGCTAAATTTTACTTTATAAAAATTTAATGCTATTATTATAAAGTAATAAAAATGGAGAATAAATCTTATGAAAAAACAATCCTTTGGTCAGCTACATTTTTGAGTTTATTTGCCTTAGCTGCCTGTTCAAATTCTAAAAGTTCTGAAAATCAGACCAAAAAAGAAACTACTTCTAGTTCTAAAGTTACCTCAAGTTCAAAAACTAGCAATAGTAAAAATTCTGCTACTCATTCTACGAGCTCTTCTGCTTCAAGCAGTCAAGCAAATACCAATAATTCTGAAAAAGTACAAAAAAGTTCTTCACCTTTATCTGGATATAGCGCTGAACAGGTTGAGTATGCACGCGTAACCGAAACCCTTCTAAGTTATTACAAATATGATTATCAACCTGTTTCTATCAGTGTTACTAAAAATGGAGCTAATCACCAAGTCTTTCCTTTTTCCGGTTCTGTAGTTGTTCCTCAGGACACAGTAACATTATCTTTTAGTTCTGATAATACAATGGCTGGAACCACTATTGTTACCTATAGTTCTAATCATAATGGGTCAATCAATTTTTATAAAGATCCAAATCATTACCAAGACGAAAGATATCTTAAAGATTCTGCTTGGGTAAAAGAAGAATCTCAAAAACTATTGGACAGTAGCCAAACGCTTGCCATTCCAACTTCATTTGATGAACAAGCTGCTCAAATCATTTCTAAGATAGAAATTAAATAATAATAATTCATCTAATCTAAAAAACCTCTGATTATTCAGAGATTTTTTTGTATTCTTTGGTAAATCTTTGATGAAGTTCTTCTTTTTCTTCTTGACCAATAAAGGCGCCATCAATTGCGTAATGATTTATTTTTTCAAAATCAGAAAGAGAAAAATCTGGGTACCAAGCTGAGATTTTCTCATATTCTTTGCTTAAATTTGTAGCCGAAACCATTCGATTATCGGTATTTAATGTCACGTGTATTCCTTTGTCATAAAGTTCTTTAAAAGGATATTGCGCAAGCTCTGTCACCGCTTTTGTTTGAAAATTGCTAGTCGGAGCCATTTCTAAAACAATTTGTTTTTCAATCATCATTTTTTGTTCGGCTTCGGACAGATTTTTAGTCATAATTCCATGTCCAATGCGACTTGCCCCCATTGCAATTGAATCTAAAATATTTTTCTCACATGCTGGACATTCTCCAGCATGAAGCGTCACATTGACACCCTTAATTTTTATATCATGAATCAAATCTACAAATTTTTCCTGTGGATAATTTAATTCATCACCCGCCATATCAAATCCGACAAAATGTTCATCAGGAATCTTGTCAAAAAGTGGCAGCAGTTTTTGTAATTTTTGAATTGGTTCTTGTTTTAATCCACAAACGAGTGCATTTGCTCTTATATCAAAATCATTTTCTGCACGAGAAAGGCCGGCGATGACAGCCTCTACTGCTTCTTCAAGGGTTAGATTTTCTAAGAGATGTTGACTTGGAGCAAAACGGATTTCAATATATTTAATATTATCATTTGCTGCCTGTCTGACAACATCATAAGCAGCTAACTCTAAATTCTTATAAGTTTGCAAAAGTGGTAAGACGAAATCAAAACGTTGCAGGTATTCTAGCAAATTTTTTGTATTTTCTGGGGCTTGTGCCTTTTCTAAAATTTCCTCATCGGACATTGTCATATGAATTCCAGCATTTTTAGCGAGTTCTTTAATGACTGACAAGCTAAGCGAACCATCAAGATGGCAATGAAGTTCAACTTTTGGTATTTGAGCAATAATTTCTGATTTAAGCACGAGTTTCTCCCTTTTCTTTTTCATCCAATATTATTTTACATGATATAAAAGATTTCGAGCTAAATAGCTCGAAGTCCTTCAAAAATGTATTTTTACTATTCTACGCTTTTTTGTGAGAAAAAGCAATTATCATCTTTACGCATTTATTTTATCTTGTGGATAAGATTTTTTTGGCTCAATTAAGCCATTTTTTTGTAATTATCCCCAATTTATCTTAACTTATTCACAATTTTTGGGGAAAAAGTGAAGAAAATGTGGATAAACTTCTTAATTCTTAATAAAAAACAAGCGGAATTTTTAATTTCCGCTTGTTTTTAAGATTAATTTTCCTCGACATTTTCCACAGCGATACTTTTTTGTATCAATTTTTCTTTGTCGAGGATAAAGTTGGCCGCAATTTTGACAGCTATAATAATATTTTATCTTCTTATCAATCACTGAGGGAGCATATCGTAAGCCACCAACTTGTGACAGAAGCCTTTTAAAATCAGCATCTCGATGTTTATAACCTCTTTTAGACCGATACAGATGATAATGAGTTAATTCATGAAGTATCACTCCTTCAAAATCTTTAAGTTCAGCCATTTTAGGATTAAAATCAAGATGTAAATCTTTGGGAAAGAAACGACCACCAGTTGTCCGTAGGCGTTGATTCCATTTTGCTTCGTGGTCAAATGATTGCTTAAAATATGTGAGTGATATTTCTTTTACTTTTGCTGTCAATTCTTGATTAGTTAACACTTTTCCTCCTTTGACAGGCTCGCACAGACGACTGTCAGTAAATTTTACTGACAGCTTCGCTTAATGAAACTAGAATCAAAAAAATTTACTGACAGATTATTTTTCTCGTGGGTTCACTAAGGTTAAATTAATTTTCCCTCTTTGTAAATCGAGAGATTTAACCCAAACCGTTACGATTTGTCCTACAGCGACAACATCACTTGGATTTTTGACAAAAGATTTGCTCAAATCAGAAACGTGTGCCAAGCCATCATTTTTAATTCCGATATCAATAAAGGCACCGAAATCAACAACATTACGAACTACACCTTCAAGTTGTTGACCAATTTGTAAATCTCCAGCTGACAAAACATCTTGTCTTAAAATTGGGGCATCAAAACTATCACGCAAATCACGGCCTGGTTTTTGTAAATCATTGATAATATCAGTCAATGTTTCCTGACCAAGACCAAGTTTTTCAGCCATTTCAGGAATATTTACTGACGAAAGTTTGGTCAGCAATTCTTCGTTACTGACAGGTTTATCAGCGGAAATTTCCGCCAAAAGTTGTTCCGTCACTTTATAAGATTCTGGGTGAACACCGGTGTTGTCAAGGAAATTTTTACCTTCTGGAATTCTTAAGAAACCTGCCGCTTGTTCAAATGCTTTAGCTCCCAAACGTGGGACTTTTTTTAGTTCCGCTCTTGTTTTGAGTGCACCATTTTCTTCACGATATTTTACTACATTCTGTGCCAAACTTTTATTAAGGCCAGCTACGTGTGAAAGCAAACTAGGACTGGCTGTATTGACATTAACACCAACTTGGTTAACTACTGTTTCCACGACAAAATCAAGATTTTCTGTTAATTTTTTCTCAGAAACATCATGTTGATATTGACCAACACCAATGGCTTTTGGTTCGATTTTTACAAGTTCAGCCAATGGATCTTGCAAACGGCGTGCAATCGAAATTGCTGAACGTTTTTCAACAGTCAATTCTGGAAATTCTTCACGTGCCAACTCGCTCGCTGAATAAACAGAGGCTCCAGATTCACTGACAATCACATAATAAACATCAGAAAAATTATTTTCCTTGAGTACTTCTGCAACAAAACTTTCAGATTCGCGACTGGCAGTTCCATTCCCAATCGCAATCATATTCACACCATATTCTCGAATGAATTTTGCTAAATCTTTTTTCGCTTGAGCAATTTGACCTGCATTTGCTGGCTTCACAGGATAAATGACCGTTGTCATCAATAATTTACCTGTCTCATCAACAATAGCAAGCTTTGCTCCAGTACGGTAAGCAGGGTCAAATCCCATGACTACACGCCCTTTAAGCGGAGCCACCAACAAAAGATTTTTCAAATTTTCGCCAAAAACTTCGATGGCAGAAGCTTCAGCTTTTTCTGTCAGATCAGTCCGAATACTACGTTCCATAGCCGGAATCAATTTTTTCTTGACAGCATCTTTAATCGCCACTTGCATCATTGGATTATTTTGAGCAGCAAAACGGGCGGCAAAATAACGTAAAATTTTGTCTTCGTTATTTTCAAATTTTACTGACAGAATCCCCAATTTTTCACCACGGTTTAAAGCCAATACACGATAATTTGGTAATTCTGAAACTTTTTCTGAGAATTCATAATACATTTGAAAAACTTGCTTTTCATCAACGGCATCTTTTTTCAAACTACTTGTCAGTAAACTATTGTTTTTGATTTCACCAGTCAGCCATGAACGCAACCGCGCATCTTCAGAAATCGCTTCTGACAAGATATCCACGGCACCTTCCAAAGCTTTTTGAGGACTTGTAAAATTCTCATTGACAAATTTTTCAGCTTCTTCTTCAAGATTTGCTGAATTTTTTACAATCAATTGAGCTAAGGGAAATAAACCATTTTCCTTTGCAATCGTTGCTTTTGTGCGCCGTTTTTCTTTGTAAGGCAAATATAAATCTTCAACTTCTGTCAGTTTTTCAGCAGCCAAAATTTGTGTTTTAAGCGAATCAGTCAACTTACCAAGCTCTTCAATTTTTGACAAAACAGCCGTTTTACGTTCTGATAATTTTGTCAGTAAATTATCTTCATCAATAATTTTTTTGATTTCAACTTCGTCAAGTGAACCTGTTGCTTCTTTACGATAACGAGCAATAAACGGAACTGTGTTCCCCTCTGCCGTCAATTCTAATACTTTTTCAACTTGTGAATTTTTAATATTCAACAATTCAGCAATTTTTTTAACATTTTCCACTTAGAAATAATCCTTAACTAGTTTTTGTCATCAATTTTAAAGGACAGTGTCCTACCTCTATTTTACCAAAAAAGTCACAAAAAAATCGCTCCCAAACAGGAGCGATTTCAAAATGCAAATAAGAAATTACATCATTTTGTTGTAGAATTCAACGATCAATGCTTCATTGATTTCTGGGTTGATTTCATCACGTTCAGGAAGACGAACAAGAGTTCCTTCAAGTTTATCAGCATCAAATGATACGAAGTTAGCGCGACCTTTAGTAGCTTCAACAGCTTCAAGGATTGCAGGAACTTTCATAGATTTTTCGCGAACTGAGATCACTTGACCAGGTTGTACGCGGAATGATGGGATATCAACGCGTTTTCCGTCAACAAGGATATGTCCGTGGTTTACGAATTGACGTGCTTGACGACGAGTAGTCGCAAGACCAAGACGGAAAACTACGTTATCAAGACGTTGTTCAAGCAAAGTCATGAAGTTGAAACCAACAGTTCCTTCTTTAACTTTAGTTGCAGCAATGTACAAGTTACGGAATTGACGTTCAGAAAGACCGTATGAAAAACGAAGTTTTTGTTTTTCAGCCAATTGAAGACCGTATTCAGAAAGTTTTGAACGGTTGTTTGGACCGTGTTGTCCAGGTACGTAGTTACGACGAGCGATTTCTTTACCAGAACCAGAAAGTGAGATACCGTAACGGCGTGATTGTTTCCATGATGGACCAGTGTAACGTGACATAATTTATGTCCTCCAAATATTTTATTTGAAGAATATTGACAGCCTCGAATTCGTTCATTTTACCTTCGCTTATAGCTTCAGTTACTTGACACAAGGAGTATAATAGCTTACGCTCCCTGACATAACAGCAAAATGTTGACGAGCTTTCTAGCTGACTGCTATATTCAACTTTTCTATTATACCAAAAATCCTTATTTTGTCAATATTTTTCACATTAGAACAAGTGATTTAAATAAAAAAACTCATCTGTAAGAGATGAGTTAGAAAATCAAGAGATTAGGATTCAATTTTAATTAATCTAAAATTCCTAAACAAAAATTATTTTTCTTCTTTTTTAGCTTCTGGTTTTGGTGCAGTTCTTACGCCTACTGCGTTGAAATGTTTTTTACCGTTACGTTTACCAAATTTATGTGATTTATATGCCATGATGGCTCCTTTCATTTAATGCTCGCTTTTAATAATTTTCTAAACTCACATTATCACTTGAATTTTATCATATCTTGATAACACTTTCAAGAATTATGGAAGATTATTTAATTTTGACATCAAAAAAACTCATCCACGAAAGATGAGTTAGGGTTAGTCGGTAATCGGGAAGACAGGATTCGAACCTGCGACACCTTGGTCCCAAACCAAGTACTCTACCAAGCTGAGCTACTTCCCGTAGCTAATATTAAATTTTTGAAACTTCTTTGTTCAGTATCTCCACTTTTAAAAGTACTTGTAAAGTAAATTTGCTTCGCAAATTCCTATCCACAGCCTCAAAGCATGCTTTGAGCTCTACCAAACTGAGCTACTTCCCGGACATGAAGTGCTTGACGCTTTAGCGTTTAGCAATTCAGTTCTTCGCGCTTATCACGAAGTTCCAAATATTATTTTAGAATTTTTAAATTCTTACCGATACTTCTCTCATTTTATCTAAAATATCAGTATCAAACAAAAAAATGACTTTCGCCATATTCTGTTTATGCAAGCGGTAGGATTCGAACCTACAACCGCCTGATTCGTAGTCAGGTACTCTATCCAGTTGAGCCACGCCTGCGTTTCTCTCAAACGACTATATTAGTATATCAAGTTTCCCATAAGTTGTCAAGAATAAACTCATTGGATATGAATTTTTTAGAATAAACCTTCGTTAAAAACGAATAAAAAGAGCAGAATCACTTCTCCTCTTCTTATTTTATTACCTACCAAAATAAACTTGTTGAGCCTTAGCTCCCCCATCTTGTACTGTTAGCAAAGT
This sequence comes from Lactococcus sp. FSL W8-0209, assembly GCF_038006585.1. Lineage (NCBI taxonomy): Bacteria > Bacillati > Bacillota > Bacilli > Lactobacillales > Streptococcaceae > Lactococcus > Lactococcus sp. FSL W8-0209. Next base: position 570,330 of record NZ_JBBOVN010000001.1, on the reverse strand, counting down.
GCTGACCGTTACAAAGGTATAACCTTGTGCTTTCAAATTTTGAATAATCTGCGGCACCGCATCTACTGACCATTGATGAATATCATGCATCAAAATGATTGCTCCATCATGAGCGTAAGTCGAAACATTTTGAACAACTGGAGCACTTGTACGATAACGCCAGTCATTAGTGTCAACAGTCCAATTAACTGCACTTAAATTTGTTTGACTTAAAACAGATTTATTATAACTTCCATAAGGTGGACGGAAGAGTGTTACGTTTTTACCTGTAATTTTATTAATTAACTGATTTGCACTCTCAATTTCTTGCTTTTGTTGGTCTGGTGAGAGTGTTACCAAGTCTTTATGGTCCCATGTATGCGAAGCGACTTCATTTCCTCTATCAGCTTCTTCTTTAATAATTTGGGGGCAGGCTTGGGCTTGTTTTCCTAAAGCAAAAAAGGTTGCTGGAACTTGTGCATCTGATAAAATTTTTAATAATTGAGGGGTCGTATTAGGGTTTGGTCCATCATCAAAGGTCAAGGCAATCAATTTTTTATTTGCATATTGATTTTGAACGTTCGCAATACGCTCCGCTTCTTTTTGACGTTCAATAAGTATTTGTTTGTCAGCATTTACTTGTTTTGCCAATGCTTCTTTGTCTGATTTCTCATATGGAGCCTTTAATAATTCTAAAGCCTCTTCTGAGCTTTTTATTCCTTCTTCACTTATATTTTCATGGGCTTTTGCAACAATCTGGTTCACTTTGTCAATCTCTGACAAATAGTTTGTCAATTGGCTCATTGATTTATCTAAAGAAGTTTTATCTTTAACATGAAGCTTATCAATTAACTTATGAGCCTGTTCAATATCGTTTGCTTTTCTTGAATCATAGGCCTTGTCTTTTGCATTTCTCGCCTCATCTACTTGTTTTTCATAAGCAATTTTTTGCTTTTGAACTCCTTGATCATAATAATAGGTTCCTACTCCCGCTACCACTATTAATAACGCACCTATAAGCAAGGTAAGCTTCCAAAAAGCTTTTTTTGCTCCTTTTGATTTTAATCTTCTTTGTTTCATTATTCTTCCCTAAATAACTTTTATCATTTCAAAAAAGTTCAATTGTAACAATTTAACTACTGAATGATTTAAAAAAACTCTATCCTCCTATCTTAACATATCCATTCTTAAGATTAAAGCCATTAATTTATTGTTTTTTCATCTTCTGATAACCTATTAACTTTAAATTGTAAAAATTGGCTAATTGTATCAACAGCAAAATTGAGAACATGCTCGTCTGGATTCATTTTTTGTGAATGAAGGGGAGCATCACTATCAATTCCTAACCAGAACATGACTCCAGGAATTTTGCTCAAAAGGTAACCAAAATCTTCACCAGTCATGGCTGGAGCGATGTCAATAAGATTAGCCTTAGTTTCTTTTTTGAAAAATTCCATCAGTTCTTTAGCAAGTTCAGGTTGATTTTCAACTGGAAGATAGCCGCCTTGTTTAAGTTTAAGCTCAATTTCCATGTTAAAAGATTGCGCGATTCCATTTGCAAGTTCTCTTAAACGTTTTTGGGTCAATTCATTGACTTCTTGGGTCAGACTCCGGATAGTTCCATGTAAAAAAGCACGTTCAGCGATAATATTATTCGTTGTCCCAGATTCCATTTTTCCAAATGTAACCACTGCTGAAGCTAATGGATCCACATTACGGCTTACAATCGTCTGAACCTGAGTGATAAAATAAGCGGCTGCTACCAAAGCGTCATTTGCTGTGTGAGGAAAAGCAGCATGTCCTCCTGTTCCAATAAAGGATAATTCAACTTCACAAGTTCCTGCAAAAAGCGTATGCTGATTCGTAGCGATATCACCTACTTTTAAATCTGGTCGGACATGTAATCCATAAAATTCATCAGGAAGCCAATTTTCAAATGCTCCAGCATCATACATTAATTTTCCACCCGCTTCATTTTCTTCAGCAGGTTGAAAGAGAAAGAGGAGATTATCTCTTGGTTGGCTTTCACTCATTTTTTCCAATAAACCAAGAGCAACGGTCATGTGAATATCGTGTCCACAAGCGTGCATTCGCCCATTTTTACTAGCATAAGGTAAATCGGTTGATTCCTCAATAGGCAGACCGTCAATATCTGTCCGCCAACCAATTGTCTTTTGACCCTGACTTCCTGCTAGATAAACTAGAATACCGGTTTGCCATGTTCTCACTTGAATAAATGGTTTATTTTGAGTCAGTTCTTGAATAATGGCTAGTAAATACTTTTGAGTTTCGTATTCTTCAAGACCAATTTCAGGAATTTGGTGAAGCTGCCGTCTGATTTCGATTAAATTTATCATATTTTTTCCTCGTTACTAAGCTAAATTTCAATCTTTTTTATTTATTTTACTCTTTTTTGGCTGTATATTGCTCTTTTTAGCAAAAAAACTTTTGCTAAGATTAACAAAAGTTCAGAAATAAGCTATTTCTTTAATTTTACAAATTTCTAAGGGCATCTTCTAAAGCCGTTTTTTGTTGTGTTTTTTCATCTATTTCTTTGATAATTCGAGCTGGAACACCAGCAACAACAACGTTTTCTGGAACATCTTGGGTAACAATTGCCCCTGCTGCAACAACAGAACCTGAACCGACTTGTACTCCTTCGATTACAACCGCATTGGCTCCCACAAGGACATTATCCCCAACACGAACAGGTTCAGCACTTGCAGGCTCAATAACACCAGCCAAAACAGCTCCAGCACCAATATGAGAGTTCTTACCAACCGTCGCACGGCCACCCAAAATTGCCCCCATATCAATCATTGTGCCTTCACCAATTTCAGCTCCGATATTGATGATAGCCCCCATCATAATGACCGCACTATCGCCAATAGTTACTTGGTCACGAATAATTGCTCCTGGCTCAATTCGAGCATTGATTTCTCTGGTATCAAGGAGAGGAACAGCTGAATTTCGACCTTCAAGTTCTAGCGTGTAATCTTTATTCTCAGTCAAGCCAGAAAGCAATGGACGTACTGCTTGCCAATCTCCAATGATAATTTTTAAGCTGTAATGTGTGTGAAAATCTCCCAGAACTTGGATTCCTTTATTGGCTAGTGCCTTAAAATTTGGACGCCCATTTTCAGCAAGAAAACCAGCTGCTTTAAAACTAGGCATTCCTGACAAGGTTACCTTGACACGTGTTTTTTTCTCAGAGTTCCCGATAAATTGAATTATTTCTTGTGCTGATAGTTTTTGTGCTTCCATTTTTACTCCATTCTAGGGCCATTCAGTTATTGATGACACTTTATAGGCCTTTTTATGATTCTGTCAGTAAAAATTTACTGACAGAATCATTTTACCTACAATATTATTGTTCTATATTATAGCAAATTATCAAATATTTGGAAAATTTTCAATTCTGCTTAAAGAAAAAACAGCCGAAACTGTTTTTTTACTGACAGAACTGTCAGCATTTATTTTATAAACTCAGAAAGACTTTCTTTCTTTTTATCAAATTTGATAAAAGTTCCGTCAGCACTTCTCTTCATAAGTGTTGGAACGGTTTCTACTTCGTGAGCTTTACGAATCGCTTGTAATTCTGGATTGAGGTCTGTATTTTCTGTGTCAACGTAATAAATCATTTTGTCAGCATAGTCAGGAAGAGCCTTAACAAATCTTCTGGTCCAAGGACAAGTGACACGTCCAAAAAGTACAAATTGGCCTTCTGTCAGCTCTGACAGACGTTCTGGCGCAAGTGGAATTAGTCCTTTTAAATTTTCAAAAAATTCAGTGCGCATTTCTCCAGTGTAAGGTCTTTCGACCCATTCACCAATAACAATAAAGGTATTGTCCTCAGGAGCAATAAAAGAAAACATGAATCTTCCATCAACAGCTGGCGTAATTGGACTTACAGGAAGTCCAAGTTCAATGATTTTATCATGAATTTCATCAATTGTTTCTACTGAAATTGCTAAAGTTTCAGGATTTGGGTCATAGGTTTCATTAAGTGCTACTTCATCTTCCAAACCTAATTCTTTCCAAAAAATTTCTGCATTTTCCAAGCTATTTACGTTTAAAGTAATCATTTTTTCTCCTCTTGAGCATTTATTTAGGAAACTTTTGACCATAAAATAAGTAAAATTGTCATTATGATAATAGATACAACGAGCAAGCTATCTCGCATTTTCCATTTGAGTTGACGGTATTTTGTACGTCCATCTCCCCCTTGATAGCCTCTGCTTTCCATTGCGACTGCTAAGTCATCCGCACGGCGGAAAGAACTGACAAATAATGGAATTAAAATTGGAATGACTGATTTAATTTTTTTCAGTAAATTTCCTTCACCAAAATCCATTCCTCTGGCTTTTTGAGCATTCATAATCATTGTTGTGTCATCCATTAATGTTGGAATAAAGCGTAAAGAAATAGATAACATCAAACCTAATTCGTGAACAGGGACTTTGATTTTTTTCAAAGGTCCTAAGCCTTTTTCGATTCCATCAGCCAAGGTCAATGGTGGCGTGGTCAGCGTCAAAATTGTTGACATAAAAATAATCAAGACAAAACGAAAGAAAATATAAACAGCATTAATCAAAGATTCTGTTGAAATTTTGATAAACCATAGACTAAAAATGACATGCTGACCATTAGTAAAAAGCATTTGGAAAATAACTGTGAACAGAATTAAACCAATCATTGGCCGTAGGCCTTTTAAAAAATAGGAAACTGAAATTTTGGATAATAAAACACCCGCTAAAGTGTAAAGCACTAAAAGAAGATAACCTAACCAATCGTGAGCCAAAAAGATAATGACAACAAAAGCAATCATCACCAAAAGTTTTGAACGCGGGTCCATGCGGTGAATGATACTATCACCTGGAATATAACGTCCCATCAGCATATTTTGCATCAGTTTTCACCTCCTGATTTTACTGACAGACTTGTCAGTAAATTAACAAGTTCAGCTCGTGTGATTGGCAATTTTTCAAAAGTATAGGCTCCTGTTTTTTGAAGTTGGTCAGCAAAATGAGTCGCTTTTGGCACTCCCAATTCATGTGCTTTCAAAAAATCAACTTCTTGAAAAACATCTGACGGAGTACCACAGCTGATAATATGTCCTTTTTCAAGAAGATAAACATAGTCAGCATAATCGGCCACGTCATCCATTAAATGAGTGACTAAAACAACGGTTTGACCCGTCTGATGAATACTCTCAAAAAGTTTCATCATCTCAATTCTAGCTTTTGGGTCAAGGCCCGCTGTTGGTTCATCAAGTACCAAAACTTCTGGTTCCATCGCGAGAATCCCAGCAATGGCCACACGACGCATTTGTCCTCCTGAAAGTTCAAAAGGAGATTTTTCCCAAAATTCTTTTGAAAGACCGACCATTTCCAGTTTCTCAGCAGCAATTTTCTCAGCTTCTTCTTTTGAAATTCCAAAGTTTTGTGGTCCAAAAGCGACATCTTTTAAAACCGTTTCTTCAAAAAGTTGGCTTTCAGGAAATTGAAAGACTACACCTACTTTTTTGCGGACAGGTTTAATCTCTTTTTGTTTACTTGTTGAAGTGACAACAATATCACCTACTCTAACCGTCCCTTGTGTAGGCTGCAACAATCCATTCAGATGTTGCAAAAGTGTCGATTTACCAGAACCAGTATGCCCAATCAAAGCCGTGTAACTTCCTTTTTTGACTTCTAAATCAATGTCAAAAAGGGCACGACTGGCAAAGGGACTGTTGGGCTGATAAGTATAATTTACTTTTTCAAATTTAATCATTTTTCTTTTTTCTCAAATCCAATAATATCCATTTTAATGACAGAAATTCTAGCATACTAGAATTTTATTAAGTCACCGATTCAAGGACTCTCATTAATCGCCTTGAACTGACGGAAACTTCATTTATCCGCCAATTTCACACTCACGTTAATCGCGTGTAACTGACAGAAATTCTGTCAGTAAATTTAGCGCAACTTATCAGCCAAAAGCTCTACCAATTCGTCTTCTGACAGATACTTTTCTGGTAAATCAAAGCCATTTTTTCGCAGGTCTTTCATTAAATTTGAAGAGAAGGGAACATCTAGTCCAATTTCAACCATATCCTCACTCGTTGCAAAGAGTTCAGACGGTGCCGCTTCCTTAATTATTTCTCCTGCTTTCATCACTAAAATTCGGTCAGAGCTTGCTGCTTCATCAAGGTCATGAGTAATAGATAAAACGGTCAGTTGATATTTCTCTTTAATTTCATGAATCACGCGCATAATCTCTTGACGCCCGGTCGGATCAAGCATTGAGGTTGATTCATCAAGAATAATGATTTCAGGTCGCAAAGCAATAATTCCGGCCACAGCTACCCTTTGCTTTTGTCCACCAGAAAGTCTCGCGGGTTCGCGGGTTTTGAAATCAAGCATATTGACAGCAAGCAAAGCTTCGTCAACTCGTTTAATCATCTCTTCCCGTGGAATTCCTTGATTTTCCATACCAAAAGCGACATCATCTTCAACCGTTGCCCCAACAAATTGGTTATCCGGATTTTGAAAAACCATCCCAATCTTTCGACGAAGATTCCAGACATTTTCAGCAGTCAAAAGTTCTCCATCAATTTTGACTTTTCCTTCAAATTCTTCAAAAAGACCATCAATCAGTCGAGCAGTCGTCGATTTACCAGAACCATTTTGGCCAATAATCGAAACCCATTCCCCTTTTGTAATCGAAAAGGAAACACCATTAAGCTGATTTACATCGCTTTCTTTTTCATATTTAAAAACTAAATTTTCTACTTCGAGAATTTTATTCATAGCCCTTATTATACCAAATTTTAGACACTTTTAAGCATTTAGTTTTATATTTCTACTAAAAATGACATTCTTTATCGCCAAAACAAAACATTCAAAAGTCATTGCTAAACGAGAAGGGATTTTGTTATAATATTAAAGTAATCGGAGAAGTGTCCGAGTGGCCGAAGGAGCACGCCTGGAAAGTGTGTATACGTCACAAGCGTATCGGGGGTTCGAATCCCCTCTTCTCCTTTATAAATTCACATTCTTAAAAATAAAAAAACATTAATTATAAAAATTAATGTTTTTTTATTTTTATCTATTCTGGAAAACTAGCAAGAGCTACATCTTTTCCTAATTCTTCTTCAATTCGCAAGAATTGATTATATTTTTCAACCCGTTCACTTCGAGCCATTGAACCTGTTTTTATTTGGCCAGCATGCATGGCTACCGCAAAATCGGCAATGTAGCTATCAACTGTTTCACCTGAACGATGAGAAATCATTGTCTTATAGCCTGCTTTTCTCGCTAAACTAATGGCTTCAATCGCTTCAGTTACTGTTCCGATTTGATTAAGTTTAATCAAAATAGCATTTGCTACACCTTTTTTAATTCCTTCTTTGAAAATTTCAGGATTTGTCACAAAAATATCATCACCTACTAATTGAATTTTTTGACCTTGAGCTTTCGTTTGAGCTGCAAAGCCATCCCAGTCATGTTCAGAAAATCCATCTTCAATGGAAATAAGTGCTGGATATTTTTCAACTAAATTTTCATAGTAAGTCAATAGTTCTTTAGAAGTCAATTTTTGCCCTTCAAAACGATAAACTTTTTCTTTATCATCATAAAATTCACTTGAAGCTGGGTCAATGGCAATCGCAATTTCTTCACCAGGAACATATCCTGCACTTTCAATTGCTTGATAAAGTGTAGCAATTGCATTTTCAGTAGAACCAAGTTTAGGGGCAAAGCCACCTTCATCGCCTACGGCTGTTTCTAGCCCTTTGTCAGCTAAAATTTTCTTCAGAGTATGGTAGATATTTGCAATTTTTTCTAAACCATCGCGAAAGCTGTCCCGTTTGACTGGTGTAATCAAAAATTCTTGAACGTCAATTCCTGAATCGGCATGTACTCCACCATTAATGACATTGAAAAATGGTTGTGGAAGTTCCAAATCAACTCCACCAAGATAGCGATAGAGTGGAATTTTTTCACTATTCGCTGCCGCACGAGAAATGGCCATTGAAACCCCTAAAATTGCATTAGCCCCTAAACGAGATTTATTTTTTGTCCCGTCAAGTTCAATCATCAGATGATCTAATTTTGCTTGATTAAATGGTGATTGTCCTTTCAAGGCTTCATAAATTTCGCCATTGACATTTGCGACGGCTTTAGAAACGCCTTTTCCTTGAAGGCGGTCTCCACCATCTCTTAATTCAACTGCTTCGCGGTCTCCGGTTGATGCTCCTGAGGGTACTGCTGCGCGTCCTAATGTTCCATCTGTTAATCTAACATCTACCTCAACGGTTGGATTTCCTCTAGAATCAAAAATTTCTCTTGCGTGGATGTTTTCGATTGTGACTGTCATAATAAATCTCCTTTTCTTTGCCTTTATTGCCTTGTAAGTCAAAGAAAAAATGGCAGACTACAAGGCAAAAAAAGGCTTTGCTTTGTAGGCGCCATTAGATTCAAGCTATTTCTTGAAACGGTTTCGGGTGTGCACCATACCCATCTACTATTAATTTACCACTTTATTTTTATGAGGTCAAATTTTTGAAACTTATATTTTAAAAAATACATTTATCATTAAGCAAAATTGTGTTATAATCACTATAATTCGCTCCTGTCAGTAAAGACAGAGCATCAGTAAGGAATGACATGAAAACACTACTTGTTCTATGTGAAGTTAAATATTGGCATGATTTTAGAGAGGGCTTGGCAAAAGTTGGCGTTTCTTTTCTTGGTTTTGATAAGAAAAAACCTAATCGATTTGAGATTGACCAACTTGTTGCCAAAGCTGATTTCGTCGTTATGAGAAACCGAAATGTGGCTCATCATTCAGTTCAATTTGCTAAAGAAGCTTGTAAAGCAACCGATACACCCTTTTGGATTAGTAGTAATTTCGGTTTAGAAACCATTATCAAGCAGCTTTCTCAAACTTTTCCAGATGAATCTTTTGAAAGCACCGACCAAAATAAGAAAAGCAAAAGAAAAATTGAAAATAGAGTTCTACAAAAGCAAAATTCTTTAGCCGAAAGTGCCCAAAGCAAAGAAAGTCAAAATTATTTAAAAGGAAAAAAGAAACATCTCCCTCTAAAATCGGCGCTAAAAGATTTCAAAATTACTGACGACGAACCAGATTTTACAAAATTATTTAAAAAATAAGCGCTGACGCATTTGTCAGTGCTTATTTTTAGTGACAGAATTTCTGTCAGAAGATAGCCGTTGGCACTTTAGCGCTTACGGATATACTCAAATGTCCATCAGTAACTTTTAAATTAATTTTTCTTTATGAATTTGTTCAAAAGTTTTTTCACCATCATTGAGTTTTTCCCAAATGACAACTTGTCCTTGTTTTCGAGATTTTGGTACATCGATAATCCGCTGATTTGATGACCCACGGAATTGGAGCATTAAGTTTTTCTTTGATAATTCAAAACGACCGTCAACTAAAATATCTAACAAATCAAGCATTTCTAATTTGTCATCTGTTTCAAGTAGCATCTCTTCCCATGTATAACCTGTCCATGACCAAATATCTTTATCCGGTAACTCACGACGAATCCGTTTGAGCAAAGGAATCAAAAATGTCGTATTCAAGAAAGGTTCCCCACCAAGAAGCGTCAGACCTTGGACATAAGGCTGAGCAAGGTCAGCCATAATTTTATCTTCAAGCTCTTTGGTATAGGGCGTTCCATAACGAAATGACCAAGTGGCTTGATTATAGCAGCCCTCGCAATGAAACATACAGCCGCTCACATAGAGTGAGCAGCGCACCCCTTCGCCATCAACGAAATTGAAGGGTTTATAATCTGCAATATAATTTTGTGAGAGTTCATCAGCTCTCCATTCTCCTGGTTTTGGATTGTTCATACTTATTTCTCCGCAAAATATTTTGATTTCGCTTCGTCAACTTCGACTGAATCAATCAAATTTCCATCGTTCAAAGCTCCGACAGAACCATTCATATGTTTTACACGTGATGAAATTTCTTTGTGACGACCATGAACCATTGGACGTGCTTGCGGATTTCCAAGATATCCACAAGTTCTTTTGACAACGTCACAGGTTTTAGGATCATCATTGCCACATTGTGGACATTTAAATCCACGTTCCGTTGCCGCAAAATCTCCTTCAAAGCCACAAGCATAGCAGTGGTCAATTGGTGCATTTGTTCCAAGATATCCAATACGATCGTAGGCAAAGTCCCAGACTGCTTCAAGAGCTTTCGGATTTTGTTGAAGAACAGGATATTCACAGTAATGAATGAATCCACCATTGGCATAAACAGGATAGTCTTTTTCAAACTCTAATTTTTCAAATGGAGTTGGATTTTTACGCACATCATAGTGGAAAGAATTAGTATAGTAATCTTTGTCAGTAATATCTGCAACTGAACCGAATTTTTCTTTATCCATTCGGCAGAAACGGTCAGTTAAACTTTCTGACGGTGTTGAGTAAACAGAATAATGATAACCAGAGGCTTTAGACCAATCTTCACAATCTTCATGCATTCGTTTCACAATTTCAATTGTAAAAGCTTTAGCTTCAGGATTATTTTCCCAAGTTGGGCCATAAAAAGTAGTCGCCACTTCATAAAGTCCAATGTAACCTAAACTTACAGTTGCACGTTCTTTATTGTACAATTCATCAACTGAACCTTCGGCATCAAGGCGTCCCAATGCACCATTCATAAAGAGAATAGGTGCATTTTTAGGTTGTGCTTCTTTAGCACGTTCAACACGAAAAGCAAGGGCATCATGAGCAATTTCAATTCTTTCATTGAAGATTTCCCAGAATTTTTCTTTATTTCCAGCGGCTTCAAGAGCAATACGTGGAAGGTTAACTGTAACAACTCCAAGATTATTACGTCCAGCAGTCACGTCATTCCCATTTTCATCTTTCCAGCCTTGCAAGAATGAACGACAACCCATTGAAGCTTTAAATGAACCTGTTAATTCAACAATTTTATCATAGCTCAAAATATCAGGGTACATCCGTTTTGTTGAACATTCAAGTGCAAGTTCTTTGATGTCATAGTTTGGTGTCCCTACTTCGAGGTTAAGTCCACGTTTGAGTGTGAAAATTAATTTAGGGAAAATGGCAGTACGGTGTTCTGAACCTAAACCACCAATCCGGACATTCAAAATTGCTTTTTGAATTTCACGCGCATACCAATCGTCTCCAAGACCAAAACCAACTGTTACAAAAGGCGTTTGACCATTTGAAGTAAACAAAGTATTAATTTCATATTCTAAAGATTGCATTGCATCATAGATATCTTTGGCTGTTTTTTCACGAGCATAAGCTTCTTGTTTTTCAGCACCATCAATCCATTTTTGTGCATCTTTTAAATGTTTTTTATAATTTAATTTCGCGTAAGGCGCCAATACTTCATCGGCACGGTCAAATGAACAACCACCATATTGTGAACTAGCCACATTAGCGATGATTTGACTGGCTTGCGCAGTTGCTGTTTGAATTGATTTTGGCGAATCTACTTGCGCATTTCCAAGTTTAAAACCATTTTCAAACATATTTTTAAAGTCAATCAAACAACAGTTAGCCATTGTAGTAAATGGACTATAATCAAGGTCATGATAATGAATATCACCCTTTTGGTGAGCGTTTGCCACATGTGGCGGAAGAAGTTTCAAACCAATTGCTTTGGAAACCGCACCAGCTGTCAAATCACGTTGAGTATTGAAAACGTTAGAATCTTTATTGGCATTTTCATTAACGACAGTTTGGTCGCGATTAATTAATTTTTCAATCGTGAAATTGATATCCGTTGCTTTGGTACGGGCCAAATCACGGTTAGCACGATAAGAGATATATTCTTCAGCCAATTGAGTTTCACCAGACTCAAGGAGTTCTTGCTCAACAATCGATTGAATTTCATAAATTTTGACATTTTCAGAAAAACGAGTAAAGATTTCACTGACTACTCTGTCAGTAAGTTCTGAAAGAACCGACATATCTGTCAGTTCGACTTTTTTAGCCGCTTTAGTCAAAGCATCAAAAATTTTCTCACTGTTAAATTTCACTGAGCGTCCGTCGCGCTTTATCACATTAATTTCTTCTAGTGTTACATCTTGATATTTTACTTCACTTTTCATATTAACCATCCTCTTCAATTACATCATCTATTTTATCAAATTCTCGGAAATGACACAATATATAGGCTAAATTATGTAAACACACACAATATCTTGTGTTGCTTGTTTTCATTCCCTTTTCTCAATTTCGCAAAGCAAAATATAATCTCTTTGTATTTAAAATGTAATCATTGCGTCTTAAATCAGATTTTTTATCTAAATTCTCACATTTTCTAGCCAATATAAAACATTAAATAAAAAACGTTTACAAACCGCCACATAATTGTCATCTTTTTCTTCCATTAACCGTGGTAAAATAGGGTAGTACTTATTTTATTCTGTATTTTCAGGAAAGGAATTATTTATGCCAGTTTCTCGTATTAAAGTTAAAAATAGACATTTAAAAAAGAAAGCCAAAAAACCACTGGCTTTTTATAAACCAGCGACCAAATTTGCTGGCGCTGTTCTCATTGCAGGAACTTTGACGACCACTCACGAGCTTTTGCTCCAACAAACAAGCCCAATGGTTCAGGCTGCAACCAATTCGACAGAAGCTTTTATTGAAAGTATTGCTGCATCAGCAAAACCAGTTGCCGATAGTAATGGTCTTTATCCTTCAGTTATGATTGCTCAAGCTATTTTGGAAAGTAACTGGGGTTCAAGCCAACTTTCTCGTGCCCCCTATTATAATTTATTCGGTATTCAAGGAACTTATCAAGGAAAAAGCGTTGTTTTTAAAACTCAAGAATATCTCAATGGTAAATGGGTCACAAAAGATATGCCATTTAGGGTTTATCCTTCCTTTAATCAAAGTTTCCAAGATAATGCTTATGTTTTAAAAACTACAAACTTTGGAAATGGTCCTTATTATGCTAAAGCTTGGCGAGCAAACGCGGCAACTTATCAAGCTGCAACCGCAGCTTTAACAGGAAAATATGCAACTGACCCTAATTATGGTGCTTCACTGAATCGAATTATTTCTCAATATAATTTGACTCGTTTTGACGGTGCTTCTTCTGCTGGTACTTCTAATTCCGGTGGTTCAACAGCTACAAATACCAATAATAATTCAAATACAAGCTCAACCACTTATACAGTTAAATCTGGCGATACACTTTGGGGAATTTCGCAAAAATATGGAATTAGTGTTGCTCAAATTCAAAGCGCAAACAATCTTAAAAGTACAGTCATCTATATTGGGCAAAAGCTTGTATTGACAACTTCAAGTTCTTCGTCTAATACAAATAGTTCAACTTCTTCAGGAAATTCTGCCGGAACTACAACGCCTACTACTTCGGTCACTCCTGCCAAACCAGCTTCACAGACGACGATTAAGGTTAAATCTGGTGATACGCTTTGGGGACTCTCTGTCAAATATAAAACGACGATTGCTCAACTCAAGAGTTGGAATCATTTGAATTCTGATACAATTTTCATTGGACAAAACTTGATTGTTTCACAATCTGCCGGTTCTTCAAGTTCTTCAACAGGTTCAAGCTCAGCCTCTACGAGTTCAACTTCTAACTCTTCTGCAGCTTCAAATACCTCTATCCATAAGGTTGTTAAAGGAGATACGCTTTGGGGACTTTCACAAAAATCTGGTAGCCCAATTGCTTCAATTAAGGCTTGGAATCATTTATCAAGTGATACCATTTTAATTGGTCAATATCTTCGTATTAAATAAATTGTAATTTATAAAATATAAAAAGAATGAAAGTTAATTCATTCTTTTTTTAATTCTTTTAAAACAGACTGAAGATGAATCGATTGAGTCGGTTCAGACATGCCAACAGTCATTTCCCAAGGTGTTGTTTCTTTTTCAAGCGCGAGTTCAAGAAAAACGCGTTGAAAAGAAGTTAATTCTTCAGAACTCATTAAATAATCAATATCTGTTTTTGAAAGTAAAATTTTGTCCCGTTGAATCACTTTATTTAAATAACGGACCCAAAGTTCTAAATTCCATTTAGACTTTTGAGCAGCATTCAGGAGATATTCAATCCACGTCATTGCAATAACCTCAGTATTTTTGGATTTTTTCGTAAATAATTTTTTAAGGCTTCTTCGCCGTAAGCTAAACTAAAAGCCTCTAAAATGACCGCTGGGTCTGCTGAACCATCTGTATGTTTAAATCGTTCTAAGAGAGGATCTGGGCTTTCAATTTTTAATTTTTTCATTATTTTTGCGATGTCTGGAACATCTTTGGTTCGGCCAGCCTGTATTTTATCGATAAGAATAGATTCGAGTGATGACAGACCAACAGTCAAATGACTTTCCACAAAAATAATTGTTTCATCTGTTTTTGAATGAGACATGACTTCGCCGACTGCTTGACTCAACCAAGGTTCATTAGAGGTTCCGACATGAAATTCTTCACCAATTTCTTGAATGATTTTTTCAACTTTTTCGGTACTTTCATAAAAGGCATCTATATCCTCTGTTGCCTTCATTCCATAGTATTCAAGGACGAAACCACCAACACAATGTAAGTGAAGTTGCAAATTTTCTTCTGAAAGTTTTTCGTTCAAGCGGGAAAATAATTGATGATAATCCAAATTTATACCTCGCACTCACCTTCAAAATTTTTCTTATTTCTCACTCCATTATCAATTATCATAAGGATTTTGTCAAGTTGAAGTTACTGACAGACCTGTCAGTAACTTTTTACCAAAATTAGGCATTCGTGATTTCTATTTGACAAGAACGCATTGTTTCAAGTGCTGCCAAATGTTTTTCAGGTGAAACTCCAGCACAGCAAGAAACATCAACACTTATTTTTACTTCTGGCGCATAGGCTTTGATTAACAAGGCATTGGAAACAACACAAATATCCGTACAAATTCCGACAAGTTCAACTTCATCATAATTTTCATCTCGAATAAATTCTGCCAATGTTCTGGAACCAAAAGTTGTTTTTTCAAAAATTTTAGCAAAGCCAACTTGAGCTTCTTTACGAATTTCCCAACCAAAAGTACCATTTTGACAATGAATAACTGGCAGATTTTTGCCTTCTTGTGTCGTTAAATAATCTTCAAAATGGGTGTCTTGGGTTGCTAGACGATTTTCTTTAGAATATTGAGAGAGTTTTTCAATGACATTTGGGATAATGGCTTGTGCCTCTTTTGTGCCCAAACTTCCATCAATAAAATCATTTTGAAAATCAACTAAAACAAGTGCTTTTTTCATCATTTCTCCTTGATATTTGATCATTTTTCTTTATTATAGCAAAAATCTAAAAAGCCTGTCAGCAAAATTTTACTGACAGACCTTTTTTAAATTACTGACCAAATTCTCTGCTGTCTTTTAAGAGATGTAAACAATCTGTCAGTAAAATATGTTCATAATTATTCTTTAGAAATCAACTTCATCAGGGTTTTTAGCCAAACCAGCTTTTCCATGAAGGCTGTCAATAAAAGCAATATCTTCAATACTTAAATCAAAATCAAAGATTTCTGCATTTTCTTTAATTCTTGCAGGGGTTACTGATTTAGGAAGTGGTAAATATCCTTTGTGAAGAGACCAACGCAATACCACTTGAGCAATACTCTTGTTGTATTTACTTGCCAAGTCTGCAAGTTCTGGAACTTCAAAGATTTTACCTGTTCCAAGTGGGCTGTAAGCCTCAGTCAAGATATTGTTGTCAACATTAAAACTTACAATTTCTTCTTGTTGATCACTTGGGTTGACCATAATTTGGTTAACTGCTGGTTTAATTTCAGCAAATTTCAACAATGGTTTTAGGTGACGTGGGTGGAAGTTTGAAACACCAATTGCACGGATCTTACCAGCTTTTACACCTGCTTCCATGGCTTTCCAAACTGCAAGATTACGTGTTTCAAAATCAGGGCGGAATGCTTTAGGATTTGGCCAATGAATGAGGTACAAATCAACATAATCAAGTCCCAATTTTTTCAAGGATTCATCCAAGGCTTTCGCAGCGTCCTCTGTTGTTCCTACACCCCAAAGTTTTGTTGTAACGAAAAGTTCCTCACGGGGAATTCCTGAATCAGCAATTGCTTGACCGACTGATTCTTCATTTTTATAAACTGCCGCTGTATCAATATGACGATATCCTGCTTCAAGTGCTGTTTTTACCGCATTATAAGCTTCTTCTCCGCTCGCAGATTGCCAAGTTCCAAAGCCAACTTTTGGAATTTTAATGCCATTGTTTAGTGTGTAAGTGTCTGTTAATGTCATGATTTTTTCTCCTTAGTAATTTTTGAAATACAACAACTCGTCATCAATGAAACTATTTGGACTTTTATATTCTTTCAATTGGAAACCATAGTTCTAACTCTTCAGGATTTTCTGCTGAAATTGATTGATGTTCTTGTACTGCTCCAACAATTTTTAAATCATTTTGAGTTAAATAATTCCACATATCTGAATAAGTCTTGTTCATTTCATAAGTTGTTGTTTCAACAACGAAATAACGAAAGCCTGGAAGTGTCCATTTAGTCCAATTTTCAGGCTTTTGCGCTGAATTTTCAACTTCAACACCTGCCAGATAGAGTCCACCATTATTCCATGGTTTAAATTGCCCTGACTCATCAGACATGGCCCCCCAAATTGTGAGTGGCTGCTTAATCAAATGAATAATTTCCTCAAAAGCGTTGGTTGCTTCTTGCCAGAGTGGTGGAATCCAAATGTCAGCTTCTTGTGCTTTACCTAAGCCTTCTTTTCCAATGATGGAGAAAGATGACTTTTCAACTTCTCTGATGTTCACTTCCCCTCCTCACTCTTTTTGACAATGATGTTTCTTGCTTTTTTAAGCAATAAGGCTTCTTTTGAAACCGTTATAAAGTCATTTTACCACTTTATAATTAAAATGAAAAAATATTTCGCTCAAAAAATGATAGAATAGAATTAGAATTTAAAATAAAGGAGGAGATACTAATAAGGCTGACTTTTATCAGCTGAGTTTTGTATCCTATATCTTATGGCTGAAGTAGAATCTTTTCAATTAGACCACACAAAAGTACTTGCCCCTTATGTCCGCTTAATCGGTAGCGAAACTGGGCCTAAAGGCGATGTTATCACTAATTTTGACGTTCGTTTTGTTCAACCTAATGCGAATGCCATTGGAATGGCCGCTTTACACACTATTGAGCATAGCATGGCTAGTTTAATTCGCGATAGAATTGATGGCATGATTGACTTTTCACCTTTTGGATGTCAAACTGGTTTCCACATGATTATGTGGGGTGAACATAGTTCAGAAGAAATTGCTAAAGTAATTAAATCTTCTCTAGAAGAGCTTGCAAGTGACGAATTTGGTTGGGATAATGTCCCTGGTGTTGCTGAAAAAGAATGCGGAAATTACCGTAATCACTCACTTTTCGGTGCTAAAGAATGGTCTAAGAAAATTCTTTCTGAAGGAATTTCTACTGACCCTTACGAACGTAAAGTAATTTAAAGTTTACTCCAAAAGTTCAGCATTTTTAAATTACAAGTGCAACTTCATTTCCTTTAGTAAGGAATTTAATCGGTCAAATTTTTACTGACAGCTCTGTCAGTAACTTTTTGACTTTTATCAGTCAAATCCACTTAGAAAGGAACTGAATTCAGTAGGCACTTTACTTACTGAAACCTAATTTATCTTATGGGAAAATATCAACTTGATAATAAAGGACAGAAATCTGTCGGAAAATTTCACGAAAAAAACTCAACGGTAGGCGGAAAAGGCATTAATACAAAGAATGCCACTCAAGCTAAAATTGAAGCCCTCCGTGCCAAAATGGAGAATAAAAAGAATGACAAAAAAGCTTAATATTGCCTATGTTGGTTTTGGTAAATCAACAAATCGCTATCATATTCCTTACGTGAAAGAACGTGAGAATATTGTGATTAAACGAATTGTCAACCGGACTTTAGGAAAACGTCCTGAACAAGCAGAATTAGAAGCAAATGGAACTTTGTTCTCCACCGACATCGCTGATATTATTAATGATGATTCAATTGATTTAGTAGTCATTGTGACTCCAGCTTTTGCTCACTATGACTATGCTAAGGAACTCCTTTCAGCTGGAAAAAATGTACTCTGTGATAAACCATTAGTCGAAACCTTGGAACAAGCTAAAGAATTGGTAGCTCTTGCCAAAGAAAAAAATCTTTTCTTCATGCCTTTCCAAAATCGACGCTTTGACAGCGACTTTTTAACCGTCAAAAAAGTGATTGAGCAAGGTTATTTGGGTGATTTGGTAGATATCACTGTCAATATGGACCACTTTAGACCTAATGATGCCAGTCAAGGTGGAAATTTTGATGGCGCTTGGTATGGTCACGGTGTTCATTTAGTGGACCAAATGGTTTCACTTTTTGGCGCTCCCAAAGAAGTTCAATATGATATTCGAGCAACAAGAGATTATGACAGTGTCGATGATTATTTTTCTGTCAATCTTCTTTATCCAAACTTGCGAGCAACTGTTGCTGCTACTGAAGTCGCTGCTCTACCACATCCAAAATGGCTTGTTTATGGTACGAGAGGAACTTTCATCAAAATGGATGTTGACCAACAAGAAAATGATTTAAAAGTTGGCATGTTCCCAGGTGATGAAGGTTTTGGGCAAGACAGTCCAGCTGATTTTGGGCAACTTACCTATTTCAATCAAAATGGTGACCGCATTGTGAAGCATATTCCAACGGTTGCTGGTGATTATGGTAGAGTTTATGATTCAGCTTATGAATCAATTATTAATGGAGCTGACAAGTTGGTTTCCGATGAACAAATTTTGGCTGTCATTAAAACTTTGGAAAATGGTTTTTCTAAATAATAATAAAAAGACTTATCAACTGATAAGTCTTTTTTTACTGACAGCCTATTTTTTCTTATTGGCTTTTTGTAATTTACTGACCAAACCTTTGAATTGACCTTCAAAAGTCAGGACATTATTGAAAATATCTTCGCCATCATTAAGCATTTTGACAGTTACCCAGCCTAAGGCTTCTGTAATTGTTGTCGCCACTGTGGCATTAATTGCTCCACCTGCAATTGTTCCCACCGCAGGAACAAATTTTAAAACATTCCCTACAAGGCTTCGACCTAAACCAACAACAACTAATTCCTTAGTGATTCCTTTTGCCAATGCTTCTGACCAAGAAGCCCCAAATATCTTATAAAGTCGCATCATCATTGTCAATTGAATCGGAACAAGCAAGACGGCATCTGAAAAGGGAATTGGTGAAAAGCCAACAATTGCCGCCGTCAAGGTAGCGAAATGAATGGTTTCATGGCATTTCCTTCGCGTTTGACTGTCCACTCCAACCAAAAATTCATCAAAGAGGTGGTCAAATTTCTGAGAATTGCTAGCTAAAAACTGCTCTGCTTTCGCTTTTGAAACAGTTAAAGAAGAACTGATTATTTTTGCGGAACGAGCAGGCATTTTTTTGAGCACTTGATTAAAAAACTCCTCAAAAGCTGCATTGCTTTCTTGATCATTTTCTTTTATTTTCTTGTCTGATTTTTTAAACATTATCGCTCCTTCTCGCCTATTTTTAACTCATTATAACAAAATAGGCGCTTAATAAACAAAAAAATCAATCAAAAAGAGACTGATTTTTTCGATATCTTATTTTGCAAATTGCGAATTATAAAGGCTGGCATATAATCCGTTTTCTTTAAGGAGACTTTCATGGTTCCCCATTTCCACAATATTTCCATTTTCCATAACCAAAATCTGATTGGCATCACGAATAGTTGATAAACGGTGAGCAACGACAAAGCTTGTCCGTCCTTTTAATAGACGATTCATCGCTGATTGAATCAGGCGCTCCGTTCTTGTATCTACACTGGATGTGGCTTCATCCAAAATCAATATTTCTGGATTTGCTAAAAAGGCACGGGCGATGGTTAATAACTGCCTTTGCCCCTGAGAAATATTGCTTGCGGCTTCATTCAAAAGGGTTTGATAACCTTGAGGTAAAGTGGTGATAAATTCATCAGCATGTGCCATTTTAGCTGCTTGAATCACTTCTTCTTGTGTTGCTTCAAGACGACCATACTGTAAATTATCCATAATTGTCCCTGAGAACAACCAGGTTTCTTGTAAAACCATTGCCATTCGTCCACGTAATTGTTCACGGTCAATTTCGCGAAAGTCTTTTCCTTCAAGTAAAATTTTTCCCGAAGTGACATCGTAAAATCGTTCGAGCAAGTTAATCATTGTTGTTTTACCTGCTCCAGTTGGTCCCACAATGGCAATCATTTGCCCAACTTCAACGGAAAAATTAACATCTGTCATTAAGGATTGATTTTCATTATAAGAAAATGCGACTTGGTCAAAATTGATGAAATCAGTCTTGTCAGTCGCTCCTAAATTACTGACAGCTTTTTTTGAACTTTCGTCAGCAACTTTTTCACTGACAGGAATTCCGTCAGTCATTTCTTTTTCATCTAATACTTCAAAAATTCGTTCGGCTGACGCAACTGTAGCCTGAATGGTATTGAGCATATTCGAGATATTTGTGATTGGCTGTGCAAATTGATTGGTATATTGCAACATGGCTTGAACATCTCCGAGATTAACCGTCCCTGAAATAACTTTAAGACCACCAATTACGGCCATGGCTAAGTAATCTAAATTATTGATAAATCGCATGGTTGGATAAATCAAAGTCGATACAAATTGAGCTTTCCAAGCTGATTTATAAAAATTATCATTTCTTTTTGCGAATTCTTTTTCAGCTGAGGCTTCATGATTGAATGTTTTAATGACCGCATGCCCTGCATAATTTTCTTCAATTTGGTCATTCAATAATCCCAGATTTTTTTGTTGTTCAGCAAAGAATTTTTGCGATAAAGGTGCGACAATCCTTACCGTAATCATTGCCAAAGGAACTGTGATAAAGGCGACGAGTGCCAACTGCCAAGAAATTGTCAACATGAAATAAATAGTTCCAACAAATTGCAAGAGACTTGTGATAAGCTGAATCAAAGTTTGATTTAAAGTCCCTGAAATATTATCCATATCATTTATCATTCGACTCATGATATCCCCATTACTATGGCTATCATAATATGAAACTGGCAATTTTTTCATTTTGTTTTTAAATTCATGACGTAAAGTATAAACTGTTCGTTGCGAAATGCGTGTCATAATGCTTTGTTGCAAAATCCCAGAGATAAATGAAATCAGATAAATGACCATGACATAAAGCAAAATAGATTCGACCTTAGCCATGTCAATTTGAATTGCGGTATGATTTTTTAGACTTTTTGTTACGCCATCAAATATCACTGTGGTTGCATTTCCCAAAATTTTGGGTGCCTGAACCGACAAAATGACTGACAGCGAAGCAATTAAAATTGAAAAAAGAAGTCCCCATAAATCTCTGCGCATATATTTGAAAAGTCGAATAATCGTTGGAAAGAAATTTTGAGCTCGCCGACCTTTTTGAAAACGGTCAGCCCCTTTGCCACCTCGATTGAGATAATTTCCTCTCATCATTGGTCATCACCTCCTCTGGCGGTCAAATGTGCAATTGAAACACCCATCTTGACCAAATCATCATCCGAGAGTTGAGATTGCATTGTTTCTTGATATTGCGGACATGATTTTGCCAAACTTTCATGAGTACCAAGTCCTACGGCAATTCCATTTTCTAAAACTAAGATTTGGTCAGCTGACATAACGGTTGCGATTCTTTGAGCCACAATCACCTTGATTTTATTTTTATGTTTTTCCGAATGATTAATAGCTGTTCGTAATTGTCTGTCAGTAGCAAAGTCCAAGGCCGAAAATGAATCGTCAAATAGATAAATTTCTGCCTCTTTAATCAAGGTTCTAGCAATCGAAATTCTTTGTTTTTGACCACCAGAGAAATTTGCGCCATTTTGTTCGACCGCCAGCTCAAGTCCACCTTGTTCACGAACGAAATCAGCAGCTTGTGCAATTTCCAAAGCTTGCCACATTTCTTCATCTGTTGCATCACTTTTCCCAAATTGAAGATTCGAGCGGACAGTTCCCGAAAAAAGTTGAGCTTTTTGTTGCGTAAAAGAAACTTTTTCATGCAAGTCATACTGTGAAATTTGGCGAATATCAGTACCATCAATTGTGACACTTCCATTTGTTGGGTCAATTAATCTGGCAATCAAATTCAAAATCGTTGATTTACCAGAACCAGTCCCCCCAATAATTGCTAAGGTCTGACCAGCTGCTACATTTACTGACAAGTCACTTAGCGCTTGTCTTTTTGCTTCATCAAATTTGAAAGATACATGATTAAGAGCTAGAGAATTGCGGACAGAATTGCTTTCAGACAACTTGTCATTTCCGTCAGAGGATAGCCGTTGGCGCTTTAGCGCCTCTACAGATATGCTCGAATTTTCATCAGTAATTTTATCTTTAGATTCTAAAATTTCTCGAACTCGAACAGCTGAAACCTGAGCTCGTGGCACCATGACAGCAACTGCTGATAATTGCATAAATGACATCAAAATCTGTGTGGCATAGGTCAAAAAGGCAACTAATGAACCCATTTCCATCATATTTTTACTGATAAGATGAGCGCCAAACCAAACAATTCCAATATTTGTAAAACTGAGAATAACTGTCATAATTGGCATTAACATCGCAATCGTCGTCAAAACCACTTGACTGGTATGTGTCAAATCACGGTTAGCCTCATCAAATTTATCAATTTCATATTGGTCTCGTCTAAAAGCACGAATCACCCGAACACCAGTTAAACCTTGTTGAAAAATCAGATTAATTTTATCAACTTTTGTTTGCATTGACCGAAACCGTGGCATGGAAATAGCAATATTAATAACGACAGCCAAAGTTAAAATAGGCAGGGCAATCAAAAAAACCAGCAGTAAATCATGTGATAATTTCCAAGCCATGAAAATAGAACCAATGAGCATCATTGGCGCCATGAGCATCATTCGTAACATCGTTTGAAAGACATTTTGCAATTGAGTCACATCATTTGTTGTACGTGTAATTAAAGTTGCATCACCAAATTCCTGAAAGTTGCGCTCGTCCATGAATAAAACTTTCTTAAATAAATCATGGCGTAATTTCAGGCCCAATCCTTGAGATTGTTTGGAAGCAAAATAAACATTTCCAATTGCCGAAAGCCAACTGGCCAGAGAAACGAAAAGCATAATTAGACCCATAAACCAGATATATTTCATATCAGATTGACCAATACCTTTATTGATAATATCCGCTGTAATCGTTGGAAGCCAAAGATTAGTCACAACTTGAATAACTAACAAAAAAAGTGCCCAAAATACAGGCCAAAAATTTAAATATCGCCTTCCAATCGTTAGCATAATTTCCCCTTTTCCCCAGAAACTACCCTTAGTAGTTTTTCTTTATTTTTCTTAGTTTTCATTCAAATATTATAGCACTTTTATCAGAAATTAACAGAAAAGTTACTGACAGAATGATTAATTTAGTAAATAATTTTACCAAATATTTTAATCATTCTGTCAGTAACTTTTTAATGAATTTCGACTGCTGGATAGTCCTCAACATAGCTTTCTCCTTGACTTCCTAGATAAGTGACTTTTCTTTCTGAAAAATCAGCTTCATAAGAAATCACATCAGCTTCCCAAGTGGCACTCAAGAATTCCGGAAAAGTCGTTTGTCCAGCTTGGTCAGCCCGCAAGGCCTTAATCAAAGCTTCTTGGTCAAAAAATGGCACCTCATGAAAACCACTCACCATTGGTGAATTGGTCACGCTAATTACGCCAGCGCTTGTCCAAAACGTACTTTGTCCGGCAGGAAGGGTCCAAACATTTTTTAAAACTCCAGCTTCTCGCATACATTCAGCCAGGTATGGAAAACCACCTACTTTTGGACGAATTTTCTCTGCTTTTTTCATGGCGCCTTGCACAAGTTCAATTGCATTCATCTTTTGACCTCATCTTCATTTATTTTGATGATTAATTATAACAAAAATTCTAAGAAAAAAATGCTGACGGAGGACTGAAATTTTCGTCAGTAATTTTTTTATTCCCAACTTCAATACTCCCCTTGTCGCATTGAACTGACAGAATTAATCAGCATTCATATTTTTTCATAAATAATGGAATTTCTTCAATCAATCGACTTGGCAAGACCACATATGTTTTCTGAGTTAAGACGCTTGCAATTAAACTATGCAAATAAGTTGCAGCAGCAACTACTTCCTCTGTTTCTCCATGAAACTGAGCTAAAAAGCCACCAACCATCCCGGCTAAAGTGTCCCCCATTCCCCCAGTTGCCTGAGCTGGACTTCCTATTTTCAAGATAAATGATTCCCGATTTGGCGCAAAAATTCGTGTTTCTGAAGATTTAGCAACGACAATCGCTCCGAGTTGATTAACAAAATCTTGAACTTCTTCTTTGGTTTGTTGACCAATTTTCAAACCAGAAAGTCGTTCCAATTCCATTTCATGAGGTGTAAAAACCGTATTTTCAGGAAATGGTAAGTCTAAATGCTCTCTAGCAAAAAGGGTCAGTGCCGAACCATCAATGACCAACTTTTGATTTTCTGTCAGTAAATTCAAAACTTCTGTCAGTAAATCTAGTCTTTCTAAGCCCAATCCTGGACCAATAACAATAACATCAGCAGCTTTTGCTACTTCTCTTAGCTTTATCAAATCATCAAAATCTAAAGTCATTGCTTCTGGAAGTCTTGCCTGTAAAGCACTATGATTTTCTTTAGCCAGTGCCACAGAAACTAAGCCCGCACCTGAATAAACTGCACTTGTCGTCGCCAAAATAGCCGCACCACCATATTGACGATTACCGCCAATCACTAATAAGCGACCATAAGTTCCTTTGTAAGAAGCTTTTTTACGTTTTTTAATTACTTTTGCTAAAATTTCATCAGTCAGTTCAATCATAATGCTATTTTACCGCATTTCATATTGATTTCCAATATCAAATATCAATATTTAAAAGCCTTATCGCTCGCTGAATTTAAATTTACTATTTTTCAATACTCTTTCCCCTATTTCTGCTCACATCATGTTAAAATTAAAGCATGACAAAATCAGCTAAAACATTTGACGTTATCGTTGTTGGCGCAGGCCCTTCTGGAATGATGGCTGCCATCTCAGCCGCGCAAAACGGAGCAAAAGTTGCTCTTATTGATAAAAATAAAAAAGTCGGAAAAAAATTATTAATGACAGGTGGCGGACGCTGTAATGTGACAAATGCCCGCTCTGTTGACGAAATATTAACAAATGTTCCTGGAAATGGTCGTTTTCTTCATTCAGCCTTTTCTCAATTTTCTAACCTTGATATTATCGAATTTTTTGAAAGCAATGGTGTTAAATTAAAAGAAGAAGACCACGGGCGCATGTTCCCTATAACCGACAAATCAAAAACAATTGTTGATGCCCTCTTCAATAAAATTTTGAGCCTCCATGTTTCTTATTTTCCAAGCCAAGCGGTTGATAAGCTTCTCATTGAAAACGGAGCGGTAATTGGTCTTGAAACGGATAGCGAGAGCTTTTTAAGCCCTACAATTATCCTCTCAACAGGCGGACGCGCTTATCCTTCCACAGGTTCAACTGGTGATGGCTATCGTTTAGCACGCTCAGCAGGGCATAGTATTTCACAACTCTATGCCACTGAATCTGCCCTGATTTCTGACGAACCATTCATTTTAGACAAAAGTCTTCAAGGCATTTCCCTACGCGAAATCAAACTCTCAGTACTCAATTCTAAGGGAAAAGCAATCATCTCTCATCAGCATGATTTATTATTTACGCATTTCGGAATTTCTGGTCCAGCTGCTCTGCGTTGTTCAAGTTTCATTAACCAACTTCTTGCTAAAGGTGAAAAAATGGTCACAGTCAGCTTAGACCAATTCCCCGAAAAAAAGTTGGGCTCTTTGAAAAATGAACTGACTAGCCTTTCTAAAACAGATAAATCAATTAAAAATGCCTTCTCACGATTGACCCAAGAACGTATGCTTCTATTTATCCTTGAAAAAGCTGGAATTGACCCTAGTCTTTCTGCCAAGACGCTATCTGAGCAGCAAATTGATAAAATCGCTAGTCTTTTCAAAAATTGGCAAATCACAATTAGCAAAACTTTACCAATTGAGAAATCTTTTGTAACAGGTGGCGGTGTTTCTCTCAAAGAAATAAATCCTAAAAGTATGGAGAGTAAACAAACCCAAGGTTTATTCATGACCGGTGAACTTTTAGATATTAATGGATACACTGGCGGTTATAATATTACCTGCGCCTTTGTGACAGGTTTTGTTGCTGGAAAACACGCTGCCCAAATCGCATCTTATTTCCAACAATAAGTCAGCCCTAGCTCAGGCTTGCACATTCTTTATAGAAATGGTACTATATTAAAGTACTGTTTTGCGGTGGTGGCGGAATTGGCAGACGCGCAGGATTAAGGATCCTGTCAGGAATTTTCTTGGTGCGGGTTCAAGTCCCGCCCACCGCACTAATATTAACTCGGCTAAGGCTGAGTTTTTTTATTGTCTTTTTTGGAAAACAAATAAAAAGTACCAACACTGGTACTTTTAAAATTCCTCATAATGTTCAAAAAGTACTTCTAAATCTGCTATTTCACTTAACAAAGTTTGGCCAACATTTGTATCCTTGACTCGTTTTCTTTGGTCAACTTCGGCTACCAGGCGTTTCAGGCTTATAATATCCGTCCCTTTTTCAACTGCTTCTTTAACGGTTGAAAAGGGTTGATGCGCAACCAGTTGAATGCCAAAACTATTATAAAGAAGAGTATACCCAGCAATTCCTGTTTCCTTTTGATAAGCTTTTGCAAAACCACCATCTATCACAATCAACTTTCCATCTGCCTTGATTGGATTTTCACCATTTTTTTCTTTGATAGGGGTGTGCCCATTCACCAAATGTCCCCCTTCATCTAAACCAAAGTTTTCTAAAATTTTCCTGATAATTTCAGCTTCCTCACGCAATTGATAATAAGGATTTTTCTTTTCCACATGCGTTTTCTTATCCTTGATATAATAGCGTTCAAAGGTTGTCATTGCCGTTTTACCAAATAATGAAGAGCATTCTCCCACCCAAAGATACCACATCAAATCTGTTGCTAAATCCGTCGAGTTTTCTGGATGAGCAAGACATTTTCTAACCTCTTGGTCAAAGAAATCAAGTAAATCACGGCCAGCATGAGCCTCTTTGTTAACCGTAAATGATTTAAAATCACCATTTTCATGTAAGGGAAGACAGCCATGAATCAACAAGTTTCCATTGTAAGAAAGATACATGGCTCCCTTTTCTTGTAAAAATTCAACATGACGTTTAAGTTTATCAGAACTTCTAAAATTATTTAATAAATGACTGATTATTTTTTCTTCTTCAGCAGTCAAACTTTCAGGCTGCTCAGGATTTACTGTGGGCGCTTGAAAATCAGTTAATTCATAAACTTCAGTTCCCAATTTTATTGTTTTTTCGGAAAAATCAATGAAATGAAGCACATCACGATGTTCAAGTTGAAAATCAGGTCGGCGTTTTATCAACTGACTCTCTAACTTAAATTGTAAAATGGCTGTGGCTTCTTGTAATTTATTAAGGAGTGCCTTTTCATCATCTGACAAACGAACCCCGTCGACCAAGCGTGGTTGAAAAGTCTCACTTGGCTCATAATAACGTTCAGCATACTCTAAAATCATCCGTAAATTAATCCCATAAGATTCTTCAAGAATATCGAGATTTCCATAGCGGGCACAGATTCTAATTACATTCATCATGGCTAAAGGTGAACCACTAAAAGCTGCCATCCATACAATATCATGATTGCCCCATTGAACATCAACTGAGGGCATTTTTATTAAGCGGTCAATGATTTTATCTGGATAAGGTCCTCGATCATAAATATCTCCCACCACATGAAGGTGGTCAACCGTCAATCTGCGAATCGTATCTGCAAGTGCAACAATTAAGCGAGTAAGTTCACCCAAATTTTGCAATTGCGAAAGGATTGAATCAAAATAATCTCTTTTATCAGTCGTCGAATCCACTTCATTGATTAACTCTTCTAAGATATATCGAAATTTTTCTGGAAAAGCTTTTCGGACTTTTGATCGAGTATATTTTTGACCGACAAATTTTACAGTCTTTAAAAGATAAACTAAATTGATTTGACAATAGTTCTCAAATTCTTCTGTCTCTTTTAGTTGACACTCAGAATCTAGTTTTTCTTGTGGATAATAAATCAAGGTTGCAAGTGATGATATTTCTGTCGCAGAAAATTCTGGAAAACAATCTCTAAGTTTTTCTTTGATACTGCCAGAACCATTTCTCAAAACATGATTAAAAGCATCATATTCACCATGCACATCACTCATAAAATGCTCTGTTGCTTTTGGTAGTTCACAAATAGCACTCAAATTAATAATTTCTGTCAGTACTGCTTCCTTTGACGAAAACTGTTTTTTTAGTAATTGATAATATTTTTTATCCATAATAAAAGTAAATGAGGTTTCGATCCCTCATTCACACTCTGCTTTCTATCTAAAAAAGTCGGGAATTATTAGACTTATTCTTGCATTTTATCATATAGAAAGCAGATAGTAAAGCGCTCACATTTGTAATTAATCATTATTTCTGTCAGTAAAATTTTTACTGACAAAAAAATCTGTCAGTAATGACAGACTATTTTTTGATTTTAATAAATAATACTTTAAGATAATTTCCTTCTGGAAAGCTGTCAGCAATATGAAAATCAGCTGGTAATTTTTCTTCTTGGAAAACGGTAAATTTTACTCCCTTATTTTTGAGCACTTCTTCAATCATTTGACGGAATTTTTTATCAGAAACATTTGCTGCATTTGTTGATGCAATTAATGTCCCATTATTTTCTAAAATTTCAACAGCTTCTTTAACAAGGTCGCCATAATTTTTAGCTACTGAAAATGTTTTTTTACCATTTCTGGCAAATGAAGGAGGGTCGAGGACAATCATGTCATAAGTCAATTCTTTTTTCTTAGCATAATTAAAATAACCAAAAACATCCATCACATAGATTTTTTGACTCTCTGGTTCAATTCCATTGACCAAAAATTGTTCTCTCGTTTTATCAAGCGAACGTTTCGCCAAATCGACTGACGTTGTTTGACTGCTTCCTCCAAAAGCTGCTGCAACTGAAAAAGCGCCTGTATAACTAAACATATTTAGTAAAGTTTTACCAGTTGAAAGACCGCCCGCAAGTGCCCCGCGAACATTTTTTTGGTCAAGAAAAATTCCTGTCATTAACCCTTCATTTAGATAAGTCGCATAAGTCACGCCATTTTCCATGACCAACAAAGGTTCAGCCGCTTCTTGGCCAAAAATATGTTGACTTTCTAAAGCAGCCTCAGAAAAACGAAGTTTTTCATAAGCCCCTTTAATATCTGGGAACACGACTTGAAAAGCCTTAACAATCGCTTTTTTTTGACTATATATAAATTGATTGTACCAAGAAAAGACAGCAAAACCATTATAAAAATCAATGGTTAAGCCGCCTAATCCATCTCCTTCACCATTAAAAAGACGAAAGGCGTTCGTTAATTCATCCTGATAGAAGTTCGCCCGTAAAGCGCGTGCATTGACAAATTTTTCCACATAAAAATGATGGTCAATTTTTACTGACGAAGAATCTAAAAGCCAACCCACTCCTTTATTTTGTTTTGAAAGATAACCTGTTCCAAGCGCTTGCCCTTTTTCATCAAAAAATTGTGCAAAATCATCCTCCAAGAGGGGTGAATTTAAATCTTCTGCCACCAAAAGTGGATAGCCAGCTCGCAATTTCTTTGCTGCTTTTGTCCGTACTGTAATTTTTTTCATGCTTTAATTATAACAAAAAAGTACTTTCTTTTTCTTTTAAAAACCAAAATAACCACCAGATAGACTATCCAGTAGTTATACAGTCAAAAGCATATTTTTAAGTCCGACGAACATTTTTCAAAGCTAAAACATTCGCAAGATAGAGCAGAGCCGCAAAAAGTAGCATAATGAGCAAATCAAACCAGATTCCAGAGAATCCTACTCCTCTTTTAACTACCTCTTGCATGGCAGAAATTCCATAATAAACCGGAATACAATGAGCGATTGCTTGAAGAATGACAGGCATCGTATCCACAGGAATCAAACCAGAAAATAAAAATTGGGGAACAATCGCTAAAGGAATCATCTGTACAAATTGAAATTCTGTTTTTGCTAATGTGGATAAAAGTAATCCAAACAATAAAGCGATGATGGCGATAAAGAAATTAATGACAAAGACCCAACCAATATTTCCGTTATTATGAACCCCTAAAATCCAATAAGTAAAAACAACCATGAGTGCTGTTTGAATCATTGCAAGAATTCCATAACTCAAAGTATAGCCCGTCACGATTTCAGTTCGTTTCACAGGAGTGACTAACATTCTCCCCAGCGTCCCTGAGGTTCGCTCGTTCACTAATGAAATACCTGAAATTAGAAGCACCAAGAAGAAAGCAAAGGCTCCAACTAAAATCGGTGCTAAATCATCAAAAGTAGCATTTGTACTACTAGGATCTCCGTACAAATAGTGACTCGTTACTTTATACTGCTCTGTATCAACCCTGAAATTTGTTGAAAAACTTTGACCTGATGTTTGAGGTAACTTACTTATCAAATTTTGCAGAGCCTGCTTAGTCTCCTCTTTAGTTTCCTTAACTTGGCTTTCTTGAATGACTTGTGTTAAAAGTAGCTTAATCGCAGAACTTGTTCCATTTGACTGATTAGCATAACTAACATCAATATTTTTTCCCGAAATACTAACAATTGCACTCAAATCTTTCTCATTCATTGTTGAGCGATTATTTTCAGAAACACTAATCACTTTCAGATGTGCTTTATCATTTGGCATATCCTTCAAAGCTCTTGTTAATTCTGTATTATCAGACTTCAAACCCACTCTGTAAGCATTATTTGACGGTACTTGAAAGAGAAAGTACATGAGCGTCAAAATAAATATTGGAGCTAAAAACATCATTGCCAGCGTCCTAGGGTCACCACGCCGTTGAAGCATAATTCGTTTAAAGATAGCAAGTGTTCTCATTTCGCTGCCCCTTATTTTCTAACTCTAAATTTTTTCCCGCAACAATAAAGGCTTCCTCAACCGAGGCAACTTGATACTTTTCCTTAATTTCCTTTGGCGAACCTTCTGCTATAAATTTACCATTTCTAAGCATCAGTACGACATCACAACGTTCAGCTTCATCCATAACATGCGTCGTAATTAATATTGTTTTCCCTTGATTTGCTTGATTTCGCAGCTCTTCCCAAATTTCTTGACGCAATTCTGGATCAATCCCAACAGTTGGTTCATCTAAAAGTAAAATCGGAGCATCCGTTTGCAGAGCAATAGCGAGTGATAAGCGCCTTTGCATTCCTCCTGAATAATTAGAAATTGATTGATTTAACTGCTTAGTCAGATTTACTGTAGCAGCTGCCTTATCAAGTTTTCCTTGTAAATCCTTTTTTTTGATTCCTTGCAAAGAACCAAAAAATTCTAAATTTTGTTTGCCGGTCAATTCCTTAAATAGGGCGTCTTCTTGCGCCATATAGCCTAATTTCCCTAATACTTCTCTGTCAGGAATTTTTCTTTCAAGAATCTTAACATTGCCAGAATCCAATTTTTGCATTCCAACAATGGCCTTGATAAAGGTTGACTTACCAGCTCCAGAAGGTCCAATCAAACAAATAATTTTTCCACTTTCAAATTCATAGGATAAATGGTCTAATATTGCCTTATCGCCAAATTTCACACTAATATCATTAATAGCAATCGGTGATTTCATATTATTCTCCCTCAAACAATGAATGAGTGCTCGTTCATTTTTCTTGTTGAAGTAATTTTATCACTTCAATTCATGATTGTCAAAAATTAAACTTTGAGTGTCTTTATAGTAATTTCAGTGGCAAATTCTATTTCTTCCTCTAATGACATATTGTTAATTCCCAAAACTCTTTTACCTATATAGGTCGCTAAAGGATAAAAAAGAATCTGTAGAATTTTTTCAATCGGAAGATTTTTTATTTTTTGTTCCGCTTGGAGGCGAACAATTGTTGGTAAAACTAACTGTTTGGCCTGTTGCTCGAAAAATTTTTTTAAGTCTTCAACAAAAACGGAATTAACAAGCATTTGTCCCAACATCAAGCGAATCACATTTATATTTTTATCGGCAAAATAAAAACGGTCAGCAATGGTTACCTTAACGAGCTCTTCCACGCTTTCAAATCCTTTGCCAAATGTATTATCATTAAATTGATTGGCGACAGTATCCATTGTCCCCTCAAAGATAGGTGCAAGTACCGCTACAAGAATGGCTTGTTTCGTGGGGAAAGTGTGGTAAACAGAACCAACAGAAACTCCCGCCCTTTTTGCAATTTGTTGAGAAGTTGTCGCTTCAAAGCCTTGTGATGCAAAGAGCTCTAATGACGCCTGTAAAACTTTCTTTTGCTTTTCTGTCAAATTTTCCATTTTTTTTAGGGTATCAGCATAAACCTCATTTAATGTTTGTTCTTCAGACATGATATCTCCTTTTAAACTGAATAAATGATTACTCATTCATTATAATATTTTGAAGAATGAACATCAAATAAAGTCTAATAAAGCTATATAAAAATAGCATTTTGTAGTATAATGATAAGAACTTTAAGCTTTGAGGAACTTAGCACAAATCACTTATATCTTTATAAAGGAGTTCATATGACCTGTACAACATTTCTCGTCGGTAAAAAAGCCTCATTAGATGGCACAACTTTAATTGCACGAAACGAAGATGGTGGAGATAAACCTAATCCCCAACGTTTTGTTGTCATCAATCCTGAAAATCAACCCAAGCACTATCGCTCTATCGCCACAGCTTGTGAATTTGACTTACCAGAAAATCCCCTATCATATACTTCTACACCTGATGCGGATTCAACCTATGGTATATGGGCAGCGGCTGGAATTAATAGTGAGAATGTTGCCATGACTGCGACAGAAACCTCAACAACAAATAGTCGTATCTTGGGATTGGACCCTTATGTTGAAGCAGGACTAGGTGAAGAAGACTTCACAACAATTACCCTCCCTTATATCCAGAGTGCGCGTGAGGGTGTTGAACGGATGGGGCAACTCTTAGAAAAATATGGAACTTATGAATCAAACGGGATGGCTTTTTCTGATAAAGATGAAATTTGGTGGTTAGAAACACTAGGTGGACATCAATGGGCAGCTATTCGTATCCCCGACGACGCTTATGTTATTGCTCCTAATCGTCTTAATATCGATTGGTATGATTTTGAAAGTTCTGACACGATTTATTCAACTGGTTTGAAAGAATTTATTGATAAGAACAAGCTTAATCCAGACTTTGATGGTTATAACCTTCGTCATATTTTTGGTTCAAGTACCATTAAAGACACGCGCTACAACAATCCACGCGCTTGGTATGTACAAAACTATTTTTCTCCAGAAACCACAGGAAATGACGATCCATTTAACCAAGATTTACCTTTCATCTGCCATGCCAATCGCAAAATTTCCATTGAAGAAATTAAGTTTGTCATGTCAAGTCATTATGAAAATACAGCTTATGACCCATACAGCACAACATCAAGCGCCGCAGAACAAAAATTGATTCGACCAATTGGACTCAATCGTAATTTGGAACTTCATGTTTTACAAATTCGAGATAATATAGACAAGGAGCTTGCTGGCATTCATTGGCTTGCTTTTGGACCTAACAGTTTCAATAGCCTTGTTCCATTTTATGCTAGAGTAAGTGATACCCCTACTTGTTATCGCGATACAAAAGCCGACTTTGACCCAACCAAAATGTATTGGTTGACTACAATGACCGCTGTTCTAGGAGATAGTAATTTCCAAGGCTATGTCGATAAAAGAGACAATTTTGACCTAAACACAATGGCAAAATTAAGAGCCTTACAAAACGAAACCGACAAAGGAAGTGACCAATCACTTGAAGCAGTGAACGAAAAACTTGCACAGATTGCTCTGACTGCTCAAACTGAACTTCTTGGTAAAATGGTTATTTCTGGTTCCAATCACATGAAACTTCGCTTTGATTTTAATGATTAAAAAAATACGGATGGATTATCCGTATTTTTTAGATACTATCAATGGAGCGTCAACATCCATTGATAGAGTAGTCCAGCAATTACAGCACCAACAATTGAACCAGTTGCTGGAATCCAAGCATAGCCCCAGCCGGAAGTTCCTTTATTTTTGATTGGTAAAAGGGCGTGCATTATTCTCGGACCTAGGTCACGTGCTGGATTCATCGCGTAGCCAGTTGTTGGTCCTAAAGAAAAACCAACTGCCATAATAAGAAAACCGACAATAATTGGACCAAAACCACCTTCCAGACGATAATGGCCCATTGCCATAATCAGTATCATGAGTAGCGCCCCATCAAAAGCTTCTCCTAAATAATTGGACCAAGAATGACGAATAGCGGGTGCTGTGGCAAAACTTGCCAAGATTAGAGAAGAATCTTTTGTTTCTTCCCAATGAGGATAATAATGTAACCAAACGGCAACAGCACCTAACATAGCACCTAAAAATTCGGCTACAATAAAAGCAAATGCTAAGCCAATCTTTATTTTCCCTAAGACAAGAAAACCAATGACCAAGGCTGGATTGAGATAAGCGGGTGAAAAGAAGCCAACTACCCAGACAGCGACAGCAACTGCTAAGCCCCAACCAATTGCAATAGTCACCCAACCTGCATTTTCCGATTTTGTTTTACCTAAAACATTTGCTGCGACAACCCCATTTCCTAATAATACAAGGATGAAAGTGCCCAGAAATTCTCCCAATATTTGCAATGTCATTGCTTTACCTTATTTTTCTATCATCATTTTTTCTAACTGCTCTTTTATTGCTTCAAAAGTTGCTCCTGCTTCTAAGAGAGCACTCGCTGTGTAAGCTCCCTCAATGAGCGGGACATTAAAAATGGTTAATTCTTTGTCTGTCA
Organism: Lactococcus sp. FSL W8-0209; assembly: GCF_038006585.1. Classification (NCBI taxonomy): domain Bacteria; kingdom Bacillati; phylum Bacillota; class Bacilli; order Lactobacillales; family Streptococcaceae; genus Lactococcus; species Lactococcus sp. FSL W8-0209. The sequence goes on along the minus strand of NZ_JBBOVN010000001.1, from coordinate 535,325 downwards.
TTTCAGAAACCAAATCCAAATTCATTCGAGCACTTCCTAAATCAAAAAATGTTAAGAGATTGTCTGCCTCATTTTCTTCAATAGCATTCATAACTCGGTCAAATGAGGTGCCTATTTCGCCATTTTCTAAACCACCTATAGCGGTTAGCGAAATATTTTTAGCGACTTCACGAATTAATTTTTTTAGTCCTGAGGCAATCTCAGGGGAATGAGAAACGATTACAATTCCATAAGTCATGCTACTACCTCCAAAAGTGTTTCAAATAAATAAGCACTTGATTGTGTTCCAGGGTCAATGTGTCCAATTGAGCGTTCTCCAAGATAAGAAGCTCGTCCTTTTGTAGCTAAAAGTCCTGCACTTGCTTTAACAACTTTTTCTAAATTATCTTTGGAAGCTGAATCAGTTTGTAAGTCATTTAAAAATGCTGACCAGATATCAACCATCGTTTTTTCACCGACTTGAGCTTTTCCTCTTTTTTGAATAGCTTCTAGTCCAGCATAAATTAATTCACTTGTATCCAAAGTTTCTGTGGCAGTCTTACTCATGGCTAGAAAGGCTGAACCATACAAAGGACCAGAAGCTCCTCCTACTTTTGACATTAGGGTCATAGCCACTTTTTTAAAGATTTCTGAGACATTTCCAAAGTTTGAAACTTCCAATGCTTTCATTGTTTCAGACATCCCACGAGCCATATTTGCACCATGATCCCCGTCACCAATAGGTCCGTCTAGTTCGCTTAGATAAGCTTTATTTTCTTGTATTTTTTCGTTGAATTTTCCTAACCATTCAATGGTTGTATCTATTGTTAACATTCTCTCTCCTTATCCCCAAGAAATAGTTTTCACGTCTTCATTAAGATTTTTGAGCCATTGGTCATCTTCCAACTTAATCATTGTAAGTGACAAGCCTGCCATATCAATTGAAGTCATATAATTCCCAACTTTTTTAAAAAGAATTTCAATATTTTCTTCTGTCAGTAATTTTGCAACATCATTCATAAAAATGAATTGCTCCATTAGTGGCGTCGCTCCCATACCATTTACAAGAATTCCATATTTTTGACCAGCTTCAAATTTGAATTCTTCTTTCAACTTTCCAACCAGTTCTGTTGCTAGCTCATAAGAAGTTTTCATTTTTTCCCGACGGTATCCGGGTTCACTATGAATTCCTACGCCATATTCAATTTCATTATCATCAAGAACAAAACCAGGTTTTCCAACTTCTGGAACTGTTGCGGCTGACAAAGCTAAGCCAATAGTCTTGATATTCTTGACGACCTTATCAGCCAAATCTTTGATTTCATCTAAAGAAGCCCCTTGATGGGCAGCTGCGCCTAATATTTTATGAACAAGGACTGTTCCAGCAACTCCTCGTCTTCCTTGAGTATAGAGCGAATTTTCAACGGCGATATCATCGTCAACAATAATTTGCTCAACCTTAATCTCTTCCATCTCAGCCATTTCTCGTGCCATTTCAAAATTCATCACATCGCCTGAATAATTTTTGATAATTAAGAGTACTCCAGCTCCTTCGTCAGCAGATTTGATTGTCTCATAAATTTGATCAGGCGTTGGTGATGTGAAAATAGCTCCACAAACAGCTGCTGACAGCATTCCTTCCCCGACAAAGCCAGCATGAGCCGGTTCGTGTCCAGAACCCCCGCCTGATACTAAGGCAACTTTTCCACTTTTAGGACTTTTACGTTGAATAATTTCAAAATCTGGAACTTTTTCAATCAAATCCCCGTAAGCATAGGTTAATCCGTCTAACATTTCTGAGACCACATCTTGTGGTTGATTAATAATTTTTTTCATCACTCATCCTCCTGAGTTTCTTATGTTATACTTAGTATAAAATATAAAGTCCATAAAAATAAGGGACAAATCGCAAAATGTGTCCGCTTTCTTTTTAAATATGAAAAAATCAATCATTACACAAAAAATTATTGCTAAAGCTTTTAAAGACCTGATGCAAAGTAATGCTTATCACCAGATCTCTGTCAGTGATATCATGCAAACTGCAAAAATTAGACGACAAACTTTTTATAATTATTTTCAGAACCAAGAAGAGCTTTTATCTTGGATTTTTGAGAATGATTTTGCCGAATTAATTAATGATAATTCGGATTATTATGGTTGGCAAAATGAACTCTTACTCTTATTACGCTACTTAGATGAAAATCAAATTTTTTATCTAAAAATATTTGTTATAGATAAAAATTTTGAACACTTTTTCCTTATTCAATGGGAAAACTTACTTGATAAGGTTATTTTTGACCAAGAAAAAAAGTCTGACTATCATTGGTCAGACTTAGAAAAATCTTTTATATGTCGTTATAATGCTGCAGCAATTTGTGCAATAACTAGAGAATCAATCATTAGAGGAAATTCTTTAGAAAAGCTTTATTCTCAGATTGTAAATCTTTTACTTGCTCAAATTAAAATTTTTGAAAGCTGATTACCATGCAAAAGCTCCCGTTGGAGCATTCAGATAGTCCAACCATTTAGGATCTTTAACAGAACAAAGTGTTAATGAAATTCCTGACATATCACAACTTGTCATTAGGTTTCCAACTTTGCAAAACTTAACAGATAAGCCTTCAAGTTCTAAAAGGCGCATCACATCATATTGAAAACTATAAAGTTCCATTAATGTTGTTGAACCCAAACCATTTACAAGCAAAATATAATTTTTATTTGCTTTTTTTTGCCAGTTAATTTCTGCTTTTAACTTATTTACTAACTCTACGGCAATACGCTCTGAGTCTTCAAATTTTTCAACACGATAACCGGGTTCTCCGTGTATTCCAATTCCAAAAGAAACTTCATCTTCAGCTAGAACAAATGAAGTCTTTTGATGAGGAAAATGAACAGGTGCTAAGGCAACACCCAAAGTATAAATTTCTGGGGAAAGTGACAGAGCTAATTGTTCAATTTCATCAATACTTCCGCCTTCTTTAGCAAAAGCACCAAGAATTTTATGAAGTAAAATTGTTCCAGCAACTCCTCGATGTCTTTTATGAAAATTATAAGCATTCACCGAAATATCATCATGGCTGACAATATATCTTACATCAATTCCTTCATTTCTCGCTTCTTTTATTGTCTCATTAAATTCCTTTAAGTCAGCTTCAAAATTTTTGATGATCACAAAAACGCCTTTGCCTGAGTTAACTTGGCGAATAGCTTTTAAAATATTTTTAGACTTTGGTGGTATAAATAGAGGACCAGTCACAGCTGCCGCAAGCATTCCTGACCCAACGTAACCTACATGGGCCGGTTCATGACCACTTCCTCCACCTGAAATAATTGGAACTGTTTTTTCATTATATGTATTATCATAGAGAATTCCAGTTTCTGGTAGATAAGTCAACTGAGGGTAAGTCAAATCAATCCCTTTTAACATCTCCTCTGGAATTTCATTTGTTGAAGTATAGAATTTCATATAACCAAATTATAGCACAGATACAAAAAGAGCTTGATTTAAAAAATCAAACTCTTTTTATTTATTAGCTTTTAGATTTATTTTTCAGTCAAAGCTGCAAGTCCTGGAAGTACTTTACCTTCGAGGAGTTCCATTGAAGCTCCACCACCAGTTGAAATCCATGAGAATTTATCTGCATAGCCAAGGTTGATTGCTGCTGCTGCTGAGTCACCACCACCGATGATTGATTTAACACCTGGTTGTTTAACGATAGCTTCCATCAATCCAACAGTACCTGCTTGGAAGTCTGGGTTTTCAAATACACCAACTGGACCATTCCAAACAACTGTTTTAGCACCTTCAAGTTGTGTGTTGTAGTCAGCAATTGTTTTGCTTGCTACGTCAAGTCCCATGAAGCCTGCAGGAATATTTTGGTCTGCAGTTTCTTTAACTTCTGTGTAACCAGCAAATGCGTTAGCAACTTTGTGGTCAAGTGGCAAAATCAATTTTCCAGCTGCTTTTTCAAGCAATTCTTTAGCAAGATCAAGTTTGTCATCTTCAACGAGTGAAGTTCCGATTTCGTAACCTTGAGCTTTCAAGAATGTGTAAGCCATCCCACCACCGATGATAACTTTATCAGCTTTTGAAAGAAGGTTTTCGATAACACCGATTTTATCTGAAACTTTTGAACCACCAAGGATTGCTACGAATGGACGTTCTGGAGCTTCAACTGCTTCTTGGATATAAGCAATTTCGTTTTCAAGAAGGAAACCAGCAACGGCTTTATCAACATTTGCTGAGATACCAACGTTTGATGCGTGAGCACGGTGAGCTGTACCAAATGCGTCATTAACGAAGATTCCGTCACCAAGTGAAGCCCAGTATTTACCAAGTTCTGGGTCATTTTTAGATTCTTTTTTACCGTCGATGTCTTCAAAACGAGTGTTTTCAACGAGAAGGATTTCTCCATCTTTAAGTTCGTTGATTGCTGCTTCAAGTTCTGCTCCACGAGTAGTTCCTGGGAAAACAACATCTTGACCAAGTTTTTCAGAAAGAGCTTTAGCTACTGGTGCAAGTGATTTACCAGCTTTGTCAGCTTCTTCTTTAACACGTCCCAAGTGAGAGAAGAGGACTGCACGTCCACCTTGTTCAAGGATGTATTTAATTGTTGGAAGCGCAGCAGTGATACGGTTATCATTTGTGATTACGCCATCTTTAATTGGAACATTAAAGTCAACACGTACGAGGACTTTTTTGCCTTTAAGTTCAACGTCTTTTACAGTCAATTTTGCCATTTGGAAAAATTCTCCTTATAAGATATTTTTGTTGAGATTGAAAAAGCACCATGCTGATTCAATTCAAATCGATAGGTTAATTATATCACAAATTCGAATAATTTGGCTTTGAGAATTTTACTTTTAGCTTGTAAAGGGTTACTTTTAAAAGATTTTTACTGACAGATTTTTTTATTTTTAAAAATGAATTTAAAAAGGGCTGTCAGTAATATATTTTTGAATTCCATAAGCGACACCATCTTCTGTATTGCTTTTCGTAATCACTTTTCCTATTTTTTTTAAGTCATCAGAAGCATTTGCCATGACAATTGGTAACCCAACAGCTTTTAACATACTTAAATCATTTTCATTATCGCCAAATGCTGCAAGTTCGCTTTGCTCTAACTGTTCTCTTTGAGCAATAAATTGGACTGCTTTAGCTTTTTGAGCTTCAAGATGTGTAATCTCAAGATACGTTTCCCAAGTTTTTTGAATGATTATATCAGGAAAATTTAGCTTTTCTAAATGTTTTTTAATTTCTTCTAACTTACTTTCATTTGGTGTAATCAAAAGAATTTTAAATATTTCTAGTCTTGGTCGCTCAGTTATCAATGTTTCCAAATCTACTAACTTAGGAACCTGTGGAGTAAATTGCATTTCTTGTTCGATGTCTTTATCAATCTTTTCAACATACCAATCGCTTAAACTGTACAGGGATAGATTTATTTCAGGATAATCTTTTTTGATTGTCTTAATTAATTCTTGAGTGCTAGCATGAACCAATGGATTTGCCTTAATAACTTTATTTTTAGCAAAAATAAGCCCGCCATTAAAAGCAACTTGTGAGCTTTTTAAATTCAATTGATTAATTAGACTCTCCATCGCTTGAGGTGCTCTTGCTGAAACCAAAGAAAACGGAAGATTAGAGTTTTCAATCACTTCTTGAGTCTTTTTGGAAATTTTACCTTGGTCATCAAGTAAAGTCCCGTCTAGGTCAGAAAAAATATGTTTAATCTTAGTCATCTTATCCCCCTCTATCCTCTATTTTAACAAAATTTACTGACAGCTTTGTTAGTAAAAGCTAATGAATAAAAAAATCACTGACAGAAGTCAGTGATTAAAAATTCTAATTAGTATTTTTTACGTTTACGTGCTGCTTCTGATTTACGTTTACGTTTTACAGAAGGTTTTTCGTAGTGTTCACGTTTGCGAAGCTCTTGAAGAGTTCCAGCTTTTGTTACTGAACGTTTGAAGCGACGGAGTGCGTCGTCAAGTGATTCATTTTTGCGTACAAGTGTTTTTGACATAGATTTTCACCCCATTTCCAGCTCGAGAGTTCGTGGTCTTTCACACGACTTTCCTATTATATCAAATGGAAAAGACCTTGTCAAACTAGACTAGCTTTGTCGCCTCCTCATTTAAGCGTTCTTGATGAATATTAATTTTTTTATCCAAATAAGCCATCGATTTTTCAAGTTCGGCTAATTCTTTTTCCATTTCCTTTTTACGAGCTTTTAAAACTCCAATTATCATTTCATGCTTATCTGTATTGGCAAAAACTTCTTTAATTTGTGCTAGACTCAATCCGGCACAGCGATAATGGCGAATGGCATTAATTCTTGATTCTGTTGCCTCGTCAAAATCACGAATTCCAGCTTTAGTGCGTGGAACTGAGATCAATCCTTCTTTTTCATAGAATCGTAGATTGTAGGCTGAAATTCCTGTTCTCCCTGCAACTGTCGCAATCGTGACCATTTTTTCTCCTTTGAACTTATAAAAATCACTTTTTTATGGCAATTTTACTTTTTTATTTTATTAATTAATAAAAAGTCAATTTTTTCTCTTGACTTAGAGTAACTCTAACTTGCTATAATATAGCATGTTGATTTCAAAGTGTCAACCACCGCATTTTGAATCTTATTTTAAAATAGAAAAGAGTAAAAATTGAATAAAATACAAGAAAAACGTTCCATAAGAGCCTTTATGCTCTCCAATGTGATGGCAGGTTTAGAAGGGTCAATCGTAGCGACCGCTCTACCTGCAATGATGGCGGAATTACATGGAATTAAATTAATGAGTTGGGTTGTAACCATTTATATGCTTCTCATGGCGGTTTCTTCTCCCATTTGGACGAAATTAGCCGAACGCTTTGGATATAAACAAATGTTTGTGCTTGGCACACTCTTATTTACAATAGGTTCTCTCGGCGAAGGATTAGCCATTAATATGCTAATGGTTATTGTCGCACGCGCGCTCATGGGACTTGGTGCTGGTGTGATGATTCAACTTCCTTTTGTCATCTATGGAATGATGTATCAAGCCGATGAGCGAAGACGAGTGATTGGAAATACTGTCGCTGCTTATTCATTTTCAACTATTGCAGGACCAATTGTCGGGGGGCTGATTGTCACTTTACTTGACTGGCGTTGGGTCTTTTTCATCAATATTCCAATTGGGATTTATATGGCTTTTATTGTTTGGAAAAATTTCGACTTGAAAACAGACCATACTAAAAAATCAATTGATTTTGCTGGCTCTGCTTCTTTATCCATCGCTGTCATTGTAATAATGTTGCTTTTCCAAATGATGGGAGATGCAGTCATTAATCTTCCTCTCCTCCTTACTTTATTAGTTGTAAGTTTTCTCTTTTTCATCGGATTTTATTTTGCTGAAAAACGGGCAGTTGACCCAATTGTTCCACTTGAACTTTTCAAAAACCCTTCATTTATCGCTAAAAATATCATGTTTTTCATGCAATATGGCTTCTTTGGTTTTTACACAAATTATCTGCCTACTTGGGGACAAGGAGTCATGGGCGCAACGGCTTTAGTCGGCGGAATGGTTTTGATTCCATCAGCAATCATGCTGGTTATAGGCACTAGAAATGTCAATCATCTCATTCAAAAAGTGGGAGAAAAGAAAACAATCTATATTGGATTTTCCATTATGGTTTTAGGGGCAATTTTCTTATTTAGTTTGCCTGAACATGCCTCAATTATGATGCTCTTTGTGGCAACAGCAATTCTTGGAACTGCCTTTGGAATTGTCAATATCACCTTGCAAGTTGCGGTTCAAGAAAGTGTTGCTAAGCATTTGATTGGTGCAGCGACCGCGGTTAATGCACTACTAAGAACAATGGGAACAACGCTTGTTTTATCTGGGCTATCCATTGCCCTTAATCGTACATTTACTGAGGCAACAGCACATAATCCAAAACTTACAACAACACTTCTTAATCAAATTTCTGATGCAAAAGCTTTAAAAAATATTCCAGTAAATCTTATTGCCCCTTTGCGTCACACCTTATTTAACGGCATGCACTTGCTTGCTCTTATCTCAGGATTACTTCTTTTCATCGCTCTTTTTGTCAATTGGCTCGACCCTTGGAAAAAAGGCTTAGAATAGGAAAAAAACTGCTGACAGGCTCGTCAGTAGTTTTTATTTTGCTGACAAAACTTCTGTCATAGGATAGCCGTTTGCGCTTTAGCGCATTTACGGATATGCTAGTATTTCCGTCAGTAATTTTTGAGTTCATTAAAGTCTGCAATTGCTTTTTCTAATAAATGATGTAAACTGTCAGCATCATTTTCTAACCATTCTTCCCAAGCCACACTATAAACTGCTCGAGCTAGGCGAACAGCTAATCTTGCACTTCTTTCACCATAAGCTGTCAGTAAATATTCAACTAAGAGTTCTTCGATTTTACTTTGTTTTAAAAGTTCACGTTCTTCCAAATCTGGGTGACTGGCAATTATTTTTTGTCTTTTGACTGTTCTTTCTCGATGTTCATCAAAGAAGTCTGCAGCGTAAAAATAACTTTCAAGAACAATAGCCATAGGATTATTCGCTTCTGATTCTTTCATTTTCGTCAGTAACATTTGGCTGTATTGCTCACCTCCAGCAAAGAAAATATCTGCTTTATTTTTAAATTTACGAAAAAATGTTCGCTCTGTTAAACCAGCTTTGGTGGCAATTTGTAGAACAGTTGTATTCTCATAACCTTGCGCTGTAATCAATTCCAAGGCTGCTTCATATAATTTTTCTTGACTTGTTTTTTTCATCTCTTCCCCTAAATGTCAGTTTGTGACATTTCCCTTGACAAGACTCCTCTAAAGGATTATACTATTCTCAAATGTCAGTTACTGACATTATATAAAATGCCTTTAAAACTGTCAAGAAAAGTTGATAAAGCACATTAAGGAGAAAATAAATGGTTAAAGCACTACAATACAAAACATTTGGTAAACCCGATGTTCTTCAACTCGTGGACCTTCCTCTCGTCCATCCAAAAGCTGATGAAGTTTCTATCAAAGTCAGTCATGTTGGACTCAATCCAATGGATTGGGCTATTATGGGAAATCCTGAAGTGGCTCCAAATTTTGGTGTCAAACTTCCCCAAACTTTTGCCTATGATTTTGCTGGAATAATCGATGAAATTGGTCCAGAAGTGACCGACTTTAAAGTTGGCGACCATGTTTTTGGAACAACAATGAGAGGTGCAGCAACCGAACAACTCATTTTTTCAACGAAAGAACGTGGACTTTTTCATAGACCCAATTTTGTAGAAGATGACGTCGCCTCTACTCTTGCCGTGGCTGGCCATACTGCGGCAGTTGCTCTGCGAAAAGCTCACGTAACAGCAGGGGATACTCTTTTAGTTGGTGGTGCAGCCGGTGGCGTAGGAATTTTTACGGTTCAACTTGCTCAAATTTTAGGCGCTAAAGTAATCGGTACTGCTTCTGACTCTACCGCTGACTTCCTACAAGATTTAGGTGCCGAACAAATAAGTTATGGCCCGGGTCTGGCTGACCGTTTGAAAAATAAAGAAATCACGGCGGCTATCGATCTATTCAGCCATGAAACGCTTAAAGCTGCTCTCGAATTAGAAGTCAAAGCTGATAAGATGTCGACTGTCATCATGTATCCAGAGCCTCCAGCTGGGATTCCAACGGCTACAGGTGGCGAAGCTCTTCCTTCTGATATGGAAATGATTTTAAATGCCATCTCTAATCATCAACTGACGGTTCCAATTGCAGCTAAGTACTCTATCGATGACTATTTGGAAGCAATCAACTTACAGATGAATCGTCACGCACATGGAAAAATCGTTCTTTATTTTTAAATAAATAAAAAAGCAGTCAAATCAGACTGTTTTTATTTACTCCAATCAATCGGACTTTGACCAGATTCAACCAGAAATTCATTGGTTTTTGAGAAAGGATGCGAACCAAAAAATCCACGACTTGCTGACAAAGGTGACGGATGCGCCGCTTCTAGGATGAGATGCTTACTTCCATCAATTAGTTTGGCTTTCTTTCTAGCAAACCCCCCCCAAAGAATGAAAACTTTTGGTCGCTCATCATCTGAGGCAATCTTGATAATTTCGTCTGTCAACGGTTCCCAAATTTTACCAGCATGGGCATTTGAAGCAAACTCAGGTACGGTCAGAACTGCGTTTAGAAGTAAAACACCTTGTTCGGTCCAAGCCGTCAAATCACTGTCATCTTTAGAAAAACCTTCCTCACGCAATTCTTTTTGGATATTAACAATCGAGTCTGGACGATTCACTTTGAAAGTAGCAGGATAAGAAAAAGCCAAGCCTTGAGCTTTCCCGGGCTGAGGGTAAGGGTCTTGCCCAACAATGATAACCTTTGTTTGTGCCAAAGGAGTCAATTCAATCGCCCGAAAAATTTGATTTTCTGGTGGATATACTTTGCCCTCTTGATAAGTCTGATTGATAAATTCAATCATTTTAGGAAAATAATCTTCTGCTAGTCGATTGCGTAAGGGTTGTGACCAATCTGTTTTCTTCATTTTTCTTGTCCTCTCTCCACAAAAATTCGGAGGGTTGTTTTCAATTTTTCTGTTGCTGTCTTTCTGAAATCACTGATATAAATTTCTCGATGATGAAATTCTTTGTGAACAGCTTTTAAATCATGTTCTTTAGCATACTCAAAGAGTTTCTCAAAGCTTTCCCCTTCGTCATCAAAAGAACCTAAATGAATGGTTTGCAGACATAATCCGTCTTGAATAGCTTCAAATTTAACTTTTGATAAATCAAATCCTTTTTTACTCTCAACTAACTTCTTAGCTTTTTCAACTATTTCAGAATCCACAAAATCGGGCATTCTAATCATCAATCGCCAAATAAAGTCATTTTTATCTAGTTTACCAGCTCTAGGTTCATTTTTACTGGTCCATAAACCTTCAAGAGGTGGAACCACAAAAGGTTGGAAATTTTCAATTATAAAGTCTGGGTTTCGATAAGACATTGAAATCATATAGGCTGTCGCATACAAATATTGAATGGCTTCTTGAAAAGCTGGACTTGTTGGTGCTCCTTTGCCATCTATCATTAGATAATTAAGGGCAGGCAGCTCAATTAAAGAAATTCCTTTTGGTAAATAATAATTTTTATCAGATTTTTTATAATCAATTTTCGGGATAGACATGCTTTTATTATATCAAATTTATAAATAAAAAAACCTGCCTTAATGACAGATTTTTTATTTTCAAATTAGAGATTTGCAACGTTATGATAAACTTTTTGGACGTCATCGTCATCTTCAAGAGCATCAATGAGTCCTTCAAAGATTTCTAAATCTTCAGGTGAAAGTTCAACTTCTGATTGAGGAATCATTTCTAATTCTGTTGTTGAGAACTCAGTAATTCCAGCTTCTTTAAGTGCTGCAATTCCTTTATGAAGGTCTGTTGGTTCTGTATAAACAACAATATTTCCTTCTTCTTCGGTCACATCACGAACATCAACTTCAGCATCAAGCAAAATTTCAAAGATATGGTCAGGGTCAGTTCCTTCAAAAACAATCACCCCTGTATTGTCAAACATATAGCTGACAGCACCGGCTGCTCCGATATTCCCACCATTTTTGTGGAAAGTAGTACGGACATTAGCGATTGTACGGTTAACATTTGAAGTCAAAGTTTCGGCGATAACCATTGAACCATTTGGTCCAAATCCTTCATAACGTCCTTGAACGAAAGTTTCATCACCACCACCTTTGGCTTTATCGATTGCTTTATCAATAACGTGTTTTGGAACTTGCGCTTGTTTGGCACGTTCAATAACGAATTTTAATGATGAATTTGATTCTGGATCTGGTTCACCTTGTTTAGCAGCGGCATAGATTTCAACACCGAATTTTGCATATACTTTAGAAGTTGCACCGTCTTTAGCGGTTTTTTTAGCAACAATATTGGCCCATTTACGTCCCATTGGAATAATCTCCTTGAAATTTTATTTAAATTATTGGCAGAGGATTAATCTGCATGATTTTTTCTATCATATTATATCACAATTTGTAAAGGCTCGTCTATGAGAAATCAAAAAAATCCCGATTTTACGGGATTTTACTTTAATTTCATCAGGGATTATTCTTGTGAGGAAATTTCATTAGAGTTTTCTTCACCTTCTTTTATTTTCATTCTTAATAAGAACACGGCAGCAATAATCCATAAAACAAGCGAAACAAATATAATAACCCAAGCAAAGATTCCTGCAATCAGTGTTAAAATTGCTGCTGCATTGCTCAAATTGAATCTTCTATTTTGGCGAAGTAAAATAATCGCAAGGACAAATGTTGCTATTCCCACAAACCCAATAATAATTTTGATAAACATAGCAGGGCCAGAATTTGCTGCATTAAATCCGGCTTCAAAGCTGTTTGAACCAGTTAAATTGAGTGCTTGCGATAGTGAAGCCATTGAAACGATGGTTGAAAGCACAACCAAGGCAGCACCAATGATGTTAAGAATCCCCGTCACTTTGACAAGATTCTTCATGCTTTTTTCAGTCATAATAATAATTCCTTTTCTTTTTATCATAACATATTTTTTACGTTATTTACAAATATTTATCGTAAATGTCTATCTGATTGATGAACGAATTGGTTTTCGACCAAAATTTTGTTCTTCAAATTGAACATTTCCTAATTGATAAATTTCATCAGCTTTCTGTGTCAAGTTGTCCCATGGGTTTTGCCCAATTTTACTGATAATTTTTCCCCGATTTTGAGCTAAAATTTCTTGACCAGTTTTTGAAAAGCCTAGCACATGAATTTGTTCTGGTAAATCAAACTGCTTTGGAATATTTAACAAAATATAAGTTAAAAGCCTACGAACACGCGCTTTCGTATAACGTTTGGTATAAACTTGTTCGACCAATTCATCAAGATTTTTAGCAGATTTGACCGCCTTTTTTAAGCGGACAGAAAGTTCTTGATTGACTTGAAAAATATTTTCCAAGTGCTCATCAACTCGAATTTTATATTGCAGAAGTGGAAAATAAGCTGCCCAATTAGTTTTTGGACTTGCATAAGTCGCTAAAATGGCTGACGGAACATGATTTTTTATTGCTGACAAGTCTGTCAGCACCGATTTATTACTGACAGATTGATTAGTTTGCTCTGTCAGTAAATTTTGCCTTTCTGTCAGTGAAAATAACTCCTGACGGAGTGCGGTTGCACTAGCAAATCCTTCTGTCAGCTCTAGTGAATGAAATTTTCCGACGCGTTTAATCGCTTGTAAATTAATTTGTTTACCTGCCGCTGCTTTAGCATAGGCAAGAGCTAAGACGTGATTTGGTGTGTTCCCGTCAAATTCAATTCCCGTAAAATGCTGCCACATTTTTTGAGTTTTTTCAGGGTAGGAAAACTGGTCAGCTAATGATTGAATGTAACTTTCCATTTCCTCCCCTCTTTTTTCATAAATATCAGCAATTTCATTATAATCAATTGCTGATTCTGAACCAAAAGCCAGGTCAGTAATTCCAAGATTTTTTAAAATAGCCACAGCACCACTTGCAAAAAAATCAGCTGCCTGTACCGAAACAGTGACAGGTAATTCAACCACTAAATCAGCACCACAAGCTAAAGCCATTTGTGCTCTCGTCCATTTATCAAAAATAGCAGGCTCACCTCGCTGCATCCAATTCCCTGACATGGCTACTATTTTTATGCCCTCAATCTGGTCCAAAAGATATTCATGTCCCTTATGAAATGGATTAAATTCGGCAATAATTCCTGTAATCTTATTCATTTTCTACCTCTAAAAAAATCTGTCAGTAACTGACAGAAATATTTTTTCGATTATTTTTTACAGACAAAGAACCAACGCGCACTTTCTTCGCTCGGCGCCTCGTCAGTAAAATCTGCACAGACCATCGCTTCTTTAAAGCCAGCAGTTGCCAAGCGTGCGAGATAATCGTCGATTGGATAAGTCCGTTCTTCATGAACTTCGTCTTTTCGTGTAAATTTCCCATCAGAACCCTGAATGAAAAAACTTAATTCATGGACAATAGAATGTGGAACTTCTCCTCCAAATGAGTCCCATAAAAAAGCAAAATCTTCCGCATTTTCATGGTAAGAGTAATTGGGGAAAACTTCATCTACTTGATAAATTGAATGCACATCAAAAATAAAAGTTCCACCTTCATTTAGTATTTCAAAAACACCATCAAACGTAGCTTGTAATTCATCCAAATTTTCCAAATAGCAAAGTGAGTCAGAATAGCAAGTTACCGCATCAAATTTTCCAAGTCCAGAAAGTTCGCGCATATCCCCAGCAGTAAAATCAAGTTGATAACCAGCTTGTCGAGCTTTTTTACTGGCCAAAGTTAACATTTCTTCAGAAATATCAAGTCCAGTCACTTTGTAGCCTTCTTGGGCCAAACGAACTGATAAAGCACCAGAGCCACAAGCTAATTCAAAAACTGATTTTGTTTCTTTTGGTAAATGTCTTTTTGTAAAATCAAGCCATTGCTCATAAAGTTCTTGGTCCATGACCTGATCATAGACTCTCGAAAAATCTTCGTAAAATGCCATTTCAGCCCTTTCTAGAATTACTGACAGCTCTTTTAATAGGGCTGTCAGTAAATTTTAAAATAAATAAGAGCTCTGTCAGTAAGACCGACAAAGCTATTAATTATTCAGCCATAAATCCAGAAATATCTACCATTGGTGCATCAGACCAAAGTTTTTCTAAATTAAAGTGTCCACGTTCATCATGTCCAAAGACACTGACTACGATATCACCAAGGTCAATCAAAACCCAACCTGTTTTTGCATCGCCTTCAATATGACCTGCTGCTTTTGCTCCAGCAAGTTCAGCCGCTTCAGCAATATTATCAGCAATTGCATCTAACTGACGGCTATTCATTGCTTCCATGATCACAAAATAATCTGCAACAAATGTCACTTCAGACATATCTAAGGCCACAATATCAAGTGCTTTTTTATCATCGGCTGCTTTTACAACCACTTCAAGTAATTTTTTTGAATCCAATTCTTTCCTCCGAGACTTTTTGCCTCTTTTTATTCATTAAAAATCTTTTTAAGATTTATTATTCATTTTCTCTAGATCCTTTACAATCAAATGTAAAAACTAGACCCACTTATTTTAACATAAAAAGTTACAGCAACCAAAAGTTGCCTGTTATATTCATTATTTTTAGAGAAATTTTAAAAAACGCTTCTGTGAATGATTACTGGTATAACCTTGATGTTCATAAAATTGATGCGTCTCATGCCTTTGCACTCCGGAGTTCAGTCTAATAACTTTAATCTCTCTCGCTTTAGCCTTTTCTTCTAAGGCATTAAGTAATTGAGCCCCAATTCCCTGTCCTTGATTTTTTTCATCCACAACTAAACCTAAGACATTTAGCATCACTTGTTCAGCATAAACCGGAGCATAAATTTCCGCTTCGATGAAAGCTGTCACTCTTTCTCCCAATTCAAAAACAAGAAATTCATGGTCAGCATCTTTTAAAATACGTGCAAGATTTTTCTTGACAGCCGCTTCAGAAATTGGATAACCAAGTACTCCAGAAAGGCGAGCAATGTCAAGATAATCTTTCATTTCAGCTTTTCTAATCATTCATTTTCCTCTGTTCATAATAAGCAGTTTATCTCTAACGATATTTCAAGACAAATAACCAATAAAAGCATTATAGGCTTCAAAAGTTTGAGGGTAAATGGTCAAACGACGTTCTGCCAAATACTCAACCAAACGCATGGTTTCAAAAGCAACTGCTTGATTTAAATCTTGATTAGCAACGGCACGGGCTTCAATGACCCCAGGAAATGTTCGACCTTCCTCAATGTAATCTGCTACATACAACACCTTAGCCAAACCAGACATTTCTTTATCTCCGACCGTATGAATCTCAATCGCCCTTAAAATTTCTTCATCTTCAAGTCCAAAATCTTCACGCATTTTATAAATTCCGACTTTTCCATGCCAAATATTATTATCCCAATTTTTCAAATCAGAATCTAAGCCATATTTATCAATCAAGGCTAGAAAAGTTTCATCATCCACTTCTTTACAATAGTCATGTAAAAGTCCAGCTAAACTTGCTTTATGCGGGTCAACTTCATATTTTTGCGCTAACGCAATCGCTGCTTTTTCCACACCGAGCATATGTTCAAAACGTGATTTTTTGACCATGATAGCAATTTTCGCTAACAAATCTTCTCTTGATAAATTTACTTCTGGATAAAAGTCAAACATATAAGCCTTCTTTCAAAATGTAATCTAAAACCTTCGGTGCCAAAAGAAAATGTGGTTTAATTCCACGGTGCAATTGTTCCCGAATCAAATTTCCAGAAATATCCATCATTGGAACATCCACCCACATAATCGGATAAGAAGTTCCTGCCCGATAACGAGGCCTACGAATCCCAACGAATTGAACTAATTCTAATAACTCATCAATATGTGCCCAATGAGCTAAACCAGAAATCATGTCACCACCGATAATAAAATAAAAATCACAATCTGGATTTTCTTCATGAAGCTCAAGTACCGTTTGATAAATATCAGCGCCATCTTTAGCTTTCAGGCGACAAGCGTCTACTTCTAAACCAGGACAATCTTCAATAGCTGCGGTCAGCATAGCTGCAACATGCCCGTCAGTATTATGTTCTGGTAAAAAGACAACTTTTTCCAAATTAAGTTCTTGGCGCACTTGGTCAGCAATTGTCAAATGGCCAACATGAACAGGATTAAAATTACCCCAAAAAAGTCCGATTGCCCGTCGTTTCTCGTCTTCTTTAGCTTTTAATTCTACCTTTGTAAAAGGAGTCAATAAATCTATTGCCATTTGTTCACCCATTATATCTTAGTCTTTGATTATTTTTTAGAACACTTTATTTCACAATATTTTTAACTTCAACCGAAATTTTGCGATTTTCTTTGCGGTCAGAAACTTTAAACACAATGAGATTTCGACCGATGATTTGAACAACATCAAGTCCCATTTCTTCAATTGCTTCTGCCACATCTGTTGCCACTTCATCTGAGTTTTGTAAAATATTAACTTTGATTAGTTCACGTGCATCGCAAGCCGAGCGAATGCTTGTCAAAATTTCATTAGACAAACCACTTTTGCCAATTTGAACAATTGGTTTAATATTAACTGCCAAGCTACGCAAGTAGCGTTTTTGTTTTCCGTTCATTTCCATGATTTAATTTTTTCCTATTTCTATTTTTAAAATTTCCGGCAACCTTTAGTTATTGGGTAATTTCCAACTCAATTCAGGCGCAATCAATCCTTTAATCAGATATCCTTTTTCACCCTCAACCACTGATTGCACCAAGGCACTTTTTCGTAATTCAGGTAACTGATAGGCTTTTTCGTAAGGTAACTCTAACTCAAAAGCATCAAAAAGTTCATGTAATTTTTCCAAAATTGCTGTTTTCAGCCATTGCACGCCACTTTCAGATTTAATTGAGAGTTGTAAACTTGGTGATAAAGTTGGTAAGAAATCACTTGGTGCTATATCCATTTTATTATAAACATTCAGCACAGGAATATTGGTAAGCTTCAAATCTTCCATGATTTTTAAAACTGTTTGTTCATGAATTTCGTGATGAGGGTTGCTGGCATCCACAACATGAATCAGTAAATCAACATTAGCTGATTCTTCTAGTGTTGATTTGAATGCTTTAATCAGCTCTGTTGGCAGGTTTTGGATAAAACCGACAGTATCGGTCAGTGACACCGTAAAATCTTCAACCAATTTAACTGCTTTTGTTGTGGCATCCAAAGTCGCAAAAAGTTCATTTTGCTCATATTGTTCTTTATCAAGCCCAACTAAAGCATTCATAATGCTGGATTTTCCGGCATTGGTGTAACCAATTAAACCAATCCGAAAAATTCCTGATTTTGAGCGTTTTTGGCGGATATTTTCCCTTGTTTTTTCAACTTTTTTTAGGGCTTTATCAATGTTTTCAATTCGAGTGCGAATATAACGTCGATCTGTTTCAAGCTTGGTTTCACCCGGCCCTTTAGAACCAATTCCCCCACCTTGACGGCTGAGCATAATCCCTTGTCCCACCAAACGAGGCAAAAGATAATTGAGCTGGGCTTCTTCAACTTGAAGCATTCCTTCATGCGAGCGCGCACGCATAGCAAAAATATCCAAAATCAATTGCATTCTATCGATGACTTTGACACCCAAAGCTTCCTCTAAATTGACATTTTGCCTTGGTGATAAGCGATCATTGAAAATAACCGTATCAATTTCACCCACTTCAATCGCCCAACGCATTTGTTCTAATTTTCCAGAACCAATCATTGTCCGACTATCTGGACGTTCTCTTTTTTGAGTGAATTGGTCAATAACCAAGCCGCCAGCTGTTTTTGTCAGTTCAGCAAGTTCAATCATTGATGACTCAAAAGCCTGAAAATTTTCAGCTGTTTCCACTCCTGCAAGGAGAACTCTTTCTTGTTTTTCTTCTAAATCTATCAAATTTTTAGTAAAATTTTCCTTTTTTATTTTTGTCAGCTGAGTTTAGACTAAAATTGTTATAGAGTCAAACTCTGCTCATTTATTTATTCAGCTGTCACAATTATTTTGATTTGAGAATTTACTGACAGATTTTTCAGCTCGTCAGCAAAGAATGTCGGGAAAGCTTTGTAATTTTTATACTCAGCAATTGGAATCCATTTCAAAAATTCTTTGCTACCATCAGTCCCAAAACTCTCCGATTTTACTGACAGATTTTCTGTCAGTGGTTTCATCAGAAAATAAAAACTCAATTCATGACAATTGACCTTATTTAAAAAATCACTTTCCTGACCTGTAAAAAAATTTTCATGGATAAAAGCTAATCTTTCGATTTCAAGTTGTAAACCAGTTTCCTCATAAAGCTCACGCAGACAAGCCTCCTCGGCCGTTTCACCCAATTGCACAGCACCACCAACCGAATAATAATAATCATTGTGGTCATTGCCAACCATCAAAACAGCATCATCTTTAATAATAATTCCAGCTGCCCGATATCGAAACCATTGATTATTACGCGTAAAACCAATATCCTGACTAGTCTCTTCCATTTTAATCCTCCAAGATTTTACTGACAGAAATTCTGTCAGTAATTTCACAAGACAAACTGTGAATATTTTTTACCCAATCAAAGCCTTACGAACAACTACATCCACACCTTCTGGCACCCAAGCTGCCACAACTGCTTTTTGTGGCACACGAACCCAGCCGAGACCAGAAAAGACAATATCCGATTTGTCAGTAATTTTAAACTCACGACGAACCAATTTAGCACCAACTAAAGCAGGAGCCAAGAGTTCTCCTTTATGCTTCTCATAAAATTCAGTTGCACCTTCAAGTTTCGTCCGATGAACATTGATTTCATTGTCAAAATAAGCCGTCATTCCTTGACGTTCGCCACTTATAAAATCAAAACGTGCCAAACCACCAAAGAACAATGTTTGTTCAGGATTGAGTTGATAAGTTTTCGGTTTAATTTCTTTACGCGGTGACACATATTTCAAATCTTCTGGTTCCAAATAATGAGCCATTTGCCCACGGTGAATAATCCCCGGTGTGTCAATCAATGCCGAATCTTCATCAAGCGGAATTTCAATCTTATCAAGGGTTGTCCCAGGGAAACGTGAAGTTGTAATCACATCCTCAGAACCTGAAGCTGATTTAATAATTGCATTAATCAAAGTTGATTTACCAACATTCGTTACCCCAACCACATAGACATCACGCCCACGGCGGTAGTATTCAATAGCTTCCATCAATTCAGCCACATCATCTTTATTTTGAGCCGAGGTCACTAAAATATCTTTAGGTTTAAGCGAACGTGAAGCCGCTTGTTCTCTCAACCAAGCAGTTAATTTCCCGACTTTTAGTGATTTTGGTAAAACATCACGTTTATTGGCAACCATGAGTAAATCATTTCCACCAGTCAATTTATGAAGGTTAGGAATCAAAGAGCCATTAAAGTCAAAAATATCAACCACATTGACAATCAAAGCATCATGTTGACCAATTTCTTTAAGTAGACGCAAAAAATCTGCATCCGTCAAACTTGTCGGTGCAATCTCATTATAATGACGCAAGCGGAAACAACGCTGACAGTATAAATCCTCAGTTTTGATAGAAGCTTCGCTTCCCTCATCTCCAGCCTGAACAGCTTCCATTTGGTCGCGTTCAGCTATTTTTTTCTTCAAAGCACCCGCAGGCAAAAAGCCAAGTGCATTTTTATCCTCAGTTTGAATTTTTGCACCACAACCAATACAGTACAAATCTTCCATTGTATTTTCATTTTCAATCATATTGCTTATTATACCACATTTCAACAGCATTTTTAGCCTTTTTTCCTATAATAAAAGACCTATTTTATCATCTTTTTACTGACAAATTTTTCTGTCAGTAAATTTCAAAATAAAAAAGAGAACGACAACTTGTCAATTCCCTTTTTTTACTGACAGAATTATTGTCAGTAATTTTTATTGTACAGAATAGTTAGGTGCTTCTTTAGTAATTTGTACATCATGCGGATGTGATTCTTTCAAACCAGCACCAGACATTTCGATAAATTGTGCTGAATCATGCAAAGCAGTAATATCAGCCGCACCAGTATATCCCATTCCTGCTTTCAAACCACCAAGCATTTGGAAAACGATATCTGTCGCTGTTCCTTTATAAGCCACACGTCCCTCAATTCCCTCTGGAACAAGTTTGTTAGCTTCATTAACAGCCCCTTGGAAATAACGGTCTTTAGAACCTTTTTTCATTGCTGCCAAGCTACCCATTCCACGGTAAGTTTTAAACTTACGACCTTGGAAGATTTCAAATTCCCCAGGAGATTCGTCAGTACCTGCAAGCATTGAACCGAGCATAACAGCGTCTCCACCAGCAGCAAGCGCCTTAACAATATCACCAGAATATTTAATCCCACCATCAGCGATGATTGTTTTACCAAATTCACGCGCCACATTTGCCGCATCATAAATGGCTGTAATTTGCGGAACACCTACACCAGCAACAACACGAGTCGTACAGATAGAACCAGGCCCAATCCCAACTTTAACCACATCAACACCAGCTTCAAACAAAGCACGAGCACCCTCACCAGTAGCAATATTACCAGCAATCAAAGTACGGTCTGGGAAATGATTACGGATTTCACGGATTTTACGTAAAACACCAGCTGAATGTCCATGAGCCGTATCAATAACAATCGCATCAGCCCCTGCAGCGAACAAAGCTTCCGCACGCTCAAAAGTATCAGAAGATACACCAACTGCTCCAGCAACAAGCAAACGACCTTGCTCATCTTTAGCAGCATTTGGGAATTCAATCACCCGTTCAATATCTTTAATTGTAATTAAACCAGCCAATTTACCAGCTTCATCAACCAAAGGTAATTTTTCAATTTTATGCTCTTGCAAAATACGAGCAGCTGTATCTAAAGTTGTTCCAACCGGAGCAGTAATCAGATTTTCAGAAGTCATCATATTTTTGATTTGTTGATTATAATCCGTAATAAAACGCAAATCACGGTTAGTAATAATCCCTACCAATTTACGATTTTCAAGCGTATCAACGATTGGTACACCAGAAATTCGGTAAGTTGCCATCAAGTTTTCAGCTTCTTCAATTTTATGATTTGGAGTCAAGAAAAACGGATCTGTAATAACACCAGATTCTGAACGTTTCACTTTATGAATTTCTTCAGCTTGTTCCTCAACAGACATATTTTTATGAACTACACCAAGTCCACCTTGACGCGCCATTGAAATAGCCATTTTTGAGTCAGTTACAGTATCCATGGCAGCAGAGATAATTGGAATATTCAAAGTCAAATTTTTAGCCAACTTTGTCTTCATACTCACCTCATTTGGTAAAACATGAGACTCTGCTGGAATCAGCAATACATCATCAAAAGTAAATCCCTTTTTCAAAAACTTAGTTTCCCAGTTTGACATCGAAAATATTCCTCCATTATCGTGCTATATATAAGCAATATAGCTATATTTCTATGGCATTCGCCAATTTTTTATTTTTACTATTCTACCACTATTCCCAAAGCATTTCAACAGTAGAAAACAGATTAAATAAAAAATATGCAAAATTTAAACTCATAATTACCTTATTATTTCATAAACTCGCCTTAAATATGGTAACATATATTATACAGGGTAAAAAAATACTGTTTAAAATTACATTTAAAACCCAAAGAAAACATTTTCATTAAAATGTTAGTTATTTTTTACTAAAACGCAACAAAGCTTTGTTGTCCTCATTGTAAAATATTATATGAAACCATTTATTTTTCATCCACACAAAGGAAAGCTGAAAATTTAGAAATGAAACTGAAAAAATCCCACATTATTCCCCTAATTCTATTGTCAGGGCTATTTATGGCCAAACCAGTATTTGCTGAAGATAATGTTAGTCAAGATGACCATCCAATGGGCTACTACATCAAACAAGAACAAGAGCAGCAGGCTTCAGATGAAAGTACCAGTACAGACGCAGCTGAAGTACCATCAATCAGAGCACGTTCTTTCGCAGCAGCCATACCAGCTGCGAATGCTCCTGATATTCTTTATTCAGATAATACATCTCTGCCAAGAAAAGATGCCGTTGATATTTCTAGTCATCAATCTTGGATGGTCCAAGCAGATTTTAATGCAATAAAAGCAGCAGGTGTCAAAACTGTTATTATTAAATTGACTGAAGGAACAGGCTATATCAATCCGTATGCTTCAAGTCAGATTCAAATGGCCAAAAGTGCTGGATTAAATATTGCCGTCTATCATTATGCTACCTTGCAAGGAGCTAACTCTCAAGATGCTGGTAACTCCTTGGCTGTACAAGAAGCCAATTATTTTGCAAATACGGCAAAAAAATTAGGACTCTCTACAAATATTGTCATGATTATGGATTGTGAACAACCTTATAAAGATAGCTCTGGAAAAATCATTGGTCCGAATCCCGCTAACGTTGACTGGGCAACTGCTGCTGCAAAATTTGCCAGCCAACTAAAAAGCCAAGGATACAGCAACACGATATTTTATACCTCATCTTCTTGGTTAGGCACAAATACAGCAACTTGCCAAATGAATTATAATACTCTTGGTGGAGCAAAAAAAGTTTGGGCTGCACAGTATCTCTATGGTACTCCCTCTTCCAACAATCTGAAAAATACTCAATACGGTGCTTGGCAATATACCAGCCAAATGCGTTTCAAAGGTGGAACATCAAATCTTTTAAATAATAACTTAGATACTTCAATTGACTACAATAATATCTTCAGCGCTCCTTCACAAAATTTACAAGATGTCTATCGTCTCTACAATGCCAACACAGGTGAACATTTTTATACATTAAATTTTGCCGAAAAAACTAATCTTCAAAATGTTGGTTGGCGTTACGAAGGAATCGGTTGGCTTTCTTCCTCAACTGGTTCACCCGTTTACCGAGTTTATAATCCTAATGCAAAAGGTGGAGATCATTATTACACCATGAGCAAATATGAAGCACAGCAACTCGTTAGCAAAGGTTGGCGTTGGGACAATAACGGAGGAGCAGCTTTTTACTCAAACGGTTCCAAAAATCTCTATGTTGCCTACAATCCAAACGCTTCCTCAGGATCACACAACTACACCACAAATTCCTATGAACAAGACAACCTCCTCAGACTAGGTTGGAAGTATGGTGCAGTCGCGTGGAAAGTTAATTAAAATAAAAAACTAAGAAAATTTTCTTAGTTTTTTTATATTTACTCAGTCTAATAATCTTCAACTAAAACCTAAAAAATAAAAGGTGACTTTTTAAAATTTTAATATTGTAAACAAAGTATCAAAAAGTAAAAGACTATTAGAAATTACTATAATCACACCAGAAAACAAAGCAATTGTCTTGTAAGAAACAACCTTTAATTCAAAGTGTTCATTCCCAGCAAATAGTGGCAGTAAAAAGAACATCGGGGTTATGTAGCGCCCTTGAACCCCACCAATTGCCCCATTAGCTCCATTCGCTCCTGAAGAATATCCCGTAAAGAAATTCACATAAAGGGCTAATATGTTTAGAATGAAAAGGCCTAAAGCACCATAACAAATTAAAGGATCTTTAACAAACTTAGTTTCTGCGAAAGCTGCCGCTAAAATCATTATAAACCATACACTTGTAAGCCAAAATGGCATCATATTATGCGTAGCTAATGGCTGAACAAGAATAGTATTGATATCCTGTACATTTATATTAGGGTTGAAGTTATATGAAAAATTCATAAATAGCTTATAAATAACCAAGCCTAATCCACCATATCGTTGAGCATATACAGCCCCACCAATTAGAACAACGATTAAAAGAATAACACTTGTTATCAATTTTAACCTACCAGGAAGTTTACTAATTTTATTTCTTATTTTACCTTTCATAAGAGTAGATAAAATTATTATAGGAACAATAAGAATTAAAAGTTTAATATTGGTTTTTGCAGCAAAATATACGGCGATTGAACTAATAATCATGGGGATTAGATTAAAAGGAGTTACTCTACCCTTGTCCACCATATTAATACCAATAGCTACAAGAAAAGCCGCGAGAACTAATGTTAATCCGTCATAAGATAAGCTAGAGAAAGTATTCATTACAACAGGACTAAGTCCAATTATTGTAAATACCAATTTCCCTCTTTTAACATATTTGATTATAAAAAATAATATCAAACTATAGACAAACATTGATAAAAGTCGTGCACATACTATCATCATTCCCATTGAAGGATAGATGTGATACCCTAGCCAAACTCCAGCAGCGGGTACTATATGTCCCAAAAAATTATAAGATAATACTTTAGGATACTCCGTAGACCTAGGAAGTTTACTCATAGGCATTCTTTGAACTTCAGTTTCAAAGTATTTTTTAAAGTAATCTCCATTCTGATAAGCAGGTTTTTGATTAATAAATTGATTCCCAAACCATTTTGAATTTTCGCCATAAACCGTTATATCTGTCGTCAGGTGGACAATATTACTTGAGTTAACAAAATGGTAAACACCATCTGGTTCGTTAAAGAATGGCATTCCTATTGATAAAACAACTCCAAAGAAAAGGGCAATTGTTAAATAAAATTTATGGATTTTCTTCTTTATAGTTTCTTCGTTAAATGAGAGTCTAGACCTCTTACTAACTTGTTTATTCTGATAATGATCATTTCTTCTATATCTAACTGTATCCATATTACACCACCCTCACTAAAAGACCACCAATAACCAAAATACCTAAAACAAATAACGCTAGTGGAAAAATTATTGATTTCAGAGCACTAAAATGAACCTCTTTTTGAGGAGTAACAGCCAAGACATTATATTCATTCGTTCCTGCACTATAGTCTGGAATAAGACCATTTATTTTGAACGATTGATTGACTGCCGTTTTGATGCTGGTTTTAATAAGTTGACTACCATTAGGAGAAACTATATTTTCTGAAAAAATGGAGAAATTAATTGGTGTTTTATCAACAGAATAATTAGCGGGAGTAGCTACTTGATAGAGAAAATAATCTTTTCCTTCACCCAAACCAAATAGTTTTATTAAAGATTGGTTAATCTTAGTATCACGCTCATAATCATAATTGAATCTACTATTATTCAACTCAATAGGACTTACTTCATTATCGCCAAAAACATATTGATTTCCTCCCCTTAGCAAGGTATAACTTGTCGGAACTGCCGCAGAAAGGTCTTGAATTTGACTCCACTTTCCTTGACTATCATACAGATACTTCTTACTACCGACAGTCTTTCCCAAAACATAAACGGCATCCCTTACCATTTTGTTTTTACTCGCATCTACTTCAACAAAGTTAATACCAGTTGTGTTTACTTTAGGAGCAGATGAAGTAATCTGAGTCCCTGTTGTTTGGGAGATAACATTAGCTGTCATACCAAAATTATTATCTGGAGAGCTAGATACTTGAATTGGAATATTCATTTTTGTAGTATTAGTACTCGTTCCTTGTTGAATCAATATATCATTTAAGTAGACAACAGGGGAAAGATGTGCTTTTATATCAATTGATACATCACTATCTGTTGGTGGAATTGTCAATTCGTACATATTAATTTGCGAAGAAATTAAAGTCTGTCCTATTGTTTCAGCAACCTTACTTAACTGATCCGAACTAGACAATGGGTCAAATGTTACCCCAGGATTAATGATGGGTGGGATTAATGAATTTACCGTGTTGGGAACTGATGTCTCATCAATAATAATATTAGCATCCGGTCTAAGAACAATTTTTGTCAAAGCGGTAGGACTTAACATTTTTTTATTTACTTTGAGCATATAATGTAGTTCCTGATTTAGCTCAACTGTCCTAGGTTGAGTACTTTTAGAGTTCCCAGAGGCAAAAGAGAGCGAAAGTCCTGAGCTATCCGTGTCCAATTTAACTTCCCCCATACCAGAGGTTACATCAATTAGCTCTACAATTCCTTTACTACTTCCATCCACAATCGCTGTCAGTCCTGTCGGAACTTTTGCAACAGCTCTCCCTTTAGCATCGGTTGTTTCATTTGAACCACTAGGAGTTCGCATTCTAACAAAGTTGCTAGGAGGATTAAAAGACATAATATCTGTTCCATTATTTGTTTCATTAATTGACTGAAGAAGTGTAAAATTTGTACTAAAGAGTGTCGAAATTATCGTTTTTGCTTCACTATCAGAATGTTTATTATTTTCTCCAACAGTTAGTCTGGCAACAACTATCACGTGTTCAGTATTTTGTGTCCCTCGCCAAGCCGAAGAATTCGTGACAGAACTCGGAAAAGTCCCCGACTTAATATGTTCATAGGCCGTTTGATAATTTCCAGCCGCAAAGGTCCCATTTTGAATCGGTTCTCCTGAGGCAGTGACTTTTATTGATAGATTCGCAGTAGAGGTTTTACCCGAGGCGCTCACAACCTGTCCTTCAGAAAAAGTAAAGAGGAATAGCCCCAGCACCCCAATGAGAGTGACTAAGAAGGTTACATTTTTATACATTTTATTCTCCAATCATTTAGTATAAGGGTTATTTTTTACTTACAATCTTTTTGACTTCAATAAAAAGACTGGTTTTCAATAAGATATTAAGAATTATATATATTATAGCACCAATCACTATTTGAAATAAAAGATTACGGAAATTCATCTTCCATAAATTGTTGAGATAGAAAACAACCCCAAACATAATCGCACCGGATAAAAAGTACTTCCAACATGATAGAATCATTGTCCCTATCTCAAAATCATTTCTCAAAATATAGAATTGATAAATTGTTACCGCGGCCTCAGCAATTACCGTCGCAATCATTGCCCCTGTAAGCCCTAAAGACGGAATTAAAACAAAGTTAAGTAAAATATTAAGAACTGCTCCAATTGTTACCGAAGTAGTGAACTCTCGCATTCGATTTAAAGGAAGGAGATATTGGATTCCCAAAACATTACTCCAGGCAATAAAAACAATAATTGGAGCTTCCATCATTAACAAAGGTCCTACAGCTACCCATTTTGAACCAAAAAAGAAGCCCGCAAAATTGAGTGCTATTCCCATCACCCCAAACATTATTGGTATGGCAAGTCCAGTCATAAGAACAAAGGATTTTTTTAAGGTATCCTGAACCTCTTTAATTTTTCCTTTTGAAAAAAGATTGGAAACGTGAGGTAGCATGACTACACCCAAAGAGGTGACAATACTCAATGTTACTTTAATTAGACTATCTGATTGACTAAAGAATCCCGATGCCGTTTTTCCATCAAAAATCCCAATCATCGTCTTGTTGGCAATTGTATAAATTTGTGTTGCAATTTGTGGTAAAAAAAGTAATAATGTTGGTTTTAAATGATGACCTAAGGCAAGTGTTTTCCATTTGGGAGCAAAAATTTCCTTACGTAAATAAGGCCAAAGAGAAAGATTTCCAATCAAAGATGTACCAGTAATAATCAGTACATAAAGAGGTAAATCCTTTGGACTCTTAATAAAAGTAAAGATAAAAATAACCGAGATAATAGAGACAATAAAATTACGACCAACGGTCCGCTTAAAGTTCTCCACTCCCATAAAATACCAAGAGATATCAAAAGCGGCAGCGATAATTGCAATACTTTGCAAAAGATAAATTTCAAAATTCTGTTTTTGAAAAGCCAAGAAAACACAGAAAACAAGAAAAGAGAGAGCAATTGTACAAAATCTCAAAAATGAAATTTCCCAAAAAATTTGACTTCTCTTTTCTTTGTTAGATTGATGATAGGCAATCTCTCGATTTCCATAAGTTGTTATCCCAATTGAACCAGCTAATACAAAATACTGGATAATCGCATAAGTAAAAGTATTTATACCTATGGCTGTTGTTCCTAGTACTCTGGAAATATAGGGTATTGTGATAATTGGAATAATCACAATTAAAAGCTGGTAAGAGCTATTCAAAAGATAGTTTTTTAATACTTTCAATCTTTAAATTCCTTCTCCACAGCCTTTAAAGCTGCATTAAAGACTTGGTCCATATCATAATACTGATAATTTCCCAAACGACCACCAAAAATAACCGTTTTTTCATTATCCGCTAATTTACGATATTTCTTAAAAAGTTCTGAGTTTTTAGTATCATTGACGGGATAATAAGCTTCTTTTGTACGATCCCAATCTTGAGGATATTCTTTAGTGATGATTGTTTTATTATCATCGCCTTTTTTGTCAAAATGACGCCATTCCATCACTCGAGTGAACGGAGTTTCAGCATCTGTATAATTAATAACAGCATTTCCTTGCTTGTTATCCGTTTCAAAAGTTTCTGATTCAAAACGAACTGAGCGATACTCTAATTCTCCAAATTCATAGTTGAAATATTGGTCAATCATTCCTGTATAAACAATTTTAGGGAATTCCGCTAAATAATCCTCTTTGTTTGAGAAGAAATCAGTATTTACTTGAACATCAATCAAATCAGAATCCAGCATCTTATCAAAAATTGCTCTATAACCATCTACTGGAACTCCTTGATATCGATGGTTGAAATAGTTATTATCAAAAGTATAACGAACTGGCAAACGACGGATAATAAAACTTGGAAGTTCTGTTGCTTTACGCCCCCATTGTTTTTCTGTATATCCTTTAATCAATTTTGTATAAATATCAGTACCAATTAAAGAAATCGCTTGTTCTTCAAGGTTTTTTGGAATACCTGAACGACCTGCAGCAACTTTTTGCTCCTCAATTTTTGCCGCTGCTTCTTCTGGAGTTTTCACTCCCCACATTTGATAAAAAGTATTCATATTGAATGGAAGATTATAGAGTTCACCTTTATAATTAGCTACTACTTGGTTAATATAGCCATTGAACTCTGTAAATTGATTAACATAATCCCAAACTTCTTTATTGTCTGTATGGAAAATGTGTGCTCCAAAGTCATGGACATTGATACCATGTTCTTTATGAGTGTACATGTTTCCACCAACATGTGCACGTCGCTCAATAATCAAGCTACGTTTACCACGCTTAGCTGCTTCATGAGCAAAAATTGCACCGTAAGGTCCTGCTCCAACAATTAAATAGTCATAGTTATTAGTATTATATTTCATTATTTATTCTCCTCAAGAATGTTTTCAGCTTTTTTTAAGGCCTCACTCAAAAAGTAGCCTGAGCGAATTTTATTTCCCATTTTTTGAACATTAGTTATCATCTTATTATAATCTTCCTCTGAAATTTCCGCAATCTTTTCAGGCAAATCTAATAAGCTGTTAACAGCGAATCCTAAATTGTTTTCCAAAACGAATTCAGCCAAAGCAGCCTCTTTCCAAACAATCACAGGAAACCCTGCTGCTAAATATAGAGAGGTTTTATGAGGGTTATTATAGCGTTGGTAATTACCGTATGTACCAACTCCCCCCTCTAATTTTTCACTATCCCATACTAATCCGTATGAGCCTTCAATAACATTAGGAACTTCGTCAGATGGAAAACTACCGAAGTAATGGATATTTTCCCCCTCTGCTACTTCTTTTGCCAAGTTAGGACCATATAAATTAAAATTAATTTCTGGAATTCTAGATAACTTCTCTAAATATTGAGACTTTTCAGGAGTTAAATTTCCTGCAATTACTATCCCTTTATTAAATTTCCCACCAGCATTATCGCTAATTGTAGTCAGATAATCAAAGATTTCTAAATTAATAAGATGCTTTTCTTCATACCCTTCTTTAATAAGCCAACTTATCATTTTGTTATTATGAGCAATAAAATAAAAATTACTGTCTTTATAGTTCATCAGATTTCGATAAGCCGTTGGATTTTCACTTCCTAAACGTAATTCATAAATATCGTGTATTAAAACAAAAACATGTAGATATTTAGAACGTTTTTTTAAGAAATATAAGCTAACTCGTTCAAAATAAAAAATAGGAGGAAAATTTAATGCAACTTGACTCCCTTTAGGAAGAAATAACACTCTTATCATGACTTGTATAGAAATTATATAACTGTATAAAAATCTTAAATATTTATTTTTTATATTTACCTTTGGAAGTAATCCTTCATATCCTAAGCTTTTAAAAATTTTGCTGGCATCGTTCACGGCTTTTGAACCAGCATTCATATTTTCACCCTGGACTGCATTAATATAATATTTTTTCAATTTTTCTTAACTTTCATCTTTAGAAGTTTTCTTTCCGAAAATAGCTAGTATTTTATTCCTAGCCATATCAGATAATATTTTCCCACTCCTGTGCTACTCTGTCAATAGTAAACTCTTTTAATCTTTCCAATGATTTTTCTTGATAATTTTTTCTTTCTTCAAAATCATTAATAAGATTCGTAAGCTGTCTAACCATTTCTTCTACATTTCCATTTTCAATAAGAATCCCATTTTTTCCGTAATCAAGAGCATAGCGACTCCCGCTCTGTTCAAAGGCTACTATTGGTAGACCAAAACTCATAGCTTCCACAAGGACTAACGGCAGACCTTCAAATCTTGAGGTCATCAAATAAATTGAACTGTTTGAATAATGGTTCCGAAGTTTCTCGCCAGATAAGCTTCCTTGAAGAATCACTCTTTCTTCTGCATCATTTTCAGACAAATAAGTCTGGAATTCTTTCATATTACCATTACCTGCAACAGATATTTTCCAGCCCTTTGGAAGTTTACCCGCAACCTGCGCTAAATAATCTATCCCTTTTTGAGGATTTGCTATTCTTCCAGTCCATGAAATAACCTTGCTAGTAAGATCAGAGACCTGAGTATTTTTTAAAACCAGTGGATTATTTATTACTCGTGTCTTCTTATTGATTTTCAAAAAGATGTCCCTATCCTCTGGTGTCAAGCATACAGCTTCATCAGCCATAGCAAAACCTTCACGCCAAAATTTGGCAGTATATCTGAAAGGTTTTTCTTGATAAGATTTTGCAGAAAAATGACACCAAGCAATAAATTTTATTTCAGGATTTTGATGCTTTAAAAATGGAATGAGATAGATAAAACCACTACTAATAATAACAGTGTCAATCATATCTTTTTGACAGATCTTACTAATCTCTTTTGCTTTTTTTGACATCCATAAACGGGCAAGAGGATTTAAGTGTAACAAACCTAGCAAACTACTCACTCTAGAAAAAACTTTTAGACTAAAATCACTTTGACCATCTAGCGGACATTCAGTATGTAAATTTTTATTTTGAGGAGTAGCCAATGTAAAAATAGCTACCTGATTTTTTTCTGACAGCTTATTTGCTATTGCCACATTTACTATTTCTGTCCCTCCTAAATTCCATGCAGGGACAACAAATAAAATTCTTTTTTTCATTTTTAAACTCACTTTTTGGAAATATTTTGTTTTTGAAGAGCAATGCGTCAATAACACAAAATCATAGCAATCTGGTACAGAAGTCTACAATATAGCTTTTAGCTCTGGAGAGGTTTATTAATCTCTCTCAGGTCAAACCAAAGCTTTCGTTAATTATTATTTTGGGCCTTCAGAATTCTCTAAAAAACGTTCTCCTAATTCTTTCTTTATCTGCGATGAAGAAGTCTTACCTCTTGGGAAATACATAATTTTTAAACTTGGAAATTCTTCTTTTAAAAAATCAAATTTCCCTCGCCAATCGTCTCCCATCGCAAAAATATCAACGTCAAACATATCAATGTATAAAGTCTTATCATCCCATGTTTGTTCAGGAACTACTAAATCGACATAACGTAGAGCTTCGAGAATATACTTACGAGTATCATACGATTGATAGGCCTTTTTTGATTTTTCATTCCAGTTAAATTCATCTGTAGATAGCATTACAATCAATCTGTCACCAAGATTTTTAGCATTTTTCAACATATTAACGTGGCTCTCATGCAAAATATCAAAAGTTCCAGCAACCAATACAATTTTTTCTTTATCTTTCATTATATTTTACCTTATTTATACTTTCCAAAATCTAAAATGGCCGGATAATGATTATATCTTTTATCTTCTGGTGGAAGTGTCATATAATCACCATAATGTGCAGCCAAATATTTATCTGTTTCCTTTGGAATTTTTATTTTTTGTCCATCAAAATCAACACGTCTAGTTGGTAAGAGGTCATTTCGATCAAAAATTTCTGAAAACATTTTTGACTGATTCATATACATTACTCTTTGCGTTTGAGAAGAGTTATATTTTCTAGCTACTCCTTCACCTTTTTTAATAAAAAATTTAGGGGTAACTTTAAAAAGTTTGAATGTTTTTTGAAAGACTTTTATTGTAGTATTAATAAAAAATAGTTTTATTCCTACTTGATGAACTGTAGGGTTTTCAATTGTTGTAAGATATGAAAGTTTCCCATATATGAAAGATTTTATACCTTGAATTTTTGCACGTCTTTCATTATCTGCTAGATTGTCAAATGCTAAAATATCCAGTACGATCTGAGTGGTATAGCTTTCCTCGCTCTCACTTCTTATTTCGGCCATGAATTTTGTTCCGTTTAGCATTAATCCTGCAGATCTAAGATATGGAAATTTTTCATTTCCCTCACTACTCATAAGACTATATTTTTCATTTTGTGAATTATTCATGACTTGTATAAATTTATCATAATTCTCACCAGTCATTCCAACGTCAATATCATCATCCCAAGGTATCATCCCATTGTGCCTTACAGCTCCAAGTAAACTTCCACCTACTAAAAAATAATCAATATCGTTATCTTCGCATATTTTATCAAAATCTGCTAACATCATTCGTAGTATCTCTTGAAGTCGTTCCAAAGTCTCCGAATCATATTTCTTTTCACTCATTTATAAAAATACTCTTTCTATGTTAAAATTTTCTTTGCTAAGCCTCGAATAAAATCATTATTCCACACTCTTACTGAAATACCTAAATATATTTTATATAGTATTTTACTTTTGTATAAAAATTTGCGGCTATGACTTTGCTTTGAAAAATACTGATTTTGTTTATAAATTTTTTCAAAAAGCTGAATTGCATAGCTAGAACCATCTTTAATACATTTCATTGCTACATAGTCATTTTCATTCATACAAAGTTGATAAATATAATTTAAAGCTTCAGGATACTTATCTTTTACAAAATTTATTTGAAAATCATTTTTTATAAATATAGCTTCATTTTTTTCGGTAATTTTTGACTGGGTGATACTCCCCGAATTAACACGATAATAATAATCTAGGCTATCAACTAGAAAAATATCTTTTGCCCTATCCACAATTGGTAAAATGATTGCTGTATCTTCATGTATTGTAAGATTAGGGTATCTAATATCTTCGAAAATATTTCGCGTATAAAGCTTACCTATTGGCCCAAACGAAGGATAGTCACTTGCTTGAATTCCTTTAAGCTTTTCTAAAAAATTTGCAGATAATTTTTTTACCTCTCCAATTCCTTGATTTCTTTCAAACTTATCCTGATTATTAGTGAATTTTGAAATTGAAAATCCAATTTTTACATCTTTCAAGGCATCATATAGGTGTTCGATGGTCTCTGGATTTATTTTATCATCTGAGTCAAGAAAAAATAAGTAATCACCACTCATATGATTTAGACCAAAGTTACGGGTTAAACCCGCACTACCATTATGCTCTACAAAATGAAGGATACGTGAATCTCTTTGAGCTAGCTGCTTTCCCAAATTTATTGAACCATCAGTTGAATTATCATCAACTAACAATATTTCTAGATTAGTATAAGTTTGAACAAGAACAGAATTTACGCACTCTTCTAAGTATTCTTCTGCATTATGTACAGGAATAATCACACTGATAAGTGGGTAAGTTTTTTTTATTATTTTCTCGTTAATCACTTTGCTTTATTTTTTCATCCTTTTAACAGTATTCAAAAGTCCACGTTCCACAACACGCCAAGTTTTATTCGTTTGAACTAGATTACGGAATTTGACCGCTGGATTTATAATTTTCCCACCTGTTTTAACAAGCAGTCTACTCAAAGATAAAATTTCATCATCTTTTTCAATAGACTCGGCTCTTAAAAAGTTTGTGAAATCTTGCATTTCTTTTTGACGAATTGTTTTTTCTGGAATTGATAGATTAACAACGTATTGAGCAAGAATGAGCTCGGAAAATCTTTGTTTCAATACTTTTTTAACTACTGAACTTGTTTCAGGTGGCAACGTCTTAATAAAATCCCATTCATGTTTTAACATTGCTAAATGCATGGCCCGATTTTTAACCATGTTTCCAATCGCCATACTCTGTGTCCCTGAATTTACTCGATAAACATAAACTGGGAAATCTAAATAGACTTGTGTCTTCACAAAGGTAAGTGGGAAAGTGATGTATTCAACATCGACGTAAAACATTTTTTCATCAATTTTAATCTTGTTATTTTTCAAGATTTCTGTTTTATAGGTAACGGTGTGCATTGGAGGAATCTTGATTGCTTCCACAATCTCTTCATAATTATTAAGCTGATGACTCTTTATTTTTAGCTCCATCATTAAAGTTTCAGCTTTTGTTACTTCATCATGCTCAAAATAAGGATTATTGATTAAGTCTACATCCGTATTTTTTAGAAAATCAACCAGCTTTACAAGATTTTCTGTTTTTACCCAATCATCTCCGTCGACTACTTTAAAATATTTTCCTCTTGCTTCAAGAATTCCACGGTTGATGGTAGAGCCGTGCCCACCATTTTCTTTTTCAATAACTCGAATGGTTTGCGGATATTTTTCAGACCATTTAGTAGCAACTTCAACTGTTTTGTCCTTAGAACCATCACTTACAACAAGAATTTCAATGTCATCAACAATGGAATCATCCAACAAGAAAGGCATGCACTCATCAATATATTTTTCAGTATTATAACTTGGTACTGTAATAGTTAATATTTTATTCATGTCCTTCTTTCTCTTCTCCATCATTAATTTTCTTTTTTAGTAAAGATACTTCTTGTACTAAATTCTTTATTTCCTTTTCAGCAGATATTAGTGAAATTTGATATTTCAGACAGATCAGTAATAAAGCACCTACTAAGAAATACAAAGCTAGTGAGGTTAAAGTTCCAATTCCCAATAAATGAGCGATACTCGTTCCAAAATCAGGAATAAGAGAACCAACAAGCAATATGAGAGCTAGAACAAACCATTTTAGCATATGTCGTATCTCTGCTCTATCTTTACGAACTAAACGAATAGTATAGACAAAGAAGAATGCTGCCAAAATAATTGCTAGTATACGAAGTTGAATGGGCATTATTTTTTCTCCTTTCCTAATAATGAGCTCGCAATAATAGCCAAAGATACACTTATCATATAACTGACTCCTTTTACCATATTAATACTTGAAACTCCAGTGGTTCGTTCAAACATCCTTACTCCCACTTCTTTTACACGAATATTTTTAGAAAAGAGGTGCATGTAGCTTTCGGGTTCTGGATATTGTCTTGGATATCTTTTAACAAATTGCTCAATCACTTTACGGTTTCCTGCTCGATAACCGCTAGTAACATCTTTAATTTTTATTTTAGAAGACATATAAATCAAAGATGATAGAATTTTTATACCCATTTGGCGCGATTTTGAAGACTTAAATTCTGAATTGCTTTCGTCTAAAAATCTAGAACCAACGGTAAAATCAGCTTCATCATTCAAAATAGGTTCTACCAGATTTGGTAAAGAATGGATATCATGCTGACCATCTCCATCAAATTGAACGGCTATATCGTAAGAATTTTGCAAGGCATAAAGATAACCTGTTTGCACGGCTCCACCTATTCCAAGATTTTGAATCAATTCAACGTGGTTAATGTTGTTTGCCGTCAAAATTTCTTCTTCGTTGTCAGTGGACCCATCATTTATCACTACATAATCTAATTGATAAGGACAAGTGGCTTGATAGTCCTCTACAATTTTTAGATTTTCTAATATTCCTTCGCCCTCATTATAAGCCGGGATAATTAGTAAAATTTTCATTTTCTTGTCTTCGGACACAGTGCCAAGTTCTCCTCATAATATTTGCGCTGTACAACTTTCTGTACAGTTTTCTAATATAAATTTTACCATAAATTTACTTATTTTTTTTATTAAGTCCTAAACGGTATACAATAATTACTTTAATCTTTTTAAAGATCATTTCAACCAGATCCCGCAATTTTGTCTGTGTTAAATCAGTCTCTACAGAACGTAAGAGTCGATTTGCTGAAAAGTTCGCAACAAACCCATTATTTGTTTGTATTTGAGAAATACGGAAATCATAACCATTTGCCCACGAAACATAAACAAGAAGGCGTTCAAATGCATGTAAAATACTATTATATGGTAAAGGCTCTTCTGGAACATCAGCCTGAATATTAACATTTAATAAGTTATTCAAAGCTTGAGGACGATACCAAATCATTGTGCCGTAACTCATCACATAGCTATCTTTCTGCTTCAATTCTTTGGAATTTTCAAAGTCTATTTTTTGCCAAATTTCTTGCATATCTGGCCAAATATCACGTTCGGTGATGTATGTTGGCCCATAAAAATGTTCAA
Source organism: Lactococcus sp. FSL W8-0209 (assembly GCF_038006585.1). Classification (NCBI taxonomy): domain Bacteria; kingdom Bacillati; phylum Bacillota; class Bacilli; order Lactobacillales; family Streptococcaceae; genus Lactococcus; species Lactococcus sp. FSL W8-0209. The sequence goes on along the minus strand of NZ_JBBOVN010000001.1, from coordinate 498,332 downwards.
AAAATGATGGAACGTCAGCAATCATTAAGCCAAGCTTTGGATTTTTTTCAAATTCTTGAAAAATGGCTTGAGCAGGTTCTAATAAAGAATATTCAATATCTCGTCTCCAAGATTCTCCCACAATCCAATCGTTATCTTTTGATTTTTTAGTGTGAAAATGTCCGCAAAGATCATAATCTGTCATTAATTCTGAAACTTGCATCCACGGAAGAACGTCTCTTCCTTTATTACCGGTTACGATAAATTTTTTTATTTGTGGAAGAGGATAATTTTTAAGAATTTCTTCATACTTTTCTTCTGTATCTGTGGTGATATATAAATCATAATTTTGAACATATTTATCAAAATAATTAAGATATTCAGGAATTAGGTCAAGATAAAATGCATGAAGGTGAATACCAATTTTCAAATTAGTTTTCGAACTTACTTCTTTTGTGAATTTCAGTGTTTTTTCTTCTAACATGTATTCACGGTCCGGATAATCTACTTCTGTCATGTGATTAACAATAAGTTTAACCGGAAAAGAAGTTTCTTGTTTTAAACGTTCAATCACTAAAGGAGTATAAATATTTTCTGCACCATAGCTGAAAGCTTTTATTTTTAGGAAAGGAATGTGTCTTTTCAACAATTCTGGTAAATTGAATACGGAAAAATCATGGACAAGCATGCCTGCCCACTCTTCTTTACGTGTATCAAATACAACTCCTGACTTAAATCCAGCATCTTCAAAATACTTGGTCATTGCTGTTTCGTATTTTACGATAACTTCTACAACATCATCTAAAACTTCAATATTTGCCCAAAAATTTTCAAATGCTTCACTCTTTACAATTTTTTGTTTATAGTTGACAAAATAGCTTTGAATATGGTCTGGTAATACAATCGCTTCTCGATTTTCCCAAGGTTTTACCTTATGGCTTCGATTATTAGTAATTCCCCAAAAGTCAACGCTTGTATCTTTGTCAAATTTTGCTAAAATTCCTTCAAAATCATAAACAGGACCAAAACATGTATCATTCATAACAGTAACGGAATCATACGAAGCCAATTTATCAAATCCATAATGCTTCATCGCGTCTGACCAAGCGACAAAATCATACCCCTTGTTTTCACGTTGCATAAAACCGTCAATAAGATTTTGCCCTGTTAATGTTGATAAATCGTTCTCATCCATTTGACTATTTGAAATGAAGAAAATCTCTTCAAAATTCTGACGTAAATGGGTTAGTTGATATATAACATGGTCGCTTAATTCGTTATTTCGGTTAAAATGTACGTATAGTAATAATTTATTGTTCATGTTTCTTTCCTAAGGGGTGTAGAAGTTTGTTTAATATTCGATAAGCTAGCGAGTTGGTGATATCAGAAATCACTTTTTCTTGGTTAGCAATATGAGTATCTTTGTCAGCTATGATTTTTCTCATTATCTCTTCTTGGGTATTATGATTAATGAGTTCTTGTTCTTTGTCAGCAAGTTTTTGCTCACTATCAATTACTAGATTTTGGTAGTTGTCTACCCAAAGTAGTAGATTTTTTTGTAAGGCTTCTATCAATTCTGCTGGAATTTTTTGAATATATTTGTTGATGATATAGAAATAGGATTTATAATAATTTTCCCAATTGCCACGCTTACTTAAGGACTCATTTAATACTCTATAATTTAACTTTGTAGTGGAGACATAAACTGGTTTTGCTTCATTGTTTATAATTAAATTAAGCCAAAAGTCATAATCTTCAAGAGTTTGGTTATTCAAAGATTCATCAAATTTTGCATCAACAATCTTAGAAGTCCTGACAAGTGATGAGGCATCAATTAAATTCCCCACAATTTCTTTTTCAAAGCTGTATTCTAAGTCTGGACGTAAAACGTCTCTTTGGGCATTAAAATTCCAAAGTTGACAATAAGCAATGTCTGAATTTGTTACTGACAATTCTGTCAGTAATTTTTCGATATGATCATCATTTAAAAAGTTATCACTATCTACGAACAACAGAAAATCGCCAGTCATTTTACTCAAAGCATCATTTCGGACGTAGGCCAAACCTCTATTTTTTTCTGAAAAATAATGTGTTTCTGTAAACGGAGAATCTTGCAACACTTCTGAAATCACCTCTCCAGAAGCATCTGTTGAACCATCATTAAAAATTAAGAGTTCTATTTCTTGATGAGTTTGCCCAAAGATACTGCGCAAGCATTCCTCAATGTATTTTTCATGATTATAACATGTCACTACGACTGATACTTTTTTATCCATAATTTCACCTATTTAAAGATATAATGTTCTATTCCTGAGCGGTATTCATCCATTGGTAGATGAAAGTGGTAAGACCTAAGTGTGGTAACACCTAAGTTCAAGACAAGGGCCATTAAACTAACAAAAAGTACGATTCTTCTCAACCAACTTCCAGTTGATTTAACTGAAATTTTTTGGGCTAGAAGGGTCAAAATTGGTGCCAAGAGTAAGATAAAGACTGTGAAGTATCTTCCTTGTGGCCCTGTGATTACGTGTTCAGTAAAAGCTGGGTCAATGGAAAATTTAAATAATACTCCAAACAGATTAATCAAGTTAATAAGTAAACCTAACCATGCAAACCAACGCGGCACTTGTTCTTTAGTATAAGATAAGAATAAAAGAATTAATGCACCATATTGGATTGGATAAAACCAAGCAGGTATTGCTGCTGTTGAAGTTCCACTGATAACTTGAGTTGTTAATACTGAGTAATAAGGCTCCATGAACGTGTAAAGGAACTTACTTACTACAAGGCGTAATTGGTCATGATATCTAAAAATATAAACCAAAGCTCCTAGGCCAATTAATACACCACTTCCAATAAGAACTTGTAGTTTTGTTAAGCTAAGTTTTAATTTTTTCGCAACTATTACTATAAATACTGCCAAAACAATTAAATAAAGTAAGCGTGAGTTGGCCTTTGAAAAATACAAGGCAATTGACGGAAGAATAATTCTTAAGAAAAAATCTTTTAGCTGAATTTCTTTATTTTCTTGCAACTCTACTGCCAAGTTAATCAAGGTTGCACTTAGCCAAGCAAAAACAATATAATTATAAGAATCATAACTTAAACTTGTAGCAAATTGAATAGCAACAGGAGTGACAGATATGATTGTGAATATCATTTGGTAAGCTTTTAGTTTTTTGATGATAAAATACATCGTCAAAACAAAGAAAATTAAACTAAATAACCGAGCAACCAAGACCATCGAACCTAGTGATGGGTAAATCATATAACCCACTTTTACGCCCAAAGCAGGAATCAAATGCATGATATCCTGATACCATTTTGTTCCTAAGGCACGCTTATCTGTTACTTTACTTTTAGAAACTAGTGGAAGTTTTGTTTCAAAAAAATCTTTGAAATAAGTTCCATCTTTCATTTTCGTTGTGACCGTTGTAAAAGGAAGAGGTGCTGATTGATAATCCTCAGCAGGAAATCCAATTTTTGTTCTATCCACAACTGTATTTGAAAGATAAGACGATTTATCAAAATGATAACTTGAATCGGGCTCAATAAAAAGTGGTTGAGCAATCGCAAAAATCAAGCCAGCAACAAGAGCAACAATTAAAAAAAGTCGCTCTGGTTTTATTAATTTTTTAGTTTTAGTCTTTTCTTTAACCAAAATTCCAATCTCCATTCCGCAAGATTAGGCCGCTTGCTGAATCCTTAGCACTGAGGTCATCTTTTGGAATGTCGAGACGATTAATAATAATGATTTTTTCATCGATATCATAAGCAACCATTTCATCTTTGGCATTCCGAACTGAAACTTGTAGCTTGAGTTTTAAATTATTAACTTGGTCTAGTTTGCATTCATAAACAGCTCGTTTTTCACCTTGACCTTCGGTCAGGTAATCCATTGAGTTGTCATTATAAATCCAGATATTTCGGTCTGCATCGGTTAATGAGAAAGCAACATAAGTTTTAATATCTTCTTTAACATTATAAGAAACTTCAAATTTAATGGGTTGTTCTGGCGTTGTTTGTACTGGTGATAATAAATTTACTTTTAAATCACTGACAAACTCTTCAACTTCTTCTGTTGATTCTTCTTGAGCCGCTCTAAGACGTTTTAAATTGTCCAAACTGTATTGGTTAGCAACTTTATCTACATTTCCTGCAACTTTAATTAGACCATCTTCGATAAGTACCGCTTTATTACAATATTTTTTTACGGCATTCATGTCATGGGTAACTAAAATGGTTGTTAATCCAGATTTTTTTCTTTCCAAGAAATAATCATTACATTTTCTTTGGAATGCTTCATCCCCAACAGCCAAAACTTCATCTAAAACAAGAACATCTCCTCTTGCTTTGATAGCAACTGAGAAAGCCAAACGAACTTGCATTCCACTAGAATAATTTTTGAGTTTTTGGTTCATAAACTCATGTAACTCTGCAAAATCGACAATTTCGTCATACATTTCATCAATTTCTTGAGTTGAAAATCCAAGCATCGCACCGTTCATATAAACATTTTCACGGCCTGTAAGCTCGGGATTGAAACCAACACCAAGTTCAATGAAAGAAACTAATTTACCATTAACGGTAACTTTTCCTTTTTCTGGAACATAAATTTGAGAAATGATTTTTAAAAGTGTTGATTTACCTGACCCATTACGACCAACAATCCCAAAGAAATCACCTTTTTCTACTTCAAAATCAATGTCTTTTAGGACATGTTGTTCTTTATAACCTTTGATTCCTCTAAATCGATTGACAAGAGTTGTCCGAAGGCTTGTACTCGCTTCTGTCGGAAGACGAAAATACTTACTTACATGATCAATTTTTACTGCTAATTCAGCCATTTTGTCTCCTTAATTAAATAACTTCTGCGAATTTCTTAGAGTTTTTAGTAAATATCCAAAGTCCAAGTCCGAATACAAGAATCGGTAAGATATATGGAATGATAATTACAAAAGGATTGTGCCACATTTGCCATAGTGTTGGATTGGCATTGTTACTAAAAGTTAAAATATAACGCATATCTTGAACAATTTGAGCCATTGGATTAAGCATCAATATTTTGGCAATTTCAAGATGTGAAGTTGAGATTTGTGTTACTGGATAGATAATTGGTGTTCCGTAGAAAGCTGCTTGCATTACTACTTCCCAAATTGGTCCTAAATCACGGAAATAAACAAAAAGGGTTGAAAGGATAAAGGCAATTCCCATCGTGAAGATGATTAATTCTAGAAGTAAAGGAACGGCGAATATTACTGTCCAGCTCATTTGTACCCCATTAATTAAAGCAAAGATAATAACGACAACTAAAGAAATCATTAAATTAATAAAAGCGTTGGCAACAACTGAGAAGATGAGGACAGGTTTTGAAAAGTTAACTTTTCGCAATAAATCTCCACGGCTGACAATTGAGAGCATTCCCATATTTGTTGCTTCACTAAAGAAATTCCAGATTGTAATCCCGAGTAACAGAGCAACAGCAAAGTGAGGAATTGCTTCCCCAAAACGCATGAATCTTACGAAGACGAGATAGAGAATCAAGAAAAGTAAAAGGGGTTTTAAGATAGACCATAGGTAACCTATGACGCTTCCTTGGTAACGAAGTTTAAAGTCAGTTTTAATTAACTCTTTAAGTAGAATTTGATTTCTACGGCTGAAGAAATTCATTTATTTTTTTCCTTTATATGCAAATTTTGTGATGATAAGTGCGCGAAAAATACTTGTATGATAATTTTTGTTTTTACGCAAATTATATCGGTCAAGAATTTGTCGACGCTCTGCTTTGGGTTGTTTTAAAATATTGATATAATCACTGACAAGTGCTCTATCAGCTTCCGACATTAGTGACAAATTTTCTGTCAGTAATTTTTGAGCTTGTTTTTGACTGGCTGTAATGAGCCACCAATATTTTTCAAACCATAAGTTTGGGTGTATCCATTTTTTTATCCGTTTTGAGAGGGTTCTTGCCCCCAAAACATTAGAATCGTGCTGACGATAAAGATGAGTAGGTTGGTCAATATAAACCAACTCACCGAGTGCAGCTGCTACAATTGCCAAATACCAATCATGCATAATAATATCATTTGTGCTTTGCCAAAGTTGTGCAAGCTCATGATTAATCATACTCGCTCCACCTGTGACCGTATTTTCGGTCAATTCTTGAACAAGTTTTGTATTTGCATGGTCAGACTGACTGCGTATCATAGATTCCGAAGTCACATTAAGGTTTCTGTCAGTAACTTTCAAATCTGTATAATACATGACCGGTTTACTATTATCATGTTTTTTAGTTTCTTCTAACATTACTGACAGCTTTTCTGGCAACCAATAGTCATCTTGGTCAGCAAAAAAATAGAAGTCAGCATTGTTATTATCTGTCACAAGCTCATGAAAGGATTTAATCACCCCAACATTTTCAGCTCGAATTAATTTAACTCTGTTGTCTTTACTGACAAAATCATCAACAATTTTGCAGGTTCTATCACTTGAACCATCGTCACGAATGATTAAATTCCAGTCAGTATAAGTTTGTTTTTGAATACTCACAATCTGATCAGCGACGAACTTCTCGCCGTTGTAGGTTGACATTAAAATATTAACTCTCATCTCCGCCTCTAGCTAGGTTCTCCGTTTTTCTTAAAGGCTCAGACTCATCAGTAAACTTTGGAGCGAAAAGGTCCTCATATTGAGCACAAATATGCTCCCAAGTATATTTTTCTTCGATAATTGCCTGAGCTTTTTCGTGTAATCTTTGACCTTCATCTGGGGTCAAATTTTCAACTTCTGACAAAGTTGTCAGTAAATTTTCCTTGTCAAAATAAATGACGGAATCGCCTGCTGTCGTCCGGTTGAAATTGACTCCTAAAACAACATTGACCGCTGTTGACCACATGGCCTCAAGCAATCCAGGATTTGTCCCCCCTACCTCATGACCATGTAAATAAGCAAAGGCATGTTCACGAATATATCTCAATTCGTTTTGATTATAGACTGTTCCAACAAATTTAATTCGTGCATCCTTGTCGAATTGCGTTTTTTCGCGCAATTCTTTGAAGTAAGCATTGCCTTCGTGATTAGTAATAATCACAAGGTCTCGTTTTGTTGAACTTTTCATGAAGGCTCTAATTAGCGTTTCATAATTATTTTCAGGCACAAAGCGTCCTACAATCAAATAATAATCATTAACTTTATATTTTACCAGAGTTTCTGATTCTGTCAAATCGGACTTGAACTTTTCTGTTCCATAAGCAATCACTTCTGATTCAACTTGTCCATATTCACTTGTTAAATATTCTTTAATTCCTGCGTTATCTGAAATAATCAAATCAGCATATCGCACCATTTTTTTCTCAGCAAATTTCAAATAAGAACGAATTGGTGCTGCCCACTTGGTTCTTTCCCATTCCAATCCATCAGGATTGACAAATAATTTTCCACCAAGTTTATGGATTTTATTAGCATAATGGCCAATAAATCCACCTGCTGTATTCCCAAGAATATAAAAAATAGGCGCTTTGATTTCTTCTTTTTTACAATATTTAAGTGCCGCATTAATGGCTAAAATATCATAAGCAATCACACGTGCTGAACCAATTTTGGGTAACTTAATTACAAAACAATCTGTTCCAAGATACTCAAAATGTTCTCCAGGTAGTGCCATGTCTGAATTCTCACTTTGACAAGCTACATGATATTTTATATTTTTATTATTTTGATGTTTGACGAGTTCTTCAACAAATGTTTCAAACCCTCCATATTTCGCTGGTAAGCCACGGCTACCAATGATAAAAACGTGTTTTTTCATGTTGTTCCTTTTACTCACTAAAATTTATTTAGTGATTATTTCAGCCTCTCAAAATGAGAATTCTGTCAGTACTGACGAGCTTTTGCAGGTCGCTGACAGAATTTTCAATTAGTTTATTTTAATGACAGAGTCATTATTTTTTGTTAATTTCGCCTTTTACGCCATCTTTATTTTCACGCAAATCGCCTTTTTCAAGCATACTTGCTAAAGCTTCTTGCCATGTTGGAATGACAAAACCTGTCGCTTTTGCTTTTTCAAGACTCATTGTTGAATTAAATGGACGTTTTGCTTTTGCCGGGAATTTACTTGAATCCACAGGTTTAACAAGCACATCTGTGTCTTTCAAGATTTCTTTGGCAAAATCAAACCAAGTCACATCTTCACCAGGCGCAGCATCGTTTGTTAGATGATAAAAACCAAAATCAGCTTTTTCATTAACCAAATAAACCATAAATTCAGCAAGCGTACGTGTCCAAGTTGGTCTGCCGTGTTGATCATTAACAACGGTTAATTCTGGAAAACGTGTCGCCAAGTTTTGCATTGTGAAGACAAAGTTTGGTCCATAAGAACCAAAAACCCAAGCAGTACGGATGATGTAATGTTTTACACCAGAAGCCACAACTGCTTCTTCACCAAGATGTTTCGTCCGTCCATATTCAGATTCAGGAGCTTTTGGTGCATCAACCGGCCACTCTTGGCCAATTGGCAAAGTTCCGCCAAAAACATAGTCAGTTGAAATATAAACAAGTGTTGCCCCAACACGTGCTGCCGCTTCGGCTACATTTTTAGTTCCATCAACATTGATTTTTTCATCAAGTTCACGACCTTCGTCTTCAGCTTTATCAACAGCTGTATAAGCCGCACAATGATAGACAAGTTCAGGTTTATTTTCATCAAAGAATTTATCAACAGCGACGCCGTCAGTAATATCGAGTTCTTTAGCATCTGTTGCTGTATAAGCTATGCCACGTTCATCAAGTAAATGACGCAACTCTGTTCCAAGTTGTCCATTTCCACCTGTTATTAAAATCATTTGTTCTCCAATCTTTAATTTTTTACTGACAGATTTTTTCATTATTACTGTCAGTAACTTTTAGATAATATAATTGGAATTTATTTTATTTATCCAAAACTTTTTGTGTTTCAGCATATTTTGCTTCAACAGCTTCTTTTTCAGCTTTCCACCAGTTTTCGTTTTCACGATACCAGTCGATGGTCGCTTGCAAACCAGATTCAAAGTCAGTATGTTTTGGAGCCCAACCAAGTTCTGTACGCAATTTTGTATTGTCAATCGCATAACGAAGGTCATGGCCAGCACGGTCAGTTACACGGTCATAATCGTCTTTATCTTTGCCCATACGAGTCAAAATATCTTCAAGAACTTCTTTGTTATTTTTTTCACCGTCTGCACCGATAAGATAAGTTTCGCCCATACGACCTTTAGTCAAAATTGTCCAAACACCTGATGAATGGTCTTCTGTATGAATCCAGTCACGAACGTTTTTACCATCGCCGTAAAGTTTTGGTTTGATTCCTGAAAGAATATTAGTAATTTGACGAGGAATAAATTTTTCGATGTGTTGGAATGGACCGTAGTTATTTGAACAGTTTGAAATTGTTGCTTTAAGCCCAAATGAACGTACCCAAGCACGAACAATCAAATCAGAAGCCGCTTTAGTTGAAGAGTAAGGGCTTGATGGATTGTAAGGTGTTTTGTCAGTAAATTTTTCACCTTCACCTTCGCCATGACCTGGCAAATCTTCGCGATAAGGCAAATCACCATAAACTTCATCAGTAGAAACATGGTGGAAGCGTAAATCATATTTACGAGCCGCTTGAATCAAAGTATAAGTTCCGATAAAGTTTGTTTGGATAAATTCATCTTGAGATTTCAATGAATTATCATTATGGCTTTCAGCTGCATAGTGAACAATTGCGTCTGCTTTAGAAGCTACTTGATCAACAATTTCAGGGTCTGCAATGTCGCCAACAACAAGTTCGACACGTCCACTGTCAAATAACATGTTAATGTTATTAACATTTCCTGCATAAGTTAATTTATCCAAAACTGTGATATGCACGTCTGGATGATTGTTATAAACATAGTGTACAAAGTTTGAGCCGATAAATCCTGCTCCACCTGTCACAACGATATTTTTAAATTCAGTCATGTTTTTTCCTTTTTTGATTATTTATTAGTAAATCTTGAAAATTAATCCACTCGATACTCTCTGACAAATTTTGCTTTTGGCACAGCTTTTAAATATTTTCCATTGAAGACCAAATAATCGCCAATAGGGACTGTCATTTTGAGTAAACCACCGACATTTTTTACTGACAGCGATTTATCATTCCAAGAAAAGCCCCCGTCAGTAAATGCCTGATTGGCCCAGCTCGGTCTGTCAGTATTTTTTTCAACTTGCCAAAATTCTAAACGTTTTTTTGTTCGTAAATGTAAAGCAAACATTAGAGTTCATCAGCCTTCAAAGCTTTTACATCTTTTAATAATGGATGATTTTTATCAGCTTCAGAAACTTCAGCATTTTCAACATCTTCCCACTTAATTCCCAAAGTTGGGTCAGCATAATTCACAAAAGCGTATTTAGGTTTAAGTTCAAGTGCCCAGTAATCATTAACTAAATAGCTATAAGAAACTGTGTCAGACAAAACTTGGAATCCATTAGCCACACCACGTGGAACAAAAATTCCTTTACTTGCATCAATCACAGTTTGATAAACATGACCGAAATTTTCTCCTTCACGTAAATCAACCCATGCGCCTAAAACACTTCCGCCATCAGCGACAGAAATATACTTATCCCAAGGTTCAGCGTGGAGACCACGCAAAACATTTTTACGAGAAAAACTTACATTGTTTTGTAATTTTTCTTCGGCAAAGAAGCTTTCTGGAAAGCCAAGTGGCATCATTTTTTCTTTTTGGAAATTTTCTTTAAACCATCCACGATTATCACCATGAACTGGGATATCAAATTCTAACATTCCAGGAATTTGGCTGATTTCTCGTGCAGCCAATGTTTTTTCAAAAAAATTATCAGTCATATTTTTCTTTCTAATCACTATTTTCAAAGTTTATTCAAGAACAACGCTAACTTCATTCAGTCACTTATCTTTTTTCGCTTTTGCATTGACGTGTGATTTTTGAATGTGTTCGAGCGTTAGCTTATTAGGTACATCTGGATGATGTTTTCGACAAAGAACATAAAGTCCATCAGCTGTGCGATGAAGTCCAATTCGATGACAACCTGGTGCATGACATTTTAGTCTTCGCCAAACAACAGCAAAGACACCAAAAAGTGGCAAACAGCTGAAAAATCCGCCCCACCACGCTGACCAACCTGCGTCAGTCACACCAGTAAACCACAAAAACCATTCCCAAATATTTTTTAGCATTGATTGTCCTTCTCGTACTTTGACAACTTTACTTTAATAATGACTTTTTAGTCTTTTCCAATCAAACGAAGCAAGTATTGACCATACTCATTTTTCTTAAGCGGTTGAGCCAATTTAAGAACATCGTCAGCTGTAATATAACCCATACGATAAGCAATTTCTTCCAAGTTTGCCACTTGCATATTTTGCATCCGTTGAACTGTTTCAATATATTGTGCGGCTTCAAGGAGAGATTCATGTGTTCCAGTATCTAACCAAGCAAAACCACGGCCCATTAATTCAACTGATAAATCGCCACGTTCAAGATAAGCTTTATTTACGTCAGTAATTTCAAGCTCTCCACGAGGTGAAGGTTCAATGTTTTTGGCAATTTCAATAACATCATTATCGTAGAAGTATAAACCAGTTACTGCATAATTTGATTTAGGTTCTTCTGGTTTTTCTTCAATAGAAACAGCATTCATGTTTTCATCAAATTCAACGACACCAAAACGTTCTGGATCAGGAACATGATAACCAAAAACAGTGGCTCCTTTTTCTTTTGCAGCTGCATTTTGGAGCATTTTAGACATTCCAGGTCCGTGATAAATATTATCACCCAAAATAAGCGCAACTGAATCATCATCAATAAATTCTTCACCAATAATAAAGGCTTGAGCCAATCCATCTGGTGATGGTTGTACCGCATATTGCAGATTAATCCCAAACTCAGAACCATCTTGAAGTAACTCTTTAAAACGTGGAGTATCTGTTGGTGTCGAGATAATTAAAATGTCTTTAATCCCAGCCAACATCAAAGTTGACAATGGGTAATAAATCATTGGTTTATCGTAAATAGGCATCAATTGTTTTGACGCAGCACGTGTCAGTGGGTAAAGTCGTGTTCCAGACCCTCCTGCTAAAATAATCCCTTTCATCAAAGGACCTCCATAATCATAATTAATCAATATACATTATAACACAAAATTTTTATCAATACACAACCCTCCGTGGTCATTTTGAGGATAAAAGGTTGATAAATAGGCATTTCTGATACTATTTTAAAACGCTAATGAAAAGATTCTACCTATATAAATAAAAAATCTCTAAAATCAGAGACTTTCTTTTTTATCTTCTTGGTTGAGCAACCAAAGCAGATTGAATGTTAAATTGACGTTTCAAGAGCCAACGAACTCCAAAGGCTACAAGTCCAACAATAACTAAAGCAATTGCGGGAAGTTGCAAATTAACTGATGTTGGCAAAAGACCAGAGAAGATGGTTACCGCAATCCAAAGGAGAACTGACAAAGTGGTTGCTGCAAAACCTTTCCAATTCCAAGTCCTACGACTGTTATCCGCTTTAGGACGATAAAAGTAACGATACATCATATACATTACCAAACCAGCAACTGCCGCTGACAAGATTGTTGTAATCAAGCCATAAACCGGAGCCTTAGAAGTGATAAGTGCGGTTGCTCCATTTAAAAGAGAAATAAATCCTAAAAAGAGTAGGCTACTATCAAGCCACATCAAAACTGGATTTTCATTTTTTTCACTGACAGGTCTGTCAGCAACTTTTGGTTGATATTGAGAAACAAATTCAGTTGGCGCTCCCAATAATTTACGAGCAATAATTCCTGATTTTTGACCTTCAATAATTTGCGGAAGAATGTCATTCAAGATTTCTTTAACTTCTTCATCTGATTCCCCAACTAAAATCAGTTGTTTCGTTACCGAATGAATGTATTCTTTATTTTTTGCAGTAAGTTCTTCGATTAAATTTTCCATAATCTCATTTTATCAGAAAGCGTGAAAAAAAACAGCCAAAAATAGTCAAAAGCTTGATTTTTTTATTTGAAAAATGTTATAATCAACAAGTATGTTGTTTTTAAGCACATAAAAATCTAATGGGAGGTAAATATCATGTCTAAAGAATGTTATTTTACTGGTCGTAAGACTGTTTCAAGTAACAACCGTTCACACGCGATGAATCAAACTAAACGTGTAGTTAAACCAAATCTTCAAAAAGTTACAATTCTTGAAAACGGTGAACTCAAAACTGTATGGGCTTCAGCTAAAGCTTTGAAGAAATTGCCAGCAGGCGTAGAACGCGTATAATTTTTGTTTTTTGCAAAACACAAAAATATCCTGTCATCTGACGGGGTTTTTTATTTACTGACAGAGCTGTCAGTAAATAAAATTGTTACCAACAAACTCTGTCAGCGCTGACAAATAGTAAATTTCAAAAAGCAGTTCAAAAGAGCTGTTTTATTTTATAAAAGTATGATAAAATGAGTAATGATATTTAAATAATATGGAGGAAAGTGCCGTTTGTCAGTCAATTTTTCTTTATTTACAAAATTTGTAAATTATTGACGACGGTACAGCTATGAAAATGAGTGTTACTATCAACAACCAACACGGGAATGTCGATATTGCTACCGAAGTCATTGCAACGGTTGTGGGTGCATCTACAACTGAAATTTTCGGCGTAGTCGGCATGACCAGTAAATCTGCTGTTAAAGATAATGTTCGCAGTGTTTTGCGTCAAGAAAACTATTCTAAAGGAGTTGTCGTTACAACTGCCGACAACGAAACTTCTATCGATGTTTATGTTGTCATTTCTTATGGTGTAAAAATTAGCGAAGTTGCAAAAAATATTCAAGAACGTGTTCGTTTCAATCTCGAAAATCAACTTGGCATCACAGCCAGTAGCGTAAACGTATATGTACAAAATGTGAAGGTGGTTGAAGATTAGTGTCAAATATTAATGCAAGTAAATTTCAAGAAATGGTTCAAGCAGCGGCAAGCCGTTTGAACGAACAAGCCGAATATGTTAACTCGCTTAATGTTTTCCCTGTTCCCGATGGAGATACAGGAACAAACATGGGCATGACCATTACAAATGGGGCAAAAGATGTTGCTTCTAAACCAGCTGATACTGTTGGTCAAGTGGCTCAAATTCTTTCAAAAGGTCTTCTTATGGGCGCTCGTGGAAATTCTGGTGTTATTTTAAGCCAACTTTTCCGTGGTTTCGCTCAATATGTTAAAGATTACGAAGAAATTGATGGAATCCATCTTGCAGCTGCGCTTCAAAATGGGGTCGAAGTAGCCTATAAGGCAGTTATGAAACCTGTTGAGGGAACAATTTTAACTGTTTCTCGTGGTGCTGCTGAGTTAGCAAAACGCAAAACTGACGAAACTGATGATGCTGTTGAAATTATGGAAGCAGCACTTGAAGGGGCTAAAAAAGCACTTGCCATGACTCCTGATATGCTCCCAGTTCTTAAAGAAGTTGGAGTTGTTGACTCTGGTGGTCAAGGTTTGGTTTATATCTATGAAGGCTTTTTAATGGCGCTTAATGGTGAATTCGTACCAGAAACACCTGTTGCCGAACTTGGCGCAATGGACCGTATGGTTAATGTTGAACACGAAAGTGTTGCCAATGCTTCAACAGCGGACATCAAATTTGGTTATTGTACAGAAATCATGGTTGAACTTGGTAAAGGTCCAACTTCTCGTGAAAGTTACGACCACGATAACTTCAAAGCTTATCTTGCAGGAATTGGGAATTCACTTCTTGTTGTTGATGATGAGGAAGTCGTTAAAGTCCACGTTCATACAGAAGATCCTGGTTTAGTTATGCAAGAAGGACTTAAATATGGTCGTCTTGTAAAAGTTAAAGTTGACAATATGCGCCTGCAAAATGAAGGTGTCGCTGAAAAAGAAGCAAAATCAACAAATGTTTCAACTTCTACTTCTAAAAAAGACTGGGGCTTAATTGCTATTGCTGCTGGTGAAGGTTTAGCTGATATTTTCCGTGAAATGGGTGTTAATCATGTCGTTTCTGGTGGTCAAACAATGAATCCTTCGACAGAAGATATTTTGACTGCTATTGAAGCTGTTAACGCAGAAAAAGTAATTATCTTACCTAATAACAAGAATATCTTTATGGCTGCAAAATCTGCTGCTGAAGTTGCTGAAATTCCTGTTGAAGTGATTGAATCTGCCACTGTTCCTCAAGGATTTACAGCACTCTTGAGCTTTGACCCTACACGTTCAATTGAAGAAAATAAAGCCGCTATGACTGATGCGCTTCTTGATGTTAAATCAGGTTCAGTAACAACAGCCATTCGTGATACAAATGTCGATGGTATCGAAATTCATAAAAAAGATACACTTGGAATGTTGAATAACAAAATTGTTGTTTCAACACGAAAAATGAATGATGCAATATTTGCTGTCTTTGACCAAATGATTGATGAAGATAGTGAGATTGTAGCGATTTATATCGGTGAAGAAGGTAAAAAAGCCAACGCTGACAAAATTGCTAAAGAACTTGAGAAAAAATATCCTGAGATTGAAGTTGAAATCCACGAAGGAAAACAACCGGTTTATCCATATCTCTTCTCAGTTGAGTAAAATATAGAAATAAAAAAATTCTGATGTTAAACATCAGAATTTTTCTTTTGTTTTATAAAAAGTTACTGACAGAAGCATTTTTCATCGATTAAAATTTCTGTCAGTAACTTTTTTATTGAGTGTATAGAATTATGAAAAGTATTTTACGTACTCTCCATAACCCTCTGCTTCTAATTGGTCAAAAGGAACGAAACGCAAAGCGGCAGAATTAATACAATAACGTAAGCCTCCCTTATCTAAGGGACCGTCAGTAAAAACATGACCCAAATGACTGTCAGCATTACTAGAACGAACTTCTGTACGTTCCATAAATAGAGATTTATCTCGTTTTTCTTTGACAACTCCTTTTTCAATCGGTTGTGTAAATGCTGGCCAACCGCAGCCTGATTGATATTTATCTAAACTTGTAAATAGCGGTTCACCACTCACAACATCAACATACAATCCTTTTTCAAAGAAATCATCAAACTCATTAGCAAAAGGGGCCTCTGTCCCATTTTCTTGGGTAACACGATAAGCAAGTGGGCTTAATTTCTTTTTAAGTTCTTCTTTTTCCATCAGCAATTTTCCTTTCCTACATGTGACCATTGACTGTCAACCTTTTTGACACTAGTGTAAACTTGGTTGACAAAGGGCTTGACACCTTTACATTAGGCTGTCAATAAGCACTTTTTTGTCAAAAACAAGTCCTCATCTAATATGATTCATCCTATCAAAAATCGCTATTGATTTCCATTGAAATTACTTAAAGATTTTAGGAGCTCCATTTCTTAAATATTAAAAGTTACTGTTATTTTTCAGAAAATTATTGTATCGTACTTTAAATTTTGATATAATCATAAATGTAAAACGTACTTGACATTTTCTGTAATCATTTGATTCCGGGAGGTAAAATGAAAACTCTTAACAATACCCATATTGGGCAAATTTATTATATTCATAAAATTATTGGGAAGAATCAAGCTAAACTGCGTGATTTAGGCATGATTTCCGATAAAAAAATAACACTAATTTCTACTGACGGCGAGAATGCAATTGTCAAAATTGATGAAACTCGCCTTGCTTTAAGTTCTGAATTTTTAGAGCAAATTTTTGTAAAAGAAGAACGTTCTAGCGAGGATATCATTGGTTTAGCTCACTTGCAAGTTGGCCAAACTGGTGTCGTTCGTATGATTGATGCAACGTCTGATATCAGGCGCCGCTTGATGGACATGGGCATTACGCGAGGAACAAGTGTTCATCTGCAAAAATTAGCACCACTTGGCGACCCTCTTGAACTTAGGCTTCGAGGCTATTCTCTCTCTTTGAGAAAGACCGATGCTGAAAAAATCAAAGTCGTTCTTGAACAATAGTGAGCAAAATTGTTGACCTATTTTTATCGTTATTTTTGTAAAGAAATTGTCCTAGAACCCTTAACAAAGTCTAACGAAATTTAAGAAGAAATTTTAATAATATGAAAATAATTGCGCTACTCGGAAACCCCAATAGTGGAAAAACGAGTATTTTTAATCAACTAACCGGATCAAATCAGCAAGTTGGTAATTGGCCAGGCGTTACTGTTGAAAAGAAATCTGGATTTTATCGAAAAGATAAAAGTATTTGTATCCAAGATTTGCCTGGTCTTTACTCTCTTTCTCCTTATTCGCTTGATGAGCAAGTTGCCAGAGATTTTTTGACAAAAACACCACCGGATGCCCTCATTAATATTGTGGATTCAACGAATTTAGAGCGTTCACTTTATTTGACTTTACAGCTGATGGAACTTGGAATCCCTATGGTTTTAGCGCTTAATATGAGCGACCTTTTGGCTGGTCAAGGAAAAAAAATCGACATTGAAAAACTTTCTTATAGCCTTGGAATTCCTGTTGTTACAACCTCGGCCATTAAAAATAAAGGTTTAGATGAGGTTGTTAAAGCAGCACTAAAAAGTCATGAAAGTCAGCCTTTAGATTATGACCATCGACTTGAAGGGGCGCTCTCGGAAATCGGTAAAGTAACTGGCTTTACCAATCGTTTTGAACAAATAAAAGTTTTCGAGGGCGACAAACTTTTATTAGCTGGAGAAACAGATAAAGCGCTAAGTCAGCAAGTTCATACTGATAATTCTCAAGCTGGCTTATCAGCAAAACAACTGGCTGAAATTGAGGAAATTGTTTCTATCACCCAAAAATTAATGGCAGATGACCGTGAATCAATTATCGTTAATGAACGTTATGATTTAATTGGTCATATTGTTCAACTTTGCGTTACTCAGACTGAAACTGGTAAAATTAATCTGACAGATCGAATCGATCAGATTATTACCCATAAATGGTTGGGACTTCCTATTTTTGTTTTCGTCATGTGGTTGGTCTATTTTATTTCTATTCAAACTGTCGGAACAGCAGCGACCGATTGGCTCAATGATGTCTTCTTTGGTCAATGGCTTCCTGATTTAATTGCCAATGGAATGAATGCTTTAGCTGTTACTCCTTGGGTTCAAGATTTAGTTTTAAATGGTGTCGTTGCCGGAATTGGGGCAATTTTAGGTTTTGTTCCACAGATTTTTGTGCTCTTTTTACTTTTAGGAATTCTGGAAGATTCTGGATATATGGCTCGGGTAGCCTTTGTCATGGACCGAATTTTTAGACGCTTTGGCCTTTCTGGTAAGTCTTTTATTCCCATGCTTATTGCTTCTGGCTGTGGCGTACCTGGAATTATGGCGACGAGAACAATTGAGCAAGAACGTGACCGAAAAATTACAATTATGGTCACAACTTTTATGCCTTGTTCTGCCAAACTCCCTATTATCGCATTAGTTTCTGGCGCTTTTTTTCCTCACGCTTCTTGGGTTGCTCCTAGTGCTTACTTTTTGGGAATGTCCATGATTATTCTCTCCGGTATTATTTTGAAAAAAACACGGATGTTTTCTGGTGATACTTCGGCTTTCATCATGGAACTTCCTGCCTATCATTTACCTTATGCGATGACTGTTTTAAAATATGCTTTCGACCGTGCGTTTTCTTTCGTCAAGCGGGCTGGTACAATCATTTTCGCTATGAATGTTTTGATTTGGTTCACTTCAAATTATAATTGGACCTTGGCACATGTTGATGCGAGTCAATCCATTCTTGCTGATGTTGGTAAAGTTGTTGCTGTTATCTTTGCTCCTCTTGGTTTTGGCGAGTGGCGTGCAACAGTCGCTACAATTACTGGACTAATTGCAAAAGAAACAATCGTCGGAACAATGGGTGTCCTGTTTGCTCATAATTCTTCTGACAGTCACCAACTCTGGTCTGCTGTTCAAGCCACCTATACTCCTCTTTCCGCTTATTCTCTCCTTGTTTTCAATCTGCTTTGCGCGCCATGTGTTGCTGCAATCTCAACAATTTATAAAGAAATGGGCGATGTTCGTTGGACTTTACGAGCGGTTGGTTTTCAAACTTTAGTTGCTTATAGCATGAGTTTCATTATTTATCAATTGGGTAGTTTGTTTAGCTCACAAAACTTTGATGTTTTTAGTTTATTAGCATTAATTGTATTGTCGGTTGGTTTATATTTCATTTTCAGAAAAGGGAAAGGTCTTACTTATGAACTTAGCTAGTATTGTCATTTTGGCTGTCATCCTCATTATTACTGGATTTGCCATTTTTAAAACTGTTCGTAGCAAAGGGGCTTGCGAAGATTGCAATGTTAACACCTGTCCGGTCAAGGGAGCGGCGGCTCTACCCGTTTCAGCTGAATCTCATTCAACTAAAAAAACAGATGTTAAACATGATTGTTGTAATTAAAAAAAGTTACTGACAGATTTATTATGGTTAAATTTACTACCATAACAAGTCTGTCAGTATTTTTTTAAGCTTATTTTGAATGTTTTAGAATACCGATAATTTTGTCAGTACTTTTTACTTAATAATCTTGATTTGCCTGCCACTTACCCTTTGTTTATAATTGACAAGTAGAAAATTTAAAACTATAATCAAAATATAACTGAAACATTATGCAAAATCTGTCAAAGTTTTTTCACAAAGGCTCACTGACAACTATTTTTGAACTCAAGAAAGGTCTTCTATGAAAAAATACATCATCAGCGTCTTTAGTGTTTTCTTGGTCTGGCTTGCCTACCTACTGGCACTCAATCCTATTCTCAAGGCTCTTGGTCTTATCAATTGGTTACGCAGCCTCGGACATTTTGCTTCACTAACCTCTATTATTATTCAAGAAATTCCAATTATCATCATCTTACTGCTACTCAATCATTTTTTCTGGCATCAAAAATTGCTATTTAAAGGATATAACTGGAAAAAAGCATTAGGAATGCTCATTCTTCCTTTAGTCATGTTTCTGGCAGGTTTAGTTCTTGCAATAGGAAAACATGCCCCCGCTTCGTATATTTTTCTAGCCATTGGAGCCACTTTATTAATTGGTTTTGCTGAAGAACTCTCTTTTAGAGGTTTAATTTTTGGTATTTTAGTTAAAAATTCTAAAGATAAGATTATTGTTCCTTTATTTATTTCAAGTATACTATTTGGACTCATGCATTTGGTCAATATTCGCAATCAACCTTTAGGAAATACTATCATTCAAGTTCTTGGAGTTATGGCTTTTGGACTTTTCGCAGCTGTGGTTTACATGAAAACAAGCAATTTGATTTTTGCGATTGTGGTACATGCCATGAATGATTTCATGGCAATCATGGCCAGTTCGGGTAGTTTATCTTCACAACAAACCAACCCTCTGACAATTCTCTACGAATGGTTTATTTTTGGTACACTCGCTTTCGCATTATTTTACACGGGTTGGACTCAAAGAGAAAAATTCATTGCCGCTATTCAAGAACGTAGTCCACAACTTACAGCCCGTAAGTTACCTACTCTTGCTCAAAGTTCAACTTTCCGTAGAATTTTTGCCCTAGTTTCAATGATTTATGGCATTTTGATTTTACCAACGATGCTCCTTTTTTCAAAAATATCTACCAGTGCTGGCAGTCGAGCAGAAATTGCAAATAAAGCATTACCTATTTATCTTTTATTCCTTCTAGGAATCGCCCTATATGTCTTTTTAATTGTTTTCTTTAATTTCCACTTAGGAAATCTTTGCTGGTTATTACTTCCTTATATCGGTGGTCCAGTCTTTGCTTTAATCGCTCTGGTTAATGGTGCAAGACCACTAACTGAAAAAACAAATCAATCTAAAACAATCAATAATAAAACTCCAAATTAATTCATTTGGAGTTTTTCTTTTTTTAAAATTTAATTAAACTAACAAAGAATAGTAGGACTTGTACAAGTTGAAAAACCATTAAGATTTTAACCGATGAAATAAATGTTTCTTTTTTTACTTGTTTTTGTAAATATGGTTTAGCAAATTTTATCATCAATGGTGCAATTAACAGAATTAAAAGCATAATCGGAGAAAGTAATCCTAAAATTACTGCAACAACAATGGCAACAAAAGCCAAAATTAAAGCTGTAGTCCACCAAATAAGTGCTGCCTTTTTCTCAATATAATGCACGATTGTGTAGCGGTGATTGGCTTCATCTTCTTCTAAATCACAGGTGTTATTGGCTAACATCAGATTTGCAATCAATAATGTATTAGGTAAAGCAATCAAGAAAGTTGTTGCCAGATTCGCAAATGACCATACAAAGTTCTGAGAACTATTGATATAAAGGCAAATCAGAAAAATGACATAACCCATTGTCAAACCTGATAAAAGTTCCCCAAGTGGAAGTGATGAGAGTGGTTTTGGCCCGCCAGCATAGAAAACTCCAACAACATAGCAGAGTAGTCCCAACCAAAAGACTGCCCAACCAGTCATTAAAGCGACAATAATTCCTAAAATCAGACTACCAAAAAAGAAAAAGGCCAATAAACTTTTGATGAGTCCCATTGATAAGTTCTCGCGTCCGATAATATTTGTATTTTTTTGATAATCATCTGTATCTACTGCTTTATGATAATCATTATAGTTGTCCCAAATATCAACAAAACAGTTGAACATAAACATTGCCACAAAATAAATGGCAAGTGCTGACAAATTGACTGACTGATAATGATAAAGCGAGTAAGCAAGCCCTAGTAAAAATGGAAAAATTGAAGCAGTTTTAGCTTTCAATTCAATTAGTTCAGCAAATATTTTAAAATTCATTATTTCCTCTTTTTATTTATCAATTCGTCTATAAAAACTATTTCTTATTTTATCACATTTTAAATCAAAACTTTTAAAATCAAACTAGAGAAATACTAGCTTTAAAAGCTTTATCTCAAAAGTTACTGACAGAAATTTTGAGATAAAAAAGTTACTGACAGAAAACTTTCCTAATAGCTGTCAGTAAAATTTTCTATGAAAAAGCCTGTCAGTGACAGGTTTTCAATAATTTCTTTCCAATAAAATTTGTGTTGCTTCTTCTAGAATCTGCCGATTTGGTGATTCTGGTAATTTCCGAATTTCATTCAAAGCCAGTTCTGTTAATCTTCCGGCAACAAGGAGTGCTCCTGCTATCCCACCTGATTCTGTCACTAATTCTGCTAAATCTAAACATTCTTGTCTTGACAAATTTTCTGGCGCTTCTAAATAAGGAGCAATCGCTTCATCATTTACTTCACGAGCCAAGAGTAAAGGTAATGTATAAATCCCTTGACGGAAATCTGTCAAAATAGGTTTATCAGCTTCATCAAGTCCTACTGTAAAATTTAAAATGTCATCATAAACTTGAAAAGCAAGACCAATTGCTCGACCAATTTTACGGGCAGAATATTGTAATTTTTTATCCCCACCAGCAAAATAAACACCTTCTAAACAGCTAAGACTCAGTAATTCAGCTGTTTTTCCACTAATTGCTTTCATATAGCGTCTCGCTGTATTATTTTTGTCAAAAGCAGATTGCATTTGAGTCAATTCACCCTGAAGAATTTTTTTCATTGATTGAGCATTTTTAGCGACAAAACTTGTCCCATTCATGGTTTCAATCAATAATTCAAAATAAACAGTATAAACAAAATCTCCAGCATAAACAGCTACATCTTTGCCAAATTGTGACTCTATTGACGGTAAACCACGTCTTAAAGGAGAGTCGTCGATAATATCATCGTGAATCAATGTTGCTGAATGAAGCATCTCTAATGATGCAGCGATTTTAATGAGCTTCTCTTCATCTTTAGAGCCATTAGGGACAATCCCAGCGAACAGCAAAAAAAGCGCAGGACGAACCATTTTCCCGCCACGTGATGCAAATTTCTCTAGTGCTGCTTCTATCTCTTGATTATTAATTTTTAAACGCTCAATCATGAGCGCTTGAACATCCTTTAATTTATTCTGAATTTCGGGATAATCCTGCCAAAATGTGAGCAATGTTTTTTCTCTTTCCTCTCGATAATTCATTCATTTCTTTTGATAATGACTTATCAAATATCTTACTCCATTTTAGCAAAATAGACCCAATGTTGCGAACATAATGCCTTTTTTTCATAAGTAAAAAGAAGTTCAGATGAACTCCTTTTTTTTATCGAATTTCCATAATTTGACTTTGAGGTAGGCGGTAACTTGGTTTTCCTTTATCTTCTGAATTTCCAAGCGGAATAATTAGTTCTGGGCGATAACGTTTTTCAACTTCTAAAAGTTCATTCACTTTTTGAGTTCGATTAAAGCCCATGATGATGTTGCTCTCATAACCGTAATTTTTAATAGCCAAAACAAGATTCATTGTAACCAAACCAATATTGATAGAAAGATAATTACTTTCATGAAGTTCTTCAAATCCTTCATACATTTGTGGATAACGACTATTGAAGCGCAGAAGTTGTTCATCGTCCAACTCTCCAGCTCCTAATCTAGCAATATCACGAGAACGTTCAACTAAATCTGTATCGCTAAAGAGGACGATGACTGCACCAGCTTGTTTGATTTGTTCGTGATTGCCAGGATCAACTTCAGAAAGTAATGCTTCCCGTTTTTCTTCTGATTCTACAATGACAAAATGCCAACTTTGAATATTGTGGGCAGAAGGAGCTAAACTTGCTGCAGAAATAATTTGTTTAACATCCACTGTGGGAATTTTTTTACCATCAAAGTTTTTTACTTTGTGTCGTGATTTATTGAGCTTTACGTAATCCATGATACTCCTCTATTCCTCTTATGAGATGTAGCTGAATAGTTTCTCTGAAATTGTTTGCATCAATTTCTAAGTCTAGTAGAGCAGACACCCGTTTTTTCTTTGTTTATATTTTAGCAAATTTTTGTCACTTTTGCATAGCATATTTATTCATTATATTTATTTTTTTATTAAATATAGGTTATTTCCGAAATATTTTACTGACAAAAGTGGAAATAAAAAAACTGCCTGGTCAGCAGTTTTTATATTAGGCTAATTTGGCCTTATTTTTCTTAATTTGTTTAGAACGTAATTGTCCACAAGCTGCATCAATATCTGTTCCATGTTCTTGACGAACGACACAGTTAATGCCATTTTTCTTCAAAACATCATAAAATTTTGCCGTATTATCTTTTGTTGAACGTTCATATTTAATATGTTCTGCAACTGGATTGTATGGAATCAAGTTAACATAAGACAATTTATTTCTAGGTTTTATCAAGTCAGCCAATTGTTGAGCAATTTCTGGGCTGTCATTTTCACCAGAAAGCATAATATATTCGTAAGTCACACGTCGATTGGTTGTTTCTGTGTAATAGTCAATCGCTTCAAAAAGTTTTTCAAGTGGTGCGTTACGAGTAATACGCATCAATGAAGTACGCAACTCATTATTTGGAGCATGAAGTGAAATTGCTAAATTGATTTGTAGATTTTCATGCGCAAATTCTTTAATTTTTGCTGGCATAAATCCACAAGTTGAAACTGTGATGTGACGAGCCCCAATTGCCAGCCCATTATCATCATTAATAACACGCAAGAAGTTCATTAGATGTTCGTAATTATCAAAAGGTTCACCAATTCCCATAACTACCACGTGTGAAACACGTTCATCTAAACCACGTTCATCAAAGTATTTTTGAACGAGCATGATTTGGCTGACAATTTCCCCAGCAGTCACATCACGTTCTTTTTTCAAAATCCCAGAAGCACAGAAAGTACAACCCATATTACAACCTACTTGAGTTGTAACACAAACAGACAAACCATAAGATTGACGCATCAAAACTGTTTCAATCATCATCTTGTCAGGAAGCATAAATAGATATTTCACTGTTCCGTCAGCAGATTCTTGAACAACAACTTGTTCTAATGGATTCAAAATAAAATGCTCATTAAGTTTATCAATAAAAGCAGCTGATAAATTGCTCATTTCTTCAAAAGATTGAACACGTTTACGGTAAAGCCAATCCCAAACCTGAGTTGCTCGGAATTTCTTTTCTCCATTTTCAATTGCCCATTCAATTAATTGGTCACGTGTCAATCCATAAATTGAAGGACGCGTTTCTGTTATTATATTCTCTGTCATTATTTTCCTTAAGTATCTCAAATTTTAATCGTGCAATTTTTCATATCCCTTGAATACACTCATAAAATCAATTTAAATTATTATCATTTATTTATGAAAAACTAAATCACTTAGAAGTCCATAAATGTTAATTCTACGATAATTTTTAGTCTTTGACAAGTTGGCTGACCGTCAAATAACTTTTACAAAATCCTCAATCCTTTTTACGATTACGAATGACAAAGCCTTGATTCTCTTGCTTTTTAGTCTCTGTTTGCTCAACTTTTTTACGAGGATTCCGTTTTTTCATTGTAAATTTTTTATCAGAATCTTTAGCTGGATTTTGTTTTTTATTGTCTGTTTTTCTCTCTTGAGATTTTTTACTGACAGAAACTTTTTTATTTTTGTCAGTAACTTTTGGTTTTCTGTCAGTAGATTTTTCACGAATTTTAAAATCTTTTCGAGCTTCTGATGAATTTTCCGAACGTTTGTCTTCTTTAGTAACTTTCTGTTCATCACGCGCCCGATTTCGATTGCGATTTCTCTTACGACGTGGCTTATCAAATCCTTGCTTCAACTCTTTTTCGGTAAAAAGTTTCTCAGAAACAAAAGCTTCATCTTTTGTCCGAATCCGCCGTAAAACAAAATAAGCACAACCATAATTACAATATTCATTGACATAATCTTCAAGATGATCAATTTTATTGTCTGCCAACATTTTTCTACGACTGGTTGAGAAAAAACCCTTCAAACGCAATTGCTCAAAGCCCCAATCTCCCACAATATAATCATACTTATCTAAAACATCAGAAAAACGTTGTTCTAATTTTTCCGCATCAAAAGCCTCACGATAATTATGAACAATATGAAAAGTTCGTTGTCCAACTTGAACAACTTCCCCTACTGCCATAACATGTTCGCCAGGATATTTATTATAATTTAACTTACTTTCGTCTATTACTTTAGCCATTAATTTTTCTATTTCTATTTATTTTTAAAATGTTCTGCTACAATTTCTCGTAAGAAATAAGGGAATAAAATTTCTGATTTTCCCAATTTTTTCAATAAAGGGAAATACCAAGCAAACAAATATTGGTCAGGTAAAACAATTTGATAACTCTCTTCATCAGAAATTTTTTCAAGTGACCGATTTTCCGAATTTTTTATGTAAAAATCACCTTCGCGTGGCTCAATTCCATGAAATATAAGAGAACCAAATGTTTTTCCACGAAAACCCATTCCTTGAATTTTTTGGGTGGCAAGGAAATCCGAAACATCCATAATTTCAAGCAAAACTTGTCTAAGTTCTTCACCTGTAAATGTGAAACGAACTAAACGAATCGAATGGGGTAAAAATTCATGTAAATCATCTAAAGTTAAATGATTTGGTAATTCATCTGTCACCAACAAACCGGAATTCATGAGACAAAGTTTTGTATTTCCATAATCCGCAAAGATTTTTGCCAAATAATGACTTGCTTTGAAATCCGGTAAAACATTAGGTAAGGCTTTAGGTAAATCAGCAACGACTGTTCCCTCTAAGAGTTTATGCCCTCTCAGTTCCCAACCATTGGTTTCTACCAAATCCGATTTCCTTTGAGGAAGCGTATTGGTTGCTATAGCTTCAATTTGTGCATCAACTAATTGATTATTTTCATTAAAAGTTAAATCAATTTGCCCCACATATTCGCCGTAGCGTCCAGCAGCTGCAAGAAGGGTTTGATTAACTTGAGCACCATGTTCAAATAAATGATGTGTATGAGCTCCAATAATCAAGTCAATCTCATCATAGTCCTTCGCAATTTGCTCATCAACATTCTTACCCAAATGAGAAAGTAAAATGGTAAAATCACAATCCAGTTTTGGTAAAAGTTCATCTAAAACCACAAAAGGGTCTGACAATTCCCAGCCCGCCTGTGGATAAGCAAGAACATAAGGGGCTGTCAAACCAATTAATCCAATTCTTAAGCCAAATGAAGTCGTGACTATCAAAGGCTCAGATTGTGCAAAATTTGTCGTCAAATTTGACAAGAGAACAGGAAAATTAGCTTCATCATAGAGATGAGAAAGCATCTCATGTGTCAGTCCTAATCCCTCATTATTACCTATTGTCGCCGCCGTCAAATCTAAACGATTCATCAATTCAACATTAAATTGTCCCTCTGTTGCCTCCGTCAAAGGATGAACCCGATCCACATTGTCACCCAAGTCGAAAGACAAACTTTCAACTTCTTCATGTGATTTTTCCGCAAAAAAACGCTCAATCACAGGGAAACGTTCCAAGTGAGAGTGTAAATCATTCAAATGGAGGATACGCAGTTTATTCATAATACTATTATAGCATAGCTACTAAGGCTAAACAATATTTCGTCTTACTAGCTTTCGCCTAATTTATAAGCAAGTGAAACTTAAGATTGCTATAGTATCTTCCTCAGAGCAATAAAGCATCTACAGATGCCCTAGCAGTTTGCTTGTGACAAACTTAAGATTTATAACACAGGTAATGGGAATAGGCTTTAAAAGCTTCCGTTCACAAAAATAAGAAGCGCAATTGCGCTTCTTAAATTACTTTAATTTGGATTAAGCTCCTGTTGACCCAAAACCACCAGTCCGTTCTTCTTTTTCTTGATTTTCATCACCATCAGCGACCAAGAAAGGCATGAAGACTCCCTGAACCACGCGCTCCCCTTTTTCAACTAGGACTTCTTCATCAGTGAAATTACGCATTTGCATGAACATATGCCCTTCATTATCAGGATTATTATAGTAATCCTTGTCAATAACGCCTACTGAATTGATTAAAACCAAGCCTTTTTTACGAGGATTTGATGAACGGTCATACATGTAAAGCACTTCACCTGCCTGCATATAGGCCTTCAAGCCTGTTGGAATTAATTTAATTTCCCCTGGCGCAAAACTAACGGTTTCAGCTGCTTCAATGTCATAACCTGCTGAATGTTCAGTTGAACGTTTTGGTATATTAATTCCAGCATTTTTATATTTAGTTACCACTTCAAATCCACGAATTTTCATCTCTTACCTCATTTGTTTTTTTCTATTATATCATAAAAAAAGCACTCAGAGAGCGCTTTTCATTTAGACTTCTTCAGCATTTGTTTCGATAAGATGTTGATACCAGTAATAAGAATCCTTCGGTATCCGTTTCAATGAACCTTCCATTGTTTCATCTTGGTCAACATAGACAAAACCATAACGTTTTTGGTAGCCATTTAACCAAGAAAGGAGGTCAGTATAAGACCAAGTGTGATAACCAATGACTTTTGCTCCATCCGTCATCGCTTCTTTGATTGCTTTAACATGACTTTCTAGATATTTGATTCGATAATCATCATGAATTTTTCCGTCTTCAACTTTATCATATTCGCCCAAGCCATTTTCTGTAATCATCACTGGAATACGATAACGAGAAGTGATACGACGAAGTGCAATTCTCAGGCCTTCAGGGTCAATTTCCCAATCCCAATTAGTTCGGTCAATAAAAGGATTTTGAATTTTTTTATGGAGACCTGGAATTCCTGATTCTTTGGTTGTTCCTTTTTTACCACTTGTATTAAAGGAACCAACTCCAACTCCTCCGTCAACTGGATTCCATGCGTTAGTAGCTGTCTGGTAATAATTAATACCTAGAAAATCAGGTTTAGCTGATTTCAAGAGTTCAGCATCCCCTGCTTCAAATTCAGGTGCTAGCCCATTTTCACGTAAATAAGCCATTGCCGCAATCGGGTATTCTCCGTAAAGATAAACATCCATCCAAAAATGACTATAAAGCTCTTCTGCATTTTCAGCCGCTAAAACATTGAGTGGGTCAGAATCCTTAGCATATTGTGGCGTATAGGCAAACGAAGGCCCAATTTGTCCATCCATTTCATGCTCATGAAATTTATTGATTACCGCAGCATTTGCCAGATTAGCGATATGATTGACCTGATAAAAAAGTTTCATATCTCTTTTTCCAGGTGGGTGAGTCGCGAGTGACCAACCTTGACTTGTAAAAATATTTTGTTCATTAAGCGATACCCAATATTTTACTTTACCTTTGAAAGCTTTAAATAAAACTTCAGCATAGTTAACAAAATCTGCAATAATTTCTCGTGATTCCCAACCACCATATAAATCTTCTAAGGCTTGGGGCAAATCCCAATGATAAATCGTGACAATTGGTTCAATCTCATTAGCAATCAACTCATCAATCAAATCTTCATAGAATTTCAAGCCTGCTTGATTGACTTCGCCACGTCCGTCAGGTAAAATCCGCGTCCAAGCAATTGAAAAACGGTAGGATTTAAGGCCCAACTCTTTCATTAAAGCCACATCTTCTTTATAGCGATGATAATGATCAACAGCGATATCCCCATTCGTTCCTTTAAAAGTCTTGCCTGGAATACGGACAAAATTATCCCAGACACTGGCTTTTTTGCCATCTTCAAAAGGTGCTCCCTCAACTTGATAGGCTGCCGAAGCTGAACCCCATAGAAAATCATTTGGAAATGCTTTTAATTTTTTGTGCTCCATTTTATTCCCCCATTACTTGTTTATAGTCTATATTATAACATTTGTAACCGTTTTATTTTGTTTTATCTTTTGGAATTTGTTTTTTTATTTTTACGTGATTATCCTAAAAAAGTTGTCTTAAAAGACAACTTTATTTTCTTGATTTTATTTTTATATCTTTATGTGCTTGTTGATTTTCTGCTTCTATTTTGTTGGCTTTCTTTTTTTGGCTGCGTGCAATAAGAATCATTGCCAAGCCAATTAAAACGATTGCTAAACCGAGCCAGTTATGATAAGCCACAAGCAATAGACCTAAACTGATAAAAGCGATGCCCCAGGTACTCATACAACACTCACATTAAAGAAGACAGCTGCTCCAAATGAGCTTCCTTTAATTAGCTGTTTAGCCATTGCTGCGTCAGTCGTTGCGTCATCTGTTGGTGTTTCAAAGAAAAGTTTTAATCCTTGTTTTTTTGTATGTTTAAAGCCATTTTCTTCTAAAAGTTGAATAATTTCTTTTTGCATCATTGCAGAATTTACGAGTATCATAGTATTTCCTCCTCTATGAGTGTTTTTTATCACATCTGATAAGGTTTATATTATAAATCTTACCAGATTTAACAAAAAATGTGTAGAGCAAGTTTTCTCACTTGCTCTACCATTAATTTCAAATTTAGTCGAGTTCAGTTTCTTCCAACTTGTTAGCTGCGATAACGAATGGTACCCAGATAACAAAGGTAATGATCAAGTTGATAATTGTAAGGACAATTGCCCGCCAGTCAAAACCGGTTGCCATGAAGGCATTCATAATTGGTGGTGTTACCCATGGCACAGCATTGACAACTGGGTCAACCAAGTGAAGGGCTGTTGCAGTGTAGGCAATGATTACAGAAATCAATGGAGCGACTGCAAATGGAATAAAGAAGATTGCATTCAAGACAACTGGCAGACCGAAGAGGACTGGTTCGTTGATGTTGAAGATACCAGGTGCAAGTCCGAGACGTCCAACAATCTTGTAGTCTTTACGTTTAGAGAAGAGGATGATTGCAATAACAAGTGTAATTGTACCACCTGATCCACCAAACCATGCAAAGGCGTCCCATGAACCACGTACCCAAAGGTTAACGTAGTCACCATTAATGGCATGTGCTTTATCAACCGCACCTTTAGCAATCAAGTCACGGATACCTTGTGAGTGAACTTGGAAGTAGAGGGCTTGGTTATTAAGTCCAAGAGGTCCCCAGATACCATCGAGTACTGGTGCCAAAACGTTTGGTCCGTGAAGTCCGAAGAACCAGAATACTGAAACAAAGAGTGTAACAATCAGTACTGAGAAGATATTTTGTGACAGGATTTGGAATGGCTCTGCAATATAGTGGGTAATCAGGTTAATGACAGAGTCATTTGTCAATTTACCAATGATGTAGTAGATTAGACCAACGATATAAAGTGCTGCAATTGTAGGAATGATTGCTAAGAAAGCTTTTGCTACTGCAGGTGGAACTGATTCTGGCATCTTAATTGTGATGTCAGCAAGCATGAGTTTTGCATAAATAATAACTGCAAGGGCACCCATAATAATAACTGTGAAGTATGCTCCAGCATCGAGGTGAGCTGAGGCAAAGAGTGGTTTCCAAGCGGCAAGCCCTTGATCACCAAGAACGCCATTAAGCTTGTCAGTTGCTGCTACACCAGCTTTACCTGTACCAAGGGCTGCTGTAAATTTACCCATTTGGTTTGGCAATCCTGCAAATAAGGTTGCAACTGATACGATACCACCAGCGAGATCATTGACTCCGTAAGCACGGGCCAAATTGTAACCCCAAGAAAAGGCAAAGATAAGACCAATAACTGTCAGTGTACCTTGGTTAACAAGGGCTGAAATATTGTTCAAATCACCAATGATTGGTGTATTAGCAAGTGTCCAGACTTTCTCTGGTGCTAATTTTGAGAATGCTGTTGCTCCCAACATCATTTGTTGGATAGCTGACGGGAATGTTGTCACGATAGCTGAAATCATGGCAGCTAAGGCACCAGCAAGTGTCGCTGGCAACATACCGATAAATGAGTCACGCAGCGCAACTAGGTGTTTTTGAGACCCAATCTTTGCCGCAACAGGGACGAGATATTTCTCCATCCACGCAGTAATTCCGTTCATGGAATTCCTCCTTTATAATATAATAATAAATAACTTTCAAAAAAACTTTTTGAATATAATTAAGGTTCTGTCAGTACTGACAGGCATAGATTATCGATTATTTTTTGCTCTCGATAAGTTTAAATGAGCTCCATGGTTTTAGGAAATCAAGTAGGAATAATTCATCATCAGCGATACGTCCAACCACATTGACTCGACCATCATTTTCCATTTCACGTAAGGCGATTTGAGTCTCACCTTTATATTGACCATAGCCTTCGTTGTCAATAATGACATCGCCACGTTGAATTTTATCAGTATCGTGAGCGGGGAATTCAAGGTCTTTATAAGTGATTCTTGTCATTGTTGAACGGAGCATGTAAGCTGATTTATCACCACGGTAGCTATGTGTCGCTTCAAAAAGACATTTGCGTTCATTTTCGCTGATTGTTTCACGTGGAACGACTTTAATCTCAGGCATGCTTGCGTTAAATGCTTGGCTCATTGCTTTAAGTTCTTCTTCGCTCGCATAAGCATTGGCAATAGTGACATCATCAATTCCACCGAGGAGTTTGTAATGTTTAACTTGTGTCGCAATTTCAAGGCTTCTGTGGTCTTCAAGAGTACAAAGGCCATCTTGAGTTGGCCAAGGACCAAATGTTGCTGCTTGCGAATTGACAAAGGCCATGGTGTTTAAATTATAGCCTTTGAATTTTTCTGTACATTTAAGATAATGGTTAAATTCCAATCCTGTGTAACGATGTGGGTAGAAATTGTGACTTCCCAACAGTTTTTCAGTATCAGGTGAGTAATCCATTATTGAATCAACATAGGTTGTTCCCTGACTCATGTTGATTTCAATTTTGATTCCGTAAGGATTTCGGGTCATTTTGGCTTCTTCGGCTCCCGTGAATCCTATGTCAAGTCGAACTCCATCTGCACCCATTTCATGGAAAAAGCTGAGGTCATCATAACTAATGTTAAGTTGTGTAAAGAGACCTGGATTGATATCCACCATGACTTCCATTCCTAACTGATTGGCGTAATCAACAACTTTTTTGAAAGCTGCAAGAACCCCTTCTTTATCTCCATCAATTTCGAGTAAAGAAGTGAAGACACGCTTAAATCCATATTGATGCGCTAAATCAAGATAAGCTTTATCTGCCTCAAAATTTGAGCGTTCTGGATAGATAGATACCCCTAATTTTCCCATTTTTTTCTCCTTTTTCTTATTTGTTTATTTCCTTTTTTTATTTCTGAAATAAACCTTAAGTCTATGATAAGGCTTTCATTTCATTTTTGCAAGCGATATCATCTTAAAAAAACATGTTTCTTAAATTGAAACATTAACGATAAATTCTCATTTTTAGATAGGTTTAACGCTTTCTTTCGTTAAAATCTTTAAAATAAGGCGAATTGACCTATACCAATTTTTGTCAGTAATATCAGTGTAACAAACAAACTACTCCTCCCACAATATTCTAATTTTTTAATTTCTTTAATTTTTATCAAAAAAGTTACTGACAAAGCTGTCAGTAACTTTTTTAAAAATATTCACGAAGAATCGCCTGATTCTCTTTTAAAATTTTTGCCGTAAATTGGCCAATGGTCATTTTTTCTCTTTTTCCTTCTCCGAGACTAATATTGTTTTCAGGAATAATTTCGTCAGTAATTTCAACTGAAAAATCGGGCTGACCGTGTACTTTTAAAAATTCCTGTAAGTTAACAATCCGTGCCTGCATATAAGGAACAAGTTTAATTTCTGCTCGCTGTGGCTCTGTCAGTTCTTCTTCAAGGAGAATATCTGAGGGTGCTTGCCAACTAATTTCCGAAAATGAACCGGCATGGCTTGAAATAAAACGATAAAATGCTTGTTTTGCCTCGTCAGTCAAAGTTATCAGTTCTTTGATAACAAATGTCATTTCTGAAAATTCATAGAGAAGATAGCCCAAAGCCTTACCATTTTCGCGATAAATCCCACAGTGAGGTTGTGATTTAAAACTGAAAAAGTAAGACCAAAGTTCTGGAGAGCGAACAAGTGAGCCTTGATTATCAGCCTTTTGATGAACTTCTGTCAGTACTTTAAAAAGGGCTGTATTTTTACTGACAGAAAATTCACTAGCATTTTCATCATCAAACTCAAACTTTTCTCGACTAATTTCGCCCGCACTTCTCTTACCTTTAGGAAAATCTTGAGCTGCTAGTCGATAATGTTTTTGATTAAAAGCATAATGATAACCAAATTTTTCATAAAAAGCATATGAAAATGGTGCTAAATATGAAAAAATCACTCCTTTTTCATAATTATCTCGCAAACTTTTGGTCATTAATTGTCGAATGGCTCCATTGCCTCGAAACTCAGGATAACTGGCAACATAACCAATTCCAGAAGTTTTGACTTCTTGATTTTTCCAATAAACATTAAAGTGTGAATCAATCACCATTGACGTGAGTTTTTGATTTTCGTAGTGTCCATAAGGAGTTGAAAATTCAAGTAATTTGTCAAAAGCTTTTGCCCGTTCCTTTGTTTTAGGCTTATGAAAGGCATAAGTTGCCAAATCTAAAAATTCTTTATTATTTTTTGTATTCGCATTCATAAATTCATTTTAACACAAATTTGTAGGAATAAGAAAACATTTTTGTTAACGTTTACTTTTTTGATTTTTCTAATCGTCCAATAGAAAAACAGCCAAAATCGGCTGTTTCAAATCCAAATTTTAATTTCTTCGAGACCAAATATTTAGCCCAAAATTACTGACAGCTTTCAGTATCTTGTTCTTAAGAGCAATCAGTACTTTTTAATTCTTTCCAATTCAAAATCATCATTCAAGGCTGATTCTGTCAGTAAAGTCAAACAGTAAAACTGAAAATTCAGTTTAGTATTATAATCTTTCCGCCTAGCTTATCACTGAAAATAAAGCGCATGAAAACAACTTATTTCTTTGTAAATCTGAAAGTCTTAAAATTTTCATTGTCTGACACTTTACTTATCTTGCTCTACCGCCATTGTAAGCTCGATTGACATTATCCAAAACAGCAACCATTTGACGCTTTTTAAAACGTCCCAAGAAAAAACCAACGGCTTTGTCGTTAATCATTTGAATAAAACCATTTGATGTTTGGTTCTCTTCAATGACCACCTGAGTGCTTCGGTCATCAATTTTATGCAATTCCCAGCGAGTACTAAAAGTATTGCGATTTGTTTTAGTCGTAAAAGCGTAAATGCTTGGTTCTGTCAGTTCTGTAATTTTAATACTTCCTCTTTGGTTTTTCCCAAAGCTCTTACTATATTCATAACCATTTAAGCTTCTAACTTTCGGACGTTTCCCTGTATTTTTTTCAATGTCAAATAGACACGAATCAATTATTTTTTCAAAGATAAATTCTCTTGGGGCATCAACTATTTTATCAATTCTCATCTTTTTTTCTCCCTCAGCAAGTTTTTTAACTAAGTTTATTCTAACAAGATTAAAGATTCTTTGCAAGCACTTTCATGTTTTCAAAAGCAAAACATATTTTTACTTGAAAAATGGTAAACCGATAAAGAGAACCAAGAGAATAACAAAGGCGCCTGTTGCAAAAATACGGTATTGTTTGGGAATAGATGGAATGAAAGCCTTAGGCGCAAAAATTGCTGACAAAAGCAGTCCACCAATTGCCCCGCCAATATGTGCCCAAATGCTTACATTTCCTAAAGAAAAGAGATTCATAACCAAGTTAGCAACAATCAACACAGTAAACATTCGACCGATTTGTTGTAAAAATGGATG
This sequence comes from Lactococcus sp. FSL W8-0209, assembly GCF_038006585.1. Lineage (NCBI taxonomy): Bacteria > Bacillati > Bacillota > Bacilli > Lactobacillales > Streptococcaceae > Lactococcus > Lactococcus sp. FSL W8-0209. Next base: position 462,898 of record NZ_JBBOVN010000001.1, on the reverse strand, counting down.
TTTTGTAAAAAATGCTAAACCAACAACTGCCGCAAAGAGGCCAAATATAGAAGTGGATGCTCCTGCCGAAACCACTCTAGGTGTCAAAAGAAAAACCATGGCATTACCAAAAATTCCTGATAAAAGATAAATCAGAGTAAAACGTAGCCAACCAAAAACATTTTCAATTTGCCGACCGATGAAAAAGAGCGTCGCCACATTTAATAAAACGTGTGCCCAACCAATATGGATAAAGAGTGCCGTAAACAAACGCCACATTTGGCTTGGGTCAAACAGCATAACTTGACCAAGTATGGCTCCACTATTGAACAAGTTGATTGCTGAAGTTGCCGATATTCCGTAAGTAAAAAATTGCCATAACCAAACTAAGAGTGTGATAATTGATAAGATATAAGTTGCCTTGTAACGTGTAAAATCTCGTTTAATTTCATTAAAATTCATTATTTTTTCTCCCTATAAAAAGTTCTTGTACTGCGATGTCATGGCTTTCCGCCTCAAAATCCATTTTTTGAAAATCATAAAGTACAGAGGCCGTTGTTCCCTCAAAATTAGCCAAATACCGGTCATAATAACCACCACCAAAACCGATTCGATAACCCTCATCATTCCAAATTAAGCCTGGAACAAGGATAAAATCAGGCTCAACTGCAATTTCAGATTTTGGCTCAAGCAAGCCAAATTTTGAGCGAACAAGATTTTCTTTATCATACTTGGCAAAAATCATTTGACGCTCAGGTAAGCATTTAGGAATCAAAATTTCTTTGTCGTCAGATTGGTCGAAAAGTTCTGTCAAATTAAATTCAATTGGCATTGACATATAAAGCGCTATTTTTTTTGCAGATTTCCATTTTGAGGAAGCGGTTAACTGCTTTAAAACATCCTTATTCTGACGCCTTTTCTCGTAGTCTGAAAAATTTTTTAACATTTGTAATATTTTTTTACGGTTTTCTACTTTACTTTCCATATTAACTATGATAACATGAAAGTGTAAGTTTTTGTTTTACGATTAGTTCTGTGCTTTTGGGTTCATTCCTATTCAAGAAATTAGATTTACAAATTTATAAATAAGGAAGTACCAAAAATGGCACAAGGAACTGTTAAATGGTTTAACGCAACTAAAGGCTTCGGCTTTATCACTACTGAAGAAGGAAACGACGTTTTCGCTCACTTCTCAGCTATCCAAACTGATGGATTCAAAACACTTGACGAAGGTCAAAAAGTTACTTTTGACGTTGAAGATGGCCCTCGTGGACCTCAAGCTGTTAACATCCAAAAATAATTACAGCTTTAAATAAAAATCACTGACAGTTTTGTCAGTGATTTTTTTATTGTCAATTTTACTGACATACTATTTTTCCGTAAGCCTTTACAAATAATTCATATTTTCTCAAAAATACTATTGTAAAAACGATTAAAATGGGCTAAAATAAAGAAATCAACTTAGTTTGTTTAGGGAAAAAATGAAAGATTTAACTAAAGGAAATATTTTAACAGGACTTATTGCATTTACTTTGCCCTTACTTATGGGTAACTTTTTTCAGGTCCTCTATAACACGGCAGATACTCTGATTGTCGGTCAAACCTTGGGAAAAGATGCTTTGGCTTCTGTTGGAGCGACAGGCTCCATCAACTTTTTAATTGTCGGTTTTGCTCAAGGAATGACCGCTGGTTTGACAATTTTAACGGCCCAACGTTTCGGGGCAAAAGATGGGTTAGCCATAAAAAAATCCTATGTCACGGGCCTCTACTTTACAATTGCGATTTCTATTTTGCTCAGCATATTGTCCCTTATTTTTGTGGGACCATTGCTTCAGGTCATGCAGACCCCAAGCCAAATTTTTGAAGGCGCCAAGACCTTTCTAAGCATTATGTTAGGCGGAATGATTGCCACCAATCTCTACGCTTATCTGTCTAATGCTCTAAGGGCTTTGGGCGATTCTAAAACGCCATTGTATGCTTTGATTGCTGCCTCAATTTTAAATATTGCCTTTGAATATTTTGCTATTCTAGTCTTAAAATTAGGAATTGCTGGAGCAAGTGGAGCAACAATTTTAGCCCAAATGATTTCGGTTTTATTTCTTTTTTGGCACATCAAACGAAAAGTTCCCGAATTTCAAATTTCAAAAAATTTATGGCGGCTAGATCGTGCCGAAATTGCCCACCACGCTAGACTTGGTATTCCAATGGGCTTTCAATCAAGTATTATTGCCATCGGCTCTATCACGCTCCAAGTCGCTTTGAATAAAATGGGAACAAATGCTGTCGCTACCCAAGCCATCGTTTCTAAAATTGACCAATTTGCGATGCTCCCGATGATTTCAATCGGCCTTGCCATGGCAACCTTTGGAGCACAAAATTATGGGGCTAAACAGTACAAACGAATTAATCAAGGTTTAACACGGGCTCTTACAATTGCTGTCGGTTGGTCAATTATCTTTGCCATTATCTTAAACCTTGCTCACTTCTATTTCACCACTGCTTTCATTTCAAGTAGTCAAACAGCCGTTATTGAGATGTCGAGTCATTATTATCTTGTGAACGGGAGTTTCTATTGGTTGTTAGCCATTTTATTCGTTACTCGCTCAACAATTCAAGGCTTAGGTAATGCCAAGATTCCAACATTGTGTGGCTTTGCAGAGCTTTTCATGCGGGCAGGAGTCGCTATCATTGGTGTTCTTTTACTCAATTATACGGTAATTATCTCAAGTAATCCTGCCGCTTGGCTGGGTTCAACCTCTATCTTAATTCCAACAACCATCCGCATGATTAAACGTTTTAGACAAAATCAGGATTTAACATAAAACCGCCACTTAGGCGGTTTTTCTTTTAAATTTACTGACAGATTTGATTTTCACTTTCTGTCAGCAAAATATCGTTAAACTTATTGATAAGCTTTGGGTAAAATAAATTGACCCGCTTCCTCAAATTCTTTAGCAACTTTCAATAATTCAATTTCAGAATTTTTTGGTCCCCAAAGTTGAATTCCAAGTGGCAGATTCGTTTCTTCATTAACATAAACGGGCAGAGAAAGCGCAGGCTGACCCGTTAAATTACTGATGAAATTATAAGGCGTAAATGCTAATGAGCGCTCAAAGGCGGCTTCAATAATCTCTATTTGTTGTTCAAACTCATATTGGCTAATTTCTGACATTTCTTTTAGTACTTCCGCTGTCATTAATTCCTGACCAATTTTAGGGGCTGTTTTAGCAGTTGTTGCCGTCAAAAATAAATCATAATCTTTATAAATTTTGTCAGTAAAATCTCTAGCCGCAATATCCCACTGAGCTAAAGCGTTGATATAAGAAGACACCGGAGCTTTTCTTCCGGCTTCTAAAAGCGCATAAGTCAAAAGTTCAACATCTTGACTCGTCAATTTTCGTCCGGCAGCCCGTTCCCAAGGTTCTAACATGGCCACTGTTTCAGCCGCATTCATACGATAATAAGACTGAATCAAAGGACGAGCATCTATAGGAAAATCAACTTCTGTCAATTCATGACCTTGACGCTCTAAAAACTCTACTGCTTTTAGGCTTGCATTCATGGCATCTTTTGATAATTCAATTCCAGAAATCGGGCTTTGGAGTGAATAAGCAATTTTCAATTTTCTTGATAAATTATTGCTGACAGCTTGGTCAGTACTTTTAGTGAGCGCTATAAGTTCTTTTTCGTCCAACAATTTTGCCTGATAAGGTGCTGCTTCTTGTAGGATTTGCATTTCAAGCACAAAACGAGCCGTATCTCGCACAGACACAGTAAGAGCTCCGGAAATCGATGCTCCTTGCCATCCTCGGTAAGAATCAGGCCCTTGTGGCATCCGCCCTCTCGTCATTTTAAGTCCAATCAAGCCCGAAAATGAGGCTGGAATCCGAATCGACCCACCGCCATCTGAAGCTCCAGCAATTGCAAACATCCCAGAAGCCACGGCCGACGCTGCTCCGCCAGAAGACCCTCCCGAATAATAAGCTTCATTCCAGACATTTCGTGTATCTCCGTAGAGTTTTGAATCAGAAATGTTTTTAAAGCCAAACTCTGGAGAATTCGTTTGTCCAAATGGCGTGAAACCAGCTTCTAAGAGTCCTTTAACATAGTTGTCATCCTCTGATGCCACATTCTCTGAAAAGAGCTGAGAGCTAGCCGTATCAGGCAATCCTTTATGAGTTTGTCCCAACATTTTCAAAGCAAAAGGAAGACCAGCAAAAAAACCTTGACTCGTTAAAGCTAAATCAGCTTTTGCCTTTTCTAAATCATAAGCAACAATCGCATTGTAACGCGGATTGAGCTTTTGAATCTTGTCATTTGTCATTTCTAATAACGCTTTGGCAGAAAGATTTCCTGATTTTAATTGCTCCGCCCAATAAGTTGCATCTTTAATTTCAAGCATGATTCTCCTTTAAAAGCTGAGTTTTATATATTTGCTGACAAACTCATTCTGCCAACATTTTACCATACTTATCAAGCATAATAAAAAATATCCGTTCCAAATTAGGACGGATATTTTTTATTATTATAACTAGCAGAACAAAATAAAGTTTTCATATTGCTGTCTTCCACTAACTTATGACCGAACGAAATGTAGGATAGCTGTTTCATACAGCTGATACTTAGAAATTATCCAATTCTTGATACAAAAGTTTTTGCGCAACCGTTGGGTTAGCTTGTCCTTTAGTTGCTTTCATCAATTGACCAACCAAAGCTTTCGCCGCATTTTGCTTCCCACCACGATAATCTGCTACAGATTGTTCATTCTTAGCAAATACATCATGAATGATTGGCAAAAGCACTGCAGGGTCAGAAATTTGAACCAAACCAGCTTTCTTGACAAATTCTTCGGCAGAACCACCATTTTTAGCCAATTCCACAAAGACTTTTTTGGCGATTTTTGAAGAAATAGTGCCGTCCGCAATCAAACGAATCATTTCTGTCAGATTTTCTGGAGTTAAGCCAATCTCATGAAGTTCTTTTTTCTCGCTGTTCAAGTATTGCGCTACTTCACCTTGCAACCAGTTTGAAACCAATTTAGGGTCAGTATCAAATTTGACCGCCTCATCAAAGAAATCAGAAACCTCTTTCGTTGCTGTCAACTGACGCGCATCGTAGTCTGACAAGCCCAAATCATTGATATAATGCACCCGACGAGCGCTGGCCGTCATTGGCAAACTTTGACGCATTTCTTCGATCCATTCGTCAGAAATTTCAAAACGAGGGACATCTGGCTCTGGGAAGTAACGGTAATCAGAAGCACCTTCTTTAACACGCATCAAAATTGTTTCACCCGTTTTATCATTAAAACGACGCGTTTCTTGACGAATTTCGCCACCAGCGCGCAAAATCTTAGCTTGCCTTTCGACTTCAAAGTCCAAAGCTTTTTTGACATTGCTAAATGAGTTCATGTTTTTAACTTCTGTCTTCACACCAAAAGCTTCTTGACCATAAGGACGGAGCGAAACATTGGCATCACAACGCATTGAACCTTCTTCCATCTTCACATCAGAAATTCCTGTGTAAAGAATGGCTTCTTTAAGAGCTGTCAAGTAGGCATAAGCTTCCTCAGGAGTGCGCATATCCGCTTCTGAGACAATCTCAATCAATGGCACCCCTTGACGATTCAAATCGACATAAGAATAACCATCCGTTCCGTGCGTATTTTTCCCAGCATCTTCTTCTAAATGAGCGCGCTCAATGCGAATCGTCGCTTTATGGCCATCTTCAAGTTCAATTTCAATGGAACCATTATAACCAATTGGCTCATCAAATTGTGAAATTTGGTAAGCTTTGGGATTATCAGGATAGAAATAATTTTTGCGGTCAAAATGCATTGATTTGTGAATATCCATATTCAAAGCAAGCGCCGCTTTAATTCCGCTATCAATTACCCCTTTATTCATTACTGGTAAAACACCAGGAAGTGACCAGTCAATCACATTTGTATTTGTATTAGGGTCTCCACCAAATTTTGTTGAGGCGGGACTGAAAATTTTTGAGTTTGTACTTAACTCAACGTGGACTTCAAGCCCAATTACTGTTTCAAAGTTCATTATTTTCTCCGATACTTTCTTTAAGAAAGTCAAATTATCCTAGTCAATATATTGTTTTCCGGTTTTTGACAATTTTTCAAGCAAACTAAGTTGTGACATGGTCGTTCTTTTTACTGACAAGTTTGTCAGCTCTGAGCGTTTTATAAATTTCGTTTCTGAAGTTTCACTATTTTCCAGAAAATCAATGGATAAAGCTTTACACTTAAAAACAAATTTATAATATTGCTTTCCTTGCGGTTGCCATTTGTCTGTATCGAAAATCGCTAATAAGCGTTCAATCTCTCCAGAAACTCCGGCTTCCTCTTTCAACTCTTTAAGTAGATTTTCACTTGGGGTAAATCCAATCTCACCATATCCTCCTGGTAAGGCCCAGTCTCCCTGCATTTTATCCCGAACAAAGAGTATCTCTTTTTCTTCATTTTGAATAAAAGCCCGCACATCAATCATCGGTGTCGGATAAGAATTATTTGGACGAAAGAGAGCTGTCAGCTCCTCTTTCGTCAAAGTCGTTGAATGCTCTAGAAGTTGAGATGAAATTGCTTTGATTTCCTGATAACGTTCAATATCAAAGATATCTTTCCCGTAAAAAAGTCCTGCATCAGCAACTGCATTTAATCGCTTGATTAATTCGTCAAATTCCATTTTTTATTTTCCAAAAATAATCGGTTGTTTTTTGTGGAAATCAGTAGTTGCTTCAAAAGCAGCCGCTACTTGGTAAATCGTTTCTTCATCGTAACGTTTACCAATCAATTGCATTCCCACAGGTAGTCCATCGGCAAAACCAGCAGGAATTGAAATTCCTGGAAGTCCAGCTAGGTTGACTGGAATTGTCAATAAATCCGCCAAATACATTGAAAGTGGATCATCAACACGTGCTCCCAAGTCCCAAGCTGGTGTCGGAGTTGTTGGGCCTAAGATTAAATCATATTTTTCAAAAACTTTTGCAAAATCATTGATGATTAAAGTACGAACTTGACCTGCTTTTTTGAAATGTTTATCATAAGAACCTGCTGAAAGACTGAAAGTTCCCAACATGATGCGACGTTGAACTTCCGGACCAAAGCCTTCAGAACGAGATTTCACATACAAATCTTCAAGATTATTGATGTCATTAGCACGATAACCGTAGCGAATACCATCAAAACGTTGAAGATTTGAGCTAGCTTCAGAAGAGGCAATAATATAATAAACGGCAACACCATATTTACTGTGAGGAAGACTCACTTCTTCAACGATGGCACCCAATTTTTCCAAATGTTTAGCTGCTGCCAAAATTTGTTCTTTTACTTTTTCATCAATTCCTTCACCAAAATATTCTTTAGGCAAAGCAATCTTCATTCCTTTAATGTCTTGACCAATTTTACTTGTAAAGTCAGGAACTGCAACATTTGATGATGTGCTATCATTTTTATCAAAGCCAGAAATGACATTCAAAAGTTGAGCATTTTCTTCGACTGTTGGCGCCAATGGACCGATTTGGTCTAATGATGAAGCAAAAGCAATCAAACCAAAACGACTCACACGACCATAAGTTGGTTTCAAACCAACAATCCCATTGAATGCGGCAGGTTGGCGAATTGAGCCACCCGTATCTGAACCCAATGATAAACGAACTTGACCAGAAGCAACTGAAGCCGCAGAACCAGATGAAGAACCACCAGGTACTTTTGTTTGATCCCAAGCGTTTTTGGTTGGCTTAACTGAAGAATTTTCACCAGAACCACCCATCGCAAACTCATCCATATTGAGTTTACCAATTGTAATTAACCCAGATTCGCTCAATTTATTCGCAACCGTTGCATTATAAGGTGGAATCCAACCTCCAAGAATTTTTGAGGCAGCTGTTGTTTCAATTCCTTCTGTAACAATATTATCTTTGACAGCAATTGAGATTCCGTCAGTCACAACGTCTGGATTAATTCCACGAGCATCAATTGCGGCAGCATCTTGCAAAGCTTTTTCTTCTGTAATTTTCAAAAAAGCATCAATTTGTGGTTCACGTGCAGAAATATCAGAAAGCGTTGCTTTTGTCAGTTCAAGAGCAGATATTTCTTTATTTACAAGTAGCTCATGAAGCTCTTTGATTGATTTGTTATTGTATGACATTAAGCATCTCCTCCATCAGAAAGCATTGCTGGAACTTTGATAAAGCCGTCTTCTTTTTCAGGAACGGCTGCCATGAGTTTTTCACGGTCAAGTCCTTTTTCTGCCACATCTTCACGCATGAAGTTGAGATTATCTGCCACATTCATAGTAAATGGGACACCTTCACCATCAACTTCATCTAACATTTCAACCATATCAATGATTTTTCCAAAAGTATCGGTAAATGATTTTACTTCATTTTCCGAGAATTCAAGCTTCGACAAAAGCGCCACGTGCTTGACTTGTTCCTCTGTAATTTGACTCATATTTTCAATCTCCATTTTTTAGAGTTTATTCTTGTTAATTATAACAAAAAATCGGCATTTTAACAGTCTGTCAGTGATTTTAAACCATTTACCAGTCATTTTTTTAATGATAGAACTTTTTGTCAGTAAAAATAGAAAGCAAAATTACTGACAGAAAAATTTATCTCTGATACAATTTTAAAAATTGCTGACAAATAATTTCGTCAGTAATTATAAATCTGTAATCAATAATCTTTATAAGACACAAACAACTCCCATCTGAGATAGGAGCTGTTTGTGAAACTAAATAGTACTCTAACTATGTATGTGGCTTCTGTCAGCAAGTTCAACCTTCTGACCTAAACACCTGATAGAATTTTGATTAAAAGGCTTATAAAGCACCAACGCGAGTCACAAGCGAATGATAAAAGGGCGAAGCGCTAACGTGGCTTCGCTGGTAATTTTCACGTTCTAAACTTATAAAAATTTGTTTAAAACTCTTATAAAGCACGAAAAGCTCCCATCTGCGATAGGAGCTTTTTGTGAAGCCGAAGTCTAAGCGCTAAAGCGCTAAGACCCTTACATGGCTTCGCTGATAATTTTCACATTCTAAACTTATAAAAATTTGTTTGAAACTCTTATAAAGCACGAAAAGCTCCCATCTGCGATAGGAGCTTTTTGTGAAGCCGAAGTCTAAGCACTAAAGCGCTAAGACCCTGGCTTTTAGAAATTACGTCCTGCAAGTTTATCAAATAAACCAGTATTAAGAACTTTAAGATAAGTTCCTTTCATACCAAGTGAACGTGATTCAATTACACCAGCAGATTCGAGTTTACGCAATGCGTTAACGATGACTGAACGTGTAATCCCAATCTTGTCAGCAATGACAGAAGCGATAACATGCCCTTCTTCACCATCAAGCTCTTCAATGATTGCTTTAACAGCTTTCATTTCTGAATATGAAAGTGTGTTAACAGCCATAGTTGCCATGGTGTCTTTACGGATATTTTCTTCCATTTGTTCAAGTTTAAGATTTGAGAGTTGAACACCAATTACTGTTGTTGCAAGTTCAACTAAGACCAAATCATCATCAGTGAATTCGCCGTCTTCACGCCACATGATAAATGTTCCCAAACGCATTCCAGAACCATAAATAGGTGCTAAAGTTGTCACACCTTTTGGAAAATCGCCAAGGCTTTCTTCTGGAAAGATTGCTAATGGACGGTCAACAGGAACGTTTGCCATTGTATCGTAGATACGTACTGCCGCACGAACATATTCATCAGGCAATTTACGATCATAGAAAAATTGGTCAACACGGTCATTGTTTGTATTATAAGGCAATGAGTAACCAAGCAACTCGCCCTTCGTATTAATCACACATGCATTGCAATCAATGACGTTTGCCAAGCGTTCAGTCATACTGTTATATGGCAACTCTTGTTGCAAATCGGTCACTCCATCTTGCAAAATCGCGGTGATTTTACGTGTTTTTTCAAGTAATGTAGCCACTTTGTTCTCCTATTTTTTTATATTCTTGTTTTTATACAAAATTTTTCATAATCAGTATAACATAAAAAAGCATGAAAAACAATAAAAATTGTCAGAAAATTACTCTCAACAAAAAAAGATATACGAATTATTCATACATCTTTTTCTATTTATTATTTACGATATTGCCAAAGGAAACGTTCCATTTTTTCTTGTATTTCCGCTAATTCATCCACACGAGGCAGATAAACGATTCGGAAATGGTCTGGCTCTTTCCAATTAAATCCTCGACCATGAACAAGCAGGATTTTTTCCTGCTTCAAAAAGTCCAAGACAAATTGTTCATCATTATCAATTTTATACATTTCTCTGTCAATTTTAGGGAAAATATAGAAAGCTGCTTGAGGTTTGACCGCAGATAATCCTGGAATACCATTGATGGCTTTATAAATGAATTCTCTTTGTTCATAAACTCGTCCACCCGGCAACAGCAACTTATCAACCGATTGAGTGCCACCAAGTGAAGTTTGTACGACTGATTGAGCTAAAACATTGGAACAAAGTCGCATTGAAGCCAGCATATTCAAACCTTCAATATAACCCTTAACATGTGATTTTTCACCTGACAGAACCATCCACCCCACACGGAATCCCGCAATGCGGTGTGATTTTGAGAGTCCATTCATTGTGACCACAAAAAGATCTGGTGCCAAGCTAGCAATCGGAACATGAACTGCTCCATCCATAACCAATCGGTCATAAATTTCGTCAGAGAAAATAATTAAATTATTTTCTCTAGCCACTTGAACAATTTCAAGCAATAAATCTTTAGAATACAGCGCACCCGTTGGATTATTAGGATTAATCAAAACAATGGCTTTTGTATTACTTGTGATTTTTGAGCGAATATCATCAATGTCGGGGAACCAACCAGCCTGTTCATCACAGAGGTAATGAACAGCTGTTCCTCCAGCTAAGCTGACAGAAGCCGTCCAAAGTGGATAATCAGGCATAGGAATCAAAACCTCATCCCCTGTGTCCAAAAGTCCCTGCATGGCCATAACAATCAATTCAGAAACCCCATTACCTGTGAAAATATCATTGATATCAAGACTAGGAAAACCTTTGAGCTGACAGTATTGCATAATCGCTTTACGAGCCGAGAAAATTCCTTTAGAATCTGAATATCCTTCGCTATCCACAGCATGTTGAATCAAGTCACTAATGACTTCATCAGGAGCAAGAAAGCCAAATTCAGCTGGATTTCCTGTATTCAATCGAAGAATTTTTTCACCATTGGCTCGCATTCTTTGTGCTTCATCCAATACTGGGCCACGAATATCATAGCTGACATTATCAAGTTTATGCGATTTTTCAAATTTTCTCATTATTGACCTCCGTAATATTATGAAGTTTTGATTTTCAAAACTTACAAACAGATTCTGGTAACACTAGTTTATTTCTTTTTATAGACTTGGAAATATTTTCCAGCATAGTTAGTCACTTTATAGTCCTTATCTAAAACTTTTTTCAAACTAGTCGGAGCTTTCTCACTGGCCTGTAAAACAACGAATTTATCTGATAATTTACCAACTTTCAAATCATAACTTTGGGTAAATTTAATTGGATAATTTGCTGGAACATTATCTAAAGTTGAAATTGTTTTGGTCAAATTGTTAATATTTTTACCATCAGCGACAACATAAACTCGGTCAGAACCTGTGGCATTTGCCTTAATATATTGTGCCACACTTTGCTCTTCTGAAGCAATTGTTCGGTTCATGAAATGATAACTAATTGGTGTAAAAATGACAAAAAGTATTGCCAAAATCGGAGCAAATAAACGATTTTGAAGATATTTCAACAAAATTTGATCGCTATCTGTCAACCCAAGACCTGCAAAAACTATTGTAAATGGCAGGACAGCCAAAAGATTAGAACTATCAAAAGTCTGAGCAAAAACAATCATTGTTGTCAATCCAACAATTCCAATAAGCATCATGACATACCAAACTCTGGCTGGTCCACCCTTTTTGAGTTGTACAATTCCTTGGACGAAACCTGCAACAATTCCAAAAATAAGAGTGAGAACTAAGGCTTTAGCAAGAGTTAATAATAAATCACCACTTGGACCAAAATGTGTAAAGGGAATTAAAATAGACTGTTCAATAGAAGTATAGATTGTTTGTTCTTCAAGAGAATAATAAGCGACTGAGTAACCTACTAATAGAACTCCCAAAATTGTTGCCAGCATTTGGTAAAAACCACGTCCAATTTTACGGCTACCCACATTATGAATAATGAGAGCGATAGCAGATAAAATAAAGAAAACTGACATGACAGGAGAAATGACTAAGGCAAAGGCAGCTGCCATTCCAAATCGAATAAATCCCCTATCTGTAGAACTATCTTGGAAATAAGAACTCAAAAATCGTGCCGCCCATAAGGCAAAAGGAAGAGCAAAGAGCGTTGGACTATCTCCTCCTCTTGCCAAACCTGCAATAATAACTAAGGTAAAAACCGATACAGTTAGTGATGCCGTTTGATTTTTCGTTTGTTGACCCACTAAGCGGTAAACTAAAATTCCACTGATTAGTAAAGCAATAATTTCAAAAAGCCATAAAAGCCAAGTCGTCCCACCAATATTCCCTAACCAATTAATGAGATAAAAAACCGTACCACCTGTCCCATAAAAATCATTAAAAGGAACTAAACCATGATGCATCGCAAATCCAGAATAAAGGTTTTGTGATTGGCTGGCTGTGGCTACTGGTTTCCACAAAGGAAATGCATAAAAAGTTAATGCTAAAAGCACTGACAGACCCGTAAGTAATCCATAGACTGCTAAAGGAATTCTGAGTGTTTTTTCATGTGTCAATTTTTGTCTTGAAGTTCGTTCGACGTTTCGACCTTCTGGTTCTTCTTCTAAATGCCTGATTGCTTGATTCGCTGCCGCTTCCACGACATCAGAATCTTTATTTGCCCAACGAGAGCTTCTCCGCTCATGACGTGACGAGCGGGATCTGTATTCATTTGACATGACGTCCTCCGATGTTTCCTTAGCGGAAATCTTTTTTATAAACAAAATGCTTGTTTCAAATACACAGTTGTAAAAAAATTATACCAAATTTTTGGAAAACACTCAATAAAGTTAAAAATGATTATAAAATTATAAGCAAAAAATTACTGACAAAAAGGTCAGTAATTTCTATAAGTTAATATTATTTATAAACTACTTAATTCCTAATTTTACCAAGAATCCAAAGGACTAAAGCGACAACCGCAATGAATAACCAAAAGTGTGGGTTAAACAAAAGTACAATCCCTGAAATAATCAAACGAATAATCAGTAAAATAAGTAAAATGGGCAAGATATAGCGTACAAATACTCTCAATGCCATCACTCCCAAAAGCACTAACAAAATTGAAAGCAAAGCCCCCATTACAATCAAACCTGATAAAAATCCTACAAACATTTTTTCTCCTTTTAGTAGTAACGACTACGACTGGCTCTCACAAGCCATACAATAATGCTAATTACGAGCAAAGTCCCCCAAAAATGCGGACTAAGTAAGAGCATTAAACCACCGAACAAAAATTTCAAAATCATTAATAAAATCAAAGCAGGTAAAACAATTTTAAAGAATCCTTTTATAAAAAGTAACATAGCTAAAAATAGTACAAGTAGTAAAAACATTCTCTTTCCTCCGATAATTAACAAATTCTCATCACTCATGAATTTGTATTTATATATTAATTATAGCAAGAAAAAAAGCCCGAATTCTCAGTCTTTTGACTGATTTTTCAAGCATTTTTTTACTGACAGAGCTTTATTTTACTGACAGAACAGTCTGTCAGTAACTATTTAGGGCTGACTGTGTTAACTGCGGTCCCGTCAGCATAATTAATTTTTGCATTTGGAGCGACATTGTCAAGAACAACGACAGTTGCTCCACCATTTCCTGACTTTTCACGACCACCACCGAGTTTGATAGACAAGGTTTGACCATTTTTATCAATCCCAACATAAGCCAAACGAATTTGTCGAGGCAAAAGTTCATTTCCTTCGTAGAGAGGGGTCACTTGGTAATCTAAATAATAATTGGGATGATTTGCAAGCCAACTGTCCAAACGATTTTCGTAATAAAGCATGCTGGCTGTATTTCCATCGTTCGTTCCAGTGAAATTTCCACCATTGAACCAAGCCGTTTCTGGCACTAAATTTCTTGCTTCATTATTTAGACCTGAAAATTGATAACCCACTAAATGGCCACGAGCCATTAGCCACATTTTACCAATCGAACCATCTGATTTTTTATAATAAAAATTATAATTATGCCAACCAACCGGATTATAGGTCAAGGGTTCACGTTTGACTTTAGGTTCTTGAGAATCATTCAATTGAATATGTGAATCAACCGCACGACCTAAAGCATCAGTATTGGCCATGACCATTTGTCTTTGATTTTTAAAAGTTAAAGGTGCTTGTTTAACCGAACTTGCCAGTGATTTTGTGGAAACTTGGCTACTATTATCAGTAGCCGAACTATTTCCTTGTCCCAAATGCAGACGTCCCGAACCAAAATATCCTACAGCCAGTGCAATAATGACTACAATGACGCTTGTTAGTGTTTTTATTTGTTTCTTATTCATAGCCTAATTATAGCAAAAAATTTCAAGGATTTTACAATTCTGAAAAATTTTTATAATCATTTTAAAGAAGCTTTGAAACCACACCACTTCCCTTAATATTGTATAATAAAAACAAAGCAGGAGGAGGAAATCTGATGTACGAATTTGAAAATCCAGAACAAGAGGTAATGTTTGATTATCTCAAAAATGCAAAAACCATCGCTGTCGTTGGGATTAGCGATAAAACAGACCGTTCATCTTTTTTAATTGCTCAAGGATTACAACAAAATGGCTACCATGTTATTCCAGTCAATCCAAGACTTGCTGGCCGTGAATTACTAGGTGAAAAAGTCTACGCTTCTATCAAAGAAGTTCCTTTTCACATTGATATCGTTGATATCTTTCGTCGAAGTGAGTTTTTGGCGGATGTTGCTCGTGACTTCATTGAAACTGACGCCGATATTTTCTGGGCGCAATTGGGCTTACAATCTCAAGAAGCTGAAGAAATTCTTCGAGAAGCAGGAAGAAATAAAATTGTGATGAATCGCTGTATTAAAATTGAATATGCCTATTCAGGCTTAGGAAAAAAATGACTACAAAAGTTATTCTATAGACTATTACGTTTCCCCGGCAACATTTTATCGATTTTTTTTGATACAATAATAAAGTTGAATTACACAAACACAAAACTCTCGTCTAAAAAGTGGGAGTTTTATCTGTTTTTTAGGCGGATGTTTACGCATTCATAAATTTTTCTCAAAGAAAGGAACTTTATGAAAGAAAAACTTTGGACAACAACTTTCGTTGTTAATATGTTACTTAATTTTATTTTTTATCTTGTTTTTTATCTCCCTACTGTTGTTATTGGTACAATGGCTATGGAACGTTATCACGCTTCTGCTAGTATCGCTGGTATTTTATCTGGAATTTTTATTGTCGGCGGATTTATTGCTCGACTTTGGGCTGGAAATAATATGAAACGCCTTGGTGCAAAAAAACTTTTGTACATAGGAACACTCATTTATTTCTTGCTTACCTTTGCTTATTTCTTTGTGTATAGTGTCGTTCTACTTTTAATTTTACGTCTTGTACACGGACTTGGATTTGGTATTGCTGCAACAGCTTCTGGAACTTTGGCTGGTGCCATTGTTCCTTCTTCAAGACGTGGTGAAGGAATTGGTTATTATGCGCTTTCTGTCACATTATCGTCAGCAGTTGGTCCCTTTTTATCAATGTTTCTTTACCGGACATCAGGTTTTTATTCATTAATTTGGCTTTCTGCCTTACTTTTATTTATTGCCTTAGTCGGAATTTTCTTCATACATGCTGAAAAAACTACTGACAGCTCTAATTCTATCGATAATAAAGTCCATAAAAAATTCGCTTGGTCAAATTACTTTGAAAAAGAAGCTTTACCAATTTCATTAATTGCCTTTCTCATAGGTATTTCATACTCAAGTATTCTGTCATTTATGGATGCTTACGCTCATAATATTCATCTTTCAGAGGCTGCCTCATTTTTCTTCTTAGTTTATGCCATTACTGTCCTTCTTTCTCGTCCAATTACTGGTCGTGTCTTTGACGGCTTTGGTGATAACTTTGTAATGTATCCAACCTACCTCTTCTTTGCACTTGGCCTTTTACTGATTGGTTTTGCTCATTCTGGTTGGATGTTGCTCCTTGCTGCTATATTTATCGGTTTAGGCTACGGCTCATTTTCGCCTTTTGGACAAGCAATTGCCATCCGTAATTCAGAAGCTCATCGTTTAGGAATCACAACTTCTACTTTCTTTGGCTTTATGGATATGGGTGTCGGTTTTGGACCATTTATTTTAGGAATGTTTATGCCTCTATTAGGCTATCGTAATCTCTATTTTGCATCAGCAAGTCTTGCACTTCTAATTGCTGTCATTTACCATTTCGTTCATGGACGTCATGCTAAACGTGAAAATTAAGCTACTGATTGTTCTGTCAGTAAATAAAAAAAAGCTGTCAGTAATTTTGACAGCTTTTTTATTATTTACCAATATTTTCGTAATAAGCAATTGAAGCCATGTTGAGGTAAGGAGTAGTCCAGAATCCTGCTAAACCACCTGAGATACCATAAAGAACATACCACCAGAAGAAACTCAATTTGAAAATGAAGTAATTTCCACGCAAACCTTTCATCATTGTTGCTGATTCGCTAAGAACGCCCATAACACCGCTGTAACGCCCTTCTTCTAACTGATCAAACAAAACATAAGTTGCTTGTGACCAACCAAGTCCCAAATAAATTGCAAATGCCCAACCAATCACTGGGATAAACATCAAGGCAACAAAAATCACCCCTTTGACAATACTTAAAAGAATAATTTTGCCAGCTGAACCATCATAGAAAGGTCCAAAAACATTTTTAAATTGTGGATTATTTCGTTCACCACGGAAAATTTTGATATAGTTAAAAATTGCCCCAACTGTTACTACCGAAACAAACAAGGCTACAACAATCATTAAAATAGCAATAAGCAAAGTCGCAAAGCTAATCACCATCCAAACACTACCTGGAATACTATCAAAATTAGAAGTATTGTAGTCCATGGACTGCTTTACACCATTTCCTCCACCTAAAATCCCCGCAATAATTGGAATAATAAAGAGTAACATTTTTGAACCAAAATTATCTTTTAAAGCTCCTTTGGCTTGATTTTTCAATTCCCATCTTGACATAAAATACCTCCCAATAATTTGTCTTACATTATATTTACTTAATTATACCAATAAATAGGCAAAATCTCTAAGACTTTCGCCCGATTTTCAAAAAATCATCTATAAAAAGCGTTTAATTTTTGTTATACTTATAAGTGCTTGCTTTTTAAGCTACAAGAAGACTCGATTCTACGAGTAAATAAAGGAATCTTATGACAGAACACGCAATAAAATACAGATTAATAAAAAAAGAAAAACATACAGGAGCAAGATTAGGAGAAATCATCACACCGCATGGTACCTTCCCAACTCCAATGTTTATGCCCGTAGGTACTCAAGCTACCGTTAAAACAATGAGCCCAGAAGAACTCAAAACATTAGGCTCAGGGATTATTCTCTCAAACACTTACCACCTCTGGTTACGACCCGGAGATGAACTTGTCGCTGAAGCTGGCGGTCTTCACAAATTTATGAATTGGGACCAACCTATCCTGACTGATAGTGGTGGTTTCCAGGTTTACAGCCTAGTTCAAAACAAAAAAAATATCACAGAAGAAGGCGTTAAGTTCAAGAGCCATTTGGACGGACGTGAACTTTTTCTTAACCCCGAAAAAGCAATAAGCATTCAAAATAATCTTGGCTCTGACATCATGATGTCCTTTGACGAATGTCCACCTTTCTATCAACCCTATGACTATGTCAAAGCTTCTGTTGAAAGAACTTCCCGTTGGGCTGAGCGTGGTCTCAATGCTCATCGTCGTCCAAATGACCAAGGACTTTTCGGAATTGTTCAAGGAGCTGGTTTTGAAGATTTACGTCGTCAATCAGCTAGAGACTTGACTTCAATGGATTTCGCTGGTTATTCTATCGGTGGTCTTGCCGTTGGTGAATCTCATAAAGAAATGAATGCTGTCCTTGACTTTACAACACCAATGCTTCCAGAAGACAAACCCCGCTATTTAATGGGTGTTGGTGCACCAGACAGCTTGATTGATGGCGTTATTCGTGGAGTTGATATGTTTGACTGCGTTCTTCCTACACGAATTGCTCGTAATGGAACTCTGATGACTCATTTCGGTCGAGTTAACATTCGTAATGCTAAATACGAACACGATTTTACTCCACTTGACCCAATGTGCGATTGCTACACATGTACTAACTATACACGCGCCTACCTTCGTCATTTAATCAAAGCCGATGAAACTTTTGGTCTTCGTCTTTGTTCATACCACAATCTTCACTTCCTCGTAAATCTAATGAAAGACGTTCGCGGGGCCATTATGGATGACAACCTTCTGGAATTCCGAGAAGATTTCTGTGAGCGTTACGGCTACAATCAACCCAATGCCAAAGACTTCTAGTTCTTGAAAATAGGTTTAAAAAGTTGTATCATAATAAAAGTGGGTAACTACTTTCATTTTGTGCCGAGTTAGCTCAGTCGGTAGAGCACTTCACTCGTAACGAAGGGGTCACAGGTTCGATTCCTGCACTCGGCATAGATAAAAAACTTTATATCGTTGGTATATAAGGTTTTTTTGTTTATCTTTTTTTATTTACCCCTCTTTTTGCCCCATTATTTATTGTTTTAATTAATCTCTAAGAATTAATTATATTAAATTTCATTTAATTAACAAATAAATTACATTTCAAGCTCTTTATTTATCTTTTTCTTTTAAACTCAATAAACACAAGATATTGAGTGTGTTTACATAATTTAATCTATATATTGTGTCATCTTGTATTATCTGCTAAAATAGGTGTAGACCATTGAGTAGGAAACTTCATAAGTTTTGAAGGGAGTTGGTGCCTTGGATTATTGTTTATTTAAAAGGTTATTCCCTTATATGAAAGTAAATCTCAATAATGATTGAAAAGATTATTTGCTTAATTGAGCTTATTCATCTTTTACTTGATATCTATAAACTTTTTAAATAGAGTATAATAGTTATCGAAAAAAGTCGTTAACTCCCCAGTAAACGACTTCATTGCTATGTTGCAACCATAATACTATGAAACTTACCAATGGTTTTAAAGAACTTGTACACGCAAGTTCTTTTTTTACTTTATCTAAATGTTGCCAGTAGATACTCTCTTAATAATAAATATATTAGCTTATTTGTTAGCTTGTTTGTTAGACAATCTATAAATATTTTATAAACTTTTTGTAAATAATTTAGTAAGTATTTCAGTAACACTTTTAGTAAATGTTTTAGTATATTCTATGGTGTAATTATTGTATAAGTAAATTATATTATATATAGATACTTCTGTCAATGAGGAAAAAAAAGGGGGTCTTATCAAATGGCTTTATTTATCCTTTATTTATCCTTTATAAATTAGTTAAAAATATTTAACTAATAGCTAACTTAATACCTAACCAAATACTTAACCAAATATTTAACCAAATATTTAACCAAACTTTTTTATAATTTTCTAATTGCTTCAAAACCTGCATCTCTCTTTTCAGATAACAAACGACGATAGGTTTTTTCAAAAGGAACCAATTATCTTTCATTCGGTTCAAGGAAGCCAATTTAAATCAGCTTCCTTTAGAAAGTTATTAGATGAGCATCAATTGCTTGCTTCTTACTCCAAGCCTGGATATCCCTATGATAATGCCGTCACTGAGGTCTTTTTCAAGTATCTTAAACAACGAGAAATTAATCGCAGAACTTATCACTCCATTCAAGAAGTTCAACTCTCTTGCTTTGAATACATCGAACAATTTTATAACAATTATAATCCTCATTCCGCCAACAATGGTTTAACTCCAAATTAGAAAGAAGAAAATTATTTTAAGAAAATATAGCTCATTTTGTGTCTAAATATTTGACATTGGTCCAAAACTGATTTTATACTTTAAGTATCAAATGTCAAGAAGATATTTTTTATATTGAATTGTAAATAAAAATAGTTTTTAACGTATCCTTATACACCAAATATAATTTTGACGAATTCCTAGAAATAAATTTGATCTAATTTCCCTTCAAATAATAAATACATAAAAAGCGACAAATATTTTGCTAAATTAATTCAATGAAGTCAGTTTAAATTTAAGCAAAGAGTGTGTTGAGTTTTTTCACCAATATTTCTACCTCTTCAAGAGTATTATCAAAACCAAAAGATACCCTAATGTACCGACTAATTTCCGAATCCATTAATCCTACTGATCTTAAACTAGGATCTGGTCGAGGATCTAAAATACTACAAGCACTCACAGTTGATAAACAAATTCCAAGTTGTCCCATTTTTGTAACTACTTCTTGTCCCTGAGTATTTGGTAAAACTAATCCACAAATACCTGGGAAATCTCCTTTAATGACCTTAATAGTCTGAGCAATTGAGGTCACTAATTTAAATTTTAATTCTTGAAAATGTTTCAAATTTTCATTAATTTTTAAATAGTTATCTTGCAGAGCAACTGCCAAACTCGCTATCGCAGGGACATCCACAGTACCAGGTAAAATACCGTTCTGTTGAAATACATTTTTATATTGGGGTGTGACAATCGCATTAGGCGATAAGAATAGGAGACCACATCCTTTTGGTCCATTAAATTTATGCGAACTCACACTAAACCCAGAAATATCTACAAAATCTAATGGGATTTTAGAAATAGCTTGCACTGCATCCATAAAAAAGGGGACATCATTATTTTTTGCGATTATTTTTAAATCTGAAATGTCTTGTACTATGCCTGTTACTGAGTTAACTGCTTGAATTATAATTAATGCTGTGCGGTGTGTAATTGCATTTTCTAGTACTTCGGGGCTTACCTTCCCTTCACTGTTAACAGGTAATGTACAAACATTTATTTTTCCTTGGAGCTCTAACCTCTCTAAAGTCTGGTAGACAGATGAATGCTCTAAAGGACTAACTAAGACATCACACCTCTCCTCAGATGTATTTAATAGGCTTACTATTCCCAACTGGTTTCCTTGGGTTCCTCCATTTGTAAAAACTAAACCTTCTGTTGGAATATGGAGCAATTCGGATATATTAGTCTTTGCTTGTGTAATTATATTTGAACTCTGATTTCCAAATAAGTGTAAGCTATCACTATTTGCGTAAAATTGTTGAGCCACTTGCATGTAGATTTTTAAAGCCGATTCACTCATTTGGGTGGTAGCGGCATGGTCAAAGTAAATCATATTTTCCCCACTTTTTTAGCTTAACTTTAGCATGTTCTCAAGTGCAATTTTTGCAAAATGAGAGGTTTCATTGTCAACTTTTACGATGTTTAATTCCTCTGGTCGTTGTATTAGATTATCCATTGTTAATGCCAAATGTGGCAAATCTATTCTATTCATCAATACACACGAGCATGCAATAGGATTTAATAGCATCACTTTTCTATCTGAAAATAGTCGCTGAAGTCTAATCACAAGATTATTATCTGTACCTACAGCTATCCTTGAACCTACTGGAGATTTATGAATATAGTTTATTATGTCTGCTGTTGAACCCATCTCATCAGAAGCATTAACAACTTCGTTAGTACATTCAGGATGTACGATTATTTTAATGTCAGGGTAAAGATTACGGAGATTTTTAATTTGCCTTACAGTAAACTGCTGATGAACTGAACAATATCCATCCCATAAAATAATCCGAGTCTTTTCTGGATTATTTTCTATTAATTCTTCAGAAAGTGGCTTCCACAACGCCAATGCCTCTTGAGAAACCCCTAATTGTATAGAAATATTACGTCCAAGATTTTGATCTGGTAGAAAAAACAAGTATTTTCCTCGAGTCAATGCCCATTCGATTATATTCCTTGCATTTCCAGATGTGACTACTACACCATTATATTTTCCGACAAAACTTTTTATTGCAGCACTAGAATTAACATAAGTGATGGGAATTATATCTGAGCTACTATACCTATTTTTCAAAAATTTCCAAGCTTTTGTAATTTGAAAACTATTTGCCATATCGGCTAGAGAGCATCCAGCTGTTGGGTCTGGAAATATCACTTTTTGTGAATTGTCTGTTAGTATATCAGCTGTTTCAGCCATAAAAGTCACACCACAAAAAATAATTTTTTTTGCCGTTTTATTTGTTGCTGCAATCTGAGCGAGTTTAAGAGAATCACCAACAGCATCAGCAAATTGCACAATTTCATCTTTTTGATAATGATGTGCAACAATCATAAGTTCATCGCCAAAATGGTTCTTTATTTCTCTGATTCTTTCAATCTGTTCTTCAGGGGCTTCTGCATAATATTTTTCTAACCTAGCCTGCCTCTTAATGTCTAATATATCCATTAGTAATTAATTTCTCCATTCATTTATTACGAAAAAACTTTGCTTATAACTCAATCATTTTCAAAACTAAACACTTTTTTTACTCCTTCGCTACTATTAAAACTAATATCTAAGGCTACTGCAGAGTGAGTAACTGCTCCTAATGAAATATAATTTACTCCTGTCCCTCGATAATGAGAGATGTTTTCAAGAGTAATACCACCAGAGATTTCCGTAATAATCGTAGGAGGAATAAGATGTATCCAATTTCTAATTTCTTCTGGACTTCTATTATCAAACATTATAATATCAACACCTGAAGTTACAGCTTCTTCAACTTGTGCTTGAGATTCAATTTCAACCTCAATTTTGATCATATGTCCTAAACTCTCTTTTACTTTTTTGACAGCATTAGTAATATTTCCACAATAGGCAATATGATTGTCTTTTAACATAACACCATCATACAGTCCCATCCTATGATTATATCCTCCACCAATTTTAACTGCTTGCTTATCAAATAGGCGAAGTCCAGGCATTGTCTTTCTTGTATCACAAATACGAATTTTTGAATCATTAAGCAGTTGGATTGCCTTGCTTGTTTGGGTAGCTATTCCACTCATACGTTGCATCAAATTAAGGATTACTCTTTCTCCAGTAAGCATTGTACGTACTTCTCCTGTAGCATATCCAATAATATCGCCCTTTCTTACTTCATCCCCATCTCGAAAAGAAGTTGTGAAATTTGCATCATTGCCCAGAATTTCATAAATTAATTGTGGAATCTCTAAACCTGCAATAATTCCATCCTCTTTAGCCAAAAATACCCCAGATGATGCCAATCCTTTTTCAAAAATAAGTTCAGTTGATATATCTCCGCCCCCAATATCTTCCAATAAATATTCCATTAATTTATTTTTTTTTATCATTGCAATTCGTTCTCCTCTTGAATGATATAATGTGCGCCAAGGCTGATTTTACGTTTTAAAATAGCTAACGCGATTTTTTCTGAAACCAAACACAAATTTGCAGTTTCAAGATTTTCCTTACTTATTTTTTCTGGTAAAAATTCAAACTGATACCTTTTGAGCCACTGAATAAATTCGCATACTTCTGATCTTTTTCTAACAATCCCTAAAGAATTTGACACTTTCTGTATCAAAATCTCTCTTTCAGGCAAATTAAATGGTATTTCCTTCGGATTTATTTGCTCTATCAATGTATCTAAATTCTCACGTTTATTCTTTCTATCTAGAGACTCCTTAAGTATCGAATGTGCCACAGAGCGACCAAATGCTAATATTTCTAAGAGAGAATTACTTGCTAAACGATTTGCCCCATGTACTCCTGTACAGGCTACCTCTCCCACAGCATAAAGATTTTTTAAACTTGTTTCACCTTTTAAAGTTGTCTTTATCCCACCCATTAAAAAATGCATTCCAGGCTGAATTGGGATTTTTTTTGTGACTTGAAATGGTACATTAATACTTAAAAGGTAATCAGATATAAATGGAAATCGCGTTTCAAAATTTTTTACCATTGAAATATCTAAGTATACTTTATCTCCTTTTTTTATATACTCGTTGACCACCCGGCTGACAACATCTCGTGGAGCGAGATTTTCTTTAGGATGTCTACCAATCATTATTTTATCACCACGACCAGATATTAGTACGGCACCCGCTCCCCTTACAGCTTCAGAAATTAAAATAGGCGGTATCTTATTTTCAACAGATAGCAAAGTAGGGTGAAACTGTAAAAATTCTAGATCAGTAAGTTTACCTTCAGCTCTTATAGTCATTGCTAAGCCATCGCCAGTAACAGTTTTATCATTAGTTGTAAGATTAAACAATTGTCCTACTCCTCCACTAGCAAGTACAAATATATCAGCATCAATCATTTGAATATTTTCTTCTGAATCTAGATAACTAAGCCCAGTTACTTTATTGTTGTTAACTTTCCAACTTACTGCCATGGCAGATTCAATCCATTTAATCTTTGAACTTAATTTATTTTGGACGAATTCAGTAACATTCTTCCCCGTTCGATCACCACCAGAGTGTACAATTCTTGAAAAAGAGTGTGCTCCTTCTAACCCAAAACTCAAATTCCCGCTTTCATCACGATCAAATATTAATCCCGAATGAATTAAATCTTTTATTACCTCTGGACCATTTTCAACTAAAAAGTTTACAGCAATCCTGCTGTTGTGAAATTCTCCGGCAATCAAGGTATCCCTGATATGGCTTTCCTTTTTATCTTTTGGACTTAAAACTGCTGCAATCCCTCCTTGTGCTAACATAGAGTTACTGTCACCTCTAGTTCCTTTTGTCAATATTGTTATCTCTACTTGTTGTCCTAAATAATATGCAACAATACTGCCTGCTAATCCAGAACCAATAATCACTACTTTTTTCATAACCAAGCCCTCACTCACCATTTAAAGGGAATACGCTATTCCTTTCATCTGTAGCTTGTAAGTGCCATTCTTTCTTTAAAAGTGGCATAATAAATGATAATAATGCGACATCAAGGGCATCAATCATCCAAGCCGTACCAATAAGCAATAAAATATGCTGTTTTATCTTCATATTTTCCTCTTTCCAATAAAAGTAATTTTAACTTTTATTACGATGAGAAAAATTTAACACATTTTTATCATAATGTCAAGAAATATTTTTTGGCCGGTCTTCCAGGACCATTACTTTCCTCCTCACCCGTTGGCTTTAGGTGCTGTTTGTGGTTTTGTAAAAAATTGGAATTATCCGGCTCATATTTTCCAAAACACTCAAAAATATATCTTGCTGATTTTAAAGTAAACGAACTTCCCAAAATCAATAAAATCGTTGGTTGGTAATCTAGTTTGTTAAACACTCTATGGCAAGCGACAGTCAAAATCCAATTGTGATCAAAAGCTAATCTTATTTTTGAATTCTTTGTCATTAGATATTCATTATTCCTTAACGTTTTAAATTTCAAATCATCTTTATTAAAAGTGAAAATTTGATTCTTCTGCATCTTGACTGAAAACCAAGAAACATCTTTAGCACCTGGTCCTGGAATAAGTTTCAAGTTTTGTGGTAAAAAAATCATATAACTTAGTGAAAGTGCTCGGTAATCAGGATTCCGTTCAGGTGCTGTAAATGTAGCAAGCTGTTCAGAATGAATATCAGACAATTCTAGTCCTATCTTTTCTTTTACAAGTCGTAATGAAGCATCATGAGCACTCTCTCCTTCACGTAAAAGAGTTTCTGGTAAAGCCCAAAAAGATTGAAAAGGTTCAGCTTCTCTTTTTATTAACAGAACATTAATTTCTTGTTTTTCTGGATCAAAACTCCAAATTATGTTAGTGACAGTAATATAAGGACGTTCAATTATGATTTTGCTCATTTTTTCTCCTAATTTATTCTTTTATCATTTAATTTTCAAAATACTATTGTATCCCCTTAAAAAGTATTTATTTATAGAACCCGAATTGCTAGTTAATTTCAGTGGAAAATAAATAAGTCGTGCTATCCTAATCTTAAACAACTAAGCATTAGAAAGCGCACGACTTATATGACTTATAATAGCACACTTCCAAAAGTTTTTGTTTATTTACTGACAACCATTGAGACGCTTTATCAAACGAGTGTCCCCCCTTGAGGTTCAAAACCGAAAGAACGTCCATCTTGCAACATCTGACTGTTTAGTGATTACTTGTTACCTATGGGGCGTACTGCATTTTAGTGAAACACTTAAAGCAAAGCACCAATTGGCTCAAAGTTTATTTCCTAATTTCCTAGAATATTCTCGCTTTGTGCGCCGTTGTAATGCCCTCTTACCGAGTATCCAAGTCATTCGCCAAGCTCTCGTCTTTAAAGAAGTTGAAGGGATTGATGTGTCCATTATTGATAGCTTCCCCATTCCTTTGTGTCAGCAATTCGTAATTTTAGAAGCAAAGTTCTGGGCGACTATGCAAATGTTGGCTACAATGCTACCAAAGGTCAGTACTTTTATGGCTGTAAATGTCATGCTTTAGTCAGTGAATCAGGCTATGTTATCGACTACGTGATTAGTCCTGCTTCAATAGCTGACAGTACAATGGCCGAGGAAGTATTATCTCAATTTGGCACACCCATAGTCCTTGGAAATATGGGATATTTAGGTCAGTCACTGCATGATAGGCTGGAATTAAAAGGAATTGATCTAATTACACCTGTCAGGAAGAACATGAAGCAAAAGAAAATCCTTTTCCCTAATTTTTCAAAACGTAGAAAAGTGATTGAGCGAGTTTTCTCTTTTTTGACAAATCTAGGAGCTGAGCGTTGTAAAAGTCGTTCGCCTCAAGGTTTTCAATTGAAATTAGAGATGATACTTTTAGCGTATTCTTTACTGTTAAAATCAGCTAAATCACTGGAACCAGAGACTTTAAGATATTCTATCGGGTATCAAGTCATGGCTAAATAATCAACTAGCAATTCGGGTATTTTATAAGAATAGTATATCATGTTCATTGTTATTTTTAAATATCCTATAAAAGTATTTCTAATTTTCGAATTGCATCAAAACCTTCATCCCTTTTTTCTACTAACAAATGACGGTAGGTTTTTTCAAACTGTAATACAGTATGGCCTAAAACTTTGGCACAAATATCCACAGGTATTCCCGAATGAATAAGATAACTAGCTCTTGTGTGTCTTAATCCATAAACCGATAAGTTGTAGGGTCTTATTTTCATATCTTCCAATATGTTTCTTAGAGCTTTGTTGCTTGACACTGTACTTGGTACATCATGTGATAAACCGTAATGTTGAAAAACTAAATTGTATTTATTTTTGATTTCTAATTCAGCATTACTCAATTCCTGAACTTTCTTTAAACCTTTTAAAACCTTTATATCATTTTTATTTAATGGAATATCTCGGATTGAAATATTAGTTTTTGGAGCAACAAATTTCCAAATTTTTGGCGAGGTATTAAATCTTCGATATGTATGAATTATTTCATCTTCAAAATTAATGTCATTCCACGTAAGAGCAATCATTTCCCCATATCTCATACCAGTAGAGAGTAAAAAATAAAGTACATAAGGGACAACTGATTTTTTATAATTTAATCTTTGTCTTAATTCCCCTTGTAGTTTCATAATATCTGATGTACTATGAAGATATTTATCCTCAATCAGTTTTGACTTCTTTTGAGTATTTAAATCTACACCTAGTGTAAAGTCATCAACAAGCACTTTATCACTTTTCGCCAACTGTATAGACTTATGAATAACACTATTTATTCTTTGTAAAACATCGTAACTAACTTTTTCTCCCAATTCATTCATTTTTTGTTGATACTGACTTGTCTTAATATTTTTTATTGGAATATCAAAGTTTTCTTGAATCACATTTTTATAATAAGAGTATTTTCTAAAAGTTGCTATTTCTAAATTTTTACTATTAATTTTCACATCAAGCCAGTAAGCATATAAGTTAGGCAGAGTCATTTCTGGATTTAACTTACTTCCATTTTGAATTTCTTGAAAAATAGGACTTCCAACTAGTTGAGCCATTCTTTTTGTTTTAAAACCACCTTGATAAGCTAAACTTTTTCCTGATTCATCTCTAATTTCATAGTGCCAAAGTTTTTTTACTCCACGTTGCCTATATCTTATTGTTGCCATTATGCTACTTCTCCAATCCCTATAATTTCGCAAATAAATTTAAATGGTGCAAAATTTTGCTTACCATTATAAAAGGTAAAGCCTGCTGAAACTGCTTTTTTCTTTGCATCATGTACTACCCTTTTAGCCTGAGTTGGTGGAATACCTAATTGTTCTAAATCTTCACTTGTAATTATTGGTTTGTTTATTAGTTTTTGATTCATTAAATTTATTCTCCTTTATCTTTTTCGTATAACGCAAAAAAAATAGAGCAAGATTCCTCTTGCTCTTTTACTTAACCTTTAAATATCTCTGATATATCCATGACTTGTTTTTGAATAATCACCAATTGCTAAATCTCGACCATAAGCACCAAAGTTAAAATATCTTTGTAACGTTTCTACACTTAGAACTTCTAAACCACCCATTTGCTTGATTAATTCTTGTGCCAAATCTTCATCATTTTCTGCTTCTACAAAGTCCAAATCATCTTTATTATTGATAATATCATCAATACTATAAATTTCAAGAAAATCTTTTAAATGATCTATGTCAGAAATTTCTTCTAATTTTTCCGCATACTCGTTCAGTTCTTGAATTGATGAATACTCGCCAACTTTGTAGCCGTAAAAATTTTCAAAGTCATGTATTGCATATTCTTCCCCATGCTCTATATCTAAAAGTAAGTCTGATTTAATTCTTGAAAATTCAACAGGTAATTCATACCACTTCCCCCTTGTTTTTCCATTATTATAACTGTTTAAATTTACAACATAAATTTTTGGTGTTTCCATATTCTTCTCTTTTCTGATTTTTTTATTTTCCTATCACATAATGTAATTGACTAGCTTGTACTTTTGTTAATACTTGGAAAGTATAAACTGTGCTAAAACCAGTTCCTGACTGTGAAATCAAGACTGAACCGTCTGAATGTATTCCTTCCACGAAAGCCACGTGACCGTAAACAGGGTCTGCGTTCCATTGACCGCCTACTGTTTGACCACCGCTAAAGCTAACCGCACTATGAATTGTCGGAGTTGTCGTTACAGTATATCCTGCTTGATGTTGCCAATCAGCCCCATTTCCCATATACATTCCAAAAGTAATACCGAAATCTTTCGCTCGATTCCATGTGAACCATGTACATTGTTTATACTCATAACTTGTCGCAAGATAACCACTTGTATTGATTGGTTTATCTAAAGTCCAACCAGAAGGTATATCTGGAGTAATTCCTGAACCGCCACCAGTTCCACTATCACCATCAGTCGTCATGAACGTGTACCAATATTCCGCAAAACCTTGACGTTTTGAAAGGCTATCAACCGCTCCTGCACGTTCCCACTTTCGCATAATATCTTCAGTCGTTTGCTTAACATTAGTTCCTTTGACTAACTGTTTAAGTAACGTTGAATCTGTACCATCTTGCTCAAACATAAACTCAACTTGAAGATTAGTATCTGTCCAAGATTTTTTCTGACTTTTCGCGTAGTTGAGCAAATTTACTCGCCTGCCACTATCCCATTGAGCCAAACCAAAAGCATAACCACCTAAAGTGGTATCCATTGCTTTTGTTTCATTATAAGTTGCATTAGATTGAACAATTGAAGGTTGAAGTTCACTTTCTGCTTGATTATTACCAAGTAAAGCAGCCGCCCCTTCTTTCGTTCCACCTTCTTTTAGAACTCTATCCCAAATCACTTTGGCAGTTTGTTGCTGTGGTGTATTAGTATTCACATCTGCATTTATAGATGAATCACTTGAACCTACGAATAGAGCAAAAAAAGCTAGAATTGGCAATAAAAGCAATAAAAAAGGAAGGCTAAATAATATAACCTTCCGTTTAATCACCTTTTTCATTTTTCCCCTCTCTATTATTTAATTACAAATGGATTATCTGGTATTTTTTGAGTAAATGGATTGTCATTGTCCTTTTCCCACGGCTCTTTTTTCTTTTGTCGTGGTTTTTTTATCCCTTCAGGCATATTTTTACCATGTAAAACTTTTGGTTTCCCTGCATTTTCAGAAAATATTGGTGATGCACTTGAATTATTCTTATTATTTTCATTAAACGCTTTTTTATTAATTGAAGGTTTAATAGTATCAGCTGTTTTTGATTTGTTTTTCATCATTGGGTCAACTTTATTCATTGTTTCACCTTTTGATTTTTTATCATTGGCTGAATTAGGTTTATTTTTAAGGAATTCCTCTGCTCTAGCATTAGTTGTCTCATACATGTTTTTTATTCCTTCACGTTTACCATTGCGTTTATTTTGAAGATTATTATATGCTTCAGTATTTTTACGCAAGCGTTGTTTATCAAACGCTTCACGGAATTTAGAACGCTTTGTATTTTCTGACTGATTGAATTTACCTTGACGTTTATTCATCTTTTCTCTCAACTTTTGCTCACGTTGATTAAGTTTTTGACCCTTTTCAGAATCAGAACCCTTTTTTTGCAATTTGTCTAAGGTTTTATTGTAACGTTGGTTATCCCAACCATGTCTAAGCGAACCAGTACCTGCTGTAACTTTATCTTTCGCAAATTTACCTGCAAGCATGCCTGCGGTTACTCCACCAGCTACCCCTGCTAAAACAGGAGCTTTCAACGTTCCCATTGCTTTAGATTTTGCATTTGATAACATGTTATCCATACGACCAGTGAATTTTCCTTGCCCCATGTGATGAGATGAGAAAATACGTATAATTTGTTTACGTTTAATATAAACAAAAATATAAAGTCCAATCTTTACTAGGGTTATAAAAAAATAGTTACTTCCTAAAAGAGAACTTAGTGCTAGACTAACAATTCCGTCAAATAGACCAATGAGAGCTGTTCCAAATACCCCTAAACCTGATAAAATCAGCACACCAAAACTTGTTTTACTCCATTTGATTATTGTTTGTTCAAAGCGAGGGAAAAATGAGGCAATTGCTGCAAATGGTAATATAAACACTAGAATAATGAAAAAGAAATCCATAAAGAATGAGAAAATAGAAAAGAATAAATAAATTGCCCCAAGCAACAAAGCATTAAATACACTTGCTAGTGCTGTTAAAAATTTATCCCCTAGTTTTTTAAAGGTTAAGTGTTTATCTTTTAAATCTTCTTGTATTTTCTTAATCGAATCGTTATCATCATCTGAAGTAAGCAAACGGTCAATATCACTCTGCTTAATATTTATTTTTCCGTCTTTATCTATCTTGACATTATCAAAATTAAGGTAAAGAAAAGGAATTTTAACCATTGTCGTAAATAAGTCATTTTTATCAGTTCCTGAAACACCTGCTACTGAAATAGTTTTAACAACACTTGTTGTAACATCATTCATTGCATCATGAACTTTAGTTACTAGGCTATTTCCCCCATAAACAAAAAATGTACTTAAAGCAATGATTAAAAGAACTTTTCTAATTCCCTGCATCATTTGCTTATTTAAAAAATAATATAGAAGTGTCAAAAACAGCCCCATAGCGACTATCGGAAGTAACTCTGGACTCATAAACTTACCGTAAATGGTTTGAGCAGTTTGGAAAACAGATGCTCTCCAATCACTAAGTATTGAATTACCATTTAAGCCTTGATTGACAAAATTTACAAACTGATAAATGGTTTTCGTCACGAAAAATTGTGACCGTATAAACACCATTTGAATACCTGCGGTAAATGAAGGAAGTATCACGACTTTATCACTTGCATACATATAAGAGGTATAATTATCTAAATCTTTTCTAGCTTCCTCATTTTTGGCTTCATCTACTACTGTACTTGGAGAATTAGCATCTCCATAGTCATTCATATTATCAGCAATTGGTGGATTGACTAAACCACTATTCCCTGTATTAGAGGAATCTTTTTTATTAGATGTATCATTTGAGCTATTCTTTGAATCATCTTTTGAATTATTTTTATTGTCTGAAACAGAAAAATCAGGGGTTGACGGAGGAGTAAAGCCTGAACTATCTGCATAAGTGTGTAGGGCTAAAACACTTAAAAATGCGAATAGCCCCACAAATAACAACATTTTCTTTTTCACTATGCCACCGCCTTTGTATTTTTCATTTTAGTTTCTACAGTATCAAATAAAACTGTGACTTCTGGTAATTGGAAATCAACCGTAATTCTAGCTGTCCGTCCAAATGGATCACGCATGATACATTGTCCTTTAGTCATATTGTCATACCATGCCTGCGTTGTTTCCTCAACTGGAAGTTTAAAGTAATTAAGGACTTTATCTGTTTCAGTCGGTTCACGAAAAGCAAAAATTGTACCAAAAGCCGTTGAATCATCTTCTGTTTCCACATCTGAAATAGATTGTGTAATCAATCCTAAGAAATTGTTTTGAGAACGTCCGACACGTTTCATTGACATTAAAATAGATGCTCCGATTTCTGTCTTATTAAAGAACCACGCTTCATCAACAAATATAATGGTTTCTTGTGTTCGGTCACGTTCCCCAAATTCACGACAAAATTCGCCTAAAGCATACATGACAATTAATGACTCTTTATGGTCGCTTGTGATTTTTTCATCTGCTTTAGGAAGATTTAAACCAGTAACACCCAGTACTGTAATGCGTGCGTCCATATCAACTGCTGAATTTTTACCGTGAGAAAAAACTAGCTCCATTTGAGAATTTTTAATTTTTCTTAAAGCCAAATTAGCACGTGTAGAAATCATTTCATCTGTTGAATCTAGTAATCTTTCAAAAACATTTAATAAACCAACTTTTTTTCCTTTTTCTCGTTCACTCATTACTGCATCTAAAGATTCAAGAAAGGCAATTTCAAACTTATCTTCTTTTGTATATTTTTCACCAAGTAATTCTTCAGTAACTTTTACAGAAATTTTCTTACAAGCATCACCATGTAAAAATACTAGAGGGTCTAATGCTCCATGATTGCTTTCTTCTTTTGCATCTAAGCTGACAAAGTGAATGTTATTAATATAATCAACAACTGGTTTATAATACTTATATTCAATCCCTCGAATTACCCAGTAAAGCTGTTCTTCATCTTCAATTGCTTCACGTGCTTGCTCAATTTCAAACTCCATTTTTGGAAAATCGGCTTCATATTTTGCTTTGATTTTCATATATTGAGCCTTCATTTCATTTTTAGGGTCAATATAAAGTGTCAGAGCTTTAAGAAGTGAGTGACAAAGGAATAGTCCTTTAGTTAGGAATGATTTACCTTCACCAGTTTGTCCTACAATGGCAAAAGCTGGATTGTCTGTGATTTTTCCTGCAATCCCTTGCTTATTCGCTTGAAACAGGTTAAGAAATACAGCATTGGTAGAACTAGCAAGTGCTTTTTTATAGTCACCTGCCCAAGATTCGACTGCATGGTCGATTCGCCCAATAGGAAAACCGATATCTGAACCAATTTTTTGACTAGTGAAAAACAGATTTTCACAGGCTGATGAAAGTTTCATAGCTTGAATACAATATTTGTCTTTTTCTTCCAATTGTTCGATAAATCGATTTTTATAAAAGAAATAAAGTTGGTCTGACATGCCAGAAACAACTTGAACTCCAATATCTTTCATATCAGATTGAATAATTTTTTTATAATAATTAACCTCTCTCATACTTTGACCTGCAACTACAAAAGTCGCTAGGTAATTGACAAAGAGTTCACGATTATCTACACCGTCAGTCATTTCATCAAGAATAACACGAGCAGTTGCAAGTGACCCTTTTTGATTTGAACCATTTTCATAGGCTTCGATTTGGTTTTCTTTGATTCTGTCTGATGCACGTTCTCCTTTTGATGCTAAAGAAAAAGCCCCTTTCATTTTAGAGAAATGGAACTTCCAATGTAATTCAATAGGAAACGGTAATTTTTGAGCATGTTCTACTAAATGAAGATTATTTACAACGTTTGGCATATTAGCAATAGGCAACGTTTTTACTAAACTTTTTCCGTAGCTATTTTTCAACCCAATTACACCATTTGATAATGGTTCAATGACTGTATCATCAATATTTTGTACGCTACTTTCAATTGATGCTATTTCTTCATCACGATTATAATTAAGACCTCGTAAATAATCTACTCGTTGATAAAAGCCTGTTTCTTTTTTTGTTGTTTTTCGACCTTGAATTAAGGAAAGATTTAACTCTAAATCTCTATTCGCCTTCTCATAGGATTCATACCAATTCATCTCAAATTCAAGTGTTTGACGAACGACAGCGACTGCTTTTTCTTTAAATCGCCCCCACGCATCTTTTAACATTTGTTTAATATCACCTGAAACTTCAAACGATTTTAAAGGGATAGTCATAAAGAACTTATAGTTAATCAATTGACCAATTGAACCATATAAATCTTCATTTGTTTTTTCTAAGAAATAAAGCGCCATATCATAAGTATCATCTGCGCAATCCTCCAACAGCGCCCCAAAGCGTTCTTCTAAATTAATCGGAACTGGTAACATTCCAATATCAAACGATAAATTAGGTGCTAAACTAGCTAATACCGCTTCAGTTCTTTTTTTAAATTTTATCTTTCCTTCTACGTCCATACTTGAAATAATAGACGCAGGCACTTCATACATTGCAATGACTGAACCGTCATCTCTAAGTGCTAAGTTATCATGAACAGAAATAACTCTATTCTCAAAATCGACTTTATTCACTTTTTATTCTTCCTCCATAAATTCATCTACACTTCGCAATTTTACTTTTTCATATTTTTGACCCTTATATATTTCAATAGCTTTCAACCCAAACCCAAATTGATAAACGATAAAGTCCCACAAAAATACTGGTGGTAATTTATCATCTGGGCGCAAATCAGATACTTTAACCGAAATTTGCCATGATGCAAAAAGCGTAAGCGCTACTTTCACTTGCCATTGAAAATATGGAATTAATTTTCCAACTGTAAAATATAGCAAAATGAATACTAAGAAAAAATAAGCAAATAAGGAAAGACGGACTGCCTTTCTCAACGCAAAATTATCTGTCAGTTGCTGTATCCAAAAAGGTTGGTCTAATGACAATTTATAGGAAAACTTAGGCACTTCTTCTTTTTTTGCTTTTTCAGACATTCCGCCTTCCTTTCTAGCCTAAACCGAGAACTTTTTTCACTAAATTACCAACTGGTGTAAGCAAACCACCTGGATTATTGACGAGTAGAGCCAATAATGAACCAAAAACAATAACAACTATCATTTTTCCATACTTTCGACCGAAAAATTCTTTTCCTGCAAGATAACCAAGCGCTATCCAAACTACGATTTGTCCTTGTTGTTGAAACCAAGACCAACCACCAGTCAACCCAATATCGCCAAAGATAACATTGTTAATTAATATATTTCGTAACATTTTTTCTCCTATTCTTTTTTAC
Source organism: Lactococcus sp. FSL W8-0209 (assembly GCF_038006585.1). Lineage (NCBI taxonomy): Bacteria > Bacillati > Bacillota > Bacilli > Lactobacillales > Streptococcaceae > Lactococcus > Lactococcus sp. FSL W8-0209. The sequence goes on along the minus strand of NZ_JBBOVN010000001.1, from coordinate 427,428 downwards.
CTTCAGGTAAAGTGTGTTTAAAGTCAGTCGCAAAATATGACTGCTTTTGTTTTTCAATCGTAAATTGATAATTTTCTACATGTGTACCGAGTGCATTTTTCATTGTGATTTGAACTACCGCATAATATTTATCTCCCCCTTTTGCTTCATAGGTCGCTTGGTCTAAAGATTTAAATTCTTGACCCTTATTAAGAGATAACCCTTTTGAAATCAATTTCAACGTATCACCGTCAGTTGTATAAGCGGTAAACAATGATTTTGTGAACTTATCCAAATCTTTTTTTACAGAATCACTCGTTTTTCCTGAATCAGACCACGTTTTAGTAGGCACTTGATTTTCAGTAGCTTGTAAATCAGGAACACTTGAAAAATAAGGTTCATCTGAAATATAGTAAGCTGAACCTACTTTTTGGTAAGGAATCGTAAACAAAGTTGTTTCATCATGATATTTCACCACATTTTGTTTCGCTGTATCTTTTCCCTTTTTGACTTCTTTTGTTGTGACTTCACTAGCACTATAAGTCACTTTATAAGTCGCTTCATTATCCGTCAAACTCATCATGACCGCACCCTCGAATTTGGAAGGTGTACGTTGAATACCTTGACTAATCACTGGCAGATTTTGAACAAAGTAAGCATTAATATCTTTAACTGCTGTTTCTTGTTCTTTTTCATCTTCAGGGAATGTGAAATAAGTTTGAACAAAGCCGTCAAGATAATTTTTCGCTTGCAAATCAAGCCCATTACCTGATGCTTTTTGCGTAGCGCTCACTTCTTCACGAATGATTTTATGAGTGGGTTTATATCCACTTGCTACTAGACTACCTAAAGCAACATTTGCAATAAATAAAAAAACAACCCCTCCCACGACCAAAGCCCCAGCCTGTTTAGCAGACATCTTTTTTAGTTTTGGTGGTTTTTCATTCGGCTGTTTCTTTAACATTTTAGGTTTATTCTTTTCAGGTTTTCGACTTGAAAGAAGGGAAAATTTCGATTCCTTTTTTTCAGGAATTTTAGTTGTTTCTGAAACTTTCATTTCCGATTCACATTCTTCTTTTTCAATAACTTCTGAAGTGTCTGATTTTTTATAGAAATTTTCTAGTTTTAATACCTCAGTGTCACTCAAAGATTTTGATGTTGATTTAGCTGAAATTCCAAATTCTTGAGCCTTAGAGAGTAACTCTTTTCTCTCAACCCCTAACTTGTCAGCTAATTCATAAATTTTAATTTTGCTCATATTCCTCACTTTCTTTTTCAACAGCTTTAAAAGATACATCACTTCTCAACCATTTTTCAGCCACTTCTTTCTTTTTAATATCAAAAGTAGTAGCAAACTTTAAATGTTTCGTAGGGCCACCGTCCGCACATAAATAGCCACCACGCATTTTTACAACGTACATTTTCACCTCTTTTTTCAATTTAAAATAATATCTCACCAAAATAATTTGGCGGACTTCTTGATTTATATTTTGTTTTTTCATTTTTGGATCTATACTATAAAATTAGACACAAATAAGTGTGTTATAATCTGTATAGGAAGACACAAAAACGAAAGCAAAAACACTATTATAATTTTTAATAAAGAATCATCTTTTTTCATTTCTAACCCTTTCTAATTTCCCAATTAGGCTTTTGAATATTAGATTTTGGTAAAAATCGAGGAGCAATCGCAATTGACAGCAGAGTTGAAATTGGATTGTATTTCTCACACAGCCACATGACTTTTTTTTCATTAATTCCAGGCCAAAATTGATTTGTACCATCAGAAAAGAAAATAGTAATATCATACAAATCTTTATATGGTGCTTTGTGAAGTGAAAAATCAATCTGTGGTTGTGCTTTGCTCATATTTGTTACTGTCATATTTTTATTTCTCACTCATGGTGAGTATCCTTTCTCTTGCCTTACCATGAGTGAGGCTTTTAACATTGTTACTTTTCAGATAAGGAAAGGCAAACCCTACCCTTATTTCAAAGATTTACGTGGACTATTTATTTAGCGCCACTACGTGCTTGCGCTTGCGCTTCTTCCAGTTTTCCCTTTAATTCATTAAATGATTTCTTTGTGAAATTGTATGATGAAGAAGCCTTGACAAGATTTCTAATCAAGTCATTTGTACGGTTCGCAATAACTTCGACTGTATCATCTGAAATAGAAGTATCATTTTCTACAGTACGGAGCGCTTTCCCCTTTCCTTTGAGCTTTTGAGCAGCATCTTGAAAGGCATTTCCTGCATTGATTACAGCTTCAATTTCATTTAAATCAATTGCAATTTGATTAAGTTCTGTTTTTAAAGTTGGCATATTTTATCTCTTTCCTTTTTTTATTTCCCACCACAAAATTTGCCTTCCCTTATCTGAAAAATAACTTTGTTTTTACTTATGAAAAATCATAAAGTTGCTTGCGCTAAATCATTATCAATTAGAAAGTAAATTGCCATTTTATAGCCTTCAGGCAAATCAGCAATTCTTTTATCTTGATAGAGTGAATAATATTTTTTACGTGTCATTGAATCAGGCGGAAACATCAAGCCTATTTCATTAAGCAATCCCAACGCTTCAGTTTCATTTGGAATATAAAAAAAGAGCTGGTCATAGACTCCCTGCTCAAATTTTTTCAAATTAAATTCATATCCACTCATTTTATACTGGAGCATTCGGACGTTGTTTGGAACTCTTAACATTCTTTTTTGAAAATGTTCTACATTAGGTCTAATCACCCTTCTCTCCTCCTTTAACTAATTATCAATCAAATATATCCGCAAGTATTGCAATAACAACCACAAATACAATAATAGCTACGATAACTTTAATTACTATTTCATCAACTGGAAAACCTGTCAATTTGAATAAGCTATCCATTTGCACCCCTTATCATTCTAAATTCCTTCAAGAACTTTTCTTGTCTTTCTGTGAGTTCTGCTTCATTAAAAATTTCTTCCAAACGACTTTCACCTGTCAGTTCTTCAGCTTTTTTTAACAATAGATAAGTTGATACAGGCCCACCACGTTCAAACCATGTATATTTTCGGTTCAAATCAGGCACTTCAGGACGAACAGTAAAATGATAAGCATCCATTCTACCCATCATATCGTACCATTCACTATCTAAGTTTCCTTCCTTATCATAAAATGTCAGATTATCATTAATAATTTTGACCCCTTCATCGGCTAAATCAAAATCTTCCTCGATATATCTTTTTATAAAGTCGGTTGATATTTCTTTTCGCATGGAAATTTCATAACGATTTCGCAAACCATACATTTCACGTATCGCTTCAACGGAAGTCATTTCTTGACTTGCTCTCTCAAAATCTTTTTCGTAGAACCGAAAAAATAAATGAGTATGTTTAGATCCAAAATAAACAGTTAGACCGTCATTAATCATTCCTTCTTTTGTCCTTCTTCCACCAAGAACTGCAGAATAGTTTTGTTTGCGACCATTCCACCGACCCTCACGGGCAGAAGTTAAAAGTTTGAACAAGTCAAAATTTCCTTCTTGCGGGTTATATTGTTCATCAAGTGCTAAATCAAAACGTGTGATTTTTACAAAATCATCATTATCTGGTGCCTTTTTATTGGCATAGAGAAAACAATCGTTAAAAAAATCGTACCAAGTACGCTGTTTTTGATGATATTCAAACTCATATTCCATTTCACGGCACGCTTGACCGCTCATTTCAATTAGCACACCTGCTTTTATATCTTTATCATGATAATAAACATTGATGTGACCGTAACTAATAAAAAAAGGGTATTGATAACGGTTATACTCATTGAGTTGAAAATTCTCAACGTTTAAACCTAAAATCTTAGAAACAACTTCACGAACATTTAAAGTCTGAAAGCGAATATTTGTATAGTCATTTGTACCAATAAAAACCGTTGAACTCTCCCTTTTTTTGAAAAAGGAGTGTCTTATTTTTTCTTCCATTGCAGAAGTAATAGCACGTTCGCCCTTTTCCATTTTTCGGTAATAGCTCAAAGATATCCCTAAGAGGTCACACATAAACTGTTGAGTAACATTCGCACTAGAGCGTATATCCTTTAAATCAATCGTTCGTTCCTCACTTTCTAAAACATAGAAGAGGTGACACAAGCTATACCGTTGGTATGACTAGGATAGTTAGACTTGTGTCACTTGTACCCCCCCTCATTAGCATTTTTGGGGGGTCAAGTCCAAGCTGACGGCAAGCCGTCAGCCGTGCAATCACACGCTCACTCCTTACGCTACGCTCGGAGCTATGCTTACGTTCTCGCACTTTTTCAAAAAAAGCATTACGTTTAAAACGCAATAGCCTTAAAATAAAATCCAATAGTTTTTCCTCCAATTCTTTCAAGAATAAACCGCTATCGCGCACTACCGTTTGCGAGGGCAATTCGACCGTGGAAAATGACTTGCCTATGGCAAGTTGTCTAAAGACAAACGGAAACAAGTTCCTATCATTTACTCACCGCCGATTGCGTGGTGTTTATTTTTTTAGAAGCAACTTATATATATTAGTATAATAACTAACCAATGCTCATCTAAAAACTATTAATTTTTTCAAAAAAAAAAAAGAGAATAATTTTTATACTCTTAATCCTCTTTTTAAATATTATTATGTTAAAAGCTCTCTGTTTTCTCCTGCAAATTAGAAATCTCTTTCTTTAGATTCTGAATATCATTTGATAAGTCTGATAACTCTTCTTTTTTTAAATTAACAGTATTTATCTTCAGTTCTTTTAAAAACTCATTTAATAAATTCTTATTATTTTTAGACATATTGGCTAATGTAGAAAACAATATTCTATAATAATCATTCTTATCTTTATTTTCCTTGGAACTTGCTTGAATAGTTTTAGCAGTTGAAATAAAAGCCAATTCATCAATTTTTCCTGCACGCCAACACAGCTTGCCATCAACATATACTAAATTCATAGTATTTGTCTTTTCTAAATCAATTTGTCTCTTCAGTTCCGTGATTTGTGATTCAATTACTTTGAAACTCGCAATCAAATTTTTTAGCTTCTTTTCATACTTATCCAATTTTAATAACGTTTCTTTTTCCATTTAAAAATTAACTCTCTTCCATCTCTGAAGTACATTCTTCCAAAAAATCATAAAAAACTGTTTCAGGAATTATTTCAATTTCCTGTCCTTGCGCTTTTAGCTTTTCTGCCTTAATATGCTTATTACTCTTACCTAACTTTTTTATTTTGGAATAATCTTGTTCTCCTAATACTAAAAAATTAGTTGATTTTGTTACTGAATTATCTAATTCGCCTCCCAAGTCCTTCACCAATTGTTGGGCATCTTTTCTAACCATAACCTCTAGTTTCCCAGTAAAAACAAAGTGTTGACCATATATAGGAGTATTCTCATTAAATTTCGTATTTTCAGTAGAAATATCAGAAACTTTGTAGCTCTTTCGATTATAATTTTTTTTCGAAAATTTTTCCAAATCTATTTTATGGTCAATAATGTATTGCTTAAAAATTTCAAAAGCTTTATTAGTTGCATTTATATCAACTTCGGCACGATGAAGTTCATTATCAATAATAATATTATGACGTTGTATTAGGTCCGATAAGCGATGGTGACGTTCATCTTTAAACAATCTTCTACTAATTCTCATAGTATCAATGAAATTATTAGATAAAATAATATTTCTACTTTCAAACTCATCGTACAAAAAATTAATATCAAAATTTACATTATGCCCCACCAAAATATTATCCCCAATAAAATGTTGAAGATCTTGATAGATGTCATCAAAAATAGGTGCTGTTTCAAGTATTTTGTTAGTAATCCCAGTTAGTTCACTAATGAAAGGATCAACAGGAAAACTAGGTTTTAATAAAGTTTGATATTTGTCTACTATCTCACCATTTGATATTTTTAATGCTGCAACCTCAATAATTTCATCCCACTGAGGTGATAGCCCTGTAGTTTCAATATCAATGACCACATATTCTTCTGGAAATTGTAAAAGTGATTTTCCTTTTTGGGTTCTTAATCTCTTTTCAGTCTTAATTTCACTAACTTCACCAGTTTCTAGGTTTATCTCTACTCCTATCATAACGTTCTCCAAAATAAGTTTAGTATTTTATAATATTAATTATACATTATTGAATACTAAAAACAACTCATTTCTTTAAAATTAACAAATTCTTTTTCAAACTCTGCTTCATCAGCTAGGACAGTATCAATGGCTTCATTCAAAGTACATTCTTCTGTCTCTTTAGTTAAGAAAACAGTTTGTAAAGCAAAAAAATCATCTTCATTATAAGGTGACTTCTCGCTTATCGAGTAACCCCCACTTATTAAGCGTTCCATAGCTGTTTTGACAGTTTTTGAAGGTTGACCTAACTTGCGAGATAAAGAAGTAATCGTATAAGATTTTTCTTCCAAGACACCACTTTCTGCTCGTTCCTGTTCAACGTTAGATATTGGTGGAGCTTCAAGCTGAACTTCAGTAGTATCAGCTAAAACTGGTAATTTTGAAAGTTCCTCATGAAAATCATATCCTTTATCAAATGGTACAGAAGGACTGTAAAATTCACGTGCTAGTTCACCATTATTCGCAACATATCCACGACCAATTTTACCCTTGATATATTTGAAAACTTTTTTCTCATTTTCATCACCAAAGACCATACGATAACCTGAACCAGTCAAACGACCAACCGCCAACCGTTTCATAAAGTTATCACGTAAAGCTGATTTCAGATATTCAGCGTCTGGACGTTGCATGGCAAGAATTAAGAAGACCCCTGACTGACGCCCCTTTAGAACAATTTGAGTTAAAATCTGAATGACTTCATCAAATTCTCTAAAATCTAAACTAGAAATAAAAGCAGCCCATTCATCAAAAAGAACAAATTCAGGTGTCAAACCATAATCAGAATATCGTTTTCCTGCCTTATAATCAGGGTGATTTGTCATATAATCATAGCGTTCGTCCATAAAGTGCATTTTTGAACGTAAACACTCAATCATAGACTCTTTATCAAAGAACACACGATTTTCAAAAACTGGAACATCTCTCATTCCCACAAAATCAGACCTTTTAGGGTCGCATATATCAACGTGTCCTACCTTCGCAAGGGCTGATAAAATCGACATCAAAAGAACTGTTTTTCCGCCCCCAGTACCGCCTGCAATCAACAAATGGGGGTCAGCTTCATAATTCCAGTAAACCCCATTCATTAATTTTAAACCTAGCTTTTTATCGACTATGACATCATTAACTGGGATACGATTACGTTCTCCGTCAATTGCAAAAACATACTCAACAAATGCGTTTTTAGAAAGAATTTTATTTTCATTGATAAAATTTTGTTCTTGATAATCAGCAAAAAAAGTTGTTTCTAAACCGTCAGCCAAATCAAGAAATTTTTCTTGATGAACCCCACCGTCAATCGGAAAATATGTATGTAATTCATACGTGTTAGGTTGCTTCAGATAAATAGGCGCTAGTTTTAACTTTTCATGACTTCCTTTTTCATCTTTAACCGTTTCTTTTTCAACTAAACCATGCTTCACAACATAGTTCAGTAACAATCTTTTATAATTGTTTTTTGAAAAGAAAAGGAACTTGTGATAAAGCAAAATCAATAAACCAAAAGCCACCGAAAATGCAATGAGCAAAATACCTACAGCATAAATTGCTAGCACTTTTGGTGGCAAGGTTTCTAAATTTTTATAAAAGAACCCTACAGGACTAGCGACAAGTAAACCAGTGATCAATACAAAAAATTCACGGTCATACTTATCTCTAAGCTTTAAACGTGAGCCTTTACTTATTGTACGTTTTGCCATTTATCATTTCTTCGGTTCATTATTTTTAGCTTCAGGTTTTGCGGTTTGTTCAGGTTTTGAATTAGATTTACCCACTTTTTCAATGCCTTCAGCATTCCATTTTTCACCTGAAAAGTAATTCGTTCGGAATTGACCGTTTCCAGTAGGTACAATTTCTTTATCAGACCAAAAATTAATTGAGCGATTCGTCAATTTAATTTCATCTTCATATTCAAGTCCTGAAAAATCAGCTTCAGCAGGCATTTTTACTACAATTTGCTTGTCTTGTGCATCAGAATAAACGTTGACCTCATAATAATCTATTTTATCCGTTGGATAACGTTTAATTTCACCAGTTTCTTCATTTGGTTCTCCGTCCTCAAAGACCATTACTGGTTCAGCATGCAAGAACAGAACTTTCCCTAATGCTTTGTCAAAATCACCGATTTCTTCAGTCAACTTGTTTTCTTTTTCAAAAACTTTACTTAATTTTAACGACATTTTAATTCCCCCTATAATTACGCTAATTTGAGCGCTTCAGCATAAACAACATATTCTTGTGAATATTTGCCCTTTGGTGTGCGATTACGAACATAAGCAACCGTGACATCTGTCAAAACAACTTCTTGACGGCGAGTAGGTTTAGCCCCTTTACCATTTGGTACACGCAATTCAAAACCTTGCGGTTGTAACGGACTTGTAGCTCGATATTTTGTATATCCTGATTCAGTAGATGTTTTTGCGACTGGTTCAATGGTCTTATCGACAGTAACTTTTGAACCCAAGAGTTTCGTTGCATTAATTGGAATTTTAATCATATTTCCACCTTTCTTTATTAGTTTAATGACATCTCGGTCAATTTATGCGAACGTAGGGACTTGAACCCCATTCAACCATACTAATTCGTTCGCTTAAATAAAAAATCACTCTCATTTAAGAAAGTGATTTTTTTAAATAAATAAAATATTTTATGCAGGCTCAACACCATATCTTATACTATGTTCAAATCCTAAATTAATAACTTCAGCTGAATTTACCGTAGCATCTACATAGCTTTGAGCTTCACCTAAAGTATTGAAAGTTTGAGAATATCTTCTCACTCCGTCAACTGATACCCAACCAACATATCGTGTTTGTGGCTAATTATTATTGTTATTGCCACCATTTGACCAATTATTATTTGTATTCGAGCCATTACCGCCTGTATCTGTGTTTGTATTAGAATTGCTTTGTCCGTTATTACCTTGACATAGATTACTTGAACCCGAATTAGAGTTATTTTGAGAAGTATTTGAACCACCTTGTGAATAGTTATTTTGACTTCCTCCACCGTAAGAATTAGAACCACTAGCAATATCATTATCTACTGTGCTTTGTGAATCAGTACCTGTATTAGCATTGTTACTATTACTAGTTGTATTTCCAGTTGAATCTGATTGTTCTTTATTGGTATTGGTTATCTTCGTTTTTGAATAACTTGCAATCTTAGCTTGTTATGCCTTTGTAGCATCATCTGCTTATTTTTTAGAAGTCGCAAGTTGTTTATTCAAACTGTCTTTCAAACCTTTTGAATAAGAGCTACTGAGCTTATTTACAGATTGTTGAGCTGTTTTAGATTTATCTTGATTCATAGCGTCTTTTTGATAGTTACTAACGGCTGTCTTTGCTTCATTTTCTAACTTCACACGATTTTTAATACCAACTACTTGATTATCAAACGCTTTTTTTACTTCAGCATTTTTTACTTTAAGAATTGAATCTTCAGCTAGTTTAATGTTTTTGTCGGTAGGAGTTTTTTCAGCAATATCAAGTAATTTCTTACTGTCTGCTTCATTAATTTTTTCAAGTTTTCTTGCTTTTTCGGCTCTAGCCTTACAAAGTTTAATTTTTTTATTTTTTAAAGCTTCGATTTTTCTTTCTTTTGCTTGATGATTTGCATGATTAACTATTCCAGTAGTAACACCACCGATTAAAACAATCGCAACTGCTCCACCAATAATTTGCTCTTTTTTAGTCCAATTTAAAGGGTTCAAATTCTTATTCATAAATACATTCCTATCTTTACTCTAATTTAAGTTCATTATATCACAAACTTTTTGGCTTGTTAAAGTTAATTAACATTGTCTCTTGATTCACTTTTTTTAGTAACATATCTATTACGCTGTGAATTTTTTTCTATATTCTTCTAAAGAATATTTTGCATTAAACCCTTTAGGGTCATCATGCAACTCTATATTTTCTAAAGTATCTAATAAAAATTCCTCTCCATTCATAAGATGACTAATACCTAACATATACATAGGAGAAACTTTAAAGAAATTAGCAAACATTACTATAGTTTTATTACTAGGTGTCCTTGCTCCTCTTTCGTAGCGATTATAATTTGAGCGCACGAGCCCTAGCATCACTTACTTCTTTTTGTGTTAAATTGTGACTGTGTCTTAAATGAATCAAACGTTCTGAAAAACTTTCCATAAAAAAACTCCATTCTTTTTATAAGGGAACAACTGGAATCGAACCAATATCAACACTTATAAAAGTGATTACTCTAGCCTATTAAGCTATATTCCCATAAAAAAATCTATCCTCAAATTAAGTCTGGCAGATAGTCTCAACACATCTGATAGATACTTATTTCATAAGATAGATTTTTACTAAAACCATTATTTTTCTAAAATAAAAAACTGCCATTTCTAACAGTTTAAACGACTAGTTTTTGTCATTTCGGACGATTTTTTATAATTTATATTTTCAATAATTTGTTATTGTCTTTACGCAGGCAGTAACCCTTTAGACCAGAACCCTCTTCCTCTCGCTTTGGTCTTTGATTTATATAGCGCCCCTACTGAAAATCCTCCTGCTCTGCGGTATGTATCTCCCCAAGGTCAGGCACGCTGTTATTTCGAAGTTAGTTTTAAGCTTTCTGCTTGCATTGAAAATCTCCTTCTGAAATGCTATAATAATAATTGCTACGTTATTTATATAACATTTCTGTGGGAGTTGCCAAAGCGCGCTTCCGCTTATTTTTCTTGTAGTTTTTAACGTTCTACGTTAACTACATAAATGATTTTAACCTATTACGTTAAAAATGTCAACTATTAAATGCATTTTTTTCGATTTTTTTTGGAGATGATACAAATATGTTCTACGAACGCTTGAAATTGCTTGCTAAAGAAAAGAAAAAATCTTTCAATGAAATTGAATCTGAACTAGGATATTCAAAAAATTCTATGTATCACTATAAAAAAGTTAAACCAAGTAGTGATAAATTATCTAAATTAGCCGAATATTTTGGCGTAAGCTCTGATTATCTTTTGGGCAATACAGATTTAAAAGAACCCAAAAAAGAACCAGTTGACCTTGAAGAATTAACTTCTGATGACGGTATCAACTGGGACGAATGGCTTTCTTTTGGCGGTAAACCAATTTCTGAACATGATAAAAATAAAATCAAGGAAATTTTTGGAGATCGCTTGAAAGACTAATTTATGAATAAAGATGAACTTATCGAACTAATCTTACTTAATATTGAAAGATTAGGAATTGTCATGGCACCGACAAAATTAGAACAGTTTGCTATTATAAACTGTGAAAAATTTATTGGAGTTTATGACCCTTCAAGCGTGACCCCTTTTATTCTTGCTCATGAATTGATACATGCCAAGTATGGTGATAAACTACGCCATTGCGATAATGATATTTTAAGTTGTGAAGAAAAGAGAGCAAATAAAGAAGCAATTATTCTTTTGTGGGAAATATACAAAGAACAAGGTGGTAATGCATCTTATTTTTCAAATTTTATTGAAATAGCTGGTTGCCCTTTTGAAGAATCTATCACTATTCTAAGAGAAATAGAAATGAATGATGAAAATATTGAAGAGATTACTCCATGTTTTGAAGGAAATCTAAGAGAATGTGCTATTCATTATATTTCTGGCTTTGATGTATTAAATTCAATCAAAGTATATGATTTTCTTGAATTATATAATTTATCTTATGATTTATATGATGAAGCAGTTAAAGAATTTCAGCAACTTTCAGACCAACAAAATCTAGCCTATTAAAAAAACTTGTAAGATTTCCTACAAGTTCTTTATTTATAATAAATATATGAACTATTTTCATTTCCGATTCTTTGAACTATTTTCACTTCTACTCTAGCAGGTTTAAAATAATCTTTTGTATCTCTCATACCAGATATTAAGTATCTTTCTAAATCCCTCGCTTCATACTCATTATCAAAATCTCTTTCTTCATAATCAAAATAATTTGTTTCATATCTAATTACTCGCCACTTTATTTTTGGATATTTTTGTTCAAATTCAATTTTTTTGTTTTTTTGAAGTTCATCTTTAGTTGTTGAATATGAATTATTGTTGCTCACGAATCCTTTATTATCTGATTTTGGGTCGTAACTTTCAAGACCACCCATTACCATTAAAATAAAAACTACTACAATTACTAGTAAAACTATTATAAATATAATCATATAAAACTCCTAAATTTTTGCTAATCTTTTTTAATTTTAAAGTTATCTACATGTATTTTTTCGCAATCAATATCAAATTTATTCTCCAATATAATTTTATTTATGTTTTCTTTATCATTTTGGGAATAATAGCTAAATAAATATTTTGCTTCAGGGGCGCATCTGACTAGTTCTTTAAAATAAACCCAGTCTATCTTATTATATGAATGACCTAAGATTATTACTTCATGAATATTTTTATTTTTAACAAAAGACTCAATTGAGTCTTTTAAAAGATTTACTGGTTTATAAAATCTTCCTATATTTTCATCATAAAACTTATTAGAATTAAGCTTTCTAGAACCCTGTTCTGCAAACATTCTTTGTGTTTCCTTAAATTCCTTCGTAAAACTTGTTTCTAAACCTGGTAATTTGTCGTCTATTTCTGGCGAATGAAATCCTAATACTACATCTTCTAGATTTTTTACAGAACCATGTAAATGTAGTACATCTTTTTGTTGATAAACATCTTCCATAGTATTTGTATAGTTAAAGGAAATTACAGACGAATCTTCATCTATTTCATAGATATTTTTCGTATTTTTTAAAATAATCGTTTGTATCCATTCTTGAAAACTAATATATAAATATGGAACCCATATATATAGTTCCCTTACCTTATTGTTAAAATACTTTAAGGCATACTCTTGAATTTCATTATGATATATTTCAGTATCGAATGTACTATCTTGTTTTTTTTTAAACTTTTTAAAACAATCAATAAATTTATGCCTCTCACCTCCAATATCTAATTTGCAGCTCCATTCTTCTTCAAAGATTATAATTTTCCCCTCTGATATTTCTGATATTATTTTCTCAGTCTGTTCTTCAAAATCGCTCCATAAATCATTTGGTTGACAATATCTTTCAAAATTTCGTAAAATATCTCCTTTTGATATTATTAAATCTTCATCTGTATATACTTCATCCCTATGTTCCAATAAATATAATCTAAACTCTGTATATGATGTTTTCAGATTGTGTGATAAATCAAAGCCATTACCAACTATATATAATTTCATTGTATCTCCCATTAACTTAACTCAATAACTATAAATATAAATGTAAATATAATTATATAATAATCAAAACAGAAAATCTCGAAAAAATATGCAAATAGAAAAACACTAATTCAAAAAAATAATGTTTTTTTAGTTACATATTTGAATACTCTTAACTTGAAATGCCCCCAATTTGCCCCATTTTATTTTTCACTTTAAGAGCTTTTCTATAGTGAACACTTTGAGAGCTTTATAGAGCCTGTATTTAACTTTGAAAACTATCTAAACAATCCTGCACTCGGCATTATTCAAAATAACTCAACCTTTTATGGCTGAGTTATTTTTGTAAAAGCCATCGCCGCTGGATACAGAAAGTCTTTAAGATAGAGTTCTAATTGTAAACCCTACCATAATTCACTAAAGTAATATAAAAAACACTACCAAACAAATAAAAAGTCTGGCAGTGTTTTTTTATTTAACTTATTAAACAACTCAATATGAATCATCTTTTACTCGGGATAATACCCATTTCTGGCTCAGAAGGTACATTTCCATTTTTTGTGTATTGTTCAGAGACGTAAATGTAGTCTCAATATTCTCTACGTCTTTAAAAGGAATTTTCCCAATCAAATACTCTGGTAGAACTTTAAAATAGTCTGCCAGCTCCATTAATCTTACACCAGAAGGCATCCCTCCATTTTTATAATTCGCAAGAGCATTCCTAGTGTAGCCTAAGTCTCTCTCAATCTGATTAAATGATTTACCAGAATTATGAGTTAATGCTCTCAAACGTTGATAAAATATATTTTCCATTTTCTTATCCATCAATACACCATTAGTCGTGTACTCTTTCCTTAATTATCTCCCGAATATTTACCTCATTGTATTATCAATTAAATTAGTCAAAAATTTCTCAGATTCATTTATTGATAATCACCTTTTCTTATGGAGCACTTGTCAGCGTCCAAGATAGCGTTCCTTTAAAATTAGCATCCGCTTTTTGGAAACCGATAGGAACCCTTAACGTAAAGAGACTTGGCGATTTTCCGTCTATAACTACTGTATCTCCAGTTTTACCTGAAGTCGTAGAATGAATTATTTGTGGATTACTAGTGAGTACTTGACCATCATATGAAAGATAATTCATGAATGAAATTCCACCCATTACTGGAGCTCCAGTATCACTCATCACTTCTTGAATTGGTGAAGTTTGAGCTACACTGACTGTCCATGGCGTTGCCAAACTACTTGCTCTAGTATCTGACACTACAACTGAATTATCCAACACACCTTGATAACTCTTTTCTACTGAAGAAATCGTATTTTCACCAAAATCAATTTTTGTTGGAACAGAACTAAAGCCAATTTTACCATTATAAACTAGGTTAGCTTGATAAATATTGACTTCAGAAAATGCAACTCCACCCGCTCCCGCTACGGCATCTTTCAAGCTACCATAGTTTACTTGATAAGGACTCAAAAAATCTTTGATAGACCAACCTGAAGCATTATTGGTAATCCAATCATTTAACCAGTTTTGTGCTTTATCAATTGAAGTTGCATCAATAGGAGCTCCTGTCAATACTGTAGCAATAGTATAGGGTTGAGGTGCCGTTGGAGCTCCATTACCTGAACTTTGATCAATGTTTACCTGTAATGTGATATCTTTTGATAGAGCTCTTAAAGTTATCGCAAAGTTATTTGCTCCAACAATAAATCTAGGGTTTGCTGCTTGTGCTGCTTCAAGAGCTGTCATTCCTTGAATACTACCATCTACATAGGTTTTCCCATCTGGTGCGACTACTTTATCAATAGCGTACCCCTTAGGAATATTTGGTGTAAAACTAAGCTGCTCTCCACCATAGCCCCAAATACTAGATGAAGAAGGCAAAGTAGCCTGAAGCTCACCTGCTACCCCATTTTGTCCGGGAACATTTGAAGCCCAATTATAGCTTATTGTTCCCGTTTGCTTCTCTGCCGCAATGGTCACTTTAAAATTATTCGAACCAGTAGTAAAGTGGTCATTTGCCTTTAAGGCTTCAGTAACAGAGGAATAAGTTTTGTTATCAGGCCCTAATACTTCATTGACAACGTAACCTGGTTCAAGAGTTGGCATAACAAAACTCAAATCAGAACCAGTTAAACCTGATAATTGAATAGTATCAGGTAATGCTGGAGGATTGGTTGGAACGCTGTTATTATAATCAAAACTTACTTGTCCCAACTGATTAGTAGGAGCCAAGGTTACCTGATATTGATTATTAGCGGTCGTTGTATCAAAACTTGGATTTAAGGCGAAAAAGGCTGTAATCGTTGCATCCGTTGTCGCTCCTGACGTTGCTTTACCACTCGCCGAAGTAATCTTAGAAATATAGTAACCAGCAGGTACTTTATCCGTTAAATTCTTTTGAACATTGAGGGAAGAAGCTGAAAAGAGTTGGTCTGTAACCCCTGATACTGACAGTTTTGATGGAACAGCAGGGGTTCGTTGAGCCGTTGGATCATAATTAAAAGTAAATCCACCCGTTTGCGCTAAAGGAGTGTAAGAAAAATTAATCTGGTTAGGATTTGCCGTTCCACTAGGGAAATTTTGAACAGTAACTGCCGAAGAAATTGACTTAAAGGTATAGCCTGTTGGCGCTACTGGTGCAAAATAATCATAGTTATCTGAGGTATTTGTCGTATTACCTTGAGGCACCACCCCAATCTTATCACCTACATTGGCAGTGATTGTAGAATTTTCCCACGCACTACCTTTGGGAGCTAACTGACCACCAGTTGCACTATTAAGATAGTTAACATTAACTGGTTGCACTCCTTTTCCAGCACCAACTAAACCAATTGTAACAGTCATTTGTGAGTAGTTCCCGCCGGTTGCAGCCATAAATCCAATTGACATACTTTTTTGAACGGTCAGTTTTGCAGAAGCAACATAATCAGTGTTTGAATTTCGAGAAGTGTATTTCATCGTTCCGGTAACTGTTCCGTCCGAATTTAAAACAGGGTTAGTCCAATACATTTCAAAGGCATTGGAAGAATTATTCTTTGCAGTATAATCAGAACTAGCATTAAGAACCTTTTTGCCC
Source organism: Lactococcus sp. FSL W8-0209 (assembly GCF_038006585.1). Lineage (NCBI taxonomy): Bacteria > Bacillati > Bacillota > Bacilli > Lactobacillales > Streptococcaceae > Lactococcus > Lactococcus sp. FSL W8-0209. Next base: position 411,031 of record NZ_JBBOVN010000001.1, on the reverse strand, counting down.
GCACCATCACCCTGAGCAATAACGGTTGCCGTATTATAATCACTTCCTAAAAGAATGGAAGTCTTTCGATATGAGTAGTTATTTCCAATGAAATAAGTTCCCGAACCGAGATTACCTACCCCTAAATTCCCCCCAGTTGAACCACCAGAAAGTTGAGAAGAAGACAAATTTGTAAGTAAAACTCCATTTGCATCCCCCAATTGACTACCAGAACCAGTGCCAAACCAACCAGCGCTTGCATAAGTACTTCCACCAAGTGAGATCGGTTGAGTCATATCCACTGCCCCATTAAAAGGGAGCCATGAACCTGTATCTCTCTGATTAGTTCCAAAATCATAGGTTGATATAGATGACCAGCTTGCTCCACTCGTATTTTTTCCCACAGGTGTAAAATTACCAGGTGTCTGAAAGTCGCCAAGTGTCCACGTATGATTTCCCGTATCGACGGTTCCCCCAGGGTTTAAAGTAGTCGTCGCATTAGCTGCTGACACTGTTGTCTCTCCATGTAGGGCTAAAATTGGCAACAAGGTACTTACCAAAAGTAGGGCACTTGCGCCAATATTTGTAGATTTTTTAAGTAAGTTTTTTATTTTTCCCATTGTTGTTTTCACTTTCGTTAACCACCTTATTTAAAATGATAAAAAAGCTGTTTCTTCACTTTGGAAGAGACAACTTTTTTATTCCTAGATTAAGGCGCAGTTATCAAATCCCATTGGAGAGTTGTAGAAAAGTCCCCTGCTAAGGCTGATCCTGAAGGAACGCTTAGAGAAATAGGTCCTCCAGCAGTATTCCCTTTATAGTCTGCTGCTTTACCATAGCTTGTCAAATATGTACCTGTGGTACCATCTATTGACATTACATTTTGTGCAGTACCAGGATCCAATGTGAAGCCAGCCTCAGCAGTTGGAGTATAAGCCCCTCCACCAGCATTAGCAGCTGTACCTGCTGAGAAGCTCAAAGTAGCTCCTTTAAGGTCGGCACTGCCATTGTTAAATTGCTTCAATTGAGTCACATTTAATTGTGTCCCATTCTTATCTCCGCTTCCCAAACCACGAAGGTCGTGCATTTCAACAAATGCTCCAACAGGTGTACCGTTAAAGGCAGTTGTGTCAGCATCCGCAAAGTAAGTTTCTGATTTAGCCGAAATTTCGTGTTTACCAAAAGCTAAGTCAGAAGCATAGTCAATCGCAAGTTCTCCTGGTGTACCTCCAGGGCCAGTTCCTCCAGGAACTTCTGGGTTAGTGATATCTGGTGGTGTTGTTGTATTGGCTGTGAATCCGATCGTTCCTGTTGAATTCCATTGTTCTGCTTTAACTGATGCTGCTGATACTGCTGAAGCTCCTGAAGCTCCGGCTACAAGAAGGGCAAGAGTTGCCGCTGAAAAAGTAATTGCTTTTTTCATGTTAGTTTCTCCTTTGAGTTGTTAAATATATATAATTAAATTATTTTAATTATCGAGTTAAGTTTAATTGAACTTATTTACGTCTTTTTAAATAAACAAGTCCAATAATAAGGTTAAGTAAGCCAATCCCAGTCCATTCCATAGGAACTGATTTTTTATCTCCTGTTTTTGGAAGTTCTTTATTTCCAGAGCCTGTAGATGGATTTTGAGGATTGACAACTTCTGGTTTCTCCTTAGAAGGCAAACTACCAGTAAAGCCGACTGTTGCCCGCGTCGTAGTATTCTTTTCTTCTTGAGCAGAAACAGAGAGGGGATAAGAAGCAATCACTATCAAGAGCCCCATAGAGATAAACAAAGTTTTTTTTCTTTTATTCAAAGTTTTCTCTTCCTTTCTTACTGACTTTAACTGTCACTATTTTTGATGATTCTCTTTTTTACGTCGGGAGCTAAAGATTAAGAATATCAATAGCAGAATAATTAGAATAAGTGCAATACCAATAATCATTAGCCAATTAATAGGTTCTTTATAATGGACCGTTGGGTCACTATTATTGAGTTTTTGGGCCTTTTCTCCTGCAATTTCAAAGTCCTTTTCAAAAGTCCATTTATATTCGTAATTTACACTTTTACCATTAACAGTTGTCTCATAAGCTCCCGTGGCACTTTTCACACCATAAACTGTCATCGAAAGATGATATTTACCAGCTTCTAGTGCTTTAGAAGATTGATCGCCAATGTTACCTTTGATGGAAACTGGAATCGCAAAATCAAAATTAGAGTTCGGAGCCATTTTCATATCAGAATTTTCAAAGCTATATTTCAATTCTGAATTAGTTACTCCTTTGACGGTCGCTGTCGCGTTCATATCTTGAAGATAAGTTGGGGAAATGTTTTGTAGGTTTGCCGCAAATACATTTCTCGAATTCACTTGTGTAGCTTTGACTTCATTAAGCCTAAGTTGAGGAGAAACTTTCTGGGTATTTTGTTGAGTCACAAGAGCAATCACATATCGATATTCATTCTTGATGGAAACACCCTTTGATGAACTTGATTCTTGATTTCCCTCTTTTTCCTTAAAGGAAAAACCTCCTGCCAAAATACCGGTATCCATTCCTTTAGGCATGCTAACCTTTGCAGTCATTATTACCTGAGCGTGTGCGGCAATCGTTACTTCTTTTTTAGGAATATCAACAAAGTCTTCAATATTATATTTTAGAGAACTATCCTTTGTTGCTTTAGATGAATCATAAATAGCAAGTCCATTTCCATTTGTGGTCGAGTGGGCAAATGCCATCTCTACCGTTATGGACTTAGAAGTCGCATTATTTACCTTAAAAGATAATGTTTGCTGAGATTCTGGACTCATTACTAAATTAAAATATCCCAAATTTTTATCCACTTGATTCTCAGGTATTTCTGGGCTTACATTAAAGTTAGAAGATGAGGCATAGATACTTTTACTACAATAGAGTAAGCTAAAGACAAGCACTAATACTAAACTGACTTTACCTATGATATTTGAAACTGAATTCTTCTTTTCAATCATTTTATTTCCATTCTTGACAAATTTATTTAATTTCTATTTTGCTCCGAAGTGATAGATTGAAAAAATCATTCATTAATTCTAGGATTCTATCTTCTTCTTATTAAAGAAAGATAAGTCACTGCTAAATTATTCTAAAGTCATAATCAATATGCTGTAATTGAATTTCTCTTTTTTTGTATGATGAAAAATTGGCTAGAGTAACAAATTCTATTCAAATAGAAGAAAATGTCTCTCATTGACTACTTAATTTTTTAGTGTTTTCTTTAATTCTTGTTCTTTAATTCTCTCTTTTTAAAATTACTATCCTTATTTTATAGCCTCTCCTTAACCAATTTATTTAACTATATATAGAGCCTTTTTTGAACTTTATTTCGCAATATTTTATACTTATTATTGAGCATTTCGGGCTTTTTCTATTGCTAGTCTCCGAAAAATTAGTATTTTTCGGAACGACATGATTATAAAATACAAAGAATGCTTAAAATAAAACATCACCGCCCTCTAAAGCAGTGATTTTTTATTTTACTTTTTTTAATATTAGGTAACTAAAGCAACTATGTCATTAAAAGTGAGCTTATTCGCTCTTTACTAGAGCAGTCGAACTGTTAACGCTATCGATGTAATTTATATATTACCGTTTCATTATAGGCCTAAGAATATTGATAAATTGAAGATATGGAGTATTCGATAAATCTGCATTAATCATTATTTGGGCCTGCAACTTCCATTTTAAATTTCAAAAAAACAAAAAATATTAAGAAGAAATTACAAAAAATCAAATTAACCTCTTTTTTTCTATTTTTTCTTAGTTTTCGACAATTAAAAGTTTAATTTTATAACTAGTTTTCCATAGTCATAAAAACATATTAAATAATCGTTCAGCAACTCTTTCTGAAAATAAAAAAACATGGCGAGTGCCATGTTTTTTTATTTATTTTTATGATTTTTGTCTTTTAAAAAGTACAAGTAAAGCAGAAATCATCATTATTAGACCAACTAAAGAGATTAAGGTATTGTGTTGCTCTCCCGTCTTAGGTAATTCTGATTTTTTAGGGTTCAATGGAAGTTTTTTGTTAATGAACTTTCCACTATTAACTACTTGAGGTTGATTTTCCGCTTTTGCTGTAATTTCAAAAGTTTTCGTTTCCTGACTCAACTGATAGCCAGTTGGCGCCTTAGTCTCAACAAAACTGTATTTCCCTGGTTTTAAATTATCTGCCTTAATTACTCCATTCGCATCTGATTTTATTCCCTCAATAGCTACTTCATGAGTATCGGAATTAATAACATTGAAAATCGCACCCGACAATGTCTTACCATTTTCATCGACCTTAATTAATTTAGCAGAACCTTGATAGTTAATGAAATTATCTGAAGCAATAACTACATGGGGTTGACCTTCTTCTTTGCCTGAAATCGTAAAATCAACTTGAGAAGTATTCAAAATATATCCAGTTGGTGCTTGTGTTTCAACAAAGGAATATTTTCCTGGTACGAGGTCTTTGATTAAAACTTTACCTTCTTTATCGGAAACCAAATTTTCTTTGACTGTTTGTCCGTCAGCATCAATAACCCTGAAAACAGCACCTGATAAAGAGTTTCCTTTGCTGTCATGCTTGATTAACTCAGCAGAACCTTGGTAATTAATGAAATTATCTGAAGCAATAACTACTTTTTGTTCACCTTCTTCTTCACTTGAAATGGTGAAATTAGCAGGAGTAGTGTTCAAAATATAACCACTTGGTGCTCGTGTTTCGACGAAAGAATAATCTCCCGGTGATAGGCCATCAATACTTACTTTACCATCTTTGTCGGAAGTCAGGCCTTCTTTGACTGTTTTGCCATCCGCATCAATAACTTTAAAGATTGCTCCTTCTAGAGCTTGACCTTTACTATCATGTTTAATCAGTTCCGCTGAACCTTGATAGTTAACGAAATTGTCTGAAGCGACAACCAGTTGAGGTTGACCTTCACTCTCAGCTAAGATTGTAAAAGGGGTAGGAATAGTATTTAAAATATAACCTGTTGGAGCTTTGGTTTCAACAAAGGAATATTCTCCGGGGGCTAAATCATCAATACTTACTTTACCATCTTTGTCGGAAGTCAGGCCTTCTTTGACTGCTTTGCCATCCGCATCAATAACTTTAAAGACTGCTCCTTCTAGAGCTTGACCTTTACTATCATGCTTAATTAATTCAGCTGAACCTTGATAGTTAACGAAATTATCCGAAGCAATTATTAGACTAGGCTGACCTTCTTCTTCAGCTAAAATTGTAAAATGAACTGGTATTGTATTTAGAATATATCCTGTTGGAGCTTTGGTTTCAACAAAGGAATATTCTCCGGGGGCTAATCCATCAACTACCACTTTACCATCTTTACCAGAAGTTAAATTAGTTTGGATTGTCTTGCCAGCTTTATCAACAATTTTAAAAACTGCACCAGAAAGTGGCTGACTTTCGTTATCTTGCTTAATTAATTCGGCTGAACCTTGATAATTGATAAAATTATCCGAGGCAATAACCATTTGTGGCTGGCCTTCTTCTTCAGCTGAAATTGTAAAATGAACTGGTATTGTATTTAAAATATATCCTGTTGGAGCTTTGGTTTCAACAAAGGAATAATCTCCCGGCGCTAAACCAGTAGCCGTAACTTTACCATCTTTATCAGAGCTTAAATTAGTTTGGATTGTATTACCATCTTTATCAATAACTTTGAAAATCGCACCTGATAAAGCTTGACCATTACTGTTATGTTTAATGAGTTGTGCTGAACCCTGATAGTTAACTTTTTCCAAGTTGATATCTGGGATGATTCCTTCTTCATTGGCTTTAAGCTCAAAGTCAATTGGGGTTGGGTCCAAAATATAACCCGCTGGGGCTTTGGTTTCAACAAGTGAATATTTACCAGGTGTTAGTTTTTCAATCGTTACATTTCCAGAACTGTCAGAAGTAAGTTTTTCGTAACCTGAAACAACTTGACCGTTGCTGTCTAGCACTTTAAATTCTGCACCTTGAAGTGGATTTTTTACCTCTTTACCATTTTCAATGGTCAGTCCTACTTTTTTCAAGATTACTTTCGTTGGTTCATTTTCAACGTCTTGAATTGGGAAATTAGAAACTTCTCCGTCTTTTGAAACTGTTATTTTCTTACCTTTGACTAGTTCTTCATCAAGTGTATACCCTGTTGGGGCCTTAGTTTCAATAAGAAGATAATCAGTAACACGCAAATTCCCAAGTTTTAAATCACCATTTTTGTCGGTATCTCCTTCACGAATTAATTTATCTTTTTTGCCATCTGTACCGATAGACCAAAGTTGAAGATGAGCTCCCGCAAGTTTTGCTTTGCCGGGAGCACTTTTTCCAAAGTAACTGAACCTTTTGATCCGTTTGCACTTCCGTTATGATTAGTTACGGGTACATCTTTTTCAACATCTTGTTCTATTGTTTTCTCGTTGTCTCCAGTAATATGGGCTTGATTAGTTACCACATCATTAGCTTTGTCAGAAGTAATTAATGCACGATATTCTACAACATATGCTGTGTTAATTTCTTATAAAAATTTAATTTTAACTGTTTGAGCCCCTGTAGAATTATCAGTTTGGATATCAACAGAATAATCTTTGCCTTGTTCAAGAATAATATTTTTGTTCTCAGTAATATTACCAGAAGCATCAATACTTGTTCCATAAATAAGAATATCTTTTGCTACAATATACTGATTTGAGGAAGGATTATCGGTAACTTCAACATTTTTTAAGGTAGATTGCGAGGCGTTTACTGTAAGTTTCCAATTTACATAATTAGAATCTGTACTTGACTGTGAACCATCTTTCGTTACGAATTCTCCTTGATGTGCTGGAGTAACACTAGCACTTAAATCATGTGAAATGTCCTTATTTGTAAATGTCGCTTTGTTTTTGTACTCCTTCTGATTGATGAGATTACCTTCTAGACTTGTTTCAAATATTAGAACATAGGCTTTTGTGCTTCCATCTGGTAGTTCTACCTTAACACTTCCTTTGCTTTCTACTATTTTTATTCCCATATCTGAAGTAACTTCAGCACCTAAAGTATAAGTACCATTTTTATTAATCGTAGCTTCATATATTTTAGCACTTCCAGAAACATAGTTTTGATCATCAGAGATTGGATCAGTTATTGAGGCATTGCTTAATTCTTGTTGATTGAAATTTGCTGCAATTGTCCATGTAATTTTTTTGCTGGTTGCATTATATGAACCAGATTTTTGTCCATTATATTGGAACGGAGGTATTGGTTTAAATTCTTTATGATCATTATTAGTATGATCTCCTCCATTTTTATCCTTCCAAGTCATTGAAGCATCATTTACAAATTTGATATCTCCTTCATGACCAGACCCATTATCAATCACACTAGTATCAAATTTTGTTTTGTATTTAATTTGATATTTATGATCTGTCCCCTCCTTAAGTGGGGAATTAAAGGAAACTGAAAAGCCTGCTGTTGTTTTTATCAGTGTATATTCTGTTGGGGAGAGTACTTTATTTCCAGCAGTTTTATCAATAATTTGGAAAGTATTTTCAAGGAAAGTCAATCCTTCAGACATTTTGTCTTCAAGTGACCAGTTTTCCATCCAATAGCCTGCACTATTAATATCTATTTTCCATGGAATTTCTCTATTCTCGTAATCAATATCTCCATCAATATTTTTAACGATTCCTTGTTGAGTTGCATTACCACCTGACTCGCTGTTATCTCCCGTATCAGTTGTTACTGAGTTATCAATGGTAACATTTCCATCTACGATATCTTTAACCTTCGTTTGATATTCAACTTTTACTGCATAATCGATATCAGTAATAAACTCAATTTTAAATTTTTGAGGATTATCAGGGTCTTGTACAAGTTTATAATCTTCCCCTTCTTTTAATTGAGCACCTTTAATTTCTTTTCCGTTACTATCAAAAGTAATTTTATAAAGTTTAACACTTCCGTTCACCAGCTCGATGGCATCACTCATGGTATCTTCAATAAATGACCCTGCTTTATGATTTTTTTCATTATAATTGTATTCTATATTCCAATTATAAATTTGATCGTTCCCTGTTGTAAATGGTCCATTTTTTTTAATTGGCCCTTTATATTGCGCAGTAACAGAGGCACTTGCATTGGTATCTGTTTTTCCATCATTTAATGTCGCTGTATTTTTAAAGCTTACAGCTCCCTCTTTTTCCGGAAAACTACTTTCATCGATAGTTGTTGTATAGACAACATTGAATGCTTGATCGGTGGTAGCATATTTACCAATAAAAGTAATTTTTCCATTTGAATCAACAGTATAATCTGTACCTTTTACTAAAGGATGTTCTTTATCAATGGAAATGATTTCTCCATTTTTTCCAACTGTCTCAGGGTAAATTTCGACGGATTCATAAGTTGTTCCTTCTGGCATTGGATCGGTAAGTGTAGCATTTTCCATTGTATTTAATGGACGGTTAATATTTATTTCCCAAATAACTTTACTAGGATTTGGAGTTTTATCGAAATGTCCTGATTTATCAATTGCTTGGTCATAGGTTGGCCGAACATGAATTTCTGAAGGGGGAAAATTTTACTCCGTTGGTGTATCAACTACAACTTCTCCTGGAACAATTGTCTTATCGAAATGTGCATCATAATGAAAGGTACCCTTAATATCATGATAGGTTTCAACTTTTTCATTGAAGACGAAACGAACGGTTCCATCTGCATTAATTGTATAGGTTCCATAATCTCCCAGTGACGATGTCGCTTGCTCAATCGTTACACCATCAGGAAGTTTAAAATCAAAGTAATCTCCTGATTTCAATGGTAAAATATCTTCTGGAATACTCCAGGTATAATCGATTTGAACTTCTGCATCTATCGGAACATCTGTTTGATCTGGATAAGGTTTTCCTTCTTTATCAAGATATATGACCTTAGCTGAGTCGATAATAGTCGCTGGTGAAATTCCTAAGTCTTCTAGAAGTTTACGAATATCTTGACTTTCCACAGTTTTTATAGCTTGCTCTGAATGTTTAGTCGTACTACTTTCTTTTTCTTTGATTTCAGGTGTAACAGTATTTTGAGTCACAGTGGAAGTTGACTGACTTGGGGTTTCTGAAGTTGAACTCGTTTTTGGCAACAATACATCAACTTGGCTATCATTTAATTTGGCTGTTAATCGCTCAAAGTTTTTCAAAAGTTCTTTAGAGATTGAAAAATTGACTTTCACTTCGCTTGTATTTAGTGAATTAAGGTCTATTGTCAATCTATTTTCGTCAGCAGTATAAGATGCTGTTGACTTTTGTCTGTTAGCCTCATTTGGTTCATTAATTTTAATTGATTTATCTAATTCAATAGTAGTTGTTTTACTTTTCAATATTGACTGATTAATCTTGAGACTTAAATCAAATGTCATTAAATCAGCATTACTTTCGGATTCATCTATTTTAAATTGACTTAATGTTATATCCGAATCATTTGTTTCTTCATTTATTGCTCCTGCAATTGCTCCAACTGGGGTAATAACATATTGTAAAAGCAGCATTAAACCTAAAATTATAGAAATAACTTTTTTTCTACTTTTCATAATGTCCTCCTTTTGATTTTAAATCAGTTTTGTAAGCGATGTATTTTATTAATTACATCCTCTTATAAAAATTGCTGATTCTAGGACATTATAGCATAATACAATACAAATGTGTAATAAATTTCGTACATTAAATTCTATTGTCTTACTTTTATTTATATTTTTGTTTGTTCCTAACATAGCCTTTTTGCAACATAATGGCTCCATAAAGCCATTAGCCCCTTTTTTAATATTTCATAAATATTTAAATGATTAATAAAAAAAGACCGATAAAAATTAAAAATTTGATTCTAAATCGACTTTTATAACAAAAAAAAAAAAGATAATACTTTTTTAAAAGGGGAAAGTTTCACTTTCGTTTTATTATTTTTACATTACACCTCTAAATTGAGTCTTATTTTAAATAATAAATATTATCCGCTTAAGCATTAAGGATAATAATGTATAATAAAGAGAAAGGAACGAGGAACAAATATGGATTATAATGATTTTATGAAAAGTAAGCACATTGCTGAACGTTGGGGAGAGTTTCAGGCTAATTATAAAAATTTAAATAAAACAAGTGAATTAAAGGCTTATCATGATTTACTGACAGAGTTTTATGATTATATTCAAAGCCTAGAAGCTCATCTTTTTAATGACGAAAAAGTTGCTGACCAAAAAAATTTACTGACAGAAAATGTAGCAACTCCTTCGCAATTTTTTAATGCTCCCAAAATTCCAGAAACAGTTTCTTTTGGTCAAGAAGCACTCGAAGGTGAGGAAGACCCTTGGTTTGGTTTTAATGATGAATAAAAATATTTACTGACCCACTCTGTCAGTAAATATTTTTTGTTTTATATGGGAATTTCATTGTGAAAACCTTTGCAAAAGTGATAAAATAGTGCTAGAAATGATTTTCAGTAAAAAGGAGAATAGCTTATGCCTCTAAATATTTTGGATTATGACCCTTATTTGGAACCTTTCAAAGAAGATTTGTCTTTGCGGCTTTTTGAATTTGCTCGAACAAAAAAACGGCTTTTAGGAACTGATGGTTCGCTTGTTGATTTTGCTAATGGTTATAAGTATTTTGGCTTTCAACAAGAAAGTAAACACTGGACTTTTCGCGAATGGGCACCAAATGCTAAAAGAGCTTGGTTGGTTGGAGATTTCAATAATTGGAAAAACAATTTTGAGTTGAAACAGGCCTATGGTGGGACTTGGGAAATTTCAATTCCGGGTATGCTACCTGTGGGTTCTAAGGTGAAGGTTAAGCTGCTTTTACCTTCTGGTGAAACAGTTTATCGTGTTCCCTCTTATATTATGTTTGCTGTCCCCAATGAGCGCCATGAATTGGATGGAGTGATTGTTCAACCAAAATATGATTGGAAGAATAAAGCCCCTCAGTTAAAAGAAGCTCCTTTGATTTATGAAGCACATATTGGTATTTCAACTGAAGAATATAAAATTAATTCTTATAAAGAATTCACGCGCGATGTCTTACCAAGAATTAAAAAGGCTGGTTACAATACTATTCAACTGATGGCAATTATGGAACATCCGCTCTATGCTAGTTTTGGTTATCAAGTTTCCAATTTCTTTGCAATTTCTAGTCGCTTTGGTCAGCCAGAAGATTTGATGGAATTGATTGATCAAGCTCATGGTATGGGTTTGCGAGTGCTTTTAGATGTGGTTCATTCACATGCTGTAAAAAATATCGAAGATGGTCTCAACTATTTTGATGGGACAGAAAATCAGTATTTTCATGAAGGTGAACGAGGAAATCATCCAGCTTGGAAGACAAAACTTTTTAATTATGGCAAAGATGAAGTGATTCATTTTCTACTTTCAAATCTTAAATTTTGGTTGGATACCTATCATTTTGACGGTTTTCGTTTTGACGGTGTGACTTCAATGCTTTATCATGATCATGGTTTAGGGACTGCTTTTACTGATTACAGCAAATATTTTTCGCTCAATACAGATATCGAAGCGGTGACTTATTTGATGTTGGCAAATGAATTAACACATTTATTCAATCCATCAGCAACAACAATCGCTGAAGATATGTCAGCCATGCCGGGAATGGCCCTACCTATTTCAAGTGGTGGAATTGGTTTCGATTACCGTTTATCAATGGGAATTCCTGATTTTTGGATTAAACAATTGAAAGAAAAAACGGATAATAGTCTTGACTTATTGAGTCTTTGGTGGGAATTAACGACGCGACGTCCTGGTGAAAAAAATATTGGTTATTCTGAAAGTCATGACCAAGCTTTAGTTGGTGATAAAACGATTATGATGTGGTTAGCTGATGAAGAGATTTATTGGAAAATGGACCTTAATAGTCAATCTCTAAAAATTGACCGTGCTATAGCGCTTCATAAATTAATTCGCCTAATTACTTTTAGTTTGGCTGGTGAGGGTTATTTAAATTTCATGGGTAATGAATTTGGCCACCCCGAATGGCTTGATTTTCCGCGTCAAGAAAATCATGATGATTTCCAACATGCTAGAAGACAATGGTCTTTAGCTGATAATAAAGATTTGCGTTTCCAATATTTATTGGCATTTGACCAAGCGATGATTAATCTAGAGCGACATTACAAGTTTTTAGAAAGCCCAGAACCTGTCCAACAACTTTGGATAAAAAATTCGGATAAATTACTAGCTTACAAAAAAGGGCAACTTCTTTTCGTCTTTAATTTCCATCCTAGTTATGAACAAGAGCTTCAACTCCAATTTCCTGAAAAACCAGAACTTATCTTCGATAGTGATGACCAAAAATTTGGTGGTTTTGGTCCAAGAAGTAGTTTTGGTTGGTCAAAAGAGCATTTAAATCTAATCCTTGAACCTAGAACTGCTATGGTTTTCCGAATTAAAGAATAAAAACCTGTCAATTGACAGGTTTTTTTACTGACAGTATCGCAAAAGTTACTGACAGAAATCCAAAAAGTCTGTCAGTAACTTTAAAAGGCATTTAAATTCGGTTCAAGCAAGGTCCAGAGATTTTCAAATTGATTTTGAAATTGGTCATCCCACTGTGGGGCAATTTTTGGGTGATGAAAATAAACAAAAGCTTGAATATATGCAGCAGCTTCCTCTTCACTTTCAAATTTAGCAGCTGTCTTTAGACTCTCAACCATTTCTAAAATATGTTTACGCCCCAATTCTAAATTTTCTCCAATGTAGGTTGTGTATAAGGCAAACATTTCTGGAGTTTTTCGATGTGCTTCATATTTGGCAATGGCGACTGACCAGAGCCAATCATGAACAATCTCTTTTTGATGTTGATACTTGCTTGTGTCAAAAGGAAATATTTTTACAAGTGTCTGACCATTGAGCCAACGAAGGGCAAGTATCGTTAAAAGTTCATCTTTACTTTTAAAGTGCTTATAAATAGCTGGTTGACTAATATTGAGTTCCTTAGCAATTTTTGAAATGGTGAGTTTCTCTATTCCATTCTCTAAGATAAATTCTTCTGTTTTTCCTAATATCTTTTCACGTGTATTCATAAATTAATTGTAACACAAGTTATAATTCTTGACAAATATAACTTTCTGGTTTATAATTCATTTTGTTGGTTATAAAAGTTAAAAAAAATAACCTCATAAAAAGGAGAAATCATGACATTTACAGGACATACGATTTTAATCACAGGTGGTACAAGCGGAATCGGACTTGGTTTTGCTAAAAAGTTTTCCGAATTAGGAAATAAAGTCATCATTACCGCCCGAAATGAAAAACGTCTTAATCAAATTTTAAATGAAAATCCAACTTTTACAGGATTTGTCAGTGATGTTGCTGACAAAGACTCCCTCCCCCAATTAGTCAAATTCATCAAAGAAAATTTCCCTCAACTTGATGTCATTATGAACTGTGCCGGAATTATGCGTGCGATTAATTTGTTTGAACAAGCTGACAATTCTCTGGAAGTACTGACAGAAGAAATTCATATTAATTTATTAGGAACAATTGCTGTGACACAAGCATTTTTGAAAATCCTTGTCGCAAATAACGGACTAGTCATTAATGTTTCATCAGGATTATCAAATCTGGCTGACGGTGCACACCCTATTTACAATTTGACCAAAGCTGGGGTTCATTTTTACTCTGATGCGCTTCGAGAACAAGCTAAATATTTTGAAAAGACTTTAAAAGTCATCGAATTAGTTCCACCATTAGTTGCTGAAACAAATCTCGAAAGCCATACAAATACTGACGTACCCAATAACATGGCACTTTCAGACTTAATTAGTGAAACTTTAGCCGGACTTGAAAATGGCTTAGACCGGATTGACGCTGGTTTTGCTAAACAACTTCACCAAATGGGCAAAGTAAATAGTGACGAAAACACCAAACTACTTTCTCAACAAATGCTCACTAATTATTTTCCCAAAATGAAAGATTAGAGAAGAAAAATGTCACTTAATCCCCTTCAAATGCATAATACCAAAAAAGAACTCCGTAAAAATTTTGAACTCACAAGACTTAGCAAATCTGAAGTTGCTACTGATTTAAAAATTAGCGAAGTAAAACTTGAAAAAATATTTAATCTTAAACAAAGAACACTCGAAGACACTTGGATTTTACGAAATTATTTACTAGAAAAAGTAGAAAAAACAGGTCAACAACCTGTTCCCTTTACCGCTTTATCTGGAGATTGGCACCGTCACTGGTTTTTAAATTCCAATCTAATTGACCAGCAACAAATGTCTAAAGGCGACAATTAAAACTCAAAGGAGAAAAATCATGAAAACACTTATCACTGGCGCAAATAAAGGAATTGGTTTTGCACTTGCTCAAAACCTTGGTCATCGTGGCTATGAGGTCTTGGTCGGAGCCCGTAATGAAGCACGTGGACAAGAAGCTGTTGAAAAACTGAAAGCCGAAGGAATTACTGCCGAATTTGTCAAAGTAGATTTAGATGACTTAAATCAATTGACGAGCCTGTCAGCACTGACAGATATTGATTTACTTATTAATAATGCTGGAATTTCTGGGAATATTCATTCAGATAAAGGGCACCTTGATATGGAAAAATCAGCTTTTGATTATTCAACAACTGATTTAGAAGAAACAATTAAGACCAATTTTTTGGGAACACATGCTGTGATTAAAGAACTTCTTCCACATTCACTGACAGAAAACGCTAAAATTATTAACATCACCGTACCCGTTTCTCAAGAATATTGGATGCCACTTGCTTATATCACTTCAAAAGCCGCACAAAATGCCATGACCTTTGCTTTTGGTCATCAATTCAAAAAAGATAAATCTAAAAAACAAATCTTTGCTGTTATGCCTGGTGCAGTTGCAACAGATTTGAATGGCGCAAAAGTTGGGGATAGTCCGTTTGTAAAATCTCCTGAAGAAACAGCTCAAATGATTAGTAAATTTATTTTTGATGACAAAAATCATAATGCTCAAATTATTAATTTTGACGGAACAATTTATGATAACTATGAACCAGGCTTACGTAACAAAGTCATTAAAGATGTCGCTAAAAATGGTTTAAAGCGTAAATTTAAAAAATAAATAAAAAAGTTACTGACAGATTGGTCAGCAACTTTTTTATTGTTTTTTGAAAAAAGCGTAAGCAAATCTTAACATTTATGATAAAATAATTCCATGGAAAAAGAAAGATTTTTGGCTTTTACAGATGCTATTATTGCCATCATTGCAACGATTATGGTTTTAGAATTTAAAACCCCTGATAAAAGTGGCTGGCCTGCTCTGACAGAATTAACCATCCCACTTTTAGCCTATGCTTTGAGCTTTTCTATGATTATGACCGTATGGTATAATCATCATCAACTTTATCGTGATATTAAAAATATTACTCCTCAAATATTCTTATTGAATACACTCTGGCTATTTATTATGTCATTTTTCCCCTTCACCACTGGTTGGGTCGGAAAACATGCAACTGAATTTCTTCCTGAGTTCTTCTATCTGGTCATCGTCTTTCTCTGGACAGCTGTATTTCATGTCATGGATCATGAACTTCTAAAAGAAAATCCAGATAAAGAATACAAAGAGCTTACACATAGTATTTCCCGCAGAAATATCTTCATCATATTAGGAATATCCCTTCCAATTGTTTGGTTTTGGCCTCCTATTGGCTTGGTTTGCGTAGCCATGCTTGGTGCTCTAGCCTTAGCCAGCTTTTTAAAAAAATAAAAGCCGTCAGTTAATGACAGCTTTTTATTTTAATCTTCTTGTTCATCCATAAAGCTATTGAAGACTTCTTCAATCATATCCCATTCATCTTCAGCATCTTCAGGGATTGGTTGCAAATCACCTTCAGTACCGTCAGCATTCTCAGTAAATGAGTAAGCCAAAACATCGATAAGACCTTGTTCATCTTCTTCAAACTCAGTAGGTTGTAAAACAACATAGTTTTTGCCAAATTCTTCTTGTCCATCAATGGTAATCAAAATTTGGAACAAGCTTTCGTTTCCATTTTCATCAACCAAAGTAATATAGTCAGGTTCATGATTATGGTCATGTTCGTGATCATGTGTATGAGTCATTTTATTTCCTTTTCTTCATCCTTAATTAGAGGAATTTTCTGCTATTCATAATAAAATAAATAGACAACTTTTACTGACAGAAAATCCTACGAATACTTGTCAGTATTTTTATACTTACAAATAAACTAAAGCTTTCATCAGTAAACCAAAAATTATAATTTTAATGCATGAGCATCCAAATAATTTTGTAAAATCAAAACAGCAGCCAATTTATCAATTGATTTTTTGCGATCTTTACGACGCACTCCACCATCAATCAATACTTTTTCAGCTTGCGCAGTTGTCAATCGTTCATCTTGATAAGCGACTTCCAAACCGAATTCATTGGCCAACTTTGTGCCATAATCCCGTGATGCTTCGGCACGAATCCCTTCATCACCGTTCATATGTTTTGGAAGACCAAGAACTACCTTTTCAGGTTTGTATTCTTTAATCAAAACGCCCAAACGTTCAAAGCCAAGCTCACCGGCTTCACTGTCAATCTTAATGGTTTCAACAGGTTGAGCGGTCATCCCAAGTAAATCACTGACAGAAACTCCCACAGTTTTTGTTCCGACATCAAGCCCTAAAATTCGTGCAAACACTATAAATTGACACCATTATCTTTCAAATAATTCTTGATTAATTCCTCAACAATATCATCTCGGTCAAAACGGCGAATTTTATTACGCGCATCATCATGACGAGGGATATAAGCAGGGTCTCCCGACAAAACATAACCCACGATTTGATTGATAGGATTGTAACCCTTAGCCTCAAGCACATTGTAAACATCAACGAGTGTTTCGCCAATTTCTTTCTTGTCCGAATCACCAAATTCAAAACGGACTGTTTCATCTGTAAAACTCATAAGACACCTCCTTTAAATTTATCTGTAAAGCCAGATTAAACTAAAAATCAATAATTTCCATCCCGTCAGCCAACTGATGTCCACATTTTTAGAAGACAATCATTTTATTTACTGACAGAAATATCCCATTAAAAATTTCTTAGATACATGTTAATTATACGTTATTTTTTGATTGAATTCAACCGTTTTCTCCATTAAAGTAAATAAAAGCCTTCTATCAAGGCTTTTAAATTTTAAATAAAAAGAGAATTTTAATTTGAAAATTACCAAAGAATAGTAAGCCTAATCACTAGTTACTCAGAATACCCAAAAGCTTAATAAATTTGGTAAATAAGTATTTATCAGATTTATTGAACTGTGAAGAGCGATACTTTCCCCAATTGCTTTACGCCGGTGATAGGCCAAAGTAACAACTAAACTTATGGGCAGATATAAAAAGAAAGAGTAAGTAAAACCAGTATGCACCCATGCAAACACAGTGACGCTCACAAAACAAGCCAAGCATTTTTTATCAAAAAGTCGATAAAGATATTCCCGATAAATCAACTCTTCACTAATCGGTCCAATCACGAATAAATCTAATGAATGCGACCAAAAAGGAGTCCGTGCAAAATAATTTACCAAATATATTGAATGTTCTGGAAAAGCTTCTAAAGCTGGTGTCATCTGAAAATATAAATGATGTGCCAAAGCAATAAAAATATTTCCACCAACAATAAAAAACAAAATAAATAACAAATTTTTTGGACGAAATATATCAAAAATCTTTTTAAAAGCATCATTTTTATAAGCAATAACTATTATTACTAAAAAAGTTAAAATATCCACAAATCCATAATAATTAAAAGCAAAATCATAGAAAGTTGGTGGAAAAATCCCCAAGTGGGGAGTCCAACCATTGTAAAGAATAACCGTCACTAATAGCAATAAAAGCGGTTTTAATTTAGTCCGTAAAAAATTTTTTATACGTTCAATCATAAAAGCCCCCACGTTAATAAAAAATAACAAATCTATTTATAATAAATTCTATATTAAATAATAATATGAAAAATCAAAACCATTAGATTATATCCTCCATGAACGATAATACTATCACTCACACGCTTATATCGGTGAAAAGTACTTGTGATGATTACACTCATTGGTAAGTATTCAAAAAAACTCCATGTCAACCTAGTATGAATTAATGTAAATAGAAGAATACTTAAAATATAAGCTAGCCATTTATGACTAAAAAAACGATAAAAATATTCCCTAAATGTTAGTTCTTCACAAATTGGAGCAATGATGACCATAAGAACATATACAAACCAAGTTGGTAAAAAAGAGTCAACGAGATTATTAGTAGCTTCATTTTCCACGATTGTATCAAGTGCAGGAACAAATCGCAGATATAAATAGTGTGCAATATTACCGAGAATATATCCCACAATTACAAACCCAAGAAGCCAAAGCAAATTTTGCAAGCGAAAAGTTTCTTTAAAATGCGCAAAAACACCATTTCTAATTGCAATATACAAAATAATCAACAAAATTACTAAAAATAAACTTGGATAAAAATCATGCACTGCCTCCATTGGAACAAAAGCACCAGGTCCAAGATAAAGTATTGTCGTCCCGAAGACTAAAAGTATGCTCTTTAACTTATTGAATATCGTTGTTTTATCTGTTTTCCCCATTTTTAACCTCACACATTCAAAACAAGGAATGCAAAGCACTCGCATTCCTTGTCATTAGCTGAAATTACTTAATTATTTATCCACGTTTAAGGAAGTTATTAGTGTAATTTTCAACCACATCATAACCTCCCCCACCGCCTGACCCACCGTCAGACAGTAAAGAACTCACGGAATGATTCCCAGTTACGCCCCCTCCTCCACTAACTTCCATCAATTCCTCATCAGTCAACACTTCAAATTCTTCAAAAATAGTTTGCAATTCCATAAAAACACACTTTCTAGTCCACTCCGGACTCGTTTTGAGCATTTTTAGTCAATAAACATTTCCACTAGAAAGGCTCATCGAATTTCGGCATCTTCGTAATTAATTACAAATATATTTTAAACTTTTCTGAATATTTAGTTAATACCACTTTAATATTCTTTTTGTGTACTTTTAGTTTATATTTTCACTATCTTTTAACAAATCATCTATTGAACATTTAAACACATTTGCCATCTATTGAACAAGTTCTAAACTCGGTTCACGTCGCCCGTGCTCCCAATTACAGACAGCTTGTTTACTCGAATAAAGCAGTTTCCCAAGTTCTTTTTGTGTCAACCCCAATATAATCCTTTTTTGTCGAAGATTACTAGAAAAATTTCCTCCAGAAATTTCTATCAATTCTTCATCACTAACTTTCTCAAAAATTTCTAACTTTGAAAAAATTTTTACCTTACTGTCATTCTTTTTCTTGAATTTTTAGAAAAATCCATCAGATTTCCTCCCAAAAAAGTAATCAAAAGACTAGTTTTTTTAAACTAGTCTCCTACTTTAATTATATTTAAGGTAAAATGTTTCCAGCCGCCATGTACAAGTCGTACCATTCCGCACGTTCTAAGACAATATCTGAAGCAGCAGCAATTTCTTCAATTCGACTCAATGTCATCGTTCCAATAATTGTTTGGATATTGGCAGGATGCCGATTAATCCAAGCGACAGCAATTCCAGTTGGAGTAGAATTGTATTTTTCTGCATAAAATTCCAATTTTTTATTCAAATCAGGGAATTTTTCATTTCCAACAAAGACGCCTTCAAAGAAACCATATTGGAAAGGTGACCAAGCCTGAATAGTCATCTTATTAATACGAGAATACTCTAAAATTCCATTATCATGAACAAAAGAACCTTCATCACTCATATTTACATGAATCCCAGCATCAATCATTCCCGTATGTTTTAAGCCAAACTGTAATTGATTAAACAACAATGGCTCTTTCACCGCTGTTTTCAACAGTTCAACTTGACCAGGATTTTGATTAGAAACCCCAAAATAACGTACTTTCCCTGCTTTTTCCAATTCATAAAAAGCCTCAGCTACTTCTTCAGGTTCGACTAAAGTATCTGGACGATGCAAGAGCAAAGTATCCAAATAATCAGTTTTTAAACGAGATAAACTCCCCTCAACCGATTCAATAATATGTTTTTTTGAAAAATCGAACATTTTTCCAGGAACAATTCCACATTTTGACTGTAAAATAATATCTTCTCGTTTTACTGACGATTTTTCTAGAGCATCTGCAAAAATCGATTCACAAGCTCCACCCCCATAGATATCAGCATGGTCAAAGAAATTTATCCCTTGCTCCACTGATTTTTCAATTACAGCAACCGGATCTTTTCCCTCTTCATTAATTCTCATACAACCTAAAATAATTTGAGAAGCTTCAAGTTCACCAATTTTGAATTTTTTCACGACAAAACTCTCCTTTAAGCGTGAGATTTCACCTTATCTTCAATCAACAAAGGAAAAAATTTCACTAATTATTTGATAAAACCATTATAACACAATTAATGAAACCGTTTAACAAAATATATTTAATCATCAACCGACTCCTGCCATATTTAGGAATAATCAAATAAAAAAAATCAGCCATAGGCTGATTTCAATTTCATTTACAAATTAAACTGTAAGTGAAGCACGTCCTTTACGACGACGAGCTGCAAGGACACGACGTCCGTTTTTAGTTGCCATACGGCTACGGAATCCGTGAGTAGTCTTACGAGATTTTTTGTGTGGTTGGTAAGTACGTTTCATTTTATATAAGTCCCTGGGCTACTTCACTTTTGGTTGAAAGTAGCTCCACCTTTTCGGTGTTCCTTTCATCTTTTTACTGCTATTAAAAGCATACCTTACAATTCTACACTATGAAAGGTCTTTTGTCAAGGCTAAATCTCTTTAGCCACAACAATATAGCGATTATATTCCTGTCCTTCTGAATGACTTGATACACCATTTTCCTGACCAATAATAGTGTGAACAATTTTACGTTCATTAGACTGTAAATCATTAATATAAACAGTTTCACCGCCACGCGCACGTTCAGCTGCACGATGAGCAAGACTTACGATATAAGCTTTACGTTTTTCATGATAATCACCCACATTAACAGCAATATTCATTCGTGTATTCAAAATACTATTAGCGTAAGCTTTAGCTAAAATTTGCAAACTTTGTAAAATTTTACCATGTTTACCAATAAGCAAAGCATCATGATTAGAAGTCAAATTGAAAACTGTTAAATTTCCGTCACGAGAAACTGAAACACGCGTTGCAATTCCCATTTCTTGTGTAATAGTTGTTAAATAGCTTGAAATTTTTGAAGCAATTTTTTCATCTTCGTTTGAAACTTCTTTCTTCGCTTCCACTTCTTCTTTAACAGCAGAAACCACATCAGAGAGGTCTGCTGTTCCTTGACGATTTTGAACAACCGTCTTTTTAGCCACTTCAATAATCGCATTACGCTCTTCTTCAGTGATTTCACCATTTTGTTCTCTCTCAGCCGCACGGACAGCTTTAACCACTTGGCTTAATTCAAGTGTTGCTTCCATAGCAGATTGTGACTTAGGCACACCAAGATTAATTGTATCATCCACACCACGTTCTGCTAAATGGTCAGCTTTACGCACTGTTTCTTCATGGATTGGCTCAATATTAACCCGAGCCCGTTTCTTTCCAAATCCTAAGAAACCCTTTTTTTCTTTTTGTTCAATATGAATATGAACATTTTCACGCTTAACATTTAAGCGATTTAAGCCACGTTCGATTGCATCTTCGACCGTTTCACCAGTAAAAATAGCCATAATAAAACTACTCCTGTCATATGATAAAGCCTATTGACAATTTCTAGCACAACTTCCAAATTAAAATAAAAACTGCCAATGGTATTTTTTATTTTTTTCTTGCTTTCTTCAATGCTTTTTCGCGAGCTTTAATTTTGTCTTTTTCGACCTGTACCTTAGCTTCACGCGCCGCAATAATTTTGTATGGATTTGCCAACAACATTGTTTGGAATACTTGGAAAGCATTAGAGATTACCCAGTAGAGTGCAATCCCAGCAGCAAAGTTAACCCCCATAATCAAGATGAAAATAGGCATGATATAAGTCATTGAAGTTGTCATTGCATTTCTTTCTGGAGCAGATTTCATCATCAAGTATGAACTCAAGAAAGTAAAGACCGCAGCCAATATAGGCAAAATAAAAGTAGGGTCTTTAGCACCAATTTCAAACCATAGGAAAGTTCCGTGTTTCAAAAAGTCCACACGAGACAAGGCTTGATATAGTGCCCATAGCACTGGCATTTGAACAACTAGTGGTAAACAACCCATGTAAGGGTTGACTTTATTTTCTGCATAAAGTTTTTGAATTTCCTCGTTCATCAAACGACGAGATTCCATATCTTTGCTTGGGTATTTAGCCTGAATTTTTTTGATTTCTGGCTGAATTTCTTGCATACGTTGGCTAGATTTGATTTGGATATTCATCAAGGGAAGCAATGCTGCCCGAATAACAATCGTGAATAAAATAATACCAACTCCGGTCAAACCACCAAATGACAAGAAACGAATAACTTGTGCAAAACCATATACAATTTGGTCCCAAAGGTTGGTTGAACTACTTGTCACAGCTGTTGTTCCACAAGCTGTAAGCAACAAAAGAGCTGCCCCTGCCATTGCGATCAAACTAAATTTCTTTTTCAATCGTTTTCTCCATCCACATAGATTTTTGACAACTTCAAAACGTGTTTTAGATTTTTCTTTACTTCCTCAAAACTGAGTGTTTCAACACCCGAACGTGCAATAATTACAAAATCTTCATCTGTCAAATAAGGCTTAAATTCAGCAATGGCATGGCGTAAAAGACGTTTAATTCGATTACGTAAAACCGCATGACCAAGCTTTTTGCTTACTGATAGACCTACACGAAAATGAGGTTGATTTGTGTTTAATTTATAGACCACAAATTTTTTATTGGCAAAGCTATGTTTCGCTGAAAAAATTTGGTCAAAATCCTTTGAGCGTTTAACGCGATATGTTTTTTTTATAGCCAAGCCACTCTCTCCCATTTTAGAAATTATCGTATTAATTTTATCATAAACTTGCTAAAAAGTCACTATATCACTTGAAAACGTTCTATATAGAACGAAGGGATTATCAGTTACATTTAGCATTTAAAAATACCATGTATTTAACAAGGTATTTTTAAATATTTTCTGGATTATCTAGACGACTAAGCAGATGATCAACCATGTAAGTAAAGGATTCTTCTTTAGAAATTGATCCAGACTGACGGAAATATCCTAATTGTGTTAAAGTGATAAATCCATGAAGCGTTGAGCGAAACATCCGACTGATATGAAAATTTTCTTCTTCTGACAAATGAAAATTTTCCAAGCTTCGACGAACCAAACGAATATTTTCTTTTGCCAAATATTCAAGTTCCCCATTATTTGTTTGGTGTATTACATTAATCAGTTCATAAACTGCTTCATATTTTTCAGCGAATCTTTTATAACTCTCAGCATAAGCCCTAAGTGCTGCCAAAGGAGTTAGTCCCACCATTGCATGAGTTAGTTCATAGTTTAATTCTTTTTGGAGGTAGACTGCCGTTGCCACACGTACTTCTTCCATATTTTTAAAATGATTATAAAGTGACGGAGCTTTAATTCCAAAATACTCAGCTAAGCGCGGAAAACTAACATTAGAGAGACCAATTTTACCAGCTAGTTCAATAGTAGCTTGAACGATTTTATCACGAGTCAATGCAATCCTTGCCATAATTGGATTCCTTTCAATACTTTCGATGTCGAAAGTTTACTCGAAGTTTGAACTTTTATAGTCGATTCAAACTATCTTACTATCAGTATAAAACTATTCTCAATCTTTTTCAAGCAATGTTTCGTCATTGACAAACTACGAACAATAGTTTTATAATATTATTATGAATACATCAAAAAAGAAGGACATTCATTCATGAAAGAATCATGGCAACGAAATTTAATTGTCCTTTGGTTTGGGACATTTATGACGGGGATAGGTTCAAGCCTTATCGCCCCTTTTATATCACTTTACATCAGTACACTTGGCCATTACTCAAAAACGGAATTAAACATCTGGTCAGGCTTGGTCTTCTCATCCACTTTTATTGTTTTAGCAATCGTTTCTCCCCTTTGGGGAAGATTAGCTGACCAGAAAGGTCGGAAATTGATGCTCTTACGCGCTTCTCTTGGGATGGCAATTTCAATTTCATTAATGGCTTTTGTTACAGCTGCTTGGCAATTGCTTATTTTACGCATGCTACTTGGGGCATTTTCCGGTTTTGTTTCTAATTCAATGGCCTTAATGGCCAGTTCTGCACCAAAGGAAAAATCAGGGGCCGTCTTATCGCTCCTTACAACAGGATCTGTTGCTGGAACTCTTATCGGTCCAATCATTGGCGGAATACTTGTTAATATAACTGGTTATCGTCGCGTTTTTAGCGTCACAGGAATCATTATGTTTCTCGTCTTTTTCCTTGCTTTAGTTTTTGTCAAAGAAACATTTAAGCCCGTTGAGAAGAAAAACATGCTTTCCTATAAACAAGTTTGGGAAGTTGTTACCCACCCAGCCATTATTTGGGGCATGTTTTTTGCAACCCTCATTACTCAAATGACCAATCAATCGATTAATCCTGTTCTTTCACTCTATGTCCAAGAACTTATGCATGGTCAAGGAAACATTACTTTCATGGCCGGAATTGTCGCTGCTGCCCCAGGAATTGTTACATTAGTGGCTGCTCCATTCTTAGGCCGTCTAGGTGATAAAGTTGGTCAAAGAAAAATACTTGGTTTTGGACTTTTCTTTTCACTAATCGTCTTCTCAATCACAGCAATGACAACTAATGTTTGGTTTTTAATTGTTATGCGACTACTTGTCGGAGTTTCTGATGCGGCAATTCTCCCTTCAGTTCAAGCCATCCTAGCAAAAGAATCTCCTCAAGCTATTACTGGTCGAATTTTCTCTTATAATCAATCTGCTCAATCAATTGGTGCTTTTGCAGGTCCCTTACTTGGTTCAGCTATTGCTGGATTTATTGACTATCGTTATGTCTTTGTGGGTTCAGCAATTCTGGTTGTCTTTAACTTAATAAACTACTTTACACATACTAAATCACTTGCTGTAAAAAACTAATTATAAAAAAGAACTTCAAATTTGAAGTTCTTTTTTTGCTTCTTCTATTTGTTTTTTAACCGATTCAAATCCTGTACCACCTAGAGAATTTCTTCTTGAAACTGCCGTTCTTGATTTTAAAATTTCATAAACATCTTCATTGATTAATGGAGATAGCATTTGATAATCTTGTAAATTTACATCTTGGAGGTAAATTCCTTTTTTTATACAATCTAATACTAAGAGACCAACTAATTCATGAGCTTTTCTAAAAGGAAGGCCTTTTGCTGCAAGGTAATCGGCCAACTCTGTCGCATTAGAAAAATCTTGTTCAGTTGATTTTTCCATGTTTACACGGTTTACAGTTAAAGTTGACAACATCCCATTCATAACTGTTAAAGAAGTTATTATAGTATCAGCACTATCAAACATTCCTTCTTTATCTTCTTGCAAATCTTTGTTATAAGCTAAAGGTAAACCTTTCATCACAGTCAATAAAGCTGTAAGATTTCCATAAACGCGGCCTGTTTTTCCTCTGATTAATTCTGCCATATCTGGATTCTTTTTCTGTGGCATAATAGAAGAACCCGTAGAATATGCATCAGACAGACTGACAAATTTGAATTCATGACTAGACCATAGTAAAAGCTCCTCACAAAACCTTGATAAGTGCATCATTAACAAACTTGCATTTGATAGAAATTCTAAAATAAAGTCACGGTCACTGACCGCATCCATTGAATTATCATAAGCCTTCTCAAAACCAAGTAATTTTGTCGTCAACATTCTATCAATCGGAAACGTTGTCCCAGCTAGAGCTGCTGCTCCTAAAGGATTCATATCTGTATGCTTAACATTAAATTCAAAACGTTCAAAATCACGTGTCAGCATTTGATAATAAGCCATTAGATGTTGACCAAAGGAAATCGGTTGTGCATGTTGCAAATGAGTATAACCAGGCATAATAGTGTCAATTTGGTTTACAGCGAGCTTTACAATTGTTTCTCTTAACCCTTTTAAAGCTTCTAAAACGGCCTCTAAGATACTTTTGAGGTATAAATGCATATCTGTTGCCACTTGATCATTTCTAGAGCGAGCCGTATGCAATTTACCAGCTAGTGGACCAATTTCTTGATGAAGATAAGATTCCATATTCATATGAATATCTTCATTTTCCATCTTGAATTCAATTTGGCCATTAAGAAGCTTTTCTTCTACTTTTTTCAGACCTTCGGCAATTTTTTGGGATTCCTCGGTAGTAATAATTCCTGTTTCACCCAACATCTTTACATGAGCTAATGAGCCTTTTAAATCAAAAGGAGCAAGTCGTTGCTCAAATTTAATTGATGCTCCAAATTCTTCCGTTTGTTTATCTAGTGACGCCTCAAAACGTCCTCCCCAAAGTTTTTCTACCATTCTCTTACTTTCCAAATTTTCCTATAGCTATTATTTGAGATTTACTTGAGCATTGACTTGAGTAGGTAGACCCCACAATTTAATAAATCCAACTGCCGCTGCTTGGTCAAACTCATCTGCAGCAGTATATGTTGCTAATTTTTCGCTGTAAAGCGAATTAGTTGATTTACGTCCCACTGGTGTTGCTAAACCTTTATATAATTTAATTTTTACAATCCCGTTAACTACTTTTTGAGTTTCATCAAGATAAGCAACCAAAGCCTTAGTAGCAGGATTGAACCACAAACCATTGTAAATCAAGTTTGCCAATTCATTTTCAAGAACTGGTTTAAAATGTGCAAGTTCTCGAACGAAAGTTAAGTCTTCCAAATCTTTATGTGCTTTTAATAAAGTAATGGCAGCAGGACATTCATAAAATTCACGTGATTTAATCCCAACCAGTCGATTTTCAATATGGTCAATCCGACCAATTCCATGTTTACCTGCAATAATATTCACTTCTTTGATAATTTCATGCAATTCTAAGCTTTTTCCATTTAAAGTGATTGGTAATCCTTCTTTAAATTCAACCTCAATAAAATCAGCTTCGTTTGGAGCGTCCTCCACAGAATTAGTCATAAAGAAAGCATCCTCTGGACAAGTATTCCAAGGATTTTCAAGAACACCAGCTTCAATCGCACGTCCCCATAAATTCATATCAATTGAGTAGGGATTATCTAAATCAGCAGGAATAGGAACACCATTTTGATTGGCGTATTCGATCTCTTCTTCACGAGCCCAATGCCATTCACGAACTGGAGCAATAACTTCAAGCTCAGGTGCAAGAGAATGGATGGCTACTTCAAAACGAACTTGGTCATTTCCTTTTCCTGTACAACCATGAGCAATAGCCGTTGCCCCTTTTTCTTTGGCAACTTCTACTAATTTTTGAGCAATCAAAGGACGACTCAAAGCGGATACTAAAGGATATTTATTTTCATACATTAAATTTCCTTTGAGTGCTGCTCCAACAAATATTTTAGCGAATTCTTCCTTGCAGTCCAAAACAACAGATTCCACCGCCCCTACTTGAAGCGCCTTATCATGAATAAAATTCAAGTCTTTTCCTTCGCCAACGTCCATGCAGGCAGCAATGACGTCAAATCCTTTATCAGTCAACCATTTTACAGCAACACTTGTATCCAATCCACCCGAATATGCCAAGACAATTTTTTTGTTTCCCATCATTTTTCTTCTTTCAAATTAATATAAATGCAATTGTACAGCATATTTATTCATTTGTCAACATTTTTGTATAAATATGCGCTTTATTTTCGTTCTAGCAATTTCATATTATTTCAAGAAGAGGATCAACTGTGATATAATTAATTTAGATAAAGGACTGGAGCCATGGCAGAGTGGTAATGCAGCGGACTCGAAATCCGTCGAACCGTGTAAAGCGGCGCAGGGGTTCAAATCCCCTTGACTCCTTTTATAAATGGATTTTTCTACCCTATTTGAAAAAATTATAGAAAATCCAGTGACCAATACGCTTACTCCTTTTCCTCCTGACTGTATAAGATTACATCAGGAGGTTTTTTATTCATTTTTATAAAAAAGATTCAACTCATTAATAAGTTGAATCTTTTTTATTTGGATATTTCCTCAACAGGATTTAGACTGTCTTTACTTTTATTAAATCCAATTATATCGTCTGCTAAAATAGCACAATTAAAGATTATTACAAAATATAAAAATAACAGTGGCCGGTCTGATGACGCTAATAGTGTCGGTGATAAACTAATAGCCATTCCCGCCGAAAAGGTGACAGCTAAAGAACCAATAGCTACGAAACTTTTCTTTGATTTACCATCCAATAAGATAATAACAAAGACAATCATAGCCAGCATTATCATAAAAATAACACTCGGTCCTAGTAACTTGCCAGTTATATTATAATTAAACTTCTTTTCCGATGAATGGTGCACAATTACACTAAGTGGATCTGAAATTAATTTTTGTGAGATTTTGGATAACATTATAAGCACAGCAGATAGTATTACGGACAATATCTGTCTTTTCTGAACTGCTCTCAATAATAACAATAGAAATAAAATCTCTATAAAGTTATGACTAACAATCAAATTTGAAGCGATATTGTTGAATTGAATTAGTAACTTATCAAAAAATGATAAATGGTTAAAAGTTGGAAACCAATGGACCATTTCTAAAGCTCCTCTTTTTTGATTTCCCGGGCATAGCAAGACATTTAAAATACTCAATAAAGAAACGAGAAGACAAACTATCCGATATGGGTTCAAAAATTCTTTTTTCTCAATAACAACTTGAATGATAAGATAGAGAAAAAGTACAATTGCCAATCCTTCATTAAATACTGATAGTATTAGAGAAAGAGTGGCGATAACAATCTTATAAATCGCAATTTTCTCTTCTGAATTTCTCTGACGGTCAATCATTAACCAGTATGCAAATAAGGCACTAGGCCAGACGTAATTCACAATTGTAGCAATTAGTCCTGCAGATTTAAGAGAGACCATTGGAAATAGTATTATAAAAACTAAAACAAGCACTAAATTACTTATAAATTTATTAAAAGAAATAAGTTGACTTATCGAATAAAATAACAGAAAGATAAAAACAATTGTTAGGATGAAAAAAATCAACAGATTTTTACTTGATAGAAGCACTGCTCCCTCAATCCAAAATCGAGAGGACCAAGTCTCATATCTGTCTATAGCAAAAGTAAGTGGCGAAGAATTAACTTTAGAGAACCACAAGGCATCTCCACCCAGCCAGTCAACTTGATTTGTTATAAAAAATAAAATGTAAAAAAGGACTATGAGCAGAAAGGGAAATTTTTCTTTTTTTATCACATTACTAACCTTTTACCTTTCTGATTGTTCAATGGTTCATCTTCGGACTTTATATTACTTTCTTTGATGATATAATTAGGACGTTTTTTTACTTCAATAAACGTTTTAGCTAGATATTTTCCGATGATTCCAGAGGCTAAAAGTTGCAATCCTCCCAACATTAGAACTAAGATAACAAGCGTTGGGAATCCTTGCACACTATCGCCCCAAACAAGTGTTTTTACTGTATAAAAAAGACTCAGAATGATTGATATAAAAAAACAAAGAATACCAACAAATGTCGCTATATTTAATGGTAACTCGGAAAAATTAACGAAACCATCAACAGAATACCGTAATAAACTCCAAAAAGACCATGAAGTTTGTCCTCTACTCCGTTCTCTATTCTCATATTCTAAATAAGTAACTTCATAACCCACCCAAGAAAACAAACCTTTGGAAAATCGATTACTTTCCTGAAGCTTTAAGATGCTATCTACCACTTGTCGAGTCATCAATCGATAATCACGCGCACCATCGACTATTTGTGGTTTAGAAATTTTATTTATTATTTTATAGAAAAGCTTTGCAAAGAAAGAGCGAATAGGAGGTTCTCCGGTTCGACTTGTTCGTCTTGTCCCCACAACATCATATCCTTCTTGCAACTTTTCAAACATTTCTGGAAGCATTTCTGGCGGGTCTTGTAAGTCTACATCCATAATCGTAACAAAGTCACCAACCGCTACTTCTAAACCTGCTAATAGAGCGGCTTCTTTACCAAAATTTCTCGAAAAGCTGATATATTGTATATCAGCTCTCTTTTCGGCTAGCTTTTTTATTATTTTTAATGTCTTATCAGTTGAACCGTCATTTACAAAATAAAAAATTTTTTCTAATGGTAAACTTTTGGTTTTTTCTTCCACTTCCTTTATGAATATTTCGATGCTTTCTTCTTCGTTATACACCGGAACTACAATTGATAACTTCATATTAAACTTTTCTCATTTTCTTAGATACTTAAGAATCCGTATTTCTTAATAGACAAAATAGAAATTTTTTTATCCATTTCTTTGCTTCTAGTATAGTTCATATATTGTTAAAAATCAACAAATTACTGTTATTTCTAGACAAACCTTAATACTATGTTTTGTAATACTTCATCCACTTTAATATTTACGAAATTTAATACTTTTTTAATTATTATTAATACATAAATACAAAAAACCTACAGATTAGTGTAGGCTTTTTGAATAAAAAAATTATATTTAGATTTTACTGAAATTTTTTCTGTTTAAGAATAGTGATAAAAATCCGGTTCCCAGTAGAATAATCGCAGAGATATAATATGGAAATAAATGGTTAAGGTCAAACATATAACCCGCGGCCATTGGCCCTAAAATATTTCCAAAACTCGTAAAGGCTGAGTTCAAGCCATTGATTGCCCCTTGGCGATTGCCCGCATGCTTTGAAAGATAGGTTGTTACAGCCGGCCTAAATAAATCAAAGGCTAGAAAAACAACAAATGTAGAAAGAGCAACGACTAAATTTGATTTTGTAAAGGCAATAACAGCAATGAAAATTGCACTGGCAAAGAAAGTTAATTGAATCAAGCCAAGTTCACCAATTTTATTGACGATTGCATCAAATAAGAAAAGTTGGAAAAAGAGGGCTAAAATTCCACTCACTGTAATTACCAAAGCAATTTCACTCATACTAAAACCAAAGTTAATGCTTGCCATGATACTATAAATTGACTCAAAGGCCTGTAAACCAAATGATGAAATCAAAATTATAATAAAGAGTGAACCAAATAATGGATTTTTGAGAATATCAAGAAATGAAACTTTTTCGATTTCTTGATGACTTTCAATTGTGCGCTCTGGTTCTCTTAAAATTGTGATTGTTAAAATAAAACCAAGGAAAGCTAAAATTGCTGCAACATAAAAAGGAACACGTATTCCAAAATGGGCAATAAAACCACCCACTCCAGGACCAATAATAAAGCCACCACTGATTGCTGCTGAAACAAGTCCCATCGCTTTAGGACGTTCAGCAATTGTGGTCATATCAGCCACGTAAGCAGTAACTGAAGGCATGAGCATCGCAGCTGCGACACCCCCTAGCGCTCGCGAAATATAAAAGCCTGTTTTCGCTTGTGCTAAACCAAATAAAAGTTCAGAAAAAGAAAAAATAATCATTCCAATGGCAATGAGTTTTTTGCGCCCAATTTTATCAGATAAAGCACCAGCGACTGGTGAAGCAACCAATTGAGCAATTGCAAAAATAGAAATCATCATTCCCATTGTTGTTCCTGAAAAGTGCATTTGTTCTTTAAGGGTTGGCAAAACAGGAATAACTAAACCTGCACCCAAAAATACTAAAAACAGATTAGAAATTGCTAAATTCATCATGCTTTTTTTGTTTTTCATTTTTTCCTCCTCATTAAAAATAGCAAATAGATTATTCTATTGCTATTTCTTTTATTTTTTACCAATTCTCTTATTATATCATGAAATCTATATACTAAAAAATTAAAAGACTGTATCATCTTTAGTGACCGCTTGTTACTTTTATTCCAATAATACCCACGACTAAACAGGCAATGAAAAGCCAAGTTAATGGTGGGACTTTATCTTTGAATAGAATAAGTCCGATTAAGATTGAGCCAACGGCTCCAATCCCCGTCCAAATTGGATAAGCAATCCCTAAAGGTAATTTTTTTAGAGCTAGTGCAAGAAAACCAAAGCTAGCAATCATTCCGATGATTGTCAGTAGTGTAAACTTCAAATTTGAAAAGCCGTGGCTCAACTTCATTGTTGTTGCCCAAGCCACTTCAAATGTTCCCGCTATAAGTAAATAAATCCAAGTCATTTTTGCCTCCTCAGCTAAAAAAAGAACGACCATCTACATTTCTTCTCAGACCTACTGAAATGTAAACAATCGTTCATACGATTTAACTCCCGGTGGAGTATTTATTCTATTTTCTTCATTCTATCACACTTTTATTAAAAAAGCTAAATTTATTTTTAACGAATAGGTATTCCCGCTGGAATTTGAATTCCTCCTGTGGTTTGTTTAGCTCCTGGGAATGAATCCCAATCGTAACCTGCTGGCAAGCTAGAAGTCCCTTTTACAGTCACACGTGCTTGTGTTGGTATCATTTGACTTCCTGCTATACCATTTGATTGATGAATACTTGAATAATCCTTGGCTAGGATATTCCACCAATTAAGCGCACCATTTCCCGGGCTGTCTATCCAATTTTCATAACCCAAAGGTGCTCCTTCAGTTGTAATGTTAGTAAAGGCCGCGTTAATAGAGTCTCCACCAAAAGCAGTCGCTCCTTGGGCACTGAGCATATAAAGAGCATTGGTTTCTGTCAGACCAGTTCGATCACTATTTAATATCGCATTAGTTGTTGATTTTGTTTCCTTAAAGTTTACTTTTTGACTTCCCATCAACACCCCATTTGCAAAGAAAGCGACAAGTTGACGACTTTGATAGTAAGCTAAGCTGAGATGTACTGTTTTACCAATTGGTGCAGAACCATAAGCGACATACAAAGCATTCCCTCCTTCATGCACTCCTCCGTCTGCAACATTTTCTGATAGATACAGCCCTTTACCAGACCATTGCCCATCATCCAAACCACTTTTAGCATCATACTGAATTCCAAAAGAGACGTTGTCTCCACCCATGTCACCAATCATAAGTTTTCCATGATAACCTCGTCCTGAACCAGTTAGGTCTAAATCAGCATCTACTTTTAAAGTTACTGGTCCTAGTTTATTTACATCTGCTTCTTCCATGATGTTATCACCAAAAACGGTATGAGCAATGCCTGGAATAGTATAGAAGCGAGAAACACCCGGTTTCCAAGATGGTTGTGGTTTGGGAGTTATCCAGGTTTCCGAAGTCCAAGCGACCGCTCCATATTCCCAACCAGATTTAAGAAGACTATTTTGTTCATTTGAATTTTTAGTAAAGTTATGTGAACCAGAGCTTGCATTTGGATTAAAAGCAACGTATACTGGAATATTCCCACCAGAATAGAAGACAGGTTGAGCATTATTATCCCATTTCCAGCCTTTTTTTACGAGTTGAGTAGCTTCATAATTACTTTTAGTATAATAGTGGTCTCCACTACGAGCATTGGGATTGAATACTCGGTAAATTGGAGTTGCAGATTTTTTAGGAGAAACCCAACCCACTCCTTCGTAAGACCAGCCTGATTTACTGACAGAATCACGCTCAAAAGCACTACTGGTATAAAAATGCTCGCCAGTGTTCTTATTGTATAAGCGATAAATTTCAGATTGTGTTGAATCAGCAGAGACTTTAACTCCACCAATCATCAAAATTGTCATAATGGTTAGAAATGACAGCAATACTTTTTTCATACTTTCCTTTTTACTCCTCACTTTTTAAAAACATTGAAATTTCTTTCACAAGAAATTCCTATTTAGTATAGTTTACCACAAAAAAGGGCATCAATCCATACAGCAAGCGGTTTGTATGACATTGCAGACATTATTTTTTGGTATTATTTTGAATTTCATGTATAATAAAATTTATGAAAAAATTTAGAAAAAAACAAATCTGGCGTGTGATAATTGGCCTTTTTGCTCTTCTTTTAGTTATTAATTTAGGAGCAACTTTATATTTTTATCAAATTGCCTGTGTTCGAAATAATCAACAGATTGGCCAGGTCAAAAGTAGCAGTCCTAATTATTCTTTGGTACAAAAATTCGATAAATTATCAAAAAGTACTGAGTCAATTAAAAATGATGGTCTGAAACTTGATGCATGGTATGTTCCAGCTGAGCACAAAACTAATAATACAGTAATCGTGGTACATGGTTTTCGCCAAGATAAGTCGGCTATGCGCCAGTATGGTCAACTTTTTCATGAATTAGGTTATAATGTGCTCATGCCAGATAATCGTGGGGCCGGTCAGTCAGAAGGCAAATTCATCACTTTTGGTTATCATGACAAATTTGATGTCATTGCTTGGGCTAACTATTTAACTGACAAGAATCCTGAGAGTCAAATAAGTCTTTATGGACTGTCCATGGGAGCTTCTACAGTAATGATGGCTTCCAGCGAAAAATCTTTGCCTTCGTCAGTAAAAAATATTATTGAAGATTGTGGATATACCAACGCTTGGGATGAAATTACTTATCAAGCAAAAGAAAGTTATAATATTCCACCTTTCCCACTCGTTTATAGTGTTTCTCTTGAAAGTAAATTGCGACAAGGTTGGTTTTTCCAAGAGGCTAGTGCTACAAAAGCACTGACAAAAGATAAACTTCCTATTCTATTGATTCATGGAAGTAATGATACTTACGTCCCTACTTCGATGGTTTACGAAAATTATAAAGCTGTCAAAAAAGGAACGCCAAAAGAATTATTGGTTATCAAAGGGGCTGCTCACGCCAAATCATTTGAAACAAACCCTGAACTTTATCGTCAAACAATTTCAAAATTTATGAAAGCTTATAATCCATAATTTACTATGAATCTTGTCAGTAAATTACGAGTTAATTCTTGACAGAGAACAATGAAAATGGTATTATATTTAGGTACTGTTTTCGCGGTGGTGGCGGAATTGGCAGACGCGCAGGATTAAGGATCCTGTCGGGAATTTTCTTGGTGCGGGTTCAAGTCCCGCCCACCGCACTAATAAAACTCAGCTAAGGCTGAGTTTTTTTGTCTCATTTTTTACTGACAGAACGCTCCTCAACCCTTTCTACTTCTGTCAGTAAATAAAAAGTGACTTTACATAAGTTTCATTTGTCTCTCCTTTATTTTCCTATTTTTTTATTATCTTTTTTTATGGTAAAATAGAGAAGTGTTGAAAGGCTTTCAACAAAATTTCTAAAAGAGGTAATATTTCCATGATGAATATGCAATCAATGATGAAACAAGCACAAAAACTTCAAAAACAAATGCAAGTTTCACAAGAAGAAATTGCCAATACAACTTTTGTTGGTAAATCTGCTCAAGACCTTGTAACCGTTGAATTTTCCGGTGACCGCACTTTGAAATCTCTCGACATCAAACCTGATGTGATTGACCCTGAAGATCCTGAAACTTTACAAGATATGGTTGCTGACGCTGTTAACGATGCGCTAAGCCAAATCGAAAAAGTTACTGAACAAAAACTTGGAAAATTCACTAAAGGA
Source organism: Lactococcus sp. FSL W8-0209 (assembly GCF_038006585.1). NCBI lineage: Bacteria > Bacillati > Bacillota > Bacilli > Lactobacillales > Streptococcaceae > Lactococcus > Lactococcus sp. FSL W8-0209. The sequence goes on along the minus strand of NZ_JBBOVN010000001.1, from coordinate 375,519 downwards.
TTACCATTTTAAGCATGTATGAGTTACTGACAGATTTTTTGTCAGTAACTTTTTTACTGCCCAAAAGGCAATGTTAGCAACCAAAAAGTTGTCACTGAAAGTAAAATACAATTCAATATCAGAATAATATATTTTTGTTTAGTCCAATAAATAGAAGTTGAGGTCATCACCCGTTGAATTAGATTAGGCAAGGCCATCAAAATTGGTAGGGCAATAATATTAAAAACTGAACCGCTAGTTTGCTTACTCGTCAAAATAAGCCAGAAATTAATATTAATTTGGCCAGGTAAAATGAATATCAAAACGAGACCGTAACCTCCCTCTCCAACTAACCAGTAATCAAAAAAATTTAGTTTTGTCATTTCTCTCCACTTATCATCATTGTAGCGCTTTAACATTAAAATAACACAAAAAAACTTATCCACGTGGATAAGTTTTTCTGTCAGTAAATTTGTTGTTGATAAATAGATTACAAAAAATCCTGTCAGAACTGACAGGATTCATTTATTCAAATCAATCGAAAAGATTATTTAGTGTATTCTTCAACGAGGGCAATAACTTCTTCCATTGTTGCACATTCGCTCAAAGCTTTGCTAGACAATTCTTCCATTTTCTTAGAATCCAAACGTTTCATAAGTGAACGAGTTTGGAGTACTGATGTTGCTGACATAGAGAATTCGTCAAGCCCCATACCCATAAGCAATGGTACAGCAGTTTGGTCGCCGGCCATTTCACCACACATACCAGCCCATTTACCTTCAGCGTGAGCTGCTTTGATTACATTGTTAATCAAACGAAGGATTGATGGATTGTAAGGTTGGTAAAGGTAAGAAACTTGTTCATTCATACGGTCTGCAGCCATTGTATATTGGATGAGGTCGTTTGTACCAATTGAGAAGAAATCAACTTCCTTAGCAAATTGGTCTGCAAGCATTGCTGCTGCTGGAATTTCAATCATGATACCTACTTCGATACCATCTGCAACTGGAACACCTTCAGCAATCAATTTTGCTTTTTCTTCGTCATAAATCTTCTTAGCTGCACGGAACTCAGTTACGAGAGCAACCATTGGGAACATGATACGAAGTTGTCCGTGTACAGAAGCACGCAAAAGTGCACGCAATTGTGTACGGAACATTCCGTCACCAGCTGTTGAAAGGCTGATACGAAGTGCACGCCATCCGAGGAATGGGTTCATTTCTTTAGGAAGGTCAAAGTAAGGCAATGTTTTGTCACCACCGATGTCCATTGTACGGACAACAACTGGTTTACCGTTCATTCCTTCAAGTACAGCTTTATATGCTTCGTATTGGTCATCTTCTGTAGGGAAATCTTGTGCATCCATGTACAAGAATTCTGTACGATAAAGACCAATTGCTTCAGCACCGTTATCGTTAACACCTTCAACGTCTTTAGGTGTTCCGATATTAGCAGCAAGCTCATAATGACGTCCGTCAGCTGTAACAGTTTCAGCGTCTTTAAGAGCAGCCCATTCTGCTTTTTGAGCAGCATAAGCTTCACCAGCTTTGCGGAATTCGCTTTGTTGTTCAGTAGATGGATCAAGAATTACTTCACCAGTCAATCCTGAAACAGCCAAAAGTTGACCTTCAGAAACAAGTTCAGTAATATTATTTGTTCCAAGAACAGCAGGAATTTCCAAAGTACGAGCCATAATTGCAGAGTGAGAAGTACGTCCACCAATGTTAGTAACAAAGGCTTTAACGAATTTCTTGTCCAATTGGGCTGTATCAGATGGTGTCAAGTCTTCTGCTACGATGATTACTTCTTCATCGATAAGCGCTGGACTTGGCAATTTAACACCAAGAAGGTGAGCCAAAACACGTTTTGTAACGTCTTTAATGTCAGCTGCACGTTCTTGCATATAAGCATTATCAGTCATTCCTTCAAAGATACCGATAAACATATCAGTTACTTCTTTGAGGGCTGATTCAGCGTTAACTTTTTTGTCGTTGATTACTGCTTTAATTTGAGCAGTCATATCTGGGTCAGCGAGGACCATCATATGAGCGTCAAATACAGATGCTGCTTCTTCACCAAGGGTTGTTACTGCTTTGTCCTTAATAAGTTGAAGCTCGCTTTGAGATGTAGCAAGTGCTGCATCAAGGCGAGCTTCTTCATTAGCTGTATCAGCAATTGTCTTTGTTTCGAAAGACAAATCTGGTTGGACAAGCAAGTATGCCTTAGCTACTGCTACACCTGATGATGCGGCGATACCTTTAAGCATAGTTGTCATGATTATTCTGCGAGTCCTTCTTTAGTCATTGTTTCAGCGATTGTTGAGATTGCATCGTCAGCATCTGCACCTTCAGCTGAAATAGTAACGTCAGCGCCTTGACCAACACCGAGTGACATAACACCCATGATTGATTTAAGGTTTACTGATTTACCTTTGTATTCCAAAGTGATTTCTGATGTGAATTTTGAAGCTGTTTGCACAAGCAATGTAGCTGGACGTGCATGGATACCAGTTTCTGCAACGATGTGGAATTCTTTAGATGCCATTTTTATGGTTCTCCTTAGATGTTTTTTCATTTTTATTGACGATATCTAAAATATCTATCACTCTTGAAATTGTACCACAAAACGAAAGGGTTTGCAATATCTGCTGTTAATTTTTCATTATTTTTTTCATGGCTGCTTTTGAATGGTTGCTAGACTTTGATTTCTTTTATCATCAAATAAGTATTTTTTATATTATTTTCCTGAAGAAAATGAGCTGAAAAAAAGCTGTCAGTTCTGACAGCTTTTATTTTTAGTTATTTTTGTTTTCAGCTTCGTAAATTTCTTGAACAAGTGCTTCTGTTTTATCCCAACCTAAACATGGGTCAGTAATTGATTTACCAAATACTTCTGGTTTATCTTGGCGACCATCTTCTAGGTAAGATTCAATCATGAAGCCACGAACATTTTGGCGAATTTTATCATCCCAGTCACGATTAACTAAGGTTTGACGAACAATACGGATTTGTTCCATAAATTTCTTACCAGAGTTATCATGGTTTGTATCAATGACAATAAAAGGATTTTTCAAGCCCATTTTTTCATAAATTTCAATTGTATCAAGCAAGTTATCAGTGTAGTAGTTTGGATGATATTTTCCATTTTCATCTTGTCCACCACGCAAAATCGCATGTGCTAAAGGATTTCCTGATGTTTGAACTTCTGCACGACCAAAGAGGAAATCTTGTGATTGTTGAGCGGCGTAAATTCCATTAAACATCACTTTCAAATTTCCTGATGTTGGATTTTTCAAACCAGTTGGCACATCAATCCCAGATGCAACAAAACGGTGTTGTTGATTTTCAACAGAACGTGCACCAATTGCATGGTAGCTGACCAAATCATCTACCATTGGAAGATTTTCTGGGTAAAGCATTTCATCAGCAGTTGTCAAACCAGTTTCAGTGATGACCTTGTAATGTAAGTCACGAACCATTTTGATTCCATTGATTAAATCGGTATGACCATCAGCATCTGGTTCGTGAATCAATCCTTTATAGCCATCGCCATTTGTACGGGGTTTTGCAGTATAGACACGCATGACCATAAAAATTTTATCTTTAACTGCTTCTTGAAGTTTAGCTAAACGGCGAGCATATTCTAAAACTGCTTCTTCATTGTCTGACGAACATGGCCCAATAATCAAGAGTAAACGGTCATCTTCACCTTTTATAATTGCTTCAAGTTCTTTATCTCGTTGCAATTTTTTTTCTTGTTGCTCACTGTTGAGATGTCCCAACATCTTAATCGCATCAATATTTATCTTAGGACTTATTTCTTTAAAACTCATTCCAATTCCTCGTATTTCGCTTTGTTATTTTATCTATTGTATCAAAAATTTATTTAATTCTATACTTATTTGCGTCCATTAGTGATAAAAAAATTTACTGACAGAGCTGTCAGTAAATTAATTGGCCTTTTAGGCAATATGTGTACGTCCGTGACAATTTTTAAACTTCTTACCAGAACCACAAGGACAAAGGTCGTTACGTCCAACATTTTCAAATGAAATTTCTTCACTGACAGAATGTTCAGTATCAACATTTGTAATATTTTCTTGTGAAGCTGTGGTTGTCATTCTTGGCGCTTCCTGACGGATTGCCGTTTGTGGTTGAATTTGAGCTTTCATCATCAAACGAGTCACTTCAAATTCAATCGCACCAATCATATTATTGTACATTTTATATGATTCTTCTTGATATTCAACAATAGGGTTATTTTGGGCATAACCACGAAGTCCTACTGATTGACGCATTTGGTCAAGCGCATCAATGTGTTCTGACCAGTTATTATCAACAACTCGTAAGATAACTGCACGTTGGAATTCCAACTGACGTTCTGGGTCAGATAATTTTTCCATTTGTGAAGCATAACGAGCTTTGACTTTATCAAAAATCAAATCTTTCATTGCTTGTACTGACAAGCCTGTCAGTTCAGACAATTCAATGCCATCTTCTGGCAACATTGTATTGTGTAATGTTTGCAAGAGATTTTTGACATTTTCTTCATCTTTAAGACTTCCTGCAAGTTCATGACCATCCACTTGACGATCAATTGTTCGCTTGAACATGCCCATCAAAACAGGAGTCATATCTTCTGTAGCCAAGATAACTTCCTGACGTTGCGCATAAATAACTTCACGTTGCTCACGGATGACATCATCATATTGCAAGACTTGTTTACGAGAATCGTAGTTATTTCCTTCGACACGTTTTTGTGAACTTTCAATCTGACGAGTAATCAAGCCAGATTTGATGACAGCATCTTCACCAGAAATACGCATTCTATCTAGGAAAGCTGAAACACGTTCCGAACCAAAACGTTTCATTAATTCATCTTCAAGAGAAAGATAGAATTGTGAAACCCCTGGGTCACCTTGACGTCCAGAACGACCACGTAATTGATTATCAATACGACGAGATTCATGACGCTCAGTACCAATAACAGCAAGACCTCGGAATTCAGGGTCTGCATGATCAATTACACCAGGCCCAAGCTTGATATCAGTCCCACGACCGGCCATGTTGGTCGCAATCGTTACTGCTCCTTGTTGACCCGCATTCATGATGATTTGTGCTTCACGGAAGTGATTTTTCGCATTCAAAACTTCGTGAGGAATTTTTGCTTCAACCAATTTCTTAGAAATCAATTCGGAAGTTTCGACAGCAACAGTACCAATCAATATTGGTTGACCTTCAGCATGACGACGTTTAATATCATCAATAACTGCTTTAAATTTAGCTTCCAAAGTTGGGTAAAGTAAATCTGGATGGTCTAAACGTTGAACAGGACGGTTTGTTGGAATTGGTGTGATTTGAATGTTATAAATCTCACGGAATTCTTCTTCTTCGGTTTTAGCAGTACCTGTCATCCCTGACAGTTTTTTATACATCCGGAAGTAGTTTTGAATCGTAATTGAAGCCATTGTTTTTGATTCGTCTTGAATCGGCACAGCTTCTTTAGCTTCAATTGCTTGATGAAGACCATCAGAATAGCGACGTCCAGGCATCGTACGTCCAGTAAATTGGTCAATAATCAAAACTTCTTGGTTTTCATCAACCATATAGTCGATGTCGTGAAGCATGATAAAGTTGGCACGTAAAGCATTATCTACAAAGTGAGTTAAGGCAACATTTTCCATATCATAAAGATTTTCGATTTGGAAGAATTTTTCGGCCTTATCAATTCCTTCTTCAGTTAAGGAAATTGTTTTTGATTGTAAATCAATCTTGTAATCGTCGCCTTCTTCATATTCAGAAGTAGCAACATTCAAGTTTTGACCTTTTAATGTCTTAGTGAATTGGTCAGCACGATAGTAAAGTGCTGATGAACTTTCAGCTTGTCCAGAAATAATCAAAGGTGTTCTGGCTTCATCGACCAAGATTGAGTCAACTTCATCGACAAGTGCATAGTTCAATGGCTTTTGAACCATATCTTCGGCACGTGTCACCATGTTATCACGAAGATAATCAAAGCCAAGCTCAGCTGATGTTGAATAAGTGATGTCACAGTTGTAAGCTTCACGTTTTTCTTCTGGTGATTTTGAATTCAAGTTCAAACCAACAGTCAATCCAAGCCAGCTGTAAAGTTCACCCATTTCAGTCATATCACGTGTTGCCAAATATTCATTGACAGTAACAACGTGAACGCCTTTACCTGACAAAGCGTTAAGATAAACTGGCATTGTCGCAGTTAAAGTTTTACCTTCACCAGTACGCATTTCGGGAACGTCACCATTATGTAAGACAATCCCACCCATAATTTGAACGTGGAAAGGGTACAACCCAAGCACACGGCGGGCCGCTTCACGACAGACAGCAAATGCTTCATAGAGAAGATCATCAAGACTTTCTCCTTTTGCAATACGTGCTTTTAATTCGGGAGTTTTGGCTTTCAATTGCTCATCAGTCAAATGTTCCATTTCATCAGCGAAACTTTCAACTTGAAGCGCCATTCTATTGAGTTTTTTGAGCTCTTTTTTGTCGTTTTCGACAAGTTTTCTAATAATATTCGGCATAATTTCTCTTTCACAAAATAAGTGGATATTACCATTAATTGTAACACTTTTACATAGCTTTTACAAACTGAAATACCACAAATAATTCGAATTTAATTCGTTTTCATGTTGACAAGCAACAAAATTAAGTTTATAATGTTGCTTATCAACAAAAAGAAAGAAGGATAAAAAAATGACAACTTTACTTATAATTTTAGCTCACCCACATACTGACGACTTTAGCTGGTCTCTTGCTACAGTAGAAGAATTCAAAAAATCTTATCAAGAGTCTCATCCTTTAGATAAAATAATCATCCGTGATTTATTTTCAGAAAAGGTCCCAGCTCTTGATAATGAAACTTTTGCTGCTTGGAAACGTAATAAATATGCTCCTGATACACTGAGTACTGATGATAAAAATTTACTACATCGACACGAAGAATATTTAGAAGAATTTCTATCAGCTGACAAATATGTTTTCGTCAACCCGATGTACAACGGCTTTGTCACTGCTGAATTGAAACAATATATTGATGTTATTGCTGTGCCTAGAAAACTTTTCCGTTATACTGAAAATGGTCCGATTGGCTTACTTGAAGGAAAAAAATCGCTTCACATTCAATCAGCTGGAGGATTTTATCATAATGAACAAGACCCAACACATATGGCTAACGATTTAGGTGCTGCTTATATTGACCAAACAATGAAAATGGTAGGAATTACTGACGAGAACCGTCAACAACTTTTCGTAGAAGGATATGCTCGCTACCCAGAACGTGCGGATGAATTAAAAGAAAAAGCATTTACCAGTGCAGAAAAATTTGGGAAAGACTTCTAATTCCCTTTTATTGTATAATGTAAGCATGGATAAGATGACCTCAGCAGACCTAAACCAACAAATTTCAAAAGAATTGCGTGAGTTACGACATGCAACTGACAATCGTTCTCAGGAAAGAAGCTGGATTTTAGCTCAATTAGATAATGATAAATTAGAAAAAGAAGTTTTGACTTTGTCAGTTGTTGCCCTTCACATTTTGTCAGCTTTGACCAAAGAAGATTTAACCGGTATTGAATTAGCCACAAAATTATCCGTCACTCGCGGCGGAGTGACTCGTGCTGTCCAAAATTTAATCAAATATCAGTTTTTAACTACTTATCAATCTGAAAGTGATAAAAAGAAAATTTTCTATCACCTGACAGTCAAAGGTCGAAAAGTAGCGACCATTCACGATAAAATGCATAAAATCATGGGTATTAAACTTGGACAAATTTTCGATAAATATAATGAACAAGAAAAATCAATTATTTTGAACTTTCTGTCTGATTTCAATCTGACAGAAGCAGGACTTTTTGATTCAGAATAAGTCAAAAAAAAAACCTAGCAAATCAATTTGCTAGGTTTTTTTATTTTGCTTCATAATGAAAATCTGGGTTCAATTCTCTATCAAGCTCTGCAAAAGCAACTTCCATTCGACGGTTAACTTCGGCAATGCCTGCTTCATCCATTTTTTTAATATCTGAAATATCAATTGGATGTCCAATATTTATTGAAACTTTTTGGCGCTTGAAAACACCTTTCATCGTCAAAGGCCCTTGATAGACGGCAGGTACAATTCGGACTTTTGCCATTTTAGCAATGACCGCAACGCCACCTTTCATCTCTGCACTATGACGACTTCCTGATGGAAACATAATCATTGATTTATCTGATTCTTTAAGCATTTTAACCGCATGTTTTAAAGGCTTAGTTCCTGGATTTTCGCGGTCAACTGGAAAGGCACCACACATTTTAATCCACCAACCTCCAAATCCTTTAAACAATTCTTTTTTCGCCATGAAAATAAATTGTTTAGGACGAGTTGCAAAAGCAAACCAAACTGGCTCCCAAGCCATTCGGTGAGGGGCGACTAATATATAATTTTCATCTTTAGGAATTCGGTCAACATTGTAGTATTTACTTTTTCCATTCAAAATCAAAAGTAAAAAAGCGACAAGATTGCGTAAAAAGACATAAAAGATTCGATGTTGTTTTTCATATTCTTTCATTTTTGGATAATTTACTCCTCATATCATAGTTGCTGATAACTTCCCTATTTTAACTTATTTTAGTAATTTTAGCAATTTTTGTCCGCTCCAAAATGATGACAAAAAAATGGTTCCAAAAGATTTTGAGCCCATTTTTTATAATATCTTTTTATTTTTCTTCTGATTTTCTGCTTCGACGATTTCCATAAGCAAAATAAATCAAAATTCCAATAAGGAACCAAATTCCTGAATAAAGTTTTGCTTGCACATCCAATCCCCAAAATACAAATAGTGAACCAATAAAACCAAGAGCTGGTAAAACTGGGTAGAAAGGCATTTTGTAAGTTGCTTCTGGCAAATCTTTTCCTTGACGACGACGAAGTGAATAGATTCCAAGTGTAACAAACATGAAAGCAATCAAAGTTCCTGCTGAAATAAGTTGAGCAAGGAAAGCAAAGGGGAAGAATGCCCCGATGACAATAGCAACAACGGCTAAGGTCCACACACCATTTGCTGGAAGATTTCGAGCATTCATTTTACCCAAACCTTTAGGTAAAAGTCCATCGCGTCCAAAAGCATAAAGCAAACGTGAACCTGCAAGAACCATTCCCAAAAGAGCGATAAACATTCCGGCAAGTGCAATAGCTGTTACAACTTCTGATAAAACAGAATAACCTGATTGTTGAAGAGCCCAACCAACTGGCGCTGCATTTCCTGCATAGGCTGAGTAAGGATGCATCCCTACAAGTACCAAGGTTACTGCTGCAAATAGAACAACAGCAATCAGAAGCGACCCAATAATTCCACGTGGCATTGTTTTTTGGGGGTTTTTAGCTTCCGCTGAATTGGCTGCAATTGAATCAAAACCGATATAGGCCAAGAAAATCATTGACACCCCAGACCAGATTCCCGAGAAGCCACCAAAACCTGTTTTGGGATTGTGTGGTGGAATAAATGGATGGTAATTTGCTGGCTTAATGACCGTAATCCCAACGATAATGAAAGCAATAACAGCTGCTACTTTAAGCACAACAAGAATTTGACTGATTCGTCCAGCATCAGATGCCCCACGAAAGACAATAATTGCCGAGAGTAAAATGACTAAAAGTGAAATAATATCGACAACTCCACCGTCTGTACCAAATGGATTGGCCAATACTTTTGGTAGATGGAAACCGAGTGGCGCTAGCAATTGTTGCAGATTTGCTGAGAAGCCTGAACCAACAAAGGCAACGGCAATAAAATATTCCGCAAGCAAAGCCCAACCAGCAATCCAACCAAAACCTTCGCCAAATAAGACTGAAATCCAAGAATAGGCTGAACCCGCAAATGGCATCACTGTTGACATTTCAGCATAAGCCAAGGCAACAAAACCAGCGACCAATGCAGCAAGCAGGTAAGAAAAAACAACACCTGGGCCTGCAAATTGAGCAGCGACCTGACCTGGTAAAGTAAAAATAGAAGTCGAAATAATTGTTCCAACACCTAGTGCAAGAAAATCACGTGTGGTTAACACCTGATTATAGTGTTTATCTGCATCTCGATAAAGCTCAAAATCAGCTTTTCTCATAAATCCCATAATAAATCCTCATTTTTCTGAATTTGTAACTAAATAATTTCAATAAACTGTATTTTACCGAATTGTCTGACAATTGTCAAGAACTAACTTTATGCAGTATAAAAATATTTTTTCCAAAAAAAATTACTGACAGACTTGTCAGTAAATTATTTCTTGAAAATTGAGTTCTGTCAGTACTTTTGGTGCCTTTAGATGATACGTTTTCAAACCTGCTGCTTGCGCCCCCAAGATATTATCCGCATTGTCATCAACAAATAAAGTTTCATCAGCCTTTAAATTTGACTGACGAAGAACCTCTTGAAAACTTTCAACTGTTGGCTTTCTTAAATGCAAATCATGTGAATAATAGGTTTTTCTAAAATAAGTTGATAGAGGCTGACCCATTTCTTCAATACAACGTTGCTCAAAACACTTAGCGTGAATAGCATTCGTATTTGAAAAAAGATAGAGTGAAAAATCTGCTGACAGCTCTGTCAGTAAATCCATTCGTTCTTTTTGGAAATCTTTTAGAATTAAATTCCAATTTTCTTCAATTATTTCATCTGTCAGTTGGCTATTTGTTGCTTCTCTAAACTTGTCATAAAAAATTTCGGGAGAAATAAGGCCTAATTCTAATTCCTCAAAAAAATCGACTTGCTTTTGCGGATTAAAATAAGCAGAAAAATCTTTTATTCCTAAGTTCTCAAAGGAGTTGACCATTCGTTCAAAACCTAAGTCTAAAATTACACCACCTAAATCAAAAATAATATTTTTTACAGTCATTATTAACCTTCTTTCAAATAAGGAACACCGATAGAACGTGTAGCAGCATAAACTTCTTCCTCCTGATTGCGGTCATTAACCATGCGGAACAAAAAGTTAAAAATAGGAACAATAACAAAGAGCCAATGTCCATAAAATGGAAAAATAATGGCAATAATCATGATGACAACATTCATTAGAATAGTTGAAAATAGCCTGATTAACCAAACACGACGCCAGAATTTAAATGATTTAGGCATTTTATGAAAATGATCTTTAGTAATTGAATAACTTAAAAGCTCCTGCTGAAGTAAAATCACAATCAAAACCAGACCAAAATTCAGGGCACTAAATGATGTTGGAGCAACCATAATCCATTTGGTCAACAGCGGAATTAGTGAAAGCAAACCAATAAAGATAAAATCTTGAACAATGATTTTTTCCGTAATTTCCTCTGTCAGAGCAAAAATCTTGTGACGATTGAACCAAAAATTAGCTGTAACAACAAAACTAACTAAGAAGATTCCAACTGAACTGATGAACTCCCAATAACCTTGATTACCAGAAGGGACAGGAATTTCAAGGAGCATAATTGTAATGATAACCGCAATAATTCCGTCAGCAAATGCTTCAATGTGATGACGGAGCTTTTGTTTTCTAAGCTTTTCATCTTCTAAAGCATGATGAGTCATTGATTCTTGCAATTCTTCACTCGTCATCTTGGCATATTGTGGATGCGTATTGAGAAACTCTTCTTTAAGTTCTTCACGCGCTTGAATCATCTCCGGATTGCTTTGCATTTCCTCAATTTTTCGTTTCTGACGTTCAGTCAGGTTTTGACTTTGTTGTTTTCTTGCCTGTTCCTTTAAATAATCTTCATCAAGGGATTGAATAATATTATTTTGCCAGATTTCACCAATTTGGTCAGGCTTTTCTGAGGCCTGATAAGTTTTTATTTTACTGACAGAGCGAACAGAAACCCGCTTTTTTACGCTACTTTTTTGCAGTCTTTTAGGCATTTTTTCTAGCTTCTTTCGTATCTAAAATAATAGTGACAGGACCATCATTTATCAATTCAACTTGCATATCTGCCCCAAAAACTCCTGCTTTAACCGGCACAATCTGAGCTAAGCTATCATTAAATTTTTCATACATTGCTTTAGCAAAATCAGGTTTTCCTGCTGCAGAAAAGCTCGGACGATTCCCTTTTTTAGTTTCCGCATACAAAGTAAACTGAGAAATTGATAAAATCTCTCCTTGAATATCTTGAACGGAGAGATTCATTTTATCAGCTTCATCTGAAAAAATTCGCATTTGCGCGATTTTACGTACTGCATAATCCAAATCAAAATTGCTGTCAGCATCTTCAACCCCAACCAACAATAAAAAGCCTTGATTAATTTTTTCCTTAATGACTCCATCAATACTGACAGAAGCTGACTTTACACGTTGAATTACTATTTTCATAATCTTTATATTTCACTCCTATGATAATCTCTTTACTGACAGTATAGCACAAAAAGTTCAATTTTAATCAGCTCTCTTTGGGCATTTCTTCATTTTAATAACATCAAAAGGAAGCTTGACATCACAGGACTCTTTAGCTATTATCATAAATAGGTACTAAGATAAGATAAGATAAAAAAACAATAAAGGAAAAAAATGGAAGAATTAGCGATTGTTGTCCCCGTTTATAACGAAGAAGAAACGATTGAGCTCTTTATTAAAGAGGTAAATGACAAAACAGAAAAACTTGAGCTAAAAAAGGTTTTTTACTTTGTAAACGACGGTTCTAGTGACCACACGCTTCCTCTTATAAAAAAATTAGCGAGTCAAGTTGACAATATTAACTACATTAGTTTCTCAAGAAATTTTGGTAAAGAAGCAGCTTTACTTGCTGGCTTAGAAGCTACTACAGAGCCACTTGTTACAGTAATGGATGTTGATTTACAAGATCCACCTGAACTAATTGTTTCTATGTATCAGAAACTTCAAGAAGGCTATGATAGTGTTGGTGCTCGCAGAATTTCACGTTCTGGTGAATCTCCACTGATTTCATTTTTCTCTCGACTTTTTTATAAGATTATTAATAAAGTATCGACTACACCTATTGTAGACGGAGCCAGAGATTTTCGGCTTATGACTCGTCAAGTTGTGGATAGTATTTTGACACTCAGAGAAAATAATCGTTTTTCAAAAGGACTTTTTTCTTGGGTCGGTTATGATGTAACTTATTTAGAATACGAAAATCACGAACGAAGTGCTGGTCAAACTTCTTGGTCTTTTAGTCAACTTCTCCGTTATTCTATTGATGGGATTATAAATTTTTCGGAAATGCCGCTCAATATTGCGACATTTGTTGGTTTTTTTAGTTTTTTAGCCTCACTTTTACTCAGTATTTTTTATCTTCTTAAAACGCTGATTTTTGGTGACCCTGTTCAAGGTTTTCCAACTTTGATTGTTTTGATTTTACTTTTGGGCGGCTTACAACTTCTCTCTCTTGGAATTATTGGTAAATATATCGCTAAAATATTCCTGGAAACAAAAAAACGTCCCAATTATATTATTAAAGAAAGTAATTTAAAAGAGCTTGACTAAGTCAAGCTCTTTTTTTAAGCATTTGTCCGTTTTACAGAATAAACATCTGGGGTCATTTTGATTTTATCAACAATCAAAGTCAAATCTGATAGATTTTTAATGCCTAAAGCGATGTGAATATTCGCCATTTTTTTATCTTTAGTGGGTTGAGCATTAATTGAAATCAAATTTTTAGTAGAATTTGATAAAACTTGCATCACATCATTGAGTAATCCAGGACGATTAAAGCCATAGACATCAATATTAGCGACATATTCTTTCACTAAGTTTTCTGAATCATCCCATTCAACTTCAACAAGTCTTTGTTCAAAGTCTTCCATACTTCGCACATTTTGACAATCAGCTCTATGAACTGAAACACCACGCCCTTTTGTAATATACCCCACAATTGGGTCCCCTGGAACAGGATTACAACATTTGGCGATACGAACTAGTAGGCTATCAATCCCTGAAACACTGACTCCACCATCGTGACGAATCTTCATGATGTTTTTACTTGATTCGCGTTTAACTTCACCCTTCATCAGCTCTTCAGCTTCGGCTTTTTGTTTGGCTCTCTCAACTTCACGACGTTCATTTTCAGTTAAACGATTGGCAATTGTTGTTGCTGAAAGCTCACCAAATCCAATCGCCGCATACAAAGCTTCCGCATTACGGTAGCTAATCTTATTGAAGACTTCATCTAGATGTTTCTTATCTAAATACTGATTTGGTACAAATCCACCTTCTTCCAAAGCTTCTTGTAACATTTCACGGCCTTTATTGACCGACAATTCTTTATCTTGGTTCTTAAAGAATTGTTTGATTTTGTTTCTAGCTTTATTAGTTTTAACTAGATTAATCCAGTCACGGCTTGGTCCAAAAGAGCTTGAGCTGGTAATAATTTCAACCCGATCACCTGTTTTTAGTTGAACAGATAATGGTTTCATTCGTCCATTTACTTTCGCTCCAGTCGCATGGTCACCAACTTTTGTATGGATAGCATAAGCAAAGTCAATAGGACCTGAACCTCTTGGTAATTCTTGGACTTCACCATTTGGAGTGAAGACATAAATCTTATCTGATAAAATATCTTCTTGAACGGCTTTGACAAAATCTTCTGCTGAATCACCAGCTTCTTCACGCAATTCCACAAGTTCATGAATCCAATTCAAGGTTTCAGAAATTTCATGAACATCAACTTTTGCTTTAATTCCTTGTTTGTAAGCCCAGTGAGCGGCAACCCCAAACTCAGCGATTTGGTGCATTTCTCGTGTTCTAATTTGGAATTCCATTGGCCCTTTGGGACCATAAACGGTTGTATGGACAGATTGATAACCATTGGCTTTTGGATTGGCAATATAGTCTTTAAAACGACCTGGCATTGGTTTCCAAAGGTCATGAATATAACCTAAAGTCGTGTAAACGTCACTTGTTGTTTCTGTGATACAACGAATGGCAATCAGGTCATAAATCTCATCAAAACGTTTTTTCTTATCGTGCATTTTACGATAAATAGAATAAATATGTTTTGGACGACCGTAAATTTCTGCGTCAACTCCAGCTTTTTCGACTCGTTCTTGTAATTTACCAATTACTTCAGCAACAAGCGCTTCACGAGCCGTTCTTTTTTCATTCATGAGACCACGAATGCGATAAAATTCTGCTTCTTCAAGA
This sequence comes from Lactococcus sp. FSL W8-0209, assembly GCF_038006585.1. Taxonomy (NCBI): domain Bacteria; kingdom Bacillati; phylum Bacillota; class Bacilli; order Lactobacillales; family Streptococcaceae; genus Lactococcus; species Lactococcus sp. FSL W8-0209. The sequence goes on along the minus strand of NZ_JBBOVN010000001.1, from coordinate 360,403 downwards.
TAACGGAATGATAAATCTTCTAATTCCCACTTGATACTGGCAATCCCCAAGCGATGAGCAAGAGGGGCATAAATTTCCATGGTTTCACGTGAAATCCGCTTTTGTTTATCTGGTCTGAGATGTTTAAGCGTGCGCATATTGTGCAAACGGTCAGCCAATTTGACCAAAATAACACGAATGTCTTTGGACATAGCCATAAGCATCTTACGGTGATTTTCAGCCAATTGTTCTTCGTGTGACTTATACTCAACTTTACCTAACTTAGTAACTCCATCAACAATTTCAGCAATTTCGTCGCCAAATAATTCTTGCAAATCACCTTGGGTAAAATTGGTATCTTCAACAACATCATGCAAAAAACCACAGGAAACGGTAACAGCATCCAGTTTTAATTTGGCTAAAATTCCTGCAACTTGGGTAGGGTGGACAAAGTAAGCTTCTCCTGATGCACGATATTGGTCTGCATGGGCAAGTGAAGCACAAGCAAGTGCTTTTTCTACGAGTAAAAGGTCTGTTTCATTCATGTAGTCAGAACAGATATTGACAACTTCTGCTCCGGTTAAGTCTGGTTCTTTAGGCATAACTTTAGATACTAGACCATTTTAAAAATGACTCTAAAATGGTGACCAGTTTTCCTCCTTATTTAGATTAATATATCATCTCATCAAATTTTGTAAGTTAAGGTTTATTTCACTTAATTTAATCTATTCTATCACATTTGTAGGTTAAGCAAAAGGATGACTATTGCAAAACTAAAGATAAAACTCCGATTATTCGGAGTTTATTTATTTTTTTCATTATAATCGGTTGAGGGTTGAATCATTTGTAGCATTTGCTCAGTTGTGGTAGAACTCATCATTCTAAAGCGTGGTAGCGTTAATAGACCATCACTTTCTTTGGCTGCTATTGCGACAGCACCGTTACGGCCCGGGTCAAGCAAACCAAACTTATAACCTAACTCGTTAGCTAAATTCAAGGTATTCTGGTTATAACCCCCTGCTGGATAACAGATGATATCTGTTTTTTGCTCGAGGTTTTTATCTAAATCTGCTTTTGATTGTTCAAGTTCTGTTCGTTGAGCTTCCAAAGTGAGCTTTCCTAAATCAGGATGGCTGACCGTATGACTGCCAAAATCAACAAGTCCACTTGCTTTCATTTCCTTGATTTGTTCCCAGGTCAAAATTCCGCCTTGGCCTTTATTCACATAACCTGTAATAATAAAATTCGTGGCGTGCATATTGTATTTTTTCAATAAAGGGAAAATTTCAGTATACATTGTGACTGAACCATCATCAAAAGTAAGCCAAACCATTTTATCACTTGGTTTTTCTTTGGTCGTTAGAATTTTTTCGGCATCTGAGCCACTAACCGTTGTGTAGCCTTTTTCTTTCAGCGCTTTTAATTCATTTTCAAAGGTTACAATATTGATGTTATTACTATCTTGTGGGAGCTGATCAGCCCTTGAAGTGACATAATGAAACATCAAAATGGGCAGTTGATTTTCATTTGATCCAGCCAGCCATTTTGTTTCTTTTGGTTGAGAAGCACTAGATGAGGCAGTGCTTTTTGCTTTTTCTTGACTTGAAGTTTGACTGATTTTTGGGCTTGTATTTGTTTTAGGACTTAACAAATGAACCCCAGCAAAAGCAATTGCAATTATTCCAATTAAAAGAACGAAAACTGTGAGAACTGAAGCCCAGCGAATTCGTTTTTTGTTACGTTGTGCACGTTTTTTCATAATCGATTTCCTAAAATTTTTCTTTATTTATAATAATTCAAAATAAGCTGAAATACTTGAGAGGGCATATAATGGAGCCGTTTCTGCTCTTAAAATTCGCGGCCCTAAGCCAATCATTTTTGCACCTAAATCGGAAAATTTTGTGATTTCGTCTGGACTAATTCCGCCTTCTGGTCCAAAAATGATAAGCACTTTTTGGTTGGGTGACATTTCTGTCAGTGCTTGTTTGAACATTGTTTTCTCACCCATTTTTGCTGATTCTTCATAAGCGATAAGAACTTGGTCAAAATCAGAAAATTTATCAAGTAAATCAGTAAATTGCTCAAAAAGTTGAAGTTCTGGAATCATTTGTCTGCGTGATTGTTCGGCTGCTCCTAGAGCAACTTTTTCCAATTTTTCTTGTTTTTTTGTCAGTTTTTTCTTGTCCCATTTACTGACAGAAGCTTTAAAAGGTGCTGACCAAATGGCTGTAGCTCCTAATTCTGTTGATTTTTCAACAATAAAATCGAGCTTATCCCCTTTAGGAAATCCTACAGCTACTGTAATTTGAACAGGCAATTCTGAGGACTCTGTCAGTAATTTTATCAGCTTCACTGATTGGTCACTTGGCGAGATGACTTCTGACAGCCCAATTTCACCATCAGTAAAAACAAGACGGATTTGGTCACCACTTTTAGCCCGCATCACAGTGAAAATATGATGAGCTGCTGCTTGATTTTCAATGATAAATTCTTCGCCCAGTTCTGGTGATTTTTTAAATACAAAATATTGGTTGGCCATATTTTTTTCCAATCATTTCTTAGAATAAAGTTTTGAATCTAATCTTTTCTTTATTATGCTTCTCCATTGACTGAAAGATAAACGACTTTATTTAAGCCTTTTATCCACCAATGACGCCTTCACGATTTTCTGTTTTCTTGAAAATCAGGCAGTTCCATTCGCCTTGAATCATTCGTGTTTCAAGGAAAAATCCAGCTTTTTCTGCTGATGCAATGACCATGTCCGCTTTGTCAGCAATAATTCCTGACATAATGAGATAGCCTTCTTCTTTGACCAAGCGGAATGCGTCTTCCGTCATTAAAACAAGAATATCAGCCAAAATATTAGCCACAATGACATCCGCTTTTTTGTCAATTCCTTCAAGCAGATTGTTTGCTGAAACGTGAATTTTTTCATGACCAGGATTGAGTTCAATATTTTCTAAAGCCACACGCACAGCCACTTCATCAATATCATAAGCAAATATTTCTGCTGCCCCAAGATATGAAGCTGCAACTGACAGCACGCCCGAACCTGTTCCAACGTCAAGTAACGTTTCTCCACCACGAAGAACTTGTTCTAAGGCATAAAGTGACATTTTGGTCGTTGGATGTGTTCCAGTCCCAAAAGCCATACCAGGGTCAAGTCGAATCAATTTTTCAGAGCCTGTCGCCACGTAATCCTCTGTCCAACTCGGCACAATGGTTAAATCATGCGTAATTCGTGCTGGTTCAAAATACTTTTTCCAAGCTTCTGCCCAATTTGTTTCTGACAGGTTATTCGTTGTTACTGACAGACCTGTCAGTGAAAAATAATCACTCAAATTTGCGATTTTATGTTCAATTTCGGCTTTGAGTTCCACAATTGGCATATTTTCTGGATAATAAGCAGTAATTTCAACAAAACCAGATTGTTCAATTTCAGGAAGAACTTCGCCAAATTGGTCTTCGTGATTAAGATAATCAGCACTGTCATTAATTTCAACGCCGGCTGAACCCGCCTCTATCAGCAAAGCTGAAATGGCCTCTTCGGCTTCCCGACTGATTTTTATTGTGATTGAATTCCAATTATTCATTTATTTCATCTTTCTTTCTATGGTTTATCTCGGCCTACAAAAGAGTTCTTTCCCAGTAAGAAACCAATCGCTCGCCTAACATTTCGCTCGATAGCTTCTTCTGTTTTCAACCTTGCAATATAACGATTAATTTCAACTTGTTTAGAGGGAATTAATTGGTCAAATACTTTTTTTGCTTCCGGATTTTTGGCTAATGCTTCACTTAAAACTTGTGGTTGTTTGACAATTCGTGGCTCTGAATCATAGGAAATTGTAAAATCAAAGATTTCCCCGATTCTTTTAGGCGAATTTTTCAGCATCGTCGTATTGACATATAAGCGCCAATCCCCTTTGAAAAACATTAGATTTTGCTGATAAGTTTTTTCATTAATCTGACCACAAATAGGAATGGGCGATTTTTCTCGTCCTGAATCCTGAAATATTTTCTGCAAAATATCTGGCGGTACAGCCACAAAGGGATTGATACCGATAATTTCCAGTTCAGCTTGAAAACTATAACTTTTCATAGTGCCCTTAAAGTCCTCTTTTCTGTCAGTAAAAAATTTACTTTTCAAGTTTTTTTAGTTCTCTTTGCATTCGCGAAACAAATTTTTTTGCTGACTTAAAATCTTCATCATCAACATATTCAACAGCATCTTCAAGCAAATCAATCCAACTCAATATCTCTGAGTTAAAATTGTTCACATCGTACTTTTTAAATTCTGTCAGTAAAATTTTAAGCGTCTTTACTAACTGTAAGCTCCGATAACGCCGCTCTGAGCGGCGTTTTGCCAAAGTTCGTGCATAATCTTGTTCGGGATTTTCCCAAGGATGAAGTTTCTGAGTCATTTTTCTCCTAATACTGTTTAATTTTTCATGCAAACCATTTCTTGTGTTTGTGCAAGCTAGTATAACTGCAGTTCAACTACCAATTTTTAAGAAAAATTAGAGATGAACTAGCATAAGAATTAATCAGTAATTACAAAATACGAGTTGTCCATTCTTCACAGTTAATGACATCAGAAACTAGACCTTCATAAAATTCTGGTTCATGTGAAACCATTAAAACAGTTCCCGGATATTCAATCAATGCACGTTTGAGTTCTTCTTTAGCGTCCACGTCCAAATGATTGGTTGGTTCATCCAAGATGAGAATGTTAGATTCGGTATTCATTAATTTAGCAAAACGTAATTTTGCTTGTTCTCCACCTGAAAGAACATAAACACGTGATTCAATTTGTTTGGCCGTCAAGCCCACTCGAGCAAGTGCCCCGCGGAGTTCTGCTTGATTCCAACTTGGATACTCATCCCATAAATCATCAAGTACCGTTTTTTGCGAAGGATTTTTGATTTCTTGCTCATAGTAAGCAATATCTTGGAAATTTCCTTTTTCAACTTCCCCATCAAGACTCGGAATCAAGCCCATTAAACTCTTGAGCAAAGTCGATTTCCCAATCCCGTTGGAACCAATAAAGGCAATTTTTTGTCCAGATTCTACTTTTAAATTAATTTCTGACGACAAAGGTTCATTGTAACCAATAACTAAATCTTTTGCCTCAAAAACGAGACGACTTGGTTTTCTACTAAATTTAAAATCAAAATGAGGTTTTGGCTTTTCAGAAATAGTCTCAACAATTTCCATTTTCGCCAATTTTTTCTCACGCGCTTTTGCTTGGCCAGACGTTGCCACATTCGCTTTTTTACGGGCAATGAAATCTTTAAGTTTAGCTTGTTCAGCGACCTGCGCATTATGCAAAGATTCAAGCTGTGCCTTTTTCTCTTCAAAGACACGTTCAAATTCCGCATACCCCATTGAATAGCGGGTAATCCCTAGACCATGCACATGATAAATGATATTGACCACTTCATCCATAAATGGCACATCATGCGAAATCAAAATAAAGGCATTTTCATAGTTTTTAAGGTAATTTTTCAACCATAAAATATGTTCTTCATCCAAATAGTTTGTTGGTTCATCCAAAAGCAAGATATCTGGTTTTTCAAGCAAAAGTTTACCAAGTAAAATTTTTGTTCTTTGCCCTCCAGAAAGCTCGGCTACATCTTTATCCAAAAGAGGAGTTAAACCAAGTCCTCGTGCTGTTTCTTCAACTTTGGCATCAATGAGATAAAAGTCACTATTATCCAATTCTTCTTGAAGTTCTCCTACATTCTCAAGCGCAGCATTCATCTCATCTTCTGACATTTCTGCCATTTTCATGTAAGTATCATTGATTTGCGCTTCTATATCAAAAAGATATTGAAAAGCCTCAGCCAATGCTTCACGCGTCGTTTTACCTTTTCCAAGCGCAGCGTGTTGATCCATATAGCCAACCCGGTGTTTTTTAGACCAGATTACTTTTCCCTCATCAGGAACCAGAGTTCCTGTGATAATATTCATGAAAGTTGATTTACCCTCACCATTTGCCCCAACAAAGCCGATGTGCTCACCTTTTAGCAAACGGAAACTTACATCTTCAAAAATTGCGCGGTCACCAAAACCGTGGGATAGATTTTTTACATTTAAAATACTCATTTTTTATTTCTTAAATCTTTCTAAATTTCTTAATATCTTGGATACTTATAAAAGTCTGTTTCAGATAAATCAGCAATGCCATTTTCAAAAGCTTCTTTATCCCAATTGACTGAAAATTCTTCGGCAGCTTCATCAGCTAGAAAGTCCATTAAATCATCCAAGCCTTGATCGGCACTTTCTTGTAAAAATTGAGCAAAATAAGCCAAAAATTCACGAGATAAGCCTTTTTCACCATAAGGAATTGTTGCCAAATAATCATTTTCATCAAAACGTGATTTAGCGGGATTATAAAATAAAACTGCATCCTCATAGACGATATTTTCTGCTGATTCTACTCCTTCTGCATCAGTCAAAAGCGCTCCAGAACTATTTTCTGCCTCTAGTAAAAAGCTGACTTCTACCGCAAAATTACGCTTATCCCAATTCATTTCAAAATCATAAGTAAATCCTTTTTCTAAAACTTCTTCCAAAACATCTAAAAACCCAAATTTAGCCATTGTTCACACCCTCTTTATATTATGTTAAAATAATTATAACAAAAATTTGCTCTAGAAAAGTCGCAAGACTTAATAAATCAGTTCATTTAATAGCTTTTTTACGTTTAGAATGTGTAAATAGATATTTTTTTAGAATTTGGAGAAAGATTTAATGGAAATTAGAAAAATAGAACCACGTGACTTTGTCAAAGTTGCTCAATTGGAAAATGAAAATTGGACCTTAGCTTCAACTCCACATGTCATGGATTCCTCAGCAGAAAAAATTATCGGTAAAATTATGACTGGAACCACTTATTTTCTGGCAGTAGAAAATGATGAAATTCTTGGAATACTTGATTACGGCCCCCGCCACAAATCTGAATTTGGAAGACATACTGTCACCTTTGGCATTATGACAGCACAAGAAGCCAGAGGTAAGGGCGTGGCTACTACACTAATAAACTTCTTTATTGATTTTGCAAAAAAAGAAGGATTCAAAAAAATTACAATTCAAGTGATGGGTTCAAATCCAGCAGCCTTGAAACTTTATAATAAATTAGGCTTTGTTGAAGAAGGACGTTTGAAAAAAGAATTTGTCATTGATGGTGAACATATTGATGATTACATTCTCACTTTCTATCTAGACAAAAGCCTTATGTAAACCAGATTTACATTTGTTGTAAACCTATGGATTGGAGAATAATATGGCACAAAATCTTGCAAGACGAATGAGACCACGAAATATTGATGAAATTGTTGGACAAAAACATTTAGTTGGTAAAGGAAAAATCATTCGCCGAATGGTCGAAACTCAACTTCTTTCAAGTATGATTCTCTACGGACCTCCTGGCATTGGTAAAACTTCAATTGCTTCAGCAATTGCTGGAACAATGAATGTCGCATTTCGGACATTTAATGCAACGACAGACACTAAAAAAAGACTTCAAGAAATAGCCTCAGAAGCCGAATTTTCTGGTCAGCTTGTTTTATTACTTGATGAAATTCATCGCCTAGACAAACCTAAACAAGATTTTCTTTTACCACTTTTAGAAAACGGACAAATTATTTTAATTGGAGCAACAACCGAAAACCCTTATTTTTCAGTTGTTCCAGCGATTCGTTCTCGCGTACAGATTTTTGAATTAAAACCTTTAGAACCAGAAGATTTAGAATTTGCTGTAAACCTAAGTTTACAAGATAAAGAACGTGGATTTGATTTTGATGTGACCATTGACGATGATGCACTTTACTTTTTAATTCATTCAACTAATGGGGATTTACGTTCTACTTTTAATGCCTTAGAATTAGCCGTTCTTTCCTCAGAAGAACACCATGTCACTTTAGATGATATGGAAAATTCTTTACAAAGAAAAGCTGCAACTTTTGATAAAGAGGGCGATGCTCATTATGACTTGCTTTCTGCTTTACAAAAGTCAATTCGTGGTTCTGATGTCAACGCAAGTTTACACTATGCGGCTCGTTTAATTGAGGGCGGAGATTTGCAGAGTCTAGCCCGGCGCTTAACCGTTATGGCTTATGAAGATATTGGTTTAGCAAATCCTGATGCCGCACTTCATACGGTTACAGCATTATCAGCAGCCGAAAAACTCGGTTTTCCTGAGGCACGGATTCCCCTTGCCAATATCATTATTGACTTGGCTTTATCCCCTAAATCAAACGCGGCTTATTTAGCGATGGATGAAGCCATTGCTGATTTAGGAAAATATGGAAATCTTGCTGTACCACCACACTTACAGGATGGCCATTACGCTGGGGCAAAAGATTTAGGAAGGTCTGTAGAATACCAATATGCTCATAATTTTCCTAATCACTGGGTAAACCAACAGTACTTACCTGATAAAATTAAAAATGCTGATTATTTCCGTCCTGATGATATGGGAAGATATGAAAAAGCACTTCACAGTCGTAAAGAATGGATTGATGAACAAAAAAAGAGGAACTGACAAATCTGTCAGTAAAATAGAGCACAATAAAATTTACTGACAGAAAGTGAAAAATATGGTAGAACAAATCACTCAACTTAAGTTGTCAACAATTGTAAAAAACCCTTACCAGCCTCGTCTTGTTTTTGATGAGGATAAATTAAAAGAATTGGCTAATTCTATCCAAGAAAATGGCGTTTTACAACCCATAATCGTTCGTAAATCAAAACTTGTTGGCTATGAGCTTTTAGCAGGTGAACGTCGGTTTCAAGCTTCAAAATTAGCTGGTTTAGAAACTATACCAGCAATTATTAGAAGCTATTCTGATGAAGAAATGATGACTCTCTCAATTTTAGAAAATTTGCAGAGAGAAAATCTCAATCCACTAGAAGAGTCCAAAAGCTTGGCACAACTGGCTGACAAATTGGGAATGACCCACGATCAAATCGCTAAGGCCCTTGGAAAATCAAGGTCTTATGTCTCTAATCTTATTCGTTTACTTGGTTTGCCTGACACAATTTTGAAGCATGTTGAAAATCGAGATATTTCACCTGCTCACGCTAGAACACTTTTAGCTGAAAAAAATCCTAAAAAGCAATTAGAGCTCGTTGATAAAATAATTAAAGAGCAGCTCAATGTCAGAGCACTTGAAGCTATTATTTATGGTGAAGAAAAAGTTACTGACAAATCTGTCAGTAAATTAAATATCAATCTTTTTACTGACGAAACTGAAAAAGAACTGATGAAAAAATTGGGAAATAGGGTTAAGATTCAAGCAAATAAAAAATATCAAGGGAATTTATCCATTCATTTTGATAATCTTGATGAACTGGAACATCTAATAAAATTACTAAAAAAATAAAAAAAATTTACTGACAGAGGACTTTTAAGCATTCCGTCAGTAAATTTTTTCTTTATCCTCTTAAAGCCCGAAGCGCATAGAGAATTGAAACAACATCAATGATCTCTTGGAACAAAGCTCCAATCACAGCTGGAATCACTCCCAGAGCTGCAATAAACATCAAAATAATACAAATGATAATCCCAATCATGACCGCTTGTTTAGCAATTTTTAACGTATCACGACTGATTTCAATAGATGTCGTCACTTTCCTAAGGTCATTTTGCAATAGAACAATGTCAGCCGCTTCACTTGCAACTGTACCTGAGCCCACACCAATCGAAATTCCAACATCTGCTGTGGCTAGAGCTGGAGCGTCATTAACTCCATCGCCAACCATAATTACTGGTCTATTCGTCGCATTTTTAATAAATTTTAATTTTTCATCTGGCATCAAACCTGCATAAACATTGTCAATTCCAACAGTGCTCGCAATTTTATCAGCAACAAGTTGATTGTCACCCGTCAACATTGTAATCTTTTCAAGACCAATTTTTCTCATCTGAGCAATTGTTTCTTTAGTTTCTGGTCTTAAAGTATCAGAAAAAGTGACCGCCCCAATATATTTACCAGCTTTACTCACATAAAATGCTGTTTCATAGTTAAGATTTTCAGGTGCATAAGCAAAAGAACTTCGGCCAATTTTAATTTCTTGACCTTTGATTTCTCCAATCACACCAAGTCCAGCAACCTCAGTTAAAGAGGTCAATTTTAATGGTTGAACCTTTTTATTTTCAGCATATTCAACAACAGCTTTTGCCAAAATATGACCACTTGATTTTTCAACCGTGTAAACCAACTGTAAAAGTTCTACTTCATCTACCGTTTCTATTGGTTTTAGACTGTCAACCTTAATTGTCCCCTCAGTAATTGTACCTGTTTTATCTAAAAATATTTCCCGAGCTTTTGCTAATTTTTCGATGACTGTTCCATTTTTGATTAATGCTCCATTTTGACTAGAGCGACTCATTCCCGAAACAAACGCGATAGGGGCTGCCAAAATCAATGGACAAGGGCTTGCAACCACTAGGACTTCCGCAATCCGCACTGGGTCACCAGAAATAAAGTAAGCAACTGCTGCAATAAGATAGGCAATAATTGTAAAAGGAACAGCATAACGATCAGCCAGACGTACAAATTGAGCTGGAGTTTTCTCCGTTTCTTTAACCAGTTCTACAATTTTTTGAAACTGTGATTCTGCCGCTATCACCGTAGTTTCAATCTGGATACTAGAATTCCCATTGATAGCTCCCGAAAGAACAGGATCACCTTTTACTAATTCATTCGGCTTGGTTTCACCCGTCAATGACGCTGTATCAAGTACCACTGCCTCAGAAATAAGTTTCCCGTCAATTGGAATAATTTCCATCGGTCTAATCAATAAATGACTCCCGACTTCCACATGGTCTATCGGCAAATCGACCACCTTATCTCCTTTTTGCACATGAGCAATATCAGGCGACTTATCTAATAAAGCAGCTAAAGCTCGGTGAGCTCGACCATTTGCATAGTCTTCTAAACTCTCACCTCCAACAAGCATGAGAATAATAATCAAAGAGGCCCAATATTCGCCCACTAGTAAAGTAGCAATAATGGCCGTGATGGCCAATAAGTCAACACCATAAGAGCCAGACCGTAAAGTTTTAATCATTTCAATCAGCATTGAGAAAGCCAAGACTCCCCCAGCAATTGTAACAATTAAGCGTGCCAAAAAAGGCTGATTAAAGCCAAAGTAAGCAATTAATGCCACGCCTGCAATGACAAAAACAAGAATCAGTTTTTTCCAGTTCTTCATTCATTTCTCCTTAAAAATTTAATTGTCCTAGAACATTGCCCTGCTTTGTGAGGAGTTTTTACGACCTGATTGTCTTCTCCTTACGCCGCTTTGATTCTTTCGAAGCTGAGCTTAAATTTTTAAGTTATCCGTTAAGTTACTTCTATTTTATCAAATTTGCGCTAAAGGCCCTATCATTTTAGTTGTCAAAGATATTTGTCAGTACTTTTGCTTACTCAAATTTTACTGACAGAAAGGTTTGCAAAAAATTGTCAAGTAATTTTACTTTACAAAACTTGCATTTCTGAAAATTTATGCTATACTAATAAAGTACGTTTTTGCACTCTGCAAGAACGAGATAAAATTCTACGGAGGAAAAAAACAATGGCAGTACCTGCACGTCACACTTCATCAGCAAAGAAAAACCGTCGTCGTACACATTACAAATTGACAGCTCCAACTGTTACTTTTGACGAAACTACTGGTGACTACCGTCACTCACATCGCGTTTCACTTAAAGGCTACTACAAAGGCCGCAAAGTTCGCGACACTAAATAATTCGACAAAAGTTATAGAAAGGGACTATCATGCGCGTAAATATTACACTTGAACACAAAGAATCTGGTGAACGTCTGTACCTTACTCAAAAGAACAAACGCAACACCCCAGACAAATTGGAACTTAAAAAATACTCTAAAAAATTGCGTAAACACGTAATCTTTAAAGAAGTTAAATAAGACTTCTTTACACGGCAATTAAGCTTTAAAATATTGCTGTACTGCGATTTATCAGAAATGAAATTTCAGTACATAGCAATAAAAATCAGTTGAATTACCATCAAAACTACCATCTTTTGCGTGAAATAAAAATCGGGAAGATTGAGAGACAGTGCTTGTTTACAGGTGCTGTTTTTTATTTTGATACCATCAAAATCTGAGCGAGTCTGTCAAGCTTGTACTTAAAACAAAAACAGGGCAACTTTCGCCCCTCCAAAAATGATATAATAGGCATATAAAAAAACAAAGGAAAGAACCACTAATGGCAACCATTGAACCGAGAATTTTCGACGAGCTGAAAACTGCACTATCCTCTTTTGGAAAAAAGTATTTTATCAGCGACGAACTCAACCGCTCAAAACTGACCGATGACTTGCGAGCTTATGACGAAGCTCTGCTTTCTCGTCTTTTTGAGATTGACTTCATCAAGCAGCACTATATCAAAGAAGTCTCAGGGCAGAAGCTCTTTCAGATTGAACAATTACAAGACGCTATCTTGTATAACGACTATTGGGACACGAGCTATACCAAGTATGAAAACCGTGTCGGCTTGGCGAGTAATGGAAAATTTTTGCAGGACAGCCAAGACGTTGTTTTGGACTTTCCTTTCAAAGATGGTGTCTTGACGGCAAACATGACAAAAGAAGATGCCGAAGAAGGTTATGACGACGCTTTTCTGAATGAAGTGATTGAAAAAGATGAGATTGACCGCCTTTTTGACAAGAAAATTTTGACGAACGTCAAAAGGTATGGGCAAGCAAGAACAGAACAGGTAGATGATAGGATTGTTTCTTTTGATAAGAAGAACGACAATCTGATTATCAAAGGAAACAATCTACTGGCATTACATACGCTGGCGGGTAAATATGCAGGTCAAATCAAGCTTATTTATATTGACCCACCTTACAATACAGGGTCAGATTCTTTTGCGTATAATGATAAATTTAATCACTCCGCTTGGCTTACTTTTATGAAAAATCGTTTAGAAATTGCTCGAGATTTACTGGCTGATGATGGTCTTCTTTGGGTACAAACAGATGATGTGGAAGTCAACTATCTCGGAGTACTTCTTGATGATATTTTTGAACGAAAAAATTTCATTAACTTAATTACTGTAAAAACAAAAATCGGTGGTGTATCAGGAAGTTCGGGGGGTAAAAGCTTAAAAGACGTCACTGAATTTATTCAAGTTTATGCAAAGAACAAGGAGCAAATCAATTTAGAACCTGTCTATGCGATGACACCAGTTTGGGATTATATTCAAGAGGAGTATATTGAAGCGGGTAAAAGCTGGAAATATACGTCTGTTTTGACAGAGCTCGGAGAAAGGGAACTCATCAAATTTGACGAAAAAGCAAATCGAAAGTATTATCATTATCCTAATGCCAAGCAGATGTCAGTCAAGCAGTATGCGACAGAAAATAACATGACCGAGGAAGAGGTTTATAATGCTGTTCCTGAAAAGATTTTTCGGTCAACCAATGCTCAGTCATCAGTTCGTGCAACAGTTATGGAGGAAACAAAATCAGTAAGTACTGGATTAGTAAGTATTGAGTATGTCCCAACAAAAGGGAAAAATAAAGATTCACTAACTGAAATTCTTTATACAGCAACAGGTGCAACAAATATGTTGATGTTTTTATCAGATATGCTAACAGAAGATAAAGATGGAAAATTACTTTATAAAGAAAAATTGACGACTCTTTGGGACGATATTCAATATAACAACTTGTCAAAAGAAGGGAAAGTGGATTTTCCAAATGGTAAGAAGCCTGAGAAATTGCTCCAAAATATTATAGAAATGTCGAGCTATAAGGGCGACTATGTTATGGATTTCTTCGGAGGGTCAGGTTCAACCGCAGCCGTTGCTCACAAACTGGGTAGGAGGTGGATTACTTGTGAGCAAATTGAAACGCAGGTTGAAAAGATGAAAGAGAGGCTTCAAAATGTTATTACTGGTGCAGATGATAAAGGGATTTCTTCTGATGTAAAATGGCAAGGCGGTGGCTCTTTCGTCTATGCTGAGCTTTTCCCTAAAAATATGGGTTACTTGCAAGACATTATCCACTCGTCAGATTTGACGGAACTCAAAACTGTTTATGACCGTATGCTCTCAGGTATTGACGGTTCACAAGAACCTGCTGACCTTTCTTTCCGTGCTGACCTTGATAAAATAGAATGGGAAGCCTCAAAGGTCAAATTTGACGATCAGAAGCGTTTGCTTGTCAAATTACTGGACAAAAATGGGCTTTATTATAATTATTCGGAAATTGACGATACAGTTGTCCGTGAGTTTCTTTCAAAGGAAGATATAGCTTTCAATAAAGCATTCTATGAAAGTGAGGCTTGACGATGGCAAAGGCAAAAAAGAATAAAGAAAAGACGCTCCAATTTCCGCTCATTGAACAAGCTAGACACGCTGACAATGCTTTCCTTGATGAAGCTGGTAACACTCTTGAGCACGCTTCTTTTGAAGTCCCAAGCTATATCGATGAAAATCTTCTTCATACGCTGCGAAACTATCAAAATCAGGCTCTAAGAAATTATCATTTTACACAAACCCATATTCAGCCAAACCCTCAGCACGTGCTTTTCAATATGGCAACGGGTTCAGGTAAGACCGACTTGATGGCAGCTTTGATTCTGTATCTCTATCAAGAGCATAATTATCAAAACTTCCTTTTCACAGTCAATACAAACTCAGTCTTAATGAAAACAGAGGATAATCTCGTCAATGCTGCAAGTGAGAAATATCTTTTCAATGAGAAAATTGAAATTGATGGCAACACTATTGCCATCAAAAAAGTGGAACGCTTCCCACGACTTACTCAAGCAAACACTATCTATATTAAACTTTCCTTGGTGCAAAATGTATTTGATGGCCTTTTCACGATAAAAGAGGGGACGATGGGACTTTCTGACTACGAACGCCACCCTGTCGCTATCCTAGCCGACGAAGCCCACCACTACTCAGCCAGCACCAAGTCGTCGGAGAAAGACGCTGAAAATACATGGGAATCAGCGATTAACAAGATTTGGAATGCTCGTAACAATGAGGAGCAAAAAAATCTCCTGCTGGAATTTACAGCGACCGTGGGTTTTGAAAAAGAAGCCATCTATGATAAATACCGTGATAAAGTGGTCTATCGCTATCCTTTGAGCAAATTCATGCTTGACGGTTACTCAAAGCAAGTTAAGCGGATTGAAACTTCTGCGAGTGATGAAGATAAAATGCTAAATGTGGTCTTGCTCTCACAGTTCAGAAAATACCGTGCTCAGATTGAGGGGGTAACAGGGAATTTCAAACCTGTCATCATGTTCAAATCGGCAAAGGTGGACATTTCAATTGCTGCGACAAAAGCCTTTAAAACACTGATTGCAAACTTGAATGCAAGTAAGCTCAGCAATTTTATCAAGCGGCAACAGCTTTTAGACAGCAATGACAGCTCAGCTTTAGAGCTTGCTTACACTTTCTATCTGAAAAACGAGGATAGACTGGCGGACATTGTGCGAGAAATCAAGCATGACTTTGACCCTAAAAACGTGCTGAATGTTAACGATAAAAGCGGAAATATGCTTGAAAAAGGGCAGTACGAGGCACTCAACACGCTTGAAAGCCCGAATAATTTTTATCGTGTGGTTTTTGCTGTCGCAAAACTGACTGAGGGTTGGGACGTGCTCAACCTTTATGATATTGTGCGAATCACTGAAAGTGCTGCCACCAATAAAGATGCCACGATGGTGGAAGCTCAGCTGATTGGACGTGGGGCTCGTTACTATCCTTTTGAGATTGAGGGCGTAAAAAGTTATAGCCGCCGCTTTGATGGCGATTCCTCAAATAAGCAGCTATTTCTTGAAACTCTGCATTATCACACAATGAATGAGCCACAATATCTCAAGCAGCTTGTTGGCTCACTCAAACAGATGGACTTGCCAACAGGAAAAGACAAGCAAAACCCACCGATTGAAATTAAAGTCAAATCTGCTTTCAAACGGACGGACGCTTGGAGAAACGGAAAGATTTACTACAACGAATCCGTTGAAGTGCCTGACAGTTACTTTGATAGTCTCGAAAAGTATGGAATCAATCACAGGGAAGACATTCAACGTTATCTGAATTATGGCTCACGAGAAGTGGATTATCGTACGATTGACCTCAGCCAAAATACAAAATCTATCCACGTGAAGAAGTTTGACGCTCGCTATATCAAGAAAGCATTGCAAAAGTTGGATTTCTACCACTTTGCAAACTTGAAAAAATATCTTCCACAACTAAACTCAATGAAAGAGTTTATTCATGACGAAAAATGGCTAAATGCTGATAAGCTAAAGCTCTTTCTTACAGTTCCGCAAGAATACCGCTCAGAAGCGTTGACGGCAGATGAAATATTGAAAGTAACCATTGATTTACTCAAAGAGTATCAAGTGAAAATTCAATCGGGTTATGTGAAAGAGCGAGGTACAAACAAATTCAAAGGTTACCCAATCAAGGACTATCTGAGCAATTATAATAAACGGGTGCCTGAATACGACACGACAACTCAGATAAGTGGGCAACAGCATATTACCGTTCATGAAATGCCTGACGATTTCTTTATCTATGAAAAAGCTATCGTCAATAACCTTGAATATGAACTTATTGAACGAGTTAAAGCTTATGTTGACGCCTTAAGAGATAAATATAAAAAAGCCGTTTACCTTTTCCGCATGGACGAGAATATGCACCGTGAATCAATAAAAAGCGAAGCTCTCAAGCTTCATCAATATGGAAAACCAACTCAAGCCGATGGAAAAACTCCGAGCGATGTTCACTTAAGCGGCTTCCAGCCTGACTTTATCCTTTTTTTGGAAGATGAATCTGACTTTTACTTCCAAATTTTCATCGAACCAAAAGGAATGAGTGGCGACCGTTTTGTCAAGGAACTATGGAAAGAAGAACTGCTTGCCTACATGACAACTCATCAAGGAGAGATTGAGTTTGAAGATGACGCTGTTAACGTAAAAGTGAGCGGTCTCAAATTCTACACCAAAGATGACGGACAGGACACGATGAAGCAGCTCCGTGAGATGACGGGAATTAAAGAAAATCAAAAGCAAGAGGAAGCTTTGCTTTCCGTTGAATAAAAAACATTATCAAACTCAAAAACACGACCAGCGGAATTTGCTGATCGTGTTTTTTGATGTAAGATCTAATATTCTTCAATTTTCGTGTAGTAGTTTTTATTATTAGCAAATTTATCAGTAAACTCCAACCCTTCTGGCGTGAATTGAGCGTCATAATCTTCTTGAGTTTCAACTAAAATCTGACAATCAGCAAGCAGCTTATCCTCATCAAGGTCAAATTTTTCTGAGAAGAGAGCGTCTAACATGATTTCTCTTTTTTTATTCCTGAAAATTTCTGAGTTTTTAGTAAGTGGGGTCGTGTCAGGGGCATTTGCAAGAAGATATGGGCTACTGACAAAATCTTGAAATTCTTTTTCTTTTTGCTTTATAAATTCTTGAATTTCTTTTTCTATTTGCTTTCTAAATTCTTCCTCCAAGAGTTTTCGTTTTGCTTGAGATAACGGGTCATTGCTATAGAGATTTGATAATTCTTCCATCTCCTGCCGATTTTCTTGCTCGATATTATTGCTCATTTCTTCATAATATTTTGAGCCATGATGATTTCTTAATTCCTTTTCAACCTTTTTCCTCTCGTCCGAACGCAACTTATTGAGAAAATAGTCTTTGCAATAATCATTAAGAATATCATTTTTTACCGCCTCAGTATACGCTTTCACAGGCCTCTTTGAAACTTTCTTTTTTCCCACAGATTCAGTTATAGCATTGGGTTGTTGTCGTTTTTTCCCAGTAGGGTCAATGTTTTTGTTTTTGAGAGTTCTGTCTATGTGTTTCCTCATGGTAGGAATTTCGGTTTCTATGACTTCTATTTTGAAAAAATCGTGTGCTTCCTGCAAAATATCGGTAATAGAAAATAAATTATCGTTCATTGTCATGTCCTTTGTTTTGTCGTTTATTACACTCTTAATAATACCACTATTATAGTATTTTGTAAAAATTATTGTCTTTTATTGTCGTTTATTATTTTGCTACAATAATATTAGAAAGTCAAAGGGACTTTCTCGGCAAGTGGACGAGCCACTGCAAAATGAAAGGTCGTATTCACTATGACAGAAAAACAATCACTCGCTACTGCCTCAGTCAAGGAAACCCTTGCTGCCGCAACGCACAAACCTCTCATCGAACTGCTCGCTGTTCCAGAAGTTGCAATTATCAAAGACGTCCGCACCTCTTACGCCTACGATGACAAGACCAACGAGCGGACAGAAACCGTCATTAAACAAACCGTTACTGCAATGGTCGGCACAACAATTGACGACGCCGAGCAAATTACATTCGACTACATAGGCACTCCAATTATCGATGACAATTTGACTGCAATTATTGGTCAGCGTGTTCAGCTCAAACAAGTCAGTTTTGGTCTCATTGCAAACATGGTAAATCGCCGCTTTGTTGGATACAATGCCACCGGCTTCAAGCTCATTGTCGACGAGATGATTCCCGTTCCAAAGCCTCAGCCGCAGAAATAACTAAGACAATCTACGTTGGGACTTGTAAGACTTGCTCTCTGCAACAATAGCAAGCTTTGCAAGCCATTACGTGGCTAAAAACATTACTAAAACGAAAGGTCGTATTCATTATGACAAAAAAACACAGAACAATCATCATCAGCAAGGGCTCCCCCGTTGCTACAAAACACACCAAGCAGCTCGTCATCTTTTTATGCATACTACTTTTGTCAGGATTCTTTGGCTTTAGAATTGCTACATGGCTGGGTGGAAATAATAAAGCCGCCATTAATATTTTCATATTATGGATAGCTTTAACAGCTGGTAGCTTGCTTTTTTTGCTCATTCGTGAGCTCGTAAATATTCCTTTGAATAAGACGAGGTCATGTTTACAGACACTTGCAGAACGTTCAGGAATGCTCAAACAAGACCAAGACGACAAGCACACGACCATTACCGCTAAATTCAAGGTGTGGCGTGAAAATGGACTTGATTGGATTGAATACTTTCCTCGTGCCTCAAAAGTTGTGAGTTATGATGAACTCCCTAATCTTCTTATCGAAGTTTTCGAGGAAATAAGCGGCAAGCCATGGATTTTAGTAAAAGCTCAGCCGACGAGAACTTCGCTCATTATGAGCTTCCAACACGAAGAAGACACCCGCCTTACAATGCATGGAGCAGATGAATATGCCAAGAATTAAACTGACTTCACAAATCGCATTAAATCTTAGCGGTACGTCATCTAACTTACTGGTAGTAGGTCCGACAGGCTCAGGCAAGACATTTCTGCTTTGTCATCTGCTATTGAGCTTATACGGTCAGAGGTGCGTCGTTTATGTCGTAGATTTCAAACAAGGCGATTTCTATGGTGTTGTCCGCTGGCACACCAAGGACGGAGCAGATTACTGTGCAAGCACTGCCGACGAATTCGAGGAAATTCTTGACCTGATACGGGATACGCTCCGCATACGCTTTCAAAAGCTTGCCAGTCCTAACACCACCTTTGGTCGTGTTGCGACTGACCTCGTGGACGATTGGCGCCCTGTCTATCTCTTTGTAGATGAGTATTCTGCCGCACTCGCTCCGCTGCTTACCAATAAAGAAACCAAGTCACAGGCTAATCGTATAAATGCCAAAATGCTTGAAATCATTCAGCTCATTCGTCAAGCTGGCGGTGGAGTGATTTTGTCCTTTCAAAAAATGGCAGCGGATATTCTACCTACTGCGATTACTGATAACATGGCAAAAATCGGGCTGGGCAACCTATCTACACAATCAAAGGTGCAGCTTTTTGGCAAAGCTACGAACTTGCCTATCATCGACCTCTCACAACAAGGGGTAGGATATCTGCAACGTCCCGAAGACCCAATTCCACTGCCATTTCAAGCACCGCAGCTACACGCTGACAAAATCCAAGAAATCGCCGAAACGCTCACAGGTTTTAATAGTATTGATGAAGATGTCAGCATTGAGCACGATGGTGAAGAAATCTAAACCGCACCGCTTGACGGTGCAAGAGCCGTGCAGACGGCTCAGTTAAACGTCTGCTTACTCTAGCGTATCACTTAATTGTGGTACGTCTGAGCAAGCTGATGTTAGCACAACAACACCAGTTATCTTAATTGAAAGGATTTTTAACACATGGAAAATCAGGTTTTATGGAAGTTCTCGATTGCTTACTACAAAGGCACAGGACGAACGGTCATTGCTACGGCTGATGAAAATGGTCTGCGAAAGCTCCGAGGCTATCACAGCAAAGGCTATGTTACTGAGCCCGTGCATCAAGGCAACGTTTGGACAGCTGAAGTCGTTGATGAGAAATTTCTCACGTTCTCGTTCAAGCCCAAACGGTAAAGGTGCGGGTCAAAATTCAAGTCTTTGCGTAACGCCTCGTGATTTTGGCGGATGGCTTGACGTATAACTGCCACGGGCTCATATAGCACGGCGACCAAGTCGTGCGTCAAAGAGCCCACGGCATACAGTACAATAAGCCGCACGACTTATCACACGAGGCGAAAACGTAAAGACCACAAAATTCTGACCCGTGCCATTGCCGTGAGGCAGAACGGGAAACTATACCGTTTTATGTGAGCCGCTACTTGACAAAAGGCTCATACTTACCTCACTTTATAAGGCAACCTAAAAATTCAACCCTACAAAATCACGTTTTAAAGAAAAAATGGAGGCGGGGAGATATGGCAGATTTAATAAATTACAATACAAAAATTACAAGTTACCCTAACGGCTACCGTGAAATTATCCGCAAAAAGTCGGGCATGGTAAAAATGAAAGAAGGCTTTACAATGACCGATAAAGAAGTTGAAGCACGTATAGCAGCAGCACAACGACCAGTAACCCAGTCCGAGCAGGAAGAACGAACAGCAAAGCAAGAATTTCGTATTAAGCGGAAAATCCGCCAGTTAATACTTGCAAATCCATTTGATTACTTCTGTACGCTGACCTTGAATCCCGAGAAAGTCAACAGTTTGGATTACGAAGCCTCAAAAAAACGCCTGCTCACGTGGTGTAAAAATCAGCGAGACCGAAAAGGGCGTTTTGATTGGCTCTTTGTCCCTGAGTTCCACAAATCGGGACGTGTTCATTTTCATGGTGTAATTGGTAACTCACAGCTGAACTTTAGCAAGGCAGCTAATCAAAAGACAGGTAAAAGCGTAATAAGGCAAGGAAGGCAAGTTTACAACCTGTTAGACTGGAAGAATGGCTTTAGTGATTGTGAGCGAATTGAAAACAAAGACAAGACGGCGTCTTATATGACAAAATATATCACTAAAGAGTTGATGAGCAACCCAAATATGGCAAATAAGCCCCGCTATTTTCGCAGTCAAGGACTTATTGAACCCGAAATGACTTTTACAGATACTGATGATGAACAATATTCAGGATTTGTCCCCAGCTTTGGACTAGTTGACCTTGATGAAAACGGAGACAGTTTTCTTGACCTCGCTATCTACAAACAGGAAATAGACAAAGCAACTGGCGAAATAATCGACTTGTCAGGCAATAGCCTGATCCGACTGAAAAACGACGATACAAAAACACCACCATCTGAAACTTTCGACGGCTCAGATGATGGCTTCTCTTTATGAGTAAGCGAATTGCTTACTACCCCAATTATAACATTTTACGAGGACTACAACATGGATTTAGAAACCCTTAACGCTCAGCTCACTATAATTATTGAGCTGATTAAGCAACAACAAAACAATCAACAAATTCTCGGTATCTTGACGCAAAAAGAGCTTTTGCAAAAACTGAATATCGCTCCTAACACACTGAAAAGCTGGGAGTCACTCGGATTACCTCGTCTAGAACCGCCAATAGAGGGAACTCGCACCGTATTCTATCAGATTTCTGATGTGATTGACTTCTTGAGTGGCAAATAATGGCAAAAAGATGGTAAAATATAAGTATCATAGAAAGGATGCCTATATTTTAGTATCTCAATCTTTCCAACGAAATGAGAACTAAAAATGAACATTGAAAAAATCGCCCGTAAGGGCAAACCAACGGTTGAAAAACGCACTAAGCAAGATGGCTCTATCAGTTATCGTTATACGGGATATTATCTCGGTATAGACGAACTGACGCGGAAGAAAGTGAACGCAACTATCACAGGGCAAACACTAAAAGAGCTTGACCGCAACATGATTAAAGCACGGCTTGACTTTGAAAGAAACGGACATACGAAAAAAGAGCAACTACAAATTACTCTTTTCTCAGAGCTCGCCGAAGAATGGTTTGTCAGCTATAAGCTGATAACTTCGTCGGAAAACACAAATAACCGTGTCCGTGGTTACCTTGATACTTACATTATACCACGTTTTGGCGATTACTTGCCTGACAAAATCAAGCCAATTGATGTGCAGAAATGGGTCAATGATTGTGCAGCTAAGGCTCGGCAAGTTGCCGCTGAGGGACGACGGGCTAAAAAGGGCGAAGCCAAAGACTTTGGAGCTGCTCTTTACAAACTGCGTGATATATTTGACTATGGTATCACAAATTTTGGGCTCGATAAAAACCCTGCGGCTACTGTGCAAGTGCCGCCAAAACCTAAAGAAAACAAGGTCAAAATCAAGGTATTACACGATGATGAGTTAAAAATCTGGCTTAAACATTTGTCAACTCTGCCGAACAACCAAGCAAACAGACGTTTCAAGCTCATTTGTGAAACATTGCTTGCGTCGGGTATTCGTATCAATGAACTTTTAGCTTTAACCATTGATGACCTGAACTTTGAGACTTCGGAGCTTGATATTAACAAGACTTTGATGTGGAAAGCAGCCGATAAAAAAACTGGTATTAAAGGAAAAGTCATCTGCAAGCCATCGCCAAAAAGCGACGCAGGCTGTAGAAAAGTTGACGTCCCCCCTAAAATTCTTGAACGGCTAAAGGCATGGTATGATGAGGTTTCGGAACGATTTGAAAAAATCGGGCTTGATAAACCCTCGCTTATCTTTCCAACTGTCTATGGTGCTTATATGTGCGACCGTAACGAACGGACGACCCTTAAAAAACAGCTTACTGCTTGCGGTCTTCCTCTCTATGGTTTCCACATCTTCCGACATACTCACGCCAGCTTACTCTTAAATGCAGGAACGAACTGGAAAGAGTTACAGGTAAGAATGGGGCATAAGAGCATTGCTACAACCATGGACTTATATGCAGAGCTTGCACCAAAGAAAAAAGCTGAGGCTGTGAATATCTATCTTGATAAGATAGATGAACTCACTGCTTAAAGTGCTTCATTACCATCATTATTACCATCTTTTTGATATAATAGAAGGTATGAAAGCTACAAATAGAGTAAAATCAATGCTTCTTACAACTAAAATACTGGCAACGGTAGTTTTTAAAGAAGTTAAATAATAAAAATGACCTTCGGGTTATTTTTTTATTTTTAAAGCAAACAAAAACTTACTGACCAATCATCAGTAAGTTTTTTTATTTATCTAGGTCGTAAAAGGCTGAATCGATTTCCTAAGGTACTGTAATCATCACCCGCTAAACGCCCAACTGGTTTGAGTTTATTTAGATTGACATGAAAGTTTTCCTCATCCAATAGTTCCTCTGCAAAAGAGAAATTGACAACTTCAAGAAGAACTAAATGCCCACTCTCTCCTAAAGGTAAATGATGATACAATTTAGTTTCTAAACGAACATTTGACTCCTTTAAACTTGGAACCTGAACTTTCTGAGAAGGGACAAGTTCAAGTGAAAATTCTTCCGCTTCACTAATATGCTCCGCTAATGGTGCTGCCGTTTGATTCATTAGCTCCACATTATCCTCATTCACAAGGTGAACCACTGCTTCTTTCGTCGTCAATAAATTATTCAAACTATCTTTATTTCCCGTAAACGAAATGGATAAAAGTGGTGGATTTGACGAAGCAACATTGAAAAAACTAAAGGGTGCCACATTAACTAGACCTTCGAGATTTTGACTGGTCACCCAAGCAATTGGGCGTGGAACAATACTGCCTGACAGAAGTTTATAGACTGTTTTTTCGTCGAGCTCATTTGCTTGATATGATTTCATCAGTTCTCCTTTATTGCACTGTTTCAGCCGGAGTTCCAGCTTTGTGTTCCAATACTTTTTCAACAGTCCATAGTTCATCTTTTGTGCGGTCACGATGAGCATCTGAAGTGTCCAATGGACGTAAACTTGCGGCTGTTCTCGCTTTAGTAGCTTCATCTCCGGGGAATAAATGAGGAGGTAAGCTCAAAGATAAACCTGATTCTTCCTTAGTTTGGTCAATCCAGAAACCAGAAGTAATTAAAGCTTCTTCATAAGAATCAACAGCTCCTAGACCTGATTTTGCCATGTCCAATGCCCCAATCCCTGGTGTGTAAGTCGCAATTTCAAAGAGAACTCCTGGTGCTACTCTGACATATTCACTTGAGAAATAGAAACGGTCAACCAAACCAGAATGTGGCAAACGGAAAGCCTTAATGCGTTCAATCCAATAGTTTAAAGTTTCAGGATTTGTTGTTCCCAGAGCTAAATGATGAATCGTACCATAACCTTGATAAGCGTAAGCTTCTTTTTCACCAGCTTCTTGAAGAATCAAAGCTGCTCCATTTCCACCATTCGCCACTTCAAAAAGATGTAAATCAGCTTCTTGCCCAGCGTAACGGAAGCCAAAAACTGTTTCCAAAATGGTCCGAAGATTTTCGGCATTTTCAACTTTTACAAAAACAGGGCCAAGTCCAGTAATTCCATGTTCTTGCGGAACATTGGAAAGTTGCCAAGAACGTCCTTTTGAATCATCCCCACTATTATTTTGGTCAGAAATCAATTGATACAATTGACCATCAAAATCTTCAAACTCTAAGGCTTTTTGACCAAATTTACTAGAAATTTCGCCATGTTTAACATGGGCATTGTCAAAACGACGAGTCCAATAATCTAAGGACGCATCTGTCGGTACACGAAATGAAGCACGTTCAATATTATTAACTCCATGATTTCCTTTAGGAATATCTTTGAAATCAAAGAAAGTCATATCAGCTCCATGCCCATCTTCTTCTGTGAAAAAGAGGTGATAAGTTTCATAGTCATCTTGATTGACTGTTAATTTTGCTAAACGCAGACCCAAGATATTTGTGAAAAAATCATAGATTTTTTGAGCACTTGAGGTGATTGCTGTTACGTGGTGAACACCACCAAGAGTAAGATTTTCAGGTATTTTTGTTTCAATTTTTGTTAATTCAGCCATTTGTTTTCTCCTATTTAGTTACTTTGCACTGAAACTTTTTCAATACAAAATTATTTTGTTTCTGTAAGCCATTTTTTAGCGGCTAAAACTTCCTCTTGCGTCAATTGATGACCAAGTGAACTTTCATATATTTCAAGCTGACAGCCTGAATCTTCCAAATCACCTTTTAAATCACCAAAGTTTTTCTGAGGAACAATCATATCATTTGGTGCATAGCTTAGAAAGACATGCTTATCATCAAGTTGAACGGTCTGTTCAAAGTCTTCCAATTGCATCCCATGAAAGGCAATAATTTTATCAAAATTTATTTTTCCTCTAAGAAACATATTCAAAGCTACATTTGCACCATTTGAATAACCGATAGCTATCATTTTATGGATGTCAAGGTCATGTTTTTCAGCCAACAAACTGACCTCATCCGTCAACCAGTCTGTTTCTTCATCTAAAGATTCAAGATCAAAATTTTCTTTAGTAAAACCACCTAAGCCTCGGAGTTTAAAATAACGATTGACTCCTTGCTCATTAATACGTCCACGAATTGACAAAATAGGATGTGAAGGGGCAATCATTTCAGCAATTTCTACTAATTGATGCTCATCTCCACCCGTGCTATGTAATAACAAAAGAGGTGCCAAATCTTTACGACCTGCCTTAAAAACATAATCTGTCATCTTTCCTCATCCATTCATGATTTCAGATTCTTATTTACTAAGTTTGAAATACAAATCAGCAACATTTCCACTAAATTCTTCAACTTGTCCAGAAATTACAACTTCAAGAACTTTCGCTGAATCATCAATTGCCGGAATTTCACGATTTTGTAGTGTTACGAATTCATCTAAACTAGCAAATTCTTTAGTCATTGTACGTCCATCAAGGGTTTTAAAAGTAACTTTCATTGTTCAATCCAACTCTCTCATTTCTATGTTTACAATTGTAAACGAAAAGAATTTCATTGTCAAGGAATTTATTTTTAAAATACAAAAAAATCGGCAAATGCTTGCCGATTCTTGAAATCTATCTAATTTATTTGATGATTGTTACACTACAAGGTGCATGTTTAACCACGTAAACTGCTGTAGAGCCAAGCAACATTCGGTCAAGAGCGCCTTTTCCTGAAGAGCCCATCACAATCATATCAATTTCATGTTCTTTAGCGAAATCGACAATTTCATTTTTGGCCGAACCGTCAACTCGAATTTCTTCAAATTTCACTTCATTATTGATAATTGCTAAAGCTTTGTCTAAAACTTCTTTAGCTTCATTATCTGCACTTTCTTCAAGTACGGGAACTGCTGGAACTACTGGAATAGCTGGTGCAGGAACCACAGGAACTGGGTTACCAGCTGCATAAATACTGTTTTTATCCGTCGCATGTAAAACGAATAATTGTGAGTTGTCTCTTTTAGCAAGGACAATAGCTTCTTTTAACGCTTCTTCTGCCTGCTCAGATCCATCAATTGCGACTAGGATTTTTTTATAATTTTTACTCATTGTAACCGTCCTCCTCACTACAATTTTACGTTATTTCAGATAGCAAGTCCAATTAAACGCTGTACGATTTATTCTATAAACCATTTATAAAAAATCAATTTCTTACTAAGAATGCTTCAAACTAGCATTATCACTCAATCATCAGGTCCTTATAGTTAGAATTGATTTATAGAAAAGGGATTCTAAAAATACAAAAACATTTTCTTTTTCATTTAAGTTTCATTTCAGCATTATAACGTATAATAGTTTCCATACTCCTAAATAAACTTTTTTCATAAATACTCCTAAAACTTCCGTTTACTCCGCGGAAGTTTTTTTAGTCTTTGATTTACTAAAGTGGTATAATTACTTTTAAAATCATGAAAACAAGATACAGACAAATTGAAAGGACTCTAAAGAGATGACACAAAAAATTGTTGCAATCACAGGTGCTTCAAATGGAATGGGGTTTGAGGCAGCAGAACTTTTTGCCAAACGTGGTTGGAAAGTTTACGCTGGTGCACGCCGCGTTGAAAAAATTCCACAATATGAGAACAACATCAAAGCACTAAAACTGGATGTTACTAGCTCTGAATCAAACCAAGCCTTTGTGAAACAAATTTTAGATGAGGCAGGTCATATTGACGTCCTCATCAATAATGCAGGTTATGGCGAATACGGACCAGCCGAAGAAATCCCAATGGATAAAATTCGCAATCAGTTTGAAACCAACTTCTTTGGTGCCGTTGAATTAACTCAACTTGTCTTACCAACAATGAGAGCTCAAAATTATGGACGAATTGTTAATATTTCATCAATTGGTGGAGATGTCTATATGCCACTTGGTGCTTATTATCATGCCACAAAAGCCGCCCTTCAACAATGGTCTGACGTTTTGGACCTCGAAGTTGCCCAATTTGGTATCCGTTCAGTTTGTGTTCAACCCGGTGGAACTCAGTCAAGTTGGGGAAATATTGCCCTAGAAAATTCTAAAAAGAATATGAGTTCAAACTCTGCTTACCAACCTTTGGTAAATTCTGTTGCTTCAGGACTTGACCGTTTTATGAAAAATAGTGCTAAAGCTTCTGATTTAGCTGAAGTTTTTTATAAAGCTGCGACAGAGATTAAACCGAGCCTTCGCTACCTCCACTCTTTCGGTGATAAATTCATGGTAAATGTTGCTCGTAAACATCCAAAAATCTTTCGTAAAGCTCTTCTTATTACAATGCGTTACTTTGAAAAGCACAATCAATAAAAATACAACCTTGAGTTGTATTTTTTTATTTCTACTTTTAAAAGTTCTATCAGCTCCATTAAAAAATCATATCGCTAGAATTTTCTGAATTTCTTATAATTATAATAAGTTTTATAGCTAAAGGAGAAAGCTATGGTTCAAGAATTGCTGACGAATAATCAACGAATGTGATTAACTACTATTTTTTATACTAACTAAAATTTTCAAAAATAGGAGAAAAAACTATGACTAATCACAATTATAAATTCGACACTTTGCAAGTCCATACAGGACAAGTCCCTGATCCTGTCACAGGTTCACGCGCCGTTCCCCTCTATCAAACAACTTCTTTCGTTTTTAACAATTCAGACCATGCCGAAGCTCGTTTTGCTTTACAAGATCCTGGAGCTATTTATTCACGTTTAGGAAATCCAACCAACGATGTTTTTGAAGCACGCATCGCAGCTCTTGAAGGTGGAAGTGCAGCCCTTGGTGTTGGTTCTGGCTCAGCAGCTATTACTTATGCCATCTTGAATATCGCTACAGTCGGTGATAATATTGTTTCCGCCAGTACCCTTTATGGTGGAACCTACCACCTTTTTTCTGGGACTTTACCAAAATATGGAATTACAACTAAATTTGTCAATCCAGATGACCCGAATAATTTTGAAGAGGCGATTGATGAAAAAACCAAAGCTATTTATTATGAAACTTTGGGCAATCCGGGAAATAATGTGATTGATTATGATGCCATTGGTCAAATTGCTAAAAAACATGGAATTCCCGTTATTGTTGATGCAACGTTTACTACCCCTGTGACCTTTAAACCATTTGAACATGGTGCTAATGTAATTGTTCATTCAGCAACGAAATTCATTGGTGGTCACGGTACTTCTATTGGTGGAGTCATCGTTGATGGCGGAAACTTTGATTGGGCAAATGGTAAATTTCCTGATTTTACACAAGCTGATGAAAGCTACAATGGGATTAAATTTGCCGAATTGGGTGAAATTGCTTTTGTGACTCGGATTAGAGCTATTTTATTACGTGATACGGGTGCGGCTTTATCGCCTTTTCATTCTTGGCTTTTCTTACAGGGGCTAGAAACACTCTCACTCCGGGTAGAACGTCACATCTCCAATACTAAAAAGATTGTAGAATTTTTAGACAATCATCCTAAGGTGGAACTTGTTAACCATCCTCTGCTTGAAAGTAATTCCTATCATGCGCTCTATCAGAAATATTATCCAAAAGATGCTGGATCTATCTTTACCTTTGAACTCAAAGACAAAGATGAGAAAAAAGCGCGTGATTTGATTGATCATCTTGAAATTTTCTCACTTCTAGCCAACGTTGGAGATACCAAATCATTGGCCATTCATCCTGCTTCGACCACTCACCAGCAGCTGAATGCCGAAGAACTTGCTAGTGCAGGGATTTCCAAAGGAACCATTCGATTATCGGTTGGTATTGAAGATGTAACTGACTTGATTGCTGATTTAGAGCAAACATTAGAAAAAATATAAAAAATGAGCGGTAACCAGCCGCTCATTCTTTTGTTTAGGAGTAAACTTTATGAAAAATTTTATTGGAATAAGTATATTATAGTCAACTTGACTTAAGTTTTACTAAAACTAGGCTAAAATGAAACTTGATTTATACTTGTATGCTAAACATACAAAAAATTTATCTTTGTGGTTTCTAGCATTGATTTAAAACTGTACAATCCTACTAACACATTTTACTTATCTAAGGAGAAACAATGTCATATACAGGTTACGAAAAAACTTTAGGTTAATCCGCGAACAAAAAGGATTGCCTTTGTCCTAATTTCAAAAAGTAGGAATCGACTTTTTGATATCAATGATTTAATTTTAAATACTCTTGGAGCAATATTGGCTTTAGTTTTTTAAACTTACTCAAATATTTTTTAGAAATTAGAAGTTGTTTTAGGAAGAATATTTGTTGGTGTTTCATAAAAAACAGCCTTATCCCCAGAAACATTTATGGAAGTTTGGCGAACGTTAGGATTTGGATTTATTAACAAGTCTATTAGGTAGTCTATTTTCAATTCTACTGTTTATTTATGTTGTAAATATTTCTGTAGATGCCAAAGAAAGTTAGGAGAAGGATAAAATATGAATAAAAACTATTTATAGGAGCCTTAATTTTTTAGTCCTAACATTATTTATTTGGGGATAGGAATTCCTGCCGTGCTTATCTTTAATCAGTTGGGATATTCTTCAAATGTTTTCATATCATTTATCGAATTTAATGGAATTGGTTTTGTGGCTTTAGCTATTTCAATTATTTTATTCCTTAAAAATAGCGATAAATAAAAAAATGAGCGGTAACCAGCCGCTCATTCTTTTATTTAGGAGTAAACTTTATGAAAAATTTTATTGGAATAAGTATATTATAGTCACCTTGACTTAAGTAATGCTAAAATTACGCTAAATTGAAACTAAACTTCATCTTTTTGTAAGAACATGAATGAAAATCTTGTCAAGATTTATAAAAAAGTGGGCTTTATAAAGTCCAAGATTTATGATAAAATAAGGGCAGAATGCTTATTTTTTAGCACAAAAGTAGTCAAACTACTTTATCGAAAAATATTTGAGAATTTTTCTCATCAATAAAAAAGGAAAATACATGCTTACAGTATCTGATATTTCATTACAATTCTCTGACCGCAAGCTTTTTGACGAAGTAAACATCAAGTTTACACCGGGAAACTGTTACGGTTTAATCGGTGCCAATGGTGCTGGTAAATCAACTTTCTTGAAAATCTTGGACGGTGAAATTCAACCAACAACAGGTCACATCTCAATGGGGCCAAACGAACGCATGTCTGTTCTTCGTCAAAATCATTACGATTACGAAGATCAAACACCACTTGATGTCGTGATGATGGGGAATGAAAAACTTTTCGCCATTAATCAAGAAAAAAATGCCATTTACATGAACCCTGATGCGACAGATGATGACTTCATGAAAGCTGCCGAACTTGAGGCAGAATTTGGTGAAATGGGTGGTTATGAAGCCGAAGCTGACGCTGCTCGTCTTTTGCAAAACCTCGGAATTAAAGCTGAACAACATACAGATTTGATGGCCAATTTGACTTCTGGCGAACACGTTAAAGTCCTTCTTGCTAAAGCACTTTTTGGTAAACCTGATGTGCTTCTTCTTGACGAACCGACCAATGGACTTGATATTCAAGCGATTGCTTGGCTTGAAGAATTTTTGATTAATTTTGAAAATACCGTTATCGTTGTTTCCCATGACCGTCACTTCTTGAACAATGTTTGTACTTACATGGCTGACCTTGACTATGGTAAAATCAAACTTTACCCAGGGAACTATGATTTCTGGAAAGAGTCTTCTGAACTTGCTCTTCGCTTGCAAGGTGACCAAAACCGTAAAGCTGAAGAAAAAATTGCCGAGTTGAAAGAGTTTATTGCTCGTTTCTCTGCTAATGCGTCTAAATCAAAACAAGCAACATCACGTAAGAAAATGCTTGATAAAATTGAAGTTGAAGAATTCGTTCCTTCATCACGCAAATATCCTTTTGTTGGTTTTGAACAAGAACGCGAAATCGGTAATGATTTACTTCGTGTAGAAAATCTTTCAGTTGCGATTGAAGGAGAAATGATTATCGAAAATATTTCATTCATCTTAAATCCTGGTGATAAGACCGTATTTATTGGTCAAAACGATATTCAACAAACAACGTTACTTCGTGCTTTAATGGATGATGTGGAAGATAATTGGACCGTAACTGGCGATATTAAATGGGGAGTTACATCTTCTCGTTCATATCTTCCAAAAGATAATACCAAAGATTTTGATACAAGTGATTCTATTCTTGACTGGTTGCGTCAATTTGTATTGACAAAAGAAGAAGATGATAATACTTATCTTCGCGGTTTCCTTGGACGTATGCTTTTCAAAGGTGAAGAATCTTTAAAAGCTGTCAATGTCCTCTCAGGGGGAGAAAAAGTTCGTGTCATGCTTTCTAAAATGATGCTTCAACGAGCTAATGTGCTTGTTCTTGATGACCCAACTAATCACTTGGATTTGGAATCTATTTCTGCACTTAATGATGGTTTGAAATCATTTAAAGGCTCAATCCTCTTTGCTTCACATGACCATGAATTCATTAATACTATTGCCAATCACATTGTTGTTCTTGGTAAATCTGGTGTCATTGACCGTATTGGTGAAACTTATGATGATTTCTTAGATAATGCAGAAGTCCAAGAAAAAGTAAAAGCACTCTGGGCCGATTAAATTTATTATTATTTAGTTCGTTTACACTGTTGTGTAAACCAAGTTTACAGTTCTGTCAGTAAAATTTACTGACAGAATTCATTTTCATCCACTGTTAGCGCTAACAGTGGACTGGGGGAGAAGTCATGAATCAAAATTTAAAACTTTTTGCGACAGATATGGACGGAACTTTTCTGCGCAATGACCATTCGTATAATCACAAAAAACTCGCTGAAGTAATTAAAAAAATTCAAGATAGAAATCTTCTTTTTGCTGCTTCTTCTGGACGTTCTTTACTTGGTTTGATTGAAGTTTTTTCAGAATATAAAGATCAAATGGCTTTTGTTGCTGAGAATGGTGGAGTTGTTGCTTATAAAGGAGAAATTCTCTTTGCAAAAGATTTGACTGTTGCTCAAACTCAAGAATTAATTGATGACTTGCAAGAGATGCCGTTTAGTCCCAAAAATGATTATTTAATTTCTGGCCTTAAAGGTGCTTATTATCCTGAAGGTATTTCTAAAGAATACCTTGCTCATGCAAAACTTTATTATCCTAACTGTCAACTTTACCATCGCTTAGATGAAATTGATGACAAATTGCTCAAGGTTACAACCAACTTCCCCGAAGACCACGTGCGTGACTGTGAACAATGGATTACAGACAGACTCTCTTTCGTAAGGGCAACAACAACTGGTTTTTCTAGTATTGACATCGTGCCAAATGGTATTTCTAAAGCTTCTGGTTTGGCACATTTGTTAGCACATTTTAACTGGCTCCCTGAAAATTTAGCTGTTTTTGGTGACCAAATGAATGATTTGGAAATGTTTGAATACGCTGGTTCTTCTTTTGCTGTCAGTAACGCAGCACCTGAAATTCTTGAACTAGCTGATAAAGTCATTCTTTCTAATGACGAAGATGCTGTACTGGTTGAGATTGAAAATATTTTAAATGAAGAATAATTTTATTCAATAGATTTCCTATTGTGAAAAAAAGTGACTATCTGGTCACTTTTTTTGTTATAATTTTAATGAGAGATTATTTGATTTGGAGAAAATAAAAATATGAAAATTGCAATTGATGCAATGGGAGGAGATTTTGCTCCCGAAAATATTGTCAAAGGTGTAAACTTGGCAAAGAAAGAACTTTCTGATGTTACCTTCCAACTCTACGGAGATGGGGCAAAAATTCGTCAATTTTTAGACGATGAAACAAATATTGAGATTGTTGAAACAACTGAAATCATTGATTTTCATGATGATCCAGTTGCTGCCATTAAATCAAAAAAAGACAGCTCACTTGTCCGAGCTGTGACTGCTGTGAAAAAAGGGGAGGCTGATGCGGTCTTGTCTGCCGGCTCAACTGGTGCACTTTTAACCGCCGGCTTACTTTTGGTTAAGAGAATTAAGCAAGTGTCACGTCCAGCCTTGATGTCAACCTTACCGACAGCTGATGGTCGCGGTTTTGATATGCTTGATTTGGGAGCAAATACTGAAAATACTGCCCATCATCTCGTTGATTTTGCCATTCTTGGTTCTTATTACGCTGAAAATGTTCGCGGCATCAATAAACCACGTGTTGCTTTGATTTCTAATGGTGCCGAAGAATCTAAAGGTTCGCCAACTGTCAAAGAAGCGCATGAAATTTTGTCAGCTATGTCTGAAATCAACTTCATCGGAAATATTGAATCTCGTGATTTACTTTCAGGTGGGGCTGATGTTGTAGTAACCGATGGTTTCACGGGAAACGCCATTTTAAAAGCGATTGAAGGAACAGCAACTGTTCTCATGAAAGAAATAAAATCAGCCATCATGGCTGGTAGTGTCACCACTAAAATCGGTGGGGCTCTAATTAAAAAACCTTTGTCTGGACTTAAAGATTTGATGAGTACAGATGGAGCTGGTGGAGCTGCTTTTGTTGGTCTTAAAGCACCTGTTGTTAAAGCTCACGGAAATTCAAGTGAGTTGGCGATTGCCTCTGCCTTGAAACAAATTCATAAAATGTTGGAATCAGATGTTTCTGGTAAATTAGTCGAACATTTTGAAAAAATGGACAAATAAAAAACTCGGGAAACCGAGTTTTTTTACTGACAGAATTGAGCTGTCAGTATTTTTTATCTACCATTTATACTTCGTACCGAAATAGTTAAAGATAATCATATCAACAACTAAAATTATAAGGAGACTCTTTTTTCAAAAAAATAGAATAAATAAACAAAATTACAAAGAGTGGAATAAAAATCCAAGCCCAAAAAACTTTTTTCTGATAAAACTTTTCGGGTAATGGTTTTCTCGATTCATTTTTGTCCTTAATGAAAAAAACTAAAACTAGTCCAATTATTAAAGCAGTAAAACTAGCATTTTGTATTGAATGACTGGGGATGAATTGCAAAATTAGACCAATTATTAAAAAAATACTGCTCAACAACTAAAATGCATATTCTTTTTTTTCATATTTTTCTCCTTATTTTACTGACAGCTTTCTTCAGTAAAATAAAATATCTAAAAATTACTTACAAACGTTTAACAGTATTGACATCTGCTCCTTTTGACTTTTCTTGGTGTTCTTTGAGCCATTTTTCACGTTCATCATCATCTAATTTAACGACAAAATAAATCATAACAAGTAATATCAAGATTCCTAATCCTAAAATTAGGACGGATAAAGTAAAGCTTGTCAGTAAAACCAATGAAAAGAGAACCGAACCAATTCCAATCAAAAGGAATTTTTTCTTAATGTTAGCAAGTCCAGTTGATAAATATTGAACAAAACTCATAAAGACAGTCAGGCCACTCAGAAAAACATAATTTCCACTCAAAAAGAGAGCTATCCCACAAACTGTCGTCAAAATAATCGCCCAAGTGGGGGTTCCAAAGCGATTATTTTTAGAAACAAACATAGGCACATCTTCATGAGCCTGAGCCAAACTGGCTAAAATTGTTGGTGTATTAAAAGTGGTCGCAACAATAACACCAAAAATTGAAAAACATATTCCGACAACAAAGAGCGGAATTCCAATGTTACCTACGATTTTACTAAAAGCTGTTGCCGCAGGTACAAGTGTTTTAGTCAGCTCTGGCCCCAATGCCCCAATGGTAATGGTTTGAATAATCAGATAAACAGCCAAACAGGTTAACATGACAAGGGACATCATTTTTGGTAAATTTTTTGCTGGATTTTTCATTTTTTCAGCATTCACCGGTAGAAATGAAAAGCCAGTGAAGAAAAAGAACACAGTACCATAAGCTGACAGAAATCCTTTAAAGCCACCTAAATTTGCTGACGAAGCTGTCAGTAAATTTGGACTTGAAAAATTAAGACCACGTACCAACCATAGACAAGTAAAAATAAAAACAAGAATTAAGACAATTTTCACAAAAGAAGTCAGATTGTCTAAACCAGCAATAATTGAACTCCCAAAATAGGAGATGATTCCTAGGGCTAAAATAATAATGATACCAATTAACCGACTATTAAGATTTGGAAGAATCATTTTCATTGCTGTCAGTAAAGCCGAAACCTCTGTAGCTAGTGTCACTGTACCTAGCAACCATGTCACCATTCCCACAATAAAGCCTGGAAAACGCCCAAAAGTTTCTTTAGCATAAACAAAAGCTCCACCATTTTTTGAATAAATTTTACTCATGTTGGCATAAGCAAAAGCAATCACAAAAATCGATAAACCAGCACATAAAATAGCCAGTAAACTCCAAATTCCTGCATCTTCATAAATTTTGCCAGAAAGTAAGAAAATTCCTGAACCAATAATGGAATTCACACCCAACAGAAAAATGGCTGCCGGTGATAATAATTTATTTTCTTTCATTGAAACCTCACTTATTTTAATTAAGTTAGGACTTTATTAAATTTATTGTTAGTTAAATTATATCAGAAAGGCCTTATTTTTAGTCATTATTTTACCAGTTTATGCAAAAAACTAAGCTATTCATTGATAACTTAGTTTTTATTTTATTCTATAAAATAAACTAGCCTAAAGTCGCTTCAAGTTCAATATCAACTCCTGACAGAGCCTTAGATACTGGACAGCTTTCCTTTACTACTTTGGCAATTTCTTGAAAATCAGCTTCAGAAAGTTCTGGTACCACTGAACGATTAGTCAATTTAATTTTTGTAATCGCTGGACCATCTGCTGTTGCTTCAAAAGTAACATCTGCCGTTGTGTCAATAGAAGTTGCTACTAAGCCTTTTTGTCCTAAAACCATTGAGAATGCCATACTAAAACAGGCTGCATGAGCAGCTCCCAAAAGTTCTTCTGGTGTGGTAATATGAGCTTGACTTTCTGAACGTGCTTTGAAATTATAGGGAGTTTCTGTAAAAATTTGAGAACTTTCAGCAGAAATTGTGCCAAAGCCGTTTTCTAAAGTGTCCTCCCAATGTGCTGATGCTGTAGAGATATTTTTCATTTTTTTCCTCCTTAATAGAACTGTGCAATTGCTTTATGAATTGAATACTTAAGTTGTATTTGTAATTCTCTCTTGTAATTTGA
This sequence comes from Lactococcus sp. FSL W8-0209, assembly GCF_038006585.1. Lineage (NCBI taxonomy): Bacteria > Bacillati > Bacillota > Bacilli > Lactobacillales > Streptococcaceae > Lactococcus > Lactococcus sp. FSL W8-0209. Next base: position 323,663 of record NZ_JBBOVN010000001.1, on the reverse strand, counting down.
GTATATCTTTTTGCAATTGTGAATTCAAGCAAATTGATTTTCTACTTTTTAAAGTTTGACAGTTCATTACAAAAAGTGTAAAATTTAAAACAACAAGAAAGTAACTTTGATTTTGAAATCTTTAGGAAGTTGGTGGTTGTGCAAACCAACGTTTTCAGCAAAGTGAATGGGCTTGTGATTAACTAATAAATTTGATTTAAAAAAATAAAGAATCACGGCCGCTTCCGTTACAGAGCAACTTGTTTTTTGACAAGTTCTAAGAAAATCATTTGATTTTAAATTTACGGTGGCACCGCGCTCAAAGCGCCCGTAGGACTTTTTATAGTTCTATGGGTGCTTTTTTTATTTTTTATTTAGTGTAAACCAGTTTACACTCTTCAATAATCAACCTAATCCAAACACACATAAGGAGAACAAAATGACAAAACCAACTATTTTAACTGGAGACCGTCCAACAGGAAAACTTCACATCGGCCACTATGTAGGCTCTTTGCAAAATCGTGTCAAAATGCAAAATGAAGATAAATACAATATGTTTGTCTTTTTAGCTGACCAACAAGCTTTAACTGACCATGCAAAAGAACCTGAACTCATTCGTCAATCTGTCGGTGATGTTGCCCTTGACTACTTAGCAGCAGGACTTGACCCTGAAAAATCAACCATTTTCATTCAAAGTCAAATTCCTGAACTAGCTGAACTCTCAATGTATTATATGAATTTAGTTTCACTTGCCCGCCTTGAACGCAATCCTACTGTAAAAACAGAGATTGCACAAAAAGCTTTTGGTGAATCAATCCCTGCCGGCTTTTTAGTGTATCCAGTTTCTCAAGCTGCTGATATTACTGCTTTTAAAGCCACTCATGTTCCAGTCGGAAATGATCAAAAACCAATGATTGAACAAACACGAGAAATTGTTCGCTCATTTAATAATGCTTATCACACAGATGTTTTAGTTGAACCAGAAGGAATTTACCCTGAAAATGAAGCTGCTGGTCGTTTACCTGGACTTGACGGAAATGCCAAAATGTCTAAATCTCTTGGAAACGGAATTTTCCTTGCTGATGACATGGACACACTCAAGAAAAAAGTGATGTCAATGTATACTGACCCTGACCATATCAAAGTTGAAGATCCTGGTAAAATTGAAGGAAACATGGTTTTCCATTATCTTGACGTTTTTGGTAAAGCTGAAGATGCAGAGCAAATTGCTGAAATGAAAGCCCAATATCAAGCGGGTGGTCTTGGTGATGTGAAAACAAAACGTTTCCTTCTTGATGTTCTTGACCGCGAACTTTCACCAATCCGTGAACGTCGTATTGAGTTTGCAAAAAATATGGACTACATTTACGATATGCTTAAAGCAGGCTCACTTAAGGCCCAAGCTGTAGCCAGTCAAACTCTCGATGAAGTCAAGTCTGCAATGGGAATCAACTATTTCAAATAATTCATTTTCAAATTTCACTTCCTTAGCCTTACTAATCTTGAGGATTTACTAGTTTACACTATTTGCTTTTAGTTGACACTAGTGTAAACTCAAGTCATTTATTTTGGAGATTTAACTTGATTGATTTAAAGAAAATTAAAAGATTTGCTCAAGAAATTCATGATAAAAATAATGATGGACATGGCTTTGACCATATTGAACGGGTCGTTGCTCTTGCTCAAAAAATTTTACTGACAGAGCCGTCAGCAAATCAAGAACTTGTTCTAGCAACTTGTTATTTACATGATACTTATGATGAAAAATTAACAGATGATGTTCCTAAACAAAAAGCTAAAGTTGCGCAATTTTTAAATGAGCTTAAAATTGATAAAAAGCTCATTGATGAACTTTTTATGATTATTGACAACATGAGTTTTTCAAGTAATTTAATCGAGAGAAAAACACTCTCTTTGAATGGACAAATTGTGCAAGATGCTGACCGCCTTGATGCAATGGGAGCTTGGGGAATTGTAAGGACACTTGAATATGGTTGGGCAAAAAATCGAGTCTTTTATGACCCAAATCTGCCACCTTTAGATTACAATTCTAAAGAAGACTATCATAGTCAAAAAAATAACTCCACACTCAATCATTTTTATGAAAAATTATTTTTGTTAAAAGATTTATTAAATACAACCGAAGGAAAAAGACTAGGCGAAAAGCGTGATAAAATAATGCACCTTTTTGTCAGCCAAATCGAAGAAGAATACAAGGAAACTCATCTTTAATTTTTACTGACAGACCCTATCAGTGCTTCTTTTTTATGGCCTTGTCAGTAAAAATCATTCCCAAATCGAAAGGAAGTGACTAATGTCCGGCTTCACAAAAATAGTTTTTAAACTTCATGATTTTCTTGACAGAAATAAAATCAAAAACAATTTGAAATTCAAGCCAAGCCTCACTTCTAAAACATTGGTTTTTGCTCATCGTGGTTCTAAATCCAACTGTCCAGAAAATACATTGGCCGCTTTTCATGAAGCTGTTCGTGTCCATGCTGACGGAATTGAGCTTGATGTCCACTTATCACTCGATAATGAATTAATTGTTATTCACGATGAGAAAATTGACCGGACAACAAATAGTAAAGGTCTTGTCAAAAATATGAATGCTATAGATTTAAAGAAATTTGATGCTGGTTCTTGGTTCAATCCAAAATTTACTGACGAAAAAATTCCAACTTTGTCAGAGGTTTTAAAATTACTTACAGACCTATCATTTACTGGTTATTTAAATATCGAAATTAAAACTGATAAATTTGACTATCCCGGAATTGAAAAAAAACTCTCAGACTTAATGACAGAAACTAAATGGCCCTTTAGCTATATTTATAGTTCGTTTAATTTCGATTCATTAAAAAAAATACACACTTTTGATTCAAAGGCTGAGGTTAATTATCTGACAAAAAATCTTTTGACCCTAAAAAGTCATTATAAAGGCAGCTCAACAGATTTTATTTCAGGAATTCATCCCCGAAGAACCTACGCCTTCAAGCACCCACTTCTTCTCAAAAGTTCAAAAAGACCCCTTCGTCTTTGGACAGTTAATCAAGAAACAGAAATACGACAAGCTTTTCAACAACATGTAGCTGGAATCATCACCGATTTTCCGGAACGTGCCCTCGAAATTCGTCGAGAAATCCAAGACCAGTCAAAATAGACTGGTCTTTTTTTCATCTATCACAAATGATATCTATTTCACAATATTTTGAGGTGAAAATCACATAGTACAGTAATTGTAAGCGTAAAACATTTCTCTTTACATTTTGTTTCACAAAGGGTATAATTAAATCGTGCGTGTTATTTTATCAAACTTGTTTGACAAAATAAGCACAAGGATTTGGAAGGGATGCATAAACATGCAATTTATTAACTATCTAGGTCAAGACGCTTACACAAATATCGCGATGGACAGCTGGCTACTTTATCACCTAAAACCAACTGAGCCTGTTTTTGCTTTATGGCAAAATAAACGTGCAGTTATTGTGGGGCGCAACCAAAACACTTTTGCTGAAGTGAATCAAGACTACATTGACAGTCATGATGTTCAAGTTGTTCGTCGAGTATCTGGCGGTGGTGCAGTTTATCATGATGAAGGAAACATCTGTTTCACCTTTTTTGTTCCTGTCGAAAATTCTGGCTCTGTCAACTTTAAAAAATTTGTTCAACCGATGTATGAAGCACTCCATGCTGTTGGAATCAAAGCTGAAATCACTGGACGCAATGACCTTGAAGTTGAGGGTAAAAAGATTTCGGGAAATGCCCAACGCTATGCCGGAGGTTATTTGATGCATCACGGAACCCTCCTTTGGGACACTGATGTTGAAGCAATGATTCGTTCTCTCAATGTTTCTGATGAAAAATTTGTCAGTAAAGCAGCTAAATCAGTTCGCGCTCGTGTGGGAAATATCAAAGATTTTGCCCCTGAGGACTTAACCTTAGATAGTTTTATTGACGCATTAAAATACTATCTCACAGACGAAGGAAAAGATGGTGAATTAGTTTTAACTGATGACCAACTTAGCTCAATCAAAAAAATACGAGATGAGCAATTTGCGACTTGGGATTGGAATTATGGCGAATCACCAAAATTCTCCTTCCAAAATCACGCTAAATTTACCGGCGGAGCTATTGATATTCAAGTCAATGTCGAAAATGGTAAAATCACTGAAATTAATTTCCAAGGAGATTTCTTAGGCGTTCGAGATTGGCGAGATATCAAAGAGCAATTTATTGGTCTTGAATTTGAACCTTCAGCAATTCTTGAAGTCCTTGAAACAAATAAAGAAGGACAATATTTTGGAACAATTCAAAATACTGAACTTTCTGAAATGTTCAAAGCTGACTACCGAACAGATTAAGTTATTTCACAAGCATAACCTTAGGAAATTTCTCCAAAAAATGATAAATTTCTAATTATAGACACATAAAATAGAAAGGGAATCTATTATGTCAAATTCAGAACAAATCTTAGATTTCAAAGCGCAGCTAGAACTGCAAGACACTACATTTCCAATGCTTCAAATTCTTAACGAAGAAGGAAAAATTGTTGACGAAGATGGTCTTAAACGTGCAGGACTTTCTGATGAAAAACTCGTTGAACTCTTTAAAAGTATGCTTTTTGCACGTCAAGTTGACATTCGTTCAATGAAATTAGCTAAACAAGGACGTATGGGATTCTTTGGACCTCACGCTGGTCAAGAAGCTTCTCAAATGGCCTCATCATTCGCTTTCACTGACGAAGACTGGCTCTTCCCAGGTTACCGTGACTTGCCACAAATTTACGCAAAAGGTTGGCCAATTTGGAAAGGTCTTCTTTGGTCTCGTGGACATCAACTTGGTAATGAGTACACTACCGATGATGGTAAACCTGTAAACTCATGGTTCCCACAAATTATCATTGGTGCTCAATACGTTGAAGCTGCTGGTGTCGCACTCGGACTCAAAAAACGTAAAAAAGATGCTGTAGCTTTCGTTTACACTGGTGATGGTGGTTCTTCACAAGGTGATACTTATGAAGGAATTAACTTTGCTGGAGCTTATAAAGCCCCACTTGTTGCCTTTATCCAAAATAACGGCTATGCAATTTCGACGCCTCGTAGTCTCCAAAGTGCTGCTCCTCATTTAGCTGCTAAAGGTTGGGCCGCAGGTGCTCCTTCTATCGTAGTTGATGGAATGGACGCGATTGCCATGTATCTTGCTTCTAAAGAAGCTCGTGCTTGGGCAGTAGCTGGAAATGGTCCAGTTGTTATTGAAGCAATTACAAACCGTTTAGAACCACACTCAACAGCTGGTGATGACCCACTTCGCTATCGTACTAAAGAAGATATTGAAGCTTGGTGGAAAAAAGAACCTCTCGTTCGCATGCGTAATTTCCTGACTGAAAAAGGACTTTGGGATACAGAGAAAGAGGAAGCTTATATTGCTGAACTTGATGCAGGTATTGATGCCGACATTAAGAAAGCCAACAATGTTGAAAAACAAAAAATTTCTAGCTTCATTAAAAATACACTTGAAGTGCCAAGCCAAGCAATGGCAGAACAAATTGCAAAATTTGAAAGCGAGGGCAAATAAGAATGGCAGTAAAAACTTATATTGCAGCAATTACAGAAGCGCTTGATTTGGCGCTTGAAAAAGATAAAGATGCACTCATTTTTGGTGAAGACGTTGGACAAAATGGTGGGGTTTTCCGTGCTACTGATGGTCTGCAAGCAAAATATGGAGAAGATCGTGTTTTCAATACGCCACTTGCTGAATCAGGAATTGGTGGAATGGCAATTGGTCTTGCAACACAAGGTTTCCACCCCATTATGGAAATCCAATTCGGAACCTTTATCTTTGAAGTTTTCGACTCAATTGCTGGACAAATGAGCCGGACACGTTATCGTTTTAATAACACACGTTCAAATAATATTGTCGTGCGTACACCTTACGGAATCGGAACTAAAACGCCTGAAATGCACGCGGATTCAATTGAAGGGCTATTTTCACAAATCCCCGGAATTCGTGTTGTAATGCCTTCAAATCCAGCTGATGCTAAAGGATTATTGCTGGCTTCAATTGAAAATAACGACCCTGTTATTTTCCTTGAAAACCTTCACCTTTATCGCTCGCTTAAAGGTGAAGTTCCTGAAGGTTACTATACTACACCACTTGATACTGCTGCAGTCGCTAAAGAAGGATCTGATGTTTCAATCATTGCTTATGGTGGAACAGTTCCACTTGCTCTTAAAGCTGCTGAACAACTCGAAAAAGATGGAATTAAAGCTGAAGTCCTTGACCTCAGAACAGTTGCTCCTCTTGATATTGCGTCAATTGGTAAAACAGTTGAAAAAACTGGACGTGTGGTCGTTGTTCAAGAAGCTCAACGTACAGCCGGTATCGCAGCGAATGTCATGGCCGAAATTTCAGAACGTTTTGTTTTGAACCTTAAAGCGCCAATTGGACGTGTTAGTGGTCCTGACTCAATTTTCCCATTTGCACAAGCAGAAAATGACTGGGCAGTTAAAGCTGAAGATATTGTGAATAAAGTTAAAGAGGTGGTTGACTATGACTGAGATTTTTAAAATGCCTGATATTGGCGAAGGAATGCACGAAGGAGACATTGCCAACTGGTTAGTTAAAGTTGGAGATGTTGTTAAAGAAGATGACCCAATTGCTGAAGTACAAAATGATAAACTTATGCAAGAAATTCTCTCTCCTTATTCTGGTACCGTAACAAAACTTTTCGTTGAAGCTGGAACAACCGTAGAAGTTGATTCTCCTTTGGTTGAGTTTGATGGTGACGGTTCAGGCTCTTCTGCAGCTGCTCCTGCTGCTCAAGAAACAGCTGGTTCTGATACTGCTACAACTGATTCACCTTCTGAAGAAGCTCAAATCTTCACGATGCCTGATATTGGTGAAGGAATGCATGAAGGAGATATCGCCAACTGGTTAGTTAAAGTTGGAGACGAAATTAAAGAAGATGATCCTGTTGCAGAGGTTCAAAATGATAAACTCATGCAAGAAATTCTTTCTCCATATTCTGGAAAAGTCACTAAACTTTTCGTTGAAGCTGGAACAACTGTAGAAGTTGGGGCTCCTTTGATTGAGTACAATGGAAATGGGGCTGCTCCAGCAGCTGCTAGTCCTGCTCCAGTCGCAGAAGCACCTAAAGCACCTAAAGCAGCTACTCCTGCAAATGCTCCATTGACTAAAACAACTTCTACTGGTCACATTCTTGCGATGCCTTCTGTTCGTCATTATGCACGCAAGGCTGGTATTGATTTAAGTCAAGTTCCTGCAACTGGTCGTCACGGTCACACAACGTTGGCCGATGTTAAAGCTTTTGAATCTGGCAGTGCCGCTCCTATCGCTCAAACAGCACCAGAAGCTGCTCCAGCACCTAAGGCTGATAAACCAGCTGCTCCTGTTGCTGAAAAAGCGCCAAGCGTTAAAGCAGGGGCTGGTGATCGACGTGAAGCAATGAATCCAACTCGTAAAGTTGTTTCTAAAGTCATGACTGCTCAACATACACACATTCCACCAGTAACAAACTTTGACCAAGTTGAAGTTTCTAAACTCGTGAAACATCGTGCTGTCTTTAAAGAAATTGCTGCAAAACAAGATATTAAATTAACTTATCTTGCTTATGTTGCTAAAGCTTTGGCTACTACTGCTCATAAATTCCCAGATATCAATGCTTCTGTTGACTATGAAAAACAAGAAATTGTTTATCATGAACATGTCAACCTTGGAATCGCTGTAAATGCTCCAACTGGTTTGTACGTTCCAGTGATTCATGAAGCTGAAACTAAATCAATTCTTGAGATTGCTAAAGAAATCGCTGAATTAGCTACTGCTACACGAGAAGGAACACTTAAACCTCAACAAATGCAAGGTTCAACAATTACAATTTCAAATATTGGATCTGCTCGTGGTTCTTGGTTTACACCAATCATTAATGGTTCTGATGTCGTAATTTTAGGACTGGGTTCAATCGTTAAAGAACCAATTGTTAATGGTGAAGGCGAAATCGTTGTGGGACAAAACATGAAATTGTCTATGACTTATGACCACCGTTTGATTGATGGGATGTTGGGTCAAACATCACTTAACTACTTGAAATCTCTATTGGCTGACCCTGAGTTCATGCTTATGGAAATCTAATAGGCTGTAATAAATGGTGCTAAAGCATCTATTTATTACAGGCGAGTCCCCTAGGGGATACTCGCTAATTGTCTTATTAGTAAAGGAACGGAAAAATATTGTTTTCGTTTCTTTCTGTCATAGATTTAAAAAACTAGTTTACAGTATTGTAAATTCAAGTTGACACTAATGTTTACAAGAAAGAGGATATATTATGGTTGTTGGTGCACAAGCAACAGAAGTTGATTTGGTTGTTATTGGTTCAGGCCCTGGTGGTTATGTTGCAGCCATCCGTGCGGCTGAACTTGGTAAAAAAGTTACAATTATTGAAAAAGATAATGTTGGTGGGGTTTGTTTAAATATTGGTTGTATCCCATCAAAAGCATTGATTAATATTGGTCATCATTACCAAGAATCTTTGGAGGAAGAAAAAGGAGAAAATCCTTTTGGTCTTTCTGTCGGAAATGTTAAATTAAACTGGGAATCTGCCCAAAAATGGAAACAAGATAAAGTTGTCAACCAGTTGACAGGTGGCGTTAAAATGCTACTTAAAAAACACAAAGTTGACGTGATTCAAGGAACTGCAGAATTTATTGATAACAATACAATAAATGTTGAACAAGAAGATGGGTTCCAACTTTTGCAATTTAATGATGTGATTATCTCAACTGGTTCACGTCCTATCGAAATTCCTTCTTTCCCATTTGGTGGTCGCATTATTGACTCTACTGGTGCTTTGTCACTTCCAGAAGTTCCTAAACATTTGATTATTGTTGGGGGAGGAGTTATTGGTTCTGAGCTTGGTGGAGCTTACCGTATGCTCGGTTCTAAGATTACAATTGTTGAAGGTTTGGACCACATTTTAAACGGTTTTGATAAAGAAATGTCTGATATCATTGCTAATCGCGTTAAATCTGCTGGTTCTGAAATTTTTACTTCAGCAATGGCTAAATCAGCTACTCAAACTGACAAAGATGTAACATTAACTTTTGAAGTTGATGGAAAAGAACAAACAGTGACTGGTGATTACTTACTCGTTTCTGTTGGACGTCGTCCAAATACTGATTTAATCGGCTTGAACAACACTGATGTTAAATTGACTGACCGTGGTTTGATTGAAGTTGACGATTCTTATGCAACTAATGTTCCTCACATTTATGCAATCGGTGATGTGGTTCCTGGTCCAATGCTCGCTCACAAAGCTTCTTTCCAAGCTAAAGTTGCTGCTGCTGCGATTGCTGGAGCTGAGGACGACGTGGACTTACACGTTGCTTTGCCTGCTGTAGCTTATACAACAACTGAATTGGCAACAGTTGGAGAAACGCCTGAATCAGTTAAAGACCGTAAAGATGTTAAAATTTCTAAGTTCCCATTTGCTGCAAATGGCCGTGCCATTTCAATGAATGATACCACTGGTTTCTTACGTTTGATTACTGAAACTAAAGAAGGGGCCTTAATCGGTGCTCAAATCGTTGGCCCTGGTGCATCTGACTTGATTTCTGGTTTGTCACTAGCGATTGAAAATGGATTGACTTCTAAAGACATTTCATTGACTATCCAACCTCACCCAACACTTGGTGAAGCGATTATGGATACAGCTGAATTGGCTGATGGCTTACCAATTCACGTTTAATAAAATTAAAAATCACTGACAGATTTGTCAGTGATTTTTTCTATGGATAAATTTACTAACGGAAAATCTGTCAGTAAATTTTTGTAAGTGTGATATCAGATTCACCAAGTTCAAAACGTGAAACTTGTTGCTTTGAAGTAATAAAATTTGGTGAATTCTCATAATCTCCTGCAACTTTGGCTAATGACAAATTTTTCATTTCGCGAATTTCACGAAAAACTCTTCCCCATGATTTTGAGTCCATAAATTATCCTCATTTTTTACTGACAGAAATATTTAGAGGTTTCTGTCAGTAATTTTAAGTTTTCCACTGTGGATAAATTTACTGACAGAACTTCTAGCGACTTATCCACAGATTTATTTCATAATATCTGCCCAACCAGACATTCCGTCCAAGAATTTTTTGGATTTGAGATGAATTCCGACATATTCATCATAAAGCCCATCAATAAATTGACGAATTTTTAGTTTCATATCTGCTTTTATCGAGATTTTTTTGAGTTCATCTAAAGATATTTCTTGAAAAAGATTGACCAAATAAATCACATTTGGGTCAAGATGACTTCGTCGTAAATCTTCATCAAAATGTTGGGGACAAAGGCAGCCACTAAATTTATAAGAAAAATCAAAGGGGCCAACGTTTTTATGACAAAATGCACATTCTGAGAAGTTCAAAGAAATCCCAAAACGATGAAGAACTTGTAATTCAAAAATGTTAGTCACGACTTCCATATCAAATCCTTGATCTAAAAGCTCTAAACTTCGCTTTAGAAATCCATAAAGCCCTGGGTCGTATTGATTATCAGAAATGGCCGCATCAGCTAAACTTATGATATAAGAAGCATGAGCATTGATGAAAATATCTGAACTAATATTTTTATAAACGACCACTTCACTGACATCCTCGATAAAAGAAAATCCCCCGTCATTAATCGTTGCCGTCAATTTTCCATCAGTAAAAGCTTGTAAGGAACTAGCATAAGGGGATTTTCCAAAATTTTTGACAAAAAACATCCGTTTACCAAAAGACTCTGTAAAAATCTTGACCAATTTATCTTTTTCTTTGTAATTACGACTGTAAAGCACTAGACCTTGAGTTTCGGCATCACGCATGATTTTCTCCTTTCGATATTTTATTTCATTATATCAAAAAAATCACTGACAACTCTTCTAACTGTTATCAATGATTTTTAATTTTACTGACCGATTCCTCAGCCACGTTTTTTAGTCACATAATCCGTCAATCTTGCCATTGCTTGCTCAATCATATCCATTGAAGCCGCATAAGATAAGCGGACAAATCCTTCACCGTACTGACCAAAAGCGATACCAGGAATAATGGCAACTGCATTTTCTTTTGCAAAATCCACAGCAAATTTGAATGAATCTTGTTCTAAATCAACTGGAATTTTTGCAAAAATGTAGAAAGCTCCATCTGGTTCAATAATTTTAAAACCAAGGGCTGACATCTTTTCAATAATATAATCACGACGTTTAAGATATTCTTTTTTCATCGGAAGAGCATCATCAGCACCATTTTTCAAAGCTTCAATTGCTGCAAACTGTGACTGAGTTGAAGCTGAAGTCACCAAATATTGGTGAGTCTTAATAATCTGTGCCACTAATTCACGCGCTGCAAAGATTAATCCAATCCGCCAACCAGTCATCGCATGCGATTTTGATAAACCATTAAGTACGATTGTTTGCTCAGGTGCATATTCAGCAATTGACACATGCGGTTGGTCAGTATAATTTAGTTCAGAATAAACTTCATCAGCAATCACAAATACTTCATGCTTTTTCAAAACTTCAGCTAAAGCCTTAATTTGCCCCCGATTATAAGTTACCCCTGTAGGATTTGCTGGATAATTCAAAATAACGGCCTTAACTTTTCCCTCACGCTCGACAATCGCTTGTTCAAGCATCTCAGGCGTAAGAACAAAATCATTAGCTCTTGTATCAATTTCAACCAAAGAACCGCCAGCAAGCGTAATTAATGGCTCATAACCAGGATATGCAGGCGCGGGAATCAAAACTTCATCACCAGCAACTAAAATTGACAACAAAACACTAGAAATGGCTTCCGTTACTCCAACAGTAACTAAAATTTCATCTTCTGCTGCATAAGATAAACCATATTTTTTATTCATAAATTCACTAGCTGCCTGACGTAGTTCTAGTAAACCAGCCATTCCAGTATAATGACTTTGATTATTTTCAATCGCCGCAATCCCTGCTTGTTTAACATGCTCAGGCGTATAAAAATCAGGTTCTCCCAAAGTCAACTTAATAATATCAGGAATAGATGAAACCTGTTGGTCAAACTGACGAATCAATGAAATTTCAATTTTATCTAAATTAGGGTTAAATTTTTTTAATAAATCCATAAAACATCCTCTACTTACATCCTGTTCTACTGACAGAAATCTTTTGACAATATTATACACTATTTTCAGACTATTTACTTTACTGACAGATTTCTGTCAGTAAAAAAAGCACTCTAAACTTTTAAAAATTTAGAGTGCTTTTACTATTTATGGCTCGGCAGGGGCTCGAACCCTGGACCCATAGATTAAGAGTCTACTGCTCTACCAACTGAGCTACCGGGCCAACTTATAAAAAGTTGAATATTTTGTGACCACTTCTAGAATTCTAAAATTCTGTGGTAGTAATGATAAATTGCTTCGCAATTTTTCTATCCGCAACCTTGAAGCAGTGCTTCAAGCCAACTGAGCTACCGGGCCAACTTACTAGCTTATTATACCGATTTATAGACCAAAATGCAAGAATTTTTATTATTTAAGTCTTAAATATAGAGTTACTAACAAAGAGTTTTAAACAAAATTGTTACTTAGTTAAAGGCTTCTGAGTAGTGAATTACTCCTGATTTTCCTTCTAAGCCACCGTCAGTTAATTCTTTAATCATAAAGTTCTCATCAGGGACTTCAAAGGGTGCTTTGATTTGATATTGACTTGCTGGTACATAACCAAACTTAGGATAATAAGTTTCATGTCCTAAAATACTAATAAACGGATAAGCCAAAATTTTTGCTCTTTTTTCAAGTTCCAATAATACTGCTGCCCCAATTCCTTTACCTTGGTAAGTAGTTAAAACATCAAGGGGAGCTAAGACCAAACCTTTGAATTTTTGTGAGTCACTTACTATCTCTACCTCACTCAAAAGACCGTGACCAACGATTTTACCATCTTCAAAAGCAACAATTTCCAAATCTTTGATATAACCTTCTTCATTACGAATTTTATCAACAAGTTCAGCCTCATTACCATAACCATGTTCTGACTGACTAAAAGATTCACGAATAAGTTCAGTAACTTCTTTATAGTTTTCCAAATTTATTGTTTTAATTATCATTATCTTCCTCTCCTAATAAAATCTCTATCATTATTTTAGCAGTTATCCTTCAATTTTTCATTAGATATTAGTAATAAATTTATTTTCTGGTTTTTTAATTACAAGAAATTTACCTAATCTTGATTTCATTTCGATTCCGATAATTATTTGATATGATTACTCATCTCTGTTATCATAGAATATTGTGATAAAAAATTAAAGGAATTATTATGATTAAACAATTTTTAGGTATTATTAACTCAGAATTCAAAGACTACAACCGACGAAAATTCTTACAAGATTTGATGGCGGGAATTACTGTAGCCGCCGTTGCCCTCCCTCTAGCCCTTGCCTTCGGTGTATCAAGTGGTACAACAGCCGCAGCCGGACTTATAACAGCCATTGTTGCAGGTATAATTATTAGCTCACTTTCTGGAGCTTTCTATCAAATTTCTGGTCCAACAGGAGCAATGGCGGCTATTTTAATTTCACTCATTGGTAAATACGGAATGAATGGAATATTTATTGCTACTTTTATGGCAGGAATCTTTCTATTACTCGCTGGTATTTTCCGTTTAGGAAATTTAATTTCACTTATTCCCTCACCAGTAATAACAGGTTTTACTTCTGGTATTGCCATCATCATTGCCAGCGGACAAATTAAAAACTTTTTCGGAATAGAACATTTTACAGGTTCTTTTTTTGATTTAATGAAATTTATCTCTGGCTTACACATTGATTATCCTTCAACAATTATTGGACTTTTAACAATCTTATTAATGATTTTCTATCCTAAATCATGGGGTAAAAAATTCCCAGCTTCATTGTTGGCTATCCTTCTGTCAACTTTAGCAGTCCTTGCCCTAAAACTAGATATTCTTTTAGTAGGAAAAATTCCAACCACCCTTATTCCCCAAGCTCATCTACGTTTGACTGAATTGAATCTTCAAGACATGAAAACTCTACTTATCCCAGCCATAAGCATTACCGTACTTGGAATGACCGAAAGTCTCCTTTGTGGTGCCTCAGCAGGCCGTGCAACCAATCACCCAATGGACAATAACCAAGAACTCGTTGCTCAAGGAATCGGAAATATTTTCATTCCCTTTTTCGGAGGAATTCCAGCAACAGCCGCAATTGCTCGAACAAGTGTAGCTATAAAAGCAGGTGCTCAAACTCGCTTAACTGGTATTATTCACGCCCTTATTCTTCTCCTCTCCATGTTTCTATTTGCACCATTTATGACTCATATTCCACTAAGTGCCCTTGCTGGTGTTCTTATCATGACCGCCGTAAGAATGAACGAGTGGGAAGCCATTCGTTTCTTATTCAAAAATAAATTAAAAAGTGGAATCATCGAATTTTTTGTAACGATGATTATCACTGTTATTTTCGATTTAAGTACTGCAATATTAGCAGGAATCATTGTTGGTTTCTTACTCTTTATCGTAAAAATTTCCCAAATTGAGATTAATAGTTCACAAATTGAACCCGATCGAATCAGTCAAAATCATCATGAAGTATTTACTGATTGGACAGTTATTTATATCTCTGGCCCGCTTTTCTTTTTAAATAGTAGCAAGTTAAAACAAGCAATTGATGAACTTCCAGCAAATACTAATGTTGTTCTTTCTCTAAGAGGTGTACCGATGATTGACGTTACTTCTATAAAACTATTGATTGATATTTACAGTATTTTTCATAAGGAAGAACGCCAAATCGTCTTCGCCTCAATGAATCCTAAATTAAAAGAATCATTTAAGAGAACTGGACTTATTAGCATGGTTGGTGAAGAAGCCATTTACCCAAGTGTCAATGAATTCCTTTTAGATTTAGTTGATAAAAATAAATAAAAAATAGGCCAATAATTGGTCTATTTTTTATTTATAAACTTCTAAAAGAAATTTGAGAAATAACTCAAATAGATGAGCTTTTATCTAGAATATCCACCATTAATAAATGTAATATCTTCAGTATCGTTGTAAGTACTATAAGCCTTGACCAAGGCTACAATCCAATCGACAAAAGACCAAATGCCAAAAGTAGCCCAGTTGAATAATAATTTACAAATCCCCACTCCAATTTGTCCTCGCATAAAACGGTCAACCCCAAATCCCCCAAATAGAAAACTTCCTAACCAGACAAACAAATGTTTGTTAACTGTTTTCGTTGTCATAATAACAATATTCCTATCAGCTTTTTACGTGTCTCAGTGCCTGAACATTATTTTAAGTTGTTAAATAAAATCAACTTTATTCAACAACTTTTTTAAAGTAAAATTAACAAAATCTTGCCCTCGCAAGTGTACACAGTTCTTTTTTGTTTCTTTATAGCCCATTTTTTCAAAGAAGGGCTTAGCAGTAATAGATGAATTAACCATAAAACTAGTATAATTCGAGCTTTTTTCTAAATCATTTAGAAGTTTTTGCCCTACTCCCTGCCTTTGATAATCTGCACTGACATAAAATAAATCAATATATCCTTTATCATCAATGTTACCAAATCCTACTATCTGCTCATGATTAGAAATGACTCTGGCGTAGGTTTTGCCAAGATTATCATCAAATAACTTTGTGTCAACGTCAACCCAAGCTTTAATCTGTTCCAAAGTATAATCAGAAATATTTACTTCAAAAATAGTGTTTTTAAACAGATTAATAACTTCATCTAAATCTTTTGATTCATAATTTCTAATCAGCATAAATCTTTACTCCTTTTAGATTCATATCCTTTTACAAACAAAAAACCCATAGAAGTTAAACTATGGGCTTTCAAAATCGAAAGATAGTTTGAAGTACATATCTAGGTACAAACAAAGTTAGACTGACCTTTTATTATTCGTGTAAGGTCTACACATTTGAGGTATCTTTATTCTACAAAAATTATCCAACGAATAAATTAACAAAAATTGTTAATAAATGAATGCAAAAACAACTCTAAAACTCAAACGTAGCTCTATTTAAATATACAGTCTCATAGCTCCAGATTTATTATTGCTTCGTCTAATTTTTGATATACAAAAAAACACTGATTGAATGCCGTATGCTCTTCCGTGTATTGAACCCGCTAAAACGCCAGGTGGGTGTTCTCGCTTCGCATCAGCTTCCCCTACTTTCGTTCGAGGTATTACGCTACCGAATGTCTCATGAACCCCTATGCAATACAAATATAGTCGGTCAAAAAAATGAAAGAGCTCGCACATTCCAGTGCTTTTTCTATGATTCTATAATAACACTTTTTATCTTTTTTTTCAATAGAAAGCGGTTAAATTTTGAATCATAAATTGTATTAATAAAAAATCATCATCTCTCCCAAATTTTATTTTTTATAGTGATTAATAACCTTTTCGATTTCCAAAATCAACTTTTGATTGCTTATACCAGTCACTTCTTCAATGAGCATTGGGAGTTCTGTTATTTTTAGTTTTTCTTGGAGTTGAATGGCTTGAGCATCATTTTCATCATGGTAAGCAAAAATTTTTCCAACAATATCTAGATGATTTTGATAAGAAAGCTTACGATCGTTTAATTCTCTTATTGGACGAATAAAACGTTCATCATATCCTAATTTCCGGATAGGTGTTCTTGCCACGCGTGACACTTCATCAATAATTTCTGGATTAGAAAAGCGAGAAATGATTAGTTCATGATATTTAATTAACTCATCTTGCTTAAAATATTGAGCCCATTTTGATAAAAGTAAAGCGCGTGTTTCTTTTTGAACTGCTTTTAGGATATTCAAAATTTCTTCATCCTGTAAACCTTCTAATATTGTTTTATAACCTTTATATGCGCTAGAATAGGCAACTGCAGCATGTCCTGAGTTTACAGAAAAAAGTTTACGCTCAATAAATGGTTCGAGGTCAGTTGTATAATGAACTCCTTCAAGTTTGATTCCTTTATTTTTTAAATGACTTGCATCTATTACCCACTCACTAAAAGGTTCTACCTCAACATAGAGAACATCTTTATGTTTTTGAGCAGGAACAATACGGTCAACTGCAGCATTAGGAAAACCAATAAATTTAGAAAGATAAAGTTTATCAGATTCCGACAGATAATCGGACACTTTTTCTTCCAAAAATTCAGAGCCCCCTATCATATTCTCACAGGCAATAATATCTAACGGGCTCTGAACCTTTTCTTCCTTACGTTTCTGAAGTCCTTTTGCAATAAGCTCAGCAATATAAGGCAAGACATTAGGACCAATCGCTGTTGTTAGAATATCAGCTTTTGCAATTGCTTCAATGACTGCCTCAGGATTCTCACTATTGTTAATACCAGAGACAGCTTTTACAGAAATTTTTTCATGTTCACTACTTGCAATCCCAATTTCATAAGAATGTCGATTATTAAGTTCGTCAATTATAGACTTATTTGTGTCAACAAAGTGAATATCAAATCCATTTTTACTCAAAATTTCACCTATGAAACCACGTCCAATATTTCCTGCACCAAAATGTACTGCTTTTTTCATCTTACTTACTGCTCCTTTATTTAGAAAGTAAAAGTTCAAATAGAATCCTCTAAAATCCCTCTATATAAGCAATTGTAAGCTTTTACATTATGCTGGTAAATATAAAAAATGGCACTAAAAGCTGTGCCATTTTTTAATTAATTTTCAAAGTATTTTGCAATTTCTTCGATTGTCTGAGCATCAGCAAGTTTTACAACATTGTCAACGTCCGCACAAAAAATTGATATTTTTTGAATCAGCTCAAGATGCTCCTCTTTAATCCCCGCAATTCCAAATAGCATTGTTGCTATCTTAGGATTTTCTACTGTTCCAAAGTTTACACCACGAGGAACTTGAACAATGGCTACTCCTGTTTTTAAAACTTCTTTTTTTGATTCATCAGTTCCATGAGGAATTGCAATAAAGTTTCCCATATAGACTGACAATTCTCTATCTCGTTCAATCATTGCTGAGATATAGTTAGGTTTGACATAACCTCCATCAACCAACAAACTTCCACAATATTTTATGGCCTCTTCTTTATTTGAAAAGTTTTGATTAATTTTAATCAGACTTTTTTGAATTTCCATTTAAAAACTACCTTTCTTGGTTTACTAGGTTTACAACTTATGTAAACCTAGTCATCATAATGTTTAACAGCTTCGATAATTATCTCTCTTAGTAACTCACTTACAATTTCATAATTTCCGGAATCGTATATCCTAGTATAAAGCTTGTTTTCAATAATTGAACTTGAGATTTTACCTAATAAAAAGGAAACATACTCTGGAACTTCTGGAGGGGCTAATAACAATAGAACTCGTCCAATTTGAATAGATTGATGATCCATTGCTACTCCTTCAATTGGCTGACTTAAGTCAAAGATTTTAAAAATTGGGCTTGAGATTGATGGATGAACTGCGTGAAAGAGAGCAATTTTTGTTTCTGGAATTGCTAGATGTGTTTCTTTAAATCTTTCTTCCACCAAATGAACGAGTTCTCCACTATCCTCTGGGTTTACTCGCTGAATAATTTGTTTTACAGTATCATGTAATTCTGCCTTATTTTCAAGAGATAGGATTTCAAAAGATTTTAATATTTCATTGCCTATTGAAAATAAGTCATTGAGATTTAAAAAATTCTTTTCTTTTTCTGAATCAGAGGTAAGTGCTCGTGATTTTTGTTGAATCAACCTCAGCTGGTGACGAATATTTTCCAAATTCTTTTGATCTAGCATTGGATTGATGTAGAGGTAATCTAACTCTTTCTCTGTTGTAAAAATGACGTCATATTTTTCCTGAGTGATATGGATCGAACTTTGAATAAGTTCTATCTTTTTTAAGAAGGGAAAATTCTTTCTTAAATTACTCATGATAAATTCGCAAGAAATTCTTCCACGACTGCTGACAAGTGCCGCACTTAAAGGTAAAACTAGGTCACTGCGTTCAAGAGTCGCCACAAAGTGAAGACTTATAAAAGCAATTTCCATTTCTGAAAAATTCTTATCAAAGACCTCCCTTAATGATTCTTTGACTGTTTTATAAATTTCAAGATTATCTTTATTTATCTTTTTGATAAAATCATTTTCTTTTTTAGGAAAGAGGACTGGTAACATCTCTGATTCTTTGAGATGAGCATATAGTAAACCATATAAACGGTCATCTTTCCCAAATTCTATCTCAAGAATTGTTGAAACTTTATCAATGAGTTGGCGAATTTTATAAGAAAAATCGGTATCAAATTTTTCCATAAATAACAGCTCTCTTCCAAAGCCAAAATATAAAATATCATAAACTGATGCAAGATAAGTGATTTCAGAAACAACAAATTTTGTTACTGATAACTCTGTCAGTAACTTATTGACAAAGTTTAAGGCTTGCTTACTTGGTCTGCCCAAAGGTTCACTACCTACAGAATACCCCTTCATCCAAACGCAGCAAAACAACTAAGCAAAAAAGTTGCATTAAAACTTTGACTTTGTCAGTCATTTTTTCAGGTAAATCTATACGTTTAAAAGCCTCATTAACTTGCTTAAATTTATTTAAATCTATTATTCTTAAAATTTTATTGTTAGAAAGTTGATTAAGAAGTAGTTCCTGAATGCTTGCTGAATTATAAATCACTGCCACAAATACTGGACGAATATTTTCTTCTGCCCCTTTAAGTTTTAAGCCACGATCTCGGATTAGTACTAGTTCATTTTCAAACAGAGCTTGCTCAATTTGCTTCAAATCACTAGTTACTGTCGGTTGACTAATTCCAAAATAATCTGTTAGAGAAGCGATAGATGCTTTATTTTCAATTAATAAAAGCAACTCACCATACAAACGTTCACTTATTGAATAGTCTATTAATTCATGGGCTTGAGTAAGTTGATTGATGTCCCCTTTCAAAAAATATCCTTCATCAGTATTTTCCAAACTGAGATTTTCTGGTAAAGACTTTTGTAAGTTGTTTAAATCGCGATAAAGCGTTCTGCGACTTGTATCTGTAATTTCCATCATTTCTGCTATCGTAAGCTTTCCACGTTTCAAAAATGTCTGGATTAATTTTTGCTCACGACTTGTTAAAAACATAAAAATTCCTTTTTTAAAATTCTACTCATAACTAGACTGCCAATTAACAGCTAGTATTTTTATTTGTTCATCCGTTTCACCATATTGATGTATTCAGGAGTAGTAATTAATGACTCAACAAAAAGATGTTGAGCATTTGGAGCTTCGTTTTTTACACTTGTCGTAAATTCTTTTGTTGAAACAATCATGATATTTTTGGCATTAAATGCTCCTAAACCAATAAATTCAACATCAGAAATAGGAATTTTAACACCATGCATCTGGAATATTGCTTTTAATGTTTCTTTGCCCATTGTATTTGAACCAATATGTAAATCATCATGAGCAAAGACAACTTCATCAATTTGGTTCAAGTCTATCTCATTTTTACTGACAGGTCTGTCAGTAATTATTGTTTGATTTGTATCATTATCAGTAGTCAATAAACTACTGATAATTTCATCATAGCGAGGTGAATTGAGGAAATTAGCCACTGAGTATCTGATTGCTTCAGGAGCCATTATCGCAGCTCGTGGAGCAAGTTCATCTTGTGTCACAACAATTGTGTCAGAACCTGCTTTTAAGTTAGCTATAGCGACATTAGTAACATCTTGTAGCAAACCTGCTTTCTTAGCTTTATTCCTCAAAATAGAGGCTCCCATTGCTGATGAACCCATTCCTGCATCACAAGCAAAGATAATATGATTAATCGTAGAGAAATCGACTTGGTCAGTAATATTATTGCTGACAGAAACTTGTCCTTTACTGACAGCTTTATCTGCAGCTACACCTACTTTTGCATTCTCAAAAGCAGAATCATCAATCATTGATTTATCCCGTTTTAAAATAAAAGATGCAACTAGAAATGAAACAATTGCTGCCACAGCTATTCCTGACCAGACACATAAGACATTTACAAAACCACCCGCTGATTTAGCTGATGCCATTCCTGTGATTGCAATAATTGAACCAGGAGAAGCAGGAGCCGCAAGACCCGAGCCTAGTAAATTATTTGTCAAGGTTCCTGATACCCCACCTGCCATCACAGCAAAAAAGAGCGCAGGTTTCATCATGACATAAGGAAAATAGATTTCATGTATACCACCGACAAATTGAATCAAAATCGCACCGGGTGCCGTCGCTTTAGCTGAACCCTTACCAAAAAGCATAAAAGCAATCAGAATTCCAAGTCCTGGTCCAGGATTCGCTTCTAATAAAAATAGAAGTGATTTTCCATTTTCAGAAACTTGCTGAATTCCCAATGGCGATAAAATCCCTTGATTGATTGCATTATTTAAAAATAATATTTTTGCTGGCTCAATAAAAAGATTAGCAAGGGGAATCAAATGATTAGCAATTAAAAAGTCGACCCCATGTCCCATCACGTCGGTTAGCCAAGCTACAAGTGGACCAACCACTTTTACAGCAAAAAGTGCAAGTCCAAATCCAACTAAACCAGCTGAGAAATTATTAATTAACATTTCCAGACCTGCTTTAATATGCGGTTGAACATAGTCATCAAATTTTTTTATTACCCAAGCACCAAAAGGACCCAAAATCATTGCACCTAAAATCATAGGAACATTTCCTTTAGTGTTTAGACCTCCTAGAGAAAGACTAGCTGTGGCAATAATTGAACCGAAAGTCGCAATTGCACCAACCACTCCTCCACGATGTTCATAAATATTTTTTCCACCAGTGTAACCAATCATTAGGGGAATAAAAAAAGCAAGCATCGGACTAACCATTGCTGCAAATGTTTTATTAGGGGTAAAACCATCAGGAATGAAGAACATCGTCAACACCCCCCAGGCAATCAAAATAGGAATATTTGGCATTACCATATTTGATAATGCGGTACCAAGTTTTTGCACTCGTACTTTTAAGTTTACAGTATCAGTCATTTCAGACTCCTTTACATAGTAACTAGTATAATTATATTGTAACCGCTACCAACAAAGCTGTAAATAAAAACCTTGACACAAAAAGGCGTGCCAAGATTTATTGATGATATTTATAAAATAAAAAAAGTCACCCTTAGGTGACTTAGTTACTGCGGATGTCAGACTCGAACTGACGACATCATGATTAACAGTCATGCGCTACTACCAACTGAGCTAATCCGCAATGTAAACTTGGCATCGACTTTATCTCCCAGGGGGCAACCCCCAAGTACTTCCAGCGCAAAAGGACTTGACTTCTGTGTTCGACATGGGAACAGGTATATCTCCTATGCAATAAATACCAAATATGGGAATTCCAGGATTCGAACCTGGGACCCCTGCGTTATCAACACAGTGCTCTAACCAACTGAGCTAAACTCCCAAAATATTAAGTTAAGCGGATGACGAGAATCGAACTCGCGTAGCCAGCTTGGAAGGCTGGGGTTCTACCATTAAACTACATCCGCTAAATAAGGAATGGCGCGAGACGGAATCGAACCGCCGACACATGGAGCTTCAATCCATTGCTCTACCAACTGAGCTACCGAGCCAAAATTGCGGGAATAGGATTTGAACCTATGACCTTCGGGTTATGAGCCCGACGAGCTACCTAGCTGCTCCATCCCGCGATAATTAAAAAGGAGGATGTGGGATTCGAACCCACGCACGCTTTTACACGCCTGACGGTTTTCAAGACCGTTCCCTTCAGCCGGACTTGGGTAATCCTCCAGATATAGTCCGTACGGGATTCGAACCCGTGTTACCGCCGTGAAAAGGCGGTGTCTTAACCCCTTGACCAACGGACCATATATTGTTGTGCTGTCTCAAACAGTACTTTTCTATTATACACTTTTATATTTTTTTGTCAAGAATAAACTGTGTTATCTTTTCAAAATAATATTTTAGATGAATAATAAGAAAGTCAGTCGTCTCAAACGACAACTATTTAATTATATCAAAATATTATTTTTTGTCAAGAATAAACTAGACCACTTATTCTAAAACATAAAAAAAAAGAAAAACAGCCTTATTCGGCTGTTTCATCTTCTGATTTTTCTTTATTTTCTTCTGGTTTAGAATCTGTTTTTTCATCACCATTATAGATATTAATGTTTGAAAAATCATCAACATTCGCATTTGCATCTTTGAGAGATTCTTCAAATGTTTTTGGTTCTGGTACTTCTGCTGCCGCTGCTTCATCAGGCATTTTTCCTGTTTTGAAGAGTGACATGATTTGTTTCGCATCAAGTGTTTCATATTTAAGCAGAGCTTCCGCAATTGCTTTATGTTGCTCACGGTGTGTTTCAATTGCTTCTTTAGCACGGTCATAAGCTTCACCGAGAATACGACGCACTTCATCATCAATCATAACAGCAGTTGCTTCTGAGTAAGTCTTAGTTTGACCATAGTCGCGACCAATAAATACTTGATGGTCTCCTTCATAAGATACCATACCAAGTTTCTTAGACATCCCATATTCAGTTACCATTGAACGAGCAATGTGTGTTGCTTTTTCGATATCATTTGATGCCCCTGGAGTAGCTACACCAAAGACAATTTCTTCACCAAGTCGTCCACCCATAAGGCTGGCAAGTTGGTCTTGAAGATGGAAATTAGTTGGTTGCATGATTTCTTCATCTGGAAGAGCAAGCATGTAACCACCGATGCGTCCACGTGGAACAACGGTAACTTTACGAACAGTAGAGCCATTTTCAAGAACGAGTCCAACAATAGCGTGACCTGCTTCGTGGTAAGCCACGATTTCACGTTCGCGCATTGATTGAATACGATCTTTCTTAGCTGGACCAGCCATTGCACGGTCCATTCCTTCATCAATGTCAGCAGCATTGATTTCTTTTTTATTTTGACGTGCAGCAACAAGTGCAGCTTCATTCAAAACATTTTCCAAATCAGCTCCGACATAGCCTGGAGTTTGTGTAGCAACATTGTGCAAATCAACATCACTTGCTAAAGGTTTGTTTTTAGCATGAACTTTAAGAACGGCTTCACGACCTTTAACATCTGGAGCTCCGACCAAGACTTTACGGTCAAAACGACCTGGACGTAAAAGTGCTGGGTCAAGCACATCTGAACGGTTAGTTGCAGCAATAACGATTACTGAGTTGCCATCATCTTGGAAACCATCCATTTCAACGAGCAATTGGTTAAGGGTTTGTTCACGTTCATCGTTACCACCACCAAGACCTGCACCACGTTGACGACCAACAGCATCAATTTCATCAATAAAGATAATTGATGGTGCAGTTTTCTTAGCATTTTCAAATAAGTCACGGACACGTGAGGCACCGACACCGACAAACATTTCAACGAAATCAGAACCTGAGATACTATAGAAAGGAACTCCTGCTTCACCGGCAACAGCCTTAGCAAGCAATGTTTTACCTGTACCTGGAGGGCCTTCAAGAAGAACACCTGCTGGGATACGAGCTCCTAAATCATGATATTTTTTCGGATTTTTAAGGAAATCAACAACTTCTACAAGCTCTTGTTTTTCCTCTTCAGAACCGGCAACGTCAGCAAAACGAACTTTAGATGTTTTACCATCTTGTTGTTTAGCACGAGATTTACCGAAGGACATCGGATTTCCACCGCCGCCTCCGCCACGAGCGCCCATTCCGCCCATCATGAGCCAGAAGATACCAACAAATAGAAGCATTGGAATGATATATGAGAGAATTTGAACCCACATACCACTTGATGAAGCTTGAACAACACTAAGTTTTACATCATTACTTTTAGCTGCATTTTGGATATCCTTGACAACACTGTCAGTTGGAATAATATAAGCTTGGAAGTTTTTAACTTCACTACTAGAATTACCTAAAAGTGGGAAATTATTTGTTCCTTTTACTTTTACAGGTTCTTTATATTCACCTGTTACAGTAATTAAGCTATCAGAAGGTTGCATTGTGACGTTTTCAATCTTGTTACCGTCAAGTTTCGTCATCAATTGTGAATAGCTAATTTTATCCACGCTCGATTGATTACTACTGAAGAAGAAATTGAAACCGACAACAACAACAATAGCCAAGATTACCCACATCAAGATATTTTTTACAAAATTTCCTTGTTTTGGTTGTTTGTTGTTATTCATATTTTCCTTATCTTTTGTTTATTTATTATTAGAAAAGCCAAGAATTTACTTCTTAGTATCACTGGTAATAAAGGATACAGGCTAGTCAATAACAGCTATACCTAGTTATAGCATATTTCCTTTTGGAATGCTAATAGTAAGTATTGGTCAGAGATTTTTTCATACTTTAGTCTGAGAAAACTTTAGATGACTAAAATCAACGAATTATTTGTTATAAACTTCTGGTTTTAAAACTCCGACATATGGAAGATTACGATAGTTTTCTTCGTAGTCCAAACCAAATCCAACAACAAATTCATTAGGAATTGTAAAACCTGAATAATCTGGTTTAATTTCAACAATTCGTCCTTCTGGTTTGTCAAGAAGTGTTACAATTTTTACGTTTGCTCCACGATGTTCCAAAAGTTCTTTTAGATATTTTAAAGTACGACCAGTATCAATAATATCCTCAACAATCAAAATTTCACGACCTTTGACTGCTGTATCAACATCTAAAATCAATTTTACTTCACCAGAAGATTTTGTACCGCCGTGATAACTTGATACAGTCATAAAGTCAGTTTCTAAGTGACAATCAATATGTTTGATTAATTCAGCTAAGAAAGGAACTGAACCACGAAGAATTCCTAAGACTAATGGATTTTTTCCTTCGTATTCTTTTGTTAATATTTCTCCAAGTTCTTTGGATTTTTCTATAATTTCTTCTTCTGAAACTAATACTTTTTCAATGGCCTTATCAAGATTTTTTTCGAGCATCGTTGATTTCCTCTCCTATACTGGGTTTGACCCATAATATTCTTCTAATTTTATCATTTTTGAGCATTTTACTCAAATCAGAACACGCAAGACCGACAATGGCATAGAGTTTTTTATCAACGAAGATAAGTGGATTCTCTCGGGCCTTTAATGGAACTTTGTTATCAATAAAAAACTTGCGTAATTTTTTATGATGACCATTGATTAGAATTTGATCCCCAGGCTGGCGTTTACGAATTTCAAGCTCTCCTTCAAGAGGCAAATAAACCTCCATAAATGATTCATCTTGTGGATTTTCACTTACAATTTCTACTGAATTCTCCCTTTCAAGTTGAATTTTTTCAAGATAAAAGAAATCTTTAGTCTTCACAAAATAAAATTCCTTATTCAATTTTGCGAAATATTGTTGAGGGCGATTGATAATATGAAGTACTTCCGCAAATTTTTTCTTACTTACTTCTATTTCTGGATATTGAGCAAAAAATGCTTGTAAGATAAAATGTTGTAATTCTTTTGTTTGGGAGATAAATTTTTCAGATGATATTTTTTCATCAACAATTTCAAGTTCCGAAATTTTTTGATTAATTACTGCCAACGCCTTTTTAATTTCCAAGCTCAAATCACTGATTGATTGTGAAAATTGAGGATTTTCTTTTGTTAATTCTGGAATTAGTTGATTACGTATTCTATTTCTAAAATAATCTAGTCCTTGATTTGTTGAATCTTCATAATAGGTTTGTGCATCAAGTTCTTCTTTTGTAAATTTCAATAATGGTCTGATTAATTGCCCACCTGCAAAAGGTTGACGGTCAGCAATGCCCTGAAGACTTCTCAAAGGACGTCCTGTAATTTGACGCATTAATACCGTTTCAACAAGATCTCCTTGATGATGAGCTGTCAGCAAAATATTGTAATTTTCTCTTATCATTAGCTTTTCAAAAAACTGATAACGGAAATCACGGGCATTTTTTTCTGTAAACTCTCCTGTAAACTTGTCAATATAAATTGGTACTTTAAGTTTTGTTGCCATTTCTCGAAGAGCAATTTCTTCAAACTTTGACTCTTCTCGTAAGCCATGATTAATGTGAGCCAGTCCCAGTTCAATACCGAGAACTTCTTTTAAATCATAGAGCCAGTTAAAAAGAGTCATTGAGTCTTTACCACCTGATAAAGCCAATAATATTTTTGAATCTTTATCAAAATAGTGTTCATCTTTGACTATTTTTAAAAATTTACGTTGAGCTGGTGTCATTTCATAACTCCATAAACATCTTGAGAAATTGCTTTTATTTCATCATCAGTTGCCCCATCAGTTTCAATCACCAAAAGATATGGTTTACTTGCAAATACAATGGCTGCATCATGATTATCTGTATCTGCACCACCAATTTTGTGAGCAACTGATATATTTTTAGGAACGCCTGCTCTAATTTTAACATCATCAAAAGAGGTATCAAATAAAGCGTTAAAGGAAGCCCCTCCTTCATTATAAAGAGCTTCTAGCATTCTACCTACCATTTGAGCTGAGGCATTTCGCTCTTTTGGATTCCACTCTTGTCCAGCAATCCTATTTATTTCTTTTTGATAGTTTGGATTAAACTCTTGGGTTTCATAATAGGCGAGCATATTACTTCCGACATTGTCTGAGAGTTTGGCTGTTCTATTGATGACATCCTGAAGACTGTAATATTTATTATCTGCTGTTTTTGGTAAATTTCCAGTTCCTTCTGGTTTATAACTTCCATAAAAAGTATTAATGGCTGGGGTGTACAATAGTTTGTCATCAAGTGAAGCCAAACCTTCATTAAGTCGTTTTTGAGTCCAATAAAGAATTGGAATTTTAGAAAGACTTGCTGAATACATTTTCTGTTCTTGGTTTACACCAGCTGTAAACTTATCGTCAAGTTCTTTGACATAGATTGAATACTTTTTGTCATTGTATTTCTGATTCAATAATGCCTGAACTTGTTTGATTTTTGGATTTTCCAAAGAAATATCATTTTCTGAAACCCAACCCGTTTGGCCATTATCTAAAGATACTTCGTAGTAAGTTCCCCAGTTAGTCTTAGCGATTTTGTCAGCAGAAAGTTGATGACTGCCACTTAAATTTGTCATTATTTGATTATCATAAGTGGTTACGGGGTTGTAAAATACATTGACACTTTTATCAGTATATATTGTTGTATTTGTTGACTCTCTAGAAATTGTAAGATCTGATATCACAGCTTTTTTGTCAGTAGAAATATACTTTCCAGTCTTTAACTTAAAGGATTTTCCAAGAATTTCGACAATATCTAATTGTGTCTTAGCTGCAATTTTACCAACTGATTTGGTAAGGTTTGAGTCCTCATAAGTTGTTAACTCTTGATAAGCCACTGCTCTTTGGGGGATTGAAGTCCAAGTTTCAGTTTCTTTTTCTTTGTCTGTAACTTTGTCAGCTACAACAATATTTTTGGATTTACTGACCTTTTTGTCAGCAAAATATCTTGTTTGTGAAAAAGCAAAAAAGCCTGTGATAATCATTAAAAGCATCACCAAGGCCACTCCACTATTAATTTTTGTTCTCTGTTTTTGCATGATTAAAACCTTGCCCAACATCTTATCCATTCCATAGAATAATTTCTGTTGTAATCTTTATCTTTTTAATTCCTAGAATTTTTCATAAAATAGGTGCTATTTTTAGTCAATAGAATAGTCAAAGAAAAAACTAAATAATATTTTTTCTTTTTAATTATTTAGTTCAATTCACGATTTTTTTGCTCAAGTTCTGTAAGTCTTTGGTGACTTGTTTCTAAAAATTCGGCATAGACATTTTTAAAATTTTTTTCTTGATAATTTAAATCAACCTTACCATCTTCGTGTATTTTTGAAATTTCAACACCAATCAAATCTCCAATTTGTACTTTGGGTACATTTTTAGGGATTTGTGACCAACGCAAAAGTCCTCTATTTTTACTGACAGCTTTGTCAGCAAGTTTTTCTGTACTTTCGTCAAGTTTGTCAGTAGAAATTTTTACAAAAAGTCCAAATCTTGTAATGTTTTCAACTTGTCCAATCATTATTTTGACCCGTTACTTCCAATCAAGGGACTGTCAGTAGTAAAAACTTTTTCATCACTTTGTGAATATTCTTGACCGTCACTCCGAGCAAATTTTTGGAGATAGTTAGGATCCTGAAGTTTTGATATTTCTTCTTTTTTAATCGTTACTTCTTTAGAAAGACTCTCATATTGTTTCTTTGCACTTTGTTCTAAAGCTACTTGACTGTGCAAAGTTTCATATGATTTTATCAAACTCATACTTGCTAAACTAAAAAGTAAAATTGCCACGATCAAAATAAGCCCTAAATGTTTTCTTTTTGGTACTGGGTTTAAATTTCTTTTTTTATGCTTCTGAGTGTACTTATTATTTAGTTGAATCACTTGCTTTGCCATGACAACCTCCAATCTATTTTGATGATAATTACTCAACTTCTTCTGTAATACGAGTTTCGCTAATCATTTCATACATTTTATCAGCATCTTCTTTACGTGTAAACTCTTTTAATTCAGCAACCCGAACTTCAACAATTTTATTTCCGAAACGAATTTCAATTGTGTCATTAAATTTTACATCAGATGAAGATTTCGCTAATTTTCCATTAATTTTAATCCGACCTTTGTCGGCAACTTCTTTCGCAACTGGTCGACGTTTAATCAAGCGCGAAACTTTTAAAAACTTATCTAATCTCATGGTTTGATTATAACATATTTCATTTTGTTTGAAAATGCCTTTATTTATAATAATAAGGCTCCATCATTAGTGACAGAACCTTATTAAATTACTGACAGACCTGTCAGTAATTTTTTTATTATTTTGAACGTCTAAGTTCTTGATATTCAAGCCTTGCTGCTTTGGCATCTTCTTTCATTGTTGGATAAGCTTTTTTAATATCATTAGCTGAAATAAAGAAGAAAACAATGGCAATAATTTCAATTGGAAGTAGAATAAGACTTGAAAATCCTAAAGCAATATTTCCTGTCCCACCCGCTGAAACTTCGGTAACTAATAAAACCATAAGAATAACTCCTAAGCCTTGAGTTACATACATTAAAATTGGCGCCACATGTTTTCTTTTTCTTACTAAATCCAGTTTACTTGCCCAAACATGAGCAAAAATCACAAAAACAAAAACGATTGTTCCAAAAGTTCCTTTATTGTGCCCCACTAAAGATAATAGAAAAACAAGAATAATAAAGATTGGAATGATAAGATAGTAAGAATAAGTTTGATAAGGACGGCTTTTTTCTCTCAACTCCGCTTTTGCTGCTTTTAAATCCACTTTTATAAATCTCCTTTAAGATATGAGTTTAATTTTATAAATTACATCTTGAAAATTTTTTCTCTTTATGTTTTTTTTATTTCTTTAAAATTATTAAACTCTATTTTTTATAGTTTTATATAAAAATATTGTATCATATTTATCTTTTTTTACGAAAAGATTACTTATTTTCGTAACTATCTCGTATTTTTGATAATTCTTCAATAAAATTCATTATTTCGCTCAAAAGAACAACTGAATTTCGATTTTCAATTTTAAAGCGGAAAGTCATTTTACCATATTTTTCCCCCACAGAAGCTTTCATGCTTGTTTTGGCCAAAGCTTTGAAATAATCTTGTGGATCATAGGTGGTATTAGCCACTTTTTCCAAAGTAACAGTTGCTTCAAACCTCGATTTTTCAATTTTTTCAACTAAGGCATTATCTGCAAAGTGTTTTAAGAGACCAATTTCCAGAAGATAAGCGACTTCATCTGGATATTCTCCAAAACGGTCAACCAATTCTTCTTGTAGTTCTTCATAAATCTCACGACTATCAATTTGACGAATTCGTTTGTAAATTTCAATTTTTTGACGTTCATCAGAAATATAATAAGCAGGAATAAAGGCATCCAATTCCAAAGAAATTTCCACATTTGAAGTCCGTTTTTGCTTACTTGTTCCAAGTTTAGCGTGAATGGCTTCTTCCAACAGTTGTGAGTACAAATCGAAACCAACAGAATCAATAAATCCTGATTGCTCACTTCCCAGTAAATTACCAGCACCACGGATAGACAAATCACGCATGGCAATCTTGAAACCTGAGCCTAATTCTGTAAAGCCTTTAATAGCTTCCAAACGTTTTTCCGAAACTTCAGACAATATTTTTTCAGGTCGATACATGAAATAGGCGTAAGCCACCCGATTTGAACGCCCCACTCGCCCTCTTAATTGATAAAGTTGTGACAAGCCCATCATATCCGCATTTTCAATAAAAAGCGTATTCGCATTTGGAATATCAACCCCAGTTTCAATGATTGTCGTTGCAACAAGCACATCATAATCACATGCGATAAAGGCAAGTAAAGTATTTTCAAGTTGTACTTCAGTCATTTGGCCGTGTATAAAACCAATTCTTGCTTCAGGAATTAATTCTTCTAATTGAGAAACTTTTTGCTCAATCGTGTCAACCCTGTTGTAAACATAGTAAACTTGTCCACCACGAGAGATTTCTCTCAACACTGCATCACGAACCACACCGTAGTTTGTTTCCATGACATAGGTTTGAACTGGATAACGGTTTGTTGGTGGTGTTTCAATAACTGACAAGTCACGAATTCCAAGCATTGACATATGTAGAGTCCTAGGAATAGGTGTGGCTGTCAATGTCAAAACATCAACCTGGGTTTTTAATTCTTTCAAACGTTCTTTATGCTTAACCCCAAAACGTTGTTCTTCATCAATAATCATCAAACCTAAATCAAAAAATTCAACATCTTTTGAAAGTAAACGGTGGGTTCCAATAATTAAATCAACTCGTTCTTTTTTCAATTTGGCTAGAATTTCAGTTTGCTGTGTTTTCGTTTGAAAACGGCTGAGAACTTCGACATTTACACCAAAGTTGATAAAACGTTCAGTAAAATTATTAAAATGCTGCTCAGCAAGAACAGTCGTTGGCACAAGAACTGCGACTTGTTTCCCGTCGTTTATGGCTTTGAAGGCTGCTCGCATTGCAACTTCGGTTTTGCCAAAACCAACGTCACCAACTAACAAGCGGTCCATTGGTCGTTCAAGTTCCATATCATGCTTAATTTCATTGATTGAACGCATCTGGTCTTCAGTTTCAACATATGAAAAACCAGAATCAAATTCTTCTTGACTGGTGTCATCCGGCGAGAATGCAAATCCTTTTTTCGCCTGACGTTCAGCATAAAGTTTAATCAAATCATCTGAAATATCTTCAACTTGTTTACTGACAGAAGACATGGTTTTACGCCAACGCCCATCATTCAGTTTATTGATTTTAGGACTTTTTCCTTCACCAGCTGTATATTTACTGAGTAAATCTAGGTGATCAACTGGAACAGAAATTGTATCCCCATTTTGATATTGAATGGTCAGATAATCACGATGCATTCCGCCGACTTCAAGCGTTTGTAAACCTAAATATTTCCCAATCCCATGATTCTTATGGACAACAAAATCACCAACAGCGAGTTCATTGTAATCTTTTAGTCTTTCTGCATTTGTAATATTCAGTTTGCGTGCCTTTTTCTTACGCATTTTACCAAATATTTCATGCTCAGTCATGACGACTAATTTTTCATCAAGGAAATTAAAACCATTGGATAATTGCAAATCAATCAGATTGACTTTACCCACTTGAATAGATTCTCTGTCAACCTCTTGTAAACTTAAATCTAATTCATGGAGTGATTTACGGAGTTTTTCTGATGATACAGCTAAAACAACTGTAAACTCTTGCTTAATAAATCGTTCAACTTCAGTGTAAAAAAGTTCTAATTGACCGAAAAATTGTTGCATTGAATGTTGTTTGAAATTATAAAGTTGTTCAAATCTGAGATTTCCGAGCCCTTTTTGGAAATTTGAAAAGAAGGTAGCAGGCTTATAATTTCTAACTTTTGCCATTGTATCTAGCAAATAAGTCTGCCCTTCAAATCCTCTTTCCATTGCTTTTTCAGATAAAATGAAATCTGCTAATTCCATTTCTAACTTATTATTCATTTCATTTACTTTTTGAAAATCATCAATGAATATTTGAACATTTTTTGGAAAATAATTTAAAAGTGAAGTTTTTTTATCATAAAAATACTCCGCAAATTTTCGTAAATCTTTGTGATAATAGTGATTTTGAGCTGCTGAAATCACTTCTTCCATATATGATTTTGCTGACGGGTCTGTCAGTAAATTTGTCATTTCTGTCAGTGATTTTGCACCCTTGTCAAATTCTTTGTCAGTCAAAATAAAATCACTGGCCGGATATATTTCCAAACGTTCAAGGCTTGTCAGTGAACGTTGACTCTCCACATCAAATGAGCGAATCGTATCTACTTCATCACCAAAAAACTCTAAACGTACCGGATTTTCCGCATCTAAAGGATAAATATCAACGATATCTCCTCGCATTGAAAATTCACCTGGCGTCATCACGCGCTGTGTCTTTTCATAACCAGCTTTTGATAATAAATTAACTAAATTTGATAAATCATACTCATCCCCAGAGGTCAGTAAAAGATAATTTTCTAAAAAATTTTCGGGACTTGGTAAATAGCTCCGTAATGCCAAAAAAGGTACGACCAAAAATCCTGTTGACTTTTCGTCAAGTAGGAAATTAAGTGCCTCAAGTCGATAAGCAACTCGATCTTTAGATGCAAGTGCGAACTCTGCGTAGATGTTATCGTCAGAAAAAGATTGAAAAACTTTTTCTTCACCAAGCAAAGTTGACAGTTCATCATAAAGTTCATTCGCATGAAACTGGCTGTCAGTAACAATAATATATTTGTCAGCAACATTTTCATAAGCATTTGCCATCACTAAGCTCTTTGCTGTTCCTGACAATCCTGTCAGTAAAGTTCGCTCACGCTTTGAAAAACCTTGTTGCCATTTTTGTAGTTGCCAATTTTGGTCAAAAAATTCAATAATATTCATTTAGTTAAATTTATTCATTGTCTTTTGAAAATCACCATTTTCAAGATAGAATTTCATTGCATCAACAGCTTTGAAAATTCCATCTTGAGCGATTTCCTTATCTTCATTGTCAAAACCAGAGAGTACATGATTCACAACTGTCATCCCATGTTTTGGACGACCAATCCCAATTTTTACACGGTTAAAAGTTTGACTTCCCACATGTGTAATGACTGATTTTATTCCATTTTGTCCACCTGATGACCCTTTTTGTCTTAGACGCACGCGCCCGACTGGTGAATCCAAGTCATCATGCATGACCGTTAAATCTGCCTCGTCTATATTATAATATTTCAAAAGTGGCGCCACCGCACGCCCAGATTCATTCATAAAAGTCAGAGGTTTCACGAGAAACAATTTTTCACCATTCACAAACGTTGACGCGACAAGCGACATAAAAGGTTTTTCTTCTTTAAAATCAACATTCAGTTCTTTTGCCAGTAAATCAAGTGCCATAAAGCCCATATTATGTTTTGTTTTTTCATATTTATCGCCTGGGTTTCCCAAGCCAACAATCATTTTTGTCATTTTCTATTCTTTCTTCTCTATTTTTGAAAATTTTTTATAAATTGCCGAATTTCTCTTTTATTGTGTAAAACAATTTTATTTTTTTGAGCATTTATCAGTTCACTCCGGTCAATTTTTTGCCAGATAAACATCTGTTTTAACATCTGTAAACTTGGTCGATAAGTTGATTTTTCAAGTCTCAATTTTTGTTTTACATAGCGCTTAATTATCCGATATTTCAGTAAGTTCTTAGGTAAATCTAAATAAATAATCTTGTCAACTTTGTCTAACAATGGAATAAATCGTTCGCGTAATGTATCTTCAATGATAAAACACTCATTCTTAAAAATACACTCAATTGACTCGAAAACTTCTTTATCTGTTCGATTTCTTTCACCTTCATGAACGATATTATCCAAGTGAAACACTCGCATTGAGTTTTTTTCACTTAATTTCCTAGCCAACGTTGATTTTCCAGAACCAACTGTTCCGACAATATAGATTTTCATTAGTTTAACCTACCAAATTTACTGACAGAATTTTCAGCTTCGCTGACAATTCTTTTATTCACCGATAAAATGCTCTTTATTCAGTCGCATTTTACTGACAGACTTTTCAGCTGTCCTATTTTTATCTGTCAGTAAATATTTCAATAAATGCCAAAAGGCCGATTCATAAAAATCAGCTTCTGAGATTATTATAACATGTTTATTTACCTAGAGGAGAAAAAAAAAGACCCAATATTTCTATTGAGCCTTTTACGTTTGCTCTATCTAAGATAATCACTCTATAGTAATTATCCACCATACCAAGCCGTTCCTTCATAGTTCCAACCTGCTCTTACAAGAGAGTCACGCTCAGCTGAACTTTGAGTATAAAAATGAGTTCCTACTGTCGCATTAGGATTATAGAGACGATAAATAGGAGTTTGAGTTGATGTACTTGAATAAAAAGCTATCCCCTCGGCAAGCCAACCTAGAGAAACCAAATGAGCAACTTCTGCTTTATTTTCAGTATAAAAATGGTCCCCAGCATTCGGATTATAAACACGATAAACTGCTTGATTATAGACTGTCTTTATTGGAGATTCTTCTGAGATTCCTTCATAGTTCCAACCAGATTTCACGAGTGAATCACGTTCAAAGGAATTTTCCGTATAGAAATGTTCTCCAGAATTTGGATTGTACATACGATAAAGTGGGACGGTATGTTCCTTGATTGTTACATAGAAAGTTTGATTACTATATTTCGCATACATAAAATCAGGAGAACCGTAGCTAGTAGGTGCAATATTTGTCCAAGCATCAGGATATTTACTAAGTAATTCTTTTTTGAAATCACTAGACAGCATATAAGTCAATGCAACTGTAGCTGTTCCAGCTTTTTGAGCAGTATATTGCCAACCTTGTGTCAAAGCTATTGTTCCCGTGGATAGCGAGGGTAGGGTTGCCCCAATAAGATTATTAGTTGCTGTATTTTGATAAAAATTCACAGAACCCTTTGGCGTCATATTATAGATTGGCAAAACTTTAACTTGATTAAAAGCCCCACTTTCCCCAACATAAACACTTTTTGAAACCTTTGAAATATCATAAAAAGGACTATTTAAATAAAAACCATTGTCCCTATTGTAAACTTCAGTAAAACTTTCACCTGTATCTAATGACTTTGTTGATGCCTGAGCAGGTAGATTTTCTTTGAAACAAACAAGGCTCAAAATTACTAACGGAATTGTTGAAATCATTATTTTTTTATTTTTAGCTAAGACCATACCATGCCACTCCTTCATATTTCCATCCTGATTTTACAAGACTATTCTTTTCTGCCAGACTCGTTGTATAAAAGTGTGAACCAACTTTTGCATTTGGATTACAGAGCCGATAAACCGCCTGACCATTTGAGGGGTCAGAATAGAATGAAATTTGTTCATATCTCCACCCAACTTTTACAAGTGAATCACGCTCTGCAGAATTTCCTGTATAAAAATGATCCCCTGTGTTTGGGTTATACAAACGGTAGATTGGTAGTTTAGAGTTTGTTGGTGCAAACCAATCCACCCCTTCATATCGCCATCCAGCTTTTACTAGAACGGTTTGTTCGGTTGAATTTGTAGTATAAAAATGTTCGCCACTATTTGGATTATATAATCTATAAACATTTGTGTAAGAAGTATAACCAGTAAAAGCAGAAACGAATGAACCTTTTTCTCCATTCAATCTTGTACCAACATTTGTATTATTACTACTATTGGAAAATAATATTTGTTCTGTATTTACGGCAGAAACTTGATTATTTGAGGTATAAACAGGACTTCCACTATCTCCGGGTGACATATCATTGTTGTAAGACAAGGTATCTGTATTTACCGCTGTTACATTTCCTTTAGAAGTCCACATATTTCCATAACTTACTCCTTGGCTAACAGTAAATTTAGCACCAGGATAACCACTTAAAACAACAGAAGAACCTTTTGTAATTGAGGAATTAATTCCAAAGAAACCAGTCATTCTCCCTACACCTGTATTTAGAGAAATCGCTCCCAAATCATTTCTAGGGTTATATGTTGAAGATTCTGCATTGCTATCAGAAGAATTTACCCAGTTATAATCCGCATATAACTTAGAGGAAGAGAAATACCCATAAGGAGCATAAGTTCCATTATTTCCTGGATATACTCTTACTGATGTAGCCCATCCACCTAAATCCTTATTATATACGCAGTGCCCTGCCGTAAGAAGATTGTAAGGAGAAACGAAAAATGCTGTTCCTGCTTGAGAACCTTTGGGAAAATTAGCAACCACCCATGCAATTGCATAATAAGGATAGTTAGTAGTAGTATTAACATGAGTCCAATTGTTATTGATAATAGAGGAACTACCATTTCCAGTAAAATAACTATTTGTTAATGTATTGGGAACAAAAAGGGTTTTAGATACCCCTGATATTGAATTGGTAATGGTTGGGTTAGCATTAGATACAACTGTTGAACCATTATTGCTTACCAATTGTGTTGACGCATTTGCAGGAGCACTAAATATTAAAATAAACAATAAAATAGTTCCTACATTGATTAAATATTTTTTTAGTTTCATAAGTTTTCTCCTAAGCTTAATTTAAAACATTGAGCCACTTCTTGACTAAGGAAAATTTTTCAAATTAACTTCATCTTTATTTGTTATCTTCACTTAATCAAATTGATGGGATAATAATTTTATTCATCATTTTTTTGCGCTAATTTAAGCGCGTGTAAACTTCTATTTACATTATTACACCTCCTTCTTAACAGAAAATGTTTCCGTTTTCTTATAGTTATACTCTTATGTAACCTTTATGTCAATAAAAAGTTTTTTTTCAATCATTGTAATATTAAGCAAGGCATGGTATTTTATAGCGAACAAAAAGACCCAATATTCCTATTGAGTCTTTCATTATCATCAAAACAAATGTAAAACAAATTTCAAAATAAAAAGTAAAGGAATGATAAATCCTCAACCCACCTTATAAATTAACTTCAAAGTCCGTTTGTCATCAATCTCATGTTTTGCTTTTTCTTCCATCTTTTTGTCACCTTTGAGCAACGTGTCCAAAGAACAATCGAAAATTTCACTAAGTAAGATAATTTGGTCTGTTGTTGGTAGTGATTTTCCTGTCTCCCATTTTGAAATTGATTGACGAGAAATATGCATTTTTTTCGCCAATTCTTCCTGACTGAAATTTTTCATTTTACGATTTTCTTTGATTATCTGAGAGATTTCCATGTTGCCTTCCTTTCATGCTTTAAGAGTATCGTTTTTTATTCTTCAACTCAAGCATTTTTAGGTTGCAAAAATGCACCGATTCGGTGCACTTCTTCATTTCATTTACAAGGTTTACACGTTGAAACGGAATTCCATAATGTCGCCATCTTGACCAACATATTCTTTTCCTTCTTCACGCAAGCGACCGGCTTCACGAACAGCTTTTTCTGAACCGTATTTAAGCAAATCATCATAAGACATAGTTACTGCGCGGATAAAGCCTTTTTCAAAGTCTGTATGGATAATTCCTGCCATTTGTGGAGCTTTCATTCCACGCTTGAAGGTCCAAGCACGGACTTCTTTTTCACCAGCAGTAAAGTAAGTGGCCAGGCCAAGAAGGTGGTAAGCTGCACGAGTCAACATATCAACACCAGATTCTTTTAAGCCAATTGCTTCCAAAAATTCTGCTTTTTCATCATCTTCCAACTCTGAGATTTCTTCTTCAACACGAGCAGAAATCACAGCAACTTCAGCATTTTCAGTCGCCGCAAACTCACGAATTTGTTTCACGTATTCGATATTATCAGGTTCGCCTACTTCATCTTCTGAAACATTAGCCACATAAAGAACTGGTTTACTTGTCAATAAGAACAAGCTTTTAAGAACCTTTGTTTCATCTTCGTCAAAGTCAATTGTTCGTGCTGATTTACCATCTTCAAGAACCGGTTTGAGCTTTTTCAAAACATTAAATTCTGCGACCGCATCTTTATCTTTTGCTGTACGAGCAACTTTTTCAACACGCGCATAACGTTTATTGACTGATTCTAAATCGGCCAAAATTAATTCAAGATTAATTGTTTCAATGTCTGCCATTGGATCAATAAAAGCATCTTCACGATTATTTTCACGCATTACATTTTCATCATCAAAAGCTCGAACAACGTGAATGATGGCATCTACTTCACGAATATTGGCAAGAAATTTATTTCCTAGACCTTCTCCGCGTGAAGCCCCTTTAACAATCCCAGCAATATCTGTAAATTCAAAAGTTGTCGGAACAGTTTTCTTAGGTTTAATCAACTCTGTTAACTTGTTTAAACGTTCATCCGGTACTTCTACCATCCCCACATTTGGGTCAATTGTTGCAAAAGGATAGTTTGCAGCTTCTGCGCCTGCTTTTGTAATTGCATTAAAAAGAGTTGATTTACCAACGTTTGGTAAACCAACGATACCTGCTGTTAAAGCCATGTTTTATATTCTCCAAAATTAAGATTAATTAGTTCTAATTATACTGTAAATCGCCTAAAAACACAATAAAGGCAAGGAAAATCATAGAAAATCTCTAAGTTTACAAGTTTACACAAGGCTCGTAAACAATAGAGCGTATCATCACTAGCCTTTATTTTAAAGGCTTGCCACAAAATGTTACCCTAAAATACCACTATGTTCTTGCTTTTAACTTCGCTTTAGTTGATAATGAAATCAGAAACAAATCACTAGATTGCCCATTTAAATTTAAGGAGAAAAAATGCTCGGAGAAAATTTACAAAAAGCTCGTCTTGCCCAGAAGCTCACACAAGAAGAAGTTGCAAAAGAACTTTATTTTAGTAGACAAGCCATTTCACGTTGGGAATCCAATAAAACTGAACCAAATTTTGAAACATTGATTGCCCTAGCCGAATTATATGAATCAGATTTATCAGCTTTTGCTCAAGGAATTGAACCCCAAAAAAGAAAGAAACATATCAACCTATTTGCTGGTTTTGGCTTAGTCTTTTTTAACTTCGTTCTTGGTTTCTGGTTGATAATTACTACTGCTTTGATTCTTTTGGCTCTCTATGCTATTATATTAGCTTTATTCCTTGCTCCATTTATTATGATTTTCGCTGTTGCTACTCATAACCCACATATTACTTTTGGCAATGCGAATGGAGCAACAGGTTTTGACTGGTGGTACTGGTTAGTTGCAATTATCGCTTGTTCGCTGATGGTTCTTGTTAGCCCTTTGATTTGGCGATTTACAAAGTTACTTTACTTTTGGCTTATTAAATACCTCAAATTTAATCTCAAATCGGTTTATAATTAAAAAAAGGGCTCACTTGAGCACCTTTTTTATTTTTTTATTAAAGTCAAAACGACTCATCATCACTTCATGATTGCAGTTTGTACATCTTATCTTGATATCTGCACCCAATCTAGTGATTTCCCAAGCATTTGCTTTTTTACCAGTCGCCTTAACAGTGCAGGCATGAGGTTTCTTCATCTCGACAATCGAACCTAATTCATATTCCAGCATTATCTATCCTTTCTATACAATTCCT
Source organism: Lactococcus sp. FSL W8-0209 (assembly GCF_038006585.1). Lineage (NCBI taxonomy): Bacteria > Bacillati > Bacillota > Bacilli > Lactobacillales > Streptococcaceae > Lactococcus > Lactococcus sp. FSL W8-0209. The sequence goes on along the minus strand of NZ_JBBOVN010000001.1, from coordinate 283,178 downwards.
GTCATTATAATCTAATCATCTAGTTTTTCAACAAAAACTTGCTGAGGGCCTCCTAATAAAATGAGATACTTGTCAACTTGGTTGACATCGTAGGCTTTTTTCAAAGCCTCACTATAAAGATTCATCTGATCTCTATAACGCTCTTTTATTTCAGAAATAGCTGAAGAACTTGTAAATCTATCTGTCTTATAATCAAATAGAACGATTTTATCAGTAAGTTTAACAAATCCATCACAAATTCCCCGAACAATATACTGCTCTTTAGCAAATTCATCTGTTCTCAACATTGAAAATGGTGCTTCTTTAACTGTTTTATCAACATTTTCTGATAAAAACTGACCGAAATCTGTATCAAACAAAGTCAAAATTTTAGCAATATCAATTTGATTTTTTATTTTTTCATCAAATCCCATTTCATCAAGTGTCGCTTGAAAACTAAATAAATCTGCTTGAGAAAAATCTGCATACTGCATAAAACTATGTGTTGCCGAACCGATTTCTGCAGCAGTAACTTTCTTAGGACCAAAATCAGAAAAATCTAGCTTTTTGACCCGAGTAAATTCACTTATCGGTTGAATTTCACCCACTTGTAATTGTTTTTCATAGCTTCGTTTTTTAACCTGACTTGGTGTTTGAATACTTGAAAGCTCTGTTGCTGCTTGATTTGGATATTCATAATTCATAATTTTTTGAGCTTTTTGTATTTCATCAGAATAGGCCATGATATTATCAAATTTTTCCGATTCTTCGACCAATTTTTTGAAATCAGGTTGACTTGTAAATTCAAGTTTTTCTGCTTCCAACTCTTCTTTTGTGTAGACATTGAGTTTCATCGGAAGTTTTGTGGCATTTTGAAGCGCCAATATCCAGTGTTGAAAACCGCGACTTGAATTACGAAATTTATCTTCTAAAATCTTTCCTTCTAAACTTGCATTATCGTAAAGGTCAAGTCCTGATTTTTTATCCGTTTCTTTTATTTTTCCGACAAGATAAAGTTTTTTCTTTGCTCTTGTAAATGCAACATATAAAACACGCATTTCTTCTGAGAGAGCTGCTCTTTGTTTTAAGTCTTTATTCACCATATAAGGGAATGTTTCCATTTTCACTAAAGCATAAGGGAAATCAGTTATAACATCTGCTTCATCCTTTAAATCGGCAATAAGCTTCATTCCTAAACCATTTTCACGACTTAGGATAACATCTTCTTTCAAATCACGATCGTTGAAACGAGATTGTAAATTCATTAAAAAGACATAATCAAATTCTAATCCTTTTGATTTATGGAAGGTCATCACTCGAACAGCATTTTGAGGAAGTTTTATATTAACAGAAGCTAAATCATTATTTTGTTCCATAAATTTGTTGATTAATCTTACAAATTTAAATAATCCTTTATAACCAGAACTTTCATATGATTCTGCTCGAACCGCTAAGGCTTGTAAGTTCGCTTGACGCATTTCACCATTTTTTAAGGCACCAACATAGTCAAAATAGTAGGTTTCTGTATATATTTTCCAAAGTAAATCATGAATTGCAACTTGGTTTACAAGTTTACGCCACTCTGTAAACTTCTTATAAAATGCTTTAAGCTTGTCCTCTAAGGAAGGATTGATAAGTTCTGGATTTTGTCCTTCTTTATTAAGTGACAAAAGAATTTTATCCCAAAATCGAAGGTCATGGCTTCCTTGAGTACTGATTCTCGTTAATTCATCTTCATTAAATCCAAATAACGGAGACCTTAACATCGCAACCAATGATAAATCATAGAGTGGATTATCAATTGCTCGTAAAACGTCTAGCATAATTAAGACTTCCATTGATTTCAAAAAATCAACTCGTCCTTCATCAAGAACGACCGGAATATCGTAACTAAGCAGAATATCCTCAATTTTATTATTATTTGATTTAGAACGAACCAAGATTGCTATATCTTTTGGCTCAACTCCAGCTTCAATCAATTCTTTTATTTCTTGAGCTGCCCCTTTAATCTCTCCATCCGAAATTCTTACTTCGGATTCATCTGTTTCTTCATCACTTGTATTTTCTTTGTATAAAAGAAGTTCTGGATAAAAATCTTTCTCAGATTCAACTGGATAATCAGTAATGTTTCCTTGAACTAAGGCTTCTTCTTTGCCATAAGTCATCTCACCTAATTTTTCATCCATCAGGTGTTTAAAGATATCATTTGTAAATGTTAAAACCTCACCACGTGAACGAAAGTTTTCTTTTAGGCGAATTAATTGATTTGGATTTTCTGTCTTGGCATAGTCTTTATATTTTTCTAAAAAGAGGCCAGGGTCAGCTAAACGAAAGCCATAAATTGATTGCTTAATATCACCAACCATGAAGAGATTATGTCCATTCGATAAAAGTTCCAGCATTCGCTCCTGAGTGTGGCTGGTATCCTGATACTCATCAATCATGATTTCATCATAATGTTCTCTTAAAGTTTCACGTATATCTGGATTTTCCTCTAAAATTTCGATGGCAAAGTGTGCGATATCAGAGTACTCAAAAGCATTTTCATTCTTTTTACGTTCTAAATAACTTTGGTAAAACTCAATAACAAATTTTTGTAAATTTTCTGCGATTTCAAATGCTTGATTTTGATATTTTTCAATCAACTGACCATGTTTTATTTTATCAACAAACTTCCGAATTTCTCCAGGTTTGGATTTCGAGCCGACTAAGTCTTGCTTTTGTGCTGAAAAATCTTTTTTCAGAGCCGAAAGTATTTCATCTTTTGAAGAACCCACTCGAATATCTGTATCTATTGATAAAAATAGTTCTGTGAAAGTTGCAAAATCTTTAGTGGTTATTGCTTCTAAGAGTTCATTTTTATTATCTAAAATAAGGTTGGCCTTATCACGTCCAGCCCCTTTTTTAGCAATTACTCCATTGGTTAATGAAGTTTCTAGAAGTTCAAAAAATATCAGTAAATTCTCTTTTATATCTGCTGAAAAATCTGCAGACAAGTCTGTCAGTGATTTATATGTTTCAAAACCTTTTAAAAATTGATTTTCTAACCACTTTATTGGATTTTCAGTTGCTGATGCAAAACGGTAAGTAGTGTAAACCACTTTTTGAAAACCAGCAATATTTCTGTCTTTAGAAAAATTTTTTATAAGTTCTTCAAATTTTTCTTTTGAAACATTCAATCCTTCATCTCCTGATAGATAAGACTCAACCAATTGTTCAAAAACTTCTTGTCTAATTAAATCACTCTCTGTTTGATCAGCTAAGATTCGGAAATTCGGGTCAATATTTACTCGATTGAAATTCGTTTTTGTCAATTTTTGGGTGAAACTATCCATAGTTCCAATATCAGCATTTGACAAGTTATGTAAAGCAAGTGTCAACCTACGAGCTTGATTTTCATCAGAACTTTCTTGTCTGGCTTTTTTTAAATCTCGCTCAAGCCGCATCCGTAATTCGCTTGCTGCTTTTTTTGTAAATGTGGAAATGAAAAGTCGATCAATTTCAATTCCTTGTTTGACTTTCTCGACAATTCTCTGAGCCATAACAAAAGTTTTTCCGGAACCAGCACTCGCTGAAACTAGAATATTCTTACCAGAACTATGAATGGCTTCATTTTGCTCTGGAGTTAATTTTACTTCACTCATTTCGCCCTTCTCCTTTTAATTCTGCTAAGATTTCTGCTTGAGATTTTTGACCAATTTCACGACTGTGATCATTCATGTGTACATTTGCTTCAAATCGACAAATAGATTTAAGCGGACAGTAGCGACAACCTCGAACATTACCTGTTTGATCAATCCCTTCGGAGCGTTTCATAATTGGATTTATTGCAATCTGACCACTCTTAAGTCGCTGACCAGCATGCTGATAATGATTTTCATTCAATTTTAAAAGCTGTTCAAATTCTTCTTGATTGTAAATATTAGATTTTTTTACAGTAATATTTTCTATTGCTTTAATTTGGTCAGCTGCCTCTTCCAAAACTAAACCATCATAGCGCATTGATTCTTTCAATAAGCCAGCAATCTCTGATAAATGATTGATTTCTGATAAGTTAATTGGTTGATTTTTAAATTGTAAATAAAGAGCACCCCATATTTTTTGATTAGGAAAAGCTTCTTTAATCACGTCTAAATAGGTCATAAATTGTAAACTCAGACCGTCATAAGCATCCTGTAATTTAAAGGAATGAGCACTTGATTTGTAATCTATAGCTCCTAAATAATCAGAAGAAAGTTGGTCCAAACGGTCAATTCTTCCTCGTAAGTAAATATCATCAACAGAAAAATTACCTAATTCACTTTTTGGTAAGCCAAAACTACTTTCTGTCAGTAAAGTTTTAAGTTCATCAGTAGAAACTGTTTCCTTTAAAACTGTTGCAGTCTGTCTAACAATTTCTTCTAAATTGGTCCAAGTAAATCTTGCAGTTGCATCCTGAGTAAAATAACGAGAGTAATTACTGTCAACATCATGTAAAACTTTTGTCAATTTTTCATCAAAATTTTCAGCTGACAAAGCTTCTTCTTGCATGACTTTTTCAAAAACTTCATGGAAAAAGTTACCGACAATTTTGGAATTTATATCAATATTTTCAAAAGTTTCCAGACCCAAAGTGGTCTCTAAAAAGTACTGATATTCACAGTTATAAAAGCGTTCAAAAGAACTGACAGAAGCATAAAGTTTATCACCATAAATTTTGTCTAAGGTTTCTTTTGATAAGTTGACCGTATCAATATCTTTAGCTAAATCCAATAATATTTTTTGAAAATCAGGATTTGACTTAACTAAGATTCGGAAAATACTAGACCAAAAAACTCTTTTGTCATCATTTTTTCCTTCAGTTTCAATAAGTTCACGCTCAATTTTTCCAATCATAGAAATCACTGAACGACTGTTTCCAATGTGCTCTAAGCTTTCAAAAAGATTGACTTCTTGAATTTTTTGAAGAATTTTTTCATCCGCATGATTCAAAAATAATTGGAAAACTGGTGAAAATTCTCCTTGCTCATTTGCCATAATTTGTGGCATGGACAAAACTAAAGTTTCTTTTGCCGAATTCACTAAAGAAAGGAGTGTAAACTGATTTTTTTGATAGTTGACAACGTTCAACTGTTCAATAAACTGATTTTCATCAGTTGTTTGATTGATTTCTAGTCGTTCTTCATCGGATAAAAGTGTTGAATTTTTCTTTATTCTTGGAAAATTAGTTTGACTCAAACCAATGGCATAGATATATTTATTAGTTTTAGGTTCAACAAGTTCATAATCTTTGATGTTTACAACATCAACGTTTGCTGGAATTTGTCGATATTTTGCATTTTTCAATCCTGCTAATAAAATATCTAAAAACTCCACACTTTTCAATTTTTCATCAGAAAAAACGGCCAAAAACTCATTCAATATCGAAATAAGCATTTGCCAAACTTGTTCATGTTTATCAGCCATTTGATGCTTATTTTCAGATTCTGCTTCTGAAAAATAAGTGTTCATATTGGCCATTACATTTCCATTTTCAAGTAAAACTTGTAAATCAGAAACCCATTTTTTTCCTGTTTTTTGCCGATTTGTCCCCAAAAAGACTTGTAAAGGAGAATCATTTCCCAATAAGTTTTCGCGAAGTTGATTCACTAATTCAATTTTAGAAAACTCACTTTCATTGAATGCTTCCGTAAATTTTTTTCGACCAGAAATCTTATATTTTTGAACATAGTATTCAAAGTAATCAATAACTTCTTCATCAAGGTTGACATCAGTGTAAACCTTGCTTTTTAGAAGATTGACAACATCATCTGTCCGATAATTATTCTTTTTAATTGAAAGTAAACTTTCAAAAAAGATAACCAAAGGATGCTGACTCATTGATTCTTCTTGGGCATAGAAAAATGGAATTTCATAAAGTTCAAAAATTTCTTTCAAAGTAATTTCATAAGCAGCTGGATCGCCTACTAAAACTGTAAAATCTTTGAAAAAAGCCCCCTGACTTATTTTTTGTCTAATTTCCTTTGCGACACCTTCAATTTCAACTTTTTGATTTTCGGCTTCCCAAATTCTGAAATATTTTGCATCAGCAGAATTTATTTCAATATTTTGATCAGAAATGGCAAATCTTGAATCTAAATCGAGTAATTTTGTCAACTTATTGTAAACTTCATTGACAGATGAAGAAGCCATTTTTCTTAGTTCTACTGGAAATTTACTGCGAAAACGCCCAATCATTTGACTCGTACTGATATAAATTGTTTCAGATCCGGCTGTCAGTGAATTTTCATCACTATAAGTTCCAATGACAAAACGTGCCACTCTATCTTGAATACTTTCAATAAAAAGCTCTTCTTCCGCAGAAAATCGAGTATATCCATCAATGACAATTGTCACATCTTTGAGTTGAAAATCAAATTCCCCATCAGCAAGACGACTAGTAAAATCACTAAATTCTGAGTAGTTAGCATAGTCATTTGCTAACTTTTCTTCAAATCTACTTAAGATCTTTTTTAATTCTTGATTTTTAGGGCTGTCAGGTAAATTTTCTACTGACATATTTGCTGTCAGTAACTCTGTTCTTAACTGAATTAGCATTTCCAAAAAACCAGCAGAATCCTGTAGAGAAAAATACAATGGAATTTCTTCTTTTAAAAAACTCCTTAAAACACGTCGAAAAAGCATTGAAAGGCCTGCTGTTCCTAACTCTGTCTTTGTTGTCGCTTTTTCCCGCTTATCAAAATAATAGGGCAATTGCTTAAAACGAGTGACGAGTAAGTCAAAAACTGCTGCATCACCTCCCTTAGCCAAGCGCTCTAAAATTTCTTTCTCCTTCTCAAATGACATTGAAGAAGGCACAATGTAATAAACTTTTCGATTTTTTTCAAGTTCTTCAAGAGAAATCTCTAATAGTCCCTCTGTTAAATCTTGTGTAATTTCAGTATATAAAATTTCCATAAAAAATAGACCTAACTTTCGTTAAGTCCATTATAACAAAATCTAAAATTACTGACAGACATTTTCGTCAGCAAATCTAAGCTGACAAAAGAGCTGTCAGTAATTTTAATTTGTACGTACTGGTGTAATCAATTGAACAAATCCAGATTCTTCATTACGTGGTTGTAAAGTGAACGGACGAACATTAGAAATAAAGCGAATACGAACTTCTGGTGCTTTAATCACTTTCAAAGCATCAATCAAATATTCAGGATTAAAGCTGATTGCTAAGTCATTTCCTTCTTTTGATAAGGCTGTTAATTCTTCATGGACAGAACCTACCTCAGGAGAGTTGGCTGTGGTTACTACAGAATCACCAGAAACCGTCAATTTTACAGTTCCATTAGTTGTCATTACTGTCAATAAACGCGCACGATCCATTGTATGACGCAATTGCGCAGCATCAAAAACTAAATCTAAAGTATAATCAGCTTCATTTGGAATTAACCGATTAGTATCAGGATAAGATCCTTCAATCAAACGACTATAATAACTAATTGTTTCATTTCTAAAAAGCATTTGGCTTCCACTGATGAAAATTTCAATCTCTTCTTCATCATTTGTGAAAACATTTTTAAAACTATTGATTGATTTATTTGGCAAAATAACATCAAATTTTAATTCTGAATCTTCTAAAGGCAATAAACGTTGACTCATCCGATGTGAGTCAGTTGCGACTGCTTTTAATTCTCCAGTTGATAAAGTTTCTAAATGAACACCTGTAAAAATTGGACGATTTTCTTGAGTACTTACAGCAAAAACTGTTTCTGTAAAAATTTCTTTAAGTACTTTAACTTTCATTTTCAATGAAGAGCCTTCGGAAATTTCTTGTAAATGCGGATAGATTTCTGAATCCAGGCCTTTTAAAGTAATTTCTGACTTACCAGAAGTTAACAAAACTTGCTTTTGTTCTTTTTCAGTAAATTCAAGAGTGACTTCAGGTAATTGACTTACCACATTTTCAAAGAAAGCAGCTTCTAACAAAACTGAACCAGTCCCTGAAATAAGCATACTTGCATCTTTATTATCAACAGGTAAAAAATTCTTAATTGAAATTTGACCATTTGAACCAATTAAAGTAATTCCATTTTCTTCAACTTCAATTTTTAATTTTGTTAAAGCAGGAATTGTTACTTTAGAACCAATTGCTTGTTTGGTAATTCTCAAAGCATTTTGAAACGCATTTTTATTAATTGAAAATTTAATCATGAGATTCCTTTATAATTTCTTTTTATAAATATAATAGTAATAGTAGTAGGTCCTGTGGATAATCTGTATAAGACAAATCCACTTAGAAGTATAAGCTTTTCCCCTGTGGATAATTAAAGAATAAGTATTTTATAAGTCCTTGAGTTTTCCACAGGTTCAAAATTTACGTTTAATGCTATCGATGTCTTTTTGAACATCCATATCATTTTTCATCTTATCCGAAATTTGTTTATAAGCGTACATTACCGTTGTGTGATCACGGCCGCCAAAAGCAGTTCCAATTGCCGGAAGACTTGTACCTAAAAGTTCTCTGACAAGATACATCGCAATCTGTCTTGGAAAGGCAATTTCCTTAGGACGCTTAGGACCAACAAGATCTGAGAATGAAATATGATAATAATTAGCAACTTCATCTTGAATTTTTTTAATAGTAAGATTTGATAAAGATTGCTGAGTTGCATTTTTTAAAGAACGCAAAGCCTGACTTGCTGTCTCGATATCGACAACCGCAATGCCATTTGCTCGAGCCACAAATTCGACCCGATTTAGAGCGCCCTCGAGTTCTCGAACGTTTGAGTCAATCTGACCAGCAATATAAGATAGAGTTTCACTCGGAAATTCTAAACGACTTGATTCAGATTTAATCAAAAGAATAGCCATCCGAGTTTCATAGTCAGGAGCCGTAATGTCAGTAGTCAAACCCCAAGAGAAGCGTGAAACCAAGCGATCTTCCAAATTATTTAATTCTTGCGGAATACGATCAGAAGTTAAAACAATTTGGGAACCTTTATCATAGAGTGCATTGAAGGTATTGAAAAATTCATTTTTCGTCCCCTCTTTATCACTGAAAAATTGCACATCGTCCAATAGAAGTAAATCTAAATTACGATAAGTATTTTCAAAATTCTCCATTTGGTTTTTTCGCGTTGCATTAACATAGTCGTTAACGAAATTCTCCGAAGAAACATATTTAATTCGAGCCGTCGGATTGTCAGTCAAAATCTGATTTCCAATTGCATGCATTAAATGCGTCTTACCTAGACCAGCTCCACCATAAATAAATAGTGGATTATAGGTATCACCAGGTTTATCAGCAACAGCAATTGCCGCAGCCAAAGTCCAACGGTTACCAGGACCTTGCACAAAATTTTCAAAATTATATTTCTCGTTGAGACCACTAACCAAAGGAGAAGTGGGTTTAACAGTAGAACGCGGCTGCTCTTCAATAGAAGATTGATTATTTAAACGATGAAGTTCCAGTTCAGTTAACTCATCATTTGCATAGAGTTCATAATCAATCATCCGACCAAAGATCTCAAACCCCGCCGTTGTGATCAAATCGGACTGTTTTTTCCAATAATCTTTTTTCATTCCACTATCAAGCAAGATATTGGCAGTATCTTGCTCGACAGACATTAATTGAGCAGGCTCAATAAAAAAATCATAAGCTTGTTTCCCGATACTCTGCTGAGCTAGTTCGGTTACACGGGCCCAAAATTTTTGATTTTCATTAAGGGATGCCATATTACTCCTTTACTTTTTAGTTTGTTGATAACTCATTATATCACTTCACTTTATATTTTTCCACAGTCTGTTGAAATTAACAAAAGAAAGTTTTCCACCATAAGAAAAAGTTATTAACAAAACTGTGGATAATGTGTAAAAGTTTTTTTATCCACAGGAAAAGATAAGGAATACCAAATGCATACGGACTTATCCACAAACCAAAAAAAGTTAAATTTACAGATTATTTGCTGTGGAAAAAGAAAAAATTAAGAAAAATTTACCACAGCTTTTAGACAGTCATTTCTATCTTTGGGGATATTTTATCTCTAATGTAATAAAATCCAAGAATTTGAAAATAAATTGTTAAATTTTAAGTTTTCTACTATATAAAGACGTAATATAGAGACGAACTATTTACTACAAAATAAAAGAAAGTTCAATTTTCTACTATTTATAATAAAAATTTACTTAAGTTTAAAAACATCATTTCTACGTAAAAAATCAAAGAATTTTATTCTCAGAAGGTAAGAAAGACTAAAATAAGTACCTTATCTTACTAAAAAATAAGAAAAAATAAAAAGTAATGAAAATCAGTGGTGGCATGAAATAAAGCGAATACAGGGGAGGGAAAAAGCGAACGTAAGATAAAAAAAGTCGTAAAAGCCACAGTTAATTCTTGACAAGATTAGGTAGGTTTGATAGAATATAATAGTTGTCGCAAGAGACGAGGGTCTTGAAGCGATAAGCTAGACCATTGAAAACTGAATAAAGAAGAATGACTCATGTGATGTAGTAAGATACATCAAAAATCTGTCAATCAATAATGAAAGACAAGCCAGTCACTTCGGTGACTTAAATACTTTATTTGAGAGTTTGATCCTGGCTCAGGACGAACGCTGGCGGCGTGCCTAATACATGCAAGTTGAGCGCTGAAGGTTGGTACTTGTACCAACTGGATGAGCAGCGAACGGGTGAGTAACGCGTGGGGAATCTGCCTTTGAGCGGGGGACAACATTTGGAAACGAATGCTAATACCGCATAAAAACTTTAAACACAAGTTTTAAGTTTGAAAGATGCAATTGCATCACTCAAAGATGATCCCGCGTTGTATTAGCTAGTTGGTGAGGTAAAGGCTCACCAAGGCGATGATACATAGCCGACCTGAGAGGGTGATCGGCCACATTGGGACTGAGACACGGCCCAAACTCCTACGGGAGGCAGCAGTAGGGAATCTTCGGCAATGGACGAAAGTCTGACCGAGCAACGCCGCGTGAGTGAAGAAGGTTTTCGGATCGTAAAACTCTGTTGGTAGAGAAGAACGTTGGTGAGAGTGGAAAGCTCATCAAGTGACGGTAACTACCCAGAAAGGGACGGCTAACTACGTGCCAGCAGCCGCGGTAATACGTAGGTCCCGAGCGTTGTCCGGATTTATTGGGCGTAAAGCGAGCGCAGGTGGTTTATTAAGTCTGGTGTAAAAGGCAGTGGCTCAACCATTGTATGCATTGGAAACTGGTAGACTTGAGTGCAGGAGAGGAGAGTGGAATTCCATGTGTAGCGGTGAAATGCGTAGATATATGGAGGAACACCGGTGGCGAAAGCGGCTCTCTGGCCTGTAACTGACACTGAGGCTCGAAAGCGTGGGGAGCAAACAGGATTAGATACCCTGGTAGTCCACGCCGTAAACGATGAGTGCTAGATGTAGGGAGCTATAAGTTCTCTGTATCGCAGCTAACGCAATAAGCACTCCGCCTGGGGAGTACGACCGCAAGGTTGAAACTCAAAGGAATTGACGGGGGCCCGCACAAGCGGTGGAGCATGTGGTTTAATTCGAAGCAACGCGAAGAACCTTACCAGGTCTTGACATACTCGTGCTATTCCTAGAGATAGGAAGTTCCTTCGGGACACGGGATACAGGTGGTGCATGGTTGTCGTCAGCTCGTGTCGTGAGATGTTGGGTTAAGTCCCGCAACGAGCGCAACCCCTATTGTTAGTTGCCATCATTAAGTTGGGCACTCTAACGAGACTGCCGGTGATAAACCGGAGGAAGGTGGGGATGACGTCAAATCATCATGCCCCTTATGACCTGGGCTACACACGTGCTACAATGGATGGTACAACGAGTCGCGAGACAGTGATGTTTAGCTAATCTCTTAAAACCATTCTCAGTTCGGATTGTAGGCTGCAACTCGCCTACATGAAGTCGGAATCGCTAGTAATCGCGGATCAGCACGCCGCGGTGAATACGTTCCCGGGCCTTGTACACACCGCCCGTCACACCACGGGAGTTGGGAGTACCCGAAGTAGGTTGCCTAACCGCAAGGAGGGCGCTTCCTAAGGTAAGACCGATGACTGGGGTGAAGTCGTAACAAGGTAGCCGTATCGGAAGGTGCGGCTGGATCACCTCCTTTCTAAGGAATATATACAAAGACGTGAGCATTCAACTTTATTCAGTTTTGAGGGGTTTAGTCATAAACCTAAGCAAGAATCAACTTCTTGATTGTGGGGCCTTAGCTCAGCTGGGAGAGCGCCTGCTTTGCACGCAGGAGGTCAGCGGTTCGATCCCGCTAGGCTCCATTGTCAGACAAGACGTTAAAATCACTTGAACATTGAAAACTAAATAACAATATCTAATAACGATAAATAAACCAAAAGCTGTGAATTTTAAAGAATTTACAAACTTATACTTGAAAAACGATGATTATAAATCATCATGGCAAAGTTAATAAGGGCGCACGGTGGATGCCTTGGCACTAAGAGCCGATGAAGGACGTGACTAACGACGATATTCTAGGGGGAGCAGTAAGTACGCATTGATCCCTAGGTCTCCGAATGGGGAAACCCAGCTGCTACTAGCAGTTATTCATGAGTGAATACATAGCTCATGTAAAGGTAACGCAGAGAACTGAAACATCTAAGTACCTGCAGGAAGAGAAAGTAAAAACGATTTCGTAAGTAGCGGCGAGCGAACGCGAAGAAGGGCAAACCAAGAAGCTTGCTTCTTGGGGTTGTAGGACTGCAACGTGGACTTAAGCATTATAGTCGAATAACCTGGGAAGGTTAATCAAAGAGGGTAATAATCCCGTAGACGAAATAGCGCTTATACCTAGCAGTATCCTGAGTAGGGCTGGACACGCGAAATCCAGTTTGAATCCGGGAGGACCATCTCCCAACCCTAAATACTCCTTAGTGACCGATAGTGAACCAGTACCGTGAGGGAAAGGTGAAAAGAACCCCGAGAGGGGAGTGAAATAGCACCTGAAACCGTGTGCCTACAAGAAGTTCGAGCCCGTTAATGGGTGAGAGCGTGCCTTTTGTAGAATGAACCGGCGAGTTACGTTATGATGCGAGGTTAAGTTGAAGAGACGGAGCCGTAGGGAAACCGAGTCTGAATAGGGCGACTTAGTATCATGATGTAGACCCGAAACCTAGTGACCTATCCATGAGCAGGGTGAAGGTGTGGTAAGACGCACTGGAGGCCCGAACCAGGACACGTTGAAAAGTGTTTGGATGACTTGTGGATAGCGGAGAAATTCCAAACGAACTGGGAGATAGCTGGTTCTCTCCGAAATAGCTTTAGGGCTAGCGTCGAAATGTAAGTGTATTGGAGGTAGAGCACTGTTTGGGTGAGGGGTCCGTCTAGGATTACCAATCTCAGATAAACTCCGAATGCTAATACACATGTTCGGCAGTCAGACTGCGAGTGCTAAGATCCGTAGTCGAAAGGGAAACAGCCCAGACCAACAGCTAAGGTCCCAAAATATATGTTAAGTGGAAAAGGATGTGGGGTTGCATAGACAACTAGGATGTTAGCTCAGAAGCAGCTATCATTCAAAGAGTGCGTAATAGCTCACTAGTCGAGTGACCCTGCGCCGAAAATGTACCGGGGCTAAACATATTACCGAAGCTTTGGATTGATATTTTATCAATGGTAGGAGAGCGTTCTTAACCGCGATGAAGGTATACCGTGAGGAGTGCTGGAGCGTTAAGAAGTGAGAATGCCGGTATGAGTAGCGCAAGATAAGTGAGAATCTTATCCACCGTAAGACTAAGGTTTCCAGGGGAAGGCTCGTCCGCCCTGGGTTAGTCGGGACCTAAGGCGAGGCCGAAAGGCGTAGTCGATGGACAACTGGTTGATATTCCAGTACTAGATATGATCGTGATGGAGGGACGCAGTAGGCTAAGAGATGCCAGTTAATGGATTCTGGTCTAAGCAGTGAGGTGTGAGATGTGTCAAATGCATTTCTCTTTAACATTGAGCTGTGATGGGGAAGCAACTACGGTTGCGAACTCTCTGATGTCACACTGCCAAGAAAAGCTTCTAGCGTAAAGTCATATCTACCCGTACCGCAAACCGACACAGGTAGTCGAGGCGAGTAGCCTCAGGTGATCGAGAGAACTCTCGTTAAGGAACTCGGCAAAATAGCCCCGTAACTTCGGGAGAAGGGGTGCTGGTGTAAAAGCCAGCCGCAGTGAATAGGCCCAAGCAACTGTTTATCAAAAACACAGCTCTCTGCTAAACCGCAAGGTGATGTATAGGGGGTGACGCCTGCCCGGTGCTGGAAGGTTAAGAGGAGTGCTTAGACGTAAGTCGAAGGTATGAATTGAAGCCCCAGTAAACGGCGGCCGTAACTATAACGGTCCTAAGGTAGCGAAATTCCTTGTCGGGTAAGTTCCGACCCGCACGAAAGGCGTAATGATTTGGGCACTGTCTCAACGAGAGACTCGGTGAAATTTTAGTACCTGTGAAGATGCAGGTTACCCGCGACAGGACGGAAAGACCCCATGGAGCTTTACTGTAGTTTGATATTGAGTACCTGTAAGTCATGTACAGGATAGGTAGGAGCCATTGAAATAGGGACGCTAGTTTCTATTGAGGCGTTGTTGGGATACTACCCTTGACTTATGGTTACTCTAACCCGCTGGCATAATCGGCCAGGGAGACAGTGTCTGACGGACAGTTTGACTGGGGCGGTCGCCTCCTAAAGAGTAACGGAGGCGCTCAAAGGTTGGCTCAGATTGGTTGGAAATCAATCGTAGAGTGTAAAGGTAAAAGCCAGCTTGACTGCGAGAGCTACAACTCGAGCAGGTAGGAAACTAGGACTTAGTGATCCGGTGGTACCGCATGGAAGGGCCATCGCTCAACGGATAAAAGCTACCCTGGGGATAACAGGCTTATCTCCCCCAAGAGTTCACATCGACGGGGAGGTTTGGCACCTCGATGTCGGCTCGTCGCATCCTGGGGCTGTAGTCGGTCCCAAGGGTTGGGCTGTTCGCCCATTAAAGCGGCACGCGAGCTGGGTTCAGAACGTCGTGAGACAGTTCGGTCCCTATCCGTCGCGGGCGTAGGTAATTTGAGAGGATCTGTCCTTAGTACGAGAGGACCGGGATGGACTTACCGCTGGTGTACCAGTTGTTCCGCCAGGAGCACGGCTGGATAGCTATGTAGGGAAGGGATAAGCGCTGAAAGCATCTAAGTGCGAAGCCCACCTCAAGATGAGATTACCCATTCGTAAGAATTAAGAGCCCAGAGAGATGATCTGGTAGATAGGCTGGAAGTGGAAGAGTTGCGAGACTTGGAGCGGACCAGTACTAATCGCTCGAGGACTTTACCAAAAGAGTCAAATATAATATGCTTATGGTTTAAAAGTTAGAAGAATTGTTATTTAGTTTTGAATGTTCAAGGTAACATTTAATGATTTGGTCATCATTGCGATGGAGATACACCTGTTCCCATGTCGAACACAGAAGTTAAGTCCATCTACGGCGGAAGTACTTGGGGGTTGCCCCCTGGGAGATAGGCGAGTGGCCAAGTTGAAAGTATGGTCCGTTGGTCAAGGGGTTAAGACACCGCCTTTTCACGGCGGTAACACGGGTTCGAATCCCGTACGGACTATATTATTAAAACTCGGGGAACCGAGTTTTATGTTATTGCGGATTAGCTCAGTTGGTAGTAGCGCATGACTGTTAATCATGATGTCGTCAGTTCGAGTCTGACATCCGCAGCTTTTAAGAGACCTACGGGTCTCTTTTTTTATTATAAATACAGAAAATGTTTAAGAAATTTTGATATAATTTGATAAACGGAGAGATGATATAGAATGCAAAAGAGATATACAACTTGGAATGAATATTTGCGAACCAATTTTGGTGAAAAAATATTTAAAGTTCCTATTGATGCTGGTTTTGACTGCCCTAATCGGGATGGTACGGTTGCTCATGGTGGATGTACTTTTTGTACAGTATCTGGTTCAGGGGACATGATTTTGGAGCCAGAAGCTCCAATTGCGGACCAATTTGCTGCCGAAGTGGCTCAATTTCATAAAAAGTGGCCTGGAGTGAAGAAATATATTGTTTATTTCCAAAATTTCACTAATACTCACGCGCCTGTTGAAGTACTGAGAGAGCGTTTTGAACAAGCGGTAAACCAACCAGATGTTGTAGGTATTTCAATTGGTACTCGTCCTGACTGTTTACCAGATGACGTTGTGGATTACTTGGCAGAATTAAATCGTCGAATGGAAGTTTGGATTGATTTGGGTTTGCAGACTACTTATGAAGAAACATCAGATTTGATTAATCGAGCTCATGATTATGAAACCTATGTAGATGCGGTGAAGAGATTGAGGCTTCATAATATTAATGTTTGTACTCACTTAATCAATGGTTTACCTGGTGAAACTAGTGAGATGATGTTAGAAAATGTTCGTCGAATGGTTTTAGATTCTGATATTCAAGGTGTGAAATTACATTTACTTCATTTGATGAAGCAAACTCGTTTGCAACGTGATTATCATGAAGGAAAATTACAGCTGATGTCGCAAGAAGAATATGTAAAAGTGATTTGTGACCAATTAGAGATGATTCCAAAAGAAATTGTTATTCATCGTTTAACAGGAGATGCTCCGCGGGATTTAATTATTGGACCTATGTGGTCTTTAAAAAAGTGGGAAGTTTTGAATAGTATTGATGCTGAAATGGAACGGCGAGGAAGTGTTCAAGGTTGTAAAGATGTTCGGCTTAGTGATCTAATTACATTTTAACTGACAGGAGGTGAATTTTTATTCATCTCTTTTTTATTGAATTTGGTGTTATAATAGGAAAGAAATTGAAAATCTGTCAGTAAAACTGAAATTGGTATATAAAAATAATTAGAAAGTGATGAGGAAATAAATGTTAAAACAGTTAGAAATGGCTCACTGGATGTTGAAAGATATCATCAAAACTAATGATGTTGTGGTGGATGCAACGATGGGGAATGGTTATGATACTCAATTTTTAGCGGAATTAGGGGCGAATGTATATGCTTTTGATGTGCAAGAAGAAGCGCTAAATGCAACTGAAAAACGTTTAGATGATGCTGGAATAAAGAATCAAATATTTGAAAAAAATCTCTCGAATTTACTGACAGAGCCGTTAGTAAATCTAGTTTTGTCTGGTCATGAAAAGCTTTCTGAATATGTCAAAGAGCCAATCAAAGCAGCTATTTTTAATCTTGGATACTTACCCAAAACTGATAAAAGTGTGGTTACAAAGGCTGATACCACTTTGACTGCTCTAGATGCTTTGACTAATCAGTTAGTTGTAGGTGGAAGAATTGCGATTATGATTTATTACGGTCACGAGGGGGGAATGGAAGAAAAAGATGCCGTTATTAAGTGGACTTCTAGTTTGCCACAAAAGGACTGGGAAGTGACTTCTTATGCACCTCTTAACCAAATTCATACGCCGCCAATTTTAGTCCTAATCGAAAAAAGAAAATAAATTTACTTGAACAGTTGTGAATCTTATGTATTCTTTTATCTCTTGTTTTTTCCAAAAAAAAGAGTAAAATAGAGAAATGCTTAATTTTTTAAGTAAAAAATTATTTTAAAGAGGTAAATATACACATGCAAGGAGTTCTTCTCGCGCTTGTTCCAATGTTTGCTTGGGGTTCTATCGGATTTGTAGCTAATAAATTTGGTGGTGATGCTAAACAACAAACACTTGGAATGACTTTGGGCGCTTTTGTTTTTGCACTTATTGTTTTCTTATTCCGCATGCCAACGTTGACATGGCAAATTTTCTTAATTGGATTTATTGGTGGATTGCTTTGGGCAATTGGACAATTTGGTCAGTTTAATTCAATGAAATACATGGGTGTTTCAGTAGCAAGTCCGCTTTCATCAGGGAGTCAATTAGTAATTGGTGGCTTGATTGGGGTTTTTGCTTTCCACGAATGGACAAAACAAATTCAATTTATTCTCGGATTTATTGCGATGGCTGTTTTGGTAGTTGGGTTCTATTTCTCAGCTAAACGTGACCCAGAAAATGCAGTTGTTGAAGAAGGACGTAATTATACTAAAGGATTGACTGCTTTAACTTACTCAACTTTGGGATATGTTATCTATGTTATTCTTTTCAATAACTTAGCAGTACTTTGGTTCAATGTTCATTTTGATACATTGACAATTATCTTGCCAATGTCAGTTGGAATGATTTTTGGAGCACTTGTAATGGGTCGTTTCAAAATTAAAATGGAAAAATATGTTTATCAAAATATGATTGTTGGAGCAATGTGGGGTGTAGGTAATATCTTTATGCTTATGGCTGCAAGCGCTGCTGGTAACGCAATTGCCTTTTCATTCTCGCAATTAGGTGTCATCATTTCAACTATTGGAGGAATTCTCTTCCTTGGTGAAAAGAAAACCAAAAAAGAATTGGTTTATGTTGGAATTGGGATTGTTCTATTCGTAACAGGTGCAATTTTACTTGCAATTGTAAAATCTAAAGGATAATAAAAAAGCTGTCAGTAAATTGACGGCTTTTTTTTATAAGCTAATTTACTTACAGCTTTTTTGTCAGTAAAATTTTAGAGTTTTTCATTAACGAAATTTACAAAATGATTCCAAAAAACCTTTGGAGCGCTACTACGGGGGACAGTTTTCTTAGCAACCAATGGAATTTGTTCTGCGGTACAATTTGGAAGATAGCCTAAACTATCCTTTACTGTAGTAGAAAGAGTGACAAGTTTTTGGTTTTTAGTCACAGTTGCTTCAACGGAGGCTGTTTTTTCCTTACTGAATTTGACTGTCAGTGATTTTGTATCTGCACTACCATCTGTAGCGTAAGGAACAACGGGAGTGATATTTTGTGGAGCAACGAGTTGAACAGATTTTTCTTTTCCATCAGTCACAGTAATTTCTTTAAAATCATCTAAGGATTGATTTTTTTGCACAAGACTGGTCGTACGCCAATGACCATAAACATAGTTCATCAGTTGATTTGTGAGAGTGAAAGGAGTTGAGTTGTCAGCAGCAGGATCTGTAGCTTCTAAAACAACCGTAATGATTCTAAAACCGTTTTGATTTGTTGTTCCAGCAAAACAGTCAATTTGAAAACTTGTTGAACCTGTTTTCAAGCCATCAACACCAGTTCTTGAAGTAGAAAAACCACTAAGCATTTGATTTGTATTAGTTAAGGTCATCTTTGCTTCATTGCCGGTATCAAAAGGAATTTCTGTTTTTTTAGTGATTTGAAGAATTTCTGGAAAATCTTGAATAAGATGATAACTAAGTGTTGCTACAGCCTTTGCGCTCATTGTGTTTGTTGCTGAAGCACCAGACCCTGGATAAATATGACCGTTTAAATCATCATTTGGTAAGCCAGAAGCATTGACGAGATGGCTGTCAGTAATTCCCCAGTCTTTCATTTGTTTTGTCATCATATCAACAAATTTTGGTTCTGAACCAGCAATTTTTTCAGCTAAAGCGACAGCAGCAGAATTTGCTGACGGAAGAAGTAAAGCATTCAATAAATCTTTGACAGTATATTGACCATTTTGAGCAAGGGGAATATTGGAAGCATTAGAATTTTGAGTTAATTCATAAGCATAATCTGAAATAGGAACTTTAGTATTCCAAGTCAATTTATTTTCAGCTACATTTTTGTAAACTAAATAGGCTGTCAGTAATTTAGTGATAGAGGCGATCCGAGTGCTTGCATCATCAGCATTTTGCGCGTATAAAATTTTACCACTTGAGGCATCAATAGCAATTGCTGATTTAGCAGCAACTGTAAAATCATTTGTCGTTGGAGTCGTAGCAGCACTGACAGAAAAGCCCGAAAGGACTGACAGACTAATCAGGAAACTACAAAAAATAATTGCAATTTTTTTCATGACTCGATTATACCATAGTCTATTCGTAAGGTACAATAGATTCAAAACTTGATAGATAATTAAATAGTTTTATTTTTTCAAAGTCAATTCTAAAAAATAGATTGACAATTGTTATAAAAAATGATATTATATTAAACGGTACTTTTTACTTTGGACTCTCAGGAGAACTTGTATAAGTTGCTAAACTTCTTGTCAGAACTTGGCTTAAGCGACCATATACTGACTAAAAAATTGGCGATTCGCCATCCAATAAAAAGAAAGGAATGCTTTTGTATTTCTCATCGCTTCGCATAAAAATGTGGAAAAATACAAAAAGCAGACAGTAAAATGCCTACAATTAACCAATTGGTACGCAAACCACGTCGTGCTCAAGTGACTAAATCTAAATCACCAGCAATGAACGTTGGCTACAACAGCCGTAAAAAAGTACAAACTAAACTTGCAAGCCCACAAAAACGTGGAGTAGCAACTCGTGTTGGTACTATGACTCCTAAAAAACCTAACTCAGCGCTTCGTAAATTCGCGCGTGTACGTCTTTCAAACCTTATGGAAGTAACAGCGTACATCCCAGGTATCGGACACAACCTCCAAGAACACAGTGTTGTACTTCTTCGTGGTGGACGTGTAAAAGACCTTCCAGGGGTACGTTACCATATCGTTCGTGGTGCACTTGATACAGCAGGTGTCGCTGACCGTAAACAAAGCCGTTCTAAATACGGTGCTAAAAAACCAAAAGCTTAAGAAGGGAGATAAGTAAGAATGCGTAAAAATCGTGCCCCAAAACGTGAAGTTTTGGCAGATCCAATGTACAACTCAATCGTCGTAACTCGTCTTATCAACCGCGTTATGCTTGATGGTAAACGTGGTGTTGCGTCTCAAATCGTTTACGGTGCCTTCAAACAAATTGAAGAAGCTACTGGAAACAACCCACTCGAAGTCTTCGAAACTGCTATGGAAAACATCATGCCAGTTCTTGAAGTTCGCGCTCGTCGTGTCGGTGGTTCTAACTATCAAGTCCCAGTTGAAGTTCGTCCAGAACGTCGTACAACTCTTGGACTTCGTTGGTTGGTAACAATCGCTCGTAACCGTGGTGAACACACAATGCAAGATCGTCTTGCAAAAGAAATCTTGGATGCAGCTAACAACACAGGTGCAGCAGTCAAAAAACGTGAAGATACTCACAAAATGGCTGAAGCTAACCGTGCGTTCGCTCACTTCCGCTGGTAAAATCTATTTGCGTTGCAGCTGCTTCGTCAGAAGAACCCTCGCGTACTCTATAGTACGCTTCGGAACCTTCTTTCTCGCTTCTGCTTAGCAAATAAATTTTACGATCAGTCTTAAAGATTGTAAAGTAACATCGAATTGATGTAAAAAAACGAACATTACCGGGCTTGGGCTCCTCGCCTGCTCGGTTTTGTTTTAATTTTTTAACATAAATTTGATACAATAAAACTAATGAGAAATTCTCATGACTAAAATCAAATAGGAGAACAAAATGGCTCGCGAATTTTCACTTGCTAATACACGTAATATCGGTATCATGGCCCACGTCGATGCTGGTAAAACAACAACAACTGAACGTGTTCTTTACTACACTGGTAAAATCCATAAAATCGGTGAAACTCACGAAGGTGCATCACAAATGGACTGGATGGAGCAAGAACAAGAACGTGGTATCACAATCACATCTGCAGCAACAACTGCTGAATGGAAAGGTAACCGCGTAAATATCATTGACACACCAGGTCACGTGGACTTCACAATCGAAGTACAACGTTCACTCCGTGTTCTTGATGGTGCTGTTACCGTTCTTGATGCTCAATCAGGTGTTGAACCACAAACAGAAACTGTATGGCGTCAAGCGACTGAATACGGTGTTCCACGTATCGTTTTTGCTAACAAAATGGACAAAATCGGTGCTGATTTCTACTACTCACTTTCTACTTTGGGAGATCGTTTGGGTGCTAATGCTCATCCAATCCAAATTCCAATTGGTGCAGAAGATGACTTCATCGGTATCATTGACTTGGTAACTATGAAATCTGAAATCTATACTAACGACCTTGGTACAGATATTAAAGAAACTGTTGTAGGTTCAGACGAATTTAACGCTGAATTGGCAGCTTTGGATTTCAATGCTGAAGAATACACAGAACTTGCAAACGAATGGCGTGAAAAACTCATCGAAGCAATTGCTGATTTCGATGAAGATATCATGGAAAAATATTTTGCTGGTGAAGAAATTCCAGAAGCAGAACTTAAAGCTGCTATCCGTAAAGCAACAATCAATGTTGACTTCTACCCAATGCTTGCTGGTTCAGCCTTCAAGAACAAAGGTGTTCAAATGATGCTTGATGCAGTTATTGACTACCTTCCAAGCCCACTTGATATCCCTGCAATCCAAGGTGTTAACCCAGATACAGACGAAGAAGACGAACGCCCAGCTTCAGATGAAGAACCATTTGCAGCTCTTGCTTTCAAAATCATGACTGACCCATTTGTTGGACGTCTTTCATTCTTCCGCGTTTACTCAGGTACACTTGATGCTGGTTCATACGTTTTGAATACTTCAAAAGGTAAACGTGAACGTATCGGACGTATTCTTCAAATGCACGCTAACACTCGTAAAGAAATCCAAACAGTTTATGCTGGGGATATCGCCGCTGCTGTTGGTTTGAAAAATACAACAACTGGTGACTCATTGACAGATGAAAAAGCTAAAATCATCCTTGAATCAATTGAAGTTCCAGAACCAGTTATCCAATTGATGGTTGAACCTAAAACTAAAGCTGACCAAGATAAAATGGGTGTTGCCCTTCAAAAATTGGCTGAAGAAGATCCAACTTTCCGTGTTGAAACAAACCCAGAAACTGGTGAAACAGTTATCTCTGGTATGGGTGAACTTCACTTGGACGTTCTTGTTGACCGTATGAAACGTGAATTCAAAGTTGAAGCAAACGTTGGTGCGCCTCAAGTTGCTTACCGTGAAACATTCCGCGCTGGAACTTCAGCACGTGGATTCTTCAAACGTCAATCAGGTGGTAAAGGTCAATATGGTGACGTATGGATCGAATTCACACCTAACGAAGAAGGCGCTGGATTTGAATTTGAAAATGCTATCGTCGGTGGTGTCGTTCCTCGTGAATTCGTACCAGCCGTTGAAAAAGGTTTGGTAGAAACTATGGCTAACGGTGTCCTTGCTGGATACCCAATGGTTGACATTAAAGCTAAACTTTATGATGGTTCATACCATGATGTCGATTCATCAGAAACTGCCTTCAAGGTTGCCGCTTCTCTTGCAATGAAAGAAGCTGCTAAAACTGCTAAACCAGCAATTCTTGAACCAATGATGAAAGTTACAATCACTGTTCCTGAAGAAAACCTTGGAGATATCATGGGTCACGTGACTGCTCGTCGTGGTCAAGTTAACTCAATGGAAGCTCATGGTAAATCACAAATCGTTAATGCTTTCGTTCCACTTGCTGAAATGTTCGGTTACGCAACTACTCTCCGTTCATCTACACAAGGACGTGGTACTTTCATGATGGTATTTGACCACTATTCAGACGTACCTAAATCAGTACAAGAAGAAATTATTGCTAAAAACGGCCGTAACGCTGACTAAGTTTTAATTTTAATAATATGAGATAACCTGTCAGTACTGACAGGTTATTTTTTTACTGACAAGATTTTCTTTGGTTTAGTTTCACTTTATCTTGACTTAATGAACCATTAAGTCAGTGAAGCTATAATATATTTATTCCAAAAAAATTTTTTCATAACTTTACTCCTAAAAGTGAAAAAGCAGTATCTAAGTGATACTGCTTTTTTTATTTTCATTTTAAAATGAAACGTTACTGACAGAAAAATATTTTATGAATCTGAAATCTGTCAGTAAAATTGTTTCATGTGAAACTTGAATGTTCGGAAATGCCATGCTATAATAAGCTTATCAAATAGGAGATGAGATAATAAATGAAAAGAAACGAACGTTTAGTTGATTTTACAAATTTTTTAATTAATCATCCCAATCAAATGCTAAATTTAAATGAATTAAGTAAACATTATGAGGTAGCCAAATCATCTATCTCAGAAGATTTAGTATTTATCAAACGTGTTTTTGAAAACCAAGGAGTAGGTCTGGTTGAAACTTTCCCAGGTAGCCTTGGAGGAGTTCGGTTTACGCCTTACATTACTGACGAACGTTCGTTGGAAATGAGTCAGGAAATTGCTGAACTTTTACGTGAAGAAAATCGAATTTTACCTGGAGGATATATTTATCTGTCAGATATTTTAGGCACTCCATCAAATCTTCGTAAAATTGGTCAAATTATTGCTCATGAGTATCATGAAAAGCAAGTTGATGTCGTCATGACTATTGCCACAAAAGGGATTCCAATTGCTCAGTCAGTTGCTGAGATTCTAGATGTTCCTTTCGTAATTGTTCGTCGTGACCCTAAAGTGACCGAAGGAGCAACGCTTAATGTAAATTATATGTCAGGCTCAAGCTCTCGTGTTGAAAATATGACTTTATCCAAACGGAGTCTTTCAATTGGTCAAAATGTTTTGATCGTTGACGACTTCATGAAAGGCGCAGGAACAATCAATGGAATGAGAAGTCTTGTTCATGAATTTGATTGTTTACTTGCCGGTGTTGCCGTTTTTCTTGAAGGACCATTTAAAGGTGAGCGATTGATTGATGATTACAAATCAATCTTGAAAGTTGATCGAATTGACATTGCTAACCGTTCAATTGATGTTCAATTGGGAAATATATTTAATGACAAATAAAAAAAGTTACTGACAGGATATTCTGTCAGTAACTTTTTCTATTTATTCACTTAAAAGAAAGAAATTTTGTTGAGTGGCCACACTCGTAATTTCGCTTCACCAACAATTGCTGAACGCTTGAAAGTTCCAACTGCGCGACTATCTTGAGAAACTACCCGATTATCTCCCATCAGGAAGTATTGTCCCTCAGGAACTTTTACTGTAAAGGTTGGATTACCAGTGCTGTCAGTGGTAAATGCTTTGGTGCTTTGAGCTAAACTAACAAACAAACTGCGGTTTTGTTCACTGAGTGCATTTGTTAAAGGATACTTACCGTAAGTTTTTTCCAACTGACCGTCAGCAAGTTGTTTTTGATAATCTTTGAGATAATTTTCTGGATAAACTTTGTTATTGATTGTGAGTTGGTCATGGTCGAATTTTATAGTATCTCCGGGCATTCCAATGACACGTTTCACGATATCTTTAGTTGAACCATCGGCTGTTTCTTCTTTGGCAACAACAATATCAAAACGATTAATAGTTGATTTTCTTACAATAACCAGACGTTCTTTGTCAGCTAAAGTTGGGTCCATTGAATGACCATCCACAACAACAAGTGACCAAAGAAAGACACGTGAGAGAAGAATAGCGACAATTATAAAGAGAAACAATCCCCACTCTTTTAAAAATTTCATCATAATTTTACTTTCTATAATTGAGCGATTTTAATCGCTTTTTGTGTATTAGCAAAATGAAGTTTTGCTAACTGATTCAGAGCATCAACTCCCTGACTTTTGATAATTTGTGCTGCAATTTTGTCAGATAAATTTCCTGCCCCACTGGGTAACGTGAAACCTGATTCTTTAGATAATTTTTTTAGATTTTCTAAAAAAAGATAACGAGAAATAATTGAACTGACAGCAACAGCCAGAAACTGATCTTCAGCTTTTGTCAGTAAAGTTACCTTTGTCAGCGGATGATTTTGCTCTTTATTAACATATTTTTTATAAT
The DNA here is from genome assembly GCF_038006585.1 of Lactococcus sp. FSL W8-0209. Lineage (NCBI taxonomy): Bacteria > Bacillati > Bacillota > Bacilli > Lactobacillales > Streptococcaceae > Lactococcus > Lactococcus sp. FSL W8-0209. The sequence continues at coordinate 257,572 of NZ_JBBOVN010000001.1, read as the reverse complement.
TTGCTTCCGTTGTGAAAGCATCAATAACAATATTTTCAGGCTTATGACCTAATTGTTTTTCAAGAAGATAAATGGCTTGATTATGGAGAGCAACTTTAATGCTGACAGCATTATAACCAGAAGCAATCACCTCATTATACTTGGCAGGTTCAACCACTAAAGCAACATGTGGAATTCTATCAATCAATTTTGGAGCAATTTGACAAATTTTTTCGTCAGTTAATTTTTTAGAATCAGCGACTCCAATTTCCTTTAGAAAATTCAAGTTTTCTTCACTGACAAAACTAGCAGTAACCATTAAACCACCAAAATATGACCCGTTGCCCACCTCGTCAGTCCCAATAAGATTTGTTTGTTTTTGAGGAACGACTTGAGCAATATGACCAAAGTCACTCGCTAATTTTTCAGCCTCGTTTCCTTGAAAAACAACTTTTCCAGAAGTATAAACCGAGATAGAAGTTTTCCCAACCTTGGCAAAAAAAGTGATGTAAGGATTTTTGGAAACTTGCTCATAGGATTTGTATTTCTCAGCGAGCTGTTGGCGTTCTTTAGTCTCTAATTTTAGAACAATATTCATAAGAACATTCTACCATAAATTAGCTATTCTAGAATAAGAATCCGACCATTTATTAAAAATAATTTCTTATTAGAATCTATTATAGCAAACATGTTGTAAAATAATGAAAAAAGTCTTCATATTCTAAATACGAAGACCTCAAAGTTAGTCAACTTTCTCACTTAAACGCCCATCTTCCATCAGATAAACTTTGTCACAATAATCAACCAAACGTAAATCATGAGTGACCATAATTGTTGCCTTATTTTTTTCTTTTGCTTCCTTAGCTAATATTTTAACCACTTCATAAGCTTTTTCAGTATCCAAACTTGCGGTCGGTTCATCAGCCAAAATGATTGTAGGGTCATTATATAAAGCACGAACAATAGCTACCCGTTGCCGTTCCCCACCAGAAAGTTCCTCAGGATATTTATCCACCAATTTTTCAAGCCCCAAACGGTTGAGTAAGTCTAAGCCTGCTCTATTTTCTTTTGCCTTATTTACCTTGTCAACCAATTGAAGTTGTTTCTTAACTGTTAGGAATGGCACGAGATTAGAAGCTTGTAAAATAAAACCAATTTCTTCAAAACGAACCTTAGCGCGTGCTTTCTCCTTTTTTTCATTTAAAGCTCGGCCATTAATCCAAATTTCCCCAGAAGAAGGACTTTGCAGTCCGCCGGCAATAGTAAGTAAGGTACTTTTCCCAGAACCTGAGGGGCCAATGATTGCCGCAAACTCACCCTTATCAACAGAGAAATTAGTTTCTTTTAAAGCCTCTATTGTTTCATCCCCATCCTTAAAAGATTTTTTGACATTTTTTAATTCAATAGCTTTCATTATTTCTCCTATCCAATCGCTTTTAGTGGATCAATTTTGACAATTGCTCTGACAGAGAACAAAGCGCCCACAATTGCAACCACAATCATTAAAAGGGTAATCACTCCAAAGAAGAGGAGATTTGTTTGAAAAGGAACAGCTTCCGGTAAAATTAACGCAGAACCTAAAGTGGCTAACAAACCAATTAATACCCCACTAAAAGCTAAAATAAAAGTTTGAGCGATGACAGAATTACTAATAAAGCGACTGGAAATTCCCTGAGCCTTCATTACACCAAAAATCGCTATTTTTTGCATTGTCAGAACATAAATAAAGATTCCAATGACAACCGCAGCAATAACCACTAGAAAGCCAATCATGAAACCAAAGGTCAACACTTGTGCACTATAACCAGGAAGTTTATCTATAAATTTACTGATAGATAATTTTTGGAGCCCTTTAGGCTGTTGGCTAATTTTTCCGCGCGTGACGATAGCATTGTAAGTAGTTTTAGGTTGAAAATTGGAATTTGAACCATAACGAATTTGTTGGAAAGTATCTAAAGAAGTATAAAGCACAGGTGAAATATTGAATTTAGCATTATCTGTAAAGCCAACAATAGTCAATACTTCATTATTGGTTGCTAATTTAATTTTATCACCAAGTTTATAATCATATTGATTTTTAAAACTAATATCAGCTACTACCTCGCCCTTATTTTTAAAATCCCTCCCTTCAAGAATATTGGGATTTAAAAATTCATTTGAATTAATTCCAAAAAAACTGACATTATTTTTTTTATTTTCATTATTGGCATCATAAATAATCCCAGCAGTTTGAGCGAGAACTGCCTTTTCTTTCGCCTTCACCTGACTGGCAATATCTGAATCAATCATTGACATATTGAGAGAATCATTGGCTTTCTCAGATAAAAAAATATCAGTTGCTTTCCATTTATCAGCTGCCATTCTATTTTCTTGAGCCAAACCATAGGCCAAACCAGATAAGAAAAACACAAGATAGGAAATCAAAAACATGACACCAATTACGAGAGCATATCTTAATTTTGAATGTTTAATTTCATTAATTGCTAAAAACATCATTGAGCTCCTATTTTCTATATAAATCCCCCAAATTTCCGAGGGCTAACTGAATAAAAGGACTTGTATTATATAAACCCCTTTTAAAAAAGTCTATCATAGTTCAAATGGAAGTGCTACCATAATGCTTGTAGCAAAAACCACAAAGAAACATTTGAAAAGATATAAAACTAAAAAATACATAATCCACGAAAAGAAGTAAATAAAGGGGATATAATCCCTAAAATGTCTTGACAAACCCAGGAATAATATGATATGATGATAAACGGTATTGTTTACCCCATTTTTGTGGCCCCGGAAACCCAAAAATACTTTGCAGGACTCTTACACCTGCTGTAAACAAATTCTAGTAAAAGGAAAATAACCAAAATGATGAAAACTACATTCATGGCTAACGCTCAAAACGTTGACCGTAAATGGTACGTCGTCGATGCAACTGATGTTCCTCTTGGACGTCTTTCTGCAGTTGTCGCAAGCGTACTTCGCGGAAAAAACAAACCAACATACACACCACATACTGATACAGGTGATTTCGTAATCGTTGTTAACGCTGAAAAAATCAAATTGACTGGTAAAAAAGCAACTGATAAAGTATATTACTCACACTCACTTCACCCAGGTGGATTGAAATCAGTTACTGCTGGTGAACTCCGTGAAAAAAATGCTGTACGTTTGATTGAAAAATCAGTAAAAGGTATGCTTCCACACAACACACTTGGACGTGCTCAAGGCATGAAACTTAAAGTGTTTGTTGGCGCAGAACACACACATACAGCTCAAAAACCTGAAGTCCTTGACATCACAGGTTTGATTTAATCAGGAAGGAACGAACATAATGGCACAAGTACAATATGCCGGCACAGGCCGTCGTAAAAATGCAGTAGCACGCGTACGTCTCGTACCTGGTACTGGTAAAATCACAGTTAACGGACGTGAAGTAGAAAGCTACATCCCACACGCAGACATGCGTCTCGTTATCAACCAACCATTTGCAGCTACACAAACAGAAGGTAGCTACGATACACTCGTAAACGTAAATGGTGGTGGTGTATCAGGTCAAGCAGGAGCTATCCGTCACGGAATCGCTCGTGCATTGCTCCAAGTAGACCCAGACTTCCGTAGTGCTTTGAAACGCGCTGGACTCCTTACACGTGACGCCCGTATGGTTGAACGTAAAAAACCAGGTCTCAAAAAAGCCCGTAAAGCATCACAATTCTCAAAACGTTAATATTATTCATATATCAACGTTTAAAACACTTCCATATGGAAGTGTTTTTTTGTATTAAATTTATACCTAGAAAATTTGTAAATTCTCTCATACAATATCCAAAAGGTAAAATAATAAACCCCAAAATTACATTTTCTATAAAAACTGTAGATTATAAAACATGACAACCGTGGGATTTTCCGGATGTAAGATAAAAAAAGTCGTAAAAGCCACAGTTAATTCTTGACAAGATTAGGTAGGTTTGATAGAATATAATAGTTGTCGCAAGAGACGAGGGTCTTGAAGCGATAAGCTAGACCATTGAAAACTGAATAAAGAAGAATGACTCATGTGATGTAGTAAGATACATCAAAAATCTGTCAATCAATAATGAAAGACAAGCCAGTCACTTCGGTGACTTAAATACTTTATTTGAGAGTTTGATCCTGGCTCAGGACGAACGCTGGCGGCGTGCCTAATACATGCAAGTTGAGCGCTGAAGGTTGGTACTTGTACCAACTGGATGAGCAGCGAACGGGTGAGTAACGCGTGGGGAATCTGCCTTTGAGCGGGGGACAACATTTGGAAACGAATGCTAATACCGCATAAAAACTTTAAACACAAGTTTTAAGTTTGAAAGATGCAATTGCATCACTCAAAGATGATCCCGCGTTGTATTAGCTAGTTGGTGAGGTAAAGGCTCACCAAGGCGATGATACATAGCCGACCTGAGAGGGTGATCGGCCACATTGGGACTGAGACACGGCCCAAACTCCTACGGGAGGCAGCAGTAGGGAATCTTCGGCAATGGACGAAAGTCTGACCGAGCAACGCCGCGTGAGTGAAGAAGGTTTTCGGATCGTAAAACTCTGTTGGTAGAGAAGAACGTTGGTGAGAGTGGAAAGCTCATCAAGTGACGGTAACTACCCAGAAAGGGACGGCTAACTACGTGCCAGCAGCCGCGGTAATACGTAGGTCCCGAGCGTTGTCCGGATTTATTGGGCGTAAAGCGAGCGCAGGTGGTTTATTAAGTCTGGTGTAAAAGGCAGTGGCTCAACCATTGTATGCATTGGAAACTGGTAGACTTGAGTGCAGGAGAGGAGAGTGGAATTCCATGTGTAGCGGTGAAATGCGTAGATATATGGAGGAACACCGGTGGCGAAAGCGGCTCTCTGGCCTGTAACTGACACTGAGGCTCGAAAGCGTGGGGAGCAAACAGGATTAGATACCCTGGTAGTCCACGCCGTAAACGATGAGTGCTAGATGTAGGGAGCTATAAGTTCTCTGTATCGCAGCTAACGCAATAAGCACTCCGCCTGGGGAGTACGACCGCAAGGTTGAAACTCAAAGGAATTGACGGGGGCCCGCACAAGCGGTGGAGCATGTGGTTTAATTCGAAGCAACGCGAAGAACCTTACCAGGTCTTGACATACTCGTGCTATTCCTAGAGATAGGAAGTTCCTTCGGGACACGGGATACAGGTGGTGCATGGTTGTCGTCAGCTCGTGTCGTGAGATGTTGGGTTAAGTCCCGCAACGAGCGCAACCCCTATTGTTAGTTGCCATCATTAAGTTGGGCACTCTAACGAGACTGCCGGTGATAAACCGGAGGAAGGTGGGGATGACGTCAAATCATCATGCCCCTTATGACCTGGGCTACACACGTGCTACAATGGATGGTACAACGAGTCGCGAGACAGTGATGTTTAGCTAATCTCTTAAAACCATTCTCAGTTCGGATTGTAGGCTGCAACTCGCCTACATGAAGTCGGAATCGCTAGTAATCGCGGATCAGCACGCCGCGGTGAATACGTTCCCGGGCCTTGTACACACCGCCCGTCACACCACGGGAGTTGGGAGTACCCGAAGTAGGTTGCCTAACCGCAAGGAGGGCGCTTCCTAAGGTAAGACCGATGACTGGGGTGAAGTCGTAACAAGGTAGCCGTATCGGAAGGTGCGGCTGGATCACCTCCTTTCTAAGGAATATATACAAAGACGTGAGCATTCAACTTTATTCAGTTTTGAGGGGTTTAGTCATAAACCTAAGCAAGAATCAACTTCTTGATTGTGGGGCCTTAGCTCAGCTGGGAGAGCGCCTGCTTTGCACGCAGGAGGTCAGCGGTTCGATCCCGCTAGGCTCCATTGTCAGACAAGACGTTAAAATCACTTGAACATTGAAAACTAAATAACAATATCTAATAACGATAAATAAACCAAAAGCTGTGAATTTTAAAGAATTTACAAACTTATACTTGAAAAACGATGATTATAAATCATCATGGCAAAGTTAATAAGGGCGCACGGTGGATGCCTTGGCACTAAGAGCCGATGAAGGACGTGACTAACGACGATATTCTAGGGGGAGCAGTAAGTACGCATTGATCCCTAGGTCTCCGAATGGGGAAACCCAGCTGCTACTAGCAGTTATTCATGAGTGAATACATAGCTCATGTAAAGGTAACGCAGAGAACTGAAACATCTAAGTACCTGCAGGAAGAGAAAGTAAAAACGATTTCGTAAGTAGCGGCGAGCGAACGCGAAGAAGGGCAAACCAAGAAGCTTGCTTCTTGGGGTTGTAGGACTGCAACGTGGACTTAAGCATTATAGTCGAATAACCTGGGAAGGTTAATCAAAGAGGGTAATAATCCCGTAGACGAAATAGCGCTTATACCTAGCAGTATCCTGAGTAGGGCTGGACACGCGAAATCCAGTTTGAATCCGGGAGGACCATCTCCCAACCCTAAATACTCCTTAGTGACCGATAGTGAACCAGTACCGTGAGGGAAAGGTGAAAAGAACCCCGAGAGGGGAGTGAAATAGCACCTGAAACCGTGTGCCTACAAGAAGTTCGAGCCCGTTAATGGGTGAGAGCGTGCCTTTTGTAGAATGAACCGGCGAGTTACGTTATGATGCGAGGTTAAGTTGAAGAGACGGAGCCGTAGGGAAACCGAGTCTGAATAGGGCGACTTAGTATCATGATGTAGACCCGAAACCTAGTGACCTATCCATGAGCAGGGTGAAGGTGTGGTAAGACGCACTGGAGGCCCGAACCAGGACACGTTGAAAAGTGTTTGGATGACTTGTGGATAGCGGAGAAATTCCAAACGAACTGGGAGATAGCTGGTTCTCTCCGAAATAGCTTTAGGGCTAGCGTCGAAATGTAAGTGTATTGGAGGTAGAGCACTGTTTGGGTGAGGGGTCCGTCTAGGATTACCAATCTCAGATAAACTCCGAATGCTAATACACATGTTCGGCAGTCAGACTGCGAGTGCTAAGATCCGTAGTCGAAAGGGAAACAGCCCAGACCAACAGCTAAGGTCCCAAAATATATGTTAAGTGGAAAAGGATGTGGGGTTGCATAGACAACTAGGATGTTAGCTCAGAAGCAGCTATCATTCAAAGAGTGCGTAATAGCTCACTAGTCGAGTGACCCTGCGCCGAAAATGTACCGGGGCTAAACATATTACCGAAGCTTTGGATTGATATTTTATCAATGGTAGGAGAGCGTTCTTAACCGCGATGAAGGTATACCGTGAGGAGTGCTGGAGCGTTAAGAAGTGAGAATGCCGGTATGAGTAGCGCAAGATAAGTGAGAATCTTATCCACCGTAAGACTAAGGTTTCCAGGGGAAGGCTCGTCCGCCCTGGGTTAGTCGGGACCTAAGGCGAGGCCGAAAGGCGTAGTCGATGGACAACTGGTTGATATTCCAGTACTAGATATGATCGTGATGGAGGGACGCAGTAGGCTAAGAGATGCCAGTTAATGGATTCTGGTCTAAGCAGTGAGGTGTGAGATGTGTCAAATGCATTTCTCTTTAACATTGAGCTGTGATGGGGAAGCAACTACGGTTGCGAACTCTCTGATGTCACACTGCCAAGAAAAGCTTCTAGCGTAAAGTCATATCTACCCGTACCGCAAACCGACACAGGTAGTCGAGGCGAGTAGCCTCAGGTGATCGAGAGAACTCTCGTTAAGGAACTCGGCAAAATAGCCCCGTAACTTCGGGAGAAGGGGTGCTGGTGTAAAAGCCAGCCGCAGTGAATAGGCCCAAGCAACTGTTTATCAAAAACACAGCTCTCTGCTAAACCGCAAGGTGATGTATAGGGGGTGACGCCTGCCCGGTGCTGGAAGGTTAAGAGGAGTGCTTAGACGTAAGTCGAAGGTATGAATTGAAGCCCCAGTAAACGGCGGCCGTAACTATAACGGTCCTAAGGTAGCGAAATTCCTTGTCGGGTAAGTTCCGACCCGCACGAAAGGCGTAATGATTTGGGCACTGTCTCAACGAGAGACTCGGTGAAATTTTAGTACCTGTGAAGATGCAGGTTACCCGCGACAGGACGGAAAGACCCCATGGAGCTTTACTGTAGTTTGATATTGAGTACCTGTAAGTCATGTACAGGATAGGTAGGAGCCATTGAAATAGGGACGCTAGTTTCTATTGAGGCGTTGTTGGGATACTACCCTTGACTTATGGTTACTCTAACCCGCTGGCATAATCGGCCAGGGAGACAGTGTCTGACGGACAGTTTGACTGGGGCGGTCGCCTCCTAAAGAGTAACGGAGGCGCTCAAAGGTTGGCTCAGATTGGTTGGAAATCAATCGTAGAGTGTAAAGGTAAAAGCCAGCTTGACTGCGAGAGCTACAACTCGAGCAGGTAGGAAACTAGGACTTAGTGATCCGGTGGTACCGCATGGAAGGGCCATCGCTCAACGGATAAAAGCTACCCTGGGGATAACAGGCTTATCTCCCCCAAGAGTTCACATCGACGGGGAGGTTTGGCACCTCGATGTCGGCTCGTCGCATCCTGGGGCTGTAGTCGGTCCCAAGGGTTGGGCTGTTCGCCCATTAAAGCGGCACGCGAGCTGGGTTCAGAACGTCGTGAGACAGTTCGGTCCCTATCCGTCGCGGGCGTAGGTAATTTGAGAGGATCTGTCCTTAGTACGAGAGGACCGGGATGGACTTACCGCTGGTGTACCAGTTGTTCCGCCAGGAGCACGGCTGGATAGCTATGTAGGGAAGGGATAAGCGCTGAAAGCATCTAAGTGCGAAGCCCACCTCAAGATGAGATTACCCATTCGTAAGAATTAAGAGCCCAGAGAGATGATCTGGTAGATAGGCTGGAAGTGGAAGAGTTGCGAGACTTGGAGCGGACCAGTACTAATCGCTCGAGGACTTTACCAAAAGAGTCAAATATAATATGCTTATGGTTTAAAAGTTAGAAGAATTGTTATTTAGTTTTGAATGTTCAAGGTAACATTTAATGATTTGGTCATCATTGCGATGGAGATACACCTGTTCCCATGTCGAACACAGAAGTTAAGTCCATCTACGGCGGAAGTACTTGGGGGTTGCCCCCTGGGAGATAGGCGAGTGGCCAAGTTTTGGGAGTTTAGCTCAGCTGGGAGAGCATCTGCCTTACAAGCAGAGGGTCAGCGGTTCGATCCCGTTAACTCCCATTGGTTGTTTCAGCCATTAAGTGAATAAAGAGTTTGGAAGGGTAGCGAAGAGGCTAAACGCGGCGGACTGTAAATCCGCTCCTTCGGGTTCGGGGGTTCGAATCCCTCCCCTTCCATAGAAAACGGGCATCGTATAAAGGTAGTACAAAGGTCTCCAAAACCTTTAGTGTGGGTTCAATTCCTGCTGCCCGTGTTTCATTATGGCGGATGTGGTGAAGTGGTTAACACACCGGCTTGTGGCGCCGGCACTCGCGAGTTCGATCCTCGTCATCCGCCTTTTAATGGGGTATAGCCAAGCGGTAAGGCAAGGGACTTTGACTCCCTCATGCGTTGGTTCGAATCCAGCTACCCCAGTTGTTATGTTTCGCCGAAGTGGCGGAATAGGCAGACGCGCCAGACTCAAAATCTGGTTCCTTCACGGGAGTGCCGGTTCGACCCCGGCCTTCGGCATAACATAAAAGCTAACATGCCTATTGTTAGCTTTTTTTATATAATTAATTAGATTATTTTATAGTTAATAAAAACTACTGAAAACTATTGAATTCGGTAGTTTTTTATTATATTAAATAAGTTTTTGAAATCAGGAGAAGCGTAAAGCCTGAACTGAGAAGCTTGCTCCAGCAATGATAAAAATATAGCCAATAATCAAGGATTTGAGAATATTTCCGTCGCCATGAACGATTAGAGGAATCAAAAATCCTGCTAAGCACAGAATTGGGGTCCATGTTCTAGTTGCTAGATTATGCCAAGCTAAATAGAAAATTAATAGTGAAAGAATCGTCCCTACAGCTAGAAGTAAAATCAGTAGTGTAGAGTTGATTGCTGTTAAATTCCCATTTATCCAGAAGACACCATGTTTTAGTATCTCATCCACCTTTCCTCGGTAAGTCCCATCTATATCATACCTTTGCCAATCTACTTTAAAAAATGTGTGGTTAAAAATAATATAAGTGATGGTAATAATTAGTGAAAGGATAGAATATAGTAATAAGATCCATCTTTTAATATTATTTGGTTTGTTTATAAAAATTTTCATAGTTCTCCTTAATTATAAAAAACGATATATTCAAACTATTTTGAATATATAGCATAATATTAGCACTTGATCAATAACATGTCAAAGAAGTTTGTGTATTTTTAATATAAATGCTATTATTTAATCAAACGTAGTATGTATAATGAGTTTCATCTAATGAAAAAATAGATAAACTGACCTATTTATAATAGGTCAGTTTTATTTTATAGTAAGGTTTTATTCAAAATCCAGACCTGTTATATTTTTTGAAATCTGCCAAAGTCTATCTGCGTCATTGTGGTCTACTGCATGCGGACGTAAGCCTCCAGAAAAATTATTAGCTTCTTCTGATGTCATAAGTCTGGCAATATTAAGGTCTTCACAATAAAGCCCACACTTACCTTCTAAATCAGGGCTTGTTGAGGCCCAAAGAGGTGTTGCGGCACCTTGAGCTATTGTTTTTAAATAGCGATATTTACTTCGGTCAAAGCCGGATTTAAGTGCATTAAAAAATACGGGGATATGAATTAATTTAAAATAGTCGGCTAGGTAGCGGAGCCAAGGGGTAATAGGTGAATTTTGACGACCAATATTTGTCATTGGAATCATACCAGGGTGGACGGCAAAACTTCTAATTCCATATTTTTTTCCTAGTTCATCTAGTTTTATTGAAAATAAAACGTTGGCAGTTTTAGATTGTTGGTAGCCTATTTGGGGATTATAGTTTTCTATTTTTTCAAAATTCCAATCTTCTAGTAATGGTGTCATTTGTTGAGCACGACTGGATAAATTTATAACTCTTGAGATTTTTGCATTTTTTAAAGCGGGTAAAAGTTCCATTGTTAATTGATAGTGGCCTAGATGGTTTGTGGCAAAGTGATATTCTATTCCTCGAGAATCTCTTTTTAAAGGAAGGTACATTAATCCAGCGGAATTAATAAGAATATCTAGTTTTGAATTATTTTGCAAATAACTTTCGGCAAATTGATGAATACTTTCTGGATTGGTGAGGTCAAGGGGAAGAATGTCAATATTTTTTATTTTAGATAAATTTTTCTTGGCTACTTCCATTCTTCGGGCGGGGATAATAATTTTTGCTCCAGCACGTGAAAGTTGTTTGGTCATCTCTAAACCAATACCAGAATACCCACCAGTGATGATGATTGTTTTTCCTGAAAGATTAATATTTTTCATAACTTTATTTGCTGTTGTTTTATAATTAAATTTGTAGTTTGCTATTGGTTCTTGATTTGACATAATAAAATTTTCCTTTGTGTTATAATATTTATGTGATACAAGTGTAACAGCAAAAAAGAACTTTTACAATTAACTTTGGACGGTTTGTCTTTAAAAGTGACAACAAAATGAAAGTGTAACAGAAATGAAGCGAAAAGAGCAATATCAAGATTTTCATGACTTTATTATTGAAGGAATGATGTTGTGTTTAGAGAAATATACAATCAATGAATTGCCATTGACAGAAGTTTGCAAAAAAGCCGGGGTGAGTCGGATGACTTTCTATCGGCACTTCAAAAATAAGGAAGAAGTCGTATTAGAGTATTTTGAGCTAATCTATGATAAATTTCTCAAAGAACTTTTGGAGCTAGAAAGTATTAACTCACTTATTTTAAGTGAGAAGTTGGTGGGACTATTTGTTGAACAAGAAGAAGAAATAGAAAAAGCTGTCAAGGGGAATTATTATTCGCTGATTTTTCAGGTATTTGCTCAAAAGATGACTATTTTTTATAATGAAACAACGACTTGGGCTGATTATCTAGGGACAAAGCAAAAATTTTGGAACGATTTTATGGCTGCTGGTTTATTTTATGTTTTAGGAAATTGGGTGAAAAATGGCTGTCAAGACTCTTATGATGAAGTGGTGAAGATGGTTGTAGAATTCCATGAACAAGTGAACAGATAAAAAGGCTCAAGTTATTTTGAGCCTTTCTTTTAGCCAATAAATTTTTTCCCTTGTTTATTAAGAATCACTTTCGTAATTTCAATGACAAGGGTTGGGATTAAAGCTAAGATGATAGCTATCAGCCAGTGTGTCATTGATAAAGGAGCAACTTCTAGGATGTTCATCAAAATTGGAACATTTGTAAAGAGAACGGTTATTCCTAGTGATAATAAGGTGGTACCAAAAATCATTTTATTAGTGGTAATTCCTCTTGTGAAGAGAGATTCATTACTTCTAGCATTATAGATATTTATTGTAGAAGCAAGGGTTAATATCACAAAGGCCATTGTTTGTCCGAGTTGATGGTTGGGTGTCAATCCAGCGATTTCAATAAACCTACCGAGATAAAAACCAACTAGAGCAGTAATGATGAATGCAGTGGAACAAATGGCGATACGCCAGCTGACCCCTCTTGAGAAGATACTTTCTTTGACTCCAACAGGTGGTTGTTCCATGATATGACTGTCGGCTTTTTCACGTGAAAGTCCAAATCCGGGAATTCCATCAGCAAGGACATTGATGTAAAGGAGTTGAATTCCTGTAAAAGGCATTCCCCAACCGACAATTGCTCCAATGAGCATTGTTAGAATTTCAGCTACGTTTGCTGAGAGAAGGTAATAAATTGTTTTTTTGATATTGGTGTAAACGCGACGTCCTTCGCGAATGGCAGCGACGATGGTCGCAAAATTGTCGTCAGCAAGAATGATATCAGAAGCGGATTTTGCAACTTCTGTTCCAGCTATTCCCATTGCAGTTCCGACATCGGCAGCTCTTAAGCTGGGTGCGTCATTGACCCCGTCTCCTGTCATGGCGACGATTTGTTCTTTTTCTTGCCAGATTTTTACAATACGAAGTTTGTCTTCAGGACTTACTCGGGCATAGACCGAAATTTGTTCAATCATTTGGCTAAGTTCATCATCTGTCATTGATTTGAGCGTTAAGCCATCAATAACTTTATCTCCGTCACGATAGATGTCAATTTGTTGAGCGATTGCTTTTGCTGTAAGCGCGTGGTCCCCTGTAATCATGATTGGTTTAATACCAGCAGCCCTTGCTTCTTGAACAGCGGCTTTTGATTCTAAGCGTGGAGGGTCAATCATTCCCACGATTCCAAGAAAGGTAAGATTATTTTCTAATTCAGTTAAATCTTCTGGGACTTTATCGATGATTTTGTAAGAAAGAGCAAGAACACGTAGGGCTTGGTCAGCAAAAATATCATGTATTTTTTGGGCTTGACTCAATAAATCATTTGATAAGTGAGTGGAAGTCTCCTCGTTATTTGAAGAAAGGAGCTGTGGATGCTGTGCTTGATGTTGACTGCTTGGTTCAAGTCTATCAAAAGCGCCCTTGGTCAGTACAAGATATTTTTCATTATCTTGCGGATGTGGAATGACAACGGTCATTTTTTTGCGTGAACTATCAAAAGGGAGTTCGGCAAGTCGTTTTGGATTTTTTTCGGGTTCATAGAGGTCATGAGTAATTAAGAAGCGAATGATTGCTGCTTCGGTTGGGTCACCATGGATTTCCCAATCACCGTCAATGAGTTGTGCACTGGCGTTTGAGGCATAAGCAAAATTTTGTATTAAGGAAACTTCAGAGCTTGATAATTGACCTCCTGACCAACTATCTTGTCCAGATAGCCAAAGTTTTTGAATGGTCATCTGATTTTGTGTGAGTGTTCCGGTTTTGTCAGAAGCGATGACTGTTGCGTTTCCAAGGGTTTCAACGGCAGGGACATTTCGGATAATGGCTTTTTTCTGAGCCATATTTTCTACACCGTAAATCAGACTGAGGGTAACAATAACTGGAAGTGTTTCTGGAACGGCAGCTACTCCTAAAACAACGGCGGTCATTAAATTATCAACAAAAGGAACGTTTCCATACAAAAGATTAATGACAAAGATTAATATTCCAGCGGCAAAGGCAATGACTGCTAAGCGTTTGGCAAGTTTATCGATTCTTTTTTGAAGAGGAGTTTTTCCTTTTATTTGTTCGCCAATAAGTGTAGCAATTTGTCCCATTTGTGATTCGGAACCAACTGCGACAACGATTCCTTCGGCTGTTCCGTTAAGGATATTTGTTCCTGAGAAAACCATGTTCAGTTGATCTCCAAGAGGAACTTCGTCAGTAATATCAAGGTCAGCATTCTTGTCAATGGGTTCTGATTCACCTGTCAGTGAAGATTCATCAACTTGCAGGCTATTACTTGTGAGTAAGCGAATATCAGCTCCAACTTGTACACCGGCTGTCAGCTCAATGAGGTCACCGCAGACTAATTCACTTGAAGGAATAGTTTGGCGTTTTCCAGAACGAATAACAGTTGATGTTGGTGAGGAAAGCTCTTTGAGTGCAGCGAGTGCATTTTCCGCCCTATTTTCTTGGAAGATTGAAACGAAAACGTTGATGGCAACGATAAGTAAAACAACAATTGTTTTAGTATAGTTTCCATTACTGATATAAGCCAAATAGGCTGAGAGAACACCAACTAAAATAAGAATGATATTCATGACTTCTAAGAGGTGATGAAGAAGTTTTTGAAAAATATTTGGGCCACTTTGTTCTTCAAGGTTATTATGACCATATTTTATTCGAGAATTTGTGACTTGAGTTGGACTGAGACCAGTTTTACTATTAATATCATAGAATTTTTTTATATTATCAATGGATTCTGTTTTATATTTCATATTTTTTAGCCCTTTCTTTTGGAAATTTACACTATAATATAATTATAATATATTTTTAATAATTCCTAGAACAATATGCAAATAAAATTTTTACAAAAGTCTGTATAATTAGCCGAAAATATGGTATTATGGATGATATGAAAACTAAAACAGTAAGTGAATTGGCAGAGCTTTTTGGAGTGACTCGCCAAGCGATGAATAAACGTGTTAAGTCGCTAGATACTAAATTTGTTGAAAAAAATGAGAAGAATGTAACAGTCGTTAATGCTGAGGGAATTCATGAACTTGAGGGACTATACGGAAAAGTGGTGACTGCCAAGGCAGAGGTTCTGGAAGAAAATGCTGACAAAGGTTCTGAGGTTGCGCTTAAGACAGATGATGCAACATCCGCAGCTTACGAAATGATTAGCGCTTTGATGAAAGATAAAAACGCTGAGATTGAACGTTTAAACAGTCAACTTATCTCAAAAGATCAACAATTAAACGTAAAAGATGCTCAAATTGCTGAAAAAGATGTACAGATTAAAAAACAGCAAGAGTTAATGGAAAAAGCTTTGACAGACCAAAAACAATTTTTTACGGATTTGCAAGAACAGCTAAAAACCACTGACAATAAGGGCTTTTTTGGGCGTTTATTTGGTAAGAAATAAATCATAAATTTGCTGAGCGTTTCATCAGTAAATTTTTTTATTGCTTTTTATAGAGGTGGAAGAAGAAACTATTTTTAAAAGTACGAGCTTTTTTAATGTTAAACGCTTTCAAGAGAAGTGGACTTCTTTTGCTTTTGTAGAGCGCTTTCTAAGGGAGTTTATGTTTGCAAATTTTAAAAAAAGTGTTAAAATAAAAGAGTAAGTTAAATTGTTAACTTAGTCAATTTAAAAGGTAAGCCTTTTATAAAATCTAATCCCTATAAGGAGGAAACTACTAATGGTAGTTAAAGTTGGTATTAACGGTTTCGGTCGTATCGGTCGTCTTGCTTTCCGTCGTATTCAAAATGTTGAAGGTGTTGAAGTTGTTGCAATCAACGACTTGACAGATCCAGCAATGCTTGCTCACTTGCTTAAATACGATACAACTCAAGGTCGTTTTGATGGTAAAGTTGAAGTTAAAGATGGTGGTTTTGAAGTTAACGGTAAATTCGTTAAAGTTACTGCTGAATCTAACCCAGCTAACATCAACTGGGCTGAAGTTGGTGCAGAAATCGTTCTTGAAGCAACTGGTTTCTTCGCAACTAAAGAAAAAGCTGAACAACACTTGCACGCTAACGGTGCTAAAAAAGTTGTTATCACTGCACCTGGTGGATCTGATGTTAAAACAATCGTTTTCAACACTAACCACGAAGTACTTGATGGAACTGAAACAGTAATTTCAGCTGGTTCATGTACAACTAACTGTCTTGCTCCAATGGCTGATACTTTGAACAAACAATTCGGTATCAAAGTTGGTACAATGACTACAGTTCACGGTTACACTGGTGACCAAATGACTCTTGATGGCCCACACCGTGGTGGAGACTTCCGTCGCGCACGTGCTGCAGCTGAAAACATCGTACCTAACTCAACAGGTGCTGCTAAAGCTATCGGTCTTGTATTGCCAGAACTTCAAGGTAAACTTCAAGGACATGCTCAACGTGTACCAGTTCCAACTGGTTCATTGACTGAACTTGTTACTATCCTTAACAAAGAAGTTACAGTTGACGAAATCAACGCAGCTATGAAAGCTGCTTCAAATGAATCATTCGGTTACAACGAAGACCAAATCGTTTCATCTGATATCGTTGGTATCTCAAACTCTTCACTCTTTGATGCTACTCAAACTGAAGTTACTTCAGCTGATGGAGCTCAACTTGTTAAAACTGTATCTTGGTACGATAACGAAATGTCATACACTTCAAACCTTGTTCGTACACTTGCATACTTCGCTAAAATCGCTAAATAATTTTCCGATTTTAACGGTATAAAAACCAGTCTTCGGGCTGGTTTTTTTTGATTTAATAAAGGAGAGAAGATGGGAACACCAAAATGTATTCATTGTTCAAGTGAATATACTTATGAATTATCAGATACGAGCTTTGGCTGTTCTGAATGTGGAAATGAATTTACTCTTGAGGAAATTGAGGCAGCTGGAAAATTTATTGTCCTTGATAGTTTAGGAAATGAGTTAGAAACTGGGGATGACCTTGTTATTGTACAAGATTTGCCAGTTAAGGGAATGCCAAAACCAATTAAGCAGGGAACAAAAGTGAAAAACATTCGCATTAATCCAGAAGGGAAAAATGAACATTTTATTGATTCAAAAATTCCGGGCTTTGGAGCAATTGCTTTGAAGGGTTCAGTTGTTAAGAAAGCATAAAAAATAATCAGAGTAATTTCTGATTATTTTTTTACTGACAGAGCTTTCTGTCAGTAAATTTTTAAATTCTCTGTCAGCAAATTATATTTGATTTTTGAAGCATTTAACCTTATATATTGGTATAATAAAAGTATGAAATTAACAGATTCAGTGCAATTTTTAAAAGGTGTGGGACCGAAATCTGTGGAAAATTTCCATAAGTTAGGAATTTTCACGGTTCAAGATTTATTGCTTTATTTCCCTTTTCGTTATGAAGATTTCGCAAGTCGTTCGGTTTTTGAACTTGTTGACGGAAAAAAAGCAACAATTATTGGAACGGTAGTGACACCAGCTAATGTCCAGT
This sequence comes from Lactococcus sp. FSL W8-0209, assembly GCF_038006585.1. Taxonomy (NCBI): domain Bacteria; kingdom Bacillati; phylum Bacillota; class Bacilli; order Lactobacillales; family Streptococcaceae; genus Lactococcus; species Lactococcus sp. FSL W8-0209. The sequence goes on along the minus strand of NZ_JBBOVN010000001.1, from coordinate 240,084 downwards.
ATTACGGATTTAAACGTAATCGACTTTCATTTAAAATTAAAGAAGGTGAGGCCGTGGTTGCTGTCAGCTTTTTTAATCAACCTTATTTGGCTGACAAAGTGGAAGTTGGTAAGGAAATTGCAGTTTACGGAAAATGGGAGCAGGCAAAGCAACAACTGATGGGGATGAAAGTTGTGGCTCAGGTGGACGATGGCTTAGAACCTGTTTATCATTTGACAGCTGGTATGAAACAAAGTCAATTGGTCAAAGTAATTCATCAGGTTTTTGAATCAGACCTTCTATCAGAATTACCTGAGAACTTACCAGAATTTTTGATTAAAAAATATCGTCTGATGAACCGGCAAGAAGCCGTTTTGGCTATGCATTTTCCTGAAGATATGGAAGCTCATAAGCAGGCTTTACGTCGTGTAAAATTTGAAGAATTATTCATGTTTCAGTTGAAATTACAGGCCTTAAAAAATAAAGAAAAGTCGGGCCGAGCAGGATTAGAAGTTGTTTTTGAGCAAGGAGAAATTGATCAGAAGATTTCTGAATTACCTTTTGAACTGACAGGTGCTCAATTAAGCGCTTTGTCAGAGATTCTGACGGATATGAAATCTCCTTATCACATGAATCGACTTTTGCAAGGTGATGTGGGTTCTGGTAAAACAGTTGTTGCTTCCCTTGCCATGTACGCGGCTTGTTTGGCGAATTTTCAAGCAGCAATTATGGTACCAACGGAAATCCTTGCCCGTCAGCATTTTGCAAACTTGAAAGCTCTTTTTCCAGAATTGCAAATTTCACTTTTGGTTTCGGGTTTGAAAGTGGCAGAGCGCCGCGAGATTTTGGCTGATTTAGTTAGTGGTCATACACATATGGTAGTTGGAACTCATGCGCTAATTCAAGAAGGGGTTGATTTTTATAATTTGGGTTTGGTGATTACAGACGAACAACACCGTTTCGGAGTCAATCAACGAAAAATTTTACGAGAAAAAGGGCAAAATCCAGATGTTCTAATGATGACAGCTACACCCATTCCAAGAACGCTTGCGATTACGGCTTTTGGGGATATGGATGTTTCAATTATTGATGAACTACCCAAGGGACGTCAACCCATTACTACAAGGTGGGTCAAACATGAACAATTTTCCGAAGTTTTAAGTTGGATAAAAGCAGAGGTTGCTAAAGATTCACAGGTTTATTTTATTTCACCTTTAATTGAGGAAAGTGAAACGTTGGACCTGAAAAACGCAGAAGCTCTTTTTGCGGAATTAAATGAATACTTTGGATTATTTGCCAAAATTGGTCTTTTACATGGAAAAATGAAAAATGATGAAAAAGACCAAATCATGCAAGAATTTAAGGCTAAAAAATTAGATATTTTGGTTTCAACAACAGTGATTGAAGTGGGAGTTGACGTTCCTAATGCTACCATTATGGTGATTATGGATGCTGACCGCTTTGGACTTTCGCAGCTTCACCAATTGCGTGGTCGTGTTGGTCGGGGAACAAAAAAATCTTATGCCATTTTAGTAGCAAATCCTAAGTCCGATTCAGGAAAACAACGGATGAAAATTATGACAGAAACACAAAATGGTTTTATTTTAGCTGAAGAAGATTTGAAAATGCGTGGTTCTGGAGAGATTTTTGGACTTCGTCAGTCAGGACTTCCAGAATTTATTGCGGCTGATTTAGTCAATGATTATAATATTTTAGAAGTGGCTAGAAAAGAAGCAGTTGAAATTTTTAAAAATGCAGATGAGTTTCCTGATTTGATTGCTCAAGTTAGTGTTGACGGGGGCTTTGATTGATGAGTAAAATGGATAATGAAAAATTAGACCACTTGATTTTAGAAACGTGGACAGATTTTATCGACTTAAAAAATAAAGCTGAGCTGTCAGAAGTTTTGATTCCAAATAGTATGCCACTTTTGTGGTTTGGTGACTTAGCCAAATATGAAAAATCAGACTTAAAAATACTGACGGTCAGTAAAAATGCTTCTTATGCAGAATTTGGTGAAAATCAACGTTATGAAAAATTACTGACAGAATTTTCGTCAGTAAATTTGGAAACTTACAAGTCAAATCTCAATCGGTATTTTGAATACAATCCTAGTCCTTGGTTCAATCAGTTAGCAAAATTTTTACCTGTTTTTGATTCAGCTTATAAAGAATCTGAAAATCAAATTAATCGAGCCTTACACATTGATTTGTTTACCCCAATTGCGACACATCCAGTTTGGCCAGGTTTAGCTAAGAGCCAACAAGAACAATTCAAGATGAAATTTCCGCAACTTTTGCAACTTTTAGAACCAGATATTTTACTGACAAGTCTGTCAGTAAGTAATTTAAAAATTTTACTTAAAAATGCTGGAACTGAAATCGAAGAAATATTTGATAAAGAAGAAATAGGAAAAGCTGCCAAATACGTTCGAGCTTATCGCGTCGATAAAAAATTAATCGTGATTAACGGTCGAAACTTTCAAGGAACTTATTTTGGTGGAATGACTGACCAGTTTGTTAGAAAATGTCTGACAGAAATTAAAGGGATGATTTGATGATTGACCAATTTCTGTCAGTAAAAAAAGAGTTCATTTGAACTCTTTTTTATTTTCCCAAACAAAATTGTGAAAAAAGTTGTGTAATCAATTCATCTGGGGCAGCTTCCCCTGTGATTTCTCCGAGTAATTGCCAACAATGTGTGACATCCACTTGAATTAAATCAACAGGTAAGCCCAGAGCAAGCCCAGAGTTTGCTTCTTTAAGAGCCTTCAAAGCTTCTTCAACAATTGAAATGTGGCGGGCATTAGATAATACCGTTGCATCTTTGGCTTCTATTTCACCGGCAAAGAAAATTTGATTGATTTTTTCTTCAACAGCATTTAAGTTTTCATTTTTAAGAGCTGAAATTCGGATATAATCACCAGAAATTTGAGTGCTATCAATTTTTTCTGGCAGGTCGGTTTTGTTGAGTAGAACAATGCGATTTGAATTTTTAGACAGTTCTAAGAGCTCTAAATCTTTGTCAGTCAATTCATTTGAGGCATCTAAAACGAGTAAAACTAAATCAGCTTCAGCCAAAGCTTTTTTAGAACGTTCAACCCCAATCGCTTCGACTAAATCATCTGTTTCACGAATACCAGCAGTATCCACTAGTTCAAGAGGAACACCGCCAATATTGGCAAATTCAGTAATGACATCGCGCGTTGTTCCAGCAATATCAGTGACAATGGCTTTTTCTTCACGAAGCAATTGATTAAGTAAACTTGATTTTCCAACGTTTGGCCGACCAATAATCGCCGTTTTTAAACCTTCTCTTAAAATTTTTCCGCGTTTAGCTGTTGATAAAAGATTTTCCAAAAGCTGTTCAAAATGAGCCGTTTTTTCAAGGAGCATTTGTGAAGTCATTGTTTCCACATCATCATACTCTGGATAGTCAATATTGACCTCGACTTGTGCCAAACTTTCGAGAATCTCTTGACGAATGTTATTAATCATTTTTGAAAGACTACCGTCAAGTTGTTTTACGGCAATGTTGGCAGCCTTATCTGTTTTAGCTCGAATTAAATCCATCACAGACTCAGCCTGAGCCAAGTCAATTCGTCCATTTAAAAAGGCACGTTTGGTAAATTCGCCAGGTTCAGCGAGTCTTGCGCCATTACGTAAAAGTAATTGCAAAATTTCTTGTGTGACTGCAATTCCACCATGCGTATTTATTTCAACAATATCCTCACGTGTAAATGTTTTAGGCGCACGCATGACTGAAACCATGACTTCGTCAACGAGACGTTCTTCTTCAAAAATATGGCCATAATTAATCGTATGGCTAGCAACTTGAGTTAAATTTTTTCCTTTATAGACAGATTGAGCAATTTTTAGGGCATCTGTCCCTGATAAACGAACAATGGCAATTGCTCCTTCACCAAGCGGTGTGGAAATCGCCGCAATCGTATCAAATTCTTGTGTTAATGTCATAAAGACTATTTTAACGCAAAAAGGCTGAATTTCCTAGCCTATTTAATTTATTTTTTTATAAAAAATAAAAATTTATAATAATTGAGTTTGCACCAATAAAAAGTGATAAAAAAAATAAATTTTGAAGCTGACTAAAAATAGAAACAAAAAATTTTCTATTTTTTCTTCGCATTTTCCCAATTTATGCTCACATCTTGATATAATAGTAGATATGACCTATCAAGTAAAAATTATCTATCCAAAAGAAGAAGCCGCTGAAAATAACAAACTCACTGAGCGTACATTTAATGAGTTTATTGATGGACTCGAATTAGAAGAAGTCATCACGCAATATGAGCAATTACTGACAAAAGGTTATTCAATCTCAGTCAATTTTGCTCCACCTCAACTTGATGACAAGGGAACTGAGCCAGACCCATTTATGATTGCGGGTCGCTTAGAGCTTGCTGGGATTCCTTATAAAGCCACTTTGAAATTAAAAGCAAGTGGTGATTATGAATCAATGGTAAAAATTGCTAAAATGATTGAACAGCAAGATTATGATTATGATATCTCAGCTAAATTGCAAATTCGTGAAAATTCATCAGTTGATTTTGAAAAAGAAGGTTCTTGGTTTGATAAAGATTACACCAAATATACAATTTTACCCAAAGCCAGCAGCCAAGATATTGCCGATTTAAAAACACTTTATGACGCACTTGTTGAAGAACATCAAAAAGTGACCATTAATATCAAAGCAAAAGTCAAAAAAGATGATGATGACAGTTTTGCCAATCAATTGGCAGCATATCCACCAGAAACAATGATTATTTTTAAGCTGACAGATGCAGATATTTATGGAGAATAAGAATGAGAAAAATTACTGACAGAAATTCCGTCAGTAATTTTTTTAATTCTGTCAGTAACTTTTTTTCCATTATTTTACTGACAGACCTGTCAGCAAAATCTGATATAATAAAAGACATGAGACTAGATAAATTTTTAGCAGAAAGTGGCCTCGGAAGCCGTAGTGAAGTCAAAATTCTATTGAAAAAAGGGCGCGTGACGGTTGCTGGGGAAGTTCAGCGAGACGGCAGGTTTCAAGTAGATAAGAATTCTAGACAAGTCGCCTTTGATGGTGAGATTTTAGATTACCAAGAATATTATTATTACTTATTAAATAAACCGCAAGGTCTTGTTTCTGCAACAAAAGATAATCTTTTTAAGACAGTTGTTCAATTATTATCGGAAAAAGATTTTCGTGAGGATATTTTTCCAGTCGGACGTTTAGATAAAAATACTGAGGGACTTTTAATTTTAACGAATGACGGAGCATTGGGACATGATTTAACTCAACCCAAAAAGCATGTTGAAAAAGAATACTTTGCGCGAATTGATGGAAAAGTTACTGACGAAATTGTCAATAAATTTGCTGAGGGCTTGACTCTAAAAAATGGAGAAAAAGCACGACCAGGAGAATTATTCATTGAAAGTATTTACAAAGGGGAGAGTCAATCTGGCTGGATTAGTGAAATTCGTGTGATTATTCATGAAGGAAAATTTCATCAAGTCAAACGGATGTTTGAAGCTGTTGAAATGTACGTTCTCTATCTCAAACGCATTCGGATGGGCAATTTAGCATTGGATTCAGATTTAGCGCTAGGAGCCTATCGTCCTTTAACAACCGAAGAAATAGAAAATTTGAAAAAATAAAAAGTTACTGATAAAAATTCGAAGGTATCCGTAAGTTAAAAAACAACGGCTATCCTAGAAGTTTCATCAGTAACTTTTTTAATTTTCGCGATTAATATTGACCCCAAGGACGGTCAAATGGCCATTAGAAATTAATTTGATAATCAAATGAGCAAAATCTCGAGCAGACATTTGGGTAGAAGTGCTGACCCACCAGTCTAAAGTTCCCACCAAAATCGAGCTGATATAAGAAATTACAAAATCATTGGGAACCACAACATCTTTTTCTCTAACTTCCAGTTTTTCAAATAACTCGGTATAGCGTTCAGATAAAATCTCCAGAAATCGATTTTTTAACCGTTGATCATGCGCTCTGTCAGTAATCATTTGTGCAACCTCTGGTTTGTCCTTAACAAATTCATAAAAGCGACTCAGAACAGTTTCAATTTCTTTGACATGAACATTGTTACCATCGACCAAATTTTGTTCATCTAAAATGCCAGTGAAGCTAGCTAAAAATTGGTCAATCAAACTATCATATAAATCTTGTTTGTCAGCATAATGAGCATAAAAAGTTGCCCGATTAATCATGGCTGAATCGGCAATTTCTTGAATTGAAATCTTTTCAAATTTTTTCTTGCGTAACAAACCAAAAAAAGCCTGACTAATCAATTTTCTTGTTCGTTTCACACGTAAATCATCTGATTTAACCATAAAAAACCATCTTTCCAGTTTCAAAAAGACCCAGTCCCAATAGACTGTTTTGTCTAATTTTTCACATTGTACTATTTAACTCCATTATAATCAAAAAATAGATTAAAGTCATTAAAGAATTTAGTCAAAAGATTTTGTCATTCGATGTCAAAGTCTTTTAACATAATCAACAGCTTGTTTTGAATTGTCGTTTATGTGACAACCACGCCCTTTTTGCTGGTTGCTTTTCTTATGACAAATGATAAAATGAACATATAATAAGATAAGCAACAGACCGTCTAAATTACTTTTTATCAAAATTCTGCGTCCAAAAGATAAGTTAGATTTCAAATTTAACTTGCCGAAAAAATATTAAGAGCTTAGCGGACTTGTTCAAGTGATATTTCTCACATAACTAGGAGACCATCTTGACACAAATTTATAAAACAGGGATTGACGTTGGATCAACCACAGTAAAACTCGTCGTTTTTGACGAAAATTTTAAGCTCATTTTCTCACGCTATGAGCGCCATTTTTCAGATGTGAAAGCAGCAACCATCAAAGTATTCAAAGATTTTATAGAAGAACATGGAGATTTAAATCTAGAACTAGCCATTACCGGCTCAGGAGGAATGGGACTTGCAGAAGTCATTGATGTTCCTTTTGTTCAAGAAGTTATCGCTTCATCAATTACCATTGAAAAATTCATTCCCCAAACAGACGTGATGATTGAGCTTGGTGGTGAAGATGCCAAGATGACCTTTTTTGATAACGGGACTCAAGAATTACGTATGAACGGAACATGTGCCGGTGGGACAGGTGCTTTCATTGACCAAATGGCAGCCCTTTTGAAAGTTGATGCCAATGGTGTCAATGAGTTAGCTAAAAACTACGAAAAACTCTATCCGATAGCATCACGCTGTGGCGTTTTTGCCAAGACCGACGTTCAACCGCTGTTAAATGAAGGAGTGCGTCGTGAAGATATTGCTGCTAGTATTTTTCAAGCCGTTGTCAATCAAACCATTGCAGGTTTAGCAAGTGGGCGAAAAATCAAAGGAAATGTAGCCTTTCTAGGCGGTCCGCTTTTCTTTATGAGTGAATTACGCAAACGTTTCATCGAAACCTTGGATTTAAAAGAAGAAAATATTATCTTCCCAGAAAATCCACAACTTTTTGTGGCAATGGGAGCTGCGCTCTATGAAGAAACAAGTCAGAAAACAGCAACTGATTTAATTCATAGTTTAGAAAATGATGATTCAGACAGCTTAATTCCACAAGATACAATGGATAAACTTTTTGAAAATCAAGCAGAACTTGATGAATTTCGGACGCGTCATGCCAAAGCAACAGCTAACTATAAGAGCCTGTCTGAACATCATGGAGCTGCCTTCTTAGGAATTGATGCCGGCTCAACCACAACAAAAGTTGTTCTTATTGATGATGAAGGAAATATTCTTTATGACCATTATGGTTCTAACAATGGAGAACCGCTTGAATCTGTCATTAATATTTTAAAAGATGTCTATGCTAAACTTCCGGCGGACGTCTATATTGCAAAATCAACAGTAACTGGTTATGGAGAACACCTGATTAAAGCAGGACTTCATGTTGATTATGGTGAAGTTGAAACAATGGCCCATTATAAGGCCGCTGATTATTTCAATCCAGGAGTAGATTTCATTCTTGATATTGGTGGACAAGATATGAAAGCTATGCGAATTCGTGATGGTGCTCTATCAAGTATTCAACTTAATGAAGCTTGTTCATCAGGTTGCGGTTCATTCATTGAAACCTTTGCCCATTCACTAAAACATGATGTTCGTGAATTTTCACAAAAAGCACTTTTGGCTGAGCATCCAGTTAACTTGGGTTCTCGTTGTACCGTCTTCATGAACTCAAAAGTAAAACAAGTTCAAAAAGAAGGAGCGACTGTCGGAGATATATCCGCAGGCCTTTCATACAGTGTCATTAAAAATGCCCTCTATAAAGTTATAAAAGTAAAACGTCCAGAAGAACTTGGTAAGAAAATCGTTGTTCAAGGGGGAACATTTTACAATGAAGCCGTTCTACGTGCTTTTGAAAAAATTTCTGAGCGCGAAGTGGTTCGTCCAAGTATCGCTGGACTAATGGGAGCTTATGGTTGTGCTTTGATTTCCCTAGATAACCAAGAAGCAAATAAAGAATCAGAAATTCTAAAACTTGATGAATTAGAAAAATTCACAACTCATAAAGAATTTATGGTCTGTGGTCTTTGCGAAAATAACTGTAAAATGACCCTAACGGTCTTTAATGATGGGAATAAGTTTGTAACTGGGAACCGTTGCGAACGTGGTGCCGAAAAAGCTACAAAAGTTAAAGTCGCTAAAAAAGATAAAAAAGTTAACTTAGTTGATTACAAGTATAAAAAACTTTTCCGTTACCATAGCTTAAGCAAGAAAAAACAAACCAGAGGAGAAATTGGGATACCACGTGTACTCAATATGTATGAAAACTATCCGCTTTGGCACACGATGCTGACAGACCTTGGATTCCGTGTTGTTTTAAGCCCTCGCTCTGATAAAGAACTCTTTGAAGAAGGAATTGAAACCATTCCTTCAGATACGGTATGCTATCCAGCCAAAATGAGTCATGGACATATTATGGCTTTGATTAAGCAGGGCGTTCCAAATATCTTCTATCCATCTGTCCTTTTTGAACAAGAAGAACAAAAAAATGCTCAAAACCATTTTAACTGTCCGATTGTGCAATCTTACCCTGAAGTTCTTAAAAATAATATCGATGAAATTCGTGAAGGGCAAGTTAATTATCTTCATCCTTTCATTAATCTAGCCAATCCGGAAGGAGTAGCTGTTAATGTTCATAAGGCTTTAACCGCCCAAGGGATTTCTGTCAATCTTACGGAAGTACAAGCTGCTGTCCAACATGGCTTTGAAGAAATGGATAAATTTAAAGAAGATTTGCGTCTTAAAGCTGAAGAGTTGCTCATGCAAATTAATTTAAATAATGAAAAAGCCATTGTTCTCGCTGGACGTCCTTATCATTTGGACCCAGAAATCAATCATGGAATTGCTGACATCATCACTCAAGAAGATTTCCACGTTTTGTCTGAGGATTCTATTAGTCATTTAGCCGAAGTTTCTGGTCTGCGTGTGGTTAATCAATGGGTTTACCATAGCCGCCTTTATGCAGCTGCAAATGTTGTTTGTAAAAATAAAAATCTAGAACTTGTTCAACTTAATTCCTTTGGTTGTGGTCTTGATGCCGTAACGACAGACCAAGTAGAAGAAATCATGCGTGGACACAATAAGCTTTATACCGTCTTGAAAATTGACGAAGGATCAAACATGGGAGCTGTTCGGATTCGTTTACGTAGTCTGAAAGCAGCAGTTTCAGAGCGCGTGCGTCATAATATTGAAGCAAGCACCGAAGTTCACGAATTAGTACAAGAAACACCAGCTTTCACAAAAGAAATGGCTAAAAAACACACTCTTCTTTTACCAATGTTGTCACCAATTCACCAAGAAGGGCTATTAGATACAGCTTTTGCCGCTGCGGGATATAATGTCGTTTCTCTACCAGAAAGCAATACTTCTGTCAATAATGGGTTGAAATTTGTTAATAATGACTCATGTTATCCAGCGATTATTACAATAGGTCAGCTCATTGAAGCTCTTCAGTCAGGAGAATATGACCTTGATAATACTTCGGTCATGATGACTCAAACAGGTGGGGGATGTCGCGCAACAAACTATATTCCTTTATTGCGTAAAGCCCTAATTGATGCAGGTTTCCCACAAGTACCTGTTGTTTCCCTATCAATGGGTAATCAAGGAACAGAAAAAGGATTTAAATTCACAGTTCCACTTTTAACACGCTTTATGATTGCAGTTCTTTATGGAGATTTATTTGAAAGAGTCGTTTATCGCACTCGACCATATGAAGCCATTGAAGGTTCTGTCAATGAATTACATGCGAAATGGTTAGAAAAAGCTCGGAAAAATGTAGAATCTGGATCAATTTTTGAATTTAATCGTAACATGAAAAAAATTGTTGCTGAATTTGACCAAATTGAACTTTTGGATATTCAAAAACCACGAGTGGGTGTTGTCGGTGAAATTTTGGTTAAATATAGTAAAACAGCAAATGATGATATTGTGTCAATAATTGAAGAAGAGGGCGGCGAAGCAGTTGTTCTTGATTTAATTGGCTTCATGAACTATAGCTTGTACAATCAAATCTGGAAAGCAGATGAGATTGGCTTTAGTAAGAAAAATAAACTCATGGCTAAAACTTTCATTGGTATTATTAATATGTTAGAAAAACCAATGAATAAAGCCTTGAAAGCCTCAAAACGCTTTGACTCCATTGAATCAATATACGATATTGCAGCATCAACTGAAGAAGTGATTTCAATTGGGAATCATACTGGTGAGGGTTGGTTCCTCACTGGCGAAATGATTGAACTCTTGCAAAAAGGGGTGAACAATATCATTTGTCTTCAACCATTTGGTTGTCTTCCTAACCATATCGTTGGTAAAGGAATGATGAAAGAACTTCGTCGTCAGTACCCAGGAGCCAATCTCGCTCCCATTGATTATGACCCAGGAGTTTCTGCGGTCAATCAATTGAATCGGATTCGTTTAATGATGACCACGGCTAAAAAGAGAATGAACACTACTTCCAATTCAGTCGAAGAATCAGAAAGAGAGTCAGAAATGGAAACTGCTCAAGCTTATTAAAGAATAAAGATTAAATACTGACAAATCTGTCAGTATTTTTTTATATAAAGAGTAACAAATGTTATCAATGATAGATATCAATGCTTGATATCAAAAATTGTGGTCGCGCTTCGTATCGCTTTTGTTTAAAATAATTGAGTAACTTAAAAACATTTGAGAACAACAAGATTCCCGTTTCTCAAAAATAGAAATTATTGTTAATTAAGAAAGGAATTTCGAAATGAAATTTGAATTTAAAGGACTTTCTTCATATGAAGAAAATTCAACACCAAACTATGTAGGCGATACTAAAGTACGCAGTGTCATTCAAGACTTCGTTAACATGGATGAAGCAATTGAATTTGTTTCAAATCACCACGGTTTTATAAAAACTGAAGATGGAAAATTTGCTTTTGAAGTAAGAAATATCTCAGCTATCGGTTAATTAGATAAGGACAGTTAGCATGGAACAAAAATATTCAAGAATTTTAGTTGGTATGGATGGTTCAGCAGAATCACTTAAAGCGTTTGATGAAGCAGTTAGAGTTGCTAAGCGCAATGACGCTGAGCTCATCTTAGCCAACGTTATTGAAAAACGTTCATTTCTTGCCGTGAATACTTACGACACAATTGCCGAAGAACAGCATGAAAATGGAACAAAACTTTTATTGCAACAATTTGCTAAGGAAGCATTGGATGAAGGACTAACAAATGTTAGAACACTTTTGGAATATGGCTCACCTAAAGTAGCAATGGCAACAAAAATTCCTAAGCAAGAAAATGTTGATTTGATTGTAATTGGCGCAACAGGGATTAGTTATATAGAGCGTGTAGTTGTTGGTTCAGTTGCATCTTATATTGTTAATCATGCCACATGCAATACACTCATCGTTAGAAAATAATAGTCTTACTTAGTCACTCATAAAAAGAGCAGAGACTCTTTTACTTAGAAATGGAAAAAATCATGAAAAAAGAAAGTATTTTTACTCCTACTTTCGTTATTAACACGCTTATTAGTTTTTTATTTTATATTGTTTTTTATGTCTTAACCTCCTCAATAGGGACTTATGCGCTTCAACAACTTCATCAATCAACAGTTGTTAGTCTTTCTTTATCAAGCGTTTTTGTTATTGGAGCCCTTATTGGTCGAGTTTGGACGGGGATTAATATCACACGTATCGGAATGAAGCGATTGCTCTATATTGGTGGACTTATTTTTCTTGTTTTAACTTTTGGTTATTATTTGACAACTAATATTCCCTTACTCTTTTTGATTCGAGTGATTCAAGGAGCAGGTTTTGGGATTGGTGCAACAGCCTCAGGGACAATTGCAGGACATGTTGTCCCTGCTTCACGTCGTGGTGAAGGGATTGGTTACTACGCTTTATCTGTTACCTTGGCAGCTGCAGTTGGTCCTGCCCTTTCAATCATGATTTACTCTTCACTTGGTTTTGGTTCTTTACTTGGAATTGCTCTTGGTTTGTTGGTTATTACCTTCATATTAATTTTCTTTGTTCGTGTCAAAGAATTTTCTGCAGAAGAGCGTGCCTATGCCCTGGCGCATGAGCCTAAAGGTGTCGAACGATATATTGAAAAATCGGCCCTCCCTATTTCAATTATTGCCTTTTTAGCCGGATTTATTGACTCAGCTATTTTAACAGGAATGGGTTCATTTTCAACAGATCTTAAAATTCCACTTGCGGGATCATTGTTCTTCACGATGTATGCCGTATTAATCTTTGTTTCACGTCCATTCACAGGTCGTTTATTCGATACTAAAGGGGATAACTGGATTTTCAATCCAACATTTATTTTCTTTGCAGTGGCAATGCTTCTTGTTGGCTTAGCCGGTTTCTTCAGTCCAGCTATTGGCTTTGTTATCTTATTAATTGCTGGTGGAGCCTTCGGTCTTGGTTACGGTGGTGTTGCACCATTTGGTCAAGCAATTGCTATTCGTGATTCAAGTAAAGATCGTATCGGTGTTGCAACTTCTACCTTCTTTGGATTTTTAGATTTAGGTGTTGGTGGAGGACCTATTGTTCTTGGAGCAATTATTCCAATGCTTGGAAATGGTATGCTTGGTTTCAGAAATTTGTATCTGTACAGTGCTCCCGCAGTTGTAATTGTTTGGATTATATACTATCTCATTCATGGTAAACATCAAAAATCAAGTTCTAAAGTTTGATTTTAATGATTTACATAAAAAATGATATAATAAAATGGCTACAGCCTTATATAGGCGAATAAATGAACAAATTAGCGAGTAGATGAGTTTTAACAAGATGGAAGAAATGGCAAACGTAAACATTGAATATCTAATCAATACACTAGAGCAAAAAAAAGTCAGTGTCGTAACACGTAAAAAGCATAGCTATATTATGTATCAAGGAATTGAGTCAGAATATATCTATGTCCTTAAAGATGGTGTAGCGAAGATTAGCAATATTTTAAGAGATGGTCGTGAATTTAATATCGCGTATGTTGCGCAGCCAGATTTTGTTTCTTTATTGGAAGAAAAACGAAATGATGGAATCTCAGCATTATTTAATGTCAGAGTAGAATCTCCAACGGCTAATTTTTATAAAATTTCGCGGAGCGATTTTTGGGATTGGGTACGCGAAGATTTAAATTTATTTAGAGTTGTTGATGATTTTTATAAAAGAAGATTGGCACTTAATTTAGAAATTCTTCAAAAAATGACAATTAATGGTAAAAAAGGAGCAGTTTGTGCTTGTCTCCATAGTTTAATTGATGATTTTGGCATTCGTAAGAAAGATGGAATTTTGATTGATTTCACAGTTACTAATGAGGATATTGCAGGCTTCTGTGGTATTTCTACAAGAAACAGTGTCAATCGTATTCTCCACGATTTAAAGGATGAGAAAGTAATTGATGTGATTGATAATAAGATCATGATTTATAATCCTCAATATTTGGAAGAATATATTAGTTAATATAAACAGATAAAAAAGCTACTTTAGGTAGCTTTTTTGTTATAATTAGGTCAGCATGATATCAAAGTATTCAAGGAGGTAAAATGGATAATTTAAAAAAACAAGTCGGCATAAAAGCTGCTGAATTTGTTAAATCGGGAATGGTCGTTGGTTTAGGAACTGGGTCAACAGCAGCCTATTTTGTCGAAGAATTGGGTCGAAGAATTGCCGAAGAACAATTGGAAATTACGGGTGTAACAACGTCCAATGTAACAAGTAGCCAAGCCAGAGCTCTTGGAATTCCTTTAGCCTCTATTGACGAAGTAGATTATGTTGATTTAACAGTTGATGGCGCAGATGAAATTGATTCTTCACTAAATGGTATTAAAGGTGGTGGAGCAGCACTTCTAATGGAAAAAATTGTTGCAACCTATTCAAAAGACTATATTTGGATTGTTGATGAAAGTAAATTATCAGAAAATCTAGGCTCCTTTAAAATTCCTGTAGAAGTTATTCCTTATGGCTCACAACAAGTTTTTAAAAAATTTGAAGCGGCTGGCTATGCTCCAACTTGGCGTCTAAATGAGGAAAACGAGAGATTGTTAACGGATATGCATCACTTTATTATTGACCTTCATATCTCTCAAATTAAAGAACCAGAAAAACTTGCTGAAGAACTTGATTTAATGGTTGGAGTTGTTGAACACGGCCTCTTTAATAATATGGTTAAAAAAGTGATTGTTGCTGGCAACGGAGGTGTAAGAATAATAAATAAGTAAATAAAAAAATCGTCTGATTGACGATTTTTTTATTTCTTTAACCACTCTTGAACTCCCCATTTGTGAGAGCCGCGTTTGAGTTTACTAATAGCTGTTTCTGGGTCAAACCAGCTAATATGATTAAAATCCTCGAGAGGTTTGGAATCAAAGCGGACATTCTTAGTATTATAAATATAGGCGGGATTATAAAAATATTTATCACGATGCGAACTATAAAAATATTCATCTGCTTGCCCTAAAAATTCTCCAATTTCAGCGGTAGCTCCTAACTCTTCCATGAGTTCACGATGAAGTGCTTTTTCTTGATTTTCACCCGCTTCAATTTCTCCACCAGGAAGAAAATAAGCTCCATTGGGTGCCTGGACGAGACAAATTTCTTTATTCTCTCTTGCGACAATCGAATAGACACCATATCTTGCCTGATAATTTTTCTCTTCATTTTTTTCACCGAAAACTGGAATATGATTCATAAAAAATTCTCCCCAATACTGATTATTATGATAAACATAACTATTTTAAAATAGTTAAAAACCGCTTACAGAAATTTATTACTACTATTCTATCAAAATTCTGTCAAATTTGATAAAATAAGGTACGAGTAAGAAGAACTTATACGACTATCGGATTGAAAGTGAAGATTAGTTCAAAGAGATAAACGATATAAGAATTGCTTTTGCTTATGCAAAGGGCTATGTGAAATCACAGAGCTTTCAAATTTAATTTAGAGAGTTTGAAACATATTACCGAAGGGAACATAGAATAGTGAAAAAAATTAACTTAAGTAAGCTTATTATTATTGCACTCATTATCATTATTGCAGCGATGTCAGCAATTTTTATCTCTGCCAAAAATTTTAAGTCTAACCGTAATCCGTCAGCAATGACTCAAACCATTAATGATGGGACAAGTTTTGTTGACAGAGTACTTGTGGCACCTATCCACTTTGTTCAAGACAAGGCTAATGAATTGTCGAATCTGATGGATACCTACCAACAAAACCAAAGTTTAAAAATACAATTGGCAAAGTCAAAAGATGATGATAATAAATTAAGCGGCCTTGAGTCAGAAAATAAAGAGTTGAAAAAAGCTTTGAAACTCCAAGAAACTTTAACTGATTATCAAACGGTTGCTGCAAATGTGATTACTCGTGAGCCTTCCTCATGGAATGATACACTAGTGATTGATAGCGGTAGTAAGGATGGCTTGACAACAGGCATGATTGTTATGGCAAATGGTGGCGTTGTTGGTCGAGTAACTCAAGTGAATAAAAATAGTTCAAAAGTTGCACTTTTGAGTTCTTCTAAAGGAATTGATAATAAAATTCCTGTAAGAATTGAAAGTGACGGCTCACCTATTTATGGCATTTTGAGCAGCTATGATTCCCAACAAGAGGCTTATGTAGTCAAAAATATCGATTCACAAGGGAAATTTAAAAATGGAGATTCCGTCTTTACTAGTGGTCTTGGAACGAATTCTGGTAGTCAAGGTGGAACACCAAGTGGTTTACTTATAGGAAAGGTTATCGGTGAAAAGCAAGATAGTGATGGCCTTGGTAAAATGGTTTATATCAAACCAGAAACAAATCTCTATGATATCAGATTCGTCTTTGTGGTCAAAAGCAAAATTGACGGTCAGTAGTTTTTGCTAAATAAGTATTAATTATTATTATACTTATAGAAAATAAAGCATTAATTTGTTAAAACCAACTAGAATATAAGGAATTAAGTAGTGAGTCGATTTACATTTCAATTTTTTAGTCCAATTATTCTTTTTTTACTAATGATTTTGGACGGTCAAATTACCCATATATTAACAGGGTTTAGCAGCGGGACATGGGTACCAGTGAGTCATTTATTTTTGATATTTCTGATGTACAGTGTCACTCAGCATAGACCAAGCTATATTATCATCTTAGCGGCAGTTTTGGGGGCAATATATGATAGTTATTACCTAGGGATTTATGGAATTGCGACCTTATTGTTCCCACTTATTGCTCTTTTTATATATAATATACAGATAACCATATTTACTAATCGCTGGACACGGTTATTTACAACAATCATTATTGTGACGGCTTTTGAAGTTTTTAGTGCAATCATTATGGCAGCTTTTGGATTTGCACATTTAAACTTTATTAATTTTGTTGTTTACCAGTTAGCGCCTACACTTTTGCTTAATATTATCTTAGCTGTAGCCTTGCAATTTCCTTTAGAAATCTTCTACAGATTAAAGAAAAGTCACGGAAGATACAATTAGAAAGCGTTTTGTAACCATAAAGAAATATTTTGGGTGGGTAGGAATAGTATAATATGTTTATTCAACCGAACTTAATGGGAGGAAAAATTAAAAAATTACAGTTATGAAAAAAAAGATTATCTCAGCTATTTTAATGTCTACAGTGGTACTCTCTGCTGCAGCACCGTTGTCAGGGGTCTACGCTGACACAAATTCAGATATTGCTAAACAAGATGCGACAATTTCAAGTGCGCAGTCTGCAAAGGCTCAAGCCCAAGCACAAGTTGATAGCTTACAATCAAAAGTTGATAGCTTACAACAAAAACAAGCAAGCACAAAAGCTCAAATTGCTAAAATCGAAAGTGAAGCAAAAGCGCTTAACGCACAAATTGCAACATTGAATGAAAGTATCGCAGAACGTACAAAGACATTGGAAGCTCAAGCACGTAGTGCTCAAGTTAACAGCTCAGCAACAAATTATATGGATGCTGTTGTTAATTCAAAATCTTTGACAGATGTTATTCAAAAAGTAACAGCGATTGCTACAGTTTCTAGTGCCAACAAACAAATGTTGGAACAACAAGAAAAAGAGCAAAAAGAACTTAGTCAAAAGTCAGAAACTGTTAAAAAGAACTATAACCAGTTCGTTTCTCTTTCACAAAGTTTAGATTCTCAAGCTCAAGAGTTGACTTCACAACAAGCTGAACTTAAAGTTGCTACTTTGAATTATCAAGCAACAATTGCTACTGCGCAAGATAAAAAACAATCTTTATTAGATGAAAAAGCAGCCGCAGAAAAAGCAGCCCAAGAAGCAGCCAAAAAACAAGCAGCTTATGAAGCACAACAAAAAGAGGCCGCTAAGGCTCAAGCAGCTTCTACAGCAGCAACAACTAAAGCGGTAGAAGAAGCAACTTCAACTGTTTCATCTAGTCAAGCTTCACAATCAAGTTCATCAAGTTCAAACACAAGTAGCAATAATACATCATCAAATTCAAGCAGCTCAAGTAGCAATTCATCAAGCTCTAATAGCTCATCAAGCTCTAATAGCTCATCAAGTTCAAGTAGCTCTAATGGTGGTGGAAGTACAAATACTGGTAATTCTGGTGGTTCAAGTTCATCAGGTATTAATAGCACACCAATCGGTAATCCTTATGCTGGTGGTGGATGTACTGACTACGTATGGCAACACTTTGCTGCACAAGGAATCTACATCAGAAACATCATGCCTGGTAATGGTGGTCAATGGGCATCTAATGGCCCTGCACAAGGTGTTCTCCATGTAGTAGGTGCGGCTCCTGGTGTTATTGCTTCTGGATTCTCAACTGATTTTGTTGGATATGCAGGTTCGCCTTATGGTCACGTTGCTATTGTAACAGCGGTAAATTCCGATGGTACAATTGACGTTGTTGAAGGTGGAAGTGGCTTTGGATGGGGTCATACACGCTCACACGTGAGTGCAGCTGGTGTAACATTCTTAATGCCAAACTAATTCAAAAATTTTAAAGATATAAATAGTGATTTGATAGTGGGGAATTATTTTCCTTCTGTCAAATCATTTTTTATTATTGTGGTATAATAATAAGGAAAAATGATAAGGGGATAGATACAAATGTGTGGAATTGTCGGCTTTATTGACCGGATGAATCAAAATGATAAATCAAAAACTTTAGAAGAAATGATGAATACTATTGTTCACCGTGGTCCAAGTAGTTCAGGTGAATTTATTGATGAGGGTGCCGCAATTGGTTTTCGTCGTTTGAGTATTATTGACCTTGAAGGTGGAGACCAACCCATTTTCAATGAAGATAAAACTAAATTGATTACTTTTAATGGTGAAATTTATAACTTCCGCGAATTACGTGAGGACCTTATCTCTAAAGGTCATGATTTTACAACTCATGCTGATACAGAAGTTCTTTTGCATGGTTATGAAGAATATGGTGTAGAACTTCTTCAAAAGCTTCGTGGAATGTTCGCTTTTGTTATTTGGGATAGAGAAAAACAAGAATTGTTTGGTGCTCGGGATCATTTTGGTATCAAACCACTTTACTATACTCAAATGGGTGGAACTTTCATGTATGGTTCAGAAATTAAAAGTTTTTTGAAACATCCAAACTTCAAAAAAGAATTAAATAAAGAAGCTTTAAAACCTTACATGACTTTCCAATACTCTGCTCTTGATGAAACTTTTTTTAAAAATGTTTTTCGTATCAAAGAAGGTCATTACTTTACTTACAAAGATGGGGTCTTGGATATCAAACCTTATTGGGATATGAAAGTTGATGAAAAAGATATGAGCTTGGAAGAATCAATTGATTTGATTGACAAGACTGTTTTGGGTTCTGTTGACGCTCATAAATTTGCTGACGTAGAAGTTGGAGCTTTTGTATCAAGTGGTGTCGATTCTAGTTATGTTGCTTCAACGCTTCGTCCGGAACATACTTATTCTATTGGTTTTGGTCAAGGAACTTTCAATGAATCTAAACAAGCCAAACAATTGACTGATATGATTGGTTTGAACAATACTTCTCGTGAAATCCATGGAGATGAAGCGTTCAAGTATTTCCCACAAATTCAATATTATTTGGATGAACCAGATTCAAATCCTTCTTGTGTGCCACTCTTTTTCCTCGCAGAATTAGCAGCACGTGATGTACGTGTTGTAATGAGCGGTGAAGGTGCAGATGAGCTTTTTGCTGGTTATGAGTCTTATGGATTTAGTACAAATTCTCGTGCGGTTCGTGTTTTCGCAGAAGGTTTGAAGAAATTACCAAAATCTTTACGTTTCTCAATTGCTCGTGGTATTGAAAATAAACATTTCAAAGGTCAAAAACATCTTTATGAATCACTTGCGCCTGCTGAAGATTTCTTTATCGGTCAAGCGAAAGTATTTGATGAGTCTGAATCAGTAGAGCTTTTGAAAGAAGAATTTAAAGCAGCTCCAACTGTTAAAGATATTGTTGGAAAAACTTACAAAAAGGCCCCAGAAGGTTCTGAGCTTCGTAAAATGCAATATCTTGATATGCACCAATGGATGCCAGGAGATATCCTGCTTAAAGCTGATAAAATGGCAATGGCACACTCACTTGAATTGCGTGTTCCACTACTTGATATTGAATTGATGCATACAGCGGAACAAATTCCTACAAAATATCTTTTGAATGAACATAATACAAAGTATGCTTTCCGCCAAGCAGCTCGTCGTCATTTACCAGAAGAATGGTCAAATCGTAAAAAATTAGGCTTCCCAGTGCCAATTAAAGACTGGTTGCGAGAAGAAAAATATTATAAAGTTATTCGTCAATTATTTGAACAAGATTTTGTTGCTGAATTCTTCGATCAAGAAAAACTTTTGAAGATGTTGGATGATAACTTTGCAGATAAAAATGATGCACGTCGCAAACTCTGGACAATTTATTCATTCTTGACTTGGTATGATGTTTACTTCATCAATAATGGTGAAAAACCTGCTGTGGTTAATTTTTAAGGGAGGTTTTTGTGTCACAAACAAATGAATTTCAACCTATCTTGTTAGGTTCTGATATCAACGTCTATGGAATGGCTCGTTCATTTCATGAAGAATTTGGAATTACTTCTCTGGCTTTAAGTGCTTCTGGATTAGCTCCAACAAAGTATTCAAAAATTGTTGAAGTACAAACTCATGAAAATTTTGACCATGAAGAAACTTTTATTCAGGTGCTTCGTGATTTTGCAAGTAAACATAAAGACAGTAAGAAGAAACATCTTTTAGTTGCTTGTGGGGACGGTTATGCCCTACTTGCTTCAAAATATCGTGAGGAGCTTTCGGAATTTTTTGAAGTGCCTTATATTGACTACGCGCTTTATCGTCAATTAGAAAATAAGCCTGATTTTTATAATATCTGTGAACAATATAATTTACCTTATCCAAAAACGGTATTAGTTAATCCAAAATCAGAAATAGATACTTTAGTAGATGAGTTAACTTTCCCTTATCCAATGATTTTAAAACCAGGGAATTCTATTTCTTATTTAGATGTGCACTTTGAAGGGCAGAAAAAAGCGTTCACGATTGCATCTAACGAAGAAATGAAGTTGATGCTGCATCGTTGTTATGAAGCTGGTTATCCTGATGAGATGATTATTCAAGATTTCATTCCTGGAGGGGATGAAAATATGCGTGTTCTGAACGCTTATGTAGATAAAAATCATAAAGTTCGCATGATGTGTTTGGGTCATCCCTTACTTGAGGATCCAAGTCCAAAAGCGATTGGAAATTATGTGGCGATTTTGCCTGATTATAATCAACAAGTTTATCAACAAATTCAGGATTTTCTTGAAAAAATTGAATATACAGGCTTTGCTAATTTTGATATGAAATATGACCCACGTGATGGCTCTTATAAACTTTTTGAAATTAACTTACGTCAAGGACGAAGCTCCTTTTATGTTACTTTAAATGGTTACAATTTGACACGTTATTTAGTTGCTGACCGTATTAACAATGAACCTTTTACTGAGACAATTTATGGAAAAGGTTCAAAACTTTGGTTAGGGGTTCCTAAAAAAGTATTGCTCAAATATGTAAATCCTAGTTTTAAAGAAGAAATTCGTCGTTTTATTAATTCAGGAAACTATGGGACAACTCTATTTTATTCTAAGGATAACTCACCAAAACGTTATCTTTTGATGAAATATGCATTCCATCGTTATATTGGGGCATTTAAAACGTACTTTCACAAATAAAAATTAAGAATAAGAAGGACAGGGGGATATAATGGAAAACTTCTTTACAATCTTGGGGGGGATGGGTACTCTTGCGACTGAAAGTTTTATTCATACGCTGAATGAACGAACAGAGGCTTATCGTGACCAAGATTATTTGAATTATATCGTAGTTAATCATGCGACA
Organism: Lactococcus sp. FSL W8-0209; assembly: GCF_038006585.1. Taxonomy (NCBI): domain Bacteria; kingdom Bacillati; phylum Bacillota; class Bacilli; order Lactobacillales; family Streptococcaceae; genus Lactococcus; species Lactococcus sp. FSL W8-0209. The sequence continues at coordinate 218,211 of NZ_JBBOVN010000001.1, read as the reverse complement.
ATTCCTGACCGAACAGATTATATCAAGAATCCTTCATTGGAAAATCCAGAAGAAAAATTGATTGATGATATTAAGATCCACAGTCAACTTTCACCAAAATTTTTTGTTGTTCCTTGTAACACGGCTCATTATTATTTTGATGAGATGCAAAAAGCAACAGAAATTCCAATTCTACATATGCCACGCATTGCGGTTGATAGTATTAGCCATCACTTTCCAAAAGCTAAGAGGGTGGCCGTGCTAGCGACTGAAGGAACAATTTTGACAGGAGTTTATCGTGAGGCCTTGGAAGAACAAGGGTATGAAGCGGTAATTCCAGATGATCAATTGCAAGAAAAGGTAAATCGCTTGATTTATCAAGAAGTTAAGGAAAATAGAAATCTTAATTTTGAGCTTTATAAGGAAATTTTGTCTGATGTCGCGTCAGAAATGAATTGTGAAGTAACCATTTTAGGTTGTACAGAATTGTCAGTCTTATATGAAGCCTATGATTTGACAAAAGAGTACAATATAATAGATGCACAAGCTGAAACTGTACATCGAACAATATCTATGATGGGAAAAAAAGATTTATTAGATGACTATTAAAAAGAAAAAACTTTTTAAAAAAAGAATCGTAATTTTATTTGTTCTTGTGGCCTGTCTACTTATTTTTACTCTAATTGTAAATCCTAAGAATCAAGAAGATAAAAAATTAACATCTGCATCAAAAACTTTTGTCCAAACTGATCGTCAGGGTAAGTACAATTATGTTTTGATGAAAACTGGTGATGTTAATCAAATGACAATCGGAGCCTACCAGGGATGTGAAATTGTTTCTTTTTACAATGCATTGGTCTATTTGGATAAAACTCAGGGTAGGACGGTTACTGATTGGATTGAATCTTTGCCTTATGTGGGTTGGGGAGGTGATCCAGGAAGTGGTTATGCTGGGAATCCTTGGACGTCTGATGAAGAAATTCCGGATGGTGGTTTTCCAACGATTTGGCCCACAGCTTTGATGAGTTTTGCTCAAGAAAATAATATCCAAGTTGCTGACTTATCTGGAAAAAGTATTAGCGAGATTAAAGATGCTGTTTTATCAGAACATTTAGTTGAAATGTGGGTGACGATTGATTTTGCTGAACCTAATATCACTTACGATGATTATTACGGTTATAAGGTTGTAGCTAATACGCATGCTGTTATTTTAGATGGATATAACGAAAAGAAAAATGAGTTTCATGTTACTGATCCAATAAAAGGAAAATATTGGTTGGCTGAATCTACAGTTGATTCGGTTTATAGTGGAACAAATCAATTTGCGATAGAATTTTTATAGTGTAATTAGCACTCTTATAAAAAGAGTGCTAATTTTTTTGCCAAAAATGAAAAAACGTGGTAAAATAGTGCTATTGAAAAATTGATTTAGTAAAGGAAGTGAGTAATTTAGAAATGAATAATACTGAATATTATGAACGACTAGGTGTCGATAAAAATGCCAGTCAAGATGAAATAAAAAAAGCTTATCGTAAAATGTCCAAAAAATATCACCCCGATTTAAATAAAGAAGAGGGTGCTGAAGAAAAATATAAAGAAGTTCAAGAAGCATACGAAACGCTTTCGGATGAACAAAAACGTGCTGCTTATGACCAATATGGTGAAGCTGGAGCCAATGGTGGCTTTGGTGGCGGCGGCTTCGGCGGAGCTTCTGGTTTCTCTGGTTTCGGCGGCGGCTCAGGTGGCTTTGGTGGTTTTGAAGATATATTCTCAAGTTTCTTTGGAGGAGGTGGTGCACAAGTTAACCCTAATGCACCCCGTCAAGGAGATGACTTACAGTATCGGATAAACTTAAAATTTGAAGAAGCTATTTTTGGCGTGGAAAAACAAGTCAAATATAATCGTGAAGAACTCTGTCACACTTGTGGAGGTTCTGGAGCGAAAGCTGGCACACATCCAGAAACTTGTCATAAATGTGGTGGCCGTGGACAAATTAATGTTGTTCGTGATACACCGCTTGGACGGATGCAAACACAAGTAACATGTGATGTTTGTAACGGAACAGGTAAAGAAATCAAAGAGAAATGTGAAACTTGTCATGGTTCAGGCCATGAAAAAGTGGCACATACTGTTAAGGTTACTGTACCTGCTGGTGTTGAAACTGGACAAAAAATGCGTTTGCAAGGACAAGGTGATGCTGGTGTGAATGGTGGACCTTATGGTGATTTGTATGTTGTTTTCCAAGTGGAAGCTTCAGACAAATTTGAGCGTGATGGTGCAGAAATTTACTACAAGATGCCAATGGACTTTGTTCAAGCTGCTTTAGGTGATGAAATTGAGGTTCCGACTGTTCATGGGAATGTGAAGTTGAAAATTCCTGCTGGAACACAAACGGGGGCTAATTTCCGTCTAAAAGGTAAAGGTGCGCCAAAACTCCGTGGTTCTGGTAATGGTGACCAATATGTTATTATCAATATTGTCACTCCTAAGAATTTGAATCAAGCTCAAAAAGAAGCACTCCAAGCTTTTGCTAAAGCAAGCGGTGTTGAAGTCTCTGGTTCAGGTAAAAAAGGTTTCTTTGATAAGTTTAAATAAAAATAAAAGTCGCTTTTGGCGGCTTTTTTTTGTTCTGTCAGTAATTTTGTTCTCTATTTTTTTGCTGACAAGTTTGTCAGTATTTTTAGGGAAGAAAACAGGAATTTCTGTAAGTTTTTGATATAATAGGGGCATGAAAATTGATAATTATAAGCCTGATTATTTAGTGGAAGCTGTCTATCAACTAGACCCTAAACGTCTGCAAGCCTTGAATGTTCGTGCCGTAATGGTGGATTTGGACAATACTTTAATTGCCTGGGATAATCCTGACGGAACTCCAGAGCTTTTGGCTTGGCTTTTGGATATGCGAGAAAATGGTTTAAAAGTGGTGGTTGTATCAAATAATAAACAAGCAAGAGTTGCTCGTGCTGTGGAAAAGTTTGGTGTTCAATATATTTGGCGGGCAATGAAACCTTTTGCTTGGGGGATAAAAAAAGCATTGAGATTGCTTGATGAGCGTCCTGAAAATGTGATTATGGTTGGTGATCAATTGATGACGGATATTAGAGCTGCTCATCGTGCCGGCGTCAGAAGTATTTTGGTCAAACCTTTGGTTGCATCAGACTCTTGGAGTACACAAGTTAATCGTTGGCGTGAACGACGCGTTTGGAAAAAATTGATTGCTCGAGATGGTGAGCCTGTGTGGAAAACAAGTTTATAAAAATAGATTTCAAAAAAGAATTTTACCTGTGGAAAAATAAATTCACAAGTAAAATCCTTTTTTTATCTTATTTTACTGATAAAAACGAAAAGTTTTCCACAGAATTGTGAAGTCTTTCCACAAATGTGTGGAAAACTGTGTAAAAGTTTGTGGAAAAGATAAAAAACCTATCGTTAAGATAGGTTTTTTCGTTATTTATTGTAGTAACCACGTTCTTGATACCATAAATCAGGTTGCCAAGCCCATTCGTGACCATTTTTTTCTAGTAAGTCAAATGCAGCCTTAGGTCCCATTGTGCGAGCCGCATAAGTTGGGAGCTCAGAAGTTTCTTTATCCCAAGCTTCTCGAATAACATCAATAAGTTCCCAAGCGCGAGCCGCTTCTTCCCAATGTGAGAAATTTGTTCCGTCTCCATTAAGGACGTCTAGGAAAAGTTTTTCATATGCTTCAGGAGAATTTCCAAGAAATTCACTATCGTGTCGGAAATTCAAACGCAAAGGCTCTAAATGGAAGCCTTGACCGGCCGCTTTTCCATTTACTGAAAGTGAAAAACCTTCAGTTGGTTGAATGTAAATGGTCAAAACATTTTGAACGGATTGGTCATCGCAATTTTCTGCAAAGAGATTGTCTTTATCTTTTTTGAAAACGATATTAATACGAGTTCCTTTTTCAGTCATACGTTTTCCTGAGCGAACATAGAAAGGAACGCCTGACCAACGCTCATTATCAATGACAAATTTTCCAGCAGCGAAAGTTTCAGTTCGACTGTCTGTTGCAACAGAATCTTCTTCGCGGTAACCTAGGTAATCTTCACCGTCAAAACGTCCTGCGATATATTGACCACGAACGAAGTTTTCTAAAGCTTCCTCAGAAGAATATTGACGGATTGCATTAAGGGCTTTAACTTTTTCTTTTACAATATAAGATTCATCAAATTTTTCAGGTTTTTCCATGGCAATGAGACTGAGTACTTGTAAGACATGGTTTTGAATCATATCTTTTAAAGCACCAGAAGTTTCGTAGTAACCGCCACGGTCTTCGACGCCGATAAATTCGGCAAAGGTAATCTGAACGTTATCAATGTGTTGATTATTCCAGAGTGATTCAAAAATTGGATTAGCAAAACGAACAGCCGAAACAGCTTGAATCATTTCTTTTCCAAGGTAGTGGTCAATTCGGAAAATTTGTTCTTCACTAAATACTTTTGCGAGGCTGTCATTAAGTGATTTTGCCGTATCGTAGCTTGTTCCAAATGGTTTTTCAATGACGATTCTCTCAAAACCTTCACCTGTCAAAATATTTTCTGATTTAAGGTGTTCAGCGATAGTGCCAAAAAATTGAGGAGCCATTGCTAAAAAGAAGACTTGATTGCCCGCAGTTTTATACTGTTTACGCAATTTTTCACCCAAATCTTTTAAGTTAATGTAATGTGAGCTGTCGCTAACATCGTGACTTTGATAATAAAAATGGCTGGCGAAATTTTCGGCTTCCGTTTTTGAGTTCATTAAATCTTTGATAGACTCTAAAACAACTTCACGATAATATTCGTTTGTCCATGGACGGCGAGCGGTACCAATGACTGCAAAATTGTCAGCTAGCTCACCTTTTTTGAAAAGGCGAAAGAGTGAAGGGTAGAGCTTTCTTTTAGCGAGGTCACCAGTTGCTCCGAAGATGGTGAAAAGTGCTTGTTTTTGTTCGGTCATATTTTTTCCTTTTTTAAAAAACAATAATTAATTTACTGACAGACTGATTTAGAATTTCTGTCAGTAAAATTTAACCATTTGTATTAGTTTCATTGACGTAATCATGAGCGTACTGTTCAATATCGGCTTTGAGTTCAGCTTTCATTTCTTGAAATTCGGACTCGCTATAATCGCGCTCGGCTATTTTAGCATTATAAAAGGGAATTGCTAGCTCTTGACGAAGTCGTGTCTCAAGTTCTTGTCTATTCATTTTAACCTCCAATAAGTTGCTTCAAAAACTCTTGTGAAGCATTAATCTTATAAGAATTATATCATAAATTGGGGTTGTAAAAAATAGAATAGGATTTAAATGTTCTTGATAAAGTATCTTAATCAAAGGAACAAGCAGCTTTAAAAAGTTTTTGGTAGAATAGGGTTATTAGATTGGAGAAACACATGTCTTTATTAGTATTTACTCTGTTGATGTTACTTCTTGGTTTCGTCGCAGGGGTATTTGGCTCAATTTTGGGTCTTGGGGGTGGAATTATTATCACGCCTATTATTACGACATTTTTTGGTGTTGATATTAAATATGCCATTGGGGCAAGTATTGTTGCCGTTATTGCAACAAGTTCTGGTGCGGCCATTTCTTATTTGAAAGATGATATGATTAATGTTCGTACCGCTATGTTTTTGGAAATATTTACCACAATTGGTGGTTTAGTTGGTGCAATTTTAGCAGGATTTTTTGATGCTACGATTTTAAATATTTTATTTGGTTGTCTTTTGATTTTCCAAGGCTACAATATGTGGCGGAAAATGCATAAAGGTGAGGAAGTTGTTCAAAAGGTTGAGTCAGATAAGATAGCTGAGAAGTTAAAATTAAACTCAAGTTATTACGATAAACAACTTGGCAAAGAAATTCCTTATCAAGTAGAAAAGGTTCCAGGTGGTGCTGCTGTAATGCTTGGTGCTGGTGTTGCATCAGGTCTTTTGGGAATTGGTTCTGGGGTCTTTAAGGTCATGGCAATGGATTCAATGATGAAAATGCCTTTAAAAGCTTCAACAGCGACTTCAAATTTGATGATTGGGGTAACAGCAGCGGCTTCTGCAACGGTTTATTTTTTCAATGGCTATGTTAATCCAAGTTTAGCAGGTCCGCTTGCTATTGGGATTGTTGCCGGTGCAGCTTTGGGCTCAAAAATTATGCCTAAGTTACCAGCAAAAACAATTCGATTGATTTTCATTCCAGTTATTTTAATTATGGCATTGCAAATGTTGCTTAAAGGATTGGGGGTATCGTTCTAATGGTAAATAAAGAATTAACAAAAGAAGAGTTACTCAAAATAGAGCAAAATATCGGAAAAATTCTTAGGATTGGTGTATTTGTTAGTACTACAGTCATTATTATTGGAATTTTGATGTTTCTCCTAAGCGGCCATTCAGGTTACGCTGAAGGGGTTTGGCCAGATAAATTTAATGAAATTTTAAGCGGTTTAGTTGAATTTAAAGCATTGGCTTGGTTGATGACTGGATTATTCCTCTTAATTTTGACTCCTGTTTTGCGAGTAGTTGCTTCAATTGTGGCTTTTGCAAAAGAAGGTGATAAACTTTATGTGGCAATTACAACTTTGGTTTTGATTATATTAATTGTTGCGATGTTTGTAGGGCACGGAGGTGCTTAAATAGGGCGTCATAGCGGATTTTCAACTTGCATTTTTTCTATTAAACTGATATTATAGAAAAGTGTTATGACCCATAGGGGAGTGCCTTTGAAGTAGTTGCTTTAGCGACTTACGTAAAATGACGAGCTTATGAGAATTCGCAAGGGGAAGTGGTGGAATGGCAGACACGCATGCTTCAGGTGCATGTGCGAGAAATCGCGTGAGGGTTCAAATCCCTTCTTCCCCATGATTAAGTGGACGGTTGGCTGGAAGCTGGCCGTTTTTTGCTCTTTTGAGCTTTTTAAGAGATGGAGAAATATGACTAGATTAACAAGAGAAGAACTAGAGAAAATCCTTTACGCTCTTTATCAAGCATTGGCGAAGAAACAGGAAATTCACGAGTGGCTATTGAAAAATGGTTGAAAACTTATCAATTGGATGAATATCGTAACCGAAAAATCAAACGGTTGCGGGGAGATAAAGCCCGTAAACGTCGTGATTACCAAAATTAGACGAAACAGATTTTATAAATCTGCTAAATAAAGGAGAAGAAATGTCAAAAATAGCATTTATTGGTACGGGTGTGATGGGAGCCGCAATGGCTGGTCATCTTATGGACGCAGGTCATGATTTAATTGTTTATAATCGGACAAAATCAAAAACGGACGGTCTTGTGGCACGTGGTGCAACTTATGCTGAAAATCCACAAAAGGCTGCGGCTCAAGCTGAGTTTGTGATTACAATTGTTGGTTATCCTAAGGACGTCCGCGAAGTTTATTTTGGTGCAGAAGGAATTTTCAAAAATGATTGTTCAGGAAAAGTTCTTATTGATATGACGACGACTGAGCCAACTTTAGCACAAGAAATTTATCAAGAAGCTAAAAAAGTTGGAGCTTTCGCACTTGATGCCCCTGTTTCTGGAGGAGATTTGGGTGCAAAAAATGCGACACTGACCATTATGGTTGGTGGTGATTCAGAAACTTATGAGAAAGCTTTACCTTTATTTGAAAAAATGGGAAAAACTATTACTCATCAAGGGGTGGCTGGAAGTGGACAACACACCAAAATGGCTAACCAAATTTGTATTGCGGGTACAATGACTGGAATGACTGAGCTTTTAGCTTATGCCCAAAAGGCTGGTTTGGATTTGGATAAAGTTTTAAATACTGTTGGGGGAGGTTCTGGTGCCACTTGGTCTTTGGCTAATTACGGTCCTCGGATTCTCCGTGAAGATTATAGTGCAGGATTTTTTGTTAAGCATTTCATCAAAGACTTAGGGATTGCACTTTCTGAGGCAGAAAAAATGAATCTTAAGCTTCCTGCAACTAAAGGGGCAAAGGAACTCTATGAGCAATTAGCTGATAAAGGCTTTGAAAATGATGGGACTCAAGCTTTGATTAAACTTTGGTGGCCAAATGGACATCGTCCAGAATAATAATTGAAAAAATCCAATAGTTGGTTAAACTATTGGATTTTATATTAAGTTTCATTTCTTACCTTGCTTAGGATTGGGAGTTGAACGTCTATGCGTTTTTACAGTAGCTCCGCTATTTTTGGTGTAGGAATGAACATAAACGGATTTTTTTCCAGATTTTGTTTTGGCCATGCTTTTCCTCTATTTCACAGTAGTAAAGATTAGTTTTGCATTGTCATCAGAAATTTTAGTATCGTAATAATTAGAGTTCATAAATGAAGTAGTGATAATCTCACCATCTTTTAGAGAAACGACAACATCAGAGTTTCCAGGATTGTAGTCTTGACTTCTTTCGTTTCCATTTTCATCATTGTAGATTGAAAAAGTCCATCCTAAATTTGCGAATTGTGGGTCCATGGTCATGTTGGTGCTTAATTTATAATTTCCTGCTGGGATATCACGTCCAACAATGAAATTTCCGATTCCGAGTTGAGTTGATGGAGTGATTTTTTCTGGAACAGCTGTAAATTTTATTTTAGAGATGTTGCTAAAATTGAGCGTGTCTCCATCGAGAAGGACAATACGAATATGTGAAGCATAACCGCTATCATTTCCCGGAGCACCACCAAGCCAGTTAATAAACATTCCATTAACAGATTTTCGGCTACCTGTGATATTACCACTACCGCCTGTAACGCTAAGATCATAAATACCAGGACTGACAGTTTGTTCATCGCCAACTGTAATTTCACCAGTAACGTATATTTCGTCAGTTGATTTCGAAGTGGAGGCTAATTGATTTAAAAGCTCAAGAGTAGTTTGTTTCTTTTTGCTTGTAGAATGTTTTGGTACTTTAACACTTTTGCTGCTGGAAGAGGTTTTGATGTTATTTTTTCCGATATCATCAATTGCTTTGCCATAAATGGATTGGGTGACTAAAACAATGACGAGGGTGAGTACAGAGATAATCAGTCCAATGAGTGAGAGAAGTTTTTTATTTTTTCTATTGCTAAATAATGCGATAATAGCAAGAATTAAAGCAAGTACTCCAAAAATAAAAGCGATGTTGTTGACAATTGGAATCCAAGAAAGAATAAGTCCCAATCCTCCAAGTGCTATCGAGACAATAGCAATAACTTTACGTTCTGTTTTCATAAAATCTCCTAGTTTAAATTTTTTCTTCTTTATTATACCTAAAGTTAGCATTGAAATCAATTTAAAAACGAAAATTAAAATTAAAAATGATTTTTCTTTGTTAAAATCCAAAAAAGAGGTAAATAAATGGGTATGGAATACTTTGGAGATAAACTTCGTGCTTTACGTATGAAAAAAAATCTCACGCAAAATGATTTGGCGGCTCGCTTAGGAATTGTTGGGGCTTCGGTATCATCTTATGAAAAAAACAAGCAATATCCATCTGTTGAGGTATTAATTCAACTATGTCAAACTTTTGATGTATCAGCGGATTATTTGCTTGGCTTGTCAGATGATAAGAACTTTAATACATCAACTTTAACAGAGGAACAACTACAGATTGTTTTGAGATTGATTAATGAATTTGAGCAATCGAATGTTCTCAAAGAAAGATAAATGATGAGATTATATACAAGTCGAGAATAGTAAAATTACTGATGATTTAATCAGTAATTTTTGTTTGAAAATCGCAAGTTTTACAAGTCCTATGATGAAAGGAGAATTCATCATGGGTAAAAATATGATTGATATTACAGATTTAACAGCCTCACAAAGAGAATTAATTAAAGAAATGATTGCTGAATTTAAGCGAATGAATCAAAAGTAAGAATTAGAAAGCCTGAAACATTTAGGCTTTTATTTTTTGAAGATAAAAAAACAAACCATGAATTGATTGAAAAAATGTTATAATTATTTTATAAAGTCTAAGAGTTTTAATGAAAGAAATAATTAGTAATTAATGAAATTTTAAGGAGGGCTTGAGATGCACTATGATGACTTAGTGGATTTGCTTGTTGAAAAAATAAAAAGTCTTGATTATGTTAAAGATTTTCAACGAGCTGAAACAGCACTAATGGCTAATCAAGAACTTTTTAAAGCTCAAGAAGAAATGAAAGCTCTACAAAAAGAGGCTGTTTTATATCAAAAAATTGATAAAATACAAGCTTACAAAAAGACTTCACAGTCGGCTCAAGTCATTGAAAAACGGATTAAGCATCATCCTTTGGTAGAAGATTATGCTACAAAATTAGAGGATGTCAATGATTTAGTTCAATATATCACTGGTGAATTAGAAGAAAAAGTAAATCTTTTGTTGGAAACTGGTGAATAAAAAGTACTGACAAGAAATTCTGGCATAGGATAGGCTATGTAAGCTTGCTTATGGAGATGCTAGAATTTTTGTCAGTAAAAATATAATAAAAAAATACTGACAGAATTTCTGTTTTAGGATATTTAGTGTTAAATTTTCTTACGGATATGCTAAGAATTTCGTCAGTAAAATTTAGATGGGATAGGAAGAAAAAATGGCTGAAAAAATTTCACCAGGAATGCAACAATATTTAGACATCAAACAAGATTATCCCGATGCTTTCTTGCTCTTTCGGATGGGTGATTTTTATGAGCTTTTCTATGATGATGCAGTGAATGCTGCCCAAATATTAGAATTAACCCTGACTTCAAGAAATAAAAATTCAGAAAATCCAATTCCAATGGCTGGTGTTCCTCACCATGCAGCAGCTGAATACATTGATAAATTGGTTGATTTAGGCTACAAAGTGGCTGTTGCTGAACAAATGGAAGACCCGAAAAAAGCGGTCGGAATTGTTAAACGGGCAGTAACACAGGTGATTACCCCAGGGACAACGATTGACACTGCAAATTCGGTTGATAATAATTTCTTGGTGGCAATTGACTTCAAAGATAAACATTATGCTCTTTCTTATATGGACTTATCAACTGGGGAATTCAAGGTGACAGAGCTCAGCGAATTTTCAGCGGTGGTAGGAGAAATTGCTTCACTCAAGGCGCGGGAAATTGTAGCTGGTTTTACTTTAGATGAAAGTCAATTAAAAGTTTTTGAAAGACAAATGAATCTTTTGATTTCAGAACAAATTGAAATTCCTGAAAATTTACTAATAGATTTGTCAGGATTGACCGCCCTAGAAAATCAAGTCGCTTCAAAATTGTTGGCTTACGTAAAAGAAACACAAATGCGTGATTTGAGTCACTTACAAAAAGTTGAACATTATGAAATTAAAGACTTTTTGCAAATGGACTTTGCGACAAAATCATCTTTAGAGCTGACGGCAAATAAAAGAGAAAATAAAAAACATGGCACACTTTATTGGTTGCTTGATGAAACGAAAACAGCGATGGGAACCCGAATGTTACGGTCGTGGATTGACCGTCCTTTGGTTTCAAATTCAGCCATTCAAAAACGAATGGAAATTGTTCAAATTTTCTTAGACCATTTCTTTGAGCGTTCTGATTTGATAGAAGCCTTAAAAGGGGTCTACGATTTAGAACGTTTGGCTTCACGTGTTTCTTTTGGTAAGGCTGTTCCAGTTGATTTTTTGCAGCTGGCTAATTCTTTATCAAATGTTCCTGCTATCAAAAATATTTTGGGAATGCTTAATGAAGCTCCATTAGAAGAGTTAAAAAGCCAATTAGACGAAATTCCAGAATTATCTGGTTTAATTAATTCAGCTATTAGTGAGAATGCCTCAAGAACGATTACTGAAGGGGGCATTATTAAAAAAGGCTACAATGCTCAATTAGATAAATATCGGGAGGCGCTTGAAAATGGGACTTCTTGGATTGCTAAATTGGAAGCAGATGAAAAAGCCAAGACAGGAATTTCCACACTGCGAATTGATTATAATCGTAAGGATGGTTATTATTTTCATATTACTCAAAGTCAGTTGAATAGTGTTCCTGAACATTTTTATCGGAAGGCAACTTTGAAAAATTCTGAGCGTTTTGGTTCTCAGGAATTAACTGAAATTGAAGAAATTATGTTGGAAGCGCGTGAAAAATCATCATCTCTAGAATATGATTTATTCATGGGCCTTCGGACTGAAACGGAGCAATATATTGGCAGACTACAAGCTCTAGCCAAAACAATTGCTGAAATTGACTGTTTACAAAGTCTATCTGTCGTTGCCGAAAAACAAGGATATATCCGTCCGACGCTTACAGACGGCTCAAGAATTGTTGAAATTAAAGGCGGCCGTCATGCGGTCGTTGAAGCGGTCATGGGTGCTCAAGAATATGTGCCAAATGATATTGAACTGCCTGAACAAACAGATATTCAACTCATCACAGGACCGAATATGTCAGGTAAATCAACCTACATGCGTCAATTTGCTTTGACGGTGATTATGGCTCAAATTGGATCTTTTGTTCCAGCAGAAACAGCCAATTTACCAATTTTTGATGCCATCTTTACACGGATTGGTGCCAGTGATAACTTGATTTCAGGGGAATCGACCTTTATGGTTGAAATGTCTGAGGCCAATCATGCCATTCAAAAGGCAAGCAGTCGCAGCCTGATTATTTTTGATGAATTAGGGCGAGGAACGGCAACTTATGATGGGATGGCTCTAGCTCAAGCAATTATTGAATATGTTCATGACCATATTGGGGCAAAAACCTTGTTTGCTACGCATTATCATGAATTGACAGACTTAGATGAAGCGCTCGATCATCTTGATAATGTCCATGTTGCTACCTTGGAGCAAAATGGGAATGTGACTTTTTTGCATAAAATAACAGAGGGACCAGCTGATAAATCCTATGGGATTCATGTGGCGAAAATTGCAGGTTTACCACAGCCTTTGTTAGAGCGAGCAGATTTGATTTTGCAGAAGTTAGAAAATAAACCTTTGCCTGCTAAAAAAGTTGCTGATGAACAAGAACAACTTAGTTTATTTGATTTTGCTGAAAATTCTTCAGAAATTATTGAAAAGATAAAAAGGCAAAATGTTGATAATATGACTGCAAGAGAGGCTTTGAATTTCTTGTGGGAACTTAAAGATTCACTTTGAACTTGGTATCGAAGCTTATTCTGTAAATAAGCTAAGGAAAAAGGCTATAATTACTTAAAAAGAGATTCATTGAAAGATGAATTGAGTAGAAGCTAACATAAAAAGGAGCTAAACATGGAAAATGAAAAAGAACTTAAAGGACAAGAAATTCCAGAGACTCAAGTGGAGCCAACTGAAGAATTAAATTCTGAGAATCTTGCTTCTCAAGAAGAAATAACCAAGAGTGATATTAGTGAATGGGATGCCTCAGAGCCTGTACTTGATGAGCCAGTAGTTGCCAAGGCTGAAGTTTCAGAAGGTTTTGTAAGTGAACCAGTGATTGCAGAACCAGTAATTGCTGCTAGTGAACCACTTGATTCAAAAGTCGAAGAGAAAACGAGCGAACAATCAGCTTATGCAGATATTCCTCAGAATCGCTCACTAGAAAATCAAGATGAAATTAAAACTAAATGGAACTGGGGAGCTTTCTCTTTTCCAATGTGGTTTGGGATTGCCAACCGTGCTTATTTGGGACTCTTGATTTTGATTGGATTAATCCCATGGATAGGTTGGATTTTTGGGATTGTATGGATGATTGTTTTTGGTTTTAATGGCGAAAAATGGGCACTTGAAAATCGAGATAATAAATATCGTGATGAGGAAGAGTTCCGTAAGGTCATGGACGGTTGGAATCGAGCAGGTTTCGTTGCATTCATTATTGGAATTGTATTATTTGTGATTGCAATTTTGATTCTTATTTTCGTATTAGTCTTTGCTTTTAACAGCTATAATAATTTTGATAATGGTTACCGCAATTTTGGAAACTACTAATTAATGTAAAAATGATAGACAATTTTCATCTTGTCTATCATTTTTTGTCAGTAAAAAATGAAAAGCGAGCCCTTGCTTTTTGTGTTATAATTAGAATTAATTTAAAAAAACAAGAGAGCGAGATTATTGTGGGAAAAATTATTGAACTAAATGAAGCGCTCGCCAATCAAATTGCTGCTGGAGAGGTGGTTGAGCGGCCTGCTAGTGTTGTCAAAGAATTAGTCGAAAACTCAATTGATGCTGGAAGCAGTAAAATTATTATCAATGTTGAAGAAGCTGGTTTGCGATTAATTGAAGTTATTGATAATGGTTTGGGTTTGGAAAAAGAAGATGTGGCTTTGGCTTTACGTCGTCATGCAACAAGTAAAATCAAGGATTCGGCAGATTTGTTTCGGATTAGAACACTCGGTTTTCGGGGGGAGGCTCTGCCATCAATCGCTTCTGTCAGCCAGATGACCATTGAAACAAGTACGGCTGAGGAAGAATCAGGAACAAAACTAATTGCTAAAGGTGGAAATATCGAAACTTTAGAACCACTTGCTAAGCGAGTGGGGACGAAAATTTCTGTTGCTAATCTTTTTTATAATACACCAGCAAGACTCAAGTATATCAAGTCCTTGCAGGCTGAACTTTCTCATATCACAGACATCATCAACCGATTGAGTCTGGCTCATCCAGAGATTTCCTTTACTTTAGTTAATGAGGGTAAAGAATTTTTGAAAACGGCTGGAAATGGTGATTTACGTCAGGTTATTGCTGCAATTTATGGCATAGGGACAGCGAAAAAAATGCGTCAAATCAAGGGCTCAGACTTAGATTTTGAACTAACAGGTTATGTCAGCATACCAGAGCTGACAAGGGCTAATCGTAATTATATTACGATTTTAATAAATGGTCGATTTATCAAAAACTTTTTATTGAATCAGGCAATTTTAGAAGGATATGGCAATCGATTGATGGTGGGACGGTTCCCTTTTGCTATTTTATCGATTAAAATTGACCCAACACTTGCTGATGTTAATGTTCATCCGACAAAACAAGAGGTGCGTTTGTCTAAAGAGCGTGAATTGATGGCTTTAATTTCTAAAGCAATTGATGAGGCTTTATCAGAAGGTGTTTTGATTCCAGAAGCTTTGGAAAATTTGCAAGGAAGAGCTAAAGAAAAGGAGAGTCTTTCTGTTCAAACGGAACTTCCTTTGCAAAATAATCCTTTATATTATGATAATGTTCGCCAAGATTTTTATGTCAGAGAAGAGGCAACTTTTAAAATCAATAAAAATCAAGCTTCAAATGATTCGTCTGAACAAACTTTTGATAATTTTACAGAAAATCAACTTAATACAGATGCTGTCAGTGAAAAAATGACTGACAGAACTGTTGAAAGTACTACTGAAATTACTGACAACAGTCTAGAAAATACTGTCAGCAACTTTGAAATTGATTTTGATAATGAAGTAAAGATAAGTCAGTCATCAACTTTTCCGCAGCTTGAATACTTGGCACAATTGCATGCGACTTATTTACTTTGTCAGTCCAAAGAAGGACTTTATTTGGTTGACCAACATGCGGCTCAAGAGCGAATCAAATATGAGTATTGGAAAGATAAAATTGGTGAGGTCAGTATGGAGCAACAAATTTTACTTGCACCATATTTGTTCACTTTACCCAAAAATGATTTTATTGTTTTAGCCGAGAAGAAAGATTTGTTGCATGAAGCCGGTGTTTTCTTAGAAGAATACGGAGAAAATCAATTCATTTTAAGAGAACATCCAATCTGGTTAAAAGAAACCGAGATAGAGAAATCAATTAATGAAATGATTGATATTATTCTCTCATCAAAAGAATTTTCACTCAAAAAATATCGTCATGATTTAGCTGCAATGGTTGCTTGCAAAAGTTCAATTAAAGCTAATCATCCCCTTGATGCCGAATCAGCTAGAGCTTTACTCGCAGAATTAGCAACTTGTAAAAATCCTTATAGTTGTGCGCATGGACGGCCAACGATTGTTCATTTTTCAGGGGATGACATTCAAAAAATGTTCCGGAGAATCCAAGAAACGCATCGTTCAAAAGCAGCTTCGTGGAAAGATTTTGAGTAAAAAGTGACTAAACAGATTAATGATGAAGTTGGTCAGTAAAAAAATAGATAAAAACTACTGACAGACTTGAATAAGGGAGTTTGTCAATCAAAAAAATTAGAAAAGTAAAAAAATGTTTGAATATCTTAATGGAAAATTAGTAAAAATTTCCCCAACAAATATTGTAATTGATGTAGCAGGAATTGGCTATCTTATCAGTGTAGCTAACCCTTACGCTTGGTCGGCTTTGATGAACACAGAAGTAAAAATTTATGTTCATCAAGTCATTCGTGAAGATGCCCACAGTCTCTATGGTTTTGTTAACGAAGCCGAAAAAGCTTTATTCTTACGTCTGATCAGCGTTTCTGGGATTGGGCCAAAATCAGCTCTGGCCATCATTGCGGCGGCTGATAACGAAGGTTTAATCACTGCTATTGACAATAGTGATATCAAGTATTTAACTAAATTCCCAGGAGTTGGTAAAAAAACAGCCATGCAGATGGTGCTTGATTTGGCTGGGAAATTTGATGCGACAGGAACTGTAGGTATTTCTCTTCTTGATGCTGGACCTGCTGGCAATCTTGCTTTGGAAGAAGCGATTGAAGCGCTACAAGCTTTGGGTTATAAAGCAACAGAATTGAAGAAAATTGAGAAAAAATTAGCTCAAGAAACAGGCCTGACCAGCGAAGAATATATCAAATCAGCCTTAAAACTTATGATGAAATAAAAAAGTTTGAAGAAAGAACTGACAGACATCAAAAACAGTCATGCAAGTCTTTCTGTCAGTAAAATTTACTGACAGCTTCTCATAAGTCATCAAAAATCATCTCTAAAAGGAGAATTACAAGATAAGATGAACGATATATTAAACAAAGAGCCAATGGAAGAAGATTACGGTATTGAAAAATCTCTACGTCCGCAATTTTTTAATCAATATATTGGTCAAGATAAAGTCAAAGAACAATTAGAAATCTTTATTAAAGCAGCAAAAATGCGTGAAGAAGTTTTGGACCACGTACTACTTTTTGGTCCTCCGGGACTTGGTAAGACAACAATGGCATTTGTCATTGCCAATGAGTTGGGAGTTAATATTAAACAAACAGCGGGTCCTGCCATTGAAAAGCCAGGAGATTTAGTTGCGATTTTGAATGAATTGGAACCTGGTGATGTGCTATTTATTGATGAAATTCATCGGATGCCAATGCAAGTTGAAGAAGTTCTTTATAGCGCTATGGAAGATTTCTACATTGATATTATGCTTGGTTCTGGTGATGGTTCACGCTCGGTTCATTTAGATTTGCCGCCATTTACTCTAGTTGGGGCAACAACAAGAGCTGGAATGCTTTCGAATCCATTGCGTGCCCGTTTTGGGATTTCAAGTCATATGGAGTATTATCAAGAGCGTGATTTAGAAGAAATTGTTAAAAGAACAGCTGATATTTTTGAAGTCGAAGTTATTGATAATGCCGCTTTAGAGATTGCTTTACGTAGTCGAGGGACTCCGCGGATTGCCAATCGTTTACTTAAACGAGTGCGTGATTTTGCTCAAATAATGGGGGATGGCCGAGTGGATAAAGCAATTACCGATAAGGCCTTGTCTATTCTTGATGTTGATACCGCTGGTTTGGATTATATTGACCAAAAAATTCTCCGCACAATGATTGAAATGTACCACGGTGGTCCTGTTGGGATTGGAACTTTGGCGGTAAATATTGCCGAAGACCGTGAAACGGTCGAGGATATGTATGAACCTTATTTGATTCAAAAAGGATTTTTGATGAGAACTAAACAGGGACGTAAGGTGACCCAAAGAGCCTATGAACACCTAGGTTATGTTTACAATGAAGAAGATTGACAGTTAGTATCTGTCAGTAAAAAAGTTTGTCAGAGCTTGACAAGCTTTTTTATATTACAAAAAAATCGCTGTTGTAACAATAATGAGAAAAGTGTATAATATGACCATAAAGTTGCGACTGGAGAGACAAGACAAATGGTCAATCAATACTATGGTTTAAAACTTCAAGAACTCTGTGAAGCTAAAGAAATCACGAAAAATGAAATTATCAAAAAAACAGGAATTCCTAAAAGTAGCCTCTCTCGTTTTTTTAGTGGGGAAGGTTATTTAAATCTTGACCAAATTGATGCTTTACTTGAATTTCTTCACCTGGAACTTTCTGAATATGATTATTATCTTAATAATTTTAAACATAATTTTTACGAAGAATTATTTAGTAAAATTGACCAAGCGGCAACGAATAATAATATTGAAGAACTAAAAGATATTGCCTGGCAATGTGAGCAAATTGGCGAACATTTGATTGCTCTTTGTGCCAAAGCACGCTTAGAAAAGTTGACAGAAAACGAAGTGGTTGAGTTAAGTTCTTTTATTTTAGGAATTGAAATATTTAGTTTTTATGAACTTCTCATTTTGTCAGATACCATTGAGCAATTTTCGTCAGAAATGATAAAAGCGATTATTCAAGATTTGAGCCATCATCATCAAAGGTTAGCCAATCGTACACGTTATCGCAAAATTATTTGTCAAATCGCCTGTCGCGGAGCAGTGACTTGTATCCAAGAAGGGAAAGAAAAGGAAGCGCAAGAATGTCTGGCTCTGGTCAAAGCATATTGTCATGAAAAAGACGCATATTCTAGATTGATTTATCGCTTTACTAAAGGTTATTATTGTATTTTTTATGGTCAAGGCGAAGAACGACTTCTGGGAATTGAAAGCATGAAAAAGGTCATCGAAATTTTTGATTGGGAAGGAAGTATAAATTTAGCAAAAACCTACCAAAAACTCTATGATAAATATGTGAAAAACTATAATTTTCCTCAATGGTTAAGTGATATTCTAGGAAAAGATTCAATTTGAATCTTTTTTTTGTGCTTTCGAAATCGGTGCTACAATAAAGTTAAGGAGACAAAAATAAAAACAAACAAGGAAAAACCAATGGACAAATTCGCAAGCTACTGAGCGCAGCCAAGAAAACAAAGTAAAAAATGAAAGGAAGCTCTCAACATGAGAAAAATATCATCAGCTTGATTCAGAAAAGATAATTTCTTTCTGAATTTGGGCAGAAAGAGGTAAATTATGAAAACAAAACAAATTTTATCAAGTCTTATGAGTTCGGTGGTTGTCTTGTCAGCGTTATCTCCGCTTGTAGTTAATGCAGATATCATTACAACCGAAATGCCACAACAAGCTACGTTAGTTAATTATAAAACTTTGGGTGAAAATGACACTCTAGATTTAGAAGTAGAGTCGGAGGTAATTTATCAAAATCCTCAAACTGGTGAAATCTATACTTCTGATGAAGTAATTGTATCAGGTGTTCCTCAAAACCCACGCCTACGTTCAGTATCTGCAAGCCCTATTTCGGTGGGAATTCTTTGGAAATATAATACAAAGGCTAGTGGTACATTGATGCGAGATACATTTCGTAAATGTGCAACGGCCGAAGGGGCAGTGGGGGTTATAGGTGCCATTGCTGCGGTAGGGTTGGAAACAGGTCCTGTTGACGCTGTACTTGCTGTTATACTAGCTGCCGGAACGCTTGCTTTTCATTCACGTTTCTCAGAAGCGGCAGATATGATAAACCAACATCCAAATTCAGGAAAAATTTATATGTACTTGGACCATTGCACATATGCCAGCTATTGATTGGTGGTGAGAGAAATGAAAGAATATTATATTATTTGGTTTATCGTTTTTTTAATCATTCTTTCTAAAAGTAAAAATAGTACTCAAAAGAGGAGTTTGATTCCATTTCATTGGTTACTGGTCTTACTTGGAGTGTTTGCATTACTTCCAATAATTATATCAATAGTGTTTATTAACAGTAAATTTTGAAATAACTGGAGAAGACCCAGTCGGGTCTTTTTATAGTGAGGTAAATCTAATGAAATACTTCAAATTTGAATTAAAAAAGTTTATTCTAAACAAAAGAAACAGGTACTTATTAGCTTTGATTTCTTCTCTAATTGTTGTTTACAGTATTTATACAACAATTTCGTTTAGCGATATTGTTGGCGATAATACTACAACACTCCCTCAAGAGGTCCAGACTACTGAAAAATCAGTTCAGGATAACATCAAAAATACTAAAGATATTCTAAAAACGACAAAAGTGAAAGCAGAGCTTGCTGATCTGAATGATTCGTTAAATTACTATCTGCAAGAAGATAACATTTATCAAAAACAAATCGCAGTTATAAATGCCAATGATATTAATGGATATTATCGTTTACAAAAAGAAGTTGACCAATTACTCCTTAAACAATATGGTAACCAATCATCATCTGGTCAAGATAAATTCCTGAAAGCAGAAATTAAGTATATCAAGACAGTTCAAGAGAGAAAGTTAGATTTTGAAGTAATTCCTACCATGCAATCTCATGCTTTTGGAAATTTTCATCAGCAGTTCATTCCAATTTTAACGAGTAGTCTATTCATTGTCTTATTTGCTTCCATGGTTTCAATCCTTGTCGCCACTAGTTATGAATCAAAAGAAAACAGATTTTATCGATTTGCGGGAATTGATTTGCAGAAAAATTTAATTATAAAAGTTTTATCTGGAACTTTAGCGACCTTTGCTTGGATTATTATTTCTAGTATCATTTATTTTCTGGTAATTGGGGTGGTGAATGGTTTTGGAGCATGGAATTATCCCGCCTATCTTGGCAATTCGGATTTGAAAACAGGATTTACTTTGACTAATCTCACAATTCCAAATGGAATTTTGGATTTAGGAAGTATCCTCTATCTGTTTTTTGTCATCTTTTTCTTGGCTTCATTAGGTGCCTTGATTTCTGTTTTTGTAAAACGGAGTATGGTTGTTGTTGGGGTTATAGCTCTATTTGTCATGGGATATTCGATGATAGGAAATGTTTCTTGGATAATTTCAATTAGACGTTTTGTGCCACTTTCTTATCTTGAACCTCTAAAACTTTTTGGAAATCCTAGTGCTCTTTTTGGGAAATATTCTATATTAATCGGGGCTGGCTATCTACTTTCTTTAAGTGTATTATTTTTGCTCATTTCTGTCTTCATTATTAAAAATCAAAAAACAAGGAGAATCTCATGATATTAAAAATAAAAAATTTAAAGATACCAGACATTGCTCCGCTTAATTTTGAGATTTCTGAAAATGGTTTGTACGGTCTGATTGGACGAAATGGGATTGGGAAAAGTACACTTTTCGGCATTCTTTCAGGAGAAATTGGATTTTCTCAAGGAGAAATAGAAAATGGGCGTGTCGCTTATCTTCCCGATGTAGAATCTTTTGAAGAAAGTTTAAAAATGCATGATTATTTTAAAATTTTGAAAAATAGTGAACAGGATAGAGCAAGAGAGTTAAGTCTTACTTTTGGTGCAGATAAATTTGCGAAAAAGAGAATTGGCCAATTTTCTTTAGGAATGAAAGAGCTTTTTGCGACAATTTTATCATTTTCTATCGACTGTGATATTTTAATCATTGACGAGCTATTCAGTGGGCTTGACGTTTCCAAAAAAGCCCTAGTTTATGAAGAAGTGAAAAAAATCGCTCAAGAAAAAATTGTTTTATTAACCTCACACAATCTCAAGGAAATTGAACATTTCTGTGACCAAGCTTATCTATTGTCCGAAAAAGGACTGACTTTGGTGACAAATTTTGATGAAGCGGCAAAAGAAATCGGTTATATGGATGTATTTTTTTAGTGAAAGGGAATTAATGCGAAAGAATACTACATTATTTGGTTTATATATTTTCTAATAATTGTTTCCGATTAAGAGATAAGTCGAATGAAAGATAAGGAGAACTTATGTCAGTAATTACACCTGCCCCTCAACCTAAAAGTGATATTTTTCGGGAGGTTGAACAACTCCAAAATTCTTTTAAAAATAATGAAAGTAAAGTTTTGGTAGATAACAATAAAATTTATAAAAAATTGAAGGAAAAAAAGAAAAAAATTAAGCAGAAAGATTAGTTCGTCTGTCAGTAAAAAAATTTGTCAAATTTTGGCAGACTTTTTCATTTTAGAATTCTGTCAGTAATATCTTGTGAAATAGGGTATAATAGAATAAATGCTCAAAATTAGTTAATTTATAAATGATATAAAGTAAGGAAGTCATGGAAAAGATTGTTTTTGTCTGTTTAGGAAATATTTGTCGTAGCCCAATGGCAGAATTTGTCATGAAAGATTTAGTTGAAAAGGCAGGAAATGAATCAAATTTTTTGATTGAAAGGCGAGCAACTTCTTCTTGGGAGCATGGAAATCCAATTCATTCTGGAACCCAAACAAAACTAAAAGAACAAAAGATTGCTTTTGATCTTCACAAGGGAAGTCAAAAAATCAGTAGTGAAGATTTTTATGAATTTGATAAAATTATCGCAATGGATGAATCTAATTTAGAAAATCTTAGAAAAATGGCACCAGAAGGAACGCGTCAAAAAATCGCGATGCTTTTAGAACAAGGTGTTCCAGATCCATGGTTCACGGGCGATTTCCAAGAAACTTATCAACTTGTTAAGACGGGTTGTCAAAGATTATTGGATGAAATTGTATAAAATATTTCAAATAAAATAAACCGATGTGAGAAAATCTCACATTAAAACTTGACTTTGCTAATAACAAGGTCTATAATGAAAGGCATGGAGGCGAGAATTGGTGAAAGAACGTGAATTAAGACGCTCTATGGCAGTACTTCCAATAGGAACTGTCATGAAACTCACTGACCTAAGCGCAAGGCAGATTCGTTATTACGAAGAGCAAGAGCTTATTTTCCCGGAGCGAAGTGACGGTAATCGTCGCATGTATTCGCTCAATGACATAGATGCTCTATTTGATATTGCTGACTTATTGCAAGAAGGTAATAATATTGCAGATATCAAAGAAATTTATGCCAAAAGGGATGCTAAGAAGGCTCAAACTTTATCTATCGGAGAAGTCCACCATGCACTTGAACGCGAATTTGCCCAACAAGGTAGATTCGGAACTCCTGATCCCACTCATTTTACCCAACCGCGGATGTAAGTTTAGTTTACTTTATTTGTCAACTAAGTTTACAGCGAAAATTTAACTAGGAGAGTAAAGCATGACAATCACAGCAGCAGACATTCGTCGCGACGTCAAAGAAAAGGATATTAAATTCTTGCGTTTGATGTTTACAGACATTCTTGGAACACTTAAAAACGTTGAAGTTCCAGCTACAGATGAACAATTGGACAAATTGTTTGAAAACAAAATGATGTTTGACGGTTCATCAATCGAAGGATTCGTTCGTATCAATGAATCAGACATGTATCTTTATCCAGACCTTGACACTTGGATTGTTTTTCCTTGGGGAGATGAGTATGGTAAAGTGGCAGGTGTAATTTGTGATGTTTACACTCCAGAAGGTGAACCTTTCGCTGGAGACCCACGCGGTGTCTTGAAACGTAACCTTAAATCAATGGAAAAATTGGGCTTCAAGAGCTTTAACCTTGGACCTGAACCAGAGTTCTTCCTTTTCAAACTTAATGAAAATGATGAACCAACACTTGAAGTGAATGATAAAGGTGGTTATTTTGACCTTGCACCAACTGACCTTGCTGGAAACACAAGACGTGAAATCGTAAATGTATTGACAGACCTTGGTTTTGAAGTTGAAGCTTCTCACCACGAAGTAGCAATCGGTCAACATGAAATTGACTTTAAATATGCCAACGCTTTGAAAGCTTGTGATAATATTCAAATCTTTAAACTTGTTGTTAAAACAATTGCGCGTAAACATGGTTTACATGCAACGTTTATGGCAAAACCAGTTCACGGAATCAACGGTTCTGGGATGCATTGTAACATGTCTTTATTTACAGAAGATGGTGCAAATGCCTTTGCTGATCCAACAGGAGATATGGGACTTTCAGATGTTGCACATAGCTTTATTGCTGGACTTTTGAAACATGCTTATAACTTTACAGCAATTACAAACCCAACTGTTAACTCATATAAACGTTTGGTTCCTGGTTATGAAGCACCCGTTTATGTCGCTTGGGCTGGACGTAACAGATCACCTTTGATTCGCGTACCTGCTTCACGTGGTTTGTCAACTCGTGTTGAACTTCGTGCGGTTGACCCAACAGCAAATCCATATCTTGCATTGGCTGTTCTATTGGCAGCTGGTCTTGATGGTGTTGAACATAAATTGGAAGCGCCAGAAGCAATCGAATCAAATATTTACGTAATGACAGAAGAAGAACGTAAAGCACATGGTATTACAGATTTACCATCTACTTTGCACAATGCCGTTAAAGCATTGCGTGAAGATACAATTGTGACTGAAGCGCTTGGAGAACACGTTTTGGTTAACTTTGTTGAAGCGAAACGCATTGAATGGGCAAGCTATGCACAATTCGTATCGCAATGGGAAATTGATAACTATTTAGAACTTTATTAATTGATATAAAAAAATCACTGACAAAGCCTGTCAGTGATTTTTTTGGACCATTTAAATATTTTAGTTGTTTTCAGTAATTGTCAAAACGTTGAAGGCAGTTTTTCCGTCTTCGGCAATCAAGAATCCTTTGTGTTCAGCAACATAGTCAATAGCTGCTTGGAAATCAGCGAATTCTTTGACGATTGAGCAAGTGTTTGTGGCACCGACATAATTGTTTTCTGAGTCCTCGTAATAATTGATTCCTTTAAATTTAAATTTCATAATAAAAAGTCCTTTCTTTGTTATAGTTTTATTATAGCAAATGGCACTTATTTTTTACTGGTAAAACTTTAAATCAAAGTTGAAATCACAAAAAGAGCCATATTTTTTGAAAAATTCACAAAGTCAGTGTAAACTTGAGATAGGTTTTATGAATTTAATGCGAGAAAGGAAGCGAATCTTAATACTTTTTACTAAAAGTAGATTTGCATAGGAAAATATGGAACTCAATGATTTGAAAGATTCACTAACTGCTTTAAAATATGGTGAAATTGCAACTGTCGCGATGATTGACCGAGGCGCATATGCTGAAATTGAAGAGTCTATTGAAGCGGAAAGTAAAGATCAAAAGATAAATTCTGGAATCTTTAAAGAGCTTGCTGCTACAGTTAAAGATGAAAACGAGGATTTAGTGGTAGTTGGTCGTTCAGATATTGATCAGGCACTGACTCCAGAAGATTTTTCGCGATTTATCGGTCAGATGACCAAGGAAAAACATATTATTTTTGTTGAGTGTCTCTATTTGGGAACAACAGAAATTAAAGGTTTTCTTAACAGCTTGAAAGAAAAGAATCTTTTAGAAAATAGTAAATTGGTTCTGCTTGATTTGCCGCAATTAGAATACATGATGTTGCGAGACAGTTTAGCTGGACAATTTAAATTATAAAAAAAGTTACTGACAAAATTATCGCTCAGTCTGTAAGTTGCGTAAGCAAGCAGATAGGAGTGATAGAATTTTGTCAGTAACTTTTTCTTATTGTTCACGGTTTTCTCTTTGATAAAGGCGAGAATTTTTCATAATATCTTTAAAAGTATTAATGATTGTTTCTTGATAAGCAGAATTTTTAATATTTTGGCGAGCCAAATCTAATACGGCTTGTTCGCGAGAGTTATCTAAAATAGTAATTTTTTGTGCTTGTTTTTCTTGGCTAATTTCTTGAACAATTGTCATACGTTTTTCAAGAAGTTGAACGATTTCTTGGTCCACTTGGTCAATGTTATTCCGGAGTTCTTCTAGTTTATTCATGGTTTTTATTATATCATAGCTAGCAACACGAAACAACGTTTCATGTTGCTGACTTCTTTCTCTCATTTATGACCGAACTCAGCGAGAACGATAATTTCCCACCAAGTGAGTGCGGCTCGTTATGTTGCTTTAGCAACATAACGAGAGCGGACAACGTAGCGTAGAGAAGTAAACTTCGTTTCACTTCGTTGTCCATATCACAGGTGTCCCTTTTGTCAGCATTGCTAAAGCAACGGACAAAAGGGCTCACTCTAAGCCAGCAAGCTGGCAAGGCGAAGGACGCCATATCTGGAAGCGACTGAAAAGGGAGCTTTCAGGGTGCAGATTAGAAAAGCATAACTTTTCACCTTTTCGTCTGCGCATTCACGCTTTAGCGTGTTGCCTTTTTGGCAGTTGCTTCAGCAGTTAGTCAAAACGGACAGCGTAGTAGAAGCAGTGATGCTTATATCAAAACTAATCTAAAATTTGCCTTTAAAAAATGATATAATGGATTATATTATTTTTGAGGAGCAACAAGATGAATAAAGAAGAAAAAATCGAAGGTTATGAGTTACTTAATTTGCAACTAAAAGCGCTTCTTAGTGAACAAAATTATACACTTTCAAACTTAGCCAATGCAAGTAGTTTGCTTTGGAGCTTTTTGCCTGAGCAAGTTTATACAGGTTTCTACCTCTACAACGGTGAAAAATTAATTTTAGGGCCATTTCAAGGGTCTGTATCTTGCGTTGAAATTATAATGGGCAAAGGGGTTTGTGGGGAATCAGCTCAAAATCGCCAAACCATTATTGTTGAAAATGTAAAGAAACACAAAAATTATATTTCTTGTGACGGTCGAGCAATGTCTGAAATTGTTGTTCCAATGGTTAAAGACGGTAAATTAGTTGGGGTTCTTGACTTAGACAGTTCAGAAATTGGTTTTTACGATGAAATCGACCAAAAATATCTTGAAGAATTTGCTAACATTTTATGTGAAATGACTGATTTTAAATTTTTTGAAGTAGGTTAAATCAAAATTTTAAAGGGTATCGGAGAAAAAATGAGTGAAATAGTAAAAAAATTTATTGCTGACCGTTTTGGGGAAAAAGAAGGAACATCTGTAAATCCAGGTAATATTGGAGATGTTCGTGAATTTGCGCAAGAATTAGGAAGTTTTCTCTATCAATTACATCGGCTACCAACAACAGATGCAAAGTCACCTAGTTTTGAAAATGCTTTTGCTGGTTCTGATTTGATTTTCTTTGAAGCTGAGATGATAGAACTTTTGAAAGTCTATCAAAAAGTTGTTCCTGTTGACCTTTTGCAAGAAAAATTTGATTTTGCAGCAAAAACAAAATGGTCCAAGAAACCTGTTTGGGTTTTGGGAGAATTGCTTACGCAAAATTTAAAAGTTACTGACGGAAAGTTAGTTAATGTCAAAATTTCTGACAAAGCTGTTATTGGTGATCCAGCTTTTGATTTAGCAATCGCTTGGACGATTTTTGATGAAAAAGCACGTAAAATATTTTTTGCGGCAACCGAAGCAGATGAGGCAACGATTAATCGAGCAAGAATGTTCGCCCTCAGACAGGCTCTCAGAAATTATCAATCACAAGATATTGATGAATTGATTCAATCACGTGATGCTTCAACTGAAATTTTAAAAGACTTAAACTATAGTCTTGGGCAAGATTTCTATTGAAACAAGCGGATATGAAAAGAATACTAAGTAAAAAATTGGAAGAGAAAAATGGCATATCAAGCATTATATAGAAAATATCGAAGTCAAAGATTTGATGAAATGGTGGGGCAAGAAGTTGTAGCAACAACATTAAAAAATGCGATTGTCAATCATCAAATTTCACATGCTTATCTTTTTTCTGGTCCAAGAGGGACAGGGAAAACCTCAGCAGCTAAAATTTTTGCTAAGGCAATAAATTGTCCTAATCAAGTGGATGGAGAGCCCTGCAATAATTGCTTTATTTGCGACTCAATCACTAAAGGAAGCTTAGATGATGTCATTGAACTTGATGCGGCATCAAATAATGGGGTTGATGAAATTCGAGAAATTCGAGATAAATCAACTTATGCAGCTAGTCAAGCCACTTACAAGGTTTATATTATTGATGAAGTGCATATGCTTTCAACAGGGGCTTTTAATGCACTTTTGAAAACACTTGAAGAACCTACAGAAAATGTTGTTTTCGTCTTGGCTACTACTGAATTACAAAAAATTCCAGCAACCATTATCTCGCGTGTTCAACGTTTTGCTTTTAAATCAATCACAACAGGAGACATTCGGACTTATTTAGCAAAAATAATGGCTGATGAAGGACTTGAATTCGACGGTAAAGCACTCGATGTTATTGCTAAAGCAGCTGAAGGTGGAATGCGTGATGCCCTCTCTTTATTAGACCAAGCCTTATCGTTTTCATCAGGAAAATTAGAAGAAAATGATGCACTACTTGTCACAGGGTCGATTGCTGCAGATGCTTTAGTAACATATGTTGCAGCACTTTTTGAGCACGATGAAGCAAAAGCGCTGATGGAACTTGATAAGATTTTTGCTGAAGGAAAAAATATGCTTCGATTTACGGAAGATTTATTAGCATACCTTCGGGATTTACTCTTGGATAAAAATTCTCAGTATGACCGGGGTCAAATTTTTTCATGGATTGATATTGCAATTGAAAGTTTGAAAACGATAAAGGAAACGACTCAAACAAAAATTGCGGCAGACGTCATGACCATGCGTTTGGCTGAAATTGGACAAAATAATTTACTGACAGCTCCGCAAGGAGAAATCCCTAAT
Organism: Lactococcus sp. FSL W8-0209; assembly: GCF_038006585.1. Classification (NCBI taxonomy): domain Bacteria; kingdom Bacillati; phylum Bacillota; class Bacilli; order Lactobacillales; family Streptococcaceae; genus Lactococcus; species Lactococcus sp. FSL W8-0209. The sequence goes on along the minus strand of NZ_JBBOVN010000001.1, from coordinate 189,815 downwards.
CAGCTGACAGCCGAAATTGCTACTTTAAAAACCGAAATTAATCAATTGAAAGCTCAAATTTCAGCTGGTCAAATTCGGGTAAATTCAGATTCACAAAATAATTTACTGACAGAAAAAGTTAAAGCCAGTCCGAAACCAATAGCGTCTAAAAAACGCCAAATTAACAAAGATTTAATTTATAAAGCTTTGGCTGAGGCGACAAATGAAGCTAGAAAAGCTGCTCTAAGTGCGTGGCCAGAACTTGTTGCTTCGGTAACTAAACCGGCAGACCGAGCTTTACTTAATAATACAGCGCCTGTCGCTGCGTCAGAAAATTTCCTTGTGGTTACTTTTCCTCATGAGAATCTTGCTAAAAGAGTCAGTGAAAATGAAGAATTGCAACTTTTTTGTGGGAATCTCTTGAGTTCAATTGTTGGATTTGCGCCAGAAATTATCTCTCTTGCTGAACAAGACTGGCAAGAAGTTCGAGCGGAATATGTTTCTAATTTAAAATCTGAAAATGTTCAAGAAGATGAAGAAGATGAAAAAGAGCCGGATGAAACGGTAAACTTAGCTAAAGAACTCTTTGGTGAAAAAGTAGTCGAAATTAATGATTAAACTAATAAAAAAGCCGCTCATTGAGCGACTTTTTTAATCTTTATGACGACTTAAATCAACCTCTTTAAGGGGGATAAGTTTCGTTTTGTTTTTAAATTTATAACCCAAGTAAAGGATGAAGAAGAGTGGAATTGCGGCATACATGATGACGCCTTGCACCCAAGTTTTACCAAAAAGAAGCATTGGGTCTTGGCCGAGTGTGACTAAAACGGTCATAATTAAGGCTAAGATTGGACCGAATGGGAATAGTTTTGCATGATAAGGTAATTTTTTAACATCTTTTCCTTGAGCGACATAGGCGCGGCGGAAACGGAAGTGGCTAATTGCAATCCCAATCCAAGCAATAAATCCTGTTAAACCAGAGGCTGAGACAAGGAATGTAAAGAAGCTAACTCCGTAAATTGATGTCAAGAATGTGAGTAAAGCAACAGCAGTTGTAGCTAATAAAGCAATGAAAGGAATCCCGTTTTTTGAAGTTTTTGAGAAAATCTTTGGTGCGCCACCATCTTTAGCTAGTGAATAAAGCATCCGAGTAGAGGCATACATTCCAGAGTTTGCTGCTGAAACGACAGAAGTTAAAACAACGGCGTTCATGATAGAAGCTGCAATAGAGAGACCAACACGTTCAAATACAATTGTGAAAGGGCTTTGAGCAGCTGAATCTCCTCCAACTAAGTGGGGGTCAGTAAATGGAATGATAGCCGCCATCACGAAGATGGATAAGATATAAAAGACAAGAATACGCCAGAAGATAGAGTTCATAGCTTTAGGAATTGATTTTTCAGGATTTTCAGCTTCACCAGCTGTAATGCCGAGCAATTCTGTTCCTTGGAAAGAGAAACCAGCGACTAAGAGTACGCCGAGAATCCCTCCGCCGGTAGTGAAACTACCAAGTCCTCCGACAAAACCATGATTACCAACTGAAAGATTTTTAGCGACGTCAATATGACCGCCCATAATTCCAAAAATAGATAAGAAACCAATAATCAAGAATAAAACAACAACAGTAATTTTAATGGCTGACAACCAATATTCAGTTTCGCCAAAAGTTTTAACTGATAAGGCATTGATTGCAAAGACAATAATTAAGGCAATCAGTGAAAAAATCCAACTTGGAACATCTGGTAACCAAAATTTGATACAAAGGGCAACGGCTGTTAAATCAACCGCTACGGTAATTGCCCAGTTTAACCAATAATTCCAACCTAGAGCAAAACCAAAAGCTGGGTCAACATAACGTGTTCCATAGTCTGAAAAAGAACCAGAAGTGGGTAAATAAGTGGCCATTTCACCAAGTGATGTCATGAGGAAGTAAACCATTGCTCCGATAAGAACATAGGCAGTCAGTGCACCAAATGGTCCTGCCGTGTGAATGACATCGCCTGAAGTCAGAAACAATCCAGTTCCGATTGTTCCGCCAAGGGCAATCATGGAAACATGACGTGATTTTAAGCCGCGTTTTACTTGCGTCTCAGTAGTTGAGTTTGAAGAATTTTCCAAAATTCTCTCCCTAATAAAATTTATTCTACACCGACTTGTTTGACTCAGACTCAACCTTACTCCTGTTTAGTTTAGAAAAGTCTGAGAAAAACAAAAAAAGCAATCCTACTAGATAGAATAGATTGCTAAAGGTCCGACAAAATTTTAAAAATTTTCTTGAACGAATAGCCCTCCGCATGGTTATTAACCATTTGCGACAGTCTAGTGAGTTTTCCTCACTAGCCCAAGAACCTTGCTGAGCAACAAAATTCTTTCGGCAACCTCTCCTCCTCTAAATACGCGTCTTTGTTGTGCTCCAACTCGGCGTAGATTCATATCAGTTGCGACCTCTATCGATGTGTTATTTGTAATTCTAGCGCAATTTTAAGATGATGTCAAGGAAGAGAATGTAAAATTAATTACAAATAATCACTTTCTTTGTAAGTTTATTCATTTGTCATTTATGATATACTTATGAGGATAGGACTGCTATGTCAGTCAATAAAAATCAGTCTTTTTACTGAAATTTTCTAGGAGCAAAATATGGATTTTATTCGTGCCATTATTTTAGGTATTATTGAAGGAATCACTGAGTGGTTACCTATTTCCTCAACAGGGCATTTGATTATCGCTGATGAATTTATTCGTCTTAATCAATCAGCAGCTTTTAAAGAAATGTTTGATGTTGTGATTCAGCTAGGAGCAATTTTGTCAGTTGTTGTTCTTTATTTTCATAAACTGAATCCATTTAATAAGTTAAATCCAGCTGACAAACAAAAAACACCACGTGAAATTCAATTAACTTGGCGTTTGTGGTTGAAAGTTTTGATTGCGGCTTTACCAGCAGCGATTATTGGTTTACCACTTAATGACTGGTTGGACAAACATTTTTACCATTTTGTTCCTGTTGCCTTCATGTTAATTATTTATGGGGTAGCATTTATTGTCATTGAGCGTCGGTGGGTACCAAACCATGAATTTTCCGTAATGAATATTGACCGTTTGCCTTATCGTGCCGCTCTTTATATTGGATTATTCCAAGTGCTTTCTTTACTTCCAGGGACATCGCGTTCAGGTGCGACAATTGTCGGTGCTTTATTAATTGGTGTAAGTCGTGAAGTTGCCGCAGAATTTACCTTTTTCTTGGGTATTCCAGTTATGTTTGGAGCTAGTTTCATCAAAATACTTCACTTTTTCAAAAATGGGAATTCTTTAAGTTTTGAACAATTTGGGGTCTTGTTAGTAGCTTGTATAGTTGCCTTTGGGGTATCAATGGTTGCCATCAAGTTCTTGACCGATTATGTGAAAAAACACGATTTTACTTTCTTTGGGAAATATCGGATTGTGTTAGGGATTATCCTTCTTATTTATGCAATGTTTAAAGCCTTTTTGGGCTGAGAATGAGATAAATTATGCCAACTCTCTTTAGTTGGTATTTTTTATTTTAAAATAGTTCTCTTTGCTGAGGGAAAGTTTAAATGTATTCTTGCTAAAAATAGAAAAAAGTGATAGAATATAACTCTGTGGGAAAAACTCACAACTTACGCAGGACTCAACCTGCGTCATTAGTCCAAAAGGAGGAAAAATCAATGACTAAATACGAAATTCTTTATATTATTCGCCCAAACATTGATGAAGAAGCAAAAGCTGCCCTCGTTGAACGTTTCGATGGAATCTTGACTGACAACGGTGCTGCAAATCTTGAGTCTAAAGACTGGGAAAAACGTAAACTTGCTTACGAAATCAATGATTTCCGCGAAGGTATCTACCACATCGCAACTTTTGAAGCTGAAACAACTTCAGAAGCTTTGAGCGAATTTGACCGTCTTGCTAAGATCAACCTTGACATTCTTCGTCATATGATCGTTAAAGTTGAAGCTTAAGAGCTTTCATTTCTAAGGAGAAGTTCATCATGATTAACAATGTTGTATTAGTAGGACGCATTACTCGCGATCCTGAACTTCGATACACCCCTCAAAATCAAGCTGTCGCAACATTTTCATTGGCTGTAAACCGTCAATTTAAAAATGCGAATGGCGAACGTGAGGCTGATTTCATTAACTGCGTTATTTGGCGCCAACAAGCTGAGAATTTGGCGAATTGGGCTAAAAAAGGAGCTTTGATTGGGGTAACTGGTCGAATTCAAACACGTAACTATGAAAATCAACAAGGTCAACGCGTTTATGTGACTGAGGTTGTGGCTGACAGTTTCCAAATGTTGGAAAGTAGATCTGCTCGTGAAGGTATGGGAGGCGGAGCTTCTGCTGGTTCATATTCTGCACCTAGCCAATCTACAAATAATACTCCACGTCCACAAACGAATAACAATAATGCAACACCGAATTTCGGTCGTGATGCTGATCCGTTTGGTAGCTCACCGATGGAAATTTCGGATGATGACCTTCCATTCTAATAGGGTAAAATAATTGACGCTAAAGCGCCTAATTATTTCACGGAAACCGCTATGGCGGATTTCCTAACCCTCTTACTAGTTATTATGAAAAGCAGAATCGGCTTTTCATAATAACGTCGTAATCCTAAGGAAACTTTAAACAGACATCTAAAAATAATATAAGGAGAAATAAAATGGCACAACAACGTCGTGGCGGCTTCAAACGCCGTAAAAAAGTTGACTTCATCGCTGCAAACAAAATCGAAGTCGTTGACTACAAAGACACTGAACTTTTGAAACGTTTCATCTCAGAACGTGGTAAAATCTTGCCACGTCGCGTGACTGGTACATCTGCTAAAAACCAACGTAAAGTGGTTAACGCAATCAAACGCGCGCGCGTAATGGCTTTGCTTCCATTCGTAGCTGAAGACCAAAACTAATAAATGAAAGGCTGCTTCGGTAGTCTTTTTTTGTATAAAAATTTGACAAATAGAGTTGATATTTACTGACAGAATGCTCGGTTTCGTCCGAATTTACTGACCAGAAATTTGTCAGAAAAAGAGAATAGATTGATAACTTCATCAAGTATTTTTGATTAATACTATGTTTTTGTCAGTGAATTTATGATAAAATGGACAAATGATTGAATTGATAATAGGAGCAGTGCTCTTAAGTTTGTTAATTTATGGAATTTTTATAGAGCCTCATTTGATGAAAGTGAGACATGTAAAAATCGCTCAAAAACAAAATTTAAAAATTGCTCATTTTACCGATACCCACTTTGCTTGGCACACGACTAGTCGTCGTTTTAAAAAATTTGCTCGAAATATTGCTAATGAACAGCCAGATTTAATTATTTTTTCTGGAGATTTATTTGATAAGGTTGCTTGGGCAAAAAATCGAGATTGGACTGATTTACTGACGATATTGTCAGAACTTAAAGCTCCTCTTGGGAAATTTGCGATACTTGGTAATCATGATTTTGATGATGAAAAATCGTCAAGGTTTGTTGAAGAGTTTCTAGAAAAAGCTGGTTTTGTTCTGTTGAAAAATTCATCAGTTGTCAAAGAGAATTTATCTATTTCTGGGGTTGATGACTGGCGGGAGGGACGGCCTGATTTTGAACTTGAGCCTATTGATGCAACATTTTCGCTTTTAGCCCTTCACGAACCGGATACTATTTTAGACATGGAAACAATTAAGGAATTTGATTTAATTCTTTCTGGTCATAGTCACGGAGGGCAAATTCGGATAGGAAATTGGCGTTTACGCAATAAGGGGTCAAGTAGTGCTGATGCTGGTTTGTATCAGCTCAATGACCGAACAAAATTGTATGTTAATCGTGGAATTGGTTTGACTTTCTTACCTATTCGTTTTGGGGTGCCTCCAGAAATTGTGTATTACTACATCTAAAAAAATCTGTCAGTAATTTTGACAGATTTTTTTATTTTTTTATTTAAAAATTTACTGACAGCTTTGTTAAAAATTCTGTCATTACATTTCTCTTGCAGTCATGATCGTTTCGCGTCCCATATTATCAACGGCTCGGTAGTGTAGAGGCCATTCAGGATTAAAAGGGTAGCCAAAATCAACGAGGATGGTTGTTGGACTATTGTCTTGAGAAAAACGAATAGAAAGTAAATTACCCGAATTAACCAAGTCAAAGTTGATAATTGTTTCTAGTGGAAAAACGCCCTTGAGGTGATGGTCAATAATAAACCAAAAGGCATCAATGACTTCTCCGGGAATTGACGCAACAGTATCAAAACTTGCGTAGCGTCGTCTAGTGTTAGAAAATGCCATAAAATCACATCCTTTCTATAAGATAAATGGATAAATTCTAGGAAATACGGGAATCTCGAATGACTTTTCGGATTTCAGATAAAGTCCCTTCAGAAACATTTTTCATTTTCATTCCGTACATCATAAACAAGGCATCAAGCAAACTAATTTGAGAAACTGTGGAAGCAACGGCTTCAGGTCGAAATGAAATTTCTTCGGAAATTGAAATTAGCGCAACATCGGCCACTTTGGCTAAAGGTGAACTCGCAAAAGAAGTCAATGCAATAATTGGAACCCCGCGACTCTTCAAAATTTCAACCAAGTGCATTGTATCTCTGTTTTTTCCTGTATGTGAAATAACAAAAGCACAATCGTCGCTCGTTAATTTTGCAGCTTGCATTTGTTGAAAATGAAAATCCTGATGATAAACGCAGTGCAAAGGCATTCTCAAAAATTTATGAAAAGCAATCAATGCAACAGCGTTTGAACCACCCAAACCAAAAAAACCGCAAGTGCTGGCATTGAGCAAAATTTCCATGGTTTGGTCAAGTTGTCTGTTAGTGATAAGGTTTAATGTAGAATTTAATGATGAAATATTGCCGTTGAAGTTTTTTGTCAGTATTTCTTTGTAATCGTCAGTTGGTGAAAGTTCGCTAAAAAATTCATCATTTCGTGTCGAGTCAGTGGCATGAATGGCGAGTTTTAATTCTTGGAAGGAATTAAAGCCGATTTTTTTAGAAAATCTGGAAATTGTAGCCGTAGAGACATGAGTTTTTTGAGCAAATTCCTGAATTGAAAGCCTCGCTGCACTATCAATATTCGCAATTAAATAGTCAGAAATTGCCTGATCTGATTTACTGAGGTTATCATAATAACTTCGGATTCGGCTGATTAAAGTACGCGACATATCAAGCCTCCTTCTAATTGACTACATTATATCATAGCCAGTAACACGAAACAATGTTTCATGTACTGGCTATCATTTTATTGGGACCGAACGATGCGTAGGATAGCTGTTATCAGTTTACTGACTTACAGATATGCTAGTTGTTACACCTAGAGCGGAGTAATAAGGTATCTAGGGAGTTCGCTATAGCGTGTTATAAGTAGTGATACTCAAGATTTCTCGATTTCTCAAAAATTCCAAACTCCTAACTTGAAATTTTTTTGACAAATCAGAAAATATTTTACAAAAAATATTGTTGACAAATGAAAAAAATTACTTATACTAAAGTTATAAAATGAAAGCGATGCCACGGAGGAAAAAATGATGAAATTTGGTATGATTGGTTTAGGGAAAATGGGAATGAATCTTGTGAAAAATGCCGTTGACCATGAGATTGAAGTTGTTGCTTACGATCTAAATACAAAAGCGGTAGAGGAAGCTAAGGATTACTCAGACAAAATTACCGCTGTCAGCACAATTGAAAATTTACTGACAGAATTGCCAGCAAGCAAAATTGTTTGGTTGATGCTTCCGGCAGGAACTCCTACAAATTCAACGATTGAAATGCTCTCTGAAAAGTTGTCAGCTGGAGATATTCTGATAGACGGTGGAAATTCTAATTACAAAGATAATTTAGAACAAAATAAATTACTGACAGAAAAAGGAATTAAATTTTTTGATGTTGGAACCTCTGGTGGAATGGCTGGAGCTCGTCAAGGCGGGAATTTTATGATTGGTGGAGATGATGAAAAATCTTGGACAATCATAGAACCAATCTTCAAAGCAATCTCAATGGAAGATGGCTACCTCTATACAGGGAAACTTGGCAGTGGTCATTACTTGAAAATGATTCATAATGGAATTGAATATGGGATGATGCAAGCGATTGCTGAAGGATTTGAAATTTTAGAAGAGTCACCATTTGATTATGACTATGAATCCGTTGCAAAATTATGGAATCATGGTTCAGTAATCCGAAGCTGGTTGATGGAGCTTGCTCAAGAACAATTTTCAAAAGACCCTAAACTAGACCAAATTATCGGTCATGTTCAATCTTCAGGAGAAGGAAAATGGACCGTTGAAGAAAGCTTGAACTTAGGCGTTCCTGCCCCAGTTATTGCCTTGTCACTAATGATGCGTCAACGCTCATTACAAGAAGATACCATGACCGGAAAAGTAGTTGCCGCTTTGCGCAATGGCTTTGGCGGACATGACGTAGAACAAAAATAATTTACTGACAGATGAGAAGCGTAAGCTAACTAGGACAAAAAACTTCTGTCAGTAAAAAACTACTGATGATGAAAGAATTTTAAAGTCTGTCAGTAAATATATAGAAGAAAAGGAGCCTAAATGCAATATTTAATAGGCGTCGATTTAGGAACCACAGCAACTAAGGCAGTGCTTTTTGAGAAAAATGGAAAAATAGTTGCAAGTAGTAGCCAAGCCTATCCCCTCTATCGTGATGCTAGTGGGATGGCAGAAGAATCTCTTGAAGAAATTTTTGAAGCAGTTTTAGTGACAATCAGGGAAGTTTCAATTAACTTAGAAGATGAAGACGAACTTTTAGCCGTTTCATTTAGTACACAAATGCACTCACTAATTGCTTTTGACGAAAATTGGCAGCCACTTACAAGATTAATCACTTGGGCTGATACAAGAGCAGTAAAATACACCGAACAAATTAAAGCCTCTAAAAATGGTTTTGATATTTATCGAAGAACCGGAACGCCTCTTCATCCAATGGCTCCTTTATCTAAATTTATCTGGTTAGAAGCTGAACATCCAGACATTTATCAAAAAGCAGCCCACTATTTGGAACTTAAAGGATACATTTTCCAACGACTTTTTGGAACAAATAAAATGGATTTATCAACCGCAACAGGTACAGGTATCTTCAATATATTTGAACTTCATTGGGATAAAGAAGCACTAGAGATGACTGGGATCAAAGAAAGTCAATTGCCTAAAGTAGTAGAACCCTATGAGATAGAAGAAAACCTTCCTCACGAATATGCCAAGAAAATGGGAATTCAAAGCAGCACCAAATTTATTTGGGGTGCAGCCGATGGTCCGTTGTCAAATTTAGGAGTAAATGCGATTAAACCGGGTGTTGCAGCCATCACAATTGGAACATCTGGTGCGATTCGAGTAGTTACTGACAAACCTAAAACAGATGAAAAAGGACGCACATTTACCTATGCATTAGACAAAGAGCATTGGGTAGTCGGTGGTCCCGTAAACTCTGGTGGAGATGTTTTCCGTTGGGCTCGTGACCAAATTTTTGATGGAAAAATTTCTTTTGATGAAGTCACGGAACTTGCAGCAAACATTTCCCCGGGCGCTGATGGATTGCTTTTCCACCCCTATCTTGGAGGCGAGCGAGCACCGATTTGGGATGCCAATGCCAGAGGTTCATTTTTTGGCCTAAACTACGGACATAATCGTAGTCATATGGCCAGATCTGTTCTTGAAGGGGTTATCTTCAATATTTATATGGTTGCGCTTAGCCTTGTTGAAGTAGTAGGTGACCTAAATATGATTCAAGCGACAGGAGGATTTACAAGCTCTGAACTCTGGACACAAATTCTAGCAGATATTTTTGAACAACCAATCAATGTGCCAGAGAGCCGAGAAGCTGGCTGTTTAGCCGCCATTATTATGGCTGAAAAAGCCCTCGGCCTAATTGAAGATATCAGCGAAATCGAAACGATGGTAGGAACAAACGAAACCTACCAACCCAATCCAAAAAATTTCGAAATTTACCGAGAAATTAGTCCAATATTTATCCGACTTTCTCGCTCTCTCTTGGCAGAATATGAAAATATTGCCAATTTCCAAAGAAAATTTAAAGAAGAAAAATAAACTTATATTCTTTAAAGACTCAATACTTCCACATATCACAAAAAAGTATTGAGTTAATTTTTAAAAGCAAATTGTAAGCGCCAGCAATCGTGCTTACACAGTATATTCAATATTTTTTGAAAGGAAAAAATATATGATTGATTTACTTGTACTTTTAATTGGGGTCTTAATCCTCCTCCTGATGATTATCAAATTTAAAATTAACACTTTTGTGTCCTTGATTGTCGTAGCGGTTTTAGTTGGGTTAGGACTTGGAATGCCACTCGGTCAAATCCCTGTTTCAATCCAAAACGGAATCGGAGGCTCATTAGGAGAGTTAGCAATCGTTTTTGGTTTTGGAGCAATGCTTGGAAGACTAATTGCTGATGCTGGTGGAGCCTATCGTATCTCAAAAACGCTTATTAACAGTTTTGGTAAAAAAAGAATTCAATGGGCAATTATGGTTGCCAGCTTTATTATTGGGATTGCCCTCTTCTTTGAAGTTGGGATGGTTCTCTTGATTCCGATTGTCTTTGCCGTCGCCTTAGAAGCAAGTGTTCCCTTGATTTACCTCGGAATTCCAATGGCAGCAGGACTTTCAGTAACTCACGGATTCTTACCTCCCCATCCAGCACCAATTGCAATTGCCGGTGTACTAGGCGCAAATCCTGGAACTGTTCTCCTTTACGGAATTATTGCAGCAATTCCAACAGTCATTATCGCAGGCCCAGTTTTCACAAAAATTGCTAAAAAATGGGTCCCAGAGGCCTTTGTTGTAAAAAATAAACTATCCGCCTTTGGTGAAATCAAAGAATGGAAATTAGAAGAAACTCCAGGATTTGGAATTTCTATCTTGACAGCATTAATGCCAGTAATCTTAATGGCAATCAGCACCATTTATTCTATCGCGACTAATGATGGGAAACCCTTTGCCGCAGTAACAACAAGTGCAATGAAAGCAGGGAAGGTAGTAACGACCACTACTTACCCATCAAGTTTTGTTGAAAATGTGATGATGTTTATTGGTAATCCCGTATCGGCGATGATTATTTCACTACTATTTGCCTTAGTTACTATGGGTTGGATGCAACGTAAGAAAAATTCAGAAATTGCAGTATCAATTGCAGATTCAGTTAAGTCAATTGCGATGCTTTTGTTAGTTATCGGTGGTGGAGCAGCCCTTAAACAAATTCTTATTGATGGAGGGATATCAGTCCAAATCGCCAATATGTTTAAAGATTCACCACTTTCGCCATTGTTGCTTGCTTGGATTATTACCGTCATTCTACGTGTAGCCCTAGGTTCTGCAACCGTGGCCGCTTTAACAGCAGCAGGTTTAGTTCAACCAATGCTTGCATCAGCTTCTCCAAATACAGCCGCACTAATGGTTTTGGCAATAGGGGCAGGTTCAATTGCCGCATCTCATGTTAACGATGCAGGATTCTGGATGTTTAAAGAATACTTTGATTTAGATGTCAAACAAACATTAAAAACTTGGACAGTACTAGAAACGATTATCGCAGTTGTAGGTTTAGGAATGGTCATGTTGATGAGTATCTGGGTACATTAATAAAAAAATAAGTCAATTTTGACTAATTTTTTTAATTTGCCAAAGCTAGTGGTGGCAAGAAATAAAGCGAATACAGGAGAGGGAAAAAGCGAACGTAAGATAAAAAAAGTCGTAAAAGCCACAGTTAATTCTTGACAAGATTAGGTAGGTTTGATAGAATATAATAGTTGTCGCAAGAGACGAGGGTCTTGAAGCGATAAGCTAGACCATTGAAAACTGAATAAAGAAGAATGACTCATGTGATGTAGTAAGATACATCAAAAATCTGTCAATCAATAATGAAAGACAAGCCAGTCACTTCGGTGACTTAAATACTTTATTTGAGAGTTTGATCCTGGCTCAGGACGAACGCTGGCGGCGTGCCTAATACATGCAAGTTGAGCGCTGAAGGTTGGTACTTGTACCAACTGGATGAGCAGCGAACGGGTGAGTAACGCGTGGGGAATCTGCCTTTGAGCGGGGGACAACATTTGGAAACGAATGCTAATACCGCATAAAAACTTTAAACACAAGTTTTAAGTTTGAAAGATGCAATTGCATCACTCAAAGATGATCCCGCGTTGTATTAGCTAGTTGGTGAGGTAAAGGCTCACCAAGGCGATGATACATAGCCGACCTGAGAGGGTGATCGGCCACATTGGGACTGAGACACGGCCCAAACTCCTACGGGAGGCAGCAGTAGGGAATCTTCGGCAATGGACGAAAGTCTGACCGAGCAACGCCGCGTGAGTGAAGAAGGTTTTCGGATCGTAAAACTCTGTTGGTAGAGAAGAACGTTGGTGAGAGTGGAAAGCTCATCAAGTGACGGTAACTACCCAGAAAGGGACGGCTAACTACGTGCCAGCAGCCGCGGTAATACGTAGGTCCCGAGCGTTGTCCGGATTTATTGGGCGTAAAGCGAGCGCAGGTGGTTTATTAAGTCTGGTGTAAAAGGCAGTGGCTCAACCATTGTATGCATTGGAAACTGGTAGACTTGAGTGCAGGAGAGGAGAGTGGAATTCCATGTGTAGCGGTGAAATGCGTAGATATATGGAGGAACACCGGTGGCGAAAGCGGCTCTCTGGCCTGTAACTGACACTGAGGCTCGAAAGCGTGGGGAGCAAACAGGATTAGATACCCTGGTAGTCCACGCCGTAAACGATGAGTGCTAGATGTAGGGAGCTATAAGTTCTCTGTATCGCAGCTAACGCAATAAGCACTCCGCCTGGGGAGTACGACCGCAAGGTTGAAACTCAAAGGAATTGACGGGGGCCCGCACAAGCGGTGGAGCATGTGGTTTAATTCGAAGCAACGCGAAGAACCTTACCAGGTCTTGACATACTCGTGCTATTCCTAGAGATAGGAAGTTCCTTCGGGACACGGGATACAGGTGGTGCATGGTTGTCGTCAGCTCGTGTCGTGAGATGTTGGGTTAAGTCCCGCAACGAGCGCAACCCCTATTGTTAGTTGCCATCATTAAGTTGGGCACTCTAACGAGACTGCCGGTGATAAACCGGAGGAAGGTGGGGATGACGTCAAATCATCATGCCCCTTATGACCTGGGCTACACACGTGCTACAATGGATGGTACAACGAGTCGCGAGACAGTGATGTTTAGCTAATCTCTTAAAACCATTCTCAGTTCGGATTGTAGGCTGCAACTCGCCTACATGAAGTCGGAATCGCTAGTAATCGCGGATCAGCACGCCGCGGTGAATACGTTCCCGGGCCTTGTACACACCGCCCGTCACACCACGGGAGTTGGGAGTACCCGAAGTAGGTTGCCTAACCGCAAGGAGGGCGCTTCCTAAGGTAAGACCGATGACTGGGGTGAAGTCGTAACAAGGTAGCCGTATCGGAAGGTGCGGCTGGATCACCTCCTTTCTAAGGAATATATACAAAGACGTGAGCATTCAACTTTATTCAGTTTTGAGGGGTTTAGTCATAAACCTAAGCAAGAATCAACTTCTTGATTGTGGGGCCTTAGCTCAGCTGGGAGAGCGCCTGCTTTGCACGCAGGAGGTCAGCGGTTCGATCCCGCTAGGCTCCATTGTCAGACAAGACGTTAAAATCACTTGAACATTGAAAACTAAATAACAATATCTAATAACGATAAATAAACCAAAAGCTGTGAATTTTAAAGAATTTACAAACTTATACTTGAAAAACGATGATTATAAATCATCATGGCAAAGTTAATAAGGGCGCACGGTGGATGCCTTGGCACTAAGAGCCGATGAAGGACGTGACTAACGACGATATTCTAGGGGGAGCAGTAAGTACGCATTGATCCCTAGGTCTCCGAATGGGGAAACCCAGCTGCTACTAGCAGTTATTCATGAGTGAATACATAGCTCATGTAAAGGTAACGCAGAGAACTGAAACATCTAAGTACCTGCAGGAAGAGAAAGTAAAAACGATTTCGTAAGTAGCGGCGAGCGAACGCGAAGAAGGGCAAACCAAGAAGCTTGCTTCTTGGGGTTGTAGGACTGCAACGTGGACTTAAGCATTATAGTCGAATAACCTGGGAAGGTTAATCAAAGAGGGTAATAATCCCGTAGACGAAATAGCGCTTATACCTAGCAGTATCCTGAGTAGGGCTGGACACGCGAAATCCAGTTTGAATCCGGGAGGACCATCTCCCAACCCTAAATACTCCTTAGTGACCGATAGTGAACCAGTACCGTGAGGGAAAGGTGAAAAGAACCCCGAGAGGGGAGTGAAATAGCACCTGAAACCGTGTGCCTACAAGAAGTTCGAGCCCGTTAATGGGTGAGAGCGTGCCTTTTGTAGAATGAACCGGCGAGTTACGTTATGATGCGAGGTTAAGTTGAAGAGACGGAGCCGTAGGGAAACCGAGTCTGAATAGGGCGACTTAGTATCATGATGTAGACCCGAAACCTAGTGACCTATCCATGAGCAGGGTGAAGGTGTGGTAAGACGCACTGGAGGCCCGAACCAGGACACGTTGAAAAGTGTTTGGATGACTTGTGGATAGCGGAGAAATTCCAAACGAACTGGGAGATAGCTGGTTCTCTCCGAAATAGCTTTAGGGCTAGCGTCGAAATGTAAGTGTATTGGAGGTAGAGCACTGTTTGGGTGAGGGGTCCGTCTAGGATTACCAATCTCAGATAAACTCCGAATGCTAATACACATGTTCGGCAGTCAGACTGCGAGTGCTAAGATCCGTAGTCGAAAGGGAAACAGCCCAGACCAACAGCTAAGGTCCCAAAATATATGTTAAGTGGAAAAGGATGTGGGGTTGCATAGACAACTAGGATGTTAGCTCAGAAGCAGCTATCATTCAAAGAGTGCGTAATAGCTCACTAGTCGAGTGACCCTGCGCCGAAAATGTACCGGGGCTAAACATATTACCGAAGCTTTGGATTGATATTTTATCAATGGTAGGAGAGCGTTCTTAACCGCGATGAAGGTATACCGTGAGGAGTGCTGGAGCGTTAAGAAGTGAGAATGCCGGTATGAGTAGCGCAAGATAAGTGAGAATCTTATCCACCGTAAGACTAAGGTTTCCAGGGGAAGGCTCGTCCGCCCTGGGTTAGTCGGGACCTAAGGCGAGGCCGAAAGGCGTAGTCGATGGACAACTGGTTGATATTCCAGTACTAGATATGATCGTGATGGAGGGACGCAGTAGGCTAAGAGATGCCAGTTAATGGATTCTGGTCTAAGCAGTGAGGTGTGAGATGTGTCAAATGCATTTCTCTTTAACATTGAGCTGTGATGGGGAAGCAACTACGGTTGCGAACTCTCTGATGTCACACTGCCAAGAAAAGCTTCTAGCGTAAAGTCATATCTACCCGTACCGCAAACCGACACAGGTAGTCGAGGCGAGTAGCCTCAGGTGATCGAGAGAACTCTCGTTAAGGAACTCGGCAAAATAGCCCCGTAACTTCGGGAGAAGGGGTGCTGGTGTAAAAGCCAGCCGCAGTGAATAGGCCCAAGCAACTGTTTATCAAAAACACAGCTCTCTGCTAAACCGCAAGGTGATGTATAGGGGGTGACGCCTGCCCGGTGCTGGAAGGTTAAGAGGAGTGCTTAGACGTAAGTCGAAGGTATGAATTGAAGCCCCAGTAAACGGCGGCCGTAACTATAACGGTCCTAAGGTAGCGAAATTCCTTGTCGGGTAAGTTCCGACCCGCACGAAAGGCGTAATGATTTGGGCACTGTCTCAACGAGAGACTCGGTGAAATTTTAGTACCTGTGAAGATGCAGGTTACCCGCGACAGGACGGAAAGACCCCATGGAGCTTTACTGTAGTTTGATATTGAGTACCTGTAAGTCATGTACAGGATAGGTAGGAGCCATTGAAATAGGGACGCTAGTTTCTATTGAGGCGTTGTTGGGATACTACCCTTGACTTATGGTTACTCTAACCCGCTGGCATAATCGGCCAGGGAGACAGTGTCTGACGGACAGTTTGACTGGGGCGGTCGCCTCCTAAAGAGTAACGGAGGCGCTCAAAGGTTGGCTCAGATTGGTTGGAAATCAATCGTAGAGTGTAAAGGTAAAAGCCAGCTTGACTGCGAGAGCTACAACTCGAGCAGGTAGGAAACTAGGACTTAGTGATCCGGTGGTACCGCATGGAAGGGCCATCGCTCAACGGATAAAAGCTACCCTGGGGATAACAGGCTTATCTCCCCCAAGAGTTCACATCGACGGGGAGGTTTGGCACCTCGATGTCGGCTCGTCGCATCCTGGGGCTGTAGTCGGTCCCAAGGGTTGGGCTGTTCGCCCATTAAAGCGGCACGCGAGCTGGGTTCAGAACGTCGTGAGACAGTTCGGTCCCTATCCGTCGCGGGCGTAGGTAATTTGAGAGGATCTGTCCTTAGTACGAGAGGACCGGGATGGACTTACCGCTGGTGTACCAGTTGTTCCGCCAGGAGCACGGCTGGATAGCTATGTAGGGAAGGGATAAGCGCTGAAAGCATCTAAGTGCGAAGCCCACCTCAAGATGAGATTACCCATTCGTAAGAATTAAGAGCCCAGAGAGATGATCTGGTAGATAGGCTGGAAGTGGAAGAGTTGCGAGACTTGGAGCGGACCAGTACTAATCGCTCGAGGACTTTACCAAAAGAGTCAAATATAATATGCTTATGGTTTAAAAGTTAGAAGAATTGTTATTTAGTTTTGAATGTTCAAGGTAACATTTAATGATTTGGTCATCATTGCGATGGAGATACACCTGTTCCCATGTCGAACACAGAAGTTAAGTCCATCTACGGCGGAAGTACTTGGGGGTTGCCCCCTGGGAGATAGGCGAGTGGCCAAGTGAACTGGAGGAGCTAAGGCTCCTCTTTTTTTTATCTCGCTAACGAGATTCAAGAGATGTGATGTATGAATAAATAAAAAAAGACCTTTCGGGCCTTTTTTTATTTATTCTGGAAATGTATAATCACGCAATGCGCTACTAATATCATCATATGAAAAACCTTTTCTAGCCAAAGCCTGCGTAACTTTTTGCTTTCGCTCGTACCCCTCATAGTTTTTACTGTAGCGTTTGGAAACTTTTTCTAGTGCTGTGTAGAGAAGTTGGGTCTCATTTTCTTCATCTGTTTCTAATTCAAGTGATTCTAGAGCAATTGAAGAGATAGAATACGTAAAACCTTTATTCATTAGGTTTTGAATAATTTTATCTTTCAGCTGTTTTAGGGTCAATCTTTGGCCATAAGTTCTGTCTGTTTTTTCGGCAAGTTTGTAGGCAACATCTATTTGTTTTTCCTCATCATAAATGTTAGAAAGTGCATGGTCAATGATTAGGGGATCAATACCCTTTGTTATTAATTTCTGTTTAATTTGATAGGGGCCAGCACTTCCCATTGAAATTTTTCCTTCAATAAAATTTTCAGCGTAGGCTTTATCATTAATTAGATTGTTTTTTGTAAGAGCATTTATGACCTCGTCAATTTGGTCAGTATTGTCAATTTCGTGTTCACTAAGATATTTTCTTACTTCCGAACTTGTCCTCATTTTAAAGGAAATGTAGTAGAGTGCTAGTGATTTTCCTTGAGCAAATTGGTCATAAGATTGAATCTCTTCTAAATCTGCATCATCGAGCTCTTTATCAACATTTAGAAAAAAGTGAACAATTGTATCCTCAGAAAGATATATTTTTTCTTCATCAAATCCAGATAAATCGACGCGGTAAAGTCGTTTTAATTTTTTTATTGCAGTGATTTTTCCCATGTATATATTATATACGAAAATAATTAAAAATTGTCACTTATGAATCGTGTAGTAAAACAATTACGTGAAATGAAAGTGTAGTTTATAAACCTGTTTGTAAAAGATGGTTATTTCTGTAAACTTATTAAAAAATACCGTTTAAACGTTGGTATTATACAGTTTTCATTATTTTTAAAAATAATAGGATTTAAATGATGTAATATTTACAAGACAAAATATCCGATATCTTCCACTTTTTGTAGTAAAATTATAACAAACAATCTACAAATATGACGGAGATGAAGAAATGAATAAAAAATCGAGTGCTCTTTTAACTATGGGAACTTTAACGCTTCTGGCAGGTGGCGGGGTTGTTTTAACAAACCTCCCCGACTCTTTTAAAATACAGAGAGTTTATGCTGCTACTTCCAGGGATATAACAGTCTATCCAAAAGATTTTCTAAATTATTTTCAGAGAAATGGTTCTGCTGCTGGATTTGATTATGATTTAACTACCTATACTCAAACTCTAACACCTGACCTTGGAAATCAAGCGGGAAATGTAACTCTGAAAACAAAAGTTGATATGTCGCAAAACTTTACTTTTACTGGACAAATCAACTTAGGGAATAAATCACAGCAAAATGGTGGAGCTGATGGTGTTGGTTTCCTTTTTCATCCTGGTGATACAAGTGTAGTAGGAGCACCGGGTGGAGCTGCTGGTATTGGTGGTGTTAATGGAGCATTTGGTTTTAAGCTGGATACTTACTATAATGGCGTAGGAGAAACAAGCTTTACACCCGACCCATCTACTTTCTCTGGTAAGCCTTTTGGAGCCTTTGTTGATGGTTTGAATGGACAGGCTAAAACAATAAGTGCTAGTGCTAAAGGTATTCCTCAACCATCAAATAATAATTTTGTTGACTTTACAATGAGTTATAATGGTGCGACGAAGGTAATGTCAGTTACTTATGGTGGTCAAACTTGGACGCAAGATGTTTCTTCTTTTGTTGGAACAAATCAGGCGATGTCTTTCTCAATTGCGGCCTCAACTGGTGCCCAAATGAATTTGCAACAACTGCGTAATGTTAATTTTACTTATACGGTAGCTCAAGGTACTGTTATTGCTAATTATGTGGATGAACAAGGAAAGACGATTGCTCCGTCAGAAACAACAAGTGGAGATATTGATACTCCATATGTGACAAGTCAAAAGACTATTCCAGGTTATGCCTTTAAGGCATCAAACGGAGCAGCAACTTCGGGGAACTATGCTGCCAATGACCAAACTGTAAACTATGTTTATACTCGAAATCAAGGAACCATCGATGTTACTTATATTGACCAAACAACGGGACAGACTTTAAGTAAAAAAGATTTATCTGGTGGAACAGGTGATTCTTCTAATTACACAACAACTGACACCATTAAATCTTATACAGATGCAGGTTATGAATTGGTTTCGGATAATTATCCAAGTGGTGGTACAGTCTTTACGGATACAGCTCAACACTATGTTGTTAATTTGAAACAAAAATTAGTTGTAAGTTCTGAGCAAAAACAAGTCAATGAAACAATTCAATATGTTTATGAAGATGGAAGCAAGGCAGCAGATGATTATAATGCTCCACCATTGAATTTTACAAGAAGTGTGACAACCAATCAAGTAACTGGTGAAAAGACTTATGGGGACTGGCAAGCACAAAATGGTGATAGTTTTGGAGAAGTAGTTTCGCCAACAATTAAAGGAGAGACAGCTGACCAATTAAAAATTGATGCAATAAGTGGAATTACAGCCAATTCAGCAGATATTCAGAAAAAGGTCGTTTATAAACGTAACCAAGGAACCATTGATGTTACTTACATTGATGAAACAACTGGTCAAGTTTTGACTAAAAAAGATTTATCTGGTGGAACGGATGATCCGTCAAATTATACAACTGCTGCTGATATCAAGTCATATACAGCTAAAGGCTATGAATTAGTTTCTGATGATTACCCAAGTGGGGGGACAGTCTTTACGGATGAGCCACAACACTATGTAGTAAAATTAAAACACGGCTTAACAGAATCAACTGATAAAAAAGCTGTCAATCAAGTGATTCATTATGTTTATGAAGGTGGAGGTGAAGCAGCTACTGACCACAATGCTACGGTTGACTTTAGCCGGACAATTACTACTGACAGAGTAACGAATGATAAGACATACGGTGATTGGACTGCTGATAACGGTGATAGTTTTGCGTCAGTAACTTCTCCAGTAATTGACGGTTATACAGCTGATCAACTTAAAGTTTCTGAAATGACAGGGATTACTGCTGATACAGAAGACATTTCTGTGACAGTAACTTATACTCGAAATCAAGGAACTATTGATATTACTTATATTGATGAAACAACGGGACAGACTTTAAGTAAAAAAGATTTGTCTGGTGGAACTGGAGATGATTCAGGTTATACAACGGCTGACATGATTAAATCTTATACAGATAAAGGCTACGAATTAGTTTCAAATGATTATCCAGAAGATGGAACTAAATTTGCTGATGACCCTCAACATTATATTGTGAGATTAAAACACGGGTTAACAGAAGTGACTGAGAATAAAACGGTCAATCAAGTGATTCATTATGTTTATGAAGGTGGGGGAGAAGCAGCTACTGACCACAATGCTACGGTTGTCTTTAGTCAGACAATCACTACTGACAAAGTGACGGGTGAGAAAACTTATAGTGATTGGACAGCTGATAACGGTGATAGTTTTGCGTCAGTAACTTCTCCAGTAATTGATGGCTATACAGCTGATCAACTTAAAGTTTCTGAAATGACAGGGATTACGGTAGATACAGAAGATATTTCTGTGACAGTAACTTACACTCGAAATCAAGGAACCATTGATGTTATTTATATCGATGAAACAACTGGAAAAATTTTGACTACAAAAGATTTATCTGGTGGAACGGGCGACCCAGCTGACTATGCAACGGCTGACACGATTAAATCTTATACAGATAAAGGTTACGAGTTAGTTTCAAATGATTATCCAAAAGATGGAACTAAATTTGCTGATGACCCTCAACATTATATTGTGAGATTAAAACATGGCACAGTAGTTGAGACGGAAAATAAATCAGTTAATGAAGACATTCATTATGTTTATGATAATGGGGATAAGGCTGCTGACAACTATAAGGCAACAATTGTCTTTAGTCGGACAATCACTACTGACAAAGTGACGGGTGAGAAAACTTATAGTGACTGGACAGCTGATAATGGTGGAAGATTTGCTGCAGTTCTTTCGCCAATCATTAAAGATTACATCGCAAGTCAACTTAAGATTGATGAAATGACAGGAATTACGGTAGATACAGCGGACATTGAAAGAATTGTCGTTTATCATAAGGTGCCTGCAGGAATTATCGTTCCTCCAGTTCACCCAGATAAACCAAGTCAACCGTCTAATAATCAATCAAAAACACCTACGGCTAAGGCTGTAAAAGATAGTAAGCCAACAGATGTTCTCCCAAGTACTGGTGATAGTCAAAAATCACAAATTGTTTTGACTCTGCTGGGAATTATGGCAGTGATTATTTCGCCACTTACTCTTTTACTTAGACGTAAAAAACAATAATTAAAGAAAAATAAAAGGTCTGACAGTGTCAGGCTTTTTATTTGGAGAGTAATATTCATAGATGAAAAAATAAGTTCAAATCTTTTAGGATTCAAGTAGAAAAAGACTACAAAAAGAAATTGTGAAATGTTATAATAGTGTATCACACAATCCTTTATTAGTGATTTTTTATAATGGATTGAAAATGGTCATTTAATTGACGAACTAGAGGGAAAATAATTAAAGAATGATAAATTTAAAAATAGGACAGAAACTTCAACTCGAAATCGAGCGAATGGGAATAAATGGGGAAGGAATTGGCGTCATTTCAGGACGACTTGTTTTTATTCCTTATGCACTTCCAGGTGAAGAAGTTTTAGTTGAAATTACTGAAAATGCTAGAAATTTTAGTCGTGCAAAATTGGTTAAGATTATTGAAAAATCACCAAACCGTGTGAAACCACAGGATAGAGCTTATCATGAAATGAGTCAATCTCACATCATGCATCTTTCTTATCCAATGCAATTGGAATTTAAGCGTGATGTTATGCGTCAGGCCTTAGAAAAATATAAACCAGCAGGTTGGCGTAATTATGAATTGCGTGCAACTTTGGGAATGGAAAATACACTTGGTTATCGTAACAAATTGCAGTTCCAAGTGCGTCGTTTGAATGACGGAACAGTGATTGCGGGACTTTATCAAGAAGGAACGCATCATTTGGTTAACCTAGATAACTGTTTGGTTCAAGATCCCAAAACCCAAGAAATTATCAATCACATTTGCCGTTTGATTGAAAAATTTGATTTACCTGTATATGATGAACGTAAAATCGGCGGAATTCGTACGGTCATGGTTCGTCGCTCACAAAAAACAGGTGAAGTACAAATTATTTTTGTGACTTCAACACCAATTATTTTGGACGGACAAGTTTGGCCTGAATTACGTGAAGAACCTTCAAAACGTCAAAAAAATTCTTTTGTTAAATTTGATAAAATGTTGTCAGCACTGACAGAAGAATTTGAAGAAATCGTGACGGTTGCGGTCAATTTCCACCCAAGAAAAACCAGTGAAATCTATGGCGAACGCACACAAATTTTATTCAATGAAAAAGAAACAATTACCGAAGGCGTTTTGGATTATGAATTTGAATTAAGTCCTCGTGCTTTCTACCAATTGAACTCTGAGCAAGCCAATGTACTTTATGGTGAAGCAGTTAAGGCTTTGAATCCTAAAAAAGATGACCGTGTCATTGATGCATATTGTGGTGTAGGTACGATTGGTTTTGCGGTGGCTAAAAAAGTAAAATCGGTTCATGGAATGGATATTACACCAGAATCAATTTTTGATGCGCGTGAAAATGCCAAACGTTTGGGGCTTAAAAATTGCCACTATGAAATTGGTAAAGCTGAGCGAATTATTCCAAATTGGAACAAATCTGGTCATAGAGCAACTGCAATGATTGTTGACCCACCACGTACGGGGCTTGATGATGCATTGCTTGAAACAATTACTAAATTCCCACCGGAAAAAATGGTTTATGTCAGCTGTAACGTTTCAACTTTGGCAAAAGATTTAGTCGTTTTGGCCAATTATTACAAAGTAGAATACATCCAATCAGTGGACATGTTCCCACATACAGCAAGAACTGAAGCAGTTGTTAAATTGACAAAACGTGATGAACCTTTGAAAATTGTTAAATTTGAACATTTGGAAGAAGAACGTAAAGCTGAAGCTTTTGCTAAGGGTAAAAAACGTGGACGTCGTCCGCAAAAATATGGTAAATATTGAGAAATTTTGCTGACAGAATTATTAGTTGCTAGTAGCTAAAGTTTAAGTGAAAATTTACTGACAAAATGGATATTTTAGTTGTTCATTCTTTTAATTACGTTTTACCTGCCCGTTGTTCACTCGCTGACGATGGATAGAATGCTCAGCTTTGCTGGTCATTCTTTTATCTACAGATAAAATACTCCTTATTCAGTCGTATTTTACTGACAAGATTTTCGTCAGTAAATTTTATAGTTAAAATTAGAAAAGTAAGAAAAAATTATGAAAAAATTTATTGTTGAACCTGAATTTTGGGAACTTTTTCCTGAGACAAAAATCGGAATTGTTTTAGCTAAAAATATTGATAATAGTATGGAATCAAGTGCTGAAATCAAAAAAAATCTTGATGAGGCGAATGAAAATGCAGGGCAATTTTTAGAAGCGGCTGTTTTTAGTGAAAATTCTGTAGTCTCTGTTTGGCGCAAGGCTTATCAACAATTTAAAACAAAAAAAGGGGCTAGAAGTTCGATTGAAAATCTGCTTAAACGAGTAGATAAAGGTAAAGCTGTGGGTTCGATTAATCCTTTGGTTGATATTTACAATAGTATTAGCTTGAATTATGGGCTACCTGCTGGTGGTGAGGATATTGATACTTTTGCAGGAAATCTACGTTTGACAAAAGCTGTTGGTGGCGAACATTTCTTGGCTTTGGGTGATGATGAAGCTGATAATGCTTTGCCTGGTGAAATCTGCTATCTTGATGATGAAGGGGCAGTTTGTCGCTCATGGAATTGGCGTGATGGTCAAAGAACGATGCTGACAGAACAAACCAAAAATGCTTTTTTGATTATTGAATCTGTTGACCCTGAACGCGGTGAAGTTCTAGATGCTGCAACACAAAAATTAGCTGAATTGAGTGAAAAATATTTAGGAGGAACAGCACAGGTACTCCTAGTCACTAAAGAAAATCCAGAAATTTCTTTAGACTAGCGTTTTGTGACATCTAAAGAAATCAGATTTACTGACAAATAAGAGATTTGATAGGAAAGTTGATGATACTGTCAATAAAAAAGAGCCGTCAGTAAATCTGACGGTTCTGTCATTAATTATTTTTATGATAAAATGGAAAAAATCCGAGGTTTTATATGATTTATATGAGAAAAGCAGGCCCGAAAGATTTGCTTTCAATTATGAAAATTATTGAAGAAGCAAGAACTTTTTTGGCTGATTCCGGGAGTGACCAATGGCAAAATGCTTATCCAGCAGTTTTTAATATTGAAGAGGATTTTGCGAAAGAACAGGCCTATGTCTTACTAGTTGATGATAAAATAGCCGGTTATTGTGCAATTATTACAGGTGAAGAACCAGCTTATACTCAAATTACTGACGGCGCTTGGTCAAATCAAAATTTTGATTATGTGACCATTCATCGAATTGCTTTGTCTAACGAATTTCGTGGACAATCTTTGACAAGATATCTATTTTCAAATATTTTTACCTTGATGTTATCTAAAGGATACTCTGATTTTCGCCTAGATACCCACCCAGTCAATAAATTGATGCAACATGTCTTTGAACGTGAAGGCTTTGTAAAACGAGGACTTGTTCAATTTGAAGGTGACCGTTTTGCTTATCAATTGGAGCTTAATAAATAGATGAATAAAAAAGAACTTATTGATTTTTGCTTGTCTCTTGGGCCGACTTTTGCAGATACTCCCTTTGCCAAAATGGAGAAGGGTCAGCCAACGGTAGTGATGCGACATTTAAAGAATAAAAAATCATTTGCTTATATTTCTGAGCGAGAAGGCCGAGTCAATATCGCAATCAAGCAGAAGCCAGAAATCGCAATCGAATTGCGAGATTTCTTTGTGGATATTAATCCAGCATTTCACATGAATAAAACGCATTGGAACGATGTTTTACTTGGTGGAGATGTTGTTGATGAGCAAGTTTGCAAAATGGTTGAGCAAAGCTATGATTTAATCAAACCCAAAAGATAATGATGAGCCGACAGCTCTGAATTTTAATAGGAGAAAAAATGACTTACGAACAAAATTTTTTAAAAGATTTTCAAGAATGGGTGGACCAACAAGTTCAAATTTCTGAACTTGCCATGAAAGCAGCTGAAAAAATTGCCACAGAAGACGGTAAAAAAGAAGCGAAAGAAGCTGCTATTCGTTATGAAAGTCGTTTAGACGCATACCAATTTTTGCAAGGAAAATTTGAAAACTACAAAAATGGTAAAGATTTCCATGACGTTCCAGATTTTGGAACAAAAACATTTTAATTAATAATTGAGTTCGCCCTCCTTGAAGTGAGTGAAAATAGAGAAAATGGAACCTGTGCTTTGCACAGAACCGCATTTTCCTAATTTTCATAACTTCAAATCAGTCGGGCTCACATCTTAAGGAGATTCAAATGAATTTTAAGAAGATGGTTGGTAATCAAGTGCGAGTAAGAGCTCTCGCTTAGATTACCGCAAAGTCTTATTTCTTTGCGGATAAGAACAAATTGAGTTCACCCTCCTTGAAGTTGAGTGAAAATGCGATTCGCCTTGCAACTTTAGTTGCTTAGAGCGAATGGACAGCATAGGCCACATAGTGGCATGGATAGAGAAAATGGAACTTGTGCCTTGCACAGAACCGCATTTTCTCAATTTTCATAACTTCAAAGCAGTCGGGTTCACATCTTAAGGAATAAGAAAATGTTAAAACCATATGAATATAATCGAATTAAATACCTGACCTTTGACCTCGTCAATGTCTATCACTCTGTCAATGATAAATCGACAGTTGAGGCAGTTTACGCCCAAGTCGCCACAGAAATTTTGCAAATCGCTGAAAATGCTGACAGCCTTGTCAGCGAAAATAATCTGTCAGTAAAAGTTGCTATTCAAGAATACTTATCAGCCATTGATAATCCTAAATTATCAAGAGAACAAGCTGAAAAATTACTGACAGAACTTAAAACCTTAGTCGAAGCTTTTCATTTACCGAGCGAAGCTCAAATGAAAAAAGCTTTCAAAAAAGTTAAAAAGTTAAAAATTCCAGCGACAAGTCAATGGGATTTACGTGATGTCACTTACTTTGCTTGGAATGAAGTTTCAAGCGGCCGAAAATATCTTTTGACCGCTGACGGGCGTGGTTTCTCTGGCAGTATCTCTGGCAGTATGAAAAATATCTGTGCCATTTGCCAAAAAACAAGTATTGTCACTCAATTTCTAGCGACAACAAAAAGAGGTGCTGACGGCACTTATACTAAAAATGGCACCTATATTTGCTTAGATTCTGAACAATGTAATCAGCAAATTCAAGCCAAAGAAGGCTTGGAGCATTTTTTAGAAATCATTAAAGAAAAATAAAAATTTAGAAGTATCTTGTAAAAAAACAAGAATTCTGCTAAAATAAAAACAAGTTGACGAGGAGTAATAAAGCAAGACTTATAGAGAGAACACGGTTGGTGAAAGTGTTCAGTCAAACTTTATGAAGGTTGCGTCATTTCAAGAAATAATTGCTGACAAAAGTCCTGTCAGTAATTATGACATAAAATGAGTGTCTGTCAGTAAATCTGTCAGGAATTTAGGTGGTACCGCGCGTGAGCGTCCTATTTTTAGGAAGCTTGGGGGCGGTATTTTTTGTGCAAGATAGTTGAGAGAGAGAATGGATGAATACTTGGCTATTGCGAGCGGGAGAGAAAGGAAAGTATTGGAAAGGATTTCAGGATAATAATGAAATTTATCTTGATTTTGCTGGTGCCGATTTTGACTTATCTCTGGCTAATGATCAAGAAATAAAAGAAAAAATTGATACTCCCAACCATGGTGGAACGTTGATTAGATTTTATAAAGATATGAAGATTGGTGATATTGTTTACATAATAGGTGAAAATAAAACACTATTGGCAAAGGCAAAAGTAACATCTGATTATCAATATAACAAACAAGGGAGAGATGCTGACAATAATCACCATGTTAGAAAAGTTGAGTTTTTAAAAGTTGGGGCATGGTCAGCAAAAAAAATTAATTTTAGTCAGTATACACTGGTAAATTGGACGAATAAATTAAAAGAAATCCAAGTATTAAATAGTTTAATTGAAAATAAAGAAGGTAAGTCTATGGAACAGGTAAGTGTCTTAGGAAAACAACTTTCAATATCTAAAAATATTATCTTACATGGAGCTCCGGGAACGGGAAAAACCTATCTTGCTAAAAAGATTGCTGAGGAATTGGGGTCAACGCAAGAAAATGGACAACTTGAATTTGTACAGTTTCATCCTAGCTATGACTATACTGATTTTATTGAAGGTTTAAGACCTGTAAAAAGTGATGATGGTCAATTGAATTTTGAATTGCAAAAAGGGATTTTTAAACTTTTTTGTGAACGAGCCAAAGCTAAAATCGAAGTGGAATCAACAAAATCAGTTGCTGAAGTATGGGATGAATTTATCTCTAGCATCGGAGATGATGAAGTTCAAATTAATAATTATAAATTTCATGTTAATGGTAAAGGTAATATTACCTACAATGTTCCCGGAGGAAGTTCTGCCAGCTTGACATTAGATAATGTTGTTTATTTTTTAGAGCATAAACGATGGGGAAGCAAAAACTACCATTCGACATATAAACAACCTATTTTTGATGAATATCTTTCCGATAAAATTAACGTTGATAATTTAGTTGAGAATAACAAATCCTATGTCTTTATTATCGACGAGATTAATCGTGGTGAAGTTTCAAAAATTTTTGGAGAACTTTTCTTCTCTTTGGACCCCAGTTATCGTGGGAAAAAAGGTTCGATTTCTACTCAGTATAGTAACATGAATGAGACAGATGAAAAGTTCTATATTCCTGAAAATGTCTATATCATTGGTACGATGAACGATATTGACCGCTCGGTTGAAAGTTTTGATTTTGCTATGCGTAGACGTTTTAGATTTATTGAAGTGACTGCCGAAGATTCCATTAATCGAATGCTTGAAGACAATGCTATTAGCTCTGAACGAGCAAACAAAGCAAAAGTTTTAAATGATAAAATTTCAGAGATTGAGGGATTGGGTAAAGATTATCAGATTGGTGGAGCTTACTTTAAAGAAGTTCCTGATAGTGATGTTGAGCTTTGGAGTGACTATTTAGAGCCATTGCTAATGTCTTATCTTGTTGGTAACTACGAAAATGTTAAAATTCTTGACGAGTTGAAAAAGATTTATGATGAGAATTAAAGATAACTCGTTAGTTTCGGCACTTCCAGCATGGTTTTTGAATTTAGCAAACCTTGATATTAGGGCGCTTCAAAAGCAAGGTTTTATAATTTTTCCACCTAATCTAAATGAATCCGAGGATTTAGACGAACAATTTTTGCTTGAATATAAAAATGGAGATTATCGTACAACAAATTTGATTGGCTGGCTAGCAGAAGGTGATGATAAAATAACGATTCATTCACGATTTGATGATGAAAAGTCTGATTTTTTCCTAAATTATATGCTTCAAAAAGTTTTGAAAATCAACGT
Organism: Lactococcus sp. FSL W8-0209; assembly: GCF_038006585.1. Lineage (NCBI taxonomy): Bacteria > Bacillati > Bacillota > Bacilli > Lactobacillales > Streptococcaceae > Lactococcus > Lactococcus sp. FSL W8-0209. Next base: position 161,163 of record NZ_JBBOVN010000001.1, on the reverse strand, counting down.
GATAAACTTTAATCTTGGTGCTTCAGACGAACAATTTTATGATTTATTAATCTATCTCTTTCCTTACTATCTACACCAGGCTTTGAAAAAAGGAATATATAAGGAATATCAACGGTTTGAATATAATGATTTTAGTATAAAAGGTTCATTAGATATTGCAAGACATATTAAGAAAAATATTCCATTTCTTGGAAAGGTAGCATATCAAACACACGAATTTTCATATGACAATGCTGTTAATCAAATTATTAGACATACCATTGAATTTATAAAACTAAAACAGCCTTGGAATAATGCAGATTTTCAAAAAGTAAGAGAAGTGACCCTAAGCTTTAAGAAGTCAGATTTATCAAAGATGCTTAGTAAAAAAATTTCGATAAAAAATCCTTATTTTCATGAATATATACAGCTCGTACAAATTTGTAAAATAATTCTACGACGAGAAAAGCAAGGAATTGGGGAAAATAAAAATTTTGTTAAAGGAATTTTGATTGATGCTTCGTGGCTTTGGGAAGAATATCTTGCTACTATTTTAAGGGATTATCAACATCCAAAAAGTAATGAAAGTTTATACCTTCAAGGTCACTCTGGCTTGGTAAGACCTGATTTTTACAACGATAAAGCTAGGTGTATTATTGATACGAAGTATAAAAAAGTTGACTCTGGTATTAAACGTATGGATAGATTTCAGATTATTAGTTATTTACATTATCGAAATGCAACAAGAGCTGGATTACTTTATCCCGGTAATAAAACGAAATATGAAACAGAAGGGATGTTGAAAGGGTATGGTGGAGAAATTTTTAAAATTTCTCTTGCCATTCCACAAAATTGTGAAAGCTATGAATCTTTCAGTAAACAAATAGAAATTGAAGAAAATATATTATTAAGAGAACTAGAAAAGGAAAATAAATTATGACAAACGAACTAACCCCAAAATTCAACCCGACAGAGGTTGAAGCAGGACGCTACGAAAAATGGCTTGAAGCTGATGTTTTCAAACCTTCTGGAAATCCCGATGCAGAGCCTTATAGCATCGTTATTCCACCACCAAATGTGACAGGAAAACTCCACTTGGGTCATGCTTGGGATACAACTTTGCAAGACATCATCATCCGTCAAAAACGGATGCAAGGTTTTGATACGCTTTGGTTGCCAGGAATGGACCATGCGGGGATTGCCACTCAAGCAAAAGTTGCTGCCCGCCTTGCTGAAGATGGTATTTTACCACAAGACCTTGGACGTGAAAAATTCCTTGATAAAGTTTGGGAGTGGAAAGATGAATATGCCACAACAATCAAGGAACAATGGGGTAAAATGGGGATTTCAGTAGATTATTCTCGTGAACGTTTCACTCTTGATGAAGGCCTTTCGCAAGCAGTTCGTAAAGTTTTTGTTCAGCTTTACAATAAAGGTTGGATTTACCGTGGTGAAAAACTCATCAACTGGGATCCAAAAGCGATGACTGCTTTGTCAGACATTGAGGTCATTCACAAAGAAATTGACGGGGCTTTTTACCACATCACTTACCAAATTGAAGGAAGTGATGAGTTTGTTGAAATCGCCACAACACGTCCAGAAACTTTCCTTGGTGATACAGCTGTTATCGTCAATGAAAAAGATGAACGCTATAAACATTTAATGGGCAAAAATGTTATCCTCCCAATCATTAATCGTGTCATTCCGATTTTGACAGACGACCATGCTGATATGGAAAAAGGAACTGGGGTTGTAAAAATTACACCTGCTCATGATCCTAATGACTTTGAAGTTGCGATGCGCCATGATTTGCCAATGATTAACATGATGAACAACGACGGAACCATCAATGAAAATGGTGGAAAATATGAAGGACTTGACCGTTTTGAAGCCCGCAAACAAATTGTTGCTGACCTCAAGGAATTGGGGCAGTTGGTTGATGTCAAACCAGTCCGCCATGAAGTTGGGCACTCAGAGCGAACAGGAGTGGTTGTTGAACCACGTTTATCAACACAATGGTTTGTCAAAATGGACGAATTAGCTAAGAATGCCATTGCTAATCAAGCGACAGAAGATGCCGTAGAATTTTATCCGCCACGTTTCAATGATACGTTCATGCAATGGATGGAAAATGTTCATGATTGGGTTATTTCACGTCAACTTTGGTGGGGACATCAAATTCCAGCTTGGTATAACGAAGCGGGTGAAATGTATGTTGGTGAAGAAGCACCTGAGGGAGAAGGTTGGACACAAGATGAAGATGTGCTCGATACTTGGTTTAGTTCAGCTTTGTGGCCATTTTCAACAATGGGTTGGCCAGATGAAAACTCAGCAGACTTCAAACGTTATTTCCCAACAAGTACCCTTGTAACAGGTTATGATATTATCTTCTTCTGGGTTTCACGCATGATTTTCCAATCTTTAGAATTCACAGGCAAAGCACCATTTAACAATGTCTTGATTCATGGTTTGATTCGTGACGAAGAAGGACGTAAAATGTCTAAATCACTCGGTAACGGAATTGACCCAATGGACGTGATTGAAAAGTATGGAGCTGATGCACTCCGTTGGTTCTTATCAAATGGTTCTGCACCAGGACAAGATGTGCGTTTCTCTTATGATAAAATGGATGCTGCTTGGAATTTCATCAATAAAATTTGGAATGTTTCACGTTATATATTGATGAATGCAGAAGATGTCAGCGCTGATGCTGTCTCTTCGGCTTTGACAAAAGTTGCAAATCAAACTGCTGGTAATGTCACTGACCGTTGGATTTTGACACGTTTGAATGATACAGTTGAGCGCGTGACTGAACAAATGGATAAATTTGAATTTGGTGTCGCTGGTCATATTCTTTACAATTTCATTTGGGATGAGTTTGCAAACTGGTATTTGGAATTAACAAAAGAAGTTATGTTTGGTGAGGATGAAGCTGAAAAAGACATTACACGTGCAGTATTGCTCCATGTTTTAGATCAAGTTTTACGTCTATTACACCCAATTATGCCTTTCTTCACTGAAGAAATCTTTGAAAAATTACCAAACACTTCTGGTTCAATTGTTGTTGCCGAATATCCAAAAGTACGTCCAGAATTTAATGACGACAAGGCAAGCGAAGGTGTGGCGATGTTAATCGAATTAATTACAGCCGTTCGTAATATTCGTGCTGAGGTTAATACTCCATTGTCTAAAGCTGTCCCAATGTTGATTAAATCTGAACATGCAGATTTCTTGAATGCTGTTTCTCCTTACATCAGCCGTTTCACTAATCCTTCAGAATTAACAATTGCTAAAGACTTGGCGGTTCCAGAACAAGCGATGTCAGCGGTCATTACTGGAGCAGAATTATACTTACCATTGGCTGGTTTGATTAACATCGAAGAAGAAATTGCTCGACTTGAAAAAGAACTTGCCAAATGGCAAAAAGAGTTAGATTTAGTGAATAAAAAATTGGGTAATGAACGTTTTGTAGCGAATGCTAAAGCAGAAGTTGTCCAAAAAGAAAAAGATAAATTAGCCGATTATCAAGAAAAATTTGATACTGTGAAAGCTCGTATCGCAGAATTGAAAGAAAACTAATCATAAATAAAAGCCAGTAGCTTTTGAGCTACTGGTTTTTTTTAGAATAAAATCAAAAAAATAAGAAAGATAGCAAATTTTCTACTTGTTTTTTATGTAGATTGATACTTTGACCTAAAATAAATAGTAGAAAAATCCAGAAATCAGCTGTTTTACTGACCGATTGTTCACCGTATTTTTGAAAAATTAGAAAAAGTGCGCAGAAATTTATAAATAATTAAACAAAAATTACTGACAGAATTTCCTGTCAGTAATTTTTATCTTTAAGCTTTGCTGATTTCTTTTTTATAAAGATTTCCCCAAGCTGCCATCGTATCATGGATGGGCTTGAGGGTTCTTCCAAGTTCTGTCAGTGAATATTCAACACGAGGGGGTACTTCTGCATAGACTTCACGATGAACCAGCCCGCTTTCTTCGAGGGCACGTAAATGTTGAGTCAAAACTTTTTGTGAGATATGTCCAACTGAACGTTGAAGTTCGCCAAAGCGCATGGTTCGCTCTAATAAATCACGGACAATGAGCATTTTCCAGCGGTCGCCCATCAAAACAAGTGCTGTTTCAACAGGACAATCTGGAAGTTCAGAAATTTTTTTCATTTTTTTATTACCTCTAATCGTTGGTATTATACAATAGTATCTAAATGGGAAGTATCTAACTTTAAAGTGCTTACTTTACATAGTGGTAGTACAATGATATTATACACTTAGGTAGTCAAAAAAGCAAGCTACTTTAAAATATAAAAAATAATAAATAAATGGAGGATTTAACATGAAATATTTAGTAACAGGTGCGACAGGTGGATACGGTACTTATGCACTCGGATTTTTGAAAGAATTGGTTCCAATTTCTGATATTGCGGTTTTGGCTCGCACAGAAGAAAAAGCAGCCCCACTCAAAGCGGCAGGTTTCGATGTACGTTTGGCAGATTATTCAGATTTAACTGCTTTAGAACAAGCATTTACAGGAATTGACCGTTTGCTTTTTGTTTCAGGAGTGCCGGGAAATCGGCAAGCTGAGCATCAAAATGTGGTTGATGCAGCCAAAAGTGCTGGTATTTCTTATATTGCTTATACAAGTTTTCCTCAAGCAGAAAGGGCAACAAGTGACTTAGCTGCTGACCACATCTATACTGAAAAGGCGATTGAAAAATCAGGAATTGCCCACACATTTTTACGTAATAATTGGTACTTTGAAAATGAAATGCCAATTATTGCTGCTGCACTTTCAACTGGAAAATTTGTTTACAATGCACCAACAGGTAAAGTGGGCTGGGCTTTGAAACGTGAATATGCAGAAGTTGGAGCAAAAGCACTTGCTGGAGTAAATTTTCCAGAAGTTTTGGAGCTTTCAGGAAAAAGATTGACTTACGCCGAACTTGCTCAAGTCCTCAAATCAGTTTCTGATAAGGATTTTGAAGTGATTATCGCTGATGACAAAACTTTTGTCAGTCATTTAGTTGAAACTGGACTTCCAGATTTTGTAGCGGAACTTTTCCTCGGCTTCCAAAAAGATATTGAAGCAAAAGATTTAGATGTGGAATCTAAAGATTTTGAAAAAGCCTTAGGACATTCACTGACGGATACAAAAGAAGCTTTGAAAGAGCTTTTGGCCTAATAAAAAAATTACTGACAGACCTGTCAGTAATTTTTATTTGAGTCTATAAGATAATTTCTCAACAAATTCATAAGCAGCTGGACAGTAAAGTGTATTTTTTATCGTTAAATTATTGATTTGATAAATCTTTTTACGGTCAGTATGGGGAAATTCGCGACAAGCTTTAGGACGAACTTCGTAAATGCTACAGAGATTGTCAGAACCAAGAAACTGACAAGGCATGGTTTGAAAAACTTTGTCACCATCTTCGTCAGTTCGGAGATATGTGGCTTCAAAGTCACTCACTTTCATTTTTAAATGTTTGGCGACGCGTTCAATATCGGCCTCTGTCCAAAGAGGGCCTAAGGTTTTGCAACAATTAGCACATTTGGTGCAATCAATTTCTAAAAAAACCTCTTCATGAACTTCTTTAACGATTTTATCTAATTGCTTTGGTGGTTTTTTGGCAAGTCCAGCTAAAAATTTCTTATGTGTCTTTTGTTTTTGTTGGGCTAGATTTTTATAACGGTCAAGGTCAATTTCAAATGTATATTTCATCATTAATATTTTAGCAAAAATTTAAATGAAAGACTGATTTGTCAGTCGTCAAAGAGATTTGACACCCTTAAAAGTGTTAGGAGTTAGCTTATCAGTAAATCTTTTGATAACAATAAATATTCATTGAAATCTTAAACTAAATTTTTATAAAAAAAGCTGTCCCAAAGCTGGAAAAGTTTCACAGATAGAAAGCTAAACAAATAAGCGCTTACATAACCTTTAGTATTGTTAAAAAGCCGAAAAAGTGATAAAATGAACTAGAAAATTCGAAGATAAAACAATGCAAAAGTTGTCGTTCTTCAATAGCTAAATTCTCGTAAAAGCGAGAAATTGAAAGGAATTAAAATGGCTCATATTAAATTTGACTATTCAAAACTCACTCCATTTGTAGCTGAAAATGAATTAGACGAAATCCAATGGCAAATCGACGGGGCAGCTAAATTGCTCCACGAAGGAAAAGGTGCTGGGAGCGATTATATCGGATGGCTTGACCTTCCTGAAGATTACGACAAAGAAGAATTTGCTCGTATTCAAAAAGCAGCTAAAAAAATTCAATCTGATTCAGAAGTTCTTATTGTTATCGGTATCGGTGGTTCATACCTCGGTGCACGTGCAGCAATTGACTTTTTGAGCAACAGCTTTGTTAACTTGCAAACTGCCGAAGAACGTAAAGCACCACGTATTCTTTATGCTGGTAACTCAATTTCTTCATCATACTTGGCTGACCTTGTAGATTACGTTGCTGACAAAGATTTCTCTGTAAATGTAATCTCTAAATCAGGTACAACAACAGAACCAGCGATTGCTTTCCGTGTCTTCGAAGAAATGTTAGTTAAAAAATACGGTCGTGAAGAAGCAAACAAACGGATTTACGCAACTACTGACAAAGAAAAAGGTGCTGTAAAAGTTAATGCTGACGCAAACAACTGGGAAACTTTTGTTGTTCCAGATTCAGTTGGTGGACGCTTCTCAGTATTGACAGCTGTTGGACTTTTGCCAATTGCAGCTTCAGGTGCTGATATCACAGCTTTGATGGAAGGTGCTAACGCTGCGCGTAAAGAATACACTTCTACAAATGTTCATGAAAATGATGCTTACGCCTATGCTGCACTTCGCAATATCCTTTACCGTAAAGGTAAATTCTCAGAAATCTTGATCAATTACGAACCAAGCCTTCAATATTTCTCAGAATGGTGGAAACAATTGGCTGGTGAATCAGAAGGGAAAGACCAAAAAGGAATTTACCCAACTTCAGCTAACTTCTCAACAGACCTTCACTCATTAGGACAATGGATTCAAGAAGGAACACGTACTGTTTTTGAAACAGCAATCCGTATTGAAAAACCACGTAAAAACATCAACATTCCAGAACTTGACGCTGACCTTGATGGACTTGGATACTTGCAAGGTAAAGATGTTGACTTCGTTAACAAAAAAGCAGCTGACGGCGTGCTTCTTGCTCACACTGACGGAAATGTTCCAAACATGATCGTGACATTGCCTGAACAAGACGAATTCACACTTGGATATGCAATTTACTTCTTTGAACTTGCTATCGGTGTTTCTGGTTACTTGAACGGAATTAACCCATTCAACCAACCAGGTGTTGAAGCTTACAAGAAAAATATGTTCGCTCTTCTTGGTAAACCAGGATTTGAAGAACTCAGCAAAGAATTGAATGACCGCCTTTAATCTTTGATTAAAAGTGTCATAAAAATCACTGACAAGATTTCTGTCAGTGATTTTTTGTATATTTTCATAAGTTATATTTTCAATCTCTGTATTTTATTAACAACTTTTAAAAAATCCATCTAGTTTTTGTTTATTATTTGTGCTACAATTATAGATAAATTAAAAAAATCGGAAAATTTAAGGAATAATATGAAAGAGTTTTGGAATTTAGACAAAAATTTGCAACTCCGTTTAGGAATTGTTTTTTTAGGTGCCTTTTCATATGGCACCGTTTTTTCTTCAATGACCATTTATTATAATCAACATTTGGGAAGTGCAATTACAGGGATTTTGCTTGCCTTATCTGCAGTAGCCACTTTTGTTGCAGGAATTCTTGCAGGTTTTTTTGCTGACCGAAATGGTCGAAAACCAGTGATGGTTTTTGGGACAGTGATTCAACTTTTGGGAGCTCTTTTAGCTATTGCTTCAAACTTACCAGGTCACGTGAATCCTTGGTCAACTTTTATTGCTTTTTTGCTGATTAGTTTTGGTTATAATCTTGTGATTACTGCAGGCAATGCCATGATTATTGATGCATCAAATGCTGAAAATCGTAAAGTTGTTTTTATGTTGGATTATTGGGCGCAAAACTTGTCAGTTATTTTAGGAGCAGCATTAGGTGCTTGGCTTTTTAGGCCAGCATTTGAAGCACTTTTAGTGATATTACTTTTAACTGTCTTAGTCTCATTTTTCTTAACCACTTTTGTCATGACTGAGACTTTTAGACCGATTGTAAAGGCCAAAGAGGAAGCAGAAAATATTTTTCAGGCCTATAAGACAGTACTACAAGATAAAACTTACATGATTTTTATGGGTGCTAATATTGCGACCACTTTTATTATCATGCAATTTGATAATTTTTTGCCTGTTCATTTATCAAATAGTTTTAAAACAATCACTTTTTTTGGTTTTGAAATCTATGGACAACGGATGCTTACGATTTATTTGATTTTAGCTTGTGTATTAGTGGTCCTATTAATGACCACCCTAAATCGATTGACCAAGGACTGGTCACACCAAAAAGGATTTATTTGGGGAAGTTTATTTATGGCAATTGGGATGATTTTTTCATTTTTGACAACGACGTTTACTCCTATTTTCATTGCCGGTATTGTTTATACTTTAGGTGAAATTGTTTATACACCAAGTGTTCAAACTTTAGGTGCAGATTTGATGAATCCAGAAAAAATTGGTTCTTACAATGGCGTTGCCGCAATTAAGATGCCGATTGCCTCCATTCTTGCCGGTTTACTTGTTTCGATTTCACCAATGATTAAAGCAACAGGAGTTTCTTTAGTCTTAGCATTGACTGAAGTTCTAGCGATTATTTTAGTGCTTATTGCTGTAAACAGACACCAGAAAACAAAAATTAATTAAAAAATGACTTCTAAAAACAGGAATTTATCTTGAAAAGGAGTCAAGATAGATTTTTTATTGAAAAAAACAGAAAGAAATAAAATGAAAGATTTTTTTGGATTACATCCTACACTTAAAATTCGTTTAATTATGAATTTTTTTGGGACGCTTTGCTTTAGTACAGTGGGTGGCTCAATGACAATTTACTACAATAAATATATGGGAGCGGGAATCACGGGATTACTTTTAGTCATTAGTTCAGTCATGGTTTTCTTGGTTGGGCTTTATGCTGGTCATTTGTCCGACGTTCAGGGACGAAGACCTGTGATGATTTTCTCAACTGCCATTACTGGTTTTGGTGGAGCTTTAGCAACATTTGCAAACTCATCTTTTTACTTCAATCCTTGGGTTACTTTTTTAGGATTTCTTATTATTAATTTTGGTTTTGGCTTTTTTAACACCGCAAGTCAAGCGATGATTGTAGATTTGACAACAAGTGAAAATCGGCGAGTTGTTTATAGTATTCAATATTGGATTATCAATTTTGCAATCATGATTGGTTCAGGACTTTCAGGTTGGTTTTTCCGAGATTATTTGGTTTGGTTACTTTTAGCTATCACAATTGAAGAAATCGTTAGTTGTTTGGTTGTAATTTTTTGGATTTATGAATCCTTCAATCCAGATACTCAGCAGCATAAGCAAGAATCAAACATTATTAAAGCCTATTTCACAGTTGCTAAAGACCGTATTTTCATGTATTATTTATTTGCTTCGGTCTTTATTGCGATGATTTTTAATCAAATTGATTATTATCTTCCAGTCCATTTGAGTGATAGTTTTAGAACAGCAAGGATTTTTGGAATTGAAGTTTATGGACAACGGATGCTGACAATTTTCCTAATGGTCAATACCTTAGTCATCGTATTATTTATGGGGAGAGTCAACAAACTAACCAAAAATTGGTCACGAAGTAGTGGAATAGCCATTGGAATTATTTTGCAAGGTTTGGGCTTCATGATTGCATTTCTTGGTCATGATTTAACTTGGGAACTGATTGCAGCATTGGTAGCAACAATCGGTGAAATGATTTTGGTTCCATTTTCACAGGCTCTGCGAGCCGATTTAATGGATGGAGACCAAGTGGGAACTTATACAGGAGCTTTTTCAGTGACTCAGCCTATCGCTTCGGTCTTGTCAGGAATCCTTGTCTCTCTCTCAAGTCTTTATGGAAATATTGGAATGACCATCTTCATGTTTTTCATTATTGTATTAGGTGTGCTGCCCTCACTACGAGCAATTCGGATGCATGAAAGTCATTCATGAGTTAAATATAGGTAAAAATAAGTTTCAAAAGTTAGAATGAAATTCTGATTTGAGAAACTTATTTTTTTGTCAGTAAAATAATAAGAAAATTTTTACTGACAGAACCTTTAGACCAAGGCTTACAGGGAGATTCGGCTCTCCATTTGAAATTTTGTGATATAATTATTTTCATGAGAGTAGTATCAGGAAATTATGGCGGAAGACCGCTGAAAACATTGGCAGGAAAAACAACAAGACCAACCACAGATAAAGTTAAAGGAGCCATTTTTAATATGATTGGCCCTTATTTTGAAGGGGGACGTGTTCTTGATTTATTTGCAGGCTCAGGCAGTTTGGCAATTGAAGCCATTTCAAGAGGAATGGATCATGCCCTTCTTGTCGAAAAAGACAGAGCAGCTCAACAAGTCATTTTGGAAAATATCAAGATGACCAAAGAGCCTGAAAAATTTCAATTATTAAAAATGTCAGCAGAACGAGTCTTATCAAACTTGTCAGAGACTTTTGATTTAGTCCTCTTAGACCCACCTTATGCTAAAGAACAAATTGTTGAAAACTTAGAACTTTTGCAAGAGAAAAAACGACTGACAGAAAATGTAATTGTCGTCTGTGAAACAGACAAGGAAGTTGAACTCCCTGACCAAATTGGGAAATTAGAGCTGACCAGACAAAAAACTTACGGAATTTCTAAAATTTCAATTTATGAATTTTGACTTTTACTGACAGAAATTCTGTCAGTAAATTAAGAAAGAAAAAAGTAATGACAGAAAAAATTGGACTCTTTACAGGAACTTTTGACCCACTGACAAATGGTCATTTAGACGTTATCAAACGTGCCAGTCAACATTTTGATCAACTTTATGTTGGAATTTTTAAAAATGACCAAAAAAATCCACTTTTTCCAACTGATAAACGAGTGGAAATGCTAGAAGAAGCACTGACAAGTCTGTCAGTAACTCATAAAGTCAAAGTCATCAAACATGAACGTGATTTGACAGTGAATATCGCAAAAAAACTTGGCGTGACAGCTCTGGTTCGTTCTTTGCGTAATAGCCAAGATTTAGAATATGAAAAAAATATGTTCTATTTTAATATGGAGATGACAGGCATTGAAACCATCTTTTTCTTAGCAAAACCAGAACTTGAACCATTAAATTCCACACGGATGCGAGAATTACATGCCTTTGGCCAAGATGTCAGTGCTTGGGTTCCAGAAAATGTGAGTCGTGAATTAAGGAAATTAGATGAAAAAAAATAAAAAAATTAATCCCAAATTAAAATGGGGAATCTCGATTGGTCTAATTGTTGTTGCCCTTTTAGCTTTATTTTATCCAACAAGTTACTATGTGGAAATGCCCGGAACAACCGAGCCTTTAGGAAAAATGGTCAAAGTTGAAGGCAAAAAAGATGAACATAAAGGTGATTTTTTCCTGACGACTGTCCAAATTGCACGAGCAAATCTTGCTACAATGATTTACAGCCATTTTAATAGTTTTACAAGCATTTACAGTGAGCAAGAAATGACTGGTGGACTTAACGACGCACAGTTCAACCGTGTCAACCAGTTTTACATGGAAACGGCACAGAATACAGCGATTTATCAAGCTTTTAAATTAGCTAATAAACCTTATGAACTTAAATATGAAGGCGTTTATGTCCTTGATATTGCTAAAAATTCGACCTTTAAAAATAAGCTAGAACTTGCAGATACGATTACAGCAGTCAATGGTCAACAGTTTACATCAAGTGCCGACATGATTGCTTATGTTTCCAAACAAAAAGTCGGTGATACAGTAACGATTGAATACACGAGAATTGACGGCACAAAGCACAAGTCAACTGGCAAATACATCAAAATTGCTAATGGAAAAACAGGAATTGGGATCAGCCTAGTTGACCATACTGAAGTCGTGACGACTCCAAAAGTTACTGTCAACGCGGGTTCAATCGGTGGTCCCTCTGCGGGGATGATGTTTACACTAGAAATTTACAGTCAGTTGACAGGAAAAGATTTGCGAAACGGTCGCGAAATTGCTGGAACTGGAACGATTGAACATGACGGAAGCATTGGCCAAATCGGCGGTGTTGATAAAAAAGTAGCCACAGCGAGCAAAGAAGGGGCAAAGGTCTTCTTAGTGCCTGACTCAGGCACCAAAAAGGAAAGTAGCAACAATTACCTTGGAGCCAAAGCCGCAGCTAAAAAACTAAAAACGAAGATGAAAATCGTTCCCGTCAAAACTATTCAGGACGCTTTAGATTATTTAGAAAAATAAAAACTACTGACAGCTTTTCTGTCAGTAGTTTTTTCATCTAGTTTACAAGCTAAAAGCAAAGTTGTATAATAATTTCAAATAATTTAATAAATTTGGAATATATGACAAAGGGAAAATGAAATGGAAAAAAATTTAAAAATCGGAAAAATCATTGCTTTTATCAAAGAAACGAAGCATCTAAAATTAAAAGAAATGACTGGTGGTTCTTTTTCAGAATCTCAGCTCGCAAAATTTGAAAAAGGAGAAACAGAGATTACGGTGGGTAAACTATTTACCGTCCTAGAAAATTCAAATGTCTATTTAGACGAATTTCAAAATCTTTATAACGACTATGAACAATCAGATGAATACAACTTTCGTCACAAGTTGGCGGTTGCTTATGCGCAAAAAAACATCGAGAAAATCATAGAAATTCATAATTTTTGGAAAGAAAAATCTCAACAAAATCCTGAAAATAAATACTATAAAATTAATGAAACAGTAGTTAAAACCAACTTAGTAATGGTTCAAAATGCAGAGGATATCAAAAAAGATACTGATCTTTTGATGAACTACCTTGAATCTGTCAGCGAATGGGGACGCTATGAACTGTGGGTTTTTGGCAATTGTCTTCGACATTTTGATGATAATGCACTAAAGTATTACGGAATGCAAATTTTAGGAAAATCAAATTATTATCATTCAATTCATCTCAATCAACAGATCGTAATAAGAACATTTTTAAATCTCATTGATACTTGGTTACGTCGAGAAAACTTAATACAAGCTTTTAAATATATCAACCATTTAAAAGAAATAGGAATAAGTATCAATTTTTTCTATGAAAAAATTCTCTTTGAATATCACAAAGCTCATTATAAGGTATTGCAAAAACAAAACGGAGCGATAGAAGAAATGAAAAAACACGCGCAAACTCTTGCAGATTATGGTTTCCCACTAGAAGCAAAGGTCCTTTTTGAAGAAATTGAAAAATTATAGGGCTTTGGCATATATTCCAAAAGAAAATTTCCACCCAATTTTATATGTTAAGATACAGATAATAAAAATTATCTGTATTTTTTTATAGATTGGAGAAGTAAGATGATTAATTACCTAAAAAATCCACTGTTCCTGACTTGGATGCTTACCAACAAATGTAATTTAAGGTGTAAATTTTGTTATTTGGAAGATAATCAAGGAAAAGAGTTGGAGCTTGATGAAATAAATCAGGTCCTAGATATTATACAAGATAAAGAATTTACCCATGTTTCTCTATTGGGCGGTGAACCGACAGAATGTGAGTACTTTGAACATATTATTATTCAACTAGAAAAATTGAGAATTTCATACTCATTTTCAACTAATGGTCAAAAACTATTTAGAAATGAAGAGTTAATTAGAATACTTTCTAAATCTCAGTATTTAAAAGAGGTTCAAATTTCTTTAGAGTCTCCCCAAAAGTTAATCAATGACGCAGTCAGGGGGAAAGGAACATTTGAACGTGCAATAAAAAGTGTAGCACTATTAGTAAAAGAGAATGTTCCTACACGGCTCGCTATGGTCGTGACAAAAGAAAATAATTCTACCATTCAACAAATGATTGATATGTGTGCCACGTTAGGATGTAGAGAATTGCGATTAATGCCATTTATGCCCATAGGAACGGGATTATTAGAAAAAGAACGCCTATTCATGGATTATGAAGCTTTAGTTCGAGCATGCTCAGATTTAAAAATACCAGATAATCTAATTGTCACAACATATCTAAAAGAAGAAAACACTGCTGAAACTTTAGGTTGTGGTGCTGGAACAGCTGCCTGCGTTATAAATAGTGACTTGACACTTTCAGCCTGTCCTGTAGTATCTCAAAACCAAAAATCTATCGAAAAATTAGGTAACGATGGTTCAAGTTTTGATTACATATGGGGAACAAGTTCGATTTTTAATATATGGAGAGCGGGAAAATATCGAAAATCAACCTCGTGTAACTTATGTCCGCTATTTGAGGAATGTGGGGGTTACCAATGACTCAATTTTTCAATGGTCAGAAAATTTTATTCATAAATAGAATACTTTTTGATGATGCATTTATAACGGTTGTAGAGGTTATATTTTTCAGTGTGTATTTAAAGCTTTCTTTTTCAGATTTTTCAAGTATTATGGGCTTATGTTTGTTAATTTCGTTGTTAGTTCAGATTCCAACAGGTTACTTATCCGATAAGTTCGATAGGAAATTAATGTTAGTATTAGGAAATGGTGCGGAAATTGTGTGTCTTATAACTTTACTTTTTCTTCCTAGTTTGATAAAAGGCTCTTTATTTATTCCAGTTTTAATTATAGAAATTATAAGAACAGGCATGTTGGCTTTAGCGAGTGGTAATTTTGAAGTGTTAATATTTAATATGTTTAAGAGAGAAGGAAAAACTGAAAAAGATTTTATGGAGAAATCCGCCTCATATTTTTCCATAGGAGCGATTATAGCAGCAATTTCTGGATTTGTTTCCACGGTTCTATTTTCCTATCTAGTGATTTTGCCACTTATATTGGATTTATCGATAAAAATCATCAAATTATTATCTGCTATTTTCATGTGTTCTGAAGCGAGACATAAAGAAATGACAAAAATAAAAATGAAAGTAAAGTCCTTAAATCATAAATTGTTATTTCTCTTGTTCTCGCTTGCCCTTTTGTTTTGTATTTCAAGGGGGACATTTTCTTTATACCAACCAGTTATGACTTCATTAGGTATTCCTCTTTATTATTATGGCCTACTTATTATGATAGTGAACCTGTCGATATTCGTTCTTTTGAGAGTTTTGAAAAAGAAAGTATCGCTGTTCAAACTTTCAACATTACTCCTTGTTTCTTTTGTGGTTCTTACTTTTCAAGGAGTATTGGTAATTGAACATTTTATACCAGGAAATCTTTTTCGTTTTTTGATTGTAGCAATAATATTTTCAAGTATGCAGATTATCAGACTATTTTCAGAAGGACTCTCCTCTTATTTTATCAACACCGCGATTAAGGATAGAGACGATAAAACAACTATTTTTTCTCTTTATTCTACAATGGCCCAGCTTTTACTATCTGCTTCTTTCTTCCTGATGGGTGTTGTTCAAGGGGGAGTTGATAACTATTTGATGACCTATTTATATATTAGTGCAATTTTTGTCCTAATTATTATGGCTTTAGGTATCTTTGGAAAGGGGAAAAAATATGTTTAGAGATGACGAACTTTTTTTACCAATTAAGGTGTATATATATTTAACTAATCATTGTCATTACGAATGTGATTACTGCTTCCTTAAAGAAATGAAGATGTTAAATACAAAGGAGATCTCAAAAGAAGATTTAGAAAAAATAGCTTATTATTTAGAAAAATATAAAGTACCATTAGTTGCTATTTGTGGGGGAGATCCAATTCTCCACCCAAAACTTATTGATTTTGTCCAATTACTATCAGAACATAACAATTATCCAACTATAGCGACTAATGCAGTTGACGTATCCTATGAGTATTTATATCAGTTAAAATCAGCAGGAATTCGATATTTACAGATAGGCATTGATAGTTTGCGATATTCAAAATTGGATAATTACAAAGAAAACGGGCATCTTAGAAAAGTTGAAAAAACTGTGAAATATTTAAAAGAATTGGGGATATTATATGGTTTTGCAACTTGTGTCACTCGAAAAAATATTGGAGAGCTTAGTAAAATTGCGAGTTATGCTAAAGAAACAGGAGCCGAACTGTTGAAACTTTCAACTTATGATGGAGAAAATCAAGTATATAAATTAACAGAAATTCAAAAAGAAGAGTTAAAAATCTTTGTAAGACAATATAATACTGATGGGATTTATGTACGCTACTCGCCTGTTCAAGAAACATTAAATTATGTATCGGAATATCCCTCCCTGACAATATATGCAAACGGGGATTTAGCAATTGAAGAAACAGGAGATGTTATTGGAAATATTTCCACTTCTGAACCAGCTGTAGAATATAAAAAATATATATTAGAAAAATGGAGAACAAATAAATGAAGTATAAATTAAACCCATTATTTACGCTCAGAAAAACAGATAAAGCAGTCTTCAATTTCTCAAGGGCGGAATTAACATAATTCAACGATACAGGTTTTGATATTTTATTGGCAGTTCTTGAACAAGAAAGTGATAGAGAGTGGACAGATGATGAAGATGAATTTCTGAAAGAGTTAATCAAGGAGAAAATCGTTGAAGAATCTTGAAGAGCTTATTCAACTAAGAAAATCAAATAAATTTCATAATATTGGTGTAAATGTTGAAAGTGTAATAGAAGTAGTAAAAAAATCCTACTATAATTTTGAGAAACATAGCGTTCCTTCTGCCGGAGCTATATATGGTTTGAAAGTTTTACTTTTTTATAAGAACAATAAAAAAATATTTAACTCTAAAGGGGAGATAAGTACAGAGAAATTCGAGATAAATCAAATTAAAAAAACTTGTTTTTATGATGATAAATATTTTTCTTCAAGTTCAATTCTTATTGCTGTAACATATGATTACGATAAATATTTTGGTAAATATGGTAATTGTGGGATAAGGTATGCTTCAATCGAATGTGGTGCTTTTCTGCAAAATTTTCAACTACTACTTTCAGAAAAAGAGATATACGGTTGTCCATTAGGCTTCGTAGATAATGATGCTCTGTTGGGAATAGAAGAACCCCTAATTTATTTTATTATTAATTAATCTTTGATAAGATATCCGAAGTTTAGGATTCTTATATAACTATTTGGGCTCAAAATAGTACCATAATAAGGAGGGATTTTCATGAACAAAGAAACTGTGAAAGATGTTCGCAAAGAACATAAAGAAAAACCAGAATTTAAAACAATTTCATTATTAGCATGCATGAACTCGACTTCTATCGCTAATTAATTATTGATTTTTATAGAAATATAAATCAGTGGAGTGAAAAGAGCCTATATCGAAATTGATTTATACCTTTTGATAGTTGTATAAGCTATAAAAACGCTCTGACGAATTCATCAGAGCGTTTTAATTATTTTAATCAATAGATTATTAGTATTGGTCTAACAACAACTGTTTAATCACATCAATACGAGGTTGACGTACCGTTGCGACTTCCTGCTTTAGCAGGTTAGCGAGCATGGATATCGTTCGGTTCCAAATACTATAATCAATATATTAATATTGGTCTAACAAGAGTTGTTTAATCTCTTCAATACGTGGTTGACGAGGATTAGCAGGAGTACATTGATCATCATAAACAAGGTCAGCCAATTTATCAAGTTCACGTTCAAGGTGAGCTTTATCGACACCATTTCCTGAAAGAGTGATATTAATATCAATGCTATCAGTCAATTTCTTAAGTTCAGCAACCAGAGCTTGAACAGCTTTTTCATCTGAATCATCTTTGCCAGCAAATCCCATAAAGCGTGAAATTTCGGCATAGTCCTCTTGAGCACGATATGTTTCATAACGTGGGTAAGGGGTACGTTTAACGTTTCCTGTTACAGCGTTAAATTTTATGACATGTGGCATAGCGATGGCAATGGCAAGACCATGAGGAAGTCCAAATTCACCACCAATTTTATGAGCAAGTGAGTGGTTAATTCCAAGGAAAGCATTAGCGAAGGCCATACCAGCGAGTGTTGCAGCATTGTGCATGTTTTCGCGGGCTTTTTGTCCTTCTTTAGTTGGATGCGCTGGGTCATAATGATAAGACTCAGTCAAGTTTTCAAAGATAAGTTTGATAGCTTGAAGTGAAATTGGTTTTGTATAGTCAGAAGACATAACAGAAACGTAAGATTCAAGCGCGTGTGACATCGCATCAATACCAGACCAAGAAACAGTACGTTTTGGTACAGTCATAACAAACTCAGGGTCAACAATGGCAACTTGTGGTGTTAATTGATAGTCAGCAAGTGGGTACTTAACATGAGTTTCATCGTCAGTGATAACTGCAAATGGAGTCACTTCAGAACCAGTACCAGAAGTAGTAGGAATTGCAACCATTTGTGCTTTATGTGGATGGTAGAATTTAATAATACGTTTACGAATATCGACAAATTTTTGAGCTAATTCTTGGAAAAGTTCTTTCAAACTTGCATCATCAGAAAGGTCAGCTTCACCACGAGCATCATATTCATAAATCAAACGACCAATCTTACCAGCATCTAGAGCAGAACCACCACCAAGACAGATGACAGTGTCAGGTTCAAATTGTTTCATTTGACGAGCGATTGCAATTGCTTCGCTCAAAGTTGGGTCAGGTTGAACAGAGCCATAAATGCTTGTTTCAACTTGAGTTGGGCGGATAGCAAGTTGTTCCAAAACTTTATCAACGAAACCAAATTTAACCATACCAGGGTCAGCAACAATGAAAGCTTTGTGGACGTGTGGCAATTCTTGTAAGTAAGAAATTGCATTTTTTTCGTAGTAAATTTCTTTTGGCAAACGAACCCATTGTGGGCGATTACGACGTTTAGCCACTGTTTTAACATTCAATAGATCGTATGTACTCAAATTGTGTGAAAGTGAATTTTTCCCCCATGAACCAGTTCCAAGTGTAAGTGATGGACGCATTGCATCAGTATAGATATCTCCGACCCCACCAATAGAATCTGGTTGGTTAACGAGGATACGAGAAGCTTCAACTTTTTCGCCATATTCTTTAACGAATGGATCATCCATTGCACCGATTTGAATTGCAGTATTATGTCCAGCACCTTGATAAGCAAGTAAGCTACGTACAATCTCAATTCCTTCTTCACGTGTTTCAGCTTTGTAGATTGAAAGCAAAGGAGAAAGTTTTTCAGAAGAAAGTGCTTCACCAATATTTTTCTTATCAAGTTCAAAAAGAAGGACATCTTTATCTTTAGGAACTTTGACGCCAGCTTGTTCAGCAATCCATTGACCAGAACGACCGGCAACAGGACCAGTTACTCCAAAACCTTCACCAGCACGTTCAACAAAAACGAAACTTTCAATAGCTTTGTAGTCTTTTTTAGGAACCATATAAGCGCCTTGTTCTTGCATTTTAGCAATAAATTCATCATAAACTGAAGCATCAATAACAGCTGAATTTTCAGTGGCACAAATCATCCCATTATCAAAACGTTTTGAAAGCAAAAGATCTTCAACAGCACGTTCGATATTTGCAGTAGCATCGACATAAACAGCACCATTACCAGCTCCAACACCGAGTGAAGGGTTACCAGATTTGAGTGCGGCGTTTACCATTCCTGGGCCACCAGTTGCAAGGATTGTTGCAAGTCCACGGTTTTGAATCAAGGCGGTAGTCATGTCAAGGCTTGGTACTTCAATCCATTGAATAAAGTCTTCCGGTGCACCAGCTTCAATTGCAGCATCGTAAACAATTTTTGCTGCATGGCTTGAACATTTTTGAGCTTGAGGGTGGAAAGCGAAAACAATAGCATTACGTGTTTTTGCAGTCAATAAAGATTTAAAGATTGCTGTTGATGTTGGATTAGTTGTTGGAACGATACCAGCAAGTACACCGAGAGGGCTTGCGATTTCAACAGATCCAGCAACCTTGTTTTCAGAAATGACACCAACAGTTTTGTCATTTTTAATTGCGTTATAAACAGATTCAGAAGCAAAGTGGTTTTTTGTATCTTTGTCTTCGACAACACCACGACCAGTTTCGTTAACGGCTTCATGAGCGAGTTCTAGAGAATGTTTGCTTGCTGCAAGAGCCATTGCAGCGACAATAGTATCGACTTGAGTTTGTGTATATCCTTCAAATTTAAGAACAGCAGCTTGTGCTTTTTTGACTAATTTGTCAGTATAAGCAACAGCTTCTTGGAATTTTGCGGCTTTTTCTTCAGCGCTTAAAACTTTCTTTGCAGCTGGAGCGGCTTTTTTAGTTGCCATATTTGTAGGTTCTCCTTTGTGATTTCATTCACTTTCTTTTACGTGAATAGTTTAACAAAGTTTTTTATAGATGTCAAGCAATATTGTGATGATTTTTACAAAAACACTCATCAAAAGTTTAGAAAACGGTTTATAACAAGCTTTACTGAAGAAAAAAAGATTACTAATTCTTTGATAGGAATTAGCAATCTTTTTTAGTTTATCAGTCAAACTTTGTGAAAAAATAAATTTTTATAGTGGTAAAACGCAAGTGATTTCAGGAGCGTAAAAATCTTTTTGTTCCAAAGTTAAAGTACCGGTTTTTTTATCTCGCAAGAAAAGAGATAAATTATCAGATTCTTGATGAGCGACAATGATATAATCTTCAGTTTTGTTGAAATTAAAATCGCGAGGGATATGACCTTCAGTATTTGTCCAACCAATAGTTTCAAGTTTTGTACCAAGAGGACTTACTTTGTAAGTTGTTAAAGAATCATGTCCACGATTAGAAGTATAGAGGAATTTACCGTCAGATGAAATACGGATGGCAGCAACACCATTTGCTCCATGATAGTCTTCAGGTAGGGTGCTAATTGTTTGAAGACGAGCAAAGCGTCCTTTTTCTTCATTGTAACTTAAAACTTCAATTGTTGAATTTAACTCTCCAACCAAATAAGCGATTTTACCATTTGGATGGAAAGTAATATGACGAGCACCCATTCCTTTTTCTGCCCGATAAATTGTAGCAATATTGAGTTTACCTTCACCAATGACATCATAAACAGTGACTTCATCTGTTCCCAAATCACAGGTGACAAGTCGTCCGTCAGGAGTCAAATCAGAATAATGAACGTGTGAGCTAGCTTGTTCAGGACGTGGTCCAGAACCAGTATGTTTAACTGTATCCGTTAATCGGAGTGAGCCATTAGCTTGAATCTTATAAACACGAACTTCTCCAAGATGATAGTTCGCTCCGTAAACTAATTGGCGCGCTTCGTCCACGGCAACATAGCAGAGTGGAGCTCCCGTGGTTGTGACATTTCCGAGATGAGTGGCAGTTTCGCCATCAAAATCAAAGGCGGCGATTCCTCCACCATTACTATCTGCTGCACAAGTATAGAGGTGTCCCTTTTCATCGAGAGTGATATAAGTAGGGTTTTGAACCGCAGCGACTTCATTTAATGATGATAATTCAGCAGCTTTAGTGTCCAAAAGAACACTGTATACGCCTTTAGATACACGTTTTGTATAGCCGCCTAAAAGGATTTTTTCTTTCATATTTCTCTCCTCACAAACTAATTTATTTACTATAATTATTTTATCACAAAAAAAGCGGTTTCAGCAAAAATATTAATTTTTTTCTTAGAAAAAAATTTGAAAACTTACTCTTTTAGTGATTATAGAGCCTAAATTAACAATTAAATTTGTCAGACAATAGGAGTGGCTAGAAAAATAGATTTACTGAACAATAGAAGCATGAATAGATACTTGCAAAAATAGGTCAAACAATGTATAATGATAGAGTTGTTATGCAACCATCTCGCATTTCGTCTCGACAAAGTCGTAGTGTACGCAAGTATTGCGGCTGCGGATGACAGATGAAAGAGGAAAAACTATTTTAAAAGGAGACATTAACATGTCAGTTATTTCAATGAAACAACTTCTTGAAGCTGGTGTTCACTTCGGTCACCAAACTCGTCGTTGGAACCCAAAAATGAAACCATACATCTTCACAGAACGTAATGGTATCCACGTTATCGACCTTCAAAAAACTGTAAAACTTGTTGACGATGCTTACAACTATGTAAAAAACGCTTCACAAGAAGGTGCAGTAGTTCTTTTTGTTGGTACTAAAAAACAAGCTGCAGAAGCAGTTAAAGAAGAAGCTCTCCGCGCTGGTCAATACTACGTAAACCACCGTTGGTTGGGTGGTATGCTCACTAACTGGAACACTATCCAAACACGTGTGACACGCCTTAAAGAAATCAACAAAATGGAAGAAGAAGGAACTTTCGAAGTTTTACCTAAGAAAGAAGTAGTTCTTCTTAACAAAGAACGCGAACGCCTTGAAAAATTCATCGGTGGTATCGCTGATATGCCTCGTATTCCAGATGTTATGTACATCGTTGACCCACATGCTGAACAAATCGCAGTTAAAGAAGCTAAAACTTTGGGAATCCCAGTTGTAGCAATGGTTGACACAAACGCAGATCCAGAACCAATCGATGTAGTTATTCCTGCAAATGATGATGCTATCCGTGCTGTTAAATTGATTACAGCTAAAATGGCAGACGCTATCATTGAAGGACGTCAAGGTGAAGATGCAGCGGAAGATTTCGTAGCAGAAGAAGCAGCTTCAGAAGAATCACTTGAAGAACTTGCTGAAATCGTTGAAGGTAAATAATTTTAACTTCAACTTATACTAATTAAGTAACTACAACAGGCGAGGCCTTACGCCTCGCCTGTTTTTTTAAATAAAACTACTGTCAATACTGACAGAAAAAAACACATAGGAGATTTACAAAATGGCAGTAACAGCAGCTCAAGTAAAAGAATTACGTGAAAAAACTGGTGCAGGAATCATGGACGCTAAACGCGCTCTTGTTGAAACTGACGGAAATATGGAAGCGGCAGCAGAACTTCTTCGTGAAAAAGGGATTGCAAAAGCAGCTAAAAAAGCTGATCGTGTAGCCGCTGAAGGACTTACAGGAATTGCTGTAAACGGAAATGTTGCAGCGATTGTTGAATTGAACTCAGAAACAGACTTCGTAGCTAAAAATGATCAATTTGTTGCCTTGGTTAAAGAAACAGCAGAACTTATTGCGTCTAAAAAACCAGCAACTAACGAAGAAGCATTGGCACTTGAAACAGCTTCAGGTATTACTCTTGAAGCAGAACTTGTTCAAGCGACTGCTACAATCGGAGAAAAAATTACTTTCCGTCGTTTTGCAGTAATTGAAAAAACTGATGCTCAACACTTTGGAGCTTACCAACATAACGGTGGTAAAATTGGGGTTGTTTCTGTCGTTGAAGGTGCAGATGAAACACTTGCTAAACAACTATCAATGCATATCGCTGCAATGAACCCTACTGTTCTTTCAGCTGATGAACTTGATTCAGAATTTGTTAAAGCTGAATTAGCACAAATGAACCACAAAATTGATGAAGACAACGCTAGCCGTGTACTTGTTAACAAACCAGAACTTCCACACCATGAATTTGGTTCTAAGAGCCAATTAACAGAAGAAGTTCTTGCAGCAGCGAAAGCTTCATTTGAAGAAGAACTTAAAGCTGAAGGAAAACCAGAAAAAATCTGGGACAAAATTCTTCCAGGTAAAATGGCTAAATTCATCGTTGACAATACAAAAGTTGACCAACAATTTGCTCTTCTTGCACAACTTTACATCATGGATGACAGCAAAACAGTCGAAGCTTTCCTTGAATCAAAAGGAGCTAAAGCAATTGCATTCACACGTTTTGAAGTTGGTGAAGGAATTGAAAAAGCTGAAACAGACTTTGCAGCAGAAGTTGAAGCAGCAAAAGCAGGACTTTAATTTAATTAAAAAGCAGCCTCTAGAGGTTGCTTTTTTTATTTTGAAAATAAAAAACGACTTTTCGGTTAGAAAACTAAGAAAATAGTGTATTTCTTTGACGCAATATGCTATAATTATATTTGAGATTTTCTATCTATTTAAAATCTATCTAACCTAAGTAATTAAACTATTTTTAAGTAATTAAATCATTTTATGGAGTAAAGCATGTCAAGTACTGTCATTATCCTCATTGTTGTCTTATTAGTTATCCTCGTAGCCTTTTATGCTTTTGCAATATTAATGCGAAAGAAAACAGAAGACCGTATCCTAGCCTTAGAAGAGAGAAAGGAATCGCTTTTCGATTTACCTGTTCAAGAAGAAATTGATTCTGTTAAAAAAATGCATCTCGTCGGACAATCGCAAACAATTTTCCGTGAATGGAACCAAAAATGGCTTGACTTATCATCAAACTCTTTTGCTGATTTGGAAGAACATATTTTTGAAGCTGAACAATTAAACGACTCATTCCATTTTTTCCGTGCTCGTGAATCTGTAGCGGATAGTGAGGCACAAATTGAATTAATGGAAGGTGATGTCGAAGGAATTCGTCAAGGTGTTGCTCAACTTGTTGAACAAGAAAAGCGTAATTCAAATAAAATTCAAGAATCCCTTGATTTATATGATAACTTACGTAGCGATATTGCTGACAATGCAGATTTGTATGGAACAGTTATTACTGAACTTGAAAAACATTTAGCCAATATCGAAACAGAATTTTCTCAGTTTGTAACGCTAAACTCAACAGGTGATCCGATTGAAGCGGCTGAAGTTTTGGAGACTGCTGAAGAACATACGATTGCTTTACGTGCAATTACAGAGCAAATTCCATCATTTATTAAAACAATTGAAAAAGATGTTCCTAAACGACTTGAAGAATTGCAAGAAGCGAGTGATAAATTCGTTGCAGAAGAATACATTCTTCCCGATAATGTCAACATTAAAGAAAGAATGGATGATTTACATGATCATCTCGTTGAAAGTAGTTCATTATTAGAACAATTTGAACTAGATCGAGTGGAAGCTGAACTTGGTTTAATTCAAGAAAAAGTTGAAGAACTTTATGCTATTTTTGAAAGAGAATATAGCGCACGTCGAAATGTTGAAAAACGTTCATCAGTTCTCAAAGAATATATTGAACATATTAGAGCAAATAATAAAAATCTTCTCCTTGAAATTGACCATGTTACACAAGCCTATATCCTTTCTGGAAACGAAAAAGGATATGTTAGAGGTTATCAAGAACATTTAGAATCTCTTGACTCAGATGTTGATGAAATTCTAGGAAATATTCAAGCTAAAACAATGCCTTACTCAATCCTTTCTCGTAGAGTAAATTCAGTAGTCAATGCGCTTGAAGATATTGAGAAGAACCAAATTAAGATTAGTGATACCCTTACAGGACTCAGAGATGAAGAAAGAGCAGCTCAAGAAATTGCGGAACGCTTTGATTCTGAACTCCGTACAATAAAACGTTATGTTGAAAAATGTAATCTCCCTGGTCTTCCTAAAGATTATCTCGACTTGTTCTTCACAACAGGAGATCGAGTACAAAATCTTTTCAAAGAATTAGGACGAGTTAGAATCAACATTGATACAATTAATCATCTTGTCGACGTAAGCACTGAAGATATGCATGTTTTAAAAGAAGCAACGACTAATTTGACTGACCATGCGGTATTAGCTGAACAATTGATTCAATATGCTAATCGGTATAAAGCTGCAAATGAACAAGTAGCACAAGGGATCTCAAGAGCGCTTCAATTATTTGAAAACAGCCGTGACTATGATGGTTCATTTGATGAAATTTCAAAAACGCTAGAACTTGTAGAACCAGGTGCAGCTTCTAGAATTTCAGGAGTTTATTTTAAAAATAAACCTACTCCTGATTACTTATAAAATAAAAAAGCAAGGTAAATAGCCTTGCTTTTATTTATTGGGTTATAAATTCTGAATATTCGCATAATATCGTTAGGTAAAACACGTAGAAATTATTATAATGTAATAAAAGCCATAAAAATGTCTTGGAAGGATAGATATGAAAATAGCTCATTATAATAAGATGCTCCCTGACTGTTTATTAGATATACATTCTCCACCCCTATCTTCTTACTAATAAATCAAATAAAGATAATATAATATAATATAAAAGGAGAACTTTCCAATGACATATTACTTGGAAGAAGAGAATTTTGAAAATCTGTTTTCAGAAATGAAACCTATAGTTATGAAATTAATGAAACAAATTCGCATTAGAACATGGAAAATAGAGGATTATCTTCAAGAGGGGATGATTATTTTACATCTTCTATTAGAAGAGCAGAGCGATGGTCAAAAGCTGCATACGAAATTTAAGGTAAAGTATCATCAAAGATTAATTGATGAGCTAAGACGGAGTTATGCAAAGAAACGAAGCCATGACCATTTTATAGGTTTAGATGTTTATGAATGCTCAGACTGGATAAATTCAGGTGATACTAGTCCAGAAAATGAAGTGGTCTTCAATCATTTGCTGGCAGAAGTATATGAAGGTTTGAGCGCACATTATCAAGACTTACTACTTCGACAAATGCGAGGAGAAGAACTAACTCGCATGGAACGGTATCGCCTTCGTGAAAAAATAAAGGCCATTTTATTTTCAGAAGACGAAGAGTGAAGAGGAATTCCCTATTTTAGTAAAAATAGGGAGTTTTTTGATAAGAGAAGAAAAAAAAGCAAGTAAAAAAAGACTAATTTTTTTAATTTGCCAAAGCTAGTGGTGGCAAGAAATAAAGCGAATACAGGAGAGGGAAAAAGCGAACGTAAGATAAAAAAAGTCGTAAAAGCCACAGTTAATTCTTGACAAGATTAGGTAGGTTTGATAGAATATAATAGTTGTCGCAAGAGACGAGGGTCTTGAAGCGATAAGCTAGACCATTGAAAACTGAATAAAGAAGAATGACTCATGTGATGTAGTAAGATACATCAAAAATCTGTCAATCAATAATGAAAGACAAGCCAGTCACTTCGGTGACTTAAATACTTTATTTGAGAGTTTGATCCTGGCTCAGGACGAACGCTGGCGGCGTGCCTAATACATGCAAGTTGAGCGCTGAAGGTTGGTACTTGTACCAACTGGATGAGCAGCGAACGGGTGAGTAACGCGTGGGGAATCTGCCTTTGAGCGGGGGACAACATTTGGAAACGAATGCTAATACCGCATAAAAACTTTAAACACAAGTTTTAAGTTTGAAAGATGCAATTGCATCACTCAAAGATGATCCCGCGTTGTATTAGCTAGTTGGTGAGGTAAAGGCTCACCAAGGCGATGATACATAGCCGACCTGAGAGGGTGATCGGCCACATTGGGACTGAGACACGGCCCAAACTCCTACGGGAGGCAGCAGTAGGGAATCTTCGGCAATGGACGAAAGTCTGACCGAGCAACGCCGCGTGAGTGAAGAAGGTTTTCGGATCGTAAAACTCTGTTGGTAGAGAAGAACGTTGGTGAGAGTGGAAAGCTCATCAAGTGACGGTAACTACCCAGAAAGGGACGGCTAACTACGTGCCAGCAGCCGCGGTAATACGTAGGTCCCGAGCGTTGTCCGGATTTATTGGGCGTAAAGCGAGCGCAGGTGGTTTATTAAGTCTGGTGTAAAAGGCAGTGGCTCAACCATTGTATGCATTGGAAACTGGTAGACTTGAGTGCAGGAGAGGAGAGTGGAATTCCATGTGTAGCGGTGAAATGCGTAGATATATGGAGGAACACCGGTGGCGAAAGCGGCTCTCTGGCCTGTAACTGACACTGAGGCTCGAAAGCGTGGGGAGCAAACAGGATTAGATACCCTGGTAGTCCACGCCGTAAACGATGAGTGCTAGATGTAGGGAGCTATAAGTTCTCTGTATCGCAGCTAACGCAATAAGCACTCCGCCTGGGGAGTACGACCGCAAGGTTGAAACTCAAAGGAATTGACGGGGGCCCGCACAAGCGGTGGAGCATGTGGTTTAATTCGAAGCAACGCGAAGAACCTTACCAGGTCTTGACATACTCGTGCTATTCCTAGAGATAGGAAGTTCCTTCGGGACACGGGATACAGGTGGTGCATGGTTGTCGTCAGCTCGTGTCGTGAGATGTTGGGTTAAGTCCCGCAACGAGCGCAACCCCTATTGTTAGTTGCCATCATTAAGTTGGGCACTCTAACGAGACTGCCGGTGATAAACCGGAGGAAGGTGGGGATGACGTCAAATCATCATGCCCCTTATGACCTGGGCTACACACGTGCTACAATGGATGGTACAACGAGTCGCGAGACAGTGATGTTTAGCTAATCTCTTAAAACCATTCTCAGTTCGGATTGTAGGCTGCAACTCGCCTACATGAAGTCGGAATCGCTAGTAATCGCGGATCAGCACGCCGCGGTGAATACGTTCCCGGGCCTTGTACACACCGCCCGTCACACCACGGGAGTTGGGAGTACCCGAAGTAGGTTGCCTAACCGCAAGGAGGGCGCTTCCTAAGGTAAGACCGATGACTGGGGTGAAGTCGTAACAAGGTAGCCGTATCGGAAGGTGCGGCTGGATCACCTCCTTTCTAAGGAATATATACAAAGACGTGAGCATTCAACTTTATTCAGTTTTGAGGGGTTTAGTCATAAACCTAAGCAAGAATCAACTTCTTGATTGTGGGGCCTTAGCTCAGCTGGGAGAGCGCCTGCTTTGCACGCAGGAGGTCAGCGGTTCGATCCCGCTAGGCTCCATTGTCAGACAAGACGTTAAAATCACTTGAACATTGAAAACTAAATAACAATATCTAATAACGATAAATAAACCAAAAGCTGTGAATTTTAAAGAATTTACAAACTTATACTTGAAAAACGATGATTATAAATCATCATGGCAAAGTTAATAAGGGCGCACGGTGGATGCCTTGGCACTAAGAGCCGATGAAGGACGTGACTAACGACGATATTCTAGGGGGAGCAGTAAGTACGCATTGATCCCTAGGTCTCCGAATGGGGAAACCCAGCTGCTACTAGCAGTTATTCATGAGTGAATACATAGCTCATGTAAAGGTAACGCAGAGAACTGAAACATCTAAGTACCTGCAGGAAGAGAAAGTAAAAACGATTTCGTAAGTAGCGGCGAGCGAACGCGAAGAAGGGCAAACCAAGAAGCTTGCTTCTTGGGGTTGTAGGACTGCAACGTGGACTTAAGCATTATAGTCGAATAACCTGGGAAGGTTAATCAAAGAGGGTAATAATCCCGTAGACGAAATAGCGCTTATACCTAGCAGTATCCTGAGTAGGGCTGGACACGCGAAATCCAGTTTGAATCCGGGAGGACCATCTCCCAACCCTAAATACTCCTTAGTGACCGATAGTGAACCAGTACCGTGAGGGAAAGGTGAAAAGAACCCCGAGAGGGGAGTGAAATAGCACCTGAAACCGTGTGCCTACAAGAAGTTCGAGCCCGTTAATGGGTGAGAGCGTGCCTTTTGTAGAATGAACCGGCGAGTTACGTTATGATGCGAGGTTAAGTTGAAGAGACGGAGCCGTAGGGAAACCGAGTCTGAATAGGGCGACTTAGTATCATGATGTAGACCCGAAACCTAGTGACCTATCCATGAGCAGGGTGAAGGTGTGGTAAGACGCACTGGAGGCCCGAACCAGGACACGTTGAAAAGTGTTTGGATGACTTGTGGATAGCGGAGAAATTCCAAACGAACTGGGAGATAGCTGGTTCTCTCCGAAATAGCTTTAGGGCTAGCGTCGAAATGTAAGTGTATTGGAGGTAGAGCACTGTTTGGGTGAGGGGTCCGTCTAGGATTACCAATCTCAGATAAACTCCGAATGCTAATACACATGTTCGGCAGTCAGACTGCGAGTGCTAAGATCCGTAGTCGAAAGGGAAACAGCCCAGACCAACAGCTAAGGTCCCAAAATATATGTTAAGTGGAAAAGGATGTGGGGTTGCATAGACAACTAGGATGTTAGCTCAGAAGCAGCTATCATTCAAAGAGTGCGTAATAGCTCACTAGTCGAGTGACCCTGCGCCGAAAATGTACCGGGGCTAAACATATTACCGAAGCTTTGGATTGATATTTTATCAATGGTAGGAGAGCGTTCTTAACCGCGATGAAGGTATACCGTGAGGAGTGCTGGAGCGTTAAGAAGTGAGAATGCCGGTATGAGTAGCGCAAGATAAGTGAGAATCTTATCCACCGTAAGACTAAGGTTTCCAGGGGAAGGCTCGTCCGCCCTGGGTTAGTCGGGACCTAAGGCGAGGCCGAAAGGCGTAGTCGATGGACAACTGGTTGATATTCCAGTACTAGATATGATCGTGATGGAGGGACGCAGTAGGCTAAGAGATGCCAGTTAATGGATTCTGGTCTAAGCAGTGAGGTGTGAGATGTGTCAAATGCATTTCTCTTTAACATTGAGCTGTGATGGGGAAGCAACTACGGTTGCGAACTCTCTGATGTCACACTGCCAAGAAAAGCTTCTAGCGTAAAGTCATATCTACCCGTACCGCAAACCGACACAGGTAGTCGAGGCGAGTAGCCTCAGGTGATCGAGAGAACTCTCGTTAAGGAACTCGGCAAAATAGCCCCGTAACTTCGGGAGAAGGGGTGCTGGTGTAAAAGCCAGCCGCAGTGAATAGGCCCAAGCAACTGTTTATCAAAAACACAGCTCTCTGCTAAACCGCAAGGTGATGTATAGGGGGTGACGCCTGCCCGGTGCTGGAAGGTTAAGAGGAGTGCTTAGACGTAAGTCGAAGGTATGAATTGAAGCCCCAGTAAACGGCGGCCGTAACTATAACGGTCCTAAGGTAGCGAAATTCCTTGTCGGGTAAGTTCCGACCCGCACGAAAGGCGTAATGATTTGGGCACTGTCTCAACGAGAGACTCGGTGAAATTTTAGTACCTGTGAAGATGCAGGTTACCCGCGACAGGACGGAAAGACCCCATGGAGCTTTACTGTAGTTTGATATTGAGTACCTGTAAGTCATGTACAGGATAGGTAGGAGCCATTGAAATAGGGACGCTAGTTTCTATTGAGGCGTTGTTGGGATACTACCCTTGACTTATGGTTACTCTAACCCGCTGGCATAATCGGCCAGGGAGACAGTGTCTGACGGACAGTTTGACTGGGGCGGTCGCCTCCTAAAGAGTAACGGAGGCGCTCAAAGGTTGGCTCAGATTGGTTGGAAATCAATCGTAGAGTGTAAAGGTAAAAGCCAGCTTGACTGCGAGAGCTACAACTCGAGCAGGTAGGAAACTAGGACTTAGTGATCCGGTGGTACCGCATGGAAGGGCCATCGCTCAACGGATAAAAGCTACCCTGGGGATAACAGGCTTATCTCCCCCAAGAGTTCACATCGACGGGGAGGTTTGGCACCTCGATGTCGGCTCGTCGCATCCTGGGGCTGTAGTCGGTCCCAAGGGTTGGGCTGTTCGCCCATTAAAGCGGCACGCGAGCTGGGTTCAGAACGTCGTGAGACAGTTCGGTCCCTATCCGTCGCGGGCGTAGGTAATTTGAGAGGATCTGTCCTTAGTACGAGAGGACCGGGATGGACTTACCGCTGGTGTACCAGTTGTTCCGCCAGGAGCACGGCTGGATAGCTATGTAGGGAAGGGATAAGCGCTGAAAGCATCTAAGTGCGAAGCCCACCTCAAGATGAGATTACCCATTCGTAAGAATTAAGAGCCCAGAGAGATGATCTGGTAGATAGGCTGGAAGTGGAAGAGTTGCGAGACTTGGAGCGGACCAGTACTAATCGCTCGAGGACTTTACCAAAAGAGTCAAATATAATATGCTTATGGTTTAAAAGTTAGAAGAATTGTTATTTAGTTTTGAATGTTCAAGGTAACATTTAATGATTTGGTCATCATTGCGATGGAGATACACCTGTTCCCATGTCGAACACAGAAGTTAAGTCCATCTACGGCGGAAGTACTTGGGGGTTGCCCCCTGGGAGATAGGCGAGTGGCCAAGTGAACTGGAGGAGCTAAGGCTCCTCTTTTTTTTATCTCGCTAACGAGATTCAAGAGATGTGATGTATGAATAAATAAAAAAAGACCTTTCGGGCCTTTTTTTATTTAACGATTTAGAATAAACTCTGATTTAATTGCTAGTTGCTGAATTTCTTTGGAAATAGCCAATTCAAATGCGCAACGTCCTACTTGTTGAAAGTGATTATTTACGGTTGGAATATTGAGAACCTGACCAGATATTAATGATTCTTGGCCAATAATAACAGGTTTAGGTATTTTTTGTTGTTCAAACCAATGCCAAACATTAGCAGCAATATCATCAGAATTTGCAAATATTGCATCAAATTGTGTAAGTTGGGGCCCCAATTTGTAACCGTCTGCTGAAGATACTGCACCCGTTTTTATTTGTTCATCTCTTACTTTTTCTTCGTATATTTCTTTATAGGTTTGGAGAGTAACAGATGTAGTTGGACTTTTATAACGTGCAAAGAGAAACCCAATATTATTACAATTTTGTTCTTGGAGCCATTCTAGAGCTTTTCGATATCCAATTTTTCTTTCTGCATAACTGGCGGCTATTTTTTTACTTTTAGGTTTATGGCATAAAATAATTGAGCCATATTTTTGGTATTTATGAACGGTTTGTTCAGAAACTTCCCTTGAGGTAAAAATTAATGCTTCAAATGCTTTTTTTCGGAGTTGTTCTAAGTATTGAATTTCTAGATTTTGGTCATAATTTGAAGGGAGGATGAAGATTTTATAACCGGTTTCAAAACTTTTATCCAGAATTCCTTCTAATATTTGCCCAAAAAACGGATGCTTGACGTAGGGGAGGACAACTCCGATATTTTTTGTTGTACCAGCCGATAAATCCTGTGCGATTGCATTGGGAGTATAGTCAAGTTCTTTAGCTAAGTCCAAAATAATTTTACGTGTTTCTTTTGAAACATAGCCATTCCCAGAAAGGGCACGAGAGATGGTAGCTTTTGAATAGCCGCTAAGTTTCGATAAATCGGATAAAGAGGTCATTATATCACCTGTTCGTTAATGGTATTAATAGCTGATATTGCTTCAGCAACACCATGTTCAGTATTTTTTGCTACAACCATTTTAACATGTTTTTTGACCTCGGAGTTAGCATTATCTACGGCGATAGATAGTCCAGCTGATTGGAGAAGTGGAATATCATTATGACCATCACCAATAGCGGCAATTTCCTGAAAGTCTAAATTTTTATTATCAAGTATTGATTGTACAGCGTCGGCTTTTGTTTTATTATTAGATGTAATTTCTAAATACCATTGTCCGCTTTGTTGAACTGAAATATTGGGGATGTTTAGATTATTTAGTTGAGCTTGAAGTTGTAAGAGTTCTTGAGAATCAAAGACAATCATCATTATTTTATATATTTCTGATTGACTATCAAAGGCTTTGATTTTAGGTTCTATACCTGTTATTGCTTTTTGGATAAAGGTTCCTTTGTCTTGTTTGTTAATGTACCAGTGAGCAAGACTGTACCAATTTAAGCTGACATTGGGAAATTCTGTTGAGATGTAATTTAATAGTTGTGAGACGGTTTCTGAAGCTAGGGGATTTTTATCAATAATTTGTAGTCCAAATTGATTTTGGGTGAAGGTTAGGTTTCCGTTAAATGCGATTTGAGGCGTTGTTAGTTGTAATTTTTCTACAATATTGCTCATTTCCAAGGGACTACGGGCTGAAACTAATGTGATTGGAAGGTCACTGTAATAAATAGACCAGTGGTTAGTGTCTGATACACTTCCGTGTGAGTCAAGTAATGTTCCATCCATATCTGTAAAAATGTGTTTAATTTTCATGTGATTAAGCTCCTTTGTTTGATTAAGTCTATTTTAAATTATGGAACGCGTTCCATGTCAAGGATTATTGATTATTTATTTTTAAAATAATTGAATGACCATGCTTAAAGTTGAGCAGTTCCAAAAGAAGGGGTGAAAATGTTATAATTTAGTAAAGCTCGTTTTTATGTGTTTTAAGATAATATTTACTTAGATGAATGGGTAAAAGTATAGAAATATGGAAGAGATAGGAAATAAAATGGAGAACAAGGACAGACTTTTACTAATTGATGGGTCATCGGTTGCCTTTCGGGCCTTTTTTGCGCTATATAATCAGATAGATCGCTTTAAAGCGCCAAATGGGTTACATACTAATGCTATTTTTGCATTTCATACAATGCTTTCTTCTTTGATGGAACGGATTGAGCCCACACATGTTTTGATTGCATTTGATGCAGGAAAAACAACTTTTCGTACGGAAATGTTTGCTGACTATAAAGGCGGACGTTCAAAAACACCAGATGAATTTCGTGAGCAATTACCTTTTATCAAGGAAATGATTGAGAAATTGGGAATTCGCCATTATGAGTTAGCTAACTATGAGGCTGATGATATTATTGGGACTTTGGACAAAATGGCGGAAGCCCCAGATGTTAATTTTGATGTTACTATTGTGACGGGTGATAAGGATATGATTCAGCTTGTGGATGGAAATACGCGAGTTGAAATTTCTAAGAAGGGGGTTGCTGAGTTTGAGGAGTTTACACCTGATTATCTTTTAGAAAAAATGGGATTGACTCCAGCTCAATTTATTGATTTAAAAGCATTAATGGGCGATTCTTCTGATAATTACCCTGGCGTGACAAAAGTTGGCGAAAAAACTGGTCTTAAACTTTTGCAAGAGTTTGGGTCACTTGAAAATCTCTATGAAAATGTTGATTCTTTGAAAGCCAGCAAAATGAAAGAAAATCTAATTGCTGACAAAGAAATGGCTTTTTTGTCACAACAATTGGCAACGATAAATACGAAAGCTCCAATTGAAATTGGCTTAGATGATACGCTTTTAAAAGGTAAAAAGGTTGATGAACTTAGTCAATTTTATGATGAAATGGGATTTGCTCAATTCAAAAGTAAATTATTGGCTGAGACTGGTGGAGAAGTTACTGACGAAAAAGTTGTTGACGAAATTGATTTTGAAATAGTTACTGATGGCTCTATCAGTGAAAAGGTAAATGCTGATGATTTCTTCTATTTGGAAACTTTAGGGGAAAATTATCATCGTGAGCAAATTGTGGCTTTTGCCTGGGGAAATGCTGAGAAAATTTATGTTTCTAAAAATATAGATTTACTGACAAAAATGAAGTTCCCCGAAAATACTTATGATTTCAAGAAAAATCGGGTACTTTTGAGTCACTTGGATATCGAATTACCTTTGGTCAAATTTGATGCAATGCTTGCAAAATATCTAATTTCAACAACAGAAGATAATAAAATTTCGACGATTGCAAGACTTTTCAATAGCGGACATTTGGCAACGGATGAAGAAGTTTTTGGCAAAGG
Organism: Lactococcus sp. FSL W8-0209; assembly: GCF_038006585.1. Taxonomy (NCBI): domain Bacteria; kingdom Bacillati; phylum Bacillota; class Bacilli; order Lactobacillales; family Streptococcaceae; genus Lactococcus; species Lactococcus sp. FSL W8-0209. The sequence goes on along the minus strand of NZ_JBBOVN010000001.1, from coordinate 125,972 downwards.
TACAAAAATTGCTTTACCTGATGACGCGGTTTTATTTGAACATTTAGCTCGTAAAATTAAAGTGCTTGCCTTGGCCAAAGAAAAAATGATGGCTGAATTGCTTGAAAATGAACAAGAACACCTTTTGGCTGATATGGAATTACCATTAGCAGAAGTTTTAGCAAAAATGGAAATTACAGGGATTGCTGTCAGCCAAAATACACTGGAAGAAATTGGTGCGGAAAATGAAGAAAAATTGGCTTCTTTGACGCGTGAAATTTACGACTTGGCTGGTGAAGAATTTAATATTAATTCACCAAAACAGTTGGGTGTGATTTTATTTGAAAAATTACAGCTACCGGTTGGAAAGAAGACAAAAACAGGCTATTCAACGGCAGTGGATGTTTTAGAAGATTTAGCTGCTTTATCTCCCGTTGTAGCAAAAATTTTGGAATATCGTCAAATCAATAAAGTACAATCAACTTATGTGAAAGGTCTGATTCCTCAAATTGCTGATGATGGAAAAATTCATACACGTTATGTTCAAGATTTGACTCAAACTGGACGTTTGAGCTCAGTTGACCCGAATTTACAAAATATTCCTGTTCGACTTGAGGAGGGACGAAAAATTCGTAAAGCTTTTGTCCCAAGCAAAGATTCGCTTTTATTGAGTTCTGACTATTCACAAATTGAATTGCGGGTTTTGGCACATATTTCTGGGGATGAACATTTAATTGATGCCTTTAAACATGGAGCTGATATCCATACTTCAACGGCTATGCGTGTTTTCGGCATTGAAAAAGCAGAAGATGTGACTGCTAATGATCGTAGAAATGCTAAAGCAGTCAATTTTGGAGTAGTCTATGGAATTTCCGATTTTGGTTTAGCAAGAAATCTTGGAATTACAAGAAAAGATGCTAAAAATTACATTGAAACTTATTTTGAACGTTATCCTGGGATTAAAACCTATATGGAAAATATTGTTCGCGAGGCACGAGACAAAGGTTTTGTTGAAACAATGAGTCACCGTCGTCGTAAGATTCCAGATATTAATGCTCGTAATTTTAATGTTCGTGGTTTTGCAGAACGGACGGCTATTAACTCACCAATTCAAGGTTCGGCAGCTGATATCTTAAAAATTGCGATGATTAATTTGGATAAAGCTTTGAGTGCTCGTGATTTTAAATCAAAATTATTATTGCAAGTACACGATGAAATTATCCTTGATGTTCCTTTAGGGGAATTAGATGAAATTAAGGCATTGGTAAAACAAACGATGGAAGAAGCGATTGAACTTGCTGTCCCATTAAAAGTGGATGAAAATACTGGTAAAACTTGGTATGAAGCTAAATAATAAAGATTATTGATAGAATTAAACTGCTCACTTCTTCACGTTTATTGACAAAATAAATAAAAACGATAATTAGCTGGGGCTGATTATCGTTTTTTAACGGGTACTGTTAGAAGAAAGGTTAGGGGCTATGTTAAAATACTCATTGCCCGTATCTTCACCCTTTTTCGGATTAGTAGAAAGGCAACCCGCTAAGCCCGATGGGACTTGATTGCCACTAGAACTTGGCAGTTTACTGCCGTAGAGAGTATGGACAATTCAGCTGACGAAGGGAGCGAAATAGTAATTAGACGGAGAGTCAACAGCACGAAATTTTGTTTCGCCTTACTGGCTGTGTTATAATAAAATTATGGAAAATATCGAATTGAACATGGATGAGAGAATTGATGAAATCGCCAGCAGTGGGGTAAAAATTATTCAAAGCCGAGAGGTTTTTTCTTTTAGCATTGATGCGATTTTGTTAGCTCGTTTTCCGCGCTTACCAAAACGGGGTAAAATTGTAGATTTATGTGCGGGAAATGGAGCTGTCGGACTTTTTGCGAGTTCTAAAACAAATGCTCAAATTATTGAATTAGAGATTCAAGAACGTTTGGCTGATATGGCAACTCGCTCAATTGAACTCAATGGACTTACTGACAGAATGTCTGTCATTAATGATAATCTTAATCGAGCGCTTGACCATCTTCATACTTCAAGTGCAGATTTGATTTTTTGTAATCCACCTTATTTTAAAGTGGATTCAGATGAAAGTCATTTAAATGAAAGTAAGCATTATACTTTGGCCCGTCATGAATTGACGACAAATCTGGATGAAATTTTTTCTGTCAGTAAAAAATTACTCAAAACAAACGGACACATTGCCATGGTTCATAGACCAGAGCGTTTTTTAGAAATTGTAGACAAAATGCGTTCTAATAATTTGCAACCTAAATGGATTCAATTTGTTTATCCTAAGGAAAATCAACCAGCAAATATTTTATTGATTGATGCGATTAAAGACGGCAAAGAAGGGGGCGAAATTTTCTTACCGCCTTTGATTGTTCATAATGATGACGGAACTTACACTGATGAAATTGATGAAATTTATTATGGAAAACATTAAAAAAAGTTACTGACAGAAATTTCTGTCAGTAACTTTTTTATTAAATCGCACTTGCTTGCGCCATTAACTTTTCAATGGCTGCATTTTGCACTTCTTCGAGTGTATTAGTGTCTGTAGCAGCGGGCTCTTTAAGGGTTTCTTTTAGTTTGCCACGCGTTGAGGCTAAAGAAATGTCAAGATCAGCATTTGTTTTTTCTTTTGTATTAGAAATACTACCAGTCAGTTTTCCAGTCATTTCATGAGATTTTTTATCTACAGTTAATTTAATAGAAAGTTTGCTGATATCAATATTTTTACTTTCTTTGATTAATCGCTCTGTTTGTTCTTTAGGAATAGAATAAGTAGCACTCAAATTATTGATTAAATCATTGAGGTCAATATCTTTACCAGAAAATTCCACAGTCACTTTATTTCCAGATTTGGTGAAATCAGAATTGGGAATCTCTTTATATTGCTTCTCTAAATCAGCTTCACTCATTTTTGAATTTGATTCAAAAAGTTGCTTAAGCGTTGATTCCCAGTTATCTTTAGAAGATTGAACATTTGAATCAAGCGTTTGCGAATCAATCAGCAAATATGATTTATTGAGACTATCAATCATAGCTCCGTAAATTGTAGCCGTATCTTCGGCAGAACTTGGAATTAAATCTTTATTGTTATCATAAAGTGATTTAATGTCTGAACTACTAATATAAAGCCCTTTTTGTGACATCATAAATCCTAAATCATAATCTTTTTTAGCGACTGTCAATTTTCCATCAAGAACTGCAAGTTGGTTAGTCTTATCAAGTCCAATATTAAAATCGAGTCCAGCACCCTTGTTAAAAATCTTGTTGAATTCAGAATTATCTCCACCACCATGAATTTTGAATTCATTAACATCAACTTTTACTTTTTGAGCATTATAGTCTTTAGAATTATTCAAGGCAACTGTATCTGAAATAAAAGCTTTTTTGGCCTCATCAGAGTTTTTAGTTGAGCAAGCAGAAAGGGAAAAAACTGCAAGTGCAGCAAGTCCCAAGGACATCCAAATTTTCTTTTTCATAAACCTCTCCAATTGTATTTTATTGATATTCTACTATAAAAAATGTAAAAGTTCAACAACATTTAAGAAATGTTAGAATTAAGATAAAAAAATACTGATGAAAGCTCTTAGGTTTATCCTAATCTTTTCATCAGTAACTTTTTAATAAATCATATCATAAATTTCAATGGCAACAAGGTCGATATCATCGAACAATGAAGCATCTTTTTGTTTAGGATAACGCAAAGCAAAAGCTTCATCTTCTGGACTGTAACTTACAGTAAGCATTACTTCGCCTTCACGTTCAAAATTATAAGTTTCTTTTGGGTCACCACCTTCAACCAAACGGTTTAAGCGATTCATAATTGCTAACAAATGTGATTTCATTTCTTAAAAATTCCTTTCGGTGTTCTGCAAAGCAAAACTCTGTTTTTATAAAATTGTTTTTTACTTCCAATTGTTTTTCAAAGGGACAGTTCTTAGGATTGACCCCATTAGTCCTGTTCTTTGTCCTTATCTATTTTAACATAACTTTGTAGATTTTTGGCAAGTTTACTGGCTTTTCTGGCAAAATATTTTGCTCGAATTTGTTCTCTTTTAAGTGAACGTTTAACAGTAACTGGCATTTGACGAATGGTATCTTCCATTTTCATTGGAAAACGTTCCGCCTCAATAGACTTAAGGTTATTGTATTCAATAATGGTGTCAATATAGAAGAGATAAACTTTTTTAGCAAAATTTTCCGCTGAAATTTCATAAAGTTTCTTTTCAAATTTATCTTTATCAATGGGATGTAAATCACGAATTGCCTTTTTGGTAACTTCAGCTAAATCATCATCACCAATGAAGAGTTGTCCGAATTCATCGTCATTAATTAATTCAGACAAATAAGGATTTTTAGCAGCTAGGACTCTTGTCCCTGCTGCCATTGCTTCAAGATAAGTCAAGCCTTGGGTTTCTGAAGTAGAAGCAGAAATGAAGAAGTCAGCAGCTTTATAATAATAGGCTGTTTTCTCATTTTCAACTGGGCCTGTGAAGACAACTTTATCAGTAAGTTCAAGTTCTTTAACTAATTCTTTAAGATTTTCGGCATATGGGCCATGACCAACGATTACAAGTTTCACGGGAAACTCTTCTAAAATATCTGGTAATGCATGAATCACTGCTTGGATATTTTTTTCAGCCGCAATCCGTGAGAGACTGAGCAACATGATTTCATTTTCTGCAAGACCAAGCTCGACTCTTAATTTTGCTGTTTCTTCAGGTTTAATGTCATCACGTTTAAAACGGTCAATTTCAATTCCTGTTGGAATGACACGTTTAGGAAGAGTGACACCATAACTATTGACAGTTTCCAAAACCATTTCGCTTGGACAAATAATCGCTTCAGTTCCACGCAGGAAATTACGAATAATGTATTTAACCATACTTGGACGGATTAAGCGTCCTTTGGCGATGTAGTAAACATAATCTTCATACTTAGTATGTAAGGTATGAATGACAGGGATGCGTAATTGAGCAGCAACCATTTTACCTAAAATTCCCATTCCAAATTCAGTTTGCGTATGGATGATATCTAAATCATATTCTTTAGCAATTAAATAAGCAGCAAAAACACCTTTGAGGACAATTTTACGTTCTGCTAAGCTCACAAAAGGAATGGATTGCAGCCGAATAATATTTCGTTCGTGGTCCACATCAGCATTTGGATCTGTTGTTGTAAAAATGAAAACCTCATGCCCTAATTTTTCAAGCTCTAGGGCCAAAGTGCGAATACTTGTTGCTACTCCACTGATTTGTGGAAAGTAACTATCTGTAAAAAGTCCAACTCTCATAAATAAATTCCCGTTTATATTTCTGTAAATTTTTTATTTTTTTACTGACAAAAATTTTAGTAAGAAAATTTTACTGACAGCTTGGTCAGCAACTACTTTTTCTTTCTGTCAGTAATTTTTAAAAATTAAAGTTCTAAAGTTTGCTGATAAGCATCAGCTAATTGTTGGGCAACTTTTTCAATTGTCCGACTTTCAGCTACTTGATAAGCCTCTTTTGTCTTGTCAACCTTTCCATCTAAAACATCCTGAAGTTGATTGACAAAACCTTCAACATCTGTTGCCATACTTACACAAGTTGAATCAAGCCAGCCATGATAAACTGGGATGTCTCGAACGACAGTTTTTTGGTGACTAGCAAGTGCTTCAAGAACAACGATTCCTTCAGTTTCTTCTCGAGAAGGGAAAAAGAAGGCATCTGCAGAAGACATAGCTCCTTCAAAAATATCTCCCTTGATATAACCTGGGAAAAGAACATTTTTCGGATGATTTTTCTTAACAATTCGACGAATCCAACCAGGAATAGTCCAAAGATTTTGATAACCAAACCAAATGAAAGTCACATCGGGCATTCTTTCAGCCACTTTAATAAAATCATCTATCCCTTTACGTTTAAAATAAAGGGCAGCTGTCACGACAACTTTTTGGTCAGCTGTTAGTGAAAAATACTCACGGAAGGCTTTCTCTTTGGCTTCACTTCGAGAATATTTAGTCAAATCAATTCCGTTTGAAATAGGTAAGATTGGACATTTAATTCCGTAAGAACGGAGCAAACTAGCAGAATAATCAGTTGGTGTAATGACTAAATCAGCAGCACGATAAAAGTGCATTAAATATTGTTTAAAGAAAGGAGCAGCAATATTTGAGCCAATAAAGGAATTTTGAAAATCTTCTTTGGTCGAATGACCATGAAAGATTACTTTTTTTCCAGCTTTTTTTGCTTTCTTTAACATTTTCCAACTGCTAAAGCCATAAGTATTTAAATGGAGGATATCATAATCATCCTCAGGATTTTTTGTCCAGTCAATGCCCATTAAATCAAGGGCGCGTTGTTGATGTTTCATTGCACGACCAATTCCTGAATGACTCAAAAATTGTTCGGCTTCTAAGTAAAGTAAAATTTTCATGCTTAACTTTATTTTACCATAAATCAATAAAAGAAAAATGGAAATTTATTATTTTTAAAAATTTCAGACTTTAGTATGAAAAAAGTCTTCTATTTACAGAAGACTTTTATTAAATTATTAAGTTATTAATTAGAAGAAGATGAACTGCTTGTTTCTAAGTCACTGGTTGATTTAGAAAGTTTAACATCTGCTGTATTTGATTTACCATCACGATAATAAGTAACTTTTACTGTATCATTGATATTGTGTGAGTAAAGAGCACTTTGCAAGTCTGTTGAAGAAGTTACTGCTGTATCGCCAACCTTTGTAATTACATCTCCAGCTTTCAAACCAGCTGAGGCAGCAGGAAGTCCAGATTGGACGGAGTAAACAACAACCCCACCTGTTACACTACTTGGTAATTTCAATTGTGAACTGTCATTTGTTGATAATTGTGAAAGGTCAACCATTCGGATACCTAAAGCAGGGCGTGAAATTTTACCATCCGCTTCAAGTTTATTAATGATATTTACGACATCATTAGAAGGAATCGCAAATCCTAAACCTTCGACAGAAGTAGAACCGTCTTCAGTTGTTGTAATTTTACTTTGAGTAATTCCAATAACTTGTCCTTCAATATTAATCAAAGCCCCTCCAGAGTTACCAGGGTTAATGGCAGCATCTGTTTGAATTGCATTGATATTAGTTGTTTGACCATTTTCTTGGGTCAAAGTCACTTGACGGCTTGTTGCAGATAAAATTCCTTCAGTTGCAGTGTTAGCAAATTGACTACCTAAAGGTGAGCCAACGGCAATGGCAGGTTCACCAATTGTTAATTTACTAGAATCAGCGAATGTCGCCACATCTTTGACATGTTCAGAACTGATTTTAAGAACAGCAAGGTCCGTGTATTCATCATAACCAACCACAGAAGCTTTGACTTTTTGTCCACCAGAAAGCAGAACATCAAGTGAGCTATTACCAGCAATAACGTGGTAGTTAGTTACAACGTAGGCATCTCCACCAGATTTTTTGTAGATGACACCAGAGCCTTCACTAGAAAGCTGTAAGCCATCAGTCGATGAACTTGAACCGCTATTTCCACCAAAAATTGAACTGAAGTCACTACTTTGTGAGTTATCTTTTTGATAATTCATAACAGAAACGACAGAATTTGAAACTTTTTTAATTGCAGAGGTAACATCGGTATTGACATTTACCGAAACGTTACTAACCTTTGTACTAGTTGTATTTGAGCGACTATTATTTGCCGATTGATTTGTAGTGCTTTGATAGATTGCACTTCCTCCAAGTGCGATGGCTCCGCCCACGACACCTGTTAATAGCAATTTTCCTATATTAGCTTTTGCCATAAATAATTCCTTTCAATTATTACTCTTTGTAGCATTTCTATGATGTAATTATATCTACTCTCACTTAATAATACCTTAATAGTAACAAAAATCAAACTAATATAGTTTCTCCACATTTTTGTGGATAATCTTAAAATTAATGAGGATAAGTGGATATTTTAATAAAGTTTTCCACAGAAAAGTGGAAAAAAGTAAAAAAATGTTGATAAATCATGTTTTCATCTTGTTTTCAATGGGGGAAAAGGGTAAAATTATAAAATAAATTTAAGAATTTATAAATGTTTTTATTCCTGAAAGTGTAAAAGTAATCAAAAAACTGTGGAAAAGTTGTTAATTTTTAAGTAATAAAGTTTTAATTTAGAGAGAAAAATAAAAATGAAGATTAAATTAGTAGTTGTTGGAAAACTTAAAGAAAAGTATTTAAAAGATGGAATTGCTGAATATGTTAAACGAATGGGAACGATGCTGCCACTTGAAATTATTGAGCTAGCAGATGAAAAAATTCCAGATAATGCTTCCGAAAAAGAAGCAGAGGCATTGAAAAAACGTGAAGGTGAGAAAATTTTATCACGGATTCAAGCAGGAGATCAGTTAGCGATTTTAGCCATTCAAGGAAAATTAATGTCATCAGAGGAAGTGGCTGATTTTGTGAAGAAAGCTGAAGTTTACGGAACAGGAAATCTTGTTTTTGTAATTGGAGGTTCTTTAGGACTTTCAAAGGAAGTTTATCAACGAAGTGATTTGCAAATTTCTTTTGGGCGAATGACACTCCCTCATCAACTGATGCGTCTGGTTTTAGTAGAACAAATTTATCGGGCACAAATGATTAATCGAGGTTCGGCTTATCATAAGTAAAAATTTGAAAGGAATGAAATGATTAATATTATAGAAGAGATTCGCCAACATAAGAATGAAGAAAATGCTGAAAAACAAGCAGCATATTTGCGTCACCAGTTTGAATTTATTGGTTTAAAAACGCCAGAAAGACGTCTTTTGGCAAAAGATTTTCTAAAGGAAAAAAAGGCAGATAAGAAAATTGATTGGAAGCTTGTTTTCGAATTTTGGAATTTGCCTGAGCGTGAATTTCAATATCTGGCTTTAGATTATCTTCATCAAATGAAGAAATGGCTTATTTTTGATGACATGGAAAAGATAAAAAAATTGACTGTCAGTAAATCATGGTGGGATACGGTTGACGCTTTAGATGAATTGGTTGGTCAACTTTTACTGACAGGTCGTAAACAAGCGACCGAAAATGACTCAACTGCTTATGAACAGGTCAAGACTCTCGTAAAAGAATGGGCTCAAGCCGAAAATTTTTGGATTCGACGAATTGCAATTGACTGTCAATTAAGCTTTAAAAATCAAACAGATTTAGAATTACTTTCATATAATATTGAAAAAAATCTTTTAGGTAGTTCTTTTGCTGATGAATTTTTTATTACGAAAGCAATAGGTTGGGCTTTGCGAGATTTGGCAAAAACAAATTCTGCTTGGGTCATAAAATTTATTGAAGAACATGAAAATAAAATGGCGAAACTTTCAATTCGAGAAGCAAGTAAACATCTCTAAAGCTTGATTTGACAGAGTTTTCAAACTATGATAGAATAAGAAGAATGTTCGAAAATGAACTTAAATTTGAATAAAACTTATAAAGGAGACAGAAATGTCAGGCTTATCTCTTATTTTTATCGTTGTCGTTATGGGTGGGATGATGTTCTTCATGAACCGTCAACAAAAGAAACAACAATCTAAACGCCAAGAACAATTGGATGCAATGCAACCAGGTTCAGAAATCGTAACAATTGGTGGATTGCACGGAATTCTTTCAAGCATTGATTCAGCAAAAGGAACAATTGAACTTGATTGTGAAGGTGTGATTTTGACTTTCGACCGTGCAGCCGTAAAAACTGTAAAAAGTGGTGTAACACCAGAAACAACTGTTGTTGAAGAAACACCGGCCGAAACAAAAGTGGAAAGCCCAATTGAAGAAAACTAATCTCTTTTCTACATTTAATGAGAAAATAGATTTAATTTATTTTCCTGTCAGTTACTGACAGGATTTTTTTATAAAATATTTTACTGACAGATTTATCTGTCAGTTGATTTTAGCAAATAGAATAACTTATGATTACTGACCAATAAAATTTGAGATACAAATCTATATTAAAATATGGTAAAATGGAAAAGTAATACTGTCTTTTTTGAAAAAACAGTAGAGAAAGTTTTTGAATAAATTGATAAAGAAAAAAATAAGAAGAAGAGAATTTCTTTCTTAGAGTCTTTGGGGTAAATAAAACTTTAATAACCAAAGAGCATAATGGTGAATTTATGATAAATATTTTTTGCATAAAATTCTCATGTGAGGTACTATGTTTAATAACTTAAAAAATAAAGAGCAAGAAGAATTACTTCCAGAGCATATCGGAATTATCATGGATGGTAATGGACGATGGGCTAAGCAGAAAGGGAAACCACGAATCTTTGGACACAAAGCAGGAATGGATTCGCTAAAAGATGTTGCTGTTCATGGTGCGAGACGTGGCATAAAAGTGATGACTGTTTATGCTTTTTCCACAGAAAATTGGACAAGACCAGTTGATGAAGTGAAATTCATCATGAGTTTACCTATCGATTTTTATAGCAAATATGTTCCAGTTTTAAAAGAAGAAAATATACAGATTCGGATGATTGGTGAACGCGAAGGTTTGCCAAAAGCAACGTTAGATTCAATTGACCGTGCGGCTCAAGAAACTTCTGAAAATGACGGAATGATTTTGAATTTTGCAATGAATTATGGTGGCCGTCGTGATATTATTTTAGCCATTCAAGAGCTTGCTAAAAGTGGTCAGGATTTAAGTTTACTGACAGAAGAAGAGTTGTCAAAACATCTACAAACTGCTGTTTTGCCTGAAAATCTTCGGGATCCAGACTTGATTATCAGAACATCTGGTGAACAAAGAATGTCTAATTTCTTGACTTGGCAGTCAGCTTATAGTGAATTATATTTTGCGCAAACTGCTTGGCCAGATTTCGATGATAAAGAATTGGACAAAGCTATTTCTGCTTTTCAAAAGCGTGACCGCAGATATGGAGGAGTCAAATAATGATGCAACGAATTATCACAGGAGTGGTTGCGGGAGGAATCTTTTTAGCCCTCTTGCTTCTTGGAGGAGCTTACTTTCAAATTTTAGTTGCTTTGCTTGTTATTATTGCAATGCAAGAGCTATTTAGAATGTATAAATTACAAGTTTTTTCATTTGAAGGAATTTTAGCGACTTTAGCTGCTTTGTCACTTGCTTTGCCAGTCGGTAAACATTGGTTAGGTCTAAATGCTGACGGGGGAGTGATGCTCTTTACACTCTTTTTATTCATGATGTTAACAGGAATGGTCCTTTCAAACGGGAAATATTCTTTTGTTGATGTTGGTTTTCCTTTTCTTTCGGCTTTCTATGTAGGGATTGGTTTTCAAAATTTACTGACAGCACGTCAAACAAGTGTTTATATTGTCTTTTTAGCTCTATTTATCGTTTGGGCGACAGATATTGGGGCCTATGCTTTTGGCCGCTCGCTTAAAGACCGCTTTCCACAAAAACTTTTGCCATCTGTTTCACCAAATAAAACAGTGGTCGGTTCAGTTGGAGGAATTGTTTCAGCCGTTGTTGTTGCCTTAGTCATGTATTTCTTATTTACTAAGGAATTGCCGCAAATTGGCTTTGTGAAACTTGTTATCTTTACAATTATCTTTTCAGTGGTTGGTCAGATTGGTGACCTTGTGGAATCAAGTATTAAACGTCATTTTGGCGTAAAAGATTCAGGTAAAATTTTACCAGGTCATGGTGGAATTCTTGACCGCTTTGACAATTTAATTTTTGTTTTCCCGATTATGCATCTACTTGGACTATTCTAATTTTAAGGAGGAAGTCGATTGATAAAAACACTGATTACTTTTATTATTATCTTTGGTATTATTGTCGCTATCCATGAATATGGCCATCTTTGGTGGGCAAAACGTTCAGGAATTTTAGTGCGTGAATATGCCGTTGGAATGGGTCCGAAAATTTTTGCTCACCAAGCAAAAGATGGGACACTTTACACGATAAGAATTCTTCCACTCGGTGGCTATGTTCGTTTGGCTGGTTGGGGTGATGACAAGACTGAAATCAAAAAAGGACAAGCTGCAAGTCTTGTTGTCAGTAAATCTGAAGTAGTAAATCCAGAAGCTGAAAATTCTGTCAGTAATATCGTCAGAAGAATTAATCTGTCAGAACATGTTGAATTAGAAGAAGCAATTCCGATGTTGATTACTGAATATGATTTTGAAAAAGAACTTTTCATTGAAGGAGAAGTTTTTGGGGAAATCAAACGTTATTCTGTTGATCATGATGCAACAATCATTGAAGAAGATGGAACAGAAGTTCGGATTGCACCACTCGATGTTCAATATCAATCAGCCGGTGTCTTTCATAAAATATTGACAAACTTCGGTGGTCCTTTGAATAACTTTATTTTAGGAATCATCGCTTTTATCGTTCTAACCTTTGTTCAAGGAGGCGTTCCTTCAACTACTAATGCTATTGGCCAAGTTGAAAAAGGAACACCCGCTTACAATGCAGGCTTAAAAGCTGGTGATAAAATTGAAGCAGTCAATGGAACTAAAACGGCAGATTGGAACAATGTTGTTACTGAAATTTCAGGTTCTAAAGGAAAAGAATTAAAACTTGAAGTTAGCCGTTCAGGCAAATCGGAAACCTTATCAGTTACACCTAAAAAAATGGACGGAAGTTACCGTGTTGGCATTATGCAATCAATGAAAACAGGTTTCTTTGATAAGATTACAGGTGGCTTTGTTCAAGCAGGCCAATCAGCTACAGCAATCTTTAAAGCTTTAGGAAGTTTGATTGCACGACCGAGTCTTGATAAACTTGGTGGTCCAGTTGCTATTTATCAACTCAGTGGCCAAGCCGCGAGAGCAGGTTTGCCGACGATTATTAATCTTTTAGCTATGCTTTCAATTAATTTAGGGATTGTCAATCTTTTTCCTATTCCAGTACTTGATGGTGGAAAAATTGTCCTAAATATTATTGAAGCAATTCGTGGCAAAGCACTCTCACAAGAAAAGGAATCAATCATCACAATGGTAGGAGTTGTCTTCATGCTTGTGCTCTTTGTAGCAGTAACATGGAATGATATTCTCCGAGCCTTTGTAAATTAATATATCTATTCGTCTTCTATTTCAAAAGGAAAGAAGCTGAACCAAACTCATAAAGGAAATTTTAAAATTATGAAACAATCAAAAATGCTTATACCAACCCTTCGGGAAATGCCTTCTGATGCCCAGGTTATCAGCCATGCTTTACTTATGCGCGCAGGATATGTTCGTCAAGTTTCAGCAGGAATTTATGCTTACTTGCCATTAGCAAACCGCGTACTTGAAAAGTTGAAAAATATCATGCGTGAAGAGTTTGACGAAATTGGTGCAGTAGAACTTCTTGCTCCAAGTCTTTTGACAGCTGACCTTTGGCGCGAATCTGGCCGTTATGACACATATGGTGAGGATTTATATAAATTAAAAAACCGTGATAATTCTGATTTTATTTTAGGACCAACACATGAAGAAACAATGACTTCTCTTGTCCGTGATGAAATTACTTCTTATAAAAAATTACCACTTAATGTTTACCAAATTGCTCCAAAATTCCGTGATGAAAAACGTCCACGTTATGGACTATTGCGCGGTCGTGAGTTCTTGATGAAAGATGGTTATAGCTACCATGCTGACCAAGATTCATTGGACGAGACTTATAATGATTACAAAAAAGCCTACGAAAAAATCTTTGAACGTGCTGGCTTAAATTTTAAACCAATTATTGCCGATGCTGGAGCAATGGGTGGTAAAGATAGCCAAGAATTTATTGCTATTACAGATGATAGAATCAATCTTGAAAAATGGCTCGTTTTGAGTAAAAATATTACATCAATCGAAGAAATTCCAGATTCTGTCCTTTCAGAAATCAAAGAAGAACTTGGCAAATGGTTGATTGCTGGTGAAGATACAATTGTCTACGCTGAAGGTGGTGATTATGCGGCAAATATTGAAATGGCCAGCAGTCAATTTGAACCAAATGTAGCTTATACTGAAGAACTTGAACTTGAAAAAGTAGCAACACCAAGTGCTAAAACAATTGATGAAGTTTCAAAATTCCTTGAAATTGATGAAGAACAAACAGTTAAAACATTGGTTTATCACGCAGATGATGAATTAGTGGTTATTTTGTTAAATGGTAATGACCAACTCAACGAAGTCAAATTGACCAATTATCTTGGAGCATCATTTATTGAAGCTGCCAGTGAAGCAGAAGTTGAAGAAAAATTTGGAGCACATTTTGGTTCACTTGGACCAATCGGACTTGAAAATGTCAAGATTATTGCTGACCGCAAAGTTGAACAAATTAAAAATGCTGTAGTTGGAGCTAACGTTGATGGTTTCCATTATAAAAATGCTAACTTTGGCCGTGATTTTGAAGTTGAAGAGTTTGTTGATTTACGTACAGTTAATGAAGGTGAAATTTCACCAGATGGCCGTGGAACTTTGAAATTTGCGCGTGGTATCGAAATTGGACATATCTTTAAATTAGGAACTCGCTATACAGAAGCGATGAATGCCAATATTCTTGATGCGAATGGTCGTTCAATTCCAATGCTCATGGGTTGTTACGGAATCGGTGTAAGTCGTTTGCTTTCAGCTATTTTGGAACAATTTGCTCGTATCTATGTTGAAAAAACGCCAAGAGAAGAATTTAAATTTAGCTGGTCAATTAATTTCCCTAAAGAATTAGCACCATTTGATATTCATCTTGTTCCAGTTAATGTTAAAGATGAAGCAGCAATGGAATTGACTTCTGAACTTGAAGAAAAATTGCGTGGCAAAGGTTATCAAGTCTTAGTAGATGACCGCAATGAACGTGCAGGTGTTAAATTTGCTGACAGCGATTTGATTGGTTTGCCAGTTCGTGTGACAATCGGTAAAAAAGCTGCTGAGGGTGTTGTTGAAGTTAAAATTCGTGCGACAGGTGAAGTTGTTGAAATTAATAAAGATGAACTTGTCAATACCATTGAAATTTTAAGTAAATAATAAAAGAGATTTACTATGAAAATTGTTATTGTTGGAAGCTCCCACGCCGGAATTTGTGCCGGATTACGGGCGCTTGAAGAATACCCAGAAGCCGAAATTACGCTTTATGATAAGCGTAATCAGGTTTCTTTTGTTTCTCAAGGAATTATTTCTTATCTGGCGGGTCAAAAATCTGTCCTTAATCAATCTAGTTATTCTTCGGTAGAAGAACTAAAAGCTGCTGGTTTAAACATGCAAATGGAAACGGTGGTTGAAGAGATTGATACCAAAAATAAACGGCTATTTTATCGGAGAGTCAATTCCAAAAAGACGAAACTAGCTCTCTATGATAAATTGATTTTTGCTACGGGTTCTTATCCGGCAATGACCTCTGTTCCTTTTGATAAAAAAAGCAAACTTTACTTTTTAAAAAGTATGGATGATGCAATAAAAACAGATGAATTTCTGAAAACAGCCAAAAATATTGCAGTAATTGGTGGTGGAATGACCGGAGTTGAAGTTGCTCGGATTGCCCAAGAAAGAGGAATTCAGACAACACTCATTCATCGCAATAAAAATCTTTTAAACGATTATCTTGATGAACCAGCAAGTCATTTATTGGAAAGTTGGATGAATGCAGAGGGAACGCGTCTTCTATTAAATACAGAAGTGACAGAAATTGGGTTTGACGAAGAAAATACAATCATTCAAACAGCAAATGGTCAGAAAATTCCTGTTGATGGAGTAATCTTTACGATTGGTTTTCGGCCTAATTCTTATCTTCTGAATCAACAAGTTGAGTTAGGAGATAGCGGAGCGGTTATTGTTGATGAATACATGCAAACCTCTTGTTCAGATGTTTTTGCTGTCGGAGATGTTTCAACGACTTATGTTAATTTGTTGGAAAAAAGCTATTATCTGCCACATGCTTCGGATGCTGTTCGCGATGGTGAAATTGCGGCGATTAATTTACTTGCTCCTCGCCAAAAAATTAATAGTAGTCAGGGAACTTATCATGTTCCAATGAATAATTTAGTGATGGCTATGACTGGGATTACAATAAGACAGGCAGTTGATGCTGGTTATGATGCAGATGCGGTTCATTTACTAAATGAACACTTAGACGGACATTCACCAAGTAATATTTGGATGATTTATGAGAGACGTACTCATCAAATTCTTGGTTTACAATGTATTGGAAAAACGAGCGATATGGCAGAGTACGTCAATATTTTCTCACTTGCTATTCAACAAGAATTAAAAATTGAGGATATTGAGTTCACAGACTTTTATTTTGAACATGGCTACAAAGATCCTCGTGGTCTTAATCGCATATTAGCTCGACTAGTAAGGGAGAATGAAAGGTAGATTGTGTGGAAACGACTAATAAAGAGATAGTTTATTGTCAAAAAGTGCTTCACTTACTTGAGGATTTGCAGAAAGTTCAACAAAGCATTGAATCTTTTGCTGAACACTCTGATAAGCAAAAAATTCATACTCATCAAACTCTATCATTGATTTTAAAATTAGCACTTCTTCTTATTATTTTAGGAGTAGGAATATTTTTAAAGTTGTCATTAGTTCTTTTGTTGGTGATTTCAGTTGTCTATTTATTCATTTTTTGTCTTTTGTTCAGATATGATTCCAAAAAATTTAAAGAAAAATTAGCTTTAGAGGGTGAAAGTTCTCTAAAAATGAAATCTTTAAATGCTGATTTGAACAAACTTAAAGAAGATGAAGAAAAAATTCAGACAGAATTAAATCATTTTCGACGAATTCCCACACAATTTAAAACAATAGAAGCTGTCAGTCATATGATTCGCTATATGAAACGTGGCGAAGCACAGACAGTAGAAGAAGCACTCTATTTTTGGGAAATGGATGAAGAAAATCGCTCAACTGGTAAATAGTTTTACTGACAGCTCTGTCAGTAACTATTAATTTTAAAATAAAATAAC
Organism: Lactococcus sp. FSL W8-0209; assembly: GCF_038006585.1. Lineage (NCBI taxonomy): Bacteria > Bacillati > Bacillota > Bacilli > Lactobacillales > Streptococcaceae > Lactococcus > Lactococcus sp. FSL W8-0209. The sequence goes on along the minus strand of NZ_JBBOVN010000001.1, from coordinate 109,133 downwards.
TGACAGTTTTGTCAGTTATTTTATTCTTAAAAAAGTATGAAAAGCAACATTTTTTTATGCTATAATGAGAAATGAAATTCTATTTGCTAAGGATAGAAAAAATAAGATAAAGGGTCAAAAAACATGGAAAATCTGTTTGAAAAATTGATGGAACAAATCAAAATGCCACCAAATTTGCGTCGTTCTAGCCAATTTGAGCATGCTGATATTGAAAATGTTGAAGTGCACACGGCAAGTAAGCTCTGGCACTTTCAGTTAATTTTTGATGAGATTTTACCAATTGATACATATAAATTACTGACAGAACTGACGGAAACTGCTTTTTCGACAATTGCTCGTACAGAAATTTCTGTCAGCAGTCGAAATCAAAATATTGATGAGCAAAATCTTAACGATTATTATCAATTTGCACTTACACTTCCAGAATTATGCGATTCTGCTTTTTCAAGTATTTTTAAGAAATATCATCTTGAAAAGGAAGAAGAAAAAATTCACTTAATGGTGGAAGATAATCCGCAAATGGATTTTTTTGTGGAGAAATATTTTCCAATTCTAGAGGAAAAATTTAAGTCTTTCGGTTTTGGAGAATTAAGAATAACCCCTCTAGTTGACCAGGAGCTGACAGAAACGCAAGCAGCTGCTCACGCTGAAAAAGTTGCGGCTCGCTTGGCGGCTCAAACTGCAGAACAAGCCCAAATTTCTGAAATCAAAAAACAACGTTCAGAAGAACGGGAAAGCAAAAATACCAGAGAAGCAAAACCAGAATTTGTGGAAACAGCACTTTCTGACGGTATTTTCTTTGGCCGAAAAATCAGCGGACAAAGTCCAATTACCAGCATGTCTTTTATTGCTGGAGAAGGTTTTGGCGTTATTTTTGAGGGGCTTGTTTTTGAAGCCGCACACCGTGAGTTTACGGGAAAAGAATCAGGCAAAGTCAACCATATTTTAGAATTAAAAATGGCTGATGAAACTTCAACTTTTATGATTTCAAAATGGGGGCGTAAGGATGAAGAAATTGCCCAATTTGATCAAATTGTCAATACTGTCAAAGCTATGAATGAAAAAATTATAGCTGACCGTACTGATGGAGAAAATAATTTTACTGACAGCTTATCTGATGCTCTTTGGTTGCGTGTACAAGGAAATATTGAACATGACAAATACAAAGATGATTTGGTGATGACCGCTAATGCGGTTGTGGAAATTAAACCTAAACCAACCATTGACCGTGTTGCTCTTCAAATCAAAGCTGTAAAATCAGATAAAATTCAATTAGGTCGCGAAATCAAAAATAATGAACCCGTCACTCCGATGCGTTCTGTCAGTGAATTTTCGACTAACGGACCAGTTGTTTTTGAAGGATATGTCTTTAAAGGCGAACTCCGTGAAATTAAATCACGTAAAACAGGAAATATTAGTTACCTTCTTGAATTTGAGATGACTGATTACACTTCAAGTTTTTATGTTCAGAAATGGCTACGTGGCGAAGAAGAAATTCAGCTAGCCAAACAAATTAAAGCGGGACTATGGTGTCGCGTCCGCGGGAATGTTCAACGGGACAATTTCAAAAATGATTTAGTCCTACAATTGACCGATTTGATTGAAATTCCGACACAAAATGTTCGTGAAGACAAATCAGATGAAAAACGTGTTGAATTTCACGCGCATACTAATATGAGTCAAATGGATGCCATTCCTTCTGCTTCTAGTTTGGTTGCTCAGGCTGCTAAATGGGGACATAAAGCTATTGCAATTACTGACCATGGTGGTTTGCAATCTTTCCCTGAGGCTCACTCGGCTGGAAAGAAGAATGGCATCAAGATTATCTATGGCGTCGAAGCCAATCTTGTTGAAGATGAAATTCCGATTGTTTACAATGAAACTGACGTTGATATGTATGAATCAACTTATGTTGTATTCGACGTAGAAACAACAGGACTTTCGGCAGTTCATAATGATTTGATTCAGATTGCGGCAACAAAAATGCACAAAGGAAATCCAATTGATGAATTTGATGAATTTATCAATCCAGGATATCGTTTGAGCGAATTTACAACAGAATTAACCGGAATTACAGATGACCATGTCAAAAATGCCAAACCATTATATGAAGTTCTAACAAAATTCCAAAAGTTTTGTGAAGGAACAATTCTTGTTGCCCACAATGCAACATTTGACGTGGGCTTCATGAATATGAACTATTCACGAAATGGTTTGCCGATTATCACGCAACCAGTGGTTGATACCCTTGAATTTGCCCGTAATCTCTACCCAGAAATGAAACGTTTTGGTTTGGGTCAATTGACTAAGAAATTCCAAATCGGACTTGAACATCACCATATGGCCAACTTTGATGCGGAAGCAACCGGACGTTTGCTCTTTGTATTTTTGGAAGAATTACGTACTAGAAATACAGGATGGACAAGTCTTTTAGAACTTAATGACAAATTGGTCAGTGAAGATTCTTATAAAAAAGTTCGTCCAAAACACGTGACTTTATATGCTAAGACACAAGAAGGTTTAAAAAATCTCTTTAAAATTGTTAGTTTTGGGAATGTTAAATATTATGCTGGTCTTCCTCGGGTTCCACGTTCGGTTTTAGAAGCCAACCGTAAAGGATTGTTGGTCGGTTCGGCCTGCGAAATTGGTGAAGTTTTTGATGCGGCAATCAATAAAACATTTGAAGAAACGCTTGAAATCGCCAAGTTTTATGATTTTATCGAAGTATTTCCACCAGCTCTTTATCGTTCACTTGTTGTTGGTGGTTCTTTCAAATCAGAAAAAGAATTGGAACAAACGCTTAAAGATTTGATAAAAATTGGTAAGACTTTAGGCAAGCCAGTTCTGGCCACAGGTAATTTACATTATTTGAACCCAGAAGATGCTATTTATCGAGAAATTATTGTTCGCTCACTTGGTCTTGGAGCTGAAATTAACTGGACTCAAGGACACGGGGAACATGCCAAACCTCTTCCATTACCCGAAGCTCATTTTAGAACAACTGATGAAATGCTTGAAGCCTTTAGTTTTCTTGATGAGAAGACCGCGCGTGAAATTGTCATTGACAATACGCAAAAATTGGCCGATGAATTTGATGTATTGACTCCAGTTCGGGATGATTTATATACACCTAAGATGGTTTTTGATGGAGGAGAAACTTCCGAGGAACGGATTGTTCGCTTAACTTATGAAAAAGCACATGAGTGGTATGGTAATCCATTGCCAGATATTATTGACGCACGACTTGAAAAAGAACTTCGATCGATTTTAGGAAATGGTTTCTCGGTTGTTTATATTATTTCACAAGAACTTGTAAAACGTTCTAATGACCGAGGCTATATCGTTGGTTCACGGGGTTCTGTTGGTTCATCACTTGTTGCAACAATGATTGGGATTACCGAAGTAAATCCCTTAGCTCCACATTATCGTTGCCCAGAATGTCAATATTTTGAATGCTATGATGATGGATCTTTCGGTTCTGGTTATGACATGCCAGATAAAAATTGCCCTAAATGTGATCATAAACTCATCAAAGATGGGCATGATATTCCTTTTGAAACTTTCTTAGGTTTCAAGGGAGACAAAGTTCCCGATATCGATTTGAACTTCTCTGGGGATGATCAACCCCTTGCTCACTTGGACGTTCGAGATATCTTTGGTGAAGATTATGCCTTTCGAGCAGGAACAATTGGTACGGTTGCTGAAAAAACAGCCTTTGGTTTTGTCAAAGGATATGAACGTGATTATGATCAATTTTATGGAAATGCAGAAATTGACCGCTTAGCTGCTGGCTCAACTGGTGTTAAACGAACAACAGGACAGCACCCAGGTGGGATTATCGTTATTCCAAATTATATGGATGTTTATGATTTTTCTCCTGTTCAATTTCCGGCCGATGATGTTAATGCCGAATGGCAAACGACTCACTTTGATTTCCATGCCATTCATGACAATATCTTAAAACTTGACATCCTTGGACATGATGACCCTACGATGATTCGAAAATTACAAAGTCTCTCTGGTATTGTTCCTCAAGATATTCCAATGGATGACCCAGGAGTGATGAAGCTTTTCACTGGGACAGAATCTTTGGGCTTGACCGAAGAACAGTTAGGGGTAAAATTAGGAACTTTGGGAATCCCTGAAATGGGAACTTTCACCTCAATGAACATGATTGCCGAAGCCAAACCTAAAAACTTCGCAGATTTACTACAAATTTCTGGACTTTCACACGGGACGGACGTCTGGTCAGGAAATGCTCAAGATTTAATTCGTTCAGGGATTGCCGACTTATCGAGCGTTATTGGCTGTCGGGATGATATCATGGTGTATCTTATTCATAAGGGGCTAGAAAACGGTCTTGCTTTTACAATTATGGAACGGGTGCGTAAGGGAATGTGGAATAAAATTCCCGCCGAAGAACGTGAAAAATATGTAGAAGCTATGCGAGAACATGATGTTCCTGAATGGTACATTGAGTCTTGTTCAAAGATTAAATATATGTTCCCTAAAGCCCATGCGGCAGCCTATATTATGATGGCTTTACGGGTAGCTTATTTCAAAGTTCATCATCCAATATTGTATTATTGTGCATGGTTCTCTATTAGAGCAACTGCCTTTGATATTGGGGTAATGGGAGCAGGCCTTGAAGCAGTCAAAGCCAAAATGAAAGAAATTAAAGATAAAGGTTTTGATGCAACAAATGTTGAAACTAACCTTTATACGACTTTAGAGCTTTGTAATGAAATGTTAGAGCGTGGTTTCACTTTTGGTAAAATTGACCTTTATCGCTCAGAGGCTACTGAGTTTGTTATTGATGGTGATACTTTAATTCCGCCATTTGTAACAATGGACGGATTGGGTGAAAACGTAGCAAAACAAATCGTTGCAGCGCGTGCTGAAGGTGAATTTTTAAGTAAAATGGAACTTCGTAAGCGTGGTGGTGTTTCACAAACAATTATTGAAAACATGACCAATATGGGTGTTCTTGAAGGAATGCCTGATGATAATCAATTAAGTCTATTTGATGATTTCTTTTGATAAATCTAATATTAAAAATAGAGAAAAGGAGGCTTTAAGCCTCCTTTTTTTTATTATTAATAAAAATAAAAAAATTTTTTCCGAGATTTCGGAAAAGGCCTTTTTGGGTATTTTGATTTGATATAATCAGTTTAGAAAACAAGAAATGATTCATGAATCATGAGTGTCGCTCACTCAGAATGATATAAGGAGGATTAAAAATCTTGGAAGAAAAAACTTCGCTATAACAGCGATGCAAACTCTCTACTGACTTGCATCGCATTTCAAAAAGGAGAGCAAAATTATGTCAAATTTTAAAAAAATCTGATCCTTTCAAGTCTAGCAATTCTACTTGTATGGTTCAACTTACCTGCACGTTTACTGGTATGGATTTAGAATAGGGCTGAATAGGTCAGATGTCCAATTGGCTGTGGGAGCAGGCTTGGTTATTGCTGGGGTTTATGTTCCTGTTAGAGCTGCACAAGCAGCTTTAGGAGTTCTTGGACTAACTGTAGGTAGATTTATACCAGGTGGTGTTGTCTTTAATTCATCACCACAGTTTGCACCACTTATGGGGTCTAGAGCAGTAGTATGGGGTACAATGGCAATGAAAATAAATGGCTACAAAATTATAATGACTTCTATGGTAGTCGTAGCGGTTATTTTGCAAATATTTTTTCACTTAAATCCTATTGCCAGCATCATAATCAAAGTGCTTCTCGGAGTTGTGATTTTTAGTGCAATTAGTAGAATCATTTTAGATAATAAAAATAAAGATAAATAAGGATGATAAATAATTTAATAAAAATAATAGGTGTTTCATCTTTCTTATTGCTTTTGACACTGATACTGTTGATTATAGGTCTCGTAATGTTTATTCGCTTAAAAAAGGATAAAAGAGGGAGTTGAGGTCGGTTTGGTATCGGAAAAAGGTATAAAATATTTGATTTTAATAAGAGGTTAAAGGTTGAATTATGATAATCCTAAGAAATAAAAGTCGAAAAATTTTCGGCTTTTTTGTTACATTAACTGATTATTTGCGTATAGTCTAGTATGATACCAAAAATGGCAAAAGAATTAATTCAAAGAGCAATTGATAGAGGTGCATCAGATATTTATCTGATTGCTTCAAAAGAAAAGTATAAACTTTATTTTCGACAAATGACAGCGCGTGTTCTGGTAGAAGAAATTGGGTTAGAAGTTGGCTTAGCACTACTTACTCACTTTAAGTTTCTAGCTGGGATGAATACAGGAGAACGCAGACGAGTTCAATTGGGAGCTTGTTGGTATGAAATAGAGGAAAGTAATGCAAAACGTTTGCGTCTTTCAACAGTGGGGGATTTCGAGGGTAATGAATCCTTAGTAATACGTCTCTTGCATGATCAAAACAAATAACTTGATTTTTGGTTTGATGAAGAGCTAGAGAATTATGATTGTAAAAGAGGATTGCATCTCTTTGCCGGTCCAGTAGGCTCGGGCAAAACATCTTTAATGTTTGATTTAGCTCGTCGTCATTTTACAGATTTACAAGTTATCACTATTGAAGAACCCGTTGAGTTGATTGATTCCGATTTTATTCAGTTACAAGTCAACGAAGTCATTGGTAATAGTTATGATGAATTAATTAAATTATCACTGAGGCATCGCCCAGATTTGTTAATCGTTGGTGAAATTCGTGATAAATTGACCGCTCAAGCAGTTTTACGGGCTAGTTTGACAGGTTATACAGTGTTTTCAACCGTTCATGCCGCTTCTGTTAGAGGTGTCATTCAGAGATTATCAGAGCTGGGTTTAAGTCATTGGGAAATAAAAAATGCTTTATCAAGTGTTGTTTATCAGCGTTTAATAGCTGGGAAAGGAGTATTAGACATTGCCAAAAACGAATTTGAGTCTTGGTCATCAGAAAATTGGAATAAAAAAATTGATCAGCTACTTACAAATGGATATCTCACACCTACTGAAGCCAAGAGGGAAAAAATTAAGACTGATTAAACAAGCCAAACTTATCCAACTGATGGGAAATCTTTTGAATAGTGGATTTAATTTAGGAGAAGTGATAAATTTCTTATCTTTATCAAAACTTGTGGAAAAAGAATTTACATTGAAAATGAAAGAAGGTCTCGCTTCTGGTCAAGCTTTATCAGAGCTTTTAGAAAGTCTTTCATTTTCTAAAAATGTGGTGACACAACTTGCTTTGGTAGAAGTGCATGGTAACTTGTCAGGGACGATGCAATTGGTTGAACTTCATCTAAAAAAACAGCTTAAAGTTAAAAATAAATTAGTGGAAGTTGCTACTTATCCAATATTGTTATTAATTTTTCTGGTTGGAATTATGTGGGGCTTAAAAAATTATTTACTACCACAACTCAATAGTGGCAGTAACTTTGCTACTCTATTGATTAATCATTTACCCTTAGTATTTTTTTCGTTTGGAGCTTTTATATTTTTACTGACAGCTTTGTCAGTAACTCTTTTTAAACGAAAATCAGCAATAATGAATTTTACATTTCTTGTTAAATTACCTCTGGTTCATTCTTTTATCCGTTTATATTTAACAGCTTACTTTGCAAGAGAATGGGGAAATCTAATTGCTCAAGGTGTCGAATTACGTCAAATTATTAACTTGATGAAAAAACAAAAAAGTCGAATTTTTTCAGAAGTTGGCAAGAATCTTGATTTAGAATTGAATGCTGGTCGGTCTTTTGAACAAGCTGTCAGTAAACTTGCGCTTTTTTTACCCGAGCTCTCATTAATGATTGAATATGGAGCTATTAAAGATAAATTAGGCTTAGAGCTTTCGCTTTATGCGGATGAATGTTGGGAACAATTTTTTACAAAGATAGATCGTTTAATGCAATTAATCCAACCTCTTGTTTTTATTTTTGTAGCATTGATGATTATTTTGCTATATGCAGCCATGTTACTCCCCATCTATTCAAATATGGGTTCGGGAATATAGAAAGGATGAAAAAATGGAAAGAACAAAGAAGTTTATTTTAAAGAAAATACAAAAAATATTTTTATTCGTTAAAATTTGTGAAAAAAAATGCCGTCAGAAAGAGCTAAAAGCTTTTACTTTGATAGAGATGTTAATTGTACTAGCTATTATTAGTATTTTGATATTACTATTTGTTCCAAATTTAATTAAAGAAAAATCACAAGTTCAAAAAACTGGAGAAGCGGCAGTTGTAAAAGTAGTAGAAAGTCAAGCCCAACTTTATGAATTAGATCATGATGATGAGAAGCCGACTCTGTCAGAATTGCTCAGCGCTGGGATGATTACTCAAAAACAAATTTCTGCTTACGATAATTACTATGATCAGAATAAAAATGAAGAACGAAATTTTAATGACTAGAGCATTTACTTTACTAGAGTCTCTTCTAGTTTTGTTGATTATTTCTTTTAGCGCAACTCTTTTTTCTTTAGAAATAATACAAACAGTCCATCTTTTTAAGGGAGAATTGTTTGTTCTTCAATTTGAAAATTTCTATAAAAGGAGTCAAGAAGATGCTGCACTGCTTCAAAAATCTGAAAGTTTAGTTGCTAAAAATCAAGAATTAATCTGTGAAGATAGAAGTATCACAATTCCAAAGGAGGTAGCAGTTAAAGTTTTTACAGTTAAATTTGATGATAAGGGAGAGAATTCTAGCTTACAAAAACTCACAATTTCTTTACCTTACGAAAAAAAGCTCATCACTTATCAATTGGAGATAGGCAGTGGAAAATTTAAAAAGAAAATCAGTTAAGGCATATTTGCTTTTGGAAAGTTTAATTAGTATAGCTCTACTCGCTTTTCTAGTCAGCTTTATCTTAAGTTCTCTTGTGCAAGTAAGACAAAAAGATACGGAAGAAAATCAAAAGATTGAAGCTTTAAACGTGGCACAAATGGCGATTGAAAGTCACTTAACAGAATTATCAATCAACGGTTCAGATATAAAGATAAAAGAAAACCAAAATTTACTGATTATTAGTAATCATGGAAAGGAAATTATGCGACTTGAACTTCAAAGTTAAAGCATTTACCTTGTTGGAGTGTTTGGTGGCACTTCTTGCAATTTCTGGTTCAGTCCTTGTTATCTCAGGTTTAACAAAGATGTTGAAAGAACAAGTAGAGATTAGTCAAAGTGATAGCATAAAAGATTGGCAAATTTTCTGTCAGCAAATGCGTTTTGAACTCTCAGGAACAAAATTAGATAGGGTAGAACAGAATTTTCTGTATGTAACTAAAGATAAAAAACTAAGGTTTGGTTTTAGGAGTGATGATTTCCGGAAGACTGATGACAAAGGTCAGGGTTATCAGCCAATGCTTTATGATATAAAAGCGGCTAAGATTCAAGCTACTAAAAATTTAATAACCATAAGAATTGATTTTAATCAAGGAGGTGAAAGAACATTTATCTATCAATTTCCAGAAGATACGTAAGAGGAGGAATACTTCTATATACGCTAGTCTTATTATTGATGTTTTCAATGTTTCTTCAGTTCTATTTGGAAAGGCAAATAGATGATGCTCGACAATTAAGAAGTGAAAAGGAGCAGTTAACAGCTGAATTAATGGTGTCAGTAGCTTTAAAGACTGATTTAAAATCTCAAGGTCAAATTCATTTTGATTCAGGAGATTTGTCCTACAATTTACTGACAGATTCGTCAGCCAGTTCAAAAATTACTGACCATTCAAGTGATGAAAAAACTTATCAATTTAGTATCCATCTAAAAGATGGCACAAGCTTTCAAATAAAAAATTAAAAAAATAACGTTAACTGGTTGACATTGTTTTTTCTTTGCTATATAATTAACCAGTAAACTAATTATGGAGGACGAAATACGATGAGTTTAGCAAATCAAATCGACCAGTTTCTTGGGACAATCATGCAATTTGCAGAAAATAAGCATGAAATATTACTTGGTAAGTGTGAAAGTGATGTGAAACTAACGAGCACACAAGAACATATTTTAATGCTTTTGGCAGAACAAATATCGACAAATGCTAAAATTGCAGAAAAACTAAAGATTTCTCCAGCAGCAGTAACTAAAGCCCTAAAGAAATTACAAGAGCAAGAACTAATTAAATCAAGTCGAGCCACAAATGACGAACGCGTGGTCCTTTGGAGCTTGACAGAAAAAGCGGTTCCGGTTGCTAAGGAGCATGCTACTCATCACGAGAAAACTCTGAGTACTTACCAGGAATTAGGGAACAAATTTACTGACGAAGAACAAGAAGTGATAAGTAAATTCTTATCAGCACTTACGGAGGAATTTCAATGAAAAAGATATTGATGTTACTTGCTATTCCAGCAGTTTTACTCTTGGCAGGTTGTCAAAAATCAGCCAGTAAGCCAGAAGTTGTCACGACTTTTGAGCCAATGTATGAGTTTACGAAGGCAATTGTTGGTGACAAAGTCGATGTCGAAAATATTGTCCCTGCTAATCAGGAAGTTCATGAATTTGAACCAAGTGCAAAGCAAGTTGCGACAATGACAAATGCTGAAGCTATTGTTTACAATTCTAATGACCTTGAAAAATGGGCCAAAAAAGTAAATAATAAAGGGATTAAAATCGAAGCCAGCAAGGATGTTGATAAGATATCTGGTGACCCTCATACTTGGATTAGTCCAAAGCAAGCAATTATTGAAGTTAATACCATTGCCTCTGAGCTTGGGAAAAAATTCCCAGATGATAAAGCAACTTTTGAAAAAAATGCAGCGAGTTATGTCGCTAAATTGAAGAAGCTAGACAGTGAATTTGATACTTTGAAAGATGCTAAACAAAAAACATTTATTACACAACATGAAGCTTTTGCTTATCTAAGTCGTGATTATGGTTTGAAAGAAATTGCGATTGCTGGATTGGATCCAGAAGTAGAACCTTCAGCATCAACGCTAGCTAATTTAAAAGTTGAAATGGAAAAAGCAGGACTAAAAAATGTTTATTTTGAAGGAAATGCTAACAGTAAAATTGCTGAGACTTTAGCAAAATCAGTAGGGGCGAACCTTATTGGTATCAATACTGTTGAAGGATTATCTGACGAGCAGAAAAAAAATGGTGACAATTATCTCACACTGATGCAAGATAATTTGACTGCTTTAAAGAAAACTATCAAGTGAGTTTAAGGAAAAATTAAGATGAAGGATTTATAATGAATTTCTTCCAAAAAATCTTTTCATAAAACTCCTTGAAACTCTCGTTCTCATGAACGGGAGTTTCGTGTTTTTGAAATAAAAATAGATTAGTAAGAAAAACATCGAAATAAGAATTACTATTAGAGATATAAAGAGAAAAAATGAGATATATCAATGTTGAAAACTTGACTTTCTATTATGATAGAGAGCCAGTTTTAGAAAATATCAGCTATCATGTTGATTCCGGTGAATTTGTCACATTAACAGGTGAGAATGGCGCTGCCAAATCAACTCTTATAAAAACAACTTTGGGAATTTTAAAACCTAAAAAAGGTAAAATAAAAATTTCTCCCAAAAATAACCGAGGAGAAAAATTAAGAATTGCTTATCTTCCTCAGCAAGTTGCAAGTTTTAATGCTGGTTTTCCAAGTTCGGTTCATGAATTTGTTATGAGCGGACGCTATCCGAGACAAGGTTGGTTTAAAAAAATGACAGCTCACGACTCAGAACACGTTAAGGCAGCCCTTGACTCAGTAGGAATGTGGGACTACAGAAATAAGCGAATTGGTGAACTTTCTGGAGGGCAAAAGCAAAGAATTGCTATTGCAAGAATGTTTGCTAGTGATCCTGACTTATTTATTCTTGATGAGCCAACAACAGGAATGGATGATGTATCAAGTAGTGACTTTTATGAATTGATGCACCATGCGGCTCATAAACATGGAAAATCTGTTTTAATGGTCACTCATGATCCGGAAGAAGTGAAAGATTATGCTGACCGAAATATCCATTTATTGAAAGATAAAAATGGGAAATTTGCTTGCTTTGATTTGCATACAGACCGCGATAGAGTAGCTCAAGAAAACCAACAAGAATTGAAGGAGGAAGCTGATGTTTGAATTATTTCAGTATGATTTTATGCGAAATGCTCTTTTAGCAGCAACCGCTATTTCAATATTTTCTCCTTTGCTTGGTGTATTTCTTGTACTACGTAGACAGAGTTTAATGTCAGATACATTATCACATGTATCATTAGCCGGTGTCGCTTTTGGGGTTCTCTTAAGTTGGAATCCAACAATTACAACTTTAATTACAGTTGTAATTGCGGCTGTTTTTCTAGAGTATTTAAGAACAATTTATCATAACTATATGGAAATTGCGACGGCCATTTTGATGTCAGCAGGACTTGCCATTGCCCTTTTTATTTTGAATTCCTCAAAAGGAGCAACAAGTGTTAGTTTGGAGCAATATTTATTTGGCTCAATTATCACAATTTCCTTATCGCAAGTGATTATGCTTTTTGTTTTAGCAGCAGTTGTTTTGCTTGGATTTATTCTCTTTTTACGTCCGCTTTACGTGATGACTTTTGATGAAGATACAGCTTTTGTTGATGGACTTCCTGTTCGATGGATTTCGATTGCTTTTAATATTGTCACGGGGGTTGCTATTGCCTTGATGATTCCTGCAGCGGGGGCTTTACTTGTTTCGGCAATTATGGTTTTACCTGCTTCAATTGCGATGCGTCTAGGCAAATCTTTTAAAGCTGTGTTGTTTATCTCGGTTATTGTAAGTTTTATTGGTTTAAATGCTGGCTTGATTGCCTCTTACTATATGGATGCTCCAGCATCTGCCGCAATTACTTTAATTTTCATCGTCCTTTTCTTGGTAACTTCAAGTTTAAAACGATTGATTCGAGCCTAAGAAATAAATAAAAAGAAGTGGTAAAAATCACTTCTTTTTATTTTGTTTTATTAAAAATGTCAAGGAAGCTAGTACTAATTGCTGAAATTTCTAAAATATTATTTTCAAATGGATGAGGAATAATAATTTTATCAGCATGAAGCATCATTCTCTCCTGTGATTTTTGACCATACAAATCATCACCAATGATAGGATGATTTAATGAAGATAAATGGACACGTATTTGGTGAGTTCTTCCAGTATCTAAGGTACATTTAACAAGAGTTTTGTCAGTAAATTTTTTGATAATCTCAACATGAGTCACTGCTTTTTGACCCTTTGCGGAAAGGATTCGTTTATTTTTATCATGGCGATTTTGACCAATGGCCCGATCAATGGTAAAGTGATTTTCTGGGAAATGACCTTTGACTAGTGCCAAGTATTCACGATGAATTTTATTTTCTTCAAACATTTTACCAAGAATAGGGAGAACAAATTGATTTTTTGCAAATAAAACAGCACCAGATGTTGCTTGGTCCAGGCGATGGACAACAAAAACTTCTTGATTGATTGCCGCTGCAACATGATTTTGTAAGGCTAATTCATCAGCCGTATTTCCGTGGGTCTTCATTCCTTCAGGTTTATTAACAACAATCAAATGTTCGTCTTCATAAAGGATGTCAGCTAAATTTGCTGAACCGAATTTTAGAGATAAATTAGAGAAATCCTCATTATCAAAAATAAGAGTGATTTTATCTCCAGCATGGACGAGCTGATTTTCGTTAATAAGCTTGTTATTGACTAAGCAATGTTTTTTCATTCTTAGAAAGTGTCTTTGTTTACGAGGAATGAACCAAGTTTTTTCGAGTAAATCAGAGACAGACTGTTCTATAAAATTTTCGGGTAAAATGAAGTTATATTCCATATTCACATTATACTATAAGTTTTTATTTGGCCCAAAAATATAAGAAACTGAAAGGGTGACAGCATCGGGATTATCAAGAGAATTACTTTTCAATTAACTCTAGGTTTGTTATAATCAAAGTATCTTCTTAAAAATACGTAATAAAGATAACTCAAAATGTAAAAAATAATAAATATTATGAGTGAATTATAGAAAGAGAAAAAAATGCTAACAAAAAAATTTAAAGAAACATTAAAATATGAAGGTTCAGTTTCCCTCACTTCATGGGGAGCAGAGAAAAGTCCTCATGTTACAGGAACATGGATTTCTTATTTACAGCTTACCAGGGATGAACGAATATTGGCACCAGCAGCAGGGATGCATTATTTAGAAGAAGATATTAAAGTGAATGATACAATTTATCTGATGCTTGGGGTTAGAGAAGTCGAAGGTAAAAATGGCTATCAAGGGATTGGCTTTAGGGTGAGTGCTAAAGCAAAACTTATTTCAAATGGTCCAGAATTTGAAATGATGAAAGAAAAGTATCCATTTTTGCGATCAGTTCTTGAACTTACTCCGGTGGAAGTAGAACAACTATTATAAAGATAATATTTCATCTTAGAAGTTTTATTTATAAAATTAAATGAGGTTTGAATAATTATAAAATGATTTATTAATCATTTTTTTAATATAATAGTTATTAAGGGGTGAAAAATATGAAATTTTATGATATTGAATTTTTAAAATCGCAAGCTGGACTTAGTGATTATCTTCGATATATCTTTATTTTTGGGAGTCTTGTAGTTCTTGTTATTGTATTTGCTATATATATTAAGCATAGAATTAAAACGAAATATAGAGATCTTAGTATTATTTTATTATTATTTATTATTTTAGAGATTGGTATACAATATTCAAATTATCAAATTAATCAATCTAAGCATACTCAATCTTCACAGATGGTTGGATTTATTGAAAGAGTCGCTAAAAACGAAAGAACGAATAAAAATAATATTTTTGTTAATTCCACGCAATTAGCTGATGGTGTGATTGTAAAGATAAAAGGTGATTATTATAAAGTTAACCTTAGTGCTGATCAACAGTCATACACCCTTACTAAAAGTTACTTGATTAATCCCGAAAAATAAAAAATTAGGAGTTAAAATGCAATTATACAGCCCAATAATACTAAAATTTGCTTTAGGTATTATTTGTTTAATTATTCAAATAAATTTAATGGGGAAAGGTAATCTTGCCCCCTCATCAGCAATGGATCAAGTTCAAAATTATGTTTTAGGGGGAATTATTGGTGGAGTCATCTATAATGATTCTATTACGGTTTTACAATTTGTCTTGGTTCTAATCATATGGACACTGTTAGTATTAATTTTAAAATTTGCAAAGGAGCACAATCGCTATGTAAAATTAATCGTTGATGGTAAACCATTGACTCTTATTCAAGATGGAAAAGTGAGAGTAAATGAATGTCTCAGAAATGGAATCTCTGCTAATGAATTAATGTTTAAATTACGTTCCAATGGTATCTATGAGATACATAATGTTAAAAGAGCTATTTTAGAACAAAATGGTCAATTGACATTGATTGAATTTGGTGGTGAAAATATTAAATATCCAATTATTGTTGATGGACAAGCTAATTTTGATGTTCTCGAATTAATTGATAAAGATGAAAATTGGCTTGAACAACAAATTAATCTGCAAGGATATAACCAAATTAAGGAAATATATTTAGGAGAATACTTATCAGGTAAACTTAAACTTTACGGATATACAAAATAATATTAGAAAGCGAATACTCTTGTTTTAATTTAGAGTTAGTTAGCTAAATTATAAATAGAATTTTGGTGCTAGAAGTGAAACAATTGAAAAATCTAGAGAAACCTTTATAATAAAACATAAATCCCTTTCGTTTTACAAACTTACATTGTAAGCCAAAGGGATTTTTGGTAAAATAATCAGAACTGAAAAAATGAAATCTAAATACCTTACAAAGATGTAAGGCAAAAAAAGCAGAAAAGTATTAAAATAAGGTATTGCTGTATTCATTTGAGTAAGTAAAGAAATAAAAAGCATCTGAGGAACGATATATGTCTGAAAATAATAATTTCAGTCGGCGTAATAAAAAGGAATATAAAAAAAATAGTTTAAAAATTCCTAATTTACGCCCTAAAAAACAAAAAAAGCTTGAAGAAGAAATAGAAAAACCGGCTAAAACGAAGTTCGGTAAATTCATGAAACCAATTAAACGGTTCTGGAAATGTTATAATCTGACAAAAATCACAATTATTTTTGTCTTAGTAGCCATTGTTTCGACAGGTTCATATCTTTTTTACTTAGCTAAAACAGCTAATGTTAAAGTACTGCAAAGTTCTATTTCGGCACAAACAGTCATTTATGACAAAGATAATAATGAAGCTGGAAATCTTTATGGTCAAAAAGGAACACCGGTCAAGATTGACCAAATTTCCAAAAACATTACAAATGCTGTTGTGGCAACTGAAGATAGAACTTTCTATAAAAATCATGGTGTCAATTTGAAACGTTTTGCTCTAGCAGCCGTTACTCTGGGGCGTTTTGGTGGTGGTTCAACAATCACTCAGCAATTGGCCAAAAATGCTTATTTGACTCAAGAACAAACGATTGACCGTAAAGCGCGTGAGTTTTTCTTGGCACTTGAAATCAATAAACATTATAGTAAAGATGAGATTCTTGATATGTATCTGAATAATTCTTACTTTGGTAATGGTGTTTGGGGAATTCAGGATGCAGCTTTGAAATACTTTGGTGTTCCAGCAAGCGAAGTAACTGTTGATGAAGCAGCAAGTCTTGCGGGAATGTTAAAAGGGCCAGAAATTTATAATCCTCTTTACGAAAAAGGAAAATATGCGACTGACCGACGTAATACAGTTTTGCAAAATATGGTTAATGCTGGTTATTTGGAGCAGTCACAGGCAGATACTTTTATGAAAGTTGACTTACAAGCTCAATTGCAAGACAATTATCAATCTAAAAGTAGTCAATATAAATATCCAAGCTATTATAATGCTGTAATTTCTGAAGCGGAACGCAAGTATGGTCTGACATTACAAGAAATCATGAATAATGGTTACAAGATATATACGGGCATGGACCAAAATATGCAATCCGGCTTGCAAAAGACTTATTCTGACCCAAGTTTCTTCCCACAAGCATCTGATGGAACTTATGCCCAATCTGCTTCGGTTGCTATTGACCCTAAAACGGGAGCTGTCAATGCTCTTGTCGGAAATGTTAATACAGAAGGTTCAAATAGCTTTACTGATTATAACTATGCTACAATGTCTAAACGTTCTCCTGGTTCAGTTATTAAACCTCTTATTGTTTACGCTCCAGCAATTGAAGCGGGGTGGTCAATTGATAAAACGGTTGATGATTCACCAGCAGATTATAATGGCTGGAAACCAACCGATTTTGATAATCAATGGCGTGGACAAATCCCAATGTATACTGCTTTAGCAAATTCATATAATATTCCAGCTATTAATACATATCAAGCGATTGGACCAAAAGTCGGAAATGCTTTAGGGCGTGAGTTTGGTTTAGATTTAAGTAGTAAAAATGATGTTTTACCGACGGCACTCGGAGCTGGAGTTGAAACGAATCCATGGCAAATTGCTCAGGCTTATCAAGTTTTCGCAAATGGCGGAGTGATGAATGATGCGCATTTGATTACTAAAATTGAAAATGCTGCAGGACAAGTTGTAAAAACAGCAAAGGTAACCAAAAAACGGGTTATTAGTAAAGATACAGCTGACAAAATGACTCAAATGATGCTGGGGACTTATACTAATGGTTCTGCTTGGAAAGCTTCACCTAAGTCTTATACACTTGCTGGTAAGACAGGAACCAATGAAGACCAAGACCAATGGGTAGTAGGTTATACACCGGATGTGGTTATGGCTCTCTGGGTTGGTTATGCGGATGGGAAATATAAACTGACAGGTTCATCAGAAGGACAAACCTCAGTCATTTTCCGTCAAGAAGCTAGTTATATGTTGCCTTATACTAAAGGAACGGCATTTACAGTTGAAAATCCTTATGCGGAAGCAGGTGTTGCCGCACAAGAACCTTATTGGACTCAACAAAGACAATATCAAGATGATATTGTGGACCAAGAACAAGCAGAAGCTCACACGACTGGAAATACACCAGAAAGCTCTAGTTCTAGCTCTTCATCGTCTTCAGATTCTGGTGGTTTGGACCTTGGAAAAGTAGGTAAAGATATTGGAGATGCAGCTAAAAATGCTTGGGATAAAGTTAAAGGGATTTTTGGCAACTAAAACTGAAAAAAGAGGTAGAAATATGGTAGAATTAGAGGTAAAGCGTAGTAGTTTTAAGACAAGAAAATTTTAAAGAATAAAGATAGAAATCGAGAAGAAAAATGAAGCGTTACGTCACAGGTTTTAATGGATTACGGACGATTGGTGTTTTAACAGTTATTCTATATCACCTCTGGCCAAACCATGTTCAGGGTGGTTTTCTTGGTGTTGTTTTATTCTTTGTTCTCTCGGGCTATTTGGTGACGGATTCGCTCCTTCGCGAGTATGAAAAAAATAAGAAGATTAATATTTGGAAGTTTTGGGGAAGAAGATTAAAGCGTCTCTATCCATTACTAGTTGCAATTTTTCTTCTTGTGACACCTTATATCATCATTTTTCAACCTAATTTGTGGGCGGGATTACGTTCTAATTTCCTTTCTGCTGTATTTTCGGTTCAGAACTGGTGGCAGATTTCGCAAGGAAGTTCATATTTTGCTGATATTGCGGGTGCTTCACCTTTCAAACATATTTATTATTTATCAATCGAGGGGCAATTTTTCATCCTTTGGCCTTTGCTGTTGATTGTTTTGCTAAAATTTGTTAAAAAAAGAGGTCGGATTTTTGTCATTGCTAATGTTTTGGCCTTGATTTCGGCAATTTGGATGGCAATTCTTTTCGTTCCTGGGGCAGACCCAACGCGGGTTTATTATGGTACGGATACGCGTTTCTTTAGCTTGATAATGGGGGCTAGTCTTGCTTTCATTTGGCCTTTGAATAAACTTTCACATAAGGTTAATAAACGAGCGGTTAAAATTGCTTGGCAGTTGACTATTGGATTATCTTTGCTTTTGCTGCTTGCTTATATCTTTATGCCTGCTCAAGGGACATTTACTTATTATGGCGGAATGTGGCTAGCAAGTTTGGCCAGTGTGATAATGGTTGCTTTGGTGGCACATCCAAGTCTTCCGACTAACAAGCTATTTTCAAATCCTGTTTTTGAATATATTGGTTCACGTTCTTACGGAATTTACTTGTGGCAACTTCCTGTTTTTGCTTTCGCTGAAGCTAAGGTACTTGCTCCTACCGCTTGGT
Organism: Lactococcus sp. FSL W8-0209; assembly: GCF_038006585.1. NCBI lineage: Bacteria > Bacillati > Bacillota > Bacilli > Lactobacillales > Streptococcaceae > Lactococcus > Lactococcus sp. FSL W8-0209. The sequence goes on along the minus strand of NZ_JBBOVN010000001.1, from coordinate 89,999 downwards.
ATAATTTAATTTGGCAATTGGCGCTCATTCTTATTCTGACGGAACTTTCATATCGTTTGATTGAGCTGCCAACGCAGCGCTTTGATTATAGTAATATTTTAGGAATCCTTCAAAATTTTGTTCGAGAAAAAGGTTGGAAACTTAAAAAGAATATTTTACCGATGCTCCTTTCAGGGCTTGCTCTGATAGGTTTAGGTTTCATTATTTTTTCACCGCCTTCACCCCATGACCAACGAGTGATTGAAGAAAAAATAATGGCCCAACAGGTTGCACTACAAAAGAAACAATTGGCTGAGGCAAACAACAAAGTGCCGATGTCCTTAAAGGCGGTAGCAGAAAAGTATAAGGTTCAACCTGTAGTTGCTGAAAAAGCTTCTCAAATGAATGTTCTAGCCCTTGGAGATTCGGTTATGGTTGCTGCTTCTACAAATCTTCAAGAAGTTTTTCCACATATGTATATTGATGCAGCAGTTGGAAGACAAGCAGAGTCACTGGCGACAGACTTAACGAATGCTAAATCAAAAATGCCTAATCCTGATGCTTACTTAATTGGTCTAGGAACAAACGGAACAATTAAAGAAGCAGAAATTGACGCAGCGATGAAAGTTGCTGGAGATAAACCTGTTTATTGGTTGAATGTTCACGCAGACCGTGTTTGGGCAAAACCTAATAATAATTTGCTGACGAAAATGGCAAAGAAATATAAAAATTTGAAAATTATTGATTGGAATAAAAAAGCATCTGGTCAAAGTTCATGGTTCTACAGTGATAATATTCATCCTAAAGGAACAGGGGCCGAAAAATACGCCGCTTTAGTAGCTAATAGTCTGACCAATATGGAAAAATAGTTTGCGCTTCTAAATAATTTTTGATAGAATAAGAGATAATATGTTAAGAAAAGCTGGATTAGCGTGCACCATATGTGGTTCACGAAATTATACACTCAATCTTTCGTCAGTTGCGAAAGAAAAACGAGTTGAAGTTAAAAAGTTTTGTCGTACTTGTGGCAAACACACATTACACAAAGAAACGCGTTAAATCGTATTTACTTTAATAGGGTTTAAACACGTCGAACTGGCATTCTGTCAGTAAACTTTTATAAGAAATGGACTCTGTCAGTAAATTTGTGGCAGTGATAGGAAAAGATTATGTTTAAATTTATTGGTAGCATTATTGAAGAAATGAAATTAACCACTTGGCCAAGCAGAAAACAATCTGTTCGTGATTTTTTTATGGTCATTGAATATACAGCTTTCTTCTTGGTGTTCATCATAATTTTCGATTGGGTAACTCAACATGGAATTACATTTAGTGTTAACCATTTAATCCCATTTCTTAAATAATCTATAAATCTGTCAGTTTTGACAGATTTTTCTTTTCTAATTTTAGTAAAAGTCCTTTTAATTCAAGATAAATATGATATAATAATATTATCTGATAAGGGCTTGGCCCTTTTTCTTGTACCCAAATTACTGACAGAATTTCTGTCAGCTGGGATTTTAACTGATTAAGTAAAAAATAAATACAGAGGTATTTCAAATGGAAGATAATAATTTAGTAAGTTTTGACCAAGGTTGGTTCGTTATTCAAACCTATGCAGGTTATGAACGTAAAGTTAAAGAAGATTTGCTTGAGCGTGCTGAACTTTATAACATGGCTGACAAAATTTTGCGTGTCGAAATTCCAACTGAGACAATTCGTACAGAAGTTAATGGCAAAATGAAAGAAGTTGAAGAAAACTTATTCCCAGGTTATGTTTTGGTTGAAATGAATATGACTGATGAAGCATGGTTTATTGTCCGTAATACACCAAATGTTACTGGATTCGTTGGTTCACACGGGAATAGATCAAAACCTACACCACTTTTTGAACAAGAAATTCAAGATATTTTGGTTGGCATGGGTAAAGTTGTTCGTGAAATTGACTTTGATGTTTTTGTTGGAAAACGTGTTCGTATTGTTGACGGTGCCTTTTCAGGATTTGAAGCTCCAATCACAGAAATCAATGGCGACAAATTGACTCTGACTGTTGATATGTTTGGTCGTGCAACTCCAGTTGAATTGGACATGCACCAAATTGAAGATATTCAAGCCTAATTAAGTATTATAATAAAAAAGCCACGAGAATTCGTGGCTTTTTGCGAGTTTACAGAATATTTGTTATAATTATAAAAAATGTGATTGGGGAATAAATATCATGGTAACTTTTTATCAGTCAACACGTGATAAATCAAATAAAAAAACAGCGTCACAAGCTATTTTACAAGGTTTGGCAGAAGATGGTGGACTTTTTGTTCCCGTTGACTTTCCAAAAGTTGATTTAGACTTTGAAAAATTAAAAAACGCTTCTTATCAAGAAATTGCTGAACTTGTTTTGAAAGCATTTTTTGATGATTTTTCTGCTGACGAAGTTAAATCAATGGTGACAAAAGCATACGGAGAAAAATTCGATAGTCCGGAAATTGCACCGCTTAAAAGACTTGGGAATCACTATATTCTTGAACTTTTTCATGGTGAAACGATTGCTTTTAAAGACATGGCACTCTCTATCTTACCTCATTTAATGACCCAAGCGGCTAAGAAAAATGGTGTGACTAATGAAATTGTTATCTTGACTGCAACTTCTGGGGATACAGGAAAAGCCGCAATGGCCGGTTTTGCTGATGTGCCCCAAACAAAAATTATTGTTTTTTATCCCAAAGGTGGTGTCAGCCATATTCAAGAGCAACAAATGCTGACTCAAAAAGGGGAAAATGTTCATGTTGTTGGAATTGATGGAAACTTTGACCAAGCTCAAACCGCAGTAAAAGAAATGTTTAATAACAAAGTTTTACATGATCAACTTTTGAAAAATAATAAACAATTTTCGTCAGCAAATTCAATGAATATTGGACGTTTGATTCCACAAGTTGCTTATTATATTTATGCTTACGCACAACTTGTCAAAACTGGTCAAATTACTGACGGAGAAGAAATTAATTTTTCAGTTCCAACAGGGAATTTTGGAAATATCTTAGCGGCTTATTATGCTAAAAAATTGGGCTTGCCCGTTCATCAGCTCATCTGCGCTTCAAATAAAAATAATGTGCTGACAGACTTTTTCAAAACAGGACTTTATGATAAAAATCGTGAGTTTTATGTGACAAGTTCACCTTCAATGGATATTTTGGTCTCTTCAAATCTTGAACGTTTAATTTTTGAATTAACTGACGAAAATGATAAAGTAACTTCAGATTTACTGACAGCCTTATCAGTAGAAGGACATTATCAAATTTCTAAAGAAATGATTACTAAACTTCAGGGATTTGTGGCCGACTGGGCATCAGAAGATGAAATTTCAAAAGAAATTCAAGAAACTTTTGAAAATGAAAAATATGTTCTGGACCCTCATACAGCAGTAGCAAATTATGTCTATCATCAAATTCAACCCAAAGAAAAAACAGTTGTGGTCAGCACGGCAAGTCCTTATAAGTTTCCAAAAGTTGTTTTAGAGGGGCTTGAAGATGATAAAACAAAGCTGTCAGTAAATAGAGACGATTTTGCTGCTGTTAAATCACTTGAAAAATTGAGTGGGATTCCATTACCAAAAGCAGTCATCGGACTTGAAGAAGCAGAAGTTCTACATCATACCGTTATTCCAGCCGCTGAAATGCAAAAAGAAGTAGAAAAATATCTTGGCTTAAAATGAAAACAAATAGAGAAATATTAAAATTCGTATTTCCGGCGATTATTGAAAATTTCTTACAAATGCTTGTAGGGGTGAGTGACACAATGATTGTCGCTCACCTTAGTCTTTCTGCCGTAGCAGCTGTTTCTTTGGCTAATAATCTCATCACGGTCTATCAGGCGATTTTTATCGCTTTGGGAACAATTGTTTCAAGTTTATTTGCCAAAGTGCTTATTGCAAAGAAGGTAGAGGAAAATCCAAAAAGATTAATTAATTCTGCTACCAAACTGACTTTTTTAATTGGTCTTGCCTTGGGGATTGTTTCAGTTGTGGGAGCACGACCTATTCTCTATTTACTTGGTGCTCGTCAGCGGGTTTTAGAGCTTTCCATTATTTATCTTAGTTTAGTAGGTGGCTTGATTGTCCTTTTGGCTTTAATGACGACTTTTGGAGCCTTTCTACGGGCTGATGGAAATACCAAGACACCGATGTGGGCAAGTTTTTTTGCCAGTCTTCTAAATTTGATACTGTCAGTTGTCTTTATTTTTGTTTTCCATTTAGGAGTGTTGGGAACAGCACTTGGAGCGGTTATTGCTAGATTTATTGGGGTGCTTTTCCTCTATTATAAGTTAAAAGATAAGCGACCCGATTTTCAATTTTATAAAGAAAAATTGGACCATCAATTGATTAAATTAAGTTTACCAGCAACTGGAGAGCGTTTGTCAATGCGTTTGGGCGATTTGCTCATCATGATGATTATTGTCAGATTAGGCGAACGTGTATTTGCAGGAAATGCAATTGGTGAAAGCATTACACAATTTAATTATATGCCCGTTTTCGGAATGGCCACCGTAACAGTGATTTTGGTAGCACAAGCAGCAGCTGAAAATAGTATTGAAAATGTTAAAGCTTATATCAAAAAGACCTACTGGTTAGCGACGATTATGATGTTTGTGATTGGTTTGGCCCTTTTACTGACAGCCAATATTCTAAATCAATTTTTCACTACCGACAGAATTGCCATGAATGCAAGTACCACTGTTATTTTGTTTTCATTTTTAGCGACTTTTTTCGTCACAGGAGCAACAACTTATACAGCAGCTTTTCAGGGAATAGGAAACACAAAACTTCCTTTTTATGCCACAACGCTAGGGATGTTTGGCATTCGCTTGCTTTTAGGAGCATTTTTAGCCTTAGGATTAAAATTAGGGCTAGAGGGAGTTTGGTTAGCAGTTTTACTTGATAATCTCTTTAGATTTATTTTTCTCAAAATCAAGTTTAATCGAAGCCTCACAAGCAAAATTTTAAAAAAAAAATACTGACAGCTTTTCTGTCAGTAATTTTTTTATTGTTTTTTCAATAAATCGCGAATTTCTTGGAGAGTTTCCAATTCTTCGTTTTTTTGTTCTTCGACAGTTTCTTCTTTTTTAGGGAAGAGTTTGTTGATGAATTTGATAAGAATGAAAATAACAAAGGCTGTAATGATGAAATTAATGACATCATTTAAGAAAGCACCGTAAGTGAATTTTGTTTTTCCAACAGTTACTGACAAATGAGCAAGAGCAGTACTTTGAACAAACATTCCGATTAACGGATTAATCAAGTTATCAACTAAAGATTTAACTAAAGCAGTAAAAGCTGCCCCGATGATAACCCCAACGGCTAAGTCCAATACGTTCCCACGTAAAATAAAGTTTTTAAATTCCTTTAACATAAATCCTCCTATATAATAGATTATAAATCCTTTAAACAAATTATATCAAAAAGTTTAAAGATGACAAAGTAAGCTTTCTTGTCATTTTTAGTAAATTCCTTCATTCACCAAAAAAGATTTAGAAAGAATGAAAAAAAGTCTAAAAAGTCCTTGACAAGCCACATCTCCTTTGATAGAATAGACAAGTGCTGTTAAAAACAGTATGTAGCGACGAAACGAGAGGTTGCGACACACCCGAAGGTATTGCCATACCTAACGTGTCGGTTTTCCCGTGGAGCTAGCCTATTGAATACAATAGACGAGAGGAGAAAAAATGGCAACTAAAAAAATTCGCATTCGCTTAAAAGCATACGAACATCGTATCCTTGATGCAGCTGCAGAAAAAATCGTAGAAACTGCTAAACGTACAAACGCAGAAGTAAGTGGTCCAATTCCACTTCCAACTGACCGTAGCGTCTACACTGTTATCCGCGCGACTCACAAATACAAAGACTCACGCGAACAATTCGAAATGCGTACACACAAACGCTTGATCGACATCATCGAACCAACACAAAAAACTGTTGATTCACTTATGAAACTCGATTTGCCAAGTGGTGTAAACATCGAAATTAAACTCTAATTAAGAAAGGTAATTCTCATGTCAAAAGGAATCTTAGGGAAAAAAGTGGGAATGACTCAAATCTTCACAGAAAACGGTGAATTAATTCCTGTTACTGTGATCGAAGCGACTCCTAACACAGTTCTTCAAGTAAAATCTGTTGAAACAGATGGTTACGAAGCAACTCAAGTTGGTTTCGATACACTTCGTGAAGTTTTGACCAACAAACCTGCCAAAGGTCATGCTGCTAAAGCTAATACGACTCCTAAGCGCTTCGTTCGTGAATTCAAAGGACTCGAAGGCGCTGAAGTAGGAGCAGAAATCACTGTTGATACATTTGCAGCCGGAGATGTTGTTGATGTTACCGGAACTTCTAAAGGTAAAGGTTTCCAAGGCCCAATCAAACGTCATGGTCAATCACGTGGTCCTATGGCCCACGGTTCACGTTACCACCGTCGTCCTGGTTCAATGGGTCCTGTTGCAGCTAACAAAGTTCCAAAAGGTAAAAAACTTGCTGGACGTATGGGTAACAAACGCGTTACTGTACAAAACCTTGTTATCGCACAAGTGCTTCCTGAAAAGAACGTTATTCTTGTAAAAGGTAATGTCCCAGGTGCTAAGAAATCATTGATTGTTGTTAAATCAGCAATCAAAGCTAAATAAGAAGGAAAGGAGATAGAAATCTATAATGGCAAAAGTATCATTATTTAAACAAGATGGTTCACAAGCTGGTGAAGTTACACTTAACGACTCAGTATTTGGTATCGAACCAAACGAATCAGTCGTATTCGACGTTGTAATCTCACAACGCGCTAGCCTTCGCCAAGGAACACACGCACACAAAAATCGTTCTGCTGTGTCTGGTGGTGGTAAAAAACCATGGCGTCAAAAAGGTACAGGTCGTGCTCGTCAAGGTTCTACCCGCTCTCCACAATGGCGTGGTGGTGGTACTGTCTTCGGTCCAAACCCACGTAGCTACGCTTACAAACTTCCACAAAAAGTTCGTCAATTGGCGCTTAAATCAGTTTACTCAACAAAAGTTGCTGATGGTAAATTAATCGCTGTTGACACACTTGACTTTACAGCTCCAAAAACTGCTGAATTTGCAAAAGTAATCTCAGCACTTTCAATCGAACGTAAAGTTCTTGTGGTTCTTCCAAACGAAGGTAACGAATTTGCAGAACTCTCTGCACGTAATCTTGCAAACGTGAAAGTTACAACTGCTAATTCAGCATCTGTACTTGACATCGTTTCTGCTGACAAACTCCTTGTGGTTCAATCAGCATTGACACAAATTGAGGAGGTTCTTGCATAATGTCACTTTATGATATCATCCGTAAACCTATCATTACTGAAGCTTCTATGGCTGCAATGGATCAAAAGAAATATACTTTCGAAGTAGATTCACGTGCGCATAAACTTCTCATCAAACAAGCTGTTGAAGCTGTCTTTGGTGTAAAAGTTGCCTCAGTAAATACTATCAGCGTTAAACCAAAATCTAAACGAGTTGGTAAATACACTGGTACTAAATCAGGCTACAAAAAAGCTATCGTTACTTTGACTGAAGATTCTAAAACAATCGAAATCTTCGGCGAAGACGCAGAATAATAGAGGAGGAAAATCGTGGGAATTAAAGTTTACAAACCTACCACAAACGGTCGCCGTAACATGACTGGTAGCGACTTCGCTGAAATCACTACAAGTACTCCTGAAAAGAGCTTGCTTGTAAGCATGAGCAAAACAGCTGGTCGTAATAACACTGGTCGTATCACAGTTCGTCACCACGGTGGTGGTCACAAACGTAAATATCGTGTAATCGACTTCAAACGTACAACTGACAACGTTGTTGCTAAAGTTGCTACAATTGAATACGATCCAAACCGTACTGCAAACATCGCATTGATCGTTTACTCTAACGGTGTTAAATCATACATCTTGGCTCCTAAAGGCCTTGAAGTTGGAATGACAGTTGTATCTGGCCCTGAAGCCGACATCAAAGTTGGTAATGCATTGCCACTTGCTAACATTCCAGTTGGTACATTGATCCACAACATTGAATTGAAACCTGGTAAAGGCGGACAATTGGTTCGTTCAGCTGGTGCTTCAGCTCAAGTACTCGGTTCAGAAGGTAAATATACACTCGTTCGTCTTCAATCAGGCGAAGTTCGTATGATCCTTTCAACTTGCCGTGCTACAATCGGTGTTGTAGGTAATGAACAACAAAGCTTAATCAACCTTGGTAAAGCAGGACGTACACGTCACATGGGTATCCGCCCAACAGTACGTGGTTCTGTAATGAACCCTAACGATCACCCACACGGTGGTGGTGAAGGTCGTCAACCAGTTGGTCGCAAGTCTCCAATGACTCCATGGGGTAAACCAGCTCTTGGTCTCAAGACTCGCAACAAGAAAGCAAAATCAAGCAAACTTATCGTTCGTCGTATCAACGACTAATAAGTCGCTTTATTTTCACAAGAGCCTTCTCGGCGTCTTGTTAAATTTGATAAAACTTATTGTCAAATTTAATGAGATGTCGAAAGTGCATCTATAAATTCCGCCAACTCCGCCTTAGTAGCGGTAGTGGTACAAATATTTAAAGGAGAAACTCGCAAAATGGGTCGTAGTCTTAAAAAAGGACCTTTCGTCGATGAGCATTTGATGAAAAAAGTTGAAGCTCAAGTCAACGCCGAAAGAAAATCTGTGATCAAAACTTGGTCACGCCGTTCTACAATCTTTCCGAACTTTGTAGGACTTACAATTGCTGTTTACGATGGTCGCAAACACGTACCAGTTTACGTTCAAGAAGATATGGTTGGACACAAACTTGGTGAATTCGCACCAACTCGTACTTATCGTGGTCACGCTGCTGACGACAAGAAAACACGTCGCTAATAGGAGGAGAAAAAAATGGCAGAAATTACTTCAGCTAAAGCAACTGCAAAAACAGTTCGCGTTTCACCTCGTAAGACTCGTCTTGTTATCGATCTTATCCGCGGGAAACGTGTTGCAGATGCAATTGCAATCTTGAAATTTACACCGACTAAAGCTGCTGTAGAAGTTGAAAACGTACTTAATAGTGCTATCGCTAATGCAGAAAATAACTTTGGTCTTGAAAAAGCTAACTTGGTAGTAAGCGAAACATTTATTAATGAAGGTCCAACAATGAAACGTTTCCGTCCACGTGCCAAAGGTTCAGCTTCACCAATTAACAAACGCACAGCTCACATCACTGTAGTTGTAGCTGAGAAAGAATAAGGAGGTAAAAACGTGGGTCAAAAAGTACATCCAATAGGAATGCGTGTTGGCGTTATTCGCGATTGGGATGCCAAATGGTATGCTGAAAAAGAATATGCGGATTACCTTCACGAAGACTTGGCAATTCGTCAACTTATCCAAACTAAACTTGCTGATGCTTCAGTATCATTGATTGAAACTGAACGTGCAATTAACAAAGTTATCGTAACTTTGCACACTGCTAAACCAGGTATGGTTATCGGTAAATCAGGAGCTAACGTTGATGCACTCCGTGCAGAACTCAACAAACTTACTGGTAAACAAGTTCACATCAACATCGTTGAAATCAAAAAACCTGATTTGGACGCTCATCTTGTTGGTGAAGGAATTGCTAAACAACTTGAAGCACGTATTGCTTTCCGTCGTGCTCAAAAACAAGCAATCCAACGTGCTATGCGCGCTGGTGCAAAAGGGATCAAAACTCAAGTTTCTGGTCGTTTGAATGGTGCTGATATTGCCCGTGCTGAAGGATATTCAGAAGGTACAGTTCCACTCCACACACTCCGTGCGGACATCGACTACGCTTGGGAAGAAGCAGACACAACTTATGGTAAACTCGGCGTTAAAGTTTGGATCTACCGTGGTGAAGTTCTCCCTACTAAAAAATCTGTGAAAGGAGAAAAATAATCCATGTTAGTACCAAAACGTGTAAAACACCGTCGTGAATTCCGCGGTAAAATGCGTGGTTATGCTAAAGGTGGCGATACTATTTCTTTCGGTGAATATGGTCTTCAAGCGACTACATCTCACTGGATTACTAACCGCCAAATCGAAGCAGCTCGTATTGCTATGACTCGTTACATGAAACGTAACGGTCAAGTTTGGATTAAAATTTTCCCTCACAAATCATACACAGCCAAAGCTATTGGTGTGCGTATGGGTTCAGGGAAAGGTGCTCCTGAAGGTTGGGTTGCTCCAGTTAAACGTGGCGTTGTCATGTTTGAATTGGGCGGCGTTGATGAAGCGACTGCACGCGAAGCGTTGCGTCTTGCTTCACACAAACTTCCTGTTAAAACTAAATTTGTGAAACGAGGTGAAGCGTAATGAAATTGAGCGAAACTAAATCACTTCTTAAAGATTTGCGCGCTTTGTCAGTTGAAGAATTGACAACTCGTGAAGCTGAATTGAAGAAAGAATTGTTTGATCTTCGTTTCCAAGCTGCTGCTGGTCGTCTCGAAAACACAGCTAAGCTTGATGAAGTCAAGAAAACTATTGCACGTGTAAAAACTGTGCAAGCTGAATTGAACAAATAATAGGTCAGGAGAAACTATAAATGGAACGCAAACAACGTAAAGTTTATCAAGGCCGCGTGGTTTCAGACAAAATGGATAAAACTATCACAGTTGTCGTAGAAACTAAGCGTAACCACCCTGTCTATGGTAAACGCATTAACTATTCTAAAAAATATAAAGCTCACGACGAAAACAACTCTGCAAAAACTGGCGACATCGTTCGTATCATGGAAACTCGTCCTTTGTCTAAAGACAAACATTTCCGTCTTGTAGAAATCGTTGAAGAAGCAGTTATTATCTAAGCAAAACTAGGAGGAATATAGCATGATTCAAACAGAATCTCGTTTGAAAGTTGCAGATAACTCAGGTGCTAAAGAACTTTTGACTATCCGTGTTCTCGGTGGTTCATCACGTAAGTTCGCTGGTATCGGTGATATCGTTGTAGCTACAGTTAAATCAGCTGCCCCTGGTGGAGCAGTTAAAAAAGGTGAAGTTGTGAAAGCAGTCATCGTTCGTACTAAATCTGGTGCGAAACGTCCTGACGGTTCATACATCAAATTTGATGAAAATGCAGCAGTGCTCATCCGTGACGATAAAACTCCTCGCGGAACACGTATCTTTGGCCCAGTTGCCCGCGAACTCCGCGAAGGTGGCTACATGAAGATCGTTTCACTTGCTCCAGAAGTACTCTAATCAAGCATTATAGAGATATGGTTTTGTCGGAAAAATTTTTTGACAGAATCATATTTTACTGTTATTATTAACAGAATAGTCCCCTAGTAACAAAATATTAGGGTGCCCATCGGGCGTAAGAAAGGAATTAAACATGTTTGTAAAAACTGGTGATACAGTTAAAGTTATCGCAGGTAAAGACCGCGGTACTACTGGTAAAGTAATCAAAGCTTTGCCAAAAGTAAATAAAGTTGTCGTTGAAGGTGTTGCTATCATGAAGAAACACCAAAAACCAAACTCAGAAAACCCAAGTGGTGCTATTCTTGAAATCGAAGCTCCTATCCACGTTTCTAACGTACAAGTGCTCGACAAAAATGGTGTTGCTGGTCGTGTAGGTTACAAAGTTGTTGACGATAAAAAAGTTCGTTTCAACAAAAAATCTGGCGAAATTTTAGACTAAGGCGGAAAGGAGAAATAATATGACTAATCGTTTGAAAGAAAAATATACTAACGAAGTAGTACCAGCGTTGACTGAACAATTCAATTACACTTCAATCATGGCTGTACCAAAAGTTGATAAAATCGTTATCAACATGGGTGTTGGAGATGCTGTAAACAACTCTAAAAACCTTGATAAAGCTGTTGCTGAATTGGCTTTGATCTCTGGTCAAAAACCATTGATTACTAAAGCTAAAAAATCAGTTGCTGCTTTCCGTCTTCGTGAAGGTATGCCAATCGGTGCGAAAGTAACTCTTCGTGGCGAACGTATGTTCGAATTCTTGGACAAATTGGTTACTGTTTCACTCCCACGTGTACGTGACTTCCACGGTGTTTCAAACAAAGCGTTTGACGGTCGCGGTAACTACACACTTGGTGTGAAAGAACAATTGATTTTCCCAGAAATCAACTATGATGATGTTGATAAAGTTCGTGGTATGGATATTGTTATCGTAACAACTGCTAACACTGACGAAGAATCACGTGAATTGCTTGCTAAACTCGGCATGCCGTTCGCTAAATAAGATAGGGAGAATACATAAATGGCTAAGAAATCTATGGTTGTTAAAAACCAACGCCCTGCAAAATTCTCAACACAAGCTTATACTCGTTGCGAACGTTGCGGACGTCCACATTCAGTTTACCGCAAATTTAAACTTTGCCGTATCTGTCTTCGCGAATTGGCTTACAAAGGTCAATTGCCAGGCGTTAAAAAAGCTTCATGGTAATTTGTTAATTATCGTGTAACGAATAAAAATTACTGACAGAATTTCTGTCAGTAATTTTTTTTGTATCTTAGATAAATTATTAAAAGCTAGTCTATTATTGTGGATTAAAGGTATAGATTTGCTATAATGGTGAGGAAACGGGAGGAATTTATGGAAAAAACATCAGCTAATATTAAAAAGTTTGTGGGAATTAGCCTAATTACTTTAGGAACTTTAACTGTTTTAACGGCCTGTGGCAGTAAAGAAAGTAAAAAGTCTGAACAAAGCAGCTTCTCTTCGAGTATTAATAATAAAAGTAGTCAAAGTAGTAGTAGTTCAAATTCTTCAAGTACAAACTCAAGTTCAAGTTCTTCCACTCAGGAAGGATTTGGAGATGTTCCACAAATTCTATCAGGAAATTATTCTTCCTTGAATGGAACTGGGCAGACTGCTGACGGGTCTACTAAAATTATTTTGAATAATGGCAATATCATTTTTAGTCCAGAATATGAGAGAATAATATCAAATCCGATGGCTAAGGATGGAATAATTATTGCTGATGCGTTGAATGATAAAAGGCATATGGGCTTTATGTTTGCCGCTGCCCACAATTCGCCAATATTTCCAAATTCCTCGAATGTGGATAAGACAGATTCAGGAAAAGACAGATTTATAATAACTACGGATGAAGAGGGAATAGAAATATTTGATACTATGCCAACAGCATTTTTTTACAAAGTAAGTAATGATACCACACTTTGAGCTCATAAGTTATAACAAATTACTGGCAATTCTGTCAGTAATTTTTATTCTAAAAAAACTATGACACACCCGAAAACATTGTAAAGAAAAGTGTTGACATGGTGCGGAACTTCTGCTATACTAATTAAGTTCGGTCTTTTTATGAAAAAGACCTCATTAATTTGAAAGTGGGATTTGAACAAGCCCAAACTACAAATAAGGAGAAATTACACTATGGTAATGACTGACCCAATCGCAGATTTCTTGACTCGTATTCGTAATGGTAACATGCGTAAATTCGATGTTGTTGAAGCACCTGCATCAAAAATCAAACGTCAAATCGCTGAAATCCTCAAAGCTGAAGGTTACGTGAAAGACGTTGAATACGTTGAAGATAACAAACAAGGCGTAATCCGCGTTTTCCTTAAATACGGTAAAAACGGTGAAAAAGTTATCACTAACTTGAAACGTATTTCAAAACCAGGTCTTCGTGTTTACGTGAAATCTGATGATGTTCCTAAAGTTCTTAACGGACTTGGTACAGCAATCATCTCAACATCTACTGGTGTAGTAACTGATAAAGTTGCTCGTGAAACAAATGTTGGTGGTGAAGTAATTGCCTACATCTGGTAATTAGTTCGGAGAGACTTCATTGATGGAGTTGATCTAAATGTTTAATGTCGACTTTTGATGATATTAAACCGACAAGCGAATTTTTCGTAAGTCAAAATTACTGACAGAAATATTTTTATGCCTGTCAGTAAAATAAAAGTTCTTTTAAATCAAATTTTGATTTAAAACCCGTGAAAACAGATTGAATTAAATCTGATAATTTAACAGGAGAAAAAAATGTCACGTATTGGTAACAAAGTCATCGTTATCCCTGCAGGCGTATCTGTAGAAGTAAACGGTGCAACTGTCACTGTCAAAGGACCTAAAGGTGAACTCGTTCGTTCATTCAACGAAAACATCACACTTGATATCGCTGAAAACGAAATCACTGTAAAACGTCCAAACGACACTAAAGAAATGAAAATGCTCCACGGAACTACTCGTGCCCTTCTTGCTAACATGGTAGAAGGTGTTTCAACTGGTTTCTCTAAAGCACTTGAAATGATCGGGGTTGGGTACCGTGCACAATTACAAGGAACTAAACTTGTATTGTCAGTTGGTAAATCTCACCAAGACGAAGTTGAAGCACCAGAAAACATCAAATTTGTTGTTGCAACTCCAACTTCTATCGTTGTTGAAGGTATCAGCAAAGAAGCCGTTGGTCAAACAGCAGCTTACATCCGTAGCCGTCGTTCTCCAGAACCTTATAAAGGTAAAGGGATCCGTTACGTTGGTGAATACGTTCGTCGTAAAGAAGGTAAAACTGGTAAATAATTTTTGTCAAAATAATGTTCACTTGAACATTTATTTAGCAAAAAATGTTATCCGTAATTGGTGGTTTGACTTGTCAAATTGCCAGTATTTTGTCAATGCTAACTTTGTTAGACAGACAAAAACTCCCCGCTTGCTGACAGCATTCTAGTAATTCTGTCAGTAAGAAAATCGATGGCAAAAACTATCGAAATTTAAAATAATATAGAGGTAGAATTGTGATTTCTAAACCAGATAAAAACAAACTCCGCCAAAAACGTCACACACGTGTACGCGGTAAAATTTCAGGAACATCTGAAACTCCACGTTTGAACGTTTTCCGTTCAAACACAAACATTTATGCACAAGTCATTGATGACGTAACTGGTACAACACTTGTATCAGCTTCATCACTTAAATTGACTGGTACTAAAACTGAACAAGCCGCAGAAGTTGGTAAACTCGTTGCTGAAGCTGCAAAAGCTAAAGGCGTTGAAGAAGTTGTCTTCGACCGCGGTGGTTACCTCTATCACGGACGTGTTGCAGCACTCGCTACAGCAGCTCGTGAAGCTGGATTGAAATTCTAAGGAAAGGGGTAATTAAACATGGCAGAAAACAGAAGAAATGATCGCGAACAAAGCGAATTCGAAGAACGCGTAGTTTCAATTAACCGCGTTACTAAAGTTGTTAAAGGTGGACGTCGTCTTCGCTTTGCAGCACTTGTTGTTGTTGGTGACCGTAACGGTCGCGTAGGTTTCGGTACTGGTAAAGCTCAAGAAGTTCCTGAAGCTATCCGTAAAGCAATCGAAGCAGCTAAGAAAAACCTTATTACAGTTCCTATGGTAGGTACTACACTTCCTCACGAAGCACTTGGTGTCTTCGGTGGTGGTAAAATCCTCCTTAAACCAGCTGTAGAAGGTGCTGGAGTTGCCGCAGGTGGTGCCGTTCGTGCCGTCCTCGAACTCGCTGGTGTTGCTGACGTAACATCAAAATCACTTGGTTCAAACACACCAATCAACGTTGTTCGTGCAACTGTTGATGGATTGAATCAATTGAAACGTGCTGAAGAAGTTGCTGCATTACGCGGTAAATCTGTATCAGATTTCGCCTAAGGAGGAAAAAATGGCTCAAATTAAAATTACATTGGTAAACTCACCAATCGGCCGTATCCCTGCTCAACGCAAAACTGTTAAAGCACTCGGTCTTGGTAAACTCAACAGCTCAGTAGTAAAAGAAGGTTCACCTGCTATTCTTGGTATGGTAAACTCTATTTCTCACTTGGTAAAAGTTGAAGAAGCATAATTAATATTAAAAAAATAACAATTCTGTCTTTACTGACAGGATTGTTTTTTTACTGACAGAAATCTAGAGTACTTAAAAAAAGATTATTTGCTATTTTTTAGAATAATAAAATATATTTGCAAACGACGAAATGGCTTGTAATTCCAATCGAAAAATAGTAAAATAATAGAAGTCTGATATCAGGCAAATAAATATATTAACGTATCGGCGAGTTTGTTTTTCACGTTCCTTACATGGAAAATAGGCGACAGCAAGGTACAAAATAAGGAGAAAAAAATGGAACTTCATTCATTGAAAGCTGCTGAAGGCAGTCGTAAAGTACGTAATCGCGTAGGTCGTGGTACATCATCAGGTAACGGTAAAACATCTGGACGTGGACAAAAAGGTCAAAAATCTCGTTCAGGTGGTGGAGTACGTCCTGGTTTTGAAGGTGGACAAACAGAATTGTTCCGTCGCATGCCAAAACGTGGTTTCTTGAATGTTAACCGTAAAGAATACGCTATTGTCAACCTTGAAACTTTGAACCGTCTTGAAGATGGAGCAACTGTTTCAGCTGAAACTCTTGTAGCTGCTAAAATCATCAAGGACGTTAAATCAGGTGTTAAAGTTCTTGCTAACGGTGAATTGACAGCTAAAAAACTTACAGTTAAAGTTGCTAAAGTATCTGCTGCTGCTAAAGCTGCAATCGAAGCTGCTGGTGGTTCTGTAGAAGAAGCTTAATTTTTACACTACAATTGGCGGTTGAATTTTCAACCGCTTATTGTCTATTTACAATTAAAACGCTTTAAGGAGATTTTATGTTTTTTAAGACGCTTAAGGAAGCCTTTAAGGTCAAGGACGTCCGAGCAAGAATTCTCTTTACGATTTTCATCCTTTTTGTTTTCCGCTTAGGTGCTCATATTACGGTACCTGGCGTCAACGTTCAAAACTTGACAGAAGTAAGTAATCTTCCTTTCTTGAACATGATGAACTTGGTTTCTGGTAATGCCATGCAAAACTACTCACTTTTTGCAATGGGGGTTTCGCCTTATATTACTGCTTCAATCATTGTTCAATTGTTGCAAATGGACATTTTACCAAAATTTGTTGAGTGGTCAAAACAAGGGGAAATTGGACGTCGTAAACTGAATCAAGCGACACGTTACATTACCTTAGTGCTTGCTATGGCACAATCTATCGGGATTACTGCTGGTTTCCAAGCCATGAGCTCGTTAAATATTGTGCAAAATCCAAATTGGCAAAGCTATTTGATGATTGGTGCAATTTTGACCACTGGTTCAATGGTTGTCACTTGGATGGGTGAACAAATTAATGAAAAAGGATTTGGTTCAGGTGTTTCAGTAATTATCTTTGCTGGGATTGTATCTAGTATCCCATCGGCGGTCAAATCTGTTTATGATGAAAAATTCTTAAACGTTCGACCTTCAGAAATTCCAATGTCTTGGTTATTTGTCATTGGTCTAGTATTGTCAGCAATTATCATTATTTATGTAACAACTTTTGTTCAACAAGCAGAACGTAAAGTACCTATTCAATATACTAAATTGACTCAAGGTGCACCAACAAGTTCTTATTTGCCACTTCGTGTCAATCCAGCTGGGGTTATCCCAGTTATCTTTGCTGGTTCAATTACAACTGCTCCAGCTACGATTTTGCAATTCTTGCAACGTTCGCAAGGAAGTAATGTAGGTTGGTTGTCAACTTTACAAGATGCCTTGTCATATACGACTTGGACAGGAATGCTCTTCTACGCATTATTGATTGTGCTCTTTACATTCTTCTACTCATTCGTTCAGGTCAATCCTGAAAAGATGGCTGAAAACCTTCAAAAACAAGGTTCTTACATTCCATCTGTTCGTCCGGGTAAAGGAACCGAAAAGTATGTATCACGTCTCTTAATGCGTCTTGCAACGGTAGGTGCGCTCTTCCTTGGTTTGATTTCAATCATTCCAATTGCCGCCCAAAACGTTTGGGGACTTCCAAAAATTGTCGCTCTTGGAGGAACATCACTCTTAATCTTGATTCAAGTTGCTATACAAGCAGTGAAACAACTTGAAGGATATTTACTCAAACGTAAATATGCAGGATTTATGGATAATCCACTTGAAACAAAATAAAATCTTGTCATTAGACAAGGTTTTTCTTTATTTTTTAGCAAAAATACGCTAAAATAGTGTAGGTAAAATCACAGAGAACATCTGCAATTTACTGACAGTTCTGTCAGTAATTTATAAATTAAAATCAGGAGAAAACAAAATGAATTTATTAATCATGGGACTTCCAGGAGCTGGTAAAGGAACTCAAGCTGAGTTCATCGTTAAAAATTATGGAGTAAATCACATTTCAACAGGTGACATGTTCCGTGCCGCAATGAAAAAAGAAACTGAAATGGGTAAACTTGCTAAATCTTTCATCGATAAAGGTGAACTCGTACCTGATGAAGTAACGAACGGAATTGTTAAAGAACGTTTAGCACAAGATGATATCAAAGCTTCAGGCTTCTTGCTTGATGGATACCCACGTACGATTGACCAAGCTCATGCACTTGATACAATGCTTGAAGAACTTGGAATTAAACTTGATGCCGTTGTAAATATCGTTGTTAACCCAGATATTTTGGTTGACCGTTTAAGTGGTCGTTACATCTGCCGTAACTGTGGTGCAACTTATCATAAAATCTTCAATCCAACTAAAGTTGAAGGTGTTTGTGACGTTTGTGGTAGTCATGACCTTTATCAACGTGCGGATGATGTTCCAGAAACAGTTAAAAATCGTTTGGATGTCAATATTAAAGAATCAGCTCCAATTATTGAACACTATACTGAACTTGGACTTGTTAAAAACATTGAAGGTGAACAAGAAATTAGCCAAGTAACAGAAGATATTAAAAAAGTTTTAGGATAATAAAAATAAAAACCTCTGTCAGAGGTTTTTTTAGTAAAATAGCAAGATTAGAATACAAAATTATACTGACAAGCTCTCTGTCAGTAAAATTATAAAAATGAAACACCCGAAAACATTGCCATGAATAGCTTTGAAAGCGAGTAATAAATTAAACATGTACTCAAGCTAGAAAAATAAAGGCTTTTCTAAAAGAAAGACTTGCATTTGTTGCTGAAAAATGCTAAAATACATAAGTCCGACTTTTTAGATATATATAGTATATATCTTTCGGGAAATTTCTAAGGAGGTACTTTTGCTTGGCAAAAGATGATGTAATTGAAGTAGACGGCAAAGTCGTTGACACCATGCCGAATGCGATGTTCACGGTTGAACTCGAAAATGGTCACCAAGTCTTGGCGACGATTTCAGGAAAAATTCGAAAGAATTATATCCGTATCTTGCCTGGAGACAAGGTTCAAGTTGAACTCTCACCATACGATTTGACACGCGGACGAATTACTTACCGATTTAAGTAATCCGGACATTCATTGAGTGCATGATGCACAGTAACCATAGAAAGGAAGACACAATGAAAGTAAGACCATCAGTTAAACCAATCTGCGAATACTGTAAAGTTATTCGTCGTAACGGTCGTGTAATGGTAATTTGCCCTGCCAATCCAAAACACAAACAACGTCAGGGATAGAAAGGAAATAGAAAAATATGGCTCGTTTTGCTGGAGTTGATATTCCAAACGAAAAACGCATTGTTATTTCATTAACATACGTATTCGGTGTTGGACTTCAAACATCTAAAAAAGTACTTGCAGCTGCAGGTGTCTCAGAAGATATCCGTACAAAAGATTTGACATCAGATCAAGAAGATGCAATCCGTCGTGAACTCGATGGTTTGAAACTCGAAGGAGACCTTCGTCGTGAAGTGTCACTTAACATCAAACGTTTGATGGAAATTGGTTCTTACCGTGGTATGCGTCACCGTCGTGGACTTCCTACACGTGGACAAAACACTAAGAACAACGCTCGTACACGTAAAGGTCCTGCTAAATCAATCGCAGGTAAGAAAAAATAATTAAATAGAAAGGAGTTAAAATGGCAAAAATTACACGTAAACGTCGTGTTAAAAAGAATATTGAATCTGGAATTGTTCATATCCAATCAACATTCAACAACACAATCGTTATGATCACAGACGTTCATGGTAACGCCCTTGCTTGGTCATCAGCTGGTGCACTTGGATTTAAAGGTTCTAAAAAATCTACACCTTTCGCCGCTCAAATGGCTTCAGAAGCTGCTGCTAAAGCTGCTCAAGAGCAAGGTTTGAAAACTGTATCTGTTACAGTTAAAGGTCCTGGTTCAGGTCGCGAATCAGCTATCCGCGCACTCGCTGCAGCTGGTCTTAATGTAACATCTATCAGTGATGTGACTCCTGTACCTCACAATGGTGCACGTCCTCCAAAACGTCGTCGTGTATAATTAGTTGCTCTTGTCACTAATCACTTTTCGCTTAGAGGAGAACATACATGATTGAGTTTGAAAAACCAAAAATTACTAAATTTGACGAATCAGAAAATTACGGTAAATTCGTTGTTGAACCACTTGAACGTGGTTATGGTACAACTTTAGGTAACTCTCTGCGTCGCGTCCTTTTGTCATCACTTCCTGGTGCTGCTGTGACTTCAATTCAAATTGAAGGTGTTCAACACGAATTCGCAACAATCCCTGGCGTACGTGAAGATGTCATCCAAATCGTTCTTGCGGTTAAAGGAATTGCCATCAAATCATACGTAGAGTCTGAAAAACAAATCGAACTTGACGTAACTGGTCCTATGGATGTTACTGCTGGTGATATCTTAACTGATAGCGACATTGAAATTGTCAACAAAGACCATTACTTGTTCTCTATTGCTGAAGGTCACTCAATGCGTGCTGTAATGACTGTTAAAAAAGGATACGGCTATGTTCCGGCTGACGAAAATAAAGTCGATGGAGCGCCAATTGGCACAATTGCTGTAGACTCAATTTACACACCAGTAAGTAAAGTAAATTATCAAGTAGAACCTGCCCGTGTAGGTGGAGATTCTAGCTACGATAAATTAACACTTGAAATTACTACAAACGGTACTATCGTTTCTGACGAAGCTTTGTCACTCTCAGCTAAAATCTTGACAGACCACTTGAACTTGTTCGTTGATCTTTCAGAAGTTGCAGCTGAAGCCGAAACACTTGTTGTTAAAGATGAAGTTAAAACAGAACGTGTGCTCGATAAAATTATTGAAGAAATGGACTTCTCAGTTCGTGCTTACAATGGTTTGAAACGCGCAGGTATTAACA
Source organism: Lactococcus sp. FSL W8-0209 (assembly GCF_038006585.1). Taxonomy (NCBI): domain Bacteria; kingdom Bacillati; phylum Bacillota; class Bacilli; order Lactobacillales; family Streptococcaceae; genus Lactococcus; species Lactococcus sp. FSL W8-0209. The sequence goes on along the minus strand of NZ_JBBOVN010000001.1, from coordinate 68,975 downwards.
CTGTTGCTGATATTGTTGAAATGAGCGAAGCTGACATGATTAAAGTCAAAAACCTCGGTCACAAATCAGTAGAAGAAGTCAAAGTTAAATTGACTGAATTGGGACTTTCCCTTAAAAAAAGAAAATAATAATATAGGAGGAAACAAATGAGCAATCGTAAACTCGGACGTACATCTTCACAACGTAAAGCTATGCTTCGTGATTTGACTACAGATTTGATCATCAACGAAACTATCGTTACAACTGAAGCTCGCGCTAAAGAAGTTCGTCGTACAGTAGAAAAAATGATTACGCTTGGTAAAAAAGGTGACCTTTCAGCTCGTCGTGCAGCAGCTGCTTACGTACGTAATGAAATCGCAATTAAAGATTTCAACGAAGAAACTGAAACTTTCCCAACTGCCCTTCAAAAATTATTCAACGACCTTGCTAAACGCTACGAAGGACGTAACGGTGGTTACACTCGTATCCTTAAAGTAGAACCACGTCGTGGTGATGCTGCGCCTATGGCAATCATTGAATTGGTTTAATTGTATTAAATCTTGAAGTAATAATAAAATACTAAATTGAGTGTTATGATGTTGGCGGGGGTTTCTGTGGGTGCATGTGTTGAGTTGTGATTGACTCTCTTTCGCATCAGCCTTGCTTATAGTCTAGCTCTGTCTGATTAGATTAAATTTCTAATCTAGTCAGGCCACTCAATTTATTTATTTTAGCCGTTGTAGCTCAGTCGGTAGAGCAGCACCATGGTAAGGTGAAGGTCGACAGTTCGATTCTGTTCAATGGCATATTTTTTTACAGTAGATATATTTAAATATGAGAAGTCTTATTTTATAAAATAAGACTTTTTATTGACTTTAAAAGCTTTAAAAAGCGAATAATGTCCATGGTTAAATACATTTGTTTACAAAAAAGGCTCCAAATAAAATGAATGATTATAATATGCACGCACCTATTAATGATATGCAAATTGCCGAGGATATTCATCTTACTTTCAATCACATGATGATGTCAATTTTTCATAGAATAGTTGTGAACAAAAAATGAGAAAAGCAATTTTCGTTGACTTTGATGGAACAATCAATATTCGGAAGACAAAAAGTACTTTCAAAATTTGAATATTGGTAAAAAGTGGCAGACTTTTTTACTTTGCAAGCCATTTTCCTTATATTACTGGCTTGTCCAACCATTTCTACAGAATGTTAAGAAGAAATTAAATGCTTATGAAAACTATTTTGGACAAAAATAATAATATTTTCTTGATGTAAATCAATGTTTTATAGTCTTTTTAAACTTATAATAAGACTATAAATATTGATGCATAATTGCAGGAGGAAAGTATAAATGTCAAAAATAGTAATGAAATTAGATGAATTGAGCTGTCCATCATGTATGGCTAAGATTGAAGGAGCTTTAAATACAACAAATGGAGTAGAAACTGCAAAGGTGCTGTTCAATGCTTCAAAGGTGAAGGCAGAATTTGATGACAATCAGATAACTGCTACTGACATAGTTAGTAAAGTTGAGGGACTTGGCTATGTTGTCCAAAAGAGTAAAGTCACGGAAATTTAAAGATATGATGTGCTAACTATTTTTATCTAAGATTCGTGTCAGACACTCTGAAATATGATAAAATGGTAGAAGAATAAAATCCTTAATCAAATAAAACAGCGGATTATCCGCTGTTTTGTTACATTTTAATAAATTTTACGTATGAATAAGTGGAGGGAAAATGGCGAAGAAAAAATCATCATTTGTTTGTCAAAATTGTGGCTATAAGTCTGCAAAATACTTAGGACGTTGTCCAAACTGTGGCGAATGGTCTTCTTTTGTTGAAGAAGTTGAAGTCCAAGAAGTTAAAAATCAACGTGTTTCAATGACTGGCGAACGTTCAAAACCATTGAAGCTAGATGAAGTTGAATTATTTGATACTCCTCGGATTGAAACGGACTTAGATGAATTTAATCGTGTATTAGGAGGGGGTGTTGTTCCTGGTTCATTAGTTTTGATTGGGGGAGACCCTGGGATAGGTAAATCAACCTTACTTTTACAGGTTTCTACTCAATTGGCTTCTAGAGGTCGTGTGCTGTATGTGAGTGGTGAAGAATCAGCCCAACAAATTAAACTAAGAGCTGAGCGTTTAGGAGATATTGATCGTGACTTTTATCTCTATGCTGAAACAAATATGCAGTCGATTCGTGCAGAAGTTGAGCGCTTAAAACCTAACTTCTTAATTATTGATTCCATTCAAACAATCATGACACCAGAAATTCAATCAACTCAAGGCTCTGTAAGTCAAGTTCGTGAAGTGACTGGAGAATTGATGCAAATTGCTAAAACGAATGATATTGCGACCTTTATTGTTGGTCATGTGACTAAAGAAGGTCAGCTGGCTGGGCCAAGGATGTTGGAGCACATGGTTGATACGGTGCTGTATTTTGAAGGAGAACGAAATAATACATTTAGAATTCTTCGTGCTGTAAAAAACCGTTTTGGTTCAACTAATGAAATTGGAATTTTTGAGATGCAGGGTCATGGCTTGGTCGAAGTGACTAATCCCTCAGAGGTCTTTTTAGAAGAACGCTTAGAGGGCTCGACTGGATCTGCGATTGTTTGTGCACTTGAGGGAACACGGCCCATATTAGTTGAAATACAAGCACTGACGACACCGACAATGTTTGGAAATGCTAAAAGGACTACCTCAGGCCTAGATTTTAACCGTGTAAGTTTAATTATGGCGGTGCTTGAGAAGAGAACAGGGCTCTTGATGCAAAATCAAGATGCCTACCTCAAATCTGCAGGGGGAGTAAAATTGGATGAGCCAGCCATTGACCTCGCGGTTGCGGTTGCTGTGGCTTCAAGTTATAAAGAACTTCCAACAGATGCGCGTGAATGTTTTATTGGTGAAATTGGTTTAACGGGTGAAATTCGTCGGGTGACCCGAATTGAACAAAGATTAAATGAAGCTGCAAAACTAGGGTTTAAAAAAGTATATGCTCCTAAAAATTCAATTGTAGGGATTGATATTCCTGAACAGATTCAAGTGATTGGAGTGACAACTTTAACTGAATGTTTAAAACTGGTCTTTGGCTAATATAAAAATAAGGCTATTTCGTTAATGAAATAGCCTTTGCTTTTTATGAATGACTCATCTTATAAGAATAATAAGCTAATAGAACTAATAGACTAGAGCCGATTAATGTAAAATCACCTAACCATAAACTTAAAAGTGAAGAAATAAAGGCTCCCACAACAAATGATAAAGCAAGAGATAAGAAGATGAGTGAATTTTTTAAGTCCTTTGTGTTTTTAGAAACTATATATTGTCCTAGATTTGTTCCAAAAGCTTTGATATTACCTGTGGACATGATATTAGCATAAGGAAGTCCTCTGACTCGAGTAAAGGTATCACCTTGAATAACCATAAAAAAGGAGAGAATTCCAACAAAAAGTGAGGCTGATAAATGTAAAAAAGTAGCGAAGGCGAGAGAAATAAGTAAAATACCAATCATTTGTATGAAGAGAAGGGATTCAATTTCACTTTGATTATTTTGGGTTTTATATTTGGTGAATAAGGTCTTGAAAAGTGCACCTAGTGCAAAAAATAAAATTGGAATTATAAATTGAAAAGCTTTCTCCAAATTGCCGTGGGCTAAATTAATTCCAGTCTGAATCAAATTCCCAGTTTGGAGACTAGCGAAACGGCCGTCAAAATGAAAAAAGGTAAAGGCATCAACAAAGCCTGTATTCATGGCAAGTAATAGAGCAACAAGTAAACTTTCTTTAGAATGGACTGCGGATTTAAACATAATTTTTTCCTTCATAATCTGTAAAAGATAAGGTCATTATAGCACAATGATAATCTAATGTACTCTATTTAAAATAAAAAATTAAATGATCGCTAATAAGGGATATAAGTTATAAAATAATAAATATAGCATGAGAAATTAAATAGATTTCTTGTGTTTGGATAAGCAATATTAAAGGAGCGTGTGGTATAATTGACACAGGGCTTTCTTGTAAGCCTATCCATTTTCTAAAAGGAGGAAAAGATATGCGTCGTTGGATTATTCATCTTGTTATGACTGTCATCGGAGCATCGCTAGGTGTTGCTGTTGTACCATCAATTTTAAAGGTATTTGGTTGGGACACAGGGATTTTGCAGAACGAAGCTGTTGACGGTGTGATTGGTGCAATTATTTTTATTATTCTTTCATTTATATTTGCCGGTTCAATGCTTAATGGGTTGAAAAAAATAGATTCTAGAATTTCCAAAATGAATATGTCAAAAATGGTCTTCAATATTATTGGGATTGTTCTTGGTCTTCTCGTTGGGGTTATTGGAAGTATTCCATTAAGATTTTTAAATGTTCCTATTTTAAGTAATATCATTTCATTCATACTTGTTTTGGTGATGATTTATTTGGGATATGTTTTGTTTGATCGACGAGGAGACGAAATTGCTAGAGTGCTTTTTCGTAAGCGCCGTGAAGCAATGGCAACTGAACCAGCAGAAGTTGCTGAGGAAGTTGTCGGTGAATCTAAGAGTGATAATAGTATTTTATTGGATACAAGTTCAATCATTGATGGCCGGATTTTAGATGTAATTAAAACAGGGTTCATTTCAGATAAAATTATTGTTCCTAATTTTGTGATTTTAGAATTACAATTAATTTCTGATAGTTCAGACCCACTGAAAAGGGCTAAAGGACGTCGGGGCTTGGATTTGGTTAATGAATTGACTAAATTTGATCAAGTTGAAATTTCTCAAGTTGATTTTCCAGATGTTCGAGAAGTTGATACTAAACTTCTTAAATATGCAAGTTCTACTGGCTCAAAATTAGTGACGAATGATTTTAATCTTAATAAAGTTGCTGAAATTCAGGGTGTTCAAGTTCTTAACATTAATGACCTTGCTAATGCTGTGAAAACACAACTTGTTGTGGGCGAACATATTAACGTACAAATTATTCGTGCTGGTTCTGAACGTCAACAAGGCGTGGCTTATTTGCCAGATGGAACAATGATTGTCATCGAAGATACTGCAAAATTGATTGATAAAACAGTTACTGTTGAAGTTGCTAAGGTGCTACAAACAAGTGCCGGTCGAATGATTTTTGCTGATTTAGTAAAAAAATAAAGAAGAAAACCGATAAATTATCGGTTTTTATCTTAAATGAATTTTGAGTATTTAGGAGTTTAATATGTATTTAAAACGTTTTATTCAATTGTTTGTAGTTTTTTTAATTTCTTTAGCTGTTTTTGCTTTGATATTAGAAATGAATTTTGGAAATTATTGGTTAAGATTTGTTTTAGGACTTATCATTGCTTATGTTTTTCTTACTTTACCACTTGTTCTCTTAACAATTTTTAAAACTAATAAAAAGGCTAATGTTGTTGGTACGAATGCTGTAGAAAATGAACTTGCTTATCTTTTAAAAGACTTTCCAGGCTACCTTGCTTTAAGTGTGACTGATGAAAATTCAAAGAGTTCAACAACGATTATGAGTTTTATTCAAGCTCAAAAAACGGAAAATATTTTCTACATGGTTGCGGATAAAAAAGCTTCAAAGATTAGTGATATAAAAAGAAATTCACAGGTGAGTTTTACGACTTGGTTTGATAAGTTGGAAAAAGGAGGGCGCTTGTCTTCAAATCGGGTTCATGCAGAAATCTTAGAAGAGGCTAAAGCTCAAGAAATTGTGAAAAAAGAAGGATTAATCTTATCTCTTCATGAAAATGCGGAGAATATGTCAATTATTGCTTTAAGGATTGAATCGGTCCTTTATGAAAATTTTAAAGGTCAAACTAAAGTTATTAATTTTGAAAAATAATTTATTAAAACTGCTTTTTAGCAGTTTTTTTATTTTAATAAAAGTGGGAAATATTGATATTTTAGCTATATTGTATTACTATATAGATGTAGTTAGTATTACTAAATAGCGGAGGAAAAAATGAATCAAATTACAGAAATGTTGAAAGGAGTTCTTGAGGGTTGTGTTTTAGAAATCATTGGTCAAGGGGAAACTTATGGTTATGAAATTACTCAAAAACTGCGAGAACTTGGTTTTGAAGATGTTGTAGAAGGAACGGTATATACGATTACGATGCGTCTTGAAAAGAAAGGGTATGTTGAGATTAGAAAAAAGCCTTCAAAACTTGGGCCCGCTCGAAAATGGTATCGTTTAAATGAGGCAGGGCAAATTGAGCGAGGAAGTTTTTGGAAAAAATGGGCTTTTATTTCAGAAAAATTGGAGTTTTTACGTCATCAAAATTTATTGAGTGAGCAGAAGGGAGAAAATCATGGCGGAGCATAGAAATATTGTTGATCGAATGATTGGTCTTGAAGAAAAAAGAGAATTTCGCGAATTTGAAAATCGTGCTCAGAAACTTGGAGAGAATTATTATGAAGATTATAAGGAATTAAAAAAATATATATGGCACTCTGGGGTAACGAAATGGGCAGATTTCAAATTTATTTTTGGACAAGTTCTTGATTTACTTGAAGAAGCTAAAATCCAAGACAAAGAATTGACTGATTTAATTGGTCCAGATGTTGCGGCATTTATTGATGAGATGGTGGATGATACTAGTTGGGAAAAAAAGCAAAAAAATAAACTAAATAAGGAGCTGAAAAATGGTTTTAGATAAAATTAGTGATCTTCTTGCTGAAAAAAAAGACTGGCAAGCCATGCAAAATCGAGCTAAAAAATTACCTAAAGATTTTTATCAGGCTTATCGTTTAATTCAAAAATATATGTTCAAAATGGGGGCAACAGATTGGCATATTTTTAAGGATATTATTGAATTATTTGAACTGGCAGTAGTTGATGGGCGAAGTCCAGCAGAGGTTCTGGGCAATGATGTTGCAACTTTTGCTGATGAATTATTAAGTGATAATAAAGAGGACTGGCGAAATAAGTATCGTCAAGAATTGAATGATTATTTTGCTCAAAAGTAATCAATAGATTTTACTGATAAGTCTGTCAGTAAAATTGAAAATTTATCAATAACAAAAGTTACTGACAGGTTTGTTAGTAACTTTTGTTTTTTTTAAAATTCCATGACCATATTGTACCAAGTTTCTCCACCGAATTTTGACTCGGAAAGTCCTTCGTCAGTAAAGCCGTGTTTTTCATAATAGGGAACTAAATAATCATGGCAAGTAAGACTGATTCCCAAACGTTTTTTCGATTTGGCTTCTTTTTCAAGTAAAAGGAGTAAGTTTGTCGCAATTCTTAAGCCTTGATAATCAGGGTCAACGGTTAAACTGATGATTTTTTGGAAACCACCTGTTTTGGGATTGGCTTTGGTACGTTCAAAAGATTCATCATCCAAGTAACGACCTTCTGTAACAGGACCAGAAACGTAACCTACGACAGTTCCTTCACTATTTCTTGCTGCGATAAAGCTATCAGGAATTAAGTTAATTCTTTCGATCATTGACTCTACAGAGAGGGCTTCATTTTCTGAGAAAGTAGCTCTTTCAATACGGATGACATCATCTATATCATTTGGCATAATTTGAGTATAAGTAATTTCATTCATACAATTAATTCTAACATAGACTGTTCAGAAAGGAAATCAATAATCATCGTTAGTAATTAAAAGAATAAATAGTTTGTCGTTTAAAGGATATGAAGTGGTTTGAAAATCTAAAATCTTTAATAAAATAAAGTTTAACTAAATGTTTACTTAAGATTTACAAAAAATTTACATTGAGTTTTGGAGAATGGGATAAAATGAAAGGGTAGTAATCAAACCAATGGAGGTTTTATGAACACAAGCGGAAAAAAATTCCTAGGAATTTTAATTGGAATTTCAGCTCTTTTATTAATTATTGCGTCTTTGGGGGATTTGCAAATTTCTAAAATGGTTATGGATCAAAATTCAATTTTTGGTAATCTTTTTCAGATATTTGGAATGTTTCCGTCAGCGCTTATCCCTTTTATTTCAGCGGAAATTATCTTCATTTATGGTCTAAGACAAGATAATCAACTGACAAAATGGATTTTAGCGATTTCTGGACTTGGCTTTGCTTATTGGTCAGCATGGGGCTGGGTTGATGGTTGGATGTTTTACGGTGTGACCACACTTAATAACATCAAAAATCATCAGCCACTGGGTGCGGCAAATAACAGTATTGGAGCCACAGCGACTTATTCTTTTGGACTTGAAGCACTTTTTACATTTATTATCCTGGTCATCGGAACATTTTTGATTTATAGATGGCTGAGCAAGAAAACTTACGAAGAATTAAGTCAATTGATTATTGTGGCGATTGCTGGGATTGCTGTCGTTTATGTCAGCAACTCAATTGTCAATACGATGAAAGTTAACTGGGGGCGTTTTCGCCCTTATGAGGTTAAGGAAATTGTTTCCTCTACCAAAGGAACGTTCACTAATTGGTGGCATTTGAACGGTCAAACAGGTCATCAATCATTCCCGTCAGGTCATACAATCGCAGCAGCTGCAGCACTCTTTTTACCATTTTTTGCTGACAGAAAAAATCTTAAAGGCCAAAAGATTTTGGCTTACAGCGGATTTATTTTCACACTTTTAATGATGGCTGCTCGGGTCCGAATTGGTGCACATTTCTTATCGGATACTACGATGTCATTAATTATCGCGTCTTTAGTTACTTTTGTTGCCACAAAGGCAATTGGTTACTCATTTATTGAGGAAGAATTTCTCAAATAGAAAATTATAAATGATTACTACAAAAATAACATTCTTTGGGGTGTTATTTTGATTTTGGTTGTAAATTCTTTGTTTTCTGGAGAGATTGTCTTATACTAATGCTAAGAAAATCAATTTTTGAAAGGAATAAAAAGATGAAAACAAGCGATGCTTTGATTGTAATTGATATGCAAAATGAGGTATGTGCTGGGATTTATCGGCGAGAAGAATTAATCGAGCAAATTAATCAACGAATTCTTACTTATCGAAAGGCTAAAAAACCGATTATTTTTATCCAGCATAATGATGATGGACTTATAAGAGAAAGTTTTGGTTGGCAAATGATTCCAGAATTGCTGACAGCATCTACTGACAAGTATGTTGAAAAAACGCATGCCAATGGTTTCTATCAAACGGGACTGCAAAAACTACTGACAGACTTGTCAGTAAAATCGATTGAATTTTGCGGTGCTCAAACTGAATTTTGTGTTAACACGACGCTTGTTTTTGCTCATGGTCTGGGCTATCAAAATTGGATGCAAAGAGGGGCAAGTTCAACTTTCGATAGTAAATGGCTGTCAGCAAAAGAAATCGTTGATTTTTATGAAAACCATCTTTGGGATGAACGATTTCTTCAATTCTTAGATTAAATTTGTCAATGATAGATTACAAATAAATTTTAGGTCGGCATGCTTTCTTAATTTGTGGTAAAATAGAGGTGATTGTTAGAGTAGTTTAGGCTATTTAAAACCAAGAACGATTCATTTCTTACAGAAAAGAAGTGAACGAATTAATGAGGAGAATTGGATTAATATGAATAAAAAAATCCGCGTCCGTTACGCACCATCACCAACAGGACTTTTGCATATCGGGAATGCTCGTACAGCCCTTTTTAACTATCTTTTTGCCCGTCATCACGGGGGAGATTTTATCATCCGTATTGAAGATACAGACCGTGAACGTCACGTAGAAGATGGTGAGCGTTCACAACTTGAAAACCTTCGTTGGTTGGGAATGGATTGGGATGAAAGTCCTGAAACACATGAAAACTACCGTCAATCAGAACGTTTGCCTTTATATCAAAAATATATTGACCAATTGTTGACTGAAGGAAAAGCTTATTATTCTTATAAAACGCCAGAAGAACTTGAAGCTGACCATGCGAAACAAGAAGCGGCAGGAATTGCTCCACACTATATTAACGAATATGCTGGCATGAGTGATGATGAAAAAGCAGCTTATATCGCGGAGCGCAAAGCGCAAAATATTGAACCGGTTGTTCGTATTTCTGTTGATGAAAAAGCAATTTATAAATGGAATGATATTGTTAAAGGCGACATTGAATTTGAAGGTAAAAACATCGGTGGAGATTGGGTAATCCAAAAACGTGATGGTTACCCAACTTACAATTTTGCTGTTGTTGTTGATGACCATGATATGCAAATCTCACATGTTATCCGTGGAGATGACCATATTGCCAATACACCAAAACAATTAGTTGTTTACGATGCTTTGGGTTGGGAAGCACCACAATTTGGTCACATGACTTTGATTATTAATTCTGAAACTGGGAAAAAATTATCAAAACGTGACACAAATACACTTCAGTTTATTGAAGACTACCGTAAAAAAGGTTACATGTCTGATGCCATTTTCAACTTTATTGCACTTTTGGGCTGGAATCCTGGTGGAGAAAAAGAAATTTTCTCTCGTGAAGAATTAATTGAACTTTTTGATGAACATCGTTTGTCTAAATCACCAGCAGCCTTTGACCAAAAGAAATTGGACTGGTTGGATAATGAATACATCAAAAATGCTGATTTTGCTAAAGTATTTGAATTGACAAAACCATTCCTTGTTGCTGCTAATCGCTTTGATGAACGTGCTGAGGAACTGGTTAAACTTTATCAACCACAAATGAAATCAGCAGATGAAATTGTTGAATTAACAGACCTTTTCTATGGAGATTTCCCAGAATTGACTGATGAAGCTCGTGAAATGTTGGCTGCTGAAACAACACCATTAGCTTTGAGTACTTTCCGTGCAAAATTGGCTGAGCTTCCTGAAAATGATTTTACAGTGGAAAATATTTTCCCACTCTTTAAAGCGACTCAAAAAGAAACTGGCGTAAAAGGTAAAATGCTTTGGATGCCAATTCGTATTGCAGCTTCAGGTTCAATGCATGGTCCAGAATTACCAGAAACAATTGCACTTCTTGGAAAAGAAAAAGTATTGGCTCATTTGGACGCTGCTTTAAATAAATAAATTAATCAAAAAATGACTGACAGAAAAAAGCGTAGCTTTTGAGTATTCTGTCAGTAATTTTTATTTATAAAAAGATTGCTGTCAGTAAAATAAAAACTCGTCATTGACGAGTTTTTTAATTATTTGAATTGGTCAGCAGCTGGAATATGGCTGTCATGGAAATATTGTTCTGACAGTTTTTTAAGTGTGCCGTTGTCGTAAAGTTTTTTGAGCTCAACATTCAAATCTTTTTGCAACTTGCTTTGGCTGTTATCAAGAATAAAGTAATCATAAGTCTTAAATTCTGGTTGTTTATCCAAGTCTGTTGGAACAGTATCCACTAAACCTGTGATTGCATGTTCTTTAATCAAATTTTCTGCGGGTGCTTTAGAAGCAAATAAGAAATCAATTTGTCCACTAGAAATAGCAGATAAACGGTCGGCTAAAGGACGTTGGCTGTATTTTACATTGATTTTTTTGTCTGGATGATTTTTGTTCCAGCTTTCAAACATATCACCATAGTTGGTTCCAGCAGGAATTTCTGTCGTTTTACCAGCAAGTTGAGAGATTTTTGTAATATTTTCTTTAGATGTTGAGAAAATCGCATCAATTCCTTGGCGAACAGGATAGCTAAAGAGATATTTTTCAGAACGTGCTTTTGTCTTACCAAAATTATTTGCCGCAATTTGTGCACGACCACCGTCTAAAGCAGCTAAAATCGCACTATCTTCATAGACTTTAAAGTTGAATTTATAATCCTTCATGTCTTTGTCAGCAGCTTTTAAAATATCATATTCAAAACCAGTCATTTTGCCATTTTCGCTGTATTCATAAGGGACAGAAGCGGCAGAAGTTGCAACAGTTACGGTTGTTACTTTATCTGTTGATTTAGAAGATGAATTATCTTTTGACGAGCAAGCAGCAAGTAAGCCAATTGAGGCAATTCCAACTGTTGCAAGAGTCAACAATTTTATTTTTTTCATATCAATTTCTCCTCAGAAATTTTGTCAGCTCAGTTTTTATTTTAAATTTGGAAGTTGGTTACGAGTGAGCTGACTTTTAATATAGACATAATATTAACATAATCTTAAAAAAACCACCATAAAAAAGATTTATGACGGTTTTTTAACTTTTATATGGTTCCGTTAGCGAAAATTTCAAAAATTTTCTTATCAAAATGCTCAGTTTCCCAAGTACATTCTGGGTGCCATTGGACAGCAAGCACATGTTTTTCTTTATTTTCAATCGCTTCAACTAAGCCATCGTTTCCATGAGCAATGGCCGTCAAGCCTTGGCCCAAATCTTTAATGACTTGATGATGGAAAGAATTAACCATATAATTTTCAGGTAAGAAGCCCAAGGCACTTTCTTGTTCAACACTAATATGATGAGTTGGAATTTCTTGTGGTGTTGGACTTTGGAGATGTTTTATCTGACTTGAAGTTTGACTCAAGTCTTGATAAAGGCTTCCGCCAAAATAAACATTGAGTAACTGTAGGCCACGACAAACGCCCAAAATAGGTTTATTTGCTTCTAGAGCAGCTTTGATTGTGGCAAGCTCAAAACGGTCACGAATCGGATCAGTTGTTCCTAATTTAGCATTAGGCTCCTCACCATATAGATAAGGACTGACATCTGCCCCACCAGTCAGTACAATTTTATCTACCAGTGTCAGGTAATTTTTTATATTTTCGGTTTTGTCAACAGGAAGAACAATCACAGTATGGCCTAAATCCTGAAAAACATCAATAAATGATTGACGAGTATAGCTTACTTTGTTCCACCAAAAAGGGGATTGTTCAACTGTATTGTAAGGAGTTCCAAGAATTCCAATAATTGCCATTTTATTTTTTCACACTTTCAATAGGAATAATGAGTTTAGATTGAGATAAATCAATCTCGTAAGTCACTTTACGATTATCACGAACCGTATGTTCAAAGTCAGTACTATAGAGTATGATCCGAAGTTTATCCGCTTTTTCTAAATGATAAATCGTTGGTTGTAGTTCAAATTTGAGCGTAAACCATTCGTCAGCATTTAAATCACTGACCGTCAGCAAATCTTGATTTTGGAGATTGGTAAATCCTTTAGTGACCAACTGATAAGGACTCTCGACAAGAGGAAGTTCAACCAAATCATCTAACATAAAGTTTCGGCCACGGTCAAGAACTTTAAAATCTTTTACTCTTGCTTTATCTTCCAGCCGTTTTTTGGGACCAAAATCAAGAATTTGAGCAGATAAGAGTCCTTTACTATCATTTAATTTTAGTCTGATTTCTAGTTCAATTGGACCATTAATTGTTAACTCAGAAGGAAGTTCTAAATCAATGACAGCTTCGTTAGCTTTATTTTCAAATAAATCTTTTTTAAAGACGTTGAAATCTTTAGAATACTTTTTGAAGCTTTCATCATCATAGTGGTTATCAAATTGAGCAAAAGAAACCGCCGTTTTCCCAAGGGGGAGTTTGAGCTGGTCATCGCCCCCAAATTTACTGACAGCTGACCAAACTTGTTCTTTAGAATTTTCCTGTAAAATAACGGGTGGAAGATTTAAATTTAAATCTCTATCTAATAATTTGGCAGAGAAATAAGCATTGATTGTCTCAGAAAAATCAATGGATTGCCAAGAATTCATATAAATATGAGCCCCACGATGTAGAAAGGCATGCTTGGCATGACCTTCTGGCAGAGCCTGCCAAAAATTATAAGCTTGTTCGGGTGTAACATTCCAGTCTTGTAAACCGTGAACAATTAGGACGTCAGCTTTAACTTGGTCAGAATTGATTAAATAATTTCGGTCATGCCAAAATTGATTGTAATCACCAGACTTACGGTCTAAAGCAGTGGTCATTTCTGCTAAGCGTTTTTCGTATTCAGCATTTCCTTTTAAATAATCAGCACCATCAAGATTTCGTGAGTAAGTCAGTGCGGCAAGCACATCTAAATCTTCACCAGGAAAGCCACCAGGAGAACGGACAAGACCATTTTCACGATAGTAATTATACCAAGAAGAAATTCCAGCTTCAGCTAAGATGACTTCAAGTCCATCGACTCCAGTAGTAGCAGCACCATAAGCCATCGTTCCTAAATATGACTTTCCAGTCATGGCTACTTTTCCGTTTGCCCAAGTGGCCTTAATTTCATGCGTCTTTTTACGAGAAGTATAGGCACGAGTTCGGCCATTTAACCAATCAATGACAGCAGTCATACTATAAATTTGCTGATAATCGCCTGAAGTTTGGAAGCCATTTGAGCCACGCGTTCCAACACCAGCCACATAAATAGAAGCAAAACCACGCGTCAAAAAGTAGTCATTTAAAGAATAAGTCCAACCATGAGTAAAGCGATAAGGTGCTTTATCTACAATAGGAAGTTCTTTGGTTTCAGACGAACGTTTTTGTGGAAGCTTTCCTTGGACTTGGATTTTGTGACTGTCCTTTTTTTCCAAATCAACATTCATTTTATGAAGCGCTAAATCATTAGCTTTCTCATTGATTCCCAAATGATAAGGACTTGCGGTCATCACAACCGGAAGTTTTTCTGTGCTTTTTGGACGAATAATTTGAATTTTAATTAAGTCATTTTTTCCTTTTTGCTCGGTATCAACTGGGCTTTCAACCCAAATGACCTCACGTTCAAGGAGCGAAGAATCAAAAGTTGCCAATGATTTGTCATTGAAAAAGTGATAGTGATTATCCAAAGGAAGAAGACCTTCTGAAACCCAAAGTTCAACAAGAATCATCCCGCTTTTACGACGGCTACAAAGTAAATAGTAAAAAGCAGAGATGATAGTTTCAGTTGTCATTTCAACATCACTTCGTGGAAGATTAAGTTTTTTAGCAAATTCAGTTGCTTTTCCCATTTCAAAATCAAAATTTGGAACAAAGTCAAGAAGTTGCAAAGCAATATTCCAGAAAATATCCCAATCTAATTCAATAGAGGATTTTAAGAATTCAATGACGTCTAGCTCAGTATTTGCTTGCAAAACAGTCATATCAGTAGGACTTTGAATGAGAAAATCTTTTAAAATTTTCTTTTCATCCCAAAAAACAGACCAACGAAACCCGAGCTGATCAAGTTCTGCTAGTTGTTCATCAAAATTTTTATCAACAATTGAAAAATGATTAAAGCGCATCTTAAGTCCTCCATAAAAAGCATGATAATTCTTTTAATTATAGCAAATTTTCAGTAAATAATCAGACTAAAAGGGTCTAATTTCCAATGAATATTTGAAGCAAGCGCGCTTTTCTGATATAATAGCTGAGGTTATTATATTAAAATCAAATTTTGGAGGGTTCCATAAAAAATGGATGTTACATGGACAGTGAAATATATCACTGAATTTATCGGAACTGCACTACTCATCATCATGGGTAATGGTGCGGTTGCCAACGTCGAACTTAAAGGTACAAAAGCTCACGCACAATCTTGGATGATTATTGGTTGGGGTTATGGACTTGGTGTAATGCTACCAGCAGTTGCATTAGGTAATGTTACTTCACAAATTAATCCAGCTTTCACACTTGGACTTGCAGCCTCAGGACTTTTTCCCTGGGCACATGTTGCTCAATATATTATTGCGCAAGTTTTAGGTGCGATGTTTGGGCAATTATTGATTGTTATGGTTTATCGCCCATACTATCTTAAAACACAAAATCCAAATGCTATTCTTGGAACTTTCTCAACAATTGATAATGTTGATGATAACGATGAAAAAACGCGTTTCGGAGCTACAGTTAATGGTTTCTTAAATGAGTTTCTTGGTTCATTCGTCTTGTTCTTTGGTGCAGTTTCGGCAACTAACATCTTCTTTGGTAGCCAATCAATTTCTTGGATGACAGACTACTTGAAAAAACAAGGAGCAGATATTACATCATCAGATATTATGAACCAAATTTGGGTTCAAGCATCAGGAGCTTCTGCTTCTAAAATGATTGCTCATTTGTTCTTAGGATTCCTTGTTATGGGACTTGTAGTCGCTCTTGGTGGTCCAACAGGTCCTGGTTTGAATCCAGCGCGTGACTTTGGTCCACGTTTGGTTCACAGCCTCTTGCCAAAATCAGTTTTGGGTGAAGCTAAAGGTTCATCTAAATGGTGGTATGCATGGGTTCCAGTTGTAGCACCAATTCTTGCAGCACTTGCAGCAGTTGCATTGGCTAAAATGATTTACAAATTTTAATTATTAAAAAAAAAATACTGACAGAATTTCTGTCAGTATTTTTTTTATTTAATCATAAGAGCAATGACCAGTCCAAAGAGATTCCAAAGGAGATGGACGCTCATGTTAAGATAAAAATTGCGATATTTAGCATAAAGACTGGTAAGCACAAGACTCATTAAACCGTAAGTTAACCAGCTGTAGAGGTCAGTAGGACCATGCATGTAAGCAAAAAGGAGCAATGCCGTTAAAAAAGCAAAATATTTTTGATTTTTGAAAATGACCTCAAAAATTCCTACCCGATAAACAAGTTCTTCTAAAAAACCAGCAGCAAGTGTTTGGGTTGCAAAGACAGCAATTGGAATCACTTTTTGTAATTCGTTTAGTGAATCTTGATTACTGGTTGTTGGACTTTGATTGATAATTTGAGCAAAAATTCCTGTCAGAATAGAGACTAGAAAAAGCAAAGCAAAACCAATTATTATTTTTAAAGGAGGAAAATATTTCCAACTTATTTTAGGGATGAGTTCAGCTTTACGAGCAATCAGATAAGAAGAAATAATCGTAAGTAAAAAGATAATGAAAAAGATGACGGTATCTAAGGTTGTGAAATGGTGCTGATAAGCAAAAATGGTTGTCGCAAGCATTGGTAAGTTAGATAAAATAAAGAGTACCAACCAAACTGATTTGTGATAAGCAAAAATTAATCCAACAATCGATAATACGAGAGCTGTCATTAAAAATGGTAAATGAAAAATACTGACAGATAGGGCTGAAAAAAGTAGCGCCAAAATAATCACAATTGCCCAACGATATTTGGCTAATGATTGAAGTTTTTCTATATTAAACATGTCAATATTATAGCATAGTAATAGCTGTCAGCAGAAAAAAATATTTCATTTTTGTTGATAACTTTTGTTAATCTGAACTTGAATAAATTGTAGTAAAATAGAGCTACCTCAAAAATGTGCATATCTGGCAACCACAATAAAAGGTCAGTCTAACTTTGTTCGTACCTAGATATGTACTTAAAACTATCCTTAAAAATGCTCATGGTTAACGACTATGAGTTTTTTTATTGAGATTTTAAAATTACATAATTAATGTAGAAAGAAAAAGTAAAAGATATAAATCGTTGATAATTTCCTTGAAATTTGCGAAAATAAGAGATAGTTATTTGTAAATGTAATCAATGGAGGCTAAAATGAGCGAGATTATAAATCATATTACCGCTTTTCAACCAGTCTATCGTGTGCTTAACCGTGAAGAAAATTTAGATTTCTACCGTGAAGTGCTTGGCTTTAAGGTCTTGGTAGAAGAAGGCGCAATGGTATGGCTTGGTGGGCATGAAGCGAAAAAAGATCGGTTTCAATTAGAAGAATCACCAGGTTTTCGTCCTGTTGAAGGATTGAAAAAACACGGGCAAACGGTGATCAAAGCTAATTCATCTGAGATTGAGCAATTAATTGTTCGTAACTTGGACAAGATTTCTAAGGTCTATAAAGGAAAAAATGGCTTTGCTTTTTCAGCGCTTTCGCCTGAATCAGAACTTTTTTGGGTAGCATCAGATTTACTGACAGATTTATCATCACTGACAGAAATTGATAAATCAGAAATTGAGCTTGAGAAAGATAAAACTTTTAAAGGTTTGTCAGATTTTGAAATTATAGCAATGGATTTGAATGTTGCTGACCAATCAATTATTGAATTTTATGAATCAGTTTTTGGTCTTAAAGCAATCAATAACCAAATTGAATTTCCTTTTGTAACTTTGACTTTTAGTGTTGAAGAAAGCGAAGATTTAGCTGCAGGAACCGATGAAGTACTTGACCTTGAGTTTTTAGTGTTCATGATTGATAAAGATTTTGATTTGAAAGATTTTGCTCATCAATTTTCTGATGTAGACGGAACATATTTGGATGGCTCAGCTAAAACTTTTTCATTAGAAGTTCCTGACCATGCAGAACTTTGGTTTGTAAAATAATAATTTTAAAAAAACTTGTTAATTTTTGACAAGTTTTTTTACTCAAAGTAAATCAGAAACGAAGGTTGAAACATGAAAAATCAACAAGAATTTTTAAAAATAATCGAAGATTATCTTGAGCGTGACGTTTTCCCAGGTGTCAATTTCGCAATTATTGAAGGAGAAAAAGTCGAGGAGTATCTTTTAGGAAATTCAGCAATTTATCCTGAAACAATCAAGCTCACTCAGGGAAAAAAATGGGATTTAGCTTCTTTGACAAAAGTAGTGGGCACCGGAACAGCCGTCATTAATCTTGTCCTAGCAGGAAAGTTAGAAATTGATGCCCCTCTTCAAAAATATTATTCTAAATTTACTGACAGAAGCGTCAGCTTGCGGCAATTACTGACACACACTTCTGGTATTGATCCTTTCATAAAAAATAGAGATAAGCTAAACGCAAAAGAACTGACAGAAGCAATTAATCAGATTAAAGTTACTGACAATAAGACCTTCAAATATACAGATATTAATTTTATTTTACTAGGTTTTTTATTAGAAGAATATTATGGAGAAAGTCTGGATAAAATCTTTTACAAACAAGTATTTGAAGACTGGAAAATGAATGACACAAGTTTTGGACCAGTAGAAAATGCAGTCCCAACAAGTCAAAATATCCCAGTAGGAACAGTTCATGACCCTAAAGCTCAAGTTTTAAAAAATCATTGTGGCTCAGCTGGTTTATTTTCAACGATGTCTGATTTGATTTTATTCAGTCAAGCTTACTTTCAAGAAGAAAAATATTTAAAGCTGACAAAAAATTATGCTGACGGAGATAAAAAAAGAAGTTTGGCTTGGGACTTACTCGGGCCAAATGATGATTGGTTGCTTCATACTGGCTATACCGGAACTTTTCTATTAATTAACCCTCGTATCAAAAAAGCAGTTGTTTTCTTATCGAACCGTGTCCATTTAAAAGATAATCGAGAAAAATGGATTGAAGAACGTGACTTCTTGATAAAATTTTTAATCAGTCATTTGACCTTAGATCAAGACTTAAATAAAAAGAACTGTACTGTTTAGTTTACAGTTCTTTTTTAGTTATTGCTGACAGACTAAAAAAATAAATGGCTGGACTCAAATAGTTTACATTTAGATTTTTTTGACCTATAATTTACTTGAAAAGTAATTTATTTACTTACGGCGAAAGGAGAAATTAGTATATAAAGTAGTTTCAAAGTAGTTGGTAGTTGATAGATTTAAGATCAAGGAGAATATCATGACAAAAATAAATGCATCAGATGCAATGTTAAAAGTTATTGAAGATTGGGGTGTCAAAAATATTTACGGTTTACCCGGTGGGTCAATTGATTCGACAATGAACGCATTATATAACCGAAGAGACACATTAAATTACATTCAAGTTCGTCACGAAGAAGTGGGTGCTTTAGCAGCCGTTGGGGAAGCAAAAGTAACCGGAGAAATCGGAGTAACCTTTGGTTCAGCAGGACCAGGAGCCGTTCACTTGTTAAATGGATTATATGATGCTCAATATGACCATGTTCCATATTGGACTAATGTCAAATATTTAGACACAAAATGAGCTATATTTTCTTAAAATAATTTTCTTCTTTCTGATTTGGAGTTAAACCATTGTTGGCGGAATGAGGATTATAATTGTTATAAAATTGTTCGATGTATTCAAAGCAAGAGAGTTGAACTTCTTGAATGGAGTGATAAGTTCTGCGATTAATTTCTCGTTGTTTAAGATACTTGAAAAAGACCTCAGTGACGGCATTATCATAAGGATATCCAGGCTTGGAGTAAGAAGCAAGCAATTGATGCTCATCTAATAACTTTCTAAAGGAAGCTGATTTAAATTGGCTTCCTTGATCCGAATGAAAAATAATTGGTTCCTTAGGTTTCCTCTTATTTATAGCTATTTCTAAGGTGTCACAGGCGAGTTTGGCATCAATCCTATCACTTACTTTCCACGCAATACATTTCCTTGAGTAGAGGTCAAGAATAGCACAGAGATAAACATGTCGCTTAGGTCCTATAGAGATATAAGTGAAATCTGTTGTCCAAACTTGATTTGGGGAGTTCGGGTTAAATTCTTGTTTAAGCAGATTATCAGAAGAAAATACAGGAGATTTATTTGATTTAAAACGAGGTTTGATGGTTGACATTTTAGGGAGTGTCATAGACTTGAGAAGTCTTAAGATACGGCCTTCAGAAATATTAACGCCATAATCACGCAGAAGAATGATTTTAAAAGCTCTCGTTCCAATTCTTTTCTTGGCTTTCATATAAATCTCAAGGAGTAATTTTCTCAAGCGTTGATTTTCTACTTCACGCTTCGAAGGCCTCTTGTTTATGAAGTTATAGTAGGTGGAACGATTGACATGTAAAACACGACAGAGCATAACTGTCGTGTGTTCAAATCGGAGTCTATAGATGGCTTTCAATCTTACTTGGAGTTTTGCATGAATATGGCACTCGCTTTTTTTAAGATCAGATTTTCTTCCTCTAGTTGGGCATTCCTTTTTTGTAATTTTTGAATCTGTTTAGCAGTCAACACCGTATTATCTTCAAGACGCACTTGAGAGTACTGCTTAATCCATTTTGCAAGTGCAGAAGAAGATACCCCATAATCTTTACAGAGTTCAGTTTGTGTTTTACCAGTTTGATAGAGATTAACGAGCGATTGTTTGAAATCCTCGTCGTAACGTTTAAAACCTGACATAAAAGTCCTTTCATTTTTGTGTCTTAATAGACAGATTATAACACACAATTTTCTGTCCACTTTTATAGTATAGCTCCACTACTTATCATCTCAGCTTACTTATTGAAAAAGTATCGTGGAAAGTAGAAAATATATTTGTAAATAATGATGATTAAAAAATACTGACAGCTAGTCGGTATTTTTAATATTTGTTATAATAAGATTATCAGTCAAAACCATGACACCGAATAAGTAGTAAAAAGAGGAGGATATTCTTTACTAAAACAGCTCTTATTTTAAAAATTGATAAGAACGAGGAAGATTCTAGCAAAAAAATGGTAATTATGGTATAATATACGCAAAATTTTGAAATAATTGATTCGAGGAAAAATATAAAAATATGAGTAGAATGATGCCGGCACGAGTGCGAAGTGAGGGAATCGCCCTCTATGCGAAAGGCTTCTTAAATGACCCAATTGAAACTGATTTTAAACTAACAGCAGAAATTGATGGTGAAGAGGTAAGTTATGACCTAGATGGTGCGCAAGATAGTTGTACTTGTGAAGCCTTTCAACAAAACCACCGCTATTGCAAACATATTGCAGCGATAGAAGAGTATCTAAAAAATCAAGATAAAGGAAGTCAGGAAACAAAAGACAAAGAAATCAAAGGAGCTGAACGAGCGCTTTTTGGTGAAAATGTTGCTTTTTTAGATGCTGTAAATGGTGAGACACAATTAAATTTCAATACAGACCAATACTCTATCGAAGTTCAAATTGAGGATAATAGTCAGCTTTATGATTATTTTTCAATGGATTATTTTTTGTATTTTGATTTAAAATTAAGAAGTAAAAATTTGGGCCGCTCATACGTTATTAAAGATATTCCTTATTTTCTACGTGCTTTAAAAAATTATAGTCAGTATTCTTTGGGTTCTCTACACTATATTGACCTCTTTTTTGATAATTTTGATGAAGCAAGTCAAGAATTTTTAACTTTTCTTTTAAAAATTGATAGTAAATCCGATGAAGCACTTACCAAATCCTTATATATTAAAAATGGTCGTTATCTTAATATTCCATTTTTATTCCTTGAAGAAGCAATGGACTTAGTTTCAGCTTTAGAGAATTATCAACTTCAGATTACAGGTAGAACGGTCAATTATTTTACATTTATAGCCCTTGATAATGATTCGGAGATTTTTAAATTTAAGGTTGAAAGTCAGCAAGATTATATCGAGTTGAAACTCTACAGTGAGGATTATCATAATTTTTATGATTATTCACTTCTTTATGCCAATAATGTATTTTATAAACTCAATCAAGAACAACGGCGTCTGCTCCTTGTTTTAGATAAGCAATTTGCTAAAAAATCACAAATTAAATTTTCATATGCTGATAAGGATAAATTAGCTCAGGCTCTTCAACAATTATCAACTTTGGGAGAGATTGAAGCGCCAGACCATTTTGTTGTCAGACCTTTTGATGCTAAATTTACTTTTGATTTGTTGGAAGATCAGACCATTAGTTTGGCAATGACTTTTGATTATGGAAGTTTCTCAATAGATAGTTTCCACGATTTAGAAACCCTAGAATTTTCAAGAGATTTGCGTAAAGAGCAAAAGATTTTTGCGCTGATGGAACGTTTGCAGTTTGCTAAGGCTTTTAATTCGTCATTAAATATTCCAGAAAATTTATCAGAGAATTTCTTTTTGAAAATCTTACCTGCTTTTCAAAAACTTGGTCAGATTGAACTGTCGCCAACTTTAAGAAATATGAGAATGGATGAAGTTCCTGAAATTCATATTGATAGTCAGGGAGGGCTCTTAGATATTTCCTTTGATATCCCTCAGGTTGAAGATGGTGAATTTGCAAATGTTATTGCAAAATTACAAGAAAATGCTGAATTTTATATCAGTGAAAGTGGGAAATTTTATCATTTTAATGAAAAATTTGACCGCTTGAAAGCTGCATTAAATGAACTTGACGACCAATTTGTTATTCAAGGAAGCAGTTTGCATGTTAATATTAATCGAAGTTTTCAAATTTCTAAAATATTTGAAAATATTGGTGGAGCTTCCTTCTCTGAAAAATTTAAATCACTCTATCAACACTTGACGCATCCTGAAGAGTTTCCTTACGAGAAACCAGAACATATTAAGGCTTCCTTGCGTTCTTATCAGGAAACGGGTGTTCGCTGGATGAGTATGCTCTCTCATTATAATTTGGGAGGAATTCTTGCTGATGACATGGGATTAGGTAAAACGGTTCAAGCGATTACTTTTATTCTTTCTAATCTGAAAAAAGATGAGAGTGTTCTAATTACCGCACCAGCTAGTCTTACTTATAACTGGGCAAGTGAATTTGAGAAATTTACTGATGAGATTGATTTTGCTGTTATTGACGGGACAAAAGCCGAGCGAAGTAAAGAAATTCAAGAAAAACATCAAATTTATATCACAAGTTATGGTAGCTTCTTGAAAGATTTTGAAGACTATCAGGATAAAAAATTGAATTACTTACTTTTGGATGAAGCTCAAGTTGTCAAAAATTATAGTAGTAAAACCAATAAATCACTATCTGCTCTGAATGTTGAACATACCTTTGCCCTTTCAGGAACACCACTAGAAAATCGAATTGAAGAAATTTGGGCCATTTTCCAAGTGGTGATGCCAGGCTTTTTACCAAAACGTGAAAAATTCAATAAGATGGAACCATCTGTTATCTCAAGATTGATTCAGCCTTTCATTATGCGTCGTAAAAAAGAAGATGTGCTTGAAGAACTTCCAGAAAAAATGGAAATTACGGTCTATAACCAATTAGCTGATGACCAAAAAGTGATCTATTTAGCACAACTCGAATTGATGCAAAAACAAGTTTTAGAAATGGATAGTGCGGCTTTATCACGTTCAAGAATTGAAATTCTGGCAGGAATTACACGACTTAGACAAATTTGTAATACACCAGCATTATTTATGGATGACTATAAAGGAAGTTCTGGGAAACTTGAACGTTTACGAGAATTATTGGCGCAAATTAAAGATTCAGGCCATCGTCCTTTGATTTTCTCTCAATTTACAAAGGTTTTTCCACATATTGAAAAATTGATGGAAGAACAAGAAATGACCGCTTATAAACTGACTGGTTCTACTCCAATTAAAGATCGACTTTCAATGGTTCAAGCCTTCAATGCTGGTAGTCGTGATGCTTTCTTAGTTTCATTAAAAGCCGGTGGGGTTGGGCTTAATTTAACCAGTGCTGATGTCGTCATTTTGGTTGACTTGTGGTGGAACCCAGCTGTTGAAGAACAGGCTATTGCGCGTGCCCATCGGATGGGACAAAAAAATACGGTAGAAGTCATTCGCTTGATTACCAAAGGTACAATTGAAGAAAAAATTATGGAAATCCAAGAGCGTAAAAAGGATTTAATTGCTAATGTTTTAGAAGGCGATACAGTGGATAAAGTCCTTAGTGAAGCAGAAATTCGTGAAATTCTTGGAGTATAGCTTTAAAAAACTTAGAAATTAAGCTATAATGGATATTGAAACGGTTATCTTAGAATCTAAATCTTGGTTTGATATTTTATCTAGTGGAAGAAAAATTCTATAAAAGCTAGGAAAGACAAGAGTTTTCAATATTCTTTGATAAACTTTCATCATCTTCATAAAGAATTAAAATGTAATAAATAGATTAAACAAACTATAAAAAAGTAGGGCAAAACATGGTAGAAAGAAGAGTGGTATTTCCAGTTATTGGTGATGACGAAGCACTTCAAAAAGATACTCGGGTAATTTTTACTAACCAGCAGTTGCTGACAAGAAATCCCAGCCTTCAGGATGAAGCTTCAATTGAAAATAATAAGCCAAAAACTGATGCCAAGAGACCTGAGAGTTTCAAACCTTATAAAGCTAAAACAAGCTTTAGCACACAGCATCGTCCGCTAAACTCTAATCATGACGGCGTAAGTTCCTATGATAAAATGCCTAAGAAAACTAGCGTTGACGAGTCAAAAGAACGGGCAAAACGTGCAGCAGCAACACTTCCAAAGCCTCCTAAACAGTATGTTTCACCATTGGAGCGGGACAAGGAGGATATCACAGTTCGTCGTTCAACATCCGCAATTTTGAATAAGCGACCTTCAGCTAATGATAACCCAATTCGGGATATGAAAAATCAAGGAATGAACGTTTCTGATGCAGTCGCTAAAGGCGGAATGAAGAAGGCAGTTCCACATGGAGCCGCTGCTAATGACACACAAAAAGGAAGTTATTTTGAAAATAAGCGGAAAAATATCTTTGACCGTGGAATCGTTTAATTTTCAAATTTAAATGAAAAAACTGACAGAGAAGTTAAATTTTATTATGGTAAAATTTACTTTGGAGATATCACTTGTCAGTTATTTTGTGTGTCTTTGAGCTCATAAAAATTTAAGTAAATAAAAAAATAATTGTAAGAAAAGAAGGGAAATTTCTGTCAGTGATTGATAAAGAAATAGAATTACTGACAGAAAATTTTATCATGGAAAAAACATATCATTTTACCGGTATTAAAGGTTCAGGCATGAGTGCACTTGCGCTAATGTTACATCAAATGGGAAAGAAAGTTCAAGGTTCGGACTCAACAGATTACTTTTTCACACAACGTGGTCTTGAACAAGCTAACGTACCACTTTTGCCTTTTGACGAAAAAAATATTAAGCCCGAATTTGAATTGATTGCTGGAAATGCTTTTCGCGATGATAACAATGTTGAAATTGCATTTGCCCATAAAAATGGATTTCCATTCAAACGTTATCATGAATTTTTGGGACATTTCATGGAAGATTTTACTAGCATCGGAGTTGCTGGTGCACATGGTAAAACTTCAACAACTGGAATGTTAGCTCACGTGATGTCTAATATCGTGGACACTTCTTACTTGATTGGTGACGGAACTGGTCGTGGGATTGAGGGAAGTGAATATTTTGTCTTTGAATCTGATGAATATGAACGTCATTTCATGCCTTATCATCCTGAATATACAATTATGACAAATATTGACTTTGACCATCCTGACTACTTTGAAGGAATTGAAGATGTCACCTCAGCTTTCCAAGATTATGCAAATAATATTAAAAAAGGTATTTTTGCTTACGGGGAAGATGTTAACTTACGTAAATTGACTGCCAAAGCACCTATTTACTATTATGGTTTTGAGGCTAATGACGATTATCGTGCCGAAAATTTGGTCAGAAGTACACGTGGCTCATCTTTTGATGCTTATTTCCGCGGTGAAAAAATTGGTCATTTTGTCGTTCCAGCTTATGGTAAACACAATGTATTGAATGCCTTGTCAGTTGTAGCCGTTTGTCATAATCTTGGGTTGGATATGACGGAAGTTGCAGACCACTTATTGACTTTCCGTGGAGTGAAACGTCGTTTCACTGAGAAAAAAGTAGGTGAGACAGTCATTATTGATGATTTTGCTCATCATCCAACTGAAATCGAAGCAACATTGGATGCTGCTCGTCAAAAATATCCTGATCGTGAAATCGTTGCTGTTTTCCAACCTCATACTTTTACTAGAACAATTGCATTTGCTGACGAATTTGCAGAGGTGCTTGACCATGCGGATACCGTTTACCTTGCTCAAATTTACGGTTCAGCACGTGAAGTAGACCATCATGAAATTACGGCACAAGATTTAGCTGACAAAGTTCGTAAACCAGCCAAAGTAATTGATCTTGACAATGTTTCGCCATTGTTGGACCATGACCGTGGGGTTTACGTTTTTATGGGAGCAGGAAATATTCAAAAATATGAACTTGCTTTTGAAAAGTTACTTAGCCAAGTCTCAACTAACTTACAATAAAATAAAAAAAGTACTGACAGCTTTTTGGTCAGTACTTTTTTTGTTATATTCAATTTTTGTCAGTAAAAAAAATTCAAGTCACGGGAGTGCGACTTGAATCAAAGGGGTTTATGAAGAAATTATTTAGGGAGTAATATGAGTATAAATGTAAACGCTTAAACGAACCTTAATTTGTTTAAAAATTATCCTAATAAAATATACTTTATTTCCGCAGTAAGAATATTTGCCGCTTTTTCGGACGCACAAATAACGAGCAGAGTATCTGCTCCGGCAATTGTACCTAAAATATCTGTCCGACTATCACGTTCGTCATCTAAAGCATTCGCCAACACATCGGCCTCACCCAATTTTGTCCGAATAACCACTAAAGCTCCGACAGATTTTGCTGAAATAACAAAATTATAAAAATACAACTGTAAATCAGAATTAATTTTGGAATTGCCAGAAGTCAAAAATGAGTAAAAACTCTCTCCTTTATCCCGTTTTTTTATAATATTTAATTTTCTGATATCTCTTGATAAAGTAGCTTGTGTTACCTCTACACCGCGTTCTAATAATAGAGATTGAAGCTCTTCTTGAGTCGATATTTTATTATTTGTCACAATTTCTTTAATAATTTCTAATCTTTTATCTCTTTTCATAGCATAATTATACCATATAATGGACTATATATTGACAAAATTAGTGTTTTTTCTGTATAATTAATGAATGGATGAAAAACAATTAGTAAGCCAAGCACTGTCTGCTGCAATCGATGGTGTTCTTGGAGTAGAACAAATCGCGGCTATTATCGAAAAACCTAAATCGTCAGATTTAGGAGATTTAGCATTCCCAGCTTTTCAATTGGCCAAAACTCTCCGAAAATCTCCACAAATCATTGCTGGAGAAATTGCTGAGAAGATAGATACAAAAGGCTTTGAGAAAGTTATCGCAGTAGGACCATATGTTAACTTTTTCCTTGATAAAAATGCAACTGCCTCAGAAGTAATTCGAGAAGTTTTGACTGAAGGTGAACATTACGGTGATGCAAATATTGGTCAAGGAGGAAATGTTCCGATTGACATGTCTGCGCCAAATATTGCGAAACCTTTTTCAATTGGGCATTTACGTTCAACTGTTATCGGGGATTCAATCGCCAAAATTTACGAAAAATTGGGTTATCAGCCAATCAAAATCAATCACTTGGGCGACTGGGGTAAACAATTTGGTCTTTTGATTACAGCTTACAAGAAATATGGTGATGAAGCTACAATTACAGCTAATCCGATTGATGAACTCTTGAAACTTTATGTCAAAATCAATGCTGAAGCTAAAGAAGATCCAGAAGTTGATGAAGAAGGACGTCAATGGTTCCTTAAAATGGAACAAGGCGACGAGGAAGCACTTCGCATTTGGAAATGGTTCTCAGATGTTTCTTTGATTGAATTTAACCGTATTTACGGAAAACTTGGTGTAAGTTTTGACCACTTCATGGGTGAAAGTTTCTATAGTGATAAAATGGATGCCATTGTTGAAGATTTAGAAAGTAAAAATCTTTTACACGAATCAAAAGGTGCTTTGATTGTTGACCTTGAAAAATATAACCTCAATCCAGCTTTGATTAAGAAAACAGATGGTGCAACACTCTATATTACACGTGACCTTGCCACAGCAGCTTACCGTAAAAAAACTTTCAATTTTGTGAAATCTCTTTATGTTGTTGGTGGCGAGCAAACCAATCACTTTAAACAATTAAAAGCAGTTTTGAAAGAAGCTGGTTATGATTGGTCTGACGATATGGTGCATGTTCCATTTGGTATGGTAACTCAAGGTGGGAAAAAATTCTCAACTCGTAAAGGGCATGTCGTGAAATTGGAAATGGCACTTGACGAAGCAGTTGATCGTGCTGAAAAACAAATTGAAGCCAAAAATCCTAATTTGGAAAATAAAGAAGAAGTTGCCAAACAAGTTGGGGTTGGTGCTGTTAAATTTTATGACTTAAAAACTGATAGAAATAACGGTTATGACTTTGACTTGGACGAAATGGTTTCATTTGAAGGGGAAACAGGCCCTTATGTTCAATATGCACATGCTCGTATTCAATCAATTTTACGTAAAGCAAACCGTAAGGTAGATATTAATAATATTTCTCTCGCAGTTTCTGACGCTGAAGCTTGGGAAATTGTTAAAGCATTAAAAGAATTCCCAAATGTTGTTAAACGTGCTGCAGATAATTATGAACCATCTGTTATTGCTAAATATGCAATTTCGCTTGCGCAAGCTTTTAACAAATATTATGCTCATGTTCGCATTTTAGAAGATGATGCTCAATTGGATGGCCGTTTGGCTTTGATTAGCGCTACTTCAATCGTCTTGAAAGAAGCATTGCGTCTTCTTGGAGTTGCTGCACCTGAAAATATGTAAAAAATAAATTTTTCACTTAATCTCTTATCAAAAAGATTTAATTCTTTAGGATAAGAGATTTTTTTGTTGCCTTTTTAAAATACTTTTGTAAAATAAGCTTTTTTAATAAAAGCCTAAGAATCGCATGATAACAAAAGAAATGAATAAACGTGAAATTGTCAGAATATAAAAAAACATGTATAAATGAATAAACCTTTGTAAAGTGTAGCATAAGTGCTTGACAAAAAATATGCATAGATGTATAATTTCCTTGTAAACGATTCCAATAATACCGGATCGAAATCAGAAAGGATACTCTAAAATGAACAATGGAATTAATGTTAACTCAGAAATTGGGAAATTAAAATCAGTCCTCCTCCACCGCCCAGGTGCGGAAGTTGAAAATATTACCCCAGACACAATGAAACAACTTTTATTTGATGATATTCCATATCTCAAAATTGCTCAAAAAGAGCATGATTTCTTTGCTCAAACTTTGCGTGATAATGGTGCAGAAACTGTTTATATCGAAAATCTTGCAACAGAAGTTTTTGAAAAATCATCTGAAACAAAAGAAGAATTCTTAAGTCACTTATTACACGAAGCGGGTTACCGTCCAGGACGCACATATGATGGTTTGACTGAATATTTGACTTCAATGTCAACAAAAGATATGGTCGACAAAATCTATGCTGGCATTCGTAAAAATGAATTGGATATCAAACGTACAGCACTTAGCGATATGGCAGGATCTGATGCAGAAAATTATTTCTACCTCAATCCATTACCAAATGCCTACTTCACACGTGACCCACAAGCTTCAATGGGTGTCGGAATGACCATTAATAAAATGACCTTCCCAGCTCGTCAACCTGAAAGCTTGATTACAGAGTATGTTATGGCTAATCACCCACGTTTCAAAGATACTCCAATCTGGCGTGATCGTAACCATACAACTCGTATCGAAGGTGGTGATGAATTAATTCTTAACAAAACAACAGTAGCTATCGGGGTTTCAGAACGTACTTCATCTAAAACAATTCAAAATCTTGCTAAAGAGTTGTTTGCAAACCCACTTTCAACATTTGACACTGTACTTGCGGTTGAAATTCCTCATAACCATGCAATGATGCATTTGGATACAGTATTTACAATGATTAACCATGATCAATTTACTGTCTTCCCAGGAATTATGGATGGTGCTGGTAATATCAATGTCTTCATTCTTCGCCCTGGTAAAGATGACGAAGTTGAAATTGAACATTTGACTGACCTTAAAGCAGCACTCAAGAAAGTCTTGAATCTTTCAGAACTTGACTTAATTGAATGTGGTGCAGGTGATCCAATTGCCGCTCCTCGCGAACAATGGAATGATGGATCAAATACACTTGCTATCGCACCCGGCGAAATTGTTACTTACGACCGTAACTATGTAACTGTTGAGTTATTGAAAGAACACGGAATCAAAGTTCATGAAATTCTTTCAAGCGAACTTGGTCGTGGTCGTGGTGGTGCCCGTTGTATGTCACAACCACTTTGGCGTGAAGATTTGTAATCTTAAAGATTTAAAAATTTCTTCGTAAGTTCATTGATAACTTAGGAAGAGATACTTTAAACTTATAATTTCATAGATTCATTTGATAATTAATTATTTAGGAAAGAGTGAATCACTAGCTTATTAATGTAATTTAAAAAATTCATTAAATATAATAAAAATAGAAAAAGGAAGAAAAAATAATGACATCACCACTTATTACAAAAGCAGAAGTAAACTCAGTATTCCAAGGTCGCAGCTTACTTGCTGAAAAAGATTTCACACCAGCTGAAATTAACTACCTTGTTGATTTTGGTCTTCATTTGAAAGCATTGAAACAACAAAATATTCCTCACCACTACCTTGAAGGTAAAAATATTGCCTTGCTCTTTGCAAAAACTTCAACTCGTACACGTGCTGCCTTTACAACTGCTGCAATTGACCTTGGGGCTCATCCAGAATACCTTGGAGCTAACGATATTCAATTGGGAATTAAAGAATCAACAGAAGATACAGCTCGCGTGCTTGGTTCAATGTTTGATGCTATCGAACGTCGTGGATTTTCTCAAAAAGAAGTTGAAGATTTGGCAAAATACTCTGGTGTTCCAGTTTGGAATGGTTTGACAGATGATTGGCATCCAACACAAATGATTGCAGACTTTATGACTGTTAAAGAAAACTTTGGACATCTTAAAGGTTTGACATTAGTCTACGTAGGTGATGGTCGTAACAACATGGCAAACTCACTTATCGTAACTGGTTCTATGCTTGGTGTGAATGTTCATATTGTTGCTCCAGATTCACTTCATCCTACTAAAGAAGTTATGGACATTGCAAATAAATTTGCTGAAAAATCAGGTGCTAAACCTCTTGCAACTTCAAATATTGAAGAAGGTGTTAAAGGCGCAAACATTATTTACTCAGATGTTTGGGTATCAATGGGAGAATCTAACTGGGAAGAACGTGTTAAACTTTTGACTCCATATCGTATCACAATGGATATGCTTAAAATGACTGGAAATGCTGACAATGGTCAATTGATCTTTATGCACTGCTTACCAGCATTCCATGATACTGAAACTGAATATGGTAAAGAAATCAAAGAAAAATATGGTTTGACAGAAATGGAAGTGACTGACGAAGTATTCCGTTCTAAATATGCTCGACAATTTGAAGAAGCAGAAAATCGTATGCACTCTATCAAAGCAATCATGGCTGCAACTTTGGGTAATTTATTTATCCCAGCAGTTCCTGAAGATTTTAAATAATTAAAATAGATAATTTGTCAGTTTACTGACAGAGCTGTCAGTAAACTGATAGATTTTGATTTAAGTCGTTGAAAGCAGTCTAAGATAAAATTAGACTGTTTTGGCGGTTGAAATCACTGAAAGGATTGATATGGACGCAGAAAATAAAAAAGGAATTGGCCTTGCTGCTTTAGTTGCGATTATTGTTTCTGGAGCGATTGGTGGTGGGGTATTCAATCTCTCTAACGATTTAGCAACAAATGCATCACCTGGTGGTGTTATCATTTCATGGATCGTTATTGGTTTTGGTATTTTAATGTTGGTTTTATCACTAAATCATTTGGTGGTAAATAAACCTGAACTTTCAGGTGTATCAGATTATGCACGTGCTGGTTTTGGTAATATGGTTGGTTTCATCTCAGGTTGGGGTTATTGGTTATCCGCATGGGCAGGTAACATTGCCTTTGCTGTTTTGATGATGACTTCCGTTGACTATTTCTTCCCCGGCGTATTTCAAGCTAAGAATGGTTCTTTGACCATTCTGTCAGTAATTGTTGTTTCAATTGTTTCGTGGGGATTGACCTTACTCGTTATGCGAGGTGTTGAAGGGGCTGCTGCTATTAATGCAATTGTCCTCATCGCAAAATTGATTCCATTGTTTGTTTTTGTAATTGCTGGAATAGTAACATTTAAAGCTGGAGTATTCAGCGCTCACTTCTGGCAAAATTTCGTTGCGAATACAAATGCTGATGGTGTCATCAAGAGTTTAACTTGGTCAAATATGACTGGCGGAGATTTATTCAGTCAAGTCAAAGGTTCACTTATGGTTATGATTTGGGTCTTTGTCGGTATTGAAGGTGCTGCTATGATGGGTGACCGTGCAAAACGTAAATCAGATGCCGGTAAAGCTTCAATTCTTGGTTTGATTGCCTTGTTAGTAATTTATATCTTGCTCTCATTATTACCATTTGGTTTTATGAGTCAACAAGAGTTAGCAAACACAGGACAACCTGGTTTAGTTCATATTTTGAACGCCATGGTTGGTGGTTGGGGTGGCTCACTAATGGCCATTGGTCTGGTGATTTCACTTCTTGGTGCTTGGTTATCATGGACAATGCTTCCAGTTGAGGCAACACAACAATTGTCAGAACAAAAATTACTTCCTAGTTGGTTTGGTAAACTTAATGACAAAGGTGCACCTAAAAACTCACTTTTGTTGACACAATTAATTGTTCAAATCTTCTTGATTGTTACTTATTTTGTAGCTGATGCTTACAATGTCTTTGTTTACCTTTGTACTGCTGTTATCATGATTTGTTACGCCTTAGTTGGTTTATACCTCTTTAAATTAGGGATTCAAGAAAAGAAAACAAGTAACATTATTATTGGTTTCATCGCAGCTGCTTTCCAAATTTTAGCATTGTACTATTCAGGTTGGCAATTTGTTTGGCTTTCATTAATTCTCTATGCTGTTGGTTTCATTCTTTATGCTTTGGGCAAAAAAGAATATGGCACTAAAATGTCTACAGCAGAATTAATTGCAACTTTTGTTTTAACAGTTTTAGGAATCCTTGCTGTTTTTGGAGTATATGGAAACTGGCTTGGCTTGCAAGATGCACTTGGAATTGATGGTAATACATTACTTGTTGCTGTTGTTCCACTGATTGTAGTGACATTTATTGTTTACTTCGTCGTTCGTAGCGATATTAACAAAAAAGAAATAAAAAATTAAGCGAAGGGGTACAGAAATGGTAAAACGTATTGTTGTAGCCCTTGGTGGGAATGCTATTCTGTCGAAAGACCCATCAGCGAAGGCTCAAAAAGAAGCGCTTGAAGTTACAGCTGAACAATTGATGCCATTAATTAAAGATAATGACTGCCAAATGGTTGTGACTCATGGAAATGGACCACAGGTTGGAAACTTACTTTTACAACAGCTAGGTTCAGATAGTGAAAAAAATCCAGCTATGCCATTGGATACAGTTGGAGCAATGACCCAAGGTGAGATTGGTTTTTGGACCGTTCAAGCATTTACAAGAGCAATGGCAAATAATGGCTTGGAGCGTTATCCAGTTATTTCAGCAGTGACTCAAACATTGGTTGATGAAAATGATCCAGCTTTTAAAAACGCTAGTAAACCAATTGGTCCTTTTTACACAGAAGAACAATTGCCAGAAATTAAAAAGCAATTTCCTGATTGGGAATTAATGGAAGACGCTGGTCGCGGATATCGCCGAGTTGTTCCAAGTCCTAAACCACTTGAAATTATTGAAGCCAAAGCTTTTGGACCAATCTTAGAATCTGGTAGTCTATTGATTGCTTCTGGCGGTGGTGGAATTCCCGTCATTAAAGATGGTAATGGTTATAAAGGTGTTGAAGCCGTAATTGATAAAGATTTCTCTGCAGCTAAACTGGCTGGAATGGTTGGAGCAGACGAGCTTTTGATTTTAACAAGCGGTGGTGACGTATATTTGAACTATGGGAAAGAAAACCAAGTTCATTTGGAAACAGTCAAAGTTTCTGAAATGCGCAAATATGTTGACGAAGAACGTTTTGCAAAAGGTTCAATGGGACCAAAAGTCGAAGCAGCTGTCAGTTTTGTTGAACGAACAGGTAAGACTGCTACAATTACTAGCCTTGACAATGTTGAAAATTTTGTCAAATCTGGTAGTGGAACAAGAATTGTTCCTTAAATAAGAAAAAAGATAGAGGAGAAATAATTTCATGGTAAGACGTATGGTC
The DNA here is from genome assembly GCF_038006585.1 of Lactococcus sp. FSL W8-0209. Taxonomy (NCBI): domain Bacteria; kingdom Bacillati; phylum Bacillota; class Bacilli; order Lactobacillales; family Streptococcaceae; genus Lactococcus; species Lactococcus sp. FSL W8-0209. The sequence goes on along the minus strand of NZ_JBBOVN010000001.1, from coordinate 34,457 downwards.
GTAGCCCTAGGTGGTAACGCTATTTTAACAGATGACCCAACAGCAAAAGCGCAAGAAAAAGCACTTGAAACAACAGCAGAACAATTAATTCCTCTTATTAGAAATAATGATGTGGAAATGGTTGTCACTCATGGTAACGGACCACAAGTCGGAAATCTTTTATTGCAACAATTAGCAGCGGATAGTCCTAAAAATCCAGCTATGCCAATTGATACAGCTGTTGCAATGACTCAAGGACAAATTGGTTTCTGGATGGGGCAAGCTTTTACAAGAGCTTTGATAAAAAATAATATGGAACGTGTTCCAGTCATCTCTGTAGTGACTCGTACAGTTGTTGATAAAGATGACCAAGCTTTTGAAAAACCTACTAAACCAATTGGTCCATTCTACGACGAAAAAGGATTGGCAGAAATGAAAGCTCAATACCCCGACTGGGTATTTGTTGAAGATTCTGGCCGCGGCTATCGAAGAGTAGTTCCAAGTCCTAAACCAACACGTATCGTTGAAGCCGAAGCGATTAAGCCACTAATCTCATCAAGTGTTTTGGTGACTGTATCTGGTGGTGGTGGAATTCCTGTCATTGAAACTAAGGATGGTTATGAAGGAGTTGAAGCTGTTATTGATAAAGACTTTTCAGCAGCGAAAGTAGCTGAACTTGTTGAAGCAGATAATCTTTTGATTTTGACTGCGGTAGATAATGTTTTTGTTAATTTCAATAAACCTAATCAGAAAAAACTAGAAACAGTAACAATGGCAGAAATGAAAGCTTATATTGAAGAAGGTCAATTTGCTGCAGGTTCAATGCTTCCGAAAGTCGAAGCAGCAATGGAATTTGTTGCTCGTACAGGGCGTCCTGCAACAATTACTTCTTTGGAAAATCTTGAAGACTTCCTCAACAATGATTCAGGAACAAAGATTATTCCTTAAAGATAAAAATGCTACATTTTTGATGTAGCATTTTTTTATAAATGTAGTCTAAAAATCGATAAACTTTCCGATATTTTATCAATAATTATTGTACAATTAACATGTAAACGATTTATATTGATAAAGTTACTGACAAGATGTAAGTATCAGCGATAAATATTAAGGTAAAATGATTACTAAATCTGTTAGTAAAAAAATAAAGAGAGGAAGACAAATTTAAATGATTTTTTTAAAAAAAATATTTAAATTTGTAAATAAAACTTATGGAACTTGTACAATTTGGTTGTGAAGACTGGCTCAATGTTTGGGAAAAATCTGCAACGATTGATATTGCTCAGTCAACCATTGATTCGTTATCTTTGGAAGAAGTTTTGGCCTTCGAAGAAGATAATGGCGAAGCTTTTATGTCACAGATGATGAAAGAAAAATTCAGTTATGGTTGGATTGAGGGTTCACCAGCCTTTAAATCAGAAGTGGTAAAACTTTATAAAAGAGTGCCAGAGGATAATATTTTATCTACAAATGGAGCTACCGGAGCAAATTTCCTTACAATTTTAGGGTTAATTGGCCAAGGTGATCATGTGATTGCTCAATATCCTTCTTATCAACAACTGTATGATTGGCCTAAAACATTAGGTGCCCAAGTTGATTATTGGCATATCAAAGAAGAAAATAATTGGTTGCCACAAATTGAAGAATTACGTCGTTTAGTTAAAAGTAATACAAAACTTATTTGTTTAAACAATGCGGCCCAACCAACCGGAGCAATCATGAGTCCTAAATTTTTGTCAGAAGTAGTTGAAATTGCACGCAGTGTTGATGCTTATATTCTTTGTGATGAAGTTTATCTTCCACTGGATGAAGAAACGCCTTATTCACCTATTGCTGATTTATATGAAAAAGGAATATCAACTAACTCTATTTCTAAAACTTATTCTGTACCAGGAATTCGTGTGGGTTGGGTAGCCACTCAAGACCGTGACCTTTGTAATGAATTTAGAAAAATCCGGGATTATACCTTGATTTGTACCGGAGTATTTGATGACGCCGTAGCGGCTTTAGTATTGAAATATAAAGATAAAGTACTTGAACGCGCTCGTAAAATTGTCAAAGGCAATTTATCAATTTTGAAAGAATGGGTGGAAAATGAACCTTTAGTTTCAATGGTTTATCCCAATGCAGTCTCTGTAAGTTTTGTTAAATTTGAAGAACTTGATCCGACAAAAACTGAAAATTTTGCAATCCAACTTCTTCGTGAAAAAGGTGTCCTAATTATTCCTGGAAATCGTTTTGATTTACCAGGCTATGCTAGGATTGGGTATTGTACAGATGAAACAACCTTACGTCAAGGTCTTAAACTCTTATCTGAATTTTTGAGAGAATATCAGGTTTGATATATTCTTTATAAAATACATTTCTGTTTTACTAAAGTGTATAAAAAGTGCATAATAAAGAACTGATAGTATAATTATAATTGAAGAATATAAAATAGTCTCTATATTCAAGAGACTCTTTTATATTTATAAATGATATTATACAAATTTAATTATAGGAAATTTATGATTAAATAGTAGAAAGTGAGTAAATGGAAAACAAGAAAACAAAAGGGATTAGCCTTTTTGCACTATTAGCAATTATTATTTCTGGAGCAATTGGAGGTGGAGTCTTCAATCTTGCTAATGACCTCGCCAATGGTTCAACACCCGGTGGAGTCATGATTTCATGGCTCTTTATTGGTTTTGGGATTTTCATGCTTGTCTTGAGTTTTAATCGACTGATTACAATTAGACCCAAACTTTCCGGAGTCTCCGACTATGCTCGAGAAGGGTTTGGAGACTTTATCGGTTTTCTATCAGGATGGGGTTACTGGATTTCAGCTTGGACTGGAACAATTGGTTTTGCAGTTTTAATGATGACATCTGCTGACTATTTCTTCCCTGGCAAATTTGCTAATTCCAATGGTTCGTTGACTGTTTTATCAGTAATTATTGTTTCAATAATCTCATGGATATTAATGTTTCTAGTTGACCGAGGAGTAGAAACTGCCGCCCTTGTAAATGCGGTTGTTATGATTGCAAAGCTCATTCCTTTAGTCGTATTTTCAATCACAGGGATTATCCTATTTAAAGCTGATGTATTCACTCAACATTTTTGGCAAACTTTCACAAGCAATCTAGCTGCGGATGGGTCAGTCAAAAGCCTAGTTTGGCATGCGATGACTGCTGGTGGACTCCTTGATCAAATTAAAGGCTCGCTGATGGTCATGGTCTGGGTATTTGTCGGGATTGAAGGCGCAGCGATGATGGGAAATCGGGCAAAGAAAAAATCGGATACAGCTAAAGCGACAATTATTGGTCTAGCAGTTTTGCTTGTCATTTATGTCCTTTTATCATTACTTCCTTATGGTTATATGGACCAGGCAAGTTTGGCAAATGTTAAAGCACCAGGCTTAGTTTATATTCTTAACGAGATGGTCGGTGGCTGGGGCGGAAGTCTGATGGCAATTGGACTAATGATTTCCTTATTAGGAGCTTGGCTTTCGTGGACAATGTTACCAGTTGAGGCGACACAACAATTGGCAGAGCAAAAACTATTGCCAAGTTGGTTTGGTAAGCTGAATAAATATCATGCGCCAAGTAATTCTTTGCTTATTACTCAGCTGATGATTCAAATCTTTATTATCATTACATATTTTGTAGCCAATGCTTATAATGTCTTTATTTATATGGCAACAGCTGTAATTATGATTTGTTATGCTTTGGTTGGAGCTTATCTTCTTAAAATTGGGATTAAAGAAGGTTCAATTAAAAATATATTAATAGGATTTTTCACCTTTGCTTTTCAAGCTCTGGCCCTTTATTTTTCTGGTTGGCAATATGTTTGGTTGGCGATGATTCTTTATACGATTGGTTTCATTTTATTTATTAAAGCGAAAAAAGAAAGTCGACAAGCAATATCAGTCAAGGAATGGGCAGGAATGTTCATTGTGGCCTTACTAGGAGTTTTAGCAATTCTGGTCTTGATTTGTGGCGCAAAATCAGGAACAGCTTTAGATCTTCGGGGATTACTAGGCTACTAAACAAAATATAAAAATAAGTTGTCTTATATAAATTAATTTTATCGGTATTTTTCTAAAAGTGAATAAAGGAGAGAATTGATGAGAACTTTTTCAGAAGTTAAGGAATTATTAGCTGATCTTGAAATTCCTTATAATATAGTAGAACATCCAGCAAGTCATTCAACTGAGGAGTCGGATAACTACATTAAAGATTATGAAGGTTGTCGTTCCAAAACTTTAATCTTAGCCAATAAAAAGTCTACCCAGTTCTATATGATAATTATGGATGATGCTAAACAGGTTGATATGAATCGCTTGGGAGAAATTATTGGAGTGAAGAGACTTCACTTTGTCTCGGAAGAACGACTAGAAGATATGCTTGGATTAAACTCCGGAATTGTTTCTCTTTTTGGACTTGTTGGTAAACATTATGATAATATGCATATTTATTTTGACCAACAAATGCTAGATGACTATCAAATTCAAACTTTTCATCCTAATGATAATACCAAAACTATTTTCTTTGCGATGGATGCTTGTTTTACAATTTTGAAGTCGCAGGGCTATGATTATCAAATTATTGATTTATAAATTAAAACTCTTACTTGTTAAGAGTTTTTTTGTAATCAATCTATTGAGTCTGAAAACTAATTCTTGTATAATAGCAATATGTTAACTTTCCCACTCATCAATGACACTTCGCGAAAAATCATTCATATTGATATGGATGCCTTTTTTGCTTCTGTTGAAGTGCGTGATAATCCGAGTTTAAAAGGTAAGCCGGTTGTTATTGCCAGAAATCCATTACAGACAGGTGGACGTGGCGTGGTTTCAACTTGTTCTTATGAAGCGCGTGCTTTTGGAATACATTCGGCAATGAGTGCTAAAGAAGCTTATGATCTTTGCCCACAAGCTATTTTTATTTCAGGAAACTATGAAAAATACACAAAAGTAAGTAAACAAGTTCGTGAAATCTTTAAACGTTATACCGATGATATTGAAGCAGCTTCAATTGATGAGGCCTATTTAGATGTAACAGAAAATAAAATCGGTGCTCAATCAGCAATTAAAATTGCTAAGTTGATTCAGCATGATATATTTGTTGAGTTAGGTTTAACCTGTTCTGCAGGAGTTTCTTATAATAAATTTTTAGCGAAAATTGCATCTGATTATGAAAAGCCCCATGGCTTAACCTTAATTATGCCAGAAGAAGCATTAGAATTTTTAGCAAAATTACCGGTGGAAAAATTTCATGGTGTTGGAAAAGCGACAGTTCCTAAATTGCACGCACTAGGTTTCTTTAATGGGGGAGATTTACAAAAAGCAGACCCAGTTGATTTAGCTGAAAGATTCGGAGTTTATGGTTGGGAGCTTTATCAAAAGGCCAATGGAATACATAACTCGAAAGTCAAAAATTACCGTGAGCGAAAGTCAGTTGGAAAAGAGCGAACTTATGGTAAACTATTATATCTTCCGGATGATATTAAAGCAGAGTTGAGTAAAATTTCTGGTAAAGTTTCCGACTCATTAAAGAGTCATCAATTAAAAGGAAGTATTGTCATTTTAAAATTGAGATACTCTGATTTTACAACATTGACAAAAAGAAAATCTTTAGCAGAAAAGTTAGAAAGTCCAGAAGAAATTGCAGAAGTAGCACAAGAGATATTTGAAGAACTTGAATATGATGAAAGTTTAGGAGTAAGGCTTTTAGGGGTTACGGTGACAGAATTTGGTGTCCCAAAAGAAACATTAGATATGCAATAGTTAGAAACGGGATGAAGGCAATTTCAGCCCGCTTTTTTGTGATTAGATAATAAATGATACCAAGTGAACAAGCAATTTGAAGGAGCAGCATTTCGTTTAAGAAAGTTAGAGAAAATGAAGCGGTAAAAAACCATAAAAAATCACCGCTGCCAACTCTTAAATTGAATTTTTCAGCTAAGACGGCTAAAATAAGCCAAAAATAGAAAAGGGGAGAAAGAGGAAATATTAAAATAAAACTGAGTGCAAAAATAAACCAGATAACAAAAGGAAAACTGTGCTGACGATAATCAAAAGCAGATAAAATTAGTGAAAGAATAATCAGTAAAAATTGATTAGGTTTAAGATAATTTACCCAAGCTAAAACAAAAATTAAAGCTGATGAGAACTCCAAAAAAACATATAAATATGGAATTTTACTTTTACAATAACGGCAATGTGAGCCAGAACATATTTGAGAAAAAATAGGAATTAGATCACGATAGGCTAAAAGTTGCTGACAAGAATCACAATGTGAGCGTCCAAAAATAATTGATTTTCTTAGTGGAATACGGTCAACTATTAAGCCAAAAAATGAGCCAAAAATACTTCCAATTACAAATATAAATAAAATGTCCATACTAATCTATACGAAATAAATGAAGAATTGTAACTTTAAATACAGCGAAAAAAGAAAATAAGTAAATCATTTGAGAAAAAAATCTCATTGGTTTATAATATATTTATAGAAAAGTTAATATTAAGTCTCTTTATGACATTTAATATTTAAAAAATGGAGGTTAGTTATGTCAAATGAACACACACAAGAAGTTTTAAATCAAACAGTTGCTGATTTATCAAAAGCATCAGCACTTGTTCATCAAATCCACTGGTATTTGCGTGGTCCAGGTTTTCTTTACCTACACCCAAAAATGGATGAATTAAAAGATCAATTGGATGAACATTTGGACGAATTTGCAGAACGTCTAATCACTATTGGTGGTTCTCCAGTTTCAACTTTAGCAGAATTTGATAAAAATTCTAAAATTGAAATGACTCCCGCCGTTTGGGGAAAATCTAATTCAGAACGTGTGAAAGAATTGATTGTTGCTTACAAATATTTGACTCAACTCTTCAAAGATGGCATTAAAATTGCTGGTGATGATGGTGATGATGTGACAGTTGACTTATATACGACTGCTCTTGGAGATATTGAAAAAACACTTTGGATGATTGAAGCTGAAGTAGGTTAATTACTTTATAAATAAAAAACTCTCTGTCAGTTAATGATAGAGAGTTTTTTATTTGAAATTTACTAATAAGACGATTAGTAATTAGATACCAGATTTAGTTTTACCATTCCAAGAATTCAAACCACTTTTAAGGATATAAACTTCAGGAATGCCAGCTTTTTTTAGTTTTTTAGCAACTTTTGCTCCGCCAACAGGACGACCATTTTCATAAATGAGTACAGGTTTATGTTTACTTAAGGCATTTAAACTTTGGTCAATTTGTCCAGCAGGAAGATTACGTGCACCAAGAATATGTTTAATACGAAAATCTTTTGCTTCACGAATATCAATTAATTGAGAAGTAGGCATTAAACGAGCAAACTCAGCTTCTTCAACAAGTTTAGCATTACGACGAAGATTCCAACGAGGATAGACAAACATTCCGATAATTACTAAAACAAGAATGATATCAATGATAATAATAACCAAAATTATTCTCCTTTAAATTTAAGAGCAAGACTTGCGGCACCGATAATTCCAGCGTCATTTCCAAGGATAGCAAGTTTGATTTTACTTGAGTTACGAACAGTTGAAAAGGCATATTTAGTGAAATATTTTTCAACTTTTTCACGTAAGAATTCTCCAGCAGCAGAAACACCACCACCGATGACGATTGAAGCAGGGTTCAAAGTAGAACCAAGGTTTGCACAAGCAAAACCGAGATAATAAGCAAATTTATCAACAACGGATAAGCTGAAGTGATCTCCTTCTTGAGCTGCAAAGAAGATGTCTTTAGAAGTCACTTCATCACCATTGTCAATAGCTGCTTTAATAGTAGAATCACCTTCGTATTCTTCAGCGAATTTACGAGCTAAACGAACGATACCTGTTGCAGAAGTTACTGTTTCCAAGCAACCGCGATTTCCACAAGTACATTCAAAACCATCAGGGTCAACACAAATGTGGCCAATTTCGCCACCAGCTCCGGCAACACCATGAACAAGCTCACCTGAAGCGATAATTCCGCCACCAACACCAGTTCCAAGAGTAATGAAAACAACATCTGGATTATTTTCACCTGCCCCTACCCAACGTTCACCAAGAGCAGCAACGTTAGCATCGTTATCCAAAATGAATGGAAGGCCAACACCTTCAGAGATTGGTTTACCTACTTCTTGAGTATCTGCCCAGTTTAAGTTAAAAGCAGCTTTTACGGTACTTTCAGAAATATTTACTGAACCCGGTGTTCCCATTCCAATTCCAAGAAATTCAGATTTGTCCAAGTTATAAAGGCTTAAACGGTGGTTGATTGATTCAATAATATCAGGAACGATATGTTTTCCATCTTCTAAAATATTTGTCGGAATAGACCATTTATCTTGAACCTCACCATCGAGTGTTAAAATTCCAAATTTAATTGAAGTTCCACCAAGGTCTATACCGATAATTTTACTTGCAGTCATGTTTTTTTCTCCAATCTGACAATAAAAAAAGAATCATTTTTTATTGTTCGTAGATTTTTTCTTTTCAATTCTCTCTTCACGTGCCAAAATCAAGCGAGCAGTCAAATAGTCATGGTCACTTTTTTGAAATATTCCTGATTCAAGCATTTTTCCTAATTCAATTTGCATAAAAGCAATCGCATCCAAACGATCTGGAAAAAGATTGATGTATCCATATTTTTTCAGCATTTCCTGCACGTCATAGAGAGTTTTCATTACTACATTTTACCGTATTTGATAAAGGCTTTCAAGTCCAAGCTATATGTAAAAGAGAGTGAATAGCGCAGAATTTGCTTATAAAATGGTATAATACAATATAATTTGAAAACGTAACTAAAAAGATATTTAATGGTAATGATGCTTTTGGAATAAGATTATAGTTAAAATTTACTTGTTGAGGGTAAAAAATGAATAGAATTTTGATTGATGCGGACTTTTATGCAGTAAATCGCTTGGAGCGATTTGTTCTTGAAAATGAAAAAGAACTTGGGATAAAAGACAAGGTTGACGCAACAATGGTATTCTATAATCATCAAGATATCTATAAATATTTTCAAATTTATCTTGAAGAAGTTAAGACTTGTTTTATAAAAATTGCACAAAAAGAAGAGTTCGAAATACTGAAAAAAATACAGAAGTTAGAAAGTAAGGCATTTTTTCTTATCTATACTGATAATCCTGACTTAAAAGATGAATTATTGAACTTTACTACCTCTCCGCTGTGGACTCAAATGACTGTGGCTAGTGACGCTGATACTGAAATTAGAGAAATGATTAAGAAAGTGTTGCTCTACTGTTTTACAAATGAGCTAACTATTGTCGAAATCAGTGGTTATCCAATTTCGATAGATTCTCTTTTATATATTGAAGCGGACAAAACACATCGAAATTATCTTAAAGCCATCACAAAAGATAATGAATGTTTAGTTCGTGGTACGATTTCTGATGTAAAAAAGAAAATTCCCAATTTACTTGCACTTGGACGCGGTTTACTTGTTGATACAAATAAAATTCGTCGAATTGAAGAAGACGGATTGACGCTATGTTTCAAACAAAGCTTGAAAAAAGTCAAAGCACCGGCGGTTTGCAAAAAAGAGTTAAAAGAACTCAAAAAACATTCAAAACGAATAAAATAATCACTCTTTTTTAGGGTGATTTTTGTTTTTGCCTGATAAAAACTCAATTTCATCACAGAAAATGCGATTTCGTCACAAAAATGATGAAATTATGCAAAAAAAGATTGTAAGCAAAAATGAAAAGGTTTACAATCGAAATATAGAAATTTAACATCAACTTAAAAATGTTAAACAAACGAATTCGACCAGAGGCTTGTACACCCTCAAAGTGAGGAAAGGAGGTACTAAAAATTTTGTTGTAGTAGAATTTTTAAAAGGTTCTACAAAAGATTAGAAATTTTTAGAAAGGAAGTAGAAAAATGCAAACTAAAAAATTACTTGTTTCAACACTTATCCTTGCGGCTCTCGGTGTGACTATTCTTCAAGTCAGTCCCGTTTTCGCTATTAATCGTTCAACTTATTCTCAAGGCTCAACTAATGATAAAAAATACGGCATGCGAGCCTACGCTGCTTATTGGAATAACTATGGAAATCATTGGGCTGAAGTAGCTTATGCACACCAATATGGAAATAATACTATAAATGCTCATGCTAACCGACAAGCATATGCATGGTTAAATACCTACTGGGGTCAACGAGTTAACTTTTACCATGGTAATGGATATATTCCTGGTAAACTTTGGGGATAAAAATAATGAAAAAAATAAAATATATTTTTCTGGCTGTGGCTACAATGCTAGTCACAGCCTTTTATATCATCAATATCCAGCCAAAAAGTCAAGACATTATTGCGGACCGACTTCCAAAGGGTGTGCTTGTCGCCAACAATGCGGAACAAAATCCAAATCATATTCCTAGCAATCAAGAGGTTCTTGTTGCACTAGATAACTATGCTAAAACTCACAAACTCTTTATTGTTGCGACAGTCGTTACTCCAGAAGGTAACGCCGGCTTTCATCCGGAATATATGACTTTTGGTAAAGGAATTTTGGGAAATAATATGATTTTATTCCCCAAAGCTGACCGTGCAGACAATGAATTGTTGGGTATGGGTGCAACTTATAATATTCTAAGAGGACATGGAAGTGCCGAGGAGTTAAGTCAATATTTAAGCCAGAAATTCCATGTTATGACTTCCGCTGTTTCAAAGATGTCGCTTTTCGATGAATATTACAACATCTATGGTAATCCACAGGCTGTAACCTTATTGATAAGTATCTTTCTGGCTTTTGTCGGCTTAGCTATTTTTGTAAGAATCTCAGAGTTACGAAAATCAGGAATAGAGCTTTTGTCTGGAAAGACCTTGTTGAATACTGTATTTTCAGATAGTATTTGTGATATAAAGTTTATCTCAATTTTGACGATTATTGCTATGATAGGGACTTCTAGTTACTTGCTCATAACTGGTCTAAGCAACTTCTCACTTCACATTTTTGCTTTATTTTCTATCTTTTTTTCTTCTCTGATATTTGTGCTATTGTCATGCTTAGTAAGTGCAATAATCATGATTGTCCTCTCTCGGAGTCAGCTTAATTCACTTATCAAAGGGAAACTACCGACAATAGCTTTGATGGTTCTTGTGGTTTTGATGCAATTTGCTGTGAGTCTTGTCCTTGTCACAAGTCTATCAGGAATTCACTATAATCAAATTGAATTAAAAAAACAGGAATCTGATTTAGATAAATGGAAAGAAGAAAAAGATTATTATACTTTCCCTTATGCTTCTATTAATTTGCAAGTAAGTAATCAAGAAGCAAAAGCATGGTGGAACTTTTATAATATGGAAGTAACGAAAGATGATGCGATATTCGTTAGACATGATTTATTTGCTGGACCAGAAGAAAGTAGCCAAGACCAACTTTTCGTTACACCAAGTTATTTGAAAGCACAACATATCAAGGCTAAAGAAGACTTTTCTAATCTCAAACTTGGGGAATACGCTCTTTTGATACCGAAAAATCAAATGAAAAACCGTCAAAAACTTATCACTAAATATAATAAATCATTGACGGAAACCACACAAAACGGTAAAAAAGAGACTAAGATGAAGGCAAAATACGTTGAAGAAGTACCAAATGGCGAAAAACGTTTTATTTACAATGTGGCTTATGAGAAAATGACAACGCAACAAGAAATCTCTGACCCAATTATTGTTGTGATAACACCGCAATCATCAGGAGAAGAAACGGGCATATCATGGGCAGGGGATAATGATTATTTCTTTGTGAGAGGTAAAGAACAAACGCTTAATAGGCTGAAAGAGTTGGGACTATACGATAAGGTTCATTATTTAGTTAATGCCTATGGACAGTATGAAGCACAGACAAATCTTGTAAAAGAGAGTTTAAGTATGGCAATCATATCAGCCATTATAACGATTATTGTCATTAGCTTTTTCTATATTTTACTTCATGTCCTTTACTTTACTCATTTCAGAAGAACAATCGTAATAAAATTTATTTCTGGAATGCCCAACTTGAGAATTCATCGTCGGTTCATTTTTGTAGAGTTAGGATTACTTTTGATTTTATTACCAACATTGACAATAATCAGCAATGAGTTTTTATATTCTCTTTTTGTTGTAAGTGCTTAGTGGTTTATTTCGCTCATTATCCTACTTGTTCAAATGAAGAATTTTGAAAATGGACAAATAAATAGTTTGAAAGGAGAATAGATGTTTGAATTAACTAATATTACTAAAGAATTTTTACATAGAAAGATTTTTGATAACTTTAAATTAACCTTTGAAGCTGGGAAAGTTTATGCCATTATCGGTCAATCAGGTTCTGGTAAAACAACCTTACTGAATATGATTGCTAAACTTGAATCCTACGAGGGAAGTATTCTTTATGAGGGAAAAGAATTATCAAAAATCAAGAAACATTCCTATTTTCTAAATGATTTGTCTTATCTTTTTCAAAATTTTGGATTGATTGAAAATGAAACGATTGATAAAAATTTGGATTTGGGATTGATTAATCAAAAGTTATCCAAGAAAACTAAACAAGAAAAAAAGCTTGAAACTTTGGCACAAGTTAATGTAGCCTATTTAAAACTCAATCAAAAAATTTATGAATTGTCAGGTGGTGAGGCACAGCGTGTGGCACTTGCTAAAGCGATTTTGAAGGATTCACCGGTTATTTTGGCAGATGAGCCAACAGCAGCACTAGATTCTGAGAATAGTGAAGAAGTGATGAAACTGCTTTTGAGTATGAAAAATGAAAATCGGATTATTATTATCGCAACGCATAACCCTGCCATTTGGAAAATGGCAGATGAGGTTGTTGAATTGTCCAGATAGAGAGTGATAGATATGAAAAAATATATAGTATTTACATTTATTTTAGGGTTGCTCAGCTTCTTTCTTCCATTTCTTCTTGATTTTTAATATTTTGATTTATGTAGATGTTTATAAAATGCGAGTGTAGATATAGTAATGAATATGGAGGGCAGAAAAATGTTGATAAGAAAAATAAAAATCTGGCAAGTATCTCTTGCATTTGTCATTTGGATAGGAACCATGTTTCTTCCTGCAACGGTAAATCAGGCTAAATTGAATACGAATTTTGACTATAAAAAAAGTCGAGAAAATTTCTTTTATTTTCTTTTTCATCAAGTCCCTTTTTATAGTTTCATTTTGGGATTGGTGTTGCTTATATCACTTTTTCTCATTTATAGGAAAATAAAGTTTAGTGTCTATTTTTCTTTTGCTAGTCTTATTTTTTACATTAGTTTCTTAGTTATAGCTTTTCCGTCTATGATTATTTTTAATCATAGTTTATCTGGGAATACTTTTGGGGCTGAACTTTCTATCTTTCTAACCTTTTATGGAGCTGGATATATTATTGCTGTTCTATTTGGTTTAGTTGCTTTTCTTTTACTCTTTCTCTACAGTTTAAGAATAAAAGAATGTTAACAACATAATCATTTTTACTGATTTTATTAATTATAAAAAAATAAAGAACTCCTTAGAAATTTTTCTTTGGGGTTTTCATTTTGGAAGTAAAAAAATCTTTGTTAGGCTTGTAAACGTGTGCATTTACAGCTTTTAGAAAAGTGTGCTATAATGGGTTAGATATATACGAAAGTAAGGTATGATAAAATTGACTAAATTACGCGAAGATATTAGAAACGTCGCTATTATTGCCCACGTTGACCATGGTAAAACTACATTGGTTGACGAACTCTTAAAACAATCTCAAACGTTGGATGCTCGTAAAGAATTAGCTGAACGTGCGATGGACTCAAATGCACTTGAACAAGAACGTGGGATTACTATCCTTGCCAAAAATACAGCAGTTGAATATAACGGAACTCGTATCAACATCTTGGACACACCAGGTCACGCGGACTTCGGTGGAGAAGTTGAACGTATTATGAAAATGGTTGATGGGGTTGTCCTCGTTGTCGATGCTTATGAAGGAACAATGCCTCAAACACGTTTTGTTTTGAAAAAAGCTTTGGAACAAAACTTGACTCCAATCGTTGTTGTTAATAAGATTGACAAACCATCTGCTCGTCCAGCTGAAGTTGTTGATGAAGTTCTTGAACTTTTCATCGAACTTGGTGCTGATGACGAACAATTGGATTTCCCAGTTGTTTATGCTTCAGCAATCAATGGTTCTTCATCAATGTCTGATAATCCAGCTGATCAAGAACACACAATGGCAAATATTTTTGATACAATCATCGACCATATCCCTGGCCCAGTTGATAACTCTGATGAACCTTTGCAATTCCAAGTTTCACTTTTGGACTACAATGACTATGTTGGACGTATTGGTATTGGACGTGTTTTCCGTGGAACAATCAAAGTTGGGGACAGCGTTACTTTGTCTAAACTTGATGGTTCGACTAAAAACTTCCGCGTTACTAAACTTTTTGGTTTCTTCGGTCTTGACCGTCAAGAAATCCAAGAAGCAAAAGCTGGTGATTTGATTGCTTTGTCTGGTATGGAAGATATCTTCGTTGGGGAAACTGTTACACCTTCAGACCACGTTGAACCATTGCCAATCTTGCACATTGATGAACCTACTTTGCAAATGACTTTCCTTGCTAACAACTCACCTTTCGCTGGTCGCGAAGGAAAATGGGTAACATCACGTAAAGTTGAAGAACGTTTGGTTTCTGAATTGCAAACTGACGTTTCACTTCGTGTTGAAAACACTGAATCTCCTGATAAATGGGTTGTTTCTGGTCGTGGTGAATTGCACTTGTCAATTCTTATTGAAACAATGCGCCGTGAAGGATATGAACTTCAAGTTTCACGTCCTGAAGTTATCATCAAAGAAATTGATGGTGTTGCTTGCGAACCATTTGAACGTGTTCAAATCGACACTCCTGAAGAATACCAAGGTTCAATCATCCAAGCGCTCTCTGAACGTAAAGGTGATATGCTTGATATGCAAATCACTGGTAACGGTCAAGCGCGTTTGATTTTCCTTGTTCCTGCACGTGGTTTGATTGGATTCACAACAGAATTCATGTCAATGACTCGTGGATACGGAATCATGAACCATACTTTCGACCAATATCTTCCAGCTGTTAAGGGAGAAATCGGTGGACGTCACCGTGGTTCTTTGATTTCTATGGATTCAGGTCAAGTTACTTCTTACGCAATGGGTTACGTTCAAGAACGTGGACAACTTTTTGTTGATGCAGGTACTGAAGTTTATGGTGGGATGATTGTTGGTGAACACAGTCGTGATAATGATTTGACTGTAAATATCACTAAAATGAAACAACAAACAAACGTTCGTTCTTCAAATAAAGACTCTACATCTGTTTTGAACACACCAAAAATTCTTTCACTTGAAGAATCTTTGGAATTCCTTGGAGATGATGATTACTTGGAAGTAACTCCAGAATCAATCCGCTTGCGTAAACAAATTTTGGATAAAGCAATGCGTGAAAAATCAACTAAGAAGAAAAAATAAGTTTAATCAAATAGAGAAACTTGATTTTCAATTATTGAAAGTTTGATGATGAATAAATTAATTTTTCGTTAGTTCTTGTCATAACTTGGAAAGGAGAAAAATGTTCTATATTATCTTGTTGATTTTAGTTGCCTTTGCGTATATTTTCATGATGCCCAAAGACGTTCGGCGGAGTATGGACATTTTCTTCTTTGCTGGTGTTGGAGTTCTAGTTCTTGCTTTTGCTGTGGCACAGGCGGTAAGTCATCGGTCATTACTTTTAGAAATTATCGGTATTGTGGCGATGCTTGTCGTAACGGTCAGAGCTTGGATGGAATTGGAAAAGTTGGACAGTCGAAAAAGAAAAAAATAAATGATTGATTGATTAATAATCAAGCAATGAATAAAACTGTCAAAGTTTGGCAGTTTTATTTTGATTTTGTAGAAATGGAGAAAAAACATGGATATGGAAAAAGTGGCTCAAGGTTTTGAGCTAGTTGTTGCAAATATTATGTTACTATCTGAGAAATTGGATACAGATTTTTATGATGCTTTTGTAGAACAAAATGCTGCTTTTTTAGATGATACTGACCAAGGAATTGTTGAATTGTCAGTAAATAATGACAAACTTCGTCAGTTAAATTTATCAAATAAGGAGTGGCAAAAACTTTTTCAATTTGTTTTGTTGAAAGGGTCACAAGTCGCACCACTTCAGCCCAATCATGCAATGACTCCAGATGCAATTGGTTTAATTTTTAATTTCATTATTGAACATCTTAATAAAAATTCTGAACTTCGTTTAATTGAATTTGGGTCTGGTATGGGTAATCTTGCTGAAACGCTTTTGGTTAATCTTAATAAAAAGGTTGATTATGTAGGCTTTGAAGTTGATGATTTACTTTTAGATTTGTCTGCTTCAATGGCTGAAATTATGGGGAGTCAGGCTGAGTTCATGCAAATTGATGCAGTACAAAAGCGTTTGATGGAACCTGCTGACGTTGTTGTCAGTGATTTACCAATTGGTTTTTATCCAGATGATGAAGTTGCAAAGAATTTTGAAGTTGCGACTACTGACGGACATACTTTTGCTCATCATCTTTTGATTGAGCAATCATTTAATTATTTAAAAGAGGGTTCTTTTGCCATTTTCCTAGCTCCAGAAGATTTACTGACAAGTCCTCAAGGACCTCTATTAAAGGAGTGGATTAGTAAACATGGGAGTGTGATGGCTGTCATCACTTTACCAAAATCACTTTTTAATGCTGATGCTAAGGCGATTTATGTTTTGAAAAAGGGACCGGCTGCACATGCAACTTTTGCTCACCCTTTGTCTTCACTGACAGACAGAGAAAGTTTAGAAGTCTTTATGGAAGAATTTACAAAAATTGTAAAATTATAAGATTGAAATTACTGACAGGTTCTGTCAGTAATTTTTTTGGTTAAAATGTATGAAAATGATTGAATTTGAAAACGTTTTTTATTTTAAAAACTACATCTTGAATTAAGCTCGTGAATCATGACCGAAAAACACAAAAGGAATTGTAATTGTGTTATAATTTAACCGTATTTCAAATTCAAGGAAGGTTTATTAAACATGACCAAAACATTAGCAGTTAACGCTGGTTCATCATCTATGAAATGGCAAATGTATGAAATGCCAGAAGAAAAAGTTCTTGCCAAGGGATTAATCGAACGAATTGGTTTGAAAGATTCGATTGTGACCGTCAAATTTGGTGAGCAAAAAGAAGAACGCGTTTTTGACATTCCAAATCATACAGAAGCAGTAGAAGTTTTACTTGAAGATTTAAAACGATTGAAAATAGTAGAGGAATTTACTGAAATTACAGGTGTAGGACATCGTGTGGTTGCTGGAGGTGAAATTTTCCAAAAATCAACAGTTGTTACACCAGAAGTTTTGCAACAAGTTAAAGATTTGTCAGCTCTTGCTCCTTTGCATAATCCAGCAAATGCTGCAGGAATTGAAGCTTTTTTGAACTTACTGCCTGATGCAACTTCAGTAGTAGTTTTTGATACAGCTTTCCATACAACGATGCCTGAAAAAGCATTCCGTTATCCATTGCCTAAAAAATATTATACAGATTATGCTGTCCGTAAATATGGGGCTCATGGAACTTCACACATGTATGTTTCACAAGAAGCTGCAAAATTACTTGGAAAACCAATTGAAGAAACTAAAATTATCACTGCTCATATCGGGAATGGCGCATCACTGACAGCAGTAAAAGGTGGGAAATCAATTGATACTTCGATGGGATTCACACCACTTGCTGGAGTAATGATGGGAACACGTACAGGTGAAATGGACCCTTCTGTTTTTCCATACCTTATTGAAAATGACTCTGAGTTAAAAGATGCTCAAGGTGTTGTTGATATGATGAACAAAGAATCTGGTCTCTATGGTGTATCTGGTATTTCATCAGATATGCGTGATATCATTGCTGCTAAAGATACAGATACTGATGCAAAACTTGCATTCGAGATGTATGTTGATCGAATTCAAAAATTTATTGGTCAATATTTGGCCGTTTTGAATGGGGCTGATGCTCTTGTCTTCACCGCTGGTATTGGTGAAAATTCGGTTCCTGTTCGTGAAGCAATTCTTTCTGGATTGACTTGGTTTGGAATTGAAGTTGACCCTGAGAAAAATGTCTTTGGCGTCGAGGGAGAAATTTCAACACCTCATTCACGCGTAAAAGTTTTTGTGATTCCAACTGACGAAGAGCTTGTAATTGCTCGTGATGTTGAAGCACTTAAAAAATAATTAATTAAAAGATTTTGTTCTAAAACAAAATCTTTTTTATTTTTAAAATGACATAAAATGATAAGTTCTGGGAATCCTTGAGGGAGGAGAAATGAAATCAGACATAAAATATGATATAATTTTAAGAATAAAACGCATACATTAAGGAGAGTAAGTATGGAAAAAACGCTCGCTGTCAATGCAGGCTCCTCGTCATTAAAATGGCAACTTTACGAAATGCCGGAAGAAACCGTGATTGCTAAAGGAATTTTTGAACGTATTGGTTTGTCTGGCTCAATCTCAACAACTAAATTTAACAATGAAGAACACGTTAGAAAACAAGAAATTGTTGACCATCGTCAAGCTGTTTTGTTATTAATGGATGAATTAATTCACTTTAAATTAATTCATGAATTCCGCGAAATCACAGGAATTGGCCATCGTGTTGTTGCAGGTGGGGAATTTTTCAAAACTTCTACGGTTATTAGTCCTGAGGTTTTGGCTGAGATTAAAAATCTTTCAACTTTGGCTCCTTTGCATAATCCTGCTAATGTTTTAGGGATTGAAGCTTTTCAACGGCTATTACCAGATGCACTTGCAGTTGCAGTTTTCGACACTGCTTTTCACAGTACTTTGCCAGAAAAGGCTTATCGTTATCCTATTCCAACAAAATATTATGAAGATTATTCAATCAGAAAATATGGAGCACATGGAACGTCACACATGTATGTCGCCCAAGAAGCGGCAAAAGTCTTAGGAAAACCATTGGAAGATTTGAAGCTAATTACGGCTCATATCGGAAATGGAGCTTCAATTACAGCAATTGAAGCTGGAAAATCTGTTGATACTTCAATGGGATTTACACCACTTGCTGGTGTAATGATGGGAACACGTGCAGGTGAAATGGACGCCTCAGTCATTCCTTATATGTTAGAGAGCGACCCAAGCCTTAGAAATGCTCAAGATGTGATTGACATTCTCAATAAAGAATCTGGAGTTCTTGGGGTGTCAGAACTCTCAAGTGATATGCGTGATCTTTCAGAAGCTGTGGCTAAAGGAAATCCTAAGGCGATTCTTGCTTATGAAATGTATGTTGACCGTCTCAAGAAATTTATTGCCCAATATTTTGGAGTGTTAAATGGGGTTGATGCTCTTATTTTCACGGCTGGTGTTGGTGAAAATGATACAGCTGTTCGGACTGATGTAGTTAATGGACTTTCTTGGTTTGGCATGGAAATTGATGAAAGTAAAAATGTTCGTGGAGCATTTGGTATCATTTCTAAACCAGAGTCTAAAGTGAAAGTACTTGTTGTGCCAACAAACGAAGAATTGGTTATTGCTCGTGATGTTGAAGCTGCTAAATAATTAGATAAAATTTACTGACAGAAATTTGTCAGTAAATTTTTTTATTTATGAAAAAGCTGTCAGTAAAGTTTTGACAAATGGTTTGTCTTCTATAAAAGAAAGCGTTATAATTAGAGTAAATGGAGGGAAGGTTATGGAGGATTTACCAAAAGTTACAAAAGCTGAAATGTTGCCAGGAGTGCGTTTACGTTTGGAATTTGATAATGGACAAGTTCGATATTATCCTGTTCATGAGCAAATTGATTTGCTGATGAATCCTTTTGATGTGAGTAAGTTAAAAAAGACGTATGGCGCAAATTTGTTTCTTGGAGGAATGGTTTCATGGATTGGAAATGAGATTAAGATTGAACCTAATGGAGATTTGTTACTTAATAAATCGGTGATTCCTGCTGAAATGCTTTGGAAACACAGTATTAAACATGTTGACAGTCTGGACCCGGAAAAATTGAAAGAGTTAGAAGAAATCAAGCACCCAATTTGGCAAGGTTTTAAAAGTCTTAATTTAATCTTTTGGATTGCGGGGATTCTTTTTGTGATTTATTTACTTATTCAGTTGTTGGGACATCTGGGTTTATTGACATCATGATAGTTTCTAAAAAGGCTTTGATTAGTCTTTTTTTCGTGAGCATTTTATGGTAAAATAGAGAAAATATAATAGAATAGGTGCAATATGGCTGAAATTAAATATAAACGCGTACTGTTAAAACTTTCGGGAGAGGCCCTCTCAGGCGAAAAAGGTTTCGGATTTGACCCTGAAACAGCAAAAGCTGTCGCTGAAGAACTCAAAGAAGTCCATGATTTGGGCGCAGAACTTGCGATTGTTTGCGGTGGTGGTAATGTTTGGCGTGGAGTTACTGGTGAGAAAGCCGGAATGGAGCGTGCTCAGGCAGATTACATGGGAATGCTTGCAACAATTCAAAATGGATTGTTCATTCAAAGTGCTCTTGAAAATATTGGGGTTGACACACGAGTGATGACAGCCATTGAGATGAAAGCTGTTGCTGAACCTTATATTCGTCGTCGTGCTGAACGCCATTTAGAAAAGGGACGTGTTGTCATTTTTGCTGGGGGAACTGGTTCGCCTTACTTCTCAACTGATACAACTTCTGCATTACGTGCTGCGGAAATTAATGCTGATGTCATTTTAATGGCTAAAAATGGTGTTGATGGTGTTTATAATGCTGACCCTAAATTAGTTGCTGATGCTATTAAATTTGAACATTTGACACATATGGATGTTATTACCAAAGGCTTGCAAGTAATGGACAGTACGGCTTCAACAATGTCAATGGATAATCATATTCCACTTGTTGTTTTCAACATGAATGAAGCTGGAAATATTACACGTGTCGTTCGTGGTGAAGAAATCGGAACAACGGTTGAATAAGATTTACTTACAAAAAAAGCTGTCAGTAAATTTATTCATTAAAAAATTACTGATGGAAATACTAGCATAACTGTAATCATTAAAATACTAACGCTTATCTCTGACAAAGTTTCTGTCAGTAAAATAAATAGAAGAATTAAAAGTAGAAAAAGGAAATAAAATGGCAAACGAAATTGTTACAACAGCTCAAGACCGGATGAAACAATCATTAGGAAGTTTACAACGTGATTTAGGACATATCCGAGCTGGTCGTGCCAACGCAAGTCTTCTTGACCGTGTTCAAGTTGTTTACTACGGCGCACCAACACCACTCAATCAATTAGCGTCAATCACAATTCCAGAAGCGCGCGTATTGATGGTTACTCCTTTTGATAAATCAATCTTGAAAGATATTGAAAAAGCATTGTATGAATCAGATCTTGGGATTACACCAGCAAATGATGGTTCTGTGATTCGTTTAGTTATCCCAATGCTGACAGAAGAACGCCGTCGCGAACTTGTCAAAGAAATGGGTAAATATATTGAATCAGCAAAAGTAGCGATCCGTAATATCCGTCGTGATGCAATGGACACTGCTAAGAAATCAGAAAAAGCAAAAGAAATCACTGAAGATGATCTTAAAGATCTTGAAAACAACATTCAAAAAGTGACTGATGACGCAGTTAAAGAAGCAGACCGTCTTGCATCAATTAAAGAAAAAGAATTGTTGGATATCTAAGTAGAACAATCTAACAAATAAAGTAATCTGTAAAAGCATTAACGGCTCCATTGAGCCGTTTTTACATCAAAAATCTGTCAGGATGGATAAATTTGAGAGAACTAATCAAACTTAGAGAGCAACCGTCTTATCTCAAAGAAGCAATTCGATTTTTTCAGGAAAAATGGGGAAATACGGACAGTAACCCTGTATATGATGACTGTTTGAAGCATAGTTTAGAGAGTAACAAAAACATTCCTCAGTGGTATCTGATTGTTGATGAAGGAAAAATTATTGCGGGTTGTGGACTGATTAGCAATGATTTTATTAGTCGAATGGACTTATATCCTTGGCTTTGTGCACTTTATGTTGAAGAAAAATTTCGAAAGCAAGGTCTTGCTGGTCTGTTGATTGAAGCAGTAAAAGAAGATTGCAGAACTTTTGATTTTGATAAACTTTATCTTGCAACGGATTTTGCTGATTTCTATGAGCGCTTTGATTTTCATCATCTAGCTGACGGCTATCATCCTTGGGGTGAAAAATCACGGATTTACGAAGGAAATATCAATTAAACAGAGACAAATAGTCTCTCAATCACATTTTATAAAGAGGTACAAATGAGTATTATTGGACAAACAATCTCCGCGATAATCGTGGAAGAAAGTGAACGTTTCTATTTTCTCCAAAAGGGAGAAGATTTATTACGTTTAGATAAAACAGAAGGTGAACATACAGTTGGCGATGTGGTAACTGGTTTTGTTTATGTGGATAAAGATGACCATCGTCGTTTGACGACTTTGGAACAAAAAGCAACAAATGAGCATTATGGTTGGGGAACGGTAACAGCTGTTCGTAAGGACCTTGGTGCCTTTGTTGACACAGGTTTACCAGGAAAAGATGTGGTTGTCTCTCTTGATGATTTGCCACTCGAAAAAGACCAATGGCCAAAAGTTGGTGACCAACTTTATGTGAAATTAATTATTGACAGAAAAGAGCGGATTTGGGGTCATTTAGCTTGGCATGAAGATTTCTGGAATCTTGCAGGTCCTGGTTATGACAACATGCAAAACCAAGATTTACGAGCAATTGTTTATCGAAATAAAGAATCAGGAACATTTGTTTATTTGCCTGACAACAATATGCTAGGATTTATTCATCCAAATGAACGTTTCTCAGTCCCACGTGTCGGTCAAGAACTTCAAGTTCGTGTTATTGGTTTTAGAAAAGAAGACCGTAGTCTAAATCTGTCAGCAAAACCACGTGCTTATGAAATGCTTGATGCTGATAGCCAAATGATTTTAGCTTATCTTCAATCAATGGGCGGGAAAATGGCATTTAATGACAAATCAAATCCAGATGAAATAAAAGCAACTTTTGGAATCTCAAAAGGACAATTCAAAAAAGCGCTTGGTGGTTTGATGAAAGCTAAAAAAATCAAACAAAGTCCAGAGGGAACAGAATTAATCGGAGAATAATTTACTGACAGCTTCTTTAGAAATACTAAGCTTAATTTAAAAGCATTTGTCAGTAAATTCTGTCAGTCTGATGACTTATAAAAATTTCTGTCAGTAAAAAAGTAGCTTAATTGGCTACTTTTTTTTGAGCTATGCTATAATATTTCACAAGACAAACAAAGTGAAGGAGAAATAATGGCAACAGAAAGAGCAATATTTGCAGGTGGATGTTTTTGGTGTATGGTTCAACCTTTTGAAGAACGAGAAGGGATTTTATCTGTGATAAGTGGCTATACAGGTGGAAATGTTGAAAATCCAACTTATGAACAAGTAAAAAAACACTTGACTGGTCATACAGAAGCAGTAGAAATTATTTTTGATAATAGTAAAATTACCTATCAAAGTCTTGTTGAACTTTATTGGACACTCACGGACCCAACAGATGCTTTTGGTCAATTTGAAGACCGTGGGGATAACTATCGTCCAGTCATTTTTGTTGAAAACGAAGAACAAGAAAAAATTGCCAAAGAAAGCAAAGCGCAATTGCAAGCCAGCGGAAATTTTGATTCACCTATTGTGACAAGTATTGAAGCCGTTCAAAAATTCTGGCCAGCAGAAGACTACCATCAAGGATTTTACAAAAAAAATCCAGAAGATTATGCTCAATCAAGTAAAATTCGTCATGATTTTTTGGAAAAACAATGGGAAAAATAATTAATTTTCCGACTTAATGATAATAGAAAGAGAAAATGACTTTTTATAATTACCTTATGCGCCATCGCGCACCAGTAGAAAAAGATGATGCAACTCGTCTTGCAAATTTAGTTTTTCAAGATCCGCTTTTTCCAAAACAGTCTAAAGATTTTGATGAAATTTCGACTTATTTAGAAACCCAAGCCCCATTTTATTTTAATCTTACCCTGTTTGATAATATTTGGGAAAGTTATTTAGAAGCTTAAATTAAAGTAATTTGGAAATATTTTCTAAAAAAATAGAGTTGACTCACTCTATTTTTTTGTAAAATTTTTAAGCAAAATCATCTTCTAGTTTTTCCTTATCCAAAAGTTTAATCATTCGTCCTTGACGGCTAATAATTTTATTTTCTTCAAAAACCTTGATTTTACGTGAAATTGTTTCTGGACTGGTTCCGATATAATTGGCAAGCTCCTTGAGTTTCATTGGAATTTCAAAATAAAGGCTATCAGAAGTGGCAGATAGATTCAAAAAGTAATGTGCAAGACGTGCTTCAACATCATCTAGTGCCAAAAATCCTGCTTGGTGCTCAGCAGCTAGATATTTTTTAGCATTAAGTTTTAAAAGTTGTAATGAAAGACTAGGATAAGTCGTTAATAATGTCTCAAAATCAGATTGACGCAAGAAACAAATCGTAGAATCAATCATAGCCTGACCATAAAGTTGTCCGTTAGTCACGCCAAGTAAGGCTCCTTCGCCTTCATAATCGCCTGCTTCGATGATTCTTAAAAGTTGCTCTTTGCCACTTTGTGAAAGTTGTGAAATTTTAAGTGCACCTTGAGCTACAATGACTAATAAAGGCTCTTTGTCAGGGCTAATAATAATTTCACCTTTTTTAATTTTTTTGTGTTCAACAATTTTTTCGACCTTAGTTAAATCTTGTTCAGCAAGTTTTTCAAAGAGTGGAACTAATTGGACACAATGATGATTATCTAAAGTCATTTTATTCTCCTTATTTGAGTAGATATTTTTCCTGAAAGATTTTCTTTAATTATAACCTTATTTTTAGTCATTTGCGACAGGAAAATTTTTGGATAGTATTTTTTTATGAGGAATTAAACGCATTGCGTTGAGAATAACCAATAAAATACTTGCTTCATGGACAAACATTCCAGTCGCCATATTGACATATTGTCCAATAAATCCTGAACTATTCCCCAAGATTAATCCGGAAAGAAGAAAGATTACAACAAAGAGAGCAATTAAAATATTTTGTCTCATATTTTTCCTTGTACTTTTTGCAAGGGAATGAGCATAAGAAAGGTTATCAAAATTAGAACTCATAAGGACAATATCTGAAGTTTCAATGGCGATGTCAGTCCCAGATGACATTGCGATTCCCACATCGGCAAGTGCAATACTAGGGCTATCATTAATACCGTCGCCTATAAATGCTACTTTTTTACCAGCTAGTTTATAGTCTTGCACGATTTTTGCCTTGTCTTCAGGTAGGAGATTGGCGTAAACCTGACTGATTCCCACTTGTTGTGCAATTGATTGAGCGGTACTTTCATTATCGCCTGTCAGCATTATCAGCTCTTTAATTCCTTGTTTTTTGAGTCTGGTCAATGTTTCTTTTACATTTGGTCGGATTTCGTCAGTAATTCCATAAAGTAAACGCACCTTATCATCAGCAATTAATACTGTTGAAAGTCCATGTTTTTGAAGTTTCATTAAATCATTTTTTTGTTGAGCGTTTAAAAAAATTTTATGATTTTCAAGGAGTTTTTCGTTTCCAATCAATAAATGGTCAGCAGAAATCCCCTGTCCTTTTATGACTTCGATATTTTGAAGAGGTACTTTGGTAAATTCACCGATTTCATCAATGATTGCCTTAGCTAAAGGGTGATCTGATTGACTTTCAAGCATAGCGACTTGGTTGATAAGTTCGGTAGAAGCGCCATAATTTTTAGTAATGGAGACCTGAGTCTTTCCTTTGGTAAGTGTTCCCGTTTTGTCAAAAAGAAGCAGGTCAGTCTGACTAAAATTAGTCATGATATTTCCACCTTTAATTAAAATTCCCTTTTTGGCTCCATTCCCTATCCCTGCGACATTACTGACAGGAGGTCCAATGACAAGGGCACCCGGACAACCTAAAACTAATAAAGTAATTGCCAACTTGATATCTTGACTGACAATGAAAATTAAAAAAGAGAGAACTAAAACACTAGGAGTATAATATTTTGCGAAACGGTCAATAAATTTTTCAGCAGAGGATTTTGTATCTTGGGCTTCTTCCACTAATTCAATAATTTTACCAAAGGTGGTATCCTCTCCTACCTTTTCAGCTTGAATCAAAAGAGTTCCATTTTCAAGAAGCGTTCCAGCAAAAACCTTATCTCCGACTCCTTTTTTTATTTCAGCGGACTCCCCACTAATACTTGATTCATTGACAAAACCAGCCCCCTCATAAATAGAGCCATCTACAGGAATTTGAGCGCCAGTTTTTACTAATAATTCGTCATTAATCTTGACATCATCAATATCAATGACTTCTCCAGAAATCCGAAGAGCGGTTGAGGGAGCAATTTCTGTCAAAGATTTAATGGAAGAACGTGTTTTTTCTAAAGTTTTCTTTTCCAAAAAAGCTCCGAATGCGAAAAGAAAAGTAACAATTGCTGACTCCTCATACTCTTGAATAAAAAGAGCAGCAATAACAGCAATTGATACCAATAATTCAATTGAAACTTGTTTGAATTTAAGTGCTTGGACTGCTTGAAAAGCAATTGGGACGAGACCAATAAATGTAGCTAATAAGAGTGCAAAGGCCCAAAGAAAATAAGAATTCAAAAGATATTTTCCACTATAAGCGATTAAAATTAATAAGGCTGAAAGACCAGTCAATTGATTACTATATTTTTTTAGTAAAGCTTGAAGTTTCATGAGTTAACCTTTCTTGGTTTGATAGTTCTATTATAGATTACTTGCAACTTAAAAAAATTGATAGTCATCAAGAAAATTAACCTTTCGTAAACAAAGAAAAGTTGACATCAGTCCTTTTTTTTGATAAAATACTCAGGTATGTGAATTTTCACATGCACGGCGTGGAAGCTGTAAAATACAGCATCATACCACATCACGAAAACAAAATATAAGGAGAATTTATCGTGGCTAAACAAGTAGAAAAACTCGTTAAATTACAAATCCCTGCCGGTAAAGCAACACCAGCTCCACCAGTTGGACCAGCTTTGGGTCAAGCAGGTGTTAACATCATGGGATTCACAAAAGAATTCAACGCTCGTACAGCTGACCAAGCTGGTATGATCATCCCAGTTGTTATCTCAGTTTATGATGACAAATCATTTACATTCATCACAAAAACTCCTCCAGCAGCAGTTCTTTTGAAAAAAGCAGCAGGCGTTCAAAAAGGTTCTGGTGAACCTAACAAAACAAAAGTTGCTTCAGTTACAAAAGCACAAATCAAAGAAATTGCAGAACTCAAAATGCCTGACCTTAACGCGTCATCAGTTGAAACTGCAATGTCAATGATTGAAGGTACTGCAAAATCTATGGGATTCACTGTTACTGACTAAAAATTTAGACGAATTACTTCGTTGACAGAACCCTCACCTACTTAGGTAGGCTTCGGAACCTGTCGCCTCGTACTTCGACTAAATTTTCGAGATTTACATATTGTAAATTCAGAAAAAGTCACACATGCAATCCACACATTTAGTGGAAGGCTGTTACTCTTGTTGTTATAAAAGTACTATTAGTTCATCTGAGCGGCGAGGAGCGAGAAAATAGCTTCCGACGTTTAGTATAAAGACCGTGTTTGGAGGGGAATATTTTCCTTTGAGCGCATCAGAGCGAATTTTCAAACGCAACAAGGAAGACAGACAACCGATATTACCACAAGGAGAAAATAGAAATGGCTAAAAAAAGTAAAGCATTGCGCGCAGCGATTGAAAAAATCGACGCAACTAAATTATACAGCGTAGAAGAAGCTGTAGCACTTGCAAAAGAAACTTCATTTGCAAAATTTGATGCAACTGTAGAAGTTGCTTACAACCTTAACATCGACGTTAAAAAATCTGACCAACAAATCCGTGGAGCAATGGTATTGCCAAACGGTACTGGTAAAACTGCTCGTGTTCTCGTTTTCGCTAAAGGTGCGAAAGCTGAAGAAGCTACAGCAGCTGGTGCAGACTTCGTTGGTTCTGATGAACTCGTTGCTAAAATCAACGGTGGATGGTTGGACTTCGACGTTGTTATCGCAACACCTGATATGATGGCTGTTGTTGGACGTCTTGGACGTGTCCTCGGACCACGTAACTTGATGCCAAACCCTAAAACTGGTACAGTTACTATGGATGTAACTAAAGCAGTTGAAGAATCAAAAGCTGGTAAAGTTAACTACCGTGCTGACAAAGCTGGTAACGTTCATGTTCCAATCGGTAAAGTTTCATTCGATACAGAAAAACTTGTTGAAAACTTTAAAGCTTTGAACTCTGTAATTGCAGCTGCTAAACCTGCTGCATCTAAAGGAGCTTACATCACAAACCTTTCTGTTACAACTACAATGGGTCCTGGTGTTAAAGTTGATTCTGCATCATTCTAATAACAATAAAAAAGAGAAAAATATTTTTCTCTTTTTTTATTTATTGTAGAATATAAAAAAACATGCTAGAATGAGGTATGTTATTATTTATATGGGCTTATACAACAATTATCTTTGCAATTGCCTATCTTTTTCAAGTTCTAAACCTGACGCTGATTGGATTAGAGGTCGTTACCATTCTCATTCTTTTTATCAGTTTTTGGGAAAGTACCAAAGGAAGACATTGGCGAATTATTGGAATGAATATTATTAATATTATATTCATAAGTATTCTATATTTTTCACAACATACCTTTACTTACATTCAACATCATGATGTCGAAAAAATGCTGGTCATAGTTGTTAGTTTTGTCTTGTCCCAATTATTGGGGATTTTCTGGGGGAGACAGTTTTATAAACATCAAGAAAAATCAAAAAAATAAAAGGGTTGAAATTATTCAACTCTTTTATTTATTTGATTAACAAGTTCATTAATTTTTTCAACTCTAGGTTGGATGGAAATTTGAAATTCATCTACTTTTTTTTGAATATCTTTTCCAACTTTTTCGGCTTTGATACCTTCTTCTTGAACACGTTCCACATTTACTTTCATCGTGTTGACTTCTTCTGACAACTCGCCAATGATATTTTTTAAGTCTTTAAATAATTCAATCATAGTAATGTCCTTTTATTGGTCATTGATTTCTTTAGCAATTTCAGCTAAATCATAATCATGAGCAGTGAATTTTCCAACGAAACCATCATTTTCATCAAAACGAGGAATAAGGTGAATATGAGTATGGAAAACAGTTTGACCAGCGATTTCTTCGTTATTTTGTAAAATGTTCATCCCTTTAGCATGAAGATTATTAACAATTTTGTTGGCAATAAAAGGGACCTTGCTGAAAAGTTCAGCTGATTGTTCGCCTGTCATTGAAAGAATGTTGCGATAATGTTTTTTGGGAACCACTAATGTATGCCCTTTAGTTGTTTGAGTGATATCAAGGAAGGCAAGAACATCATCATCTTCATAAATTTTGGTGCTAGGAATTTCACCAGCGATAATTTTGCAAAAAATACAATCTTCCATTTGATAGGTCCTCCAGTAGTAATAATGACTCTTTACTCAAAGTCAAAACTTATAATATACTTAGATTATATTATAAATAAGCTAAAAATCCCAGTAATAATGCTGAAACTTACTAAATCGTAAGGAAATTGCCGAAAAAGGGAAATTCAAATATGTTATAATAAATAAAACTTTTATTTATTATAACTTAAATCTAAGCATTTTTTATTTTATAAATTTGATATAATGTAATGAAAATTATTCTTCTGTTTAGAGAAAGTATGGGGGAGTTTAGGAGTATGGTGAGAAAAAAAGCTAAGAAGAAAAAGAATGCTAATCGGCCACTTGGTTTGATTTTTAAATATTTGCGAGAGTTTTTTAAGTTTTGGTTTGAATATCTTTCGATTTTTGTTGGAGCAACTATAGTCATCACACTTGTTATTATTCCACTTTTAGAATCCATTTCTGAGCTTATTATGCGAGTTAGTGGAATTCCTTATGTTTCTTATAATAATCTTGGAAACTTGTTTCAGCAGCATTTCTTAGGAGTTTTGGGGCTCGTAGTTGTCTTGTTTGTGCTCATCTTTTTGGTTTATCTGCAATTCATCGTTCAGTTTCAAGGAATTCGTTTGATTCAGGCGAGAACTTTTAGTTTAAAAAGTTTATTTAGGCAAGTTATTTCGGATCTTAAAAATGTCAGAATTCAACAATTAGTCTTTTTCGTATTTTATTTTCTATTAATTATTCCTTTTGGACGTTATGTTTTTAGTACGCCACTTTTGTCGAAAATTAAAATTCCTGTTTTTACATTTGAATTTTTCTTTAAAAGTTGGCAAAATATGCTAATTTTTTTCCTATTTTATGCTATAACATTTTGGATTAGTACCCGTTTAATTTTGACTCTTCCACTGATGATTTTAAAAGGTAAATCATTGAAAGTAGCAATAAAAGAAAGTTTAAAACGAACAAAAGGAGTTAGAAATTTTTTCAGACTATCTGTTTATTTTGGACTTATCGGTTTATTTAGTATAATAATGCAGGGGCTTCTTTTTATGGGCGGCTACTTTGCCCAAGATTATTTGGATAAAACTTCTTTTGCTCTTGTGGGAGCAGTGTCAATACTGGATTTGATTTGGTTGGGAAGCTCTATTATATCTACCTTGAGTTTGGTCATGCTTTTTAGTTACTTGATAAGAGAAGCTGACTTGGAAGCCTTTGAAATTTCAGAAGTAGTAAAAAAATCTCCGAAAGTTAGAAGAAAATATAAAATAATTTTTTCTACTTTAGCTGTTTTAATTTTTGCTTTAGTGAGCTGGACTTATGTTGAAGGATTTATGGATACTGTCCCTTTAACCATTTCACATCGGGGAGTTGATGAAGAAAATGGGGTGCAAAATACAATTCCAGCCATGCAAGCTACGGCTAAATCAAAACCAGATTATGTTGAAATGGATATTCAGGAAACAAAAGACCATCAATTTGTTGTTTTCCATGATCCAACTTTAAAAGATTTAGCTGGAATTGATACTCCGCCACAAAAACTTACCTTAGCAGAATTGACGAATACAGTTGTTTCGGAAAATGGTAAAAAGGCTTTAATCCCAAGTTTTGATGATTATTTAGCGGCTGCTGAAAAAGTTAACCAAAAATTACTGGTTGAGATTAAAGTATCTCCATTTGATTCTCCAAAGATGGTTGAAAATTTTAGTAAAAAATATGGTGCACGTCTTTTAAAAGATAAGGCTATGATTCATTCTTTAGATTATAATGCTCTTTTAATTGAACAAAAAATTAATCCTAAGATTAAAGTGAGTTTCATCCTTCCGTTCAACTTACTTTTCTCACAAACTAAGATGTCGGCCTATACCATGGAGGCCACAACACTCAATAGTAGTTTTGTGGATAAAGCTCAGGCAAGAGAGCAGATGGTTTTTGCTTGGACGGTCAATGACGAAACGGATATGAGAGAACAGATGTTCAATGGAGTAGATGGAATTATTACAGATAATCTTGATGACTTAAAAGAAGTTATCGCCGAGGATGATGATAATCCGAGCTATGCGCAACGTATTTTAAGAATGACTTCAATAATAAATATAGAATAAGATTGAAAAGAGGAATGTATGTTAAAAGTAACAAATCTAACAGGTGGCTATTTGGGGCATCCTGTCTTAAAAGACCTTAATTTTGAAATTAAAGAAGGTGAGTTAGTTGGACTCATTGGTTTAAATGGGGCAGGAAAATCGACAACAATTCAAGAAATTATTGGACTTTTGACTCCTTATTCTGGACAAATTGAATTAGACGGCTTAACTTTACAACAAGATTTAGAAGGCTATCGTAGAAAAATTGGTTTCATTCCAGAAACACCAAGTTTATATGAAGAATTGACTTTGCGTGAACATATTGAAGTGACAGCTTTAGCTTACGGGATTTCTGTTGACTTGGCTTTTGAACGTGCTGAAAAATTATTAGAAACTTTCCGCTTGAGTGATAAATTAGATTGGTTCCCTGTGAATTTTTCAAAAGGGATGAAACAAAAAGTGATGATTATCTGCGCATTCTTAGTGGAACCTTCGCTCTATATTGTTGATGAACCTTTTATGGGACTTGATCCGCTTGCGATTCAGGATTTGATTGACTTGATGATTGACATGAAAAAATCAGGAAGTTCGATTTTAATGAGTACACATATCTTGTCCACAGCTGAAAAATTCTGTGATAAATTTATTGTTTTGCATGAAGGTCAAGTTGTTGCTTTTGGAACAGTAGAAGAATTACGGACTCAATTTAATCAGCCTAAGGCAAGTTTAGATGAAATTTATCTTGCCTTAACAAAAGGAAATATTCCAAACTCTAAAGAAGTTGTAGAGGCAGGAAAGTCAAATGAATGAAATTTTTAAAAAACGACGTAACCTTTGGTATAAGCAAAATATAAAATATCTTCGTTATGTATTTAATGACCATTTTGTTTTGTTCCTGATGATTTTATTAGGAGCTTTGGTGGTTCAGTACATTAACTTTCTACAAATTCATCAGCTGAATTTATGGGGCAAAATTATTTTAGTTGTTTTGGTCAGTTTGGCTAGTCAAATTGTGGGACGTTTGGCAACATTTATTGAGAGTCCAGATAAAGTTTTTTTTCTGACAAAAGAAATGGAAGTTCGGGCATATTTAGTAAAATGTTTAATCCGCTCTTTGATTATTCCAGCAGTTGTGTCAGCACTTTTGGTTTTGATTGCTGCTCCATTATTAAGATTTAATCCTATTTTCTTAGTCCTTTGGTTCGTCTTACTTGTCGCAATCAAAGCGGCTTGGTTGGCTTACAAAATTTGGACTTCTCAAAAAAGTGGACTTTTGGATTGGGCTTTCTTGATTGATTTAGAAGAAGGACGAAAAACAGGAACTTTAAGATTATTTTCACTGTTTACGAATGTTAAGGGACTTAAATCACACAGTCATCGTCGGAAATATCTTGATTTTCTACTGACGAAAACAAAAAGAACTTATGAGTATCTATTTACAAGAAGTTTTTTACGCTCAGGAGATTATCTTGGTTTAACGATTCGTTTACTTATTTTGTCAATTTTAGCGATGATTTTTATTAATAATGGAATTGTTGCCATTATTATGCTGGTTGTATTTAACTATTTGCTTATTTTTCAACTTTTATCATTACAAACGGCTTTTGATTATCAACTTTTAACAAGAATTTATCCACTGAAAAAAGCGGCTAAAACAGCTGGCTTACGGGTGCTTATTTTTAGAGTGATGATGTTTGTGACAATTGTTGAATTGATTCTGTCATTAATTTTTGTTCGACCATTTTTCTTGAGTTTGATTATATTACTTACGAACTTTTTACTGACAAAATTTTATGTTAGATTCCGACTTAAAAATAAATAAAAAAGTTACTGATAGAATGTCTGTCAGTAACTTTTTATTTATAATTTGATAATTTTTGTACCATGAACATAATTTGTTCCAGTTAATTGAGCGAGGTTTTCAAAGTTTTCAGCATTGACACCCCCACCAATAATAATGTTAATTTTACCCTTAGCATAGTCAATAAGACTTTTAAGTTTGTCAGTATTTAAGGGTTGGTCAAGTGGCCCACCGTGCGTCAAAATTTTATCTACGCCAAATTCGACAAGTTGGTCAATTGCTTTTTCTTGATCAGCTACTTCATCAAAAGCCATGTGGAAAGTGATTGGGAGCCCTTGTGCGGCAATGCTCACTGTTTCAAGTGCGTCAGTATCTATTTCATTGTCAGGAGTAAGGGCACCAAATACAATGTTTTGGGCACCAGCTTCAACAGCTTTAAGTGTATCAGTCTCAATAATTTTAAGTTCATGAGAATTATAAACAAAATTACCACCGCGAGGACGAATCATGACAGCAAGAGTTGTCTTACTTTCGGCAACATATTTGGCAGCTTCTTCAATGACACCATAAGAAGGAGTGGTTCCTCCAACTGCGAGGTTGTCGCAAAGTTCAATTCTCTCAACGCCGGCTTGAAGCGCTTGAGGAATTTTGGTAAAATTTTCAAGGCAAAGTTCTCGGATAATCATAATTTCTTCCTTTCATCTACTAAAATTATTATAACATGATTATCTTGTTTAACTTAAAAAAATTACAAGAATTATTTTGAATAAAAAGAATGAAAGTGATTATGCTAGAATAGAACTATGTTAAAATATAGAGCTTTAATCCTTGGTATATAAGGGTTGTAGAGATTATAAACACAAATTTTAACGCTTTTTACTACGTTCGACCAAAAAATCATAATGCTTTTAAGATACTGCTGAACTTTTCAGCGGTCTCTTTTTCTTTACTTTTGGCAAGGTGGCTATATGTATTCATTGTGATAGAATAATCAGCATGTCCTAATCGTCTTTGTATCTCTTTAGGGTTAACATCGTTGTTCATCAAAAGACTAGCGTGAGTATGACGGAAACCGTGAAAGCCAATGTTAGGTACT